>CAWFJD010000001.1:0-12884 GCA_963816135.1 uncultured Chloroflexia bacterium
CGGTCCTGGCGAAGTCAGGCGGGACTCTGGTCGGCAGCGCTCTCTCCAGCGGGACCGGCCAGTATTCGATCGCCCTGAACCCGGGCACCTACAAGGTCGGCCTCGTCTACCCCAATACGCAAGAGGGCTACTGGTACAACGGCGGTGGAGCGATGGCGCCGGTCTCCTCGATGGGCGGCGGAGTCGCGGTCTCGGCCGACGTTTCGGGCATAGACCTGGTCGTTCCGCTCAGCCGGCACGTTTCGGGCACGGTCCGGTGGGGCGCCGGGGCCGCCACGAGCGGCACTGTCCACTTCTACGACCTCTACGGGAACCTGGCAGCCGAGACTGCCAGCGCCGGCGGCGTCTTCACCGCCTCGGTGAGACCGGGCAAGTACCTCCTCGCCGCCGACGGGACGACCGGTTTCGCCTCGGCCTGGTACGGCCCCGGGGGATTTGCCATCTCCTCGGCGAACGCGACCATCGTCACGGTCGCCGCGGCCGATGTGAACGGGATCGGCATCGTCCTCCCGGCGACCGTAACGGTCTCGGGGATCGTCAGGGATCCGAGTGGCACGGCCCTCGGCGGCGTCGACGCGGAGGCCTGGATCGACGGGGTCTGGCTGCTTTCAAGCCTGACGGACGCCGGCGGCCACTACTCGATCGAGCTTCCGCCCGGAAGGCTCGAGATGTGGTACTGCGATCTGAATCTCATCTTCGCAGGAGGTTGGTATTCCGGCGGCACCAATCTCACACCGGACTGGCGTAACGACACCGTCGTTACCGTGGGCTCAAGCCCGGTTACCCTCAACATCACGCTCACGACAGCCCACTACATAACCGGCAAGGTCACCGTTGCCGGCGTGGCCACCTCTCACGTTCTCGTCGAGGCCCGGATCAACGGCTCATCCGCGTCGCTCGGCGCCACCGACGCCAGCGGCTACTACGGGATCCCGGTTTCGGCCGGGACGTACACGGTCGCCGAACCCGGGAACTCGAACCCACCGATAGTGGGGGGCTGGTACGCCTCGGCCGGGTTCACCATCGACGAGGCCGACGCCACGTCCCTCAATCTGTCGAACAGCGTAGACGGCATAGACATGGCCGTACCGGCGGCGCGGACCATCTCCGGCCGCGTTTCCAACGAAGACGGCGCGGGGCTCAACGCGGTCGCCGAAGCCATCCATAACGGCCAGGTCTATCAAGTCGCGTATCCCTCCCAGGGAGCGGGCTCGTACTCGATCCAGGTTCCGCCGGCCGGTTTCCAGATGGCCTTCGTGGACCCGCTGGCCGTCTACGGTTCGGGCTGGTACGGCGCCTCCGGGTTCGTGCGGCCTGTGAGCCAGGCGGTGACGGTCGATTCGTCGCCCTCACCGACCAACGTCAACGTCGTACTGCCGTTCCTGACGGTCCCTGGCGCGCCCACGGGGGTCGCCGCGCAGGGTTACTCAGGCTCCGCCATCGTCACCTGGAGCGCCCCGGCCAACGACGGCGGCGCCGACATCACCCGATACGACGTCACGTCCACGGCCGGCTCCAGGACCTGCACGGCGGCCGGCAGCGCGTTGCGGTGCACCGTCAGCGGCCTGAGCAACGGCACCGCATACAGCTTCCGCGTGACTGCGACCAACGTGGTCGGCACGGGCTCGCCGTCGGATCCGTCCGCGTCCATGACGCCAACGCCCGTGCCCGGCCCGCCGGACAACGTCACGGCCGTAGCGGGCAACAGCTCGGCGACGGTCTCCTGGTCCGCGCCCGCGGTCACGGGTGGCTCAGCGATCAACTCCTATTCGGCGGTCTCCTCGCCCGAAGGCAAGTCCTGCCAGACGAGCGGCGCGCTGAGTTGCGTCGTCGGTGGCCTCACCAACGGAGCCACCTACACGTTCACCGTCACGGCGGGCAACCTCAGCGGGCCCGGCCCGGCTTCGCTGCCGTCGAACGCCGTAACGCCTCGAGCGTCGTCGACATTCCATCCCATCACGCCGGTTCGGTTGCTGGACACCCGCTCCAATAACGGACTCTCGGGCAGGCTCTCGGCCAACTCGCCGAGGACGTTCCAGGTAGCCGGGCGGCTCACCGTTCCGGGCACCGCCGTGGCCGTCACGGGAAACGTAACCGTCGTTAACTCGACCAACGGCTGGGCCGTCTACCTGGGTCCCGTCCCGACCGCGGCGCCCGCGACCTCGACCGTCAACTTCGGCAAAGGGCAGGTGGTGGGCAATGGCCTGACCGTCTCCCTCAGCGGCACCGGGACGCTATCCGCGACGTTCATGTCCACCGCGGGAAGCACCACCGACCTCGTCTTCGATGTCACGGGCTACTTCACCTCCGACACGACCGGCGCCACCTATCACGCCATGACCCCGGTTCGGCTCCTCGACAGCCGCGGCGGCAACGGGCTGTCCGGCAAGTTCGCGGCCAAGACCCCGCGCTCGTTCCTCGTGGCGGGCCGGAACGGAGTCCCGGGGAACGCCATCGCGGTGACGGGAAACATCACGGCGGTCAACTCAAATCTGGGCTGGGCAGCCTACCTGGGGCCCGATCCGCTGGCCTCGCCGTCCACCTCGACGGTCAACTTCAATCCGGGCCAGGTTGCCGGCAACAACCTGACGGTCCAGCTCTCGACCAACGGCTACCTGGCGGCCACGCTGATCTCCAGCGCGGGCGGTACGACCGATCTCGTCTTCGACGTGACCGGCTACTACACCGCGGATCTGACGGGTTCAGGCTTCATGCCCATGACTCCGGTCCGCCTGCTCGACACAAGAAATGGCAACGGCCATTCGGGCAAGCTGACGGCCAACAGCCCCGTCACCTTCGCGGTTGGCGGCCGGCTCGGCGTCCCGGCGAGCGCGACCGGGGTGACCGGCAACGTCACCGTCGTCGGCGAAAGCGCGGGCTGGGCCGTTTACCTGGGCCCCAGCGCCATCCCATCGCCGACCACCTCCACCATCAACTTCAGTTTGGGCGAGGTGAAGGGCAACGGCCTGACCGTGGCCCTGGGCGGTGGCGGCTCACTGTCCGCGACCTACATGTCGTCGGGCGCCAACAAGACCGATCTCGTCTTCGACGTGACCGGCTACTTCATCAACAACTAGCTTCGGGCTCAGCCCGGTCGGCCCGAGCGGCGACTTCGGCGCGCTACGCGTTCAGTGCCCGCTCTCCTTTGTGGCGCCGGTTGTGGCGGCACGGTGCATCGGGTGGCCGGCGGGCGGGCCGTCCGACTGCCTTGAGTCGGCCTCGGCAGCTGGGGCGGGTTTGCCGCGCCGCAGTTCCAGCCCGTCGATCAGCGCGTCCAGGCCGTACTCGAAGGGCTGGTCGTGGTGATGGCCGAGGAGCATGGGCAGCATCCGGCGCATGGTCGGGTAGCGGTCCAGTGGCAAGGCCGCCACTCGTTCGCTCATCTCCGTGGCGAACTGGTCCCAGCTGTAGCCCGAAGCCTCGAGGGCGCTGGTCGGCATGATCTCGCCCAGGACCGAGCCCACCGTGTAATTGATCACGGTGGCCCCGGCGGCGGCCGCCTGCTCCTCGGAGAAACCCGCGGCGATGAGCGTGGAACACAGGAACTCCATCCGATGGAGCGTGTTCGGGCCCATGGCCATCCGCGAGCCGTGCAGCAGGGCCGCGTCGCGATGGCTCATCAGGACGGCCCGCATGTTGAGCGACAGCGTTCGCGTCGCCGTCCGCCAGTCCGTCCCCTCGGGAGGCAGCGCCACTTCGCCCATCAAGGCGTCGACCGCCAGGTCGAGAAGCTCGCCCTTGTTGTGGACGTGGCGGTAGAGCGACGTGGCGGCAGTGTCCAGCTCCTGCGCGAGCGTCCTCATCGAGAGCCCTTCCACGCCGTCTCGGTCGAGCACCTTGACGGCGGCGGCCACGATCCGGCCGCGGCTGAGCGGCTCACGGGCGGCGCGATCGTCCGGTTCGGTCGAGTCTGACCAGATGCCGAGATAGGGCGGGTGTTCGGTTGGAGTCACGGGTTTCCTCCGGTTGTTGTTGCGATTGTAGTACCGCGTACGCACTGCGTACAGCATTCCTGTGCGAAAACATTTAACGCAATGCGTACAGCGTACGCTATAGTAACGCCGTACGCACGAGCCGAAGGCCAGAAGAACACACCACAGCACAGGCCCGGCCGGAACGAGAGAAAGGAACTCCAATCGATGCACGGAATGAACGGAATGCACGGCTCGGGCGGCCGGTCGAAGGCCATGGCTCCCGCTCGCTCGCAAGAGCTTGCAGGCGGCGAGAAGGCGCCCGATCCACGCCGCTGGTTGGCCCTGATCGTCATCGACCTGTGCCTCCTGGCCGTCACGATGGACAACACGATCCTCAACGTGGCGCTGCCCACGATCGCCCGCAATCTGAGCGCCAGCGGTTCTCAGCTGCAATGGATGGTCGACGCCTACATCGTCGTCTTCGCCGGTCTGCTCCTGACCGCCGGGACGCTCGGCGACCGGTTGGGCCGGAGGCGGATGCTGCTGGCGGGCCTCGGAATCTTCGGGCTCGCGTCCGCCTCGACGCTCTTCGTCCAGACGGCCGACCAGCTGATCGGCATCCGCGGCCTGATGGGCGTGGGCGGGGCCCTCATGATGCCGGCCACGCTGTCGCTGATCACGAATTTCTTCCCGGCCAATGAACGGCCGCGGGCCATCGCCACGTGGGCCGCGGTCTCGGGACTTGGCATGGTCATCGGGCCTATCTTCGGCGGTGCCCTTCTCGACTCCTTTGGCTGGAACTCGGTCTTCATGGTCAACGTTCCGGTCGCCGCGATCGGCATCCTCGGGGCGCTCGCTCTCATGCCCGAATCGCGCGACCCGCGGCCGGGCCGCCTCGATCCCATCGGCGCGCTGCTCTCGATCGTCGGCCTCGCCGTCCTCGTCTACGGCATCATCGAAGCCCCCGGGCCCGGTTGGACGGCCCCGGAGACGATCCTCCGGATCGGGCTCGGTCTCGCGTTCGTGGCCGCGTTCGTGATCTGGGAGCTCCACAACCGAGAGCCCATGTTCGACATCGGCCTGTTCGCCCGGCCGGCCTTCGGCGCCACGAGCTTCGCCGAGACGGTCGCCCATTTCGCCCTCGTCGGCACGATGTTCGCTTTGACCCAGTACCTGCAGTTCGTGTGGGGCCAGTCGCCGATCCAGGCCGGCTTCTCCATGATGCCGATCGCGGTGGGTGTCATCGGCGGCACGATCCTGGTCACGCACCTCCAGGGCCGCGTCAACTCGAGATACCTCATCGCGGGCGGCCTTGCCGGCATCGCGATCGGGCTCTTCCTCATCTCTCGTCTGACGGTCGACTCGCCGTACATCATGTTCGCCGCGATGCTGGCATTCCTCTCAGGCGGCATGGGCCTGGCGATGGCGCCCGCGACCGAATCGATCATGGGCGCGGTCGACAAGGAACGTGCGGGCGTCGGCTCGGCGACGAATGACACCACTCGCGAACTGGGTTCGGCACTGGGAGTGGCCGTCTTCGGCAGCCTGATCTCCTCGGGTTACCGGGACTCGCTCGCGACCCGACTCGCGGATATCCCCGGTGGCATCGGCAGCCTGCCTCCGGCCGTCGGCGGCGCGGTCCGTGACTCGATCGGCTCCGCGGTCGTCGCCGCGGGTCAGCTGCCCGGAGAGTCCGGCACGGCCGTCCTCAACGCGGCCCGGGAGGCCTTCGTTTCGGGGATGTCCACCGCCACGGTCTTCGGCGCCGCGGTCGTCGCGGTCGGCGTGGTCGTGCTCCTGCACTGGCTGCCTGACACGAAACCCGCGTCCGAGGCCACGGTTGGGGACCCGGAGCCCGTCCGCAGGATGCGGTTCGGCCACGGAGCCATCCCGAACTCCGAGGGCTGATCGTGCCCTGCCGCGGAACTGCCCGAAAGGGTGGTAGATCGATACGTCGCACGCATCGTTCCACCCTGGCCCGAAGGTGACACCACCATTGAGACGGAGGGCGGAGGGGCAGACGCCAGCCGCCCTGACATCATTCTGCCGTTCGCAGAGATTGACGAACGAGACGAGGCCCAGGCCGGAGCTCTGGTCAATCAGAAGCGGACCACGAAGCAGCACATCCCAGGCAGCACACGCGACGCCGTCCGAAAGGGCGGCGTCGCGCGTATCTATGTCGGAGCCAGCGAAAGCGACCGCGGAGCGGTCCGAGCGGCCCGAGCAGCCGGGGCGGCCCGCGACGAAGCCCGGCCGGGGACCCGGCGGCCCGAGCGGCCCGGCGAAGCGCTTGGCCTCAGCGGGGGAGGCGCGCCACCTCGATCGCCGTGCAGCGGTCCATGACGACCGCCAGACCCCCTTGGGCGGCGATCCGCGCGGACTCCCAGTTGACCACGCCGAGCTGGAGCCACAGCGCCTTCGCACCGATCGCCACGGCCTCTCGGGCCGTCTCCTCGGTCAGCTCCGGGCGGCGGAAGACGTCGACGATGTCGATAGGGCCGGCCGCCGCGGCTTCGGCGAGCGTCGGCACCGCCGGGACTCCCAGGACCTCCGACTCGTTGGGGTTCACCGGCACGCAGTCGTAACCGGCGTTCATCAGCGTCCGGAATACGCCATGCGAAGGCCGGGCCGGATTGGACGACGCGCCGACGACGGCGATGCGTCTGAAACTCCGGAGCAGTTCGACGATCTGGGCATCGTCGAGGAGCTGGACTGGAGGAAGGCGTTCGTTCATTTCTGGCTCACTTCGAACCCATGGCCGCCATGACGCCGGCAAGGCGAGCGGCAAAGCCGGCCGGCTGCGCGACATGGAACTCGCTCAGGCCCAGACCGCCACTGGCGACATCTTCGACGACGAGCGAAGGCAGCGCCGCGCCGTGAGCCACCGACAGCACCGCGTCCCGGATGGCGACGTCGGATCGGTTGAGGACGCTCGCGACCAGGCAGGGCTGAACGTCCGGCACGGTCTGCCAGGCGTCGGACTCCAGACCCACCAGGCGTGCCTTTCGGCCGCAGGCGTCGCGCATGGCCCCGACGCCACTCAAGTTGGGCATGGCCGTGAGGACATCGTTGCCGGCCTTGATGAGGGCCGCGGAAGTGGTTCGCCCCTTCTCGGGGGCCGTCGCGGTGCCCACGAACAAGACGCTCGCCGTGGACCGCGGCGCCCGGGGCATCCGAGGCGGCGCCGCTTCCGGCGGAGGCGGTGCCCGCGGCCCCGTCCGCGCCGGCCTGCCGTACTCCGGCCGTGAACCCGGCCGCGTAGTTGGAGGTGGCCGCGTCCGTGGAACTCACACCCACGAGCCCAACCTTGCCACTCGTCGAGAATGACGCGGCCACGTATCCCGCCAGGTACCCGGCCTGGGCCTGGTCGAAGACGATGCCGTGGACGTTCGCGGGCGAACCGTCCGGAACGGCCACTCCGAGCTCGAGGTATTGGGTCGCCGGGTGGGCAGCGGCCGCCGCGACAACCGCCGATGCCGCCGCCGGCCCCACGGTAACCACGACGGCCGCGGGTTGATCCGACGCGGTCGCGATGGCGGCGGCGAGTTCGGCGTTGGTCGGCGGCTCGACGAGTCTCGGACTGACCCCGAGATTGGCCGCCGCGTCCTGGAGTCCACTCCAGGCCAGACCCGCCGGCGAGGACACGGGCAGCGTCCCGACAGGATCCTGGGCAGTGTCCAGCGCGGTCACAAGGGTGAGCGAATGGACCAGCTGTGGGGTGGGGGAGGGCGTGAACGTGGGCGCGGGGCTGGCGGTCCGCTGCGAGGTAGCGGGCGCGTTGCCCGGAGTGGAGGGCGACGCCTGCGGGCTCGAGAAGACGCCACAGCCCGCGACGCCAAGGGCGAGGACCGCGGTCAGCACCGCGCGGACCGATGCGACGCGGCCGCCGTTCGCCCCCGCGAGCGCGGCCAGCCGCGGCACGGCCGCAGCCGCAGCCCTATCCGCAGAAGATGTCCAGCGAAGCGTTCTAGTGCCCTCCAAATTGCGGAACGGAGCCCGTCCACGTTCTCGGTCCGAGCCGCGCGGTCGATTGTAGGGACTCGCTGGGGACGCCGGCAGTTGCGCCGTAGGGTTCCGTTCCGTCGGAGAGGGGAGAGACGTTCTCACGCGGCTACGATTGGGCAGTCAAATCGCCGATCGGAATCGGCGAGGCCTCGATCAGGGAGCGGCCATGGCAGGCATTCAAGACCGGATCACGCCCATCGACGAGCGAGTCGACGTCGGCGAGGTGTGCCTCCGGGTTCTACGCTGGCAAGCCCAGCCCGACGACGACCGTGCCGAGGAGATCCTGCCGCCGTTTCTGCTCGTCCACGGCCTGGCCTCCAATGCCAGGTTGTGGGACGGCATGGCACGCCGCCTGGCCGCGGTCGGCCGAAGCTCGGTTTCGGTGGACCTGCGCGGACACGGGCAGTCGGACAAGCCGGATTCGGGCTATGACTTCGCCACGGTCTCGGCCGACCTGGCGGCGCTCATCGACCGCCTGGGGTTGCGCCGGCCGATCGTGGCCGGGCAGTCGTGGGGCGCGAGCGTGGTCCTGGACCTCGCGGTACGAGAACCCGAGCTGGTCCGCGGGATCGTCCTCGTCGACGGGGGGCTTACCAATATGCGGGACGCCTTCCCGACCTGGGACGTCTGCTGGCAGCGCCTCGCGCCCCCGCAGCTGGTCGGCCTGCCCCTCGACGCGATCGAGAGCTACTTCCGGACCGATCACGCCGATTGGCCGGAGGACGGGATCGAGGGCTCCCTCGGCAACTTCGAGATTCGGCCCGATCGAACGATCGCGCCCTGGCTCACTCGGGACCGGCACAAGGCCATCCTCGAGGCGATGTGGGGCCAGCGGACGGCGGACCTCTGGCATGAGCTGCGCGTTCCGGCGCTGGTCATTCCGGTGGACGGCGGGGAGAACGACTGGACGAGCGCCAAACGGACCGGCGTCGAGGTCGCGCTCCAGGCCGCTCGCCAGACCGGGACCCCGGTTCGAGTGGAGTGGTTCAGCGGCGATCACGACATCCACGCCCAACGCCCCGCGGAGCTTGCCTCCGCCATTCTCGAGGCCGAGAGATCGGGGTTGTTCGGCGAGGTTCGAGTTTCGTGAGGATGCTCGGAACTGCCATGGAGGGGATCGATGCCTGACGAGGGACTGCCTCGAATTCCTGACGATCATGGGTTCGGGAGAGACGACGCCCACGATGGTCCGGGTCCATCGGGCGGTGTTCGAACGGTTGGGACCGAAGCCCGTGCCGGCCGTGCTGCTCGACACCCCGTACGGCTTCCAGGAGAACGCCGGGGACATATCCAGCCGGGCGGGAGAGTACTTCCGAGATTCGGTCGGTCATCCGATCACCGTTGCGTCCCTCCTCTCGGCCGACATCGATCCTCTCCTTCTCGAATCCGCCGTTTCCCGGATCCGCGGTTCGCGGCTTGCCTTCGCAGGCCCCGGGAGTCCGAGCTACGCGCTCCGCCAGTGGGCCGGCACGGAAGTCCCGCGCCTCCTGGCCGAGAAGCTGGCCCGTGGCGGTGCGGTCACGATGGCCAGCGCGGCGGCACTGACCCTCGGCCGGTTCACCATCCCGGTCTACGAGATCTACAAAGTCGGCGAGGATCCGCGCTGGCTGCCGGGCCTGGACCTCTTGACGCCGCTCGGCCTGCCCGTGGCCGTGGTCCCGCATTACGACAACGCGGAGGGCGGCAACCACGACACCCGGTTCTGCTACCTGGGCGAGCGCCGGCTGCGCGTGCTCGAAGCCGAGCTGCCGCCCGAGGTGTTCATCCTGGGCGTGGACGGCCACACCGCCCTCGTCCTCGACCTCGACTCGGGGCGCGGGGATGTGATTGGCCTCGGCGTGGTGACCGTTCGGAAGGACGGCCGCAGCACGGTGTTTCCCGCGGGCTCCAGCGTCTCGATAGCGGACCTCGTCGAAGCGGCCAGGGGCCACGCGGCTCCGGCCGGCGTCGCCTCCGCGGTCCTGGAGCCGGCGCCACAACCCGGTCTTCCCGCGGAGGGCCACCCGCTCCGCGACGAGATCGCTCGGCTCGACGCGGTCTTCAGCGCCTCGCTCGACCAGTGCGACGCTTCCGCTGCGGTCCGGGCGATCCTGGCTCTCGAGGAGACGATCCAGGCCTGGGCCGGCGACACGGACCAGTCGGACGCTCTGGCGGTGGCCCGTTCCACGCTGCGCGGGGCGATCGTGTGTCTTGGCGAAATGGCGGAGGAGGGTTCGCGCGATCCGCGCGAGTTGATCGCCCCGTTCGTCGACGCCCTGCTCTCCGAGCGGATCCGGGCTCGCTCGGATCGAGATTGGGCGGCCGCGGACGCGATCCGCGATAGGCTGCTGGCGGCCGGCATCGAGATCCACGACTCGCCGGAAGGGACGACCTGGGAGCTCAACCGGACTCAGCCGGTCTCCTGATCGCCAAACCGATTGCGGCCGCGGTTCTCGCCGAGGGTCAGGGCACGAAGAAACCCGTGGCGTCGAAGACCGCGTGGCAGGCGGCCCCCGGGTTCGACATGTAGGTGATGGACAGGCCTCCGCCCGGCGAGAGCGCGACCGCCAGGCCGTTGCCGCGGGTTTCAGCCACGGCGAAGTTGATCGTCGAGGTCGTCGGCCAGGTCTGCGCGCCGGGGCCCAGGTACAGCGCCCAGCCGGCGGTCTGATCAACGACCGTGAGATTACCCGTGACCGCGGCCGCCGCGCCGGTATTCCCGACCTGCCGGCGACGCCGAAGGTCCGTGGACTATTCGAAGGCAGCGTGCCCGAGAGCCCGTTGCCGCTCCTCGTGTCGAGCAGGCGTCCGGGTTCCATCGGGACGAACTTGTAGCCGGTCGAGTCCGCGGCGTAGTAGCCGGTGACGTCGAAAACCAGATCCGTCGTGGAGCCGGTCGTGGACATGAACGTCGCCGACAAGCTTCCGTTCGGGCCCAATGGCACCGTCAAGTTGTTGCCGGTGTTGACGCCGCCCTCGAAGTTGACGGTCGAAGTGGACGGGGTTCTGGTCGACTCCGGCCCCAGGTAGACGGCCCAGCCGGCGCTCGGGCTCACGACGGTCACGTTTCCGGTCACGGCCAGGGCGTTGGGCGGCACGCCGTTCCTGCCCGCCACCGTGAACGTTCTGGGGGTGTTTGCGTCGAGTCTGCCCGAAAGCCCATTCCCAAAGCGAGTGTCGAGTTCACGGACCGGGGTCATCGGGTGATACGTCTGGCCCTGGCCGTCAGGCGTGAAGTAGCCGGTCACGTCCACCACGAGGTCGCACATGCTGCCGGTGCTGGACATGAATGTCGCGCTGAGGGTTCCGGTGTCGCTCAACGCGACCGTCAGCCCGTTGCCCGCCGTCTGGCCGGCCCCGAAGTTGATGGTGGAAGTGGCCGGCTTGGATCGCGGCTGGGGACCGAGGTACAGGGCCCAGCCGTCGGACGGCTTGACCACGGTAACGTTCCCGGTGACCGCGACGGCGTTGACCGGGATGCCCAATCGGCCGGAAACCTTGAATGTGGCGGGAACGCCGGCGACCAGCCTCGCCGCGTAGCCGTTGCCCACGCGCGTGTCCAGCACTCGTGTCGGGGCCAGCGAATGGTAGGTCCCGGGGGTCGGCCCGGTGGACGTGGGCGTGGGCGTCGGCGTCGGCCTGGGCGTCGGCGTGGGAGCAGGCGTCGGGGTGGGAGTCGGCGTCGGGGTGGGAGTCGGCGTCGGGGTGGGAGTCGGCGTCGGGGTGGGACGTCGGCGTCGGCGTCGGCGTCGGCGTCGCAGTCGGCGTCGGGGTGATGGGCGGTACGCCCTGGGGAACCGTGACCGCCACGTCGTCGACCGCGACCGAGAACCCCTGGCCACTGGACTCCGTGCCCAGCTGGACGTACCGGATGCCGGTCACACTGGTCGTCGCCGCGGCCGTCCTGTAGACGAGCACGCCGTCGACTCGGATCTCGACCGTGCTGCCCGCGGCATTCTCGGCCAGCCGCGCGCTTACCGAATGCCAGGAATGCAGCGGCGCTCTTCCAAGGGTGGGTACGTACTTCCCATCAACGGAGAAGCCGATCGTGTCCGCCAGGAGATTGAACCGGGATACGGTCAGGACTCGGGTGCCGGCCGGGTCGTAGAAGCGAAGGAGTGGCACGTTGCCGCCGGCCGTGCCTTCCGCCTCCACGTTGAACCACGCGGTCGCGGTGGCCTCCGTGTATGCCGCACCCAGGTCGCGACGGAGATAGGCGACGGATCCCGACGTGGCGGACTCGGACACCATCGCGGCCCACGCACTGCCGGGAGGGATCGTCGAGCCCTGGACGACGGCTGTCCCGTCACCCGCGACGGTAGCGACCCAGGCCGCGAGGTTTCCGCTCTCGAAGTTGTCGGCGAAGACGCTCGTTTGCGCCGGCGGCGTGGGAGTGGGCGTCGGCGTGGCGGTGGACCCGGGCCCGGGTCCCGTGTAGGCGGTGTGCGTCGCCGTCTCGCCCGGGTCGCTCCAGTCGCTCGTGCCGATCGGCAGGAAGTCCCAGCTGTAGCTCGCGGGCCCGAGCCGGAGCTTCAGGATTCCGTATCGCTCGTCCTGGGAGTTCTCGACATTGGGGAGGAGCGCATGGATCGTGTCTGTCTCCGCCCCGCCGGTGCCGACGACGAACTCCCGAATTCCCTCGGAATCCTCCTGCTGGTCGGGATTTTGAAGCTTGAAGCGCTGATAGTCGTGGTCGTGTCCGTTGATCACGATGTCCGCGCGGGCCTGGTACAGATCCCGCCAGAAGGCATCCATCTTCGGGTCGCTGCCGTTGCCGCCCGAACTGAATCTGGGCCTGTGCCAGTAGGCGATGATGTGCTTGCCCAGGTTTGCCGTCAGGTCCTGGCGAAGCCAGAGCTCCTCACGCGAGCCGGCCCCGCACGTCAGCGCCTCCAGGAGACACGCCTCGGAGTCGAGCGCGACGACATGCCAGCCGTAGGGCAGGTCGTAGCTGTACCAGGGTTGCGCGGGTGTTCCCGCCGCACT
>CAWFJD010000002.1:0-6114 GCA_963816135.1 uncultured Chloroflexia bacterium
GATCGACACGGCAGCCACGTTGAGCCGGCTCTTCCAGCTCAAGTCGCTCGGGGTCCGGCTCGCCGTCGACGACTTCGGGACCGGCTACTCGTCGTTCGCGTATCTGCGGCGCTTCCCGGTCGACATCCTCAAGATCGACAAATCGTTTGTGGACGGCGTGGCCACCGAACCAACGGCTTCGGCCCTGGTGGACGCGATGATCCGAATTGGCAAGACGCTCCGGCTCGAGACGGTCGCCGAAGGGGTCGAGAAGGTCGAGCAGGCCGAACGGCTCCGGGCGCTCCAATGCGACCTGGGCCAGGGCTACTTGTTCGCGCGGCCCCTCCCGAGCGAGAAGATCACGGAGATGCTCCGCGACTCGACCAAAGCCCGCGGCGACGTCAGCACCCGGGCGGACGCGGCCTAGCGGGCAACGTGGCGCGGGGGCGTGGCGCGGGGGCGTGGCGCGGGGGGCGCGGGGGCCGCGCGCGGGGGCGTGGCGCGGGCGGCGTGGCGCGGGGGCGTGGCGCGGGGGGCGTGGCGCGGGGGCGTGGCGCGGGGGCGTGGCGCGGGGGCGTGGCGCGGGGGGCGCGGGGGCCGCGCGCGGCGGAAGATCCACCAGGCTCCCGAACATCGGCACGCCACCATTTCTCCGGGATACCGACCCGGGCGGTATTCCCTAGAGACCATCGAGCCTCCGAGCCCGGGCGCGCCGCCAAAGTGGCCGGGAATGTGCCTCCGAACCCTGCCTCGAGGCCCGAATCGGGTTTCTGGCACGCCTGGATGGTCCACAGGCCGCTGGTTTCGACCTCGGCCGGAGCTCCACCTCTCGTCACCACCGCCCCCATCGGTAAACCGGAGAATCCTGCGGCTGTCGAAGTTGGTGGCGCCACGGGACAGCGGCACGGCGCGGCGGACGTGGCGCGGGGGCGGCGGGCGTGGCGCCACGGGACAGCGGCGCGGCGCGGTGGGATTGGCACGCGGGAGTGTCCGGAGCCCCAGCCGGGCCAAGGGACCTCACGGATGCCCGGGTATCGGCACTGGATCGATTCTCCGAGATACCAACCCGGGTGGTACTACCGACAAACCGTCGCGCCCTGGAGCCTCGGCGGGCCGCCAGAATGGCTGAAGCGCGGCTCCGAACCGCGTTTCGAAGCCCGAATCGGAGCTTCTGGAGGTCGTGGGCAGTCACAAAGCCGTCGTCTTCGGCCTGGGCCGCGGCCGATCTCTCGTTAGTACCACGCCCATTGGTAAACCGGAGAATCTGACGTCAATCGGCCTGCGTGGATCGGGCCGGTCCGCCGCTCCCGCGCCACGTCCCCGCGCCAGTCCCCGCCGCCCGAGAAGAGAGCCCCTACGAGGCCGCCTCGCCAAGTCGTTGGCCGCGGCGAGCTTTGAGGGCCAGGATTCGGGCGCAGCTGCGGTCGATGCGCTCCTCGGAGATGTCGCCGCGGTCGATCGCGTCCAGGATTACCTGCACCGCGGCGGGAGCTCTGTCGTCGCTGTAGGGCACGATGCCGGACTCGTTGCAGAAGAGGATGAGGTCGCAGCCCGCGTCGATGGCCTTGAGGATGCCGCGTTCGAACCCGTAGACGTCCCAGATCGGCAGCATCTCCATCGCGTCGGTCATCACCACGCCATCGAAGCCAATGTCGTTTCGGAGCAGCTGCTCGACTGTCTTGTTCGACAGGCAGCCCGGATCGACATCGTCGATCTCGGGGTGGGTGACGCGGCTGGCCAGGACCGCGTCGAGGAGGCCGGCGGCGACCAGGGTCCGGTACGGCTCGAGCTCGGACGTGGACCAGTTCTGGATCAGCTCGCCCACGCCGGGGGAATACGGCCGCAGCACGCCGCCCATTCCCGGGAAGTGTTTGACGGCCGTGAGGATGCCCAGGTCCTTGTGGCCCAGGATGAACTCGCGCGCGTGAGCGGCCACGAGCCCGGGATCCGAGGAGAAGCTCCGGCGTCGGGCGCTGACCGTCAGATTGGCCGGGTTGAGCAGGTCAACCACAGGCGCGAGGTTCATGTCGATGCCGACGCGCGCCAGCTCGGCAGCCGTCACACGCCCTTCGGCCCTCGTGAACGCCAGGTCGTTGCGCTCGCCCATGGTCGCGGCCGGCGTGGCGGCAGCGAACCCGTATCGCTCCTTGAGGCGGTGGTAGAAGCCACCCTCCGCGTCTACGGTGACGAGAACGGGGATGTCGCCCGTCTCCTTGAGCGCGCCGACGAGCTCGCCCAGCTGGCTCGGCGACTGGATGTTCCGCGGACCGCCCGTTTCGGCGTCCACATCGAAGAGGACAACTGCGCCGACCGACCCCTCGGCGATGTTGTGCAGCGTCGGCTGGGCGTCGCGCGGCGACATGCCGCGGAACCCGACCATGATCATCTGGCCGATCCGATCGCGCAGCGCCTCGGGCATCCGGATTGAATTTCCGGCCGGCTCACGCTGCTCGGCGTTGGGTACGCCGGCGTCCATACTCGCCCCCTGGTGGGGTTCTCCAGGCGTAGTCGAACCCGGACACAATTGCCCGGTCAACCACTATGGTCGGCGGATCCCTACCTTCGTGCATCCGCAGAACGACGCAGAACCTGAAGGTTCCAAGTCGGTCTTCGCCCAGACGGATGCACTGAATCCGCGATGGATAAAGGCTACTCTGTCGGGCAGGTGGCTGCTGGGCGTTTGGGGTGCCAAAGTGCGGTCTGAGGGGCATGTGTGCACTTGGGGTGCGGCCATGCACCGGCTTGCGGCGGTGGCGAGTAGGGCCTCGGTGCCGGCATCGAGATGGCGACCGAACGACTACATCGGGACCGAACGACTACGGCTCCGGCTTCGAGCCGGCGGCGTCCTGCCGCTCCAGGCCTTCGAGCGCGGTCGCCAGTTCGGCGGCATCGGCGGCGATCACGGTCGGCCGGTTGGCATCCGTGAGCTTGGCCAGCTGGGCCCGAGTGGTGATGCCGGTGAGCATCAGGACGGACCGGGCGCCCACGGCGATCGCGGCGGGTATGTCCGTGACGAGGCTGTCGCCGATCATCACGGCTTCCTCTGGCCGGCGGCCGACGGCGTGAGCGGCCACTTCGAGTAGCAGCGGCTCGGGTTTGCCGAGCGAGACCGGCGTGACGCCGGTGGCGGTGACGACGGCCGCGACCACGGATCCGGCGCCGGGCATCAGGCCCTTCTCGAGCGGATAGACCGGGTCACGGTTCGTGGCAATGAATCGAGCGCCCGCGCGAACCGCTTCGGAGGCGCAGGCGAGCCTGGCGTAGGTGAACTCGGTGTCGAGTCCGACGACGACGGCATCGACCGGACCGACGGCGGCGACTCCGTCTCGACCGTTCGACTTCCAGCGTTCGGCCGCGTCGCCAGAAAAGACGACTTCGATCCCGACGTCCTCGAGCTCATGGACGAGCCCCCGGCCCCCTACGACGAGGGCTTTGTGGACCGCCGGCTCGAGATCGCGGAGGTAGAGCGCCGTCGCCCTGGCGGACGAGATGATGCGATCCGGATGCACGGGCGCGCCCATTCCCGAAAGACGCGTAACGTAGTCAGCGCGATACCACATCGAATTGTTGGTCACGTAGACGACCTGGTCGCCCTTGGCCGCTCTGACGGCGAGGACGGCGGCCACGCCGGGCACCGGCTCGGCGCCACGGTAAACGACACCATCGAGGTCCACGAGAAGGAGCATGGCGAGGATGCTACCGGAGCCGAGACTCAGGCGTGCGAAGGCGCGACAGGGGCGCGCTCGAGGCGTCGTTTCGGCGCGTCCCGGTCGGGGGACCGCGGCCGGCTGGATCGACCGTGCCTGACGACAGGAAGGTTCTCGAGGGGATCGAGCGGCTCGTCGTCGACGGCACCAACGTTCTCCATGCCCTGTCGCGGACGCCCGGTCCGTTGCCGCCGGCGGCGCTGATCGGCCGGCTGCGGTCCGTGGTTCCGCCCGGAGTGTCGGTCGTCGTGGTCCTCGACGGCTCGCCCGAGCACGGCCTGGTGTCGCGGCGAATCGCCTCCGGCGTCGAGGTCCGATACGCGGGCCGCATGTCCGGCGACGAGGCGATTACTCAATATGTTGAACGAGAGGCCATGGCCGGTGCCCGCGGCGCGGGCTCGGGCACTTCGAGCCTGCTGGTCGTGACCGACGACATCGAGCTGGCGGGCTTCGTGCGCCGGGCCGGCGCCCGGACCGTCCGAAATGGCTGGCTCCTCGCTCGACTGGCGCGCCAGCGGCTCTCCTCCCCGGCCCCGGGGCGGCCTGTCGGTCTTGGGGCCGGGCCCTTTGAGGCTGAGGGGGTCAGTGGCGGGAGTGGCGCGGGGAGTGGCGGGACCCGTGGTCGGAGCGGCGCGCGTGGCGGCAGTGCCAGCCGGGCCGGGATCCGTGGCGGGGCCGGTGGCAGTGGCGGGGCCGGGGGGAGTGGCGGAGGCAGTGGCGGGGGCAGTGGCGGGGCCGGGGGGAGTGGCGGGGCCGCGAGCGGCACCCTCGGAGCCGGGACCGGCGCCCCGAAACCCGCCGACCAGGAGGCCGATGCGCGACGCTGGTCTCCCGGCCGCGGCGCCACTCGCAAACGAGGCAACCCTCACCGCGGCTGGTAGACGTCGCGCGGCCGGGCCGCGGCCCTGGCACGTGGCGGGGCCCCGAGGCAGGCGTCGGCAACCAAGCCGGCGACCTCGCCGCAGCAACCGGGCCTCGGCCACTTTCTCCGATTTACCGACCCGGGCGGTGCAACGTAGAGGTCAAGGCCGGGAGACGCGGCTAGAGCGCCGATATCGGGCCTTTTCGCGCCTCATCTGCCCGTGACGGAGCCTGTGGAGCCGCGCCGACTCGATGCCGGGTCGGTAGTTTCTCGGCAAGACCGCCACCATCGGTATCTCGGAGAAACCAGATGCCCCGGAGGTTGGCCGACGGGTTCTCCACCCAACGCCGGACCGCGACGGTTCGTTCCGGCAAGGCGGCGTCGACCAGCGACGCGTGCCTGGCCACCATGTCTCGTTGGCTGCTGCCATCAGGCAGGACCAGCAGGACTCCCACGATCTTCGGAACCCAGCCAATCTCGCGCCGTGCCAGGGCCGGCACCACCCGCGATTTCATGTCGAGCGTCCGCAGGGCGTCCTCGAGGCTGTCCAGCTCGGTCTTGATTTCCACGACTACCAGCGCCAGGCGATCGGCCCGCCACGCCAGGAGGTCCACCGACCCGCGATCGCCGAAATGATTGAAGGTGACTTCGGACCGGACGTCCCAGCCGCCTGCCCGAAGCGCTTTGGCCGTCGCGTTCTGCAGGTGGGCATGCCTCCGATCGAGCAGCCGCGCGAGCTTCGGTCCTCGCCAATGCGGCATCAGCACGACTTCCGCTCCGAGTGCGTCGGCCACGCGGCAGTACGTGTCGACTGAGAGCCGGCCAAATCGACCGCATTCGAGGTCCGAGATCGTCTGTTGCGCCAGGCCTGTCTTCTTCGCAAGGTCGACCTGTCGCAGATGTTGCTCGCGACGCAACGCACGGAACACCTGGCCTGCCCGAACTCGATCCACCTCGAGATCATGACGCTCGCGAATTGGCGGCCACTTATCCGGACCGGATCGGTGGCCGGCCCGCTGCGCCAGACCCGCCTCAGCCCGTCGCCGTCCGCGCCTGCCGGCGCTAACGCAACCGTGAGTCGAAGTGGTAGAATAGAACGCTCGTTCGGAAGTAGAGGCGAAGTGGCCGCGGCGGCGGAACGCGACGCGAAGCGGACGGCGATCGGCGGCGGCGTGGACAGCCGCGCGAATCAATCCACAGATGGTCCACCGGGGGTCCTCAGGCCATCCACCGAGATGCCCGGGATCTCCACCACTCGATGGCCCAAAGCCTAGATGTGGTGGTTGCGGACCGCAGGATACCACAACATGTTGTGTTTTTGGCGCTTGACTAAGCCTCCGCGCAGGGCGTAAATTCCGCGCGTTCGGCCGGGCGAAGGAGAGGCCCGGAGGGTCCGAAAGTCCAGCAAACAAGCGGCTCGACACCGCCGCCAGACTCGGTAAAGGGAGGGTCGTCGCCAGAAAGCTCGCAGCTATCGCCAACGCGAGTTCCGCGACGAAATCGGCTCCGGAGCAGACGCCAGGTCTGGTTCGGCGACCCCGAAAACGCCGCGGGCTCGAGAAGACG
>CAWFJD010000003.1:0-29953 GCA_963816135.1 uncultured Chloroflexia bacterium
GCCGCAGCCAAGGCCGCTGCCAAGGCCGCTGCGGAGACTCCGGCCAAGGGAGACGACGCCAAGGCCGCGAAGGCCCCGAAGCCCGCCAAGGCTGCCAAGCCGGCCGCGGCCGCCGAGGCTTCTTGACCTTTACCGCTCGGCCGAAGGCGGCGACGGATCCGCTGCCCGGCCCGGACATTCCGAACACGTTGAACGGCACGGCATCGCGGCGAGGGGCCGCAACCGTCAACCGTCGTCCCAGGCTCTACGGCCCCGTGCCGTGAGCCACTCGAAAGGATCTCCCGATGACTGAAGAAACCAAGCCCGCCTCAACCGCTCCGACTTCAACCAAGGAAACCGAGCGTGGCGGCTATACCAAGCGCTCCGCACCGGCCGCGACGGCCGTCGACAGCCGCCTGACCGGTGGCTCGGGCGTCCAGCGCAGCCATCTCCGCGATCGCAAGACGTGGCTCAAGAACCGAACCCGCAACGGTCAGACGTGGGCCCAGCGCAAGGCCAACAGCCTTACCTACTGCCCCGCCAAGACGCGGGCATAGGACATCAAGTGAAGGCCACACGCTCGTCGATGCCAGCGGCGCAGGCGAGCTCCGCCGGCTCGCCCGCCAGGTCGGCGAGCCGGAGTCCCGAAGACGATCGGTTCAACGACGAAGTCAACGAGTTGCTTCGAACGGCCGCGGAGCATCGCGAACGACAGCAGAAGGCAATCGCGGACGAGAACTCCGCGCAGGCGCGAGTCGCCTTCGAGGCCGTGGTTGCCATGGCTCGAGACCGGAAGTCCCCGGCGAGATAAGCGGGTTCGGGGGCTTTCGTCGCCGGCGGGATCGGCGACCTTAGCGGCTAGCCGATCTCGGCTACGGGCTCGGTGTCGGCGGAAAGTCGATCGTGGATGCGCCGTCGCTTGGGCGGAGCCAGCTGCCACATGTAGGCCAGCAGATCGTCGAGCCGGGCCGTGGCGAGCGCTATGACCGAGTCGCCGGCGCCGTAGTAGAGCGAGATTTCGCCCTCGTCGTTTACGAGCCAGCCGGTAGGGAAGACGACCTTGTTGATGTCGCCCGAACGCTCGTATGGAGCCGTCGGCCCCATTGCCCACTCGTCTGTGCGTCGGAGCAGGATTCGCGGGTCATCGAGGTCCATCAGGGCGAACCCAACCCGATAGATCGCCCCGGCCGCCGTCATATGGGCGCCGTGGTAGCAGACGAGCCAGCCCTCCGCGGTTTCGAGCGGGGGAGGCCCCAGGCCGATCTTGCCCGCGTCCCACCAGGCTCCGTCTCGGGCTTCGAGCAGCAGCTCGTGGTCGCCCCAGTGGATCAGGTCGGGCGAAAACGAAATCCACATGTGAGCGCCGCCACGCAGCGGCGAGGGCCTGTGGATCATCGCCCAGCGTCCGTCGATGCGGCGGGGGAAGAGCGCGGCGTCCTTGTCCTCGGGCGGCGTGACCGGGCCCAGACGTCGGACCGTCCGGAAGTCGGTGGTCATCGCGAGGGACACGAGCGGCCCGAGCGGGCTGTACGACGTGTAGGCGATCGCCCACTCGCCAAGCTCCGGCAGCCACGTAAGGCGCGGATCCTCGCAGCCCCAGATCTCCTCCTGGCGGCCGTGTGCCCCGGGTGTGAGCAGGGGCGTTTCGTCGAATCGCCAGTCGGTGACCCCGTCGAAGCTGCGGGCAACCTGGAGATGCGAGATGCCGCGGAAGTCCTCGACGCGGATGAGCATGACGACCTCGCCGTCGACCCGGCCCACTCCCGGGTTGAAGACGGAGTTGGCCTCGTACGGCAGGTTCGCGGTCGTAAGGACGGGGTTCAGCGGGTGGCGGCGAAAGAGCCCGCGAAGACCGGAAGGCGGAAGGGCGATCTGCGTCAACGCCGAGCCTCCGTGGGCGTCCAGATTCCCTGGAGCGCGGCCGCGCTCGGTGTTCCGGCCGCACGCGAGCCGGGCCGTCTCGTCGCGGTCGGTGGCGTGGCCGTCGCGGCGACCGCGGCTCTTATCGCCCTGACGTGCTCGAGGGCCGTGAGCCACATCAACGTGGATTCGGCGCCCTGGTTGTCATTGGCGCAGAGCGGCGATAGGCCGTCCTTGCAGCCGCCCGTCGCCGGATCCGCGAGCGGCAGGCCGACCTCGTTGTCGCCGAGGAACCAGCCGTACGCCGACTCCACGGTTCTCAGATAGCGGGGCTTGCCGGTATATCGGTAGGCGGCTTCGGCGGCCAGGATCATCGAGGTGGCCTCTATGGGCTGCTGGTCGAAGCGGCTTCGCATTCCGTCGCGCGGCCACCACTGGTCGTTGCCGATCGGCGAGAACGTGCCGTCGGCCTTCGTCTGGACGCGGATGAGCCAGTCGAGCACGCGGGCCCCCATGTGCATCATCTCTCGGTCGCCGAGCACGGAACCCGCGGTCAGGAGCGCCTGTGGCAGGAGGGCACTCTCGTAGGTGAGCGTGGCCTCGGGCCATGGCCAGTCGCGATCGAGGGTCAACCCGACGAACGAGCGACGCAGCGTGGAGGCCAGCTCGTCGAGGGTCGATCGGACCATCTCGCCCGCGTCGGCGAGCCTTCCGGGCGCGGCGTTCAGCGCCGCCGCGCAACCGAGAGCTGCCGAGGCGATCGCCCGCGGTGACGTCATCCCCCGGGCGGCGGGCAATGAGGCGACGAAGAGAGCGCGTACCTCGACGACCGTTTCGTCCTCGGATGCGTCGGCAATCGCGCTACCGAGCGCCAGAAGGGCGCGACCGAAGCTGTCATCGGACGCCTGGCCCTCGAGCCAGGTACCGTCCTTGCTTCTGAAGTTGCGGAACCGTCCGGTGGCCGGATCGAACGCTTCGGCGAGGTACCGGAGCGAAACCGCGACGGACGAGCGGATCGCGTCCGAACCGAGCTGTCGACCGTGGAGTATGTCCACGGTCAGGGCCCGGGCGACGTCGTCCGCGCAATACCCGAATTCGGGATTGGGGTTCTCGCCGGTCGCGTGCTGCCAGATGCCGAACTGCCCGCCGAGCGCTTCCAGATGGACGCGACTCACCGGGTAGAGCGGCCGGTCAGCCACTGATTGCCGCGAGTTCCGGGATGGCGGCGTGGAGCGTCACGGTCGGCCTTGCCGCACGGGCAAAGACGCGACGGTATTGCTCTCCGACCTGGGGCCAGATCATGCCGCGGGTGTATGCGTAGGCCTGCCGGCCGATCAACGCCCGGCGAGCCGGGTCCTTGAACAAGCCGATCAGCGCACCGGCGAGGGCGTCCGAAGAGCCGGCGGCGACGAGCACGCCCCGACCGCCGGCGAGCCGTTCCCGAGCGTATGCGTACGGGGTCGACACGACCGCCTTGCCCGCGCCCATGGCGTAGGAAAGCGTGCCCGAGACGATTTGATCCATGTTGGGATACGGCGTCACGAAGACGTCGGCGGCTTCCAGCCAGACACCGAGTTCCTCTCGGCTGACGAAGCGGTCGACGAGTTGGACGTGTTCGGTGACTCCCAGATCGGCGGCCATGGTCCGGAGCTTCTCGCGATAGGCCTCGCCTTCGCGGCGGATCAGGTCCGGGTGGGTGGCGCCGAGGATGACGTACGTGGCCGAGGGGATCGCCTCGAGAACCGCGGGCATCGCCGCGATGGCCGACTCATAGCCTTTGCCCGGGCCCAGCAGACCGAAGCTCAGGATGACGTCCTTGCCGACGAGGCCGACGCGCGGCTTGACGCTGTCCGGTGCCAGGAGCGGCAGGTGGGGGACGCCGTGGGCCACGACCTGGACGAGGGACGGGTCGACCCGGTATGCGTCGACGAGCAGCGTCGCCGCGGTCTGGGACATGACGACGGTCGCGTCGGTGGCCTCGATCAGTGAGGAGAGGATCCGGCGCTGGGAAGGGCTCGGCTCGCGGAGGACCGTGTGCAGCGTGGCGATGGCGGGCACTCGCAGCGCTCGCACGAAGTCGAGCACGTAGGCTCCGTCTTCGCCGCCCCAGATCCCGTATTCGTGCTGGATCGATACCGCGTCGACTCCACAGGCGTTGAGCGCGCGAGCCGCTGCCGTGTAGTCAGTCTGAACGTCACGCCGGATGACGTGGTGGACTTCGGCCGGATAGGGCCCCGGTCGATCGACCGGTTGCAGCGCGACGATTTCGCGACCACCGACGGCGGTGGCGAGATCGTCTGTGAACGTAGCGATGCCACAACGCTGAGGCGCATAGGTAGAGACAAACGCGGTTCGGAAAATGGCAGCCTCCTGCGACCGGCCGCCTTGGGCGGCCTAAAAAGCCCGCGACCGGGGCCGAACTTCGGCTCCGGTCGCGGATGTCACAGAGAGCTAGGCTGCGGTGACCTGGCTGGCGCGAGGACCCTTGGGCGTGGTCTCGACTTCGAAGGCGACCTTTTCGCCTCCGACCAGGCGCTCGAATTCGAGCGGGGCGACGAGGCCCCCACGATGGAAGAAGTATTCCTTGCCGTCTTCAGCGGTGATGAAGCCGAAGCCTCGGTCGCTGACGACCTTCTTGACGATACCGGTGGTCATTGGGTGACCCCTTTATTCACTTTCCGAGCCTGAAGAGCAGACGCACGGTCGGGTCGGAAAGCAAGGTAGACCACGCGAAGCATCGCCACCAAAGGGGACGGCAATGACTCCACGGTACTCGCTATTGGCGAGCAACACAAAGGTGGACTCGAAATCGGCCATTCCACGAGGCGGGCGGAACAGACGGCTCGTGACGAAGCCACCCCTTGACGAGCGACCATTCCGAGCGGCACGCTCTGACTGGACTCGGCGGCGATCTGGCCGAGTATGGAGGGACGGAAGATCATGAAAAGCCTCCGCGTTCGATACAGACTCGTCCTTGCAGCCATCGCTGTAACCCCGAGCGTCCTTCTCGGGCTGCGCTCCCCCGATCCTGTCGCTACCCTCGCGCCCCTGGTGGTGGCATCGCTCGTCGGCCTCGCGCTGGCGGCCATCGCCATCAGGTACGTCGAACGCAGCCGATCCCGACGAGAGGCCAGTCCCGCGGGCCCGCGGCCCGATACCCATCTGGCGGGCTTCTGGCTGCGGACGGTGGCCTTCGCCGGCGACTGGATCGGCGTGCTCCTCGTGGATCTGGTCCTCTTTTCGGGGCTGAACCGGACCCTGGGAGGGTCCGCCGGTCTGGCGGCCTGGATCGTCTTCCCCGTCTACTTCATCGGCTGCTGGGCCGCGACCGGCCAGACGATCGGGATGAAGGCGGTGGGGCTGCGCGTCGTCCGGGGATCCGACGGGGGCAAGCTCGGCTGGGTCGGCGCCACGAAGCGATTCGTAGGGCTGATGGTCTCGTTCATGTGCTTCTACGTCGGGGTCGTCTGGGTCGCGTTCGAGGAGCGGAAGCGCGGCTGGCACGACATGTTCGCCGGCACGGTGGTCGTTCAGGTCGAGATCGCCCCGAACGCTGAGCCAGTGCGCGTCTGATCGACCGGCGCCCGGTCGCCGGCCCTCCGCTGCCGGAGGACGTTGTGGAAAAAACTCGGATGGCCTCGTTCAGCGACGGAGTGATCGCGATCCTGATCACGATCATGGTCCTGGGTCTGAGCGCGCCGCACGAGGCCACGCTCGACTCCCTTCGCCCGATCGTTCCCACGTTCTTGAGCTACGTTCTCAGCTTCGTGTTCCTGGGCATCTACTGGAACAACCACCACCACCTGCTCGCCGCCGCCGACCGCGTCGATGGCCGGACCCTCTGGGCGAACCTGCACCTGCTGTTCTGGCTGTCTCTCATTCCGTTCGGTGCCAGCTGGCTTGGCCAGACGGAGTTCGCTTCGTTGCCCGTGGCGGCCTACGGGGCGGATCTGCTGCTCGCCGCCGTGGCGTACTTCCTGCTGAGTCGTTCGCTGATCGCCCTGCACGGCAAGGAGTCCACGCTTGCCACCGCCGTCGGTGGCGACTTCAAGGGCAAGGTTTCGATCGTCGTCTACGTCGTCGCGATCCCGCTGGCGTTCGCCAACTCGTGGCTCGCCTGCGGCTTCTACGTCGCGGTCGCGTTGTGGTGGCTCGTTCCGGACCGCCGCATCGAAGCCAAGGTCGCCGGCTGATGGGGGCCGGCTGACAGCTGGCGAACGAGCGGGGGCCGAGTTCGCGTTCGAGCTCGGCCCGCCGAGGCGGCCTATTCGGTCGGGGAACCGGTTTCCGGTTGATCGTCCTCGGCCAGAAGCCGGTAGAGGGCCCGACGCGCCTCGATCAGGATCGTTCGAGCCTGGGCGATCGTTTCCGGGGTGCCAACCTGAGAGACCTGTGCCACGGCTGCGCCGAGCGGCCGGAACAGGCCGTACAGATCCACCGCGTCCGATGAACCGGGCATGTCCCAGGGCGCCCGACTCTTCGAGCCAGCGGCAGCGGCATTCTTGCCGTCTTCGGTCAGGGAATAGACCTTGCGGCCCTCTTTCTCCTCGCCCTTGACGAGACCCTCGTCCTCGAGCTGCTGGAGCGTGGGATATACGGAGCCCGCGCTCGGCCGCCACATGCCGCCGCTTCGCTCGCCGAGCTGGCCGATGATCTGGTAGCCGTGCATGGGCTGCTCCGCGAGCAGGGCGAGGATCGCCGTGCGTACATCGCCTCGGCGGACCATGGGGCCGCGCCCCGGGCCGAACATGAAGTCTCGGGGCATCCAGCCGAATTCGGCCCGGTCCATGGCCGCCCGGTCCGTGGCCGTGGCCGTGGCCGTGAGGTCCGCCCGGTCCCGGCGTGAACTGCATCGGATCGTCGTCTTCGCCGCGATATCGCCGGCCGCCACGTCCGTGCCGGTCGTCTGGTTGTTCGGAGCGTCCGTGCCAGAACCTGGCTCGCCCCTCTTGCTGGTGAAACACCTTGTTTCTCCTGTGTGTCTATGTTGCGCTACGTTGCGCAGGCTCACGATATATCGCGATGGAATTGGCTGTCAAGCCTTGAGTCGAAGGGAGGGGTGCTGGCGCAGGGCGCGGGGCCCGGCGCAATGCCGGCCGGGCGGGGTGGCGCCGCGTGGGCTGCCCGGGCGCCGGCCGGAGCAGGAAACGAGGGCACGGAGCGGGTGGGCTCGCCGGCCATGGGCGGCGCCAGATCGGCAGATCAGCGCCGGCAAGGGGTTCAGTCGGCCGGGTCGATCAGCTCGTAGGTGACCTTGTGCCAGTAGATGCCGAAGGTGGGGACGGCGTGGTCCTCCGACGTTGCCATCCGATAGCCCTGCTTCGCCATCCTGGCCGCGTCCTGCTCCATGTCCCGGGCGGCCCGCTCCTGCCAGCCGTTCATGCCGCGCGAGGACATCAGCAACGACACCGGCAGGCTGATGACGGCGAGGAAGCTTCCCAGCCCGTACATCTTGGTCACGCGCTTTGGTTTGCTCACGGGAGCAGATTAGCTCCAAGGCTCGGCGGGACGCTGAGCGCCTGCTCGCCGGACGCACGGCGCGGCCGACCCGGACCGCCTAGCTCGGCGAGGGAGTCGCGAAACGCGCCGCCGAGAGATGGATGCGAATCACGTTCGTTTGGCCGCACACGGTTTGCCTGCCGTCCACGAGGCAGATCGCCTGGAGGCGGACCTGGTACGTGCCGGCGCCGATGCCTGCGACCGCGACCGAAGTCGTGCCGGGGGCGGGTGAGGCCCAGACCGGGCTGGCGGGGAACGACGGCGTGTTGCCCGAGGTCGTCGGCTCGTAGGCGAGCTCGTAGCCGCTCAAGCCGCTGCCCGTGTATGGGTTCCAGGTAAACGAGACCGTCAGGTCGAGATTGTCGGCCGCCCCGAGAGCGCCCATGTCCTGGATGGCCGGGGTCGTGGCCGCGGGTGTAGGCGTGGACACGGGCACGGACGTTGGAGGGGGCGTCGTCCCCGGCGTGGAAGTCGCGACCGGCGCCTTCGACGCCGGCGGATACTGCGACGGCCTCGGGACGGCGGTGGACCCGCCGGATGGGGAAGCGGCCGGCAGCGCCGGCGAGGCGCTCGGCGTCGGCGAGGCGCTTGGAGTCGGCGAAGTAGCAGGGGTACCCGAAGGCGCGGCGAGGGTGGTGGCGCTGACGTCAACCAGCCGAGGTTGAGCCCGAGTTCCGCGTCGAGCGAGGCGTTTCGGGCGAGCCACGGGTCCGCGTGTTCAGACGTGTCTATAGGTTCAGGCTCACTCGAGCCGGCGCCAGGCAAACCATTCGGGCCCAGGTCAAGGGTGAGGCTCGAGCCCTGCGGCAGGCTCGTCTGGAGTCGCGGGCCGTTCACCGCCACTGCGTCGACGAGAGCCAGGCCGGTCACCCGGTCGGCGCCGGCCGTGGCTTCGCGGTCGAGATCGAAGGCGGTTCCGTGCGCGGTCCAGCCGACAGAGCCGGTCCGGACTTCGTAGCCGACGCCCGAAGGCACGTCTACGCGGTGGTAGACACGCCCGTGAATCTGATCGATAACCGCGGCGTTCGGGTCGAGGCCCACGATCGCGAGGTCCGAATCGCCGGCCATGCGGGTATAGCCGTCGCCGACTCGAAGCGTCGCTCCGCCCCCGGCCGCCACGTGAATTTCGTCGCCGGCGCGGAGTTCGGTGCCGGCCACGAGAGCCGTCGAAATCCCGCCTCGTATGAGCGTGGCGGCGGCGGCTTGATCCGCGGTCGCCTGGATCCGGGACGGTGCCAGCAACCCCGAGCCGTAGTACAGCGCCGCGGCTACCAGCACGGCCGCCACTCCCGCGGCGAGCAGTCGCGGCGCGGCAAACGATCGAAGGGCGGCAAGCCTCCGCGGCGAAACGGCCGAGCCCATAACCGCCGTCGTCTTGCGGGCAACGAGCCGGCTCCGCAGGTCTGCCGACAGTCCATCGGCGAACTCTGGTCGAAGCTCGATGGATGGCTCGTCCGCGGCGCGTGCACTCCGGCCGGATTCGGCCAGAAGCGTCGCCACGTCCGGAACTCCGTGGTTCGAGGTTCTAGGCGACATCTGACGACTCCCTCGCGATCGCCAGCCGCATCGCTCGGATGGCCCTATGAAGTCGAAGGTAGAGGACGGGCCGCGAGCAGCCCAGGACCGCGCAGATTTCGGTCGTGTCCAGATCGTCGTAAAAGCGCAGCACGAGCACGGTCCGGTGGTTCGGCGGCAACGTCGCGAGAGCCCGGCGGATCTCGTCACGGTCTACGGCAGCGGCCATGGCATCGGCGGCGAGATCGCGAGGCTCCGTGTCGGGATAGGCGTCGTCCATCGAAACCTGGCGGCGATCGGCTCTGTAGTGGTCCACGACGGCATTTGCCGCCACTCGATAGAGCCATCCTCCGAGCGTCTGGTTTCGGAAACCCGGCGCGGCGATGACCTCGAGCGCCCGCTGGAACGTCACCGACGTCAGATCCTCTGCGGTGGCCGTGTCACGGACGCGGCGATAGACGAAGCCGTAGATACGCGGCAGGTAGAAGCGATACAGCTCCTCGAACGCGTCGGCGTCGTCACGAGCTCTGGCCACGAGCGCCCGTTCGCGCTCGGGCGGCATGCGCGAGGAACCGTCATCCATGGAGGTTGGAACGGTACGAGGGGCGATTGACGTGGGAAATCGGCCAGCGGTACTGCCGAACCGCTCCAGTTGCAGGAGCGGAGGAGCTTCGCCACTCATCGAAGCTCCTCCACCACTGGCGATGCACAGGCTCGCGTCTGACGGCCCGCGCTACTGAGCGCTGGCTACGGGCGACGGGCTGGCGAAACGGGCGGCCGAGAGATGGATCCGAATGACGCTGCTCTGGCCGCACACGTGCTCGCCGGTGCCCACCCTGCAGATGGCTCCGACTCGGACCTGGTAGCTGCCCGGGCCGATACCCGCCACGGCTACGGACGTCGTGCCGGGCGCCGTCGAGGCCCAGGCAGGACTGCCACCGAGGAACGAAGGCGTCCTGCCTGAGGACGTCAGCTCATAGACCAGTTCGTACCGGACCAGGCCGTTGCCCCCGAAGGGACTCCAGAAGAAGGAGACCGTCAGGTCCAGGTTGTCTGCGGCACGTAGGGCGCCGAGGTCGGCCGTGACCGGCGTGCTGGGCCTGGGCGTTGGGCTCGTCGTGGGAGTCGGGCTTGTCGTGGGTGTCGTGGGGGTGGCGGACGGGGGAGTCGGCGCGACGGTCGGCCGAGGCGTCGCCGGGACTGGGGTCGCCGGGACCGAGGACGCCGGGACCGAGGACGCCGCGATTGGGCTCGGCACGGACCGACCGGTGGAGAGGTGGACGTGGATGACGCTCGTCTGCCCGCAGACCACCGGCGTCTCGAGGCCGCAGATGGCCTGCAGACGCACCTGGTAGTCGCCGGGGCCGATTCCGGGGACGGCCACCGACTTCTGGCCCATCTCCGGCGATGCCCACGTCGGACTGGTCGGGTATGACGGCGTCTTGCCCGAGGACGTCGCCTCGTAGACCAACTCGAAGCCCGTCAGCCCCGCGCCCTCGTAAGCGCTCCAGCTGAACGAGACCGTCATGTCGAGGTTGTCCGCGGCGACCAGTGCGCCCATGTCGGCGATTGGGTGCGGGGCCGGATCCGCGGGCTGTGTCGCCGTTGCCCCGATCGGAGCAGCCGTCGAAAGCCGGGGCGCGCGATCTGTGGCGCTGGCGGCGGGAGTTTCCAGCGTGGCGGGCGACTGGGTCTCATCCTGGCCCACTCCCACGATCACCGGCGTGGGATTTGCGGCCGGACCGACCACCTTCTGGATTACCGTGGCGCCGAAGGCGACGCTGGCCAGGACCAGCACGCCGACGATCGCCAGGGGCACGCCCGCGAGGACGCCGCGGTGGGAGATGGCGCCTGTCCGCTCGAGCGGCTGCTGGAGATCGTCCTCGATCGAGGCTTCGGTACCCGCCCCGTCCGGGCCCGTTTGTCTGCTCGTCATTTCGTCCGCTCCGATGCCTTGTGGCCGATTGGCCGAAGAGTCCAGGTTGGGGTCGCGATCGCGGACTACTTAACGGGGCCGACGGGCGCTTCTTTCCGGCCGGTGCTCGAATTCACCGGACAATCTTCGTTGAGGATTCGGGACCGATTTGGGCGCGCAGCCGGATGCCGGCCGGGCGTGGGCCGGACGTCGGCCGCCACGACGGGATGGGCCTGAGAGGCCGCGTCGAAGGCGGCCCGCGGTGGTCAGCTGCCGGTGAAGACGAAGCTCAGCATGGGCAGCGACTGGTCCCACATGACCGTGACTAGCCCGCCGGAGGCGTTGTACTGGTCGTTGAGCTTCGCGGTTGTCGCGGTCTGTTTGAGCACGTCGTGCTCCCACGTCTCGGCGTCGGGCGCGATCACGGCAAAGACGTTGTCGATGTCTTTCTGGAATCCCGCGTACGAGGCGTAGTACACGCTCACCATCATCTGGTCCTTCGAGTCGGCCGTGTCCGGCACGGAGATCTGGAGCGTGTGAGGGCCGTTCGCCGAACGCCAGGTGTTCTGATAGTGGACGAACTGGTAGCTGTACTTGGACGAGAGGGTTTCGCGCGCCTCGCCGGCTGTGGGCCACTTCTGCGGCGACGACGAGCACGCCCCAAAGGCCAGCGCCACTACGGCCGAGAGGGCCACCAGGACAAAGAGTGATCGCGGTCGCTCGTGACGAACTTGGTTTCGCATCTCGCTCTTTCCGGAACTGTTTATCGATACCCCTCGCTCGCCGAACGATAACGCATGCCCACGGCCGAAAACGGGCGGCCCGCGCCGGCCGGGCGCGACCGGCCACCCGGCCGATAGCGACTTCTGACGTCGGAAACGGACCGGGCGGCACGATAGCGACGTCTGACGTCGGAAACGGACTCCGCCGCCCGATATCGACCCTGGACGTCGGAAAGCGACCGGCCACCCGGCGATAGCGACTTCTGACGTCGGAAACGGACTCCGCGCCGGATATCGACCTGGACGTCGGAAAGCGACCGGCCACCGGCCGATAGCGACTTGACGTCGGAAACGGACCGGGCGGCACGATAGCGACGTTGGACGTCGGAAAGCGACCGGCCACCCGGCCGATAGCGACTTCTGACGTCGGAAACGGACCCGGCCGGCCGACACCGACCCCAGACGTCGCAAACGGACGGGCCGACCGCCGGCGTTGGGCGCCGGAGCGATCGGCCCGTTTAGTTCCGTGTGGAGGGGTATTACCCGGCGTGCGCCGAGATCGTCCGGGCGAAAAGCCGCGGCACGGCGACGGAGACAAGCCCGCCTATCAAACCCAGGGCGATCAGCGCCGCCCGCGCCGGATCGGTCGCCTGCAGGCCGATCGCGTTGTCGATGCTGACCGTGCCAGGCCCGGCGATGCCGATCGAGAGCGCGGCGAGCGCCAGCAGCAACGGGTACTCGAACCCGCCCTTCATCCCGAAGAACCCGTTAGCCCAATGAACCTTGAAGATGATCACGACCGAGAGGCCCAACAGGGCCATCACCGCTCCCGGGGTGAGAAGCCCGACTGCGAGCAGCAGGCCGCCCGCCAACTCTGCCAATACGGAAGCGGCCGCGAAGAGCGCGGCAGGCCGGAACCCCATGCCTGCGATTGCGCCCTGCCAGCCGCCGAAGCCGGGGCCTTCCCACCAGCCGAACGCCTTCTGAGCTCCATGCGCGGCGAACGAGAGGCCAACGGCCAGGCGCACCAGGAGCATTGCCAAATCAAACGAGTGCATTTCCAGAACCTTCACCATGAGTCGACGGAGAGCCCCGGCCGGCGGCCGTCGTCCTTCCTGACTTCCTTGTCAAGATAGTTGCACACGCAACTTATTGGCCGCGCAAAACCCATTTGTCCCACAGGACGACGCAGGCGCGAGGACGCGGGACGACGCGGGACGCCGCAGACTGCGCGAAAACCGCGCGAACCGCGACTGGTGATCGGCGACGGGGGCCGCCGACCAGGAAGCCAGATGTTGCGTTCGGTTAAATCGGCCCGTGGTGCACGCCTGTCGTCGCGCGCAGTGGCTCGGCCAATGACATCGAGTGGGGCAGATGTGACGCTCCGGAGCCTATCCACCCGTCCGAAGAGGGGAGACCCCGGTGACGCGTTTCGCCCGCGCGCTCCTGTCCACCGCGATCGTCTTCGTTGCCCTTGTTGCGCCCCCGTCCGTCGCGGCCGTGCCCCTGATCCCAACGACCACGTCCGTAACCGTGAGCCCAGCCGTCGCGGATGCCGGAAACCATGGCACCTCACTAACCTGGCTGATCAACGTCATACCCCAGTCCGGCGGCCCTGCCACAGGCACGGGCACCTATACGCTCAGCGGCCCGGGCGGCCCAATCGCCACGAACGCGTTCAACGCGTCCCAGGCGGACGTGCAGATCACGGCGTCGGACCTCGGCGCCGGTACGTACACGATGAGCGCGACATATCCAGGTGACGGGGCCTTCGGTCCCAGCTCCGGCTCCGCGGCCGGGGACTTCGCCATGGTCGCAACCACGACGACCGTCACGGTCAACCCCTCAACGGCACACACCGGCTCCTCGGGCGAGTCGATCACCTGGACGATCAAAGTGACCCGCAATACCGGCTCGGGCTCCGTAGTCGGGACGGGCACCTACACACTGACTGGCCCGAGCGGCCCAATCGCGACCAACACCTTCGACGCAGCCCAATCCTCGAATGTCATCACGGCCACCGGCTTGTCCGCAGGCAAATACACGCTCTCGGCAATCTATGCCGGAGACGGATCCACGTTCCTCTCGAGCTCTGGCTCGGCAGATGGCACCTTCTTGAAGGTCGCGACTACGACCACCGTCACCGTCAATCCGACGACGACCCCGGCGGGCAGCGGTGGCGGCTCGATGACCTGGGTTATCAACGTGACCCCCGACACCGGGACAGGTCCAGTCGCTGGAACCGGGACCTACACGTTGTCCGGGCCGAACGGGCCGCTCGCGACCAACACCTTCAACGCCGCGACCCCGAACGTCGCCGTCACGGCGTCGGGATTCAGCCCGGGAACCTACACGCTTTCCGCCACCTACCCGGGCAACCTCACATTCGACCCTAGCTCGGGTTCGGCCGCCGGCCAGTTCGTCGCCGCGAACGCGGCCGTGGCTCTGACGTCGTCGCTCAATCCAAGCATCGCCGGCCAGTCGGTCAAGTTCACGGCCGCGGTCACAGGCTCAGGTGGCACGCCCACGGGAACCGTGACGTTCAAGGACGGCTCGGCCACACTGGGCAGCGCGTCGCTCGATTTCGACCGGAACCGCGACGTTGACGACGTCCACGCTCTCGGCCGGAAGCCACGACATCACCGCGTCCTACTCGGGTGACAGCTCGTACGGCGCCACGGACTCCACAGTCCTCACCCAGGTCGTGAACTCGGCTCAGCCGCCGACCACCGTCGCGACGCTGGCCCCGCCGGCCAACTCCGCGGGTTGGAATCACACTCCCGTGACGGTCACGCTGACCGCGACGCCCTCTTCCGGCGGCGCCCCCGTGGCGGCGACGTACTACGGGATCGACAAGCCCGCCTGCGCACCGACCGCACTGGCGACCTGTAGCACCTATTCGGCTCCCTTCAGCGTCGCCACGAGCGGCATCCACACCCTCACCTTCTTCTCCGTGGACACGCTGGGCACGTTCGAGTCGGCGCATAGTCGGACGATCAAGATCGATCTGGCGACCCCGAGCCTGACGGTGACGGCCTCCGCGGGTAAGCCCGAACCGCACCGCCCGGTCTTCACCGTCCAGGGGACGGCCTTCTTCCTGACCGAGCATGGCGCCCCGGTGGGCACGACCTCGGCGACTTGCTTCGACACGCGCGGGCTGCACCTGAAACTGGTCGGCAGCGACGGCGGCTCCGGCGTCGCGGCCGTGACTTACTCGGCGACCGGCGCTCAGCACATCGCATCGAAGACGGTCGCCGGCGGATCCGCGACCCTGTCGATCACCTCGCACGGCCTGACGACATTGACCGCGTCGGCGAAGGACGCCTCAGGCAATTCGAGCTCGGCGCAACGCTGGGCGGTCGCGGCCGACTCCACCGACGGCCGGTTCAGCTGCGCCATGCCGCTCGGGAGCCTGTCTCTGCCACGCCACGGCCGGATCTTCGTGTTGGGCCTGGTTGCGGTTTCGCCGGGCTTCCACCTGCCGATCGCGATTACGTTCCGCTACTAGGACTCTCGGGCGCGTGACGGCCCGCGGCCCGGGCCCGCGGCTCGCGGAGCACCCGCGAGCCGTCGGTTCCGGCGGGCTACCCCGGCTACTGCCGGCTACTTCCAGACCGCGGCGCTAGCCGTGCAGAAGAAGTCGGCCAGGGCCGGGGCGATCACCTTCGCATCGACGTCGTGGCGCTGGTCGGGCAGCTCCATGTATTGGGCGTTCGGGATCGACCCCGCGATCTGCTCGGCCGCCGGCCTCATGAACGGAAAGCTCGCTGAGCCGTTCATGACCAGCGTCGGCGCCTGGACCCGGGCCGCGCGATCGAGCGGAATCCGGAAGCCGTTCATGCATTTCGCGTCGTACGCGAGCGTCGGAGCCGTGGCCTCCATGACCGGCCACGTCGGCGATTGATGCATGCCGGCGATCATGTCCGGTGGAACGCCTACCACGCTCATGAACAGATCGACCGCGTCACCGCGCTTGCCCTGCGAGAGCAGGCGGTTGAGCTTGGGCTCGTAGTCGTCGGGGCCGTCTCCCTCGGCGGGCGAGCCATAAGGCGCCTCGTACAGCGCCAGGCCGCGGACCTTGTCGCCGAGCCGCGAGGCGGCCTCGAGCGCAAGGGCGGCCCCCGACGAGATGCCGTAGACGAAGGCCGAACCACCGGCGTCCGCGATCAACGCATCGATGTCCTCGATCTCGCGCTCGACGGCGTATGGCTGGGTGTCGCCGCTCTCATTCCGGCCTCGCCGGTCGTACACGTAGACCGTGAAGTCCTTACCGAGCAGGGCCGCGAGCTCCGACCCGAACCCAAGCGCCCGGCTGCCCATGGCCCCATCGACGAGGATCAGCGGAGCTCCGGAACCCTGGGTCTCGAAGGCGATTTTCGTTCCGTCCGTGGACTTGACCGACGCCATTGCTGCACCTCTTCCTTGGGTCCCAGTCAACTCCCAAAGGCGGCCAACTCGCGAATGCGTCGTGCCTAACGGAACCTGAAGTCCGCGATCCGGCACGCCCCGCGCGGGGGGCGCCGAAGGCGGTCCGGAAGGCTTGGCCGGCGCCGCGGCTCCCGAAGCCGCGAACGTTAACGGTTCTCGACCAAAACCCTGACGTTCCGGTAGAGGTGGGTAACTAGCATCGGTGGCGTCGTGTTCAAGCCCCTTACCAGGAGGAGGTAGGTCTCATGCGACGTTTCGCTTCGCTCGCCCGCACCCGACGCCTCGCCACCGGCGCTCTCGCGCTATTGGTGGCGAGCCTGATCGGAGCGGCTGTCGCCACAGCCGCGGGACCGGCCATCCAGACCATCACGCCACGGTCGGCCAACCAGATCACGAATCTGGACGTCCTGCGCCAGCAGATCCGCAACTACTACGGCGACCCGCTGGGCAGCGGAGTCTTTGCCAGCGACAGCAACTACGCCAAGGAGGCCACTTCGGTCGCGAAGGCCGGCGCGCGCTACCTCGCGTCCCACGCCCACGGCCATGGCGCCGCGATGAAGGCGATCGTCCTCGACGTGGACGATACGACGCTCGCGACATGGAACTACGAGATCTTCAGCAACTGGGACTTCAACCCCGCGACCAACACAACGTTCGTGCTCGGCCAGGAGTTCCCGGCCGTCCCCGGCATGGTGGACATGGTCAAGAAGGCCGCTCAGGAAGGTTACGCGATCATCTGGATCACCGGCCGGGGCGCCACCCAGGAGGCGGCCACACTCGGCAACCTGACGTCTGACGGGATCGGAGTGGACGCCGGCTATCCAGTCCCAACCGCGCTCGTCGACGGTGAAGATGGCCTGTTCACCAAGCCGGCGGTCGCCGATTACCCGGACTACCTCAAGACCGCCTGCGCGGTCGAGATCGCGGCCGGCAAATCCTGCACCACGATTCACTACAAGTCCGCAACTCGAGCCCACATCGAATCGCTCGGCTACGACATCGTGGCCGACTTCGGCGACCAGTTCAGCGACTTCACGGGCGGCTTCACGGACAAGACCTTCAAGATGCCGAATCCGAACTACTTCCTGCCATAGCCCCGCCAGGTAACAACCCGAGAGAGGGTCCGTCTCCCACCGAGGCGGGCCCTCTCTTTCGATCGCCGCCCGCCGCGCCGGCCGGAGGCGTGCCACCTGCGAGCGCAGCGCCGGGACCCCCCCGGGATCGCATCTTCCCGATGGCCCGGCCGCTACGATGCGATCGACATGCCGGACGTTGTTGCTGCTATCGGGATCGGAGCGTCTTGGGGCACGGTCGTCGTCGTTTGGGTCGCCGGCGCGGTGTACAACGCGTGGCGGGCGCCGCAGCGGACGCGAGATCGATCCGGTACGGCCGCCTACGTGGTCGTGGTCGCGATTTGCGCCGCCATCGTGTCTCTCGGCTACGGCTATTTCCACGCCCTCGTGTTCGATGCCGCGTGGGCACGCTATCTCGGGCTCGCGGTTCTGGTCGCATCGACCGTGTTGTCGCTGTGGGCAAGGTTCGCCCTCGGCACCATGTGGAGCGTCGCGCCGGAGGTCGGCGGAGATCGGCGTCTCCGTACTAGCGGGCCGTACGGAGTGACCCGTCATCCCATCTACTCAGGGCTCCTCGGAATGCTCCTCGGCACCGCGCTCCTCGTCGGCGGCCACGAGCTAGTCGCGCTCGTCGCGGTCGGCCTCGTCGTCTTCGAGGTCAAGATCCACCAGGAGGAGCGCCTCATGGTCGCGACCTTCCCGCGCGAGTACCCGGACTACCGTCGTCGCGTCCCGCAACTGTCCCGGGCCTTCGATGCCTGCGATTACGACGCGCTGATTGATCTCCGGCGGAGGGGCTTCCTGCCAGGCGTACAATCAAGAGGCGGGCGAGGACCGGAATTCCGGGCTCGACCTGGCGGCCTGGAAGGAGGCCGACATGGCTCCCGTCGACGTTCAGCGGGCCTTCCATTCGATGACCCTGCCACCGCCGTCCGGAACGGCGCACGAATGGCCCGCCCCAATTCCAATCGAGGAGGTGGATCGGGTTGGCATCCCGGTAGGGGAGGATACCGACGAGCCCGATTGCGGAGAGTTGAGTCTCCTGTCCGAGGAGGACTCCCAGGTCCGTCAGGTCGTCGAGTTGCTCGCGGTGATCCTGCACCAGCGGCCGCAGCCGCTCAGCCTCGTGATGGACTTGCTCTCGTGCACCCTGGACTTGCCGCCCGGCTGCGCCGCAGCCCTGTTCTGGCGGGCCCAGGAGCACGGCTACGTCTCTCTCCGCGACGGCGTCGTCCACTTGGATCGGGTGCCCGCTCACCCTTGACCGCGCCCTGTTCACCAGGCGAGCCCAATCGGTAAGCGGCGGATAAGTCGCCTTCGTCATCCTGTCGCCAATTCCGCGCGCCTCGTGCGGACCGTTGAGGCTCGGCTGCATTACTGCTATGCTGCATTGCGTGAAGAAGCACTACGTCGCCGTGCAGGCCAGGGGCACCGTGGCTCTTCCGGCGGACCTTCGGCGGCGGTTGCACCTCGATGAGCCCGGGGCCCAGATAGAGATCACCGAGCAGGACGACGGTCGCATCGAGCTTCGGCCGGTGCTCCCCGTGCCGGCCGACCAGGCCTGGTTTTGGACTGAGCGCTGGCAGGCGATGGAGCGCGAGGTCGACGAAGACATCGCGGCCGGACGCCTGACGAGATTCGACAGTGAGGAAGCCTTCCTCGCGTACCTCGACTCCGTGGTCCACTCGGACCCGGCGTGAGGTACGAGCTCGCGGAACGCTTCAGCTCCGACCTTGCGCGCCTTTCTCCGACCGAACGCGCGCTCTTCGCGAAGGTGGTCCGAGAGGTCTTCATCCCGGCATGCCAACGAAAGGTTGCCGATCCTTCCGCCGCGTGGCCTGCCAGCCTTCGCATTCGCGTCATGGCCAATGCACCGGGCATCTGGGAGATGACCTGGAGCTTCTCGGGCCCAGATGGTCGCGCGACCTTCGAATGGATTCGCGTGGCCGGCGAGCCCGGCATCCGCTGGCGCCGCATCGGCGGCAACGTCATCTTCGGTGAGCCGTAGACTCGACTCGCGGTGAGATTGGCCGGATGATCCCGGTCGACCGCATGATGGGAGAACGGTGAACGTCAGTCGACTGCTTCGCGAAGGGGCCTAGTGCTCGGGCGGACGGCCAGCCGCAAGCTGGTCACTGGGGCACCGTAGGGACATAATCCAGGGGCCACCGAGCGCATCAGGTGAGCACTCGTGGGGGGCGGGTAATTGGAGGGACGAGGGGTCATGGGGGTTGCCACTTTGAGGCCCGGCCGTTTGCTGAGCGCCGCGCTGGCGGTCGCGTTGATCGTCACCGCCTGCACCGCGGCGGACCCGACCACCAGCCCGACCAGCAGCATGAACGGGACGCCGCCGGTAGTGATCGTCTCGCTGCCGGACGAGACAGCCACGACTTCGGCGGCCCCGTCCGGGTCAGGCCCATCCGGGTCCAGCCCGTCGGAGCCGGCCGGCGCTCTCGTGACCCCGAGGCCATATCGAGATACCCCACCACCTGCACCGACCTACAAAGGGCAGACCCCCGCCCCACCAGGCTCCCTGGTCAGTGACACGACCGTGTTCAGCGCGACGGTCCCGGCCAGGGGCTCGGTCACGGTGAAAATCGACTTCGAGGGCGCGACGTCGAGCACTCTCCTCGGATACTCGGAGTCGGACGGCATCATCGTTACCTTCCGAGGCGGTCGTCTACCCGTCCAGCCTGCCGAAGCGCTCTCGACCCTGGCCACGTTTGGCGACGAGTACAAGCATCCGGTCAACGGCGATCTCGTGATCAAGAATCCGACAGCGATGTCTGCCGCGGTGAACGGATTCGCCACGATCACGACCAGGCGCCACCTGTACCTCGATCCGACTGTCAGATACCTCCACAGGGGCGAGGCTTATTCAGCGGCCCTGACCTTGTCCGAGGCAACTGAGTCGGACGGCGTCGAGGTGACAGTGAAGTGCGATGACGAGGACTTGCCCCTGCAGGTGTCCAGGGTGGGTGTGGGCCGCTGGACGGTCAGCGCGACGGCGTCGATAGCGGGCAACTGCTCCATGTCGGCAATGACCACCGGGACTCGCCGTCGCTCTGCAGTGGGATCGATCGAAGTCATCTCGGGAGAGACCAAGGTGAGCCATTCCATGATTACGAAGATCGTGGATGAGGATCGCGACGGGCTCATCGACGAGCTCCAGATCAGCTCCACACTCACCGTGGCCAGGCCCGGCGTATACGAGATCTCCGCCGGTCTCAAGGATGAAACGAGCGCCACGGTCGCTATCGCCTCCACCGTTGAGCTCGAGCTTCAGCCCGGCGTCGCGCCTCTCACCTTCCGGTTCAACGGCTCTGACATCTACCGCTCGGGGCGGTGGGGACCCTACAGCCTGCAGGTCAGCATCATGTATCTCGGGCCCGATGACGTCACGGTCGAACTCGCAAGCGAGATCGTCGGCTTGACGGCCGCCTACGACTACATGCAATTCGAGCGCGATTGCGACTCACTCGGTTCGGTGAAAACGCCGGCAACGCCCAGCCTCTGCCGCTGACGGTCAGACAACGTCCGAGCCGTGACCAATTCGTACCGGTCACATCCGGGTTGACGGACGAGTAGGGGATTGCGGCGGCGCCGGCGCGCCGTATCGTTTGGGAGTCCACGGAGGGTGAATCCAATGGATACATTCGTCGGCGCCCACGCGCGCGCCGGCCGGCATGCGGTCCGCAATATTGCCCTGGGGCTCGTCCTGGTCCTGGTGTTGGTCGCAACCGCTGGTTGCACCTGGGTATCCCGGCTGGCCCAGGCCCAAGCCTTTCCAAGTGTGTCGGCGCAGCCGGTCGCGACGGAATTCGTCGTTCCCTCGCCGTCTTCCTACTCGTTGGCAACGCCAGCCGCGACCTGTCCGAGCAGCAAAGCCGGTCGCGTCCTGGCTGACTCCCAGTGGGTCTTCCAGCTCACGATGCCCTCGACCTGGCGGAGCCTTCGCCCGGGCGACTCCGGCTGGGTAACGGTATACCGGCAGCATGGAACCGTGACCGAGCAGCAGGTCAGCGACGGCTACATTCAGGACTATGCCGTCCCGCTCGAGGACGACAGCGCTCGAAACGAGGCCAACCTCACGGTCTATGTCGACCGCATGGAGGGGGACGAGAAGGGTCTCTACATGGAGGCCGTGAACTACGCCGACGTCATCCGACGCGCGACCAAGGGTGACGCCACCGCGGTCGACTTCCTCGCGCTGCCGGCTGGGCAAGCCGTTCGAATCGTCGGCACCCACCCCGATCCCGATCAGCCTGACTGGCTTTGGCACCTGACGGCTTACTTGCTCTACCACGGGGACTATCGGTACAGCCTCGTCCTCGTGGCGCCCGAGGCGAAAGCCACAACCTACGCGCCAATCTTCGATTGCATCGCAACGTCGCTCCAGTTCCTGCCCGGCGTGCCCACGGCCACGAGCAATCGACAGCCCCAGGCACCGGACAACTAAACGCGGCGACGATAAAGGTGCCGCGCCGCGGCCGCCTCCCATGAAATTCGTACCGGGTCACAGGCGGGTGGATGGCCGAGTAGAGTTGCCGAAGCGTCCAAACTCAGGGGTAGGGATCCGATGGGGCAGCTCGCCGTCACGAGCGAATCCGCGCGGGCCGAAGAGCCGGCCCCGGAGCCGCGCGCCGCCGCTGCCCCTGCCGCCCCCACCTCCCGCCGCGACGCGTTCAACTGCTGGTTCCTCACCCACGAGGTAGCGTGGGAACTCCTCATGGCCGCCCTCGCGGTCATCTATGTGGCGCTCGGCTTCATAGCCGACGACGTCGAGGCCGCGGCCGCCGACCGGCCCGAGATCAACGCCGCCGAGCTCGCCCTGACCGCCATCTTCGCGGCCGAGTTCGCCGTCCGAATCCTCGCCTCGCGCGTCCGGGTCGGCTACCTCAGAGGCCATTGGATCGACGTCGTCGCCCTCGCGCCGCCCATCCGCGGCGCCCGAGTCCTGCGCCTGCTTCGCCTCCTACGACTCGTTCGGGCCTTCGCCGGCATCTACCGCGCTGGCATGCACATCGGCGGCCTGGCCCGCCACCGCGGCTTCGCCTGGCTCCTCCTCGTCTGGCTCGGCGTCATGGTCCTCTGCTCGGCCGCGATGTACGTCGCCGAGCACGGCGCCAACAACGCCATCGAGAACCCCTTCGACGCGCTCTGGTGGGGCGTCGTCACCCTGACCACCGTCGGCTACGGCGACGTCGTCCCGCACACCTTCGAGGGCCGCCTCGCCGCCATGGCGCTGATGCTCCTGGGCATCGGCCTCTTCGGCGCCATCACCGCCACGATAACGAGCTACTTCCTCACCGCGGACCTGCGCCGCGTCGAAGCCAAAGTCGAAGCGGACGTCGTTTTGGACACGACGATGGAGAGGAGAACCGCGCCTTCAGGCGAAAGGACCTCCTCTGCCAGCGGCACCCTCGTCTCCGAGCTCGAACGGCTGGCGGCCCTCCACCGCTCGGGCGACCTCACGCCCGACGAATTCGACCGTGCCAAAGCTCGACTGCTGGGCGGCCCCCAAACGTGAGTCCGCTTGTCTGGGGAGTCGCGTGTGCCGCGGGCGCCCTCGTCACCGCGATCTGGCTGTTGCGCGGCGGCTGGGGGCGTGACGTCGATCTGGACGCCCGTCTTCTTCTGCTCGCCCAATCGGGCCCCCTGATCGCCGAGGCGACGACGGGTGGCCGCGTTGGTTGGGTCAACTTGGCTTTCCAAGTTGCGGTGTACCCCGGAGGCCTCGTCGTCAACGGGATCGGATACGGCATGCGGGTCATCCTCGCATCCGAGATTCGCCGCGTCGGCTGGGAGGGGCCTTGGCCGCTCGGCGGCGTCTGGATCGAGCACGACGGGGTTGCCTGTGGATCTCCCGTGTCTATCCGGACCCGACGCAACTCCCAGCTCGCCACCGCGATCTTCCAGATTGCCGAAGGGAAGGCGGCCTGATGAGTGATCGCCTGCCTGGTGCTGGCATTCATCATCGCGTCATGAACCAGCGAGTTCGATCGCGACGGCCTGGTCGTCTGACGGTCAGGGGACGAGGAACGACTTGATGCTCACGGCGGTGGTCTCCGGATCTCCTCGAGCCATCATCTTTGAGCGCACGTCGTGGCCGATGTCTACCTTAACGCTTCCGTTCGCCGGGACGACGATCGGGCTGGGGAACCGCGCTACCAAACGCGCCTGCTGCGGTACCTCCGAAGGGTCTCGCCAGACGATGTAGTCGATGCCGGCCCTCACTTCGAAGTCGTTCGGGTTTGAGACCACGACGCTCGAGAAGTCGTCGAACCTGGTGACCGGGCTGTCATCGGCGGCCAACGGCTGGATGGTGAGTTCCTTCGTTTTCGGATGCGCGTAGTGCAGCCACCGGACTGACTCGACGCGGACGGTCACTTTTCGAACGAGCGGTGCGGACTTCCCCGTAAACCGAAGGATCTCGCCGCCGCCGCCGGGCGGAATCAGGAGCTCGCCCTTCAGGCTTCCAAAGAGGCCCTCCACCAGGAGATCGGTCAGCGGCTTCCCGTTGGCGTCCTTGGGGGTGATCGAGAGCCTCGGCACCGCGGCATCGCTTCGGAGGTTGCCGACCCAAAGGTATTGGTCGACGACGTTGAGATCGGTGCTCGAGTGCCAGCTGTAGTAGACATTCAGCCCGTCATCAGTGATCCCCTCGCCCCACTGGTGGATCACGAGAACGACGCCACAGATGAGGCCCAGCAACATCATTGTGAAGACTTTGCGCACCATCAAGTTAAGTCCACCAACTGCTCGCCCTTGTCCTTGGCCTTCCGACTGACGGCCGAAAGACCGATCGGCAAGGCAGTCTACGCGAGGCTGCAGGCCTGCCTGGGGAGCCTCGTCGTGCCTTTCGAGGCTGCCGAAGGTACGGATCGATGGGTAGCGCCGGCGCCGTAGGCCCAAGGTACTAAGCTCGGTGCCAGTCAAATCGGACTAGACTGGCCGCGCGTCCGAAACGAGTGGGGTAGAGGCGGGGTGGATTCGAGGGCAGTACGACGCGCCGGCCGGCCGAGGGGTCTGGGCCTCGCGCCGATCCGCGCGTTCCTCCGCCGGGAGAGGGACTGACATGCCGATCGGTCGGTGGGGCGCGCGTTGGTTTCGGTCGCACTTTTCGGCAGCCGCAGGAGGTGGCAAGGCCGCACTCATCTTGCTGGCCGTCATCTGCGCCTGGGCCTATATCGTCTCCGGGCTCTGGTACGACATCACCTATTGGATCCTCGGTCGAGTCGCTGCCGATCGAGTCGGCGGCGTCCTCAAGTCAGGCATCTCGGCGGTCGCGGCTGTAGCGGTCGTCGCCGCCATCGGCTTCTCTGGAGGATCGAACAGTCGAGCCGCGTCGGACCCGACTTCAAATCCACCGGCGACGAATGCTGCTTCCATGCCAGCCTCCGACTCGAGCTCCGCTCCCATCGTCTCGGCTACACCCGCGGTCTCGGCCGAACCCACGGACCCCGAGACGACTCCGAGTCCTGCGCCCACAACCGCCCCCACCCCTGAGCCCACCGCGGTGGCTACGCCTGAACCGACTGCCCGGCCTACCGCGAAGCCGACGCCGGTCCCGGAGGTCACGCCGGCCCCAACACCCGCACCGGTGGTGACTCCTGCCCCTGCCGATCCGTATGCGGACGCGAAGGCTGCCGGCGCAATTGCCGTCTGCGCCGATGGCTTCTACTGGAAGGGCGAGGCCCGGAAGGGCGCCTGCGCCGGCCACGGCGGAGTCCATTGGTGGACAGGGCTCGTGGGGCTGCCCGGCCCAGGTGACCATTGACGGTCGAACGAAGGCGAAACCAATGACACTCGCTGGTCGTCGGTGCGGCCCAGCGCGCTTGTCGACGGAACCGGAATCGCAAGGGAGATTTCCCGGTCGACAGTCGGCACGCGAGAGGCAAGACCTCCTTCGACCTTCCTATGCGAACCCAAATCGGATGAAGTTCGACCGAAAGCGAGACGCGAATGTGTCCAGTTAACCAGAGCGGCATCGTGCTTGACCTGCCGAGCTTGACATTCACTATCCCCGAAGAGCCCGAATGTCGGGTTCTCCGCGACAATCTTGTGTCCTGGGTCAAAGCAGGCTTCGGGCCCGACAAGAAGGCCATTCTGCTCACCGGTCCGGCCGGTGTCGGAAAGTCGATCCTACTGGCACAATTCGTCGAGGCAAATAAGACAACGGCGCTGTCGTTCTTCGTTGGGCCAGATCTCTGGGGTTCGGACCCAAAGCGCTTTCTCGCCGACCTCGCTAGTCAGCTCCACGCCGTTCTAGGTATTGAACAGGCCGGCCTCGACCGGCTTGGATATGATCAGCTGAAGGCCAGGTTCTCGGATCTTTGGGCTCAATTCTCCAACCACGCGCGCAGAGGCGAGACCCCCTACTTCTTGGTCGTCGATGGTCTCGACCAGGCTGATCGCGCCTCGGCGGGTGAGTCGATCTTGGAATTGATCCCGAGGCGGTATGGCCGAAACGTCTACTTACTTACCTCGTCCCCTGTCGATGTGTCCGGTCGACTCGCGCCGCTGAAACTGCACGCGATCGAGGTGCCTTACTTCGCTCGTGCGGAAACGCAGGTGATGCTGGACGGGCTCGGGTTGGATGCTACCGGAGCCGAACAGGTTCAGGCGGCATCGGGAGGCCTGCCCGCGTTCGTAGCGGAGGTGCGCCGACGCCTCCAATCAAGACTACCGCTCGACCGTGTTCTCTCCGACTTGTCTGGCGGCCTTGATCAGTTATATGCCGTCGAGTGGGACGGCAGTGTCCTAGGTAACGACGCCGTCCAGAGCCTTCTCGCGGTACAAGTGTGCGCCCCCGTGCCCTTGGCCCGTGACACAATCGCCCGGGTCGCCGGGATAGCCCTGGACGAAGTGAGATCTCTTCTCGCCTCTTTGCCCTTCCTGAAAACGACTGCGGATGGCTCCATTTCATTCGCAACCGAAGGTCACCGTAACTTCGCCCGATCACGACTATCTGGCCGCTTTGATTGGGCTCAGCAGGCTTTGGTGAAGTACTACGAGCAGGCCGGCGGCCCGGAAGCAGTAGCCGTCCTTCCCGTACTCTATGCCGCCGTCAATGACATCCATTCGATCCGGAGGATGATGTCACCGACAGCCATGGCAAATCATCTGGGCCCTGACGCGGACTACTCCAAGCTGCGAGACAGTTTCATTCTGTCCACTCGGGTCGCGCAGGACAAACAAGACCCAGCCGCGTTGGTGTACTTCATGGTCGCCTCGAGCGTGCTAGGAACGATCCGCTGGCGCTTCCGTGATCTCGAAGGCCAGATTCGGGCGCTGGTCGCGCTAGGTGACTTGGATGAGGCATTCGTTCTTGCTCAGCAGCCTTTGTCGCCGGAAGATCGCTTGAAAGGAACCGCCTTTGTAGCTTCGTCCCTAATCGATGGAGGGCGGGTCCTCCCGCCTGATATTGCCGACCTAATCGATGGCCTGTCTGAACAGGTGCCCGTCGGGCGCTCACCCCAGGAGGCCGCGCAGCTTGCGGCGACGTTCTTCCAAGTCCGGCCTGCTGCCGCAGTGGCGCTGATTCAACGCTGCACCAAGGGGAGCGCGCGAGCGGTCGATCAAGCCATGGCACTTCTCGCTTTGGCAGCGCAGTCAACGACCGAGATCGATCCCGGATCGTACATATCGGACGACCGCCTCCGGGAATGGGTCCAGAGTCACCAAGGACCAGGGTCTCGCGACGCCGATGCCGTCGTTCGCCAAGCCGAGTCCATGTCGGACTTAGGGGGTCGGTTGGTCTATGTCAGCAACTGGTGCAACAAGAATAGAAGCAACCCGGAAGCGATCGCTGTCATCAATCGGGCGATGGATTGGATGACCGAGGACTCTACGTACCTACCATCTCTCCGGGTCCTTCGTCAGATTTGCGAGCCATTGGAGGCCGTTGATCCGTTCCAGGCGAAACCGCTCGTGGAGCGCCTCGAGTGGCTCCTCAGAGGGATGGAGCGGGCGCCTATGCGGGAGTACATTCGCCTTCAGTTGTTGATGGCGCAGCAAGAGTTCAAGTGGTCTGTCAACGACTCTGACGACAGGATCATGAACACGATCTTGGATCTGTCGTCCGTCGATGAGCTAGACACAAGAGCATATGGGTATGCGCGGACGCTGCTCGCTTTGGCCCGAGTCGACCCCGGTGATACTCGGACTGGCCTCCGCCAGGACGCTCTTAACGGTCTCAAGGAGTCGTTCCAGCGTCTACTTGCTGACTCCGCAGATCATTACGATCTGACCTCCCGGATTATCCGCGCGACGACGCAGTATGACCCTGATCTCGGTGCGACTCTCGCGCGTGGTTTGAACACTAGATATCGCAGAAACCAAGCGTTCTACGACGTTCTGACAACGTACGCCAGTTCAGCCGCGGTGGTCGATGTTGAGCTGGTTCTCCACTGGATGGCTGAGTTTGACGATCTCGATCGGTACGGTGGACCTGCTCTAGCCCAATCTCTGGATCTGATCGTCGACCGTGGCCACTCAATCGGCGCACCTGAAGTGGGCAAGGTGAAGGCAATAGTCGCCGGTCTGCCTGACCCTGGCGATCGAGCGATCTGCTACGCGAATCTCCTCGTTCTGGCGAGCGCACCGGACGAGGCAGGTTTGCTATTTGCCATCACGGAGGACAACCTCGCTCTTCTTGACGATCCCTGGCGCAAAGCCACATACGGATACAGATGCGTCGAGATACTTGCCAAGACCCAGCCCGACCGGGCCCGATCCCTATTTGCCTCGGCGGAGCCCGGGCCAAGTGAACCAACCAGCTGCAATCGCTTCTTCGGCGCCCTGTATACACACGCTGTTGCCCTCGCAGCCGATGGCCTCGCCGTTGACCAGGAAGCGGACACTGCTGCATTGGCGACGCAGTATCTCGACGCGGTATCTCGGGTGCCCTCAAGATCCGTGCAGGTTAGCCTGCTGACAAGGGCCGGGCTTCGTTTTGGTGCCGCGGGTCTTAAGGAAATGGAGCTGGATTTTGCTGCCCGCGTTGTAGCCATGTTGGACGAGATCAAGGATGGCCATGCTGCGATCACGGCTGCCATATCAGCGGCCCCACTTCTGCTTGACCGAGACGAGGAGGAGCTTCTTGAGATCCTGGGCCGCCTGCCCGGCCCCGCTCGAAGTGCGGCGATCCGCACCGCATGCGACTATCTGATCACGTCTCTGCCGACGGACGTGCCGGTGGATGTCAACCGCGTAGATAGGCGTTTGGATTACGAACAGGTCAAGCGCCTTTTGACGCTGATTCGCGCGGCAGACGATGACTGGCTAATTGGTAACGCGGCACGAGCCCTTGTCCGAGGCATCGTCCGGACGCGGACGAATCCGTCGATGACGCAGCGCCAGTTGCTGGCTTTGGCTGTCAAGCTTCGCGAGGTAGCGGCGGAGAAGTTGCCAGACGTACAAAACATCAAGCACGACGGCTATGCCGTGCTTCTTGAAGCGCTGGCTCTAGAACTGGAAGCGTCCGCGGGGCAGAAAGGCTTCAAGCCAGATTGGGACGCGTTGTCCAAAAAGATAGCCGCTGTTCCAAATGCGGCAGATCGGGTCTACCTCAGCGAGATAATCGGGGCTGACATCGCTGCGCTCGATGAGCGTGCCGCCCGCCGCTTCATCGGCCTGGCCGAGCGAGAAATTGGGGCTATCCCCGATCAACTTGATCGCGCAGGCAGAACCTTGTCGCTCGCCGAAGCGTACGCTGCCGTCGGGGATGAAGTCAGCGAAAAGGGACTCCTACAGACAGCCTTCAGCAATGCTGTGGCCGTTGCGCGACACCTATTCGGGCGATCAGCTACTCGATCAAATTCTGGAACTTGCCGATCGCGTGAGCCCTGGATTCGCCGCAAGCCTCACGGCTTTGGTGGATGACGAGCTCCGGCAATTTACCTTGGCTGAGCGGCAACGCGCGTTCGGATCTTGGGCGGCATCCAGAGGGTGCACTCCAGGACATCGCGGGTCCACTCAACGATCCGACGCACATGGCAGGGCTCTACGCGGCCGCCGCGGCTGACCGTAGAGAGTCGCTAGCCTCGGGGCGATCTGGAGCCCGGCATCCGAACGAGGTGTGCGAGTGGCTGGCGAAAGGTGCATCCGGCGACTTCGAGGACACAGCGACCTTGGCCGTCTGGGCGGCGGAGAACGCCCGAGCTGGCCAATGGCCCAAGGAAACGAGGCGTGGGATCTCGGCGGCGCTCTTCGACGTGGGGCAGCTGGTGCTCTTGATTTCAGACCGCGCGTCGAAAGCCACTATGGACTACCAACCCGCTTCGCGGTCAGGCTGCCCATCACGTGTTTTCCGACCTGGTTCGCTCGAGCGCGACAGAGCACATGAGGAAATCGGCAAGTTCTTGTCCGGCCTTACCTCCGATCTCATTGTCGACGACCCCTATTTCACTCCCGCAGACCTCCACATCCTGAGATTTGTCCCGAGAGGACTCCGAGTCATAGTCGTTACTTCTACCAAAGTTCACCGGGGCATCTCTGATCAGAAGAAGTCAGACTACTGGCCTGCTAACCGCGTCCTATCAGGCGGCCTGGCGACGAACGTCAGATGAGCGTTCCTCCATGGACGGAGGTGTTCGTGCTGGGAACGGACCAAGACAAGACGCCGCAGCATGATCGTCATCTGCTGTCCAAGAGTAGCGGGCTGGAGTTGGGCACCAGCGTGGGAGGACTGGATACCGGGCGACCAAAGTAGACCGACTGGGCGACGATCAATGTCGAGAGTGGCTTCGAGAGGTCGACTCGCTGATCTCAAGTGTCTTTCCAATGCTCGGACCCGATCCGGTCCACGTTTATCGGTTCAGGATCTGAGGTCTTGGGCCGCGAAGCCGAGAGATTGGGTCTGGAGAATCGCGGTCTACTATCTGGAACGACGAGAGAGGCGGCGGTCCGAAGGCCGCCGGCTCTCGATTTGGCGAGGGGCTTTGGGCCTAGCTGCAGCC
>CAWFJD010000004.1:0-26307 GCA_963816135.1 uncultured Chloroflexia bacterium
AATCGAGTCCCGGAGACCAACGACTCGGCCTCCTCCTAGTTCTTCGCCCTGGTCGCCGGCCTCGCCCAGCCCTACTCAGCGACCGGTTCGCCCGCCTGTTCGGCGTGTTCGGCCAACGCGACCTCCAGGTCGCCGGCCGGCCGACGCGGTCTGAGCGACTGATAGGCGAAGGCACCCAGGAGCAGCAGCAGGCCGAGCCCGATGAGCGACAGGACGCGGTACGCGACGTCCAGATAGCTCAGGTCGAACAGGAAGACCTTGCCCGTAGCGAGCGCGAGCAGCCCAAGGCCGCCCTCGCGGACCCCCTGGCGCCAGCCGGCGGTCCCGGCCAGGAAGATGCCCATTCCGATCAGGCCCCACAGGATCGAGACGCCAACCTGCGCCTGCTTCTGGAGCTCTTCGAGAGCGACGCTTCCACCGACTTGATGCTGGAAGAAATCGACCACGACGGCCGATGCCAGGTAGACCAGGCCGGCGCCGGCGATGAACTCCAGGGCGGAGCGCGCGAGCCGAGGCATCGAGAGGAAGCGCGAGGCCAGGAGGAACGCTGACACCGTGGCGCCGACGGCCACGATGGCGTCGAAAGCGAACCACGGACCCGTCGAACCGACGACCGACCGGACTGCCAGCCGGTCGAACGGGACGACGACTCCCAGGTTGACGCAGACGGCGATGGCCACGAGTCCCGAGGCCCCGCACAGGTATGCGAGGCGGCCCGGCTTCTCTCGGAGGGACCACACTCCAAGGACGATCGCGAGCGCGCACCACGCCACGACGGCGTAGGGAAGGGCAAGCTCGAACGCCACGGTGTTCGCCGCGATGCCCGTGGCCACGAGGATCGCGGAGATACGGAGATCCGGTCTCGGCGTGATCGCGGCCGCGAGAAGGAACGCGGCGATGCCAAGCAGCGACGAAGCGGACGCGAGGTCCGTGAACGGCATGGCCGGCCGAACGGCGGCATCGAAGGCGGAGACCGGCAATTCGAAGGCGAACAGCTGCGCGAGCGTGAGGCAGGACGCGACGGCAGCGGCGATCAGTGGCGAGTCCGACCAGTGGATCTCGGTCATGTCGATCACGGACACGGTGCGCAGACGAGCCCGGTTTGGCGGAACTCCCGGGAGCCGATCCAGCAGACCCTCAGCCGCGATCGAGGCCGGCAGGAGCGCGGCCCAGCCGGACATCAGGGCGACGCCCGACAGCTCGAACGGGAGCGAATAGGCGACCAGGAGCAAGCCGCCCGTCGTGAGGGCGCAGCGGAGGCCGTGGTCGCGGCCGAGAAGCCCCACCAGGAGCGCGCCTGCCAGAACCGCGCCGAGTGCGATCGCGGCGGGATCGGCGAACGCGATGACTCCAGGGCCGTCGATCCCATGGAGAGACAGGCGGCCGAGCGGATACTCGCAAGCGACGATCTGGAGGAGCGACAGGCCGCCGACGACGAATGCCGACGCCACGATCGCGTCACCAACGCCGCGGGAACCGGCGGCCAGAGCGGCCCGATCCAGCCGGCGCAATGCCGCGAGACCTACGACTTCAGCCGACCAGGCGACGACCAATGCCGGTCCGGTGAGTTCGTAAGGCAGCGCATACGCGACGACGAGGCAGCCGGCGACCAGGAGCCAGCGCCTGGCTTCGCCGAGACCGGAGACCCAGCCCGCGACCAGGGCCGCGACCAGCAGGGATCCGAGCGCCAGACCCGCCGAATCTGCGAAGGCGAACGGTCCCGATCCGAGGCCACCCGCGAGATTCCAGGACAGGAGCGGGTATTCGAACGATCCCAGGTGGAGGACGGCAAGTCCCGCGATGCTCGCGGCGGTCAGGGCCAGGTAGTCGTTTCGATCGAAGCGCCAGACGGCTACCAGCGCCGCGGCTTCGAAACCCCAGGCCGCGACGAGCGCGGGGCCAGAGAGCTCGAAGGGCAGGGCATAGGCGACGAGCGCAGAACAGGCGATCACCAGGCCGGTCCGTACGGAGTCGCTCCTGGACAGCAAGCCACCCGCCAAAGCCGCGGCCAGCAAACCGCCGAGGGCAAGGCCGGACGAGTTCGCGAACGGGAAGCCACCGTGACCGGACGAGCCCCCCAATGACCAGCTGAGCAGCGGATATTCGTAGACCAGCAGGTGGACGATGGCCAGCAAACCGATGGCCAGCCCGACGACGCCCAGGAAACTGACGCGGCGGAAGCGCCAGACGGCCGCGACAGCCGCGCCTTCGAACGCCCAGGCCGCGACCAAAGAGGCACCGGTCAGTTCGTACGGCAGGGAATAGGCCGTGATCGCGGACCCAACGATCAGCAGACCCATCCGAACGTCCTTTCTCTCGGACATCCAGCCGGCCGCGAGAGCACACAGCAGGATGGCGGCGAGCGCGACCCCGGATGAGTCGGCGAACGGCACGGCGCCGCCTCCGGATCGGCCTTCCAGATTCCATCGGAGCCACGAATACTCGAACGCGCCGAGGTGGACGACTTCGATGGCGCCGAGGATCGCGGCAGCTCCCCCGGCAAAGAGGTCCTTGCGGAAGCCGAAGACGGCCGCCAGCAGCGCGGCTTCCACGGACCAGCCGATGACGACGGCGGCTCCGTTGAACTGGCGCTCGATGGCGATTGCGACCGCGGTCGCGGCAATCGCGTTGACGAGAAGCGCGAACGAGTCCGCCTCGCCGCGTCGATAGATCACGTACCCACCGAACGCGAAGTGGGCCAGAGCGAGCGCTCCGACGTAAGCCCCCTGCCAGCCGGCGGCATCGCCCGAAAGGACCCACAACCCGGCGCCGACGGCGAGGGTCGAGTTGACCAGGAACAGGGACTCGGGACGGCCGGAGACAGCGCCGTCGGTGATGTGTTTGGGTGCCGCGTCGGCGGCAGGATCGCGCAGTTCGTCGGCCGAGGCCGCGATTGCGTTCAGAAGCCAGAAGGCGGCGAGCGCCGGCACGGCCATTCCGGGGTCTGGCCTGGCCGCCAGCCAGTAGACGAGCTGCGGCGCCGTGATCAGGAAGGCCGTCGCAGGGAGCCAGCGCCACGATTTCGCGAGCGAGATGAGCGTCGTTCCCACGACGGTGACCGCCAGGAAGCCGATCGTCACCAGATTGGCTCCGGCGCCCATGAGGGGCGGCGCGGCGGCGATGGCGAGCAGGCCGTAGATCGCGATGGTCTGGGAGTCAAAGTGGATCGCGATGGCCGCCGCGGCCAGGGCTGCCAGGAACGAGCCCGCCAGGGCCCACTCGGGCGGATAGAGGGCGTAGTAGCGGGTCCCGGCGAACAAGGAAAGGGAGACGATACCGAGTCCTAGCGCCACGAGCAGATGCCCGAGTTGCTCCTGGCGCCGACCGAAGAGCAACACGCCGGCTTCGCCGACGACTACCCCGCCGACGATGCCGAGAGCCACTCGACCCTCGGGGCCGATCCAGCCGCGGCTGAAGGCCAGGCTCAGGAAGAAGACGGACCCCAGGAGAACGGCCGCGGCCCCGACCCAGGCGAGCAGACGGCCTGCGATCCTGGACTCGAGGTCGCGAAGGGACGCTAGCGAGAGGCCGAACTCTTCGGCGAGCGATGGGGTCGGAGGCGCGGGCATCTGCGGCTGCCTCACGGCTGGCGGAGCCTGAAGGGGCGGGTACTGCACCCGTGGCCGGGGCTGGGCCGTGGCCGGGATCTGAGGCGAGGTGGGAACCCTTGGCGCCGCGGCTGGCGGCGGAGTGATCGGCTGTGCCGGCCATGTCTGCGGGAAGGGCGAGGCCAGGGCCAGGGCTGTCCCCACTGCTGAGTCGGCGGTTGAACCGAAGGCAGGTCTCGCCACGGGTCCGGCGCGGGGGCTTGCGGTGGTTCCGGTGGGTTGACGGTCTGAGGCGGCGGTGCCTGTACCTCGGGCGGCCGCGGCACCGATGCCGGCGCAGGCGTGGCGGTCGCTGCCGGTGCTGGCGGTGTGGCTCCCGATGCCGGCGTGGCAGCCGGGGCCGGCGCGGGCATTCCTGCCGCCGCCTCCGGGCCGCCCTGGGCCTGGAACGGCGCGTGGGCCAGCTGCTCGACAGCCGTGAAGGTTACGCGCAGCTTGGTGTTGGTCGGACTCGTTTCCGCCCCGGCGACCGCGTGCGACTCGAGATCCGCGATCCTGGTCTCGAGGTCCTTGACGCGCCCAACAAGGACGGCGAGCAGGGCCTCGAGCTCCAGGCGGTCTCGCTGTTCGTCCGTCATGCGTTGGCCCCTTGTGCTCGCGACCATCCCCGAGGCCATCGTAGGGACAGGTCCGGCCAGGCCCGTGTCGCCCAACCGACAGAGCGAATGTCTGCCTCGGCCGCGAAACGCCCTTCGCTCGCCCCGCCGCCCGCACCGGTTCTCGTCCCGCCTGCAGCCACGAGGGCGAACACGCTACCTTGGTAGGTGCTTCGCAGTCACCGGCGGATCGGGAGGTCGGGATGGAATTCGCGCGTTCGGCGGACGGGACCAGGATCGCGTGGATTTCCGGCGGATCGGGGCCGGTGCTGGTCGTGGTCAACGGCGCACTTTCGGACCACACCACCACGAACGCCATCCGCCCGCTCCTGGAACCCCATTTCACGGTCGTCGGGTTCGACCGGCGCGGCCGTGGATCGAGCGGCGACACCCACCCATATTCGCTGGAACGCGAGGTCGAGGACATCGCCGCGGTGATCGCCGCGAATGGCCCAAACGCGTTCGTTTTTGGCCACTCGAGCGGCGCCGTCCTATCCCTCGAGGCGGCGATGCGGGGCGTCCCGATAACGAGGCTTGCGGTCAACGAACCGCCCTACATCCTGCCCGGAACCAGGCCACTCCCGCCGGCGGAGGTCAACGGCCAGCTCGCCCTTCTCGCGAAAGCGGACGATCGGGCCGCAATGGTCGAGTTGTTCCTGCGAGACGTGGTGGGTCTGCCGGCAATGGCCGTCCAGCGAATGGCCGAGAGTCCGGGCTGGACGCAGATGCTCGAGCTGGCCCCCTCGACACGCTATGACGCCCTGCTGCTCGGCCGGCACGAGCTGCCGCAGCAGCGGCTTACCCGCATCGGGATTCGAACGCTGGTCCTCGCCGGCAGCGCGAGCTTTGCATGGATCGTGGCCACGGCCAGGGCGATCGCGGATCTCGTACCTCGCGCCGAACTCGCGATGCTTCCGGGCCAACACACAGCCCCGCGCCCGACGTCCTCTGCCCGGAGCTGATCAGCTTCTTCGGAGCCTGAGCCGGCCGTCCGGGTCGCATTCTCCTCAGATATCTCCAGTAGCCGTATCTGGAGACCGACAGACTCCGTTTCCACCAGGTATCTCCGATGGAGATGCTATCCGCGGTTTGGGCGCGTTCGGCACCCCAGATTCGTACTCGGGCGCCCGATAGCGGCCCGACTCACGCTCACGACGCGGCATCGCCGACCGCGGCCGATCCGGATCGGCGCGGCAGCTACATCTAGCATCTCCACAGGCAATATCTGACGAAGTGGCGGCCATCGGACGGCCCGTGGCCGGCGATCGGACCGCGGGTTCGGACGCACGTCACGCCCCGGTGCCGACAGCCGCCGGCGGCCGCCGCGCCCACTCAGGAGATGGCGGCCGCGGGGACCCAGGCCGCCGAGGCGACCACGTAGAGCAGCACGCCGTCGATCGCGAGGCCCAGCAAGAGCTGCGCATCGAAGAAGAGAACCAGGGTCACTACCGAAACGAGCCCGGCGACGATGACGAGCGCTCGCCACCAGTCGGCGGGCACGATCAGGTTGGCCGTGGCCAGGCCGGCCAGCAGGAAGCATCCCGCCACGGCCACGACGAGCACGACGCCCGCGATCCGGACAGCCGCGGCATCGAGACCAACTCGTCCGAGCCACGACTGCCCCAGGTTGAACGGCCACACCGTCCCCGCGCTCGAGGCCGGTGGAGCGGGAACGAAGAACAGAAAGTGGATGAATCCGTGGGCGACCAGGAAGCCTCCGAGCAGCCACGGCCCCAGGCCGTTGCCGGTGCTCAGCAGCCAGGCGATGGCGCCGCCCAAGGCCACGAGGCCGATTGCCAGCGGGATAAGGCTCTTCAGCGTCTTAGCCATGTCACTCCTCATGCCTCCGTTGGCTGAGCGGCCAGTGGCAATCCAAGCGATCGCAGTTCGCGTCGGAGATGGTCCGCATCCCTGAACTGGATCGCCGTGAAACCAACGCCCCTGGCCGCGGCGACGTTCCTGTCCCAATCGTCCACGTAAACGGTGGCTGCGGGATCGAGGGAGAAACGCCGCAGGAACTCGCGGAAGATGGCCGGGTCCGGCTTGGCCATGTTGACCTCGCCGGAGATGAGAATCCCGTCGAGCTCGTCCAGCCAGGAGAATTGCTCGCGCGTCCAGTCGAACGTCTCGGCCGACCAGTTGCTCAGGGCGTAGGTTCGATATCCGGCGGCCTTGACCTCACGCACGATCGCGAGCGTCCCCTCGAACGCGGAGCCCAGCATCTCCGGCCATCGGACCCGATAGGCCGAGATCATCTCGGCCTGATCCGGGTAGGCGGCCACGAGCTCGGCGACCGCGTCTGCGAAGGAACGGCCCGCGTCCAGCCTGGAGTTCCACTCGGGGGTGCAAACCTGCGAGAGGAACGCTTCCATCGCGGCCTCGTCGGACCCGAACAGCTTTCGGTAGAGGTGGCGCGGGTTCCAGTCGATGAGCACGCCGCCGAGGTCGAACGTAACTGCGCTGATGGGAACGCTCATCGAGCCTCTCGAGTTGGGCCCGCGCCGGAGCGTCGAGGCCGCTGTCCGGAGCCGGGATCCCGATGTTACCGGAGTCTCCGTCGAACGTGGCGAGCCACCGCCGCCCGTCCGAACCTTTCGGCCCCGGAGGATGTCAGACTCATCGGACCGACAGCCGGCAACCGAATGCGCGGCCGTTGCAGGGAGACGATGGCAACTCGCGACGACGGCGCCAGAACCGCGAAGCCGACGAGCCGGAGACTCGGCGGAACTTTCTGCCCGTTCGACGTCATGTCGATTCGGTGCTGAAGTCGGCGGTCTTCCAGCGGGCGCAGCGGGTTTTCGCCATCTACAACCGCGCCGGCGGCAGCCTGCTGGCCGAGGGCCTGGCCTACAGCGCGCTCTTCGCCGGGTTGACGGCCCTCCTGCTCTGTGTCGGCCTTCTCGGCTACCTGGTTCCGTCTCCGGCAGACCGCCAGCGGATCATCGACGCCTTCACTGGCCAGCTCGCACCGTTCGCGTCGATCGCCCGCGGAGGCCTCTCGACGGTCGCGGCCAACGCCGGCGCCTTCTCCCTGGTCGGCCTCGGCGGCCTGGCCTGGGGCGCCAGCCACTTCTATGGGGCCCTGGACCTGGCGATCTCCCGAATCTTCAATCGGACCCCCGCTCGAGGCGGCATCGACAGGCTCCTGCGCGGCTTCGTTTCGCTGCTGCTCCTGATCGGCGGCCTGGTTTCGGCCATCGTGATCCTGGCGATCCAGAGAACGATCGCCAGCAGCGTCAACGTCGCCGGCGAGGGCGACCTCACCCGGACGGTCGAAACCTACACACTGCCCCTCCTCACGGCAGCTGTCGTGGTCGTGGCAATCGGCGTCGTCTACCGCGTCGTCCCGAACACCCAGGTGCCCGTGTCTGTCCTTCGAGTGCCGGCGCTCGTCGTCGGTGTAGTCCTGACGGTCCTGGCCGAGCTTCTCGTCTACATCGCGCCGCTCCTGACCGGCGCCTTGTCCGTCTTCGGCGGCGTGGCCACTGTCTTCGCGGCGCTGGCCTGGCTGCATCTGGCATTCCAGATTCTCCTGATCGGGGCCGCCTGGACTCGAGTGCGGCTGGAAGATCGACTCGGCCGGCGGGAGGTCTGAGATGCTGCCGGAGGATGGCCCCGGCCACGACGCCCTGGCGGCGGAGGGGGCGGAGGTGACTGACGTAGCGGCGCCGGCCGACCCGTTCGAGGCGCTCGTCTGGAAAGCGGTCGACTCGCTGCCCGAGGCCTTCCGCGAGCATCTCGGCAGCGTCGCGATCGTCGTCCAGGATGAACCGACGGCCGACGAGCTCGCCTCCGTCCAGGCGTGGGGGTTGCTCGGCCTCTACACCGGCGTACCGCGGACCGCATACGGAGTCGATGCCTTCACCCTTGCGAGCAAGATCGTCATCTTCCGGGGGCCGCACCTGCGCCAGTTCCATGACGCTGACTCCCTGGAGCGTGGCGTCGCGGACACGGTCCGCCATGAGGTTGCTCACCACTTCGGCATCTCCGATGCCCGACTCGAGGAGCTCGCCCGGGAACGCGAGGACCGGGCTCGCTGATACGTTCTGCGGTCGAGTCGCTGATGCACCGGCCGGTTCGTCGCCTCGCGGCCGGACTCATCTCGAGGTCGCCCGCTAGGCTGGCCCAGCCGGGCTGACGGCCACGTGGCCGGCCGCGTGGCCGGGCGGTGCCGCGCGGGGCCTCGGCGGCCGGGAGAAACGCATGAAGACGAGAGTCGTAAGGCACTGCAGCTCCCTGGACGGCACCGACATTGCCTACGAGAACTTTGGGTCGGGGCCGGCGGTGGTGCTCGTAAGTCCGGCCGGCGCGGACCGGTCTTTCGGCACGCAGACCGCCGCGTTGATGGCCCAGGACTTCACCGCGATCACCTACGACCGACGGGGTCGGGGCGAGAGCTCGGACACCGCGCCCTACGCCGTCGAACGCGAGATCGAGGATCTGGGCGCCGTGATCGATGCCGCCGGAGGCTCGGCCTGCGTCGCTGGAGGCTCATCCGGAGCGGTGCTGGCGCTTCGCGGCGCGGCGGCCGGCCTAACGATTCGAAAGCTGGCGCTCTACGAGCCACCTTTCATCCTGGACGAGTCGCGGCCACCTCTTCCGTCCGACTACGTCGCCCAACTCGACGCTCGAATAACCGCCGGAAAGCGGGCCGAGGCGGTCGAGTACTACCTGACGGTGGCGCTCGGCATCCCCGCCGACATGCTGGCCCAGATGCGCGAATTGGACTACTGGCCCCAGATGGAAACGCTCGCCCACACCCTTGCCTACGACGGCCGGATCATCGGCGACACGATGTCAGGCAAGCCCGGGGTGCTGAAGCAGTGGCACGCGATGCGCGTTCCAACGCTGGTCATGGACGGCGGCGAAAGCCCGAGTTCCCTGCGAGCGGCCGCCGAGAAGCTTTCGCACATACTCCCCAACGCCCGATACATGACCCTGCCGGGACAGACGCACGGCGTCGAGGCGGAGCCACTCGCGGATGCCCTGACCAAGTTCTTCGCCGACTGAGGTCGGGCGGGGAGCGACAACGTCCCTCGCCGAGCAGTCCGCCGCCTCGAGGCTGCCTGCCTGCCCTCGTCTCCAGTGGGTTCGGCCCCGTCTGGCTTCGTCGAATCGGGCTCGGCGCCTGCCTCGCCTCGCTCGCCTGGGATTCGGCCGCCCGCCTGGCCTCGCCCGCCTGACGAATGCCGCCCTGGCGCCTTCTGTCCCACCAGATATCGCCACTGGAGATGCCAAATGTGGACCCCGGCCCGATGAGAGGCGCAGCGGCGGTCTCGGTCCTGCGCGGAAGGAGTGAGCGTGAGCGATCGAGCGCGAGGCAGGTTCTTAGATCACACGCGCACGGATCGGCTCCCCCTGCCGGAGCGAGATCCGCGGATAACATCTCCACCAGCGATATCTGGCTGAAACCAAGTGGGGTTGGGCCCGGATATCTCCCCTGGAGATATCCGACGGAAACGTGGTGCGGCGCGGCTGGCCCGGCCGAGGTCGGCGCCGACGGCCTTGGCCGCGTCGTGGTCACTCCGCGCTCCCGGGCCGAGGCGAGGCGATCGAGCGAAACCGTCTCGGCCGCCGGCTCGACGCGCACAGCCGGCTTCGTTGGCCGCCGCATCGACTACCTTCCGCTCAGGAGGAACCGATGCTGACCATTCGGCGGGACGGCGACATCTGGCGTGAGCGGGGTCCGTGGTTCCTGGCTCGCTGGCATTTCTCCTTCGACCGCTACCGCGATCCGGAAAACGACGGATCGAACCGAAAGGGGTCTGGGCCGGCCGCCCCGGCTAGAGCCAGGGTGGCGAGCTCTTGACGGGTTATCGCCCCCGGGCCGCGCAAGCGCATCGCCGCGCCCGCGTCGCCGACGCCGAGCGTCGCCGACGCCGAGCGCCGCAGGGACCCCGATCGTTCCGCATAATCGAACGAGCCAACGTCGCCCGGCACCGGATGCCATCCTTCCCGAATGATCGACCTCAACGTCGTCTTGCCGTTTTGCTCGTCGACCCTCAGCTTCATCTTCTTCCTGTTCCTCGTGGATCAGTGGCGCGAGAGGCGGCGCTCGTATCAGGCCGTCTGGGCCGTGGGGATGTTGTGGTACGGGCTGTCGGCCGGCACGGAGTTCATCGGCGGAGCGTTCGGCTGGTCTGAACCGCTCTATCGAGCGTGGTATCTCATCGGCGCGATCTGGGTCGCCGGCTGGCTCGGGCTCGGCACCGTCCTTCTCCTCAGTCGGACACGTTTCGGCTACGCCTTCGCCGTCTCCCTGTTCCTCGCCGGGCTCTTCTCCGCCCTCGCCCAATCCAAATACGACTACCCCGGCAGCGGCCCCGCGCCGCTCATCTACTTCGCGATGGCCACGGCTCTGGCCATCGCAATCGGCGTTGACACGTATCGCCGGGGCAACGCGTGGCCGCGGCTCGCCGCCGCGGGGATGATCGCCGGCACGGCCGTCTCAGCGGTCATGATGGCCACGGTCGCGCTGCCGGCTCCGGGTTGGATCGTGGATCCCGTCACCCACATTCCAACCGGCGACCTCTTCCCGGGCTACCTGCGCCTGCTGACGCCGCTCTTCAATGTCACCGGTGCCTTTGCCCTGGTGCTCGGCGGCATCTACAGCACCTACGTCTTCATGCCAAAGCGGCGCCTCATTCGCTACTCGCTCGACACTCGTGCGGGTGCGACTTCGTTCGTCGCCAACCTCGCCCTTGCCCCGCTCGCGATTGTGGTGAACCTCGCAGCGTCACTGCCCGCCGCGATCGCGGCCCTCTTTTCCGGGCGGCTCCACAGCCGTGTGCCCGCCACGCTCCTGATCGCGATCGGTGGCCTGATACCGGCAATAACGAGCGGCCTCAACCGATTCGGCGCCACGAGCGGCTTCTTCGTCGGCGAGTTCCTTGGGGTGTTCTTCCTGTTCGCGGGCTTCCTGGTGTCGATCGAGGTCTTCCGCGACGTGCGGGTTCCGTTCACGACGATCGTCCTTCGATCGCGCGTGCCCGAGCAAGTGCCCGAAGAGGGCTAGCCGCTCGCATCGACCGGTCCGCCCGCCAAGGCATCCGCGCGGCAAACCCGCCGGCCGAACTGCCCGCCGTCCTCCTCTGGTTGCGCGATCCGTGGGTCTTCGGTTTGACCCGAGATGGCACCGCGGAAGGCATCCTCGGTTCTGTCCGCCGGCGCAGAATGCGGCTGCGTCCGCCCGACAGCCGAGGGAAGCCACCGAAATGACCGCCATCTCCGCCCCACAGACGCGCCTTCTCCGTATCCCCAGGCGGCCGGCGGGACGCCTCGACTGGCTGACCGTCGCGGCCGAGCTTCTGACAGGCCTATACGTCGTCGCGATCCTCGTCGACACGGACGTCAGCCTGGGCTCCTCCTGGCCCGCGCCGGCACTCGTGGCCGTCGTACGCTGGCCGCGGTCTGGCTGACCCTGTCTTCGACGAAAGCGGGCGAGCCCCGAACGGGCAGCCCCACGGCGGGCGTACTGGGGCTTCTCCTCGGCACGCTTGGCCTGGCCGCTGGAGCTGCCGTGGGGATCGTGAGCCTGGTGATGCTTGGGGCGACGCCGGCCGGCCTCTTCGGGCTCGCGGCTTTCGCGGCCGGCCTCTACCTGAGCGCCGCCGCCGGCTGGTGGCTCCTCCGTCCACTCGGGCGAGTGTGGCGCCTGGTCGGCGTGCCCGCGACCCTGGTCGTGGCGCAGTTCTGGCTGCTGCCGCTGGTAGCGGGAATGCTGGCCACGCACGCGCCGCAGCCGGCGTTCACCGCTACGCTGCCGGCGAACGCGGAGCGCGTCACGGTGCCGGCCATTGACGGAACCACGCTCGTCGGGTGGTTCACTCCCACCAAGAACGGCGCGACGGTGATCGTGCTGGCGGGCGCGGGAGGCACCAAAGCCGACACCGCGGCTCAGGCCAACGTTCTGACGCGCAATGGGTACGGCGTCCTGGCCATGGATCCTCGAGGCGCGGGCGAGAGCGGCGGACACTCGATGCTCTACGGCTGGGGCGGCGAGAACGACCTGAGCGCCGCGGTCACCTACCTTGCTTCCCGACCGGGCGTAGACGCCGGGCGAATCGGCGTCCTCGGCCTATCGATGGGCGGCGAGGTTGCCATCACCGGTGCGGCCCTGGATCCGCGCCTCAAAGCTGTCGTGGCCGAAGGCGCCACTGCGAGAACCTGCGCGGATCAGACCTACCTTGGGACCGACATGGAAGGCACGATCCACCACTTCGACAGCTGTCTCGGATGGGTCGTGTCCGGCTTGCTCACCGACGCGCCGCAGCCGGCGCCACTCCGTGACGAGTTCGTCCGGCTCGGGATCGAGGCCCGTTCTGCTGATCGCCGCCGACACGGCTGAGGAGCACGACGCCACGAACGCCTTCCAGGCGATCTCCCCGGCCACGATCCAGCTCTGGCAGCCGGCCGGGGCGAGCCACACCGGTGCCCTGGGCGCCTATCCCCAGGAATGGGAGCACCGGGTCGTCGCCTTCTTCGCGGCGTCGCTCTGACGCTCCCCCCACCCGCCGGAACCTTGGGCCCGGGCCCGCCGTCTTAGCCGCGTTCACGATGCGGTGGGAACTCAGCTCACCTGTGTTGAGCCCCGCGGCGCTGCGAGGGAGGCCACGATGCTTTGGCGACGAAGCTCACTTCAGGCGGCAAGGACGCCACGCCGACTCGTCTGGCGGACATTCGGCTGCATGTTCCTGGCGACGGTGATCGTGGCCGGCTGCACGGCCGCGGCGACCAGCCCGAGCAAGGGAAACGGCCCTCTGGCGCCCCGTCCGAACTCGAGATGGCCGTGGGCCACGGCGCTTCACTCGCGGCGGCCGGCGACGGAGGAGCGCTGGCGGCGACGCAGATCAACGACTTCGGGTTCGACCTTCTGCGGCACCTCGACTCCAAGGGAAACCTCGTCGCCTCGCCCACGAGCATCGCTCTGGCGCTGGCCATGGCCCGGCCGGGCGCAAAGGGCCAGACGGCGATGGAGATGGACAATGTTCTCCATGGCTTCGGCGCCGACGGTCTGGCAAACGAGACCAGGGCGCTCCTCGAGACGCTTGCCCGCAAGACGATCTATCTGAACACCACGGGCGCGCCAATGGCCACGCCAGCGTCGTCCAGCCCCGAACCGGCGGTCGAACTGGACATCTCGAATCAAGCCTTCATCCAGAAGGGCTACGACTTCGAGGCCGCCTATCTCGATGCCCTGAGCTCGAGCTTCAACGCTGGCGTCGGCCTGGTCGACTACAAGCGCGACCCGGAAGCGGCCCGAGTGGTCATCAACAGATGGGCGAGTGAGCAGACGAAGGGACGCATCCCGAGCATTCTCAATAAGGGCGACCTGGACAACCTGACTCGGCTGGTCCTGGTCAACGCGATCTATCTCAAAGCTGCCTGGGCGGACGAGTTCGACCCGAAGGAGACGGCGGACCGGCCGTTCACGACCGCAGCCGGAACACGCGGGCCAAGTGCCGACCATGGCGATCCGGCGCCACTACGCATACGCCACGGGACCTGGCTACCAGGCCGTCGAGCTGCCATACGAAACCGATGGCATGGCCATGACGATCGTGGTCCCAGGCGACATGTCAGCGTTCGTGGATGGGTTGAACGCCGCGAAATTCGCGGAGATCCTCTCGGCCCAGGCCGAGCGTGACGTCGACCTGTGGCTGCCCAAGTTCTCGATCGAAACTCGCGTCGAGCTTCCCGACATCCTGGCGGCGATGGGCATGAGCGTGGCGTTCTCCGCCGACAAGGCCGACTTCACTGGCATCACCACCGAGGACCCGCTCTATATCGCGAACGTGATCCACCAGGCCAACATCGACGTCGTGGAGAAGGGCACGACCGCCGCGGCCGTCACCGCCGTCGTCATGGCAGCCGGCGCCACGGCGCCTTCCGTGCCGGAGCACGTGCAGCTGCACGTGGACAAGCCATTCCTGTATTTCATCCACGACTCCGGCACCGGAGCGGTGCTCTTCATGGGACGCGTGGACGATCCCGCCGCGAAATAGCCGCGACGAGCCGCTGCCCGCCAAACGAGCCTCAGTCGATGAGGCCGCGGCGCCGCAGTTCGGCTTGGATGGCCTCGAGGCTGTCGACCGCCACCGCGGCGCCGGCCTCCAGGAGCACGGCGGCCGGAGTGGCGCCCGTCGTGACCGCCACGCCGACCATCCCGGCGCGGACGCAGGCGATCATGTCCCACTTCGAATCGCCCACGTACCAGCAGCGCTCCGGCGCAATCTCCAGCTGAGCTGCCGACTCGAGGAGCAGATCCGGCTCGGGCTTGGCGTGCTCGACGTGGCTGCCGTCGGTGATCCGTGGCGGGGCAGGCAGGCGCAGCGCGTCGATCGAGGCGGCGACCTGCCCCGGCATGCTCGACGTTGCGATCGCGAACGCCAGCCGGCTGGCCTTCTCGAGCGAGGTGAGCAATTCCGTGGCGCCCGGGAGTGGCTTGGGTGAGCGGTTCAGCACATCGAAGGCGTCGCCACTGGCCCGATCCAGCTCGTCGCGCTCCACCGCGCTCAGCTCGCGGCCATGCCGCCGCGCCACATCCCCGGCAAGCCAGCGGCCGTCCGAGCCCATGTACTGGCCGAGGAACTCGGGCGCTATCTCGAGACCAGCGTGCTCGAAGGCGCGGCGCCACGCTTCGACTCGCACGGGGACCGTGTCCACGAGCGTGCCGTCGAGATCGAAGAGGAGGGCGGCGGGCTCGGGCAGCCCGGCCAGAAGGTCCGCTGTCGCCGAGGCTCCGGCCGGGGCCGGCTGGGTCGGAAGAAACGGTCGTTCGGAAGTGTTCTGGCTCACTTCCAAATGGTGACAGATGTCGCGGCACCGCTCGTCCGGCGGCACCTCGACGGGATCAGGCGATGCGCTCGCCGGCCTCGATGGCGATGTCGAGCCGATTCTCCGGCGCGGCGAGCGGGCAGGACCACATGGGGTCGAAGGCGCATGAGGGCTGGTAGGCGAAGTTGAAGTCGACCACGACGGTCCCGCGAGCCGCGTTGCCGCCGAGGTCGGAGCCTTTGCCCGTGTCGAGCAGGTATCGGCCGCCGCCGTAGGTTTGACGGCCGTTCGTGGCGTCACGGAAAGCGAGGAAGAGCCCGCCCGAGTATTCGGGCAGCCAGAACAGCGCCAGGCGTCGCGGGCCGGCGGCCAGTGGAACCTCCAGCCAGCCGATCCGGTCGAACGATCGAGGCTGACCGGTGCTGATCGGCAGCTCGATGCCGAGCGACCCGGCCGTGCCGCCGGCGAGAGTCAGGCCGCCGGCCGCAGCGAGGCCACCGAAGGCCGCCGAGCCACTGGGCGATACCGCGCCACGAACGGCCGCCCCAGCCTCCGTCGCCTCGTGAATCAGCGGGACCTCGAACCGAACGCTGGGATCGTACGGGAAGTGAATCGCTCGAAAATTCGACCGCTTCTCGGGCGGCACGGGCGACGCGGGATGTTCCCGATAGAGCTTCTCGCGCTCCGCCTGCCAGCGGGCATGCGCCGCTGCCGGATCGCCCGTCGCCTGGTCCGTCACGCCGCCGGCCATCGCCCGGACTTCGGCGTATAGCGTCGCGATCCGCCGGCGCCAATCGGCCAGCTGCAGGTAGTCGACCGGAGGCTCATCCACCACGCGAGTGTGGCGCCGCGGCTCCGCGGAAGGAACAGCGGTCGCGCGAGGCGGTGCCGTTGGGCGAGAAGGCCCGGGAGCAACCTCCCGCGACCTCCGCGCGGCCCCGCGCCGCCGCGAACTGGCCTCAGTCCCTGGCATGGGCGACGAAGAAGTCGGCGATAACCCTGGCGGCGTCGAAACCATCAGGGCCCGTATTGCCCCACGCTCCCGGCCAGACGTGGCCTCCACCGCCGATCAGCCGCATCGCGACGGTCGTCCCGCTCGCGCAGGACCAGCTCGTCGTCGTCGAAGCTCCGTCGACGACCGTCCTACCGTCGCCGCCGCAGCCATCGACGGCCCGCCATTTGGCCATTACTTCCGAGAACGGCGAGAAATTGATGTCCACCCGTCCGCCCGCCAGGGGAATGACTCCGTCCGCGGTTCCGTGCATCGCAAGGATCGAGACCGGCCGCACGGGCTTGCATGGAACGTCCGCCGCGCTCCCCGAAGACGTGGCCATATTGCCGGACACCGGCGCGATCGCCGCCACCCTGTCCGCCAGCTCGCAACCGGCGCGGTGAGTCATCATCCCGCCGCGCGACATGCCCGTCACGAAGACGCGGCCGGGATCGACACCGTCTCGGGCGATCTCCCGGTCGATCAGCGCTCGGAAGAACGGCACGTCGTCCGCGCCCGGATGATTGCCCCAGGTATCGTCGTGTCCGTAGGCCATCCAGCCGTCGAGCACGCTGTCCGGGTAGATCGCGATCCAGCCGAGTCGATCGACCTCATCATCGAAGCCGGTCGTGAACTCGGCCTGGAAGCCGTCGCCGAAGACCCCCGAGAGGGAGATCACGAGGCCCGGCCGCGAATCCAGGGTCGGGGCGCGGTGGATGTCGTAGGAACGGGTGACGCCTTCAACGTCGATCGTCGCCGCCTGCGTACTGCCGCCGATATGCGCGAGAACCGTGGGACCGAGATAGGAGTAACTGACGCCTGCCGCCACGAGTTGCGCGGCGAAAATGACAACCGTGATCGCGCCGATCCCACCCAGCGCCACCTTGCCGCGCCGAGACGCCACGCCAGTGACAGACGCTCGGCCCCGGAGCGCGACCAGGAAGATCGACATGCCGATGAGCCACGCCGCGAGGGCCACCTCGACCGCGATGGACGCCTCGGTTTGCGGCTGGACGGCCCCCGAGACGGCGCCCATGGCCGCGACGTCGAGCGCGACCCAGACCATCAGCAGGCTCGTCGCGACAGAGGCCCAGCCCGCCACCGTCGATCCGGCACGGACGAGTCCTATGCCCGCAACCAGCGCCGCGCCGGGCGCCGCAAGCACGAGGAGCCACGCCCCAAGGCCTCGGAGTGGACTGGTTTCGTACATGTTCGCGTCCGGAGTGAATAGCTGAATCGCGACCTCGCCGGCGGCCGCCGCACAGAGCAACACCACCGTCGCGAGCCACGCGATCCGGCCACGAAAGGCGGGCCGCGCGCCGATCGCGGCAACCATCACCAGGACGGCGGCGAGAACGGAGGCGAGTGTCAGCGGAAGCCAGCCCGCCGCCCCATCCCAGCCCAGGAGTCGGTCCGGCCGCGACTTCAGGGAACCGGCCAGACCGGTTCGGGCAACTTCTCCCGCGAGAACGGCGATCCAGATGAGCGCCGCCGCCAAGCCCGCGACGGCAGCCACGGCAGGCGAGGGCAGCGGCAGGGCCGCCAGGGAACTTCGACGCGCAAGCGGCCCCACAACCCCTGCTCGATCCACTGCCACGGTTCTCTCCCCTGCTTCTGGATCGTGACGCTCGGACTCAGCCGAACCATACGACCCTCCAGCTGCGGCCCGTGCGCCGCCGACGACCGCGACGTTGTCAATTCCCCCGGATTTGGGTAGAGAGCTGGCTACACTACCCAAATGGACAGCTTCGTCGAGGTTCCCGGGGGAAGAATCTTCACCGTGGTGGAGGGCGAAGGCCTGCCACTCGTGCTAATCCACGCAGCGATCGTCGATCTGACAGCCTGGGACCCGATGATGCTCGGCCTCCTCGACGCGGGTTACCGCGTGATCCGGTACGACATGCGCGGCTTCGGTCGCACCGAAACAGACGACGTGGAATTCGACCCGCGGGCGGACCTGATCGCGGTGATGGATTCGCAGGGCGTCGGCCAAGCCGCGGTCATCGGTAACAGCATGGGCGGCCAGACAGGCCTCGAGGCCGCGATCGAGTTCCCGGATCAATTCGCGGCCGTGGTCACCCTCGGCTCGTCGCCGGGTGGATTTGAGGGCGGGGCCACCACTGAGGAAATGAAGCTCTTCGGACGCGGACGGGCCCTGGAAACGGCCTCACCACGGGATCCGGATGCCATCGCCGAACTCCTGGTGCAGCTGTGGGTGGACGGCCCCGGTCAGCCGGCCACGCGAGTACCGGCCGCCACCCGCGACGCGGTTCGAGTCATGGCTCGCAGGCAATACCGGCCGGGATACACGGCCGGCCGCCGCGCTCCTCTGGAACCGCCGGCCAACTCGAGGCTGAGTGAGCTCCGCTGCCCCGTTCTGGCGGTGGCCGGCGGGCTCGACATCAGCCACGAGGTCAAAGCCGCGCAAAGGATCGCCGAGGGCGCCCCCAACGGTCGGGCCGTCGTCTGGCCGGACGTGGCGCATCTCATCGGGATGGAGCAGCCGGACCGGCTGACCGCCCTGGTTGACGAGTTCCTGACGCCGCTACGACCCTGGTCCTGAGGCCGGACCACTACCTCGAGGGGGGAACCCGCCATGGCGTTACTGACCGCATCCCGAGCCTGGATCGAGGCCTGCCCGGCGGCTTGCGTGGGCGCGATGGCCATGTCCGGCGTTCGAAACCCTGACAGCGAGCCGGCGCTCGAGGCGATGCTCGACGAAACCGCGGCCCAGCTTCGCGACAAGCTCGCGGGCACGAGCCGGGCCGATCTGCTGGCACGTCCCGAGCTGGCCGCATACGCGGCCTACTACCGGCGCTTCGACAAGACCTACCACGTCCTCCTCCAGATCGAGTCAGTGGCCTTCAAGGGCAAACCCATCCGAGCCCGTGGCTCGCTCGTGGCGGCGATGTTCCGAGCCGAGCTCCGGACGGGCCTGCTCACCGCGGGCCACGACGCCGATCTGCTCGCCGGTGGCCTCCAGGTGGCCGTGGCCGCGGCCGCGGCCGGAGACGCGTACACGGGAATCGGCGGCCGCCAGGTCACAGCCGCTGCCGGCGACATGTGCATTCGTGACGGCAAGGGAATCGTGTCCAGCATCGTGTATGGGCCTGACGATCGCACTCGTCTCGGACCGGAGACGAGCAGGGCCGTCTTCACCACATACGGCCCCGCGGGGATCGGACCCGAGGTGGTTCGACATCATCTCGCGGAGATCGCGGATACGATCCGGGCGATCTACCCCACCGCCTCGATCGACGAGATATCGCTGGTCCCCGCGGTCTGAGGGCTGGGCCGCGGCCCTAGCCGATGCTTTCGCGGATCGGGGCGGCCACTTCCGAGGCCATCCTCGCCACGCCGTTGGGTCCAAGCTGCGCCGGGACCCCGATGATCACGTGGTTCGCGCCCTCGCGGAAGAATGCCTCGGCCGTCTCGCGCGCCTCCCGGAGCTCGCCATCCGTGGCGCCGACGTTCATCTGCGCGGCGAACGTGAAGGCGTCGGGGTCACGGCCAGCGGCTTCGATCGCCCGCCGGATCTCGTCGCGCTTGTTCGAGAAGTACTTCACGTCACCGGGCCTGTTGCCGGGCATCGGCCAACCCTCGGCGAAACGCGCGGCAAGCTCGACTCCGCGGCGCTTGCCCACACCCAGCCACAACGGCGGCCCGCCCCGGCGGAGCGGCGCGGGCTCGATCGTGGCGCCTCGCAGCGGGTAGAAACGGTCCGGCAGCGTGACGCCGGGGGGACGCCGAGCGGCATCCGAGAAGAGGAGGCTCACCACTTCGATAGCGCTCTGGAATCGGTCGAAACGCTCCACGATGGACGGCAAGGGAATGCCGAACTGGTCGTGCTCGCCCTCGTGCCAGCCTGCCCCAAGCCCCAGGATGAATCTGCCGCCGGTGACGTTGTCCAGCAGCGCGGCCGATTTCGCGAGGACGGCCGGATGCCGGAAGGTGTTCGACGCGACGGCCACTCCGACCCACATCCCGGGCACGCGGCCAGCGAGCGCGGCGAGCGTCGTCATCGCCTCGAAGGCCGATCCACCGCGATCCCGGCTCGCGTCGGTCAAGTGGTCGCTGAGCCAGCCGGCGTCGAACAGTCTGGTCTCACCGGCCAGCGTCCAGCAGGCAGCGAGCGTCGGCCAGTCGAGGCCTCCGGATTGGACGGCCGATACTCGAAAGCCAAGTGGTCCCGGACGAGTAGCCATTCCGCCTCCTGCTCGAGCGGCGCGGAAACGCCGATCGACCCGCGAACGATTTCCCACCCATGATGCCAGTCGCGGCCGTTCCCATGAATTTGGGGCTCCCACGGCTCGCGCCGCCCAACTATCCTGAACAGGCTGAGGAATCGGGCACGGGAACGGCAGGGAGGCTCTCCAATGGCAGCGGAACAGGTGTCCTATAGCCCGCCGCTGGGCGGTCACCCGATCCAGGTCGGCGTCACGACGGACCGCGAAGTCAACCGCCTGTGGGGTATCCCGATCCTGGGTATGGCCGCGCGCGCCATCCTGATCATTCCCCACGGCGTGGTCCTGTGGGCGATCGGCATAGCCATGAGCTTCTGGTTCTTCCTCGGCTGGATCTACATCCTCGCCTTCGGGCGAGTGCCCGGGATCTTCGTAAAGGTCGCGACGGAGTACATGCAGCGCCAGGCCCGCGTCGGTGGCTACGTGCTGTTGATGCCGGGTGGCTATCCGCCCCTCGAGCCCGGACCGTCCAAGCCCATCAACGTCCAGGTGGCGCTCGACAAACTCGAGATCAACCGGCTGTGGGGCATTCCGCTCTTCGGCTTCCTGGTCCGCTTCCTCATCCTGATCCCGCAGCTGATCGTGATAACGATCCTGTTCACGATCCTGGGCCTGTCCATCTTGATCCTGTGGATCCCCATCCTCTTCACCGGGCGATATCCGGGCTGGGCGTCCTCCTTCTACGGCACGGCCATCCGGTACGCGATTCGCACAACGGCGTACCTGATCTTCCTCCCCGTCCCCTACCCGCCGATCGTTCCGTCCTGAGGTCTCGCGGAAACCGTAAGGGTTGCATTTTCGGCCCGTCAGGCGGAAATGCCGAGTCGCCCTGCAGGATCATGATTTCGAATGCATAACGACCCGAAAAGCTCGGATGGCAGCCCCTACAATCCGCGCATACGGAGTTCCGCGTAGGCCAAACCCCCACCCGAGCGGGTGCACGTGGATTAGCTGAGCGGACCCGTTCGGATCGGGCGACACCGGAGGAACGTCATCCTCTCATTTCGTCGGGACGACGGATCGTTGTGCTCGTGCGCGAGCCGACATCCATGAATGAGAACGTTGACGTTGGCGACCCGAACCGGCTCACGGCAGAGTCGCGTCAACGGGTGACAGGATGTCGGTAAGAGGCGAAGCCATGGACCCGAAGCAACTCCGCTGCTCTGTCTGCAAACACCCCGTGTTCCTGCGGGGCGGACGGGGTCGCAGGCATGCCGCCCTCATAGAGGACGGGCTGACGTTGTGTGACGTCTGCGCGCCGTCGGGCAACCACCAGCCGGTTCGTTTCGAGCGTTAGTGCTCCCGGGACGTCGACCCGGCTCCGAGCCGGGCCGGTCGCGCCATCTGGCCGTCCCCGGCTTGGCGACTCCCGGTTCTACCGACCCCTGCTAGAACTCCTGCGGGCACCACGGCTGAAGCGGCGTGGCGAACAGTCCATCCGCCGTTGCCAGGCCGCCGGCTTTGAGCTCCACGACCCGTCCCGCGCCCGCGAGCGCAGTTGCGCTGACGCCACCCAGGTAAAGCGAGGCCAGGTCGTTCGCGTCCAGGGCGAGATCCGCCGGGCCCGTCGAGCGGGTGACTCGGGCCCGTCCCGCGGCCACCTCGAGCCGCCACAGACCGGCGTTCCAGGGACAGTACGAATCGGCGAGATCTATCGTGAGTTGACCTTCCGCCCGGCCATCGGCGCCATAGGTTCTCGCTTCCAGAGCGGACGCAACGTCCACGATCCGCACCCACAGCCCGTCACCGACCGTGGCCCCGAGGCGGCGGATTTCCGCGACGAGCGAGAAGACCGGGTGATCGATCGGCAGCCGCCACGTCCGAAGCTTCCGGACCAGGTCCACCTCGAAGAGGAAACGCCAGATCTCGCGCGTCCCCCGGGGTGTGGCCCCCATCGCTTCTTCCACCCTCAAGATGGATGCCGGTCCGTTGTAATTCCACTCCGCCTTGGTCTTGTAGACGGCGTAGCCTTCGATGGCTCCGTCGATCTCGAGGACCGCGAGGCGGCGCGCTTCGCCGCCCTTCTTGTCCTTCTCTGGGTCGGGCAGGATCCCGGGCCACCACAGCGCGTCGCGCATCAGGAAGCCTGAGTAGCGTGAACGGGCCGCTTCGTAGACGGGAGCGATCAGCTCCGCGCCTTCGCCCGGCGGCAGCAGACGGACGGCGCCCTCGCGCGGCCAGTCGCGCGTGAACGTGGCCGCTCGAGTCTCCGCGTCGAGGTTGACCGAGCGCGTCCCAAGCCCAAAGCCGAACCGCTGGTAGATGGCGCCTTCGGCGGCCCACAGGATCGCGATCGGCTCGCCGCGGCTGTGGCAGTCGTCGATCATCGTCCGCATCATGCCGCTCATCAGGCCGCGGCGACGGTGCGAAGGCAGCACCGTGACGAAGGTGATGGCGCCCGCGCCAACCTCGCCTCCCGGCACGCTGAGGCGCTGGGTGAAGACCCCGGAAGTCGCGACGAAACGATCGTTGTCGATGACGCAGAGGAAGCGCTTCTTGTCGGCGACTTTCTCCATCCGGCCGATGAAGTCGTCGCCGATGTCTTCGGCGAAAGCGATCTCGGCCGTCTTGATGAGCTCTGCGAAGCGGTCTTCAGGAACGGTGCAAATCTGGGCAGTCATGGCCGAAATGTTGACAGAGCGCGGGGTCCCGCGCCAGACGTCTAGGCCAACTCCTCAGCCGGACTTGTCGAGCGTTTCGGCGGCACCCACCGCGCTGGCCGGCCCCACGCGCACCTGCAGCCAGCCGACGATCTGAGCCACCACCTCGGGGCCTTCGGGTTCATTGAGGGTCTCGTGGCGCAGGTTCGGCAGGACGCGGCGTTCCACTCCCGGCACGCGGCCGAGCGGCTCGCTCAGATGCGTCGGCACGAGCGTGTCGGCGCCGCCGTGGATCACGAGGGTCGGCACGTCCAGCTCGCTCAGGTCGCCGCGCGCCCGCTTCATTGCGGCCATCAATTCCGCTCCCAGTCTCACCGTGGATCTCGGCTGGACCAGTGGATCGGCGAAGTAGGCGGCGCCGACGGCAAGATCCCGGGAAAGTTGATCTCCTGCGATCGGGTTCGCGATGACGAGACCGGGGACGACGCGGTTCAGGAGCGGCGCCGCCACCCGCTGCCAGAGAGGGACGGCGGCGCCGAGGGGCGGCGCGCTGAGGACGAGCAGATCCGGCGCCGGCCTGGACGAGCAGACATAAGTCAGTGAGATGAGGGCTCCCATGGAATGCCCGAGCAGGATCGTGGGCAGGCCCGGCCTTCGAACGCCCGCCAGCGTGACCGCCAGATCGTCGAGGTAGTCATTCCAGCTCGAGACGTAGACGCGCCGGCCTTCCGACAGGCCGTGGCCGCGCAGATCGAGGGCGCGGACGTCGAGCCCGGCCTCGGACAGCATCCTGCCGGTTCGTTCGTATCGGCCGGAGTGCTCCCCTATCCCGTGGACGATCAGAACGACCGCCCATGGCTCGGTCCCCGATGCTCCGGCCGCCGGCCAGTGCCTCATGTAGAGCGCGGTACCGTCGGCTCCGGCCTGGGTTGGGCCGGCGGTGCCCGAAGCAGCGTCGGCAGCCACTCTCACCGGGCTACTCAAGGCCGCGCAGGATCGCGGCCACGGTGGGCCTCAGCTGGTCGATCAGGGCCTCGGGACCCTGGAGCGCTTGATGGTCGGGCATCGACACGAAGTGGTAGCTCAGGGCAAGCGTCAGGACCGTGCCCATCAGCAGCGGCCCGGCCGGCGATAGGTTCCGCGCGGACAGCCGGCCCAGGTCCCGTTCCGCTTCCAGATACTGGGTCAGGCGACGCTGCATGTCTTCCGGGCTGAACGCGTCCCGATGGATCTCCTCGAACAGCCGATGGAAGAGCTGGGGCTGGGTGACGAGACTCGCGATCGTGGGCAGCGCCTCGCCGATCAGCTCGAGCAACCCGCTCGCGAACAGCACGAGGTTGTCCTCGACCGTGCCGGTGCCCGGCTGGGGCAATGAGGCGTAGAAGCGGGTCGCCAGGCGGCGGTAGTGCTGGACGAGCGCCGCGAGGATCAGGGCGCTCTTGTCCTCGAAGTAGTTGTAGAGGACGCCGTCGGAGACCTCGGCTGCCCGGGCGATGTCGCGGGTGGTTACCGCGGATACCGGCAGCTTGCCGATCAGCTGCTCGGTGGCGTCGATCAAATGCTCGCGCAAAGCGGCGGCCGGATCGTCTCCGACCCGGCCGTCCACTGCTCTGGCGCGTCTAGGCGACATCGCTCCTCGATGTTACGAACGTGGCGGCAACCGCGAACAGTATCGAGTATGCGGCCAGGACGATGCCGCCGGTAACCTGAGGGAGCAGATCGGCCCGGGGCGCGTTGTCCAGGGCGAGGCCCGACGCCATCGGCAGCCACTTGCCCAGGTCTCCGAGCAGGTTGATCGCGATGCCTTCGACCAGGGCGATCCAGGCGAGGGCGATGGCGACCGACGCGCTCAGGCTCTTCACCAGCGCCCCCAGGCCCACTCCGATGGCCGCGTACAACGGCATCCAGAGCGCAGCGCCGAGGAGCGTCTGCCACACGTCGGGAGTGGACAGGTCGAAGGCGACGCCCTTGGCCGAGAACCATGCCGCGGCCGTGGCGAAGGCGGTGATGGCCGTGAGGACGCCGAAGATCGCCCCGAGGCCTGTGTAGGCGACGAGCTTGGCCGAGATGACGCGCGATCGGCGGGGGCTGGTCAGGAAGGTCTCGGTGATCGTGCCGTCGCGGTACTCGCCGGCCACGGCCATGATCCCGAGGATCAAGACGCATAGAGACGACAGCCCGGCATGGGCGAGCAAGATGCGCGCGGCGTCGGGGCTCTTGAAGTCGATCGACGCGACGGCCATGCCGCTCATGCCGGCCACGACGAGGCCCAGCTGCACGATGAGGATGACCCACGGGGTTCGGGACGTCCGAAGCTTCAGGACCTCGTTGGCGAGAGGGAGTTCATCGAATTCGATCCTCACTGAGCCGAGCGTGTGGTTGGCCGGACGGCACGCCGCAGCCAGGAAGCCCTGGCGGCCTCGTCGGATGACGTGAGCCGCAGGAACGCGGCCTCGAGCGAGGCGTTGCCGGAGGTCAGTGCCGAGAGAGCGATGCCTTCGGCGGCGGCGATCCGGCCGACGTCCTCGGCCGTGGCACCGCCAACCTCGAGGCCGCCGGATACGCGTCTCCACGGCGTAGCCCCCGCGAACGAGGGCGGCGCTGAGCTCTTCCACTCGGGTGTGCGGACGGAGACGGTCCCCTTCCCCAGCTCGTCGAGCGAGCCCGAGAAGCGGAGATGGCCGTGGTCCACGATCACGACCCGATCCACGGTCTGGGCGACTTCGCTCAGGAGGTGACTCGAGATCAGGACGGTCCGGCCGTCGGCGGCGAGTCCGCGCAACGTGTTCCGGAGCCAGGCGATGCCCTCGGGATCGAGGCCGTTGGCCGGCTCGTCGAGGAGCAGCACTTCGGGGTCGCCCAGCATTGCCCCGGCGAGCCCGAGGCGCTGGTGCATCCCCAGCGAGTATTCCGACGCGTGACGACTCGCGGCGTCCGTGAGCCCGACCATCTCGAGGACCTCGTCCACCCGCCGATCGCTGATCCGGGCAGGCCCGGCGAGCACGCGGAGATGATCCCGACCGCTCCGGCCCGGACGGCTCGATCCGGATTCGAGCACAGCGCCCACGACGCGCCGGGGTTGCGGGAGATCGGCGTAGCGGTGACCGTCGATGAGCGCCTGACCCGAGGTCGGCCGGACGAGCCCGACGAGCGCCCGCAGCGTCGTGGTCTTGCCGGCTCCGTTAGGCCCGAGGAAGCCCGTGACCTTGCCTGGCGGTGCCTCGAATGTCATCGCGTCCACGGCCAGCACCCGGCCGTAGCGCTTCGTCAGCGATTCGATCGATATGAGCGCCATCAGCTTCTCCAAGAAGATGGCCGGGCGGCGGCTCAGGCGCGTCGAAGCGCGGTCTGCCACCCGGCGGGGACTATATGAGCAACTGTTCATGAACAGGCGCTCATAATAGGCAGACGAGGGGCCACGGTCAAGCGACCGACGGATTTCGCGGAAGATGCCGGAGCCTGCGCGTCCGAGCGCCGGCTCCTACAGCCGAC
>CAWFJD010000005.1:0-37989 GCA_963816135.1 uncultured Chloroflexia bacterium
CGCCTGCCCGAGGGTCGGTCGGACCGGATGGACGGTCGGTTGAGCGCCGGCCGGGTAGATTTTTGGCCCTCAGCCGGTCTTCCCCGCCGCCTGCTCCCGGTCGAGGATCTCACGAACCCGCTCAAGCAATTGCTGGGGCTCGTAGGGCTTCTCGATGAGCTCGATGCCCGGCGGCAACTCCCCCACCCGGGCCATCGCCTCGGTCGAGTAGCCGGACACGTACAGCACGGCCGCTTCCGGATGAAGCGGCGACGCGGCATCCACGAGAATGGGCCCCGCTGGTCGGGCAGCATCACGTCCACGAGGAACAGGTCGATCGGCTCCTCGTGGCGCCGAAGCAAGGTCAGGGCCGCGCCGGCGCAGTCGGCGAGAAGGACGCGATAGCCGCTCAGGCTGAGGATCCGGAAGCCGATCGCGGCCACGGCGGCGTCGTCTTCCACGAGCAGGATCGACTCGCTTCCGCCCCGGGGTAGCACGGCGACGACTTCGGACGCGATGCTTCGGTCCTGCTCGGCCGCCTCGGGGAGCTCGATCTCGATCGTGGTTCCCTTGCCTTCCTCGGACTGAAGGCTCACTCGGCCGCCGGACTGGATGACGAAACCTTTGACCATGGCGAGGCCGAGGCCCGTGCCCGAACCGACAGCCTTGGTCGTGTAGAACGGATCGAAGATCTTCGATAGCGCGTCCGCGGGTATGCCGGTGCCGGCGTCGACGACGCTGACGCAGATCCAGGGTCGGGCTTCTCGGGATCGCCGACGTCCTTCCGCCGAGTCGAAATGGTCACGATCCCGCCGTCGGGCATTGCATCTCGCGCATTGGTGGCGAGGTTCACGATGGCTCGCTCGAGGCCCCCGGGTCGACTCGAACGATCGCCTTGGGCACGTCAGCCTCGATGACGAGCGACACCTTCGCTCCGAGGAGCGTGGCCAGGACCGGGCGGACGGAGAGGAGAAGCTCGTTCACGTCTATGGCCTGAGGCTGGAGCAGCGACCGGCGGGAGTAGGCCAGCAGTTCCCTCGTCAGATCGGCCGCCCGGCGGGAAGCCTGCAGGATCGTGGCCGCGGACTCTCGGGTCTCGGCTTCCGCTGAAGTCGCGGCAATGAGCGAGGCGAAGCCGCCGATGGCGGTCAGGCTGTTGTTGAAGTCGTGGGCGACGCCTCCTGCAAGCCGGCCGATCGCTTCCATGTGGCGGGCTTCGCGAAGCCTTCTCTTCCATCGCGTGGACGGCCGTGAAATCGACGGCCTGGATCGAAACGGCAATCGGATGCCCATCGAGACCGCGGATCGTCCCGAAGTAGACACGGGCGACCACGATTCCGCCATCTCGCTTCGTGAGCGCGACGAGTTGATGAACGGGTGGATCCCCGCGCGCCGCGCGGACGTACAGGCGGCCAATCGTCCACCGGTCACGGCCTTCGAAGACCGGTGGCATCCGCCTGCCGAGGACCTCCTGTTCGGAATAGCCCAGCAGCTCAGCCGCAGCCGGGTCCAGAGCTGTACCACCAGGTCGACCGTCAGGACCGCTGCGGCCAGGGGAGAGCCGAGGACGAGATTGGAGAGCAGCTCCTGGCTGTGACGGCGTTCCTCGGCGGCCGCGTTGAGAGCGGTAACGTCCTCACCCAAGCTGGCCAGGCCCTTCAACGCACCGTCGGACCCACGGCGGTGGACGTGACTCCAGCGGATGGTCTTGACCTCTCCCGACCTGGTCAGGATCTCGCTCTCTCGCCTCGGCTTCAGGTAGCGGTCCCCCGCAACGACGTATCGGTAGTTGTCACGGGCAGCCTCGCGCCGGTCCGGGTCGCGAAGGTATCCCACCAGTCCTTTCCGAGCACTTCCTCCCGGGTCCAACCCGTCAGGCGGAGGGCGTACTCGTTGATGAAGTCGATCTTCGAATCGGGTGCCACATGGACGCCGACCAGGTCCACGCCGTTGAGCAGGTCCATGGCCTGGAACTCGGCAATGGCAAGTGCCTCCAGGGCGCGCATTCGAGCTGCGTCCAGATGCCACAGCGTCGCGAGTGCGAAGGCATCGACCACCATGAAGGACGCCGTTCCCACGATCGGCTGCCAAAATCCCGCGGTCGGAATCCGGCCCACTGCGAGTCCGAAGCCGATCGCGCTTGCCAACCAGGCCGAGGCGTAGACGATTGGCAGCTGTCGAGGGTGGACTAGTCGAGCGCCGAAGCTCACGCCGATCAACGGCACCGCGATCACGAACGGAAGGTGATGATCGGACCGATTCCGAGCATCGCGGACTCGACGTCGATCAAGCCCACGACGAGGATCAGCAGGGATCTGCGGCTTCCTCCGCTGGCAATGACGGCCATGAGGATGGCCAACGGCCCGATGATCGCGCCGGCCAGCACGGGCGGTGTCTGCAGCGCCGGGGGATACGCCAAATAGCCCCACGTCCCGCCGACGACGCTGAGGCCAATGATGGCGATGCTTGCGAAATAGAGACGCCGACTCAGGACCATATGTTCGGCCGGGGCGCGGCGGCGCCGCCGATCAGCCTCTGGAAAGCTATCCCCTCAATGCAGGATCGGGCCATGGTAGGCACACGACTCGGCCCTTCTCATCACCCAAGTTGGGGAGATTGGACTCGCCTGTATGGCAGGCAACGGCCGAGCGGCCGGCCGAGGGGTCGCGCTCCCGCGCACTCCTGTGCGTGCCCCAACAACCACCCCAGGTGGCTGCCTGTGGAAGGTCAGCTCAGCGTCTTGATCGCCTCACGCTCGATTGCGAGCCCGGCCTTGTGGCGGGCGAAGAACTGGGCGAAGCCTTCGACGTCGCGGGGATCGGGGTTGACCGGCTTGCCGATGCTTCCGGCGATGCGCTCGTCGAGGTAGTCCGGAAGCGACTGCTCGGGGTTCGCCCGCCCCATGTAACCGGCCAGCACAGCCATTCCCCAGGCCCCACCCTCCCCGGCGGTGGCCGGAATGCTGACGGGAACCTTGAGCGCGGCGGCCATCATCCGCTGACCCGTGTCGTCGCCCTTGAAGAAGCCACCGTGGCCGCGGATCTCATCGATGACCACGCCTTCCTCATCGGTGAGGATGTCCATCCCGGTCCGGAGGGCACACAGCGACGCGTAGAGCATCGCCCGCATGAAGTTGTCGAGCGTCAGCTTGCCGTCCTGCTGGCGGACGAAGAGCGGCCGGCCTTCGGTGAAGCCTGTGATGTGCTCGCCGGAGACATAGTTGATCGCCAGGAGCCCGCCCGCGTCCGGATCGGCCCGCACGGCGAGCGGCAGGAGCTTGCCGTAGAGGTCGTCGAGCGTGGCTTCGGCGCCCAGCGCCTTCGCAACTTCGCCGAAGAGCGCGATCCACGCGTCCAGGTCGGAGGACCCGTTGTTGGAGTGAGCCATCGCCACTGGCTTGCCGTCGGGCGTGACCACGATGTCGATCTCTTCGTGGACGCGCGACAGGCTCTTCTCCAGGACGATCATGGCGAACACAGAGGTGCCGGCGGAGACGTTGCCGGAACGCGAGCGCACCGAGTTGGTGGCGACCATGCCCGTGCCAGCGTCGCCCTCTGGAGGGCAGAGCGGGATGCCGGCCGGAAGGGTGCCTGAAGGATCGATCAGAAGCGCACCCGCCGCGGTGAGCTTCCCGGCGGTGCTGCCCGCCGGCAACACCTCGGGCAGGATGTCACGCATTTGCCAACCCAGATTGCGCGGAGCGACCAGGCCATCGAAGGCGGCCATTCGCGCCGCGTCCCAGTCGCGGGTCACCGGATCGATCGGGAACATGCCCGAGGCCTCGCCCACGCCCATCTTCCGCTCGCCCGTGAGCATCGAGTGGACGTACCCGGCAAGCGTGGTCAGGTGCGCGATCCGGGCAACGTGTGGCTGCTCATCAAGGATCGACTGATACAGATGGGCGATGCTCCAGCGCTGCGGTACCGCGAAGTCCAGGACCGGGGTCAGCTCGGCGCAGGCCTTGCCGGTGATGTTGTTCCGCCACGTCCGGAACGGCACCAGCAAGTTCCCACCGGCGTCCAGGGCCACGTAGCCGTGCATCATGCCGCTGAACCCCATGGCCGCCACGGTCCTCAGCTCGACGGAGTAAGAGGACCGCACCGAGGCTACGAGCGACGCGTAGCAGGCGGCCAGTCCCTTCCAAACGTCCTCCAGGTCGTAGGTCCAGACGCCGTCCTTGAGCTGGTTCTCCCAGGCATACGAACCGGACGCCAGGGGCGTTGTGTCCGGGGCGATGAGCGACGCCTTGATGCGCGTGGAGCCGAACTCGATCCCGAGGATGGCCTTGCCCGACCCGATCAACTCCGCCGGTCCATCCTGTTGCTTGTTCATCGGACCCTCCTCGATGACTGGCGCCGCGCGGCTCAGCGCTTGCGCTGCCCGTAATAGGCGTTGGGGCCGTGTTTCCGCAAGTAGTGCTTCTCGAGCAGATACTCCGGAACGGGCGGCGTGCTCGGGTTCAGCTTCAGGGTCTCACTCGCCATGGCCGCCACGGCCTCCAGGGCCACGGCGTTGGCGACGGCGTCCCCCGCGTCGTGGCCCCAGGTGAAGGGCCCATGCGAGGCGACCAGGATGCCGGGCATCTCGACCGCCGACAACCCCAGATCGGCGACCGTATCGGCGATGACTCGGCCCGTCTCCGCTTCGTACGCTCCACCCACCTCTTCGCGGGTGAGAGGCCTCGTGACGGGCACCGCTCCGTGGAAGTGATCGGCGTGCGTGGTTCCGAAAGGTGGAATTGCGCGGCTCGACTGGGCCCACGACGTCGCCCATCGGGAATGCGTGTGGACGACGCCGCCGATGGCCGGGAAGGCGCGGTACAGATGAAGATGCGTTGGCGTGTCGGACGAGGGACGCAGCTCACCCTCGACGACGGACCCGTCCATCAACGACACGACGACGAGATCGTCGGCCCCGAGCTGGTCGTACGGCACTCCGCTCGGTTTGATGATGAGCACGTCCGCCGCCCGGTCCACGCCGCTGGCATTGCCAAAGGAGAGCGTCACCAGCCCCGATTTGACGAGCGCCAGATTGGCCTCGAGCACCTGCTGCCGCAGCTCCGGGAAAGACCGGCTGGCCATACGCTCCTCCAGGCGGGCTATAAGGAACCGGCCTACAGTCCCCGCGCCAGACGGTAGTAGGCCTGGTTCCAGCGTAGCTCGTTCTTGAAGGTTCGCATTCGCGTATCCGCGTCGATGGGCACGTACTCTACTTTGGCCATCTCCGCGAAATCGGCCATGACTTCGATGTCGATTGCCCGGCTCAGGACGGTGTGGTGAGCTCCGCCGGCGGTCAACCAGGCCTCCGCGGCAGTACGCAGGTCCGGCCGAGGGTTCCACACGGCCCGCGCGACGGGCAGCTTGGGCAGCGGCTGGCCATCCACGAGATCGATCTCGTTGGCGATGATCCGGAAACGATCGCCGAGGTCCACCATGCAGGCCACCCAGGCGGGCCCGGTTCCGGCATCGAAGACGAGGCGCACCGGATCCGGCTTGCCGCCTATCGAGAGCGGATGGACCTCGCAGCGCGGCTTGCCGGCGGCGATGCTCGGGCAGACCTCGAGCATGTGGGCACCGAGGATCTTCGGTCCATCGGAGGCCAGATGGTAGGTGTAGTCCTCCATGAAGGACGTGCCGCCGGGAAGCCCTGTGGACATCACCTTCACGAGCCGGACCAGGATTGCCGACTTCCAGTCGCCCTCGGCACCGAAACCGAAGCCATCGGCCATCAGCCGTTGGGCCGCCAGGCCCGGTAGATGCGGCAGGCCGGTCAGGTCTTCGAACGTGTCTGTGAAGGCTTTCGCGCCCCGCTCGGTCAGGAAGGCACGCAGACCGGCTTCGATCCTGGCCGCGTCGACCAGCTGGCCCTGGCTCTCGCCACCGGGTGCCAGGCACGGATCGACGGTGTACGAGTCGCAATATTCGGAGATGAGGTTGCTGACTTCTCGATCCGAGACGGCCGCGATCGCCGCCGCGAGCTCGCCCACTCCGTAGCCGTTGATCGCGGTCCCAAGGCGAATCTGCGCCTCGACCTTGTCGCCTTCGGTGACGGCCACTTCCCGCATGTTGTCGCCGACGCGAGCCACGCGGAGCTGATGCGCCTCGTGCAGACCGCAGGCAGCCCGCGACCAGGCCGCGATGCGGTCGGCCACGTACGGGTCCTTCCAGTGTCCGACGACGGTCTTTCGAGCGACACCAAGGCGAGTCTCGATGAACCCGAACTCCCGGTCGCCGTGAGCGGACTGGTTGAGGTTCATGAAGTCCATGTCGATCTCGCCCCACGGGAGATCGCGGTTGAACTGGGTGTGCAGATGCAGCAGCGGCTTGTCCAGCGCCTGAAGGCCACCGATCCACATCTTCGCCGGCGAGAAGGTGTGCATCCAGGCGATCACGCCCACGCACGCAGGCGCCGAGTTCGCGTCCCGGCACGTAGCCAGTATGCTGTCCGATGACTTCACCACCGGTTTGTAGACAACCCGGACGGGGATCCGGTCGGCGGCGTCGAGAGCTTCCGCGAGCCGCTGGGAATCGGCCGCGACCTGCCGAAGTGTCTCTTCACCGTAGAGGTCCTGGCTGCCCGTCAGGAACCAGACCTCGTATTCGCCCAACGACTTCACGCGCCTGCTCCCATCATTCCCTGCCGCCGCCGGCCTCTTCCGCGAGGCCGGCGACTGCCGATTGGTCCTGTCGCCGGTAGCCAGTCCGGGAGCGAACGAGGTTCGCCCCGGCCCAACGACCCGATTGTCACGGTCTACTTGTCCGTTATGTCGATGACGTGGTCCACGAAGTACTTCTGCTGCTGGGTCTCGAGTGGTGTCAGCACGTAGAACCCCGTCACGTCCTTAGGGGCGCGGGCAACCGTCTTCCATTCAGCCGAACCGCCGGCGGGGGTAATCGGCACGTCGGCCTGGTGTGGACTCTGATAGAAGCCGTAGACGATCCCGTCGGCGCCGATGACCGGAGGAATGCCGATATGCACCTGGGTCGCAGAGTCAGTCGGGTTGGCGCTGTCCCACGTGAGCTCAAAGCCTGTATCCGTGCGCGTCACAGCCGAGAGCTTCACGCTGCAGTTGTTGATCGCGCCGATTGCCTCACCCGGTTTGCTCACGACAAGGGTCTTGACTGTGTCGGCACGCGGATACTTCGTGTCCGTCGCCACCTTGGCCAGATCGAGGTTCATCGAGCCTTGCTTCTTCTTGGACGGCACGTAGTAGTTGAACGGTCCCGTCATGTAGCTGTACGTGATCGCCAGTTTGGCCGCCGCGGCCTTGGTGACGCCCTTGCACTCCACATATAGGAGCTGAGTCTTTGGCTCGGCCATAGATCCGCTCGTATAGCCCTTCATAACAAAGCCCGGGGCCAAGAAGGTACCGCCGTCGTTGACGAACACGGCTGTCCCGACAAAGGCCGTTCCACAGTCGTGGTCCTGTCCCGAGCTGTCCCTCACCTTGGCCGAACTGCCCGCAACGTTCATGGCACTCCAGTCGTTCGTGTTGTTCACGATCGACAGATCCACGTGCAGCGTGCCATTCGCGTCCGCCACGTTGGTCACGATTCCTGCCCAGCCGTTGTCAACCAGCACCTGAGCGCTCGCGTTGGCGTCCTCCGGCGGCGGCACAATGTAATCGCAGCCCGCAACCGCGAGACCGAAAACGATGACCGCAGTTGCGATACGACTCAGACTCATCCCGTCATTCGCCTTCATTGAGGTTTCGCGCTGGCGAACACGCCAGTCAGCTCAGCCGTCATTAACCAATACTCAGCCGGAGCGTCCGCCCCGCCATCCACGGCTTCAACGGTCTTTGACTGACCTTCGTACGTCACCGTCGTGGAGTAGTGGTAACAGGCGCCGCAAGGTGTGTGATGAGTCGTCAGGAAGGATGGTGTGAAGAAGCCGAAGCCGTTGATGTTCTTGAGAAGCGTCTCGACCTCGGTCGGTGCAGCTTTCGACTGCTTCACATTGTTATTGCCGAAATCCGCCGTGATCCGACCATCCGCGTAGATGGCATACAGCTCGTCCACGCATGTAGTTCCGCCGTTGCGCTCGTAGACGATGACGGCGTCGCCCTTGGCCAGGGTCTGGGCCTGTGCGGTCCTCATCTCTTTGAGCTCGCACGTGGCCGTGACAGGCGCCGGGAGGACGAGTGGTACGACAACATTCACGCTCACCGCCAGAGCCAGGAACGCGGCCACCACGAGTGAGAAGTTGCGAAAGGCCTTGCGCCGGTACCAGACGACGTGCGCCTTTTCTCGTACGTGGCCGCCGAAACGAGCCCGTCCGATGGCAGCCGAGTTCCACGCGGCGACGACGCCCTGAACGCCGATGAAGACGAGCATCAGCATCCCAATGACGATGTAGACCAGGTAGCTGCTGAGCGTTCCGTCGGCTTGGATGATGCTCTGGATCAACGAGGTGATCAGGACACCCACGAGGGCGCCAAGCAAGTAACCCTCACCGCCGGTGAGCGCGATGCCGCCGATGACGACAGCGGCGATAGCAGTCAGCTCGAATCCCGTGCCGGCGTTGCCACGTCCCGAGTTGACGTAGATGCTGTACAGGATCCCAGCCAGAGCCGAGCAGAAGCCGCTGAAGACGTATACGAGGACCTTGGTCCGGTTCACGGGCAAACCCATGAGGCGGGCGGATTGCTCGTTCACCCCGTTGCCGCCACCCATCGCATAGACCGTTCGGCCGAACTTCGTGAAGTGCGCGAGGAACAGTCCAAACGCGAGCACCAGCAGCGCCACGACCACGAGGTAGGTGATGTAATCCCCACGCTTGGTGGCAGGATCGGCCAGACCTGGGATCAGTATCTTCGTCGAGCCCAGCGTGGTGTACGTCGCGTCATGAATTCGGACTTCCGCGTCGCTGATGACGTAGGACAGTCCACGAGCGAGCCACATGCCCGCCAGTGTCGCGATGAAGGGCTGCACCTTCAGATAGGTGATGAACAAACCCATCACCAACCCGAAAACCATTCCCATGACCAGGACGACCGGGAAGATCACCCACGGGCTCCAGCCCATGTACAGCAGGGAGGCGGCAACCACCGTGGTAAGCGCGAGAATGCCACTGACCGAGAGGTCGATCCCGCCCGAGATGATGACGAAAGCCTCGCCCACGACCACGACAATCAGGAATGGCGCCGCGTCGAAGAGGTTGAAGAAGGCCTGCCCATCTCGCATGGCCGGATAGGACAGGAAGCCCCACAGGTAGACCAGCAGGAATAGCCCGATCGTCGAAGCGAGCGGCAGGAACTTCCTGTTCCGATCGAGACTTGCCGTCAGGCCCACCCTGATCGCTCGGCCGGCCGACATTGCCGTCGTCATTGCGCTGTCTCCCTACGCACGGACACGTTACCCAGCCTGCGAATAAAGCTCTTGATTTGCTCGGCGTAGAGCAGCACCACCGCAATCACGACGACCGCTTTGACGGCGATGATAGCGCTTGCCGGAACACCGAACGACAGCATCGACGTAATGGTCGTCTGCAGCACAAGAGCCCCGATCGCGCTTCCCAACAAGGAGAACCGGCCACCGGTTCCGAGGAGTGTTCCACCGATCACGACGGCGAGAATGGCGTCCAGTTCGGTGTACATCCCGATGTTGTTCGCATCCGATGTCCGAATGTTCGAGGTCACGACCAGGCCGGCAATCCCTGCGCAGAAGCCGCAGAAGGCGTACGCAAACAGCTTAATGCGTTTCTCGTTGATGCCGCTGTAGAAGCTCGATTGGTAGTTGATGCCGACGGACTCGATGAACAACCCGATGGATGTTCGTCTCGTCACCAACCAGGCGCCCATGAATAGGGCGACGACGACGTACAACGAAAAGGGAAGGATTATGAAACCGTTTCCGATGAAGGCATAGGTGTCATTGAAGATGACAACCTGGATCGCGTTAGTGATGAGCTGCGCAATACCGCGGCCGGCGATCATCAAGACAAGCGTCGCGACCATCGGCTGGATCCGACCGTACGAAACCAGTACTCCATTCCACAACCCGCACAGCGTGGCGATGATGATCGGAACGACGATGACGGCCCACAAGGGCATCCAGGTGTACTGCGGATTGTTGATGAAGAGTTTGGGGTCAGTCAGGTTCATGCCGACGATCGTCGGGTTCATCATGACGGCCGCCACCGAGGCGCTGATGGCCATGATGGCGCCAACCGAAAGGTCGACGCCGCCGGTGGCTATCACAAGCGTCATGCCGATCGCCAGGATCATCGTCGGGGACCCGTGCACCAGGATGTCGATCAGATTGCCGTAAAGGTGTCCATCTTTCAGCTGGATGCTGAAGAAGTTGGGGATCAGGAAGAAGTCGGCTACGAGTATCAGGACTAGCGCCGTCGTCGGCAGGAAGAGCATGCTGTCGGTGAGCCTGCTCCAGGTCCGGGAAAACGAGAGGCTCATGACGCACCTCCCCCAATAGCCTGCATGATCTCCTTTTCGTCAACTTGACCCGAGAATTCGGACACTTTCGACCCGATCTCGCATGACGACAACTCGGTGGCTGGTCCTCAGGACTTCGTCCAGTTCGGACGAGATGAAGATGCAGGACTTGCCTTCCTCGGCGAGCGAAAGCACGAGCTTCTGAATGTCGGCCTTCGTACCGACATCGATACCTCTCGTTGGCTCGTCGAGTATCAGGAGACGAGGGTTCGCGGCCAGCCAACGGGCCAGGATCACCTTCTGCTGGTTGCCGCCGCTCAAGTTCTTGATCTGCTGATCGGCCGTTGGCGTCGAGATGTTCAGCAGCTTGATGTACTTGTCCGCGATCTCGTACTGCTCTTTGGTGCCGATTCGTCGGAACCAGCCTAGGCCGGCCTGCATCGCGAGGACGATGTTCTCCCGCACGCTCAACTCGGCGATGATGCCCTCGACCTTTCTGTCTTCAGGGCAGAGCGCGATCCCCCGAGCGATGGATGCCGCCGGCGAGAAGTCGGTGATTGGCTTGCCATCCATGACCATCGAGCCCGTGTCGGGCCTGTCGATGCCGAACAGAAGGTTCGCGATCTCGGTCCGGCCCGATCCGAGCAGGCCGGCGAGCCCAACGACTTCTCCGGCATGGAGTGACAGGTTGAATGGGTCGACCGAGTTCTCGAGCCCCAGCTCCTTTGCCTCGAGCATCGTCTCGGCCGAAACGCGCTGGCTGCTGTCTATCTTGTGGGCCGTCATGTCGTCGAGGGCAGTTATGGTCCGGCCCAGCATCAACCGGATCAGCTCCAGCCGGGACGTCGAGCGCGTCTGGTACGTGCCGACGAGCGAACCGTTGCGCAATACCGTCACCCGATCCGAGACCTCGTAGACCTGATCGAGGAAGTGCGTGATGAAGATGATGCCGATGCCGTCGTCCTTGAGCTTCCGCATGACCGAGAAGAGCTGGGCGGTCTCATGCGCGGTTAGGCTCGATGTCGGCTCGTCGAGAATGAGTAGCTTTGCGTTGGAGACGACGAGGGCCCTGGCGATTGCCGCCATCTGCTGGATCGCAACGGAATAGGCGCCGAGAGGCCGCGTGACATCGACCTCGACGTCCAGCTGCTTCAGGTACTCCCTGGCCCGGGCATTCAGCGACTTCCAGTCAACGCTGAGGCCAAAGCGCACTGGTTGCCTGCCGATGAAGATGTTCTCGGCGACAGTGAGGTTCGGGCACAGGTTTACTTCCTGATAGACCGTGCTGATGCCCAGTTCTTGAGCGTGCAGCGGACTTCGGATCGAGACGATCTGTCCGTCGAGCTCGATCGTGCCGCGTCCGCCCGGTCGGCACCCGTGAGGATCTTGATGAGCGTCGACTTGCCCGCCCCGTTCTCCCCGACCAGGGCCAGGATCTCACCCGCCGCGACGGAGAAGTCCACGTCATGGAGCGCATGGACGCCCGGGAAGGACTTGTCGATGCCCTTCATTACTACGATGTCGCGTCTCGTGTCTGGCATGAATCACCGTCTGGGGCCCACGGCGAGGCCGATGGGCGGCAAGGTCAAGCGTCGGCGTGCCTCACAGCTGGGTAGGCGAGGCGGCCGGCGGGACGGCGCGGCCCCGGAGGAACGATGGGGAGAAGCAGGTGCCGCTCCTCCCCATCGCCGGCCGTGGCGCCGGCAACGAAGGCCAGCGCCACGAGTTGGCTACTAGTACTTGCGCGTGTCGAGGATGCCCTGCAGGGTGCTCGCGCCCTGGGCTGCAAAGAACTGGCCCTCGTTAGAGGGAACCCAAGCCGCCTGGCCGGTGACCCCGTTGAGGCCATCGAGAGCGGCCTTGAAGACCTGCGGCGCCAGGAGCGGGTTGCACTCGATGTCGGCGCCGAGCTTACCGTTGATGAGGTACTTGAAGCCGTTCGCGGTCGCGTCGACGCCAACGAACTGGATGTCCTTGCCGGCAGTCTTGCCAGCGGCCTCGGCGGCCTGGATGCCGGCGATGGCGAGCTCGTCGTTGTGGCCGTAGACGGCGTCAATCTGGTCGGGGTACTTCTTGAGGAAGGCTTCCATGATCGACTTTCCCTGAACCGGGTCCCAACCTGGGGCGTTCTGGTAGTCGAGGACGGTCATCTTGGTGGTGGTGCAGTCCGCGAGGGCCTCGGCGAAGCCCTTGTGGCGGTCGATCGCGGCCGAGGCGGCCTGGTCGCCACCGATTTCGATGACGTTGGCGGTCGCCTTGCCCTTGAGCAGGTCGCACATCGCGGCCGCGGACTTGTGGCCTTCCTTGTTGAAGTCAGAGCCGATGTACGTGTAGTACAGGCTCGCGTCGGCCTCGATGCGGCGGTCTTCGATAACGACCACCTTCTTGGCGTCTTTGCCTTCTTCAGGACGTCTTCGTAGCCCGTGGTGCCGACAGCGGCGAGGACGATGACGTTGACGGCCGGGTCCTGGATGAAGCTGGTGAAGGCCGTGATCTGGTTCTCGATCTTGTTCTGGGAGTCGTAGAACTTGAGGGTGATGCCCTCCGCCTTCGCGGTCTCCTGGAAGGAGGACGTGTTGGCAGCGCGCCATCCGGACTCTGAACCGGTCTGGATGAACCCGACCGTCATGTCCTTCATGGTGTAGACCTTTGCGTCGGCGGCGTTGCGGCGGCCGACGAGCAGGCGGCCATCAAGGCCGACAACGCAAGCGCCGCGGCGATCCGCGGGAGTCCGAGACTTCATCATCTGTTGGTCTCTCCGTGTCTGGTGCGTGCGGTTGCGGCGCTTCATCCTGCAGTCATCTGGGCGAGGCTTTGTCTCTCCGGTGGACGTCTCGCCGCCCGTCGCTCCTCCGCCTCATGCAGGTTCCTCGCCTCCATCTCCGTTCAGATCAAGCCAAAGCCATCCGCACCTCCTCCGGCACGACCTCTCGGTCGTTCATCAACGAATGCCGGATGTAACCGTGGTTTCCTAGTGGATCAAGCGGCTCAAGGCAGCGCCGTTCGCTGACGGGCTACTGGAGCGTGCCTGCCGTACGGGCGTGACATCCGAACTGGTTCTCGGCGTCGCCGCCTCCCGCGTCGATCGCCTCGAACACCCGAACCGCTTCAGAACTGCTATCCCTGACCCGCCCGTCGCGCGAGGCGAAGGCTGGTGTTGGGCTCTTGCTCGACGCCCAACTTTCCATTGCGGCCCTGTCCTACCAATGTTATCGTTCCCGGTAACGGTAACGGGAGCGGTAACAGGCTAGCAGCGGCCCGGAGGCCAGTCAATAGGCGAAAGTCGCCGCGCGAGAAGGGGCCTTCCGATACCCTTCCAGGCATATTTCCGGCTCAGGAGGCAGACCACCCCATGGCTAAGCCGAAACGTCCGACTATCCGCGACGTAGCGGCAGCCGCGGGCGTCTCGACGCAGACGGTCTCGCGGGTGATCAACAACCGGCCCGACGTCGCGCCGGATACGCTCGAGCGAGTCCAAACGATCATTCGAGAGACCGGCTATGCGCCCAACATGCTCGCTCGCGGGCTTACCCAGGGCCGCAGCCATCAGCTCGGCGTGGTCGCTTACGGGCTTGACTACTTTGGCCCCTCGCGGATCGTCGGCGCGATAGAGCGGACCGCCGCGGAGATGGGCTACGGGATCTCGCTGACCCTGATCCTGGAACCGGAGACCGTGGACGTGGACCCGGTCCTGAGCGGGCTGCGAGCTCGACAGGTCGACGGGATCATCTGGGCCGTCCCCGAAGTCGGCAGCAACCGCGTCTGGGCGCGAGCCAGCGGTGTGGACGCAGCGGGTCCGGTGATGCTCGTAGGCGGCATGGGCGGACGGACCAAGCTGCCCTCGATCGGCATCGACAATGCCGCGATCGGACGCCTGGCAACTCAGCATCTGCTCGAAGGCGGCGCCCGCCATGTCGGCGTGATCACGGGGCCATCCACATGGTGGGAGGCGAAGCAGCGCCTGGCAGGTTGGCGCGAGACACTGGAGGCGGCGGGCCGCGAGATCGAGGAGTGCCTCGTCGTCGAGGGCGACTGGACGGTCTCGAGCGGCGAGCAGAGCTTCTACCGGCTCCTGGAGATGTGTCCCGACATCGACGCCGTTTTTGCCAGCAACGACCAGATGGCCCTCGGCGTCCTGCACGCGGCCCACAAGAGAGGCAGGAGCGTCCCCGAAGACATCGCCGTTGTGGGCGTCGACAACATCGCCGAGGCCTCGCATTTCTGGCCGCCTCTTACGACCGTCCACCAGCCACTCGGGGACGCCGGCGTGCTGGCCGTGGAAGAGATCGATCGGTTGATCGAGCGGGCGCGCTTGCCGCGTCGGGCCAGGAGACCGCCCCGAGCCGGTGCTGCTCGAGCCGGAGTTGATCGTCCGCGACAGCAGCCGGAGGCTGCTCCTGAGCCGCCTGCCCGCGGCCACCTGAAATCCGATTCAGACCCGGGTGATCCGAACAACGCCGTCTGGCGTACTTAGGGTTGACACGGTCGGCGTACTTTCGTACATTCCTCGGGCTTACCGCCCGGTAGCAGCTAGTGAGGTAGCTCGGTGAATTGCACTCGCTTCAAGATCACGGCAGGGACCGTCCTCGCTGACGGCAGCCCCGCTGTGAGCGGGAGATCTGCGCCCACCGAGTGAACCCAGGCGGTAGAGCCGCCAGGTACAAGCTCTGAGCCGTGGGCCAGATCGGGCCCCCGGCTTTTTTGATGCCCCGGACATCGGACAAGGTGTCCGCGGGGCCAGCCGCGAGCCCACTCCACTTCCCCACCCCAGGCTCGCGGTCTTCTCCCTCACCGCGAGCCACCTTCCGAAACGGAGGTGAGCTGATGAGCATCGCGGCAACAGAGAACAAGCAACTACGGGGCTCGACGATAGCGCCCGTCGCGTCTCCCACGCCAATCGTTCGGCCGCTGCCGTCGCCTGCCGCGCTTCTCGTGGAACACGCCACGAAGCGCTTCAAGGTGAACCGGCGCAAGCCGCCCGTCATGGCAGTGGACGACGTCTCGATTCGATTGGAGAGAGGCGAGATCTACGGCCTGCTGGGAGCCAACGGCAGCGGCAAGTCCACGTTCATCCGCCTCGTCAGCGGCCTCCTGACCCTCGACGAGGGTCGGGTCGAGGTCTTCGGCCACGACCTGGTCCGCGAAGAGATGGCGGTCAAGCGACTGATCAATCGGGTCAGCGTGGACGCGGCCTTCTTCAAGAAGCTCTCGCCGGCGGAGAACCTTTCGTTCGCCGCCCGCCTGTACGGACTCGACGCCGGTGCCGCCCGCAAGGAAGCGGTCCGGATCATGGGCCGGCTGGGCATCGGCGAGAAGCGGATGGGCCGGCCGGTCGAGCAGATGAGCCGAGGAATGCAGCAGAAGGTCGCGATCGCGCGAGCCCTGCTGACGAGCCCGGCACTCTTGCTCCTCGACGAGCCGACTACCGGGCTGGACCCGAGATCGAAGCTCGACGTCCAGACGTTCATCGAAGAGCTCCAGGCCGACCACGACGCCACGATCGTGCTCACGACGCACGACCTGGCCGAAGCGGAACGGCTCTGCGGGCGGATCGGGATCCTGGCCGGCGGGAAGCTGACGGCCGAGGACACTCCGGTCCGGCTGAAGGCGGCGATCGCCGCTGACTACGGACTTCAACCAACGCTGGAAAGCGTGTTCATGCAATACACCGGCCGCTCTCTCGACGATGACGTCGAGGAAGCTGAGGCCGATGCGGAGGAATAGCGGCGATGGCTACCACCCCCGCCCGCGGCGGACGCTACGTCCGCTCCTACGACAAACGAAATCAACTCCGAAAGGAAACTTCGATGTTCAACTACCAGCTCGCGCATCTCATACAGAAGGATCGCGAGCGCGAGATCGAGCTACATCTCCTTCGATCGGCGGCGCGCCACTCCGCCCGAGTCCCTCGCCGGCCCTCTCGCTCGCTTCGGCAGCGGATCGGCCGCGGGGTAATGAAGCTCGGGGCCGCGATCGCGGCCGATGGCGCACGAGCCACGCGGATCGTTCGCGATCCGTGCGGCAGCCCCGGTGAACTCGCGGCCCGGCAGTGATGTTCGCGGCCGCCGCGTGAGCGCGGCGGCCGCGGCCCCGCCGGGCCGCTCCCTCCACTCATAGGAGCCACTCCGTTGACGACTCTGCGGCGCGAGACGCTGGCGAGCTACGCCTTCGTCGAACGCAACTTCAACCTGACCAAACGCTATATCGGCTGGGAAGCCGCGTTCCTCGTCTACGCCGTCGCCGGCGCGCTGTCGGTCTCGCTGATCGGCCAATCGGTCGGCGACCGGCGGCTGCTGATGCTCCTGGTCGTAGGCGCCGTCTTCTGGAACTACCTCTCGGTTGTCTTCCAGTCGATCGGCGACACGATCACCTGGGAGCGCTGGGAAGGCACGCTCGAGTACACGATGATGGCCCCGGTTCGCCGTTCCGTGCAGCTGCTTGGCTCGGCCCTCTACGCCGTCATCTACGGGCTCATCCATACGACGATCCTGCTCATCGTGCTGGCCCTGTTCTTCTCGTTGGACCTTGGCAAGGCCAACGTACTTGCCGCCGCGGTGTTCATGGGCGTCGGATCGTTGAGCCTGATCGGGATCGGCATGCTCGCCGCGATCCTGCCGATGATGTCGGTGGAGCGCGGCTCGCAGATGGTCTTCGTGCTGCAGTCGTGCCTGCTGCTCGTGAGCGGGGTCTATTACCCCACCACCGTGCTGCCGGAATGGATGCAGCTGATCTCTCGAATTTCGCCCGCGACCTACGTCCTCGACGCTGTTCGCCGGGCTCTCATCGACGGCGCGACCGTCCCCCAGCTGCTGCCGGATCTCTGGCCGTTGCTGATCACGGCCGTGGCCTTCATCCCGCTCGGGCTGTGGGGCTTCGGCCAGGCCGAGCGATATGCCAAGCGCACCGGCAAGCTCAAGAGGGTCGGCTGACGATGCACCTTCAATTGAATCAACCATCCGTCATCGGCCGGAATCGGCATGGAACCGACATCCGGCCGCTAGAAACGAACGTATTGAAGTCCTATGGACACTCTCGCACTCACACCACTCCTGGAACCCGAGCAGCTTCGACTCGACGAGCAGCGTCCGCGCGTGACCATCTCGGTCTCGCGGGCGACGGCCGCTCACCTCGAGGGCTGGCTGACGGAGAAGCGATTGACCGCGGCACACGAAGCCGCTCACTGCGCAGTGGCGTGTCTGACCGAGCCAAAGCTCGGAGTCACCGCCGTCTCGATCACGGGCCATCACTCCGGATGGACCGAGACCGACGAGGACGACGACCGCAGGCCACTGATGCAGAGCGAACGGCAGCTGTGGTCGAGCATGCTCGTGACCCTCGCGGGCTGGGCGATGGAGCACACGCTCCTTGGCCAGGGCACGACGGGCAGCGAGCGAGACCTCAAGCGCGCGACGGAGATCGCGCTGCGGCGCTGTGCGGCCGGAATGGTTCCGGACGACATCTTCGTCTCCCTGGACGCGTTCAGCTACGACGAAACGCCGCGCTATCTCATCGATCAGGTCGGCCGCTCGGTCGTCCGCCAGCTGGCGGAGGCTCGGGTGGAAGCGACCGAATTGGTGTCAACCAACCGCGAGTCAATCCTGAAGCTGGCCGAGGCCATCTTCACGGCGCGCCGTCTGAGCGATTCCGCACTGCGCGAAGCGCTCGTCGAGGCCGGATTCGAGCCGCTTTCGACCGACGAGTAATCGGACGAGGCGGCTCGAGCCGCATCTCGGGGAGGACGGCCCGATGACCGCCGATCTGGAAGCCTGGGGCTGGGACTCGAACTGGGCGTCCGCTTTCGAACCATTGGCGTCGGCCGGTCTTGCGCCGGGCCGGGTCATCGCCCAGCATCGGGGAGCCTGGCTTGCGGTCACCGATAGCGGCGAGCTGACGGCCACGCCAACCGGACGATTTCGTCATCAAGCCGACGAGGGCGGTTTGCCCGCCGTGGGCGACTGGGTCGGCTGCCTGGTTTCGCCCCACGGTGGCGAAGCTCGAATCGACGCTATCCTGCCTCGACGATCGGCATTTCGTCGCCGGGCCGCAGGCGCGCAGCTGGGCGTCCAGCTCATCGGCGCCAACGTGGACACGCTCTTCATCGCCACGTCGCTCAACGGCGACCTCAACCCCCGCCGGCTCGAGCGATACGTGGTCATGGGTTACGACGCCGGCGTGGAACCCGTTCTCCTGCTCACGAAGAGTGATCTCGTCGAAGACTCGGAAACCACCGCCGCACGTCTCGGCGGCGAGCTCGGCGTCGCGACCGTGGCCTTGAGCTCGGTGACGGGCGAAGGCGTCGAAGCCGTCGAGTCGTGGTTTCGGCCGGGGCGAACCCTGGCCCTGGTGGGCTCTTCCGGCGTGGGCAAATCCACGCTGCTCAATCGGCTGGCGGGTCAGCTATTGATGATCACGCGCGAGATCCGCGAGGACGACGCTCGTGGCCGTCACACGACCACCCATCGAGAGCTGTTCCGACTCCCCGGTGGCGCTCTCATGCTCGACACGCCCGGAATGCGAGAACTGGGCCTCTGGGACGCGGACGACGGCGTGGAGACGACGTTCGCCGACATTGCCGAGATCGCGACCGAATGCCGGTTTGCCGACTGCGCCCACGATCGAGAACCCGGCTGCGCAGTCCGGGCCGCCATCGAAGAAGGCCGGATCGACCAGCGCCGCCTGCGCAGCTACAAGAAGCTGTCGGCGGAACTGGCCGCGCTGCCACCCCGGCACTGCGCCGCGAGAAGGCTCGCCAGTTCGCGAAGATGGTTCGCAACGGTTCCGCGGAAACGATTGCCCGGAAGGCTTATCGGGAGCGTTGAGTCTGGCCGTGGGCGGTCGGTCGAGTGGCCGCCGCCCTCGGTCGGCCCGGGGTCGGCCCGGTGGCGCCGCCCTCGGTCGGTCCCCAGGCGGCCCGGCCGCCCGGGTCGGGTCCGGTCGTCCCAGGCCGCACATTTCTCCATAGTTGCGATGGCAGTAGAAGGACAGGCGGCGTCAAAGCCTGCCGGCCTGTCCGCGGCCGCGTCGCAGACTCGAATTGGCGGCCCGGCGTGCAAATCCGGCCGGTTACGCCCGATTTCACCGCCGAATTCGAAGATGCCGGCGGGAATCGGCCGTCTCCTGGCTCCTAGACCGCCGCATCGGGCCCGATAGAGCAGCGCGTCTCTACCGGCATCGCAACAGTGGAGAAACCACATCCTTTGGAGGGCCGGAGGATGTGGCCGGCGCCGGACCAGGCCGAATGACGGCGGGACCGCGACCGGACGTGGCCGGCCACGCCGGGCGCTTTCGCAAGGCGCACCTACCGGACTTCGATGGCGAAACAGCGGTCCACGACCGAACCGGACTTGACCTGACCAAGGCTCGGATCGATCCTGCTTGGGTGAACGGCGGTCGGCGCGTGGTCGCATTTCGGCTCAGCGGAGCACTGGCAACTGCCTTGCTGTGCTCGGCATGTTCGAACGCTCAGGCGCCGGCGGCATCGGCCGCGGATTCCGCCGCACTGCCCGTGGAGACAAACATGGCCGGATTCGTGCTCACCAGTCCAAGCTTCGCCGAAGGCGGCGCGATGCCCGAGAAGAGCTCCTGCGACGGCCAGAACCTCTCCCCTGCCCTCAACTGGGAGGGTGGGCCGACAGGGACCGCGGTCTTTGCCCTGATCGTCGACGACACCGACGCCAACTTCGTCCACTGGGTCGCGTTCAACATCGCCGGCGGCCCGGGAGGCGGCCTGGCGGAAGGCGTGCCGGGCGCGGGACCGCCTTCGCAAGGCCGGAACAGCTTTGGCAACGTTGGATACGGCGGACCTTGCCCGCCGAGCGGGACCCACCACTACCGATTCACGCTGTTCGCGCTATCCCAACCGGTGCCCCTGGCCGGCACGCCCACGGCGGACCAGCTCCGGGCGGCGATGGCGACGGGCATCCTTCTCGGCCAGACCACGCTGACGGGCACCTACACCAGCAAGCAGTAGGTTCGCGTCGAGACCGACTCGAGCCGTCGCACGGCGCCGTTAGCCGGCGGCGGCTTCCTCGGCTTCAAGACGGGTCTTGAGCGAGTCGACGCCCTGTTCCGCGCCGGACTGGATGGGACCCGCGAGCATCGGCTCGAAACCGGCCAGCAATCCGCCAAGGGTGGCGTCGGCGACCCAAACCAGCCGCGTCAGCTTGGGTCCGAGTTCGCTCAGGTCGATGGAGCCCGTGCCGCTGATGGGTCCGCCCATGACCACTCCGGCGATCGTCGCGGCGATGCGCGTCGGCTCGGAGACCTCGGTCAGCTCCAGGCCCAGGGTCACGTTCATCGGGATGGGAGCTCCGGCGGGCACGACCGTCACCTGGTAGTGGGTGTCGTCGATCTTCTCGACCCGCGCCTGGCCGTTCTCGCCGCCGGCCACGGCCGCCGATGGGTTGCTCACCGCTTCCCAGACCCGCTGTCGGCTCGCTGCGATCTCGGTTTCGCCGGACAGATGCATGGTTCCTCCTCGGCGGGCCGGCGAGACAGACGCCGGGAGCGGCAATCGTACCCTCCGGTGACGCCCGGAGGCCCGCGACGGCTCCGTCTTACACGCCGCTTACACGGCCATTGGGGACGCGAGGCCGGGCATCGTATCCTGCGCGAATGAAGACCATCCTCGTCGTCGACGACGAGCGGAACATCGTCGAGCTCGTGCGGCTGTACCTCGAGAAGGAGGGCTTCACCGTCACGTCCGCCGGCGACGGCGAACAGGCCCTGGTCCAGTACGAGCGAACCGCCCCGGACCTCGTCGTCCTGGACCTGATGCTGCCCAAGATGGATGGCTTTGAAGTCTGCCGAGAGCTTCGCCGCCGGGGCGACGTGCCCATCCTGATGCTGACGGCGCGCTCCGAAGACGTGGACGCGATCGTCGGGCTCGAGCTGGGCGCGGACGACTACGTGACCAAGCCATTCAACCCGCGGGCCCTGGTCGCGAGAGTCAAGGCGATCCTGCGGCGAACCGACGCGACGGCCAAAGGCGGCCGGCCGATATCGGTCGGCAACCTCCGAATTGACCCTCGCCGTCGAGAGGTGTACGTGGCCGATCGGCGACTCGACCTTCGGGCTCGTGAGTTCGACCTGCTCGCGGCCCTCGCGCGAGATCCGGGCGTGGTTCTGAGCCGTGACGCGCTTCTCGAAGACGTGTGGGGAACGGACTTCCCGGGCGAGACCCGAACCGTGGACGTCCACGTTGCCGAAGTACGCAAGAAGCTGGGCGACGACGGGCCGCAGGTGGAGACCGTGCGCGGAATTGGGTATCGGCTCGTTCCGCCGCCACGTACGGGCGCAGGCGTCGGCGGCCAGGCCGCTCAGGCGCCCATCTCATCGGAAGGCGAATAGCCATGCTGCCCCGCGGCCTGACCGGCAGGATCATCCTGGCCTTCATCGGCCTGTCCGCGGCGATGCTGCTGGCCGTGTCCGCGACGCTGTTCGTGGTCATCCGGAATCTGCACGAAGACGAGATCAAGCAGGCGATCGGGATCCGGGCGGTCAGCGTCGTCTACGCGGTCAACCAGCAGCCTGCCGGCAAGTGGGATGGGATCGTCAAGGATCTGGTCGGCGATGCGATCGCCGCCGACGAGGGCTACGTGATCGTGCGAGGACCGGGCGGAGCCGTGCGAATCCTCGTGGGCACGCCGCCCAGCGTGGACATCCCGACGGCAACGGGTTTGGGGACGACGGCCGATGGCTACGTCTACTACGAGCCGGATCCGTCGACCACGCGCAACTGGACCTTCGTCTTTGCCGAGCCGAACGTCGCGACCAGGCAGGCCCTCGGGGACCTCGGACGGGTGCTCCTGATCATCCTGCTGGTGCTTCTGGCGGTCGGCGTGCCGGTGGCCTGGCTCATCTCGCGATCGGTCACGTCACCGATGCGCCGGTGGCGAACGCCGCCCGCGACCTGCCCCACCGTCCCTCGGACGAACCCCTGCCACTGGACGGCCCGAGCGAGGTACAGGTCCTTACCGAACGCTTCAATTCCATGGCCAGCGAGCTTGCCTCCACACGCCATGAGGAAGCTCAGATGCTCGCCAGCCTGCGCCACGATCTGCGAACCCCGCTCACGAGCATCGGCGGCTTCGCCGAGGCCATCGCAGATGGCACCGCGATCGGACCTACAGCCGTTTCCGCGGCCCGGACCATCGCCGAAGAGGCGCAACGCCTGGAGCGGCTCGTTGGCGAGCTCGGAGTGGTGGAACGGCTGCGCGAAGGCCCCGCCGCGCTCCGGCCCGAGCTCCTCGACGCGGACGAGCTGATAACCGCGGCCGCGGCACGCTTCGAGGGACGGGCCACGAGCAGGAACGTGAAGGTGGACGTGGCCGGCCGGGCGCCTGGCACTCCCCCGCTTGCTTTCACGGGCGACCGGCTGGCCGTGGAGCGGATCCTCCAGAATCTCGTGGAGAATGCGCTCTCGGTGCTTCCCGACGGCGGAACGGTCTGGCTTCGCGCCTCACAGCTGACCCTGCCGGGTCGTCCGCCCGGCGTTTCGATGAGCGTTACGGACGATGGCCCCGGGTTCCCGCCCGGAACCACCGACAGGGTGTTCGAGCGGTTCTTCCGGGCGGATCCGTCACGGAGCGGGTCCGGGTCGGGGCTGGGGCTCGCGATCGTGCGCGACATGGCGAGAGCCCATGGCGGCGAGGCCTGGGCGGAGAACATCGCCCCTCACGGAGCACGCGTCACGATCCTGCTGCCGATCGTGCCGGCGATGCCGGTGGCGAGCCCGCGGGCGACGGACGAACCGGCGACGACCTGAAACGCGCCACGCAGCCATGCAGCTACGACTCCGACAATCCCGCTTCGAGCCGGAAGGGCCTGGAGCGCCGCCCGCCGCTATCCTTCCCGAGTGACTGACCAGACCAACCCCTACGACCCGCCCGCCGAAATCTCCGACCTCGTCAAAGAGCGCAGCGAAGCCCGCGCCAAGCGTGACTGGACTCGCGCCGACGCGATCAAAGCCCAGATCGAGGCCGCTGGCTGGGTCGTCGCGGATCGGGGCCGGCGATCGAGCGCTCGCCCGGCCGCTCCGCCGACGGTTGAGGTGAGTGGCGAGCGGCGGTACGGGTCCGCGGCGGATGTTCCTTCCGCTCTCGAACTGCCGGCAACGGCCACAGCCACCGTCGTCACCGTCGCGTCCGAAGATCCTGCCCGCCTCTCCCGACTGCTCACCGCGCTCCGGGCGCATTCCCCAGCGGGGACCCAGGTCGTCGTGGTGGCCAACGATCCGAGCGATGCCCAGGCCACGGCCCTCGAGGCGGACGCTCCGGATCGCTCGCCGATCGCCGGCCGCGATCTCGTGGTTCTGCGGACGTCCGTCCGACTCGGCTACGCGGCCGCTCTCGACATCGCGCTGCGCCGCGTCGAAGGCGAGATCGTGATCCTGGCCGACGGCTCGGCGGTACCGGTCCGCGACGCGCTCACGCCACTCGCTCTCGCGCTCGCGGATCCGGACGTGGCCGTGGCGGGCGGTTTCGGTCTGGCGGGCGATGAGGACGGCGGCCCGTTCCGACCCAACGGCCTTGCCCGGGTCGAACTCGAGGCCGACGAACCGGCCGCCGACGTCGCCGCTCTCGAGGGCGCCTGGCTCGCGTTCCGGCGCGAGGATCTCGCGGCCCTTGGCCTTCTCGACGAGCACTTCGTCACGCCGTCGTGGCTCGACGTCTGGCTCTCACTGCGACTTCGCGTGGGAGTGGAGGGCTTCGGCGAGGGGCCCGGGACGGAGGAGTCACCGGAGGAATCAAGCGACGAGGCGCGAGACGGCGTGGAGGGCGTCGAAACGGAAGCGGAACCCGACTCCAACCGGTCGCCTGAGAGAGGAGCCGAGGCGTCCGACGAGGCCGAACTTCCGGCAGCCAAACGAGCTTTGCTTGTCCGGCTCCCGCTCGAACGCGAAGAGGCTGCTTGGCCGCCCGATCGGACGCGGCTCAACCGACGACAGATGTATCGAGTGCTCGACGCCTTCGGCTGGCGAGACGATCTGGCCTGAGCCAGCGGGCCGGCGGCGCCGATGGCCGGCGGCGCCTGCGGCCGGACCTCGCCGCGCAACCGAGCGGCCGGCGGAGCCTCGGTCAGCCGAGCCCGAGCCCCGGATCGAGTCCGGGCTGAACGGCTACGACTGACATCACGCGGGGAACCGTCTCGCCAAAGCCGAAGCCGGATGGGTTTCGGAACTTGCCCCATTTGTCGTTGCCGATCATCAGCCCGATGCCCAACACGACCACGAGGGCAACCACGCCCAGGAAGCGGGCGGCGATCGTCACGCTTGCCGTGCGGCCCCAGCGCGGCGACTGCCAGATCGAAGCCAGCGTCGCGACCTGGCTCGGCGGAAAGATCCAACCCAGCCACAGGCCCGTCGCGAGACCGCCGAGATGGGCGAAGTTGTCGACGTTGAAGAACCCGGAGAAGCCCAGGACCAGGTTGAGGACGATCAAGAAGCCGATCTGCGAGGCGATGGCCCGGGATTGGGCATCCAGGATCGAGTGATGGAGCCGGGTGGCGACGAGGATGACCCCGAAGAGCCCGAAGATCGCGCCCGAGGCTCCGACGCCGGCCACCGCGTCGCCAAGACGTACGTCCCGATCGAGCCGCCGATGCCGCAAACGCAGTACAGAGGAGCGTCACCCAGGACCCGTACATGCGCTCCACGAGCTGGCCCGCGTACCAGAGCGCGTACATGTTGAAGAGCAGATGGAAGATGTCCTGGGGGTCGTGGACCAGGACGACGCTCAGCAGCCGGTAGAAGTCGCCGTGGGCGATGTCGATCTTGTTGAGCTCCAGCTGATTGAGAAGCTGGCTCGACGCGTAACCGAACGGAGTGCTGTGGCCTCCACTCATGGCCGCGAGCGAGACCACGACGGTGACGGCGATCACGAGATAGGTCATGAAGGGCGGCAGGGCGTCGCCACGGCTCCGGGCGAAGTAGCGGCCCGCGGCCTTGGAGTTGCCTGTTTCCTTGTTGAGCCAGCCCAGACGCGAGGCTATCTCGGCCCGATCTTCGCGTGGGGCGCGCCGCTCGCACTGGCGGTAGGCCTCGAGCGCGCCCGGGAGGTCGCCTTCGCGGACCAGTGCCGCGGCCACCTGGCGCCAGGCTCGATAGACGACCGGGGCGTCGCCGAAAGCGGTCGCCTTCTGCCACGACTCGCGCGCCTCGACCTCGCGATCCAGCCGATACAGCGCGTTGCCGGCTCCAAAGAACCCTGCCGCCGCAACATCCCCATCGCGGAACGTCGACGCCTGCAGGTACAGGGTCAGCGCCTGCTCGGGCTCGCTGCGCTCCATCAATTCGTCGGCCTGCTGGACGGCGGCGATGGCCGCGGCGCGATCCCGGAAATGCCCGCGACACCGAAGCCTGGCGCGCCGCCCGGGCGTGGTTCCGGCGTGCCCTTGAGGACCAGACCGGCGGAGGCTCTATCCATCTGAGCGACTGTACATGAAGCGGCTTGGGTCGGAGGCGCGGTTCACTCGGTGCTGGGCTCCCAGCCTGCCGCCGAGACGCCGGCCCGGAACGCCGCGGCAGGATCCACGCCCGCGTCAAGTGAGGCTGCGTATGCCCCCACGAGACGGGCAAACGAGCCATCGTCGTCGAGCGGCATCTGAAGGAGAGTGGCTTCTTCGGGAAGGTCGGGCAGATTCGGCGCCGCCGCGTCGCCCCGGCTGGCCGCGCCGCCGGCGTTCGTCAGGACGATGAGGCTCGCGCCCGCGAAGGCCGCACCTTCAACCGCCGCGGAAAGCGCCGCGCCGGCGAGCGGCTCGGCCACCACCACGACCCGAGGGTTCGCGAGGTAGCGAAGCGCCATCTCGATGTCGCCCGCCTCGAGCCCGGGGCGGCCGATCGGGTCTTCGGGCAGCAGCCGGGATGGCTGATCGGCGACCTCGGAATGGTCGGTCTCAGTCGCGCCGCTGCCCGGGAACGAGGCCGCGCGGCTCCGTTTGCGACCGTGCCCGTTGCCGTGCCAGTAACGCTGTCCACCAACTCGGCGTCCTGACCCACCAGCAGAGGCGTGGGGCGGGCCGGATCGCGGAGCAGAGCCGCATGTCCGACGCCCAGGCGACCCAGGGCCACCACGACCGCGTCCCCCGCCCCATCGCCGCCCAGCTTGCCCGCGAGCTCAACCTCGGCGCCGCGACGGCGGGCCTCAGCCGCTATTTCGACGGCCAGGCCGCCCGCGCAGATCTCGCCGTCGGCCTCGTCCGAGTAGGCCGGCAACCCGATCACGACGATCATTCGGCCGTCTCGGTCGATTCCTCGCCCTCGCCCTCGGCTCGGCCTCGCTGGGCAGCGCCTCGTGGATGACCTCGAGCTCGCCGAACCCGGCCGCTTCGAGGTCCTTGCCCACGACGTCGGCATCGCCTACGGCCACGATCGCGATCCGATCCGGGTGGATGTGCTCCCGGCCGCCTGCCGGATGTCGGACGCGGTCACGGCCTCGATCCGGTCGCGATAGAGAGCCAGTTCGTCGTCCGGGAGGTCCTGGCTGTAGAGTCCGGCGATCGCCGCGACTACCGCCTCGGGCGTCTCGAACCGGAGCGGGAAGACGCCGACGAGATAATCCCGGGCGGCTTTGAGCTCGGCCTCGGCCACGTCCGTGTCGCGCATTTTGTTCAGCTCGAGGAGCGACTCGGAGATGCTCGGAATGGTGGCCGCGGTCTGGACGGCGGTTCGAACCGCGAAGGGGCCGGCGGCGCGCCGCATCTCGAACCCGGCGCCGACGCCGTACGTGTAGCCCTTCTCTTCTCGCAGGTTCATCTGGAGGCGGGAGTTGAAGAGTCCACCCAGGATCGCGGACATGAGCTGTATGGCGTGGAAGTCCGGGACGTGGCGAGGCACGCCAACGTGGCCGATGCGAAGCTCCGTCTGAACGGCTCCCGGATGATGGTAGAAGCGCACGATAGGCCGATCGACGATCGACGGGCCGGTCGCGGCCGCGGAGGTGGCGGCGAAGGTGGTCGACGCTGAGGACCCCCGTCCGGCCAGGCCCGCGAACGCGCGCTGAGCGAGAGCCGGTACGTCCAGACCCGTGAGGTCGCCACCGACGATGAGCGCGGCGTTTCCGGGATCGAGCAGAGGCGTGTAGACCTGTCTGACCGCGGCCGAATCCAGTCTCGCCACGGTCTGCTCATCGCCGCCCGCCGGGCGCGAGTAGGGAGACTCGGGCGCGTAGATGGTCGCCGAGAAGGCCCGCTCGACCCGGCGCCGCGGATCGGCCTTCACCTGGAGAAGGTCGTTGAGCCGCTCGTCGCGGAGTCGCGCGACGTCCGCGTCGGGGAACGTGGGCCGCTCCACCAGCTCGTCGAGGAGTTCCAGGGCCGAGCCCAGCCTCGATGCCGCCACGTCGACCGAGCCGACGAACGCGTCCCAGCTGGCGTCCGCGTGGAGCGTCGCGCCGAGCCGTTCCGCGGCCTCGATCAGCTCCACTCCGGGGTAACGCTCGGTGCCCTCCGTCAGGGCGCGAGCGGCCAGGACCGTGGCGCCGGCCAGCTCCGCGGGTTCGTCGGACACTCCCCGCCGGATCACGAGGTTCGCCGAGACGAGAGGCCGGCCGGGCAGGTCGACGGTCAGAACCTGCAAGCCCGAGTCGAGGATGGTTCTCTGGAAAGCGGGGAACCGATATTCGCGCGGCAGCCCTGGAGCGGGCCTGACGGAGAGAACTTCTTCGAGTGTCATGCCGCCGTCTCCTCGTCGCGCGAGCCACCGGCCGAGCCCGCGGCGGGAACATAGGTGATGACCGCGCGGTTCTCCGGCCGCAGGAACGCGGCCGCGGCCTCCTGGATGTCGCCGGCGGTCACGGCCAGGTAGCGGCCGAGCTGCTTGTTGATCATGTCCGGGTCGTCGAGCAGGGTGGCGTACATCGCCAGCCGATCGGCCCGTTCGTCGACACGCTGGAGAGCCTCGAGCTCGTACGTCTCGATCAGGGCGCGGGCTCGGGCAAGCTCGTCGGCGGTTACCGGCTCGCGGCCCAGTCGATCGAGCTCCTCCTCGAAGGCCGCCTCGAGAAGGTTGGTTTCGACGCCTGGCCGGACCGTCGCCTGGCCCGCCGCAACCGATCCTCCGTCTTTCAGGCCGAGTGTGAAAAAGGCGACGTCCTGGGCAATTCGCTCGTCGCGAACGAGGCGCCGGTACAGCCTGCTCCCCTTCCCGCCCGCAAGGATCTGCGAGGCGATTTCAAGAGCGTCGAACCGCTTCTCGCCCAAGGTGGGTGTCCGGAAGCCGAAATAGAGCCGCGGCAGCGGCACGCGATCCTCTACCACCTCGCGCGTTTCGGCGCCGATGCTTGGCCCGAGAGCCGCGTTGGCAACACCGGGAATGCCGGCCTTCGCGGGGATCTCGCCGAAGAGCCTCTCCACCATCCGGCGAGCCTGGGCCGGGTCCACGTCGCCCACCACGGACAGGACCGCGTTGTTGGGCACGTAATAGGTTCGGAAGAATTCCCTGACGTCTTCGAGCGAAGCCGCGTCGAGGTCGTCCATCGAGCCGATGGTCGGGTGGTGGTAGGGGTGGCTTTCGGGGAAGACGTGCTCCTGGATCTTGTGGAACCAGTTGCCGTACGGCCGGTTGTCGTACGAGGAGCGCTTCTCGTTCTTGACCACGTCGCGCTGGTTGTCCAGGTTCTCCTGGCTGAGCGCATCGAGGAGCGTGGCCATCCGGTCCGCTTCGAGCCAGAGCGCCAGCTCGAGCTGGTGGCTCGGCATCGTCTCGAAGTAGTTCGTCCGATCGAGCCAGGTTGTGCCGTTGACGGCTCCACCTGCGGCCTGGACGAGGGCGATGTGCTCGGCCTTGCCCACGTGCTTGGAGCCCTGGAACATCACGTGCTCGAAGAGGTGGGCGAAGCCCGTCTTGCCCGGGACTTCGTGCTTGGACCCGACGTTGTACCAGATGTTCACCGCCACGACGGGTGCCAGGTGATCCTCGGAGACGATGAGACGAAGCCCGTTCGCCAGGCGCTCGTCGCTGAAGGTGACGTTCGGGGCGGTCATCCGGGCGCGGTCCTCCGAGGTGTCCAGTCTGGGCGCCGGCCGGCAGCAGCTTCCGACCAGATCGCCACTCAGCCGCCCAGCATCTGGGCGGCTCCGAGGCATTGTACGGGCCGCCACCGTTCGGAGCTTCCGCCTGGCGAAATGTCGCGCTTGGGACGGCTGAGCGGCGCGACCAAACGGCCGCGCCGCTCCCGCGTCCTCCCGGCCGGGCCGCTCTCGCGTCCTCCCCGGCCTCGACTGCCTACGACACCGTGAACTCGATCACCCACGGCCCGGAATAGTGGTCCTCGGGGATGTCCCCCACGGCGTCAGTCGGAAGAGCGGCCAGGTTGATCACGTCTACCTCGCTCACGGCGAGACGCCACGAGCCGCTGGGATCGGAGGCACCTCTCGCGCTGAGGAACGACGTCGTGTCGCCATTACCGAACATGGCATAGCCGGATGCCACGTCGAGATCCTGGCCGTTGTGTCCCAGAGAGGGCGTCTTCGACCAGATACCCGCCTGCCGGCCGCTGGCAGCCGTCACCGTGAGGTCGACTCGCACCGTCGAAGGGGAGATGAGGATCCTGTCGGCCTTCGCTGTGATCCCGTCACTCGTCGCCTGACCGGCCGAGTCGACCTCGGTTCCGGCCGCCACGTCCAGAGACAGCGAGAACGAGGCATCCACGCCGATCTCACGCCAGGGGTTCGAGTAACCCTGGGGCGAGGTCCCCGCCGAGAACATCGCCGAAGGCACCGCGTCGCCCGTACCGCTCGGATCGCGAACCGAGATGGCAGGGATGGTGACCATGAACACGTGGGATCCGGGCCTGGCCAGTCCGTCCGCGGAGTAGAAGTAGAGCGCGTTGGCGGACGCCGTCACGTCGGCGACCATGGAGCTGCCGGACGCCGGCCACCACTCCGTGCCGTCCGCGTCGGAGACCTTCGCATTGAAGATGCTCACCTGATCCCAGCGGTCGCGCTCATCGACTGCCGAGACGTACACGGCAAACAGGTTCGCGTCGACGTAGGCACGTTCGAGGGTCACCCGATAGCCATCGATGGTGCGACTCTGCCCGATCTGCACCCCGTGCTGCCATGCGTAGCTGCCCAGGGACTCGTACTTGCTCAACAGTCCACTGGTTGCCGCCACCATGACGATCAGGGCTATGAGGGCCACCGGCACCAATGCCAGGCGGCGTCTCGCGAAGCGTCGGCCGACGTTCGGCCCGTTGCTCGCGGCAGCAGTCGCGTCGGCGAGCCTGACCGCCTTGCGGCGCGCGATCGCCCGCGTGATCCGCTCGCCCAACTCAGCTTGCCTGTCCGATGACAGGTCCGCCGCGTAAGCCCGCTCGAGCAGTCCCTCCAGGATCTCGGTTCCGTCCATCTCGACTTCACTTGTCGTCACGATAGGCCTCCCTCAAAGTCACCAGGGCCCGGCTCAGCATCTTCTGAGCGGCCGCTTCGCTCTTGCCCAGCGCGGCGCCGATCTCCCCGGCGGTCAACCCACCGGCATAGCGCAGTTGGATTGCTTCTCTCTGGATCTCGGGCAGTCTCGAGACCCTGGCCCGCAGTTCGGCCAGGCGCTCGCGCTCGAGAAGGCCGTCCTCCGCCAGGCGCTGGTCCGGTGGATCCGGCTCGGAGTCCGTCATTTGGAATGAGAAGAGGCTGCGCCGGCGCCTGGAGCGGCCGGCGTCGTGAGCGGCGTTTCGGGCGATGGTGAACAGCCAGGCGAGGATTCCACCGCCGCTCGGCCGGTAGCGACCGATTGCCCGCAATGCCTGCTCGAAGACGACCGCCGTCAGCTCGACGGCCTCGTCGTCGGATTGCGTCCTTGCCCTCAAGTAGCGGAAGACCGCCAGATAGTGGCGCCGGTACAAGAGCTCGAACGCGGCCGGGTCGTCCCGGACGGCGGCCGATATCTCTTCGTCACGCCCCTGGTCTTCGCGCGAGGTCTCGAAGCTCGCGAGTTCGGCTCCTGTCATGAGTCCCTCCAGCTCGATTGTCGCCTACCGCGATAACGCTCGGCTGGACGAATCCGGACATGCCAGCTCCCTCCCGTGACCGGCGGCGTTTGGGCGGCGCGAATCCGGGACGCTGCTTGACACTCATCTTCCACGTGTTAGATTCTCATCTAACACGACTAAGAGGATCGAGACAAGTGGCGGTAACCAGGAATCCCAGCAGGACAGCCAGGCCCGGAGGGCTGATCAGACCCGGCGGACTCGTTCGGCCCGGGATAACGGCCGCTCCGACGCCGAAGGTGGAACTGGACTCTCGCCCTATCTATGACTTCCTCATCAGCGCCTGCGCGAGCTGCGGCGAGCGCGACGAGTTGCTGGCGGACGATCGAGCCTGGATCGAGCGATCCCTGGCCGCCCTCGCTCCGGAGCTGGGCGATGCCACCCTGGAGTCAGAATGTCTCGAGTTCGTCAGCGAGCTCGGGCCGTTCGTCGTCGCCCACCCCGAGCTGAAGTCCTCCGCGGACCTGGTCGCGGCCGTCGACCGACTCACCGATCAGGAGCTCCTGGCGACGCTACTCAGCGAGCTCGCCGATAGCCCGGAATTCGGGGAGATCACGAAGCGCGCCCTCACCGGCGACAACGGCGCCTATCACGAGCTGGCAAGCCAGCTGCTCGGGCACAAGGGCCGCTCGATCCTGAGCGGTTCGATGGAAGAGCTCGCGCCCGCGGTCCGGGCGGTGCTCCACTCCTGGCTTCCGCGGTTCTCGGAGGTAGAGGATCGCGTCGGACGAATGCTCGCTCGGGACGTGGCAACTCGAGCGCAAGAGGACGTCGACCGCGACCCGATCGGGTTCATAGAGCGAGCCACCAACGGCATCCGCCTCATTCCGGAGCGCGGCGTTCGTCGTGTCGTCCTCGCGCCCAGCTATTTCGGCCGGCCTTACAACTCGCTGACGAAGGTCGGCGAGATGCAGCTGATCTGCTATCCAGTCGCCGATGACGCTCTGGGGGCCGCCAGTCGCACCGTGCCGCCCGCGGCCACCGTTCGGCTGTATCGTGCCCTCGGCGATGAAACACGCCTGCGGATCCTGCGTCTGCTTGCCGACCGGGATCGCTACATGACCGAACTCGCGAACGAGCTCGAGCTCAGCAAACCCACGATCAGCCACCACCTGGCCCAGCTGCGGAGCGCCGGCCTGGTGACGCTGACCGAACAGGGCAACCTGACCTACTACTCGCTTCGCCGCGACCGCGTCACCGAGGCCGGTCCGGAGCTCAGCGCCTTCCTGGCGCACTAGAACCCACCAAAGCAGCCATGCGCAGTTCGTTGTCGCCTCTAGTTAGATGGTCAACTAACAGAGGTCCGTCGATTTCTAACACTGGAGAAACTATCGATGTGGTCGCTTGACACGCCGGAGAACCGGCTGAGGGTTGCCAGAACGTACGGAGAAGAGCGACGGACCGACGCGGCCGTCGCACGGAAGGTGAACACGGGCGACTGCGTGGACGGCGTCCTTTCGGATGGCCGCCGCTTCACCGGCCTCAAGCTGCACTTCGGGTCCGTGCTCATCGTCCTGGGACGGACGCTGCACGAAGAGGATGCCCACTGCGTGGAAGGCGCCAGATCCTAGGATCTGGTCCCGGGGCTTTGATCCCCTCGAACGCCCGCCGACAATGACCTCGACGCGCCCGCGGAGGCGCCCTAACAGGATCGCCAGTGCCGGCCGCCCTTAGCCACTACGTCCGAAGCTTTACCGGCTTCTCCAGGGATGCCCGGCTGTTTCTGCTCATCACGATCATCTACGGCACGGCGCTGAGCCTCTACTGGGTCGACTTCAACCTCTACCTGGAATTCTGGGTCTGGACCGGCCGACGATCGGCTGGGTGATGTCGACGTCGCAGCTCGCCGGAGTCGTCATCGCGCTGCCGGCAAGCGCGCTGTCCGACCGGTTCGGCCGGCGGATCCTGATGGCCGTCGGCATGGGCCTGGTCGCGGTGGCGCTGTTCGCTTTCCTTCCCGGCAACCGGGGTCTGATCTTCGTCGGCGTCGCGGCGCTTGGCGCGGGAACCCAGATCGTGGCCGTGGTCCAGATCCCATACATCGCCGAGCACACGCTCCCCCACCAGCGAAACGAATACTTCTCGCTCTGGTCGGCCTTCGGCTTCATCACCTCAGTCGTGTCGACGATCGTGGGAGCGCAGATCGCCACCTGGCTCGCCGGATCGCTCGGCCTGGGAAGCGCGGCGGCGCCCTACCAGATCCTCATCGCCGGGGTCGCCGTCCTCGGACTCGTCTCGCTTGCGACCGTATTCCTGCTCGCGGGCGATCGGCCAAAGGCCTCCGATCACGCAGAGCGTCAGGCTCGGCCGGGCAGGTTCGGGCTCGTCGTCCTCGACCGAAAGCTCTTCTTCCGGCTGCTCCTGCCGGGGTTCCTCACCTCGCTCGGCGCCGGGCAGCTCGATTCCGTTCCTGAACGTCTTCATCAAGACGAAGTTCGCCCTCGACCTGAACGCCGTGAACATCATCTTCGCGATCACGAGCCTGGGTACGGCGGCGGCGATCATGGCTCAGCCGGCCCTCGCCCGGAGGTTCGGCCGGATCGGCTCGATCGTCCTGGTACAAGGCGCCAGCATCCCGTTCTTGATCGTCCTGGGGTTCTCGCCGATGCTCTGGACGGTAATCGTGGCCCTGGCCGTTCGAAACTCGCTCATGAACGCGGGCAGCCCGATCTTCGACGCCTTCTCCATGGACCGCGTTTCCGCGGCGGAACGAGCCACCCTGGCCGCGGGCATGACGATGCTCTGGTCGCTCGGCTGGACGATCGCCCCGATCTACTACAGCGCGCTCCAGGCCACGCTCGGCTTCACGATGGGCTATGCCGTGGACTTCATCACGATCATCGTGCTGTATTCGGTGGCCACGAGCCTCCTCTGGTATTGGTTCAGGGGCACGGACCGAATGACGGTGCGGGAGGGGCCGGCCGCGCCGCTGGGGACAGGGCTTATCCCGGGCGAGGGGTAAGGCGGCGCGGCGTCGTGCCGGGTGTAGCGCGGCGCGGGTGGCGCGGATGGGCCGCTGCCCACGAGTTTCTCTCCCTTGTGAACGTGAAACGCCGATCCAGGCCTGGGACGCTCGCCCGGGGCCGCGTCGGGGGTCAGACACGGTCCCGTGACGTCGTTTCGGCTCCGGGAGAGGCTGGCAACTGACCACTGAACGGTCGTATTCGTGCTCCGTGCCGCCCGCGGGTCGGCGGCGACCCGAGAAAGGTTCACGTCAGAGAGAAATCCGCCGCCGGTCCGTGTTACGCCCTTCACGCGCTCGCCGCGCCCCGGATCACCCGCCGGTGGCCGCCGCGCTCGGCACAGAACCGGACTGAAGCGGCGACGCGCCACAAGCGGCCACCGCGCCGGAAGACGAGGTGGCGGACGGCACGATCGAGCATCCCGCCGAGGGCTGAGGGGCGGGCTGTCCCGTGGCATCGCCGGGCCCGGGGAGGATGGCCGTTGGGGTCGGCCCGGTCACGCCGCCCGAGGGCGCCACGGTCCTGCCGGCCGGTGCCACCGAACTGTCCGGACTCTCCACGCCGAGCAACTCGAGCGGCCACGGGAGGCTGCCGGACTGGAGCGTGGTCGCGAGCGACTTCGCCTGGGCCATCGTGAAGCCGGAGATGCTTCCCATGCCGCCTTCGAGCTTCGTCTTGATGTACGGGACGCTCTGAACCACACCATCCATCGCGATGGCGAAGTAGTCGTTCACGTGCTCGCCAGACCAGGTTTCGAATTCGGCCACCTTCGATGCCTTGAAGCCGAAGTTGACCTGCCAGCCGTCTGTGGACGTGACGTCACGGGTCGCGAGCGTCTTGCCGCTGTCGAGGTCCGCGGCGCTGAACTGCGCAGGCAAGGACGGGTCGAGCTTTGAGCCACCGGCGGGGATTTCCTTCGAGCCTGGAGAATCGCTCGTGCCGTACATCGCCGGCGGCAGGAGGACGAACTCGAGACGACCCCGCTGGCCGAGCAGCTGCTCGATCTCGGCGACGTTGGGATGTCCCGGAACCGAAACCGTCACCACGTCCACCGTCTTTCCGACGACAGCCCCTGCCACGCCTGTGCTGTCGATCCTTGATTCCAGGATGTTGGCGGTCGCGTCGAGGTCTGCTGCTGTCACGGTCTTTCCGGCGTCGGGCACGAGCCGGTAGATGAAGGTCGTGTAGCTCGGCGACCGCGACACACCCGGTGTCGCGGTCCTTGCGCTGAGCCCGGCGCCCACGACGATGACGATCAAGGCCGCGACAAGCACCAGCGGGGCGGCGGCGAACCGCAAGCCCGTGCGCATCCTGGTCCGCGAGAGCCCGATCTGACCGCCTTCCCCAGCCCACGCCGGGGGTGTGGGAATCAGGGGCTCGACCGCGGTCATCCGCCGGCGGACCGCCTGGAGGATCTCATCGTCGATTAGATCGGTCGGCGCGGCGGTCGTGAGCTTTGCGTCGTTGTCGTTCATCGCCAGATCTCCGGGTTGCGGCGCAGGGGCTCGCAGGCCCTCGCCACTAGGGAGCGGACTCCGGAAGCCGAAAGCCCCAGAATCTCGCCTATCGAGTCGTCGTCCAAATCCCGCTGATAGCGGAGGATCAACACCTCGCGCTGCCGGGCCGGCAGGTCGCGGGCGAAGCGGTCGAACCAGAGCCAGAAGTCGGATCGCTCCGCGTCGCCGGCTACGGCGGGCTCATCGGCCGGCCGGAGCGCCCCAATCGGCAACCACGAGATCAATCTTCGCCTTCGGACCTTGTCGACCACGATCCGCCGGGTAATCAGGAGCAGCCAGGGCAGCGCCCGACCCGATGGCCCATGCCCTGAGCGCCAGGCCGAATACGCGCGGTCGAAAGCCTCCGCAGTCGCGTCTTCGGCCTCGGCCTCATGGCGCAGCATCAGCAGCGCATACCGGAATACGTCGCGATAGCGCCGGCGGTAGAGGGCCTCGAAGGTGTCCCGAGGTCCATCGCGTCGTCGTGACCGAGCCTCACTGGCTTGAGCAAATCCGGAGCCCCTCTCTGGTCGGTCAACAACTCCATCATGACCAGATTGACGAACTGAAGGCGGCTTTCGTCCCGCGCTTCGCCGTCGCCGGCCGCGAACGCCGGGTTAGCCGTAGACGAGCGTGAGCTTGTCCCAGTTGACGGCAAGCAGATACACGCCGACGGCGATGAGGAGCGAGCCGCCGGCGATGTTGAACGCTCGACTGTGGATCGCGAACCAGCGAGTCAGCTGACGCTGCATCGCTCCGGACAAGAGCGAGATGGCCAGAAGCGGCACGCCGAGGCCGAAACCGAACCAGGCGAAGGCCCACAGCTGGCTGAGCGTTTCGCCCAGCGTGAACGAGTACGCGAATATCGCGACGACGGCGAGCCCATTGCACTGCATGGCGATCGGGCCGTACAGGGCGCCGTAGGCGAAGGCATTCAGCGAAGGACTTCGAAGTCCGAGCAGCTGGACGTGGGGAAGTCGGGCGAAGGGGTTGCGATCCAGGAGCATGAGCACCCCGAGGCCGATCATGGCCGCGACGGCGAGCGGAATCAGGACCGCGAGGGCGCGCGTCAGCGAGACGGCGAGGACGGCGAGGAGGCCGCCCAGAACAAGCATCGTCGTCAGGACCCCGGCCAGGACGAACAGGCCCAGGAAGTAGCGGCTCCTCCCCTGCCCGGCCCCGGGCTGGCCGCTGAGATAGGCGAGGAACCCTGGGTACAGCGGCAGAACGCACGGATTCGCGATAGACAGCAACCCGAGAGAAAAGGCCGTCAGCGCGACGTCCACCGCTTACTGCTTGATATACGGGTCGAGCACGGCCTTCAATGCGGCCGCCGTCTTCGCTCCGGTCGGCAGGCTCCAGACTCCACCCTCGCGGTCGATGAACAGCATCGGTTGGAGCGGAGGGTTCAGGAACGCCTCGTCGTAGTGAGTCACCAGGAAGCGAGTGACTTCCTCGGGGGCGATCGCGACGTGCCACGTGAAGTCGTTCGTTTTCGCGTACTTCTGCAGCAGCGAAGCGTCCTCGTTCGGATCCACGTCCAGGCTGACGGCGACAAGACCACCGCCGAGGCCGTAACCCGCGAGCAGATCCTTGACCTGGCTCATCTCACCCTGGCAGGTTGGACACCAGGTGGCCATGGTCTCGACCAGGACGACCTGGCCGACGGAGTCGCTGATCTTGAACTGCTTGCCGGTGTTGACGTCGGTCATCGGGACGGAGAACCATGGCGGCAGGGTTGGTCTGGGCGCCAGGCACGACGCTCCCCGCGGCATCCCTCGGATAGGGCGTGATGGTGACGATGTCGAGGCTCGGGCCCGAATGCATCGGCTCGCGGTCACCTCGGCGCAGGCGGCGGCCACCAGGGCTATCGCGACAATTCCGGCGAGCGACCGGTACGCTGACGGCTGTCGGGCGATCATCGCGGCCAGACTATCGCACCGCCACCGCATTCGCCCGCCCGGGAGCACAGGGGGAACCGCTATCCCGACGGGCGGTTCTCGCGGGACTCGCCGCAGCGCCCGCCCGGGGTCTGCCAAGGTTCGGCGCCCGATTAGGGCGTCGTGGCGAGCGACTGCGCGGTCCGGGGCCGGCCCGGATCCGGGACCCACTCGCCGAGAGAGCGGACCTCCGACAGGCCCGATACCAGGTCCGGGGCCAGCGCCTCCGCC
>CAWFJD010000006.1:0-9927 GCA_963816135.1 uncultured Chloroflexia bacterium
GCGGTTCCTTGAGCCAGCGCGTCTCGGGCACGACCGTCAGGTAGCCGCGAAGTCGCCCGGCGTGGTGGAGAAGCGGCGCCGTACCTCGGCCAGGGGCAGCGCCGCCCACTCGGCCTGGTACTGCTCGTTGAGCTCGTCGCCGACGGCGTCCCAATCCTTGGGGATCATTCCAGCTCGTCCCAGGCGGGGCTCTGCGGGTTGACCGCCAGCTCGCGGGCCACGCTGAGCCACCACTCCATCCAGGTCCCGATGTGGGCCATCAGGTCGCGGCCGGTCCAGCCATGCGTGCCGTCGATCGGCCGCTCGAGCTCCTCGTCCGATAGCTCCAGGAGCGCCTCGAACGGCCGGAAGGCGTCCCGCTCTTCTTCGAGAAAACTCAGTCCGTCGGCATACATAGCCGAATGGTACCGCCACGCGCCGGCGACAAGGGCTGACTGCGATGGCAGCTGCGCGGAGCCCGGGTGGGCGCCCCAAAAAGGACCGATTCGGTGTGGAGTGGTGCGTCCACGCGCCTGACTTCATGGCTGTCACGCACGCGCCCTTCCGGTCATGGAATTCGACGCCCGGCTTTACGGTGATTGCCGCCGATGAGCATCGGCAAGAACAGGGACGAAGGCCAGGGCATCGGACACGGGACGAATTCGTACCGGCTTCCACCTCGAGGCGAACGCAAGTTCGCGCAGGAGGCCCGCTCGGACCGGCCACGACCCGAGCAACCAGGAACAACCGGCCCCAAGCCCCGGTCCAGCGGTGGACGCGGGTTCCGGCCTTCGGTCGGCGGCAGCCGTTTTAGGGTTTCAGGTATTGGGCGGCTCGCGTGAGACGCGCGGCCGCCCGCGTATCTGGCCGTCGACGCCGGCCCGGCGGCCGCCGGCCTAGCCGCTCTGGTTCGCCGCGTCGTAGCGCGGCCGCCGATCCCCGGACCGCTCCAGCTCGCGCAGGACGACCCGCGCCGCCAGGGACAGCTCCGGATCGCGGCCGATGGTGCGCACGATCCAGTCCACGTACGTCGGCTCGATCTCCGCCACGTCGCCGAGCGTGTAGCCCGCGAACTTGCCGAAGTCCAGCCGCATGTCCAGCGCCTTGGCCAGGCTCGGCAGGTCCGCCTCGATAGTTGGGCCCCTGGCGGATGAACGTCGGGCCGGTGGGGGTCGACGCCCGCGGCGGCTCCCGCATCTCCGACGAGCGCGGCCTCGGCTGCAGACCGGGCAGCGGGCTGCGGTCGAGCGGATGAAGGACCGCGTTCCTCGGCCGCAACAGGGCGCTCGTGTCGATCCGCGCGGTGACCGGCCGCGTTGGATGCGGCGTGCCATATATCGGCCGGCGATGAGCCGTCACCGGCTCGCGGCCGTCGGTGTCTTCGTGCGCGCCTCGCCGCGTACGCCTCGTGCGCCGCGTCCCGCGGCCGCGATGGGCTCGCCGCCTTTCCGGGTCGCGAAGCTCCTGGTAGGCGGCGTTGATCTCCGCCATCGTCCGGTTGGCCTGCCGCTTCCGACCGTCGTCGACGCTCGTGACGTCCGGATGGTTCTGCCGGGCAAGCCGGCGCCAGGCGGCCTTGATGGCGTCGCCTGTGGCGTCGAGGGGCAGACCGAGAACGGTGAAGGGGTTGCGTGGCATCCCGTCAGTCTACCTGTCCGCGCCAGTCCGGCGTCCGGCATTGCCGGCGAATCGTCCGATTCGGATCGACTGACCTGGCCGGCGGCCGCCTTCGTGCCGGAGGTCGCCACGGCTCGACTTGACACCCGGCCCGGCGTGGCGTCCCCTACGCCCATGGCCAGAAACGTCGGTCGCGGGCGCCGCGCATGGCGCCGGGTCTCGATCGGTTTCGCGGCCGCATATCGGTTCGCGCTGCGATACCGGGAGCGGGTCGGCTACCCAGCGCGAAGTCCGGTCGAAGGTTCGCCGGCCGATTTCGGGCTCGAATTCGAGGACGTCGAGAATTCCCTCCGGCGCCGGTGAGCTCGCCGGCTGGTTCGTCCCCGCGGAAGGAGGAGCGGGCGCCGTCGGCCCGGCTGTCGTCGTCGTCCACGGCTGGGAGTCGAACCGCGGCCGGACCTTCGCCCACGTCCGATACCTGCACGCCGCCGGCTTCCACTGCCTCGTCTTCGACGTCCGCGGCCACGGCGACAGCCCGACCGACGACCTGCCGATCAACGTCCCCGAGTTCGCCGAGGACACGGTCGCCGCGGTCCGCTGGCTGGCGGCGCCGGCCCGAAGTGACGCGGATCGGCGTGCTCGGCCATTCGATGGGCGCCGCCGGCGCGATCGTCGCCGCATCGCGCGAGCCGCTGATCGAGGCCGTGGTGAGCGTCTCGGCGCCGGCCGATCTCGTGCGGATGACCCGCAAGACCTTCGAGATGGCCGAGATGAACATCCCCGAGCCCATCGCGACGCCGCTGGCCTGGTTCACCGCCGCCGTGCTGCTGGCCCCACGCCGCCACCGGCTGGAGGACGCCAGCGCGACATGGGCCGCGGCGCGGTATCGCGGTCCGCTGCTCCTGATCCACGGAGCGCAGGATCACGGCGTGCCGGTCGAGCCATCTCGAGCTGATCGCCCGGGCCGCGGCCGGTCATCGCGCCGAGGACGACCCGAAGGTCGAGACGCTGGTCCTGCCCGAGTTCGGCCATCGCTGGCTGTACGAGGATGCGGGCTGCCGGCGCAAGACCGCGGCCTTCTTCGCACGATCGCTCGGCGGGCTCGACCCGGATGTCGCCGGCGAGCTCGCGGCGGCTTGCTCGGTCAGGCGTCCGGACGACCCGTCTTCGGCTTCGGCGCGCTGCCGGCCAAAACGCAGTGGGAGCAGGCCGGCTTCCTGAGTTACGGAGGGCACATGGAAACCTGGAAGGCAATCGACGGGACTCGGGCGATCCGCAAGTTCCTCGACAAGCCGCTCGAGCCCGAGCATCTGCGCCGGATCCTCAATGCCGGCCGGCGGTCCGGCAGCTCGAAGAACCAGCAGAACTGGGACTTCATCGTTTGCACGGATCGAGCGCACCTTCGCCAGCTGGCGGAGGTAGGGGCGTTCGCTGGCCACCTCGCCGGGGCCGCGGCCGCGATCGCCCTGGTCGTGCCGGATCCGGCCACGCACGACGCCCCGTACTCGATCATGTGGGACCTGGGCCGGGCCGCCCAGAACATGACCCTCGCCGCCTGGGAGCTGGGCATCGGCTCCGTGCCCGCCACGGTCTACAACCAGCCCCTCGCCCGCGAGCTCCTCGGCTACCCCGACGACCGCTGGTGCGAGTTCTTCCTCTCGTTCGGCTACCCCGAGAAGCCCGAAGCCCTCACCTGGGCCAAACGGGCGGGAGGGCGGAAGCCGCTGGAGGCCGTCGTACACCAGGAGCGGTGGTAGCGGAGTGGCGAGCCATCAGATCACCCCGAAGGACTCGCGGCTTCTCCTCGAAGCGTTTCGCGCCGCTCTGGACGGTCCATTCTTCCCTGATTGGGAGTTCCACGCCCTGATGGGATTTGAGCGGCCGGAACTACGGCTGCTCATCGAGGAATGGCCAGTAGTTGGCGATCAAGAGCTGTTCGACCGTGCGGTCATCAATGTGCTCGTCAATTTGCTCGGATACCCACATCGCCAGTGGGATCGATGGCACGAGTACAGCGACGCAACCCCTCACGATCTCGCCGACCTACTCGGGAAGTGGCGGGGTGACCAGAAGCCGGACACTACCGGGCGGGGCTACTTCGATGGACTCAGCTAGGCAATGGTCCTCTACGTCGGCTACCCCGAAGCCCTCACCTGGACCAAACGCGCCGGCGGGCGGAAGCCGTTGGAGGCGTCGTTGCGTCCAGAACGCCGATAGCCAGTCTCAGCTGCTCGTGAAGACCCAGTAGAAGTACGACACGCTGTCTTCTTCGCCGTTCTGAAACCGCTTCAGGGCCTTGTCAATCGGATTGCAGACGGTCTTCGCCGTTTCCATGACCATCGGGGCGCTCGCGAGCCCAGCCATCGAAGTTGCCTCTGTTGGCCGCCAGGATCCTCCGGCCTGAACGACGAACACCTCGCCGACATAGCAGCCGAAACAGAACAGAGTCTCGGCGATCTGTTCTGCCGCGAGCCCTTCGGATCGGAAGTTCTCGATGATCTGATCAACTGCTGCCAGGCTCGCGACTGTGAAATCCAGGTTGACGCCGTCGACGTCGCGCGCCGCCGTCACGACAATCTCGGCGAGTCTGCGGGCGTTCGCGGGCGTTGCCGGGTACGGAAGGTTCAACTCCATTCGGCGTTCCCCTTCGGCTGCGTCGTAGTTGTCGGGCCGCGACGACATGATATGTACCCGGACTGCCTCTGGTTCTGCTGCCGGATAGGCCGGAGCCCTAGCCTGGGCCAAGCGCGCCGGACGCCGGAAGCCAGGACTTCGGAGAGCGGCGGCGCAGGCGTCGATGCCGTCCACGAGGAGACCGAACCCGGCATGGGAGCTAGACCTTCTCGCCAGGACCGAGCGACCATCCGTTGATCGCGAAGTCATAGCTGAAAGAGAAGCCGTTGCTTCGAATTGAAACGAGGCCAACGTGCTGCCCGATCCAGAACGGATGCTGCGTGCCAAAGTCAATGAGCCGGCTGCCGGACGCCACGAGATATCCGTCCAGCATGACCTCGCGCTTTCCCCGGATGGTTCCGTGCCGCAGTTGGACGATGTGACTCATCCCGTCGACCTGGAACCGCCAGACTCGTTGTGCCACCGATGAACTGCCCTTTCCCGTGGACCGCCCGGTCTCGTCCTGGCAAGAAGCCGGACGGTGCCCGCCCCCGCTGTGCTGCCGGGAAACTAGCACTGGCAGTGGACCACCTTGACGAACATAGTGAGTCGACTCGGTCTCCGACACCAGATCCCGTCGTGCGATGCCTGCCGCCTCATCGGCCCCGACAGTCGACCCAGACGATCGTTGCGCCGAGCGCGTTGGGCCCGAGCGGAAGCATCGCGCCGGCGAACCGCACGCCCTTCGTCTCGGAAAGCTGTGGCAGGCATGTCGGCCACTCGCCCGGGTCGTTCGTGCCGCCACGTCCAACGCCACTCGCATCAGTCCACGCGACGGCGTCGGATACCCCGAAGCCCAAATCGCCGACCGTGCAGCTCGCCTCCTTCGCGCCAACCCAACAGTCGCCGGTATAGATCGCATAGTCCTTCGAGTTGCCACCGGCTATCGCGAAGCCGGCACCAAACGAGGCGACCAGGGTTGCCGCGGCAATCACCAGGATCAACGTTCTGCGTGGCATGACCACCCCTGCTCTACCGAGCTGACTCGTGGACCCACTTGCTTCCGACGCCCGCCTCTACTCCCAGCGGAACGAGCGGGCCGCGATGCCCATGCAGACGACGAGCCAGGCGGCCAGGATCGCCAAATCGACGCCGATTGGGGCGACCTGGGTGCCGTTGACCATCACCTGTCGCAGCGCATCGCCGAGATAGGTGAGCGGCAACAGGCGCGCGATGTTTCTCAGGAAGTCCGGCATGAAGTCGAACGGGAAGAAGATGCCCGAAAGGAACATGAGCGGCATCTGAACGACCTGGACGACGCCGTTGGCCTGCTCCTCCGTCTTGAGGAAGGCGGCCAGGGCAAAGCCGAGGGCCAGGAAGGCGCCCGCGCCGAGGAATACGAAGCCCGCCATCGCCAGGATGTTGCCGGTGATCTTCACGTCGAAGACCACCATCCCGACGCCTAAGATCAGGACCGTGTCGATGGCGGCGACCATCAGGCGGAGCAGAACGTTGCTGCCCACCAGCTGCCAGCGAGGCAGCGGAGTGGCTCCAATGCGCTTGAGGATGCCCTTCTCGCGCTGCTCCACGAGCGGGATCGCGGCGAAGACGCCGAGCTGCATCAGGGCCATGGCCAGGATGCTCGGCACGAGGTAGTCGATGTTGCTCAGCGTCGTGGACGACAGGCTCTCCGATTTGAAGGAGACGAGGGCCGTGCCTCCGGCGAGCCCGAGGTTCATGTTGTTGATCAGCTCGCCCAGAACGCTCTGCACGACCTGCGAGGTCGTCGACTTCGTCGGGTCCGTGAAGAACTGCAAGGCCACCGGGGTCTTCGCCGCAAGCGACGTCTGCAGGCCGGACGGGATGACGACGATCGCCGACACGTCGCCGCGCTGCATCGCGGCCTTCTCCGCGTCGAGGCTGCCCACCTGGAGGGTCAGCGGCACCTTGTCGCCGGAGAGCGCCGTCTGGATTCCGCGCGAGGCAATCGATTGATCGAGATCGACGAACCCGACCGACACCTTGCTGTTGCTGGTGCCCGAGAAGAGCACGCCGAACAGCAGGACGAACATGACCGGGAAGAAGAACGTCCAGAAGAGCGCGGCTCGATCGCGGGTCAGGCCCTTGAGGTTGGCGGAGGTGAGAGCCAGGAGTGTCTTCATCGGTCGCTCCTAGTCGCGGAGGGCTCGGCCGGTCAGGTCGAGGAAGACGTCTTCGAGAGTCGCCTGGCGGATGCCGAGGCCGTGCGGCTCCACGCCGTGTTCGTCGGCCGTGGCCAGCAGCGCGCCGATCGTCCCGGGAATGTCCTTCGAATACAGGACGGTCTGCCCGTTCTCCATGCTCGCCCGGGTCACTCCGCCGAGGCGCGAGAGCGCGTCTGTGGTGAGCTCGGGCCTGGCGTCGAAGAAGACCGCCCGCTCCTTGAAGCGCCGCCGGATCAGCTCCGGGACCGTGCCGATCTCGAGGATGTGGCCGTGGTCCATGATCGCGACCCGATCACAAAGCTCCGTCGCTTCTTCCATGTAGTGCGTCGTAAGCATCACGGACTTGCCCTGCGACTGGAGCCGCTTCACGAGGTCCCAGAGCGACCGCCGCGCGGCGGGATCCAGGCCGGTGGTCGGTTCGTCGAGGAAGACCAGCTCCGGGTCGTTCACGAGAGCCAGGGCGATCGAGAGTCGCTGCTGCTGGCCGCCGGACAGGTTCATCGATCGAGCGTTGGCTCGCTCACCCAGATCCAGGTCGTCGATCAGCTGCTGGGTGGGCACATGGTGGGCGAAGAACGTGCCAAAGAGGTCCAGGAGCTCGGTGACGGTGAGGCGCGGAAACAGGGCCACGCTCTGGAGCTGGACGCCGATGCGTTGCTTGATGTCCGACGCATGTTTCGTCACGTCCATGCCAAGGACGCTCGCCGCGCCCGAGTCCGGCTCGCGCAGGCCTTCGAGGATCTCGATCGTCGTCGTCTTGCCGGCGCCGTTCGGCCCCAGCATCCCGAACACCTCGCCCCGTCCAACCGCGAAGTTGACGCCGTCAACCGCCTTGACGTCGCCGTAGTACTTGCACAGGTTGGCGACGCTGATCACAGGCTGGTCTGTCTGTGCCATCTCGCTCCTCTACTCGAAACGCCACAAATCCCGATGTCGCGCCAGCACTCTACTCCGATGGCTCCCCGACGAGCATCCGACTTGCGGAGGACCGCGCCTCAGACCGCCGGTGACTCGGAAGGCTGCGATTGCCCGTCCTGAGCCCGCGTCGGATGCTCGAGCAGCATGTCCGAGGAACGCGGCCCCAGGATCGCGAAGCCCAGGCCTTCATAGAGCCGTATGGCCGGCGTGTTGTCCGCGTAGACCCCCAGGTAGATGAGGTCCGTTCCGGTTTCCATCAATTCGATGGCCAGCCGCTGTGTGATGAAGCGACCGAATCCACGTCCGCGGAAGGCGGTCCGAGTCCCGATCGAGGAGAGATGGCTTGCGCCGTCGAACGTATAGCGCTCACCCGTAGCCGCTGGCTCGCCGTCCACGCGCAGCAGGTATGCATGGAAGCGTGGCTGTTCGAGGGTGAGGCTTATCTCGGCGACCAGCCCGGTCCGCCTGCTGTCCGGGATCCGGAAGCTTTCCCCGATCACGAGGGCGAGATCGGCCGATATCCGCTCGCGCTCGCCGTCCGGAGGGCAATTCCAATGCTCGATGGTGACGCCGGGCGGCAAGCCTTGGAGGCGCGAGTCGTTCGGGTCGCGCAACAGGATCATGTCGTAGCCGCCGCCCTGGTCCACGAAACCGTTCGCAATCAGCCGGGCGACGATGTCCGAGGGTGTCGTCAGACCTGGAATGGCCCAAACGTAAGGCCGCCGCTCGAGCGTCTCGAAGAGCGATTGAGCCTGGGAAAGGCGGATGTCGAAGGCGTGCGGTTCTTCGGGCCAGCGCACGGCGGTAAGCCTGTTGAAGAACGGCTCCCGCTCCATCCCGGAGAACAACATGACCGCGTCGCCGAGGTCGCGCCAGCCGCGCCCGGGGATCGAGATCGCCCGAGCCTGGTGGATCTCCAGGAAGCGCAGCGTGTCTTCACTCAGCCCAAACCAGGGGCCGGCACCACTGGGCAGCGTCATTCCTCCACCATAGGTCATTCCGTCGAGAAGTTCATACCATCGGCGGCGGCCGGTGCCGAGCTCGTGTGACCTGAAATGCTCCTTTTGTGGTGGCCCGGCCCCACCCGATCGTATAACTAATGCCAAGTTGCTAAGATATCGCTTGTACCCGGTCTCGCCGCCTCGTAACGTCGGTTGGACCGGCGACGAGCAGGAGAGACATGAGAGCGCTGGCACGTCGGGTCGGCCTGGGGATAGCGGCCAGAGGTGACGTCTCAGACGCCATCGAATGGGCCCGGCGATCCCGGGACGCCGGCCTCGAGGCGATCTGGGTCCACAATTCTTACTTCGAACGCGACGCGGTCACCTTCGGCACGGCCATGGCGACCGCCCTGTCCGAGGACGGCAACGGCCAGTTCCGCGTGGCCCTCGGATCGGTGAACCCGTTCACCCGCCATCTCATGGTCCTCGCAATGACGGGTTCCGCGCTCGACGACCTCCTGCCGGAGCGCATCTCCATGGCCATCGGTTCGGGCCAGCCGGTGCGGCTCGGCCAGATGGGCATTCCCTACACGCCCTCGGATGCCCTGGCCCGCGTCAGCGACACGATCGATCAGCTGAGGCTCCTCTGGGCCGGCGAGCGGATCGTCATCGGCCGGCAGGACCTGCCGCCCATCCAGCCGATGTTCCCGCCGGTCCACAAGATCCCGCTCTACGTCGCGGCCAATCGTCGAGAGTTCGTGGAGATGGCCGGTCGCAAGGCCGACGGTTACCTGGCCAAGCCCTGCGAATCGATCCCCTCTCTCCAGGTGATTCATGGTCGCCTGCGCGCGGCCGCGACGGAGGCCGGCCGAAATCCCGAGGAGATCGACACGGCGGCATATCTGCTGTCGCTCGTCGACAAGACCAGGCGTGAGGCGCTCAACCGCGCGAAGCGGGACCCCTTCGTCATCTACATGATGTCGATCCTCACGCCCGTCTCCATGAAACGAGCCGGCTTCGACATCGAGCTCCGCGACCGGATCGCCGCGGCCTGGAAGGCCGAGGACTACCACGAAGCCGGCAAGCTGATCCCCGACGACATGCTCGACGCGTTCATGCTCTGCGGCACCCGCGACGACGTCGCCGAGAAGCGATGCCATTCCACTCCAAGACGGGGCTCGACCTGCCGCTCCTGCAGCCGGCGGTCCAGGAACGACACCAGGTTCTCGAGCTGATCGAGACGGCGAAGATCTATGCCGCCCTACCGGTTCCGGTCGAAGCGGCTGAGCACCCGGCGGTCCCGGTGGTATCGACCGGACGGGCGGCCCGCGGCCTGGCGGCGGGCAGCCTGGCGGGGGCGACGCAGCCCTCCACGGTCGCCGCCCGCGTGGCCGGCGCCACGGCCCCGGCGTACGCCAGCAGCCTCGACGACGACCGCCACCTCAACATCCTCGACAAGATCTGGCGGACGATGGCGGCCGCCTACGAGATCGTGAGGCCCTTCGCCTACACGGTGAGCGTCGTGCCGGCCGTGGCAGGCGGAGCGCTCGCCGCGGTGGACGGTCGCTTCTCCTGATTCCGTTCCTGGCCGCCCTCGCCGCGGCGATGCTCATCCAATCCGGCACGAACGTCGTCAACGAGGTCTTCGACGTCAG
>CAWFJD010000007.1:0-5958 GCA_963816135.1 uncultured Chloroflexia bacterium
CCGTCTCGGCCGCAGCGCCGCCCAGGTCACCCTCCGCTGGCATATCCAGCTCGGCAACATCGTCTTCCCGAAGTCGGTCACGCCGGCCAGGATAGCGGAGAACTTCGCCATCTTCGATTTCGAGCTGACGGACGCCGATATGGCGGCCATCACGGGTCTTCATCGCGATGGCCGCCGGGGCCCGAACCCGGACGAGTTCAACTGGATCCCGTAGAGGCGTTGCGTCCCGGGGCGGCCGGAGCCTGGTGCCCTGGCGCTACACCCCGAGCTACTCTCGGTAGTCCTGGGCGTTGAACCACTTGCCAGAGGCGCCGTCTTCGACCAGAACCGGCATCAAGGCCCCCGGCAGGACGCTCTCAACCGGGTTGGGGGCCTGAGATCCGCCGAGATCCGTGCGAAGCCAGCCCGGATCGAGCAGATTCATAGTCACGCCCGTGCCGGCGAGGTGCGGGGCCATGTCGTAGACGTACTTGTCGAGCGCGGCCTTCGAGGCGGCGTAGGGCATCAGTTGCGGCTGGTCTTTGATGCCGGACGTGACATTGACCACCCGGCCGAAGCCGCGCTCGATCATCCCCGAGATATCCAGCACCGCGACCTCCCATTTGAACCGCTCAACCGGCCGATGATGCCAGGTCCGCGGGAAAGCGCACACAAAGACGCCCGCCTTGGAGACAAGACGGGCGTCTCTTCGTGGCATGGTTGCCGGGCAACGGCTCTAGTGCGGGTTCTCGCGCGGGTCGATCTCGCCTCGCCAGGCGCCCGTGGCCTCGCCCCGGCTCTCGATGAAGCGTTTGAAGTTCTCCAGGTCCTTGCGGATCGTCCGATCGTCGAACCCAAGCGCCGAACCGACCTTCTCACGCATGGTTTCCGGCTGAGTCATCATCTCGAGCCCGACGCAGGTCTTGTTCGGGCCGAGGGACTCGAACTTCACCGCGCCGGCATTTCGGGAGCCGGTGCTGCTGCTCCAGGCGATCGATTGGTCCGGTTCCTGGTGGGTGATCGTGGCGTCCCATTCCTCGCGCTTGCCGGCGATTTCGGCGACCCAGTGGATCCGCTTGTCGTCGATCTGCTGGACGCTCTTCACGCCGTCCATGAATTCCGGGAACAATTCGAATTGGGTCCACTGGTCATAGGCGACGTGAACCGGGACGTTGACTTCGATTTGCTCTCGCACCTGCGACATGCGGCCACCTCCAGGGCTTGCGGTTTGGGCCGTGCCTGCCGGGCGTTGCCGCCAGTTCCAGCCTTTTCCGCGTTCACCCTATGAATGCCATGGCGCGACGCCGAAACGCCACGGCATCAGGAAGTTGCACTGGTATTTCAGTCGCGAGAACGGTCGGCCTGGCTCGAAGGCGATGCCGCCGACGTCGAACCATCGCCCGGCGTGGCGCCGCACTCAGTGGGGTAGGGCGGCACAATCCACCCCTCGGGCCAGGACGGGCAACTACGATCCGGATCCGTATGATCGACTGGATGGGGCCTCCGAGTTTCAATCCGGGTGCCCCATGGCCTGGCGTCGCCGGTTGAGGCGTCCGGCAAGGCGGCCCGAGTCGGCCCGGCCTCCTGAGGTGCGACCTTTGCGCGTCTTCTTCCGCCTGTTCAGCAGGATCGTCGTCGAACCGCTGTTTTGGCTTCGGCTCGGGGTGCTGGCCGGGAACCCGGTGAGCGGCTACGTCATGGTCCTTCGAACCGTGGGCCGCCGGACCGGCCGAGCGCGCTCGGCCAGCGTCGTATATGCCATCGATGGGGGAGCGGTGTACTGCATGGCGGGCTACGGCCCGGCTACCAACTGGTACCGCAACGCCATGGCTCCGGCTTCTGACGGTGGCGGTCCAGGCGTGCTCGCCCTCGTCATGCCATCGGGCACCTTCCGTGGCGTCGCCGAAGACGTGAGCGATCCGGCCGAACGGGCGAGAGCGCTCCGAAGGATCCTCAGGAATGCCGGACTCTCGGCGTTTACCGAGGGCGTGAACCCGTGGCGCGCCCCTGACGAGGAGTTGCTCCGGAAGACCGCCTCCAAGCCGGTGGTCAAGATCGCGGCTGTCGGTCTGCGATCCGGGCCCGGCGATCCCGGCGGCTTGGCCTGGCTGTGGCTGCCCACCGTGCTCCTCGCCGCCGTGATCGCCGCCGTGGTTGCGATCCGCGTCGCGCGAGCATGACTCAGAGCCAGCGCGAAAGCAGGGCGCCCAGCGAAACCGAGAAGACGGCGATCCAGAGGATCGAGAGCGCCGAATTCGGGGGCGCGGATCAGGCTGCGCGGATCGATCGACTCCCGCGAGCCATCCGAATAGAGAATCTCGCCCACGACGGAGACAGCCCGCCGGCGGATTGCCCGCGCCCTCGTCGAAAGGCGTCGTTGGGCAAGACTCAGCAGCGCCGCGGCCGTGGCGCCGAGGAAGGTGGGGAGTGGTTGCGCGCCTACCGCGAAAGCTGTGGCCGCAACGGGGAATGCGCCCCAGCCGAGCGCGAAACCGGCGTCGGAGTGGATGAGCGGAACCTCGAGGCCGTAGAGGACCACGAGCGCCGCGCCCAGGACGACGAACGCGAGAAAGGCCGGGCCGAACATCGAGGCGCCAATCAGGCCGATCAGGACGGCGATCCCCAGCGCCGCGCTGCCCATCGCGACCAGCACCGGACCGGGGATCCGCGTCCGAAGCGGACGTCCTTTGAGTTCGTCGAAAGCGTGCGCTCCGACACCAACGGCCAGCCCGAAGGCGACCAGGGCACCGGCGACCGTGCGGGGGTCCGGATCGGGCGCCAGCGCCGCTCCCAGGAGCACGTAGGAGAGATGCCAGACGGTGTACGGCGGGTGGAGAAGCGTCCAGTAGTCCCGCCAGCCGCCGGCGTCGCCGGCGTTGGCCGCGTAGAAGGCGGGTCGGAGCGTGGCAGCGGATTCGGGCCCGCCACGCTCGCTCGTTCGACCGCCCGCGTGCGCGTCGGCCGGTCGTGTGCCGGCGGCCGGAGGAGCCACCCTGGTTGCGCTCATGACGAGGCCGCCGCCCAGGCTCATGCGCCGCATTCGAACGTCGCCCAGACCCGCGTCGCGCCAGTAGCGCTCCAGGATCTCAGGCGGGTTGCGCCGGTAGAAACCCTCGATGCTGGGGCCGAGGAACGCGCCGACGGCCGACCATTTGGCGGAGACGACCCTGCCCAGCACGGGCAGCCCGATGCGCGTATAGAGCCACCAGAATGGCCGCCAGATGCCGCGGGGCCGCCCGAACTCGACCATCGCGACGCGGCCGCCGGGTTTCACGACCCGGCCCAGCTCCCGCATGGTCGCCGCGGGGTCGTCCACGTATCGCAGTAGATACGTGAAGGTCAAATGGTCGAAGCTCGCGTCGGGGAAGGGCAGGCTCTCGGCCCGGCCCTGGACCACGAATTCGTAGACGCCGTCGCGGGTTCGGGCGAGGCGCAGCATGTCGGCGCTTTGATCGATCCCCACGACCGCGCAGCCATATCGATCGCGGAGCGCTTGCGCGACCATGCCGGTACCAGTTGCCACGTCGAGGACGCGATCGGCCGGTCGGGCGTCGATGGCGTCGACCGCCGCACGCCGCCATCGGGGGTCCTGGCCGAGCGACAGGACAGTGGCCACGCGGTCGTATGTCGCGGCGATGCCGGTAAAGATGCGCTTGGCGTCGGCTGGGCCCATAGGGGGTCAACTCTGGCAGATCATTTCGGCCGGAAACGGAGCGCGCCGTCCTACGGTACACGGAGCCCGCGACAGGCGACGCGGATGAGCGCAGAATTGCGCACCAGTCGGCGAAGCTGCCGGAACTCCAGATGAGGAACCGATGACAAAGAGGTCTAGATACGAGCGGGAACAGCGAGCCGCGGCAAATGTGCGGATCAAGCAGATCACGGCCGACTGGGAGCGCGCCATTCCACCGGAACGGATGGCCGCCTTCACGCTCGAAGTAGAAGCAGCCCGCGCACGCGGTCCGCTACCGCGCCCGGCCGACATGGCTCCGGGCACGATGCCGAATCCGCCGCGCCCCGGCCACGAGCCGCGCCCTCCGAAGAAGGAAGAGACGACCCGTCGTCCCAGGTACTAGACGGTACGAGGCCGCTGCCGGCGCCGGCGGCCGAGATCCCCGCGATACCTGACGAAATCCGGCAAGTCCGAAGATAGACTGCCTCCCATACGAGGAGGTGGTATGGGCACGTTCGATTCGGTCACGGCGAACGGAGAGATCTCGCGTGTGTTCCTTGCCGGAGTAGCGCGTCCCGGAGCGCCGGGTGTCGTCCTGTTCCATCCCTGGTGGGGGCTCAACGAGGACGCCACAGGCTACGCCGAGCGGCTGGCCGGCCATGGCTTCTATGTCATGGCCCCGGACATGTACGGTGGCCAGGTCGTTGCGACCGTCGAGGATGCGGAACGGCTCTCGACCGCTCTGGATCCGAAAGCCGGCGATGCTGTCGCCCTCGCGACGGTGGACCGGCTCGCCAACACGCTCGGCCCGGACGCGGCCCTGGGCGCTCTCGGTTTCTCGATGGGCGCGGCGTGGTCAATGTGGTGTCCCGCCGAGCGCGGCCGCCTCGTGGCCTCGGTCGTGTACTACGGCACGCTCCAGGGCGGCAGCCTGACTCGGGCCCACGTGCCCGTTCTGGGTCACTTTGCGGAGACGGATCCGTACGAGACGGACGAGGACGTGGCCGCGTTCGAGGCCACCCTGCGCGGGGCCGGGCGCGACGTCACGATCCACCGCTATCCAGGTACGAGTCACTGGTTCGCCGAGCCGTCTCGAGACGCCTTTCGGCCCGCTGCCGCGGACCTGGCTTTCGAGCGGACTGTGGCGTTCCTCGGCGAACGCCTGGGCTAGATGCGGTCGTCGGGCGGGTCGGCGTCGGTTCGCCCGCCGCGCCTGCTACGGAGCGAAGCCCGGCATGTGGGGGCCGCTGTTCATCTGGCCGAGAATCGAGAGGAAGAAGATCAGGAACACGACCACCAAAACGACCCCCAGGACCAGCTGGAGCTGAGACCAGGTCTGGAGGTTGGCCCTTCGAGGGTCCACCATCGTGTAGACGGGGACGTCCGCCGGCAGGTCCGAGGCCGCGTTCGCGACGTAGGTGATCATCAGCGCGCCGCCGTGGCCGGCCAGCTGGCTTATGGAACCCGAGGCTAGAGCGTCGCCGATTGGCGCGCCTCCCGACGCAAGGTCCTCCTCCCAGCGTTCGCTCGAGATCGAAAAGCCGGCCCTGACGAAGGCCTCGATCTGGGGTCCTGCCGCGGCCCTGGCCCGTTCCGCGTCCGGTCCCGGGTAGCGCCGCTCGACGGTTGCCCCGGCTGCGTAAGTGGGCATCCGCTCTCCTCATTCCCTCTGTCGAGATGCCCTCGCCCTCGACCCGGACATGGTAGCGCGGCGAGGTCCGCCCTCGGCGATAGGGGTGTCCGCGTAACTGCAGTGTCCCGATCAGCCTCCGTGCAGCAGAAGAGAGCGATCTCCTGCAGCCGCTCGAAGCTGATGCCTTCGCGCTGATCAACGGCGAGAGGATGGTCGGTCGGCTCGACCTCGATCCAAGGCCGCTCGCCGACCGGGCTCGTATCGACGTTAACCTTCAAGTTAGTCGTGCCCTGATAGAGCGGGACGATTTCGTTGCTGAGCCAACCGAAATACGGCGGTTCGCCTTCCCGACCGGGCGTCTCCAGGAGCTGGATCGAGCGGTTCCAGTTCTTCTCGTTCAAGGACAACCAAACCCCCAGCTCGAAGTGTTCCGGGCGGTCGTGAATATGGATGCGGATGATCCCGCGAATAAAGAAGCTGGTTTGGCTTAGCCGGACCATCCAACAGAAATCGCTGTCGAGATAAGACCGCCGTCGCGCATCATCCGGGAGCCCCTGCCAGGTGTCGGGTGCTTCCAGATGCCAAGCGAACGGAATGGGGTGGCGCTCCCCGCAAGTCGGGCAGATGAAACTCAGGTCTTCCGTTTCGCCGTGCATCGCGCCGCTCCTTCCAC
>CAWFJD010000008.1:0-150565 GCA_963816135.1 uncultured Chloroflexia bacterium
CTTCGCTGAGGGTGTCGCCGGTGAAGGTTTCCTTGAGGCCGACGGCCGCGGCGATGTCGCCCGCGTAGACGGTGTCGATCTCTTCGCGGTGATTGGCGTGCATCTGGAGGATGCGGCCGATCCGCTCCTTCTTGCCCTTCGTCGCGTTGTACACGTAGGAGCCCGCGTTGAGCGTCCCCGAGTACACCCGGAAGTAGGCGAGCTTGCCCACGTACGGGTCCGCGGCGATCTTGAAGGCCAGGGCGCTGAACGGCTCGCTGTCGTCGGCGGTCCGGACGATCTCCTTCTTGGTAACCGGATGCACGCCGATGACCGGCGGTACATCCAGCGGCGACGGAAGGAAGTCCACCACGGCGTCGAGCACGGGCTGGACGCCCTTGTTCTTGAGCGCCGAGCCGGCGAGCACGGGAACGATCCGATACTCGAGAGTCCCTAGCCGGAGACCGCGCTTGATGTCCGCGATGGACAGGTCGTGGCCTTCGAGGTACTTGTGCGTCAGCTCGTCGTCCATCTCGGCGACGGCTTCGATCATCCGCTCTCGCTGCGCCTTGGCGGCTTCGAGAAGCTCCGCGGGGATCTCGATGATCTCCTCTTCGGCGCCCAGGTCCTCCGCCTTGTAGACGATGGCCTTCATCTCGATCAAGTCCACGATGCCGCGGAACTTGTCTTCGTTGCCGATCGGCAGCTGGACGACGACGGGTCGGGCGCCGAGGCGCTCGCGGATCATCTCCACGCAGCGCCAGAAGTCGGCACCGGTGCGGTCCAGCTTGTTGATGAAGCAGATCCGCGGTACGCGGTACCGATCAGCCTGGCGCCAGACCGTCTCCGACTGCGGCTCGACACCGGCGACGCCGTCGAAGACGACGACCGCTCCGTCGAGGACGCGGAGGCTTCGTTCGACTTCTACGGTGAAGTCCACGTGCCCGGGCGTATCGATAATGTTGATCCGGTGATCTTTCCAGAACGCAGTAGTAGCCGCGGCAGTAATCGTGATGCCGCGCTCCTGCTCCTGGGGCATCCAGTCCATGGTGGCCGCGCCCTCATGGACCTCACCGATCTTGTAGATCTTCTTCGTATAGAAGAGGACCCGCTCGGTGACGGTGGTCTTCCCAGCGTCGATATGGGCGATGATTCCGATGTTCCGCGTTTTCGCGAGCGGAACGAGTCGTGCCACTAGGTTCTATATCTCCTGCTCGGGGCCAGCCTTCGGCGACAACCCTTGAGGGGTTACCACTTGAAGTGCGTGAAGGCCCTGTTGGCTTCGGCCATCTTGTGGGTATCGTCGCGGCGCTTGACCGCGGCACCCAGGCCATTCATTGCGTCGACGAGCTCGGCGGCGAGCTTCTCCGACATGCTCTTGCCGTTGCGCTTGCGGGCCGCCTGGACGAGCCAGCGCACGCCCAGCGACATTCGCCGGTCGCCGCGGATCTCCACCGGAACCTGATAGGTCGCGCCACCTACTCGCCGAGGCTTGACCTCGATGATTGGAGTGGCGTTGCGCATCGCCGACTCGAGAACCTCGATGCCGGGGCGGCGCGCCTGAGCCTCGGCTCGGGCCAGGGCTTCGCGGAGGATCCGCTCGGACAGATGGCGCTTGCCGTCCGTCATGAGCTTCGTCGCGAAGCGGCTCGAAAGCCGGGTCGAGGGTGCGCCCTGATACTTGGTCTTGCGGGCGATGGTCGGTCGACGCGGCATCTCTACTTCTTCCCGGTCTTCTGCTGGGTGGCCTTCGCGCCGTACTTGGAACGGCCTTGCTTGCGATCCTTCACGCCCGCGGCGTCAAGGGTGCCGCGAATGATGTGGTACTTGACGGACGGCAGGTCTTTCACACGGCCGCCGCGAACGAGCACCACTGAGTGCTCCTGGAGGTTGTGGCCGATCCCGGGGATATAGGCCGTGACTTCCATCTGATTGGTAAGGCGGACGCGGGCGATCTTGCGAAGAGCCGAGTTCGGCTTCTTCGGCGTCATCGTGCGCACCTGCAAGCAGACGCCGCGCTTCTGGGGCGCACCTGGGATGGCCACCTGACGCTGGCGAAGGCTGTTCCAGTTCTTGCGCATAGCCGGCGCCTTGATCTTGGAGATCTTCGGCTGGCGGCCATGCCGCACGAGCTGGCTGATTGTCGGCACGGAGACGCTGCTCCTTTCGCTTCCTGCTTTTGACTGTTGGCTGGTTACTTATTCGCGATCCGACGACAGGCGGACCCGCGGCCGGCATGGGCGCCGGTTTCGCATCCGATCGACGGGGACACGCGCCGCTTCGGTGGCCTCCCGGGTCCGATGGGCTGCCGCGGCAGTCCCTGTCGGTAGATGGAGGCGATCTGTCAGGCGCGGATCACTTCGATGTTTCCAGGGGGCCCATCTCTGGTCCGGTCAGCATCCGGATCCAGTACGCTTTTTGGCCTCCTGGTTTCGTGTTTCACGGGTTTCGCGATTGGCGCATGCCAACCCCGGCTTCCGCGAAGCCACGAGGGGGGGAGTTTACCAGCGGGCGAGCTTGCCCGTCAAACGAACCACTGGCCCTTTGGAGAGGGCCGCCGCCACTACCTTCCGCGAGACCGCAGTCGCGAGTCGAACGGCCGCTCGCGGGCGACAAATGAGAAGCGGGCGACTCTCGCCGCCCGCTTCTCCAGAGTCTCCTGGGTTAGTTACTCGTCGTCCTTGCCCATGTCGCCGAGGAGCTTCTCCAGCTCCGAAGCGTCTGAGGATTCTTCGTTCTCCTCATCCGTTCGCGACTCTCGGCCGCCGAGAGCGGCCAGGAACGGGTTGACGAAATCGTCCTCTTCTTCGCGAGGCTCGGTGCCCGTGCTCGCCGACAAAAGCGAGGCGAGATCCGCGGTCTCTTCGGAGGGCCGACCGCCGGCCTCCTCGAGGAAGGGGTTGTACTCGTATTCGGGGCCGCGGAGCCGCTCGAGGGATTCGCCGGCGAGGGCCTCTTCGGCCGCCCGGCGGGCCCTTTCGCGAGCCGCCGCGATGTTGGCCGGCGCGCCCGTCCCGGCCGGGATGAGCTTGCCGATGATCACGTTTTCCTTCAGGCCGATGAGGTGGTCCTTGGCGCCGTTGATGGCGGCCTCGGTGAGCACCCGGGTCGTCTCCTGGAAGGAGGCGGCCGCCAGGAAGGAAGACGTGTTGAGCGATGCCTTGGTCACGCCGAGAAGGACCGTCTGGGCCGTTGCCGGCTCGCCGCCCTCGGCCAGGACGCGGTTGTTGACTTCCTCGAAGTCGAGGCGGTCGATCAACTCGGTCGGGAGAAGGTCCGTGTCGCCTGGCTGGTCGATGCGAACCTTGCGGAGCATCTGCCTGACGATGATCTCGATGTGCTTGTCGTTGATCGTGACGCCCTGGCTGCGGTAGACCTTCTGGACTTCCTTGACCAGGTAGCGCTGGACGGAGTCCTTGCCCCGGGTCTCGAGGTACTCCTGAGGGTTGATCGGGCCGTCGGTGATGGCATCGCCGGCGCGGATCTCCTGGTTGTCCACGACCATGAGCTTGGCGTTGTGCGGGATGGCGTACTCGCGCTCGACCGTGTCTTCGGAGCGGACCAGCAGCTCCTCACCTTCGCGGACAAGGAAGCCCTTGGCCGGAGCGGTGATCTCGCTGCCCTTCTCTCCGCCTTCGGGTCGGGCGAGGATCTGGCCGGCTTCGACGATGTCGCCGGCCGCGGCCAGCATCTCGGCCCCGTCGGGCAGAGCGATGTGGGTTTCGTACTGCTCGCGGCTCGTGACCTTGACTCGCGTCCCGGTCTCGCTGCGTACGATCTCCACGAGCCCGTCGATGTGGCTGATCTCGGCCTTGCCCTTGGGGACGCGGCCTTCGAACAACTCCTCGACTCGCGGCAGGCCGGCGGTGATGTCCAGGCCGGCGACGCCGCCGGTGTGGAACGTCCGCATGGTCAGCTGCGTGCCAGGCTCGCCGATGGACTGGGCGGCAATGATGCCCACGGCCTCGCCGATACCCACGAGCGAACCCGTGGCCAGGTTTCGGCCGTAGCAGAGGCGGCAGACGCCCTGGCGGGCTTCGCACGAGAGCGGCGAGCGGACGAGCACCTCGTCGATGCCCGCTTCGTCGAGGGCCAGGGCCATGGCCTCGGTGATTTCCTGGTTGCGCTCGATGATGAGCTCGCCCGTCTCCGGGTTGTGCAGCTCGGCCGCGGAGAGTCGTCCGACCATCCGCCGCTGATAAGCGCCCTTCTCGTTGCTCGTGATTTCCGCGGATTCCGAGCGCGTGATCCAGGAGCCTTCCTGGGTCCCGCAGTCCTCTTCGCGCGTGATGACGTCCTGGGCCACGTCGACGAGTCGGCGGGTCAGGTAGCCCGAGTCGGCCGTTCGAAGGGCCGTGTCCGCGAGGCCCTTGCGGGCGCCGTGGGTGGAGATGAAGTACTCGAGGACGGTCATGCCTTCGCGGAAGTTGCTCCGCACGGGCACGTCGATGATGCGGCCCGACGGGTCGGCCATGAGGCCTCGCATGCCGCCGAGCTGGCTGATCTGGCCCTTGTTACCGCGGGCGCCCGAGTCGGCCATCATCCGGACCGAGCCGAATGGATCGAGGCCGTCCATCATCGAAGTCGAAAGATCGTTGGTGGTCTTCTGCCAGACGTCGACGACCTGCTCGTAGCGCTCGTCGTCGGTGATGAGGCCTCGCTGGAACTGGCGATCGATCTGATCGACTGCGGTGTCCGCTTCGGTCAGCCGGCGCGGCTTGTCGACCGGAATGACGATGTCGCTCACCGCGATCGTCATGCCGCCGCGAGTCGCGTACTGGAAGCCGACCGCCTTGACGCCGTCGACGACGTTGGCCGTCTCCTCGGGTCCGAGGATGCGGTAGCACTCGTCGACAAGCTTGCGCAGCTCGCTCCGCTTCATGTTCACGTTCTTGAACCGAAGCCGATCCGGGACGATCTGGTTGAAGATGATCCGGCCGACCGTGGTTCGAACCCGCGTGGCCACCGCGGCGCCGGCTTCCTCGTCCCAGGCCTTGACCATCGCGATCACGGGCTCGTGGAGCGTGACCTCGCGGAGCTGGTAGGTGAGGATCGCCTCGCCCTCGCTCGAGAAGAGGCGCTCCTTCTTGCCCTCGACGAGCGGCTTCTCCATGGTCAGGTAGAAGCAGCCGAGGACCATGTCCTGCGTCGGGGCCACGACCGGGCTGCCGTCGGCGGGGCTGAGCAGGTTGGCGGTCGAGAGCATCATGTCTCGCGCTTCCTGCTGGGCTGCCGTTGACAGCGGGACGTGGACGGCCATCTGGTCGCCGTCGAAGTCCGCGTTGAAGGCGGTGCAGACGAGCGGATGGATCTGGATGGCCGAACCCTCGACGAGGGTGGGCATGAACGCCTGGATGCCCAGGCGGTGGAGCGTGGGCGCTCGGTTCAGAAGGACCGGATGGTCCTTGATGACCTCTTCGAGGACGTCCCAGACCTCGGGCCGGACGCGCTCGACGATGCGCTTGGCGCTCTTGATGTTGTGGGCGAAGCCCTTCTCGACGAGAAGGCGCATGACGAAGGGCTTGAACAGCTCCAGGGCCATCTTCTTGGGCAGGCCGCACTGGTGGAGCTTGAGCTCCGGACCGACGACGATGACCGAGCGGCCGGAGTAGTCCACGCGCTTGCCGAGCAAGTTCTGGCGGAACCGGCCCTGCTTGCCCTTGAGCATGTCCGAGAGGCTCTTGAGGCGATGGTTGCCGGTGCCGGCGATCGCGCGGCCGCGGCGGCCGTTGTCGATCAGGGCATCGCAGGCTTCCTGGAGCATCCGCTTCTCGTTGCGGATGATGATCTCCGGGGCGCCGAGCTCGAGGAGCCTCTTGAGCCGGTTGTTGCGGTTGATCACGCGGCGATAGAGGTCGTTCAGGTCCGACGTGGCGAAGCGGCCGCCGTCGAGCTGGACCATCGGCCGAAGGTCCGGCGGGATGACGGGGATCACCGAGAGGATCATCCACTCGGGCCGAGTGCCGGAGCGGCGGAAAGCCTCGATCAGGCGGAGCCGCTTGATGGCCTTCTTGCGCCGCTGGCCCGAACTGGTCCGGACCTCGACGTGGAGGGACTTGGCGAGCTCTTCGAGATCCATCCGGCCGATGATGTCGCGGACGGCTTCCGCGCCCATGGCCCCATGGAAGATTCGGGCTCCGCGACTGCCGGAACCGTAGCGCTCGTCCAGATAGCGGAAGTCGTTCTCGGACAGAGTCTGGAGCGGCTTGATCCCTTCGATCTCGTCGCGCTGCTTGCGGATCTCGTCCTTGGCGCCTTCGGCTTCACGGCGCAGGCGCTCGCGCTCGGCCTCCAGCTCGGCATCCATGGCGAGCTCGAGGTCCGTGACCTTCTGAGCGACGCTTCGCTCCTCGTCGGCTTCGCGCTGCTGGATCTCGGCGCTGACACGCTCGGTCTCCGCGGCGGCGACGCGGCGCAGGGTCGCTGTCGCTTCCTTGCCGGCGCTAGCCCCGGCGGCGACAACGACCTCGCCGGTCAGCGAGAAGGCGATCGGCTCTTCGGTTGCGTTCTTGCCCAGCGCCGCGAGCTGGCTCTCGAGCTGCTGCGCGGCCTCGACGATTTCGCCGGTCCGGGTGGCGCGCTGCTGCTCGAGCTCCTTGCGGGTGGCCGCGAGGTTGGAGTTCAGCTCGTCCTTCTGGCGATGGAGGCGGCTCTTGAGATCGTCTTCCAGGTCGCCAAGGGCTCGGCCGCCCTTGCCTCCCCTACCCTCTGCCTCGTCTTCGAGCGCGGCCAGCGCACGACGGCGAGCGTCCTCGTCCACGTGGGTGACGATGTACAGAGCGAAATAGAGGATCCGCTCGAGGTTCCGGGGGCTGATGTCCAGGAGGATGCCCAGCCGGCTCGGCGTGCCCTTGAAGTACCAGATGTGGCTGACCGGGCTGGCCAGCTGGATGTGGCCCATCCGTTCGCGGCGAACCTTGGATCGAGTGACCTCGACGCCGCACTTGTCGCAGATGATTCCCTTGTACCGAATCCGCTTGTACTTGCCGCAGTAGCACTCCCAGTCCTTGGTGGGACCGAAGATGCGCTCGTCGAAGAGCCCGTCCTTCTCCGGCTTGAGCGTGCGGTAGTTGATGGTCTCGGGCTTGGTGACTTCACCCGACGACCAGTCGCGAATCTGCTCCGGACTGGCTAGCGAAATCCGGATCGCGTTGAAGTTATTGACTTCGAGCATTGCTCTCCTCCGCGCCGCCGCAAAGGACCTACGTGCGACGCAGCTTGACCGTGAGTCGGCGACGCCTGGCTGGCCGAGCGCAGGCGCCGCTTCATGCGCGCGTGGTGATCAGTCTTCGAACCCAGCGAGGTTGATTCCGCCGAGGTCCGGCATCGGGTAGGTGCCGGAGTCTTCGGCAAATCGGATCTCTTCGTCGTTCTCGTTGAGGATCTCGACGTTGAGCCCCAGGCTCTGGAGCTCCTTGATGAGGACCTTGAACGATTCAGGGACGCCGGGTTGCTGGATCTCTTCACCCTTGACGATCGCTTCATAGGTCTGGACACGGCCCATGACGTCGTCCGATTTGACGGTGAGGAGCTCCTGCAGGATGTTGGCCGCGCCGTACGCTTCGAGAGCCCAGACCTCCATCTCTCCGAAGCGCTGGCCGCCGAACTGGGCCTTGCCACCGAGCGGTTGCTGGGTGATGAGGCTGTAGGGTCCGGTGGACCGGGCGTGGATCTTGTCCTCCACCAGGTGGTGGAGCTTGAGCATGTAGATGTAGCCGACCGTGATGGGCCGATCGAATTCCTCGCCGGAGCGGCCGTCGCGAAGCGTGATCTTGCCGTCTTCGGGCAGACCGGCGTCGCGGAGCTCCTGGCGGATCTGGGCTTCCGTCGCGCCGTCGAACACGGCCGTGGCCGCGCTCATGCCGCGCTCGTGGAGCGCCCAGCCCAGGTGCGTCTCGAGGATCTGGCCGATGTTCATTCGGCTCGGAACGCCGAGCGGGTTCAGGACGATGTCGACGGGCGTGCCGTCCGGCAGATAGGGCATGTCCTCGACAGGCAGAACCTTGGCGATGACACCCTTGTTGCCGTGGCGGCCGGCCATCTTGTCGCCGACGCTGACCTTGCGCTTCTGGGCCACGGAGACGCGGACCAGGCGGTTGACGCCCGGCATGAGCTCGTCGCCCTCTTCGCGGGAGAAGATGCGAACGTCGACGACCTTGCCGCGCTCGCCGTGGGGCAGGCGCAGGCTCGAGTCCTTCACCTCGCGGGCCTTCTCGCCGAAGATCGCGCGAAGGAGTCTCTCCTCAGCGGTCAGTTCGGTCTCGCCCTTGGGTGTGATCTTGCCGACCAGGATGTCGCCGGGCTGGACTTCGGCACCGATGTAGACGATGCCTTCCTCGTCCAGGTCCTTGAGCGATTCCTCGCCGACGTTGGGGATGTCGCGGGTTATCTCTTCGGGGCCGAGCTTGGTGTCTCGCGACTCCAGCTCGTGCTTCTCGATGTGGATGCTGGTGAAGAAGTCTTCCTTGACGAGCCGCTCGCTGATGACGATGGCGTCCTCGTAGTTGCCACCTTCCCAGCTCATGAACGCGACCAGGACGTTGCGGCCGAGCGCGAGCTCGCCCTTGTCGGTGGAGCTGCTATCCGCGATCGGATCGCCCTTCTCCACTCGCATTCCCACGTCCACGATGGGCCGCTGGTTGATGCACGTGCCCTGGTTGGAGCGGACGTACTTCTGGAGGAGATACTCGTCCAGATCGCCCGCGTCGGTCTCGACCTTGACCCGGTCGGAGGTCACGCTCGTGACCACGCCCGGCCGGCGAGCGATGACGACCTGGCCCGAGTCCACGGCCGCACGCCGCTCCATGCCCGTACCGACGATCGGCGCCTCGGGCTCGAGAAGCGGCACGGCCTGGCGCTGCATGTTCGAGCCCATCAGGGCTCGGTTGGCGTCGTCGTGCTCCAGGAACGGGATGAGGGCCGTGGCCACGGACACGACCTGCTTTGGCGACACGTCCATGTACTCGATCTGGTTGGCTCGAGCCTCGGGGAACTGGTCGCGGAAGCGGCAAGGAATGCGGTCTTTGACGAAGTGGCCGTCCGCGTCCAGCGTGGCGTTGGCCTGGGCCACGTAGTGCTCTTCCTCTTCGTCCGCGGCGAGATACTCGATCTCCGCGGTGACGATCGGGCGCATCGGGAAGGCCTGGGCCTTCTGGCGCTTGAGCTCCGCGATCGCGGCTTCGTTGAACTTCTCGCCGGCCTTGACGATGACGCTGCCGTCCTTGGCGGTCACGTCCGACCCGGCCTCGCGCTTGGCGATGTCCGGATCGTCCCAGGCGATCGTGCGCTTCACCTTGCGGTAAGGCGTCTCGATGAAGCCGTAGCTGTTGATCCGGCCGAACGTCGCGAGCGAACCGATGAGGCCGATGTTCGGGCCTTCCGGCGTCTCGATCGGGCAGATGCGGCCGTAGTGGCTGTGGTGCACGTCGCGGACGTCGAACCCCGCTCGTTCTCGCGAGAGGCCGCCGGGGCCCAGGGCCGACAGGCGCCGCTTCGTGGTCAGCTCGGCCAGAGGGTTGGTCTGGTCCATGAACTGCGACAGCTGGCTGCCGCCGAAGAACTCCTTCATCGCCGCCACGACCGGGCGGATGTTGATGAGGGCGTTCGGCGTGGCCTTGTCGATCTCCTGGATGGTCATGCGCTCGCGGACGACGCGCTCCATGCGGAGCAGGCCGACCCGGAAGGCATTCTGGATCAGCTCGCCGTTGGCGCGGATGCGGCGGTTGCCCAGGTGGTCGATGTCGTCCGCGATGCCGAGGCCGCGGTTGAGCTCGATGAGATGGCCGACGATCGCCGCGATGTCCTCGCGGGTGATGATCCGCTCCTCACGGTTGAGCTCGATGCCCATCCGCTCGGCGACCGGCGTCAGCTTCTTGTTGAACTTGTAGCGTCCGACGCGGCCCAGGTCGTAGCGGCGGAAGTTGAAGAAGAGGCTCTCGACGAGCTGGCGGGCGTTGTCGCCGGTTGGCGGGTCGCCCGGGCGCAGCTTCTTGTAGACCTCGATCAACGCGTCCTGCTGGGTCTTGGTCAGGTCCTTGTCCAGCGTCGATGCGACGTACTGGTGCTCCGGGTCCGCATCGACGGTCGCGAACAGGGCGCTGATCTCTTCGTTCTGCTCGTAGCCGACGGCGCGAAGCAGGGTGGTCGCGGCGATCTTGCGCTTGCGGTCCACCTTGACGGAGAGGAGGTCCTTGTTGCTCGTCTCGAACTCGAGCCAGGCTCCGCGGTTCGGGATGACCTTGGCCGAGAAGAGCGTGCGGCCGCTCGTGGGATCTTCGACGGCGCTGTAGTAGACGCCGGGCGAGCGGACGAGCTGGCTGATCACGACGCGCTCGGCGCCGTTGATGACGAACGTGCCCTGGTCCGTCATGAACGGGAAATCGCCCATGTAGACGCGCTGGCGCTGGATCTCGCCGGTTTCCTTAATAAGGAGCTCGACGTTCACGTACAGCGGCCGGCTGAAGGTGACGTCCTTGGTCCGGCACTCGAGCTCGGAGTACTTGGGCGCGCCGAACTCGTAATCCAGGAAATGGAGCTCCATCACCTTGCCGGTGAAGTCCTTGATCGGGCTGATCTCGTCGAATAGTTCCCGGAGCCCCTTCTCCACGAACCAATCGAACGAACTCAACTGAAGCTCGATCAGGTTGGGAATTTCCAGGACCTCGGGGATCCTCGCGTAACGCCGGCGGGGCAACATCGACGCACGAGAGGACTCAGCGACAGACAGCATGAACCGCTCCTTGACGGAGGAGAAAGGGAAGGGCCGCACTCACAGAAGGAGTAGGATACCGCGACAAGCGCAACTGTCAAGCGGCCCCAATCTGGGTTGCCGTTTGAACAGGGCATTTTCGGCTCCCCCATGTTCCACTACTCGGGACGGGGACGACTCCCCGAGCTGCGAGCGAGATCCGGATCGGCCGGTCCTTTGTCCTTGCCGAAGACGGAGCCGAAGCCCCGCCGGAGGCGCGATCCGGGCCGCCAAAGGCGGCTCGAACCGGCCGATCCGAACTCTGCGCTACTACTTGACCTCGACCTTGGCGCCCTGCTCTTCGAGGGCGGCCTTGATCTTGGCGGCTTCGTCCTTGGTGACGCCTTCCTTGACGGGCTTCGGGGCGCCGTCGACGAGGTCCTTGGCCTCCTTGAGGCCCAGGCCGGTGAGCTCGCGCACGACCTTGATGACCGGGATCTTGTTCGGGCCGATCTCGGCCAGGATCGCGGTGAACTCGGTCTGCTCTTCCTCGACCGGGGCGGCCGCGGCGGCGGTCGGGGCGGCGGCGGCAGCCATGGCGACCGGGGCGGCCGCGGTCACGCCGAACTTGTCCTCGAAGGCCTTCTTGAACTCGGAGAGCTCGAGAACGGACATCGACGCGAACGTGTCGAGAAGCTCTGTGGTGCTCAGCTTTGCCATTGTCTTGATGCTCCTTGTGTCCGAGCCCGCGGGCCCGGCGGTAGGTCTCAGTGGAAACTCAGCAGCCTCGGGCCGCCAAGCCGTCAAGCCGCGCTTGACGCCGCGTCAGGCTCCTGCCTGACGATCCGCGAGCGCCTGGACCAGGCCGGCAACGTCCCGCAGAGGGGCGTCGAACAAACCGGCGACGGTGGACATGGGCGCCGCGACGGCGCCGGCAACCTGCGAGAGGAGAACTTCGCGGCTCGGAAGCTGCGAAAGCCGAGTGACCCCGTCGAAGTCCATGATCCGGCCACCGACCACGCCACCGGTCACTTTGACCAGGCGGTAAGGGCGAAGGGCGTCGAGGACCGCCTTGGTGGAGGCTCCTTCGTTGCCCTTGATGAAGGCGACGGCGGTGGGACCCTGGAGCAAGACCGCGATCGAATCGTCTCCGGCCTCTTTGGCCGCGATCTTCATCAACCGGTTCTTGACGACGTGGTAGACGACGTTGCTCTTGCGCAAGTCTCGGCGGATCGCGCCGAGCTCGGAGACCCTGAGGCCGCGGTATTCGGAGACGATCATCGCCGAGCTTGTCCGAGCTTCCTCGGTCAGCTCCGCGACTGTCTCTCGCTTGGCCTCGGTAGGCATGTGTACCTCCCTGAAATCGACGGGCCTTGCCATCGGACTGGAGAGCCAGCCCGGGCTTCGGCTCGCCAAAGCGCGAGATGTTCATTGCGCACGGCCGGCGCGCTACGGAGGGTCTCGTTCCGGCTCCGGTGCCGGAAAACGAAAGCCCCTGGGCGACGGTTGATCGCCACAGGGGCGCACCCATCCGTGCGGATGGAGGCTCGTTTCCCTGCCTCGGCTTGGGGTCGACGCCTGCGGCGTTGACTCGGCCACTGTTTGACCGGTCAACGTTTGGGCGCCGACGATTGAGTCCTTGCGGGCCCAAGCTGTCTGCGGCGGTCCGTCGTATTCGGTTGAGTGAGGCCCTTGCGGGTCTCGGCGTGGCCGGCGCGATGCGCCGACCTCATGTAGTGGGCGGCTATGAAGCCGCGGCGACGGCCAGAACGGACGCGATGTCCATCCGGATGCCGGGACCCATGGTGGGGGCGATGGTCAGGGTCTTGAGGTATTGACCCTTGGCGCCGGAGGGCCGAGCGCGGTTGACCGCGTCGAGCAGGGTCGCGAGATTGTCGACGAGCTGCTGGGCCTCGAAGCTGGCCTTGCCGAACGGGACGTGGATGATGCCGCCCTTGTCGACCTTGAACTCCACGCGGCCGGCCTTGACTTCCTTGATGGCCCGCTCGAGGTCGAAGGTGATCGTGCCCGACTTGGGGTTCGGCATGAGGCCCTTGCGGCCGAGGATGCGGCCGAGACGGCCGACCATGCCCATGATGTCCGGCGCGGCGAGGGCCACGTCGAACTCGGTCCAGCCGGCTTCGACCTTCTTCACGAGGTCCTCGGCACCCACTTCGTCGGCTCCGGCCCGAAGGGCTTCCTGAGCCTTCTCGCCCTGGGCGAACACGACGACGCGAACCTTCTTGCCGGTGCCATGCGGGAGGACCACGGTGCCGCGGACCATCTGATCGGCGTGGCGGGGGTCGACGCCGAGGCGAAGATGAGCCTCGATGCTGGCGTCGAAGCCAACATAGCTGGTCTTGCGGGCGAGCTCGGCAGCCTCAGCCGGGGTATAGAGCCTGGCTCGGTCGACGAGCTTGGCTGCTTCCTGATACTTCTTGCCGCGGTCCATATCTATCTCCTTCTATCGGCCTCGCGGTTGCCCGCTTCGGCCTCCCCCTTTTGCGCCGGGGTACTGCGGGCCGGTTGTCCGACCAAATGCTCTCTCTGGCGGCTCAGGGTGTGCCGCCCCACGGAAGAAGGCGCCGCAGGCGACTTCTCCGAAGCCAATCGCGCTCCCGCGCGGTTAGCCGACTACTTCGATGCCCATGCTCCGGGCCGTGCCCTCGATCTGGGCCATGGCGGCTTCGACCGAGTTGGCGTTGAGGTCCGGCATCTTGACGGCCGCTATCTCGCGGATCTGGTCGCGCGTCACCTTGCCGGCGGACTCGCGGCCGGCCGTCGCCGCGCCCTTCGGAACCCCGGCCGCCTTGCGGAGCAGGTCCGCGGCTGGCGGGGTCTTGAGGACGAACGTGAAAGAACGATCCTCGAAGATCGTGATCTGGGCCGGGATCACCTGGCCGACCTTGTCGGCCGTCTTCTCGTTGTAGGACTTGGTGAACTCGACGATGTTGATGCCGTGGGGACCGAGAGCCGTGCCAACGGGCGGCGCGGGCGTGGCCTTGCCGGCGTTGAGCTGCAGGGTGAGAACGATTCGGATCTTCTTGGCCACGAGCCTTCGACTCCCTTTCGGTTATAGCTTCTCGACCTGGAGGAAGTCCAGCTCGACAGGTGTCTCGCGGCCGAAGATGCTGACGAGCACCTTGACCTTGTTGCGCTCGGGATTGACTTCGTCGACCGTACCGATGAACTCGGCGAACGGGCCGTCGGTGACCCGGACGTTCTGACCCTTGGTGAAGGCGACCCGGTAGCGCGGCGTCTCGACGCCCATCTGGCGAAGGATCTGCTTGACTTCCTGCTCGTCGAGCGGGATGGGCTCGCTTCGGACACCGGGGATGTTCCCGCCACCGACGAAGCTCGTCACGCCTGGCGTATTGCGGACCACATACCAGGAGTCCGGATCCAGGATCATCTCGACCAGGACGTAGCCCGGGTACACCTTCTTCTGGACGGTGTGGCGCTGGCCCTGGCGAATCTCGATCTCGTCCTCCATCGGAACCAGGACCTGGAAGATCTTGTCATCCATGCCCATCGATTCGATGCGGTGCTCGAGGTTGGCTTTGACTTTGTTCTCGTAGCCCGAGTACGTGTGGATCACGTACCAACGCTTCTCGGGCGGTCGGGCGGTCTCGCTGGCCTGTTCTGCTCTCATGCTGAGGTCACCCGCCAACGATCTTCTCGGAGATGTAGCCGAAGACGATGTCGAAGGCGGCAATGTAGGCGCCAACGGCTGCGCTGACGGCCAGAACCACGATGGTCAGGTTGCGGGCCTGCTGAGGGGTAGGCCAGGTGACCTTCTGAAGTTCCTGCCACGTTGCTTGGATGAAGCGCTGGAGGCGCGACACGGCTGCTCTCTAACTATGTGCTGCGATGTTGGATTGTGGCAGGCGCCGCGGGACTCGAACCCACAACCCCTGGTTTTGGAGACCAGTGCTCTGCCAAATTGAGCTAGGCGCCTGCGAGGTCCCTTACTTGGCTTCTCGATGAAGGGTATGCCGGCGTTCTCGAGGGCAATACTTGCGGAGCTCGAGCCGGCCCGGGTCGTTCTTCTTGTTCTTGCGGGTCGTGTAGGTCCGCTGCTTGCACTCGGTGCAGGCGAGCTGAATGATCGGTCGTGCTTCTACTTTGGCCATTCTCTACTCGATGATCGAGGTGACGGCCCCGGCGCCGACAGTGCGTCCACCCTCACGGATGGCGAAGCGCTGGCCGACTTCCAGGGCGATCGGGGTGATGAGCTCGACGCTCATGTCGACGTTGTCGCCGGGCATGGTCATCTCGACACCTTCGGGCAGTCCGATGGCGCCGGTCACGTCCGTGGTCCGCAGATAGAACTGCGGCCGGTAGCCGTTGTAGAAGGGGGTATGGCGGCCACCCTCTTCGCGGGACAGGACGTAGACGCGAGCGATGAACTTGGTGTGGGGCTTGACCGATCCCGCCTTGGCGAGGACCTGGCCACGCTCGATGTCGTCGCGCTCGATACCGCGCAAGAGGCAACCGACGTTGTCTCCGGCGCGACCTTCGTCGAGCAGCTTCTTGAACATCTCGACGCCCGTGACGACGACCTTGCGAGTCGGGCGGATGCCCACGATCTCGACTTCGTCGCCGACCTTGACGATGCCCCGCTCGATGCGCCCGGTGGCCACGGTGCCGCGGCCCTTGATGCCGAAGACGTCTTCGACCGGCATGATGAAGGGCTTGTCGATCGGGCGCTCAGGTGTCGGCACGTAGTTGTCGACCGCATCCATGAGCTCCTGGATGCAGGCGTAAGCCGGATCGTCGACGCCGCCCGTGGTCTCGAGGGCCTTGAGCGCGGAGCCGCGGACGATCGGGATGTCGTCGCCCGGGAAGTAGTTCTTGGTCAGTAGCTCGCGGACCTCGAGCTCGACGAGGTCGAGGAGCTCGGGATCGTCGACGGCGTCGACCTTGTTCATGAAGACGACGATGTAGGGGACCTCGACCTGGCGGGCAAGCAGGATGTGCTCGCGGGTCTGGGGCATCGGGCCGTCGGTGGCCGCGACCACGAGGATCGCGCCGTCCATCTGCGCCGCGCCGGTGATCATGTTCTTGATGTAGTCGGCGTGGCCTGGGCAGTCGACGTGCGCGTAGTGGCGGTTGGCCGTCTCGTACTCGACATGGGCGATGGCGATCGTGATGCCGCGCTCGCGCTCCTCGGGAGCGTTGTCGATCGTGTCGAAGGCGCGGAACTCCGCCCCGCCTTTGAGAGCGAGGTACTTGGTGATCGCCGCGGTCAGGGTTGTCTTGCCGTGGTCGATGTGGCCGATCGTGCCGATGTTGACGTGCGGCTTAGTCCGCTCGAACTTCTTCTTCGCCACGTGCGCGTTGACTCCATCTGGCGCGGCCCCGCCGCTGCTGGGGGTGGAGCCCACAATCGGACTTGAACCGATGACCTCGTCCTTACCAAGGACGCGCTCTGCCAACTGAGCTATGTGGGCCCGAAACCGATTATCGAAACTGCGATGGTGGGCAGGAGAGGAATCGAACCTCTACAGCCGAAGGCGGCTGATTTACAGTCAGCTGAGCTCACCACCTGCTCAACCTACCCACGAGACCGCCAGCTACGGCGGGGGACCGCCAGGCTGACTTCTTCAATTGGAGCCGACGACGGGACTCGAACCCGGAACCGGCGGTTTACAAAACCGCTGCTCTACCAATTGAGCTACGTCGGCAAACACGCGCACGGGCATGCTATCGCTAGGGCCCCTGGGCGCTCGGGAATGATATGGGCTCGTATACGGCCGGTCAAGCTGACGCCGTTCGTGCTCGGCGAGCCCGTTGTCGGGCTCGCCGGATCCACCCGGACGCCAGTATGCGCCCGGGCCGCGGTCGGATCGATCCGCATCCGCGTTACTCCGGCAGCAAGCCGTCGTCGGGCTCGGCCGGGTTCTCTCGAGGCGCCTCCTCGGGGGCCTGCGCCCGGGCTTCGGCCGCCGGAGCGACCTCGTCCGGACTCACGGCGATCTTCTTCGAGCGGGTCTTCCTCGCCGGTTTCGCAGGCGCGGTCGCTGGCTCCGCCGGAGACTCGGCGCGGTTGGCCTGATCGGCCGGTTTCGTCCCGGACTGCGTGTCGGCGACGGCCTCGCGGGCATCCGCCTCGCCGGAGTCGCCTTCCGAGGGCTGCGGCGGGTTGGCGGCCGGCAGGGCCCGCTGAGTCGAGCCTTCATATAGAAGGATGGAGCCGGCGACGGCCGCGTTCAGCGACGAGACGTGGCCTTTCATCGGGATCCGAACGACGGCGTCGCAGCGGCGCCGGACGGCCGGACCGAGACCCTGGCCTTCACTGCCGACGACGACCGCCAGCGGCCCGCGAAGATCTGTCTGCCTGGCGGTCAGGGGCGCCTCGGCGTCGGAACCGACGATCCGGAGCCCCCGAACGTGGAGATCGGTCAGCGCTTCGGCCAGGTCTTCGACCGGGACGAGGAGCAGATGCTCGACGGCGCCGGCCGAAGCCTTTACCGCGGCCGGAGAAAGCGGCGCCTGCCGATGGGTGGGATAGACGATTCCGTGGACACCCGACGCTTCGGCGGTCCGCAGCAGGGAGCCGAAGTTCTGGGGGTCCTCGAGCGAGTCGAGGACCAGGACGAAGGGCGGTTCGCCACGCTCGATCGCCCGGGCGAGCAGATCGTCGATGCCGGCGAACGACCGCTTGTCCGTCACTAGAGCGATGCCCTGATGGCCGTCGAAGCCGGCGAGCGACGTCAACGTCCCGCCCTCGACCTCGAGGATCGGGATGCGGAGGTTGGTCGCATGCAGAACGAGTTTCTCCAATGCCTGACGGCGCTGTGGCACGACCAGGAGCCGAACAGCCTTGCGGCGGGCGATGAACGCCTCTTCGACCGGATGGCGTCCGGCGACGAGCTCTTCGTTCTCGCCCATGTAGTCGGCCGGATTGACGGTTGACTCATGGAAGCGCGACGGCATCGGGGGCTCACGGAACGGCCGGGCCGCAAACGGCGGAGGGGCGAACGGCCGGGGACTCCGGAAGGGCGGGCGATCCGCGCCGGGTCCACGGGGGCGAGCGGATCGTCCGGCCTCGTCTACCGCCGACTCCTGGTCCACCGTGGACTCGAGATCCTCGGATTGCGCCTCGTCGGCATCGGCGAGACGGGCTTCGTCAAGCTCTTCCGGAGGCGCCTGGTCGAAATTGCGATCCGGCGCCTGCTCCGCGTCGGCCGGGCCGAACTCTCTCCGGGGGGCATCGAACCCGGGCCTGGGAAACGGCCGGGGACCTCGATCATCGAAAGGCCGCGGGCGAGATCCTCCGAAGCCACCCGGGCCGCGCTCGGGCCGATCGCCCTGCGGACGGAACGGGGGACGCGGAGACCAGCCAGGGGCCGGCTGCCACTCGCGTCGGGGGCCGCGAGGAGCGTCCTCACCGGCCGCGGACGGGAAACCCCGATCGCGATCCGCGGGTCGAGGTCCACGCGGACCCTGAGGCCCGCCGAAGCCGAATCCCGCGCGCCCGCCGGGCGCGCGTTCGCCGCCCTCTCGACGGAATGGAGCGCGCTCTCCGGTCTCACTCCGCTCCTGCGATGGGCCCGCGGACGGACCCGGGCCGAACGATGGTCGGGCGAACCTGCCCGGGCCGTGCGCGTGGCCTGGCCCGTGACCCGGATTAGGTCGGGCGTCGTGCTGGCGCGGACGATCCTCGTACTGCGGTCGGGGGCGATCATCGCCGAACTGGGGCCGCGGACGATCTTCACCGAACGGCGGCCGCGGACGATCTTCGCCGAACGGCGGCCGCGGACGATCTTCACCGAACGGCGGCCGCGGACGATCCTGGCCAAACGGAGGCCGCGGGCCGCCGGGCCCGGGACGTCCTCGTCCGAATCCATGCTGACTCTGGCCGAAGCTCGGCCGTCCCTGGCCGTAGCTCGGCCTTTCTCCCTGGGACGGATACGGGCGGCCGGCCGATCTCGGTCCTTCGCCGCCCGGGCCGCGGCCGAAGCCCTCGCCCGACTGGCCGGGTCCCCGGAACTCGTTGCCGGGCCGGTTCTCGTTGTCGTACGGGCGCGGCTCACGCCACTGACCTTGCGCCGGTCCTCGCCCCGGCCCGCCCGGTCCACGCCCCGGCCCGCCGGATCCGCCAAATCCGCCCGGGCCGCCCGGTCCGCGTCCGCCGGGTCGTCCGGCTCCGCGGAAGGACCCTCCGCGACCCTGGCCGGGCCGCGGCCCCGAACCGCGATTGAAGCCACCGCCGCCGTGCCTGTCGTGATGATCTGCCAATTCGAATTCCAATCGTGATGAGGCGGCCGTTGCCAGCCGCGGGGGTGAGTGAATCGATAGTTGCCCCAGCCAGGGGCTGGGCGCCCGATCAGATCCTTGTCAGTCGGTGCGCCGCCATCGCTGTCCGTCGCGTGTGTCTTCAACTAGGATGCCCCGCTCGGCAAGTGCCACGCGAAGCCGGTCGGACGCGCCCCAATCGCGGGCGGTTCTGGCCGCGGCCCTCTCGTCCAGCAGCTTCTGCTGGTCAGGGTCGAGCTCGGCTTCAGCCTGAGGGGCGATCGCCAGGACGCGGTCCAGGTCACGGATGAAGGCCGTGGTTCGCTCCGCGTCTCCGCTCGAGATCACTCGGGCGTCGAGCCGGCGGTTCACGTCACGTACCAGCTCGAAGAGGGCCCCGAGGGCCGGCGAGATGTTGAGGTCGTCGTCGAGCGCCGCCTCGAAGGCGCCCCGCGTGCTATCGAGTTGGGCCGTCAGCGCCGGATCGTCCGGGCAGTCGTTGCGGTAGGCAGCCAGCGCGACCATCAGGGCGTCGAGACGCTCGATCGCCGAGCCGGCCGCCTGGAGCGAATCCTCACCGAAGGAAAGAGGCGCGCGGTAATGCGCGGAGATGAGCGCCAGTCGAAGCGCTCGGCGCGAAACGCCCCGAGCGACGATCTCCTCGACGCGCTCGATGTTGCCCGTGGACTTGGCCATCTTCTGGCCGCCCATCTGGAGGAAGGCATTGTGGAGCCAGAAGTTCACGAACCTCTGGCCGGTCGCCGCTTCGCTCTGGGCGATCTCGTCGGTGTGGTGCGGGAAGATCAGGTCCACGCCGCCAGTGTGGATGTCGAACGACTGGCCGAGGTACCGCATGCTCATCGCCGAGCATTCGATGTGCCAGCCGGGCCGGCCGGGTCCGATGGCGGTGTCCCAGCTGGGCTCGCCCGGCTTGGGGCCCTTCCACAGGGCGAAGTCGCGGACGTCGTCCTTGCTGTACTCGTCCGACTCGACGCGATCGCCCACGCGCATTCCTTCCGGATCGATGCGAGCGAGGCGGCCGTATTCGGGCCAGGAAGCGATTCGGAAGAAGATCGAGCCCTCATCCGTGCGGTATGCGTGGCCCTTGTCCAGGAGGGTCTGAATCAGCGAGACCATCTGCGGGATGTTCTCGGTGGCGCGGGGCATCACGTCCGGCAGCTGGACGCCCAGGGTCTCCATGTCGCCAAGGAACACCTTTCCGTACCGAGTCGAGATCTCCGAGATGTCGACGCCTTCCTGATTGGCCCTCTTGATGATCTTGTCGTCCACGTCGGTCACGTTCATGACCCAGGTGACCTTGTAGCCGCGGTAGCGCAGGTAGCGGACGAGCAGGTCGTCGAACGCGATGGCCCGGAAGTTGCCCACATGCGCGGGGCCGTAGACGGTAGGGCCGCAGCTGTAGACGCGGACGTGGCCCGGTTCGATCGGCTCGAAGTCGCGGACGGCGCCGGCCATCGTGTCGAACAAGCGGATGGTCATCTCATGCGCTCCCCTGCCCTGCCGGCACCCGGACGAGGAAGGCAACGGCGACAGCCGAGATCGATCGGCCCGCTCCTTCGCTGCCGGCAAGGTTGCCGGTCGAGGCTTTGACATTGACGGCGGACGTCTCGATGCCGATCGTCCGCGCTATCGCGAGCTCCATCTGCGGGAGAAGCCCGGCGAGCTTCGGCCGAGCGGCGGTGATCGTGAGATCCACGCCGGTCACCTGCCAGCCGTGCTCGCGGACCTGGTCCACGACGCCCCGCAACAGCTCGCCGCTGGCGACGCCGCGAGGGGTGCGCCGGTCGGCAGGAAACAGCCGGCCGAGATCCCCAAGGCCGGCGGCTCCGAGAAGCGCATCGGCCACGGCGTGCAGGGCCGCGTCGCCGTCGGAATGGCCCAGAAGCGCGGGCGCGTCGTCGATGCGGACTCCGCCGAGCATGAGCGGCCGGCCCGGGCCGAACGAATGTCCGTCCACCCCAACGCCGACGCTAACTCCGGGCAGGGCAGCGGCCGAGGAGCTCGCCACTTCGCGGGTGTCGAGCAAGACCCGAGCCCGTTCCAGATCCGCGGGCACGGTCACTTTGAGGTTGGTTGCTTCGCCGGGGATCGCATGAACCGGGATTCTACAGGCCTCGAGCAGCGACGCCTCATCGGTCCACGTTTCGGGTCCGTCCGCGGGAAACTCGCGATAGGCCTGTTCGATGAGGCTGAGCCGGACGCCCTGGGGCGTCTGGGCGGTCACCACGTCCGTCCGATCGACGGTTTCGCCTACGCTGTCGCCCACCAACCGCTTGAGCGTCTCGGGAACCGGGAGAACCGGAATGGCGGCCCCGTAGGTCGCGGCTGCGCTCGCCACCGCGCGAACCAGTGCCGGGCTCACGAGTGGCCGCGCGGCGTCATGGACGAGGACGACGGGATCGAACCGACCGCCCAAGCCAGCCCCGCCGGCCGCGGCCTTGACCGCGGCCTTGACCGCGTCGATGCCCTTGGCCACCGATTCCTGCCGTCTCGCGCCGCCGCACACGACTGCGCAGCTTGCTCCAGCCGGCCAATCGGCCCCGGCCAGACGGTCGAGACGTTCGGCCGCCGTCACGATCACGATGTCCGAGACTCCCGCCGCCGCAAGTGCCTCGACGGAGCGGCTGAGAACGGTCTTGCCGCCCAGTACGGCCTCGAGCTTGTCGTGGCCGCGCATCCGGCTGCTCGAGCCGGCCGCGACGACTACGCCGAGGATTCGGCGGTTCCTCCGTAGCCTCATTGCCTCCAACGCTCACTCGGGCTTGACCTGGGCGAAGACCATCCGGCCCATCACGGTCTGGAGCACGCGAGTAACCATCACATCCAGCTCATGCCCAACCAGGCGCGAGCCGCCCTCGATGACGACCATCGTCCCGTCGTCCAGATAGCCGACGCCCTGACCCGCCTCTTTGCCCTCCGTGAGGACCTTGATCTTGAGGGAGTCGCCGGGCAGTAGAGCCGGTTTCAGCGCATTCGCGAGCGAGTTGATGTTGAGCACCCTTATCGACTGCAGGTCGGCGACCTTGTTCAGGTTGAAGTCGTTGGTCAGGATCGCGGCGTTGCGGATACGGGCCAGTGAGACGAGCTTGCCGTCCACGTCCGGAGCGTCGGTCGGATCGTCCGTGACGATCTCCACCGGTGTCGGACCTTCCTTCTGGAGGCGAGCCAGGATCTCCAGGCCGCGCCGGCCGCGGCCCCGTCGCTGCGCGTCCGAGCTGTCGGCGATCTTCTGCAGCTCCTCGAGAACGAAGCGCGGAATCAGGAGCCTGTGATACAGGAATCCCGAGTCCACGATGTCGGCGATGCGCCCGTCGATGATCGCGCTCGTATCCACGACGACCTCGGTCTCGGCGGACCTGGTTACGACCGACTGCGCTTCCACGTTTCGAACGATGCCCGCGGCCTGTGCCGCGGCCACCAGATCCTCTCTCTTGGCGAGCGTCAGCCCGACCATGCCGAGCCCGAAGAAGATCGAGACGCCGATCGGGAGATAGCTCCCGTACGGCTGCGGCAGTGCGGCCAGAGGCAAACCCAGCAGGACCGCGATCAGCAGGCCGACGACGAGCCCAGCCAGGATGGCCAGGAAGTCCGCGGTGGACATTGCCCGGACCTCGTGGATGAGCTTGTTCGCCGGGACCACCGTCAAATAAGGCAGCAGGACGTAGCCGACGAGGATCCAGGCGGCGATCCAGATGAGGACCAGCATGGCCGTGGCGCCGGTGCGGTCGAACAAGGATGCCTGGGACAGCACGAATCCCAGGCCGATGAGAGCACCCAATGCGGCGCCCAGCAGGCGGATGAGTCGAATCACGGATGAATGCCTTGCCGCGAGGGAGGATGAATCCGAGATGAGTCCGGGGTACGGCCTCGCAGCGTGCAGCCTAGCATCGAGGCGGCGGCGTCGCTACGGCGTGACACCCTCGAGGGTCACGAGCGGCTCTGGATCGGGCGGTCGGAGCGGCTGCGGCACGCGTGAATACCAGGGCGATCGCCTCGCGCAGATTGCCGGCGGCCAGGGTCTCCAGCCCGGCCACGACGGGCACGTCGCCGCGGCGCGAGCGAGGCACGACCGCCGACTCGAAAGCCGAGCCGGGCGGCCTCGCGAAGCCGTCGCTCCAGGCCCGCGACGGGCCGGACTTCGCCGAGGAGGCCCACCTCGCCGATGGCTATGAGATCCGCCGGCACGATGCGATCGCGCAACGATGAGGCGAGCGCGATGGCGAGCGGCAGGTCCAGACCCGGGTCGGCGAGATCCAGCCCGCCGGCCAGGTTCGCGTAGACGTCGTGGCTTCCGAGCCCGATGCCGGCCCGCCGCCCCAGGACCGCGACCAGGAGGGACAGCCGGTTGGAGTCCATGCCGAGGGCCGTCCGGCGAGGAGTCCCGTAGCCGCCGGGAGCGACGAGGGCCTGGACCTCCACGAGCAGGGGCCGCGTTCCTTCGAGAGTGGCGCCGGTGACACTGCCGGGGGCGTGCTCCTCGGTGGCCGGCAGGAAGGCGCGGCCCTGGATCGGAGACCTCGGCCAGGCCCCGCTCCGCCATCTCGAAGACGCCCACTTCCTCGGTGGATCCGAAGCGATTCTTGGCGGCCCGGAGCAGCCTCATCGCGGAGGTTCGCTCGCCCTCGAGATTGAGGACGGCGTCGACGAGATGCTCCAGGGTCTTGGGCCCGGCGAGCGTGCCGTCTTTGGTCACGTGGCCGACGAGCACGGTCGCGATCCCCTCCTGCTTGGCGAGCTCCATCAGGCGCGTGGCGCATTCCCGGACCTGGCCTACGCTGCCCGCCGGTCCGTCGAGATCGTCCGAGGTCATCGTCTGGATCGAGTCGATCGACCAGGAGACAGGGCCGCAGTTCGCGAGCGAGCTCCGCGATGTGGCCGACTTCGCTCGCCGCCACCACGTGGATCAACTCGGCCGCGCGACCCTCCAGCAGGCCCAAGCCGTCCGGCTCTGAGCCGAACCTGGGCCGCGGACTCCTCGCCCGTCGCGTAGAGCACCGGGGCTTTGGCGCCCGACGCGAGCGCGGAGGCTACCTGGAGCAGCAGCGTCGACTTGCCGATGCCGGGCTCGCCGCCTACGAGGACGATCGAACCCGGAACGAGGCCGCCGCCAAGGACGCGGTCGACCTCGCCGATCGTCGTCGGCGTTCGGACCGTGTCCGTCTCGCGGAGCTTGCTCAGCGGCTGCGGCCGGGCGCCCGTTGCCGCGCCGGCATGCGAGCCTGACGCTTTGGCGTCGGACGGCCGAACGACCGTCTCTACGAGGGTGTTCCAGGCCGCGCAGGTGCGGCACTGGCCCTCCCAACGGAGATGCTCAGCACCGCACGACTGGCAGATGTACCTGCTCTGGGAGCGCGCCACCCCTCCGACCCGGCTTCCTAGAGGCCGGCTTCGACGGGCTGCTTCTCCTCGGCGGCGTGAATGTCGAGACCCGCTTCGGAGCCCTTGTCCACGACGATCGTGGTTCCGGGCTCGTACTTGGAGAGCAGCAAGTGCTCGGCGAGCACGTCCTCGATCATGTTCTGGATCACCCGGCGGAGCGGCCTGGCGCCGTAGGCGACGTCGTAGCCGATCTTGATGATGTGATCCTTGGCCGCCTGCGTGACTTCGAGGCTCATGCTCTGAGCTCGGAGCTGCTCGCGGACGCGACCGAGCATCAGATCCACGATCACACGGATCTCTTCGACCGTGAGGGACCGGAAGACGACGGTGGCGTCGATGCGGTTGAGGAACTCCGGCCGGAAGGTCTGCTTGAGCTCCTTGTCCACCTTCTCGCGCATGAGATCGAAGCTGGCGGTCTGGCGGGCTTCCTCCGTGTCGCCCTGGGCCCGGAAGCCCAGCGACGAGTTGGTCTGGAGCTGCCTGGCTCCCAGGTTGGAGGTCATGATGATGATGCAGTTGCGGAAGTCCACCCGGCGTCCCTTGGCGTCCGAGAGGTGGCCGTCCTCGAGGATCTGCAACAGCATGTTGAAGACCTCGGGGTGCGCCTTCTCGATCTCGTCGAGCAGGACGACGGCGTAGCTCTTGCGCCGGACGGCCTCGGTCAGCTGGCCGCCCTCGTCGAAGCCGACGTATCCGGGAGGCGCGCCGACCAGGCGGCTGACGTTGTGGCGCTCCATGAACTCGCTCATGTCGATCTTGATGAGCGCGTCCTCGCTGCCGAACATGAACTCGGCGAGCGCCTTGGCCAGCTCCGTCTTCCCGACGCCCGTGGGGCCGAGGAAGATGAACGAGCCGATCGGCCGCTTGGGATCCTTGAGGCCGGCGCGAGCACGACGAACGGCCTTGGAGATCAGTTCGATCGCGTCCTGCTGGCCGATGACCCGCTTGTGCAGGTCGTCTTCCATGTGCAGGAGCCGCTCGGACTCCTCCTGGGCGATGCGCGTGACCGGAATGCCCGTCCACATCGCGACGACCTGGGCGATCTCCTCTTCGTCGACCTTGGGCTGCTCGTTGGAGATGGACGCCTGCCACTCGGCTCGAAGGTCGTCGACCTTCTGGCGGGCGGTGGCCTCGGTCTCGCGAAGCGTCGCGGCCGACTCGTATTCCTGGGAGTTGATCGCGCTGTCCTTTTCGCGGGTGATCTTCTCGAGATCCTTCTGCGCGGTTCGGAGAGTCGGCGGCGCCGAGGCGTACCGGAGTCGGACGCGACTGGCCGCTTCGTCGATCAGGTCGATCGCCTTGTCGGGCAGGTGGCGGTCCGTGATGTACCGGATCGATAGATCCGCGGCCGCATGCACGGCGCTGTCCGTGATCGTCACCTTGTGGTGCTGCTCGTAGCGCTCGCGGATGCCCATCAAGATGTCGATGGTCTGCTCGAGCGTGGGCTCTTCCACCATGACCGGCTGGAAGCGGCGCTCGAGGGCGGCGTCGCGCTCGATGTACTTGCGGTACTCGTCCAGCGTCGTGGCGCCGATGCACTGCAACTCGCCGCGCGATAGCGGCGGCTTGAGGATGTTGGCGGCGTCTATCGCGCCTTCGGCGGCGCCCGCTCCGACGAGCGTATGGAGCTCGTCGATGAACAGAACGGCGTCGTTGGTGCTGCGCAGCTCTTCGATGATCTTCTTGAGCCGCTCCTCGAACTCGCCTCGGTACTTGGTGCCGGCAACGAGGGAGCCGATGTCGAGCGTCAGGACGCGCTTGTTCAGCAGCGTCTCGGGCACGTCGCCGTTGACGATCCGATGGGCCAGTCCCTCGGCGATGGCCGTCTTGCCGACGCCGGGCTCGCCGATGAGGGCCGGGTTGTTCTTGGTCCGGCGGCTCAGGATCTGGATGACCCGCTCGATTTCCTTCTCGCGGCCGATGACCGGATCCAGCTTGCCGAGACGAGCGGCCTCGGTGAGGTTGATTCCCAGCTGGTCGACGGTCGGGCGTCTTGCTGGCGCGCTTGGTCTCCTGTGCGGGCCCCGCCGAAGACGACTGCGAGAGAACTCGAATGACCTCGTGGCGGACCTTGTCCAGGCTCACGCCCAACGATTCGAGAACGCCGGCCGCGATTCCTTCACCTTCGCGGACCAGACCCAGAAGCAGGTGCTCCGTACCGATGTAGTTGTGGCCCAGGCGGCGGGCCTCGTCTATGGCGAGCTCGATGACTCGCTTGGCCCGAGGCGTCAGCCCGACTTCGCCGACGACCGGTCGATCGCCGCGGCCGATGATGAACTCGACGGCCGTGCGGACTTTCGGGAAGCTCGACATTCATGTTCTCGAGCACGCGCGCAGCTACACCTTCCCCCTCGCGAACCAGCCCGAGGAGCAGGTGCTCAGTTCCTATGTAGTTGTGGTTGAACCGCTGCGCCTCGTCCTGAGCGAGTGTCAGGACCTTGCGTGCCCGATCCGTGAATTTGTCGAAACGATCCATCGACATGAACGTCCGCTTGTCTTCTGGCGCTCAAAGGCGACCTTGAGGGCATGCTAGCACGCCCTGCTTACCGTGTAACTCGCCCCCAAAGGGGAGGGTATATCGGCCCGAGACATGGTCCGCGGGACCTACCCGGACAGTTGGCAGAATGCGAGAAATCCGCGACACGGGGTGAATGTAGTTGTTCGAGGGTGACAACGACCCGCCGGATCCCGGCGGGTCGTTGCACGTTTGTACATAAGTTGTACGCGTGAGCGGCCTATACGGATCTCCCGTACCGCGGCGTGAGGCCGGCCGGGCTTATTCGGCCGGAGCCTCCGACTCAGGTTCCTTGGGGGCTTCGGTCGGAGTCATTCGGCGGAGCTTCGGCCGGAGCCTCGGCTGCCTCGGCACGGCGCTTCGGCCGCGGCGTCTGCCACAGCTTCGGGCTCTGCCTCGGGCTCGGCTACGGTCTCGGCTACGGCTCGGCCGCGGCGGCTTCGGGTTCGGCTTGCGTCGCTTGTTCGGCGACGGCCGCCGGTTCGACTTCGGCTGAGGCCGGTGCCTCCTCCGGAGCCGGCGCTTCGCTCTCGGCATCGGCCTTCTTGGCACGAGGCTTCTTGACGGGGGCTTCCGCCTCGACCGCTTCCGGAGCGGGTGCAGGGTCGCCGGCAGCTCGCGCTTCCGACTCCGCCACCTGAGCCCGGATCTGGGCGAAGGCAGATGCGAGGGTGTTGTCGATGCCGCCTTCGGGTTCCTGGACGGCATCCGACATCGAATAGCCACGCTCAGGTCGAGGGCGGCGTTCCGGACGGGGCCCGCTGCTCGGAGCGGAGCTCGGAGCAGAGGTCGCGGCGACGGGAGCGGGGGCCACGGGCTCCGGGCGAGCCGGCGGCTCCTCGGCCTGCTTGAGGCTGAGGCCGAGTCGATGCCGCTCGGAATCCAGGCTGATGATCTTGAGCTTGAGCGTCTGGCCCTCGTGGACGACGTCGCCCGGATGGGCCACGCGCTGATGGGACAGCTCGCTGATGTGGATCAGGCCCTCGAGGCCGTCGCGCACTCGCACGAAGGCGCCGAAGTTGACGAGCTTGGTGACCGTGCCGTCGATCACGTCACCGACCTTGAAGTCGGCAACGGTGCTGTGCCACGGATCCGGCTGCAGCTTGCGAATGGACAGGCTGATGCGGCCGCGCTCGTGGTTGATGTCGATGACTTCGGCCTCGACCGAGTCGCCGACCTTATACCCGGACTCGGGGTTGTTGACCTTGTTCCACGAGAGCTCGCTCTTGTGGACGAGGCCATCGATCCCGCCGAGATCGATGAAGACGCCGAAGGGAGCGATCGAGCGGACGGTTCCGCTGACCTTCTGGCCGACCTGCAGGCTGCTGAAGAGCTCGTCCCGCTTCTCGCGGCGCTCCTCGTAGAGGGCAACCTTCTCCGAGAGGATGAGTCGGTTGGCCTTGCGGTTGACCTCGAGGATCTTGAGGCGAAGCTTCCGGCCGACGTACGGCTGAAGCTTCTCCGCGATCTCCTGCGCGGCGTCACGCGGCTGATCGTTCTGCGGGCGGCGCGGGAAGTCCACGATCTGGCTGATCGGGACGAAACCGCGGATGCCGCAGTCGACGATGAGGCCGCCCTTGTTGTGGTCGATGACCGGGGCATCGATGATCGCGCCCGCCTCGAACTGCTCCTGCATGGCGCGCCACTTGCGCTCCAGGCCGGCGCGGCGGAGCGACAGGACGGCGTGGCCTTCCTGTGACTCCGGCTGCAGAACGTAGACGAGGACGACATCGCCAATTGCCAGGGCCGGCGCCGATTCGGCGTGTCGACCGTAGAGCTCGCGGTTGGAAACCACGCCTTCACTCTTGGCCCCGATGTCCACCAGGATCTCGTCGCGATCGATGCGGACAACGGTGCCTTCGACGACGTCACCGTGCTTGAAGCTCCGGATGTCGGCGTCCTGCTCGGCGAGGAGCTCTTCCATCGTCGAGGGCTCTGGTCGGGGCGCGGCCACGGGCGCGGGGGCCTCTTCGGGCTCCTCCGCCGCGGGGGCATCGACGACCTCGGCTTCGGTGACCGCAGTCGGCTCGAAGGCGGCCGGGGCGGGCGGCTCGCTGATCTCTTCGACGGCGGCGGGTGTGGTCTCGGCGGGCTCGCCGGCGACAGCTACGCCAGCGGCTTGCTCGGACGCCTGGTCAGCGACAGAGGCCGTTGCCTCGGTCTCCGGCGTGGTCCCGCCCATCTGCTCTTCGGTCAAGATATGTCTCCTGTAATTCATAGGCCCGGAAAAGCAAAACGGCTCGAGCCATGCTCAAGCCGTTGGTCGATCAGCAGTCCGGAGGCTTAATCCGCTCGGTCCACTCCTTCGATCAGGCTCGGTTGGCTCTTCACCTGTTCGCCCAAAGGGCCGGGTGAATCTAGCACACGGGCGTTACAAATCAACCTTGGACAAGGTGTATTGCCGCCAGCTCCTCGGGCATCGACCGTCGTTGGGCGCGAGCCCGGCTACCTTGGCAGCGCGGCGGGCGCCTGGGTCGCGCCGGGAGCGGAGCCACGACACTCACGATCTCGCCGCCGCGCATCCTTAATGACACGGTCGCAGGCCTGGCCGACTTCCTCGTCGTGCGTCACAAGCACCATCGTCTGACCGATCTCGCGATTGAGATCGCGAAACAGTCGAAGCACTTCCTGGTGCAGCGACCCTGGAACTGCTGCCGGCCTCCAACGACCATCGACGGGTCCTGGCGGTCCTCGCATTTCTGGATCGTTAGCGTTCGCGAACATACAATCGGGCCATGCCCGAACTGCCGGACCTTGCCATCGTGGCGGACGCGTTCCACGCGTCCCTGACCGGTCGCTCGGTGCTGGCGGTCGAGGCGCCGGGTCCGCTCACCGTGCGCGGTACTCCCGTCGAGATGGACGGCCTCGTCGGCCAGCGGCTGGAGCGGTTCTGGCGGCGTGGGAAGTTCCTGTGGCTGCAATTCGAGCGGGATCGAGTCGCGATCAACGCGATGCTGACGGGCCGGCTCCAACTCGCCGCCTCGAGCAAAGTGAAGCGACCGGGCAAGACGATGTTCGTCATGCAGATTCGGGCCGAGGCAGGACGGTCCTCCTCCGGACGCCGCGTCCTGGACCGCCGGCGCCGCCTGGATCCCCTCGCCGGACTCCAACCCGGAGCTTCGATACCGCGACCAGACGCAGATGGGCAAGATCTACCTGCTGCCCGCGGGAGTGGAGCGTGTCGTTCCCGGCGCCGCGGAATCGGAGATGGGGCCGGACGCGGACGATCCTCTATTGACGGCCGAGGTCTGGCGGACACGAATTCGCCGCCATCCGGGCGAGCTCAAGAACCTCCTGCGGAACCAGGAGTTCGTGGCCGGCATTGGGAACGCATATTCCGACGAGATAGTCCACGCCGCGCGGCTTCTGCCCTTCAGGAAACGAGGCACTCTCGCGCCCGAGGAGATAGACGAGTTGTTCCGGGCCACTCGCTCCGTTCTGGGGAACGCGGTCGACGTGCTCCGGCAGCGCGTGCCTCCCACATTCGAAACGGAGGTACGCGACTTCCTGGCCGTTCACAACAAGGGCGGGCAGGCATGTCCGCGCTGCGGTCAGCGAATCACGCAGACCGAAGCCGGAGGCTTCACGACGAGCTACTGCCGGCACTGCCAGCGGTAGCGAGTGGCCGCCCTGACTCGCTCGATCCGCCCCTTCGGCGCGAGCTCGCTCGCACAGGGCGGCCACTCGCGTCTATATGGTCCAGTGCGCGCCGGCTCGCTCGATCCGCCCCTTCGGCGCGAGCTCGCTCGCCCACGGCGGGACCTCGCATTTGTATGGTGTCTGCGCGGCGCGCGGCTCGCTCGATCCGCCCCTTCGGCGGGAGCTCGCTCGCACGCGAGGGAAGTCGAGAAATCGGCGCATTAACGCAGAAATCCTGGCGACGACCTATTTTCCCGAAAGGCTGCCCTCTCAGTATCTTCGGCGCTGGAGAGCTTAACTACCGTGTTCGGTATGGGAACGGGTGTTGCCTCTCCGCTAGAGTCACCAGGATTTCATGCGTATGAGTACGAACCCGCAACGGGTTCGGAATAGTGTTTCGGCAAGCGACGCGCCACTCACGATGGAGCGGCTGCGGGTCGCCACCGCAGATCTTCAATCTCGCTTCTGGACCGGTCGTCTGACCAGGTCCAGTCATTGTGCAGGTGGTCCGCGGACCAGCACCTAACCCTTGGTAAGGTGCTGTAGCGGTCAAGCCCTCGACCATTAGTACCGCTCAGCTTCATCCGTCACCGGACTTCCACATGCGGCCTATCAAGCAGGTAGTCTCCCTGCGGTCTTACCCGGTTAACCCGGTGGGGAACCTCATCTCGAGAAAGGCTTCGCACTTAGATGCTTTCAGCGCTTATCCTCACCGAACATAGCTACCCAGCAGTGCCCTTGGCAGGACAACTGGCACACCAGCGGTTCGTCCACTCCGGTCCTCTCGTACTAGGAGCAGCTTCTCTCAAGTTCCCTACGCCCACGATGGATAGAGACCGAACTGTCTCACGACGTTCTGAACCCAGCTCGCGTGCCGCTTTAATTGGCGAACAGCCAAACCCTTGGGACGTACTTCCGCCCCAGGATGCGACGAGCCGACATCGAGGTGCCAAACGGTGCCGTCGATGTGAACTCTTGGGCACCATCAGCCTGTTATCCCCGGGGTAGCTTTTGTCCGTTGAGTGATAACCCTTCCACTCGGAGTTACCAGATCACTAAGCCCGACTTTCGTCTCTGCTCGACTTGTAGGTCTCGCAGTCAAGCTCCCTTATGCCTTTGCACTCTACGGCTGGTTTCCATTCAGCCTGAGGGAACCTTTGGGCGCCTCCGTTACACTTTAGGAGGCGACCGCCCCAGTCAAACTGCCCGCCTGCCACGGTCCCGCGCCCGGATTACGGGTCGCGGTTAGAACCGAATTTCAACAAGGGTGGTATTTCAACGTTGGCTCCACCGAAGCTAGCGCTCCGACTTCTCAGCCTCCCACCTATCCTACACATGCTAAAACCCAATCCAATGACAGGGTGCAGTAAAGCTCCACGGGGTCTTTTTGCCCTATCGCGGGTAACCTGCATCTTCACAGGTACTTCAATTTCGCCGGATCCCTCGTAGAGACAGCGCCCAGATCGTTACGCCATTCGTGCGGGTCGGAACTTACCCGACAAGGAATTTCGCTACCTTAGGACCGTTATAGTTACGGCCGCCGTTTACCGGGGCTTCAATTCAGAGCTTGCACCCCTCCTCTTAACCTTCCGGCACTGGGCAGGCGTCAGCCCCTATACGTCAGCTTTCGCTTTCGCAGAGACCTGTGTTTTTGCTAAACAGTCGCCTGGGCCTATTCACTGCGGCTTCGATCAATCACTGCAAGCAGCAATTGCGAAGCGCCCCTTCTCCCGAAGTTACGGGGCCATGTTGCCGAGTTCCTTTACGAGGGTTCTCCCGATCGCCTTGGTATTCTCTACCCGCCTACCTGTGTCGGATTGCGGTACGGACACCTTCGATCTCGCTAGACACTTTTCTTGCCAGCTTGGCTCACTCGACTTGAGGCATTCGCCTCTTACATTCGCTGCTCGGGGTTGAATGAGAAGACGGATTTGCCTGTCCTCTCCCCCTACCGGCTTAGACGCGTATTGCCAAAAACGCGCTCGAGTTACCAGACTGTGTCATGCCCTTGCTCTCACCTGGGCTCGACTAGCGGACTCGACTGACTTTCGCCAGCCAACCTCCATTTGCCTACCCCCAGGCGACACCTTGCGGTGCAAACGATCTAAGGTGGTTCCGGAATATCAACCGGATGTCCATCGCCTACGACTTTCGTCCTCGGCTTAGGCCCGACTAACCCTGAGTGGACGAGCCTTCCTCAGGAAACCTTAGGCTTACGGCGTGTGGGATTCTCACCCACATCTCGCTACTCATGCCGACATTCGCACTTCCGTCAGCTCCAGCCGTCCTCACGGTCGACCTTCTCAGCGAACAGAACGCTCCCCTACCAATCATGGCGCGGCAAGCCGCTCCACAATTCCGCAGCTTCGGTAACAGGCTTGAGCCCCGCTGAATTTTCGGCGCGGATCCACTTGACCAGTGAGCTGTTACGCACTCTTTCAATGATGGCTGCTTCTGAGCCAACATCCTGGTTGTCTATGCGAACCCACATCCTTTACCACTTAGCCTGTATTTAGGGACCTTAGCTGGCGGTCCGGACTGTTTTCCTTTTGACCACGAAGCTTAGCCCTCGCAGTCTCACTCCCGGGCTCTGGAATTACGGGATTCGGAGTTTGGTTGGGTTTGGTAAGCGGGAAGCCCCCTAGCCCATCCAGTGCTCTACCCCCGTAATTGAACGCCCGAGGCTGCCCCTAGAGGCATTTCGGGGAGAACCAGCTATCTCCGAGTTCGATTGGCATTTCACCTCCATCCACAGCTCATCCCCTAGCTTTTCAACGCTAGTGAGTTCGGTCCTCCACGAGACATTACTCCCGCTTCAACCTGGCCATGGATAGGTCACTCGGTTTCGGGTCTACTGCACGCGACTAAACGCCCTATTCAGACTCGCTTTCGCTCCGGCTCCGTCCTTCTCGGACTTAACCTCGCCACGCGCAAGTAACTCGTCGGCTCATTCTTCAAAAGGCACGCCATCAGGCTACCGGTCAAGCGACCGGCAACACCCTTTGACTGCTTGTAGGCACGCGGTTTCAGGTTCTATTTCACTCCCCTTCCGGGGTGCTTTTCACCTTTCCCTCACGGTACTCGTTCACTATCGGTCGCCAAGAGTATTTAGCCTTAGACGGTGGTCCGCCCAGTTTCCCACATGAGAGACCTTCCACGTGGTACTCAGGTGGTCGATAACGGAGACCATTTCGCTTTCGCCTACGGGGCTGTCACCCTCTATGGCCTGCCTTTCCTGACAGGTTCGACTAGCGAATGGCTTTGTAACTCCGCCCGGACCTTGCAGGGTCCAGACATCGACTCCTTCAACCCCCGGTCAGAAACAGCTGCAACCTATCGCGCTGATCGGGTTTAGGCTCTTCCCGTTTCGCTCGCCACTACTCAGGGAATAATCTCTTTTCCTCCAGCTACTGAGATGTTTCAGTTCGCTGGCTTACCTCGGGCTGGTCTATGTATTCAACCAGCCGTGACCGGGCATTACCCCAGCCGGGTTTCCCCATTCGGACATCTCCGGATCAAAGTCTGCTCGCGACTCCCCGAAGCTTTTCGCAGCCTGCCACGTCCTTCATCGGCTCTTGGCGCCAAGGCATCCACCTCGTGCCCTTTGTAGCTTGACCACCACAGCAACTCACCAAGCGGTTAGCTGCTGCTTGCGAACCTGAGTGGCTCGCACGAGCGTAACGTCCTCGTCAGTCGCTCGAAGAGAAACCCTGGAGGGGTTCTCTCGAAGCGAGCGCGAAGCGTTCGCTCGGGGTCCGGGATGCACCTTGCACAACTCGGCGAAATTGAAGATCTTCAATCTGCCGAAACACTATTCAGCTGTTAAGGTTCGGGCCTTTCGACCCTGAGTCAGCGTTCCGTCGGCTTGTGGCCGGCTTCCGGTTGACCCTTTCCAGCGATCCGCTGGTCGGTGAGGAGCGAACCTTTCGGTTGGCTTCACGGATCAGAGGAGCGATGGCGCTGGACATGAAAACAGCGGCCCGACCTTTCGAGCCGCTGTGAGAGACAGCGCTTGTGCTCGAGCTCGCTTTGGGCTTTGCGCCCGATATTCAGTTTCTATGGATGGTGCGGGAGGTCAGCGTTCTTACCTCCGAGGTCCCAGGTTGGTGGAGACGAGGAGACTCGAACTCCTGACCCTCTCCTTGCAAAGGAGATGCTCTGCCAACTGAGCTACGTCCCCGTCAAGGAAGTGGTGGGCGACACTGGACTCGAACCAGTGACCTCTGCCTTATCAGGGCAGCGCTCTAACCAGCTGAGCTAGTCGCCCGCCTGGCGGTGCCGACGCTCGTCGACGGTCGGTCGCCACGCGGTGCACCCTAACCCTTGAAGAGTGACAGGAAATCCAGCTCGTTGGAGCGGTATCGGTGCTTATGCCAGGTCGTCAATCGATCTCATGAACAAGTCCATGCCGCGCTCACCTGACGAGAGCGCGAAACGATCGCGACGATCAACCTGGGAGCCATCAACGCCGAGCTCACACCGACGGAGCTCGACTCGGATCTCCCTAGAAAGGAGGTGATCCAGCCGCACCTTCCGGTACGGCTACCTTGTTACGACTTCGTCCCAATCACGGACCCCACCTTCGACGGCTGCCTCCTTGCGGTTGGCCCACCGGCTTCGGGTGTTGCCCACTTTCATGACGTGACGGGCGGTGTGTACAAGGCCCGGGAACATATTCACCGCCGTATGCTGACCGGCGGTTACTAGCAACTCCGGCTTCATGCAGGCGAGTTGCAGCCTACAATCCGAACTGAGACCGGCTTTAAGGGATTTGCTCCACCTCGCGGTTTCGCCGCCCGTTGTACCGGCCATTGTAGCGTGGGTGTAGCCCAGGACGTAAGGGCCATGCTGACTTGACGTCGTCCCCACCTTCCTCCGAGTTTCTCTCGGCAGTCCCGTGTGAGTGATACAACACACAGTAGGGGTTGCGCTCGTTGCGGGACTTAACCCAACATCTCACGACACGAGCTGACGACAGCCATGCAACACCTGTGACCAAGCCCCTTGCGGGGAAGCGACGTTTCCGCCACGGTCTTGGCCATGTCAAGTCCTGGTAAGGTTCTTCGCGTTGCGTCGAATTAAACCCCACGCTCCGCTGCTTGTGCGGGCCCCCGTCAATTCCTTTGAGTTTTAGCCTTGCGGCCGTACTCCCCAGGCGGGACACTTAATGCGTTAGCTTCGGCACTGGCGGGGTTGATACCGCCAACACCTAGTGTCCATCGTTTACGGCTAGGACTACCGGGGTATCTAATCCCGTTTGCTCCCCTAGCTTTCGCGCCTCAGCGTCAAGAACAGGCCAGGAAGTCGCCTTCGCCACTGGTGTTCCTCCCGATATCTACGCATTTCACCACTACACCGGGAATTCCACTTCCCTCTCCTGCCTTCGAGTCGAACAGTATCGAATGACCCTCCCCAGTTGAGCCGGGGGCTTTCACATTCGACTAATTCGACCGCCTGCGCGCTCTTTACGCCCAGTAAATCCGGACAACGCTCGCCACCTACGTATTACCGCGGCTGCTGGCACGTAGTTAGCCGTGGCTTATTCCTCAGGTACCGTCATTATCGTCCCTGAGAAAAGAGGTTTACGACCCGAAGGCCTTCATCCCTCACGCGGCGTTGCTGGGTCAGGCTTTCGCCCATTGCCCAAAATTCCCGACTGCTGCCTCCCGTAGGAGTCTGGGCCGTGTCTCAGTCCCAGTCTGGGTGATCGTCCTCTCAGACCACCTACCGATCGTCGCCTTGGTGAGCCGTTACCCCACCAACGAGCTAATCGGACGCAGGCCCCTCCCGAAGCGCATTACTGCTTTAGAGTCACGAATGAACATGACACCACATGCGGTATTAGCCACCCTTTCGGGCAGTTATTCCCCACTTCGGGGCAGGTCACCTACGCGTTACTCAGCCGTCCGCCACTATCAATCGAGCAAGCCCGATTGACCGTTCGACTTGCATGTCTCATGCACGCCGCCAGCGTTTATCCTGAGCCAGGATCAAACTCTCCGAACAGAACCGATCTTGCGATCGGCATTAGCGATCTTGCGATCGCTCAAGGTCCGAGGGTTATTCCCGCTCTTCCTTACCGGATTTCCTGCCACTCTTCACTTGTTAAAGGTGCCCGCGTTTGACGCGACCGCGCCAGGCGCAACGCTCCAATGATGAGGGCGAACCTCATCACTGTCAAGCGAGGGAACCGGGAGCGGCCCGCTCGCCGACGGTCCTTCGAACCGCCGGACCAGGGCGCGGAGGCGAATATTAGGTGGCCTAAAGCCCCCTGTCAAACGAGGCCTTCCGCCGACCCCCGGTGAGCACGAATCACGCTCAATGGCCTCGGCCGAACGCCTTGCCGACCCTCCGGCCGGCCCCGCGGGGCAGCGATGGCGGCGCCAAACGGGGCCCTGACGAATCCACGTATTTGCGTCGAAGTTCGCGGAATTTGCCCGGCGGCCAGGGATGTGGAGGGGACTCGGGCCAATCCTGGTGAATGGTCTTGCCCCCGGAATGGGCTGCCCGCCCTGGAGAATCGGTCGTCGCGTCTCCGCGGGCTGGACCGTAGCCGCTAGAACGGGCTGCTCTCTACCAGCAGGATGCCAACCGAGGCCGAGATCCAACAGAGTGCGGCCAGCTCGAACGACGGCGAAGCGCCCGCGACGGCAACAGCGACCACGTAGACGATCGCACCCACGATCCCGGCGAAGATGAGCTTCGCGAGCCGAAGAAGAATCTCGTTGATGAGGTTGCTCATCGTTCACTCCTGGGGACAAGCCTGGCGGGTTGTTCGGGTGACGCCGGGCGCGGGGGCGACATCAGATGGCGCGCCGGCCCTGGAGGGCTCGGATCAGGGTGACCTCGTCGGCATACTCGAGATCGCCGCCGACTGGCAGGCCGCGAGCGATCCGGGTGACCGACCCAACGTGCGTCTCCAGCCGTTCGGCCAGATACATGGCCGTCGCCTCGCCCTCCAGAGTTGGATTCGTGGCGATGACGACTTCCTCGAAGCGCTCGCCGGCCCTGTCCGCCTCGTCGGCCCGGGCAATGAGCTGGGCGATCTTGAGCCGATCCGGCCCGACTCCGTCGATCGGCGAGATGGCTCCGTGCAGCACGTGGTAGAGGCCCTTGAATTCGCCGGTCCGCTCGAGTGCCAGGACGTCGAGCGGTTCTTCCACCACGCACAGACGAGTCTGATCCCGGCCGCCGTCGGAACAGATCGAACAGATAGGACGATCGCTGATGTTGAAGCAGCGCTCGCAGAAGACGACTTGATCCCGGACCGCGACGAGCGCGGCCGCGAGAGCGCGAGCTTCCGTGTCGGGCGCGCGCAGGAGGTGGTACGTCAGTCGTTGGGCGGTCTTGGGGCCGATGCCCGGCAGCCGGGCAAACGACTCGATGAGTCGGGCTACGGGCTCGATGAGGGGCGCGGGCACGGGCGGACGCTACATGCCGGGCAGGCGCAGCCCGCCGGTAACCGCCGCCATCTTCGTCTCGGCCATCTGGCTCGCGGACGTTAAGGCTTCATTGACGGCGGCGACGATGAGGTCCTGGAGCATCTCCACGTCCTCTGGATCCACGGCCGAGGGATCGATCGTCACCTCTACCAGCTTGTTGTCGCCGGTCACGACGGCCTTGACGACTCCGCCGCCGGCGGTGCCTTCCACCCGGGCTTCCGCGAGCTCGTGCTTGACGCGCTCGATGCCCTGCTGCATCTGCATCGCCATCCGCTGCAGGTTGGCCATGCCCATTCGCTCGTCCTCCTGGCAACCTCGGTTGCCGTCCACGGCCCGTGGCCACGTCCGGCGTGTCGAGACAGTCTGGCCGAAACCGACGCGCGCTGCATGGCCACGCCGGCCGGCAGCGCCCCGCTAGCCCACGTCGCCGACGTCGACGACATCGTCTCCGAAGATCTTTTTGAACTCGTCCAGGAGGCGGCCACTGTCCGGATCGGTGGGCAAGGGCGTGACTTCGACGTTCGCGGCGACACATCGGACGGAGACGGGCATGCCGAGCACCCGGCTGACGCCATCCTCGAGGATGCCGCGCCGCCGCTCCGCTACGTCCTTGAAGAACGACTGGGTCTCGGGGAAGCCCAGGGTGACGATGTTGCCGTCGACGTTGACCGGCCTGCAGGCGAGGATCAGCGGCTTGGTGGGTGGGTTCTTGCTGACGACCTCGACGATCTCGGCCCAGCGCTCGAGAAGTAGCTGCAGGGTGGGGCCGCCGGAACGCCTGGTGGCGGAGGGGGCATCGGCCGCGACCGGTTTGGCCGCAGGTGGAGGCACGCGAGGAGTCGGAGGGGCGGCCTTGTCCGGCGGCGGGGTTGGAGCCTCGGGCTTTCCGATCGGGCGCATGCCCGCGGGCTTCCCGGCCGGAACCGGTGGGGCTGGCGCAGCCGTCGCGGCAGGTTCGGGCTCGGGGCGGTCCTTCGGCTCCGCGGAGGTGTGGGAGATATCCGTGGGCGCTTCAGGCTGAGATCTCGCGGGCAGTCGCGGCTCCTCGGGAGCCCTGGCCGGACGCGAGACAACATCGGCCTCGCGTCGCGGCAGTGGCGGCAAGGCCACACGCGGCGCCTGGCGGTCCCAGCAGTGCCAGCTCGAGCTGGAGCCGCAGCCCGCCCGGCCCCGGATGGACAGGGTCTATCGAAGCCAGCGTCCGAGCAGCGGCCGTGAGCGCGCCGGGAGTGGCGGCGATCGGGATGGGCGTGGGAGCACGACCCAGGGACGCCAGCAGAGCGGTCCGCAGCCGCTCGATCGCCTGCTCGACGAAGGCCCGCAGGTCACGGCCCTTTTCGTCGAGGCCGTCGAGGATGTCTATGCCCACGAGGGCGTCGCCGGCGATCAGGGCGCGCAGGAATGAATCGATGGTCTCTTCGTCGACCAACCCGAGCACGTCGCGGACGCGTTCGGCCGTCAAGCCGTCGGCTCCGGTGCTGAGCAGCTGGTCGAGCATCGATTCGGCGTCGCGCATTCCGCCCGCGGCCAGGCGGGCGATGAGGTCAATCGCCTCGGGCTCGGCGCTCGGACCGTCGGCGTCGAGGATGGCCCGGAGCTTGCCGGCTATCTCGGCCACGGTGAGGCGTCGGAAATCGAAGCGCTGCACCCGCGACAGGACGGCCGGCCTGATCTGGCTCGAGTCCGTCGTGCAGAAGATGAAGACGACGTGATCCGGCGGCTCTTCGAGCGTCTTGAGGAGCACGTCCCAGCCCTGGGTTATGCGCTGGACCTCGTCGACGATGAAGACCTTCCGGCGCAGGTCCGAAGGCGTCGTGAAGACGCGCGGCAGAAGGTCGCGCATGTCGCCGACGGTGTTGTTCGAAGCCGCGTCGAACTCGTCGACGTCGAGCGCCCGGCCCTCTCGAATGGCCACGCATGAGGGGCAGGCGTCGCATGGCTCGCCGTCGTGGAGGTTCGTGCAGTTGAGAGCCTTGGCGAGGATCCGGGCCATCGAAGTCTTGCCCGTGCCACGAGGGCCCACGAACAGCAACGCGTGCGAGGTCCGCCCGGTTCGGACGCCGTTGCGCAGCGTCTCGACCACGGCCTGCTGGCCCACGATCTGGTCGAAGGTCTGGGCGCGCCAGCGGCGATAGATGGCTTGATGCGGTGAGGTCACCTCGAGGATTGCTCCTGCCGTCTCGAAGCGGTCTTTCGGCGTGCCCGGGCAAAACCGGCACGCGAAAGCAGAGCGCCGTGCACCCTCCGTCGACCAGTCGCTTCCGTGTCTACCGCTAGAGGCAGCTCAGACCAGGCCTTTCCGCGGCACCCGACGGTCATCGCTTAGTGCTGCTTCCTTCCGGACCTGACACGGTTCGCGAGCCGCCGCTGCGCGGGACCCGGCCCTCAACGTCACCAGGAGCGGCGGCTTTCGAGAGCGGGGACCTCGGGAGGGAATTCAGCCCTGCTGGAGCGGATTGCAGGTTACAGGGCACCGCTAGTTCCCCGCCTAGCACGGCCCGGGAATCATAGCAGCCGCGGGCCCTCGACCGCCGTCCGGACTTGGACATGGCGCGGCCCGACCGGCACAAGCGTTGGGAGTTGATGGCGGAGAGGGAGGGATTTGAACCCTCGATAGCTTGCGCTATACCGCATTTCCAGTGCGGCGCCCTAGGCCACTAGGCGACCTCTCCGCGGGCGGAAACGACCGGCGCCAGGCGACGACGCGGCCCGAACCGGGCCATCGAAACGCTGGCACCCCGACCGGGCTCGGACCAACCGAACCGGTCTCGCTTTCAGGTGAGTGGCGGAGAGGGAGGGATTCGAACCCTCGGTGCTCTCGCACACCGCTTTTCGAGAGCGGCACCATCAACCACTCGGACACCTCTCCGCCGGAGAGGATACCAGAGCATCGGGGGCGCCCGGATCCTGCCCAAACGGGCCCCTCGGTCGTGCGAAAGGCCGTCGCGGGGAAGGCGCGCGGAGGCTACTCGGCGACGGCCATCGCCTTGCCGGGATCAAGCAGGAACGGCGGCAGGAAGGCGGGGATGTTGGAGAACGGCAGCACGTCGGGGTGGAGCGAGATCCCGAGCCGGCTCTCCATGAACGCTCGCCGAGCCTGGATCCGCTGCCACGCTTGCGGATAGGCTGCCGCGAGGGACTCCCTCAGCGAGGCATCCGCCAGGGCGATTCCATCCTCTATATTGGTCGTGAAGTAGTCGGTGCCCGTTCCCGGGATGATGTCCACTTGCATCGCCGTCCCCGAGCGCAACTCCGCTTTGGAGCCCGGCGAGACCGGTGAGTTGACCCACTCGTCGAGGCCGATCATGTGGCCCGGGTTGAGCGACACGCCGAAGAACGGGTCGCCGATGTGCCGGTGGACGATGTCGTACAGCGTCCCGCCCGTCTGGCCGACGTGGAGAGCCTCATACCACTCCGCCACTGCCTCGAAGTAGGGGGCCACGAGACGGTCGACGTAGTCTGAGATGGGCGCCGGCAGGTCTTCTGGGCCGGCGGCAAGGAAGCCCGCCCGGCATGTCAGCGAACCCCAGATGCCGAAGGCGGTCGTAAACCTGTCGCCGCGTTCCATCTTCCGGTCGCTCGGGCTGAGCATGCCGTATGTGGCACGCGGACCGGCGGTCAGCATCAAGTGGCACGAAAGCGGCATGCCGTTCCAACCCAGGTATCGGACCGCCTCTGCTTCGGTCAGGCCGGGCTTCACGTTATAGATGAGATTGCGGACGCCGCCGGAGGTCTGGCAGGCGGCGTACTCGAGCGCGGCGAGCTCCTCTACCTCGTTCACGGTCCGAAGGCCGGTCGTGTTGTCGATCAGAAGGTCGGTGGCGTTCTCGACCGAGCCTGTCCGGCCCACGAGCGCCCGCAGCTCGTCGACGATGTAGGAGGGAACGTCACTGCGGTTCGGACGGCCGTATGTCTTCCAGCCGATCAGACCGACCCTGCGGCCCGGCCCGATCCCCTCCCCGCTCAGGATCTCGGCGATGGTCCGCGACCGGTCGCGCGGCTGGCCGGGCAGGCTGAAGTCCTGGAACAGCATCGAGCGCATCCGGAGCGGCGCCTGCGAGGCGAGGCCCCCGTCCTCGTTGCCGACGAGTATCGCGGGATCGCCTACCGGCCCGAAGACGAGAAGCGACTCTTCGAATCGCGGATCGAAGCCGCTTAGCCAGGCAAGGTTGGCGCTGTGCTCCCGATCCGAGTAGATGACCAGCCGGTCGAATCCGGCGGCGTCGGCCCTGTTCACGAAGACGCTCGAGACGGGCCTCGTACGTGGCCGCCGGGATTTCGGGCCGAGACTCGGGCATGCCGAAGTCCGGCAGATCGATCTTGATCAAGCGTGCCTTAGCCATGCTCCTCATCCTGCTCGTGTCGCTCGGGCCGTGGTGCCGCCGGCCAGGCCATGCAGGCGGCTGCCAAACCGCAGTCTGCGTGGCGCATCAGTCTGCGCCGTGCATCCTTTATCGATCAAGCTGTCTCCCGATCGCGGGAGCTATGATGCGAATCGATTGCTTGCGAGGCTTCAGAAGTGACGCGGTCGGCGGGCCGGTCATTAGAGCGATCGCTGACCTGCCAACGGCAAGAGTCCCGATCCGGGATCGGACACTCGATTCCCGGCCTGACAGGAGGAGCGCTCAAGTGCTTGCCAGGCGTTCCAGGCGCAATGCCATCGCAATCGCCGTTTCGATAGTGGCCGTGGTCGTCCTCGTCACGGGCGGGCTCCTAGCCTGGAGCCCCTGGAAGAGCGGCAACTCCAGCTCCAACACCAGCCAGAGTTGGACCGTGGCCCGGAAGTGGGACGAAGCGCTTCTGGATGCGATCCGGCGTGCCCTGCCGAACCCGCCCGTCCATGCCCGGAACCTGTTTCATACATCCGTGGCAATGTGGGATGCGTGGGCGGCGTACGACCCCACCGCCGCCGGATACCTCGTCAAGGAGAAGGACACCGCGTCCGATGTGGCCGCGGCTCGGAACGAAGCCATCAGCTACGCCGCGTATCGCGTCCTGACGGCTCGATACATCAAGGCGGTGGGCGCGGACAAGTCCCTGTCCGAGTTCGACGACCTGATGGACTCGCTGCACTATCCACTGACCGTTACGACTACCGAGGGGACTACGCCCGCAGCGCTCGGCAACAGGATCGCGAAGGCCGTCCTGGCCTACGGCGCCAACGACGGCTCGAACCAGGCCGGAGGCTACCAATCCCCGTGGTACAAGTCCGTCAATCCGCCCCTCGTCGTGAACAAGCCGGGGGCGACCATGGCCGATCCCAACCGCTGGCAGCCCCTCCAGATCGAGCACATGATCTCCCAGAACGGAATCCCGGTTACCAACGGCGTCCAGCAGAACGTTGGTCCGCAGTGGGGAGGCGTGGCCAGCTTCGGCCTGCCCGCGGTCGGCGCCACGGTAGTAGGCAGCACCGTCGCGGCTCCGCCGCTCGATCCGGGCCCTCCGCCCAAGCTTGGCGATCCCACTACCGACCAGGATTCAAGGACCAGGTCGTTGAAGTGATCCGCGACAGCAGCATGCTCGATCCAACGCTCGGCAACACCATCGACATCTCTCCCGGAGCCCGTGGCAACAACGATCTGGGTACGAACGACGGCACCGGCCACAAGGTGAATCCGGCCACCGGCAAGCCGTACCCGCCGGACGTGGTGAACGAGGGCGACTTCGGGCGGGTCATGGCCGAGTTCTGGGCCGACGGTCCCAACTCGGAGACACCGCCCGGCCATTGGAACGTGCTCGCCAATCTGGCCTCCGACGAGCTGGCCCCGAATCTACGGGTCGGCGGCAAAGGCCCAGTCGTCAACCGGCTGGAATGGGACGTCAAGCTCTACCTGGCGCTCAACGGCGCCGTCCATGACGCGGCCATCGTGGCCTGGGGCGCCAAGGGCTACTACGACGGCGGCCGGCCGATCTCCTGGGTTCGATATATGGCCGGACTTGGCCAGTCGAGCGACCCCTCGCTTCCGTCCTACAACAAGGAAGGCCTGCCCCTCGTTCCAGGCCTCATCGAGCTGATCACCAAGGAGACCACCGCGCCCGGCCAGCCCCACGCCGCCCTCGCCGGACACGAGGGCGAGATCGCGATCCGATCGTGGACCGGCATTCCGAAGGATCCCAAGACCGAGATCGGTGGCGTGGCCTGGATCCTGGCCGCCAACTGGGTCCCCTACCAGCTGCCCACCTTCGTCACGCCGTCGTTCCCCGGCTATTTCTCCGGTCACAGCACCTTCAGCCGGGCGGGCGCGGAGGTGTTGACCAGCTTCACCGGCAGCGAGTACTTCCCGGGCGGCGTGAGCGGCTACACGATCAAGGCCGGCTCGCTCAAGTTCGAGCACGGCCCGACGCAAGGACATCCGCCTCGAATGGGCGACCTACTACGACGCCTCGGACCAGGCCGGCCAATCGAGGCTCTGGGGCGGCATCCACGTTCAGGCGGACGACTTCACGGGCCGTAGAGTCGGGTCCGAATGCGGCAAGACGGCGTGGCTGATCGCCCAGCGCTATTACGCCGGCACGGTCGGGTGAGAGCGGCGATCCGCGGTCGGCGGCGCACCCTGGCGATCGGCGGAGGCCGTGGCGATCGTCGCCCTGGTGGCTGTCACAGCCACCGGCTTCGGTCTCGGGTATTTCGGCGGCTCGGCGACGCCGACCGCGGCCGGCGGCACTCCCCATTTCGTCGAGCAGACCGCCGGCTCCGGTTTGAGCCACACCTTCGGGGGCGGCGACGCGTACGTCGTGGGCGGCGGAGTGGCGGTCTTCGACTGCAACGGTGACGGCCGGCCCGACATCTATCTTGCGGGCGGCAGCAACCCGGCCGCCCTGTACCGCAACGACAGCTCACGTGGGCGGCAAGACGCTCGCCTTCACACCGATACCCGCCGCCACGACCGATCTCACCGGCGTCCAAGGCGCATACCCGATCGACATCGACGGCGACGGAAACGTCGATCTGGTCGTGCTCCGGTTGGGTGAGACGGAGCTACTGCGCGGCCTGGGCGGATGCCGCTTCGAGAAGGCGAATGCCGCCTGGTCGTTCGACGGCGGCAACGACTGACGCGCTTGCCTTCAGCGCGACCTGGGAAGGTTCGAACGCCCTGCCGACGCTCGCCATCGGTCACTACCTGAAGCTCGATTCCACGGGCCAGCCGACGCGGGACTGCGCCGATAGCGAGCTCGTCCGTCCCAAGGCGGACGGAACGGCGTTCGACCGGCCGGTCGCTCTCTCGCCGGGCTATTGCGCCCTGTCGATGCTGTTCAGCGACTGGGATCTGCTCGGGCCGGCGCGACCTGCGCATCTCCAACGACCGCAACTACTACGTGAACGGCGAGGACCAGCTGTGGCGGATCGCTCCGGGCGAAAGCCCCCGCCTCTACACCGACGCCGACGGTTGGGTCTCGATGCAGATCTTCGGCATGGGCATCGCCGGCATACGACGTCAACGGCGACGGCTATCCCGACTACTACCTCACGAGCCAGGGCGACAACCGGCTCCAAACGCTCGCCGCGGGACCGGATCAGCCGAGCTACCGCGACATCGCCCTCAAGCGTGGCGTGGTTTCCACGCGGCCCGGCAGCGGCGGACAGGATCTGCCCTCGACCTCCTGGAACCCCGAGTTCGAGGACGTCAACAACGACGGCTTCATCGACCTGTTCGTCTCCAAAGGCAACGTCAACCAGCAGCCGGGCTTCGCTACAAAGGATCCCAGCGATCTGTTCCTCGGGCAGCCGGACGGCAACTTCAAGCAACAGGCCGAGGCGGCCGGCATCGTCGAGTACGATCGCGGGCGTGGCGCGGCCCTCGCCGACTTCAACATGGACGGTCTGCTGGACCTGATCGAAGTCCACTACGGCGCGCCGGTGCGGGTCTGGCTGAACGCCGGCTCAGCGGCATCGCGGCGAACCTGCGCAGATGGGCCACTGGCTGGCGCTTCGACCGATCCAGACCGGGCCAAACGTCGACGCCATCGGTGGCTGGATCGAAGTCAAGGTTGGCGACCTGACACTCCGTCGCGAGCTGACCATCGGTGGTGGGCACGCCGGTGGACAGCTGGGGTGGACCCATTTCGGCCTCGGTCCTGCAGGCTCGGCCCAGGTCCGGGTCCAATGGCCCGACGGCCAGGTGGGGCCGTGGCTCCAGGTGAACGCGAACCAGTTCCTCGACATCACTCGAGGGGCGACGGAGGCGCACCCGTGGTCGCCTCCAGGCGCTTGAAGGGAGGTGGCGATTGGCCCACGGCGAGGCCGGCAGAGACCGGTCGGCCCGAGTAGTCCGAAGCACGGCCAGGCCGGCATTTCCGCCCGCGCCGTAGTGTTGATTACCGCGATGCCGTTCTGCGAAGTCATGTGGGCGATCGGAGCGCCCGCCTGCGATTCAGGATCGTTCAAGCTCGTCCGCAGCTGGGCTACGACCATGCCGGTTTCCAAGGTGGCGGGTGGATGGCCCAAATCGTTGTCGAATTGAGCGGCTAGCCCCAATGCATGCATAGATTGTCGAACTCGGCGAGCGGAATCGGAGGCGCACAGCCTTGCTGTTCCGCTCGGTCACGACTGGCCATGCCGCGTAGACTTTGACCTCATTCCGGGGCCGCGGTCATGTCGGCGGCGGTGCCCCTCTCGTTGATGAGATACCTGCGTCAACGGGTCGACAACTGCCGTAAACGGAACCGAGATTCGCGATTGACAGCGCACCCTGTCATGTACGAGGCTATCAAGAACGTTTGCAAGACAACGTTTGCATACGTTTAGGATGGCTCGGGTAACCGGGCCGATACGGAGAGAGGAGAAGGCAAAGCCCAGAACTGGTTCGACGTGTAGGACCGGTCGGGCGACCGGTCAGCGTACCGAGCTTCCAGAGGAGGAAGGAGACCAGATGGCGCGAAATCGACGAGCGGTAGCCGTCCTGGCGATCGCCGCACTAACTATGTCCGTGGTCGGCTGCTCCAGTTCAGGGGCAACCGCGACCCCAGCTGCGACCCCAACCCCGGTGGCGGCCGCCACCCCGACGCCTGCCGCGGGCACACCCACGCCAGGCGCCAAGCCCTGCACCGTGGGCGTTTCGTGGAACAACTTCCAGCAGCCGCGCTGGGCCGCGCACGACAAGCCGGGCATCCAGAAGACCGTTGAGGCGGCCGGCGGGAAGTACATCGACGCCGACGCGAACCTCAGCAATGAGCAGCAGCTGACCGACGTCGATACCCTCATTTCGAAGGGCGCCAATGTCCTGATCCTGCTTGCTCAGGACAACAAGGCAATTCTGCCGGCGCTCAAGAAGGCGTCGGATGCCGGGATCCCGGTCATTGCCTATGACCGCCTCATCGAAGACCCGAGCATCCTCTACATCACCTTCGACAACGTCGGCGTTGGCGAGGCCATGGCCGAGGCCATCCTGGCCAAGGTTCCGAAGGGCAACTACGTCCTCATCAAGGGCGACCCGGGCGACCCGAACGCCTCGACCTTCCTGCCGCAAGGCTGGGACAACGCGGGCCTCAAGGACAAGGTCGCCTCCGGCGACATCAAGATCCTCAACGGCCCCGACGGCACGTTCACCGACGCCTGGAAGACCGAGAAGGCCCAGGCGAACATGGAAGCGATCATCGACAAGGCCAACTCGTCCGGCCAGAAGATCGATGCGATCCTCGATGAGAACGACAGCACCGCCCTCGGCGTCGTCGCCGCTCTCACGGCCAAGAACTACGGCTTCCCGCCGCTCAGCGGCCAGGACGGCGATCCGGCCAACCTGAACAACGTAGCCCTCGGCAAGCAGTACGTGGACGTTTTCAAGAACGCCAATGAGCTCGGCAAGGCTGCCGGCGCCGCTGCGCTCGCGCTCTGCGCGGGCGGCAAGATGGCCAGCCTGGCGCTCCCCGCCGGCCTCATCGCCGCCAACGTGGCGCCGACGGCCGGTCTCACCGCCCAGCCTTTCAAGACCCCGGGCGGAACCACGGTCAGTTCCTTCATCCTCCAGCCGACCCCGATCACCGCGGACTAACCTCCAGGACGCGATCGATGCCGGCCAGATCACCAAGGCTGACCTCTGCAAGGGCGTGGACGCCGCAACGGCCCCACCTGCCTGCAAGTAACCCATAATTAGGCCTCTCTAGGACAGTCCGATCTGCGTCCACGGGACAACCCCCCGTGGACGCAGGTCCTTTCGTGGAACAGGAGTGCTCCCGTGGCGAACGTGGCCGACGCCACCGGTACAGCGTCAGAGGCAGCGGCCGACTCGTCGCATCTCTGTCTGCGCCTTATGGCCCAGACCGAAGTCGATCTCCGGTTGTTCGGGATGCTCGTCGCACTTGCGGTGATTCTTCTCGTCTTCGACGTCATGAGCGGCGGGCAGATGATCAGCCCGACGAACATGGTCACGCTGTCCGTCCAGGCGACGGGCATCGCGATCATCGCCGACCGGAATGGTGCTGGTCATCGTCTCGCGAAACATCGACCTCTCGGTCGGGTCGCTGGTCGGTTTCGTGGCCATGAGCTACGCGCTGCTGATGACCGACTGGTTCCCCAACACCTCCACCTGCCTGCCGATTTCCCGCTGACCTGGGCGATCGCCCTGGCCATCGGTGTCGCGATTGGCGCCGCGTTCGGCGCCGTGCAGGGCTTCATCATTGCCTACATCGGCGTGCCCTCGTTCATCGTCACCCTCGGCGGCCTGCTTGACCATCCGCGGACTCGTCTGGTACCTCTCGCAAGGCGCCGCCGTATCCGGCCTCGACCCGACTTTCCAGCTCCTCGGCGGAGGGGCCGCGGGCTCGATGGGCGCGACACTCACGTGGGGCGTCGGGGTCGTCGGCTGTCTCGCAATCGTGCTGGTTCCTTATCACTGCGCGCCGGCAGCGTCGCCGGTTCGCGTTCCCGGTTCGGCCCATGTGGGCCGAGACGGTGATCGGCGTGGTCGGATGCCGCCGCAATTCTCGGTCTGGCCGCTTTTGCGAACGCCAATTACTGGCCGAAGGGCCTGGCGGATCGGTACGCCGCGGAGCACGGCATCGCGGTCCCGGCGGGAGGCCTGCAGATCTCCACCGGGTTCCCGTACCCGATCATGTTGCTCATCGGCGTGACGATCGTGATGAGCTGGATCGCCAAGCGCCGCCGCTTCGGCCGATATGTCTACGCCTACGGCGGCAACCCCGACGCGGCCACGCTGGGCGGCATCAATACCCGCTGGACGATCATGAAGACGTACGTCCTGATGGGCATCCTGTGCGCCATAGCGGCGGCCATCGCGGCGGCCCGACTGAACGGCTCGACCCTCGACGTCGGCCAGAGCTACGAGCTCTACGTCATCGCGGCGGCCGTGGTCGGCGGCACATCGTTCGCGGGCGGCACCGGATCGATCGCGGGTGCGGTCGTCGGTGCCTTCGTCATGCAGTCGATTGCGTACGGGCTCAGCTTCAACGGGGTGAACTCACCCGGCCAGAATGTCGTTGCAGGCATCGTCCTGATCCTCGCCGTCGGCTTCGACGCGTGGAACCGGCGCCGCTCTCGCAGCTGACGGAGGGACCACTTTGACGGTTGCAGATGGCACTCCGCTCGTGGAGATGCAGCACATCAACGTCGCCTTCGGAGGCGTTCACGCGGTCCAGGACGTCTCGGTCGACCTTCGGCCGGGCGAGGTCGTCGGTCTGGTCGGCGGCAACGGCGCAGGCAAGACCACGTTGATCCGATGCCTGTCCGGCGCGCATCCGGCCGACTCGGGCCAGATCCTCATCGACGGCAAGCCGGCGTCGATCGCCAACCCGCGCGATGCCAAGGCGCTCGGGATCGAGACGATCTACCAGACTCTGGCGCTGGCCGAGAACATCGATGCGTCGGCCAACGTCTTCCTCGGCCGGGAGCTGACGAGCCGGTTCGGCGATCTCGACGACGCGGCAATGGAGTCCGCCACGCGGCAGGGTCATGGGGCGGCTGAACCCCAACTTCAAGAACTTCAAGACGCCGGTCGTGTCGCTCTCCGGCGGCCAGCGCCAGGCGATCGCCATCGGCCGGGCGGTCCATTTCAACGCCCGGATCCTGATCATGGACGAGCCCACCGCCGCCCTCGGGCCGGCCGAGACTGCCCAGGTCCGCGATCTGATCAAGCAGCTCAAGTCGGAAGGCATCGGCATCTTCCTGATCAGCCACGACATCCACGACGTCTTCGACCTCGCGGATCGGATCAGCGTCATGCTCCACGGCAAGCTCGTCGGCACGGTCAACAAGTCCGAGATCACCACGGACGAAGTCCTGGCCATGATCATCATGGGCAAGCTGCCCAGCGAGGTTTCCCAGAAGGAACTGGCCGAGCTCCACTCCTAGAACCGCTTCTCAGACACGCAGCCCGTCTCTCCGAGGCGGGCTGTTCGTTATCCGGCCGCCGCCCTGGCGGCGCGAGGTTCTACCTCGGCGAACTGGGCGATCGGGGCGGCGGGCCGGATGACTCGCGAACCACGATCGAGGGCGGGAGCACCTCGAGATCCGGGGCTTTCAGATCGTCCAGCGCGTCGATCGCGACCCGGACCCCAACCGTGGCCATCTCTGCCATCGGCATCCGCACGGTTGTCAGCGATGGGTTGGTGTACCCGGACATAGGCAGGTCGTCGAAGCCGACGATCGTGACTTCTCCCGGCACCGGCATTCCCCGGCGGAACGCCGCGTGGAGAGCGCCGATGGCGAGGACATCCGTCGAAGCGACGATGGCCGTGGGCCGCTGTTCGCGGCTCATCAGCGCGTCGAATGCGTCCGCGCCGCCCTTCATCGTGTTCGGCGCTTCACGAAGCCACTCAGGCGCGAGGTGGAGGCGCTCGGCAAGCAGCCGGTTCACGAAGGCGGACGCCTCTCGCCGATGTCGCCGAGGAGCCGGCCTTCCGAGAAGCCGCCGCTGATGAATGCGAAGCTCCGGTGGCCCAGCCCGAGGAGATGATCCATCAGGCTGTTGATGCCGGCGACGTTGTCCACGGCGACCGTGTGCAAGCCCGCGACGACGCCCGAGCCCTGCCACATGGCGACGATGTGGAGGTTGGCCTGCCGCAGGTCCTCGAGCAGCCGGGGCTGATCGCTGGTGTCTCCCAGGACGATGATCGCGTCGCAGTGGCGGGTCTCGAGGACCGCGCGAACGGCAAGCGCTTCGTCCGTGCGTCCGTGGGCGTGGCCCAGAACGACGTTGTAGCCGCGCCTGTACGCTTCCGCCGAAACCGCGTCGACAGCCCCGGCGAAGAACGGGTCCGTGATCTCGCGGACGATCACGCCCAGGAGCATCGTTCGCGAGCCGCGGAGTCCGCGCGCCAGAGGGTTGGGCCGGTAGCGCATCTGGCGCGCCATCTCGAGGACCCTCTGCCTCGTCAGCTCATTGATGGGCACGCGGTCCGCGTTCCGGTCAGGACCCGCGAGACGGTGCTCTGGGAGACGCCGCTCGCTACGGCGATGTCGCGCATCGTCGGCAGTCTCGGGACGGGTCGGACCTCCCGGCGGCGAGGGGCGGGCCGAACCCGAAAGGCTCGGCTCCAGCCGCCCCCGGCTCGGATGACGAGCCAGACCCGCCTCGTGGAAGGTTGTCGGCATCGAGGTCATCGCGGAGCCATTGCACACTCTTGGCTAGTCCATCGTCGCTTCGACGGCCACGGTCTGCGTGGTCGGCTACGCGGACCAGGCCGGTCGAGGCGCATCTGTTGCATGCATCGGGAGCATACATCCGGGGCGGGCACGACAAGCCCCCTGGTGGACGGAGTGAACCATCCGACGGTTGAGAGGCGGTCGAACGACCGACAGCACGTGGTGGCGCGGCCGAGGGTCTGTTGCCGGCTCAGCCGATGGCGGCGTTGAGCCTCTCGGTCGAAGAAGTCCGCTCGCCCGGGCCGGCCGTGCCCTGGGCGGCGGTGCCCTGGGCGAGGAGCTCCTCGGCCTCGTCGCAGCGGATCCCGCTGACTACCTTGAGTCGACGTGCAAGCCTGCCGTCCTGGGCAAGCTGAAGCACCGAACCCGCGGCGCCATCGACGGGATTTCCGGTCGCGAAGACCAGAGCGTCGATGTCGCAGGCGAGCAGCGCTCCGACGCACATGGGGCACGGTTCGCGGGTGACGAAGATCGTGGCATCTGCCAGGCCACTTCGCCCCAACTTGCGGCTGGCTTCACGGAGAGCGACAACGATCGCATGCGCGGTTGGATCGTTCGTCTCGGCCACTCGGTCGTGGGCTCGGGCGACCATCGCGTCGTTGACGACGGCCACGGCCCCGATGGGGGTCATGCCCAGATCCAGTGCGACCCGCGCCTCTGCCAGCGCCTCGCCCATGAACAGTTCGTAGTTCATGGCCGGATCATACAGGCCCGGGACGCCGGCACGCCGCGCCACGAGTCCCTTTGCCGCCGACCGACACGATGGGCGGGCTTCGCGGAGCCACGCTAGTCACGGCCCGTCGGCTCCCGGATGGCCTTTGCCAGAACCGACATGTCCTCGCCGGAGTGGCCTCCCGCCAACAGTTCATCCTCGAGCCTTGCCGCGAGCCCCGCTACCGGAAGCTCCATCTCGAGCGTCCGGGCAAGCTCCAGGGCGATGCCGAGGTCCTTTCGGTGCAGCGACAGCCGGAAGCCGAGCGGGTACTTGTCCTCGATCATGTTCGTCGACCGATTTGTCAGCACCCAGCTCTGGGCCGAGCCGCCCGACAGTGCATCGACCAGCCGCGCGGGATCGAGTCCGGCCTTCATGCCCAGGATGAGTCCCTCCGCGAGGCCGAGGTAGATGCCGGTGATGACGACCTGGTTGACCGCCTTGGCGGCCTGCCCCGAACCCGCCGGACCCAGGTGCGTGATCGTCCTGCCGATCGTCTGAAGAACCGGCATCGCTCGAGCCACGTCCTCGTCCGATCCGCCGACGAATACGGTGAGCGTTGCCAGACGCGCTCCCTCGGACCCACCCGATACCGGCGCGTCGACCATGCGGACGCCCTTTTCGGCAAGCCGGGCGCCGAACTCGCGAGTCGCCACGGGAGAGATGGTCGAGCAGTCGATGACCAGGCTGCCCGGCCGGAGCCCTTCGGCAAGCCCGCCGGGCCCGAAGATGACGCTTCGACGTCCGGCGTATCCGAGACGCAGATGACGACCACATCCGAGCGCCCGGCGAGCTCGGCAGGTGAAGCGGCCTCGCTGGCACCCATTGCCACCAGCTCGGCTCCCCGGCCGGCGGTCCGATTCCAGACGGTCAGCTCGGCGCCGGCGGCCCTGATGTTCCGGGCCATCGAGAAACCCATCGTCCCGAGACCGACGAACCCGATGCGTTCCACGACGACTCCTCCGATTCAGTCCACGTTCTCATGGCCGTGGCCGAGCCCAACGGCTCGCAGCATAGCCTCGTCACTGCACCCTCGGACGCATCATGACTTCGGCCACTAACGCTGGCCGGTCTCCGGCCTCAGAATACGAAACCGTGTCGAAGCAGCTGGATTGGATCATCGGCCGCGGCCTCGTGGGCCGGCGGCGGACAGCGGTTGGGGTCGCCTTTTTCGTGCTGGTCGCCGCGTCCATCGCCGCCTCCAGCGTGCCGGCCGTTCGCAGCCGGGCCGCGCACCCCCGCGCCCGCGGTCGGACTCGCGGCAGCGGCTTCGGCACCGGAGTCCGCTCCAGGCGGTGGCCAGCCCGCCCGGCAACCCGTCCGCCGCGGCTGACGTCGCCGTCGGTCTCCGAAATCGCCTCCGCCTTCGTCGTCTTCGCATCGACGATTCGTGTCAGGGATGCGGCGTCGCGCCCACGCAGCCGGCACCCTCCGGACCGATCGCCAGCGGCGCGGCCCCGTTCCGCCTCCACGTCCCGATCCTCGAGTACCACCGGGTCAAGCCCTGGCAGGGCGAGACGGGCAGCGCTCGAAACCTGATCACTCCGCCCGAGGACTTCCAGGCGCAGATGGACGCCATGGCCGCCGCGGGCTGGAAGACGATCACGATGGGCGAGCTGGGCGATGACCTCCGCCTGAGCATCGCGCCCGGGCCCAAGACGTTCGTCGTGACCTTCGACGACGGCTACGAAGACGGCTATCGCAACGCGTTTCCAGCCCTGCTGAGCCACGGCTTTCGGGCCACGTTCTTCGTGATCGCGAGCCGGATCGGATCCCAGGGGTTTCTTTCGGCGTTCGAGATGCGGCAGCTCGTAGCCGCCGGAAACGAGATCGGCAACCACAGCTACTCACACAAAGTCCTGACCGCCGTGGCACCGGACCTCCTGCCCCAGGAGATCAACGGCGCGTCCGCCCTCATCGCCGACGCCACGGGCGTGTGGCCGAAATCCTTCTCCTATCCAAAGGGCCTCGGCAGCGACTTCCTGCAGGCTCGATTGGCCGCCTGCCCTCAACTCGAGACCGCCGTCGTGCAGGGCGGCTCCGCACCGGAGATCTGGCTCAACCACTGGCGGCTGCCCCGGATACGAGTGGGGGCCGGCACGTATCCTTCTGATCTTGTGGAGAGGGCAACAAGGTACTGACATGAGGATCTTCCCCCGGCGCCGAAAGAGGCACTTCCGATTAGCCGAACACGAAGGCGAGCAGGGCTGTCCCGGTGGGCTCGAAGCCGCGCCGGAGTCGCCGCAGCCGGCTGCTGCGGACGATCCTCCTCGTCGGCCTCTTCGCCGCCTTCACCCGACCGGGCCAACGTCTGGCGCGGTCAGCGGCGCGTGGCGCGGACAAACGCCTCGGCGGCTTCGCCGAGCCGGAGTCGCTGGCCTACTCCAAGGTCATCGCCCCGTTCATGGGCCGGCTCTACAGGCGTGCGGCCGAAGACGTGGCCGCCGAATTCAAGGGCTTCGGCAAGGGCAAGCGGCCCACGATCGTGGACATCGGCTGCGGTACCGGAGAGCTGGTCGTGGCGATCTCGCGCAAGCTGCGCGAAGCCCGGATCGTCGGCATCGATAGCTCCCCCAGCATGCTGCTGTTCGCGAGCCGGCACGAGACAACGGACGGCCGCCTGCGGTTCGTCGTCGGAGACGGCGCGAGGATGCCGTTCGCCGACGGCTCGGTCGACTTGATCGTCTCCACTCTGAGCCTTCATCACCTGGCGGATCCTGTGGCCGTGATGGTGGAGATCGACCGCGTGCTCCGCCCGGGCGGCTGCGCGCTCATCTACGACCTGGGGCTCGTGACGCTCACCTCTCAGGAGATGGCCCGCGTCGTCGCCGACGCCGGAATAGCGCCGGATTCGGTCGTGGTCGAGCGCGTCAGTGGCGGCCTGCTTTCCCGCTTGTTCGTTCGCTTCAGGTTCGACCCCGATCGGTGAAAGCCTGCCGGTTCTGCGGGCCCGTCTCGGCATGCTAGAATTCCGCCCGCTGTAGGCCTGGAGAGGTCGCATAGTGGTCTAGTGCAGCGGTTTGCTAAACCGCCAGGTGGGGTAACCTGCCTCGAGGGTTCAAATCCCTCCCTCTCCGCCAGCCTTTCCGTCTCCGGCGGATTCGTCCGGTGAAGGACAGCGAACGATGCGCCCGTAGCTCAGTGGATAGAGCGCCAGGTTGCGGACCTGGAGGTCGTGGGTTCGAGTCCCGCCGGGCGCGCCAGAACTCAACACGCAGCGACCCCGAGCAATCCTCGGGGTCGATCTGTTTCCAGGCGCCGAGGCCATTCGCCCGCCCCGGCGAGCGGATAACCTTGGCTTGGCAGGGCAGGCGAAGACGACGGATCGCGGAGGCTGCTGAGCGCGGTGAAATTGCCGAGGGATGGGTCCAGCGCGAGGTCCGGCTTGGGGACTTCTGCTGACGACTGTCCTGGCATTCGCGGCCGCCGGCTGCGGAAGCGCCGCCCCATCCGCCACGAGCGTCACGGGGGCTACGCCACCGCCTTCGATACGAATGACTCCCACGCCCTGGTCCACCGCCGCAACGGCGGCCACGGCCGCCACGCCGCCCGCCTCCCTGCCCCCGACACCGTCCCCTACTCCCGATCGGCCGGTCTCGTTCTTCGCGGCGGTCGTGGCCAGGTACGACGAGCCCCGCGAGTCGCTCACCGCGGCGCAGCTCGCATCGGGCCTGCAGGATGGCAAGGTCCTGGTGCCGTGCGAGTTCAACTTCATCGGTCTGCCGGACATCTCCGTCTCGATGCCGCCGGCGACTCCCTGCGTGCCGATCGCGCAGATGACCGAGCGAGTCCGAAGCGCGGCCGGCACCCTTGGCTTGCTGCCACCGGGCCTCGTCAGCGCTTCGGTCAAGGTCCTCTCGATCGACGGCGCGGATCTGTTCGGCTCGCCGACCAAGCGAACCAGGTCCTACCCGCTGTATGCCCAGTCGGCACGTCGTCGGCGACTGGGCCGACTACCGGCAGGACGACATCCGAACCCTGATCTCGACCGGCGACACCTGCCCCGACCGGGGCGTTTCGTTCATGGCGGTCACCAAGAAGCAGGGCTGGGATTGGGTTCTCGATGGCGGCTCCGTCCGCTACCGCGGCTTCAAGACGAGCGCCTGGGATTGGCCGGTGCCGATCCTGTCGCGAACCGGCAACGCCGGCCGGGTGAGCGCCCTCATCTCCGACAACGACGTGAGCGTCAACGACTTCGAATGCCCGATGATCTCGACCTGGACCCAGCACAACACGGGCATGGTGTTCAGCATCGACCCACGCGTCGGGCCGCTGCTGGCGAGCAAGGCCGGCCTCAAGGCCGTGACGCTCGGCTCCAACCACATAACCGACGCCGGCCTCGAAGGGAGTCCGCCAGACGCTCAGCTATCTCGACGCGGCGGGGATCAAGCACACCGGAGCCGGCACGAACGCTTGCCGATGCCCTGGCGCCCGCGGTCGTGGACGCCAACGGACTCAAGTTCGCCTTCGTCGGCTGGGACGACGTCAGCGGCTCGCGCGCGGCGACGGAGACTCGCCCGGAGTCGCGCCCATGACCGACGAGAACGTGTGCGCCTCGATCAAGGCGGCTCGGGCGGAGGCGGATGTCGTCATCGCCATGCCGCAGTGGGGCTGGCCGGAGTACCACGCCACGATCACCAAGACCCAACGCACGCAGCGGCAGTTCATCTACGACTGCGGCGCCGACGGAATACTCGGCAGCGGAACCCACTGGGCTTCCTGGGTCTCCATCTGGCCGTCGGCCGCTGAGACCCATTTCGCCATCGGCAGCCACGGCAACTTCCTGTTCGATCAGAGCTGGAGCCGCCAGACGATGGAAGGCGTGATCGTCGAGGCGACCTTCTCCGGAAAGAAGCTCGTCCAGTTCCGTCTCCATCCCTATGCCGTGGTCCAGGGCGCCCAGCCGTGCCTGCTGGATCCGACCACGGACGGCGCCTTCGTCCTGAACCAGGTCTGGCACGTCAGCGACGTCCAGTAGCCCGTCGCGGGCCGCGGACGAGAGGCCGGCGGCACGAGGGACTCCGGCCGCAGGTCTTCGCGCCAAATCCTATTTGACACTCGCCCGGGTAAACGGTTACTGTCCGAGGACCGATATGGACACGTACTTCTACTTTTATCGCAACCCGGCATGACCGTTCCCGGAGCCTAGACCCGGGAGCGCGGGTCGTGTCGGGTGCCAGCAGAGGCAATGCCTCTGCTTTTTTGTTACCTGATCAGATCCTATCTCCGGCCCGACGCCGAACGAGCCGGTCAGCCAACCAGGAGACCGCCACATGATCATCGTGATGTCGATGGGAGCAACCGAGGAGCAGGCGACAAATGTTCGCGACCAGCTCCGCTCATACAACCTGCAAGCCCACGACAACTACGGGACGCAGCGTGTGGTCATCGCGGTTCTCGGAGACGTGGCTCCGGTAAGGGATGTTCTGATGGGCAAGCTTTCGGTCATGCCGGGCGTGGAATCGGTCACGCCGATCACCCGGCCCTACAAGCTCGCTTCGCGAGAGTCGCATCCCGAAGACACCGTCATCGAAGTCCTGGGTAAACGGATCGGCAACGGGACGCTGACCATCATGGCCGGACCTTGCTCCATCGAAGGCCGGGACATGATGATCGAGACCGCAAGGGCGGTGGCCGCGGCCGGAGCGACGGTGCTGCGCGGCGGCGCGTTCAAGCCACGCACCAGCCCTTACTCATTCCAGGGATTGGGTGTCGAGGGGCTCAAGTACCTCGCCGAGGCGAGCAAGGAGACGGGCCTGCCCACCATCACCGAAGTGATGGAACCCGGCCAGGTCGAGGTCGTGGCGCGCCACGCGGACATCCTTCAGGTGGGCACCCGGAACATGCAGAACTACTCGCTGCTGACGGCGGTGGGCAAGGCGGGCCGGCCGGTGATGCTCAAGCGCGGTTACGGAGCCACGATCGAGGAGTGGCTCATGGCGGCCGAGTACATCGTCTCGTCGGGCAACCCGCACGTGATCCTGTGCGAGCGGGGCATCCGGACCTTCGAGACGTACACCCGAAACACGCTGGACCTGACGGCCGTGCCGCTTCTCCACCACCTGACCCATCTGCCCGTCATCGTGGACCCGAGCCATGCCACCGGGAAGCGCTGGCTGGTCAAGCCCATGGCCCTCGCGGCCGTGGCCGCCGGGGCCGACGGGATCATGGTCGAGGTCCATCCCGACCCGGACCAGGCCCGCTCCGACGGCGAGCAGTCGCTCACCTTCGACCAGTTCGGCGACATGGCCCATGCCCTGTTCAAGATCCACGAAGAAGTCCGCACCCTGATCAAGGACCCGTTCGCGATGACCGGCCCCGTCGCCGTGGACGGCGCGAGCAAGCACTAGACGATGATCGCGCCGCAGCTCGCCGGGGAGGGGTCCCGGACTGTACTGCCCGCCATGCGCCTGCGTGGCGAGCCGCGCCTGCCCGGCGACAAGTCGATCTCGCATCGGGCCCTGGTCCTGTCCGCCCTGGCGGAGGGCGAGTGCCTCATCACCGGTGCCGGGGATGGGCGCGACGTCCAGGCCACGGCGGCGATCGTCGCCGCGCTGGGGGCGCGCGTGGAGCGGCTCGGCGAGGATGGCTTGAACGTGGATTACCGGGTCTCGTCGCCCGGGCGGGCAGGACTCCACGAGGCCGAAGGGATCCTCGATTGCCGCAACTCCGGCACGAGCCTGCGGCTGTGCGCGGGCCTGCTCGCCGGACTGCCGTTCATGTCGGTACTGGACGGCGACGCTTCATTGCGGACCCGTCCGGTGGCCCGTATCATCGAACCGCTGCGCTCGATGGGCGCGGCTTTGTTTGGGCGGCGATCGGACTCCCTCCCTCCACTCGTGGTGATAGGCCGTTCCCCGCTGGCAGGCATCGACTACGCGACCAGAGTGCCGAGCGCCCAGGTCAAGTCGGCGATCCTGCTCGCGGGCCTGAACGCGGAGGGGCCCACAACCGTGCGCGAGGCCGTGGCCACGCGCGACCATACCGAGCGGATGCTGCGATCCCGCGGGGTTGCCGTACGCCGAGGAGCCAGCGCGGGAGGCGAGTCAGTGTCCTGGACGATCGACGGTGGAGCGCGGCTCGAACCCGTGAATGAACGGGTTCCGGCCGATCCTTCCGCTGCCGCGTTCTGGCTCGTCGCGGGCGCCGTCCATGCCGACGCCGAGATCACACTCCGGGCCGTTGGCGTCAATCCCACCCGCCGGGCGGCCATCGATCTGCTGCTCCGAATGGGGGCCCGGATCGAAGAGACGTCCGTTGGACCGGCTGTCGCCTCCGTGGCGGGCAGCGAGGCGGGCGAGCCGCTTGCGGACCTGATAGTCCGGTCCAGCGAGCTGCCGCGATAGACCTCGGTCCTGTGGACGTGGCGGCCGCGATCGACGAGATTCCAATCCTCTGCCTGGCCGCGACGCAGGCTCGCGGCCGGACTACGATTCGAGGCGCCGGCGAGCTTCGGAACAAGGAATCCGATCGCATCGCCGGTATCGTCGAAGGCCTGCGAGAAATGGGAGCTCGCATCCGACGTCGACGGCGACGACATTTCGATAGACGGTCCTACTCCGCTCGTCGGCGCCGCGACCCGGACGTTCGACGATCACCGCCTGGCGATGACTTTCGCGATCGCCGGCTTAATTGCGTCGGGCTCGACGTCGATCGACGGCGCGGACAGCGCGTCAGTCTCGTACCCGGGCTTCTTCGCAGAGATGGAAAGGCTCCGAGCATGACCCACCGTGTCGTCCTGATCGGCCATCCGGTCGCCCACTCCTTCTCCGCCGCGATGCAGCAGGCTGCGTTCGACGCCCAAGGAATCGACGCTCGATACGAGCTGTGGGATCGGCGGCCCATGGACCTCGCGGCCGCGATCAACGAGCTGCGAGGCGAGGAATTCCTCGGCGCCAACATCACGATCCCCCATAAGGAGCACGCGGTTCCGCTGGTGGACCGCTTGACCGAAGAGGCCCAGGCCACGGGCGCGGTCAACGTGATCTCGCGAGACGGCAAGAAGCTGGTCGGCCACAACACCGACGTGCCCGGCTTCAAGGTTGCCCTGGACAAGCTCGTCGGACGCCAGAAGATGCCCCGCTACGGCGTGGTGCTGGGCGCCGGAGGCGCCGCCCGGGCAGTCGTCTACGCGCTCATCACCGAAGGCTTCCAGCGCATCGTCATCTTCAACCGGCATCTCCATCGCGGCGAGGCCCTGGTCCGCCACTTCAACAAGAGCGCCGCCCACATGGACCTGCGCGCCATGCCGTGGCACGAGTCGGTCCTGGAAGCGGAGCTCTCCAAGACGAAGCTCCTGGTCAATGCCACCGCGCTCGGCCTGGTAGCCGGCGAAAGCCCCATCCCGGCGGATCTGCTGCCGCCGGATCTCATGGTCATGGACCTCATCTACAACCCGACGCAAACGCAACTCCTCAAGGACGCGCTGGCCGCCCGCGACACGGTGCTCGGCGGCGAGCTGATGCTCCTCCAGCAAGGGGCGCGGGCGTTCGAGTTGTGGACGGGCAAGCCCGCGCCGATCGACGTCATGCAAGTCGAGCTCGAGCGCGTCCGCGAACATGGACTCCAGCAGGTCCCGATCGACATGGGCGCTGCCGGCAACGGCACGTCCGGAGTCGTCGCACCGCCGGCCGAGCCCGCCGCGCCCGGCGCGGCCTCCTAAGACCGCGGAAATGGGCCGCCTCCGATTCCTGACCGCGGGTGAGTCGCACGGACCCGCACTCGCGGCCACGATCGAAGGGGTGCCCGCGGGCCTGCGCGTCACCGCCGAAGCGATCGAAACGGACCTTGCGCGGAGGCAGCGCGGTTACGGCCGCGGTGCCCGGAGCACGTCGATCGAGCATGACCGCGCCGAGATCCTCTCCGGGGTTCGCCACGGGTTGGCCCTGGGCTCGCCGATCCTCCTCCTGATCCGCAACCGCGATTGGGAGAACTGGACACGGGTGATGCAGGTCGAACCGCTGACCGATGAGCAAGCGGCCGAGCTGGCTGCCCTGGCAGCGGGTGGCGACAAGCGCGCGGCGCCGATCACGAGGTTGCGAGCCGGCCACGCGGACCTGGCCGGGGCCGTGAAGTACGGCTTCGACGACGTCAGAAACGTCCTGGAACGGGCCTCCGCTCGCGAGACGGCCGCTCGGGTGGCCGCGGGTGCGGTGGCTCGGGCCTTCCTCGCCGAGTTCGGCATCGACGTCTGGTCACATACCACCGCCGATCGGTCCGGTGTCCGCCGAGCGCGAGCTCGAAACGCGGTCACGCCAGGAGGCCGAGGCGAGTCCATTGCGCTGCCTGGACGCCGCCGCGGAGCAATCGATGATCGAGTGCATCGATCGAAGCCCGCTCCTCGGGCGACACGGTCGGCGGCGTCTTCGAGGTGGTGGCGACCGGCGTGCCGATGGGCCTCGGCAGCTACGTCCAGTGGGATCGCCGTCTCGACGCGGCCCTCGCCGCCGCGGTGATGAGCATCCCGATCGTCAAGGGCGTGGAGTTCGGGCTCGGGTTCGAGCAGACGCGCCATTTCGGCTCTCAGGTGATGGACGTCATCGAGGGCCGGGACGGGCCCGACTGGCGGCGAGCCTCCAACAACGCGGGCGGCCTCGAGGGCGGCATGTCCAACGGCCAGCCGATCGTCGTGCGCGGCGCCGTCAAGCCGATCTCGACACTCCCCCGGCCGTTGCCGTCCGCGGACCTGCTCACGGGCGAGCCCGTCGAGAAGGCCCATTACGAGCGCAGCGACATCAGCGTCGTGCCCGCCACCGGCGTCGTGGCAGAGGCCATGGTTTGCCTGACCCTCGCGGACTTCCTCCTCGACAAGTTCGGCGGGGACTCCATGGCGGCCGTGGTCGAGGCGGTGGAGCGCGACCGACGCCGGGTTGCCGCCGGAGCCGCAGGAGCTGCCGGAGCCGCAGGAGCCGCCGGAGCCGCCGGAGGCCCAAGCGCCGCCTCAGCGACGCGGGATCGCCCAGGCTCGCCCGTCGCCATTCCGGCCGAGGGCGAGTAGCCATGGACGTCGTTCTCGTTGGGCTTCCGGGCAGCGGCAAGAGCGCCGTGGGGCGCCGCCTGGCGACGCGTCACCACGCCCAGTTCATCGATCTCGACGAAGTCATCGAGCGGCGGGCCGGCAAGACCGTATCCGCCATCTTCGCCAGTGAAGGCGAGCCCGGGTTCCGGCGCCACGAACACGAGGCGGTCCTCTCGCTCGGACCAGCGGACCCGGAACCGGAAGTGCGGCGCGTCATCGCCACGGGCGGCGGCGCCGTCATCGACCCGCGAAATCGCTGGCTGCCTGTATCGCGGCCGCTTCCCGGTCTGGCTCGACGGCGCTCCGGAGCTCCTCGCCAGCCGCCTCGAGTCGGAGCGCCAACGTGCGGCCGCTCGTGGCCGGCAGCGATCCACTCGGCTCGCTCCGCGAGCTGGCCGCGGAACGGCGCCGCTTCTACTCCCCTGCCCTCCAGATCAGCGGCGCCGCGCAGATCGACGCGATCCTCCGCGCCCTGGACCAGCGAATCGGCGAGGGGGTCTCGGACGGGGCCACTCTCTTGCGGGCGGACACGCCGATCGGCCGCGTGGAAATCGGCCACGGGATCGCGGCCACGGCCGTGGAATCGGCACTCACCCGGGCGGAAGCGTCGGCGGGCAATCCTGATCGCGGAACCGCAGACGTGGGAGGTGGCCGGCAGCGGGATCGCGGCGTCCCTCTCGTCCGCCGGCTGGCAGGTCGAACGGATACTCCTGCCCCGCGGCGAGGACGCGAAGCGGATGGCGGTCGTCGAGTGGACCTGCAGCGAGCTCGCGAAGCTCGAGGTGGATCGGGGCGAGACGCTGGTCGCGATCGGCGGCGGCGCCCTCACCGACGCGGCCGGATTTGCCGCCGCCACGTACCTTCGCGGAATCCCGATCGTCAACGTGCCCACGACGCTGGTCGGCCAGATCGACGCGGCGCTCGGCGGCAAGACCGCGGTGGACATCCCCGAGGGTAAGAACCTGATTGGCGCATTCCATCAGCCGGCGGCATTCATCGCCGACACTGCCTTTCTCCGGACGCTGCCTGCCCGCGAGCGCCGAGCCGCCCTCGCCGAGGTGGTCAAGATGGCCGCACTCGGCGACGAGCGCCTCCTCGACCTCGTCGAAGCTGAGGGTGAAGCCTTCGCCAATGGCAGCGACGACCCGATCGACTCGGGCGCGGCCGCGGAGATGGTCGAGCGCTGCGCCTGGGCCAAGGTGGCAGTCGTCGTGGTGGATGAGCACGACGTCGGCGTCCGGAGGACCCTGAACCTGGGCCACACCCTGGGCCACGCGATAGAGGCCGCGGCCGGTTACAAGGACCTGCTGCACGGCGAGGCGATCGGCTACGGCCTCCGGGGAGCCTTCGCGATCTCGCTGGCGATGGGACTCACCAGCCGCGAGCGATCGCACCGGTTCAACACCCTGCTGGACCGTCTGGGCCTGGGCATCGAGCCGCCGGGCCTCGAGCAGGACGCCGTCCTCGAGCGGATGGCCCGAGACAAGAAGCACGCGCTGGGCAAGCTCAGCTGGATCCTGCCCACGGCGAACGGAGTGGAGATCCACAACGACGTTCCGCCCGCGGCAGTGGAGTTCGGCCTCATGGCGGCTCTGCGGTTCAGCGGAGAGCACCGCCCCACCGGGGAGCCCGTCTGACGTGATCACAGTCCTGGTCCTCAACGGACCCAACCTGAACCTTCTCGGAACCCGCGAGCCGGAGATCTACGGGCGGACCACGCTCGCCGAGATAGAAGCCGGGCTGCGCGCTCGGGCGGCCGAGCTGGGACTCGGGATCGACTGCTACCAGTCCAACCACGAAGGAGCGCTGATCGATCGGCTGCAGCGCCGGGACTTCGATTGGGCGATCGTCAACGCCGGCGGCCTGACCCACACGAGCGTGTCTCTCCGCGACGCCCTCAAGGGCATCGACGTGCCCTTCATCGAGGTCCATATCTCGGACCCTGACACGCGCGAGCCGTTCCGGCGGGTCAACTACCTTCGGGACATCGCAGCGGCGAGCATCGCCGGCAAAGGGCCGGCCGGCTACACCATGGCTCTCGACGAAATCGCCCGCCGAGCTGCCCTCCCGAGCTCCGGCCCGGGGAAACCCGCATGACGGACGACCTCGACGCCCTTCGAAACCAGATCGACTCCCTCGACCGGGAGATCGTCCGTCTCCTCAACGACCGGGCCCGTCTCGGCCTGGCCGCGGGCAAAGTCAAAGCTCAGTCGGGCAGGCCGATCGCGGACCAGGACCGTGAGCGCGAAGTCCTCGTCCGCGTCGCCATGGCCAACAACGGCCCGCTTCCGCAGGATGCGCTGCTGACGCTGTATCGCGATCTGATCGAGACCATCAAGCGTCTCGAAGAACTCGAGAAGTCCGGCAATACTGCCTAGCCGGGCCACAAGGAGGCGGTCGAGATGAGCCAACGGGCGCCGAACGTCCAACAGCCAGGGGATCCCCGTCCGAGCCGCCGCAACGCGCGGACCTTCACCGTCGCGGGGCTCCTCGCCGTGTTCATCGTCGCCGTAGTAGCGGTTCTCGCGAGCAAGCTCGTCCCCGGCCGCTTTACGGAGTACGCCGAGCGAGTGCGCCGTCGGGTTCGCTGACGTTCCTCGGCAGCGGCGAGTAGCCACGGGCCGCGTGCTCGTCCCACCTTCCGCGACGAATTCTGGATATGGCGCACCTGACGGAGAAACCGGTGCTGCGAGGTCGCGGGCTTCTACCCTCCCGCGCAGGCCGGGCCCTGTGTTGGTCGGCTTTGCGAGAGGTGCCGCCATGCTCGATTCCGCGATGCTCGTGACGACGATCGCCGTCGATGACCTCGAAACCGCCCGTCACTTCTACGCCGATCTGCTCCGATTGCCTCTGCTCGACGAGTCGCCATTCGCCCTCCGTTTCGGGTGCGGGAGCGGCCAGGTCTCCGTTCGCAAGGGCAAGCCGAACGTAGGCCAGACCGTCGGACATTTCGAAGTCGCCAATCTCGACGAGACGATGCGCGAGCTCTCGAGCCACGGGGTCAAGTTCGAGGAGTACGAGGCTCCCAAGACCGTCAACTTCGTGGCGCAGATAGGACCCGCTAGAGGGGCCTGGTTCCAGGATCCTTCGGGGAACGTCCTCGGCTTGCGAGAAGGGCCCGTCCCGGGCCGATAGCGGGCGCGAGGCGCAGCCGGCGACGACACCAGATCGCGACCTTACGAAGTCACTCGTTCCGCCGACAACTATGGGGAATGAGTGCAGCTGCTGTATCCAGGGGAATTCGCTCGGGGTGGGCACGATTGCGGCTGCTCGCCGCGCGTTCACGCCGGTCACCCGCTCAGATCGCGTCGAGACTCGACCCCGTTCTGCTCGTCTTCCTGATCTGGACCCTCGCCTATCTGCTCATCACCCGCGACCCGCAGCCGGTCGTGGTCGATGTCTGCGTGGCGCTGGCCGCCCTGGTGACCGTCCAACAATTGTTCACGCTGCGGCGCGCCAGGACGGCGGATCGGGCCCGCCGCAAGACGGAGGCCAGGCTTGGCTGGCTCGTCCGCAACTCCTCGGACTTCATCATGGCCGTGGACAAGACCGGCGCCCTGGACTACGTCAGCCCATCGGTGGAGCGGCTGCTCGGAAAACCGGCCATCCAGCTCATCGGCATGCCGCTGAGCTCGCTGGCTCACCCCGACGACGCGACCGAGCTCGACGCACTCCTTTCGCGGGCGCTCAACGGACCCGGATCGAGCTTCACGGGCGAATGGCGTGTCCAGCAGGCCGACGGCGGCTGGCTCCCGGTCGAAACCGTGGCGAGCAGTGCCAGCGGCGACGTCGAGACCAAGGGCGTGGTGCTGAACACGCGCGACCTCAAGGAGCGCAAAGCGCTCGAGCAGAAGCTGACCTTCCAGGCCTTTCACGATCCGCTGACCCGGCTCGCGAACCGGAGCCTCTTCCGGGAGCGGGTCGAGCACGCCCTGGACCGGCGGCACGTGGGCGACATCGCGGTCCTGTTCATCGACCTCGATAACTTCAAAACGATCAACGACAGCCTGGGCCACGCGGCCGGCGACCACGTGCTGGTGGAGACTGCCCATCGCGTCCGCTCTACTCTCCGTGCCGAGGACACGGCCGCTCGACTCGGCGGCGACGAGTTCGCGGTCCTGCTCGAAGAAGCCGACGTCACCTGCGCGGCCAGAGTCGCCGAGCGGATTCGGGAAGCTCTGGGCACGCCGTTCTGGGTTCTCGGCCAGGAAGTCTTCGTCAGCGCGAGCATCGGCATCGCCATGCGCGAAGACGGCGACAGCGCGGGCGACCTGCTGCGCAACGCGGACGTGGCGATGTACACGGCCAAGACCAAGGGCAAGTGCCGCTTCGAGATCTTCGAGGCGGCGATGCACGACACCGTCATGGCTCGCCTGGGCATGGAGGCCGAACTGCGCCGGGCCATCGAGCGCCATGAGTTCGTCGTCTACTACCAGCCCATCGTCCGCCTGGATACGGCCGAAGTGATCGGCGCCGAAGCGCTGGTTCGCTGGCAGCACCCCACCCGCGGGCTCGTGCCGCCCGTCGAGTTCATTCCCCTCGCCGAAGAGACCGGCCTGATCGTGCCCCTCGGCGGCTGGATCCTGCGCCAGGCCTGCCAGCAGCTCGCCGAGTGGCAGCGAATGCGCGGCGGCGGCGAGCCGTTCGTGATGAACGTCAACCTCTCGTCGCGGCAGCTCGTCCGCGACCAGATCGCCGAGGAAGTCGCGGCCGCGGTCGACGAGTCGGGCATCCGGGCGAGCTGGCTCGTCCTGGAAGTCACCGAGACGGTGCTCATGGCCGATCCTCCGGCCGCCGCCACGGCGCTGGCTCAGATCCGGGACCTGGGCGTCCGAGTCGCCCTCGACGACTTCGGCTCCGGCTACTCGTCCTTGAGCCACCTCCGGCGCTTCCCGATCGACATCGTCAAGATCGACAAATCCTTCGTGGACGACGTCGCACGGGACGGTGTGGAATCGGCCATCGCCCGGAGCATCATCGAACTCGGGCGGGCGATGAAGATCCAGACCGTCGCCGAAGGCATCGAAGCCGGCGAACAGGCGGAGCGGTTGCTCGACCTCGGTTGCGAACTCGGCCAGGGCTTCTTCTTCTCCCGGCCGCAGGACCCGGCGATGTGGCGACAGCTTCTGGAACGGACCAGCGACTCGCCTCTCGCACCCAGGGTCGAAGACTCCGGCCTCCCCGAAGGCCTCGCGGGCATGAGTCGCACGTCCAACCCCGACCGTAAGCGCAGAGCCGGACGAACCGGCTCGGCGAAGTCGCCCGCTCCGGTTCCCGCGTCGGCCGGATCGGAGCCGGCCGGATCGCTCAAGGCTTCTCGATCCCGGGACGCCGCCTGAGGGTCGGCGCTGCCACTGGATGGCTGAGGCAGGGGCCGCTGGCCGGCCGGCCGGCCCAGATTCGTGGCTCGTCGATGTGGGCGGATCCGGACGAGATTTCCGGAATACCGATGCCGGCGGTATTGCGGACACCGCTCGGCGCCGCCGCAACGCATACGTGCCTCTCGGCGGTCCTCGGAGGCGACATGGGTGCGTCAATTGCCGGCTGCACGCTTCCTGAACGGCCTCCGGGCCCAAGGAAGCCTCAAGCTCGCCCGCCGTCGCTTTGGTCGTCGACGCAACACCGCCCCCATCGGTAAACCGGCGTTCTCAGCGTTGGTTGGGCGCGCTGGCGAAGGCCTCGTCCGATCCGCGGCCTCTATTCGATCGCGTGGTCCCAGCGCCTGCGAAGCACGCTCGCCGAGCGCCCGTCCAGCGCCGGCCCGAGCAGCTCGACGGCCGCCGCGTCGTAGATCGCCTGAGCGGCCCCGACCCGCAGGTCCTCGAGCATCACGTCGGCGGCCCGAATGTCGGGCGCGTATATGCCGGCCCCCGCACCCCCGGCCGTGGCCCAGTTCATGATCTCGCTCTTGAGGCGGTCCAGTTCCGCCGTCCTGCCCTTGCGCCCCGCCACGCGCCGGGCCACCGATCTTGCGACTTCGAGCTCGTCGAACTCGCGGCCGGACGTTCTTACGCTCAGCGCCAGGAGGCCGCCCTTGTCGAGATCGGCCACCTGCTCGAAGAAGTGCCCCAATCCAATGTTGTCCGACACTCAGTCCTCCCTCAATACCCACTCCGAACGGATCCCACCTCGGGGTCGAAGAACTCTTCAGCGGAGCGTGGCGATGCCATCGACGCGTGTCAATGACGACGGCGCCGGAGTGGCCGATATCGGCCCGTCGCCGCGCGCCCGCCGGCTCCTCGCACCGTGAGCACCGCGCTGTAAGCCCGCGTCGGCCGGCCCGCTGCCCGTTTCTCCGAGATACGCATGCCTGTGGTGGTAAGTGACAACGGCAGCAGACCTGAGGTCGCCATCCAGCTAACCAAGGCCACGCAAAGCGATCCTGGCGCTGTCGTCAGCCGAAAACGGCTAACAGAAGGCAGGCTAACGTCCGATCCGACCCATCGGCGGCCCCGCGGACCTCAGGGCCGGGAACCGGGTTCCACTTACCACCATCCCCATTGGTAGACCGGACTTATGAGACCGAGCGCCGGCGCGGACCGGCTACGGCTAGAGACGAGCGGTCGCGGCGCGGAGCTCGCCGACGAGCTTGGACAGCGAGGCGAGGTTGCGGCCGTCCGGGCCAAGCGCATCCACGAGGGCCGAGGCGACGATGACGCCGTCGGCGCCGGCTTCGACGAGCATTCGGACGTGAGCCGGCTGGCTCACGCCGAAACCGACGGCGACCGGGACCGGCGAGTCCACCCGGGCAGCGGCCACGAGGCCCGCCACGGAGGGCGGCAGCGAGGTCCTGGCGCCCGTGACCCCGACGAGCGAGACGCAATACAGAAAGCCGGCCGATCGAGCGGCGACTTCGCGGCGGCGATCGGGCGTCGTCGTGGGGGCAATGAGATAGACGACCGCCAGGCCCACATCCGCGGCTACGGCTTCGAAGCGAGCGCCTTCGTCCGGCGTCAGATCGGCGACGATCACGCCGCTGGCGCCGGCCTCGGCCAGGCGCGAGGCCACCGCTCGGCCGTCGCCACCGCCGATGATCTGATTGGCGTAGCACATGGGCACGAGAGGCGTGTTTGGGCGGGCCGCCGAGATGGCCCGGATCAGCTCCACGGATCCGGTCAACGTTGCCCCGGCCCTCAGCGCGGCCGACGTCGCCCGCTGGAGCGTGGCGCCGTCGGCCAGGGGATCGGAATAGGGCAATCCGACTTCGAGCAGAGTCCGCGCCCGCATCGATGGCCGCGAGCGCGATGGCCAGCGACGTGTCGTGGTCGGGAAAGCCGGCGACGACGTACGGGATGAGTGCCGCTCGCTTCTCGGCAGCGGCCGCCGCGAAGGCCGTGGCGATGCGACGGGCGCCGAGCGTGGCTGTCGTCATCGAGACGCTTATGGCAGGCAAGGGAGGTGCGGCCGCGCCCGTTGGGGTTGGCGCGGCCGCGCCATGGGTTGTGGCGGCCGAATCGGCAGCTGCCTTCATCGGGTCGCCTCCTGTGTTCCGTCGGTTCGAACCACCTCCTGAGCTGACGCGGCCCCGCCTGCCTCGCGCAGGCCTAAGCCGCTCGGCTTTGGCCTTCGGCCAACGCCGCTCGGCTTTGGCCTTCGGCCAACGCCGCCAAATCCTTATCGCCGCGCCCGGACAACCCGAGCACGACGACCATTTCGCGAGGTAAGGGCGTCTTCGTTGGGTCCGCCGCGGCCTCGCGCCGCGAGAGCCGCGAGGACATCCGGCAGCGCCGCTACGGCGTGGGCCGATTCCACGGCGGCCAGGATTCCCTCGGTGCGGGCGACCTGGCGGACGGCCGCGATCGCCTCCGTGTCGGTCGCCGACGATACGTGCAACCGGCCCGCCTCCATCAGCGCCGCGAGCTGCGGGCCGATGCCCGGATAGTCGAGCCCCGCGGAGATCGAGACGGCTTCGATGACCTGGCCGTCGGCGTCCTGGAGCATGTACGAGCGCGAGCCGTGGAGGATTCCGGGCGTGCCGCCCAGCAGCGCCGCGGCGTGCCGGCCGCGTCGCGATCCCCTCCCCCGCCGCCTCGGCCGCGGCAAGTCGAACCGACGGCTCGCCGATGAAACGGCTCAAGAGCCCGAGCGCGTTCGAGCCGCCGCCGACGCAGGCGATCGCGAGATCCGGCAGGCGCCCCTCCGCCTCGACGATCTGCGGCGCCGCTTCGTCGCCGATCACCCGCTGGAAGTCGCGCACGATCATCGGGTACGGGTGCGGGCCCATCGTCGAACCGAGGCAGTAGTGCGAGGTCTCGACGTTGGTGACCCAGTCGCGGAGGGCTTCGGAGACCGCGTCTTTGAGCGTGCCCGAACCGCCGTGGACCGGCCGAACCTCGGCCCCGAGCGCTTCCATCCGGAGCACATTCGGCGCCTGCCGGGCGATGTCCTCGACGCCCATGTGGACGACGCACGGGATGTCGAGCAGGGCGCAGGCCGTCGCCGTGGCCACGCCGTGCATGCCGGCGCCGGTCTCTGCGATCACGCGGCTCTTGCCGAGCCGCCGGGTCAGGAGGACCTGGCCCAGGGCGTTGTTGAGCTTGTGGGCGCCGGTGTGGTTGAGGTCCTCGCGCTTGAGGTAGAGGTGGATCCGGTCAGGCAGGGCGGCGAGGGCGGCGCCACGCGCGGTCGGCGGACGCCACCGTCAGGCGGCACCGGAGGTGCGCCACTCTCTGGCGGGCGGCCTCAAGCGCCTCGGCCCCCAGACGATCGGCTCGATAGATCGGCGTGGGCCGGCCGCCGTAGTGATGCTGCAGCTCCCGAAGTTCGGCCCAGAACCTCGGATCGTGGCGCGTCTGCTTCCACGCGGCCTCGAGCTGGTCCAGCGCCGCGACGAGCGTCTCCGGCACGTACCGACCGCCGAAGTCGCGGTTGAGGCCCCACTTGCCCGCTTCGTCGGGTTCGAGAAGCGGTTCCGGAACCGGCGTCGGGCGAACGCGGACGTGGGGCCGGTCGAACCGGGCGGCGCGGGCACGCTTCACGAACAGAGCCACCCGCAGCGGATCCTTGCGCGGTCGAGACCCGACCGCGGCCGTGGCTCGGGCTACCGCGGCCGCAGCGGACGTCGTGGCGGCGGCGGGTCGGATCTCCACGCCACTAGCCACATCCACGCCGATCGCGGGCACTTCGAGGACCGCATCGCCGACGTTGGACGCGTCGAGGCCGCCGGCGAGGATGACCGGCACCTCGCGGGCGACGGCGGCCGCTATCTGGCGGGCAATCTGGCGGCCGGTCCCTCCGGGGAACGGGCCTCCGGCGGTGTCGAGAATGAGGCGGGCGGTGCCGGCGGCGACGTACTCGCTGGCTGCCCCGATTGCCGCGACTGCCACCGAACGGACATAGGCGGGATCCGTGGCATCTATGCCATCGGCGGCGGGGAGATGAAGCACCTTCCATACGGGCCGACGAATGGCGGCGATGAAGTCGGGAGTCTCGTGGCCTGAGAGCTGCACCGCATCAGGATCGAATGCGGAGATGGCCGCTTCCACGTCCCGCTCCGGAGCGTCGGCGAATACGGCCACGATGCGCGGCCGGCGCTCCGCGCCGGCCGCCTCACGGGCCAGCCGGGCGAGGTACGCGGCTTCGGCGAGGCTCAGGCGGCGCGGCGTGCCCGGGACGAGGTTCAGCCCGATGGCATCGGCACCGGCCCGGACCGCGGCAAGAACCCCCTCCGAGTCCGTGACGCCGCATATCTTGACCAGCGGCATCCGATCGAGCGCGGCCACGTCTTCTGGCAACCGGCCCGCGTTCACGAAGGCACGGGCCGCCGAGGCCGGATCGGGGGCTCGCATCAGCGCCTCCCCGACGAGGGCAGCGTCAACCCCGAGCGCCCGCCAGGCAACGAGCGTTCGGGGCTCGCGGACGCCCGACTCGCCGACCACCAGCCGGTCGTTGGGCACGAGCGCTCGTAAACGGAGGCAGTTCTCCGGGTCGACCTCGAGGGTCCGCAGGTTCCGGTTGTTGAGCCCGATGACGCGCGCGTCCGTGGCCAGGGCCGCCTCGAGCTCGCGCTCGTCGTGGGCTTCGACCAGTGGCTCCAGGCCGAGCTCCCGGGCAAGCTCCGCGAACCGGGCGAGCTTCTTCGGCGGCAAGACCGAGGCCAGGAGCAGGACGAGATCCGCGCCGGCGGCGCGCAGGACCGGCAGCTGGCGCTCGTCGACGACGAACTCCTTGGCCAGCACGGGGATCGTGACCGCGGCGCGAACGGCTCTGAGATCCGCGACGGAACCGCCGAACCAATGCGGCTCGCACAGGACCGAGATGGCGGCTGCTCCGCCCTGTTCGTAGGCCCGCGCCTGCGCGACTGGGTCCGCGTCCGCGGCGATGGCGCCGGCTGAGGGCGAGCTGCGCTTCACTTCGGCGATGAGATGGAGGCCCGGCGCGGCGAGGCGTTCGGCGATCGGCCGGGCGGCGTTGCCGGGCTGGACCGAGAACTCGGCCGCATCGTCGGCCAGGGACCGGTACGTGCGCGAGCCGAGTTCGGCGGCCACGTCGGCGGCCCGGCGTTCGGCGATCTCGGCGACGATGCCAGAGTGATTTCGGGGCGCGCTGATCGTCATGCCCTGACTCCCGTGAGTCCGGTCGCCTGGGCTGCGGCCGCGGCCGCCTCGCGGGCCGCCTCCCGTGCCTGCTTCTCGGTCCGCAGCCGCCCCAGCAGCCGCGCGGCCGCTCCGCTGTCGATCGCCTCCGCCGCCAGGGAGATTCCGTGGCGAAGGTCTTCCGCGCGGCCCGCGGCCATGAACGCCGCCGCCGCGTTCAGGAGCACCACGTCGCGGCGTGGACCAGTTTCGCTACCGGCCAGCACCGATTCCACGATCCGGGCGTTGTCCATTGCGTTGCCGCCGACCAGGGCCGAAACCGGCGCCGCCGTCAGGCCGAGTTCCGTGGCCACGACCTCATGGCGGGTGACGCCCATCGGTCGCACGTCGTAGAGAACGCCGCGGCCGTCGAGCGGCAGCTCGTCGAGCCCGTCGCCATGGACGACGAGAGCGCGCTCGGCGCCCAGAAGCCGCAGCACTTCGGCGAGCTTCGGCGCCGCACGCCGCGGCGCCCACTCCGACCACCTGCCGGCGCGCTCCGGCGGGGTTCGTGATCGGGCCGAGCAGGTTGAAGGCCGTTCGGACGCCGATCTCCTTGCGGGTCGGGCCGGCGTGCTTCATGGCCGGGTGATAGGCCATCGCGAACAGAAAGGCGAAGTTATCGGCCCGCAGCGCCTCGCCGGCTTCCTTTGGCGAGAGGTCCGTGGAAATGCCCAAAGCCTCGAGGACGTCGGCCGATCCGCACGCGGAGGTCATCGCCCGGTTGCCGTGCTTGGCCACGGGTATGCCCGCCGAAGCCACGACCAGGGCCGCGGCCGTCGAGATGTTGAAGGTGTTGCTGCCGTCGCCGCCGGTGCCGCAAGTGTCGATGGCGCCTTCCGGAGCCTCGACCCGGAGGACTCGCTCGCGCATCGCCGCCGCGAAGCCGGCCAGCTCCTCAACGGTCTCGCCGCGCATGCGGAGCGCGACCAGGAGCGCCGCGAGCTGAGCGGCCGTCGCTTCGCCGTCCATCACGGAGCCCATCGCGAGACGGGCTTCCTCCATCGTCAGCGTCCTGCCCTCGACCACGGTCGAGAGCGCGCCTCGAACCACGGCACTCATCGCCCTGCCTCCACGCGGCCTGCGGCCGCCACTTCTGCCCGCGCCTCTTCTGTCCGCGCCGCTTCTGTCCGCGCCTCTTCTGCCCGGGCCTCCAGGTCGGCGGCCGGGCCGGTCATCTCGCCCATGCCCGACAGCGCGAACGAGCCGGCGGCCTGGTCGAGCAGGATCGCGTCGCCCTCACCTGCCTGCCTCATGAAGTTAGCCAGCAGGTGCGGGCCCTGCGGAGTGAGCACGGATTCGGGGTGGAACTGGACGCCCTCCACCGGAGCGTGGAGGTGGCGGATGCCCATCACCACGTAATCGCCCTCCGTCCGAGCCGTGACCACGAAATCGGCCGGCAGCGTGTCCGGAGCCACGCTCAGCGAGTGGTATCGGGCAGCCATGAACGGCATCGGCATGCCGGCGAGTAGCCCGCGCTGGTCGTGGCGGATGCTCGACGCCTCGCCGTGGACGAGGGTCGGGGCCCGGCGGATCGTGGCGCCAAAGGCCTGGGCCATGGCCTGCATGCCCAGGCACACGCCAAGGGTTGGGATCCGTCGCTCAACTCCGACGCGGATGGCATCCATCGATACGCCCGCCGAGTCCGGATCGCCAGGCCCGGGCGAGACGACGATGCCTCGCAGGTTCGCCGCGGGATCGGACGCGAGGGCTTCGATGCCCGCCCGGTCGATGGCGTCGTTGCGGATCACCCTGACGTCCGCCCCGGCCGCCTCCATGGCCTGCACGAGGTTGAACGTAAACGAGTCGTAGTTGTCGATCATCAGGATCATCGGAGACTCTCCGGTGGGACGCTGGCGGCAGATGGAAGCCTGCGCACGAGCGGTTGCGGAGCAACCGCCAAAGCGAACCCGAAGGGTTCGCTCGTTGTCGATCATCAAGATCATCGGGAAATCTCCACAGGGCGCCTGCTGCGGCGGCTTCGGAGGCGGTCCCACTCCCGGCATCGCCGAAGGAGGAGGACGATGCGGCCGCGGAAACCGCCTCCGTCACTGCCTGTTCCAGGGCCCTCCTGATGGCCCCGGCTTTGTGTTCGGTTTCTTCGAATTCGCGTTCTGGCACCGAGCCGGCCACGATGCCCGCGCCGACGGTGAGATGGATCCGGTCGGCGGTCATGACCGCGGAGCGGATGGTGATGGCGGTATCGAGGTTGCCGTCGTAGCCGAGATAGCCCACGGCGCCGCCGTACAGGCCGCGCCGCTCCTTCTCCGCTTCGGCGATGAGCTGCATTGCCCGGACCTTGGGAGCGCCGGAGAGGGTCCCGGCCGGGAAGATGCTCCGGAGCGCGTCCAGGGCGTCGCAGCCGGGCTTGAGTCGGGCTTCCACGTTGCTCACGAGATGGAGCACGTGGCTGTACTTCTCGACTTCCATGTACTTGGTCACGGCGACGGTTCCGGCTCGGGCCACGCGGCCGAGGTCGTTGCGGCCCAGATCGACGAGCATCACGTGCTCGGCGCGCTCCTTGGGATCGTTGCTGAGCTGGTAGGCGAGCTGGTCGTCCTCGAGCGGGGTCGCGCCGCGCGGCCGGGTGCCCGCGATCGGGTGCGTGGCGATGCGATCGCCTTCGACTCGGACGAGGAGCTCCGGGCTCGCGCCCACGACGGTGAACTCGGGCATCCGAACGAAGAACAGATACGGGCTCGGGTTGATGCGTCGCAGCGAGCGGTACATGTCCACGGCGTCGAGGGGAGTGGTCGTACCCGCCACTCCCCGGAGCATCGGCCGCTCGAAGGTCTGCCGGCGCGCGACGACGATCTGGATGCACTCGCCGGAGGCGATCGCTTCCTTCGCATCCCTCACGGCGGACTCGTACTCGCCACGTTCGAGGCTGACGTCGATGGGCTCCAGGCGGCCGCCGTGATTCCGTTCGGTCCCGCCGGCAACGCCGGTCCGGCCGGCTCCATCGCCAGGCCGGGCATCGTCCGGGCTTTGGGCGGCGAAGGCCGCACCGTCGCGATCGCCCGCTCGGTCCCCCGCCGGAGCGTGGCTTCGTCTCGTCAGGCCCGCCAGTTCGATCTCCGTCGGCCGACCGGTTCGTTCGAGAGCATCGAAGATCGCGCGCTCGGCGATGCGATAGCGGCCCTCCAGATCGGGCGCCTCCGTGTGGAGCGACGCAACGGCCGAGAGCGTGTGGGTCAGGTGGTCGAAGACGAGGACGAGGTCCGTCTCCTGGAAGGCGGCCATCGGGACGCCGATCGGGTCGCGATCCGGCAGAGGAACCGTGGGCTCGAACATGGAGACGGCGTCGTAGGCGACCGCGCCGACTGCCCCGCCCGGGAAACGCGGAATGTTCGTTGTCGGGGCGATGCGCCGCTTCGGGATGAATCGCCGGAGGGCTTCGAGCGGATCGGCGACCTCGAACGACTCCGTGGGCAGGTCGGGGCCAAAGTCGTCGACACTCACGGGCCGCGTCTGGATCGTGGCCGTGTGGCCCCGGACCGTCAGCAGGCGGCGCGGGCCGACGCCCAGGAAGCTGTACCGGCCCAGGCGCTCGCCGCCTTCGACGGATTCGAGAAGGAAGGCCGGACCGCCGTCGTCGAAACGCATGAACGCCCCGATCGGCGTTTCGAGGTCGGCATTGCGCGTGGCAGTCAGCAGGATGGTGTCGGCCGAACCCGCGAGCTGCCGGACCTCCTTGAGACTGAGCGGATCGCTGATCGCCATGTTCGCTGCCTTGCCTTTCGTGGTTGCCGCTGTCCCCTCGGACCGCGATCTCGGTGCTTCCCCGAGGACCGCCGGAGAATCAAAGAGACCCTTCGTCCTGGGACGAAAGGTCTGATCCTTCCGCGGTGCCACCCACATTCGGCTTGGCCGCTCTTTGGCCGACGCGGAGCTCACGATCTCGCGTGGTCTCCTGAATCGGTGCTGCCCTTTATCGCTGGCGCTTTGCGCCGGAGCCTACTACCGAGCCCTGGAAGCCCTGGTTTTGGTCCGGAGGCTCACGGGTCCATTCCTTCTCGTCGCCGCCCCAGCTTGCACCAACCGCTGGTTCTCTACGCCGGCGCCGGGAAGTACTCGTCCCGATCACAGCCCGTGTTCGTATGTGGCGCGGAGTCTAGGGTGAGTTGCTGCACGCTGTCAAATGGCGTGCCGGCGTAAGCACGAGAGAGTCGTTGACCGAGCCACGGGTGGTCAGCGCCCCGGTGCTGCCGTACCGACTCCGCCCGGGCTGGCCAGCGAGACAGTGATCTCCGTGGGCCCGCTTGACGTGGCGAGCACGACACGTCCGCCGAAGGCCGCCATCGAATTCATGTACGGCAGGTACCCAGGCGCGGCACCGAGGAGCCGCCAGCTCGAGCCGTCGCTGGAAACCCAGGCGCTCGGCGGCACCAGCGGAGGCTGCGTCGGACTGCCTGGTTCTGTGTCCGTGTTTCCCACGTGACTCTGGCCAATGGCAACAATGGTCCCTCCGACTACCGTCGCGGAGTCAAACGACGCGCCCACGCCGCTCACTGGCGGATCGGATTCCGTCCAGGAAATGGCGTCGGGCGACGACCATGACGCGGGGACCATTCCGAGGCTGGTGTCCTTCCGGGAACCCAGCACCACGAGCCGCCCGGGCACCTCGACGATCGAAGCGCCACTCAAGCCAGGGACAGTCGCGGCACGGTGCCACACGATCCCATCGGGCGAGGTCCAGACCGCGTACTCCGGATCCTTCGCCTGACTCCCGAGAGCGGCGAACCCATTTCCCCAGGTAGTCATCGACCGGGCCTGGTAGCCATCTGAGCCCGGAAGATCCACACGTGTCCAGGAGCGGCCATCCGTGGAATGCCAGGCATCGAGGGAGCGAACCTCTCCTGCGCTCTTGTCTAGACTCAAGAAATCGTGATCGCCGAGAGCGGCCAGCCGCCCCGCGTGGCCCGCAACGGCCACTATCTCGCCTGAGCCGCCGCCAATGCCACCGGCGCCGGGCCCAAGGGCCAGCTTGGACAGGTCCACCTGCGCCCTGGTGAACGTGTGGCCGTCGGGCGCCAACCAGATCTGCGGAATGACCGACTCGGACGGCGTCAACTCGCCGACGACGATCAGGCCGCCGGATCCATCGCCGATGGCCTGGCGCGACACGAAATCGTTCTCGATCCCGGAAACGGCGAGCCGCTCCCAGATCAGCCCATCGGAGGAGGACCGGACTTCCAACGTGCGGCTGCCTTGTTGGCCGCCGCTGCCGAGGACGAAGAGGCGGGCTCCGGACGTCGCGAGGAGAGGCGACAGGCTGGATGCCATCGCGATGCGGGTTGAGTGCCAGGTGAGGGCCGCGGCATCCGTCGCTCCCGGGCCCTGGACCGCGGCCGGCGCCCGATTCAGCGCCGCCATCAGGAGCGCCACCATGAGAATTGCCGTCGCGGCAAGGCCCGCGACCGCCGATGCCTGCCGTCCCCTCCGGCCCATGACGCTCCCTCCCGATCGCCAGCGGTTCCGTGCTCGCCGAGGCGACGCGTTGTCGTGGCGAGCCCCTCGGAGAGAGTACGCCGCCTGAGGGTCGCCGGTTCATTCCTGGCCGCAGCCTAAGGCCCGGCCGCAATAGGTGCTCGGCGGGCCGAACCTAGACGACGCCGAAAGCTCTGGCCAGAGCGTCGTACATGACCTTCACCGGGGCATCGAGACCGGTCCAGAGCTTGAACCCGATGGCGCCTTGATAGACGAGCATCCCGAGGCCATGGACAGGCTGGGCGCCGCGTTCCCGGGCCGCGTCCAGGAAGGGAGTGGCGGGCGCGGGGATCACGTCGCAGACGATCATCCCTGGCCGGATGGTCGCGTAGTCGACGTCGGGCCGCTCCCGGTCCGCGGGCGGAAGCCCGATCGACGTTGCGTTGACCAGGATGTCCGTGCCGGACGGAATTGGATGAGAGCCCTGCCAGAGCGTGAACGTCGGCTCAACTGGCGTCTTGGCCGCGAGCAGCCGCGCGAGCTCCTCGCCGCGACGCGCCGATCGATTGACCACGCTCAGGGTCGCCGCGCCGGCCAGCGCCAGCTCCACGGAGATCGCCCGGGCCGCCCCGCCAGCACCGAGGATCACCACGTGTTTGCCGTGCGGATCGACGCCGGCGTCCTGGCCCAGGGCGGTCATGAAGCCCTTGCCGTCGGTGTTCTCGCCGATCAGCCGGTCGCCGTTGCGGATGACCGTGTTGACCGCCCCCATGAGCGCGGCGGCGGGCCGCACCTCATCGAGGTATTGGAGAACGGCCACCTTGTGCGGAATCGTCAGGTTGACGCCCCGCATATTGAACGCCCGCATCCCCCTCATCGCCGCCTCGAGATCCTCGGGCAGAACCTCGACCGTCAGGTATCGCCAGTTGAGGCCGAGATGCGCGAAGGCGGCCTCGAGCATGACCACGGTGGGGTTCTCGGCGACCGGGTGCCCGAAGACCCCGACCAGCTCGGCCTTGTAGTTGGCTGCGTCCGCCATGTCGGCCTCCCGCGACTGCTCGGCCCCTGCCTCGGGCCTCCGCGCCGGCCTCGGCCCGGCCGAGAGCCGGCCTACCAGTACTCCTCGGTGTGGATCGTGCCGATGTCGTGGCCCTTGTCTCGCGTGAAGCCCCGGGCCTCAGCCCACGAAATGACCGTCTCGATCATCCCTGGGTTGCCGCACAGGAAGATGTCGAAGTTGTCCGGCGTGATCGCGAGGCCGGTCTCCTCCTCGATCGCACTCGAGGCGATGACGTTCTGGAGGTAGCCGCTGCGGCCCTTCCAGGTTACGTCCTCCTGCGGCCGGGTGATGACCGGCATGTAGACGAAGTTGCCGCAGTGCCTGGCGAGACCGATCAGTTCCGTCCGGTACCCGAGATCCCAGGAGAAGCGGGCGCCGTGGACGACGACGAACTTGCGAGGCCCGTTGCAGTCGAGCTCGCTGCGCAGCATGGACATGTACGGGGCCAGGCCCGTCCCGGTCCCGATCATGAGGATGTGCTTGCCCGGCGCCTTGGCCAGGGTGAAGACCCCCACGGCCTTGGGCCCGACATACAGGCGGTCCTTGATCTTGAGCTTGAACAGGCGAGGCGTAAGCTCGCCGCTCATGACGACGGTCAAGTAGAACTCGAGGTATTCGTCGGCGCGCGACTCCGAGGCGATCGAATAGGCCCGCCTGATCATCCGATCCGGATCGGCCGCCGCCTGGGCCACGGCAACGGCCTGAGCCTCGACAGCGGCGCGGCTCTCCGGCGTCCCGACGATCGCTTCGGCGACCTGTGATGCCACCCCTCCGGCTCGCGGCGAGTCGCCTTCGGCCGCGGCGACAGCGGCAAATGTGGCGGCGGGAGTGGCGACGGCGGAGACCACGGCGGGCGCCTCGCCCTCGAATTCCTCGAGGCGCGGTTCGGAGGCCTTCAGTCCCAGCACGACGTACTGGCCCGACTTGAACTCGAAGGGCAGCTTGTCCGGGACGACCCGCATGATGACCAGGCCCGGCGCGACCTCGACCCGGCTCGATACCGTCGCGTTGTATTCAGCCGCCATGGAGTCCCTCCGATTGTCGAATCACCGGGCCGGCAGCACGACCGGACAGCCGCAAGGATACGAGGCGGCCAGCTTCGTGTCAGCGACTGCTTCTACGAGCCCGTCGGGTCCGTGGAATTGGGTGTCGGCGTAGCGCTCGGGGCCGCGGGGCTGGGCGAGAGCTGGGCCGCGGGCGACCCAGACGCGGCCGGCAAGCCGGAGGGCCCGGGGCTGGGCTGGCTCAAGCCGATGAGTTCGGCGACGGGACCCGTTCCCGCCATCACGGCCGTCAGTGCGCTCCACGGGACCAGGACGGACGGCGTCCGATCCCCTCCGACAACCTGGAACTGGTCGAACGTCACCTTCAGGCCATTGGCGGTCAGGGCCCAATTGCCGAAGTTGGCATGGGTCGGCGCCAATCCCAGGTCGGCCGCCGTCTGGTCCCACTGGGCTCCGAGCTGGACGTACAGCATGTCCGAGGCCTGGGTGGAGAGGAGCTGAAGGGCCGTCTCCGGGTCGGTGAACATGTCGTCGAAGGCGATCGGCTGGCCCGTGGCCAGGTCCAGGTTGAGCGTCGAAACGATGATCGCCAGGTGGCCGGGCACCGTGTCGTCGACCCAGGTCAGGGTGAACGCGGCGATCCGCGGAGTCAGCAGCTCCGTGACGAAGTTGCCCTGGAGCCGGTTGGTCTTGCCCGCCTGCTGCCGTGTTCCTGCCGGACCCTGTTCGAACTTGTCGGCCTGCATCCGCTCGACCGATTCGATCGTGTCGTTGATGTCGGCCGCCCAGGGCGTGCTGCTTCCCTGGAATGCAGGGTAGGCGATCGAGACATCCCAGATTCCCCTGGGATCGTGCTCGGCCAGCCGCTTGTCCAGGACGACCGGGCGCGTGGAGGGGACGGCAACGATCGGCACGGCGGTCGGAGGCGGATCCGTCGCGATGGGGTACGAGCGAACCGGCGCGAACGAAGGGCCCGAAGCCGTCGGCGAGGGACTCGGCGTGACTCCGAGGGCAACGGGCGTCACGGTCACCAGCAGGTTCATCGCGACGATGACGGAAGCGATACCCAGGCCGACCAGCGCGAGGACCGGAAGCAGGCCCAGGACGCGCTCGCCCGCGGATTTTCGACGGCGGAACATTGCCCGAGTATGCCGGACTGTCCCGCCTCTTGTCGAAGCGGCCGGCTAAGGCGTCGTCGCCACGACAGCCCGAGCCTCGGGCAGCGAAACGCAAAGGCTAGGCCGCTGCCTGAGCTCGCGCCTTGGCCGACCGCTGGCGAGTGAGCTCGCTCCGCGGAGCCGCGGCTCGCTCGAGCCTGGCCACCTGGAGCAGCACGTCTTCGACTTCGTTCCTCTTGAGCTTCTGCATGAGCTGGTACGTCAGGAGCTTACGGGTCGGCTCGTCGGCGTCGAGCAGCAAGTCGATCACGTCGGCGTTCGGTAGGTCCTGATCTCGATGGTGCAACACGTCGGGATCCTCCCGGGAGCGGCCGAGATGCCAGGTGCGCGGGTGGCCGCCAGTTGAGGAGTCGGCGGACGACGCCCGATCGGGACTTTCCGATGGTCCCACTCGGGCAAACACTTAAGGGCTGCCCCCGTATCGGACCGACATGGCCGAGATTCGGCCCCGCACGCTCTACTGCCGGAGATCCAGGCGGAACCAGAACCTCGTGAGTCCGTCGCGCAATTCCACGCCGACCGTGCCGCCAAGAGACTCGACGAGCTCGCGAACGATGGCCAGGCCGATTCCCGCGCCTCCCCGTGCCGCGTCCCGCGACTTCTCGACCCGGCAGATCCAAGGCTCGGGAGATTCGATGACGGCCCGATGACAGTTCCTCGACGCCCCCGTGACAGGAGAGTGCCGGACCTGACGAGACGGCGACCACGAAGGTCGGGCGTCGGAGTGAGGGCGGATGCATCATTCGCGAAGGAGGTTGACGCCCCATGAACGACGCATCCCCGAACAGCTCGGAACCCGCGAACGGACGGCCGGTGGAAGAGGTCGACTGCCTGATCGTCGGCGGCGGCGCCGCGGGACTGTCGGCGGCCGTAAACCTCGGACGGATGCGCCGCCGGGTGATGCTCGTCGACTCGCGCGACCGCTTCATCTGGCGCCACGTGATCAACAACTACCTCGGCTTCCCCGAAGGCATCTCGGCGACCGAGCTCCGGCGGCGCGGCTGGCACCAGGCGGCCCGCTACGGCGTTCGGCTGGTGCTCGGGCAGGTGGCGCAGGCAGTCCATGACGGCGCCGCCTTCCGCGTCGTGCTGGCGCGGCTGCCCGAGGGTGGGATGTGGGCCGGCCGGCCTGGACCCGCGGTCCCTCGCGACGCGGAGATGGCCGCGATGTTCGAGGATCTTCCCGAGGGCCCGCCGACGGTCGTCCGGGCTCGGACGGTCCTCCTCGCGACAGGGGTGATGGGCCACTTTCCGGAGTTCCCCGGCCGCGACGAGTGCGTCGGCGTCAGCCTCTTCTGGTGCATTCATTGCGACGGCTTCGAGTCGACCGGCCGAACCATCGGCGTCGTCGGCTACGACGAGGAGGCCGCCCAGACCGCCCTCGACCTGCTCGACTTCACGCCGCGCGTCACGCTCGTCGCCGGTCGAGCCGAGGGATTCGATCTGCCGGCCGCTCGCCTGGCGGACCTCCAGGTCAACGGGATTGCCATCTATCCGGCCGCCGTTGCCGAGTACAGGAACGCCGGCGGCCAGATGGAGGCGCTCGTGCTCGCGGACTCCGCGGCTACGGCCGTCCCGGTTGAGCACGTCTACGTGATCCAGAAATCCGCGGCCATGGTCGGGCTCGCGGCCGAGCTGGGATTGGCCCTCGACGCTGCCGGCCAGATCCTCGTCAACCTGGCCCAGGAGACCAATGTCCCCGGTGTGTACGCCGCCGGCGACGTGACGAGCCCGCACAATCACCAGATCAGCGCGGCGGTCCACGAGGGCAACGAAGCCGCCTGCGCCATCAACTACGTCCTGTATCGGCCGGTCCAGAAGGATCCGCGCGACGCCTGACAGGGAGCATGAGGAGGAAGCCGGATGGAGTTCAGCGAATTCGACGCCGGACCCAACCAGGTGATCGTCGTCTACGTGGTTCCGGACACGGGCACTGAATTGGACCCCGAGAACCTCTTCTCGAAGGTCGCCGAAGACGCCGTCAGGCGTGCCGGACAGAGCCAGCGGATCGTCTCGATGACCGTGATGCCGACCCGCCACGCCGCCGTCGCGTTTGGCCGCGAGGGCAGCGGCTACGAAACCAAGGCGGCCATCGCCGTGGTCTACTCCCGATGAGCGCTTCAGCATCCGTGACCGCGCCGCTGGCCTCCGAACGCGGCGCCTGGGCAACCGAACACCTCGAAAAGGACCTCGTGGGCTGGCTCACGACGGTGGCGCCGGATGGCCGAATCCAGAGCTCGGCCGTCGCCTTCTTCTGGGACGGCACGACCATCCTGCTCTACAGCCAGCCGGGCACGCCAAAGCTTCGGAACATCGCCGCCAACCCGTCGGTGGCGTTCACGCTGAACACGGATGTCTACGGCGACCATGTCCTGATCATCGAAGGCACGGCCGTCGTCGATGAAGGAGCACCGGCCTGGGAGACGAACGAGGCGCACTCGGCCAAATTCCGCGAAGCCGTCGTCCACTGGGGAGGAACCGACGACCAGGAAATGGTCCGCTCGTTCTCGGTCGCCGTCCGGATCACGCCAACGAGGATCCGAGCCTGGTAGCGGCACTTCGAGCGAGGATAACCATCGCCTCGCCCGGGGTGATGAGCGGCCGGACCTCCGTCTCGGAGTAATACGGTCGCCAGCCGCCAAATGCTTGCTCGAACGCCTCGCTATCGGTCGCTTCCCAGACGCTGTACCCGACGGCCGGATCGTCCGCAAGGCAGTAGGTGTCGCCGCGGATGGCGCTTCGATCGAGGGCTCCGGACCGCAGCTTCTCGCCGAACTCGCCCAGCCTCGCCACATCTACCCGAACCCGAACCTGGAAGAACATCCCGGCCTCCTGTGGGTCGACGCACCGGCGGCGTCGATCTCGCAGCTCGGTTAGTGCCGGCAGGAGCGGATTCGTTTCACTTCGAGGTGAAGATGGTGAAGCGTTTGCTTTGGAGTGCCTCCGCGATGGCCGCGGTGGCATCGGGCAGGGATCGATAGAGCTCCACCTCGCCGGCGAACCGCCGAAGCTCGGCCTCGAGGCGTTGAAGACCAGGCTCGGGCCGATAGCGCTCGATGAGCTGCCGGGACAGCGAGAAATCGATCATGTTTTCGCACTCGCACGTGCTGCCGCCCATCAGCGAGCAGTTGCGACACAGGAACTCGCGCATGCGGGCGCGTGCCCGAGACAGGAGGATCCGGATCGAATTCGGACTCTTGCCCATGATCAGCGCGATATCCGCGGTGGGCACGTCGTTGAGGATGTGGAGCACGAAGACGGAGCGCTGGCTCACCGGGAGGCACTGCAGCAGCCCGACGAGGCAGCCCTGCTTCACCTCCTCGAGGTAGAAACGGCGCTCCGCGTCCGAATGGGTCGACGACGATGCTTTGGCGTGCCGCTCGATGAGCGTTTCGAAGTCCAGGAAGGTCCGCTCGCGGGCATTTCGCGCCCGCTTGAGGCAAAGGTTGCGGGCGATCGAAATCAGCCACGTAAGGGGCGCAGCCTCGCCGCGAAAGGCGGTCGCACCGGCGAGGGCCACGGCGTACGTCTCCTGGACCACGTCGAGTGCGGCGTCCCGGTCGCCGAGCATCCGGAAGGCGAAGGCGTAGACGCGGGCCGAGAAATCGACGTACAGCGCTTCGACGTCGAGCCGGGGTGCGGCGCTCGCGGGGTCGATTGCCTGCGCCATGAGTCCCTCTCGTTGCCTGTCCAGACGGTGGCCGTTCAGATTAGCGCGGCCTGGCGCCGACGAGCGAGCGTCCCAGAGCGTCGAGGGCGACGAGTCGAGGCCTCAGCCCTCGAGGAGGCCCTCTTCGGCGAGAATCTCGCGAGCGATCGCGAAGGCCGCGTTGGCGGCTGGGATTCCCGCGTAGGCGGCGACCTGGACCAGGATCTCGGAGATCTCCGCCGGCGTGAGACCGTTTCGCAGCCCCGCCCGGATGTGGAGCGCGATCTCACCGTCGGCCCGCATCGAGGCTAGCGCGGCGATGGTGATGGCGGATCGCATTCGCCGATCCAGACCGGGTCGAGACCACACGTCGCCCCAGGCGTAGCGGGTAATGAGGTCCTGAAATGGGGCGTCGAACGGCGTCGTCCTGGCGATGGAGCGGTCGACGTGGGCATCGCCCAGGACTTCCCGGCGGACCTTCAATCCATGCTCGCGACGCTCCGCGTCACTCTGGTCCTTCTCACTCATCGCTCTTCCTCGACGCTACGGATGTGGCCCGCGATCAGGCCGGCGATCTCCGCCGGCCGCTCCACGTTCTGCAGATGGGCCGCGCCGCGAACGAGACCGAACCGGCCGTGCGGCAGCCGACTCGCGAGCTGCTCGACGTCGGCGATGGGCAGGGCAGGGTCGTCGGCCGCGGCGAGGCACAGCGTCGGCGCCACGATCGTGGCCAGATCGGGGCCGAGGTCGGCGCTCGCGACCGCCTCGCAGCAGGCGGCATAACCCTCCGCCGCGGTGGTGAGAATCATCGCTCGCAGTCGAGCGGCAACGTCCGGGTTCGCGGCGGCAAATCCGGGAGTGAGCCAGCGGCCGAGAACGCCGTCGGCGACGGCCCCGGTCCCCCGCTCCCGGACCAGAGCGGCCCGCTCGGCATAGCGTTCCCTGGAGGGGAAACTGGCGGCGGCGCTCAGGACAGTCAGCGATGCCACGCGCTCTGGTGCGTGAGCGGCCACCCACAAGCTCGTCAGACCGCCAAGCGAAAGCCCGCACAGATGCGCCCGATCGATGCCCTCGTCGTCCAGCAGGGCCAGCAGGTCGGCGCCGAGATCCGCGAGATCGTAGGGGCCGGGCGGGACGGGCGAGCGTCCGTGCCCGCGCATGTCATACCGGAGCACGCGAAAGCCGACAGCGAGCGTCCCCAGCTGCGGATCCCACATCTCGAGCGCCGTGCCAAGGGAGTTGGACAGCACGAGTACGGGCCCGTCCCGCGGCCCGTCGAAGACGCGATGGACCCTGACCGCGGCGTGGCCTCGGGCGGGCAAGCTCATCGGTGCCACTTCTCCGCGGCATCGGTGGCGTGGGCCTCGAGGGCGCGTTCGACGAACAGATCGGCACTGCCGAGATAGCCGCTCGGATCCAGGAGGCGGTCGATCTCGGCCCGATTCAGGTGAGACGCGACGCCGGCATTGCGGGCCAGCGCCTCGCCAAACGGCCGGCCCGTCGCCAGCGCACTGGCTGCCGCGGCTTCGACCAGCTTGTGTGCCGCCAGTCGCCCCAGCGACGCCGAGAGGGCGGTGGTCACGTGCTCCGCCATCGCCAGGCCGGAACCCGCGTCCAGGTTCGCGCGCATCCGAGTCCCGTCGACTTCGAGGTTCTCGAGGCTGTCGCGAAGCCAGGCCACGGCCGAGCCCGCGGCAACGAGCAGGTGCGACATCGCGACCCACTCGGATTGCCAGCCACCCGCGGAACGCTGCAATTCCTGGGGCATCGACGCGAACAACGTCGCGGCCAGGCCCGGCGCTGCGCGCGGCGCAAGCCCTCGCGGTCACGGCGGCGATGGGGTTCCGCTTCTGTGGCAACGTCGAGGAGCCGCCCCGGCCCGGCGTCGCTTCCCTCACCTCGCCTATCTCCGTCTGGGCCAGCAGGACGATGTCGAGGGCCACCTTGGCCGCGGCCCCGGCCACTCCGGCCAGCGCCGCGCCGAGTTCGACGACGCGAGTCCGGTCGGTATGCCAGGGCAGGACCGGCTCGGCCAGATGCAGCTCTTCGGCGAGGAGCGTCGCCACTCGCGGGCCGTCCTCTCCCAGCGATGCGAGGGTCCCAACGGCGCCGCCGAACTGGACGGCTGCGCTCTCCCGAAGGGCACCGTCGAGCCGCCTGCCGGCGCGATCGAGACCGGACAGCCAGCCCGCGGCAACGACGCCGAACGTGGTCGGGAGGGCCTGCTGGAGGAGCGTCCGTCCGACCATGAGCGTTGTCCGGTGCCTCGCCGCCAGGGCCGCCGCCGCCTCCGAGGCCGCGGCCAGGTCGTCGAGCAGAGGCGCCGCAGCCCGAGTGATCACGAGCATCATCGCCGTGTCCAGCACGTCCTGGCTGGTCGCCCCGAGGTGAACGTAGCCCGCGGCCTCGCCGCCCCGCGCCCCGGCCGCTGCCACGCCGCCACTCCGGGCCACGGCATCCGTCAACGCGGCCACCAGCGGCAGGCACGGGGTTTCCCGTCGAGGCCGCCTCTCGCCCGATTGCTCCGGCGTCCAGATCTGCCGCGGCGGCGGCAGCCGAGATCGCAGTCGGCGGCCTCGGCCGGTATGACGCCGGCTCGAGCCTCGGCTCGGGCGATCGCCGCTTCGACGTCGAGCATGGCTCGGAGCCAGGCCGCGTCGCCAACCTGCTCCGCGACGCCGCCGCGCGCCAGAAAGCCGAAGAGCCCGCCGTCTCCGGACTCAACCGCCGCCGCGCCGACCCCGTCACGCGACGTTTCGGAGCGGACCCTAGAAGTCGAAGAAGACGGTTTCGCCATCGCCCTGCAACCGAATGTCGAAACGGTAGCCGTCCGGCGCGCGAGCGGCAATGAGCGTGGCCCGCGCGGCCGGGTCCCGAACCAGGGCCAGAACCGGATCCGCGTCGTTGGCTCCGGCCTCGTCCTCGAAGTAGATCCGCGTCACGAGTCGCTTGAGCAGGCCGCGGGCGAAGACCGAGACCTCGACATGGGGCGCCTGCGGGACGCCGTCGGGCCCCGGAACGCGGCCCGGCTTGACGCTGAGGAATTCGAATCGGCCGTCGCCGTCCGTTGGACAGCGGCCGAAGCCGCGGAACCCGGACGCGCGGACAGGATCGTCGGGATGGTTGAAGTGGCCGTCCGGCCCGGCCTGCCAGATCTCGATGAGCGCATCCGGGACTGGCTTCCCCGGCTCCGTCCGTGACGCGGCCGGTCAGGCGGATCGCGCCGTCCGTGCCTTCGGGCACTACGTTCTGCCCGTCGGCCCATGGCAGGGCGAAACCGAAGTACGGGCCGATGGTCTGGGACGGCGTCCGCTGCAGCCGCTCGGCCGGACCCGGCCGCGGATCGGAGTCGGCGATGTTCATCTCATCGCTCCTTCGTCTCGAAGGGCGTCGCTTCCCGGCCGCGCAGGACGATGTCCCAATGGAATGCCAGCGCCCATTCGGGCACCGTCGCGTCCATGTCGAGCGTGGAAATGAGGCGCTCGCGGCCCTTCGGGTCGGGAATCGAGTTGAAGATCGGGTCCTGGCCGAAGAGCGGGTCGCCGGGGAAGTACATCTGCGTGATCAGCCGCTGCGGAAACGCGTATCCGAACAGCGAGAAGTGAATGTGCGCCGGGCGCCAGGCGTTGTTGCTGTTCTTCCACGGATACGCGCCCGGTTTCACCGTGACGAACCGATAGCGGCCCTCGTCGTCGGTCATGCAGCGGCCGACGCCGCTGAAGTTGGGGTCCAGCGGTGCCGGGTGGCGATCCACGTCGTGGCGGTACCGGCCCGCCGCGTTCGCCTGCCAGACCTCGACCAGGGTGTTTCGGACGGGCCGGCCGTCGGAGTCGACGACTCGCCCGTGGACGATGATCCTCTCGCCGAGCGGCTCGCCGTCGTGCTGGGTGGTCAGGTCCGAGTCGCCCTCGGTCACTCGCTCGTCTCCCAGGAGCGGACCCGTCAATTCGGTCAGCGTCTGCGGAATGAGAACCAGCGGCCGGTTCGGATGGCGCAGTCGCGACCCGACATAGGCCGGGAAGTCGTAAGGCGGGTCGATCGGTTGGTCGTCCGGGCGGTAGATGCCGTTCTTCAATGTCAGGGCCATTACTTGCTCTCCGCGAGCCATGGCCGACCCAGTGTCGCCGGCGTCGGCCGGACTCGCCTTCCGGCGACCCGGCGTCCGTCCTCGGCCAGAGCCAGTAGCCGGTGTTGAAGAATGAGAAGTGGAGGCGGCCGGAGATCGCGCCCCAGAGGCCGCGCGGCTGCCACAGCGCGACCACCATCGCGATCGTCCCGAGCACGATCAGGTACCAGGCCCCGTACTGGGACAGGGCCTGCTGCAGCGAGAAGAAGACGATGGCGCCGAGGATCGCTCCCTCGATCGAGCCGAGGCCGCCGATGATGACGACGAAGATCATGTACGCGGACCACTGGACGTTGAAGACCGAGGCGGCCTGGACATTCAGCTGGCTTACCGCGACGAGCGCTCCCGCGGCGCCGGTTCCGGCGGCGGAGAGGGTGTAGACGATGCGCTTGGTCGGACCTACCCGGACCCCCACGCTGCCGGCGCCAACCTCGTTGTCGCGGATGGCGGTGAGAGCCAGGCCGATCCTGCTGCGCAGCACCAGATACATCATCCCAACCGCGGCGACGGCGACGAGGAGCGCCGCCCAGTACGTGTACGCGGTGATCCAGGCCGGATCGATGTCGAAGAGGCCGGGCAGTGCCGCGCCGGTCCCGCCGCCCAATTGCGGGACGCGGCTGATGACGATCTCCAGGACGTCCGCCACGACCCAGGTGCCGATGGCGAAGTAGCCGCCGCGGAGCCGGAAGACGAGCCACGAGATCGGCAGGGCAAGGACCCCGCACACGACGGCAGCGAGCGGAATGGCGGCGAAGGGCGACAGGCCGTTCTGGGCGAGCACCAGGACCGTATACGCGCCCAGTCCGACGAACGCCTGCTGGCCCACGGACACGAGGCCGGCGTAACCCGCCAGCAGGTTCCACATCGCCGCCATCGTCAGCAGGATCAGCAAGTTGACCAGCACCGCGGTTGTGCCTGGATCTGTCGCGTAGGGCAGATATGCCATGATCGCGATCACGACGACGATGAAGAGCCGGCTCCAGCGGGCCGAACGTCTCGACCTCGTGACGCGAACGGCGTCCAGGCCCGGCAAGTTGGGCCGGGGAACGCCGGGAACCGATCCGGATACCGGCCAGGATCCGGCCGAAAGTCGCGGTCATGCCGTCAGCCTCGCGGGCAGGAACCCCTGCGGCCTGAACGCCAGAACCGCGAGAAAGACGAGGTGGCCGGACAGCACTCCCACGCTCGGGTCGACCGCGGCGCCGAACGACTGCGCCAGGCCCAGGACGATGCCGCCCAGGAGCGTCCCCCACAGCGAGCCCAGCCCGCCGATCACGACCGCCTCGAAGGCGAACAACAGCCACGCCGGACCGCTGGCCGGCCCGAACGAGGAATACGTGCCGAACGCGAGTCCGGCGATCGCGACGGTGGCCATCGCCAGCGCGCCGGCGATGCCGAAGACGTGACGGTAGTCGGAACCGACGAGCTGGGCCGCCTCCCGGTCGTCGGCCACGGCCCGGATCTGGCGGCCCAGGGCCGTGTAGGAAAGCAGCAGCTGGAGCCCGACGAGCACGATGACGGCCATCAGGAATATGGCTATGCCGAGCCACCCGACCGAGACGTTGCCGGACAGGCGAACGGACGAGTAGACGAAGCTGCCCAGATCCAGCGAATGCGAATCGGCCGAGAAGTGGACGAGCAGGGCGTTCTCGATCACGACGGCCAGGCCGAAGCTGACAAGCAGGGTGGTCATCGGGCCTCGATCGAGGCTTGCCTGGATCAGCGTTCGCTGGCCCACGTAGCCCACGACGAAGAAGATCGGGACCACGAGCGCGAACGCCAGGAGCGTGGCCGTCGCGCCCGGGGCGTAGGCCGTCGAAGCTCCCAGGAACGGCACGAGCACGACCACGAGATACCCGGCCACGACCGCAAGGTCGCCGTGGGCCAGGTTGATGACGCCCATCGTCCCGAAGAGCAGCGACAGGCCGCTCGCGAAGAGGGCGTACAGCCCGCCCAGCAGCAAGCCACCGATGATGATCTCGGGCCAGTTCATGTCGGTTCTCCGGCTGCGGCCGGCGCCTCCGGTCCGGCGTCGGCGGTTTCGGGCATGGCAGCGGCCAGCGCCCGGGAGCCCATGCCGAAGTAGGCGGCCTCGACTTCCTGGGCGGTGAACGAATCCGGCGGCCCCTCGAGAGAAGTGCGGCCCTCGAGCAGGCACTGGATTCGAGCGGCGACGCGAACGGCCTGGCTGACGTCCTGCTCGACCAGGAGGACCGTCACACCCGATTCCAGCAACCGGGGCAGCAGTCCGTAGATCTGACGAACGACCCGCGGCGCGAGCCCGAGGGACAGTTCGTCGAGCAGCAGGACCCGCGGATTGGCCATCAGCGCGCGGGCGATCGCGACGGATTGCTGCTCGCCACCGGAGAGCTGGAGGGCGTGCTGCCGGCGCCGGTCCCGCATCCACGAAAACAGCTCATAGACGCGATCGAGCGTCCAGCGCTGCTCACCCTCGCCGGTACGCCGCGATGCGGTGGCGCCGACGAGGAGGTTCTCCTCAACCGAGAGCGACGGAAATAGCCGCCGGCCCTCGGGGACGAGCGCAATGCCGGCGGCCACCCGGCGTTCGGGCCGCTCGGCGGTGATGTCCCGGCCGTCGAGCAGGATGGAGCCGGAGGTGGGCCGGTGCAGGCCGGCGATCGTCCGGAGCATCGTCGACTTGCCGGCGCCGTTGGCGCCGATGATGGCCGTCACCTCGCCGGCCGGTACGGCCAGGGATACGTCCGAGAGGGCCCGAAGCTGGCCGTGATGGACGGTCAGGTTGCGGACCTCCAGGGCGGGGCCCGATGAAGGCGGAGTGAGCCCGGCCACCGATCCGGAAACCGGGGCGGTCACGAAGCCACTCCCACGCCGGCTTCCTCGAGGGACTCGGCGGTGGCTTCCGTGCCGAGGAATATCTCCTTGACGGCGGGACTGGCCAGCACCTCCGCGACCGTCCCGTCGCCGACGATCCCGCCGCCCGCCAGACATATCAGCCGGTCGACCGCGCCGTCGAGAGCGCGGACAACGTGCTCGATCCAGATGACCGTCACGCCACTCTCGCGAATGGCGCAGATGATGTCGACGAGCTGGGCCACTTCGGGGTCGGTCAGCCCGCCGGCTACCTCGTCGAGGAGGAGAAGCCGCGGCCCGGTGGCGAGAGCGCGCGCCACCTCGAGACGCTTCCGCTGGAGCAGGCCCAACGCGCCGGCGCGGCGGTTGGCTTCGGCGGTCAGGCCCGTTTGGTCGAGTACCGCGGCGGCCCGATCGAAACTCGCGGAGCCGCGTTCTCGGCCGCCTTGCTGGGCCCCGACCAGGACGTTTTCGAAGACGGTCATGCCTTCGAACGGCCGGGGAACCTGATAGGTCCGGCCGATGCCGAGCCGGCAGCGGGCGGCAGAATCGAGGCCGGTGATGTCACGGCCATCGAAATACAGCCGGCCCGCGTCCGGTTTCAGATCACCAGAGATGAGGCCAAACAAGCTGGTCTTGCCGGCTCCGTTCGGACCCACGATGCCAAGCGACCCCTCCGCGGGCACGAGAAGGGTCAGGTCCTCGGCGATGAGGACCTGACCGAACCGCTTGGATACGTGATCGAGTTGAAGGAGCGGGGCCATACGGGGCTCGTGTGAACTACGGGTTGGTCGCCACGAGATCGGCCGCGACCGGCACGTCGGGGTTGAGGGAGTTGTCGACGACGACCATCTCCCAGGGGAAGTTCTTCCCGGGCTTCCACTGGACGCCCAGCGGACGCATCATCCCGATGCCCGGCTGGGGTCCCTTGCTGAAGTCGAGGGGGCCGCTGATGCCCGAGTAGCTCACTTTGCCGAGGGCGTCCGCAACCTGGTTGTGGTCGTGGGGGTCGTCGACGGACGAGAGAGCAGACTGGGTGACTTCGAAGAGCGAGTAGGTCGAACCGAGCGACTGGAGCCACTGCTTGCCCGAGGCGGCCTGATATGCGTCCGCGAGGGCCTTGGCCGTCTCGCCGGTCAGCGACGACTTGTATGGCATCGCCGGCGTCCACCAGCAGTCGGTGGCAATGTTGTTCACCAGGCCGCCGAGGGCCTCGGTATCGGCCGGGAAGAGCAGGACCTTGGCCACGGTCGCGAGCTTCGGTTTGAAGCCCTGCTGCGCGGCCTGCTTCCAGAAGGTATTGAAGTCCGGCGGCAGCGGGGCGTTGATGAAGATGTCCCCGTTGGCGGCCTGGAACTTGCCGATCATCGAGGTGAAGTCGGTGGTGCCGTCCGGGTACGCGCCGCCGTCGACGTACGTGTAGCCGATCTTCTGGATCTCGCCGGGCCAGACGCCTCGGAAGGCGTTGCCATCGGCGTCGTTGGGGAACTGGCCGACGACCACCTTGTCGTTCGGGATGCGCTGCCACATCGGCTCGAAGCACCCGGCGAAGGTCTCGGCTCCGAAGAAGAACATCGTCGTGTACTTGAACGGCTTGGGATGCGCCGGATCCGCCTGGCGACCGAAGAACCAGGACTGCCAGGGAACGACCGTCGAAACGCAGGGTACGCCGTGGGCCTCGCAGGTCTGGGCGACCGGGTTGGTGGTTTCGGGTGTCGAGGTCGTCAGGACGATGTCGGCCTTGGTCTGGAGCACCAGCTCCTGGGCGACCTGGGCGGCGACGTTGGGATCCGACTGGCTGTCCTTGACCACGACGTCGACCGAGTAGGTCTTGGACCCGATCGTCAGTCCCTTCTGGAAGGCGGTGGAACGGATTCGATCGACGATGAAGTTGTCGCCCGACGCAAACCCGGCGAGCGGGCCCGTCTGAGGCGTTACGAAGCCGAGGGTGATCTTTCCGCCAGTGGCCTGCGTCGCACCCTGCACGGCTTGCGACGCGCCGGGGAGATTAGAGCAGGCCTCAAGGAGCGGGGCCGCTCCCAGGAGAACCACGCCGGCGCCGATGCGTTTGAGCATCGTGCGCCTGGAAATAGGCTCGTCCCACACGAGGACATCCTCCTTAACCGAGCCGCCCCTTACGGGGCATTGCGGGCGGATCGCTCCGCCAATGTGGGCCCTCCAAGTCGGGGGCGGGCACGTCTGTCCGACCGGCCCGGGGCCCGTGGACGGTGCTCGCGAGCGAGGACTGCGCCAATCGCTCTCACAGCGGTGCACTCCACGGAGGGAAGGCTTCCCTGAGCCGGCCGCTCAACATGGGAAGACCTCACGTTTCGGGCGGGTGCCGGGGCCGAATATAGGACCGCTTTGAGGGGCAGGGCCCTTGTCCTGTAAGGCGGGCCCGCGGGAACACCTACCGGGACATTGGCGGCTCGGCGTCTCCCGCATTGGGTCGGCAAGCCGGCCCGGCGTATCGTTCCAACGCGGTCGGCAGATGCGCCGTCGGGTCTCGGACGGTGGCGGTTCCGAGATTCCGAGCAGGACCGCGAGCCAGGCGAAAAGCCGGCGACGGCGCAGCGTTTGGAGGTTCGCGCCGTGCTCGGACAGAAGACCACGACAGGTCGATTCCTGGATCCCTCCACCTGGGCCTCTCGCATCTACAGCGCCGGCGAATGGACTTCGGGCAGCGGCGAATACGACGTCATGGAGCCCGCCACCGGCGAGTCGCTTGGGCGTCTCGGCACGGCCAGCGGCGCCGACGTCCGCAAGGCCGCCAAACGAGCGGCCGATGCGCAGCCCGCCTGGGCGGCGATGCCCTACGAAGAGCGGGCCGCGGTCATGCGCCGGGCCGGCGATCTCTGGAAGAAGCACGCGGACGAGGTTCGCGGCTGGATCGTCCGCGAGACCGGCAGCATCCCGCCCAAGGCCGACATCGAGATCGGCTTCGCGGCCAGCGCCTGTTACGAAGCCGCGGCCCTACCGTCCATGCCCTACGGCGACGTGCTCCGGACGCCGCAGGCCCAGCTGTCGCTGACGCGGCGCCTGCCCATCGGGGTCGTGGGCGTGATCTCGCCGTTCAACTTCCCCCTCATCCTCTCGATCCGGGCGGTAGCGCCGGCGCTGGCACTTGGCAACGCGGTGATCCTCAAGCCAGACCCACGCACCGCGATGGCGGGCGGAATGACGATCGCCCAGATCTTCGAGGAGGCCGGGCTGCCGTCGGGCGTGCTTTCGGTGCTCCCCGGCGGAGCCGATACAGGCGCGGCGCTGGTGGAAGACCCCAACATCTCGATGATCTCGTTTACCGGGTCCACCCGGGGCGGTCGCGCCGTTGCCGAGCTGGCCGGGCGATACCTGAAGCGAGTTCACCTCGAGCTCGGAGGCAAGAACGCCCTCGTCATCCTCGACGACGTGGACCTCGAAAAGGCCGCCTCGATCGCGGCCTTCGGGGCCTTCAACCACCAGGGCCAGATCTGCATGGCCGTCGGCCGGATCCTCGTGGCCGAGAGCGTCGCCGAAGAATTCACCGAGAGACTGGCCGCTCACGCTTCACACCTGCCGGTCGGAAATCCCGCCAAGGAGCAGGTGGCCCTGGGCCCGATCATCGACGAGAAGCAGCGCGACCGGATCCACCAGATCGTGACGGACTCCGTGAACAAGGGCGCCCGTGTCGTGACCGGCGGCTCGTACGATCGGCTCTTCTACAAGCCGACCGTCCTTGCCGGCGTGGCATCCTCCTCGCCCGCCTTCTGCGAGGAGATCTTCGGGCCGGTGGCGCCGGTCACGACCTTCCGCAGCCTGGACGAAGTCGTCGATCTCGTGAACTCGACCGAGTACGGCCTGTCGCTGGGCATCCTGACGAAGGATCCGATGCGTGGGCTGGAGCTCGCGGACAAGATCCCGTCGGGCATCGTCCACATCAACGACCAGACGGTGATGGACGAGGTCGTCAATCCCTTCGGCGGAGTCAAGGCGTCCGGACCGGGCTCCCGACTCGGCGGTGCCGAGGCCAACATCGAGGCCTTCACGAACCTCCAGTGGGTGACCTTGCGCTCCGAGCTGCCCCAGTATCCGTTCTGAAGATCGCGTTCCGAGCACGGAGCGCCAGGGCATGAGAACCCAGGTCGGCATCATCGGCGCGGGGCCGGCGGGCCTGATGCTCTCTCATCTCCTCGCTCGCGAGGGTATCGAGAGCATCGTCATAGAGGACCGCGGCCGCGACTACGTGGAGCATCGAGTCCGAGCCGGCGTCCTCGAACAGGGCACCGTGGACCTCATGCGCGACACCGGCCTGGGCGCTCGCCTCGAGCGCGAAGGCCTGATCCACAACGGCATCAACATCCAGTTCGACGGGCGCCGCCATCCGATTCCCATGAGCGAGCTGACGGGCGGGCGGGCGATCACGATCTACGGCCAGCAGGAGGTCGTCAAAGACCTGATCGCGACCCGGCTGGCAGACGGCGGCCAGATCGAGTTCGAGGTCGACGACGTCCGGCTGGCCGATCTGGACACGGACCGGCCACGCATCACCTACACCCGCGACGGGGAGCAACGGGTGATCGAATGCGACTTCGTCGCGGGCTGCGACGGCGCTCACGGCGTATCCAGATCGTTCGTTCCGCCCGGAATCCTCCACGAGTTCCGGCGCGACTATCCGTTTGCCTGGCTTGGGATCCTGGCCCAGGTCGCGCCCTCCACCGATTGGCTGGTATACGCCTACCACGAGCGCGGCTTCGCCCTTCATTCGCTCCGCTCGCCGTCGGTGAGCCGCCTCTACGTCCAGGTCCAGACGAGCGACAGCCTCGACAACTGGCCCGACGACCGAATCTGGGCAGAGCTCCAGACGCGTCTCGAGCTGCCTGGCTGGACGCTCCACGAAGGTCCGGTCATCGCCAAGGACCTCACGGTCATGCGGAGCCTGGTCACGGAGCCGATGCAGTGGGGCCGACTGTTCCTGGCCGGCGACGCCGCCCATATCGTCCCGGCGACCGGAGCCAAGGGACTCAACCTTGCCATCGCCGACGTTCGGGTCCTGACTTCGGCCTTGACGAGCTGGTATCGATCCGGGGATCCACAGGCGCTCGCGGCGTATACGGCCCAGTGCCTGCGCCGGGTCTGGCGGGTCCAGGACTTCAGCTGGTACATGAGCTCGATGCTCCACCGCTTCCCCGCCGTCGCCGGCGAGGACGGCGAGTATCTGCGCCGGCTCCAGCGCTCTCAGCTCGACTGGCTGGTGAACTCGGAGGCGGCCTCGCGCAGCCTGTCCGAGAACTACGTGGGCCTGCCGTTCGATTGGGGCGCCGGGGTCGAACTGGTGGCCCGGTAACGCCGCGCGCCGCCCGATGGGTGATCGCGCCGCCGGCACGTCCGCCGCAATCGCGGTCGCCGTCCTCTTCGGTTCCTCGTACGTGGCCACGGCCTTCCAGCTCCGTGGCTTCACGCCACTCGGCGGCGCGCTCTGGCGGTCGGCGATTGCCACGGTCGTTTTGACGGTCATCTGGGGCTGGCGGGCCTGGCGACGCCGCCACGAAGCTCGCCGACGCGGCCCCGGAGCTCGGTCCGGGTCGGCGCCGCCGCTGGCCGGCCGGCTGGCTCGACTCCTGGTCCTTGGCTTGCTCGGTGGCCTGGTCTTCATCATCGGCATGAACGTCGCCGTCAGCCGGGTCGGGGCAGCCGTCACCGCGTTCGTGGCCGGGCTCTACGCCGTCCTCGCCGCGCTGTTCGCCCCGCTCGTCCTGGGCGAACGGCTGCCGGGCGGTTCGATTGCCGGGTTCCTCGTGGCGCTGGTCGGCACGGCGCTCCTGGCCCAGCTCGGCGCTTCCGGCGAGGCGACGGGGCTTGCGGCCGCCGGAATGGCGGCCGCGGCTTTCGCGCTCTACCTGGTACTGATCCGGCGCTGGTCGGCGTCGATGCAGATCGAACCCCTCGGGATTGCGCTGGTCGGGGCGGCCACGCCCGCGCTCGGTCTCGCCCTCCTGCTCGGCCTTTTCCGGCCATCCGATGCGGCACCAACCAGCTTCCCCGCCGACGCCGCCGTCGCCACTGTGTGGCTCGTCTTTGTGGCCGCCGCAGGTCCCATCCTGACGGCCGTTGCGCTCCGCCGGATCGAGGCCCGCCGCGCCTCGTCGATGCTCCTGCTGAACCCGATCACCGCGACCGTGCTGGCGGTCATCATGCTCGGCGAGCGACCCTCGCCGCCCCAACTACTCGGCGGCCTGCTCGTCCTCGCCGGAATCGCCGTCTCTTCGGATGTCACGGGGGCGCTCAGGGGTTCGTCCTTCCGGCTTGGAAATGGAGTCTGACGCCGAGGCCGCTTACTCGCGAAGCGCCGTGTCGAGCTTGTGCTGAATCTCCTCGAGCCGCCGGCGGCCTGGCGCGGCAGGCGGGACCCGTCGGACGAGATCCCGAGTGGCCTGCGAAGCGTGCTCGAGCGCCCAGCGGACCTCTTCGTCAGCCATCGCGACGTCGCCGCCCGAGGCCAGTTCACGCGCGAGAACCGCATACGACGCCGAGCCAAGGATGTGACCCAGGGTACCGATCGTCGTCTCACCATGGATGTTCGCGGTCGCCGCGGCCAGACTCGCGGCCCGCGCCACGGCCAACGCCACGGGGTTCCCGACGTCGCGCCCAGCCCTGTGCGCGGCCATAGCGACCTGGGTGAGATGCCGGGAGCGGTGGCCGCCGTCCGCGAACGCTCGCGCAATCTCGATCGCCTCGCGCGGACGCATGTCGCCCGGCGCGACCGCCTCGAACAGCGGAAGCACCCGCTCTGCCGAACCGGCCGCCCAGCGAGCGACCTCACGCCGCTCCTCGTCGGTGATCGCCATGCCTCGACTTGGCTCTGGGCCGAGGATGGATCCGGCCCCGACAGACAGGCATCGAGTTGCATCCAGTTCCATTCGGCCTGCAGGGAATATGGTTGTCCCCTCGACGGCGGTCAAGCGACCGATCCATCCAAGTTCTCACAGGCTCTTGCGTGCCTGCCAAGAGTCAACGGCTCCGCGTCTTGACAAGCCAGGCGCCCGGCGTCACTGATGGTGAAGACTCCGGTCATTCACAGGCGCTGAGTGCAGATCGCCCTAACTACAATCGGCTGATGGTAAGAAGTTGGGATGTCGCTGGGGATCTGCCCGCCGTCGACCTTCGACCGCTGATAGTGGCGGATAGGGCTGAGCTTCTCCGTTTCCTGCGCGCGCTCGACGATTCGGGCTGGGCGGCGCCGACAGCCAACGCCGGCTGGAGCGTCCACGACGTTGCACTTCACCTGCTCGCCGGCGACCTTGGCCGGCTCGGACCTGCGCCAAGCCAGGCCGCCCGGGAAGGCCGCTTCGCGTTCGACGACCTGGCGATCCTCATCGAGCGTTCGAACGATGATTGGGTGAGCGCCGCTCGACGGATCGCGCCCAACGTTACGGTCGAGCTGCTGGCGTTCATCGGGCCCAAAGTCGATGACGTGCTCGCGGCGCTCGACCTCGACGCACCGGGGACTTCTGTCGCGTGGAGCGGCGAGGGGCCCACGCCCTACTGGCTCGACATCGCTCGGGAGTACACCGAGCGCTGGGTCCACCACGCCCAGATGCGCCTGGCCGTGGGCGATGCGCCGCTCGTTGAGCGCCGCTCCCTCCATCCGGTGCTCGACACCTTCATGCGGAGTCTGCCGCGTGCGTACGAGGCGATCGAGGCGAGCGTCGGAACGCGAGTCGATGTTCTGGTGGAGGGCGAGGCTGGCGGTCGCTGGACGATCCGGCACGACGCCGATCGGTGGCACCTCATCGCGACCGACGGGCAAGAGGCCTCCGCATGTGTCCGGATGCCACAAGACGTGGCCTGGAAGCTCCTGAGCCGGACGATCGCCGTAGCGGAGGCTTTCCCCGAAATCGCGATCGAAGGCGACGAGCGCCTCGGACGGCCGGCAACCGAAGCTCTCGCGATCATGACGACGCAGGCATGATCCCGCGGCCTCCGCTTCGCTATCCGGCCAAACCGAGGCGCGGCGACCGAGTGGCGATCGTCTCGCCGTCATCGGGCCTGCCAGGTCTCTTCCCTGTCCCCTGCGAGCTGGGTCTGCGGCGCCTGCGCGAGGAGTTCGGGCTCGTGCCCGTCGAGTACCCGACAACCCGGCAGATGCATTCCGATCCCAAGGATCGAGCGGCCGACCTGAACGCCGCCTTTGCCGACCCCTCGATCGCGGCGATCATCTCGACCATCGGCGGCGACGACCAGATCCGCGTCCTGCCCTATCTCGACCGTGCCCTCATCGGGGCCCATCCAAAGCCCTTCTTCGGTTACAGCGACAACACCTGCCTGCTCGTCTACCTCTGGAACGCGGGCATCGTCGGCTACCACGGCAGTTCGGTCATGTTCCACCTCGGCCGGCCGCTCGAGCTGCATCCCGCCACGCGGGCGTCATTCGAGACAGCCCTCTTCGGCTCGGGCGAGTACACGCTCGTCGAGCCGGCGAGAACCGGCGACGTTGACCTCCTCTGGTCCGACCCCGACACGTTCCGGCGCGAGCGGCCATCGGAACCCGCCGAGCCCTGGACGTGGCACGCCGCCGGCCGGGTCGTCGAGGGCATTGCCTGGGGCGGCAACCTGGAGGTGCTGTCATGGCTTGCGATGGCCGACCGGGAAATCGGGCCGGCTGAGAACTACGCGGGCTGCGTGCTCCTGATCGAAACGTCCGAGACGATGCCGAGCGATGACGAAGTCTTCTGGATCCTCCAAAGCTTCGGCGAGCGCGGTCTGTTGGGCCAGTTCACGGCGGTGCTGGTCGGACGGGCGAAGGCGTGGACGACCCGGCGACCGCTCGACCACGGCGCCAAGCTCGCCTACCGGCGCAGCCAGCACGACGCCATCAGGCGAGCGTTCGACCGGTACGGTCAGAACCCGCTCATCGTGTTCGACGTCGACTTCGGGCACACCGAGCCGCAGCTCATCATCCCGACGGGCGGCCTGATCCGAGTCGATGGCATAGATCGAAAGATCACAGTGACCTACTGATCCGGGGCGGAGCAGCAGTGCGCGACTTGCCCCAAGCCCCCATCCGCTGGAGCCGCCCACGTCGTCGCCTGCCTACCCGGCCGCCTTCATCGCCTTGACTGCCTATGCCCGCGAGGCTGATCGCTGTGGACTTCGCGCGGCATAGGATCAAGTGCGTATTGACCCATTCTCTTGCTCAAACCAGACTCACCTGGGTCCTGGGGTGCCGAACCTTGCCGCCGGAGCTGGACCCATTGAGGAGGACTCCGATGAGGGACGTACAGCCCGATCGGCGACCGCGCTCGCGGCGGGGTGCGCACTAGTATTGGTCTCCTGGGTTCGCCTACCCATCCCCGTCGATCACGTTCTCTCCGGGAAGCGCGGCGTGGTCCATCGTTGATGCCGTGTCGGTGATCTTCTAGAATCGCCCGAACTGGACGGGGGCACTTGGGCATGAAGACCAGGCTATGGCTCCTGATGGCGGTCTCCGCTCTGGTTTGCTCGTGCTCCAGTGCCCCGTCTGGCACCAGGTTTACGGACGGCGAGCAAATCAGAGTGACCCAAGATGAAGGGCGGGTCTACCTAACCAGTTCTGCCCCGGGCCGTTCTGACGTGAATACAGGTTTCTTTCCTACCAATTCACCCGCCGTTCACTTCTCCGCATTCGAGGACCCATCGAAGAACGTGGCAGATCTCTATGTCTACGGCCTCGTTCCGACCGACGCCAAGACGGTGGAAACATCGCCTCCGGGGGCTGCGACCGTCAACGCTGACGGTACGTTTGTGGTCGTCATTCCCGGAGCCGCAGGACAGCCGCTCCAAAGCATCACGTGGCAGTTCCTCGACCGTGATGGCCATCTGCTAGCAGCCGGGAGTGGTCCCAACAACTGAAGTGACGAGCCACCAGCTCGTCTGCACTGTCCGCCGCGAATCGCACCAGAAGTTGCCGAAGGGCAACCACGGGACGGCGGCCGAGCTTGACCGCCAGTAGCCGCCCAGCGATCGCAGCTAGATGCTCGTTCTGCCGTCTCCGGCGAGAACGGCCTGGCGATAGGCGGGTTTGCTGGCGGGCTCAGCACGTACACCGCGGCCGCTCAGTCAGCGCAGCGGAGCCTGGCGCAGTCTAGCCGTCCGGGATCGCTGCATGGAAGCGGGAGGGCGCACGTCGCCTGAGTGACCGGAGGAGCCTTCCAGGACCCAACCAAGCCGTTCCTCACTAAGATCTCAAAGTGGTCGGCCTTGTCCGGACAGGAGGTGTCGCATGCCCATAGTTCTGGGACCCGGCGAGGGCCACATCCTCGAGGCGCGTGGCAGCGTCATGGTGTTCAAGGCGGTCGCGGCCACGACGGGCGGCCGATTCTCGTTGATGGACCGGAGCCTTCCGCCCGGAGGCAGAATGCCTCCCTCCCACAGGCATCCCGCGACGACGGAGGCGTTCCTGGTCCTGGGCGGCACGGTCAGCTTCAGCGTGGATGGCGAGAGCGCGAGCGTTGGTGAAGGCGGGTTCGTGCTCGTACCACCCGGTGCAGCGCACACGTTCGGCAACCTGAGCTTGGACTCGGCGAGAGTCGTGATCGTGCATTCGCCGGCCCTTGACGCGTACTTCGAGGAGCTGGCCGAGCTGTGGAGCGGCTCCGAACCACCCGCCCGCGACGCCGAACTCGAGCTGATGAGGCGGCACGGCCTGGAGCCGACCGAACCGTAAGCAGGGCCCTCACGCGTCGGGCTCCTGGCCCGAGACAAATACCAACTTGCTTCCCGTCGCAACGACGACCTGCCTAGCGGGTTCAACGGCGTCGAAGCACTGCCTCGAAGCGCGCGTGGCGCTCGGGTGGGCCCTCGCCGTGGCGATGCTCGGGCCCCATTCCCTCGTTACAGACAACCGCCTCGAACTGCCTGGTCAACTGCAGGATCTCGCCGGGTTCCAGGAAGGTGCGGACCCGTCCCTGCGGATCTTCGAATGAGGCCCTGCCTGCGGGGCGGAGGGAACTCCATTTGGCGAACGATGGGTCCTCCGTCGTGAAGCCGGTCAGAAAAGCCAGACCGCCTGGAGCGAGCCACTGGCCGGCACGCTTCAGCAGCGCCGTGACCTGGCCGCGAGTCAGGTCGGGGATGAGGCCAAAGACCAGAACCGCGCCATAGTGTCCTGATGGCGTGAAGTCCTCGAACCGTTGATTGATCACGCCGATCGTCAGTCCGGTTCGTGCGGCGGCTGCGGAGATCTGGGCCGCGCCCTCGGCGGACGGCTCCAGGGCGTCGACCCGGTACCCGAGCCCGGCGAGGTAGAGCGCGTTGCGTCCCTGACCCGCGCCGACATCCAGCAGCGGCTCTGCTTTCTCGATGAGCGCAAGGTGATCGGCCAGCAGGGAATCGGGTGCGGTGCCGAAGTAGGCAGGGCTCCGCGAGTAGCTTTCGTCGTAACTCAGGTATTGCACCTGGTTCTCCTTGGGAAGGTTGAGGGCGGACACGATGCCCGCCCTCAATGACATCGAGACCGAGATCAGCCGATCTGGGCGGGCTGGGCTTCGCCGCTGGTCGCAAACGCCGTCCAGGGGCCGGCAACCTGCCTGGTGGTCACGTTCAGGCGATTCCAGGTGTTGATCGAGGCGATGCCGACAACGAGCGCCGCCAGAGCCGGCTCGTCGTAGTGGCGCGCGGCCTCGTCCCAGATCGCGTCGGAGACCGGGTCCGGCCGATCGCTCAGCCGGGTCGCGGCCTCGGCGAGCGCCAGCGCCGACCGTTCCGCGTCCGTGAAGTAGGGCGACTCTCGCCAGGCACCCACCGCGTACATTCGCTCGTCGGTCTCGCCCGCGTTCTTGAGGTCACGAGCGTGCAGCTCGACGCACACGCTGCAACCGTTGATTTGACTGACTCGCAGATACACGAGGTCGAGCGTCCGCGACGCTACCCGGCCCTTGGTCGCCGACGATAGCGCCGTGAGGGCCTCAATGACGCCTGGTACCGACATCGCCGGGTTGGTGATCCGTGCTTGCATCGATAGTTCTCCTTGGGGGAAGGCCGCGCACCGGACTGAGACTCTCACAACGCCTCTGTCACATCGGCCGCTTTGGCTGGTTCAATGCTCTGAAACGCCCCGAAGATGGAATGTGACCGATGAACGAGACCGACATGCTGGCCGAGCGCTTCGAGGCCCACCGTGGCCACCTGCGGGCCGTCGGCTATCGCATGCTCGGCTCTGTCACGGAAGCCGAAGACGCGGTCCAGGAGACGTGGGTCAAGATCAGCCGGGCGAACACAGGCGAGGTCGAGAATCTGGGCGGCTGGCTCACCACGGCCGTCTCGCGAGTGTGCTTGAACATGCTCCGCTCGCGCCGGTCAAGGCGCGAGGACTCACTCGACGTCCACGTGCCCGATCCGATCGTGGACCGAGCCGGCGGGATCGATCCCGAGCACCAAGCCATCCTGGCGGACTCGCTGGGGCTCGCGATGCTGGTGGTCCTCGAGAAGCTGGCGCCCGCCGAGCGCGTCGCGTTCGTCCTCCACGACGTGTTCGCCATGCCCTTCGACGAGATCGCCGAGGTCGTAGACCGCTCTTCGACCGCGACCCGCCAGCTTGCCAGCCGGGCCCGCCGGCGCGTACGCATCGAGGGAGCGGAACAGGCTCCCGACACGGACATATCCCATCAGAGGGCCGCCGTCGATGCCTTCCTCGCGGCTGCGCGCGGCGGCGACCTCGCCGGGTTGCTCGCGGTGCTCGATCCGAATGTCGTCCTGCGAGCGGACGGCGGCCCGACGCCGGCCGGAGGCAGCCGAGAGGTCCGCGGCGCCCAGGCGGTGGCTGGACTGTCGATCTCGTTTACTCGCCGGCTGGCGGGTCTGGCGGCTCGTCCGGCGCTGGTGAACGGAACCGTCGGAATCGTCTCCCGAGGCCCGGACGGTCAGCTGCTCTCGATCATGGGTTTCACGGTCGCCCGCGGGAAGATCGTCGAAATCGACATCCTGGCCGATGTCGCGCGACTCGCCGCGCTCGATCTGCCAGCCCTCGACGACTGATCGCTTGGAGGAAGCGGCCAATGATCACCGGCGCTCACATGGTCCTTGAGAGCAGTCGGTTGATGGCCTCCGCCGTCGCCGCGGGGCTTTCGATCATGACCATATGCCCGGCTCCGGGGACAACCGTCAGATGCGAGGAGGGAATCAGCCTCTCCATCTCGCGGCTCCGATCCAGACGGATACCTCGGTCTTCTCCGCCGGCCACGATCTCGACTGGAACACGAATCTCCGGCAAGAACGGCAGAGAGTCGGGCCGCTCGGCCATGCCTCGCAACGTACCCGCGATGCCTTCCGGCCTGGCCTCCAGGATTAGCTCGCGAAGCCGCCGCTGAAGGTTGGGATCCGAGCTAACGATGGGAGGCATCATGTCCGCGGCGACGACTGCGCCCTGCGTCAGCGCCTTCTCTGCGGTTGCGTAACGGCCATCCCTTTGTTCGGGAGTATCTGCGACCGCCTGCGTGGCGACCAGCCCGAGGCCGGTCAGGCGACTCGGGTATAGCTGGGCGAACGCGAAGCCGATGTAGCCGCCCAATGAGTGCCCGACCAGTGCGGCTGCCTCGAGGCCCAGGGAATCCAGGAGGCCGGCGACGTCCTGGGCATGTTGCGCCATCGTGTAGGTCTCTGCCGGGGCATCCGTCTTCCCGAAGCCGCGAAGGTCCGGAAAGAACGCGCGGGCATCGGGGCGCAGGTAAGGGACCAGGTCGTTCCAAATCGTGTGGTCGAATGGGTAGCCGTGCAGGAACACGACGGGGTTTCCCCGCCCGCGTTCTTCAACGTACATTCGGATCCGTTTGAGTTGGACGAAGCGCCGTTCTGCTTCTGCCATGGCCAACCTTTCGCCCGTGAGATCCGCCCGGAATTCCGCGGGGGACTCGACCGACTGCCGTCCACGGCTATTCCGGCCGACGCTCCCGATCTTGGACGCCCGCGGACCCGGCGCCGCCGATGGCCCGAGGCGGTCCGTTGACCGGAACGCCATTGATTGCCTGGCCCGTCCGAGTTCGCCTGAACCGAATTCCGCAGGTCCTCACCTTGCCCATGCTCATCCTCCCCGGCTTTCGATCGAGTTGAGCTCGACGACGCGTCGGTCCTTCGCGACCCCTTCTGGATCGGGCAGATCGACGCCATCGATGAGGCGCGGAAGAATGCGACCCTCTGTGCCTCGTCCAGCTCGGACGCGCGCACTTCTTCCTTCCGGCGGCGAACAGTGATCTTGGCGTGGCCGACGGCTCCCAGGTTGCGGACCCAGTGGACCTCGGCCCACGGCGCATGCCTATTGCGAACGGAGCTCGACGGCAAGCTGTGCGAGGTCGGCTGGTATCAGCCACCATCCGCCTTCCCAGCCAGCCAGGAAGAGGAACGGCAAAGCGACCACGGTCACGACAATCCGGAGTCCTCGAGCGGCGGGAAACCGGAGTTCCGCCAAGGCGAAAGCTGCGACGACTAAGGCCCAGAAGACTATCAGTGGCCAGAGTGATCCCCCGCTCGCGAGGAGAGGGATGAGCAGCCCGAGGACTGCCACGGCAACAGGCCCCAGACGAATCACACGCCGAGCCATGGTTCCTCCCCGATATTTCGCCGGGCCTCAGATCCGCTGATGTTCGGCTCTGTCGCTACCGGTAGGCGGGTCGCTGCGAACCTGAGGTGGTTCGAAGTCTTCGACCTGCGGAAACTCCATCGGCGACCCTGCGTAGTGGACGATCTCCAGCGTCTTGAGCCAGCCGTCCTCGTCGAGGAAGAGCAGCAGGTCGTGGTATCTCTCCGCCGGCTCCTTCTCGATTGTTGCCGTCTCGGTCACGGGCGAGGATAGCCCGGGGGCAGCGATTGCCCGGCTGCGGTCCACGGCGAGATCGATGGTGGCGCAGCATCCCCAATTCCCGGTGACCGTAACAACCTCCGCCTGACGGCGCAGTGGTTCGAGCCGGGGATCGTCTGGCGAAAGCATGAACGCTAGCGTCGTAGCTTCACGATGAAACATCGGGCGTGGGAACTTCGAGGAATCGCTCATCGGTTGCTCGCATCCTGCCTCTCGAACGGCGAGCGATATACGAGGCGCGAAGACATCTCTTGGTAGCTGGCGTGCAGCTTGACCAGGCGGTCGAGGGGGTCGGCGTAGTACCGCACGCGGTCGGGCTTGAGCGCGGCCGGATCCATCCGAGGCGGACCCCATTTCGGGACGGAGCGACCTGGTGGGGTGTGGACTGTGTCGATCCGGTCGTACATCGTTGGCTCTCCGCCCAAGAACCAGAAGTACCCCGAAGCGAGGCGGGCTGCCGTTATCTCCGCCTCGACATCGGACCATCCGCTCAAACTGAGACGCGGCGCTCGGCGCGTCATCCTCGCGAAGATGTCGAGTTCGGCCGACGCGATCGTGATCACGTACAGCAGCATGAGTTCACTCGTGTAGTGATCGAACGTCGGCATCCGGCCCGGGTAGTTGCGACCGTGGACGGCCTCGTACCCGCGCTTCGATGGGTGCGCAAAGCCACTCAGGAAGGCGTAGTGGACATCGACCTGTACCGCTTCGATCCGCGGCAAGAGGCGGTTGACACGCAGGGCCATCAGAACCTGCTCGTGCGTGAAGTATTGGCGCCACCCGGCGGCGGCTTCGGCCGCCCACGCCTCGCGGTCGGCTCTATTCCAGAATGGCCGGGCCAGGTGAGCTGCGTGCTTCTTTCCGCCAGTGAAAGGATAGAAGTCGTGGAAGTAGTACGGCGAGATGGTCTGACCGCGACCCTTCTTCGAGCGAGTGCTGTGGTATCCCCGGCGCACGATGTGTAGGCCCTGGTCGTCCCAGAACCACCTCGCGATGTCCGATTTGCCTCCCGCCTGGGCGGTGCGGAGTTTCGCGTCCCAGTCGGGCAGATCGGTCCGCTTGACGCCGGTAACTGTCTCGACGCTGCGATTGGCGAGGAAGATGAGCCGGTCCATGAGATGGTGCTCGAGGGCGGCGCGTACGACGACGAGGGCACTCGGGTATCGGCAGGCATCGTTCAAGGCCAAGACCGCCCGGAGATGGTCGGCCAGCTGTCGCGCCCGTCTGGCGTGGTCGGCGTGCTGCATGTGCTGAGTCTCGCCGTGGACACTGATCGCCTCCAGCCCTTCCAGGGAGTGGAGCATTCGCTCAGCGTGGGCGGGTAGCGTGCCGTGGTCGTCGGTCGCGGTCATCAACGCACATGGTAGAGCCCACAGGACGGCCTCAAGGGTCCTCATTTGGAGGCCGATGCGTCGCTCCCATGAGGACCGAGGCGTGATTCTGTCGCTACCGGTGCCGGACAGAGTCCCACGCCGTGGGACTCCAAACTCACGAGGGAAATCTTGGCGGAGAGGGTGAGATTCGAACTCACGGGACTCTCGTCCAGCGATTTTCAAGTCTGGGTCAGCGCGTTCGCCGGGGTTCGTGCAAGGCCGATTTCACGAGGGAATCGGCCAATTCTCGGGGCCCTGGAATTCGCCGTTGTTCGCTCCTGTTGCTACCGGCTGTTGCTACCGGCTGGGCGCGTCCAGACCAGAGTTCAGCGGGTGCCTTGGACACTGAGAGGTTCGAGGCTCAGCGATTGCCGGCCTGCCCGGGATTGGCCTCGAGGTCTCGCATGGCCTCGATGATCATCGGGCCGGGGACATCTAGCAGCCGCCAGTCCAGCAGCTCACCGAAGGTGCGACGCGCCCAGCTCGTCACGTCTCTGACGATCGAGGCCGTGGTGTCATTCGTCACGAGCAGCAACCGCGCGATCTCCAACGCTTTCTGTCTTCGCCTCAACCGAAAGAGAGTAGCCAGCGCGACGAAACCAACACCAGCTACAACCAGCGTGGTGGCAGGAATGAGAACGAGCGAGGGTGCAAACGCGACTGCTGCCACCATGCCCGCGAGGGCAACTAGCATCACCGGTGGGATGAGTTTGATGAACGCTTTGCCGGGTGCGGAAATCGTTGTCAGGCCAGCCGAGAGCACAGATCCCGCCGGCCCCCCGGTTATCCGACCTGTGAGGTGGATCTCGATAACGTAGGTCGTCCCGGGACCGTAGCCTCCCCTGGGCTTCCTGATTGCGCCGGACCTGAGCCCGATATCGACCTCCCGCCCCTCGATGGCTACGTCGGTCCGGCGAGCACGGGCATCAAGATACGGGATGCCGCCTCGCTCGATGATCGCCGGGACTCGACGCAGTTCCCGCTCGAACTCCTCTGGGGCGAGTTCAGACTGGATCTCGATCGTCGTGGCGGTCAGAGGCCGGACGAAGGACTGCGCCAGCCGCGTCGCCCAAGATCGCAATCGGGTTCTAGCCACGGCGTAGGATCTTGTGTGTCATGTGCGTCCAGGCCTCCAAGGGTCAATTCTTGATGCGCCAGGGCATCGCCTTGTCCGGATCGGTCAATAGACCCGAGCCGGCCATGCCGACAAGCATTGAGCCGAACCCTGACACTGCGAACTCATCGAAGCCGGCCAGCACAACGTTGCTGGGCGCTAGGAGGCTGCTGATCCCTCCGCCGATCCCGCCGAAGCCGGCAGCCAGCGCCGCCTGACCCGGGTCTATGGATCCGCTGTTGGCGTATTGCTCGGCAACGTTGAGCGCCCCGGCCCCAGCGCCGTTCGCCATGATGCTGGGGATAACGCCCATTCCGCCCGTTGTCGCGCCCAGAATTGCGCCTCCAGCAGTCGCGACCAACATAGCGTTCAGATTCCCACCACCGATGGCGGAGCCGACAAGACCACCAGTCGCGCCAAACGCGGCGCCACAAGTGGTCAGGCTGGCTGCTCCGACACATGCGATCCATGAGACCCCGACGATGCCGACGATCGCGACGATCTTGAGTGCATCGGAGTTGACGACGTTGTTCCAGGCTCCCCCGACCGCGTTCGTGACGCCGTTCCAAGCTCCTCCGAGGTCGAGGTTGAAGCCGCCTCCGCCGATGTCCCCAAGAGGCAGACCGATGTTCGCGCATCCGACACCCATGAAGCCGCAGTCTTTGTGCTGTTTTGCAGCCTCCGCGTCGGCATCGGCCTTGGCTTGAGCGACAATGGCCTTGAAGGTGACCCCGACGTAGGCATCGACTGCGGCGTCGGTAGCCTTCTGGTCCGCTGTGCCGCAGTAGGCAACCGGACAGCCACCCGACAGGGCGGAGGCTCTCGCAGCGTTGGACCGTGCCTCCTCGCCGAGGATCTTGGCCATGTTGGTGTCGAGCTCGGCGTCTTTGGCTTTCTGCTCCGCGGTGCCGCAGTAGCCGATCGGACAACCGGCAGCCACCGCCGCGCGCTGGGAAGCCTGTTCGGTGAGCATCTGTTGGAGGATCTTTTCCGAAGCGATGGAGGACGGTGTGGCCGCACCTCCTGCGGCGTGGCAGTAGCCGTCGTAACAGGTGATGCCCGAGCTACCCGAGGAACTCGAGGCTGGTTTGGCGGCACTCTTGGCAGTGGGCTTGGGCGGCACAAGCGGGGTCTTGGCCACGCTCGCGTCGCTACCGCCGGTCGGGCAGTAGGTGCCATAGCAGGTCGTCCGGCCCGACGGATCGGAGCCGCCTATCGGGTCGCCCGCTGCATAGGCGTAGGGATTGAGGCTCGAGGGATCGGTGATCCGCCCGGCGGCCGGATCGTTGGAGGTGAAGCGGCCGAGAGCCGGGCTGTACCAGCGGGCAACGACGTAGTACAGAGATGTGGCGGAGTCGTAGATGCTGCCCTGCCAGCTCGCGGCGGTCTGGAGCGTTGAACCGGCAAGGATCTTGCCGAAGGGGTCGTAGTCGCCGTGGGTGGACGTTGTGCCGTTCGTAATGGCGGCCGGCGTCGCGGTCCAGGTCAGATCGCCATGGCCATTGGTGCCGACGTAGGAGACCGGGTTGCCGTCGCTCCACTCGTAGAGTTCGGTGCCGTTGGCGTCGTTCGCGTGGTTGATGATCGTGGAGCCGTCGATGACCTGGGCGATCGTGGTCGTGAGCCCGACGTAGACGTACTTGATCGTCTTGTCGGTAGCAGCGATGTGCTCGGATACGAGCCTATCGAGCGGGTCGTACTGGTAGGTCGCTATAGCCGGATGGAGCGGCTGGGTTGGGTCGTCCACTTCGGTCAGGCGTCCGAGGGTGTCGTAGACGAGAGTCTGACCCGGGACTCCGGTGAGCCGGCCTTCGCCATCGGACGCATAGCCGTTCGCTTCGGACGGACGCGAGGCCGCATCGAAGTAGGTCCTGAGCGCATCGGCAGTGCCGACCTTGATCGTCGCCCGGTCAGGCTGAGAGTTCCAGCCGTAGACCTGGCTCGGAACGTCGCCGGCGGGTGTGTAATTCGTGAGTCGGCTCAACGCGTCATAGGCGTAGGAAGCGGTTCCGTTAGTCGCTCCGCCCTGTACGTTAGTAGTCTGACTGAGCTGATTACCCGCCGCGTTGTAGGCGTAGGAGTAGCTCGCGATGGACGCTCCACCGACCTCCCTGGCCGTTATCTTGCTGGAGAGTCGGCCGAGCGGGTCGTATGCGTAGGCAGTCACGAGGTGCGACGGACCGGAGGCTACGGGTTCTGAAAGCGAGGTCAGGCGGCCCGCAGGGCTGTATGTCCATGTGAACGGATCGCCCGTGGGGTTCTGGGGGTTGACGAGGCTTCGCTCGCGCCCCTGATCGTCGAAGCTGAAGGCATAGGTACCCGATGGGTCGGAGCGGATCTGATCGAGCGGTCCGGAAAGTGATCCGCAAGGCGTGCCGTAGCAGTAGTCGGTCCAGTCGATGGGCGCAGCCTCGTGCAACGTAGTCCAAACGGCAACCGGCCGCGCGTCGTCGTCATAGAGGGCATTGATTGCCTGTCCGCTGATCCAGTCGCTTACCTGCTTGACGTTGGAGGCTCGGTCATACCGGTAGTGAGTGTCGATCGCGGCTCCGTCTACTTCACCTATTTCATCTTGGTCCCCGCAGGGATCATCGAGGCTGAGGTCGCCGAGGTGCGAGTTCTGCGCTGCCGCAACTCGGCGGCAAAGGCGGCCTGCCGAGTCATAGAACCAGGCAACCGTTGCGCCGCCTGTGGTGTCGTTGTCGGTCTCGGTTGCCTTGTTTCCGTTCGCGTCATAGGTGAAGCGGGTTATCTTTTCCTTTGCGTCGGTCTTGCCGGCCAGCTGGCCCGAACCGTTATAGACATAGCTGGTGATCCCGGGCCAGCTGGTAGTTGGATCTGTGGTGACGACCTGACTCGCGAGATTACCTGCGTCGTCGTACGTGTATTGCGTGGAGACATTGGTCGCCGCATTGACGAGGACGCCATTCGGCAGGTTCCCGGTGCAGGTCAATTGCGAAGGCGTCACGCCGACGGCGTTCTGGAGGGCCCGACACAGCCTATTGGCGGAGTCGTAAGCGTAGAGCTTGGTTGCCATCGCAGCCGAACCTGCGTCGCCGGTGGGAGAAGGCGAAGTCTGGCTAACGAGGTTGCCCCTCGTGTCGTACGCGAAGATCCGCAAGACGTTCGTGTACGCGTTGGCGAGGCCGTCTCCGGCGCATGTCTTGGCCGCGTCTCCGACCGGCGGCGTTCCCGACGGCGAATTGGAGCAGTTGGCGAGCTGAGCCACGACGTGGCCTAGCGAGTCATAGGCGTAGCGGGCCACGGTAAAGGATCCCGAGTCCGTGGGCTTGCTGACGGCCACGTTCCGGCCGGCGCTGTCGTAGTAGTAGATCGTCGCCGGACCGTCGTTGATCCACGTGCTCGCCGGTCGCCCAGCCGCGTCGTAGGTGTAGTGGGTGATCGCGCCGCTTGGCGCGACCTTCTGGCTCAGATTGCCGGCATTGTCGTAGTAGTAGGAAGTGTCGAGATTGTGTGTTCCGTCCTGAAGATCCTGATCGCAGTCCGACCAACCCGGGTCCGAGTCACTACCCGCGAGGTGGCAATCGGCGATGGTATCCACGACTCGGCCAAAGTCGTCGTACCAGGTGGAATTGACGAGGCGGCCTGACGGTGCCGGCGTGGTCTGCGCGACGAGCCGCCCCTTGGAGTCGTAGGCGTAGTCGGTCTGCAGGTGGGCGCCGTCTGGATCGACGATCGTCTGCACGATGCGTCCCTCGCCATCGGTCGTCGTTTGGCGAGTCAACGTGCCAACCGTGGTCCTGCCGACGATCCTGCCGGCGCTAGCTTCGGTGCTCGAAGTGGTCCGGATGTTCCAACCGTTCAGGGAGAGGCCGCACTGCGATGTCTGCGGAGAATTCGTCGGGAGGATGTAGTCGTCGGAACAATTGGCGATCGTCTCAACGGCATTACCAAAGACATCGTAGATGACCCGCGACACGGAATGGTCAGGGGCGACGGTCCCAATTGCGTTGCCGGCCGCGTTGAAGTAGATACGTGTGACCAAACCCGCCCCATCGGTCACGGAATAGACACGTCCCAACGCATCCCGCAGGTTTGTCGTGGTTAGCTTGGTCTGGGTGCCCTGATAGGGCGCGGTCACTGTCAGGACGTTGCCGGCCCGGTCGTAGGTCGTATCCACGGTCGTGGTCACATTGGAGCTGGTCCCGTCGAGGGCCATGACCTTGTTAGTGACTGTCGACGACAGCACCCGTCCGAGCAGGTCGTAGGTCGTGCTCGAAACGGAGAGGCCCGAGGCATCGACGGCCCCTATCTGGCGCCCAATCGCGTCGTACAAGTAGGTCAGCGTGCCGCCATCCGTGGTCGACGTGGCAATTGTTCCGCTCGGTCGGTAAGTCCTGACCGTGGTCTGAATGCCTGCGGGATTGGCGGCACTGATCGACGCCGGTACGACGGTCTTGATTTCATTTCCGAGGCCGTCGTAGAAGTGGGTCGTGGTGCCGTTCGGCGTCGTCTCCTGGTACGTGCGGCCGAGCGAGTCGAAGGTCCTTATGGTCTCCGCCTGGTCGTCCCTCTGGCTGGAGTATGCGTTACCTGCAAAGTCGTATCTTGTTCGCGTGGTCGTCGTCGTCGCCTGCGCGGCGTCATGGGCGGGGGTCACATCGGTAGCTATTTCGGAGCGATCGAGTTCATCGCGGGTCTCCGTTGCCTGGCTGAGTACGCCCGTTGCGCAACCATCGGCCGATGCCACGAAAGTGCAAGTCGTGAGTGAGACAAGCGCTCCGAACTCGTCGTACTTATTGACCGTCTCCCGGCCAGGCACCCAGGTATCGCCTGGCGTCGACTTCGTAAGTTGGCTGCCCATCAGGTCGTAGGTGTAGGTGGTTGTCGTCGTTCGCGCAGGCGGAAAGTACGTGACCGGATCTGTCTGGGTCAGCAGGTTGCCGGCGTTGTCGTACGTGTACGTGGTCATAAGGTTGGTGAGGTCAGGAGTGCCCGAACCGATAACGTAGTTGCGCGTGGTCGTCGCTGGCATGCCTCTGGGTGTGTATGCATACATCGTGATCGTGCCAAGCGGATCCACGGACTTCACAAGCATGTCGTTGTTGTCATAGGCATAGGCAGTCACAATATTCGTGTCGAGGGTGCTCGGGGGCAGATTAGTCCCATCGACGGAGCATGTGATGGTGTTCGCGGCGATAGTTGGGTTCTGGATCTTGCAGGACGTGTGCCCCGCCGAGTCATATGCATAAGCTGTCGTCAGGCGGAGTGCGGAAGACGCGCTGCCGACTACCGAAGTTGTGAGGATGCTGTTGTTGGTGTTGTAGGCGTTGGTCGTCGTGACTGTGCTCGAGTCCGACAGCGGATCGGTCTCGGTCAGGATGTTGCCGGAGTCGTCGTATGTCCAGGCTCTTGTCTGGAAATGATCCACATCGATCTGGCGCGTCGCAGACAGAACGTTGCCGTTGTCATCCAGCACGTAGGTTCGGCTGAGATCAACTAGGACAGGCGGATCGCCTTGCAGCACTGGCGTAACCACGGAGGGACGGTACTCCGAAGGGTCCTGAGCTGCGCCGTTTCCCACCCAGCCCCGAGCGTTGGGATTCATTCGGTATCGGGTTTCGGACGCAGCCGTACCCGAGCGGTCGTCGGCGGGTGACGTTACAGTTGTCTCCTGCGAGACATACGAGCCTTCGCCATAGGCGAATTTCGTCGGCCTCTCGTCGTACCCCCCCCTGGATCGGATCACCGACTTCAGCAACCCTGTTTGAGGCGTCGTAGGAGATGAACCATCCGAACGGGTCTACAGACGTGGACGCGTCGGGATAGAAGCGGCTCAACGAGCGGACGATCCCTTCGACCCGGCCGCTGAGTGCGTAGTAGAACTCCGTGTCGTTGCCGAGGGGGTCCGTGACCTTGAAAGTGCTTGTGGCATAGGCGAAATGCCATTGGCGGCCAGCGGAGTCGATTACGGAACTGATCCGTGAGCCATCAAACGTTATGGTCGTCACCCGAGGGTCAGATGCGGCCGTGATCGTGGCGCACCGCGACGTTGTCCCGCATTGCGCCGGTGTCTTCCAGGCTACGGTCATCGCCTTGCCGTAGGCGTCGATTGTGGCCGCCAGGTACCCAGAGCTGTCGAACCGCAAGGCGCTCCGATCCGTGAAGGTAATCCGATAGCCGTCACCGTTGCCGAGATCCGCGAGTTTCTCGTAGTGGCCGGCAAGAGCTACAAAGGCGCCGTTCACGAGGCCGAACGGAACCTCGGCCCCGTCCGCGCGGTGCCAAACAACAAATCCGTCGGATCGGGCTGATACGTCGAGATACTGCGTCACGTTGCTCGACCAACCCGGGCCGAATGGCGATCCAAGTGGATCGTTCGGGCGAGTGTCGTTCGAGTTGTACGAGAGCGAGATCGTGTCCGCGGGGCCGACGCCGGGGATGGAGAAGAGAGTCCGGCCCAACGTCGCTTCGCCCGTTGCAACGTTTACGCCCGCCGTCCAACCACCCTTGAGATCAAACGGAACCTTTGTGTAGTAGGGCTCCGATCCACGATCGGCGTTGTCGACGTATACCGTCGACGCAGTCGCGGGATTGAAGTTGCTCGCTGCGTCCGTAACGGTGAGGCGCACCGTGTAGACGCCAGTCATTGAACCCGTCGCCCAGGTGCCAAGAGCGCCGTGGGATACCGGGCTCGAGCCGATGGCAATCGTGTGCCAATCCGAATTGGAAGGACTTGCGCCCGCGCCCCACTCGAGCACGAAGGAGGTGAATTCGTCGTCGGTAGCCGAACCGGTCACGGTTACGGTGCCCGCTAGCGGTTGCCCGGCCTGTGGGGCGGCGATTTCCAGGTACGCATAGGGGGCGGTTGAATTCGACCAGCACATTGCCCGAGATGAGGGTCGCGACATGCGCTTGGTTGGGGTTCGCGGCGACGTAGACGTTGTCGGTCGCAGTCAGTACCCACCGGTAGCAGAACCCATCCGTAAAGTCGGTATTGTTCGCCGACCACTGACCGTCGGGACTCCACTCGGAATCGTCCCCCCAAGCAACCCCGTCGCAAGTCTCGGCAGGCAAGCCATTGGCCCCGGTGGTGTGGATGACGGGCCCCTTCTGGCGTTTGACGGACTGGCTCTGCAAACCCGAGCCGGCGTCCGCAGCGATCCACGTGACCGGGAACGACAGAGAGCTGTTGGCGTTGAGCCGGGTCAGCCCGCCCGCAGCCGGCAGATTTCGGCGTTGTGAAGCTAACGCTGGGGGCCTGCGTATCAGGCATCAGACCCAAGCTCGCGTCGGACGAATCGAGCCCGGCCCTCGTGGTCGTATGGACGCGCAGAGTCTCCGCCACTGCAAGTGACGACCAGCCCAGGTTCGTGGTGGCGTGGTCCCCGGAGACGATCCCGAGGCTCGTTGTCCAGCCCGTAGCATCGGGACCTTCGAACGTGTAGGTGCCGTTTGTGTTCTTGCCGAAGGTGGACGATCCAATACCTGAAATGTTTTCGGAGCCGAGGGACGAGAGGGTGAGCGTGCCAGATGTCGTTCCATCAACGAATACGCCGGCGTTGGCCGCGGCCTGGTACGTGCCGGCGCCCGACGCGGTAACGGAAGGGACGTCGGGGACTACGGTGTCCCGCATCAGGTAGCCCGATGCATATTGATGGCTGTTGCCGACGTTGTCGGTAAGGGTTACCAGCCACTGGTAGCAGTAGGCATCCAGAAGACCTGAGTCTGCGACGGTGACCGTGCCTCCATTGACCGATGGGGTCGCGGCGAAGGTCGAGTCCGTGCTGAACTGAAGGCCAGAACATGTCCCCGGCGCGTTGGTGTCTACCTGCGCGCGCGTGCGGATGACGCTCCGGGACGCCACGCCTGAACCTTGACTGCCGCCGCTGCCGTCGGCTTCCGTCCACGTAAGCGACCTTGTTGCCGCAGTCTGATAGGCGGTGGATCCGGCGCCCAAGGGAGTCCCGAACCCGACGGTCGGAGGATCGGAATCCTTCCTGAGGCTAACGGTGGTTGAGGCAGATGGCGTGCCCGCGTTGTTCGCGGTTGCGATCGTCAACGTGGTCGTCGCGGCAGTCGATCCGGACCACGTGACGTTCTTGCTGATCGCGCTTCCCGAGAATGTGCCCGACGAATAGCCGGACCAGCCGGTGGCTGGGTTCAGTGCACCGAAAGTGGTGGAGGCGATGCCGGATTCGGGGTCATTGTTGCCCGACGTAGTGATGGATATCGTGCCCGAAGTCAGGGATCCTTTGTAGTAGACGGTGCTCGTTCCGGCAAGCTGGTACGTTCCGGCGCCGCTCGAGGTGATCGTTGGGGCGGGCGGTGCGCTGGGGTCATACAGCACGAGGCCCGACTCACTCGTCGAGGACGTATTTCCTCTCACGTCGTACGCAGACACGGTGACCTTCCAGCAACCCGGCTGTTGCTGTGACAGCGGTGCGTCGATGAAGGTATTAGGCGTGGTGCCGGACAAGCCGGCAACGGCTGCCCACCCGGTTCCGCACGTGTCGATTCCGGACAGCCCCGTACGCCACACGGTGTAGTTGTAGCCGGCCACGCCCGCGGGGGCGTCGGAAGCAGCCGCCCACGAGAATCTGGTCGAGGCATCTGCCTTGTCCGTCTTGGTCCCGGAGGCCGGCGTGAAAGCTCCGCTCCAACTCGGCGCCGATCCGTCCCAAGTGAAGTACGCACCTGCCGACGGCACGGACACTGCCGCGCCGTTGGTCACGACCACACGCCACCAATACTGTCCGTTCGCCAGACCGTCAGGTACCGATGTGGCCGTTGAGGCCCCGGTGGTCCAGGTCGACGGGTTCGAGAAGTCGGACGCGGTCGACAGCTGGACGTACGCATTTGTTTGGCTGCCCGCCGTGCCGTCGCCGATGTAGCCCCAGCTGATCGTCCTATTGGTGGGCCCGAGGAGGCTACCGCTGCCGTTGGGCGTTGCCGCAGGAGTCCGATAGTCGATTACGAGCTTCGGGCGGCGAGCGACGGTGCCGTCGGTATTGAGCGAGAAATCCATTTCGGGCTTGTCTTCGTGACCTGAAACGAGCATGAAGCCGTAGTTGGGCTGATGGCTGCCGTTGCCCGTATACCAGCTCGATACGATGTCCGTGACATTCATCGTGTCGGAGCAACTCTGGCCGGTGCCATGGCCAGCGCACGTGTAGACCTGGTCGGCGGAGTTCAGAACGGCGTTGGAACTCATGCTGTTCCAGGTCGCGCTCGACGTGGTCCACGACTGGGTCACTCGCCCGGGGATCACATTCATGCTGCCAGAGCCGTAGTTGGCGGTCTGGTTAATTGTCAATGTGGCGTTATAGACCTCAACGCCGTTGCCAAACGGCCCGATGGTGTTGTTGAGCGTCTGCGTCGGGAAGTACAGCAGCTGGCGAATGAGGCCTTTGCCGGTGCCCCAGTAGTCGACGCCTGCCCGCAGAGAAGTGCTGTGGAAAGGAGTGCCGGGGGTGCCGCTGCCGAGCTGAGCATCGTAATAACCGCCGGTGCTGCCGCAGGCGCCGGACTGGACGCAGACTTCGGCGCTGGGATCCAAGGTCACCGGATAGGTCCGGGCCGGAGAGTTGAGCCAGGCGGGGTCGATCGAGTAGAACAGGAGAACTTCGGACTTTCCGAGACTCCTGACCGCGGCCTCCGACACACCGCTCGGGAACGTGGCGTCGCCGGCTCGGACGATCCGGGCGGATACGGTGCCGTCAGTCGAACCGAGCCCGGCGGCATCAATCACGCCCGGGGCTCGATCTTCATCTGGATCGACGAACTGTGATTCCTGTCAGCGGAGGCAACGAGGTCAACGCTGACGCCGTCGGCGTCCATGACCGCCGTTAGGCCGCCAGTGTCGAGCGCATAGGCGTAGGTCGTGGCAGAGTTGCGATCGGGCAGGATCGCGCCAAACTCGAAGCCGTCGGTCGTGGGAGTGAGTATCAAATTGCCCAGACCGCCGGTCCCGGCGAATAGGAGCCCGCCATCCGCAGCGACGGCCTGCTCGGGATCCACGATTGGCTTTGAAGGCTTGGATGGCGCGGAGTGCCTGGGCTTGAGCGGCGAGAATGAAGCGCTGCCATAGCCTGGAACGCGCAGCTTCACGGTAGTAGAGCCGACTTTTGTCTGGACCAACGAGGCAGAGGCGTTCTTGTCGCTGACTGCCAATTGGATGTCGTTGGCCTTGGTCGCCATCGTGTAGGCGCCCGCAGTCTTCGACACCAGGGTTGTGTCGATCTCCTGCCAGGTCTTGCCAGAGTCCTTGTAGTTGACACGGCCGCCGTAGCTCTCGAGGGTGTAGGTGCCGTCGGAGTTCGCGTAGGTGCGGGCACTCGGTCCCCATTTCGACTTGTCGGCCGTTCGAGTTCGCGGGTTGGCCGGGGGCGGCCCGCCAGCATCGGACAGATTCGTCCCCCTATCGGTGGGTGGAGCCGAAACGGCCGCGACAACCGGGACGGAGAAGGACGAGGCAACGAGAACCAGCGATGCGGCGATGCTCAGCGCTGACCGGGTGACGCGCAGCCTGAAGTGACCGAGGACGGACCGAGACACAGCACTCCCCTGTACGTGTTGGCGCCCGTGGCGCCGGTGCCTCAATAGGCCCGCCCTGCAGCGAGCCCTTCCCTGCGGCCCCATCCGAAACGCGGTGTCCCAAGATCCCGCGGCCTCCCTATTTGGGTAGGACCGAGGCCGAGTCTACTGCTATTTGACCGTCGTGATTTGGACTAATTCGCATGGCTGTCGCGGGCGGAGCCAACTTCGGTTGTTACTAGGCGCGGGGGGAGAGTGGATCGCGTCGGCGGGGTGGACCGACGATCGGCTCCCGAAGTAACTGGCGGCGCGGGTGGTCCAGACTCCGAATGGCCACGAGAGGGAAGGATCCGCGAACCCGAGGGAGAGCAGAAGGTGAACTTCGAGCGGCCCCACGAGACTGGATCCTCGCGCCGAACGGCCTCACCCAGCTCGCGACCATGACGGGGTTGGCGTGGTGCCCATAGGATGATCTAGAGGAACGCCTCGTCCGTTCGTCGTTGTTCGCCGTCGTGCGTCGTTGCTACGGGCTATTGCTACCGACTCCGGGCAGAAAGGCCCAGTTTAGGCCCTCAATGGCCGATTAACGCTCAGAATCGTGGCGGAGAGGCAGGGATTCGAACCCTGGGACCTTCCGGTCTGCGGTTTTCAAGTCTGGGTCGGGGCGTTCGCGGGTGTTCGCGAAGCGCCGTTTCAACGAGGGAATCGGCCGATTCCAGGGCCTCGAATTCGCCGGTGTTCGGCCCTGTTGCTACCGGTTGTTGCTACCGGTACCGGGCCCATCCCACGAACTGGTTCGGTGTTTTCGCGCTGAGATCGGGACCAAAGGAGGCGCTGAGATGACCCCCGACCACTGATCCGAAGTCCGTTTCCCGTCGAAGGCGTCGCGGCCGGCGACTCGCGCGTGGTACGGCGCCCCTTGGCGGCGCCGATCTTCCCAATTCCAAGGTGGGCCAGAGTCCCGTCCTGGACAGAGGCTTGTTCCCATCGTGGAAGCCCGATAGAGTCCGTTGCCCCTCCGAGCGTTCGGCTCGTTCAGAAGAAGCAGCCGCGGGCCACGTATCGCCGGCTCGAGAGCGTGTCGGTCGGCCTGACCGAGGCCCAGGCGAAGGAGGCCGCACTCCTGGTCCGGACGGGCAAGGCGCCGTTCCGGGCCAGCGCCAAGCCGTGATCGGCGGTGGGTACGAAGGGTTCTGCAAGGTCGTCGCGCGCGCCCGAGACATCCGAGGTACTGGGCGCGCATCTCATCGGGCCGCATGCTGCGGGGCTTATCGTCGAGCCGACCCTCGGGATGACGCTCGGGTCAGGCCTGGGAGGGGTGCGGCGACGCATCCGCACCCGACCCTTTCGGAGGCCGTCGGCGAGGCTGCGATGGCCGTGGACGGCCGCTCGATCGACTTCGAGGCTCGGGCGGCGGACAAGGAGGTGAGGCTGATGGCCGCGAACCTCTCGACGCGAGTCGAGCATCCGGGCGAGCCCCTCGGTCTCTCGGACGAGCGCCTCCTGGACATGTACCGTCTCGTCGCGCTCGCCCGCGCGGTCGACGAGCGCATGTGGATCTTGAATCGCGCCGGTCTCACCCCCTTCGTCATCAGCGGCCAGGGCCACGAGGTCGCGCAGGTCGGCATCACGATGGCGCTGCGGCCCGGGCACGACTGGATCGCCCCCTACTACCGCTCCATCGCCACGTGCCTGACGTTCGGCATGACCCCGCGGGACCTCATGCTCGCCCAGTACGCCAAGGCGACCGACCCCTCCTCCGGGGGGCGGCAGATGCCCGCCCACTACGGGCATCCGCAGCATCACCTCCTGTCGGTGAGCTCGCCCGTCGCGACGCAGATCCTCCACGCGGTGGGCATCGCCCTGGCCGCCAAGATCCGCGGGACCGGCCAGGTCGCCATGACGTTCATGGGGGAGGGGAGCTCGAACCAGGGGGACGTCCACGAGGCCCTGAACTTCGCCGCGATCCACCACCTCCCCTTCGTGTTCGTTGTCGAGAACAACGGCTACGCGCTCAGTGTCCCGAGCGCGAAGGAGCTCCCGCTGCCCGACGTCGCCGCACGCGCCGCCGGCTACGGGATGCCGGGCGTGGTCGTCGACGGATCGGACGTGCTCGGCTGCTACGCCGCGGCCCGGGAGGCGGTGGACCGGGCCCGGTCCGGCGGCGGACCGACCCTGATCGAGGCGAAGGTGACGCGACTCACGGGGCATTCCTCGGACGACCAGCAGACGAAGTACCGGTCGGCGGAGGAGCTCGAATCAGAGCGCGCGCGGGATCCGCTCCCGCGGTTCCGGGCGCAGCTCGTGGAGGCCGGCGTACTGACGCCAGAGGTCGAGGCGTCGATCGCCGTGGACGTGAAGGCCGCGGTCGATGACGCGACCGACTTCGCGGAGGGCCAGCCGGACCCCGACCCCGCCACGGCGACGTGGTGGGTCTTCGCGGAGGATGGACCGGCGGGGTGGGTCCCGCCATGGGCCGGGGGGCCGACGACGGCGGCTGGGTACGGAGAGATGGCGTCGCCGGACGGACAGGCGCCCGAAGGCGGCCCCGAGCGCGGTGGGAGGGCCTGATGGCCGTCCGGACGTTCATCGACGCCATCCGCGAGACGCTCGCCGAGGAGATGCGGCGCGATCCGTCGATCATCGTGCTCGGCGAGGACGTCGGGAAGAAGGGCGGCGTCTTCTTCGCCACCGACGGCCTCTGGGCGGAGTTCGGCGACGACCGGGTGATCGACACGCCGCTGACCGAATCGATGATCGTCGGCACCGCGATCGGAGCGTCGCAGAATGGGCTCCGGCCGGTGGCAGAGATCCAGTTCGCCGACTTCATCTTCCCGGCGTTCAACCAGATCGTGTCGGAGGCCGCGCGCTTGCGCTACCGTTCCAACAACGGCTTCGAGTGCCCGATCACCATCCGCGCGCCCTACGGCGGGGGCGTGCACGGCGCGCTGTACCACAGCCAGTCCGTCGAGGCCTTCTTCACCCACGTCCCGGGGCTGAAGGTCGTCGTGCCGTCGACGCCCTACGACGCGAAGGGACTTCTCCGGACGTCGATCCGGGACCAGGATCCCGTGCTGTTCCTCGAGCACAAGAAGATGTACCGGAGCGTCCGCGGCGAGGTCCCCGACGGCGAGTTCGCGATCCCGCTCGGCCGGGCGGCGATCACCCGGCCCGGCACACAGATCACGCTCGTCGCCTACGGACTGATGGCGCACTACGCGCTCGAGGCGGCCGACCGGGTCGCCGACGACGGGATCAGCGTCGAGGTCGTCGACCTCCGCTGCCTGCGGCCGCTCGACAAGGAGACGCTCCTTGGCTCCGTCCGCAAGACCGGCAAGTGCCTCGTCGTCTACGAGGACAACCGGTTCGGCGGCTACGGCGCGGAGATCGCGGCGACCGTGGCCGAGGAGGCCTTCGAATACCTGGACGGACCGGTGACGCGGATCGGCGGCCCGGACGTCCCCGCGATGCCGTACAACCACGTCCTCGAGGACTGGTTCATGGTCGACACCCCGACGATCGAGGCGGGGATCCGCAAGCTCGCGGCCTATTCGGCACGGCGATGCGCGACTCCAGCGGCGCACCTCTCTGCCGGAGGAACACGGTGGCCAAGGTCACGATGCCCCAGCTCGGCGAGAGCGTTGCCGAGGGGACGATCGGGAAGTGGCTCAAGCAGCCGGGCGACTCGGTCGCCAAGTACGAGCCGCTGCTCGAGGTCATCACGGACAAGGTCAACGCCGAGGTCCCGTCGCCGTACGAGGGCGTGCTGAAGGAGATCCTCGTCGAGGAGGGAGCGACCGTCCCGAACAACGCCGAGATCGCCGTGATCGAGACGTCGGAGGAGTCGGCCGCGGGTACGCCGACGGCTGCGTCCGCGCCCGCCGCCGCGCCCGCCCCAGCCGCCGTCCAGGCGGCCCCTGCCGGAGTGCGCCGAGCCCGCACATGGCCCCGCGGGGTCCGACGAGCGTCCGACGCGGGAGCCCGGCGCTCGCGGCGACCGCCCCGTCGCCGGCAACAGCCGCCGCGGAGCTGCCCGGCAGCGCGGATGCACGCATGACCCCTGCCGTCCGGCGGCTCCTTCTGGAGCACGGGCTGGAGCCGGCGCTCATCGTCGGGACCGGCGGCGGCGGCCGGATCACCCGCGAGGACGTCCTCGACTACGTGGAGGCGCAGCGGACCGGCAAGGCCGTCAACGCGCAGCGGCCGGCCGCCGCGGAAGCTGCCCCGGCGGCGCCATCCGCACCCTCGGCGCCATCCGCACCCTCGGCGCCCGCGCCATCCGCGCCGTCCGGGCCGGCGCCGTCCGTCCAGCATGCGGCCGCCCCCTCGGGCCCTGCCGCCGGCGCCCGGGCCGTCTCGATCGCGTTCCCCGCCGGGACCGACGAAGTCCTGCTCCCGATGACCCAGATGCGCAAGGGCATCGCGGCCCAGATGACTCGCGCCCTGCAGATCCCGCACGCCTACGTGCAGATGGAGGCCGATGTCACGAGCCTCGTCCGCCTGCGGACGGCGCTCCAGGCCGACTACAGGTCCCGCGAGGGCGTCTCGCTGAGTTACGTCCCATTCGTCATCAAGGCCGCCGTGGAGGCGCTCAAGCGCCGCGGGACCTTCAACGCCCAGTGGACCGACCAGGGGCTCCTGGCCAAGCGGCGCGTCAACGTCGGGGTCGCCGTCGCCGTCGACGAGGGCCTCATCGTCCCCGTCATCCGGGACGTCGATCAGCTCTCGATCAACGGCATCAACCACGCGATCGCCGACGTCGCGGCCCGGGCCCGCGCGAACAAGCTGCGCGTCGACGACTTCGGCGGAGGGACGTTCACCGTCGACAACACCGGCTGGTTCGGCTCCAACCTGACGATGCCGATCATCAACGCGCCCGAGGTCGCGATCCTGACGATGGAGGCGATCACCAAACGGCCCGTCGTGCTGGAGACGCCCGGCGGCGACGTCATCGCGATCAGGCCGGTCATGAACATGGTCATGGGCATCGACCACCGTGCCAACGACGGCGCCCAGGCCGCGGCGTTCCTGCGCGAGGTCAAGGAATGGCTCGAGGCCGTCGGGCCCGAGACGTCGGTCTATTAGCGCGCCGCGACGACGTGGCCCGTGAGCTGCCGCGTTCGAGGCTGGCGAGCTGATGCCGCTCTGCTCCTGAGCAACGGAGGCTGTCAGGCCAACTCCTTCAATATCTCGCGCGCAATGATCATCCGCTGAATCTCACTCGTCCCTTCGTAGATCGAAGTGACGCGAGCATCGCGGGCGTAGCGCTCCAGCGGGAACTCGCGCAAGTACCCGTATCCGCCCAGCATCTGGACCGCGGCATAACAAGCGCGGTTGGCGGACTCCGAGGCGAATAGTTTCGCCATGGACGCTTCCTTCGCGAACGGCTTGTTCTTGTCCCTACGCGCCGCGGCGTTCATCAGGAGCAGGCGCGCCGCTTCGAGTTCCGTGTACGAGTCCGCGATCATCCATTGGATGGCCTCGAAGTCGGTGATCTTCTTGCCGAACTGCATACGCTGACCGGCGTACCGCGTGGCGTAATCCATCGCGGCCAAGCCCACACCGAGTGCCAGCGACCCGATGCCGATCCGGCCTCCAGCGAGTTCACCGGTCGCCACCTTCAGTCCGTCGTTGAGTCTGCCCATCAATGCGTCTTTCGGGATCCGGCAATCCTGGAGAACGACCTCGTGCGTTGCCGCGGCGTGCTGTCCCATCTTCTCCTCGGCCCTGCCAATCACGAGGCCTTTGATCCCGCCCTCAACGAGAAAACAGGAAATGCCCTTGCCCTTCGGTGCGGACTTGTCGGTTACAGCCCAGACGATGAACAGGGCCGCATACGGCGCGCTGGTGATGAACATCTTCGAACCGTTCAGCACCCACGTGTCCCCCTCCAGCCTCGCGGACGTGGTCATCGAAGCGGGGTCGGACCCGGCACCGGCTTCCGTCAAAGCAAAACTTCCCGCGGCATATTCTCCGGAGCAGATCCTCGGAATGTAAGTTCGCTTCTGTTCCTCGGAACCGACTGCTCCGATCACTTCGCAGACGAGGTTGTTGACCGATACCGTCACCGCCGTGGACGCGCACGCCCGGGCGATCTCGGTCAGCGCCACGCTGAATGCCACGGTCCCGGCCCCCACGCCGCCGAACTCCTCCGAGACCGTCAGCCCCATCATGCCGAGGGTGGCAAGCTTCTTCAGGTTGCCGAGGAATACGGCCCGATCACCGTCCCGGTCCAGGGACGCGGCCACCGGCTCCAGCTCGGCGCGGGCGAATTTGCGAACGGTGTCTCGAATCGCTTCTTGTTCCGCGGTCAGTTCGAAGTCCATGATTGGAGACCTGTTCAGGCTCTCGGCGGCGAAAGCAACCTATATCGACACTGGTTCAGCGTACGTTCCGAACACGTCGCGCATCACGCCCACGATCTCGCCAAGTGTGGCGTAGGCACGCACGCAATCCAGCAGGTGTGGCATCGTGTTCTCGGTGCCCTGGCAGGCGATCCGCAATCTATCGAGAGCCTGTCCCACGCGTCCGCTGTCGCGGTCCCGCCGCAGGTCCGCCAGTCGTTTCACCTGACGTGCGTATCCCGCCGGGTCCATTTCGAGCAGCGGGATTGCAAGCGGCTTGTCGTCCACGAAATCGTTCACGCCGACGATGGTGCGGGTGTGGTCATCAATCTCGCGCTGGTAACGGTACGCCGCGTCCGAGATCTCTCTTTGGAAGAACCCATGTTCAATAGCAGGCAAGACGCCGCCCTGTTCGTCGATGCGTCGGAAGTAGTCCCGCGCCTCGGCTTCCATCCGGTTCGTCAGGGATTCAACGAAGTACGATCCACCGAGCGGATCAACGGTATTCGCCGCGCCCGATTCGGCGGCGATGACCTGTTGCGTCCGGAGTGCAACCGTGGCGGCCTGTTCGCTGGGCAGGGCAAGGGCTTCGTCCATCGAGTTGGTGTGCAGCGACTGTGTCCCGCCGATGACCGCCGCCAAGCGCCTGGATGGCGACGCGCACCACGTTGTTCATCGGCTGTTGGCCGGTCAGGCTCACGCCCGCCGTCTGCGTGTGGAAACGCAGCAGCCACGAGCGCGGGTCCTTTGCGCCGAACGTATCGCGCATCTCATGCGCCCAGATGCGGCGGGCGGCGCGGTACTTGGCGATCTCTTCGAAGAAATCGTTATGAGCGTTGAAGAAGAACGACAGCCGCGGCGCGAACTCGTCCACATCCATGCCGCGGGCGATGCCCCAGCGGACGTATTCCAGTCCGTCGGCCGAGCGTAAATGCGAGTTCCTGCGCGGCGGTGCTCCCGGCTTCGCGGATGTGGTAACCGGAAATCGAAATCGTATTCCACTGCGGTACGGTCTTCGCGCCGAACTCCATCGTGTCCACCACCAGCCGCATCGAAGGCTCGGGCGGGAAGATGTATTCCTTCTGCGCGATGTACTCCTTCAGGATGTCGTTCTGGAGGGTGCCGCGCAACTGGTCCGGGCGCACGCCCTGTTTTTCCGCGACCGCGATATACATCGCCCACAGGATCGCGGCGGGCGAGTTTATGGTCATCGAGGTGGACACCCTGTCGAGGGCGATGCCGTCGAACAGGATTTCCATGTCCTTGAGCGAACTGACCGCCACGCCGCACTTGCCGAACTCGCCCAATGCTTCCGGCGCGTCGGTGTCGTAGCCCATCAGGGTGGGGAGATCGAATGCGACCGAGAGACCGGTCCCGCCCTGGCTGAGCAGGTACTTGTACCGTGGGTTCGATTCTTCGGCGGACCCGAATCCCGAGAACATGCGCATGGTCCAGAGTTTGCCCCGGTACCCCGTCGCGTGGACGCCGCGCGTGTACGGGTATTCGCCGGGCAAGCCGAGGTCATCGAGATAGTCGAAGTCCGGCAGATCGGTCGGGTCGTAGAGGCGGGCCACTTCATCGGATGAAGTGGTGATAAATCGGGACTGTCGCTCCGGGGCGCGCTTGAGCGTGGAGGCGAGGGTCTTCTGTTCCCACTCTGCCTGCGCCTTGCGGAGGTCGTTGAGTTTTCTAGGATGGCCCATAGGTATCTCTCTTATGTTTCTTCCTGGTCACGCTTCAGATGCTCCTAGGGTCTATTGTTTACCGGTAAGCAGCGCACGGGCAACGATCAGCCGCTGTACTTCGCTGGTGCCTTCGTAGATCTCGGTGATGCGCGCGTCGCGATACATCCGCTCGACCTCGTATTCGGTGATGTACCCGTACCCGCCGTGGATCTGGATGGCCTGATGCGTGACGTAGGTGGCCGCTTCGGAGGCGACCATCTTGCACATGGCGGACTCGGCGGCGAAGGGCTTGTGGTTGTCCTTGAGCCAGGCGGCGCGATAGACGACGAGACGGCTGGTCTCGATGCGCGCGTACATGTCCGCCAGCTTGAACTGGATGGCCTGGAGGTCGCTGATGGGATTGCCGAACTGCCGGCGTTCCTTCGAATAGGACAGAGCGCGCTCGAATGCGCCTTCGGCGATGCCAAGCGCTTGGGACGCGATGCCGATGCGCCCTCCGTTCAACGTCTCCATTGCGATCTTGAAGCCCTGACCTTCTTCGCCGAGCAGGTTCTCTGCCGGGACCCGGACATTGTCCAGCGCGAAGGAGGTGGTGCTGCTGCCGCGGATGCCGAGCTTGCTTTCGTTCTTCAGGATCGTCACGCCGGGGGTTTCGAGGTCGACGATGAAGGCAGATAGACCCTTGTGCCTCAGACCCCGATCCTTCGAAGCGACCATCACGCCGATGCCGCGATAGCCGCCGTTGGTGATGAAGAGCTTGCTGCCGTTGATGACAAAGGCGTCACCGTCGCGCTTGTACGTGGTCGCGATCCCCGCCACATCGGACCCGGCGCCCGGTTCGGTCAGCAACAGGCAGCCGATCCGTTGACCGGCAGTGAGCAGCGGCAGGAATTTCTTCTTCTGTTCCTCGCTGCCGAAGCGGTAGATCGGGTCGCACGCCAGCGACGTATGCGCCGAGATCAGGACGCCGGTCGAGCCGCAAGCCTTCGACACTTCTTCGACCACGATGGCATACGAGAGCATGTCCATGCCGGCGCCGCCGTATTCCTCGGGGATGTACACACCGAGCATGCCCATGTCGCCGATCTTCTTGACCAGCTCCGGCGGGATGGAATGCGTCTCGTCAATTTGAATCGCGAGCGGCTTGACTTCGCTTTCGACAAACGCACGGACGCTGCCCTGCAGCATCTTCTGATCCTGGTTCAGTTCAAAGTCCATGGGTACTCCGCCCTACTTCCCTTTGAACGCCGCAGGGCGTTTCTCCACGAATGCGCGCATCCCTTCCTTCTGGTCCTCGCTATCGAAGAGCAGACCGAAGACGGCGCCCTCGAGACGCAGGCCGTTCTCCTTGGTCATGTTGAGACCGTTGACGATGGCTTCCTTCGCAGCAGACACAGCCAGCATCCCGTTGCGCGCGATACGCTGTGCGAGTTCCATGACCCGAGGCATCAACTCTTCCGCCGGGGCCACCTCGTTGACGATGCCCCACTCGCGTGCTTGTTGCGCGGTGAGCTGTCTCCCGCTGAAGATGAGTTCCTTGGCCCGGTTGGGGCCGATCAGCCGCGGCAGGTTCTGCGTCCCGCCGAAGCCTGGGATGACGCCGAGCGTGACCTCGGTCAGCCCGAGTTTGGCCTTTTCCGAGGCGTAGATGAAGTCGCAGGCCAGCGCCAGTTCCAGTCCGCCGCCGAGGGCGTAGCCGTTGACCGCGGCGATGATTGGCTTCTTCATCTGCTCCATGAACGGGATCAAGCGGTGGCCGCGCTGCGAGAAGGCACGTGCCGCCGCCGGGTCCATCGCGGCCATTTCCTTGATGTCGGCTCCGGCAACGAAAGCCTTTTCTCCCGCGCCGGTGATGACCACCACCTTCACGTCGGCATTCCGCTCAACTTCGCGGAGCGGCAGACTCCAAAGCTTCCACCACTTCGGAGTTGAGCGCGTTCAACAGCTTGCGGACGGTTGATCGTCACCACGCCGATCCCGTCTACGATTTCGACGAGAAGCTCTGCAATTCCATGAACACGCTCCTCATGCCGAACGCTGCGTGACCGTCATCAGTACTGATAGAAGCCGCGGCCCGTCTTTCGGCCGAGATAGCCGGCGTCCACCATCTTCACCAACAGCGGGCAGGGGCGGAACTTCGGGTCCTTGAATCCGTCGTACAGGACATTGATGACCGCCAGCACGGTATCGAGACCGATCAGGTCGGCCAGCGCCAGCGGCCCCATCGGCTGGTTGGTGCCGAGCTTCATCCCCTTGTCGATGTCCTCGGCGGTTGCCACGCCCTCGTACAGCGCGAAGATGGCCTCGTTGATCATCGGCATCAGCACGCGGTTGACGATGAAGCCGGGGTAGTCCTGCGAGACGGCCATCGTCTTCCCCAATTGTTCGACCAGCCCGGCCACGGTCTGGAACGTCGCGTCGCTCGTCGCGAGTCCGCGGATCACCTCCACCAGCTGCATCACCGGGACCGGGTTCATGAAGTGCATGCCGATGACCTTGTCCGCGCGTTTGGTCACGGCGGCGATCTTGGTGATCGAGATCGACGAGGTGTTCGTGGCCAGGATGGCGTCCTTGTTGACGGCCTCGTCCAGTTTGCGGAAAGGTCGAGTTTCAGCGCCTCGTTCTCGGTCGCCGCCTCGACGACCAATTCGCAATCGGCGAACTCGGAAAGATCCTTCGCCACCTTGATTTGCGCGCAAGAATGGACGGGACAGCATCGGCAGGGATCACTCCCTTCTGCGCCTGCCGCCCCAGATTTGCCTCGATGGTCTTCAGCGCTTTCTCGATCTGCGCTCGGCGAAATGTCATACAGGCGGACCTGATACTCGTGTTGCGCGAAAACGTGCGCGATGCCGTTCCCCATCTGCCCCGCGCCGAGAACACCGATCGTGTTTGTCATGTAGCTCCTCCTGTGAAACAGGCCGTTTCGGATGAGTCCGTACGCGATGTCTAATCGATCTCTCGAAGACGACCGCAACCGCTTCGCCGCCGCCGATGCACAGCGTGGCGAGTCCATACCGGACCTGCCGCCTGCCCAGCTCACGAACCAGCGTTGCCGCCAGCCGCCCACCGCTCGCGCCGATGGGATGCCCGAGGGACACCGCTCCGCCGTTGACGTTGACCTTCTCCGGGTCGAGCTTCAGGTCCTTGATGGCGATCATGGCAACCGACCGAGAACGCCTCGTTGACCTCGAACAGGTCCACGTCGGCGACGTTGATCCCGGCTCGGCACAGACAGCCTCGATGGCTCCGACCGGCGCGTCAGGGAACAGGTCCGGGCTGAGGCTGTTGGTGGAATAGGCGACCAGCCGCGCCTTCGGCGTCAGGTCGTACTTCTTCAGCGCGGACTCGCTCGCCAGCAAAGTCATCGCCGCGCCGTCGCTGATGCTCGAGGCGTTGCCCGCCGTGACGGTCCCGTCTTTCGTGAAGGCGGGACGGAGCTGTCTTATCTTCTCGAAGTCCACCTTGAACGGGCCTTCGTCCTCCGCCACCGTTTCGTCGCCCTTCTTCGTCTTCTTCACGACGGGAACGATCTCGTCTTCGAAGCCAGCCTTCTCTGGCCGCCTTCTGCGCCCGCTGGAAGGAGCGGGCGGCGAACTCGTCCTGCGCCTCGCGGTTGAGGCCGTGACGGACCGCTGCGTGCGTCGGCGATCTCGCCCATATGGCGGCCGCTGTACGGATCCTGAGGCCGTCGTAGACCATCAAGTCGATCAGTTCGCCGTTGCCCATGCGATAGCCGGTCCGCGCCTTTTCAGGAGATATGGAGCCAGCGACATGTTCTCCATTCCCCCCGCAATGACCACATCCGAATCGCCGAGCCGGATGGAGCCCGCGCCGAGCATGATCGCTTTCAGTCCGCTTCCGCAGACCTTGTTGACGGTCATCGCGTGGACGTTGTCGGGCAGGCCCGCGTAACGCATGGCCTGCCGTGCCGGCGCCTGGCCGACGCCTCCTGCCAGCACCTCGCCGACGATCACCTCGCTGACCGAGGCCGGGGCGAGGCCGGACTTCTTCATCAACGCCTCGATGACGGTGGCTCCCAGGCGCGGCGCTTCCACGTCTGCCAGCGCGCCACCAAACGAACCGAACGGCGTTCGCAGGGAATCGACCACGAAGACATCACTCACGCCTGGCTCCTCGATTGCGTTTGAGGTGGGCGAAGCTGGCAGCGCTCCGGCTCGGCGACCGAACCGAAGGCGCCAGCGCCTGGACGACGCGCGACGTCGGGGTCCGCCCAAGCTCGCCCGCGATCCAGGCCGACGTGTCCACCAAAGCTGCCAGGTCGACCCCCGTCTCGATGCCGAGGCCGTCGAGCATCCAGACAAGGTCCTCGGTCGCGAGGTTGCCCGTTGCGGACTCGGCGTAGGGGCACCCACCAAGGCCCCCCGCCGACGAGTCGACCGTAGTCACTCCTGAGATGAGAGCGGCAAGCGTATTCGCCAGAGCCTGCCCATAGGTGTCGTGGAAGTGGACGCCGACGACATCCAGGGCTATCCCGCGTGCCACGACGAGGTCGATCAGAGCACGGACCTGGCCCGGCGTCGCGACGCCGATCGTGTCGCCAAGACTCAGCCCCGTACAACCTGCGGTCATCAGGTCAGCGCACACGTCGGCCACCTGCGCGGGCTCGACCACACCTTCCCAGGGATCGCCAAAACACATCGAGACGTAGCCTCGGACACCGAGGCCGAGTGATCGAGCTCCATCGATGACAGGCCGAACCATCTCCATCTGGCCGGCCATCGGCCGTCCCAGGTTGCGACGCGCGAAGGCGTCGGTGGCGCTCACGAAGATGGCGATCTCATCGACGCCGACTGCGACCGCGTCGCTCAGGCCTCTACTGTTCGGGACCAGTACGGGGTAACGCACGCCAGGCAACCGATGCAGCCCAGTCATCACGTTGGCCGCGTCGGAGAGCTGAGGTATGCGGTCCGGACGTACGAAGCTGGTCGCCTCGATGACCGGGAGACCACACCCCGCCAGGCGCTCGATGAGCTCGATCTTCGTCTGTGTCGGAAGAACGGTGGACTCGTTCTGCAGCCCGTCGCGTGCTCCGACTTCCCAGATCGTGACCCGCGGCGGGAGGTCGTGCCAGCCGACACGAACCGGCAGACCGGGCGGCCTCATGCGCTCACCTCCGGGCTCACAATCGCAACGAGCTGATTCCGGGCGACCTGCGTACCCATTGATACGAGCAGCGAGGACACCACGCCGTCGATGGGGGCAGCCAACGAGTACTCCATCTTCATCGACTCCACGACCACGATGACGTCCCCTTGGCTCACGGACTCGCCCACCGAGCGCCGCACGACGACGACGGTGCCGGGCATCGGCGAGAGCACCTCACCACCGCCCGTTCCAGAGCCCGACTTCAGCGCCGGGTGATCACGGCGCGGCCGGTGGAGCCGCCACGCGTCCCCGCCGCGTCCGACCCACATGACGTCCTCGCCTCCCGCGCCGTCGAACGCCACGGAATAGGTGCGGGCGACCCCGTCGAGAGAAACGACGACTTCGTGCACGCGGGCGGCCGAAGGCGTGATCGACGCATGGCGCGGCTTGTCTTCGCGCAGGACCACCTGTCGCTCACTGCCCGCGCCGATGATTTTGAGCGCATACGTCTGCCCGGCGTCGTCGAGGAACTGCGCCGAGACCGGAGCGTGTCCGCTCACCCGCCAGGCGCCAATCGAATTCCAGAGGCTTGGCGGGCTTTCGGCGCGATCGTGGTCCAACCAGGCCAGGGCGGCCGCCGCGGCGGTGTGATCGTCGAGCGGGACGGGCTTCTCCCCAAGGTGAAGCGAGGCGATGAGCCCGGTGGTCATGCTGCCTTCGCGCACGTTCGGGTCGACCGCCAGCTCCCTCAGGACGCCGATATTGTGGGCGACGCCGTGTACCACGGTCGCCCCAAGCGCCGAGTGGAGTGCATCGAACGCCGCCGTTCGGTCGGGACCCGACGCGATCACCTTCAACATGAGCGGGTCGTACCAGGTGCCGATGACCGACCCAGCCGTGATCCCGGAGTCCACGCGAACCCCTGGCGGTTCGGTGTAGGTCAGGACGGTGCCCGAAGCCGGCAGAAAGCCGTGGTGGCCATCCTCCGCGTAGATTCGGGCCTCGACGGCATGCCCCGACACTCGGAGTTCGTCCTGGGTGAGCGGTATGCCGAGACCGGCTGCGACCTTGAGCTGCAGTTCGACAAGATCGAGGCCGGTGACCGTTTCGGTTACTGGGTGCTCAACCTGCAACCGCGTGTTCACTTCCAGGAAGAAGTAGTTGCTCGGATCGCCGGCCTCGACGACGAACTCCACGGTACCGACCCCGCGGTAGCGGGTCGAGCTGGCGATGGCGACCGCATCGGCGTGAATGCGTGCGCGGACCTCGTCGGGGAAATTCGGTGCGGGAGCTTCCTCGATCACCTTCTGGTGGCGACGCTGCAGGCTGCAGTCGCGGTCGCCGAGATGGATGACCTGACCTTCGCCATCTCCGAGGATTTGGACTTCCACGTGGCGAGCATCAGGAATGTACTTCTCGAGCAGGAGGGTGTCGTCTCCGAACGCCGACCTCGCCTCCCGACGTGCCGAGGCGAGCGCGGTCGTGACCTCGGCCGCCTCGCGCACGACCCGCATTCCCTTGCCGCCGCCTCCAGCCGCAGGTTTGATCATGACGGGGAAGCCAATCGAGGCTGCGTGATCCGCGAACTCCTCGTCTGTGGCGCCGTCTCGGTGGAAGCCGGGAACCGTCGGAACGCCCAGTGCGGCCGCGGCATCCTTGGCCGCGCGCTTGTCACCCATCGCCCGGATGGTCTCGCTCCGAGGGCCGATGAACACCAAACCCGCTCGCTCACAGGCCTCCGCGAAGTCGGCGTTCTCGGAAAGGAAGCCGTAGCCCGGGTGGACCGCCTGCGCACCTGACGCGACCGCAGCCGCGACGACGCGCTCAATGTCGAGGTAGCTGCTGCCGGCGTCGGCGGGTCCCACCAGCATGGCCTCGTCCGCGAGAGCCACGTGCAGCGCCTCTCGGTCGGCCTCGCTGAAGATGGCAATGGATCGGATCCCGAGTCGGCGCAGCGTGCGCATCACACGGATGGCAATCTCGCCCCTGTTCGCCACCAGGACGGTGCTGAACACCGCCGTCACATCCTGAACACGCCATAGGAGACTGGCTCCAGTGGCATGTTCGACGCTGCCTCGAGTCCCAGCCCCAACACGGTTCGCGTATCCGCCGGATCGATGATCCCGTCGTCCCAGAGCCGAGCGGTCGCGTAGTAGGGGTTGCCAGTCCGCTCGTATTCCTCACGGATGCCCGACCGGAACCGCTCCTCGTCATCGGCGGACCATTCGTGGCCGCGCGCGTCGGCCTGATCGCGGCGGATCGTGGCGAGGACCGTGGCCGCCTGCTCGCCGCCCATCACCGAGATCCTGGCATTCGGCCACATCCAAAGGAAGCGCGGAGAGTAGGCACGGCCGCACATCGCGTAGTTGGCGGCACCATAGGAGCCGCCGATCACGACCGTGAACTTGGGGACCCGGGCGCAGGCCACGGCAGTCACCATCTTGGCGCCGTGTTTCGCGATCCCGCCTGCCTCGGCTTCGCGGCCAACCATGAATCCGGAGATGTTCTGCAGGAACACCAGGGGCGTCGAACGCTTGTCGCAGAGCTCGATGAAGTGCGCGGCCTTCTGCGCCGACTCGGAGAACAACACGCCGTTGTTGGCGACGATACCGATCGGGTGTCCATGCAGGTGGGCGAACCCCGTCACGATCGTCTCGCCGAACTCCTGCTTGAACTCGTGGAACTCGCTGCCGTCCACGAGGCGAGCAATGACTTCGCGCACGTCGTACGACGTCCGCGAGTCTACCGGCACGATCGCGCCCAGTTCGCACGCTTCGTAGAGCGGTTCGATCGACTCCCGAGTCGCCCATGGCCGCGGGGCGCGGGGCCCGAGGGTCGCGATGATGTTGCGGACGATTTGAAGTGCGTGCGCATCGTTGAGCGCCAGGTGGTCGGTGACACCCGAGACCCGTGAGTGGAGCTCCCCGCCGCCGAGCTCCTCGGCCGTGACGCTCTCACCCGTCGCCGCCTTCACCAGCGGCGGGCCCCCCACGAAGATCGTGCCCTGCTGCCGCACGATCACGGCCTCGTCGCTCATCGCGGGGATGTAGGCGCCCCCCGCCGTGCACGAACCCAGGACGGCGGCGACTTGCGGTATGCCCTGGGCAGACATCCTGGCCTGGTTGAAGAAGATCCGGCCGAAGTGGTCGCGATCCGGAAACACCTCGTCCCACAGCGGCAGATTGGCGCCGCCCGAGTCGACCAGGTAGACGCATGGAAGGTTGTTCTGCAGGGCTATCTCTTGGGCCCGCAGATGCTTCTTGACGGTCAACGGGTAGTAGGAGCCGCCTTTGACCGTTGCGTCGTTGGCGACGATGACGACTTCACGCCCGTGGATGTACCCAATGCCGGTCACGATCCCCGCCCCGGGCACTTCATCTCCATACATCCCGTTGGCGGCCAGCGGAGAGAGTTCAAGGAACGCGCTGTCTGGATCCAGCAGAAGTTCGACTCGATCCCGCGTCAGCAGCTTGCCGCGTTCCAGGTGGCGTTCGCGGTTGATCGCCGTACCCCCGACGGCTGTCTTCCGCAAGCGCCGCCGGAGGCCTAGCACGAGCCTCAGCATGTGCGATGCGTTCGCCCGGGCGGTGGAGGACTCGAGATCGACGGTTGACCGCAGGACTGTCATCTTGCATCGTCCCTGGCTGAAGTTAACGGTCGTTCACTCTACGGCGGACGGTCCGCCCATGCAAGGGGGGTCGCGAGGCACGGCACGCGGGCCGCTGATCGCTCGATCCCGCGTCGATTGGTGCGTCGTCGACGGCGCGGGCCACCGGTATCGCTTGCTTGCGATCCGGCCCCCCTTCTGCAACGTTGATGAAGGCCCCGAGTGCCTGCGCGAAAGAACCGTCGTACTGAGATCCTCGCGACCGCCGCCCGATTGTTTGCGGCGTCGGGGTTCAACGGTGTCTCGATCGACGATCTCGGCGCTGAGATCGGCATCTCCGGTCCGGCGATCTACCGCTACTTTCCCGGCAAGGAAGCGATCCTTGGGGAGATGCTCGTCGGAATCAGCAGGCGTCTGCTGGATGGCGCGATGTTGCGAGTGGCATCTGAACAGACACCGCAATCAGCCCTGCTCGCACTCATCGACTTCCACACCGAGTTCGCCCTGGCGGATCGGGATCTCATCGCTGTCCAGTACAGGGACCTTGGGAGCGTGCCCGAGCGCGAACGCCGGGTGGTGCGAGAGCTGCAGAGCGCCTACACCAATACCTGGGTTGAGGTACTCCAGAAGGTTTACCCGGAACTCACGCGAGAACGAGCGACGTCCGGAGTCCATGCCGTTTTCGGCCTGCTGAACTCGACGCCGCACAGCGCGCGGGGTGGCGACCCGGCCGCCGGCAAACAGCTTCGTGCGATGGCAGCGGCGGCACTCGCGTCCGCGGGCGAGATGTCAAAGGTGACGTGACGGCGACGACGGCGTGACGCATGCGACCGGTCGGCAGATCTAGTCGGAGCCGGGACCCTGATGCGCGCCCACGCCGAGGTGCCGAGCAATGAGCATGCGCAGGATTTCGCTGGTGCCCTCTCCGATCTCAAGGATCTTCGAGTCGCGCCACATCCGCCCAACGGGGTACTCGTTCATAAAGCCATATCCGCCGAAGATCTGGGTGGCGTCCCGAGCGTTCAGGACGGCGACGTCCGACGCGTGGAGCTTCGCGATCGCGGCCTCGTGTTTGAACGGCTCACCGGCCAGCATTCGGGCGGCTGCGTCGTGGTATGCCAGGCGCGCCGTGTGCGCGCGGGCTTCCATGTCGGCGATCTTGTGTGCGATGGCCTGGAACTCGCCGATGGCATGGCCGAATGCCCGTCGCTCGCCGGCATAGCGGACGCATTCGTCGACGCATCCTTGCGCAAGCCCGGTTGCGAGCGCACTGATGGCGATGCGCCCCTCGTCGAGAATGCTGAGGAACTGGGAATAGCCGCGGCCGCGTTCGCCAAGCAGGTTGGCTGCCGGCACTCGGCAGTCTACGAACGCGACCTCGCGCGTGTCGGAAGCGTTCCAGCCCACCTTGGAATACTTCTTCGAGACCGAGAGGCCCGGCGTACCCGACGGGACGATGATGGAAGAGATCTCGCTGTTGCCGTCCGGCCGGGTTCCCGTTACGGCGGCAGCGATGACAAATCCAGTTATGTTCGTGCCGGCGTTGGTGATGAATGCCTTCGTGCCGTTGAGGACCCAGGTGTCACCCTCGAGGGTCGCGGTCGTGCGCACAGCACCGGCGTCCGACCCACCACCCGGCTCGGTGAGGCCGAAGGCCCCGAGCATCTCGCCCGTCGCGAGTTTCGGCAGCCATTCGCGCTTCTGCGCGTCCGAACCGAAGCGGTAGATGGGCATCGCGCCAAGAGAGACCGCGGCCTCCAGCGTGATCGCCACGGAGCTATCGACTCGTCCGAGCTCCTCGATCGCCAGGCACAGGGTGAAGTAGTCGCCGCCCATGCCGCCGTACTCTTCGGGGAAGGGGAGTCCGAACAAGCCCATGCGGCCCATCTCGCGCACGATCTCGTACGGGAATGTGTCCGCCTCGTAGTACTCGCCGATGACGGGCGCGACCACCTCGTGCGCGAACCGCTCGACGCTGGCTCGAAACTCCTCGAGATCCTCAGACAGCCGAGGTCGGCTCATGACACTCCTCGCAAGTCAGGGCAGCGGGATTCGACTATGCCGGTAAGTTAACGATCGTGATACTACTTGCTCGGGCAAGTCCACAATAGGCTTGCGTTGCGGCCCTCGGTATGCATGCGACCCCTCGCGGATACTCAACGTGCCAGCTGAAACGCCGAGGAGATCGACTGAAGATGCGCATCGTTGTGCTGGCAAAGCCAGTGCCCGACGCCGGTCAGGAGCGTCTGCGGGACGATTTCCGCATGGATCGCGAGGCGACCTCTGGGGTCATCAACGGCAACGACGAGTACGCCCTTGAAGCTGCACTGAAACTCGTCGAGGCCAGCCCGGATGGCGGCGAGGTCGTGCTTCTCGCGATGGCCCCGGACCACGCGCAAGAGACTATTCGCAAGGGCCTCGCCTTGGGGGCCACCAGCGCGGTCCTGGTCACGGACCCGGCTCTCGAAGGGTCATGCGCTCTCACGACTGCGCACGTGCTGGCCGCCGCATTGCGCGACCTTTCGTTCGATCTGGTGATCGCGGGCGTTGACACGTCCGACGGAGGTGGGGGTGTCGTGGCGGCCGGCATCGCAGCCCTCCTTGGGCTCCCGTACCTGTCGTACGCGGCGCGGATCGAGCCGTCGGACGGCCGCGTCCGCGTCCGTCGGATCACTCCCAATGGGTACGAGGTCCTCGAGGCGCCGATGCCCGCCCTGATCTCCGCAACCCAGGCTCTCGGCGCACCCCGCTACCCGACACTCAAGGGGATCATGGGGGCCCGCCGTAAGGAGATCGTCACCCGCACTCTCGCGGACCTCGACCTGGCGCGCACGCGCGCGGGGGTCGAAGTCGGGGGCGCGGTTGCCACGTCTCGGGTGACTCGCAGTCGTCCACGGGTGCCGCGCGGCACGCCAAAAGTTGTGCAGGGCTCGCCCGCCGAGGCGGCTCAAGAGGTAGTGACATTCCTGGCTGAGCGGAGACTGATCTGATGGCCGGTGCGATTTGGGTCCTGGGCGAGTCGAAAGGGTCGGATCTGGCGCGGGTCAGCGCGGAGGTCGCTACTCTCGGATGCGCTCTTGGCGCGGCCGCCGGCCGCGACGTTGTTGGCCTGGTCGCGGGCGCGAGCCCAGATGGCCTCGCGGCCGAGCTCGCGAGATACGTGCCGCTGGTCCACAGTCTTGCAGTGCCCGAGGCGGCCGAAACGGCAGTCGCATCGGCCGTCGGGCCATCGCTGGCCGCGCTGGTCGAGCGCGAGCAACCCGCCTACCTCCTGGTCGGGGCGACATCCGATGGTCGCGATATTGCCGGGATACTCTCTGTGCTCCTCGGCTGGGGCGTGATCGCGAACGCATCGGCCATCCAGTGGCAGGGCGGCCGGCCCGAGGTCGAAGTGGGTGTTTTGGGCGGCAAGCTGTTGACGACGAGTGTGTTCACGGGCGAGCACGGGATCATCACGGTCCGGCCCACCAGCGTCACGGCCGAGCCACTGGCTTCGCGCGGCTCCGTCGTCCCGGTCACCGTCGCCCCTGAAATCGCGCTGCCGGCAGTGGCGGTCACTTCGCGGGTCGCCGAGGAGTCCGAGGCGGTCCCTATCGAAGAGGCTCGCGTGATTGTCTGCGCTGGCCGTGGCGTGGGCGGCCCCGAGGGCATGGATCTCGTCCAGGCCCTGGCGAACGTGCTGGGTGGCTCCGTCGGCGCATCGCGGGCGGCCGTTGATTCCGGCTGGGTCCCGTACAGCCAGCAGATTGGCCAGACCGGCAAGACCGTGAAGCCACGACTCTATGTCGGGCTCGGGGTTTCCGGGGCGATGCAGCATATGGTTGGAATGCGGACGTCCGAGACGATCGTAGCCGTCAATCGCGACGCCGAGGCTCCCATCGCCGAAGTCGCCGACCTCGTCGTGATCGGCGATCTGTTCGCTTTCGTCCCGGCGCTCATTTCCGCTCTGCAGGCACGCTCCACCTGAACGAGAGGCGTTGCCCGCGGTAGATGAGGCCGCGTGGCCACAAGGAGATTTCGTGGTTGAAGCGCTCGCTCGCGTGCCGTTCTGGTGGCTCGCGATCCCAGTCTTCTGGGGATCAGTTGCCCTCTTCGCGCTCGAGGTAGTGCGGCACCTGCGGGTGATGGGTGCGGTGCGCCCGACGGCCCCCTTCCGGGACGTTCGCCGGCGGCTTGGGGCTGTCGTCCGGTACGCCGTCCTCCAGACGCGCATGTTCCGGGACACCCGTGCGGGCTTGATGCACTACGCGATCTTCGCGGCCTTCCTCCTGCTCAGCACCGGCGTGGCGAGCGCCGCCACGGGCGGTCTGGTGGAGGCGATCGTCGCGGCGCCGTTCGGTGGGGCGATCTGGGCCTTCCTGCTGCTGGCACGCAACGTCGCTGCGATCGCGGCTCTCGCCGGCCTGGCGTACGCCATCGTCCGGAGGCTTGTCACTCGTCCAGCACGCCTTACCCTTTCGCGTTCCGGGGTCGTCATCCTCCTCCTCATTGGGGGGATCGTGGCGGCCGAGCTCGGCGCCCTGACCTTCGAAGCCGCGCTCTACGGCCCATTGCCGGGAGCGGTTATCACCAACGCGGCAGGGTCGCTCCTGGTGGGGTCCGACCGAGGCCTCCTGCTGCTCCTCTTTGGAGTCACCTGGTGGGTTCACATTGCCTGCGTCTGCACCTTTCTGGTCTGGCTGCCGCTGACCAAGCACTTTCACGTGGCGTCGAGCTTCTTCAACGTCTACCTGCGCAAGCTCGAGCCCCGCGGCGCTCTGCCCGCGATGGACCTGGAGGCGGAGGACGCTACCTTCGGTCTGAAGACGCTCGCCGACCTCTCCTGGAAGGATGTCCTTGATGGGCTGTCCTGCACCGAGTGTGGACGCTGCCAGGATGCCTGCCCCGCCTACGCGACCGGCAAGCCCCTCAACCCCAAGGCGCTCATCGTTGGGATCCGGGAGCTCACCACCGAGGCCGAACTCGGTCTCCACCTGGTGCCGAGCCCGTCCATTGGGCACGCTCGTGTGGCTGAGGATGACTCTCTGCGGCCCGCCGTCTCCGGGCTCCCCCTGGTAGACGATGCGATCTCGTTCGACGCGGTTTGGGATTGCGTCACCTGCGGGGCGTGCGTCGAGGCCTGTCCGGTCCTCATCGAGCACGTCGACAAGATCGTCGGGATACGGCGCAACCTGGTCCTCGAGGAGAGCCGCTTTCCGGCCGAGCTCACTACCGCCTTCCGAGCGATGGAGAACCAGCAGAACCCGTGGGGCCAGCCGGCCTCGGCTCGGCTCGACTGGACCAAGGGCCTTCCATTCGAAGTCCCGGTGGTCCGAGACCTCGCGAAGGCGGGGAGGCTCGACGAGATCGAGGTCTTGTATTGGGTGGGGTGCGCCGCTGCTTTCGACGAGCGCAACAAGCGCGTGGCCCGGGCCTTCGCCACGTGCCTCCATGCCGCAGGGGTCAAATTCGCCGTCCTCGGTGAGGAGGAGGCCTGCACGGGCGACCCGGCTCGACGGATGGGCAACGAGTACGTGTTCCAGATGCTCGCGACCCGGAACATCGAGACGTTCGAGAAGTACGGCTCGCCACCGATCGTGACCGCCTGCCCCCACTGCTTCAACACTCTGGCTAACGAGTACCCTCAGTTCGGTGGCCGCTATGACGTGAGGCATCACACGAGCTACCTTGCCTCGCTGCTTGCTTCGGGTCGGCTCGCAACTCGGGATCCGAACCGAAGCGCCGGGCCGAAGCCCGCCGGGTCACGCTCCACGACTCCTGCTACCTGGCCCGCTACAACGGGATAGTGGACGCACCTCGGGACGTCCTCCGCAGTGTGGGGTCGATAGAACTCGCCGAGATGAGTGCGCACGGCAGGCAGACCGCCTGCTGCGGCGCAGGCGGTGGGCATATGTGGATGGAGGAGACGCGAGGCACGAGGATCAATGCGGCCCGGACTCACCACGTCCTTGCGACCGACGCACCGACGCTGGCGACCTCCTGCCCCTTCTGCATGACAATGCTGCGCGACGGGCTTGCCGACGCCGGAGCTGGCGACAAGGTCTCGACACTCGACGTTGCCGAGATCCTCGCACCCGTGGCCATCGCTGGGCGGACCGCCCCCGAAAGGTAGGGACCCCTTGACCTCAATGCCGCCGTCAGTCACCTACGACAACCGCGGACCAGTCGCCTGGGTCACCATCGATCGGCCTGAGGCTCACAACGCTCTGAACGCGGAGGTGCGTCGCGGACTCTGGGATGCGTTTGCCCGGTTCAACGCCGACGAGCAAGCGTCCGTGATGGTCCTGACAGGCGCCGGCGACAAATCGTTCTGTGCCGGGGCCGATCTCAAGGAAATGGCCGAAACCGCAATGACCGTGCCCCCGCCGGACTTCATCCCGCAGATCGGTCGCAACGTGGAAGTCGCCAAGCCTGTGATCGGCGCCATCAACGGGGTATGCCTCGGAGGAGGATTCCTTCTCGCGCAGAGCTGCGACCTGCTGGTTGCATCGAGCACGGCGACATTCGGCATCCCGGAGGTCCGCGTGGGAAGGGGCTCGCCCTGGGCAGTTCCTCTCACAACGATGGTCCCCCGAGCGATCGCAATGGAGATCTTGCTGACCGGGCGGCCCATCACGGCTCAACGCGCATATCAGGTGGGGCTTGTGAATGAGATCGCAGCTCCGGACGAGCTCGTGGCTCGAGCCCAGAGCCTTGCTGAGACGATCGCGAGGAACGCCCCGCTGTCAGTGATGGCTGCCAAACGCACGGCTTACTTGCTGGCGGGCGAACGTATGGCCCAGGCGTTCGACGAGGCAGAGGATCTGTGGCGGCCGGTCTACCTCAGCGCGGACGCCCAGGAGGGCCCACGCGCGTTCAAGGAGAAGCGAGAACCGATCTGGCGTTCTCGCTGAGGGTGCGTCGGCGGAAGCTACCCCACCGATACGGACATTTCCCGCAGATCTGGAGCGACGGCGAACGTCGGTTCAGTGATAGCGCGGACCTGCTCGACACTGACTCCCGGAGCCAGCTCGCGCAAGAGCAACCCGTCGGGAGTGACGTCCATCCAGGCGTGGTCGGTACATATCGCGGACACGCAGCCCCGTCCCGTCAGCGGCAGGCTGCACGCTCGCAGGATCTTCGGCTGCCCCTCGCGCGTGACGTGCTCCATCATCACGATCACTCGCCGGGCTCCCATGACGAGGTCCATGCCACCGCCCATGCCCTTGATCATCTTGCCGGGCACCATCCAGTTGGCCAGGTCGCCGCGCTCGGAGACCTCCATCGCCCCCAGGATCGCCAGGTCGATATGACCGCCGCGAATCATGGCGAACGACTCGGCCGACGAGAAGTACGCAGTGCCCTCGATCTCGGTGACCGTCTCTTTGCCGGCGTTGATAAGGTCGGGATCCTCCTCACCTTCGAACGGATAAGGCCCGATTCCGAGCATTCCGTTCTCCGACTGCAGGACGACCTCAATCCCAGGCGGGACGAAGTTCGACACCAGGGTCGGCATGCCGATTCCGAGGTTGACGTAGAAGCCGTCGCGCAGCTCCAGCGCAACGCGCTGGGCGACTTGCTCACGAGTCAGAGCCATCAACTCACCCTCGGGCGAAGTGTCCGCCGCTCGATCGGCTTGCGGAGGCCCTCGGCCAGGACCAACCGTTGCACGTAGATGCTCGGGACGTGGATGGAATCGGGGTCGAGTGATCCGACGGGAACGATCGACTCCGCCTCGACGATGGTGATCGCGGCCGCGGCGCACATCATCGGGTTGAAGTTGCGAGCGGTGCGCCGAAAGACCAGGTTGCCCCAGGTATCCGCCTTCCAGGCGTGGACCAGGGCGAAGTCGGCCCGCAGCGGGCGTTCGAGGAGATACTCAATGCCGTCGAAGACGCGGACCTCCTTGCCCTCTGCGACCTGCGTCCCCACCCCCGTTCGCGTGTAGAAGCCGGCGATTCCGGCTCCGCCGGCCCGGATGCGTTCCGCGAGGGTGCCCTGCGGTACAAGCTCGACATCGAGCTCTCCCGACAGGAACTGGCGCTCGAACTCTTTGTTCTCCCCGACATAGGAGGACACCATGCGCCGGACTTGCTGGGCTTTCAGGAGTACTCCGAGGCCGTCGTCCGTTGTTCCGCAATTGTTCGAGATGATCTCCAGGTTGCGCACGCCTCTGCGGTGCACAGCGGCAATGAGGTTCTCGGGGTTACCGCATAACCCGAAGCCACCCACCATCAGGGTCGCCCCGTCCGGAATATCCGCAACAGCGGCGTCGGCGCTCGCCTGGACCTTGTTCATGGCCGAGCGACCAGGTGCAGCGACGCCAGGCCGCGAACGTCGCCGCGGGCCTTCCACGTCGGCGGACGCGCGGGATCGACCCGGAACACGGGAAAGAGGTCGGCGAAGCGCTCGATCATGATCGTCAGCTCGAGGCGGGCGAGGTGCTGGCCCAGGCATAGATGGCGGCCGTGGCCGAACGCGACGTGGGGGTTCGGATGGCGGTCGAGGATGCAGCTGCTCGGGATGCTCGAAGGCGCTCGGGTCGTGGTTCGCCGCGCCGTAGGCGAGCAGGACGACGTCGCCGGAAGGGATCGTCTGGCCGTACATCTCGACATCATGCGCGGCGTTGCGGCCGAAGACCTGCACCGGCGACACGACGCGCAGGAGCTCGTTGACTGCCGTGTGCTTGAGCGCGTCGACGTCGCCGAACAGCTGCTCGCGCTGCTCCGGGTGCTGGGCGAGGTGCAGCAGGCTCATGCCCATCGCGCCCGAGGTCGTCTCGTAGCCGGCGAGCAGCATCAGCATCCCGAACTGGCGCACCTCGAGGTCGGACAGGCGGTGGCCGTCCACCTCCGCCTGGAGCAGCATCCCGAGAAAGTCGTCGCGAGGCTCCTGCTTGCGCTCCTCGACGCGCGCGCCGATGTAGGCCTCCGCCTCGCGCGCCGCCGCGGCGTGGTCGTCAGTGTCGAGCAGAGCGTTCGAGTACATCCTCTCGACCCAGTCGAACCAGCGCGGTTCGTCCTCCTCCGGCAGGTCCATGAGCCGAGCAAGCGAGCCGAGCGACATGGGGTGGGCGAACTCGGCCATGACGTCGCCGCCGCCGTTGCGCGCGAACGGCTCGAGCAGCCTGGTCGCGAGCGCTTCGAGGTCCGGGCCGCAAGGCATCGATGCGCGGCTTGGCGAAGACGCGGGTTGACGAGCGCGCGATAGCGAGAGTGCTCCGGCGGGTCGAGCTCGAGTCGGGAGCAGCGGGTCCGTCCGTCGGTTGCGTGGAGGGGATCAGCGTCGTGCCGGGGACCGCCGACGTGAACGACTCGTGGTCGTTCGCCGCGGCCGTCACGTCGTCATAGCGCGTCAGCACCCAGAAGCCGCCGTACAGGTCCGAGTGCACGAGCGGATGCTCCTCCCGCATCGGGCCGAAGACGCTCTCAGGATCCTTGACGAACTGCGGGTCGTGGTGATCGAAGCTCATGCCGCGGCCCGCCGGATGGTGAGATGGTCCGCGCCCGCCGCGCGGGCAATGGCCTCGAAGTTCATTGCACGCACCTCCTTGAACTGGATCAGGCATCACTGCATGTGCGGATCAGTCGGGGAAGGCCTCGGGGCCGCGTTCCTTCAGCCGCTCGGCCTCGCCGGCCGCCTCGCCCGAGTCCGCCGACGGCAGCCACGAGTATGGGTAGCGGTCGTCCTCGAGCGCCGTCGCCTCGGCCGTCAGCCAGAGCGGGTTGAACGTATCGACCATGACCGCCAGCTCGTCGGTGCCCTCCTTGCCGATCGAGGCCTCGACCGTGCCCGGATGCGGCCCGTGCGGGATGCCGGCCGGATGGACCGTGAACGACGAGATCTCGACCCCGCGCCGGCTCATGAAGTTGCCCGCGACGTAGTAGATGATCTCGTCCGAGTTGATGTTCGAGTGGTTGTACGGCGCCGGGATCGACAGTGGGTGGTAGTCGAACTTGCGGGGCACGAACGAGCAGACGACGAAGTTGCGGCCCTGGAAGGTCTGGTGGACCGGCGGCGGCTGGTGGACGCGTCCGGTGATCGGCTGGAAGTCGCCGATGTTGAAGATGAACGGCCAGAGGTAACCGTCCCAGCCGACCAGGTCGAACGGATGGCGGCCGTAGCGGTAGGCGGTCAGCTTGCCGCGCGCCTTGACCGCGATCGTGAAGTCGCCGTTCTCCCCGTGCGGCTCGACCCATTCGGGCGGGCGGATGTCGCGCTGGTAGTAGGGCGAGTGCTCGAGCAGCTGGCCGTAGTCGTTGCGGTAGCGCTTCGGGGGCTCGAGCTCGCCCGGCGTCTCGAGCCAGAGCATCCGCTGCGGGCCGGCGTCGGGTTCGAGCCGCCACGTGGTCCCGATCGGAAGCACGACGTAATCGCCCGGCCCGTAGCGCAGCGACCCGAAGACCGTGGCCACGATCCCGCTCCCCTCGTGGACGAAGAGCATCTCGTCGGCCTCGCCGTTGCGATAGAACGACCCTGGCGCCATCGGCCCGGCCGGGAGGACCACGCCCATCGTGACGTCCGCGTTGGTGAACAGCGGGATGCGGCCGCTGACGACGTCTCCGCGAGCGGTGAGGGCCCCGGTCTTGACCAGGCGGTGGCGGTGAGGCCCCGAATCCTCGCCGGGGGCGCGCGCCACGCCCACCTTCGCCAGCAACTCGACCTTGTGGGTCTGCGTCGGCGGCGCGAGGTGGTAGAGGAGCGAGCTGCGGCCGACGAAGCCCTCGACGCCGAACAGCTCCTCGGCGTAGAGCGAGCCGTCGGGGGCGCGATGCTGGGTGTGCCGGGTGTGAGGAACGCTGCCGCGCTGGACGTAGAACATCGAGCCACATCCTCCTCGGTTATGGGGCCAGTCTAGGTCGCCTGGCGCGGCCGCCGATCGCGAACGTTTCATCGTCGCGCGGGCCGATCAGCGCTCCGGATGCGCAGGTCGATCCTGAATCGTGGTCTCGAGGACCCCCAGACGCTCGATGGCCAGGGCGACCCTATCTCCCGGCTGCAGCCAGCGACCGAGCCGCTCCTGACCGACCTCGAGCAGGCAGCCGGTGCCGACGGTCCCGCTGCCGACCACCTCGCCCGCTCGGAGCCTGACGTCGGCCGAGGCGCGGGCCAGCATCTCGCCGAAGGAGAAGTGGATCGCGGCCCACGACCCCCGGCTGATCTCCGTGCCGTTTACCGTCGCGGTCATGGCCAGGTCGAAGCCCTTGCCCGCTCTGGCATCCGCGAGCTCATCGGGCGTCACCAGCCACGGTCCGATGCTCGCGGCGAAGTCCTTGCCCTTCGCCGGCCCCAGCCGGACCGCCGTCTCGTCGCGCTGCAGGTCGCGCGCCGACCAGTCGTTGAGGACCATGTAGCCGCCGATGGCCTCCTCGGCCATGGCGGCGGGCAGGTCGCGGACCGGCGTGTCGACCAGCGCCGCCACCTCCAGCTCGTAGTCGAGCTCGGTGGATCCCGCGGGCGCCCAGACTGGGTCCTCGGGGCCGCGTATCTCGGAGGTATTGGAGAAGTAGAAGATCGGGAGGCGGTACCACGCCTCGGGGACGTCGCCGCCGCGCCGGCGCCACATCGTGGCGACGTGCTGCTCGAAGGCGTAGAAGTCGCGCAGTGCCGGCGGATCGAGGATCGGCGGGCCGAAGCGGAGGTCGGCGGCGTCGAGGGTCAGATCGTCGGTCTCGCCCGCGCGCGGGTCCTCGTCCGCGTCGGGGGCCGGGAGGCGATCCGGGTCGCGGGCGAACGGCTCGACCAGCGCGGTCAGGGCCCCGACCCGCAGACCCAGGGCCAGGTGGGCGTCCAGGGTCGTCACGGGCTGGCGGAACCGGACCGAGCTGTGCGGCAGCTCAGGGTCGCCGGCCACGAGCCGGCGGCGAGCTACTTCGAGGTCGAGCCACCGTCCGTCGGGCAGGGCCGAGGCCAGCCGCCACGGTGCTCCCGCCGGCGCGTTCCGCTCGCGAACATGGGCCAGCTTCACGCCGCGAGTGTAAGCTGCCGCCACGCTTCGCGGCCACGCATCGCGGCCACGCGCCCGCTCAGCGGATCGCCTAGAGGTTGCCGCGCTTCGCCTGTTCGCGCTCCAGCGCCTCGAAGAGCGCCTTGAAGTTGCCGACCCCAAAGCCCCGCGACCCGTGGCGCTCGATGATCTCGAAGAAGAAGGTCGGGCGGTCCTGGATCGGGCGGGTGAAGATCTGCAGCAGGAAGCCCTCCTCGTCGCGGTCGGCTTCGATGCCCAGCCGCTCGAGCGTCTCGTACGGCACGCCGACGTCCCCGACGCGTTCCTGCAGTCCCACGTAGTACTCGTGGGGCATCTTGAGGAACTCGACGCCGGACTCGCGGAGCCGGGTCACCGTACCGACGATGTCCTCCGTCCGCAGGGCGATGTGCTGCGTCCCGGGGCTGCGATACCAGTCAAGGAACTCCTGGATCTGACTCTTCTTCCGACCGTGGGCCGGCTCGTTGATCGGGAACTTGATGCGACCGTTGCCGTTGGTCATGACCTTCGACATCAGGGCGCTGTATTCGGTATGGATGACCTTGTCGTCGTAGTGGATCAGCTGGGCGAAGCCGAGCACGTCGCGATAGAAGTCCACGAACCGGTCCATATCGCCGAGCTCGACGTTGCCGACGCAGTGGTCGATCTCGAGCAGCGACAGCCCGCCGGCCGCGGCTGGCGGGCGCTTGACCCGGCGGAAGCCCGGCGCAAACGCACCGTGGTACTCGCTGCGGTCGATGAACGAGTGGATCACCTCGCCGTACGTGTGGATCGCGCTCCGGCGCAAAGTGCCGTCCTCGTCCGAGCCCGCCTCGGCGAATTCGAGGTACGGACCGGGCGCCCCGGCTCGTCGTCTCGTGCCAGGCCGAGCGGACGTCGTCGACGGCGAACGCGATGTCATGGACCCCGTCGCCGTGGAGCCGGACGTGCTCGGCGATCTCGCCGTCCGGGGTCAGCGGCGCCGTGAGGACGAGGCGGATGTCGTTTTGGACCATGAGGTACGAGGTCCGGTCGCGGACTCCTGTCTCCAGGCCCGCGTAGGCCACCGGCGTGAAGCCCCATAACGCCCGGAAGTAGGCGGCCGCCTGGCGGGCATTGCCTACCCAGAACTCGACGTAGTCGATGCCCTTGAGCGGCAGGAAGTCCTTCGCCTCGGCATAGGCGTTCGGGTTCACCCTCGCGCCCGAGCCGACGGGCCCTTGGAGAGTCTCGGTCATGACGTACTCCTTCGAGCGCCTCGCCGATACACCGGCATCCGCGTTCGGCCGGCTCCGGTTTGGACGCGCGCGTCCGGCCCGTCCGGCAAAGCCGCCGACGCGGTCCTGTCCGGCGCAACACTAGCGCGAGGACCCGGGACCGATACCGGTGGGCCGGACTTGTTCAGTAGCGTTGAGTATGCGAACGATCCCGGGTGAGCCACATCGTCGGCCTCGGTAGTTGCGGGCGGCGGGCCAGTGGTCAGCGGGGCGAGCGGCGACACGAGTGGGAGGCCAGGCAATGGCGCTGATCAACGGCCACGTCGACAGGCTCCGGGCCGCCCGAGACAGGATGACCCGGCTGCGGGCCTCCGCCGAAGTGACGCCCCCGCCCCCCGAGGAATCCGCGACGGAGCATCCATGGCTTGCCCGCGAGATCCTGGCCCACGCCGCCGAGATGCTGCCGTACTGGATGGGCGAGGTGGAGCGGGTCCTCGCCGCGGACGCCGAGCCGGTGCCATTCGGGCGGACGGCGGCCGACGAGATCCGGACCAGGACCGTCGACCGAGACCGGACGCTCCCTCTCTCGGAGCTCTATTCCCGCATCACGGCGGGGGTGGATCGCATCTCCCCGCTGCTGCTCCGGATCGACGACGCCAGATGCGCCCGGCGAGCCCTCCATCCGACTCTTGGCGAGATGTCGTTGGAGGAGCTGATCGAACGCTTCCTGTCGGGGCACCTGGAGGAGCACTGCGGCCAGCTCGAGCGAGCCCTCGGCGTCGAATA
>CAWFJD010000009.1:0-8958 GCA_963816135.1 uncultured Chloroflexia bacterium
GACGGTTCGCGTTCCCGGTTAGGCCCATGTGGGCCGAGATGGTGATCGGGGTGGTCGGTTCCGCCGCGATTCCGGGCCGGGCCGCTTTTGCGAACGCCAATTACTGGCCGAAAGGCCTGGCGGATCGGTACCGCAAGAGCACGGCATCGCGATCCCGGCGGGAGGCCTGCACATCTCCACCGGGATCGACCCGATCATGTTGCTCATCGGCGTGACGGTCGTCATGAGCTGGATCTCCAAGCGCCACCGCTTCGGCCGATATGTCTACGCCTACGGCGGAAACCCCGACGCGGCCACGCTGGGCGGCATCAATACCCGCTGGACGATCATGAAGACGTACGTCCTGATGGGCATCCTGTGCGCCATAGCGGCGGCCATCGCGGCGGCCCGATTGAACGGCTCGACCCTCGACGTCGGCCAGAGCTACGAGCTCTACGTCATCGCGGCGGCCGTGGTCGGCGGCACCTCGTTCGCGGGCGGCACCGGATCGATCGCGGGTGCGGTCGTCGGCGCCTTCGTCATGCAGTCGATTGCGTACGGGCTCAGCTTCAACGGGGTGAACTCACCCGGCCAGAATGTCGTTGCAGGCATCGTCCTGATCCTCGCCGTCGGCTTCGACGCGTGGAACCGGCGCCGCTCGCGCAGCTGACGGAGGGACCACTTTGACGGTTACGGATGGCACTCCACTCGTGGAGATGCAGCACATCAACGTCGCGTTCGGAGGCGTTCACGCGGTTCAAGACGTCTCGGTCGACCTTCGGCCGGGCGAGGTCGTCGGTCTGGTTGGCGGCAACGGCGCAGGCAAGACCACGTTGATCCGATGCCTGTCCGGCGCGCATCCGGCCGACTCGGGCCAGATCCTCATCGACGGCAAGCCCGCGTCGATCGCCAACCCGCGCGATGCCAAGGCACTCGGTATCGAGACCATCTACCAGACTCTGGCGCTGGCCGAGAACATCGATGCGTCGGCCAACGTCTTCCTCGGACGGGAGCTGACGAGCCGGTTCGGCGATCTCGACGACGCGGCCATGGAGTCCGCCACGCGGCGGGTCATGGGGCGACTGAACCCCAACTTCAAGAACTTCAAGACGCCGGTCGTGTCGCTCTCCGGCGGCCAGCGCCAGGCGATCGCCATCGGCCGGGCGGTCCATTTCAACGCTCGAATCCTGATCATGGACGAGCCCACCGCCGCCCTCGGGCCGGCCGAGACTGCCCAGGTCCGCGATCTGATCAAGCAGCTCAAGTCGGAAGGCATCGGCATCTTCCTGATCAGCCACGACATCCACGACGTCTTCGACCTCGCGGATCGGATCAGCGTCATGCTCCACGGCAAGCTCGTCGGCACGGTCAACAAGTCCGAGATCACCACGGACGAAGTCCTGGCCATGATCATCATGGGCAAGCTGCCCAGCGAGGTTTCCCAGAAGGAACTGGCCGAGCTCCACTCCTAGAACCGCTTCTCAGACACGCAGCCCGTCTCTCCGAGGCGGGCTGTTCGTTATCCGGCCGCCGCCCTGGCGGCGCGAGGTTCTACCTCGGCGAACTGGGCGATCGGGGCGGCGGGCCGGATGACTCGCGAACCACGATCGAAGGCGGGAGCACCTCGAGATCCGGAGCTTTCAGATCGTCCAGCGCGTCGATCGCGACCCGGACCCCAACCGTGGCCATCTCTGCCATCGGCATCCGCACGGTTGTCAACGATGGGTTGGTGTACCCGGACATAGGCAGGTCGTCGAAGCCGACGATCGTGACTTCTCCCGGCACCGGCATTCCCCGGCGGAACGCCGCGTGGAGAGCGCCGATGGCGAGGACATCCGTCGAAGCGACGATGGCCGTGGGCCGCTGTTCGCGGCTCATCAGCGCGTCGAATGCGTCCGCGCCGCCCTTCATCGTGTTCGGCGCTTCACGAAGCCACTCAGGCGCGAGGTGGAGACGCTCGGCAAGCAGCCGGTTCACGAAGGCGGAACGCCTCTCGCCGATGTCGCCGAGGAGACGGCCTTCCGAGAAGCCGCCGCTGATGAATGCGAAGCTCCGGTGGCCCAGCCCGAGGAGATGATCCATCAGGCTGTTGATGCCCGCGACGTTGTCCACGGCGACCGTGTGCAAGCCCGCGACGACGCCCGAGCCCTGCCACATGGCGACGATGTGGAGGTTGGCCTGCCGCAGGTCCTCGAGCAGCCGGGGCTGATCGCTGGTGTCTCCCAGGACGACGATCGCGTCGCAGTGCCGAGTCTCGAGGACAGCGCGAACGGCAAGCGCCTCGTCGGTGCGTCCGTGGGCGTGGCCCAGAACCACGTTGTAGCCGCGCCTGTACGCTTCCGTCGAAACCGCGTCGACGGCCCCGGCGAAGAACGGGTCCGTGATCTCGCGGACGATCACGCCCAGGAGCATCGTTCGCGAGCCGCGGAGTCCGCGAGCCAGGGGGTTGGGCCGGTAGCGCATCTGGCGCGCCATCTCGAGGACCTTCTGCCTCGTCAGCTCATTGATGGGCACCGCGGTCCGCGTTCCGGTCAGGACCCTCGAGACGGTGCTCTGGGAGACGCCGCTCGCTACGGCGATGTCCCGCATCGTCGGCAATCTCGGGATGGGTCGAACCTCCCGGCGGCGAGGGGTGGGCCGAACCCGAAAAGGCTCGGCTCCAGCCGCCCCCGGCTCGGATGACGAGCCAGACCCGCCTCGTGAAAGGTTGTCGGCACTGGGGTCAACGGGAGCCATCGCACACTCTTGGCAGTCCATCGTCGCTTCGACGGCCACGGCCTGCGTCAGGGCTACGGCGGACCAGGCCGGTCGAGGCACATCGGTTGCATGCATCGGGAGCATACATCCGAGGCGGGTACGGCAAGCCCCTGGTCGGCGGACTGAAACGGAACGTAGGGGCAGTCCCAGGGGGGCTTGTGGCCCGCTCAGCCGATGGCGGCGTTGAGCCTCTCGGTCGAAGAAGTCCGCTCGCCCGGGCCGGCCGCGCCCCCGGCGGTGGTGCCCTGGGCGAGGAGTTCCTCGGCCTCGTCACAGCGGATGCCGCTGACTACCTTGAGTCGACGAGCAAGCCTGCCGTCCTGGGCAAGCTGAAGGACCGAACCTGCGGCGCCATCGACGGGATTTCCGGTCGCGAAGACGAGGGCGTCGATGTCGCAGGCAAGAAGCGCTCCGACGCACATGGGGCACGGTTCGCGGGTGACGAAGATCGTGGCATCGGCCAGGCCACCTCGCCCCAGTTTGCGGCTGGCTTCGCGGAGAGCGACAACGATCGCATGCGCGGTTGGATCGTTCGTCTCGGCTACTCGGTCGTGGGCGCGGGCGACCATCGCGTCGTTGACGACGGCCACTGCCCCGATGGGCGTCATGCCCAGATCCAGTGCGACCCGAGCCTCTGCCAGCGCCTCGCCCATGAACAGTTCGTAGTTCATGGCCGGATCATACAGGCCCCGGACGTCGGCACGCCGCGCCGCGAGTCCCTTTGCCACCGATCGACCCGAACGGCGAGGCGCCTCGCGAGGCACGCTAATCGCGGCCTCCCGGCTGCCGGATGGCCTTTGCCAGCACCGACATGTCCTCGCCGGAGTGGCCTCCAGCCATCAGCTCATCCTCGAGCCTCGCCGCCAAGCCCGCTACCGGGAGTTCCATCTCGAGCGTCCGGGCAAGCTCCAGGGCGATGCCGAGATCCTTTCGGTGCAGCGAGAGCCGGAAGCCGAGCGGATAGGTGTCCTCGATCATGTTCGTCGACCGATTTGCCAGCACCCAGCTCTGGGCCGAGCCGCCCGAGAGTGCTTCGACCAGCCGGGCGGGATCGAGTCCGGCCTTCATGCCCAGGATGAGTCCTTCCGCGACGCCAAGGTACACGCCGCTGATGACGACCTGGTTGACCGCCTTGGCAGCCTGCCCTGAACCCGCCGGGCCCAGGTGCGTGATCGTCCTGCCGATCGTCTGAAGAACCGGCATCGCTCGAGCCACGTCGGCGTCCGATCCGCCGACGAAGACCGTGAGCGTTGCCTTACGCGCACCCTCGGAGCCGCCCGATACCGGCGCGTCGACCAGGCCTACTCCCTTCTCCGCAAGCCGGCCGCCGAATTCGCGAGTGGCCACGGGAGAGATGGTCGAACAGTCGATGACCAGGCTGCCCGGACGTAGCCCTTCGGCAAGTCCGTCAGGCCCGAAGATGACGCTTTCGACGTCCGGCGTATCCGAGACGCAGATGACGACCACATCCGAGCGACCGGCGAGCTCGGCAGGTGAAGCGGCCTCGCTGACACCCATTGCCACCAGCTCGGCTCCCGGACCAGCGGTCCGATTCCAGACGGTCAGCTCGGCGCCGGCGGCCCTGATGTTCCGGGCCATCGAGAAGCCCATCGTCCCGAGACCGACGAAACCGATGCGTTCCACGACGACTCCTCCGATGCAGTCCACGTTCTCATGGCCGTGGCCGAGCCCAGCGCCTCGCAGCATAGCCTCGCCACTGCACCCTCGGACGCATCGTGACTTCGGCCACTGACACTGACCGGTCTCTGGCCTCAGAATACGAAACCGTGTCGAAGCTCCTGGATCGGATCATCGGGCGCGGCCTCGTGGGCCGGCGCCGAACAGCGGTCGGGGTTGCCTTCTTCGTGCTGGTCGCCGCGTCCATCGCCGCCTCCAGCGTGCCGGCCGTTCGCAGCCGGGCGGCATCCCCCGCGCCCGCGGTCGGACTCGCGGGAGTGGCTTCCGCACCCGAGTCCATGCAGGCGATGGCCAGCCCGCCCGCCGACCCGTCCGCCTCGGCTGCCTTGCCGTCGATCTCCGAATCGCCTCTGCCTTCGTCGCCTTCGCTTGACGAGTCTTGTCAGGGATGCGGCATCGCGCCGACGCAGCCCGCACCATCCGGACCGGTCGCCATCGGCGCGGCCCCGTTCCGCCTCCACGTCCCGATCCTCGAGTACCACCGGGTCAAACCCTGGCAGGGCGAAACCGGCACGGCCCGCAACTTGATCACTCCGCCCGAGTACTTCCAGGCGCAGATGGACGCCATGGCCGCGGCGGGCTGGAAGACGATCACCATGGGCGAGCTTGGCGATGACCTCCGCCTGAGCATCGCTCCCGGACCCAAGACGTTCGTCGTGACCTTCGACGACGGTTACGAGGATGGGTACATCAACGCGTTTCCTGCCCTGCTGAGCCATGGCTTTCGGGCCACGTTCTTCGTGATCGCGAGCAGGATCGGTTCCCAGGGATTTCTGTCGGCGTTCGAGATGCGGCAGCTCGTGGCGGCCGGGAACGAGATCGGCAACCACAGCTACTCTCACAAAGTGCTGACCGCCGTGGCACCGGACCTCCTGCCCCAGGAGATCAACGGCGCATCCGCCCTGATCGCCAATGCCACGGGCGTATGGCCGAAATCCTTCTCCTATCCCAAGGGCCTCGAAAGCGGCCTCGTACAGACTCAACTGGCCGCCTGCCCTCAATTGGAGACCGCCGTCGTGCAGGGTGGCTCGGCACCGGAGATCTGGCTCAACCACTGGCGGCTGCCCCGGATACGAGTGGGAGCCGGCACGTATCCTTCTGATCTTGTGGAGAGGGCAACAAGGTACTGATATGAGGATCTTCCCCGGGCGACGAAAGGGCACTTCCGATTCAGCCGAGCACAAGGCGAGCAGGGCCGTCCCGGTGGGTTCGAAGCCGCGCCGGAGTCGCCGCAGCCAGCTGTTGCGGACGATCCTTCTCGTCGGCCTCTTCGCCGCCTTCACCCGTCCGGGCCAACGCGTGGCGCGCTCAGTGGCGCGTGGCGCCGACAAACGCATCGGCGGCTTCGCCGAGCCGGAATCGCTGGCCTACTCCAAGGTCATCGCCCCGTTCATGGGCCGGCTCTACAGGCGTGCGGCGGATGACGTGGCCGCCGAGTTCAAGGGCTTTGGCAAGGGCAAGCGGCCGACGATCGTGGACATCGGCTGCGGTACCGGAGAGCTGGTCGTGGCGATCTCGCGCAAGCTGCGCGAAGCCCGGATCGTCGGCATCGACAGCTCCCCCAGCATGCTGCTGTTCGCGAGCCGGCACGAGACAACCGACGGCCGCCTGCGGTTCGTCGTCGGGGATGGCGCCAGGATGCCGTTCGCCGACGGCTCGGTCGACTTGGTCGTCTCCACGCTGAGCCTCCATCACCTGGCGGATCCCGTGGGCGTGATGGTGGAGATCGACCGGGTGCTCCGCCCGGGCGGCTGCGCTCTCATTTACGACCTCGGGCTCGTGACGCTGACCTCTCAAGAGATGGCCCGCGTCGTCGCCGACGCCGGAATTGCGCCGGATTCGGTCGTGGTCGAGCGCGTCAGTGGCGGCCTGCTTTCCCGCTTGTTCGTTCGCTTCAGGTTCGACCCCGATCGGTGAGAGCCTGCCGGTTCTGCGGGCCCGTCTCGGCATGCTAGAATTCCGCCCGCTGTAGGCCTGGAGAGGTCGCATAGTGGTCTAGTGCAGCGGTTTGCTAAACCGCCAGGTGGGGTAACCTGCCTCGAGGGTTCAAATCCCTCCCTCTCCGCCAGCCTTTCCGTCTCCGGCGGGTTCGTCCGGTGAAGGACAGCGAACGATGCGCCCGTAGCTCAGTGGATAGAGCGCCAGGTTGCGGACCTGGAGGTCGTGGGTTCGAGTCCCGCCGGGCGCGCCAGAACGCAACTCGCAGCGACCCCGAGCAATCCTCGGGGTCGATCTGTTTCCAGGCGCCGGGGTCATTCGCCCGCCCCGGCGAGCGGATAACCTTGGCTTGCCAGGGCAGGCGGAGACGACGGATCGCGGAGGCTGCTGAGCACGGTGAGATTGCCAGGGGATGGGTTCAGGCGAGGTCCGGCTTGGGGACTTCTGCTGACGACTGTCCTGGCATTCGCGGCCGCCGGCTGCGGAAGCGCAGCCCCATCCGCCACGAGCGCCACGGGGACTGCGCCACCGCCTTCGATCCGAATGACTCCCACACCCTGGTCCACGGCCGCAGCGGCGGCCACGGCGGCCACGGCGCCGGCCTCCCTGCCCCCGACACCGTCCCCTGCTCCCGATCGGCCGGTCTCGTTCTTCGCGGCGGTCGTGGCCAGGTACGACGAGCCCCGCGAGTCGCTCACCGCGGCGCAGCTCGCATCGGGCCTGCAGGATGGCAAGGTCCTGGTGCCGTGCGAGTTCACCTTCATCGGTCTGCCGGACATCTCCGTGTCGATGCCTCCGGCGACTCCTTGCGTGCCGATCGGGCAGATGACCGAGCGAGTCCGAAGCGGCACGGGAACGCTCGGCCTGCTGCCGCCGGGCCTCGTCAGCGCTTCGGTCAAGGTCCTCTCGATAGACGGGGCGGATCTGTTCGGCTCTCCGACCAAGCGCACCAGGTCCTACCCGCTCTATGCCCAAGCGGACGTCGTCGGCGATTGGGCCGACTACCGGCAGGACGACATCCGAACCCTGATCTCGACCGGCGACACCTGCCCCGACCGGGGCGTTTCGTTCATGGCGGTCACCAAGAAGCAGGGCTGGGATTGGGTTCTCGATGGCAGCTCGGTTCGCTACCGGGGCTTCAAGACGAGCGCCTGGGATTGGCCGGTGCCGATCCTGTCGCGAACCGGAAACGCCGGCCGGGTTAGCTCCCTCATCTCCGACTACGACGTGAGCGTCAACGACTTCGAATGCCCGATGATCTCGACCTGGACCCAGCACAACACGGGGATGGTGTTCAGCATCGACCCCGCGTCGGGCCGCTGCTGGCAGGCAGGCCGGCGTCAAGGCCGTGACGCTCGGCTCAAACCACATAACCGACGCCGGCCTCGAGGGCGTCCGGCAGACGCTCAGATTCTGGACGCCGCGGAAATCAAGCACACCGGAGCCGGCCGAACCTTGCCAGCCCTGGCCCCCGCGATCGTGGACGCCGACGGACTGAAGTTCGCCTTCGTCGGCTGGGACGACATCAGCGGGTCGGGTGCGGCGAGATCGGGGCGCCCGGGCGTGGCGCCCATGACCGACGCGAACGTGTGCGCCTCGATCAAGGCCGCTCGGGCGGAGGCGGACGTGGTCTTCGCCATGCCGCAGTGGGGCTGGCCGGAGTACCACGCCACGTTCACCAAGACCGAGCTCACCCAGCGGCAGTTCTTCGCCGACGGCGCCGACGACGTGCTCGGCAGCGGCACGCACTGGGCGTCGGCGGTCTCGATCACGCCGGGGGCCGGCGGGACCCACTTCGTCATCGGCAGCCACGGCAACTTCCTGTTCGGCCAGGACTGGAGCCGCCAGACGATGGAAGGGGTGATCGTGGAGGCGACCTTCGCCGGCACGACGCTGGTGCAGGCCCGCCTGCATCCCTATGTCGTGCTCGACGAGGCCCAGCCGAACCTCATCGATCCGACGACCGACGGCGCTACGTGCTGAACCAGGTGTGGAGCGTCAGCGACGTCCAGTAGTAGCCCAGCGCCTCCCACCGTGGCCGTCGTGGCCGCCGGCCGTCGCGGGCGGTCGCGAGCCGCAGAACCGTGCCCGGCCGGGGAACCGAGCCCGACCATGGCGCGGCGAGGATCGTTCACATGGCAACCAATACCGCGTCGATTCCGCAGTCCGCTCGCGACTTCTCGCGACCGGGCCGCTCGCTGACGTCGTGACCATCAATCCCGACGGCCGCCCGCACGTCTCGCTTGCTTGGGCGGGCTTCGAAGGCGACGGAATCGGTCTTCGCCACGTTCGCCGACCAGCACAAGAGCGACAACCTCCGCCGCGACCGAGGACCTGTCGTTCGTTCCAGGCCAAGGAGTACGAGGGTCAAGGCCTCTGGCCGGACCTCGTGGGCGGACGGCCAGGCTCGCGTCGCCGAAGGCGGCGGCGCCGGGCGTGATGGACTATCTGGCCCAGTTTACAGTTGCTCCGGGAGCCACCAGTACCCCGTAATGCGGGACATGCCCGAGGGCCTCAGCGTCAGGGTTACGATCGATCGGATCTACGGCCAGGGCCCCTGGCGGGAGAAGGCCTGAGCCCCGCGGA
>CAWFJD010000010.1:0-8969 GCA_963816135.1 uncultured Chloroflexia bacterium
AGGCCTTGGCCCCGGGCTCAGCCGCGCCGGTTGAGCGCCGCCAGCGCGACGATCAGGCTGCCGGCACACCAGGCGCCCAGCACGAGGAATGACGAGCTCGTGAGAGGAAACGAGGTGGAGGCGAGACTACCTCGGACGACTTCGCCCATGGCCTGGATCGGCAGAACGGCGTGGATGGCGTGCAGCCAGTCCGGCAGCCGCTCGGCCGGGAAGCTCAGCGGCGAGAACATGAGCACGAAGACGACCAGGACCTGCGACACGAGGCCCGACACCATCGGCGGCGCGACGGTCGCGAGGGCGTAGCCGGCGCAGCTGGCGGTCAGGGCCACGAGCACGAACGCGGGCACGACGAGCGGGCTGACGGAAAGCTCGAGCCCGAACCGGAGGCTGCCGATTACGACCGCGCACACCACGCCCGGCAGTACGATCGCGGTCCAAACGCTGAGATCGGCCAGAAGGAAAGCCAGCCGCGGGACCGGCAGCGATCGAACGTACTCGAGGGAGCCCTCGCTCTTGCCCTGCGCCACGACCTGAGGAACCGCGACGAGGCCCATCATGATCAGGCTGATCGCGGGCGCGCCCGTGGCGAGGAACAAGATCGTCCGCTTGTCGATCTCGGGGAAGAGCAGGGGATAGCCCGCCACGATGCCAAAGGCGAACAGGCCCTGGACGACCATGGTCAGCGGCAGGAGCCACTTGTAGCGGAGTGCCTGCCAGCGGATGAGCAGGGCGTAGCTACGCGGCATTGACATCGATCAGCTCCCTGGCTGAGTGGCCGCCGTCGGCGTCGCGAACCGCGTCCGCCCGGTCGACCAGGTCTACGTAGGCGTCTTCGAGCGTCGCCGGCACCAGGCCGAACTCCTCAATTCGGCCGCCGAGTCTGAGCGCACCCGCCCAGGCCACCGCGGCACCCGCGTCGTTCGGAGCTATGAACGCGATCGCGCGACTGCCTGTCGTGAGGGTCCGGCGAACGAATGGCGGCGCATCGCAGATGTCCGCCCCAGGCTCCAGAACCAGCTCGAGACGGAGGTCGTCCTCGATTCCGGCTTTCAGCTCCGACGGCGTGCCGTCGGCGATGACGCGGCCATGGTCCAGGATCGCGAGCCGGTCCACCGCACGTTCGGCCTCCACGACATTGTGCGTGACGAGGAGCACCGCCGAACCCTCGTCGGCCACGGCGCGCACCTGGGCCCAAAGGAGGCGCCGGCGAACAGGATCCACGTCGTTCGTCGGTTCGTCGAGGATGACCACCCGACCGGGCACAACCGCGGCCATGCAGAACGACGTCAGCCGCTTCACTCCGGCGGAAAGCCGCTCGCCGTCCACGTCGAGCCACTCCCCGATGTCGAGCGCTTCGGCGAGTCTGGCTGCCCGCCGGCGAACCTCAGCGCTCCTGCCACCTCGGAGTCCGCCGATCAGGCCGATCGCCTGGCGGGGCGTGACGCCGCCGATCGGGACCTGCGCCTGCGGCTGGATCGAGCAGGCCCGACGGGCGAACCCGGGGTCGGCCACGGCATCGCGGCCGTCGATCTCGATCCTTCCAGAGGTCGGCCGCAGCAGCCCGACAACCTGGCTCACCAGCGTGGTCTTGCCGGCGCCGTTGTGGCCGAGGAGTCCGAACACCTGTCCCTCTCCCACCGAGAGACTGACGCCATCGTTGGCGCGTACACCTCGCCGGTAGCGTTTCGTGAGGTCCACTATCGAAAGAAGCATTCCAGGACCCTCTGATTGGTTGGCATGCACAACTGTATTGGGATACGCATATGTATGTCAATACACTGGGCAATCTGAATGCGGACAGGTATTGTCTGTTGAATGACCAGTCCCCTGGATCCGAGCGCCCGGCGCCGGCTCACTCGCGACGAGGCACGGCAGCAAACGCGCGAGCGGCTGCTCGAGGCGGCGGCGTCCGTCTTCACCAGGCTCGGCTACAACGGCGCTTCGCTCGAGGCCGTCGCCGAGGCGGCGGGCTACACGAGGGGCGCGGTCTACTCCAACTTCGCGACCAAGGCGGACCTGTTCATGGCCCTCCTGGAGCGCTACGTCGAGGGCGAGTCCGAGAAGCAGGTGGCCCAGCTCGAGAGCGGGTCCATCGGAGATTTCATCGATGGCCTGGACGAGACAATCGAGCGTCAGCAGGGCGATGGAGAGTGGACGCTGCTCCAGATCGAGTTCTTCCTCGCGGCAGCTCGCGACCCCGTCATTCGCGCGAAGTACCTCGCGGCCGCGGCCGGGCTCGAGGAGGCCAGCGGCAAGACGCTCGATGGAAAGGTCGCCGAAGCGGCTCTCCATCCGCGTCTCACCGGCAAGGAGCTCGGGATCCTGCTCAACGCCCTCGGCACCGGATTGGCGCTCAACTTCTATCTCGAGCCCGAGGCTCTCGACCCCAGGCTGATCGTTCGCGCCGCTCGCATTCTCTTCGGCCTCGATCCGAACCGCCTCTGACGATCCCGCGCGCCTCAGTCAGGCATCGCCCGCCAACACCATGGAGGCCCTCCGATGCTCGCTTCGGCCGATCTTGCCTCTCCGATCGAGGGCTACCTCGAGGGTCTGTGCGGCTTCCCGGATCGATATCCGGGCCGTCCCGGCAACCGCGCCGCAACCGAGCTCTTTGCCCGCGTCGTCGCCTCGCAGGGCCTCGAAGTCGAGGTGAGCGAGATGGACTGCCTCGACTTCGAGCGGGGCGTCACGCTGCTGACCGTGGACGGGGAGTCGTTTCCGGCGACGGCCGGGCCACTCTCAAATCCCGCAGCCGCCCGGGCGCCTCTCGTAGTCGCGTCAACGATTGATGAGCTCGAGGCCGGACCCTTCGATGGGAAGGTCCTGCTCCTCCGCGGCGAGCTGTGTCGCGAGCCGCTGACACCCAAGTCGTTCACCTACTACGAGATCCCAGAGCATCGCCGCATCGTCGCCGCTCTCGAAGCCGCGCGGCCGGCAGCGATTGTCGCGGCGACCGGCCGCTGCCCGGACCTCGCCGGGAGCCTCTACCCCTTTCCGCTCCTGAACGACGGCGAGTTCGAGATCCCCAACGCGTTCCTCACGGATATCGAAGGCGAACGGTTGGCCGGGCACGCCGGGGCGGTCGCGGATCTGTCGCTCGGCAGTCGCCGAATCCAGGTTCGTGCGCAGCACGTTGTCGCTCGGGCGCGCGGGACGGGTTCGGGTCGGATCGTCGTCTTCGGTCACATCAATTCCTGGGATGGCGCGCCCGGCGCGCTCGACAATGCGACCGGAACCGCGGCACTCCTGGGCCTGGCGCACCTGCTTGCGGGCTACGAGGGACAGCTGACGGTTGAACTCGTGCCGCTGAACGGCGAGGACTACTACGGCGCGACGGGAGAGAAGCGGTTCGAGCGCGACAACGAGGGACGATGGGACGACATCGTCCTGGGTATGAACGTCGACGCGTCAGGCTGGCGAGGGCACGGAACCGAGGTCTCGCTATTCGGCCTCGCCGAATCGACCGAAAGGGCTGTCCGCGAAGCGGTCTCGGGCCGGCCCGCGTTCACGATCGGCGAGCCCTGGTATCAGAGCGACCACGGCCTCTTCCTGCTCCACGGCAGGCCCGCGATCGCCGTTATCTCGGAGGACTACGCCGAGCTCGCGGCAAACGTCACGCACACTTCCGCCGACGCTCTCGAGCTGGCGGATCCCGGGATCGTCGCCGAGGTCAGCGTCTTCTTCGCCGACGTCATTGCCCGGATGCAGCCTGGGCTGTAGCTCGGCTACGGCAGTCGCATCAGGCCGGGGTCGCTCAAAGAGATCATGCGGATGCGGCGCAACGCGCCGAAACCTCTCCTGCACGGGGCGTTCCGTATCGCCCCGCCGCCACGGCCCTGCCCCCGTTTGGTGACGACCGCCCATCTGCGTGAGAGGACTCCTATGCGATTGAACGTTATGACCAAGCTGGTCCTGACCTCGTCAACTCTCCTGGTCTTGACGGCGCTCGTCGGGTTCATCGGCGCGATCAGCCTCAGCGACGTCCAGTCCAGGGGCACGGCGATGCATGCCACGGTCGTTCAGCCACTCGACAAGCTGGAGCAGATCGACGCCCAGCTCCTCGAGCGAGCCCGGCTCGCCTTCATGGGCGATCTGAACGTCGGAAAGAGCGCGGTCCAAGACACCGTCGACGCCGGTATAGCCAAGGCCGACCAGACGATCGACGCGAACATCGCCGCCTTCCTGGCGTCCAAACCGGACGCGACGAGCGTTGCGACCATGACTCAATTCCAGGCGGCGCTCGTGACCTATCGTCAGACGATGGCAACGGCTCGCGCGAACACACGCGCCAACACTCCGTCATCGTCCGACGTCATCACCGCTGCCGGCAAGCAGCGCGGCGCCGCGATGACCCTGATCGGACAACTCATCGGCGCGCAGATGGCGCGCAGCGTCGCCTTGAACGATGCCATCTCGACCACCGCCCGAACAGCTCTGCTCGAGATTCTTGGCGTCCTCGCGCTGGCACTCCTGGCCGGCCTTGGTCTCGCGGTTTTCGTGGCCCGCCGTCTCACCCGCGACGTACGAAAGGTTCAGTCCCAGCTGGTGCTCATGACCGGAGCGGCACACTCGTTCTCGGAGTGTCTCGCGGCGCTCGCCCATAACGACCTGACTCGGTCGTTTCCCACGAAGATGGCGTCGATCGGGCGCTACGGCAGCGACGAGATCGGACAGGCGGCGGCATCTGCCGACGAGCTCCTCGCCAGCCTCAAAGACATGGTCGGGAGTTATGAGATGGCCCGCGCCAGCCTCACGGAAACGATCGGCGAGGTCAAGTCCGCTGCCGACTCCGTGGCGCGCACCTCGGCTGAACTCAGCGACGCCGCCGCCCAGTCGGGCAACGCGTCCGGACAGATCGCCCAGACGATCAACCAGGTCGCCTCGGGCGCATCGGAGCAGGCCAGGGCCAGTTCCGACACGAGCAACGCGGTCCAGGAACTCAATTCGATCATCGGTCAGGTTGGCGCCGGCGCGTCCGAGATAACGACCAAGGTCCAGATTGCCTCGGCTCGCCTCGGCGAGATGACGGTCGCAATCACGTCGGCCTCGACGGCCGCCGCGGAAGTCAGCACGGTTGCGGCCAATGCCGCCGAAGCCACCGACCACGGCCAGAAGGCAGTCCGTGACACGGTCGGCGAGATGGACCGGATCAAGCTCACGGTCGAACAGGCCTCCGTGAAGGTCACGGAACTTGGCGCGAAGTCGGACCAGATCGGCGCCATCGTCGAGACGATCGACGACATCGCCGAGCAGACCAACCTGCTCGCTCTCAACGCGGCCATCGAAGCCGCCCGAGCCGGCGAACAGGGCAAGGGCTTCGCGGTCGTCGCGGACGAAGTTCGAAAGCTCGCCGAGCGATCCAGCCGCGCAACCAAGGAGATCGCGGCTCTGATTGGCGAGGTCCAGACCGGGACCGAGCAGGCCGTCAAGGCCATGAACGCGGGTGCCGCGGAAGTCGAACACGGCTCCGAGCTCGCGGCCCAGGCAGGAGCGAGCCTCGATGCCATCCACGAGGCCGTCACGGCCACCCAGCGAGCGGTCGAGCGGATCACCGCCGACGTCGACGCGATGACAAAAGCCTCGGCCGGCGTCGTCTCGGCGACCACTGCGACGGGTGAGATCGCGGTCGCTACCAACCATGCGGCAGTCCGCATGACGAATGCCGCCCGCACGGTGGCGGGCTCGGTCGAGTCCATCGCCGCGATCAGCGAAGAGAACTCCGCGAGCGCCGAGGAAGTCTCCGCGGCGACCGAAGAGATGTCCGCGCAGGCGGAAGAGGTCGTGGCTTCCGCGGGTTCATTGGCCCAGATGGCCGACGAACTCGACTCCGTCGTGGCCCGATTTGTCCTCGACGACCAGTCCGCCAAGGCGCCAACGAGCATTCCTAAGAGGCTCCATAAGGCGGCCTAGCGGCAGAATCTACGCGACGACCGTTCCGCACGGATCGGTCGTCGCCCAGCTCGCGCAGGCGGGCAGGGGAGATCCGATGAGTGAGTTCCAGGTCGTCGTCTGCCAGCTCGGTCAGGAGAGCTATGGCCTCGACATCAGTTCCGTCTTCGAGATCATCCGGTTCCGGCAGTGCACCGCCGTTCCCGCGTCGCCTGCCTTCGTCGACGGTGTGATCAACCTGCGAGGCATCATCATCCCGGTGATGGACATGGCCAGCCGCTTCGGACAGGCTCGGTCCGAGATCACCAAGTCGACCCGGATCATCGTCGCGGGCACCAATGGGCGGCGCGTAGGCCTCGTCGTGGATGCCGTGACCGAGGTCTTGATGGTTTCGGAAGACGAAGTCGAACCGACGCCCGAAGTCGCCTCCGGCTACGACGCGGCCTACATCCGGGGCATCGCCAAGCTCGGCGAGGAACTCGTGATCCTGCTCGACCTGGGCGCCCTCTTCGGAGATAAGGTAGGCCAGGCCCAGGCCGCCTGAGGCGATCGAGGCAGTTGCCGGCGTGTGAAGCGGGCGAATTCGACAGGTCGTCAGCCGGCATCGGCCAGCTGATTCGGGAGCTTCTGAGCCTGCTCCGCGCGGATTGAACTGACCTCCCGTCTCCCGGGAAGGAATACCGCAGGCACGATGGCCAGCGCCGTCAGGCCGATCGACCACCAGAATGCGTTGTCGAACGCGGTGGCGCGACCGGCCAGGCCGCCGGCGGCCTGCGCGGCTAGCTGCGTTTGGAGGATCAGCGCGAATATGGCCGCGCCAAACGCGCCACCCAGTTGCGCCGTGATCCGAGTGGCGATACTCGCGTGAGCCACCTGGTCGGACCGCAAGCCCAGGAAGGCCGCAGCCATGATCGGGATGGTCACCATGCCGAGGCCGGCGCCGCGGAGAACCAGAGAAGCGCCGAGTAGAAGTTCATTGGTATTCACGCCGGCCTGCGTGTAGGCGAGCGTGCCGGCGATCGTGAGCACGAAGCCACTGAGCACGACGGGTCGGGCACCGATGCGGTCGGTCAGCCGGCCCGCATAGCCGCGGGTCAGAAGCATGCCCAGCCCCTGCGGCGCGAGCAGCAGCCCGGCATTGAGGGCGCTCTGGCCGCGGACCTGCTGCTCGTAGAGAGGCAGCAGCAGCATCGCCCCATATGTGAACAGACCTGAGAGAGACAGCAGGAGGTTTGAGGCCGCAAAAGAGCGCACTGCGAATAGCCGCAGATCCAGGAGCGGTAGCTTGGTGCGGAGCGCGTGGAAGACGAAGCCACCGAGAAGCAAAACGCCAATGCCGACAGGTAGCAGAACGGCAGAGTTCTCGAACCCGCCGTGGCTGCCGGCTTGGGAGAGCCCGTAGATCATGGCGGCGAGGCTGGGCGACAGCAGGGCCAGGCCGACGATGTCGAGGTGCGAATTCTTCTTCGGAGCGGTTGGCGCCAGGTAGCGCCACGCCATCACGAGACCGACCACGCAGAACGGGATGTTGACCCAGAAAATCCAGTGCCACGAGAGCCGGCTCAGGATCACGCCGCCGATGACCGGACCGAGGATGGGCCCGAGGAGAGCCGGAAGGCTGACCAGCGACATCATCTTCCCGAGGTTGCGTGGGCCCGCGGCATTGACCAGGAGGGTCTGGAGGACGGGCAGCATCAGGCCACCGCCGATGCCCTGCAGCACCCGGAAGGCGATGAGGGCCTCGATGTTCCAGGCGAGGCTCGAAAGCATCGACCCGACCGCGAAGAGAGCGAGGGCGGCCATCCAGGTCTGCTTGGCGCCGAAGCGATCCATGGCCCAGGCACTCACCGGGATCACCATCGCGAGCGCCAGCACATAGCCGCTGATCACCCATTGGGTCGTCGACACCGGCGCGTTCAGCTCTCGCGACAGCGTGTCGATCGCCACGTTGACGATCGTAGTGTCGAACATGACCGCCATCGCCCCGATGAGCAGCGGCACCGCAAGCTTCATGAACCCTGGATCCAGTCCCTCGTTCCGTGCTGACTCGCTCATTCACCGGGACCTCATGCCTTGGATTAGATACGCTACCGTCTCTAACGAAGACTGTACAATGAACCGATAAGAAACACAAGCGCATCCTATGGAGCAGCCGATGGCAGCCAATGGAAGTGTCGGAATCACGACGCCGGTCATGCGAAAGCCGGGGCCACCGACCCGTCGGCGAGGGTCCTCGCTCCAGGCCGCGCTATTGCAGGCGGCCTGGGAAGAGCTGACCGAGACCGGCTACGCCTCGTTCACCATGGAAGGCGTGGCTGCCCGAGCCAAGACGAGCCGGGCGGTGTTGTATCGGCGGTGGCCGAACCGTCCCCAGCTAGTAGTCGCCGCCCTAGGGGAGCACATGAGATCGAACCCGTTTGAGCCGCCCGACACCGGGTCGCTCCGCGACGACCTCCTGGCCCTGCTCCGCCACCTGTCCGAAAGCGTCGGCCAGGTAACCGGGGTCCTCAGCTTCCTGCTCGCCAATTCGTTCACGGAGGCGGGGGTCCCGCTCGCCGTCTTGCGCGAGCGAGCGCTTGCGGAAGTCTCCGTCTCAGGAACGGCACAAATCATCGACCGCGCCATCGCGCGGGGCGAGATCGATCCTGCCAGGCTCAGCCCTCGGATACGTTCTTTACCCGTTGACCTGGTCCGTCATGACGTGATCATGACCCAGCAACCGGTCCCCGACGCGACCCTGGTCGAAATCGTCGACCGGATCTTCCTTCCTCTGGTTCGCGGCTGACGTCTGCCCTGACCCCTCCGAACGGTGGCGGTTCCGGATTCCTACGGCGCGTCGACGGGTACTGCGCTCATGAGCGCAAGTTGGCTTCCATCCGGATCGACGAATTCCGCCAACCACAGCTGAGTGGTGGGACTAGTGGAGCGGGCGGCCACGGAGGCCGTTCGTTGAGCAGATTCGACGGGCTTCGCACTCGGTCCGATGGTCGCGCCGGGCGGCCGCACTCGCGGTGACCGACGGACTACTCGACGTTGCCGCGCCACGCAACTACCACCTGCTGCCGATCGTGCGCGCGTGC
>CAWFJD010000011.1:0-15171 GCA_963816135.1 uncultured Chloroflexia bacterium
TGAATGGCCTGATGCGTGACGTACGTAGCCGCTTCGGAGGCGACGATCTTGCACATGGCGGACTCGGCGGCGAAAGGCCTGTGGTTGTCCTTGAGCCAGGCCGCGCGATAGACGAGGAGACGGCTGGCCTCGATGCGCGCGTGCATGTCCGCCAGCTTGAACTGGATGGCCTGGAGGTCGCTGATCGGATTGCCGAACTGGCGGCGTTCCTTTGAGTAGGACAGAGCCCGTTCAAAGGCGCCTTCGGCGATGCCGAGAGCTTGGGACGCGATGCCGATGCGCCCTCCGTTCAGCGTCTCCATCGCGATCTTGAAGCCCTGACCTTCGTCGCCGAGCAGGTTCTCCGCCGGGACCCGGACATTGTCCAGCGCGAAGGAAGCCGTGCTGCTGCCGCGGATGCCGAGCTTGCTCTCTTCTTTCAGGACCGTCACGCCAGGGGTTTCGAGGTCGACGATGAAGGCGGATAGACCTTTGTGCCTCAGACCCCGATCCTTCGAAGCGACTATCACGCCGATACCGCGATAGCCGCCGTTCGTGATGAAGAGCTTGCTGCCGTTGATGACAAACGAGTCACCGTCGCGCGCGTAGGTGGTCGCGATCCCCGCCACATCGGACCCGGCAGCCGGTTCGGTCAACAGCAGGCAGCCGATCCGATCACCGGCGGTCAACAGCGGAAGGAATGTCTCTTTCTGTCCGTCGCTGCCGACGCGGTAGATTGGATCGCACGCCAGCGACGTATGCGCCGAGATCAAGACGCCGGTCGACCCGCAAGCCTTCGACACTTCTTCGACCACGAGGGCATACGAGAGCATGTCCATGCCGGCGCCGCCGTATTCCTCGGGGATGTACACACCGAGCATGCCCAGTTGGGAAATCTTCTTGACCAGTTCCGGCGGGATGGAATGCGTCTGGTCAATTTGTATCGCGAGCGGTTTGACTTCGCTTTCGACAAACGCACGGACGCTGTCCTGCAGCATCTTCTGATCCGGGTTCAGCTCAAAGTCCATGGGTACTCCGCCCTACTTCCCTTTGAACGCCGGGGGACGTTTCTCCATGAACGCGCGCATTCCTTCCTTCTGGTCCTCGCTATCGAAGAGCAGACCGAAGAGGGCGCCCTCGAGGCTCAGGCCGTTCTCTTTCGTCATATTGAGACCGTGGACGATGGCCTCTTTCGCAACGGACACAGCCACCCTTCCGTTGCGCGCGATTGCGCGTGCGAGCTCCATGACCCGAGGCATCAACTCATCCGCCGGGGTCACCTCGTTGACGAGGCCCCACTCGCGTGCTTGCTGCGCGGTGAGCTGTCTCCCGCTGAAGATGAGTTCCTTGGCCCGATTGGGGCCGATCAGCCGCGGCAGGTTCTGCGTCCCGCCGAAACCTGGGATGACTCCGAGCGTGACCTCGGTCAGCCCGAGCTTGGCCTTTTCCGATGCGTAGATGAAGTCGCAGGCCAGCGCCAGTTCCAATCCACCGCCCAGGGCGTAGCCGTTGACCGCCGCGATGATTGGCTTCTTCATCAGCTCCATGAACGAGATCAAGCGGTGGCCACGCTCCGAGAAAGCACGAGCCGCCGCCGGGCTCATTGCTGCCATTTCCCGGATGTCGGCTCCGGCCACGAAAGCCCTTTCTCCCGCGCCGGTGATCACCACCACACTCACCTCCGCATTCCGTTCAATTTCGTGGACGGCAGAATCCAAAGCCTCCACCACGTCGGAGCTGAGCGCATTCAAAGCTCGCGGACGGTTGACCGTCACCACGCCGATCCCGTCTATGACTTCGACGAGAACGTTGTCCAGTTCCATGAACGCGCTCCTCATCAGTACTGATAGAACCCGCGGCCTGTCTTTTGGCCGAGATAGCCGGCTTCCACCATCTTCACCAACAGCGCGCATGGGCGGAACTTCGGGTCCTTGAATCCGTCGTACAGAACATTGATGACCGCCAGCACGGTATCGAGACCGATCAGATCGGCGAGCGCCAGCGGTCCCATCGGATGGTTCGTGCCGAGCTTCATTCCTTTGTCGATGTCCTCGGCGGTTGCCACGCCCTCGTAGAGCGCGAAGATGGCCTCGTTGATCATCGGCATCAGCACCCGGTTGACGATGAAGCCTGGGTAATCCCGTGAGACGGCCATGGTCTTGCCCAATCGTTCCACCACGCCGGCCACGGTCTGGAACGTCGAGTCGCTCGTCGCGAGCCCGCGGATCACCTCCACCAGCTGCATCACCGGGACCGGGTTCATGAAATGCATCCCGATGACCATGTCCGCGCGTTTGGTCACGGCGGCGATCTTGGTGATCGAAATCGACGACGTGTTCGTAGCCAGGACGGCGTCTTTGTTGGCGACCTCGTCCAGCCTGCGGAAGAGGTCGAGCTTCAGAGCCTCGCTCTCCGTCGCCGCCTCGATGACCAGCTCGCAATCGGCGAACTCGGAAAGATCCTTCGCGACCTTGATGCGCGCGAGAATGGACGCGGCAGCATCAGCTGGGATCACGCCCTTCTGCGCCTGCCGCCCCAGATTTGCCTCAACCGTCTTCAGCGCTTTCTCGATCTGGCTCGGCGAAACGTCATACAGTCGGACCTGGTACTCGTGTTGCGCGAAAACGTGCGCGATGCCGTTTCCCATCTGCCCCGCGCCCAGAACGCCGATCGTGGTTGTCATGCGACTCTCTCGAAGACGACCGCGACAGCTTCGCCGCCACCGATGCACAGCGTGGCGAGTCCATACCGGACCTGCCGCCTGCCCATTTCACGAACCAGCGTTGCGGCCAGCCGCCCACCGCTCGCACCGATGGGATGCCCGAGGGAGATCGCTCCGCCGTTGACGTTGACCTTCTCAGGGTCGAGGTTCAGGTCCTTCATGGCGATCATGGCAACGACCGAGAACGCCTCGTTGACCTCGAACAGGTCCACGTCGGCGACGTTGATCCCGGCTCGAGCACAGACGGCCTCGATGGCTCCGACCGGCGCGTCAGGGTACAGGTCGGGGCTGAGGCTGTTGGTGGAATAGGCAACCAGCCGCGCCTTCGGCGTCAAGTCGTACTTCTTCAAAGCGGACTCGCTCGCCAGCAACGTCATTGCCGCGCCGTCGCTGATGCTCGAGGCGTTGCCCGCCGTGACGGTCCCGTCTGTCGTGAATGCGGGACGAAGCTGTCTTATCTTCTCGAAGTCCACCTTGAAGGGGCCTTCGTCCTCCGCCACCGTTTCGTCGCCCTTCTTCGTCTTCTTCACGACGGGAACGATCTCGTCTTTGAGCCAGCCTTCTCTGGTCGCCTTCTGCGCCCGCTGGAAGGAGCGGGCGGCGTACTCGTCCTGCGCCTCGCGGTTGAAGCCGTGACGAACCGCTGCGTGGTCGGCGATCTCGCCCATATGGCGGCCGGTGTACGGATCCCTGAGGCCGTCGTAGACCATCAAGTCGATCAGTTCGCCGTTGCCCATGCGATAGCCGGTCCGCGCCCTTTTCAGGAGGTATGGAGCCAGCGACATGCTCTCCATTCCCCCCGCAATGACCACATCCGAATCGCCGAGCCGGATGGACCCCGCGCCGAGCATGATCGCCTTCAATCCGCTTCCGCAGACCTTGTTGACGGTCATCGCGTGGATGTTGTCGGGCAGACCCGCGAAACGCATGGCCTGCCGTGCCGGCGCCTGGCCGACGCCTCCTGCCAGCACCTCGCCGACGATCACCTCGCTGACCGAGGCCGGGGCGAGGCCGGACTTCTTCATCAAAGCTTCGATGACGGTGGCTCCCAGGCGCGGCGCTTCCACATCTGCCAGCGCGCCACCAAACGAACCGAACGGCGTTCGCAGGGAATCGACCACGAAGACATCACTCACGCCTGGCTCCTCGATTGCGTTGTGAGGTGGGCGAAGCTGGCAGCGCTCCCGATCGGCGACCGAACGGCAGGCGCCAGCGCCTGGAAGACGCGCGACGTGGGGGTCCGCCCAAGTTCGCCCGCGACCCAGGCCGACGTGTCCACCAAAGCTGCCAGGTCGACCCCGGTCTCGATGCCGAGGCCGTCGAGCATCCAGACAAGGTCCTCGGTCGCGAGGTTGCCCGTCGCGGACTCAGCGTAGGGGCACCCACCAAGGCCCCCCGCCGACGAGTCGACCGTCGTCACCCCTGAGATGAGGGCGGCAAGCGTGTTCGCCAGAGCCTGCCCATAGGTGTCGTGGAAGTGAACGCCGACGACGTCCAGGGCTATCCCGCGTGCCACGACGAGGTCGATCAGAGCACGGACCTGGCCCGGCGTGGCGACGCCGATCGTGTCTCCAAGACTCAGCCCCGTACAACCTGCGGTCATCAGGCCAGCGCACACGTCGGCCACCTGCGCGGGTTCGACCACACCTTCCCAGGGATCGCCAAAACACATCGAGATGTAGCCTCGGACACCGAGGCCGAGTGATCGAGCTCCATCGATGACGGGCCGGACCATCTCCATCTGGCCGGCCAGCGACCGTCCCAGGTTGCGACGCGCGAAGGCATCGGTGGCACTTACGAAGATGGCGATCTCATCGACACCGACTGCGATCGCCTCGCTCAGGCCTCTGCCGTTCGGAACCAGGACGGGGTAACGTACGCCAGGCAACCGATGCAGCCCGGTCATCACATTGGCCGCGTCGGCGAGCTGCGGTATGCGGTCCGGACGTACGAAGCTGGTCGCCTCGATGACCGGGAGACCACACCCCGCCAGACGCTCGATGAGCTCGATCTTCGTCTGTGTCGGAAGAACGGTGGACTCGTTCTGCAGCCCGTCGCGTGCTCCGACTTCCCAGATCGTGACCCGCGGGGGGAGGTCGTGCCAGCCGACACGAACCGGCAGACCGGGCGGCCTCATGCACTCACCTTCGGGCTCACAATCGCAACGACCTGATTCCGGGCGACCTGCGTACCCATCGATACGAGCAGCGAGGACACCACGCCGTCGATGGGGGCGGCCATGGAGTACTCCATCTTCATCGACTCCACGACCAAGATGACGTCCCCCTGGCTCACTGACTCACCCACCGAACGCCCCACGACGACGACGGTGCCGGGCATCGGCGAGAGCACCTCGCCACCGCCCGTTCCAGAGCCCGAACTCAGCGCCGGGTGATCACGGCGCGGCCGATGCAGCCGCCACGCGTCCCCGCCGCGTCCGACCCACATGACGTCCTCGCCGCCCGCGCCGTCGAAGGCCACGGAATAGGTGCGCGCGACCCCGTCGAGCGAAACGACGACTTCGTGGACGCGGGCGGCCGAAGGTGTGATCGACACATGGCGCGGCTTGTCTTCGCGAAGGGCCACCTCTCGCTCGCTGCCCGCGCCGATGATTTTGAGGGCATACGTCTGCCCGGCGTCGTCGACGAACTGCGCCGAGACCGGAGCGTGTCCGCTCACCCGCCAGGCGCCGATCGAATTCCAGAGGCTTTGCGGGCTTTGGGCGCGATCACGTTCCAGCCAGGCCAGGGCGGCCGCCGTGGCGGTGTGATCGTCGAGCGGGACGGGCTTCGCCCCAAGGTGAAGTTTGGCGATGAGCCCGGTGGTCATGCTGCCTTCGCGCACGTTCGGGTCGACCGCCAGCTCCCTCAGGACGCCGATATTGTGGGCGACGCCGAGGACGACGGTCGCCCCAAGCGCCGAGTGGAGTGCATCGAACGCCGCCGTCCGGTCGGGACCCGAGGCGATCACCTTCAACATGAGGGGGTCGTACCACGTGCCGATGACCGACCCGGCCGTGATCCCGGAGTCCACGCGAACCCCCGGCGGTTCCGTGTAGGTCAGAACCGTGCCCGAAGCGGGTAGAAAGCCGTGGTGGCCATCCTCCGCGTAGATTCGGGCCTCGACAGCATGCCCGGACACTCGGACTTCGTCCTGAGTGAGCGGCATGCCGAGACCTGCCGCGACCTGGAGTTGCAGTTCGACAAGATCGAGGCCGGTGACCGTTTCGGTTACTGGGTGCTCAACCTGCAACCTCGTGTTCACTTCCAGGAAGAAGTAGTTGCTCGGATCGCCGACCTCGACGACGAACTCCACGGTGCCGACCCCGCGGTAGCGGGCCGAGCTGGCGATGGCGACCGCATCGGCGTGAATGCGCGCGCGGACCTCGTCGGGGAGATTCGGTGCGGGGGCTTCCTCGATCACCTTCTGGTGACGACGCTGCAGGCTGCAGTCTCGGTCTCCGAGATGGATAGCCTGACCTTCGCCATCTCCGAGGATCTGGACTTCCACGTGACGAACATCAGGGATGAACTTCTCGAGCAGGAGGGCGTCGTCTCCGAACGCCGACACCGCCTCCCGGCGTGCCGAGGCGAGCGCGGGCATGAACTCGGCCGCCTCGCGCACGACCTTCATTCCCTTGCCGCCGCCTCCAGCCGCAGGTTTGATCATGACCGGGAAGCCAATCGAGGCTGCCTGATCCGCGAACTCCTCGTCCGTGGCGCCCTCTCGGTGGAAGCCGGGAACCGTTGGAACGCCCAGTGCGGCCGCGGCATCCTTGGCCGCGCGCTTGTCACCCATCGCCCGGATGGTCTCGCTCCGAGGGCCGATGAACGCCAGACCCGCTCGCTCACAGGCCTCCGCGAAGTTCGCGTTCTCAGAAAGGAAGCCGTACCCCGGGTGGACCGCCTGCGCACCTGACGCGACCGCGGCCTCGACGACGCGCTCGATGTCCAGGTAGCTGCTGCCGGCGTCGGCGGGTCCCACCAGCATGCCCTCGTCCGCGATAGCCACGTGCAGCGCCTCTCGATCGGCCTCGCTGAAGACGGCAATGGATCGGATTCCGAGCCGGCGCAGCGTGCGCATCACGCGGATGGCAATCTCTCCCCTGTTCGCCACCAGGACCGTGCTGAACACTGCCGTCACATCCTGAACACGCCGTAGGAGACTGGCTCCAGTGGCATGTTCGACGCTGCCTCGAGTCCCAGCCCCAAGACGGTTCGCGTATCCGCCGGATCGATGATCCCGTCGTCCCAGAGGCGAGCGGTCGCGTAGTAGGGGCTGCCAGTTCGCTCGTACTCATCACGGATGCCCGACCGGAACCGCTCCTCGTCATCGGCGGACCATTCGTGGCCGCGCGCGACGGCCTGATCGCGGCGGATCGTGGCGAGGACCGTGGCCGCCTGCTCGCCGCCCATGACCGAGATCCTGGCATTCGGCCACATCCAAAGGAAGCGCGGGGAGTAGGCGCGACCGCACATCGCGTAGTTGCCGGCACCATAGGAACCGCCGATCACGACCGTGAACTTGGGGACCCGGGCGCATGCCACGGCAGTCACCATTTTGGCGCCGTGTTTCGCGATCCCGCCTGCCTCGGCTTCGCGACCGACCATGAATCCGGAGATGTTCTGCAGAAACACCAGGGGCGTCGAACGCTTGTCGCAGAGTTCGATGAAGTGCGCGGCCTTCTGAGCCGACTCGGAGAACAACACGCCGTTGTTGGCGACGATACCGATGGGATGTCCATGCAGGTGGGCGAACCCCGTCACGATCGTGTCACCGAACTCCTGCTTGAACTCGTGGAACTCGCTCCCGTCTACGAGGCGGGCGATCACTTCGCGCACGTCGTACGACTTCCGCGAGTCCACCGGCACGACCGCACCGAGTTCGCACGCTTCGAAGAGCGGTTCGACCGACTCCCGAGTCGCCCATGGCCGCGGGGCGCGAGGCCCGAGGGTCGCGATGATGTTGCGAACGATTTGAAGGGCGTGCGCATCGTCGAGCGCCAGGTGGTCGGTGACACCCGAGACCCGCGAGTGGAGTTCCCCGCCGCCAAGCTCCTCGGCGGTGACGGTCTCACCCGTCGCTGCCTTCACCAGCGGCGGGCCCCCCACGAAGATCGTGCCCTGCTGCCGCACGATCACGGCCTCGTCGCTCATCGCCGGGATGTAGGCGCCACCGGCCGTGCAGGAACCCAGGACGGCGGCGATCTGCGGGATGCCCTGGGCAGACATTCGTGCCTGGTTGAAGAAGATCCGGCCAAAGTGGTCGCGATCCGGAAACACCTCGTCCCAAAGCGGCAAATTGGCGCCGCCGGAGTCGACCAGGTAGACGCATGGAAGGTTGTTCTGCAGGGCAATCTCTTGGGCACGCAGATGCTTCTTGACGGTCATCGGGTAGTAGGAGCCGCCTTTGACCGTTGCGTCGTTGGCGACGATGACGACTTCACGCCCGTGGATGTACCCGATGCCGGTCACGATCCCCGCCCCGGGCACCTCATCGCCGTACAACCCATTGGCCGCGAGTGGAGAGAGCTCGAGGAAGGCGGTGTCCGGATCCAGCAGAAGTTCGACTCGATCCCGCGTCAGCAGCTTGCCGCGTTCCAGGTGGCGTTCGCGGTTGATCGCCGTTCCCCCGACGGCTGTCTTCCGCAAACGCCGGCGGTGGCCGAGGACAAGCCTCAGCATGTGCGACGCGTTCGCCCGTGCGGTGGGAGACTCGAGATCGACGTTTGACCGCAGGACTGCCATCTGGCATCGTCCCTGGCTGGAGTTAACGGTCGTTCACGCTACGGCGGACGATCCGCCCATGCAATGGGGGTCGCGAGGCACGGCACGCCGACCCACCGCCCCTTCTGCATCGTTGATGAAGGCCCCGAATGCCTGCGCGAAAGAACCGTCGTACCGAGATCCTCGCGACCGCCGCCCGATTGTTCGCGGCGTCGGGCTTCAACGGCGTCTCGATCGACGATCTTGGCGCCGAAATCGGCATCTCCGGCCCGGCGATCTACCGCTACTTTCCCGGCAAGGAAGCGATCCTTGGGGAAATGCTCGTCGGAATCAGCAGGCGTCTGCTGGACGGCGCGAGGTCGCGAGTGGCATCTGAACAGACACCGCAATCAGCCCTGCTCGCGCTCATCGACTTCCACACCGAGTTCGCCCTGGCGGATCGGGAGCTCATCACCGTCCAGTACAGGGACCTTGGGAGCGTGCCCGAGCGCGAACGCCGGGTGGTGCGAGAGCTGCAGAGCGCCTACACCAATACGTGGGTCGAGGTACTGCAGAAGATTTACCCGGAACTCACGCGAGAACGAGCGACGTCCGGAGTCCATGCCGTTTTCGGCCTGCTGAACTCGACGCCGCACAGCGCGCGGGCAGGCGACCGGGCCGCCGGCAAACAGCTTCGTGCGATGGCAGCTGCGGCGCTCGCGTCCGTGGGTGAGATGGCAAAGCCGGTGACGTACGACGCCTGACGGAGCTACCGGTCGGCCGATTTAGTCGGCGTCGGACCCTGCTGCTCGCCCACGCCAAGGCGCCGAGCAATGAGCATGCGCAGGATCTCGCTGGTGCCTTCGCCGATCTCGAGGATCTTCGAGTCGCGCCACATCCGCCCAACTGGGTACTCGTTCATGAAACCGTATCCCCCGAAGATCTGGGTGGCGTCCCGAGCGTTCAGGACGGCAATGTCAGACGCGTGGAGCTTCGCGATGGCGGCCTCGTGCTTGAACGGCTCACCGGCCAGCATCCGGGCGGCTGCGTCGTGGTATGCGAGGCGCGCTGTGTGCACGCGCGTCTCCATGTCGGCGATCTTGTGTGCGATGGCCTGGAACTCGCCGATGGCATGGCCGAATGCCCGTCGCTCGCCGGCATAGCGGACGGATTCGTCGACGCATCCTTGCGCCAGCCCGGTTGCGAGGGCACTGATGGCGATGCGCCCCTCGTCGAGAATGCTCAGGAACTGGGAGTAACCGCGGCCGCGTTCACCAAGCAGGTTGGCTGCCGGCACTCGGCAGTCCACGAACGCGAGCTCGCGCGTGTCGGAAGCGTTCCAGCCCACCTTGGAATACTTCTTCGAGACCGAGAGGCCCGGGGTGCCCGACGGGACGATGATGGAAGAAATCTCGCTGCTGCCATCCGGTCGGGTCCCCGTGACGGCCGCGGCGATGACAAATCCGGTGATGTCCGTGCCGGCGTTGGTTATGAATGCCTTCGTGCCGTTGAGGACCCAGGTGCCACCATCGAGCATTGCGGTAGTGCGCAGCGCGCCGGCGTCCGACCCACCACCCGGCTCGGTCAGGCCGAAGGCACCGAGCATCTCGCCGGTCGCGAGTTTCGGCAGCCACTGGCGTTTCTGGGCCTCCGAACCGAAGCGGTAGATGGGCATCGCGCCGAGCGAGACCGCGGCCTCGAGCGTCACCGCCACGGAGCTGTCGACTCGTCCGAGCTCTTCGATCGCCAGGCACAGGCTGAAGTAGTCGCCGCCCATGCCGCCGTACTCCTCCGGGAAGGGCAGTCCGAACAAGCCCATGCGGCCCATCTCGCGCACGATCTCGTACGGGAATGTGTCCGCCTCGTAGTACTCGCCGATGACGGGCGCGACCACCTCGTGCGCGAACCGCTCGACACTGGCCCGAAACTCCTCGAGATCCGCGGACAGCCGAGGTCGACTCATGAAACGCCTCGCAAGTCAGGGCAGTGGAATTCGAATCTGCCGCTAAGTTAACGATCGTGAACTCCTTGCTGGGGCAAGTCCACAGCAAGCTCACGTTGCGGCCCTCGGTTTGCATGCAACCCCTCGGGGATACTCAGAAGATGCGCATCGTTGTGCTGGCAAAGCCGGTGCCCGACGCCGGTCAGGAGCGTCTGCGGGACGATTTCCGCATGGATCGCGACGCGACCACTGAGGTCATCAACGGCAACGACGAGTACGCCATCGAAGCCGCACTGAAACTCGTCGAGGCCGACCCGGATGGCGGCGAGGTCGTGCTTCTCGCAATGGCCCCGGACCACGCGCAAGAGACTCTTCGCAAGGGCCTCGCCCTGGGGGCCACCAGCGCGGTCCTGGTCACGGACCCGGCTCTCGAAGGGTCATGCGCTCTCACGACGGCGCACGTACTCGCCGCCGCGTTGCGCGACCTCTCTTTCGATCTGGTGATTGCGGGCGTGGACACGTCCGACGGAACTGGGGGTGTCGTGGCGGCCGGCGTCGCGGCCCTCCTTGGGCTCCCGTACCTGTCGTACGCGGCCGGGATCGAGCCGTCCGACGGCCGCGTCCGCGTCCGCCGGATCACTCCCACTGGGTACGAGGTCCTCGAGGCGCCGATGCCCGCACTGATCTCCGCAACCCAGGCTCTCGGCGCCCCCCGCTATCCGACACTCAAGGGGATCATGGGGGCTCGCCGCAAGGAGATCGTCACCCGCAGTCTCGCGGATCTCGACCTGGCGCGCGCCCGCGCGCGGGGAGTCGAAGTCGGGGGCGCGGCTGCCACGTCTCGGGTGATCGGCAGTCGCCCACGGGCGCCGCGCGGCACGCCAAGAGTTGTGCAGGGCTCGCCCACCGAAGCCGCTCAAGAGGTAGTGACATTCCTGGCTGAGCGGAGACTGATCTGATGGGCGGTGCGATTTGGGTCCTGGGCGAGTCGAAAGGGTCGGATCTGGCGCGGGTCAGCGCGGAGATCGCTACGCTCGGACGCGCTCTTGGAGCGGCCGCCGGCCGCGACGTGGTTGGTCTGGTCGCGGCCGCGAGCCCTGATGGCCCCGCGGCCGAGCTCGCGAGATACGTGCCGCTGGTCTACAGCCTTGCAGTGCCCGAGGCGGCCGAAACGGCAGTCGCATCCGCTGTCGGGCCATCGCTGGCTGCGCTGGTCGAGCGCGAGCAACCGGCCTTCATCCTGGTCGGGGCGACATCCGACGGTCGCGATATTGCCGGGATACTCTCCGTGCTCCTCGGCTGGGGCGTGATCGCGAACGCATCGGCCATCCAGTGGCAGGGCGACCGGCCCGAGGTCGAAGTGAGTGTCCTGGGCGGCAAGCTGTTGACGACGAGTGTGTTCACGGGCGAGCACGGGATCATTACGGTCCGACCCGCGAGCATCACGGCCGAGCCACTAGCGTCGCGCGGCTCCGTCGTCCCGGTCACCGTCGAGCCCGATATCGCGCTGCCGGCAGTGGCGGTCACTTCGCGGGTCGCCGAGGAGTCCGAGGCGATTCCTATCGACGAGGCTCGCGTGATTGTCTGCGCCGGCCGCGGCGTGGGCGGCCCCGAGGGTATGGATCTCGTCCAAGCCCTGGCGGACGTGCTGGGGGGTTCCGTCGCCGCATCGAGGGCTGCCGTCGATTCCGGCTGGGTCCCGTACAGCCAGCAGATTGGCCAGACCGGCAAGACCGTGAAGCCACGACTCTATGTCGGGCTCGGGGTTTCCGGGGCGATGCAGCATATCGTTGGAATGCAGACGTCCGAGACGATCGTGGCCGTCAATCGCGACGCCGAGGCTCCCATCGCCGAAGTCGCCGACCTCGTCGTGATCGGCGATCTGTTCGCGTTCGTCCCGGCGCTGATTTCCGCTCTGCAGGCACGCTCCACCTGAGGAGATTTCGTGGCGTTGAAGCGCTAGCTCGTGTGCCGTTCTGGTGGCTCGCGATCCCGGTCGTCTGGGGTTCGGTTGCCCTCTTCGCGCTCGAGGTAGTGCGGCACCTGCGGGTGATGGGTGCCGTGCGCCCAACGGCCCCCTTGCGGGACGTTCGCCGTCGGCTCGGCGCAGTCGTCCGGTACGCCGTCCTCCAGACGCGCATGTTCCGGGACATCCGTGCCGGCTTGATGCACTACGCGATCTTCGCCACCTTCCTCCTCCTGGGCACTGGCGTCGCGAGTGCCGCCACGGGCGGTCTGGTGGAGGCGATCGTCGCAGCGCCGTTCGGTGGGACGATCTGGGCCTTCCTGCTGCTCGCACGCAACGTCGTTGCGATCGCGGCTCTCGCCGGCCTGGCGTACGCCATCGGCCGGAGGCTTGTCACTCGCCCAGCACGCCTTACCCTTTCGCGTTCGGCAATTGTCATCCTCCTCCTCATTGGGGGGGTCGTGGCGGCGGAGCTCGGCGCGCTGACGTTCGAAGCCGCGCTCTACGGCCCATTGCCGGGAGCAGTCCTCACCAACGCCGCAGGGTCGCTGCTGGTTGGGTCCGACCGAGGCCTCCTGCTGCTTCTCTTTGGCGTCAGCTGGTGGCTTCACATCGCCTGCGTCTGCATCTTCCTGGTCTGGCTGCCGGTGACCAAGCACTTCCACGTGGTGTCGAGCTTCTTCAACGTCTACCTGCGCAAGCTCGAGCATCGCGGCGCTCTGCCCGCGATGGACCTGGAGGCGGAGGACGCTACCTTCGGTCTGAAGACGCTCGCCGACCTCTCGTGGAAGGACGTCCTCGATGGGCTGGCCTGCACCGAGTGTGGACGCTGCCAGGATGCCTGCCCCGCCCACGCGACCGGCAAGCCCCTCAACCCCAAGGCGCTCATCGTTGGAATCCGGGAGCTGACAACCGAGGCCGAAGGCGGTCTCCACCTGGTGCCGAGGCCATCCATTGGGCACGCTCGTGTGGCTGAGGACGACGCTCTGCGGCCCGCCGTCTCCGGGCTCCCTCTGGTTGGCGGTGCGATCTCGTTCGACGCGGTTTGGGATTGCGTCACCTGCGGGGCCTGCGTCGAGGCCTGTCCGGTCCTCATCGAGCAGGTCGACAAGATCGTCGGGATTCGGCGCAACCTGGTCCTCGAGGAGAGCCGCTTTCCTGCCGAGCTCACTACCGCCTTCCGAGCGATGGAGAACCAGCAGAACCCGTGGGGCCAGCCGGCCTCCGCTCGGCTCGACTGGACCAAGGGCCTTCCATTCGAAGTCCCTGTCATACGAGACCTCGCAAAGGCGGGGAGGCTCGACGAGGTCGAGGTCTTGTACTGGGTGGGGTGCGCCGCTGCTTTCGACGAGCGCAACAAACGCGTGGCCCGGGCCTTCGCCACGTGCCTCCATGTCGCCGGGGTCAAATTCGCCGTCCTCGGTGAGGAGGAGGCCTGCACAGGGGACCCGGCTCGACGCATGGGCAACGAGTACGTGTTCCAGATGCTCGCGACCCGGAATATCAAGACGTTTGAGAAGTACGGCCCACTGCCGATCGTGACCGCCTGCCCCCACTGCTTCAACACTCTGGCGAACGAGTACCCGCAGCTCGGTGGCCGCTATGAAATGCAGCATCACACGACCTACCTTGCCTCGCTGCTCGCTTCTGGTCGGCTCGCAACTCGGGATCCGGAAGTGGCCCAAGCCCAGCGAGTCACGCTCCACGACGCCTGCTACCTCTCCCGCTACAACGGGATCGTGGATGAACCTCAGAGATCCTCCGCAGTGTTGGGTCGATCGAACTCACCGAGATGAGTGCGCACGGCAGGCAGACCCACTGCTGCGGCGCAGGCGGTGGGCATATGTGGATGGAGGAGAAGCGAGGCACGAGGATCAATGCGGCCCGGACTCGCCACGTCCTTGCGACGGGCGCAGAGACGCTGGCGACCTCCTGCCCCTTCTGCATGACGATGCTGCGCGACGGGCTTGCCGACGCCGGAGCTAGCGACAAGGTCTCGACACTCGACGTTGCCGAGATCCTCGCGCCCGTGGCCATCGCTGGGCGGACCGCTCCCGAAAGGCAGGGAACCCTTTGACCTCGATGCCGCCGTCAGTCACCTACGACAACCGGGGACCGGTCGCCTGGGTCACCATCAATCGGCCTGAGGCGCACAACGCACTGAACGCGGACGTGCGTCGTGGACTCTGGGATGCGTTCGGCCGGTTCAACGCCGACGGGGAGGCGTCCGTGCTGGTCCTGACAGGCGCCGGCGACAGATCGTTCTGTGCCGGGGGCGATCTCAAGGAAATGGCCGAAACCGCACTGACCGTACCCCCGCCGGATTACATCCCCCAGATCGGTCGCAACGTGGAAGTCGCCAAACCCGTGATCGGCGCCATCAACGGGCTATGTCTTGGAGGAGGATTCCTGCTCGCGCAGAGCTGTGACCTGCTGGTTGCCTCGGACACGGCGACATTCGGCATCGCGGAGGTCCGTTGGGGAAGGGGCTTGCCCTGGGCTGTCCCTCTCACAACGATGATCCCGCGAGCGATCGCGATGGAGATGTTGCTGACCGGGCGGCCCATCACGGCTCAACGCGCTTATGAGGTGGGGCTGGTAAATGAGGTCGCGGCCCCGGACGAGCTCGCGGCTCGAGCCCAGAGCCTTGCCGAGACGATCGCCAGGAACGCCCCGCTGTCGGTGATGGCCGCCAAACGGACGGCTTACTTGCTGGCGGGCAAGCGGATGGCCCAGGCGTTCGAAGAAGCAGAGGAACTGTGGCGGCCGGTCTATCTCAGTGAGGACGCCCAGGAGGGCCCACGCGCGTTCAAGGAGAAGCGAGAACCGATCTGGCGCTCACGCTGACATTTCGCGT
>CAWFJD010000012.1:0-33990 GCA_963816135.1 uncultured Chloroflexia bacterium
GGCGCCTCGGCGCCGGCCGAGCGCCACTCAACAACGTCCGGGGTAATCGTCGGTGACGGTCTGGGGACCCAAGCCGCGAACTGGTCGGTCCGACCTCATCTCGAGGGTTTCGGCAAGCGTGAGGAATGGAGGCCGCTAGGCCTTGGCGCTCGACTCGCTGGCCGTTCTCGGGCCTCATCGCCTCACTTTGGATCGCCCGGGGCGATGTCGCAGCGAACGGCGGAACCGCGCCGGGGCGCCGGAGGAAGGACCACACGGCCTCGCCCCCCGGGGCGCCGGGATCAAGCGTCAACGACGTTTCGAGTGGCGGTAGTGATCCGGGAGCGGCCTGGCCCCGTATAGGTGATTGGACAGCCGTACCGGTCCTGCCGGATCGGTCGACCGGTCGGAGGATAGGGCAACCCGGGCACAGCCGGGTGAGGGAACGTGGCGGGGCGGCATCGCGGCGAGCCCATAGTTGCCTTAGGGGATCGCCGCCCCCAATCCATGCTCGCGGGAGGCCAGCGCGACATATCCAGCTCATCTGGCTCCGACTCCTCGCTCGAATATGTCGCCGCTGCGCCCCCTGGACCGGCCCCGCAGTGGCACCGCGGTTTCTGTCTCTGTCTCGCGGCCGCCTTCCTCCGCTCATCCCCGCGCCGAGCTGCCCGCCGCACTTCGCCTGCCGATCCAAATGCCACGCCAACACCGCGACCCCGGTCACCAGCGCCCAGGCGGATCGCCGCCGGCAAGATCGTCGGCGGCGAGATCGCCATGATCCGGACGCGGGTCCATCGCCGGCATCCCCGTCGATCGAGCCCAGAACGTCCGGACCATGGCTTTCGTGGACGGCAACGAGGCCCCGTGCTGGCCGCGATCTGGCTCGATCGCCTGCCTGACGTCGACGAGTTCCAGGGCTCGAGCGGTCAGGCGTATCAGACCGGGCTCGTCTTCCTGCGCGAGACCGGGTTGTCTGTCGATGACCTCGTCGGCGCGCAGACCGGCTCACGCGTCAGCGGGGCGACGTTCTTCCGTTTGACCTGGGCTCGGGCCGGTGCCAGACGCCGGAGCTCGAAGTCGTCGTGACCCCATCCGGAAGCGAGGTATCCGGCTCCGTGACCTTCGAGGCTCACTCAAGCTCGCGATCCCAGTCTCTGTGGTCTGGAACGTCGCCCAGGGCTCGGCCTGCTCATCCATGCTGGCCCGCGGCGAAGTCCCCTCCCAGCTGACCGCCGAGGACAAGATCTTCTCAGAGCCTGGAGATCGTGCTCGACGGAGATGGGATTGCGTGGACTCTGGTATGTCGGCTTCCAGGATGTGTTTCTTGCAGGTGGACGTGAACCATGGGCGAGGTAATGCCTGGCAAGCTGGTCCAGCTGAGACCGGGGTTCGGCGCGACAAGGGCGGGCGTGGTGGACGCCCTGGGCGCCGCGCGCGGAGCCGGAATCCGCTCGAGACCCGATCAGCTCAACGGGGACCGAGGTTCCCGGGGGGTTCTCGAAGCCGGCGACCTCGTCGAACGGCCGAGCGGCCTTCGATGACTTCCTGGCGCTCCCGAGCCTGAAGAAGCCCCAACACCGTTTCGTCGAGCCGGGCGGCACCAGTCGACCGCCAGATCCGAAGAGCGGAGCCAGCACGAAGAGGCGGTCGTGAGCGCGCGGATGCGGCACTCGAGGTACTTGGTGTCCTTCTCCGGATCGAGTGAGCGGCCATCCTCGGGCCGTTCCACGCTGAACTGCTCGTCGCCGAAGAGGAGCAAATCCAGGTCCAGTTCGCGCGGCAATCCGGCGCGCACGACGCGGCCGAGAGCCCGTTCGATCACTCGAGGGCCAGCAGCACTGCGATCGCGCCACTGCCACCGGGCGGCCCGGCAGGCACGCTAGGCGCCGCCACGGCATTATGGAAATCGGGTTGATCGGCCAACCCGACCGGAACCGTGACGTACATGTCGGACACCCCGGCGACCGTGGTCCCGGGCATCGCCTCGAGGGCGTAATCGCCGCGGCAAGAGTGGCCGGAGCATCTCCCAGGTTGGCGCCAATTCCGATATACGCACGAACGCTCGTCACACGGCCACTCTACAAGGTCGCGAGAAAGGGTCGAGCGGGTGGCCAATAGGCGCGGACCGCGCCGCCGGCCGCCGCGCGGCCACGCGGCCGGGCCCCCAAAGGGCCCGGCAAAGGAGCGCGAGGACGTTCAGCCGAGGTTCGCGGGGACGAACACGACCAGCATCTGCAGGGTGCCGTCATATCCGGAGCGCATCTCGACCCCACCAGGCCGTCGCGAGTGACGGCCAGTTGAGCCACCCCCGAAATCAGATGAAGGATCGCTGAACTCGCGGCTCTCGCTACCGTCAGCGTTGATAGGGACACACTTCTGCCCGCGACGACGGCGAGTACGCCGGGCCGGCCCGGGGATCGGACATAGAAAATCGACGCAACTGGGTCGTCGACCGGGTCGCGCGAGAGCGAAGGCCTGGCCCGCCGGTCACACGCCGTGACACCATCGGGAGAGAGTCGTGGATCACGTCTCCATCTCCAAGCAGGGCGCCGGCGGGGGCGGATACGCCTGCTCGACGAGACCGTCGGGCGGTTCCACGTTCGTCGGGAATCCCGACCGCGTCTCTCCGTTCGGCTCGAGCGCCGTAGCCACTTCGATCCGTCGAGCGCGAAATAGGAGAAGAAGAGCCCGCCATCCACGCCGAATGAGGGCGGAGAAGCGGTGCCGCGAATGGAACGGGCCCAGCCCGGGAGCGATGCGCCATCCTGGTCCAGCAGGGCGATGCGTGTCTGCGACACGGCCCCTTGGGAGGACAGCACGTAGGACTCGCCGACGAGCCGGCCGTCGGGGCGCGAGAAATGCTGTCCAGCAAGGAGCGACGGGTTTACCGATTTCCTGTCCCTGTGGGTCGAAAACGTGTATGGCGCATCCATGGGCGCTCCGGTAGGCCGTCAGAATCGCGCCGTCGTCGCGGACGAGGAACAGCGACGCCTCGGTCGTCTTGTCGCCGAGCGGCCAATCGGCGTTCAGGATCCGCTCGCATCGATTGCTAAAACGCGCAGCTTGCGTTGCCGGCGGCGTCGTATGTTCCCAACAAGACGTCCAGGCCCAGGTCCGGACGGGGCACGATCTCCAGGAACCAAAGGTCGGGATCTGCATCATGTAGCGAAGTAGGTGGTCGGGCCCGAATGCCCACATCGTTCCGGTTCCATCCGTGTTCAAGGTGATCCGAAGGCACTGCTTCGGGGTCGAAAGCCTGGGGCACCAGGTGGCTGCCGTCTGGCAGCCGGAGCCGGTCCGGTCGCGAGACGCCGACTGGCGTCGATTGGCGCCATTCCAAACAGGTAGACGGTCCCGTCGGGGCCCACCGGCCCCAGGCCTACTTTGGTGCCGGCTTCCGCCTTCACGACCCAGCCACCCTCGGGAACCGGCGGAGGACTTACGTTGGCGAGACGGTTGGGGGCACGGCCGTGGTGGCGTTTCCGCCGACGGAGAGAGCGAAACGGATGCGGATGCGGACGCGGACGCGAAGCCGCCGCGACGGGGGGCCGGCTGGACAACGCCTGCGCGCGGGAGTTCGTGGCTGGAAGAAGGCCAGGCGGCGACCAGGGTGAGCGCGAGCCCGCGGCAACCACGAGGCCCGGCGGTGCCGGGGAGGGACGGACCGGCGCACGATGGGCTTGCCATCGGGCCGCCGGATGTCCACTCGCCGTAGTCCACGATCTGGACTTCGGTCGGCCCGAGGGTCCCGGAAGGTACCTCCGCCTCGATTTCGGTGAGTCTGCGCAACTTCCCCTGCCCTCGAAACGCTCGCGGTCCGCCGACTGCCCTGTCTTCCTCCGCCGAAGACTGGCCTGAGACGAAGCGAGACCGCCTGGAGTGTCGCCACCGAGATCCGCCGCAGGGAGCGCGCATGGGCCCGGGTAGACTCAGAGCATGCGCCCCGTCCCGTCCTGCTCTTCCACGCGGAGGCAGCGGCCGATTCGGGGCCTCTGGTGCGAACTCTCGCGGAGGCGCGCCACTCCCTGGCGACACGGCAACTCGGCCAGTGGCTCGCCGCGGGTGCCGATGAGGCGAAGATCGTGGCCGGGCCGCCGGACGATCTCTCCTTCGGTGACGGCTCGCGGCGGAACTGCGAGCATTCCCGTGGCCGGCGACGCCCTCGTGCCGGCGACGCCGCTCGTGCCGGCGAGAGTGGCCCCGGTCTCATCGTGCTGGGTTCGGGGAGCATGCCCCTCGCCCATGTCCCGGACTTGCGGCGGTTCGTGGAAGTCGCCGGCGGCCCTGGCGGGCACGCGCTCGCGAACAATCGCCATTCCGCCGACGTGGTCGCCTCTCGCGGGCGGCCGACCTCGCCGGGCTGCCGGCGCTCCCCGCGGACAACGCGCTGCCGCGCTGGCTCGAGGAACGGGCCGGGGTAACGGTCACGGACCTGCGAGGCCGATGGCATCTCGGCGTCGACGTGGACACTCCCCTGGACCTCCTGATGCTGTCGAAAGCGGGCGCTTTGCGTGGACCCGAGCTGGAGCGTTCCGTCTCGGAGATGGCCGCGAGCGCGCCACTCATGGCGAGCGTCTGGATGCGCTCCTGGACGTTCTCCGGAATCGGAGGGCCGAGCTGCTCGTCGCGGGCCGCGTGTCCGTGGCGACGCTTCGCTGGCTGGAGAGCGGCGTAGCCTGTCGCGTCCGAGCGCTGGTCGAAGAGCGCGGTCTTCGCGCCGCGAGCCGGCTCGCTCAGTCGGACGGCGAATTGTTCCCCGGCTCGGCGGCCGCGTCCACTCGCCGCGTCCACCCCGTCCGCTCGCCCGCCGCGCTCGATCCTCGGCGAGCTGCTCGACCGCAACGGCCCGGAATCCCTGGAGCGCAACCTCGCCAGGCTCGCCGATGCCGCCGTCATCGACAGTCGAGTGTTGCTCGCCCACCGGTTCGGCGCCGACGAGTCGGCCTGGCCGGCGCCCGAAGACAGGTTCGCCTCGGATCTGCTATCGGCGGCGCCGTCACAAACCGTGGCTTCGGGCTCTCACGACCTCGGCCGAAACGGCGCCGCTCGACCACCCGACCATTCTCGGCGGCCACACGCTCGTGAACGGCGGACTTCGCCTGCTCGCGGAGCGAGCACGTGCGGCGGCTCGATGACGCCCAACCCTTCGTCTCCGCCGACCGAGCGCGTCGGAAGAAGTTGCCGCCGTCATCCGCGCCGATATTGCGTCGTCGCCGGATCGCCGGATCACCTTCGCCCGTTTCATGGAGCGCGCCCTCTACGATCCCGATCTCGGCTACTACCGCGGCCCGACCGATCGGGCGACTCGCGGCGGCGACTTCCTGACGGCGCCCGAGACGCACCCGATATTCGGCTGGACGCTGGCCCGCTATCTCGAGCGAGTCTGGTCTGAGCTCGGCGAACCCAGACCGTTCGACGTCGTCGAGTTCGGCGCGGGCTCGGGCACACTCGCGCTGACGATACTCGAAGGACTCCGCCGCCACGGACGCGACGATCTCCTCGACGCCGTCCGCTACGCGCCGGTCGAGACGAACCGGCATCGGCTCGCCGACCTCGCCGCCAGATTCGATGAAGCCGGCCTGAGCGAACGATTGGACGCCGGCAGCCTTGCGGCAGGCGACAGCCCGACGTCCTCTGCCGGCGGAACCTCATCGGCGGGGCGAAAGCCCGTCGCCGGGGTTCTCATTGCCAACGAGTTCCTCGACGCCCTGCCCGTCCATCGGGTCGTCGTCCGAGACGGCGTCCTGCGCGAGCTCTTCGTTTCCTGGCGCGACGACCCCGTGCCCGGCTTCGTCCAGGTGATCGGCGAGCCGTCGACGCCCGAACTCGCCGCTCGGCTCGCCGAAGACGGGGTTGCTCTCGCGGAGGGCCAGGTCGCCGAGATCTGCCTGGAACTGGGGCCGTGGCTGGACGACTGCGCCGCCCGCCTGGAACGTGGCCTGGTCCTGATCCTCGACTACGGGTTCGATGGCGGCGGAACTCTACGGGCCGCGCCACCTCGCGGGAACGCTGCTCGGTTATCGGGCCCATCGCGTGGTGGAGGATCCACTGACCGATCCCGGTTCGGTCGATCTCACCGCCCACGTGGACTTCAGCGCCGTTGCTCGCCTGGCGGAGAGGCGCGGGTTCCGGACCGTCTCGCTGGCCACGCAATCCGAGTTCCTCGTCGGCGCGGGGCTCGAAGTCGAGTGGCAGGCATTCCGTGAGTCGCCCGGGCTCGACGCGGCGGAGTACCTGCGGGCGCGAAGCGCGATCCTCAGACTGCTCGACCCCCGCCATCTGGGCCGCTTCCGCGTCCTGGTCGCGGAAATGCCGGGCCCCGAAACCGTCACTCGAGCTCGACGCCCACATTACCTAGGCGCGCAACGAAAACCACCGCCTGGCCGTCGTCATACAACTCTGCGCACCGGCTGGCGATTCAGCCAACCAGTAGGCCAGCGGCGTGGAGCAAGCGGATGAACACCACGCTCACCTGGTGCTTTTCGAGGAATGGCTCCGGACTTTGCGTGACCTTGAAGACACCGACCGTTTCGGGTGTAGAGAAGGTCGTCCGTGAAGGCTTCAGGCGCCAGAGAGGCCGCTCTGGACTCCGAGCTGGCCGTAGAGATAGCCCGCCCAACCGTATTCGTCGAGGACACGGAGGCCGGGATGATCCGCAGGTACGAGTGGACCGCTGCTGCCGCCACGACGGGTTGCGTTTGGGTCGTGGCTTCGTCCTGGGCCGCTCCGTCGGAGAGCCGAAAGCGCCGGCGAACGCGACGCAGCCCACCAGTACGACGACGGCGGCGAGGTCGAGGGCAACTGTGGCGGGACGGGCGGAAGGGACTTGGGTTGTAGCCCAGGCGGTCCAGGAGGGAGCGGGCGCCGGCGACTAGTGCCTGGGGCCAGGAGAGGATATGCCGAAAAGGGCGAATAGCAGGTCGTACCTCGTGGACTGCAGGGTCATGAGTAGCAGGCCGGCCGCGACGACAAGGCCGCGAGCATCCACACGTCGGGCGCCAAAGGCCAAGGAGCGCCGGTAGGGCGACGATGAACAGTTGGAGACCGCGGGCGGTGGGATCCTGGAAGTTGGGCGAGCTCCATTCGTGGATAAGGCTCTGAACTGCCGGAGAGAAGACCGTCTGGAACGGGGAAGACGTAGGCGGCGGCCCCGTAGGGATTGAGGACGGGCGCAATCAGGCTCAGGAGCAACACCACGAATACCGTCCTATCGGGCAGCCTTCGGCGTTCGAAAACGTCCCCCGCGATGAGCCCGGCGATGAGGAGAAATGCCAGGAGAACCGAGCCCATATGGGTGTTCGCCCAGAGGAGGACCACGACGGGCAGCAACCAGATCAGGCGCCGTTCGCCGTTGACGAGGTATCCGTAGGCGATCCGCACGACCGCCAGCCCCCACAGGACCGTGAACAGTTGGAGCCGCGGTCCCCAGTCCGGCGAGGCCACAGTAAATGCCGCGAGCATGAGAAGCGCCACTTCCATTGGCCGGCGAGTCGGGCCGAGGACCACTCGGCAGAGGCTCAGGAAGAGCAGCCATATCGCCGCGATCACGCCGCCGAACAGCCACACCGATCCCAGCGGACCGAATTTGGACGAAGCGGCCATGAGGGCTTCGCCGAGCCACTAGTGGCTGATCCAGGTCGGCTTGTCGGCCAACCACGAGATCCACTGTTCGTGAGGGACGGCGCGATGGTCCAGGATCCAGTTGCCGACGGCGACGTGCCACCAGTAGTCGCCGTCCGTCTGAAGCAGCGTTAGCGACCGAACGACGGCCACGGATGCACTTGCCACGGCGAGAGCGGTGAGCGCGTCAGGCAGGCGCGGTCGGACGCTCGACATTCGAAATCATCAGAAGATGACCCTCCCCTTCGTCCCACTCATCGGGCCCTGTCTGTCATCAGGGCTCGATTCCCACTCGTCAGGTCTCGATTTCGACTCGACGAGCACCTGACTTCGCCACTTTAGTCCACCCGGAGGCCCCTCTGCCGGAAAAGAGCAGGCCCGGATAAGCCACTTCCCGTATTGCGGAGAATGCCTTCGACTTGCGACCCTGTGCAACGCGGAGCGGGGGGAAACGCAGCTGGGGTCGGGGATGCAAATCGCCGGCCCCTCGCACCTCGCTTCCGATGAGATTGCTTTCTCGTGTGCCGTCACCAGTCTCTACCCCACTGGTGGCGATGCCGGGATACGCGGGCCGCACGTCGCCCCGAGCGGCCCGCTCCGGCTTTAAAGGGGAAATCGTCGTCGGCCCCGCTGCCTGTCGCCTCAGGCGCTCGCGGAGTCGGTTCCGCTGCGCGGGTCCCCCTCCCACGGCGAAAAGCTACTCGAAGGGGTAGCCGAGCCTGAAACACCGGGCCGATCGTCGGCCGCGAACGAAACCTGCTGATAGACTGCGGCTTGCTCGTGCGGAATCGGTGCCACAAACCGAATCCCGCGAGCTGCCTGGATACCCGCAACATAAATCTCCGTCTCGCGGCTTCCGCACGCGAGTGAACCGGCTGGAGAGCGATGACCGGCGTCTGGTACGTAGTCGGCTTGGCCTTCGCTGGGGTCACGTTCGTATTCCTGACCATCGGCCTGGCCTGGTTGATCTCCCATCGCAATAGAGGCGACCGCCACAAGGGTCTGCCGTACGAGAGCGGCATCGACACGTATGGCGACACCTGGGGCCGATTCGCCCTTTCGTTCTATGTCTACGCCCTGCTCTTCGTCGCGTTCGACGTCGAAGTCGTCTTCCTCTTTCTGTGGGCAGTGGTCTTTCGGGATCTGCTCGTAGGCGGCCTCGTGAGCATGGGAACCTTTGTCCTCGTACTGATGCTCGGCCTGGCTTATGCCTGGCGGAAGGGAGTTCTCACGTGGCGGTGAGCAAGTCAGCGAGGGGTGGAGGGACCGGCGGGAGTGGCGGCGGGATTAGCGGCGGGATTGCCGTTCCTCGACGCCAGATCGCCCACGGCCGCGAGCTCGCGCCGCTCGCGCCGGGTGAGCTCACGACTCCGATCGTCGTCCCAAATACTGTCTACAAACCGGCGAATCCACTCGCCTACCAGGGCGCCGGCAATGCCCAGCTGGAGAACACGCACCTTCGCGAGTACGGTGAAACGGACGCCGGCCGCGTCGACGACGCTCGCTGGGGCAAGCTCCAGGTGATCCCGACGAACGCGGACTACGTCCTGGAGCTCATCCGGGCCAACAGCCTCTGGCCGCTGCTTTCCGGCCTGGCCTGCTGCGCCTTCGAGATGATGTCGGCGGCCACGAGCAAGAACGACATGGACCGCTGGGGCATGTTCCCGTTCCGGGCATCGCCCCGCCAGTCGGATGTGCTCATCGTCGCCGGGACGCTGACGACCAAGATGGCGGGCCCGTTGATCCGCCTCTGGGAGCAGATGCCCGAGCCCAAGTGGTGCGTCGCGATGGGCGATTGCACGGTTTCGGGCGGGAGATACAAGCGCAGCTACGCGGTGGTCCAGGGCATCGACCGGGTGATGCCGGTCGACGTATACGTGCCGGGTTGCCCGCCGCGGCCGGAAGGGCTCATCTACGGGATGCTCCAGCTCGGCCAGCTCGTGAAGGACCGCCGCGGTCACTGGAACGAGCGAAGCATCGGACCCACAGTCCCGGACAAGATCTGACGATGGATCGAACGCTCAAGGCCCGCCTGGAGATCCGCCTCGGGACATTTCTGCATGGCGGCGTCCGCCAGCGCTACGACGAGACGGAGATTTGGGTGGCGCCGGGCGACGTCCCGCAGGTCCTCACGATCCTCCACGACTCGATAGATCTGCGCTTCGAGATCCTCGCCGACCTGGCGGGCGTAGACACCGGCGACGAGATGCAGGTCGTCTACCACCTCTGGAGTCCGGCTTCCACGGACTGGCTCCGGATCGTGGCCGAGGGCCTGTCGCGCGAAGATCCGCGCGCCCCGTCCGCGACATTCCTTTGGGTCGGCGCGGAGTGGCTCGAGCGCGAGGCCTACGACATGTTCGGCATCGTCTTCGAGGGCAATCGCGACCTCCGCCGGATCCTGATGCCGGCGGACTACATGAGCTTCCCGCTCCGCAAAGACTTCTTCCTCGCCGACGACGCCTCGCGTTCGACGGGCGGCGGAGTCCGTCATGCCGAGCGCCCCTCCCGGCCCGCAACGCTGGCGGATCAGGTTCCGGGCTCGCCCGGCGATTCCGGCATCCGCCGAGCACCGGTGAGCTGAGGTTCCGACATGCCCAACCGCCCGACCTCACGTCGATCCGACCGGCGGCGCGTCCCGCGCTTCGACTGAACGCACGGCCGAAGCTGGAAACGCGACGCCGCTTCATTTCGATTGGCCGACGATCCGCGCGTGAGTCCTGGAGCGCGACATCGGCTCCGAACTCTACGAACCCATACCGCCGTTTCCCACTCGCACCGAGCGCGAGGGTGAGTTCTACTCGCTCGCCGACGGCCAGATGTTCCTCAACGTGGGCCCTCAGCATCCGGCCACGCACGGCGTCCTCCGTCTGGTCTTCAAGCTCAGCGGCGAGCAGATCGTCGACGTGGATCCGGTCATCGGGTACCTGCACCGCGGCGTCGAGAAGATCTGCGAGAACTCGGACTACTACCACGTCATCGACCAGGTCGATCCGCTCGAATACCTGAGCTCGCTCTTCCAGGAATGGCCGGCTGTCATGGCCTTCGAGAAGCTCATGGACGTGGAGGTCCCGCGCCGCGCGGAGTACATCCGAGTCCTGACCGGCGAGCTGCTCCGGATCTCCAGCCACACGCTGTACATGGGATTCATGGCCCTGGACCTCGGCGGTCTGACGCCCATCCTGTACGGCTTCATCGAGCGCGACGAGATCGTCGAGCTCGCTGCGATCATGGGCGCCCGGATGCTCTTCAACTACTTCCGGATCGGCGGGGTGAACGGCGATCTCAACCACGAGTTCATGAGCCGGCTGGGCGACTGGATGAGCCGCGCCGGCAAGCAGGCCGAGGCCATCACGGGGCTGCTCAACGAGAACGAGGTCTTCGTCCGGAGGATGCGAGGCATCGGCGTGATGGACCGCGGCTAGGGCCCTTCGCTACGGCGTCACGGGGGCCAACATCCGGGCCTCCGGCGTCCCCTTCGACGTGCGCAGGACGCACCCATACAGCAATCTATCCGGAACTGGACTTCAACATCCCGACCCGTGAGGAGGGCGATTTGCTGGCCCGCTACCTGATGCGGGTGGACGAGATCAAAGAGTCGATCCGGATCATCGACCAGTGCCTCAACGAGATGCCCGACGGGCCGATCATGGCCAAGCCGGCCGAGGCTCCTGCGGCCGCGGCCGGGCCGGGCCTGGGCGGCGGTCGAGGCGCCTCGAGGAATGCTGGGCGTCTATGCCATCAGCGACGGCTCGGACCAGCCGTTCCGGTTCCGAATCGACGACCCGAGCTTCATGCACCTCGAAGTGGTGCCGGCGCTGCTGCCAGGCAATCTTCTCGCCGACACCATGGCCGTGGTGTCCTCATTCGACCCGGTGATGGGCGGTGTCGACCGATGACCGACAAACCGCGCGGCCGACGGCCGAGAAACGACCAGGCGAACAAGCCCGCTCCCGGTCGGCCTGAGGCTCCCGTGACGGCCGAAGAGCCGACGCCGAACGAAGAGCCGCAGCCGGCGCCGGCGGTGGTCGTAGCGTCCGCGCCGGCCGAAGAGCCGGGCACCGAGCCCGCACCGCGGGCCCTGTCGCGCGGCATGGCGGCGCTCGCCGCGTTCCGAAGCTACGCCTGGGACCACCTGACGCCGCTCGAACGGATCGCCTTCCTGGCTCGTGCCGGCAAGACGTCCTCGCCGCCGTCGCGATCGCGGTCGTCCTCGTTTATGGCGGCCCGCCGCTGCTGGACTTCCTCGCCGCGAACCTGCCGCTGGTGCGGTTCTTCGTGGCCGCGACGGTCATCCTGCTGATGACGGTGCCGACGGCCTTCCTGATCATCTACCTCGAGCTCAAGGTCATCGCCCGCATGAACCTGCGGATCGGGCCCAACCGCGTCGGGCCCATGGGCGCGGCGATGAGCGTCATCCACGGCCTCAAGGTGCTCTCCAAGGAAGACTTCGCCCCCACCGGCGCGGACCTCGCGTCTTCACGCTGGCGCCGGTCGTGACCTACCTGGGGAGCGTGATGACGCTCCTGGTCATCCCGTTCGCCCCGGGGCTGTTCGGCCAGGACCTCAACATCGGGGTGCTCTACTTCTTCGCCATGGGCGGCCTCACCGTGGTCGGGCCTGCTGATGGCCGGCTGGTCGAGCTTCAACAAGTACTCGCTGCTGGGCGGCCTCCGCTCGGCGGCCCAGATGGTCAGCTACGAGATCCCGCTGACCCTCTCGGCCGTGGGCGTGGTCGTCCTGGCCGGGACGATGAGCATGAACCACATAGTGCTCGCCCAGTCGGGGTCGGTCCTCGACTGGTTCGTCTTCAAGCAGCCCCTCGCCGCGCTGATCTTCTTCATCGCCGCCACCGCCGAGGCCAACCGTACTCCGTTCGACCTGACCGAGGCCGACTCCGAGATCGTGGCCGGCTTCGCGACCGAGTATTCGGGCATGCGTTTCGGCTTCTTCTTCTTCGCCGAGTACGTCAACGTCTTCATCGTTTCGGCGCTGCCCGCGACCCTGTTCTTCGGCGGCTGGACGGCGCCGTTCAACTGGCCCGGGCCGACAACCTCAACTGGCTTCGATCCTTCGCCACGGCACCCTCGCTGGTTCGCGATCGTCCTACCTGGCTCTCGTTCGGCACCCACTTGTTGGCCGTGGTGGTCCGGCTTTCGGCGGCCGCAAGCTGGGGCTTCCGGGCGCGATCCCCCTCGGCTTCCTCGCGACGGTCGGTGGCGGTGGGCGTCGTGGCGCTCGCCGGCTTCATCGCCCTCGACTGGGTCCGGGGTCTGTTCTGGATGATGGCCAAGACATACTTTTTCGTTTTCGTGTTCGTGTGGCTGCGAGCCACCCTGCCACGCGTGCGGGTCGACCAGCTGATGGGCTTCGCGTGGAAGTGGCTGCTGCCCGCGTCCCTGCTCAACCTCTTCGTGACGGCTACCGCCGTCGTCCTTCTGAACCGGTGAGGGCACGATGAGCTTCGTCCCCGGACTCGGCATCGCGAAGGGCATGGCGCTGACGCTGCGCCGCTTCTTCGAGCCCAAGGCCACGATCCAGTACCCGGAAACCCAGCCGGACGTGGCGGTCCGGTTCCGCGGCCGGCTCCAGCTGCTCTACGACGAGTCGGGCAACCTCAAGTGCGAGACGTGCTTCCAGTGCGCCCAGGCCTGCCCCGTCGAGTGCATCGACATGGGCGGCTTCGACACGCAAGGGCCGCTTCCACGTCCACTGGGGCGCGGCCGAGACGTACGGCGAGCGGCGCGAGGAATCGGCGCTGCGCCGATCCGGCCGGCCCGTCCCGGATCCCGCCTACGCCCACTTCGCCAGCATCGACGTCGCGGCCGTGGACGCATCGTCGCCGGAGTACGACTACGACCCGAAACGGACGCTGCCGATCCTCGAGGCAATCCAGGCTGAGTACGGCTACCTGCCCGTCGCGGCGCTCAAGCACGTCAGCCAGGTATCCGGCGCCCCGTACGCGCTGATCTACGGCACGGCCACCTACTACCGCCACCTCCATTTCGAGAAGCCGGGCCCGACGGTCGGCGTCTGCCCCTGCACCACCTGCCTGCTGGCCGGCGCCGGCCGGATCGCGAGGACCCTCGCCGACGACTCGGCACGGAGTCGGCCGCACGCCCGGCCGGCAGTCGCGCTCGAGCATCTGCCCGCCCACATCCCGGCGCGGCCTCGCCGCTGGTCACGCTCGACGGCGAGCCGCAGGACGTCACCCCGGCCGGCGCGGGCGCCTGGGCTCGAGCCCTCACATCTGGAGCAATGTCCGGCGCGGCATCGGCGAAATCCGCCGGAGCGCGCCGCCGCGCCATCAAAAGCGGGTCCTCGAAATGCAGACCACGCCCGGACGCTCGCGGAAGCCTCAGGCATGACCACCGCCGTGATGCTCCAGACCCCGGCCCGCTTCCCGCGAGTGCTCCTGCCCGCGAAGCTCCGTCCAATCCGGCCGACCTCGAAGCCGCCCAGGCGAGCGCCTGGTTCGCGGCCCTCCGGAAGGCCATGGCCGAGCTCCGGCCGGGCGGCGCCATCGCGGCCCTGGCCGCGTCCGGGATGCGCGGCCGCGGCTCTCCGGGAGTGCCGACCGGCGAGAAGTGGGAGTCCTGCGCACCCGCCCAGGCCGACCGCCAGTACGTCGTCGTCAACGCCTACCAGTCGGATCCGGCCGTCATGACCGACCGGGTCCTGCTCGAGCGAACCCCTACGCCGTATTCGAGGGCGCGGCGATCGCCGCGTTCGCGGTCGGGGCGCAGGAGATCATCGTCGCCATCCGGGCGGAGGCCACCGACGCCATCCGGGCCATCGAAGACGGCGATCGCCGTCGCCCGCCAGGCGGGCTATCTCGGCGACAACGTCCTCGGCACGCGGCCTCGAGATTCAGGCTTCGGTTCAGGCCGCTCCAGGGCTCCTACATGCTGGGCGAGGAGACGGTCCTGCTCAAGGGCCTCGAGGGCAAGCGCGGCCAGCCCGAGCAGCAGCCGCCGTACACCACGACCCGCGGCCTCTTCGGCAAGCCCACGCTGATCCACGGCCCGCAGACGTTCGCCGCCATCCCCACGATCGTGACGGCGGCACGCCGGCTTCGCCGAGACGGCGGCCCGGGCGTTCGCCGGCACGGTCCTGGTCCAGATCTCCGGTGCGGTCGCCCAGCCCGGCATCGCCGAGGTTCCGTTCGGCGTCACGCTCCGCGAAATCCTCGACGTCGCGGGCGGCGTTCCGTCCAACCGCAAGCTCAAGGCCGTCCTCGTCGGCGGCCGTCGGGCGGCTCCTTCCGCCGACGCGCTCGGCACGCCTTCGACCACGACTCGCTCGAAAAGGCCGGGCGCCCAGTCGGCTCGGGCTCGATCGTGGTCGTCGACCAGGACGCCTGCGTCGTCGACCTCGCCGCGGTCCTGACCCGTTTCTGCGCCGACGAAGCCTGCGGCAAGACGATCCCGTGCCGGATCGGGCTGCGCCGCATGGCCGAGATCGGAGCGCGCTTCTGCGACGGCCAACCGCGCGGCGACGAGGTCGCGCGGCTGGCCGACCTCTCCGCCGACATAGTCGCCAGCGCCCTGTGCGACCACGAGCGCCGCGCAACGCTCGCCCTCACGAGCCTCGCCCGGTACTTCCGCGACGAGCTCGACGCCCACATCGTTCGAAACACCTGCCCCGCCGGGGTCTGCCATCCCAAGCCAGACCCCGGGCCGGGGCGGCTTCCTGAGGCGTCCCATGCGAGAACCGAACCCCCGCCCAGCCCCGCTCCCCGCCCGCGGCGAGCCGCCGCAAGCGGTCGGCAGGCCGCGAAGGCCAAGCCGATTGGAACCCGAGCGAAGCCGCGCCACCGCCGCCCCGACCGACGCGCTCCCGGCCGCCGTCAGGCGCCGGCGCTCGGCCCTCCGTTCGGAGGGCGCTGCGTGCGCACGGCGAGCGACGAGACGATGCCGGACCGGCATCGCCACGATCTGCTTCGCTCAACCCGCTCGCCCCGGCGTCCGCCGTGACGCAATCGTTCCAGAGCCCCGCCGACGCCCCGAGCTGAAACTGCGGTACCTGCGGCCCGCGCCGAACCAGAAGGAAATCTGGAATCGCCAGCGCCGGCCGCGTGGACTCCCGACCCGACGCCATGGCGCCCCGACACGACAGCCGTTCGACGACTCGCTCGCGGAGCGCCTCATCACCGCCCAGGCCCCCCAGCGGCCGCTGTCGACGCCGGCGATCCGGATCGAGGTCGACGGCCGCGTGGTCGACGAAGGCCAGACGATCCTCGAAGTCTGCCGCGCCAACGGCATCGAGGTCCCGACGCTCTGCTACGAGCCCAAGCTGCCGGGTTTCGGCGCCTGCCGGATGTGCGTCGTCGAGGTCGAGGGCGAGGAGCATCCGCCCATCTCGTGCTCGCGCGCCGCCGAGGCCGGCATGGTGGTGCGGACCCAGACCGAGCAGGTCCGCCGCCTCCGCCGGACGAACCTCGAGCTGATCTTCAGCGACCACAACGCCTACTGCCTGCCGCCCTGCCAGAACAAGTGCCCCAGCCACATCGACATCCCGGGCTTCCTCAAGGCCAACGCGGAGGGCCAGTTCCGTGAGTCGGCCCGCATCTTCAAGCGGACGATCCCGTTCCCATCCATCCTGGGCCGCGTCTGCCCGGCGCCGTGCGAAGAGCACTGCCGCCGCGACGAAGTGGACGAGGCGATCGCTATTCGCGACAGCCACCGCTACGCCGGCGACAAGGTGCTGCGGGCGCAGAAGGAAGGCATCGAGCCGCCGCTGCCGTTCGAGACCCAGCCGAAGACCGGCAAGCGCGTGGCCGTCGTCGGCTCGGGGCCGGCCGGCATGTCCGCGGCCTACTACCTGCTGATGTCCGGCCACGACGTGACGGTCTTCGAGAAGGACCCGGAGCCGGGCGGAATGCTCCGCTACGGCATCCCGGAGTACCGGCTGCCAAAGGAAGAAGTCCTCGAGCCCGAATACGAGGCGGTCTGGCGGCTCGGCGGCCGGATCGAGTGCAACAAGGCCCTCGGCCGCGACTTCACCCTCGACGACCTGGAAGCAGGGCTTCGACGCCACCGTCGTCGCGATCGGCTGCTACGACACCAACAAGCTCGGCATTCCCAACGAGAACGCCGACGGCGTCATCGACGGCCTCGAATACCTGAAGATGGCGACGCTCGGCCTGCCCTATCCGGGCCACAAGGGCAGCCGCGTCGTGGTCGTCGGCGGCGGCTTCACGGCGATGGACTGCACCCGGACCTCCGTCCGCCAGGGCGTCAAGGAGATCACGCTCGTCTACCGCCGCGACATGAAGGACATGCCGGCCTAGAGCGAGACGCACGAGGCCCTCGAAGAAGGCGCGAAGATGATCTTCCAGGCCGGGCCGACGCGCGTCATCGTCGACGGGAACAACAAGGTCACCGGCATCGAGTTCATCCGCATGCAGCCCGGCGCGCCGGACGCCTCCGGCCGCCGCCGGCCCGAGCCGGTCCGGGCACCGAGTTCGTCATCGAGTGCGACCGCGTCCTGCTGGCCATCGGCCAGGGGCCGGATCTCTCGTGGGTCGGCGCCGGCAACGAAGGCGTCGACGGCGACCGCGGCCGCCTCAAGGCCGACGCCGTCACGTTCGAGACCGGCCGGCCCGGCGTCTTCGGCACCGGCGACGTCCGGATCGGCGCCGCCACCGTGGTCCAGGCGGTCGCCGAAGGCCGCCGCTGCGCCTACGCCGTCGATGCGTTCCTGCGGGCAACGACCTGTCCGAGCTGCGCAACCGCCAGACGCTGGCCGAAGTGGAGCCGCACGTTCCTCTCGATCGTGCCGTTCACGGACGAGCCCAAGGAGGCGCGCCACCGCCTCAAGTCCCTGCCGGCGAAGGAGCGGATCAAGAGCTACATCGAGTACGAGATCCCCTACACCGCGGCCGAAGTCATGGCCGAGTCCACGCGCTGCCTGCAGTGCACGTGCGAGGCGATCGGCAACTGCGACCTGCGCCGGCTCGGCATCGAGTACGGCACCACGCTCCAGACGCTGGAGCCCGGCAACAACCAGGGCGCGGGGTTCCGCAGCGTGACCGAGAACCGTTTCACCGGCGCCAACCACGACTACATCCGCGACGACAGCCACGCCTTCATCCTGCGCGAGCCATCGCGCTGCATCGACTGCGGCCGCTGCGCCAACGTCTGCGCCGAGGTCGTCGGCGCCGCCTGCTACGACTTCATGCGGACCGGCTTCGACACGCTCGTGACGACGCCGCTCGACATGAGCCTCAACGACACGCCGTGCGTCTCGTGCGGCCGATGCGCCGAGACGTGCCCCACCGGCGCGCTCATGCCCAAGCCGCGCGTCCTCGAGAAGTACGAGGTCGACGAGAGCCGCTGCATCCTGTGCGGCATCTGCGTCGACGCCTGCCCTTACGATGCCCTCCGCGGCGGCCAGGACAACGAACTGGCCCACACCGTCCGGGCCGAGCCGCAGATCGATCTATCGGGCTGGCCGCGTCGACCGCGAGACCGAGGTCACCTACATCCAGCGCGAACGCGACTGGTTCGCCCACGCCGTCGCCGAGGGTCGAATCGAGGACCCGAGCGCGAGTGCCGAGCTGCCGGCGTCGCTCGGGCCGGGCGGCCAAACGGGTCGAGTAGCGTGAACGGCAGGCTCCGGCGCTCGGAGCGGGCACGACCGGCCGCAGGCAGAGAGGAGGGAAGCGAGGCATGCCGATAGGCGACTCGATCCCCATGACGTCGGGTCCGCTGGGACGACGTCCTGTTCGTCGTGCTCGCCGCCATGCTGCTCGTGTCGGCGCTGCTGGTCGTCACCCTGCGCGACATCATCCGCTGCGGCCTGGCGCTGATCGTCTCGTTCGCCTCGCTGGCCGGGATCTACGTGCTGCTCGGCAATCCGCTGGTCGCCGCCACGCAGGTGCTGGTCTACATCGGCGCGATCAGCGTCCTGATGCTCTTCGCGATCATGCTGACCCAGACCAAGAACGCGCCCGCCCGGCTGGCCTTCCAGACGCAGGCCTGGATCGCGGCGGTCGCCGCGGTCGTGATCGGCGATCGTGATCGTCGCGGCGATCCTGGCCACGACCTGGCCGACCGGCGGCCACGGCTCTGGACCGTCGACCGTCCGACGTCGGCCAGCTGCTGTTCCACGATACGTCCTGCCGTTCGAGGCCGTGAGCGTGCTGCTCACCGCGGCCGTCGTCGGCGGCGTCTACCTGGCCCGGCGCGAGACCGGCCGCGCGAGGAGGATCGGTCGTGAGCAACTCGCTCGACTCCTACCTGGTCCTCTCGGGGCTGCTGTTCGCCATCGGGACGTTCGGGTTCCTGGCCCGCCGCAACGCCATCAGCATGCTGATGTCGATCGAGCTGATGATCAACGCGGTCAACCTCACGATCGTCGCCTTCGGCGCGTTCGTGCCAGGCTGCAGGTCCACGCGGCCGTCATCGCCCTGATCGTGATCGCCGTCGCCGCGGCCGAGGCCACGGTCGGCCTGGCGATAGTCATCGCGATCTACCGGAACCAGCAAGACGCCACTCGTCGACGAGTACGACGCGATGAGGGACTAGGCGATGAACTTCCTGATCCCGCTCATTCCTCTGCTCCCGCTGGCCGGCTTCGCCGTCACCGGGCTGCTCGGCCGGCGCATGGCCCGAGAATCGCACCGGGTCGCGATCTGGGCCGGTCGTGGCCTCGTGGCCGTGGCGATGGTCGTGGTCGTGGGCGCGCTGACCCACAGCCTCGGCTTCGCCGCCGAGGGCGCGCGGCGTGACAGCTCTGGACCTGGATCCCGGCGACGGGCTTCACGCCGACATGGGCTTCTTCGTCGACCCGCTGACGGCCTGCCTGCTGATCGTGGTCACGACCATCGGCATGCTCGTCCACTTCTACTCGATCGGGTACATGGCCCACGACGACGGCAAGTGGCGCTTCTTCGCCTACCTGAACCTGTTCATGTTCTCGATGCTGCTGCTGGTCCTGGCGGACAACTTCCTGCTCGTGTTCGCCGGCTGGGAGCTGGTGGGCTGTGCGAGCTACCTGCTGATCGGCTTCTGGTACCCGCGCCGCTCCGCGGCCGACGGCGGCCAAGAAGGCGTTCCTGGTCAACCGCGTCGGCGACATGGGCTTCGCCCTCGGGATCATGGCCGTCTGGACGCAGCTCGGCACGCTCAACATGCAGGAGGTCTTCGCGCAAGTTCGGCACCGTGCCCCACGAGTGGCAGATCGCCATCGCCCTGCTGATCTTCTGCGGCGCCGTCGGCAAGAGCGCCCAGTTCCCGCTCCACGTCTGGCTGCCGGACGCGATGGAGGGCCCCACCCCGGTCTCCGCGCTGATCCACGCCGCGACCATGGTCAACGCCGGCGTCTACCTGGTCGCCCGCTGCAACCCGATCTTCGGTGCGGTGCCCGGAGGTCATGGTCGTGGTCGCCGCGATCGGCATCTTCACGGCCATCCTGGCCGCCTCGATCGCCTTCACCCAGACGGACATCAAGCGCGTCCTGGCCTACTCGACGCTGTCGCAGCTCGGCTACATGTTCGCCTCGCTGGGCGTGGGGGCCTGGACGGCGGCGATCTTCCACCTCATGAGCCACGGCTTCTTCAAGGGCCTGCTCTTCCTCGGCTCCGGCTCGGTCATCCACGCCGTGGCGGCGAGCAGGACATGCGCAAGATGGGCGGCCTGGCGAACAAGATCCCGATCACCTACGTGACGATGCTGATCGGCTCGGTGGCGATCGCCGGCGTCCCGCCGCTGGCGGGCTTCTTCTCCAAGGACGAGATCCTGGGCGGCGCCTTCAAGAACGGCTTCCTGTGGGTCTGGGCCATCGGCTTCGTGGTCGCCGGCATGACCGCCTTCTACATGTTCCGGCTCATGGGCATGACCTTCTGGGGCCCGAGCCACGTCGACCCGGAGAAGGAGCCCACATCCACGAGTCGCCGCCGACGATGACGCGGCCGCTGATCCTGCTGGCCATCCCGGCGGTCTTCCTGGGCATGGTGATCGGCTTCCCGCCCGAGACGGGGCTGCTCCACCAGTGGCTCGCGCCGGTCTTCGAGGACACGATCGCCGCGAGCGGCCGGACCGAGGCGGCCTACAACTTCTTCGGCATCGACGGCGCGCTGGCGATCGTGACCACGGCCCTCGTGGCCGTCGCGATCGTCGTCGCCTGGCGCCTCTTCGGCGTCAACATCCCGGCCCTCGGCCTGAAGGCGGAGCCGCGACCCGGATCGGGTCCGCGAGCTCAGCGCCCGCCCGGGCTGGCCGAGCTGTACCGCGGCTCCTCGAACAAGTGGTGGTTCGACGACCTGAACAACCTGCTGTTCGTCGTGTGGGGCGGCAAGCTCGCCGACGCGGCCTTCTGGTTCGACCGGACCGTCATCGACGGCACGGTCAACGGCATCGGCACCGTGACGACCGGCGCGGGCATGCGCCTGCGCCGCGTCCAGACGGGCCGCGTCCAGAACTACGCCCTCGGCATCGCCCTCGGCCTGATCGCGATGGCCGTCGGCTACATCCTGATCGCGGTTCGGTAGGAGGACGAGATGATGACCTGCCGATCCTGAGCCTGATCACCTTCACGCCACTCGTCGGGGCGGTCGTGGTCGCCGCTGCTGCCGGACCGCCCGACGACCTGATCCGGCGCGCGGCGCTGCGTTCGCGCTGGTGGCGTGGGTGTTCTCGTGGGGCTGGTCCTGGCGTTCGCGTTCGGCTGGCGCTCGCTGGCGGCTGCGCGTGTCGCCGTCGCCGCCAGCCCCGGGCTTCCGGTTCACCGAGGCGCTCGACTGGATCCCCACCTTCGGCATCCAGTACAAGGTCGGCGTCGACGGCCTGAGCGTCCTGATGGTCGTGCTGACCACCACCCTGACGTGGATCAGCATCCTGGCCAGCTGGCCCGATCAAGGACCGGGTGAAGGGCTACATGATCTCCTTCCTCGTCCTCGAGGTCGGCATGATCGGCGTCTTCGTGGCCCTGGACCTGTTCCTCTTCTACATCTTCTGGGAGATCGTCCTGGTCCCGATGTACCTGATCATCGGCATCTGGGGCGGCGCGAACCGCATCTACGCCACGATGAAGTTCGTGCTGTACACGCTCGTCGGGTCGCTGCTGATGCTGGTCGCGATCCTGGCCACGGCGTTCGCCTACCAGGTCGGCCACGGCGGCTCCTGGGTCGGCGCCTTCGACTACGAGCAGCTCCAGCAGTTCGCGGCCGCGGGCGGCTTCGGCGACGAACTTCCAGATCCTCGCCTTCCTGGCGCTGTTCCTCGCCTTCGCCATCAAGGTCCCGATGTTCCCGTTCCACACCTGGCTGCCGGACGCCCACACCGAAGCGCCGACGGCCGGCTCGGTCATCCTGGCCGGCGTGCTCCTCAAGCTCGGTGCCTACGGCCTGATCCGCTTCGCCGTGCCGCTCTATCCCGCACGCCGCCCACACGTTCGCCGGGCCGATCATCGTCCTGTCCGTCATCGCCATCGTCTACGGCGCGGTCGTCTCGATCGTCCAGCCGGACCTCAAGCGCCTGGTCGCCTACAGCTCGGTCAGCCACATGGGCTTCGTGACGCTCGGCATCTTCGTCTTCAGCGCCACGGCGCTCCAGGGCGCGATCCTGCAGATGGTCAACCACGGCCTGATCACGGGCGGGCTCTTCCTGCTCGTGGGCGTGATCTACGAGCGAACCCACGACCGAACGATCGCCAAGATGGGCGGCCTGGCCGCGACGATGCCGATCTGGTCGACGGTCTTCGGCTTCTTCATCCTGGCTTCGGCCGGGCTTGCCCGGGCTGTCCGGCTTCGTCGGCGAGTTCCTCGTCTTCGTCGGCTCGTTCGGCGTCGCGCCGGTCATCTCGGTCGCCTCGATCATCGTCATGGTGCTCGCGGCCACGTATCTGCTGTGGATGTTCCAGCGGGTGGCGTTCGGCGACGCTGTCGGACTTCCTGCGCGGGCTGGGCGGCCATCTGACCGACATGAGCCGGACCGAAGCGGTGACGCTGGTCCCGCTGGCATCGTGATCGTGGTGCTCGGGCTCTTCCCGAGCCTTGCCCTCGACTTCCTGCGCGCCCCGACCCAGGCGTTCCTGGCGGCCGTGGGCGGCCTGGGGGCTGAGAGGAGAAGACTCGATGAGCTGGTCCGACCTGGGCACGATCTCGCCGGTCATCGTCGCCGTCCTGGTGGCGGCGGCGATCCTGATCGTCGACATGGCGGTGCCCGGCCGCCGCCAGCGCGGTCCTCGCGACCGCGCTGGGCGGCCTGGCGATCGTGGCCGGGGTGACCCTCCTCCAGGCCGGCCGCACCGAAACGGCCTTCGGCGGCGCCTACTCGCTCGACAACCTGACCGTCTTCCTCGACATGCTGTTCGTGGCCATCGCCGCCCTGACGATCCTGTTCGCGGTCGACTACCTGGAGCCGCGCGGCCTGCCGATCGCCGAGTTCGCCGCGGTCCTGGTCTTCGCGGTGACGGGCGCGATGCTCATCGCCGCTTCCACGGACCTGCTGCTGCTCTTCGTCGCCCTCGAGCTGATGGTCCTGCCGGGCTACATGCTCGTCGGCTTCGCCCGCCGCGACCCGTACTCGACCGAAGGCGCGATCAAGTACTTCCTGCTCGGCTCGTTCTCGAGCGCGATCCTGCTGTTCGGACTGGCATACGTCTGGGGCATGACGGGTACGACGCGGGTCGAAGGCGTGGCCGCGGCTCTGGCGGCCGACGCGGCTCGCGGCTCCATCCCCGCCGGACTGGCGATGGGCCTGGCGTTCATGTCGGCAGGCGTGGCCTTCAAGATGGCCGCGGTGCCGTTCCACTACTGGACGCCGGACGCGTACCAGGGCTCGCCCACGCCGGTCACCGCGTACCTGTCGGTCGGGCCGAAGGTGGGCGCCTTCGCGATCGCGTTGCGGCTCTTCGTGGGAGCGCTGGCGCCCGTCAAGGCCGACTGGCTGCCGATCGTGATCTTCCTCGCCGCCGCCACGATGACCCTGGGCAACCTGGTCGCGATCAGCCAGGACAACGTCAAGCGGATGCTCGCCTACTCCTCGATCGCCCACACCGGCTACATCCTCGTGGGTCTGGCGGCGTACGCGGGCGGGCAGTCGAGCGGCCTGAGCGCGGTCCTGTTCTACGGCGCCGCGTATACGTTCATGAACATGGGCGCTTTCGCGGTGATCGTCGCCCTCCAGCATCGACCCGGCGTCTCGAGCCAGATCTCGACGTTCGCGGGTCTGGGCCGGCGCGATCCGTGGCTAGGCGTGCTCATGGCGGTATTCCTGCTGTCGCTCACCGGGATACCGCCGCTCGCGGGGTTCTGGGCCAAGGCGTACGTGATCCTGGCGGCGGTCCAGGCCGGCGGCTGGCTGACGGCCCTTGCCGTCCTGGCGATGGTCAACGCGGCCGCCGCGGCGTTCTACTACCTGCGCGTGGTCGTGTACATGTACATGCGCGACCCGACCGAGGAGGGACGTGCGTCGGCGCCGGGCACGCTGTTCAGAGCCGGACTGCTGGTGACGAGCGTGATCACGCTCCTATTCGGGCTCTTCCCGCCGATCCTGACCGCGGCGGTCAACGCCGCCAACGTCTTCCACGGCTAAGCGGCCTCGTTTGCCGGGCGGCAAACGTCTTCCACGGCTAACCGGCCCGTTTGCCGGGCGGCCAGAACCGCGCCGAAGTCGCGCTCAGCTGAAGACGCGGAGCCCGAACCTGCGCGATCGGGCCTACTGATCCCCGAACGGGGCGATCGACTGCGACGGCCCGGCGATCTGGATCGTGGCCGACGGAGCCGCCGTGATGAGTGGCAGCGGCGTGGGCGAGTTCGTGGGGAGGATGACTGCGGTAGGTCTCGGCGGGATCGCCGGATTCACGCCGGGCCAGGCCACGACGACGGCGACGGCCAGCACGAGCGCGGCGACGATGCCGCTCACGGCGCCGAGAAGAAGGGACATTCGATTCGACATGTGGGTCAGGTTACCAAGTAACGGCCGTCTCCGTCTCGATACCTCGCGCATTCTCCGCGAGATCGAGGGCGCTCCCCGACGCGCCCGCGGACGGTCCTGCTACGATGCCCAACCATGCGACGGATCGGTTCAATCCTTCGGAGCGTCTATCGTGCGGCGATCAAGCCGGTCGCCGGCGTCCTGCGCGACCTGTTCGGACTCGTGCCCGCGCTCTTCGCGGGCGCCGGCGTGTTCTTCATCGTCGCCGGTCTCTTCACCTATCTTCAGCCCGTGGCCGCGACCACGGCGCCTTCCGCGAACCCCACGACCAGCGTGTCGGTGGCGCCGTACACGCTCCCTCCGGTCGCCTCGGCCGGGCCTTCCGGAAGCGCGGCTCCCGAACTGGCCGTTGCCACCCGGGTCACGATCCGGGCTCTCGGCGTAGACCTGCCGGTCGTGGCTTCGCCGCCCAACGAGGAATTCCCGCTCTGCGACGCGGCCGAGTTCATCGTCCTCGGCGCGCCCCTCGGATATCCTGGGATGCCGCAGGCGACGTACCTCTACGCCCACGCCCGGGCCAAGATGTTCCTGCCGCTCCTCACCACGTCCCAGGTGAAGAAGGGAGCGGCCATGGTCGGCGATCTCGTCGAGGTCTACACGGACAACAACGAAGACCACGTCTACGAGATAACCGAGGTCATTCCTCACGTCCCGGCCGACAGCTCGTCCCTCGCCCGCGCGGCCGGCGTCAAGACGGATCAGCTCTGGCTGCAGACGTCGGAGGGTCCCTTCGCGAGCTCGACCAAGCTCCAGGTAGTGGCCGAGCCGGTCGGCGTCCTGCCCGCGAGCCAATCGGAGGCTCACCCTCCCAGTCACGGCATCGTCTGCCCTGACGCTCCGGTCTGCAAGGTCAAGGGCGCCAGCGGCTGCCGGCCGAAGTAGCCAGTCAGTCACCGAGCAGCGATCCCCGCAGAAGCAGCGTTTCCCAAAGGGCCGCGGTTGGATTCTTGAGCCGGTAGACCACGAAAGTCTCCTCGCGGAGGGCCGGCGAGGTCAATTCCGGATGCTCGACGACATACAGCCGCGCCGTGCCGGGGGCCGCCACGTTCGCGAGCTGCTGCCAGACTGTGGAACCCACGAGCGCCGGCGTGACCGTTTGTTCGGGGCCGATCTGGAAGCTGAGGGCATTGTCGGTGTAGCGCAGTAGCAGGTCCGCATCCGGATGCTGCCATAGCGCGCCGCTGTCCGAGCCTGCCGGTAGCGCCGGGATGACCCTATAGCCATCCACCCGAGCTGCCAGGAAGTCACGCAAGTATTCGTACGACTCGTCGGTGGCGAGCGGTGGGAAGTCCAGGATATCGATCGCCTGGCCCTGGATCGACTCCGGGTCGGTAATCAGCTTGTATCCCTGATCCATGGTCCTGGCGGCGTCGTCGCCGTACACCAGAACCACGGCGTTGCCTTCGGCAACCCACTCAGCTTTGCCGGGCCGGGCGACCCGTGGATCTATGGGGCAGGTCGTCGAGGCCTCAACTGCGGCCTCGGCTTCGGCGCGAGCCGCCGCTGTGGGAAAGACAGCCAGAAGGGCGAAACGCGGGTCGCCGCGGAGGTCGAAGACGTCGGCCGGCCATGGGCCGGGGCAGTCCCGCCCACTTGCGGCCACCACGCGGGTCAGGGGTGCGTTGGCCGAGGCGGGCGTCAGGTGTCTGATCAGGGGGAACAGATTCAGGGCCCGGTCGATGGACAGCGGCGAGGTCTGTGTTTGCGTGTCGGCAGACCAGACGACGGCGTCGACGACGAGCTCGCCCTCGCGCTGATGAACTCGGACGACCGACGGACTGGCCTGCCTCGGCAGCGGGAGGGTAGCCTGGGTCATGGACCACGGGTTGTCATGGATTGGCCACGGCTCGCCCGACCGCTCCCAATCGTTGAGGAGGTTGTTGGCGCAGGCCGGGAGCAGAAGGTGGTCTGAACTGGCAGGCTCGACCGTCCCTTCCACGGCGCAACGCTGCAACGAACCATAGTCGAGCCAGCCTCCCACCAGGAAGGACGTCGCGTCGGTAACCTGGCCGGCCTGGGCGAGGGCGCCTGGACCGACGTACACGGGCTGGCCGTCGAGGGTCCTGGGAAGCCCACCGGGATATCGACCGCCGACCACGGGCGACGCCGGGGCTGGCGACGGAGAGACGACCGGCGGCGCGGACAAGGTGGGCAAGTCCGCAATTCGTGATGGAGACGAGGCCGGCGGGGGTAACGAGCCCGCGGGCCTGCTCGCGAGCGGGCCCACCACAACCGCCACGATCGAAACGAGCACGGCCATGGCGCAGCCGGCTACAAGCGCCGTCGCGCGCGGCCAATTCGACCTCCAGAAGCCCATGCCACCGTCCCTCAAAGGCGCCCTCTCTCGTAGTACGCCACGTGCGGACGACCGGATCAGGCCGGCCGCCTAGATCCAGTCGATCCGGCGCAGGAACGCCACGGCCAGCGCCGACAGGGTCAGGCTCGCCACCAGGACGATCCAGAAGCCTGGGCCCTCATCGCCGCGAAAGGCGAACTGGGCCTCGCTCATGCCGAACAGGCCGCCGATCGCGCCGATCCCCGCGACCACGACGGTCACGCCCGTCAGCCGCTTCATGATCAGCGAGAGGTTGTTGTTGACCGTCGAGAGATAGGTCTCGAGGGCGGCTGACGCGAGCTCACGGTAGGTGTCGAGCTCGTCGGTCAGGCGGATCAGGTGGTCGTACGCGTCGCGGAAATAGAGCCTCTCGGGTTCGGAGATCAGCGCGCCCTCGCGATTGGACAGGACGTTGAACATCTCGCGTTCGGGCGAGGTGACGCGGCGGACGTGGATCAGCTCGCGCTTCAGCTCGAAGATGCGTTCGAGCAGATCCCTGTTGGCCGTCGCGACTACCCGGTCCTCGACGTCGTCGATCTCGTCGCCGAGCTTGTCCAGGATGGGGAAGTAGCTGTCGATCACGTCGTCGGCGAGAGCCCACAGCAGGTGATCGAGGCCGTGGACCATGACCTCCGCGAGGTTCATGCGGACGTGCCGCGTGGCCATCGGATCCCACCATTCGCTGTGATTGGTGAGCAAGAACCGCGGGCCCAGGACGAAGTCCAGCTCGCGCTCGTAGACCTGGCCATCGTCGAAGCCGAGCGAGAAGAGGACCAGATGCATCAGCTCGCCGACGGGCTCGAGCTTGGCCCGCTCGTCCCGTTCGCAGATGTCCTCGATCAGGAGCGGGTGCAAGCCCAGCAGCTTGCCAATTCGGAAATTGAACTCCGGCGTGCCGTTGGTGATGTCGATCCAGAGCCGCGCGCTTTCCCGGCCGAGAGCACCGGGCAGCTCGGCGAGGGCGGCATCGCCTTCGAACGGGCGGAGCGTTTCCGACTCGAACACGAACAGCCGTATCTTCTCGGGCCCAACGGCGTCGGTGCCGGCGGAAACGGCCGCGACCGGATGTTCCGGCCCTTCCGAAACGGCGCCGGAGGGCTGCAAATCCTCCGCGATGGCCGAGGTCGCGGCACCGGGTTCTTCTTTTCGAACCTCAGAAGGCGATCTCGCCACGTGGGATCTCCTCAGTCGATGCGCTTTCCGAAGCGCCTTCCGCCGCTCCATGACGAACCCGCAGCATCACTGCCGGTACCGCCGCGATGAGTGTGACCACGGCGGCCACGAGAAATATGCCGACCATGATCGAAGCTGCCTTGCTGGCAGCCCATTGCTCGAGAGCCTGGGCCACGAGCCCGTCGGTCAGCGACCGCGACCGCAGGTACTCGGGAATGTATTGCTTGTACGCGCCCGATGAACCGTAGATCTCGTTGGAGACGCGGGTGATCGTGGTCGAGCCGTAGGCGGTCAGGGCCGCCATGCCGACGGCCATGCCGATCATTCGGGCCACGGTGACGGTGGCCGATGCCGCGCCAAAGGCCGCCCGGCCGGCCGATTCCACGGCGGCGGTCGAGCGCGGCGTGACGGTCAGCCCAAAACCGAACCCGAAGACCGCCGCTGAGACGGCGTAGAGGTCTGTCGGCGCCGACGGGGTCCAGGTGGACATCCAGGCGAGACCGCCCGCGCTGATCGCCAGGCCCACGAGCGTCAGGCCGCGCAGCGAGAAGCGCCGCGTCAGGAATCCGGACAGCGAGCGCGCCGATCGCCATCGCCCCGGCGAGCGCCCCGAGCACGACGCGCTGCTCGTTCGGGGCCGCCGTACAGAACCCGATCCACGAACACCGCGCCGCCGACGATCGCCGTCGCCATCCCGTACCCGGTGAGTAGCGAGATCAAGGCCGCGGAGCTGAAGACGCGATCCTGGAACAGGCGCGGATCCAGGAACGGATTGACCCGGTGGAACCCGTACCAGACGGCCAGCAGAAGGGCCGCGATCCCGACGCCGATCATCGCCGCGACGGCGTTGTTCGTCGGCCAGCCGAATACCTGGTCGGCGTCCCCGATCAACGTCGTTCCGGCCAGGATGGCGAAGAGCCCGAAGCTGAACAGCAGCGCCCCGAAGTAGTCGACTCGGGCGCGGAGCTTTGGCGTATCCCAGTCCGCGCTGGCGGCCCAGGCGAGCGCGAGGCCGCATATGCCGAATGGGAACGTTCACCAGGAAGACCCATCGCCACGCCGGGGCGACGATGCTCACCAGCGGCCCGCCGGAGATGCCCATATTGGCGAGGGCCGTCTCGGGATGGATCGTCTCGAGGACCGCCGCGCCGACGAAGGGTCCGGCGGCCATGCCCAGGAACGTGAGCGCTCCGATGATGCCCAGGGCTCGCGGCCGAGCGGGGCCGTCGAAGAGATGCGAGGCCGCGGCCGTGGCCACGGGGATGATCGCCCCGCCGCCGACCGCCTGGACGAGGCGCGCGGCGATCAGCTGATCGAGATCCTGGGCCAGGCCCGCGAGGAGCGAGCCCAACGTGAAGACGGTCAGGGCGGCGAGGAACAGCCGGCGCGCTCCCCACAGGTCTGTGAGGCGTCCGGCGAGCGGCATCGTGATCACGTACACGAGCAGGTAGCCGTTGATGATCCAGGAGGCCTTCCGCAGATCCGTCCAGTTCGCGATCGAAGCCAGGATCTGGGGCAGCGCCACGGCCGTGACCATGAGCTCCAGGCCGGCAAGGAACACGCCCAGGGCCAGGACGGCGAGGAGCGTGAAGGAGTTGGTGCGTCGCATTGCTGGAGTGTACGGGCCGCGGACGCTGAAGGGCGTCGGCCGAAAGTTGGAGACTGCAGGTCGAGCACGCGGCACTCGTCGCCGGCGCCATGGGCCTTCGCCGGCCGCCCCTCGCCGGTCGCCGGTCGCCGGTGGCCGGTCGCCGGAGCGTCACGCTCGGCCGGTTCGACCGTCCCTGGGGCGTGACCTACTATTCGCGAGCTATGACAAACCTGCGAGTCGCACGGTGGATCGTGCTGGGCGCCGTGATTTCTCTCTGCGCCGCGGCTTGCGGCTCGGCGGCGGCCACTCCCACGTCCGGTTCCGACTGCCAGCACTGGTGCGGCAGCGCTTCGGCGAGCGTGACGTTGACGGGCAAGACGGCCACGATCTCCGGCGGCGGCTGCTTTGACGGCGGCGCCGCGGGCATCGACGTCCGAATCGGCGACTGGCAGAACGGGGTTGGGGATTTCCTCCAGCTATCGGGTTACCGTCCGGGCGGGCCGACCGCGGCCCCGACCGTCCAACCGACCGACGACTCGGGCAATCCGGAAGTGACTCCCCGAGCCATCGGCAGCGTGAGCGGTACGCCGTTCATCTCGGACGATGCCGCGGTCACGTTCACGAGCGCGACGAGCGGCAAATTCCAAGGCACCGACGTGAACGGCTACGGCCCCGTCACCGGCACCTTCACCTGCGGCTGAGAACTTCAGGCCGCCGGGCATTGCGCTGCGCAGGCGGCGTATCCCATTACTCCCTTCGGTGTCGGATGGTTTGGATACCTACTGAACCGGGGCCAACCCTGAGGGAATCCCGGCACAGCCGGCCCTCGATTGACCGGGTTGACCCGGCGGGCTTGACTTCGCGACCGCTCTGCCGACGATTCCAGGGATTGGGAGCGTCAGGAGTTGGCCACGGGAAGCGCAGGCGAAACCAGGACAGGGTCCGAGGGGACCACTGACTCCCTCCCCGCGCTCCGGCGGGTTGTCGGCTTCACGCCCGAGGCGGGCGGCTTCTATGTGGGCAACGTCTTTCGTGGCGCCGATGAAGTCTGCCAATCTCGGAACGCGCAACTGATCGTCGTCCAGACCACGATCTCGTGGCAGCAGGCCGTCTTCCACCCGTCCCCTATGGAGGACTACCTGCGGATCGCCGCCGACGTTCGAGACGGTGCGATCGTCATGACCTCCGTCCTCCAGATCGGCGATCGCGTTCTCCTCGCGGGCCTGAAAGGCCCCACTGTCTCGATAGCCGGCCCGCCCTTCGATGAGCGTGGTGCCTCGGTCATCATCGACAACGTCGGCGGAGCGGCCTCGGCCATCGAGCACCTGATCGGGCATGGCCACCGGCACATTGGCTTCGTTGGGGCGATGGGTCAGTTCGACGTCCGGCAGCGCTATGAGAGCTACCTCGCGACGCTCGAGAAGCACGGCATCAAGCCCGACGCGGCGCTCTGCTACGCCGTCCAGGACGACCTTTCCGCCGGAGGGGCGGAGGCGGCCGAGGCCATCCTCGAAGCCGGCATCCCGCTGACGGCCGTTTTCGCGTCAACGGACACGCAGGGAGTCGCGCTCATGGAGCGCCTGCGCGCTGGCAAGGTCCGCATCCCGGAAGACGTCGCGATCGTCGGCTTCGACGACTCGGAGCTCGCCCAGACCGCGGTCCCGGCGCTGACGTCGGTCCGCCAGCAGCCCGAATCGCTCGGAGCCAAAGGCGCGGCCCTGGTCCTCGACGCGCTGGATGGCCGTCCGCTGCCGGCCGGTCCCAGCATCGTCGGCACGCACCTGGTCATCCGCCATTCCTGCGGCTGCTTCGATAGCTACGAGCATCTTCTCGAGGCCGCCGCGGACTGGAATGGACCGACCTGGCGCGAGCAACTGGCCCAAGTCCTGGCGCGGGCGCTGATGGGGTTCACGACCGAGACTCCCGAATCGATTGACAGGCGACAGGTTTGGCCATCGGTGGACGTAGTGGTCGAGGCTCTCGATGACGCTATTTGCGGCCGGCGGGTGGCGAACATCGGCGGCCTGGACGAAGCCTGGTGGGAAGCGAGCTCCCAAACCCGAAACGCCGAGACGCTCCTGCGGCTCGTCGATCTTCTCGAGTTCGTCGCCCTCTGCCGCCAGGCCGGAGCCAACTCCAATCCCGACGCGCTTCGCTCTCGGCTACGGGACTTCCTGGCCCAGTCGCGCCTGCAGATCCTTCGATCGGCCGCCATCGCCGACCCGTTGCGACACCCCAACGGACCGAGGGTCGCCCGCAACGTCCTCCGTTCGTTCCTCGAAGAGGGCCAGGGAAAACGACAGAACCTGGATTGGCTGCGCTACCTCGACGCGATCGCGGGTTGTCTCGCTCTCTGGGAACCGGGAGCGGACGGCCGCACGGCCCTGCGGATCGAGGCGCTCTACGGTGAGACCGGCGGAACGCAGGGCGGCAGCATGGTCGCGCCGGAGTCGTTCCCGCCACTGCACTGGCTCGATGCCTGCCGGATCGACGGCGAACCCTGCGCCGTGATGATCGTCCCGGTGATTTCGGCTCGAGGACCTGTGGGCGTCCTCGCTACCGCCCTGCCGGCCAGCCACCGTTACTACGACGGCTACTGGAACCTCCAGAACGCGGCCGCCGTTCTGGCTCTTTGCCTGGGATCGTGACGGGATGGCGAACCCCCGGAACGGTTGCCGTTCGGGTAGGCGGCGTCTCCGAGAAAGGGACCACATCCGAACTGCCCGGCTGCCGATTCGGGACGGGACGGATGCGCGGCTATCGACATCGGGGATCGACGTGCATGATGAGTCCACAACAGGAGGTCATCGTGACATTAGGGCTGCCGCTCGTTCCCGTTGAACTGAGCCCCGAAGAAGAGCGTCGAGCGCGAACCTACATCTGGGCAATAGTCGCTCGTTCGGGTCCCTCGGGTCGCTCCGAAGGGGAGATGGAGGCCGAGGCAACCCGACTTTGGACCGCGTTCGTCGAGACTTACACGTCGCTCACGACCGGCGCCTACGCCAGGACGGGCCCCGAAGCGGCTCGCATCGCCCTCGGCAAGCTCTAGCCTTCCAATCTCAAATCCTGGCGCGGCGAGCGATCCCGCCGGCCAACTGCTTTGACACATCTCTCAGGGGCGACTAGCGTCGAGCCATGACCGACCAGCAGATTCGCCAGCTCGAGGGCGAATGTTGTTCCTGTCGCCGGCGAGGACCGGTGACAGTGGAGCGCGCCTCAGGCATCTGCTAGCCAGGACGCATCGACTTCTCCGGCCTCGCGAACGCCTTGGATTGCTGCGCGTTCTTGCTGCCCAGGAGTCTTTCCAGTGCCCTCACTTTCGCTTGCACCCGATTCACTTACTCCGCCTGCCCGGTCCATCCATCCGCGAGGCCAGCGCTTCGGCGCCGCGACCTCGGCGATCGTTCTGGGCCCTGGCGTTCGTGCTCAACGTTCCATTTTCGCGGTACTCGTCGGCCTGAACCTGGCCATCGCGTCGGCGTTGGGGGCCCGGTTCTTCTTGCCTGGCTGGCCATGGCCCCTGGTCCGCCGAACGCTCGGGCTGGGTCCCACCCAACCGGAGCATGAGTACCCTCCCCGCTTCGCCCAGGCTCTCGGGGCGACATGCCTCGGGTTCAGCGCGCTGGCGTTCGTCGCCGGCGTGCCGGCCCTCGGCTGGCTTTTCGTGGCCGCGGTGGGCGCGCTGCAGACCGTTCTCGCCGTGACGGGCTTCTGCCTCGGCTGCCGGATGTACTTCCTGCGCTGGTGGGTTCCGTCGCTCTTCGCCCGAGTCTTCAGGCGCGGCGACCGGGTCGCGAAGCTGAACGTCGCCCCGCTCCGGCGCGGCTGACGCAGCCTACGCCCGTGGCCTGGGCGGCCGGGGCGGCCGCAGGACGACGGCCAGGATTCCGCCGGCCGTGACCGCCGCGAGAATCGGGACCGCGGCTTTGGCGGCACGCGGCGGCAGGACAAGCTCGAAGAACGGCACCGGATCGCCCAGCTTCTCCTGCAACGGCCCCATCGGGCAGTCGCCGCCGCCCGACGAGGAGCCCGACGCCCTCGACCGACAGAAAGCCGACGCTGGCGGCCAGCAACCGATCTCGGCGCCGCCGCAGCGCACAGACCCAGATGTAGCCCAGGCTCGCGAGCCCCAGCACGGACCAGCTGGCGTGGAACACCCGGTATGCCTTTGCGGGGCGCCCGAGACTCGCCCAGGTGACGGGAGGCCTGATTGCGCTCGTCTCTATCACCTCCTGAGGGTCGAGCAGAAGCCGCCGAAACGAAGTCTCCGAACTTGGCGCCCGTTTGGCAAGGATCGGCCGCGGTTGGAGCTAGCCCCTCGTCGTCGTCGCCTGCTTGACAAGCGCGTGTCC
>CAWFJD010000013.1:0-8681 GCA_963816135.1 uncultured Chloroflexia bacterium
TTTCTCGTACCGCTCGTAGAGCCGCGCGATCGTCACTGGACGCGACTCGCCGTGGAGCGTGAGGAGAGGCGGAATGGCTCGCCGGTTCGGCTGGCCGGTCGCAGGCAGGCCTGCGCCCGACGCGGTCCGCATCGTGGTCCTGTGGGCGACGTGGCTGGTCGTCATTTGCGCTTTCCAGGTGGTCGTCCAGGCGCGACTATCGCCGCAACGCCCCGATGGCGTGCTGGCCTGGACGCCGAGCTTCACCGATACAGCGATCTCCCGAACCGAGGGTCCCGGCTGTCGTCCGCGCCTGGCCGATCCCCTTCTGAACGAGCACGTCTCCTTCGACTCGGAGTACTACATCTCCATCGCGGCCGCGGGGTACGACGACCCGCAGTCAAGCTCCTATGTCTGGAGCGGGTACCGCGTCGCGATCGAGGGCGTGCCGGCCTGCACGCCGGGCATGCTCGGCCACTACACCCCGCTCAACTTCGCCTTCATGCCGGGCTACCCGACGGTGATGTCGGGCGTAATGGCGGTCGAGTCGGCCGTCCCGGGCTTGTCCGACGTGAGCGAGAACGGTCGCGCCACGATCGCCGGAGTGCTCGTCTCCGCTCTGGGTGGCCTGCTGGCTATGCTCGCCCTCGCTCGTCTCATGGCGGCGCTGGAGCGAAATCGAAGGCGCGCCCGGGAGCCACTCGAGGCCGGCCCCGGCAGCGTCTCGTCCGCGGACCTCACCTCGCCCACCGAGCCCGGCGACTCGCCGAGCGCTTGGGGCGGCGGCAACGGGCTCCGGGCCGCGCTCTATCTACTGATCTTCCCGACCGGCTTCTACCTCGCCCAGGTCTACACCGAGGGCTTGTTCCTGGGTCTCGCCTTCATGGCCTGCGCGATGGCCGTCGAGAAGAGGCTTCTCGCCGCGGCACTGCTGGCTATCCCGGCCGCCCTCACGCGCCAGGTAGGCGTGTTCCTGTTCATCCCACTCGCGATGTCGGCCTACGACGTACTCCGGGAACGGGAGGCACGCGGCGAGGAACTGCGAATCCGCGTGCCCGTCTTCGCGGCCGTGGCCCCTCTGGTCACGTTCATCGTCTGGTATCTCTCGCCGCTCGGACGGAACTGGCAGATGGTCGAGAGTCAGTACTTCGGCCGCCAATACGATCCGATCAGCTCGCTGGAGATGTGGTTCCGGGCGCTGTCCAGCCTGATCGGCGGGACCGACCAGAGCGGCCTGCCGATACCGTACGCACCCTATGGCGGCGGCGTTCTGTCTCCGTCGACGAGCGTCTTCATCTCGCTGGAGTTGCTCGCTCTCGGCCTGGGCGTGGTCGCCTGCGTCTGGCTGTGGCGTCAGCACCAGGAAATGCGCGGCGTTGCGCTCTTCGGAGGGCTGGTCATCCTCCTGAGCGCCGGTAGTTCGAGCGGACAGGGCGTCGTTCGCTACGTCCTCGCCGTGCCGGCGATCTTCCTCATGCTCGCCTGGTTGGGCCGGCATCCGATGTTCGACCGCGTCTGGGTCATGGCCAGCACGCTGCTGATGGGCATGCTGGTCACGCTCTTCACATTTGGTTTCTGGGTTTCGTAGAAGAAGCCTCCGCGACGACGCGATCGAGCCACTCCCGAACCAGCGCGCCGAACAGCACGTCCTGCTCGAACTGCAGGTTGTGGCCTGCCTTGTCAAGAACCGCGAACGAGGCCCGTGGATAGCACTCGAGGATCTTCCAGATGTCCCGGTAGCCCGTGGCGCAGTCCTGGCGGCCCGTCAGGATGAGCGAGGGTTTGGTGTATGGCTCGTCCGCCCGATCGATCGCGAAGCTGAATGGCACGTTCCGGCCAAGGGTGTTCTCAAGGAAGTCGTTATCGGCGAGGTCAAGGCCCGGGATGACGTCATCGCGGAAACGCCGCCAGACCCTTTCCGTCACCTGGACCGTCAGGCCTTCGAACTGGCCGCGCTCCTTGTCGGTCAGCCCCGCCAGCAGCGACTCGTCGCGTTCGAGCACCGTCAGCTCCGGAACCTCGCCCTTGTCAATGCCGCTGGAGGTCACGATGTGCGGCCGGGCAGCGGGGCAGATGAGCAGCAGGCCATCGGTCATGTCGCCTCTGCGAGCCAGGAGGCCCCGCGCCAGATAGCCGCCGTCGGATTCACCCGCGACCAGGAACCGCTCGCCCGGAATGAGCGCGTCGACAACGCCGAGAACGACCTCGAGCATGGCGTCCGAACCGTCGATCCACGGCCTGCCCGGCGTCCGGCCCATGCCCGGCAGGTCGAAATAGATCCGCTTCCACGGCCGATCCAGCGTCTCGAAGACCGGCTCCATGCAGCCCGTCATCAGACGGTGGTCCGGACTCCAGCCGTGGATCATGAGCACGGCGGTTCCGCTGCCACGGATGTCGCAGTGGACCGGAACGCCCTTGACGCTGACTTCCACGTGACCCCTCTTCTCTGCGCGGCGGATCCGCGACCGGGACGGCGGCCGAAGATCCGCATTCGACGCTTGCTCAGCGGCGGGCAAGCTGAGGCGGGCACTCGGCCGCCATATCCGAGCCGAGATGGATCAGTGCCCTGCCCACAGTCTGGCGGATGCCGCCAAGCCAATCCGCCTGGCCGCCGCGCGGTCGGAGCCGCATCTCCAGTTCGCGGACCTGCTGATCGTGGACGTCTTTGATAATTCGAGGGGTCAACACTCGCGTGGTCCTTTCGGCAGCGCTGGCTCTGTCTGGCCAGTTCCGCGAGCACTCGCGGCGATAGCGCTTTGTCAGGACTGACTCTAGCCCGAGAACCTGCCGAAACCTGTCAGGTATCGAGCGCACGCGCTGGACGGCCCGAAGACGGACCGATGCGGACCGCACCGGCGCCCGATACGCCTTACTTCGAACCGGCTATTCGGCGCGCGAGTTCGGCCGTGTCGAGGTGGAAAGGGTCCGCTCCTCCGAGCGTCGGCGCAGGCGCGCTGCCCTTGTGACGAGCGGAAGCCGCCGCCACGAACCGGTCGAAGACCGCCAGGGCGTCGAGCGGCCCGGGGCCGCCTTCGGGGTGGTACTGGACGGTCTCGATAGGCAGCGTTCGATGGCGAAGGCCCTCGACCGACCCGTCGTTGAGGTCGATCTGACTCACCACAAAGCCGCTTTCCGCCGCCAGGGTATCGGCGACGACCGTTACCTCGTGGTTCTGGGCCGTGACCTGCACCAGCCCGGTCTCGAGATCCTTCACGGGGTGATTGGCGGCGTGATGCCCGAACGGCAGGCGCCGGGTACTGGCTCCGGCTGCCCGGCCGATGATCTGGTGGCCCAGGCAGATCCCCAACATCGGCCGGCCGTCCTCGATCACCCGCCGGGCCAATGCCACCGGGCCGGCCAATCGAGCCGGATCTCCGGGCCCTGGCGAGAAGACAACGCCGTCCACGTCCGCTGCGAGCACCTCCGCCGCCGTGGCCGTGTGCGGCAGCACCCGGACCCTGGCCCCGCGCCGCCTCAGGCTCCGGACGATGTTCGTCTTGAGCCCGAAGTCGATGATCGCCACGAGCGGTCCGCCCTCCGTCGCGTCGCCTTCATCCCTCGCCGCTTCCGGGGAAACCTGAGCCACGAAATCCTGGTCCTCCCAGCGAGGCACCCCGCGCGCGAGCGCTCGAGCTTCTTCGAAATCCGTGACGCCCGGTTCGGTCACCACCGCTCGCAGGGAGCCGTGAGAACGCAAATGTCGCGCCAGCGCCCGGGTATCCACGCCCGCGATCGCGGGAATGCCCGCCTCTCGGAGCATCGTCGCCAGCTGCCGGGCATCGTCGAGCACGGCGGCCGTGGCGTTGGCCACGATCAGACCTCGCAGCCATGGCCGCTCGGATTGGTCGTCGAAACGGATTCGGCCATAGTTGCCGATGAGCGGATAGGTCATGACCACGAGCTGACCCGCATACGACGGATCCGTCGCGATCTCCTGGTAGCCGGTCTGGCTCGTGTTCACCACCAGGTCGCCCTGGCCGGCGCAGCGCGCGCCAAAGGCGACGCCTGGAAAGACGCGGCCATCCTCGAGTGCCAGGAGGGCCGTCCCGAAATCGCCGACACGCGGATCCACTACGGCGCTCGAGCGTGGCAGCGGCGGCGACTTGCGGGCTTCGGGCATGCGGCTGGCCGTCTCCGGTCTCATACAAAAACGCCACCGGCCTCAGGGGCACGGTGGTTCGGCTGGCGCACGATCTCGTCTCCTTTCCGGCCTCTCGGACCGCATACCGGCCTCACTGGACCGGCTTCAAAGGTCGGCCGTAGGTTAGCACTCCGCCCGGCACGCCATCGGCCCGATCAGTCCGCCGCGGCGGCCGACCACGACCGCAGAGCGGTCACCTCGACCTTGATGATCGGCCTCGACTCCAGGTCGTGGCCCGCGTACTGCGGATACTTGGCCCGCAGCCGCGCCACCGCCGCGGCATGTTCGGCGGGACCCGGAGCCAGCAACGACGCCGTGCCTCGCAGCTGGGCCCAGGCGAGACGGTTCCACTCCTCGTCCCAGCGATCGACCAGGACGACCGCGTCCGGTCTGGCGGCGATGTCCCGTACTCTGGCCAGGGCAAGCGGGTCGACGTTCGACTTGGGTTTCTCGTCGATCGGCGAATACAGGCTCAAACCGGAGACGTCTTCGGACTCGATGACGAAGCAGATCGGCAGGGCTCGAGGAGATCCGTCCGCCGAAATCGTCGCCAGCACGGCTCGGCGAGCCTCGGACAGGAGGCTCCGCTCGAGGCTGGTCAACGAGACGACGGCGGCCATTACGGCCCCGGCGCTGTGGCGACCTCGCGGTCGAACCGCTCGATGTCGGCGGCCAGCCGTTCGGGATCGGTGGCTTCGAACGCGAGCGCTAGCTCTTCGACTCCAACCGCGGCGAACGCCCGAATGTCGGCCAGCATGGCCTCGGGATCCCCCGATAGCGCGAACCGACCCGGCGGGGGCGTGGCGGTGATTGATAGACGGGCCATGAGTCGTGGCATCGGCCGCCCGGCCGTTTCGGCAGCCGCGCGAATGATCGCGACACGTCGCTCGTAGCCGGTGGGATCGGTGCCCGTCGATTGATAGGCGTCGCCCATGGCGCCGGCCCGGCGCATGCCTGCGTCGGAGGTTCCGCCGACCACGATTGGCAGCCGCTCAGCCTGTACGGGCAATGGTTCGAAGACGTAGTCGCGGAATTGGTGGAATGCGCCCTGGAAAGGTTCGCGTGACCCGGACCAGAGGTGCCGCCAGAGACGGATAGTCTCGTCGAGGTAGGCGCCTCGCCTGTGGAACCGCTCGGACATTCCAAGGTTCGCGAACTCGCCTTCCATCCAGCCGATCCCCACACCCGCAAGCAATCTGCCGCCGCTCAGGGCATCGAGCGTGGCCAGCTCCTTGGCGAGCAGCACCGCGTTCCGTTGTGGCACGACAACCACGCTGATGCCGAGCTTGAGCTTCGGGTGCCTCGCCCCAACCCAGCCCAGAGTCGAGATCGCTTCGTAGACCCGCCCGTACTCGGAAGAGAGTGCCTCCGGCACGAGGACGTGGTCCGTGGTCCAGACGGTCTCCCAGCCGAGGCGTTCGGCCGTCTCCGCACCGGCTTCGATGGCCTCGGGGCTCGAAGCGGGTCCGGTGCTCCTCAGGATCAGTCCGTACTTCATCGACTCGATCCTAGCGCAGCGATGGAATCGAGCTTCCGGTTTGCCCCGACGCACCGCCTTTGGTCCTGGTACGCGACGTGGGGTTCCGGGATTTGCGAGAATGGCTGGCCTAGGGGGCGCGTCACCGGGGGACTACCAGCCGTTCGACCTCGGAGACTGCCACGTGACCATCGCGCCCACCCGCCCCTACCTTCGCCGTCTGCCCCGAACCGGTCTTGCCGCGGGTCTCGTTGCCGTGGCAGGACTTCTGGCCCTGGCTCCGGCCGCGTCCCTCGCCGCGGTGCCGCCGGTCTACTCCAACATACCGGCGAGCCTTCCGGGCAACGTGCCGAGTGTCGGCTACGAAGCCACGAGCACCAGGGAGTTCGGCGACCTGGTCCGTCTCGCGGGAACGGAGCGGTCCAGCGGCAACCTTCCGCTGACCGTCGTGATGTCGATCTGGGCTTGCGAGAGCGGCGGCGGAACGACCTGCACCTCGACACCGGGCGACACCTGGTCACAGCCGCTCACCCTGCGCATCTACGCGGTAGACCGATCCGCGGCGGTGCCGGCTCCCGGCGCGGTCCTGGTCAGCACCACGCAGACCTTCGCCCTCCCCTATCGCCCCTCGTACGACCCATCCGGAATCTGCGCGACGCGCGGCTCGACCGGCTGGTACTACGCTGCGTCGGACACATGTTTCGCCGGAATGGCCCATCCCGTGACCTTCGCGCTGCCGGCCGGGGTGACTTTGACCGACGAGATCATCTGGACGGTCGCGTTCAATACCTCGCATCGGGGCTTCTCGCCGACCGGCGTGGAGGGCCCGTGGGACTCGCTGAACCTGGGCGTTGAGACCTTCCCCGGGCAGCCGGCCTACGGCACGGACGTCGAACCGAGTTCGGCGTTCATGAACACCACCAATGCCTCGATGTACAACGACGGCGGCGCCGCTGGAACGGGCACGCTTCGCGACGACATCGATGGCTGGGGTGGCTACGCCCCGCTCGCCTGCCTCGGCACCGCGTGCGCGGTCACGGGTCCGGGCGCCACTCCCACGCCGACGCCGACGCCGACGCCGACGCGCCCGACTCCCACTGCGACTCCCACTGCGACGCCCACTCCCACTCCGACGCCGACTGAAGCGGTCGGCGGAGCGAGCGCGAGCCCGACCGCGAGCTTCACGCCCGCGCCTGTCGAGTCTGTCGGCGGCGTGACCGGCACTCCGCGGCTGCCGACGCTGCCGCCGACTGGCACGTCGCGATCGTCCGCGGAAGGCGGGACCGCACCCTTCGGCCTCGCGATCTGCCTCGCCTTCGGACTGTTGGGCCTGGCGGCCGGCTCGCTCCGACGCGCCTCGATGCGGCGGCCCTAGACACTCGCAGAAAAGAACCGGGCCGGTCTTTCGACCGGCCCGGTTCTGCGCTACCCGCGATCGGGGGTGGATCGGGGCGGCTATTTGCGGAGATACCAGGGCAGCTCGAAGGCCGGGCTGGCCTTCTGGACGAGATCGAGCGTCATCTGGGGGAACCAGGCGCCCGCCGCCGGGTCCGTGACCCCGTATTCCGGATCGGCCGGTCCGGCGGTTCCGCGCGTGCACTGGCCGTCCGACGCACCCGGAATCTTGATCCACAGGTATGCGTCGAGCAGCGCCACGCCCGTTCTTGCCGTCGGCCGGATGCCGACACCGCGATCGGGCGGGTTGCACCAGTCCTGGCCAGTGGCCTTGTCGGCATAAGCGGCAGCGGTGGGATCCCAGGGACCGGTGCCGTTGCGGCTCGTGTCGATGACGAAGTGGGTCGTCGGAACGGTCGTGCCGAGCGTGCTCGCCCAGCGCGAATCGATCCCGACGGTGTTCCAGGTCAGGTCGGCGGCGTTGCCGCTGTAGGCCTCGTTCTTCCAGACCTGATACGCGCTCATGCCCGTACCGGCCCAGTTGGTCGCTGGACCGCCGTTCCAGTACTGGTTGGGGCAACTGCCGAAGTCGCCGGGGGCGATGGCCGTCCCGTAGGCGATGCAGTCGGAGATCCAGGTGCCGTAGAAGGTCAGGTTGGCGGAGTACTGGTAATTCGAGACGTTCAGGTAGAAGCCCTGGGATCGCTGAACGCCCGCGGTGACGAGGCGGGACGACGCGTCGCCAACGTTCTGCCAGTCGCTGTGCGTGGCGTCGAGGTAGACGACGACGTTCGGCTGCTTCTCAAGGCGATCGACCGCTCCGCTGAGCTCGCCGTAGCGATCCGCGGGAGTGTTCTCCGGGCCGGCGACCGTGCAGTTGCTCGTACCCGGGATGAGGCCGAGGCTGTCCGGCTCCAGGATCACGACGGCCTTGCCGTTGGCGATGCCTTTGGCGAAGCCGTCGACCCAGGCCGCGTAATCGACCGCGCTGAGAGCGCCGCCGCTGGAATACTGGCCGCAGTCGCGGTATGGGATGTTGTAGGCGACGAGCACCGGGACGGTACCCAGCGCGTTGGCGAGCTTGACCGTCCTGGCCACGCTCTTCTGGACCTGTAGCGGATTCCCGCCGTTGAACCACACCGCCTGCGGCGTGCCGATCATCTGGCCGACCATGAACGCGTGCTTGAGGTCGCGGTGCTTTGTGAGGTCGACGATCTGGCGGGTCGCGCCGTCCACGGGCGGGGGAACGTAGAAGCGCGTGTTGGCTGCCAGGGTGTGATTGGGGGCCACCGTCCTGGCTTCGACGCCCGCGGGCACCGCGGCCACGACCAGCACTAATGCTGCTCCCCCACCAATCGCAAAGCGTTTCCAGGCGCGATCGAACAACTTCTTCTCCTTGCTCTCGCCCGCGCCACATGCACCTCTGCGCGAGCCTGCCGGGAACGGCGAACGCTCCGTTCGCTCGACGGCGCCTCCTTCCACGCAACCGTCGAGCTCGTCTCCTCGGCTGACGACGCCGGCGGGGACCGGCGGGCTCGGGCAGCGGCCTGACGATCCGAAGCCATCCGAGGAAGTGGAGCGGTCAGGGCATCTCGGAACCTGCCGCTCCGGCCACGCTAGCGGAGTGCATGCATTGACGGCAATGCGTCACCCTACCGATCGGCGGCGGCTTCCGCTAGGAAACCTGAC
>CAWFJD010000014.1:0-144319 GCA_963816135.1 uncultured Chloroflexia bacterium
GAAGCGCTGACGCCAGATGCCTGATACGCGCCCCCGAAGAGCCGCTCCTCCCATCGGTCCCGATCGCCGCCTCGGTATGCAGTGAGGCCGCCGCTAATTCGCGTCTCGAATTGGCTTCGGTAGACGCCGTCGACCAGCAGCGCTTGGGCCACCGATCGGCGGTCTCCCGCGATCCGGTCTGGGTGGAAGTTGATCGTCAGCGCTCCGACCCGCCGAAGCCCACACAGAGTTCGCCGACGTCGGCCGAAATCCGAGCATCCCGCAGAACCCTTCGAATCCGGCCTTCATCCCGGCGCCGCTTCGGCTCCGCCTGGGCTCGAACGTAGGCGACTGCCGTCTGGTTGGCCGGGCTCGGAATGAAGGCTGATCCGAACGTCGTCTCCTCGGGCATGCCGCAATCATGCACTGACGTCGCACGCTTCGAGCTCGGGGCGGCTCCCAACGGCCCGCGGGACCTTGTCAACGAGCGTCGCGAGCCTGCGCAGCCTCGATCGTGTGTAGTTCGGTGGCCACAGGTCGATCGGTTTCCGGCCGTGGATGCCCTGAATGAGCGCGATCTCGCCGACGTGATAGCCCTCATGGGTGATGAGACGCAGGAGCAGGGAGCGACGAGTGAGGTGCCGAGCCGCGTCGCCTTGCCCGAGGGCCACCGGGTCGTCGAGCATGTCCGGCGTCCATGAGGCGAGCGCCCGTTCGACGATCGTCCAGGTCGTCGTCCACGCCGTCACGAGTTCATCGGCCGAGCGCGGGTGGCCGAGGTCATCCTCCCAGCCGGCATCGGCCATGTCACCGAAGGGCGTCGTCTCGGCGCCGAGCACACCCATGACCGTGCACAGCCAGAAGACCCGGGTGCCGGCCGTGTGGCCGGCGATCGCCCAGATGGGCCAGCCGGTGCTCGAGGTCGGGTCGCCAGAGGGAGCTTGCAGGGCAAGCTCCTCGGTGGACATGGTGCGGAGGGCCTCGATGACGAGGTCGTTGTACAACCGCCAATCGCCGTAGGCCGCCTGAAGGGTCATGCGTCAAGGCTCCGTTTGCTGTGGCGAACGCCTGCCGGCGCCGCACAATCCCACGATCGCGCCGAAGCCGAAGCTGGGTCGCCGACAGCGACTGGCATCGGCGGCCGCCTCGCTTCCAGGGGCACCGTAAACAGCGCGTCGGAAACGTCGGTCCAAGAGCGTCTGTCGTGGCGCCTGTCGAGTCAGCGGTCGTCCGCGGCGGGGTTTGCTCTTGCCCTAGTCACCTGTGGCTTCACGCCGTCAAGCTCGCCCGGGGGGGTCCCGAAGGGGGAGGTAACCTGCGTTCGGTCACTTGCCGCATGGAGGGCCCGTGGATCCCGCCGATACTCTCGACGCCGAAATGGTTGCCTACTACGCCGCTCGGGCGCCCGAGTATGACGAGTGGTATCTGCGCAGTGACCGGTATGTCCACACGGAGGCAGACGACGCCGCGTGGAAGGCTGACCTTGACCTGGCGGCGCACTGGCTTGAGGAGGTGCCGATGAGCGGTCAGATCGTCGAACTGGCGGCTGGCACCGGATGGTGGTCTCCACTCCTGGCCGGGAAAGGCGACCTCACTGTCTGCGACATCTCACCGGAGATGATCGGGCTCGCACGGTCTCGTCTGCGGAGTCTTGGGTTCGCCGCTCAATTCGAGGTTCGCGACAACTGGGCCGAGCCTGGCCGGCAGGTCGATGGCTTGTTCGCGGGGTTCTGGTTGAGCCACGTGAGACGCGAGCGGATGCGTGACTTTCTGGCCCTCGTCAATCGGTGGCTGAAACCGGGCGGCGTGTTTGCCTTCATGGACTCGAGACGCGATCCGGCCTCAGGCGCGATCGATCACCGGCCTCCATCCGACGACGTTCAACTGCGCCGCCTCAACGACGGCCGGACATTCCAGGTTCGGAAGGTCTACTACTCCCCCGTCGAACTGGAGGCTGCCCTGGACCACGCCGGCTTCGTTGACGCCAGGGTCCAAACCAGTGAGCGCTTCTTCCTCCTTGGGCAAGCCCGCCGACCGTAACGGTCAGCGCACGGCCAGCTCGAAGATCGTGCTCGAGGGACAGGGTCGGAGCGGTAGGCAGGACCACCCGAACGAGTTGGCTCCGACGGTAGGATTCGAACCTACGACCAAGCGGTTAACAGCCGCCCGCTCTACCACTGAGCTACGTCGGAGCGAGGTGCATGCCGCAGCGGGCCTTGCCGCTGGGCGGTGCGCGCGACAGGATAACACGGCCGTGCCGGGACGTGAGCCCCGACCGGACAAAACGACGGGCGAACCGAGGTGAACCGTGATCGTTCAGTCTCTCGACGGCGCGTGGCAGCTCAAGCAGCTCGGCACCGAGGAGTGGCTTCCCGCCCAGGTCCCCGGCGGAGTCCATCTCGACCTCATGGCCGCGGGCCGGATCCCGGACCCGTTCGTCGCCGACAACGAACTGCGGGTCCAGTGGGTCGCCGAGTCGGACTGGGAGTTCCGGCGGACGTTCCGCGTCGAGGGTGCCGAGGCGCGACCCGGCGAGGCCTCCGGGTATGCGCCGCGAGCTCGTCTTCGAGGGTCTCGACACCCTCGCGGACGTAACCCTCAACGGCCGGCCACTCGGCAGCGCGGACAACATGTTCCGGACCTGGCGCTGGGACGTAACGGATCTGCTGTCGCCGGCAACAACGAAATCACGGTCTTCTTTCGCTCGCCCGTCAAACACGCCGAGCGCATGGAGGCGAAGCGGCACCTGGACCACCCAAGGATTCGCTCCGGGCGCCCCTATCTGCGCAAGGCGCCCTGCCACTTCGGCTGGGACTGGGGGCCGAAACTGCCGAACATCGGGCTCTGGAAGGGCGTCCGGCTCGAGACCTGGAGCGTCGCGCGGATTTCGACGTCAAGGTGACGCAGAGGCTCGAGAAGAACAAGGCGCACGTCTCGACAGACATGTCGGGTCGAGCGGCCCGCGGGTTCGCCGGGCGCCAAATTGACGTCGACCGTTCGCATCGAGCATCCGGACGGTCGAGTCAATCGACCGAGAAGTCGATCGGGGGCGGCGATTCGAACGCGCGCATTTCGCTCGACATCGATCATCCCGAGCTCTGGTGGCCGAACGGGCTCGGCGAGCCAGCCGCTCTATCGAGTCGAAGTCGTGCTTTCGGACGGCGGCCAGACGGTGGATCGCCGGACCGACCAGATCGGCCTGCGGACGCTCGAGCTTCGGCGCAAGCCGGACCAGTGGGGCGAGTCGTTCAAGTTCGTGGTCAACGGCGTGCCGGTCTTCGCCAAGGGCGCCAACTGGATCCCCGCCGACTCGTTCCCGACGCGCGTGACCGCGACGCGGACCTGGAGCGGCTGCTCGGCGCGGCCGCCGCGACGCACCAGAACATGCTCCGGGTCTGGGGCGGCGGCATCTACGAGAGCGAGACGCTTCTACGACCTGTGCGACCGGATCGGGCATCCTGGTCTGGCAGGACTTCATGTTCGCCTGCAGCGTCTACCCGCTGACGATCCGGCGTTCCTCGCGAACGTGCGGGTCGAGGCGGCGAGCAGGTCGCGGCGGCTGCGCCACCACGCCTGCCTGGCCCTGTGGTGCGGCAACAACGAGATGGAGCGGGGCTGGGCCAACTGGGGCTGGACGCGGCCCGAGCACGCAGGATCTGCAGGGACGTATGTGCAGATCTTCCACAGATGCTGCCCGAGTCGGTCGCGGCCGAGACGACCGCGACCACGCCTACTGGCCGAGCTCACCGTCGCGGGCAACCGTCGAGGCGCCGATCGGCGAGCGGCAGCGGCGACATGCACTACTGGGGCGTCTGGCACGGCCGGCAAGCCGTTCACGGCGTACGGGAGACGTACCCGCGGTTCATGAGCGAGTACGGCTTCCAGTCGCTGCCGGCGCTGGAGACCATGGCAGCCTTCGCGCCGGACCCGGCCGACTGGAACCTCGACTCGCCGATGATGGAGCGCCACCAGAAGAACTCGCGCGGCAACGCTCTGATCCTCGAGTACATGCGCAGCACTTCCGGCTGCCGAAGGACTTCGCGTCGTTCGTCTACCTCAGCCAGGTCCTGCAGGCGGAGGCGATCGAGTCGGCGTCGAGCACTGGCGGCGCGAAGCGCGCCCGCATGCTGGGCGCGCTCTACTGGCAGCTCAACGACTGCTGGCCGGTCGCGTCGTGGTCGAGCATCGACTACTTCGGCCGCTGGAAGGCGCTCCACTACGTGCTCGCGCCGCTTCTACGCCCCGGTGCTGCTGGCCTGTTCCTTGAGGCCGCCGGCGTGGAAGTAACGGTGACGAACGATCGGCCGGCGGTGTTCACGGGCGAGGTGCGCTGGTCGCTCGAAGGGTTGGATGGGGCGGTCGTGGCCTCCGGTGTTGAGGCGGTGGTTGCGCCCGGAGCTTCCACGGCTCGAGTCTGCGTCGTGGAGGCTGCTGCCGGAGTCGCCGCCGATATGGATGCGCGGCGCCGGACGGTCTTCGTTTGCGAGCTCTGGGCCGGGGAATCACTGGTTGCGTGGTCGGTCACTCCGTTTGCCACTGACAAGCAGCTGCTTCTGGCGCCGCCGAAACTCAGCGTGGCGGTCGAGGTGGTGGCCGGCCGCGCCGGGGCGAGGGCGGGCGCGGGCGGGGCCGAGGGCGGGGCCGCCGCCGGCCGCGGAAGGGCCCGCGACCGGCGGAGGACAGGACTCCGGTGTCGGACAGAGGCTCCGACCGGCGGAGTCGAAATCCGGGCGAGCATTCGTCCGTATTCGATCCGAGAGCCTGGCGCGCTGGGTCGAACTCTCCGTCGACGGCGCGGATGCGCTCTTCGACGACAACTACTTCGACCTGCCGGCAGGGCGTGAGGTTATCGTGGGCTTCACCCTGCCTGAAGGCTGGACCCGCGGCCGTGCCCAGGCGGCCTTGAAGGTCCGCTCGCTGATCGACACCTACGCCGGCTGACGGTGTCGCGGCCGCTGCTCGCCGGGCGAGCGAAGTCGACCAACGGAGCAACCCAGGCGTCGCAGGGTCGCGCCTGCTCGCCATGCGGGCGAATTGACCAAATGACCCAGCAGGGCGTCCACCAGGTCGAAACCGGCTTCGGATCCGAGCAAGTTCGACCTCGTCCGATACGATTGGTCGCGTTCGCTCGTGGGACGAACACGTACCGACGTCGAAGACAGTGCGGCTGGACTAGCGAAGCTAGATAACCGCAGGTAAGCGCACTGCATCCTCGTTCGATGCCAGTGGCCGAACGCTCACTTGATGCGGGATCCAGGCGAGGTAGGCGCATCGTCCAGGATCTCGGAGGCGAGATCCGGAATGCTCGAGTACAGCACGGGCTGAGCCAGGAGGCCGTTGCCCGCTCCGCGCGGATCTCTAGAGCGGAGATCGGCCGGATCGAGCGTGGAGAGGCGCCGCGTGTTTCGATCCTCGTAGTCGCGCGCATCCTCGCCGTGCTCGGCATGGAACTGAGTGCTCGGGCATATCCGCGGGGCAGCCGATCCGCGACGCCGCGCACCGGGCCCTGCTGGACAGACTGAAGGCGCGCGTGGGCCCGGGATCGAAGTGGAATTACGAGGGGCCGATCGGCGGCGATGGAGACCAACGGGCCTGGGACGCGAAGATAGCCGGCCGAAGATCCGCGTCGGCATCGAAGCCGAGACGAGAGTCGGCGACCTTCAGGCTTTGCAGCGCCGGATTGCTCTCAAGCTGCGGGACGACGCCGGATCGGACCACGCGCTGCTCCTTCTGGCGAACACGCGGCACAACCGGACGATCGTTCGGGAGAACCTCGCGGCGCTGCAGTCTGATTTCCCCGTCGATGGCGGACCGGCCCTGGAAGCGATCGGGGCCGGCCAGAGTCCCGGCGGCAACTCCATCGTCCTGCTCTGAGCCGGGCGGTCACGCCGGTCCGTTGGCGGCACGCGGCGTGAGGCCGGGTGCCGCTTCACGCGAGGCCATGGCCGCACCGGTCCCGGGCGGATAGTTGCCGGTCCGTTACCCTTGTTGTGTCGGCGAACGCGGAGGAGGTCGAACGAAGTGCCCATCGAGCCGTTGGTTTCTGGTGAATGGCTGGCGGACAAGCTGGCCGCCGCTTGACGCCGACTCGTCCCATCTTCGGATCGTTCACGTCTCGACCGATCGCAAGGTCTTCGAGCAGGCTCACATACCCGGTGCCGTCTTCAGCGACCTCCACGTGGACCTTGCCAGGTCGGGCACTCAGCCGGAAACGGGCACCGCCCGCCGGCTGTACATCCTCCCCACGCGCGACGACGTGGCCGGCACCATCGCCCGCTGGGGCGTAGGCGCGGCGACGGACCTCGTCCTCTATGACGACGCAGGCCTGGGCCGCTACGCCGCCAGAGGCTACTGGCTGCTCCGCCTCTATGGATTTCCGGCCGATCGAATCCACCTGCTCGACGGCGGCCTTACCGCCTGGCAGGCCGAAGGTCGGCCGACCACCGATGCCGACGCCGAAATCGAGCCACCGCGAACCCTCAGCCTCTCCGAGGCCGACCGCACGCTGCTCGCGACGGCCGAAGACGTCCTGGGCTGGAGCCGGGAGGGAATCGCTCCGGCAGCCACCCCTGCCACTCCGACCACACCCGCACGCCCGCGGCCGCGGGCCCGACCCGTCTCCTGGACGTCCGCTCGGTTGACGAGTTCCTGGGCACCGACGTCCGCGCCCGCAGGGGCGGCCGAGTGCCCGGCGCCCACCAACGGCTATACAGGGATTTCGTGGCCCCTGACGGGCGGCTGCGGGACGCGGCGCAGACCCGTGCCATCCTCCGAGGCAGCGGCGTCCAGCCGGAAGAGGTTCGGGCCACGTACTGTCAGGGAGGCGTCCGCGCGGCGCTCGTCTGGTTCGTACTGCACGAAGTCGCGGGCCTGACCGAGGTCCGCAACTACGCAGGCTCGTGGGAGGAGTGGGGCAACCGCCCCGATCTCCCGATCGAGCGGTAGCCGCCACGGCCACGGCCGCCCCGCCCGGCCCGGACAACGAACCCCAGCGGAGCCTCAATGGACCCTCGACTCCTCGCCTTCGTCGGCGTCGCCGCTCTGCTGACCATCTCCCCCGGCCCGGACATGGCCCTGGTTCTGCGGAATTCCCTCACGCGGGGCCGGAGCAGCGTCTTTCCCACGGCGGCCGGCACCTGCAGCGGTTGTGTGGTCTGGGGCGCGGCGTCCTCAGTGGGGATCGCGGCGATCCTGGACGCCAGCGCCCAGCTTTACGACGTCCTCCGGCTGGCCGGCGCCGCATATCTCGTATTCCTCGGCCTTCGAACGCTCGCCGACGTCTGGCTCAGGCGGGACGACGAAACGCACGCCGGAACGGCACCCGCGCCGCAATCGGGTCGATCGGCGTACCGGCAGGGACTGCTGACGAACCTGCTGAACCCCAAAGTGGGCATCTTCTACACGACGTTCCTGCCCCAGTTCATCGCGCCGGGGCAGCCCGTGTTCCTCATGTCCGTGGCGCTGGCCTCGATCCACGCGGGCATGGGCCTCGTATGGCTGACGCTCTACGGCAACGCGGCGGTCCGCCTCGGCGACGTCATACGCCGCGGCAGGGTCCGCCGGGGAATCGAGACGGCGACCGGCGGGATCCTCGTCGCGTTCGGACTCGCGGTCGCCGTCGAGCGGCGTAAGGCAGAGAGCGGGCGGCGGCGCGGAGGTTGGCCGAGGTCAGGTGGGCCCGCGACTCGACTCCGTCTTCTACAAGAACGCCGCGGCGGTCTCGGGCGCGCATCTCGGCGTTCAATCCGCCTCGAACGCGGCCGAGCTGGTGTCCGTAACGCCGGCCGTCTTCCCCACGAGCTCTCGGACGCGAGCCAGCAGCTCGTTCGCACGGTATGGCTTGGCCATGTAGCCGATCCCAGATTCCAGACACCCCTCGCGCCGCGATCATCTCCCGATCGTAGCCGGAGGCGTAGAGCACCGGGAGGTCGGGCCGGCGGCTGTCTGAGCACGTCGGCGACCTGGAGGCCGTTCATGCCGGGCAGAACGACGTCCGTGAAGAGAAGGTCGATCTGGCCCGCATAGTTGGCCTCGATGCGCGAGTCGCCTCTTCGCCGCTGGCCGCCGCGAGCACCGTGTAGCCCGGCGGCCCGCAGGATGCGGCAGGCGAGCCGATCGGACGGGGGCCTCGTCCTCGACCACGAGGAGAGTCTCCGTCCCGCCGACGGGGATCCATCGCCGTCCCAGCGTCGGGTGCCGGGAGCTGACAGCGGCAGTCACTTTCGGAATGTAGATGTGGAATTTAGAACCCTTGCCGGGTTCGCTCTCCAGGTCCAGATACCCGTTCGATTGCTCGACGATACCGAGGACCGTCGCCAGGCCTAGACCCGTCCCCTTCCCCGGTCCCTTGGTGGTGAAGAACGGTTCGAAGGCATGCTCGCGAACGTCTTCGCTCATGCCCGTCGCCCGTGTCGCCGACGGTCAGCACGACGTATGGGCCGGGTTGCGTCGCCGAGATGCTCGCTCGCGAATGCCGTGTCGAGCTCCGTTTCACGGGCCCCTATCGTCAGCCGGCCGCCGCCGGCATGGCGTCGCGGGCGTTCAATGCCAGGTTCACGAGCACCTGGTCCAGCTGGTTCGCGTCGGCCAGGATCGGCCCGAGGCCGGCCAGCCACGTCGATAAGCGAGCTCGACGTCCTCGCCGATCAGCCGTCGCAGCATCGGCACGACGTCGATCACGACGTTGCGCGGATCGAGCGGCTCGCAGGCTCAGAACCTGTCGTCGCGAGAAGGCCAGAAGCTGTCGAGTCAGTTCGGTCGCGCGTGCTGGCGGCCGTCTGGATCTCGGCGACGTCCTGCGACCGCTCGTCCTCCGGTCCAAGCTCCATCTGGAGCATTTCGGCGTAACCCGATGATCGCCGTCAGCAGGTTGTTGAAGTCGTGAGCGACGCCGCCGGCCAGCTGGCCGATCGCCTCCATCTTCTGCGCCTGCATCGAGCTGCGCTTCAAGGGACTTCTCTCGCGAGACGTCCAGGCCGACGATGATCGAGCCGACGACGGCTCCCGACTCGTCGGACATGGGGCTGATCGAGAGGTGCAGATCGAGGCGCTGGCCGTCCTTGCGAATGCCCCGGCTGGCTCCAGTCCACGTTCCGCCGTCGCGGATGGCCGCGTGGACAAGGCTTCCCTCCTCCGTCGCGCCGCCTTCGGCAGGCAGGAAGTCGAGCGGCTTACCCAGGACTTCCTCGTTCGTATACCCCAGGAGTCGCGTGAAGGCCGGATTCGTGTAGACGATGCGCCCATCGCCGTCGGTGATCACTACCGACTCGCCCGCCTGCTCCACCACCGCGGCAAGCCGGTGGCGGTCCGCTTCGGCCGCGTCGGCGCCGCTCTTCTCGTCCGATGACCTCGAGCTTGAACGAGATGTCGTCGGCGAGATGCTGGAGCAGCTCAACCTCGATGACCCCGAAGGTGTTCACGACCGGGCCGTACACGGTCAGCGCACCGATCGATTGTCCTTCGACCACCAGCGGCAGCGAAACGGCCGAGCTGGAACCCACGCTCCGGAGCACCTGTTCCTTGAGCGTAGTGAACATCGGATCGACGCGTGGGTCGGCGATCGAGACCGGTTGCCCGGTCCGAATGGCGGTCACGGTCATTCCCGGGCCACGCGGATCTCCCCGAACGTTCAGATGAAGAGTGTCGACATAGCCAATCGAGTCTGCCGGCGGACGCAACCGGCACGATGTCGCCGCTGTCCTTGTCGACCAGGCCGACCCACGCCATCCGGAAGCCGCCGCGCTCGACGGCGATCCGGCAGGCCTCGCGATACAGCTCGTCGCGGTGGTCGATACGGTTGAGAACGCCGCAGGATCTCGGCAAGGGCGTCTCGAAGGCGCTCCCGCCTGGATGGCCAGCTCGTCCGGCATCGAGCGTTCCGACGTATCGAGGGCGATGGCCAGGTAAACGGGGCTCTGGATCCTCGGAGTAAGTGAACCGCAGCTCGACCGATTTGAGGCTGCCGTCTTTCATCCGATGGCTGGCCTCGACGACGAGGTGGTCGATCAGGCCCTGTCGAAGCCGGCGGAGCAACGCGTGCGCGTGCTTCTCCGACACGCCAACCAACAGGTCAGGCAGGTTCCGACCGTCGAGTTCGCCCGGCAGGTCGAAGGTGGCGCACGCCCAGTCGTTCGCGTGCAAGACATACAGTCGCTCGGCATCGAAGATCAGGATGCCGGTACGCGTTTTGTCCAGGACAAGCCGATCGTCCGGCACCCAACGCGATGACCCGGCACGATCCCCTGCCGACTGATAGGACAAGACAACTCCTTGCATCCCACCCGCCGTGGCTGCCGAACGAGTCTGGCTCGGGCCAACTCGCACGAAGCGCCCCCGGGGCCCATAGGCCCACCTCGGCAGACCTCATGTACGGGAAATCGGCTTGCGTCCCCCTCCACTTGACAGCAAGCGGAGAGATCGGGTCCGAAAGACCGGCCTCTCCGCTTCTTCGACGACCTTTGCTCAACGCCTGCCCGAGGTCCAGGCGGGGGCACCTTGGTCGCGGCGATGCTCTACTCCAAGTAGTCCTTGAGCTTCCGGCTTCGGGACGGGTGGCGGAGCTTGCGCAGCGCCTTCGCCTCGATCTGGCGGATCCGCTCTCGGGTGACGTTGAATTCCTTGCCGACTTCCTCGAGCGTTCGCGCGCGGCCATCTTCGAGGCCGAACCGAAGCTGCAGGACGCGGCGTTCGCGGCCGGTCAGCGAGTCGAGGACCGCTTCCACCTGCTCCTTGAGGAGCTTGTGGTTGGCGGCGTCCGCGGGCGCGATGGCTCCGCGGTCTTCGATGAAGTCGCCGAAACGGGTGTCTTCGTCCTCGCCCACGGGCTTGTCCAGGCTCATGGGATCCTGGGAGATCTTGATGATCTCGCGGACCTTGTCGGGCGTGATGACCTGCTCCTGGCCCTTGGACATGGCCTCGGCGATCTCGTCGATCGACGGCTCGCGGCCGAGCTCCGAGACGAGGTTCCTGCTCACGCGGACGAAGCGGTTGATCGTCTCGACCATGTGGACCGGGATCCGGATCGTCCGGGCCTGGTCCGCGATCGCTCGCGTAATGGCCTGGCGGATCCACCACGTCGCGTACGTGGAGAACTTGAAGCCCTTCTCGTAGTCGAACTTCTCGACCGCGCGAATGAGGCCGATGTTGCCTTCCTGGATCACGTCCAGGAAGCCCATGCCGCGACCCATGTACTTGCGCCCGATCGAGACGACGAGGCGGAGGTTGGCCGAGGTCAGGTGGGCCCGCGACTCGACTCCCTCTTCGACCAGATACGCCGCGGCGGTCTCGGGCGCGGATCTCGGGACCGAGCTCCGGGTACCAGCCCATCTCCCGCAGCGTCTCGGCCTCATTGCCGGCCTCGATCCAGGTCCGCAGCCGCTCCCAGGCGACCTCGCGGGTCCAGTCGTACAGGGCGTGAAGAGTGGCGTCGTCTCGTGCCTCAAGGCCGGACGTCCGGACCGCGACGAAGGCGAAGTCCACGAGGTTCAGCAGCGTCTCCGGACCGGGAGCGGCCTGGTACTCCGAAGCCAGCTCACCGGCGCGAACCAGAAGCTCCTTGACCTGGGCGTTGTCGGCCGCCTTCTGCGCCTTGGCCAGCTTGAATTCCGGCAGGGCCGGCGGCTCGGCGGCGGCCAGAGCCTGCTGGACCATCCGCTCGGTCTCGACACCGAAGGACAGCCGGTACTCGGAATGGCGGAGCCGTGTCTTCTTCTCGGTCCGATTGCGCGTCCACTCGAAGAGCGACAGCACGGCCTTCCACGGCTCGACGACCATCTGCTCGCCAAGCTCGATCGACTTGGCCAGGACGACCTCTTCCTCGGCGGTCAGGAGCGCGGTCCGACCGATCTCGTGGAGGTAGATCCGGACGGAGTCGTCCATGCCGATGGCGTCGGCGGAGACGGCCTCGATTTCGGCGGGAGTTGGCTCTTCGAGCTCCTCGGCATTCAGAACCGATGGCCCATCCAGGACAATCTGGCCTGCCGGCGGCGTCGTCGCGTCCGGCCCGCCTTCGCCCACAGGCTCCTCACGCAGATCCAGCGCCAGGGATCCATCGACCATCGATCGAGCTATATCTTCCACATCGCTCCTCCTCCGCTCGCCCAGCGGCTTCGAAGCCCGAACACCGGCCGTACCGGAACATGGCACGGCCGAGGGCCTACTTTCAGGGATTGACCGAAGACTACGTCGGTCGGCGGCCGGTCGATAGCGTCGAAGGCGCCGGAAAGTCGGGCCAAAGCGGCCTTGTTTTCCGCATATCGTGCCTGGTCCAATACGCTCAGAGGGTGGCGCCGGACAAATCGGGAAACGGGCCCCGCCGCGTGGCGGGGCTTCCGTGTTTCCATGAAGGTCTCTATTCCAAATAGTCCTTGAGCTTTCGGCTCCGAGAGGGATGCCGCAGCTTGCGCAGCGCCTTCGCCTCGATCTGCCGGATGCGCTCCCGGGTTACGTTGAATTCCTTGCCGACTTCCTCGAGCGTTCGAGCGCGGCCGTCTTCCAGGCCGAACCGAAGCTGAAGGACGCGTCGCTCGCGACCCGTCAGCGAGTCGAGAACGGCTTCCACCTGCTCCTTGAGGAGCTGATGGCTCGCCGCCTCGGCCGGGGCCAGAGCGCCACGATCCTCGATGAAGTCGCCCAGGTGCGAGTCCTCTTCCTCGCCGATCGGCGTCTCGAGGGACACGGGCTCCTGGGAGACCTTGATGATCTCGCGGACCTTCTCCGGAGTGACGACCTGCTCCTGGCCCTTGGACATCGCTTCCGCGATCTCCTCGACCGTGGGCTCGCGGCCCAGCTCCTGAAGGAGCGTGCGCGACTGACCCGGATCAGGCGGTTGATGGTTTCCACCATGTGGACGGGGATGCGGATCGTTCGGGCCTGGTCCGCGATCGCTCGCGTGATGGCCTGGCGGATCCACCACGTCGCGTACGTGGAGAACTTGAAGCCCTTCTCGTAGTCGAACTTCTCGACCGCGCGAATGAGGCCGATGTTGCCTTCCTGGATCAGGTCCAGGAAGCTCATGCCGCGGCCGATGTACTTCTTCGCGATCGAGACGACGAGCCGGAGGTTGGCCGAAGTCAACTGCTCGCGCGCGTCGCGCCCGATCCGGACGAGCTCGCCCTTGCGATGCTTGAGCTTGGTGGTGGACGGCTCTTCCGGATCCCAGCCCATTCGCTTGAGCAGCTCGGCGTCGTTGCCGGCCTCGATCCAGCGCTGCAGCGCCGGATGCGCCACCGACTCGCGGGTCCAGGTGTAGATCGCCCAGAGTCCGCTGTTGTCGCGCGAGTCCAGATCGCCGTTGTGGACGGAGAAGTAGGCCCAGTCGAGAAGCGGCAGGAACGTCTCGGGCTTGAGCGTGTCGTTGTAGGTCTGGACCAGGTGCTTGGCTTGCTTGAGGAGCTCCTTGGTCCCTTCGCTCGCGGCTTCCTTGCCGGCCTTGATCGAGGTGGAAGTCCGGGCGTCGGCACGAGCAGGTCCGCGGCGCCTTCGGCGGAGACCGCGTCCGAGACGATGCGGGCGGCTTCGGGCCCGAAGGGCAGCCGGTGCTGCGGCTTCATGGTCCGGGTCTTGCGCTCGGTCTCGTGGTGGGTCCACTCGTGCAGCGACACGAGGCCCTTCCAGGGCTCCTCGACCATCTGCTCGCCGAGCTCGATGGCCTTGGCCAGGACGACCTCTTCCTCGGCGGTCAGCAGGGCGACCTTGCCGATCTCCTTGAGGTACATCCGGACCGGGTCGTCGATCCCGATCATGTCGGCGCTGAGCGCCTCGAGCTCCTCGGGCGTCGGCTCCTCGAGCGTCTCGGCGTCGAGCTTGGTCGGGCCCGTCGCCCGACCACTCGCGGCTTCGACCGCGCCGTCTTCCTCGACTACCTCTACGCCGAGATCGGTCGCGTCCTCGTCGAGCGCGTCCGGCGGAGCGGCCTCTTCTTCGTCGGCGAGCAGGTCCTCTTCGTCGAGCGAGTCGTCGTCGAGCGCCCGGGTCCGCACGCCGGCCAGCTTGGCTTCTTCGAGATCGGCCTTTCGACGGCCGCCGCCGGAGAGGGCGACTTCTACGAGTTGCTTGTCAAGAGGGTCCGTCATCGATGTCCTCCAGCGGAAGCAGAGGAGGCTCGAGTCCTGCTCGGCGGCGGCCGAGCGACTTGAGAGCCTCATACAGATTGCGGTTCGTTTCGAGAAGCGGGGCCTTGGCGACCAGGTCGCCCGCCGCCTCGGCTTCGGTGATTTCGGCTGAGATGTATTCCATTTGCGCTTTCAGCCTGTCCGCCTCGAGGGCGAGCAGGCATTGATCGACTCCAATTCGAACGCGGTCGCCGGCCAGATCGTTTGGATCCGGCCCGCGCTCCGCGTAGAGAGCAATGACCAGGCCGTGAAGTTCGGCCTCCAGCGATTCGAGAAATCGGCCGCGTTCGAAGCGCCCGCTGCCGCCGGCCTCGCGATCCTTCTCGCGATCGGCGAGCATCGCCGCGAGCAACTCTCTGGCGGGCGTGCTCGGCAGGGACGCACCCTGGACGCGGAGCGTTTCGGCGACGCGTTCCTGCTGCTCGGGGACCAGGAGAAGCAGCCGCAGGAGCTTTCTCTCCTCGAGGGTTATGGCGCGCAGCTCGGCTTTGGTGTCGATGGCGTCCGGAGACGACATGATCGCGTCGGCGGAAAAACGACTGGCCGTGCCGGCGGCTCGCGCGGAGCCGGCGCCATCGGTCGTTCGGCCGCCCTGGCCCATCGACCCACCGGCCGAATTCGGGGAGTGGAGAGCTTCGAGCAGCACACGCTCGTCGACGCCCGTGCGACGGCCGAGCGTTTGCAGGTACGAATCGCGAACAACGGGGTCGCGGATCTCGCGCAGCAGCGGCACGATAGCGGCCACGGCCTGGCTCTTGCCCCGCGCCGTCCGCAAATCGGATGCGGTGGCGTAGTAGTCGATGAGGAACTCCACGATCGGCTGCGCCGTCCGCACGGCTTCCCGCCAGAGATCGGGAGTGGCCAGGATCACTTCGTCCGGGTCCTTGCCCTCGGGCAGCCGGGCCACGCGCACGTTCGTTATCTCGATGCCCGTTTCCTCGGCCGCGAGCGCGCCGATCAGCTTGAACAGCTCCGCGCCGCCGATGCTGCCCGCGTGCTGGCCGGCTGGATCGACGTCGTACGCGAGGACGATGCTCTTGGCGTAGCGGGTGATGACCGCGACCTGGGCCGGGGTCAGGGCCGTGCCGAGGCTCGCCACCACGTTCTCGAAACCGGCCTGATGGGCCATGAGCGCGTCCGTGTAGCCCTCCACGAGCACGGCTTCGTCGCGCCGTCGCATCTCCGTCCGTGCCCGCTCGATCAGATAGAGGGTCCGGCTCTTGTCGAAGAGCGCGGTGGCGGGCGAGTTGAGGTATTTGGGCGCGCCGCCGTCCTGGGTTGCGTGCGGCGCCGCCGTGCCGGCGGCGCCGGTACTCCCCTGCGTGCGGCCGCCCGAACCCTTCGCCTCCGGCAGATCCGCCCCCCGATGCCCACCGCCGCGCCCGCCGCGTCGCGGATCGGGAAGATGATCCGGGCGCGGAACTTGTCGTAGGCGCCGCGGCCGCTCGGAGCGCGGGCTCGTCAGGCCGACTTCCGCGAGCTCCGGCAGGGTCACGTTCCGGCGGCTCTGGAGCATCTTGATCATCTGGTCCCAGCCGTTGGGCGCCCAGCCGAGCTGGAACTTCTCGATCGTTTCGTCCGTGAAGCCGCGCTTGTGCAGGTATTCGAGCGCCGGCGCGCCGACCTTCGACTGCGTCAGGACGACGTGGTAGAAGGCGATCGCGTTCTCGAGAACCTCGCGCAGTCGGGCCTTTGTGGGCGTCCTCGCGCGTCGTCCGCTCGTCGATCTCGATGCCGGCCTTCGCGGCGAGCTTCTTGAGTGCCTCGGGGAAGGTGATGCCCGTCGAGCTTCATCACGAAGCTGAAGATGTCGCCGCCCTCCTGGCAGCCGAAGCAATGCCAGGTGTCCCGCGCGGGGGTCACGACGAAGCTGGCCGTCTTCTCGCCATGGAACGGGCACAGGCCCTTGTAGGTCGTGCCCGCCTTCTTGAGCTGCACGCTCTCGCCAACGACCTCGAGGATCGTCAGCTTGCTCTTCACTTCGGCGGCAACGCCTACTGCCAAATCACATCTCCCGCCGAATCAGACGAGCGTGGAACCCAATCAGTTCGCCGGATTTCCGGCGCCCCTCGCATCAGGCTGAGCCCCACGACCACCCCGACACGACTAAGGGCCTGTCAAGTCGACAGGCCTTCGTTGCCGGGATTCTGCTCTTGACAAGCCGACCTTGTCAAGAGCTTGTCAATACCCCCAGGCAGTATTGACAGGACTGGCCGCGCGGGGGGATGACGGAAACTCCTGTAGGTTCTCGCCCAACTTGTGTCAGCGATTTCACCTGACCGGCACGACCCATCTGGCGATCGAATACACGCCCGAGGCCTGCGTGGCAGATCGGATCCGCGGGTGGTAGACAGGAGGCTCGCAGGCAACTTCACCGCGTTGCGAGCTGTACGACCTGTTGGACCCCTGTATCTGGCGCGTCTCTTCGACGACCTTGCGGAGCTTGCCGGCCTCCACCCGGGAAGCCGTGTCCTCGAGATAGGGTGCGGCACCGGACAGGCGACCTTGCCACTTGCGCAGCGGGGATATTGCGTCACCTGCGTCGAGCGCGGGGACGCGCTCGCCGGCATCGCTCGCCGGAATCTGACCGCCTTCTCGGACGTCGAGGTCGTCACCTCGCCGTTCGAGACATGGCAGCCGTCAGAGGGCGACTTCGATGCCGTGGTGGCCTTCACAGCTTTTCACTGGATAGATCCGCCGTCCGCTTCTCCAGGACCGCCGGGTTGCTTCGCAAGCGGGGTCGACTCGCGGTGGTTACCGTCGAACACGTTCTGCCGCCCGGCGGCGATGATTTCTTCCTCGACGTCCAGGCCGATTACCAGGCGGTCGTGCCAGACGACCCGGCGTCCTGGGCCGCCGGGCCTACCGATCCCAACTCGATCGAGGATCTCAGCCGCGAGATCGCCGAGAGCGGTCTATTCGGGAACATCGCGACACGCCGATATGTGTCGGACGTTGCTTACGGACCCGAGGGCATGGCCGGTCGCTCGAGACCTACTCGGGCCATCGCGCGCTCGATGCGCCGACTCGAGCCGCGCTGCTCGTGCGTATTCGCGATCGCATCCGAGAGCGCCCGGGCGGGCAGGTTCGCAAGAGCTATCTGGCGATCCTGAATGTCGCGGAGCGACACTGAGCGGTGCCTGAACCCGTCAGGTTCACCTTGCATCTTCGCCCCGGCAGCGGAACGAGTCTCAGGGCAGGCTGCCGGACGACGTCGTCGAAGATGTCGATCTTCGTGATCGGCTTTGCCGTCGGCCCGGGCGAGCTCAGGAACGATGGGCCGGGGCCGTCGCCACTGGGGAACTGGAACAGTGTGAAGAACGTGTCGGCGGTCGTATAGACAGGCAATTCGTTGGGGTAGATTCGGTAGGTCTTTCCCGAGACCGTCCTGTCTTCCGGCCGGGGATCCAACACCCCCGGCTCGAAGTCAAGGAACGCTCGCTCCATCTGCGCCCCCGTTGCACCCTTCACCTTGACCGCGACCAGCATCAGGTTCTTGAGCGGCAGGTCCTGGGCAACGGCGATCGCGACGGTCGCGTCGGCGTCCGTCTTGCCCAGGCACACGGTGAAGATCTTGGGGTAGACGCCGAGGTAGGGATCCTGGACAGCGGCGTCGCCAACGATGGACAGCCGCTGGGTCGGATAGCCGAGGATCGTCGCGGGCAGTGCCTGTTCGAGCGGGTAATCTCGCTCGAACGTCGCGTCCGGGCCGTACGAAGCCGTCGGCCAAGCCCCCGTCCCGTGGTAGCACGAATCCTTCCGAATGTCGTCCGATGGATTGAGCGGGTCCTCCCGGCTGCGAGCTCCGAACCGTCCGCTTCCCCGCCCGAGTCGGTGTCGGGATTTTGCCAATCGGTCCCGGCGGCGAGCTCCTTGGCCAGACTCAAGCCGTCGCCGTCCCCGTCGGATGAGCCTATTCCGGGTGCGTCAGGCGGCTCGATGCCCAGATACTTCACGGCCTGGTCCGTAACGCCATCGCCGTTGCTGTCGATGCCGGGAGCAAGCTCGATCGTCGCGGATCCGCGCATCGTGAAGGGCGCCTTGTCGTGCCCGCTCCCGGTAGCCATGACATCGACGACATACTTGCCCGGCAGCGAGGTCGCCCAGACACTTTCGCCATAGGTGCCGTCATAGCCCGAAGGATCGTCCGCGGTCCCAACGTCCGGGATCGGGAAGCGACGCACCTTGCCCGATGGGTCCGTGATGGCAGCCACAACTATGCCGTCACTGATGGGGCCGCCGGCGTCAGATGGCGTGACCAGGATCGAGAGCGGCATTCCGGCGTCCCCGCTTGGCTTGACGACGATCTTCAGTCCAGGTGACGTCGTCGGGCGCGCAGTGTTCGACGGCGACGAAGTCTGCGACGGGGGCGAACTCGGAACGTCCGACGTGTCGGGGGACGCGGTGTCCACGCCCACGCATGCCGAAACGGCGACCAACAGGGTACACGCCCGATACCGGCCAATCGCCGGCTCGTCGTCCCATTGCTCAGCTTCATCGATCCCCTCCCCTCGCAGCTTGTGCCCTTCGATTTAGCGTCCGCGGCTGGCTCCCGTCAAGGAAATTCAGCGACTCTCGATGGGGCCACTGCCCGAGGGTGCTCTGCCATCTCTCGGGCTGCTCACCGGAGATCCGGTCCCAAGGGATCGTGCGTCCTGTCCGGGCGGTTTGCGTGGGGCGGCAACGATTGACCGAAGGCGGTCTGGCGGTGGAGTGTTTGTGCTTCCGATGGCAAGGCCTGACCTCCCAAGGAGCATTCCTTGCCGTCCTACGGTTGAGGAAGGGTGGGGCGGCGCTTCTGTTCATCTGACGGCAAGAACTGGGCCTGGAACGGGCGTCGTTGTCGCGGGACGGCAAGCGGGCCGCGAGACGGGGTCGCGGGGCGTTCGCGGGACCGGAAGCGACCGAGACTGGACCGGAACCGAGACCGGACGGGACCAAGGCACTCGCCCCAACACGCCGCGCCCTCAGCCGGTCCGGTTGCGAAATACACTCACCACAACAGGACGGCCCGCACCCTCTGCCGCGCCCGTCACAACACTCCCGGAGGCATCATGCCCGTAGCCCGAGCATCCCAGTGTTTCCAGCGGCGAGCGCACGGTGCCGCGGTCGCTGCAGCCCGACGACCTGTACCGCCTGCGCGTTCCTTCCCAGGTCCGACTCGCGCCCGACGGACGGCTCGCGGTGTTCGCCCTGCAGGCGGCCGCGGCCAGCCGCGACGGCTACATCCACTCGATCTGGGGCGTGCCGACGGACGGAAGCGAGGAGCCCCGCCAGCTCACCGCGGCGCCTGGCACGACACATCGCCCGAGATCTCGCCGGACGGGCGGCTGATGGCGTTCCTGTCGGACCGGCGAACACAGGTCGAGCCCGCGCCCGGCCGAGAGAAGCCTCGGGCAAGGCCAAGAACCGCGAGGACGTCGTCCAGGTCTACGTCTTGCCGCTCGACCGCCCGGGCGAGGCGCGGCGGGTCACGGATCTTCCGCGCGGCGTAACGAGCTTCGAGTGGTCGCCCGATGGCAAGCGCCTCGCGGTGCTGAGCCCGTCGGCCGGGGCGACAAAGGATGAGGACCGCCGGCGACGCGGCATCGACGAGCCGGCCGCCGACGGAATGCCGACATCGGACTACCGATACGTGGACCGGCTCTCGTTCCTCCACAACGGCAGCGGCTTCGTCTACGACAGCCACCCGCAGCTCTGGGTCGTGGACCTCGAGACCGGCGATGCCCGTCGCCTCACGAACGTCGACTGGTCCGTGGACATGCCGGCCTGGTCGCCCGATGGCAAGCGGATCGCGTACTGCACGAACGAGCGGCGCGACGCCGACTTCGACCCGCGCTCGCACATCTTCGTCGTCGACGTCGACTCCGGTCGCCGCACGCGCATCACGGACGCCGGCAGAGCGGATTTCGCGGCACCGACCTGGCTTCCCGACGGCCGGACGATCGCCTGCCTGGGCCACCGCTACCCTGCCCACGCCGGCAGCCGGTCCGACGTCTGGCTCTTCACGGCCGACGGCTCCGACTCGGGGCGGGACGGCGGTCGCAATCTATCGGCCCGCCACGACCTCATGCCCGCGACGTCGATGAACAGCGACATCACGCCGGGCGAGTCGGCGCGTTTGGTGGCCTCCGCGGACGGTGCGTGGATCACATTCACCGCCCCTCGCGACGGCTCATACGAGCTGTGGCGCATCGCCACGGGCGACGGCCGGCTCGAACGGCTGACCGAGGGCCGGCAATACGTCTCGGGCTTCGACCAGATCGACGTCGATGGCCAGCCCTCGCCTGGCGTTCATCCGCTCGACGCCGACCGAGCTGCCGGACGTCTGGGTCCAGTCGGGCGGTGAGGCGCCGCGCCGCCTGAGCCGTCTGAACGACCTGGTGCTCGACGGACGTCGAGCTCGTCGAGCCGGTCGAGCGCTCGTACGAGGTCGACGGGCGGCGGATCCAGGGCTGGCTGATCGAGGCCGCCGAATCGTCGGGCTTTCGCCGGCCCGGCCCGCTCGTGGTCGAGATCCACGGCGGTCCGCAGACGCAGTACGGCTGGTCGCCCGTGCTCGAGTTCCAGATCCTGGCGGGAACCGGGATGAGCGTCTTCTACTGCAATCCGCGCGGCTCCACCGGCTACGGCCAGGGTTTCGCGGATGCGAACTTCCGCGATTGGGGCGACGGGCCGACGCGGGACGTCCTCGCCGGCGTGGACGCGCTCGTCGCCGAGGGCATCGCGGACGGCCGACAGCTCGGCGTCACCGGGGGCTCGTATGGCGGCTACCTGACGAACTGGATCATCGGGCACGATCACCGCTTTGCGGCGGCGTTCACGGCACGGTCGGTGAGCGACATGACGTCGCTCATGCTGACCGGCGACCTCGCCGGCATCGATCCGGTGATGTTCATCGGCGCGAACCCGTGGGATGAGCCGGAGTTCTACCGCGAGGCGTCGCCGATCACGTACATCGCGTCGTGCACAACGCCGCTCCTGATCCAGCACGCGGAAAAAGACCTCCGCTGCCCGATCGGCCAGGCCGAGGAACTGTTCGCCGTCCTGCGCGCCCACCGGCGGCCGGTCCGGTTCATGCGCGTCCCCGGGGAGAACCACGAACTCACGCGTGGCGGCACGCCGTTCCGCCGCGTCGAGAACCTCATCCAGGTCCGCGACTGGTTCCGCCACTTCCTCGTCTACGGCAAGCGGCGCCTCCCGCCCCTGCCGCGTGAGCGCGCCGGCAAGTAGCGGCGGGCCGTGCTCAGATCCCGGTCGGTATACGCCGATTCGTGCGATAACGGTCAACCTCACTTTGAGTCCGCCTGTCGTCGGGACCAAGGTCGAGATCTGGGCCCGCTCCTGCGGGCCGGATGGTCCGAGAAAGGCATGCAGAGTCGGGCGGCCGGACCCGGCGAGCCCTTCCACCGGCTGCGGCGCAGTGCGATCATTGGCCCGTGGACCTGTCGGATTCGCCCGAAGGTAAACACGAAGGCAGGCCGTCATTCCCCCGACGGTCTGCTGAACCCGGAGGCCACGGCGCAGGTGGTCGGGCCTTCACCGGTAATACGCTGCTGCTCGGATTGCCGGCATCGAGTCTCCGACCTTTTGAGCCGCTGGTCCGGCACATCGCCTTGTCGCTCCATCAAACCGTCATCACCACGGGCGACGCCATTTCCTTCGTGTATTTCCCGGAGACGGTCGTCTTCTCCGAGGTCGTTCGTCTTCGCGACGGCGCGATGGCCGAGATCAATCTCGTCGGCCGAGAGGGCATGGCCGGACTGGAGGCCTATCTCGGCGCCCCGACGGCGAGTCTCGACGTCATGACCCTGGTCGCCGGAACCGCTCTCCAGATGCCCCTGGACGCGCTCACTCAGTTGGCGAACGACGATCCCGCGCTTCGGCGGAGCCTGAACCTGTACGCACAGGCCGTGCACAACGTCCGAGCGATCGCCGCCGCCTGTGATCGGCTTCACCCGGTCCATACGCGGCTCGTCCGTTGGCTGCTTCGGACCCACGATCGACTCGACGTCGACGACTTCGTGCTCACGCAGGACGATATCGCGAGCCTGCTCGGCGTAGCCCGGCAAACCGTGACCGCCAATGCCCTGCTCCTCCAGGAAGCCGGGTTGATCAGGTACGCGCACGGACGACTTCATCTCCTGGATCGCCCCGGGATCGAGCGCCTGGCCTGCGAGTGCTACTGGAACCTCAACGCCCAGTGGGAGCGGCTGCCCGAGGAGGCCGCCGACCGGGAAACGGGACAGTCGAGCCTTTCGTCGGGTAAATGACCGAACTGGCTGTCAGTCGAGGAGTATTCCGAGGGGTGCCGGGTCGGGCGGATGTCCGGACCCGGTAGAAACGCAAGGTATCCAATGACGATCTTCGAAAACGTGGTCCTCGGCGGCGCCATGTACAGCCTGCTCGGGCTCTTCTGGGCGGCGGTCCTTCTAGTGGCCGTACTGCCATTCGCGCTCGCCATGGGCCTGCGCAGACTCGCCGGCGGCGATCCACACAGGAATGCCGCGCGGGACCCACGGTACGCGCGACCGGCACGGCCGGCACGGCCGGCACGCCTACCAGACCCACTAGACGCTCGGCCGTGGCCGAGCTGTAGCTGGGTCAGGGCGGGGGCGTTTGCGTGGGGCGGGGGGTTTGCGTGGGGCGGCAACGATCGACCGACCACGCCTCGGGTGTCGATCCATAACCGGTCCACGGCAATTCCCGACCTCCGGACGGCAATTCCTTGCCGTACCACGGTTGATGGCCGGGATTCGTGGCGGTTCTGCCCGTCCCACGGCAAGAATTGGAGGCCGCACGCCGCGCCGTTGCCGCCCCACGGCAATGGCACCAGGGCATCGGGGCGTCAGCACCATCTGGCCTCGCCGCTCGCCGCTCGCTGCTCGCCGCTCGGAGATTGGCTCAGCGGAATAAGAGGTAACGCGGCCTCGCCTGCTGCCAATACCCTTGTGACAGCGGTCGTAAGGCAGAGGCGAACGTGGAAGCGGACGAGCGGACGGACGAGGAACTGGTGGTCGCGATCGCGGCCGGGCCCGGCGCCTTGCCCGAGTTCTACCGCCGCCATGTTGGCCGAATCATGGCCGCCGGGGCAAAGCGGTTCCGAGAGCCGGCGGACGTGGCGGACTTCACCGCCGCGGTCTTCCTTCGGGTCCTGGAGTCGGCTCCCCGGTTCGATCCGCGGCGCGGCAACGCCGTCGCGTGGCTTTACGGCATCGCCAACCACGTCTCGTCGGAAGAGAAGCGCCGGCAGACGCAGGCCTATCGGACGGAGCTGCGCATCTCGGGCCGCGACCTCCTCGCCGACGACGACATCGAACGCCTGGAAAACCAGATCGACGCATCGGCCGACGCGCGCGCGGTCTACGAAGCGCTCGAGAACCTGCCAGGCGGCGACAGGCAACTCCTCGAACTGATCGCTGTCGACGGCCTGAGCCCGGCCCAAGCCGCCCGAATCCTCGGCATCTCGGGCATCGCGGCTCGGGTTCGACTGCATCGCAGCCGCCGGCGCCTGCGCGAGCTACTTGCCACCAACGACGCGGCCGACACCAGAGCCGGAACCCGGCTTCGGCGCCCGCGGACAGCACAGGGGAGCGATCGATGAGCACGCGAGAACAGGATTTCGAAGGCGGTTTCGAAAGCCGCCTGCTGGCCGAATTGACCGAGGTCGACCGGGTCCGGCCGGCCGCCGGCAAGGCGCCGGCCCACGGTTCGAAGAAGGTTCGACCTTCGCGAACCTTCCGCTTGCGCTGGCAGGGAGCGGCCGTGGGCCTGGTAGGCGCGCTCGTCGTCGCCGGGGCCGTGGTGGCTTCCGGCGTCCTGAGCCCGAGCTACTTCGAGGCCAGCCGGATGGTCATTCCGGGCGAGCAGGTGGGCATGAAGGGCTCGGGCTGCGCGGCCGGCACGACGGTCACGATCACGATGGACGGCCGCGAGTTCGGGACCGCCACGAGCAACCAGTGGGGCGCCTTCGATTTCCAGCGCGACCTCCCAGCCGGGATTTCGATGGGCAAGCATGCCCTCCAGGCCACATGCACCGGCGGCAACGGCGCGAGCGTCGTCCAGAACACCGATTTCGCGGTGGTGACCGCTCGGCCCACGTCGCCGCCCGCGATCGACGTCTCCGGGCACATGACTCCCGGCGGCGAGGTGTGGGTCAAGGGCGGGCCGGCGAAGGCCAACACCACGATATCCATACTTCTCGACGGGCAGCCGTTCGGCACGGCGGTGTCCGACTCCAACGGCAGCTTTGCCGTGGCCCTGACTCTCTCCTCGACGGTCGCGGCCGGTAGCCACGATGTCCAAGTCGTGGCCACGGCACCGGGCCGGCGACGCCTTCGACGAGCACTTCGAGATCCAGGTCGCCGGCCACTGACACGCCGGCGATTTATGGCGGCGGCCGGGGCACGGGTCATCCCGAGGCTCCGGCCGCTTCATCGTGCGGGCCCTTCCGGCGACGGTGCCCGACCGCAACTACGTAAGGCGATCTGCCACTTTTCCCTTACAGTCAGGTACTTGCAGACACGTTGACACAATGTCTGTTAGGCACATACTCGAGATGTACCCACAGCCAAGCATGGACCCGACAGAGGTTCACGATGAGCTCGGTCTCTTACGAGATGGTCACGCTGTTGATGCGCGAGCGTGACGCCGCAGCCGGCTTGCCCCGGCGGTGCAACCCTTCGCGTCGGTCGCCCGTCCGCTCCGCCGCGAGCGTGGTCGCCCGCTGGGTCCGTCGCGGCCGCAGCGCATAGTCCTGCGGGCGATGGTGGCCGCGGCGATCGCCCTCCTCTCGCTCGCCCTCGTCATCGCCTCAGCGCGCTGACCGACGCCCTATTCCCCCAGCTCCCAGTCGATCGTCGGCAGGCCGCGCTTCGCGAGCTCGGCGTTGGTCCGGCGGAAGGGAGCGCTGCCGATGAAGCCCTTGGCCGAGAGCGGCGATGGATGGGCCGACTTGACGATGATGTGCCGGGTTCGATCGATCTTCTGACCGGCGACTTTGGCCGGCTCGCCCCAGAGCAGGAACGCGAGCGGGGTTGGCCGGTCGGCCAGGGTCGCCAGCATCGCGGCCGTGAAACCCTTCCATTCGCGCCGGTGGCTGTTCGGCTTGCCCTCGCGCACCGTCAGGGCGGTGTTGAGCAGCAGAACCCCGTGGCGCGCCCACGGTTCGAGCGTGGCGTCGGCCGGGATCGGATGGCCGAGGTCCGTCTCGAGTTCCTTGAGGATGTTCACGAGCGAGCGCGGCCGATCGACGCCGGCGCAGACGGAGAAAGCCAGACCGCTCGCCTGGCCCGCTCGGTAGTAGGGGTCCTGGCCCAGGATCACGGCGCGGACCTCGTCCGGTGGCGTCAGGCGAAGCGCGGCGAACACGTCCTCGTCCGGCGGGAAGACCTGGGCCACGGCCCGCTCCCCCATCACGAACTCGTCGAGCTTCTCGAGGTCGGCGTCGGACAGCCGGGAGCCGAGGGCGGATCGCCACTCGGCGGGAAGGGTCTGCATCATGCCTGCGAGTGTATGCGAGGCGCGACACACCGGCGCGGTGGCGTCGGGGCCGGTTGGCGGCCGTCGCGGGCCGGCCGAGAACGGCACGTTACGGAAGCACGTTCACCAGGCAGGTCGGGCCGCCGTCGGCGAGGGCGAATTCGTCGAGCTCCAGTTCGTGGACGGCTAGTCCGGCTTCGCGCAGGAGCCGAGAAGCGGTCGGGTTACCCGAGGCGAGGAACGCGTGGCCGCCGACCGCAAAGACGTTGGCCCCGGGAAGTTCCTCGTCGGGCAGCAGCAGGCGGCGGACCTCGCGCGGACGGCGCCGTCTCGGGGCCGCCCGCGTCGAGTGAGGCGAAGCCCGCGGCCGTGCCGATGAGCGTGTCCGGCGCCACCGCCGTGACGGCCGTGGCGAGATGAAGCCGATCCGCCACAGGGCAAAGGAACGGCCGGTACCCGAGCGACCGCGCGGCCTCGGCGAGCACTCCGCGCGCCGCGACCATCGGTCCGGGCGCTCAGGCCGATGGCGATCCGATCGCCGAAGATGACGACGTCGCCGCCCTCGAGCGTCCCGGGCTCCTCGACGCGCGACGACGCGTACGCTCGCCGGCAGGCGGGCAAGGGCCGCCCGAAGCACGGAATCGACCTCGGGTCGCCGGGACTGCGCGCGCCGGCCGCGCCACCACGACCACCGGCGATCGATCCGGAAGGAGCGGCGCCAGGGCAACGAGCGTGTCCGAGACGAACGTGGAGTCCGGCAGGTCCGGCTCCTCGGGCAGACGCAGAAGTGGCAGCCCCGCCGCCTCGAGCGCCGCGCAGAACGCCGCGTGCTGCGGCCGAACCCGCGAAACGTCGATCCGGCCGCGGTCCGGGTGGGTGGAAATCGCGTCGAGGAAGGCGGGGCCCGGCGGCCGGACGATGACGAGCATTCGCGCATCGTAGCGGCTGCCGCGAAAGGGCCAGCGGCGCGGGCGTTAGAGGTTGACGCTCCGCGGTTGTCCCTGCGGATCGACGGTCGTCACGGTTGACTTCATCGAGGCGAAATCGACGTCGAGCACGCACTCCTCGACGCCCAGGGACCAGGCCAGGGTGAGCCGGCTGTCGGGCGAGTCGAGAACGCGGAACTCGCCGTCGAAGGCCGGGTGGGTGTTCCGCAGCCGGATCAGTCGCTCGAGGCGGCGGACGACGTCCTTGTCGGCCGCCGCGCGCGATTTCCTCCATGGTGAAGTTGTGGCGATTGATCTCCCTGCCCTCGCCGGTTCGGGCGACGGCTTCGTCGTCGTTCGTGCCCGGCAAGAAGACCCACGTAGTAGACCTGGGGCACGCCCGGCGCGAAGAACTGGATCGCGCGAGCGGCGATGTACGCGTCGTCGTCGCAATCCAGCAGCGAGTAGTAGGTACCCCGGATCTGGTGGACGTCGAAGCCGTCGGGGTCCTGGTGCTCGCTCGAAACCACCAGGCTCAGGTTCCCGCCGCGATCCAGGCACGTCTGGACCACGCGCCGGGCGTCCTCGGGCCGGTAGAGCCCATCGAGGTCCGGCTTGACCGGGACTCCGTCATGGCAGTCGAGCATCGTGACCTGCCTCGGCGATCGAGACGAGCAGGTACGGCCGGAGCCGCACCGGAGACCGGATGATCAGCGCCTCGAGGATCGTGTACGGAAGGATGAAGTCGTAGGTCCAGTAGCCATGCTCCGAAAGGCGGCTCTGGATCGCGGGCTGGGCATGGACTTCCGGCAGGAGCGCGATGCCCTTGCTCCGAGCCAGGGCGCACATCCACTCCAGGAACTGGTAGATCTCGGGCTCGACGAAGAAGCAGCTCGTGCCGAGCTTCTTGACCAGGTAGCCGACAGCATCGAGCCTGACGATCTTCACGCCGTGCCGCGAGAACTCGTCGAGGAACCTGGCGATCAGCTCCGCCGAATAGGGGCGACCGCCAATCGAGGTCGATCTGCTCGGACGGATCCGTCTTGCCGAAGGTGGTCCAGACCTTCTCGGCGACGCCGCGCAGCGCCCACCTGGAACGTGGAATAGGGCCGCGGCCGGCGCAGGAACATCCTGTCGATGTCGGGCTGGGCAGGCTCGCCGTCGGGCCAGTACTTGTCGAGCGTGATGAAGAGGTCGGCCCATTTCGAGGCCCGACCGTTGGCCAGGAAGTCGGCGAAGAAGGTCGACTTGCTCGAGATGTGGTTGACCATGAGGTCCAGGAGGATGTCGTACCGCTCGCCCAGCCGCCGGATGTCGTCCCACGAGCCGAAGGCGGGATCGATCTCCAGGTAGGTCAGCGGGGCGAAGCCTCGGTCGCCCGACGACGGGAACGGCGGCAGGATGTGGATCCCGCCCTCGAACATGTCCGGGAAGAAGCGCGACAGGGCCTCGTCCAGGCCCCGCAGCGAGCCACCGAGCGAATCCGGGTAGGTGATCAGCTGGACCTTGTTCTTGATCGTCATCGAGTCTGCCGCTCAGCCGGCCGCGACGACGTCGTAGTCGTTCGTCACGACGAAGTCGGCGAGGTGGCGATGGCCGGCGATGATCTTGTGCTCGACGCCGAGCACACTCTCGATGAACGGGTCGCGCACCTCGTTGCCCCGGTTCCGCCTCAGGCGGTGCTCGAGCGTCTCGAGGCGGGTCCTGGCGATGAATATCCTCACGTCGACGTGCCGCAGCAGTGACACGTAGGTCCCCTCGACGATCACGACCTTCACGCCCGCCAGGTTGAGCGTTTCCGTGGCAACGGTATTGGCCGCGTAGTCGATCGTGGGCTTCTCGATCGACTGCATCGCCGGCCAGGGCCGAGTCCACGTTCGCCTGGAGCAGATCGAGGCGGACTTCGACGTGCGGCCCAAGCCAGTCCGGGTCCTGTCGACGACGAGCGTCGTTGGCCTTGGGTGGCAGCTCGAAATAGTCGTCCTGACCCAGGATCGCCGAGTGGATCCCGGCGTCGAGCAGCTGCTCCGCCAGGGCCGCCGCGGTTTCGGATTTGCCCGAGCCCGACTCGCCGGCGACCGTGACGAGGAAGCGCCCCGGTCTGGCGTCGAGTTGCTTTCGGATCGTCGCCGCGATGGTCGCCGCAACCCGGCGGTGGCTATCGTCAACGACGATGACGTCGCCCTTCACTACTTCCTCCAAGACCTGGTTCACACGCTGCTGTCCTGCGGTTCTGCCATGACGTCCGCAGAACGGACTGGCTGACGGTCTGATGGCCGTTCCGGTCATGACTCTCGCGGTCAAGGCAGCGTTTGACGGCTGTGGTTAGTTCAGTTGCGCGGTCGTCCACGAGTCCGCCCATCTGGTTGCTCAGGTAGGCGAAACCGACGCCGTACTCGTCGTCGGCGAAGGCCAGCTGGCCTCCAGCGCCGTCGTGGCCGAAGCTTCGGTCGCCCAGCAACGGTCTCGCCGGCGGCGAATTGAGCATAAATCCGGTCCCCCATCGCTGGCCCGCGTCCGGCGGCCCGAAAACTTGCTGACCGAACGACTGAATTCTGACGGCGTCGTCGACGGACGAGCGACTCAGGATCCTGGGCCGGCCGTCGACCTCGGAGACGCAACCCGCATACAGCCGAGCCAGCGAGCGCGCGGTGCTGATGCCGTTTGCCGCCGGTATCTCTGCGGCCTGGATCGCCGGATCGTTGAAGGCCACGACGCCGTCTTTGAGCGGGAAACCCGAAGGCGCCGCCCATCGAGCTGCCCCGTACCGAGACCGGCGAGGCGATCGCAGTCGGCGATCGCGCGGACGGCAGGGCTGTCCTCATCGGGCAGCGGCGGCTCCATCCAGGCCACGGACTCGCGGGCTGAGGCAGGCAAGCCGATCCAGGTGTGCAACCCCAAGGGCTCCGCGAGGTTCTCGCGAAAGAACGCGCCCGGCCGGCTGCCCGTGATCCGGCGGATCACCTCGCCGATGATCCAGCCGTAGGTCATGGGGTGGTAAGAGTGCGCCGTGCCCGGAGGCCAGAGCGGAGCCTGGGCTTCGATTGCGCCGTATGACCGGCTCCCAGGCGAGGGCCTCGGGCAGGGTGAGATCGCGATCCAGCGCAGGCGAGACCGGCCCGGTGGCTCAGCAGGCAGCGAACGGTGATGCCTTCCTTGCCGTGCTGGGCGAACTCGGGCCAGTAACGCGCCACGGGCGCGTCGAGATCCAGGCGGCCCTCCTGCACGAGCAGGTACGCGCAGATCGTCAGCATCCCCTTGGAGCAGGAGAAGATGACCGCCGCGGTGTCTTCGCTCCAGATCCGGCCGGTTCGAGCGTCCGCGACGCCCGCCCAGATGTCCACTACCGGCCTGCCCGACACGTAGACGGCGCACGCGGCGCCGAGGTCGCCACGCTCCGCGAAGTTGTCCTCGAAGGCGTCCCTCACCGGACCGAACCCGTCGTCGACGTCGCCGTGGATCCGCACGGCCCGGCGAGACCCATCTGACGGTGTGCGCGGCTGTCGACCCCATCGGGCCGGCGCCGGCTGAAAGCCCGCCAGTCATCCCTTGACCGATCCTTGGAGCAGAGCCGCGATCACCTGGCGCTGGAAGGCGATGAAGACGATCAGGGTGGGCAGCAGGATCAGAAGCGAGCCGGCGCAAAGCAACGGGATGTCGGTCGCGTAGTGGCCCTGGAAGGCCCCCAGGGCCCCCGCCGCGGTCCGCTGTGTCGGGTCCTGGACGAGGACCAGGGCGAGCAGGAACTGATTCCACGTCCACACGGTCATGAGGATCGCCAGCGACGCCATCGGCGGCCGAGCCAGCGGAATGTGGATGTGCCAGAAGAGATCCCAGGTTCCCGCGCCGTCGACCCGAGCCGCCTCGCTGATCTCCGGCGGCATGGTGACGAAGTGGGCCCGCATCCAGTACACCGCGAAGGGCATGTAGAGAGCTATCAGCGGCAGCGAGATCGCCAACCGCGTATTGAGGATCCCGATCTGGCGCTCGAAGAAGTAGAGCGGCGTGACGATGCCCTCGTACGGGAGGGTCAGCCCGAATACGAAGAGAAGCAGCAGCCAGCGGCCGCCCGGGATCCCCAGATGGCCGATGGCGAAACCGGCCATGGTCGAGATGACCAGCGAAACGGGCACCACCAGAACGACGATGAAGACACTCGAATACAGCAGCGCGCTCATGTTCGCCACGTTGAAGGCGTTGACGAAGTTGCCCCATTGCGGATCCGCCGGCCAGTCGAGCCCTTGCGGGACGGAACCAGATGGATGTAGCGCGGTGGTGAACATGCTCAGGAACGGGATGATGGTGACGGCCATCAGCAGGATCAGCAGGAATCGGCCGGTGTAGAGCTCCCGGCGGTCGACTTTCATTCGCCAGTCTCCCGGGTAAGCCACTGGATCGGAAGGATCACAACCAGGATCAGGAGGACGAGCACGACGGCGAGTGCCGAGGCGAGACCGACGGCGCGGGCCTGGAAGGCAAGCACGTAGATGTCGAGCCCTGGAACCATCGTCGCCAGCCCCGGTCCCCCGCCGGTAGTGACGTACACGATGTCGAAGCTCCTCAACGCCGCGATGACCGTGATCGTGACGCACACTGCGATCTCTTGCCGAAGGCTCGGCAGGGTGATCGCCCGGAACTCGCGGAAGGCGCCGGCGCCATCGATCCTCGCCGCCTCGTACAGGGCGGGATCGATCTTGGTCATGCCGGTCAGCAGGAGAAGCGTGCAGAGACCGAGCAGCACCCATGTGCCGATGAGGCCGACAGCCGGCAGAGCCCAATCGAAATCGCCCAGCCAGGCCCGAGTGACGTCCCCGAGCCCAACGATGCCCAGGAACTGGTTGAAGATGCCCGGTATAGGAGAGCACCACGCTCCACACGATGCCGGCCGCCACCAGCGGGATGACTTGCGGCAGGAACAGGACCGTGCGGGCGACGCTGCCCAACGTGCCGGTGGCGCTTCGCCGGATCACCGAAGCCACGACCAGCCCCATGGTCACCGGGATGAGGCTGAAGAAGATGATCAACCGGAAAGCGTTGAAGATCGTGTTGAGCAGGTCGGGATCTGTGAGTACGGTCTGATAGTTGGATAGACCGACCCAGGTGGCGACGTTGAAGCCATCCCACCGGTACAGGGAGTACTGGATCGTCAGCCCGAGCGGAAGCAGGACGAACACGATGTACACCGCGAGCGCAGGGAAGACGAACAGCCAGCCGAGCAGGGTTTCCCGGCGGACCTTCCGACAGTGGAGGTCCGCCGGGCCCGCCGCTGACGGTCATCGGTCTGAGCGTCCGGTCGGTCGAGGATCGTCTCAGGCATCGATCTGTCAGCGGCACTCATTACTGGGAGAGTTCCTTCAGGTACTCGGCCTGGACAGCCTTGAGCATGCCCGCGGCCGTTTCCTTGCCGCCGACCATCTTCTGGAGCTCAGGGGTCCAGCCCTGGGCGAAGATGGAGCCGGTCGAGTTGGCGATGAAGTCCATCGAGCCGTTGGCCTTGGCGACCAGCGCGCCTTGCGCCAGCGTATCGTTGATTACGGAGTTGGCCGGGCCCGGAGGGACCGGAAGATCGGAGGGGCCGCCGGGGTTGGAACCGCCGACTGCCACGTCGATCTGGCGGGCGGTCGTGTTGGTCGCGACCCAGTTGAGGAAGAAGGCCGCGCAATCGGCATTCTTCGCCTTGGCGGCGATGCCGTACGTGAGCGGGGCGGACATGGCGGCAACGGAACCGCCGGCCGTGGCGGGCGGGAAGACGAAGAAGCCGACGTTACCCGGCATGTCCTTGTCGTACGCCGCATCCTGCCAGTCGCCGTTGAACATGAACACGCCTTCGCCCTTGCCGAAGCGGCTGTTGGCGGCCGTGTATTCGGTGGCGTTGACGTCCTTGGGGAAGTAGCCGGACTTGACCCATGTTTCCAGGTGCTGCGCGGCGGTCAAGTTCGTCGCGGTGTCGATCGTGGCGCCCTTCTTCTGGAAGATCCAGTCGTTGATCGGCTGGGTCGGACCGTAGGCAGCCATGAGGTTCTGGAGCGGGAATGCGAGTCCGCCGCCGCTGGCGGAGGCGTTCCAGGCCATGATGGGCTGGAGCCCGGCCGTCTTGGCCTTGGCCAGCAGGGCCTCGAAATCGGCCACAGTCGCCGGCGGGGTGGTCATGCCGATCTGCGCGGCGAGCTTCTTGTTGTAGAAGACGCCGGTCATGCTGTAGTTCAAGCCGGCCGCATACAGGGAGCCGGTGCCACGGGTGCCGTCAGCGGCAACGCGGTTCTGGAGAAGCTCCGCGGCCGGCCACTTGTCCCAACCGAAGGCCGTCACATAGCCATCCAGATTCTTGAGGAGTCCATCCTTCACGAGCGAAATCATCGTCGGAAGGCGGATGAGATCCGGCGGGTTGTCGGAGGCCAGCAGCCGTGGCGTGGAGTTCGTGAGGTTGGTGAACTGGTCCTGGCTGATGTTCCAGGTTACGTTCGGGAACTGCTTGGTGAACTCCTCCGAGAGCTTGAACGGAATGTCGAATCCAGTCTCGAAGTAAGCGTTGAGGACGACCGGCGCGGTGCCGCAGGTAATCGGGGCGGCCGTCGGTGAGGCGGCGGCGGGCGTGGGGGTCGCGGCGGCCGTGGTTGCCGGCGTTGGCGTAGCTGGCACGGGCGTTGGCGTCGCGGCGGCACCTGGGGCGCACGCCGAGACGACGAGCGCGAGGGCCGCGAGCCCTCCCAGGACCCTCCGGGAACGATTGAAGGCTAGGAACACTGTTCGCCTCCTCCTTGGGCAGTTGATCCAAGACGATTGGCCGTGATCTTCAAGCCGTAGGCAAACCCCCCTTCACTGGCGCCGACGTAGCCCGGACCACGAGGTCAGGCGGCAAGTCCGTGGAGATGGGAGCGATCGGAGCGCTGCTCGATCTCTTTGAGCAGCATCTGGGCGCCCAGGCGTCCAGACTCGTAAAGCCGCTGGCGGACCGTGGTCAGTCCGACGTATTCGGCGGCTTCGATGTCGTCGTATCCGACGATGGAGAGGTCCCCGGGGATGTCGAGACCCATTTCGTGTGCGGCGGCGATGACGCCGAGAGCCTGCGTATCGCTGGCCGCGAAGATGGCTGTGGGTCGGTTGGGCCGCGGAAAGCAGGCGACAGGCAAGTTCTCGAGCTTCATAGCGGCCGTGGGCGCCGAGAGCCGTCCACTCGGGCCTGGGCGCAAGACCGGCGCTCGCGAGGGCTCGCTCATAGCCGGTGAATCGGTCGCGGCTCGAGGTGAACCCAAACGGATTCTCGAACTCGTCGCCGATGTACCCGATCTCGCGGTGCCCCAGCTCGAGAAGGTGGCGGGCGGCCAGTTCGCCGCCGGCGACGTCGTCGCCCATGACGCGCGGAAGGCCCCGCAGCGTGGGCGAGTGAACGTCGACGACCACGACCGGCACCGCGGCCGAGGCCAGGCGGGCCACGTCGTCGGGTCTGGGCGGCAGCGAGATCAGCAGCATGCCGTCCGTCCGTTGCGCTCGCGGCAAGGTGCGCATGTACTGATCGCGCTTCTCGGCGGTCTCGACGTTGTAGATGACCAGGTCGAATTCGCTGTCACTCAGAACGGCATCCACGCCGCGAAGCCGCTCGACGGCCTGCGGTCGAGTCAGGGACCAGGTGACGACGGTGATCGTCATCGTCCGGCCGAGGCTCAGGCGCCGGGCTGAGAGGCTGGGCGTGAATTGCAGTTCGTCCACGACCTGAAGGACGCGATCCCGAGTGGCCTCGATGACCAGCTCGCTACCGTTGAGGACCCTCGATGCCGTGGCGACGCTCACGCCCGCGGCTCGGGCAACATCGCGGATCGTGACCGTCTTTGTCATCTGCAACCTCGTGATGTAACCGGTTACATAGGTGCCGAGAGGTTACCACTGCTGTTGACCGATGCCGGGCGGGTCCCCCGCGAGAGTCCCTGTCTGCGGAAATGCGGCAAAAGGAGGGACTTCCACGAACCAGAACCTGTGTCGAATGCAATGTAACCGGTTACATTGCGCGCTGAACAAAGGATACCAGCGCTGTCAATCGGAAATCACGCGTTCGGGCATGCCTCGCTGGAGGCTCGTGGTTTCGGGCCGGCTCCGGCTGCCGAGTGCGGCTTTGCTTGCCGCGGCCCGTCCAGCCCTTACCTCGCCACTCGGCACGAGCGCGGGGTCGAGCCGGGGGCGAAGGTCTCCCCTGCCGGCGTCGCTACGGCTTCTGAGGCCGCGGCTACTCCGTTCACCTCAGGGAACGAAGTAGCCCGTGACGTCGAGGACAAGATCCGTCGTATTGGCACCGGAGCTGATGAAGGTGGCCGAGAGGGTCCCGCTCGACGCCAGCGACACCGTGAGCCCGTTGCCCTTCACTTCGCCGGGATTGAAGTTGATCGTGCTCGTCGATGGCGCGGCGACCGGGTTGGGGCCAAGGAAGACGGCCCAGCCGGCGGTTTCGTTGACAACCGTGAGGTTGCCCGTGATCGCCGCGGCGTCCATCGGGACCCCGCCGGAGCCCCTCGCGACGAGGGTCCGCGGAACGTTGGCCTGGAACCTGCCGCCCAGGCCCGTGCCGCTGCGTGTATCGAGGAGGCGAGCCGGGCTGACGAGGCACGAAGCTCGCGCCGGTGGCGTCGGCCGTGTAGTAACCGGTCACGTCGAAGACGAGATCCGTCGTGGCGCCCGCCGGGCCGATGAACGTCGTCCAGAGATTGCCCCCTTCGTCGAGGGCAACGGTGAGGTTGTTGCCCGCGACCGTGCCACCGGCGAAGTTGACGGCCGAGGTCGACGGGTGCGCGTCGGACACGGGCCCAAGGTAGACGGCCCAACCGGCGCTCGATCCGACCACGGTCACATTGCCCGTCACGGCGCGAGCACTCGCGGGAACGCTATTTCGGCCGGCGACGACGAACGACCGAGGCGTGTTGGCGCTCAGCTTGCCGGTCAATCCAACGCCAGTGCGGGTGTCCAGCTCCCTTGCCGGATCGATCGGATGGTAGGTGTCGCCGGTCGTGTTGGGCGTGAAGTAGCCCGTCACGTCAAAGACGAGGTCGGTCGTGTTCGAGCCCGAACTGACGTAGGTCGCCGAGAGACTGCCCGACGCCGACAGGGCGACCGTCAGGCCGTTTCCGCCGACCTGGCCGGCACCGAAATTGATGGTCGAGGTCGTCGGATTCGCAACAGGATCCGGACCCAGGTAGACGGCCCAACCCGCGGTCGAACCCACGACGGTGACGTTGCCGGTGACCGCCGTCGCTTCGGCGGGGATGCCGAGCCTGCCCGCCACGGCGAACGTTCGGGGGCTGTTGGCGGCGAGCCTGCCCGATAGCCCGGCTCCGCTGCGAGTGTCGAGCGCGCGTACCGGCGACATCGGGTGGTAGGTGGAGGTCTGGACGCCGGGGGTCACCGGGACCGAAGCACTCGAGGCCGGGCCGGTGCCGGCGGCGTTATGCGCCACGACACTGAAGGTATACGGCTGGCCGTTCGTCAGGCCGGTGACAGTGCATTGCGTCGAGTTGCCGCTCGCGGTACAGGAGCGCGAACCCGGCGCCGCGACCGCGGTGTACAGATCGATGGGCAGGCCGTTGGCAGCGGCCGCCGTCCAGCTGACCGTCGCCGATCCATCCCCCCGAGCCGCCACGACGCCGGTCGGGGCGCCGGGGACCGCCCCGGGAACCACCACCGCGGACGCATCCGATTCCGGACCAGGACCGATTGCGTTGTTCGCGTGGACGGTGAACGAGTAGCCGGTGCCATTGGTGAGGCCGCTTACCCGGCAGTGCGTCGCGGCAGTCACGGCGCAGGCGACCGCTCCCTGGCTCGGCTGGGTTTCCGTGATCGTGTAGCCGCTGATGGCGCTGCCGCCGTCATACGGCGCGCTCCAGCTCAGATCCACGAGGCCGTTTCCCCCCGCCCCGACGAGATTGCCCGTTTTGGCCGGGACGGTGGGCTCTCCGGAGTGCTGAGCAAAAGCCGAGATGCCGTTGGGGCTGCCGAGCCCGGTGGGCCCGTCGTATCCGGCGACGGCGTTGCAGAGGTAGGGGATGACGCACGTCTTGACGGTGACGTCGTTGTTGCCGCCGACCACGTCGAACAGCCCGGACGGATTGGCGTACAGATAGCTTGCCGGGTTCGTGCCCGGCGCAGGTCTACCCGCCAGGGCGTAGGTCGCGGCGATGATCGGAGACGAGGCGCTGGTGCCGCCAAACCCGCGAGTACCAGTGGCCGGCCAGCGTAGACCCAGACGCCGGTAGCAGGGTCGGCGACGGCGGAGACATCGGACTGAGTCCGCTTCGAGCATTGCGCGTCCAGCTGCCATGCGGGCTTGGGTTCGTAGAGCGAGCAACCGCTGCCGGCGCCGCCGACGGCGTCGCCCCACGCGGTCTCGGTCCAGCCTCGGGCGTTGCCGGCGGGCGAGAGACTCGTCCCCCCGACGGCGATCACGTACGGCGAGGCTGCCGGGTATCCCGACCCTCGCGGTCGTCGACCCGCCGAATGCCCCGCTGCAGTTGTAGCCGCAGTCCCCGGTCGACGCCGTGATGGCTACGCCCGGGTGGTTGTAGTAGAGCGTGTCGTAGAGAGCTCTCGCCGCTCCACTCCGGGCCGGAGTAGCTGTTCGAGACCGCGACGGCGCCCATCGAAACGGCCTGGTTGACCGCCGGCCCCAGGTTCGAGTTGTAGTTGTCCGTGGCCTCGACGAGGAGGATGTCGCACAGCGGGCAGGCGGCCGAGACCATGTCCAGGTCGAGGGCGATCTCCTGGCCCCAGCCCGCATCTGGCGCCGGCAGCGGAGATGCGTTCGCCGTTCTGATTCACCTTGCGGAAGCAGCCGTTTGCCGTCGTGCAGGGCGGAAGGCCGAACTGGCTTCGGTAGACGGCCAGGTCTGCCTCGGCCGTCGGAAGGTCGAAGGCGTCGACTATCGCGACGGTCATCCCCGCTCCCGCGGTCGCCGAAGGCAGGGCGTAGGCGTCCTGTATGTCAGCCGGCGTCAGGGATCCCGAGACGAGGTTAGGCGTAACCCCCGATGTCGCCGGGGTGGCCAGGTCCGAGCGATGGAGGGCCAGACACTGGGCGGTTCCCGGGGTGGCCGCCGGGCATGAAGCCACGACGTCGCCCAGCGGCGATGGCGCCGTCGATGGCCCCGATTGGGCGGCGACAGGCGCGACCGCCAGGAACGGTGCCGCAAGGGCACACAGCGCCACCGAAGCGGCGATTCGACGCGTGATTGCCATGCCTCCGGTCACTCGCATCCCTCGCCCAAATCAGTCGATTGCTTCGCCGATCCTTGTCGCACGCCCACGCCGCCGCTCGCTCTCCAGCCGGCCATCCAAATCCTAGGTTTCGAGATTGCCCGCGCTCGGGCCCAATGGTCCCGTCCGCTATCCCTGTTCGCGGCCACGACCTACCTATCGTCCGGGTCGATGCCTGAGGGCACCGTCGATGAGACTCCCGGCGGAACAGGGATTTCGAGAACGTCGTGGAGCTGCCCGTAGAAGCGCCGGTACTCGGCTCGCGCCTGGCCGTCGTAGGGTAGCGGGTCCATGGTCTGGAGCAACGAGATGAAGCATTCCGCGTTTATGTGGCTCATGAAATGGAGCGTCAGCTGTTCTTGGGTGGCCGGATCCGCGGGCCGCGTTGGATCGAGCGACGCCATCGGGTCGGGGTCCGCGGGTGGCAGCCACGGCAGAAAAGCGGCTTCACCCGAGCCCGCGGGCCTGTTCGCGGACGTGGCCGGTTGCCGGGCGGGCAGCGGCGAGCCGATCGACGGAAGACGGTCCATAACCGAGCCGTCGGACGATCGAGCCGTTTCGATAGGGCATTCCCCTACTCCCGTTGGCCGGGCGCAACGACCCGCCGTGCACGCGCGACGGCCACTACAGCCTCGCGGGGTCGTCGGGATCGGGATGGAGACTGTGCTGGAGCGTGATGACGAGGGGGTGGACCGAGCGCCACAGAATAAGGAAGGCAACCACGAGTGCCACCGGTGCGTACGTGGGATTGAGAACCGCGACCGCCAGCGCGAGCGGCAGTCCGGCTTTCAAGACTATGGACCCCCACGACGGGCGGGAGCCGAAACCTTCGCCGAGAAGCCCGACCCGCCGGAGAACGGAGACTGCGCCGTTGACGAGGCTGATCGCGATCAGATAGACGAAAGCGACCCGCGGGTAACCCAGCATCGCGGCTACGATCGCGAGGACGATCAGGAGGACCGTCGAGCTCGCGACGCGCAGCAGGCGGGCGATCGGGTGGAGCCGCGGGGCCTCCTGCGCGGGCGGCGCGGCCGACCCTCTGCTTCGCTCCAGCTCGGTCCCAACGCGGGCCCTCAGTGACTCAAGGCGGTCCATCGATCTCGTCTTCTTCTCGATATGCGGGTCTGGCAGGCGTCGCAGGCAAGCATCGCGAAAAGGACTCGATCGTCAAGGCGCTTCGACACGCCAATAAGTACTGGTGGACTACCTGGCCCGGGTGCTGCGTGGAGTCAGAGGCGGCGGTCCGTGGCCTCGTCGAGCCGCCCGCCGAAGAAGCGGTCCAGAACCTCGAGGAAGGCCGGTTCGTCGGGGGCGGCGCGGTGGAACAGCGTCATCGACGAGCACAGCTTCAGCGCATCGATCGGGCCGAAGATTTCCTCCGCCGTGCGGCCCCGGCTGGCCGACGTGGCGTCTCCGCCGGTCTCGACCGCGCCGCTCTCGAGCACGAGACGCGTGCATTCGCGAAGACGCGGACCCAGGACCCGATGAGCGAGGTAGGCCCGGGCCTCGTCCAGCGACGAGATCGCATATCGCTCGGACATGAAGCTGTGGCCCAGACCGGCGACCTGCGGAAAGACGAACCACATCCAGTGGCTCGTCTTGCGCCCCACCCGAAGTTCCCGAACGACGGCCGAGTAGATGGAGGTCTGAGCCTGGACGAACCGCTCCAGGTCGTACGCCGTCGATGCCATCGGGCTACCGGTGCAGGTTTCCGGCGGCGACGAAGCTGAGGCCGCGCGCCGTCAGGGCTCGAGCGGTGTGGTTCGCGGCATCGACCTTGTCGAGGAAGTTCGTCTCGAGCGCGTCCCAATCGCCGCTCGCGATCACTTCGGACTTGTCCCGGAAGTAGTCCAGGATGTCCGACGGATGAACGCGGGCCGCGTCGACTTCCGGGTCGCCGCCTTCGTGCTTGGCGGAGATGTTCGGGACGCTGGCGGCCAGTCGCAGGAGCTCTTCCCGGCGGTCGTACGGCTGCCGGACGATGCTCTTTTGCGTCTCGGTGATGTGATGCTCGAATCGAACGGCATCCCGCAGGCCGAGCGCGCCCGCGGATCTCCGAGGCCGCCTCCAGCGTCGCGTTGTCGACGGAGTTGCTCCAGTTCAGACCGACGAGGGGCGTGCTCCCGTCCGGCGCGCGAACAGCTTCGCCGCCAGGAGCATCCAGAGGCCCGAGAACGGGTTGTCCGTGCCCATGAATACCGAGATCTTGAACTCGATGTCCACGCCGATGCGATGAAGGAGGAACCCGGCGAGCACCGTGCCCGGATTGACGTTGAGAACCTGGCGCGTGCCGTAGGTGGTGTAGTAGTGGAGGTACTCCTCAACCCACTCGAGCGGATGCGCGTTGGGCTGCCCTACTCCGCCAAAGTAGCCGGTGATGGTTTCCGGCCCGTTGAGATGGACGTTGGAGCCGTCCGTTCCCTTCGTGTCGAGCGTTTCCACGACGCTCGCGCCGATGATCGACATGGCCGCGGCCACCGCCGGGAGATCGCCGTCGGCCTCCTGCTCCTTCATCTTCCGAACGCGGATCCAGCGGGCCGGCATCAGCGACCGAGCTTCGATTGCCCGGCGCGCCGCGGAGATGAGCCATGGGAAGTACTGGAGTGAGCTGACTTCGAGAGTCACGGCCGAGTCGTCGCGAAACGTCGCTCGCTTCGGCGGCCGCACCGAGAACCGACCGGCGGAAATCGGCGACGCTCACGAACGCAGCCCGCTCCCGCTGCTCGGTCAGCCACTCGAGATCGGCCAGATAGGCAGGGTTGGCCGATCGAACTCGGTCGAGCAGCGCCGGCAGCTGAGCCGCCTCCCGCGCTCGACGATTGATCTCGTCCGGCGTTCCGTATCGGGCGACGACAGCCAGGAGGTCGTTGACGATGGGCGAGTCCGGATCGAGCAGGAACGCGTTGATCTCGTCGAGCCGCGCCGCGTCGACCGCGAGCCGTTGCCGAAGGTCGCCTGTCTCCATCTGAGCCATCGCTGCTCGGGTCTCCAACTGCACCGCGATGGACGCCATCGCCGGGAGTCTGTTGGACGGTACTCTGCCACTCTCACGGACAAACCACATCCGACGATGGCGGGATATCCCCAAAGGCGCCAAGATCCGGTGGCATGGAGATCGAACTCCCCGAACCATGTCTCGTCGTCCTGATCGGAGTCACCGGTTCGGGGAAGACTACATTCGCGGCAGGCATTTTCTCGCCACTGAAGTTCTCTCCTCGGACACCTTCCGGGGCCTGGTTTCCGACGACGAGAACGACCAATCGGCCACCGCCGACGCATTCGAAGCCCTCCATCTCGTGCTTCGGAAGCGTCTTGCCGCCGGCCGGCTGACCGTCGTGGACGCGACCAACGTCCAGGCACGCGCTCGCAGGGGGCTCACCGAGATCGCGGATGCTGCTCACCTGCCTCGAGTCGCGATCGTCCTGGACGTGCCCAAGCGAATCTGCGAGGAACGCAACGCCCGACGTCCGGATCGCCAGAACCTGGCCGTCGTGCTGGACCGCCAGCACCACGCCTTTCTGGAAACGCTCCGCGTCATCGCCACGGAGGGCTTCGCCGCGGTGTGGCGTGTCGGCGTCGACCAGGTGGATTCGGTCGTGGTGGTCCGAAAGCCTCGCTCGCCAGGCTCGCCAGCCTCTCCACGCCCGCCGCGCCGGCCGCGCCCGCCGCGATCGTAGACCCGGACCTCAGGCCCCCTCGACCTCCATGAGCGGCAGTCCCACGACGAGGCATGCCCCGGGCCCGTCGTTCGGCTCCTCGGCCCACACCCGGCCGCCCATGGCCTCTACCAGATTCCGCACCACGAACAGGCCGATGCCCGCGCCGACAGCCGTCTGCCTCATTCCCTCGACGCGGTAGAAGAGCTCGAAGACTCGCTGCCGATCTTCGGGCCGGATGCCCGGACCCCAGTCCCGGACCTGGATCCGGAGCTCGTGGTCGCGAGTGCTCGCGGAAACCTCTACTTCACTGCCGCCGTACTTGGCCGCGTTGGCCATGAGGTTCCGGATTATCTGCTCGAGATAGCCTGGCTCACCCTGGACCATGGGCAGCCGCCCGGGGGTAACGAGGCGGAACTTGACGCCGGGCCAGAGCTTCTCCTCGGCCGCGACCACCGAGGGCAGTAGGTGCTGCATCAGAACCGGTTCCCGGATCGCGAGCGGCGCTCCCCGTTCCACTCTGGACAGGATGAGCAGATTGGAGACGACTCGATTGAGGCGTTCGGACTCGGCTTCGAGATCGACGAAGAGCCCCTGCCTGACTTCCGGAGCCAGGGAGTCGGCCCGCTCCCGGAGCTGGCGAGCCGCCAGCAGGATCGAGGTGATGGGCGTTCGGAGCTCGTGGCTCAGGACCGCGAGAAAGGCCTCCCTCGCCCGCTCGGCTTCCACTCGACCGGTCGCGTCCGAAACCACCACGACGGCGCCGATGATCGAACCGTGTTCGTCGCGCATGGGTGCCGAGTTGTATTCGAGCGTTCCTCGAGTGCCGTCCAGGCGCTCGATCTCGATCGATTCGCCGAGGACCACTTCGCCGTGCTGGAGGCTTCGCCAGATCGGCCAATCCTGACCCGAGAAGGCGCGGCCGTCCGGATGGAACCCCTTCCAGAGGTCGTAATCGTTGATGGTCTTCGATGCCGCGTTGCCATGCCACAACTCGGCCACCCGCTCGTTCACGGCCAGGACCTGGCCGTGCGGATCCGCCACCGAGACACCGACGGGCATCTGCGACAGGACCGCTTCGAGCAGCCGCCGCGAGCGGAGCCGATCGATGGCTTCGGCGGCCGTGTTGCCGATCGACTCCAGGAGCGCCACGTGGTCGCCCGCGAGGCGGTCGCGATCCACATAAGCGAGCGAGAAGCCGCCGATGGTCTGGCCGTGCTTGTTCAATGGCACGCCCACGACGACCCGGCATCCTGACTTCCGGATCATCTCGGCGAAGGCCGGATAGCGCCGCTCGTACGCTGCGGTCCCTTCGATGACGAGCTTCCTGCCCGTCCTGATGGCCTCAGCCACGACCGACTCTTCGGAGGCCGGTCGTCTGACCGCAGGAGGCAAGGAGCCGGCCGGCTCGCCAAAGGTCGCGACCGCGTAGATCGTGCCGTCGGCCTGGTCCAGCAGCGTAATGGTCCCGGTCGCGGCGCCGGTGACGGCCCGCGCCTCCTCGAGGACGATGCGGCCCACCTGGGCCGGGTCGTCCGCGTCGAACAGCGCGGCCGAGGCTCGGGCCAGCGCGGCGGCGTGCTTCCTGGACTCTTCCTCTGCCCGCAAGAAGCGCAGCCGTTCGATCGCGGACGCCGCGCCGTCGGCGAAGCTCTGGGCCAGCCATACGTCGCGCTCAGAGAAACGGCGCGGCTCGGCAAAGCCGAAGCCCAGGGTCCCGATGATGTGGGCGTGGCCACGCACGGGCACGGCCATCATGGCCGCCGGGGCCTCCTCATCGGCCTTGCCGAATATCGCAGAAAGGGCTGCCGGGTAGCGCGCCACGTAGTCCTTGGCCGACTCCAGCAAGACCGGCTCACCCGTCCTGACGGCATCCGTCGCGCCCATCCCAAGCGTTAGCGGAATTCGCTCGGTTTGGGCCTGCAACCGGTCGGCCAGACCGGGTCGGCCCACCAGCACGAGCTCGTTGGCGACCCAATCGACCAGGAAGAAGGCGCCGCGATTCGCCTGCAGCAACGTGGCCGCCTCGCCCCAGGCCAGCTCCCCAACCTCCTCGAACGAACGCGCGTCCATGAGCGCGCGCGTCACCCGAGCGAGCGCCTCCGCCTCCAGCGTGCGCCGATGCTCCGAGTCCAGTGCCCGGAGCCGCTCCACGGCCGCCGCCGCCGCCGATCCCAGGGCCTCGATGAAGCCAATCTCGACAGGCTGCCCATGCCCGGTATCCGAGAAGGCGGCCGAGATGCCGCCGATGTAATGGCCCTTCACCTTCAGGGCGATCGCCACCAGGCTTCGATAGCCATCCTCTGTGACCATGCTGGCAAGGCCCGGGAAAGCCGCCACGAATTCGTCGCCGTCCCAGGCCATCGGGACCCCGGTTCGCAGGACTTCGCCTACCGGAGTGGCGCTGTCGGCCGGGTATCGGGAGAACCGGGCCACGATCTGATGCCGAGAAGCCGTAGCGGGCTATCGGGACGAGCGTGTCGTCCGACGCTTCGTAGACGGCGAAGCCGGCAGCGACCGCCCCCGTAACCGATCGCACATTGTCCAGCACGATGCGAGCGACCGATAGGACGTCATCGGCCTCGAGCATCGCAGCCGCGGCGCGGCCGAGAGCCGCCGTCCGCTCCGGGAGCGCGGTCTGGCCGTCGCTGACGGGCGCGACCGGGCTCGTTCCAAGTGGACCCGCTCCGACCGCGGCTCTTTCGGCTCCTGCCCGACCTCGGTGCATGTGTCGACCTCGAGGTTCTGCGATGAGCGCCGGAGTTGACGTGTCTTGCGCGGTCGAACCCCTTGCCGCGGAACAGATGGTATGACGTACCTCGACAGGTAGCCATCCCAGCCTCGCGGCGCGGTCTGGTCGGCCGGATTGGGCCACGGAAACCGCTTGACGGGACGTGGGTCGCCGCGGGAACGCGGGCACGTCAACAATCGATCCATGAGTGGCACTCGAGCTCCCTGGGGCCGCGCGTTCGATCCCGACCGCCTCGCTTTGCTCGAGCTCCGGATGTGGAAGTCCTACTACCGGCGTCAGCCGGGCCGGTTGTTCGCCCTTCTGGTGCAGGCGCAACGGGAGCAAGCCGGAGCCTCGTGGCCGCGGGCTGTGGCGGCCGCCCTCCTCCTGGCCCATGCGGCGGCCGCCTTCGGCAAGACGGGCTGGGACGGCTCGGCCGGGGATCCATCTCGACGGGACGATCCAGGCTATCTGCGCGACATCGCCCGCGCCTATCGCCTGCTCGGACTGCCAGATGGCGTCGACGCCCGAGAAGTGGCGCGTTTGGAGCTCCGGTGGTGGACCGTCCGGCGCGAAATCGGGCTCGCTTCGGGACAGGCCGCGGGAGCGGCAATCGCCGCTCTCTATTCGAAGTTGTACGGCCTGCCGGTGTCGGCGGTCGCGGAGGCGGGGCGGCTGCGCGGCCAGGCGGCCGAGTTCCGGGATCGAGGCTCGGCCGTGGATCCTGAAGGCCCGCGCGGTTGTGGGGCCGCCTACTGGCCCGAAGTCGGCCGGTTCCTCGTGGCTTCGTACCGATCGCTCAAAGCGGCGATCGCACCGGGGACCGTCGACACCGCGGAGGCCGCCTCGGATCCCGGGCGCGCGCTGAGCGGTCGCGGGCGGCGGTCCAGACGGTTTGGACGAGCCTGGCGCAGCCTCGGCGGGCCCGGGCTCGGCTGGCGGCGCGGACAGGAAGTCGGAGGCTTACTCGTTCCAGACGACCTGGCTCGTGCCGGGCACCCCGGACGACGTCAGCAGCGTCCTCTCCGACCCACTCTCAATGCCACGCTGGTGGCCGTCTGTCTATCTGGGCGCCGCGGAGCTGGATTCGGGCGATTCCCGCGGCATCGGCCGAATCGTCGAACTCCACACGAGGGGCTTGCTTCCGTACACGTTCCACTGGCGAGCCACCGTCACGGAGAGCGATCGACCGAGAGGCTTCTCCATCGACGCCTGCGGGGACCTGGTCGGGCGCGGCGTCTGGTCGCTCATCCCGGACGAGAGCAACGGGTCCGGGCCGGTGACGCGGGTGGTCTTCGACTGGCGCGTCGTCGCGGAGAAAGGGCTGCCCAGGCGCGTCTCGTTCCTGAACCCGATCTTCGCCGCCAACCACCGTTTGGCCATGGCGCGCGGCGAGGAGTCGCTCCGGCTCGAACTTGCTCGCAGGCGCGCGGCGCGGCGAGCAGGCGATTCTCGCGGCAATTCCCGGACCGCCCGGACCTGTGCTCGTGTCTCCCCGGCGGAACGGCGGATCGCCCGGTCTTGTCCCGAGCCATCCCGCCGACCTGGCCCCGAGCGCCATGGCCGCGGCCCGGTCGGATGGCTCCGCCGCCCCGGCCGAACTCTCGGCTCGGCGCAGGTGGCGCCTGTCTATCCGTCCCTGAGCCAGCCGGCCCGGCTCTCGCGGGGTTCGAGCCCGGCAAGCAGGCGAAGCACCGGTACGGAGGCCGCGTACACGTCCGCGAGCGTGTCCGGAAGCGCGGGTGACATGACTTCCTCGTCGGAGAGCCGGCGACCGAACGTCACGTCCTTGAGCTTGAGAAGGTGAACGTTGGGATGGTCGGCCGGAAAGCCGGTGGGCACGCGCTTCAGACTGTCGCCCTCGACCGTGCCGAATGTCGCGACGAAAGCCGGATCCTCCAGAGCCTCCCTTATCGCTTCCGGTTTGTCGACGATCTCGCGCCGCCAGCTCGCCAGCCTGGCCGGTTCTGGATGCCACATCCCGCCGCCTGCAAAGATGTCGCCCGGGCTGAAGTGGAAGTAGCCGCCCACGCCTCCGCCTTCACCTGCCCATGGAAAGCTTGCCGAAATCTGGGTCTTGTACGGGGACTTGTCGGCGGAGAACCGGACATCGCGGTAGATGCGGAAAGGTGAATGCGAAGGGTCCGATCGGAGCGGCAAGCCTCGAGCCTCGAAACGCGCCCCCAGGGCCAGGCAAAGGGCGGCCAGCGGCTCCTTGAGCAACCGCTCGTACTCGGCCTTGCGCGGCTGGAACCACGAGCGCTCATTGTGGGCGGCCAGGTCCGCGAGGAACTGGATCCCTTGCCTGGAGAAACCGGTGAACGGCGCGGCCACGACCATCACTTCTCCCCGTTCGACGAGTTACGCCGCGGCATCGTCTCACGCACGATCCACGATCGAAAGGGCCTGGCGAGTGCGTTGCGCCGAACGTAGCCACGGGGCCACGCAGGGCTAATCCGGTGCGACTCCGCCCCGCGAAGCGGTCTTCGCTCGGGCCGCCGCCAGGATCGACTGGTCGTTGGCTTTGTACTCGGGATACAGGCGCACGGCTTGTCGACGTAGGCCACGACTGCTTCGTCGTCGACGGTGCCGTCCTCGAAGTCCCAGCTCATCAATACGGAGCTTCCGGCTCGGAGGACGTGGCGCTCGTCCGACATCATCACGCCATACAGGAACTTGAGGCTGACGCCCTACGGGCCGGTTTGCATCGACGGCGGCGACCCAATGCCGCCAGTCGCCGGCCAGGGCGTACATCAGGATCCCGTACTTGATAGCGACGTCGAACCCCGGCGTGCGCCATGCCGATGGCGCCGTCGAGTTGACGGGAAAGCGCGGCCCTATCGGGCGGCAAACCCTCGACGTAGCTCTCCAGCACGGAGTCGTGATCGGCGGGCGGCTCCTTAGTGGACATATCCCGATTGTGTCACAGGAACCCGGCCAGGAGCCCTCCGTCTCACGACGGCTCGGTCGACGCGGCATTGAGCATCGCCGTCTCTCCCACTGGCCGGCCCGTGAGGGCTCCGCGTTCAGTGGCGGAACGAGGTCGCCAGTTCCTTGGCCGTGGGCTCCGGCTGGCGCTCGAGCTCCGGAAGAAGCCGCTCCAGGTCGGCCAGGAACAGCGTCATCAGATCGTGCGAGAAGCCATTCCTCACGACGATGCGCAGCACGGCCAGATCCTCACGATCCGCCGGGAACGAGTAGGCCGGAACCTGCCAGCCGCGCTCACGCAGCCGCCGGGACACGTCGAACACGGTGAAGTTGTCGATCCCTTCCTTGACTCGGAAGGCGACGACCGGCAACTCGTGTCCGTCCGTGACGAGCTCGAAGGGGCCCATCGCCGCGAGAGCCCTGGCCAGGTCACCGGCGACGTCGCGACAGACACCGTGAACGGCCCGGTATCCCTCGTGCCCGAGGCGCAAGAACATGTAGTACTGGGCCACGATCTGTGCCCCGGGCCGCGAGAAGTTGAGGGCGAAGGTAGGCATATCGCCGCCCAGGTAGTTGACGTGGTAGATCAACTCCTCGGGAAGAGCCTCCTGATCGCGCCACAGGACCCACCCCACTCCCGGAAACACCAGACCGTATTTGTGCCCCGAGGTATTGATGCTGGCCACACGCGGGACGCGGAAATCCCACTCCAGATCGGGATCCAGGAACGGAGCGACCATGCCGCCGGAAGCGCCATCCACGTGGATTGGAACGTCCAGGCCGGTCCTCTGCTGCAACTCGTCGAGCGCGGACGCGATCTCCGCCACCGGTTCGTAGGAACCGTCGAAAGTGGAACCCATCACCACGACGACGCCGATCGTGTTCTCGTCGATCCGCTTGACCGCCTCCTCCGCCGAAAGATGGAAGCGGTCGCCGGACATGGGCACCAGCCGCGGCTCTACCTCGAAGTAGTTGGCGAACTTGTCCCAGCAGACCTGGACGTTGACGCCCATCACGATGTTGGGTGAATCGAATGGCTTTCCGGCGGCCTTGCGCGCGTTCTGCCAGCGCCGCTTGAGCGCCATGCCGCCGAGCATGCAGGCTTCTGACGAGCCGACTGTCGAACAACCGGGGGCTTTGCCCGGATCCGGCGCATGCCAGAGGTCGGCAAGGATCGCCACGCAGCGGTGCTCGATCTCGGCGGTCTGCGGATACTCGTCCTTGTCGATCATGTTCTTGGGCAGACACTCGGCCATGAGGGCGCCCACCTCGGGCTCCATCCACGTCGTGACGAAGGTGGCCAGGTTCTGACGGGCATTGCCGTCGAGCATCAGCTCGTCGTGGATGATCTGGTAGGCGGCCGCCGCGGACATCTCGCCGTCAGGTAAACGGCGCGTCGGGATGGGCGAAAGCACGGATCCCTGGGAGAACAGAGGGTTGATCGAAAGGTGCTCGGCCTGTTCGGCCAGGTGGCGGCGCCGATGGCTCGAACCCAACATCCCACTGACCTCCTCTGGCGATCGCGCAGATCCACGACCGAATGGCCGATCAACTCTACCGGCCGAAGTCAAAGGCTCCGGGGCCAGGTACAAGAAGGCGGGGGCCGGCCGAAAGCCGACCCCCGCCACGTGATCCGAGGAGTGAGGATCAGTGGAGGAAGGCCAGCATGTTCGTGTCGTCTTCCACGAAGTACAGGCCGTTTCCGGCCATGTTGACCGCCAGGCCGAACAGTGACCCGCCGCCGGCGGCGTCGATCGTCTTGGAAGCGACCAGCATGCCACTCCGGGATGTCTCCGCGATCATCCCGTCACCCGCGTTGACCGTGAGGATGTTGCCGTTCGGCGCCAGTGCCAGGCCGAGTGGCTGGTTGAGGACCTTGTTGGTTGAGACCGTCATGCCACGGTGGGACGCGGTCATCCTGTCGACCGCGTTCGGGATGGCAGCGATGCGATTGCCGAGCGTATCGGCGACATACAGAGTGTCGTTACCCGCGAGGTCGAGGCCGGTCGGCCCGAGTACGAGAGCCGCGGGATCGGTCTTCTCAGGAAAGCCCCAGCCGACGATCTGCTCAGAGGTAACCATTGGCATGCCGGACTTCGAGGCGGCTAGCCCGATCCGTACGACCGTGCCCTTGTTGACCGTCTTGCCCTTCGCGGCGACGGTTCCGTTCAGCACGTTGGAGACGAACAAGACCATCCCGTCCTTGGTGTTGTCCAGGGCAGTCATGTCCCAGGGCCCGTTGATCAGGCCGCCGTGGATGGTCGCGGCCACCTTGCCCGAGCTGTTGAGCACGATGAGGCAGCCCGCCTTCGCCGTGGCCGACATGCCGTCCTTCGTCGGCAGGCTACCGACGACGACCCAGCCGTTCTTGAGAGCCACAAGGGCGGTCGTCAGGCCGACGCCTCCGGGACAGCTCTTCACGTCACTGGCCATGACCGTGGCGAACAACTTCATCTGGCCGGAGGGCGAGATCTCGACTATCGTCGTACCGGTGCCTTGCAGATTCGACATGGCGTTGAAGTTGCTCACAAGGACGTTGCCCTTGACGAGCGAGCCCATCGACACCGGAGCGATTGCCACGCCGTACGGGTTCACGTCGCCATTGGAGGGTACGGTCGAGCTGACCTGGCTCACCGTCAGCGACTTGATGAATGAGGCCGGAGTGGATTGGGCTCCGACCGCGGGGGCGAGGAGGCCGCTACGGCGAGTGCGGCGGCAGCCAGGGCGGCGACGACAGGCCGCAACCTGGCCCCAGGTACTGAGGCGGCGGTATCACTGAGACGCATTTGGGCAGGCCTCGAGTGCAGGCTCGGTAGCCTCGGGCCTGGGCAGCCGTGAGGGCGAGCCTCGCCGGTGATATGCGAAACCGCGTCCGCGAGGGCACTGCCCGTTCCGCCAGATCTCCTACCCGTTCCGAGCCCGGCCGGCAAAATCCACGCTCAAACCTGCGGCGCCGGTCGCCCGTTACGGAAAGCATGCAGCTTCTTCGCGCCCGAGAGGCTCGCAACCACGACTCGGGACAATTCGATCGGGTCCGCGTCGGCGGCCTGGCGATCGCCCTCGACCCTATTCCTGGCTGCATCCGAGCCGCGGTTTTCAGCGGTTCATCAGCTTATGCGTGTCGAATGGAGCGGTAGCTGCCACAGGGCGATCTACGTGGCAGCCACAAAACCGAAACGGCCGGCTGCATTCCCCTCCGCAGCCGGCCGTTTCTCTCGCAATAGGACCCTACCCGGCCCGGAAAAGGTCCTTCCCACCCTGTCCGCGGGGCCGGTTCCGTCGTGCTCAACGAGCCGCCAAATGGACCCTTCGGAGCGTTGCGGCGAGTCGACAAGCGCCACAGTGGCCCGCCCCCGATCGTCGCCTGACGTCTAAGATTGCCGGGCTCTACGTTCGGACCGAGTCGGAGGATGGCACTTGCCCTGGATAGAGGAGACACCTCGCGGCCGGATGCTGAGCCGGGTTGGAGCCGCTGAGGCAGCGCTCTATCACGACGATTCCGGTCGCGAACCCGAGCGGACGATCTTCGAGAAGGTCTGGGACCTCGTGAAGACCGCGCTCCCCAGGGGCGCCGTGATCCTGTCGGTCCTTACCTTTGCCGGATACGCGCTGGCGCTCCTCCAGAAGCGAATCCTGACGCACACCTTTGGCGCCGGGCCCGAGGTCGACGCCTTCCTGGCGGCATTCAAGCTCCCCGAGCTGGCCCTCCAGATCCTGGTCATGGGTGGAGTCGTCGGTCCGTTCCTGCCGTTATTCGTAGGTCTCAATGGCGAGGCGAAGGAGACCGCCCGCGAATTCGCCCGGACGATCATGACCCTGGCCGCCCTCGCGATGGGCATCGCGGCCGCGGTCCTGTTCGTGATCGCGCCGCAGACCGTCCAGATCGTGGCGCCCGGGTTCGCCGGCGAACAGCAGACGTGGTACGTGGACATGTTCCGGCTGCTGTGCGTCGCCCAGGTACTCGCCTCGGTCTCGATGGTTCTTGGCGAGATCCTGGTGGCGGAGCGGCGCTGGATCACCTACGGCGTCTACGACCTGTTCTATCACGCGGGGATCGGCGGCGGCGCGTCTGCTCCTGGCTCCCATCATCGGCATCTACGGAGCCGCGGTCGGGGCCATCGCCGGCGCCGCGGCCGGACTCGCGGTCCGCGTCTTCGGGGTCGTGCGGACGGGCTTCGTCATCCGCCCGAGCCTGGCGCTCCGGGTCAAGGGCCTCGGCGAATTCATGCGCCTGATGATGCCCAAGATGGTCGCCCAGCCCCTCACCTACATCATGGGCATCTACTTCGTCAGCCTCGCGTCCACGCTCGCTCCGGGATCGGTGACGGACGTGGACATCGCCCAGAGCTTCCAGAGCCTGCCCGAGACGCTCATCGGCGTGGCCTTCGCCACGGCCGCCTTCCCGGCGCTCGCGGCCGCGGCCAATGCCGGCGACAAGCGAGCCTTCAAGCGGGTCTTCGCCACCAATCTGGCGACGATCGCTTTCTTCTCCACCTGCGCGGCGCTCGGGCTGCTCTTCCTTGAGCCGGCTGATCATCAGCATCCTGTTCAAGGGCGGCGACGTTCGACGACACGGACGTCAGCCAGACGACCCTGGTCCTCACGATCCTGGCGCTCTCGATCCCACTCGAGAGTCTGACCGAGCTGATGGCCCGAGGCATCTACGCCACGCACAACACGAGCTGGCCGATGGTCGCGGCGATGGCGGGTTTCGTCGCGGGCGTCATCTCGGCCTGGGAGCTCTCTCCGGTCCTGGGCCTGGCGGCGATTCCGATCGGCTACACCTTCTGCATGGGGACGAAGCTCGCGGTCCTGACGGCCGTCCTGCAACCCCGCATAGCGCACATGGGCGCTTCCTCACGCTGGACCCGGGCGATCGTCCGGGATCGCTGGGGAAGCCAGATTCCCGAGCGGCGGCCCGTCTCCCCGGCGCGAGTTGCCGTCATGTCGGTGGCGGTGGTTGCCCTGATGAGCGGCATGGCCTTCGCCGGGACACAGGCCCTGGGCCGGGCGAGTCTCGCCGGTCCGGTCACGACCCCGTGGGCGCCGGAGCACGCCCTCCGTTCGCCCGCCTATACGCTGCCCGCCGACGTCGCCACGCCGGCGCCCACGCCGGACCCGAGCCAGATCGCCGTCGATCCGGCCGGCTCGCCCACACCGCCGGCCGCCGCCACTCCTTCCCCAACGCCGGGCATCTTCGCCATGGATCTGTACCAGGCCCGGGGACTTCGTCGGCGAGCTGAAGGACACCTGGTGCGTGCCGGCCGCGATGCAGACCTCGATCAACATCATGAGCGTCAGTCCCGACGTGACCCGAGACACCCAGCAGAAGCTCTTCGATCTCGCCGTCTCAGTGGCGGGCAGCTTCGTACGGCGGCGCGGATCCGTCCGGCTGGGCGACCGGCCTGCAATCCCTCGGCTATGGCAAGTACGAGGTGGGCGCGGACTCGAACATGAACAACGCGGTCAAGACGGTCGTCACCCAGATCCGCCTGACCTCCAGGCCCGCCGGGCTGCTGGTCTGGCGCGGCTGGCATTCCTGGGTCGTCTCGGGCTTCACCGCGACGGCCGATCCTGCGATCACGAGCAACTTCACGGTCCTGTCTCTGCGGATAGAGGACGTCTGGTATCCCCGCATCTCCAACTTGTGGAACAAAGCTCGCAACGGAGCCTCCCGGCCGCCCGATGCGGACGTACCCGTCAAAGACCTGGCGGTGGACTTCCTCGTCTGGAACCAGGGCAAGGCGTACCCCGGTCGCGACCACAAGTTCGTCTACGTGATGCCGACGAACTAGACGCGTCAGCCCTCTACCGGGCACCTCCGGCCGACTCCCTTGCCGGCCGACTCCCGTGCCGGCGACGCCTCGCCCTCAGCTGAAGAGCGCTCGAAGCTGATCGGGGCTGATGTTTCCGCCGCTGCAGATCAGGGCGACCTTGCGACCGGCCAGCCGGTCCTTGATCCGAAGGGCTGCGGCCAGTGGAACGGCTCCGGCGCCTTCGACCATCGACCTCGTGCCTTCGATCATCTGGATGGTGGCCTGCCTGATCTCCTCCTCGGAGACGAGGACGAAGTCGTTCAGGCGGCCCCAGAGGATGCGCTGGGTCAGCTCGAAGCCCACACGAGTCGCGACTCCCTCGGCCGCGGTAGCCATCTTGTCTTCGAGGAGTTCATGCGCCTTCCACGATCGATACGCCGCCGGTGCCGCCGCTGCCTGGGCGCCGATCACCTGCAGCCGTGAGCCGATCGCTTCCGCCACCAGGCATGCCCCGGCCATCCCGCTGCCGCCGCCGACCGGTCCGATGATCGTGTCGATGTCCGGCCGGTCCTCGACGATCTCCAGCGTCTGCGTGGCGACGCCGGCAATGATGCGCGGCTCGTTGGCCGCGTGGACCATCCGGTAACCCTTCTCGGCGGCAAGTCGGGCGCAGTGCTCACGCGCTTCGTCGAAGTCCTTGCCCGCGGCGACGACCTCGGCGCCCATCCGCTCCATCGCCCGCACCTTGACGGAGTTGGCCCCCACGGGCACGAAGATCACGGCTTTGACGCCGAACATCTGGGCGGCGTACGCGATCGACTGGCCGTGGTTGCCGGTCGAGGCCGTCGTGACGCCGGCGGCTCGCTCCTCGTCGGAGAGCTGTGAGATCAGGTTGATCCCGCCCCGGATCTTGAACACGCCGATGGGCTGGAAGTTCTCGTGCTTGACCCACACGTCCGTCCCGACGAGCTCGCACAGCGCGGGGTGCCGGTAGAGCGGCGTAGGCCGGAGATACGCGGAGATCCGTCGGCGGGCTTCGTAGACGTCGTTCATGCCCGGGATCTCGATCACTTCGGCCTCCGTGGATCCTTCGCTCGACACTGTGAACCGCGAGGATGGCGTAAGCTCGGCTCTAATGGAACCCGCGTATTCCTTGGTTCCATCAAAGCCCTGCTTAGAGCAAGAGGACCGACGCCTTGGAGATCGATCCGCGCAGACTCCTCATACTCCGGGCGGTCGCCCAGACGGGCTCGCTTGCCGGAGCGGCTCGGAAGCTCGGCTGGACGCAGCCCGCGGTCAGCCAGCAGATGAGCCAGCTGGAGCGTGAGCTGGGCGTCGAGGTCCTCGCCCGGACCGCACGCGGGGCCACGTTGACGCAAGCCGGCGAGTTGCTGCTCCGCCACGCCGACGCGATCGCCAGCCGGCTCTCGGCGGCAGCCGAGGAGGTCCTCTCTACCCGCCGTCGAGGAGCCCGGCACCTGAGGATCGTGGCGTTTCCGTCCGCCGGCAAGGCCCTGGTGCTGCCGGCTCTGGCAACCCTGGCCACGACCAGCCCGGAGGTGACCGCTTCCCTGATCGTGGCCGAGCCCGACGAAGCCCGGGCCATGCTCCGCTCGGATACCGCGGATCTGGCCGTCGTCTTCGCCTACAAACGGGAACGCGAGGAACCCTCCTTCGAGCGCCACGTCCTGCTCACCGAGCCGATCCATGCTGTTCTGCCGCTGTCTCATCCGCTCGCCGGGGACCCCGCGTTGAGCCTGTCCTCCCTGAGCGGGGAGCGGTGGATAGCGGGCTGCGAGCGCTGCCGCGACAACCTGCTCGGCGTCTGCGCCGCGGCCGGGTTCGCGCCCGACATCCGCCACAGCCTCGACGACTTCGTCCTGGTCCAGCACCTCGTCGCGGAAGGGCTCGGCGTGGCTCTTCTGCCCTCGATGGCGTTCTCCACGTTCCGCCATCCCGCGCTGGCGGTTCGGGCAATGCCGGGCCTGGGCAGCCGCGAAGTGGCTTGCCTCACGTCTCAGGAGGCGCTCGCGGTACCGACGATCGCGGTGGCAATGGGAGCGCTTCAGGCCGCGGCGGACGCGGTGGCCAGGTCGGAGATGACGGCGGCGATCCAGGTCTGATCGGGCGCGGCCAGCCCGACCGATCGCGGATACCATTGCCCGATGGCAGAGCCCTTTGGACCGGCGCCCGACGTCGAGCTGACCGAAGAACTGGCAAGGGAGGCCGCGGCGGCGGCTGAGCTGGCCGCGCATGCCCGGGACGCAAAGGCCGGGCCGCGCCCGTCGCTGCTGCGCCATGCCGGCTTCGTGAAGATCTGGTCGGCGGCCACGGTCAGCATGATGGGCAGTCAGGTGACCCAGATCGCCCTGCCGTTCATCGCCACGGTGACCCTCGGCGCGACACCCTTCGAAGTCGCGCTTCTCGGCATGATGGACATGCTCCCGTTCATCCTGTTCACGCTGCCGGCAGGCGCCTGGCTGGACCGAATCCGACGCCGGCCGGTGCTCATCCTGGGCGACTTCGGCCGGGCGATCGCCCTGGCGACGATCCCGCTGGCCTACGCGGCGGGCGTGTTGACGATCTGGCAGCTGTATGTCGTCGGCTTCACGACCGGCATCCTCACGGTCCTCTTCGACGTCGCCGATCAGTCCTACCTGCCGGTCCTGATCGACTCGGACGACCTCGTGGAGGGCAACGCCAAGCTGCAGATCTCGGCCTCCGGGGCCCAGATCCTGGGGCCCGGCCTGGGCGGCGGTCTCATCAGCCTCGTTGCGGCGCCCTTTGCCATCATCGTCGACGCCATCAGCTTCGTCGCGTCGGGAGCGCTCATCTCGCTTATCCGAAAGCCGGAACCGAAGCCCAAACGAACGGTGGACACCAGCCTGCGCCTCGAGATCCGCGACGGGCTCCACTACGTGCTCGGCAACCCCTACCTGCGCATGATCGCCGGGGCAACTGGAACGTCCAACCTGGGATCGTCGATCCTCTTCGCCATCTTCCCGGTCTTCGTCTATCGCGAACTGGGCCTCAGCCCTGGACTCATCGGCCTGAGCGGCAGCCTGGCCGCGTTCGGGGTGCTTCTGGGAGCGTTTACCTCGGCCCCGCTGGCCCGCCGTTTTGGAGTCGGCCCGGTCATCATCGGCTCCATGTTCATCAACGGCCCGGCCATGCTCCTGATGGTCTTCCTGCCTTCGACGGCGGTCGTGGCGGGCGCGTTGCTGATCGGGGCCCAGTTCGGGGCCGGATTCTCCGCGGTTGTCTACAACGTGAACCAGGTCAGCTTCCGGCAGGCGATCACACCCCTGGACCTCCAGGGCCGGATGAATGCGACGATGCGGTTCATCGTCTGGGGAACGATGCCCATCGGCTCGCTGCTCGGCGGCGTCCTCGCCACCTTCATCCCCCTACGAACCACCGTCCTGATCGGGGCACTCGTTGGCATGTCGGCGTTCCTGTGGGTCCTCTTCTCGCCCATCAGATCCCTGCGGACGATCCCCACCACGCGGAACGCGTCCGCGCCGGACTGACGCTCCAGTGCCGCCCACGCGTCGACGAACCTGCTGACGAGCCAGCAGACGCGCAGGCTGAAACCATCTCGAATTGGAAGAACCGACCTCCTGGTGCGCCCGTAGTCATGAATGCACGGCCATCCCGATCGTGTGGAGACGGGTGAACGTGGCGGCGATGCCCAACCAAGCGCCGTCCGATCGGGCCAGTCAATCAGGAGAGAACTCATGCGTCCCAGTTCACGTTCGATGTCCTTTGCCGGCCTCGCCGTCGGCGCCCTGCTGGTAGCCGCCGCGTGCTCGTCGGCAGGTAGCACTCCCGTAGCGAGCGTCCTCGGCGCCACGGCCACTCCCGCCCCGGCAGCCGGCCTGACGCTGGCGTCGTCGAGCACCACCGCTCTGGGCGAATTCCTTACCGGCAATAACGGCATGACGCTCTACGTCTTCACCAAGGACAGCCCCGACAAGGCAACGTGCACCGGCCAGTGCGCGACATTCTGGCCTCCGCTCACCGTCCCGGCCGGCACGACTGTCACGGGACCCGCCAGCGCGACAAAGGGCTTCGGGACCATCCAGGACGCCGACGGCTCCACCCAGGTCACGTACAACCACATGCCGCTCTACTACTTCGCCAAGGACACCAAGGCCGGTGACACGACGGGCCAGGGCGTCCAGGGCGTCTGGTTCGTGGCTTCGGAGAGCGGCGCTATCCCGACCGCGGCCGCGAGCCCGAGCACCGCTGCCGCGGGAGGCTCAGGCCTGGCTCTTGCGGAGATGAACACCAGCCTCGGCACGTTCCTCACCGGCAAGAACGGGATGACCCTCTACTTCTTCACCAAGGACACTCCAGACAAGTCGACCTGCACCGGTCAGTGCGCCACCTTCTGGCCTCCGCTCACGGTTCCGGCCGGAACGACGGTGACCGGACCCGCCGACGCGACGATGGCCTTCGGAACGATCACGGACGCGGACGGCTCTACGCAGGTCACGTACAACCACTTGCCGCTGTACTACTTCGCCAAGGACACCAAGGCCGGCGATACCACGGGTCAGGGCGTCCAGGGCGTCTGGTTCGTGGCATCGGTGAGCGGCTCGGTCTCGAGCGCGGCTCCCGCCGGCGGCGCCGGTGGCGCGCAGCCCAGCGCGAGCGCGGCCTACGGCTACTAATAACTACTGACTAGCGGTGCCGGTCCCTCGCGGCCGGCCCGGTGCACTCGAGCCCGCCGGCGCCCGACCGGCGGGCTCGACGTATGTCCGGCAAGCGGACCATGCCCCCTCAGGATGGCAGGAGCACGCTCGCGAACGCTTTGGCAATGACCCTGTAGCCCTCGCGGTTGGCGTGGACATCCGGCCCGAGGGGTGGCGGCGTGCCCGCCCACGTCCACTGGCAAACCCGGGCCACGTTGAGTGGAACCTGTCCAACGCCCGGCAGCTCAACCTGAGTGTCGAAGTCCTTCGTGGCGAACGAGCCCTCGACGTCCGCGCAGGGCAACCCCGCGGCGCGATAGCTTGCGACGAAGAACTCGTTGATCGGCACGACCGCATCCCAGACCGACTTCCTGGCTTCTTCCCTGCCTTCGGGGCCGAGCAGCCAGCGCGGCAGGAACGGGTCGTACATCGTCATGCCGGCCATCGGAGTGTCCGGGCCGGCGGCGTCGCGCAATCGGTCGAGGATCGATGGCAGGTTGGCGGCGATACTCGCCAGGCCCGCGGGCACGGCTTCGAGTTCATGGGCGAGGAAGTCGTTGGACCCGATGTCGATGGTCACGAAGGCGACTTCGCCGCGATGAGCCCGCAGGAACGAGACCGCCTCGTCGAGCTGAGCGCCGGCCGGATAGGAGGCAAGCCCGCCCTCGATCATCGTCGTCGTCGACTCACCCGGGCATCCGAGCTTGACCGTTTCCAGCCGTGGGATCCGGACCCGGGCCATGGCGTCGAATTGATCCGCGTAGCCGTCTTCTGTCCGGTACATCCGCTCTGGGGCGCCGGTGGGCTGGACGCCCGTGGAGAGCGAGTCGCCGAGCGAGAGGTAGAAGCGGCGCTCATGGTCCGGCCGGCCGAACGCGAAGCGCCCGGATGGAGGCGGCGATGTCATTGCCTTGAACATATTCGCCTGCCCTCCCTCCCAATCGTAGATCGGATCGTTCCGCCCAAGTCGCCAGCCGGCATCCCCTTCTCCGGGCCATCTCCGCCGAGGCTACCATCGGCCAGGGCGCTGCCGGTGTCGGCTCGCAGACAGTCTACGAACAGGAGATACTGCACCGCAGGCACGCGCGAGTCGTGACCAACCGGCCAGCCCAGAACGCGGCACCCCGAATTGGGCGCCTCGGGCAGGTCGGAACCAGGAGGTGCGTGCCCTTTGAGCCAGGCTACCAGCGAGACGGAACGCACCGCCGCCGCCGCGGCGACGGATGAAGGCCGGACGCTCGACGGCAGGCCTACGAAGGCTCTGCCCCTGGTGCAGCTGCTCCGCATCTCGGCCTACTGGCTGGGCATCTCGGCGGTCTGGAGCGGCGTTCTCGACATCCTGGACAACCGCCTCCAGTTCACCCACATCGTTCCGAAGGGCTCGGAGGGCATCGGCGCCTTCCAGATCGCGATCCTCGGCACGTTCATCGCCATCGCCGTCCAGCCGACCGTCGGCACGATCAGCGACTACACGATCACGCGCTGGGGTCGTCGAAAGCCCTACATCTTCATCGGCGCGCTGCTCGACGTGGTCTTCCTGTGGGGCATGGCCACTTCCAACGAGATCTGGATGATCGCGGCCTTCGTCGCCCTGCTCCAGTTCAGCTCCAACTTCGCCCAGGGGCCGTTCCAGGGTTACGTCCCGGACCTCGTCCCGGCCAAGCAGGTCGGGCTGGCCTCCGGCCTCATCGGGCTGTTCGGCGCCCTCGGCAATGTGGCGGGCTACGCGGTGTCGGCGGTCGCCCTGCGCTACTCGGCCGTGGACGGAAACGCGTTCCTGTACGGGACGATGGCCATCGGCGTCATCGAGTTCCTCACGATGCTCAGCGTCGTGGTCCGGGTCGACGAGGGCAAGCGCGTCAAGAAGCGCAACGGCCGCTCCTGGTTCGCCATCGCCCGAGAGGCGTGGGGCATGGACATCCTGCGGGAGCGGAGCTTCCTCTGGCTCGTCGGCTCGCGTTTCTGCATCCTCACCGGCGCGTCGGTCTACCCGATCATGGCGACCTTCTACCTCGCCCAGGTCTTCGGCCTCAACGCCGCACAGGCCGGCGACGTGAAGCTCGAATTACTCGGCATCGTCGGCCTCTGCGTCGTCGTTTCCGTCGTACCCGCGAGCCGGCTCTCGGACAGGATCGGCCGAAAGAAGGTGATCTACGGATCGTGCGTCGCGGGGGCCATCGGACTGGCCATGGGGGCCGTCGCGCCTGTCCTGCCCGTGGCCCTCGTCGGCGCCGGGGTCTTCGCCGTGGCGGCCGGATCGTTCCTGGCCGTGGATTGGGCCCTCATGAGCGACATCGTCCCCAAGGCGTCCACCGGCCGCTACATGGGCATCTCCAACGTGGCCACCGCCTCGGCCGGGACCGTGGCCCTGGCGCTCGGCGGAGCCGCGGTGATGGACACGTTCAACCACCTGTTCTGGTACGGAGCCGGGCCTCGGGCCGCGCTCGCCTTCGGCGTTGGGCTCTATATCGCGGGGGCCCTGCTCCTCAAGCCCGTTGTCGAGAGGCGGGTAGAAATCGAGGCCGCTCCGGCGGGAGCGGCCTCGTAGGAAGGGGTTGTTCGGCTTCATGCGGCCATTGGCGCCGGCCGCCGACCGAGACTCAGTGCTCGGTCAGTCGTTCCAGGTCTCGATCTGTCGCATCAGGACCAGGAAGTCGTGGACTCTCTCTGTGTCCGGCAGCTGCCCTGCCAGGATCGCGGCCGCGCCCTGGAGATCTCGCATCGAGTAGCCCGGGATCCAGGGGCTCTTTCGCAGGACCTCGGCCGTGGCGGCCACGAGCGAGTCGAGCTTGAAGTGGGGGTCCGCCGAGGCGAAGTCGCGGGCCAGATCGGATCGGTTGACGTCCTTGGCCATCTCGGTGGACTGGCCGGAAGCCGGATCGGTCCAGCGCAGCGTGACCGTGGCAAGCCTGGGATCCTGGCCTTCGGAAGGCCGTAGCACCAGGGCGTAGAGGGCCGTGACCTGGTGGCCCGCGCCGATCGCGCCACCCTTCTGATCGGGGTTTCGGAACTGGTTGTCGGGGACGCCGCGATCCTCGTAGCCGATCTGGCGGTAGCCCGCGACCATGGCCGGGTTGAAATCGATCTGGGCTTTGGCATTGATGGCGACCGTGTCGATGGTCGTCGTCAGCTCGTCGACGAAGATCTTGCGGGCCTCGTCCTGATTGTCCACGTAGGCATAGAAGCCCTGGCCCTTGTCGGCGAGCTGCTCGAGCAGGGCGTCGTTGTAGTTGCCCATGCCCACGCCGATGGCCACGAGCTGGATGTGGTCCGTGGTCGCGCTGCCGACCTCGTTGAGGATCGTCTGCGAGTCGACGTTACCGGTATTCGCTACGCCGTCCGTGGCGAGCACGACGCGGTTGAGGCCGCTCTGCTTGTACTGCCGTCGGGCCATGTCGTAGCCGAGCTGGAGCCCGGCCTCGACGTTGGTGCTGTTCGTTGGCTTGAGCCTGGCGATCGCGGACAGGATCGTTTGTCGGTTCTCGGCCGAGGTGGGAGTCAGGATCGACGGAGGCGGTGTCGCTGAAGGCAACGATGCCAACGCTGTCGTCGCCGCGGAGCTGGGCCACGAGAAGGGCGAGCGACTGCTTCACCAGCTCGAGGCGACCGCCGTCGGCCATCGAACCGGAGACGTCCACGACGAAGGTGAGGGCGGCCGAGGGCCGCTGATTCGCGGACACGTCGTGGGCCTTGACGCCAATCCTGACCAGGACTTCATTCTGGCTGAGGAATGGAGTGGGACCTCCATCCGCGTGGATCGCGAAGGCGCCCGACTCGGGGCCGGCATAGCCCTGGTCGAAGTAGTTGACCCACTCTTCGGGCCTCACGCTCGCCGGGTCCGGCCGCGCGCCGCTGGCGATGTACTTCCGCGCGACCGTGTAGGAGGCCGTGTCCACGTCCAGCCCGAAGGTGGACAGGTGGTCGGTCATGGTATCGACGTACGGGTTGGTGCCCAGGCTCGGGAATATGACCGGCGGCACGGGGACCTGCGCCGGTGGCGTCTCCCACGGGTAGGGCGTCTGGCCGGCGGCTGGCGTCTGCCACGGATACGGAGTTGCCTGCGGCCATTGCTGCGCGGCCGAAGCCTGTGCAGCCGGCGTCGCGGGCGCGTACTGCTGATTCGGCGGGTTCCACGCGGTCGGCGTGGCGGACGAAGACGAGCATGCCGTCGCGGCCACGCAGATCAAGGCACAGCAAAGCAAGACACGACGCATTGGAGATCCCCTTCCTGTAGACGGGCCGAGTCGCGGAGGCAGCACGGCAGCCGAAACCGACTCCCCGGCTTTTTCCAGGAGTCCCCTGCCCTGCTTCCTCTGATCGCCGCTACGGCGTGGCGATCCAGGTACCGCCGCCGGCGAGTCATCGCCTTGAGCGATCCCTGCGGTGTCACCGTCCGCTTGCGCGACCCGATCCCGCTGCCTTCTATACGGCCCAGGGTCAGCCGCGGATCATGTCCCTTGTGGGTCACATCCCACGTGATCGCGCTTCGACGAAGGTCGGGCACGAATCGCCGGAACCGTACGGGCTCGCTCTCCGATCGGGATGTAACCTTTCGCTCCGGAGCAGAAGAGGTGCGGATGGACGGTCTGGGCCAGTACGTTCTCAAACTAGAGCCGCAGTTCAGGGAGCGCGTCTGGGGCGGCCAGCGGCTCAAGGCGGCCGATCCACCGATCGGCGAGGCGTGGATCGCGTACGGGCCCAGCCGGGTCGCGGAGGGTCCGCTGGCGGGCAAGAGCATCGACCAGCTGATCGCCGACGATGCCCCGGGGCTCCTTGGCACGCTCGGCGCCGAGCGTTATGGCTCGCGATTTCCGCTGCTCATCAAATTCCTCGACTGCAAGGATTGGCTGTCGGTCCAGGTGCACCCAAACGACGAGCAGGCCCGCCGGCTCGTGGGCCCCGGTGAATTCGGCAAGACCGAGGCCTGGTACTTCCTCGAGGCGGAGCCGGGTGCGCAGATCCTGGCGGGCGTCAAGGCGGGCGTTTCAGCCGAAGAGCTGGCCGCCGCGATCCGAGGAGGCGGCATCGTTGACGTCGCGGAACGGATCGACGTCCACTCGGGCGAGGCGCTTCTGATCCCCGCGGGAACGCTCCACGCCCTGGGGCCCGGGCTCCTCCTCTACGAGATCCAGCAGGCCTCGGACACGACCTACCGAGCCTACGACTGGGGTCGGCCGATGTCCGCGGGGCGAAAGCTGCACATCGAGGAATCGGTGGAGGTGACCACTACCGACCCGGCCTGCGATCGAGCGCGACCTCGAGTGGACGGTCCTGCCGGCACGGCCACCGCGGTTTCCTGCGACTACTTCGACCTGGACCTTGGCCGGGTCTCGGATGGCGCGCCACTGGCCGGTTCCACGGGCGGCCGCCTCTTCCATATCGTTACGGTGGTCGACAGTAGTGTGGAAATCCGCTGCGGGGACGAGTCGGTGGAACTCGACCGCTTCGAAACCGCATTGGTTGCCGGCTCGGCAGGCGACTACACGGTGAGCTCGCGCCACGGCAGCGCGACGCTTCTGCGCGCCGCCATTCCCGAGTAGTCCTTCCGCGCCGCTTTCGGAGGAAACGATGCACGTCGGATTGCTGATCCCGCAGGGCTGGAAGTACGAATACAACGGCTGGGACGCGGCCACGGCCTGGGCCCGGACCCTGGAGCTGGCCAAAGACGCGGAGGAGTTGGGGTTCGAGTCGGAGTGGCTCTTCGACCACTTCCACACAGTGCCGGACGCCCAGGACGAGATCACCTTCGAGTCATTCACGACGCTCACGGCCATGGCCGGCGTGACCTCTCGCGTCCGACTCGGCCATATGGTCATCTGCACGGGGTTCCGGAATCCCGCGCTGGTCGCCAAGCTCGCATCCACGCTCGACGTGGCGAGCAACGGCCGCTTCGAGCTCGGGATCGGCGGCGGCTGGAAGGAAGAGGAGTGGCTGGCGTACGGCTACGGCTTCCCGCCCGTTGGCGATCGGCTCGGCGCGCTCCGCGACGCGCTTGAAGTGATCACCCGGATGTTCGGACCCGGGCGGGCCACCTACGAAGGCAAGTTCTTCTCGGTCGCGGGCGCCATCAACATGCCAAAGGGCATCCAGAAGCCGCGTCCTCCGATCATCGTCGGCGGAAACGGCAAGGACGTGACCCTGAGGCTGGCCGCCAGATACGCGGACGAGGCCAATCTCGTCTACGCGAGCCTGGACCACGTCGCCGAGCTGATCCCGATAGCCCGGGCGCGCTGCGAGGAGATCGGCCGCGATCCCGCCAGTCTCCGGATTTCGTTCTACTGCCGGGACGAGGACATGATCGACGCCGGCCAGCAGCGGGTCGACTTCATCGGCCGGGCGCGCGAGCTCGGCCTGGTCCGGCTCATCGCCTTCCCGACTCGCTGGGATCCCACGCGCGAAACGCAGGCGCGCTTCGCCGAGGACTGCCTCGCGGCCGGCGCCGAACTGGCGACTACCGCGCAGGTCTAGGTAGGTCAGGTCGGCCTGATGGGGCCCGAACCCGCGGAAGTCGACTCGAGCGCCTGCTCGATCTCCGCGCGATCCTGGTCGGTCAGTGCGAGAGAGCCGCCGCCGATCCAGCCGTCCACCTGCTCGGGCGATCGCGCGCCGACGATGGCCGCCGTAACGCCCGGCCATGAAGCGGCCCAGGCAAGAGCCACTGCCGAAACCGTGGTCTCGTGCCGCCGGGCGATGGGTTCGAGCGCGTCGCGCAAGGCCACGTTCCGCGACAACGCCGGTTCGACGAAATTCGGCGAGCGCTTGCGCCAATCGTCGTCAGCCATGGCCGCCACGCGAGCCGGGCTGAAGGAGTCCGTCAGGATGCCCGACGACATCGGGCTGTAGACGATGACGCCGGTCCGGTGCGCGGCCGCCCACGGGATCACGCCACTCCCCGCGGTCCGGTTGATCAGCGACAGGGGCGGCTGCAGCGAGTCGACGTGGCGGACCTTCTCGCAGCGCTCGAGGCGTTCCACGTCGTAGTTGCTGACGCCGATTGCCCGCACCTTGCCCTCGTCTACGAAGCGGGCCATCTCACCCCAGGAGTCCTCCACCGGGACGCCGGACTCGTCGGGCCAGTGGATCTGGAAGAGGTCGATGACTTCCACACCGAGTCGGCGCAGAGACGACTCGAGGTCGCGCCGAAGGGAGTCGGGCCGCGAGATCCGTTTGGCGGGAGCGGGCGGATTGGCCGGGTCCCAGACGAGGCCGCCCTTCGTGAAGACGAGCGGCTTGTCGGTCCCGGGAAGCTCGCGGAGCGCCCGCCCGACGACTTCCTCGGAGTGGCCCAGGCCGTAGACGCCGGCGGTGTCGATCCAGTTGACGCCCTCGGAAACCGCCCGATGGATGGCTCGCACCGAAGCGTCGTCGTCCTGCGGTCCCCAGCCGAACGCCCAGCCGCCGCCACCCGTCGCCCATGACCCGAAGCCGACGGTGGTGAGCGACAGGCCGCTCGTGCCCAGATCGCGCGTGTGCATCGACTGCGAAACCTCCGAGATCGACCTGCTGGATGGCCAACCGTACCGCTCCGCCGGGCTTTCTGCCCGAACCGCGGTCAGGCCGATCGGCCCACGCTTTCCGGGCCGTTCGGGCTATCATGACGATATCAGAGTGATATCATCCAGCGGATTGAAACCCCGTTGGAGGCTCATTCGATGATCAAGGAGCGGGCGGCATTCGCCCTGCCGGGCTGGCTCACCCTGTTTGCCCTTCTGGCTACCAGCATCGTCCTTACCGTGGCAGTGGTCTGGGCCGCGGTCAGCCGAGGCCCTGGCGTTGTTCAGTGTCCTGCTGGTCGTCTATGTCCTTCACTTCCTGCTCTACGGCGGTTTCACGGCCGTCGCGCCCAACGAGGCACGCGCGATCGTGCTGGTCGGCCGGTACAAGGGCACCGTCCTCCGCCAGGGTTTCTGGTACGTCAATCCGTTCTCCTACCCACGCAAGAAGATCTCGATCAAGATCCGCAACTTCGAGAGCGCGCGGCTCAAGGTCAACGACCACGACGGCAACCCAATCGAAATCGCCGCGGTCGTCGTCTGGAAGGTCGTCGAGACCGCGGAGGCGCTCTTCGAGGTCGACGACTACGAGCAGTTCCTCAAGGTCCAGACCGAAGCGGCGATTCGAACCGTCGTCACCTCCTACCCGTACGACGCGCATGTCGAAGGCGAGCTGTCGCTGCCTGCGCAACCCGCACGAGATCGGCGAAACCATCAAGGCCGAGATCCAGAGCCGCCTCGACAAGGCCGGCATTCAGATCACCGATGCTCGCCTCAGCCACCTCGCCTACGCCCCCGAGATCGCCAACGCGATGCTCCGCCGCCAGCAGGCCAACGCCGTCATCGCGGCCCGCTCTCGGATCGTGGAAGGAGCCGTCGGCATGGTCGAGATGGCCCTCGCCGAGCTCTCGAAGAAGAACGTCGTCCAGCTCGACGAAGAGCGCAAGGCGGCGATGGTGAGCAACCTGCTCGTGGTCCTGTGCAGCGAGCACGAGACGCAGCCCGTGGTCAACGCGGGCACGCTCTACCAGGGCTAGCGGCCCGCATGGGTCGCGTGAGGCGGCCGGCAAACGCCAACCTCTTGAGGTTGGCGCCCAATCGCTCGCGATTGGTGCCCGGCCGCCGCCACGTGCCAGGGAGCTGAGATGGCCGACCGCGTTCCGTTCCTCGTCCGCCTCGACCCCGACGTCATGGCCGCGCTCCGTCGCTGGGCGAACGACGACCTTCGCTCGCTCAACTCGGAGATCGAGTTCCTGCTGCGCCGCAGCCTGATCGAGGCTCGACGGCTTCCTCCCTCCGACGCGCCCCGGCCTCGCTGCCGACGAGACCTCATCGGAGACCCGAGTCCTAGCGCCTGGCATGCGCCCGGCGCGGGTCATTACGCTTGGCGCATGAGACCTCGCATCAGCGCCGGGATACTGATGTACCGCCTGGCGCCTGGCGGCCTCGAAGTCCTGCTCGTCCACCCCGGAGGGCCGTTCTTCGCCCGCAAGGACCTGGGCTTCTGGTCCATTCCGAAAGGCGAAGTCGATCCGGACGAAGCCGACTTCGAACAGACCGCCCGCCGCGAGTTCGCGGAGGAAGTCGGCCATCCCGTCCCCGACGGCGACTTGATCCCGCTCGGGTCCGTGCTCCAGAAGGGCGGCAAGACGGTCCACGCCTGGGCGATCGAAGGCGATATCGACACGTCCACCATGAGCAGCAACTTCATCGAGCTGCCGTGGCCGCCGTTCGGCAAGAAGCAGCAATGGCCGGAAGTGGATCGCTGGGTCTACTTCGATCGCGAAGAAGCCCGCCGCCACATCAAAGACGCCCAGATCCCATTGCTCGATCGGCTCGAGTCGGCGCTGGCGGAACGTCGGCCACAGGAAAGTCGCTCCGGGGACGCGCCCGAATGACCGACGGCATCCGGCCGGACGCCGGCGGCTCCGGGAGCGCCGACTCCCAGGTCATCGGCATGACCGGTGTGACCGTCGTCCGCGGAGCTTCGCAGCTCCTCCAGGATGTCGACTGGCAGGTCCGAGCGGGCGAACGCTGGGTGCTCCTGGGTCCCAACGGCAGCGGCAAGACCACCCTGATCTCGATCGCGGCCACGTACCTGTGGCCGTCGCGCGGCAGCGTTTCGATCCTGGACCAGGCCCTCGGCACGGTTGACGTGCGCGACTTGAGGCGCCGGATTGGCATCGTCAGCGCGTCCCTGGAGGCTCGAATCCCGCGCCAGATCACGGCGATGGGCGTCGTGCTCGCGGGCGCGACCGGCGCCATCGCGCCGTGGTGGGACCGGCCGGACGCGGCCGCCCGGGCCAAGGCCGCCGCGCTCCTCGCCACCGTCGGATGCTCGGCGGTCGAGAGTCGCCGCTTCGAGCTGCTCTCGTCCGGCGAGCGGCAGCGCGTCCAGATTGCCCGCGCGCTGATGCTCGATCCCGCGTTGCTCCTGCTCGACGAACCCGCGGCAGGGCTGGACCTCGGAGCCCGCGAGCGGCTGGCTGCGCTGCTCAGCGACCTCAACGACGACTCGAGGCTGGCGGCGACCGTTGTGGTCACCCACCACGTTGAGGAAATCGCCGAGGGCACGACCCATGCCCTGGTGCTCCGGGCCGGCCGAGTGGTCGCTGGCGGGCCGGTTTCGGAGACGATCACGGGCGACGTCCTCAGTCGCGCCTTCGACATTCCGCTCGAGGTCGCCCGATTCCGAGGCCGCTTCAGCGCCCAGATCAGAGCGCGAGCGGAGGTCGAATAGCCACGCTTCGGGCCGGCGTCGGAGCCGGTTCCGGGCCGTGTGTTGACCGCGTGTAACACCGCGGCGCCGCGGCGGCTTTAGGGGTTTCCCCCTAGGCCGATACCCTACTCGAGCGGATGCATCGGAAGGACCCGTCGCCGCTCGCAGGGAGCGGCGCATGCGCATCGACCAGTCAAGCGTTCTGTTGGCCTCGCAGCGCGTGGCCTCGACCACCGATTCGACACGGGGAACGCTGCAGGCCTGGGTTGGCGACCGACCCGCCTCGGCGGCCGCGGCCAGGACCCTCTCCTCCTCCGGTCGAAATGACGCGGCCATCGTGCGCATCTCGGCACAGGCCCTCGCCGCGGTCCAGGCCTCGGCCCAGGCCGCCCAGCGCGTGACGCTCGGGCGATCGGCCCTGATGGGCTCCAGCTGGCTCTCGTCCGCCAACTCGACCACGCCCTCCGCGCCAGGAGTGGACCCGACCGATCCCACCACTTCGGACCCGAATCTGCTGGTCCTGATCCAGCTCATCGAGCGTATGACGGGTCGAAAGATCCACCTCCTGCGCCCCGGCGACGTGACCGGAAAAGCCGGCCCGATGGCGGCCCCGGCGGGCCGGCAGGCGGCTCAGGACGCTGCCCCAGCCCAGAGCCAGGCGGCACCCGCCGCGCAGACCGCCGGGTGGGGCGTGGCTCTCCACGTCGAACAGATCCACCGCGAGACGGAGACGACCGCCTACTCGGCCACGGGAACCATCCAGACAACGGACGGGAGGAGCGTCGCGTTCCAGTTCCAGATGTCCATGGCCCGCGACGAGACGCGGATCGCCACGCTCGACGTCCTGGCCGGCGACGCGGCGCGCAAGGTAGACCCGATCGCGCTCAACCTCAGCGGCGGCGCCGCGTCGCTGAGCTCGAATCGCTCCGGATTCGACATCGACAGCGACGGCAACGCGGAGCAGGTCGCCCTGCCTTCGGCCGGGACGTACTTCCTCGCCCTCGACCGCGACGGCAACGGTTCCGTCGACTCGGGAAGCGAGCTGTTCGGACCGACCTCCGGCGACGGCTTTGCGGACCTGCGGAAGCTCGACGAGGACGGCAACGGCTGGATCGACGAAGGCGATCGATCCTTCGCCGATCTCCGTCTCTGGTCCGGCGCCGCTACGCAATCTCTCGCCGACGCCGGAGTGGGCGCCCTCTACGTCGGCTCGAACGTCGCGACTCGGTTCGACATCAACGACGCGGCAGGCGAGAACCTCGGTCAGGTCGTCTCGTCGAGCGTCTATCTCGCCGAGGACGGCACTCCCGGCGCGATGCAGCAGGTCGACCTCACGGCCTGACCGGCGACCAGACACTTCCCAGGCGGAGCGGCGGCACACGCTCCGCCATGCCCTGGTGGCGACACCCTCAACTGGGCGAGGTCGCCCTCAGCCGGGCCGGAGCCAGGAGATGCTCGGCCAGGCCTCGTCCGTTTCGGCCGGAGCCGCCGGCAGATCCGCTGACGCGTCCATGGTCGCTGCCGCTCGGTGTTGAGGACCAGATGCCGGCCTTCCTCGCCGGCTGACGGCCCGGGCCCTCGCTCTCGACTCGGGGGTGACGGGTATGCCCACGTAGTCCGGCTCCACCGGTACGGCGACGGGCTCGCGAACGATGGGAACGGCCACGGGCTCGCGACTCGGTGCCGTCCGCGCCTCTTCCGACCCATCCGCGTCGGCCGGCTGGCGGTCACGATGGGATGCTGTCGCGGCTGACCTGGACCGCCCGCGCAGGCCGCCATCTGCCACAGCTTCCGGGCGCCATTCGCCTATTCGGTCATCGTCTCCGAGCCGCCGGCCAGCGGGGACCGGCATGTCCCTCAACGAGTCCAGCATGTGAACCAATCGGAGAGTCGCTTCCAGCTCATCCGCGGCGAAATCGCCGGCCGCGAAGGCGGCCACGACTCGCCGCTCGCGATCTACTGGATCCAGCCAGAGCAACTCCTCGAGTGCCCTCTGCCGACGCGCCGCGCTCTGTCGCTTCCGGAACATCCGGCTCTCCTGCCCCGGCCGCCAGCGGCCACGCCCGGCCTCCGACGGCGGCGAGACCTGCTTTTCGTCTGCCCAGAACTCGCCCCGAGTAGGACCATAGTCCTGGTACTTAAGGCTGCCACACCTTCGCCACGGGAGCAAGCCGAATCCGGCTACCGCAACGGGTAGGTAGCGCTCCCGGCGGCGCCGGGCGCCACGCCGGCGGACCCGACCGAGCCCGGCCGCTTCAGCCGTAATGACTGGCAATCCCTCTCGCGCTCGCGGCAAGCCGCTCCCGGAAGTCCGGCGGCGAAACGACCTCCACGTCCGGCCCGAAGGCGAGCAACTGCGACTCTGAGTAGCCGGCGTCGCCGAGCGGGATCGTGATGGTCAACCAGCCCTCATCGTCGCGGGCCCCCGCGGCAACGGCGTCACGCGTCCGAGGCCCGCCGATCAAGTCGGCCACGCGCCAGAGGCTCGGCTCACGGACCCGGATCACCGCCTCGAACGAGGGCAGGCTTCGCTCATAAGCGCTCACGGAGCGCTCCCAGTGTTCCGCGAGATCGAAGTCGTCGGGCCTCTGGAACCGGTCCGGGACCGTCTCGAGGCTCACCATGCGCGAGATCCGGTAGGTCCGCAAGTCGTCGACCCTTCCGCCGATCTCGCCGCGATCGGAGCGCGAGGCGACTTCATCCTCGCCCGTCCGGGCAACCAGATACCAGACCCCCGCCTTGAGGACGACGCCGAGAGGATCGATCAGCCGCTCGACGAGCTTGTCGTCACCGCCCCGCCGGTATTGCATCCGGAGCCGGCGATCCGACCAGACGGCATCCGCGATCTGCTGGAGATGCGGCGTAGCCTCCGGCTCCGTGAACCAGCCTGGGGCGTCGAGGTGGAACCGCTGCCGGATCCGCGAGGCGCGGCTGCGAAGCTCCGGGGGAAGGGCGGCGAGGACCTTGAGCTGGGCGGCCGCCAGCACCGTGCCGAGCCCCAGCTCGGCCGCGGGGCCCGGATATCCGGACAGGAAGAGGGCCTCCGCTTCTTGCGGAGTTAGGCCCGTGAGTCTCGTTCTGTAGCCCTCCACGAGCTGGAAGCCGCCGTGAGCGCCGCGGTCCGCGTAGACCGGAATCCCGGATGCGCTGAGCTCTTCGACGTCGCGATAGACAGTGCGGACCGAGACTTCGAGCTCGTCGGCGAGCTGCTGGGCGGTCATCCGGCCGCGCGACTGCAGCAGCAGCAGAACGGAGATCAGGCGGCTGGCTCTCATTCGGTCAGCGTAATCGATTTCACCATTGAATTCCTGACAGATGGGGTCAGGTATGGACGGTAGGCTGTGCTCAGTCAAGACAAATTGGTGGCAAGAAAGCCCGGAGCGGTCTCCGTGAGTCGGAGGCCCTGGGAGGTGGATATGCGTCCCTTCGGTTTCGACGATCGTCAGAGCCTGCAGATCGCGAAGGAACACGCCGCGGAGCTGCGGCGGGACTGGCGGTCGGCAAACGCGCCGCGTGACATCGCCAGACGACCCGTGCGCCGTCCCGACGAGACGGGCCTGCTCCTCCAGGCTCGGGCGAGCGCCGGCAGGCGATTGATCGGCCTTGGAACGAGGCTGATGTCGGAGCGATCCGAGCCGTGCGCCTGAGGCGAGCCGCCACGAAGAAAGCTGGCGCGAGGCGCGCCAATGCTGCACTCTGACCTGGTGGAGCGAACTGGCGTCGCGAGCGCAAACCTGCACGACCCGGGCGCGGACGAGGCCCGGGCTCGGGCGGCGGCCGTCGAGTCGGCCGCGAGCTCTCCCATCGTGACCCCGTCGGGTTCGACGATCCGAATCGGCACGGCGTCCTGGACCGACCCGACGATGACCGCCCCGGGTGTGTTCTATCCCAGGGGCGCCGATTCGGCCGAGGAGCGCCTGGCTTTCTACGCCGGCACGTTCCCGGTCGTGGAAGTTGACGCCACGTATTACGCCCTGCCGTCGGCCCGAGTGGCTCAGGCGTGGGTGGATCGGACCCCGCCGGACTTCGTCTTCGATGCCAAGGCCCACGCCCTGATGACCGGCCAGCCAACCGAGGTGAAGCGTCTGCCCAAGGACATCCGGACGGCGCTGCCGGCCGAGCTCGCGGCGAAGCCACGCCTCTACGCCCGCGATCTGCCGGCGGAGCTTCGTGACGAAGTCTGGCGGATGTTCCTGGAGGGCCTCGAGCCTCTTCGCCAGAGCGGCCAGCTCGGTTCCATCCTGCTCCAGTTCCCTCGCTGGTTCTTTCCGACGAGCGATAACCGCGAGGTGATCCTGGAGGCGCGCAACCGGCTCGGCGACATCAAGTCCGCCGTGGAGCTGCGCAGCGAGACCTGGTTCAACGAGAAGAATCTGGATCGGACGATGCGGTTCCTTCGCGAGTACAAGATCCCCTTCGTCATGGTGGACGGGCCGCAGGGCCTTCGCAGCAGCGTGCCCCCAATCGCGGCAGTCACTTCGCCGGACCTGGCAATCGTGCGGTTCCACGGTCGGCGCGTCGAGACCTGGGAAGCGAAGGGCATTCCAGTGGTGGAGCGCTTCCGCTACCTCTACACGGACGAGGAGCTGGCGGAGTGGTTGCCACGGATCCGCGAAGCGGCCGAAGACGCTCGCGAGATGCACATCCTGATGAACAACTGCTACGCCAACTACGGCTCCACCAACGCCCGCGAACTCGCGGCGATGCTCGAGGCGGAGCTCCAGAGTTGAGTGGGGTCGCGGCCTGAGCCCAGACACAGCAAACGGCCCGGGGAGGGGGGACCCGAGCCGTTTGCGAAGGAGCGCGCCGTCACTCGCGCCCTGTGGAATTGGGGGCAATATAGGACCCAAAAGCTGAGGGTTTGCTGAATCCAGACGGCCGTTCCGTCGTGTGGACCCGGCTCCCGGGAGGCCTTCCCCAGGCTCGACGCGCCGGACAAAACCCGCGCGAGTCCGGGTGGCGGTACGCGGGACGAGCGTCTGGCTGGGCCTTACCGCGCCGCTCGGGGAGTAGCATGCCTGCCTGATAGGCCAGCGTCCCCGCAGGAGCCTGATGAGCTCATTCGCCGATCCAGAGCGGCATTCGACCCGCCACGAGTCCGGCCGCGCTTCTCTACCGAAGGCCTCCTCCAAGGTCAGGCGTGCCGCGTCCGCGGAGCGGGAGAAGAGCCCAACCTCTACTGGCGATCCGGCGACTCCGAACGGGCCCGCATCGACGCTTCCGCAGCCGGGCGACGACCATCTGCGGGCCATCCTGATGAGCCACCCGTCGGCCGTCGTCCTCGTCGACGCTTCCGGCCGGATCGTCTACCTCAACGAGCGGACCGTCGATTTGACCGGCTACCAGCCCGAAGAGCTGATCGGCCAGCCCGTGGAACTGCTTGTCCCCGTCGCCGACCGGGCCGTCCATGTCCGAGATCGCGCCACCTACACCGCCGCCCCGTCTGCGCGCCTCATGGGCGCAGGCCGGGATCTCACGATCCGGCGTAAGGATGGCGTCGCCGTTCCGGTTGAGATCGGCCTGTCGTCGTTCGAGTCCGGCGGCGAGACCTTCGTGGTCGCCGTCGTGTCGGACATAACCGCCCGCAAGAAGAGCGAGCAGGTCCTCGAGAACACGATGACCAACCTGCAGGAGCTCGTCGCGGCGTCCCCCATCGCGACCATGATGCTCGACCTCGACGGCCGCGTCGTCCTGTGGAGCCCGGCTGCGGAAAACCTGTTCGCGTGGCGAGCGAACGAAGTGCTCGGCCGCGTGCTGCCGCACGTGCCGGGATCCGAGCTGCCAGAGGTACGCGAGATCCTGCGGCGGGTCAGCCGCGGCGAGGTCATCGCCGGAATGGAAATTCGCCGCCAGAACAAGGAGGGCCGCCCGATCCAGGCGGAGTTGTACGCGGCGCCGCAACGTGATGCCTCCGGCAGGATCATCGGGGTGATCGAGCAGATGGCCGACATCACGAACCGGCGCCAGATCGAAGAAGCTCTCCTCCAGAACCAGAAGATGGAGAGCATCGGGCGGCTGGCGGGCGGCGTGGCCCACGACTTCAACAACATGCTGACCGCGATTTCCGGTTTCGCCCAACTCCTGATCCAGGACCTGCCGCCGGGGAGCCAGGAAAGCCAGAACGCCGACGCGATCAAGCGGGCTGCCTCTCAGGCGGCCTCGCTCACGCAGCAACTGCTCGCGTTCTCACGGCGCCAGATTCTCCAACCGCGGGTCCTCGATCCCGACGAGACGGTGAGCGGAATGGAGCCCATGCTGCGCCGGCTCATCGGCGAGAACATCGATCTCCGAACCGCGCTCCACGCCGCTCCGGGGCGCATGAAGGCCGATCCAGCGCAACTCGAACAGATCGTCCTCAACCTCACCGTGAACGCCCGAGACGCGATGCCGGACGGTGGCCGCATAACGATCGAGACCGGTCGAGCGGTATTCGACACCGCGTATACGGCCGAGCATTTCTCGGTCAACCCGGGCGACTACGTCATGGTCGCGGTCAGCGACACCGGCATGGGCATGGACCGCGCCACGAGAGCCCACGTCTTCGAGCCCTTCTTCACGACGAAGGAGCGTGGCAAAGGGACCGGGCTCGGCCTGGCCACGATCTACGGCATCGTCCGGCAAAGCGGCGGCCATATCTGGCTCTATTCGGAGCCGGGCCAGGGAACGACCTTCAAGATCTACTTCCCTCTCGTTCGAGACGAGCTGTCCGAACCCGAGACGGCCCCGCTCGAAGCCGCAGGCGGGACGGAGACGATCCTCCTCGTCGAGGACGAAGGCGGCGTTCGCGAGCTCGCCAGGGCCATCCTCGTCCGCAAGGGTTACACGGTCCTCGCCGCGGCCGACCCGCGCGAGGCACTTGGGATTGTCGATTCGTACGAGGGCACCATCGACGTTCTCGTTTCGGACGTCGTAATGCCTGTCCTGAGCGGCCCGGAACTGGCCCGGCGGGTCCTGCTCGCCAGGCCCGGGATCAAGACCCTGTTCCTGTCGGGGTACACGGAGGAGCTGATCAACTCGGAGGGCCGGCTGAACGGCATGGACGCCTTCCTGTCCAAGCCGTTCACGGCGGAGGACCTGGCCCGAAAAGTCAGCGAGATAACCAGCACTGCCCAGGTGGGCAATCGCTGAGAGGACAATCGGAGCGATGAATGCGCGGGAAGTGGCAACAAGATAGGTCTTCCGACTGGACGGCAGGCGAAGGCTGGATCCTGGACGATCAGGAGGTCGACGGACGATCCCCCGAGTCTCGCGAGCTGCGGCCGAGCGCGTTGAAGGCGTCCCACAAGCGCGATCCGAGGGCCGCGGTTGAACGCGAACGCTCATGGCGGCCGAGCGGCGGCCCAAGCGTCGGGCAGGATATCCACGAAGAACAGTCGGCCTACCGCCGGCCGGGCTCGGTGGCCGGCCAGGATGGCGGAACAGTCGGACGTTCGGGGCTACCCTTCGAAAGCGATCGAGAGGTCTCCCTGCGGGAATCGAGGCGTGCCGACCAGGCGGACAAGGCGGTCCAGGCCGCTCCGGCCGCCGGAATCGGCGGCGGCGCCGGCCAGGTCGACGCGGCGGGCGAGGTCGCCCACATCGGCCGGCGAAGACGTCTGCGGCCGGAGGTGGTCGCCCTGGTTCTGGGCGGCATGTTCGTGGTCGCGGCCCTCCTGAAGCCCTGGCCGAACCTGCCCAAGTCCACCGCCTCTTCGCAGCCGAGCCTCCTCGCCGCGGCGGCCACGAATCCCGCACCGCTGATAAGCCTTCCGTCGCCCCCCGGACCCGCGCCGACAGTGGACATCTACGCCCTGATCCCTCCGTACAACTACCGTCCCGGTCAGTGGCCGCCTCCCACGACCGGCCCGGCCGCCGCCAACGGCACTCTACCTGGCGCTTCCGCGTGGGGGTCCGTGGACTGGTCGTTCCTGACCACGCTTGACCCGCATGGCACGTGGGGAGTTGCGGCGTTGACTCTTCCCGCCGTAGGGCCGCGGAACGGGCAATTGGAAGCCGCCACGACATGGGCGAAGGAAGTGGCACCCTGGAGCCCTTCGACGCTGACCGTGCCGCGAGGCTCGTCCGTTTACGGCATTGCCCTGACCTGGCCGGCCGGGCTCAAGGTGAATAGCGTGACCTTCGACTACCTGAGCCTGGTATCGCCAAAGGTGGGCGTCACACCCGTCCCCGCCCGGGCAGTCGCAACCCCGGTCTTGCCAACCCCGGGTCCCGCTCGAACGGAGGCAACGGGATCTTCGGGAACGCTCACCTCAGGTTCGTTCTGGATTCCACCGTCGGGCGACCTCCTGAGTCCGGTTCCCTCCAGCCTCCAGTCCGCCTGGCAGTCTTCGCCGTGGCCATGGCCGACGGGTCAATACCGGGCCAGCCTGGACACCAACGCCGGCCGGATGATCGTGGTCCTGGATCTTCAGCCGGCCTGACCTGGTCTCCGGCCGTTCAAACGGCCCGCAAAAGGCGCCTTGCGACGACTACCATCTGGCTGCGCCCGCGGTCCTGATGGCCCGGCTGCCTGAGGCCCCAATGCGAAACCTGTTACCGATCGGCCGGTTCTCGGAGATGTGCCGGCTCTCGATTCCGGCCTTACGCCACTACGACGAGCTCGGCCTGCTGCCGCCCGCCGCGGTCGATCCGGATACGGGCTATCGCTACTACTCCGTCGTCCAGGCGGCGGACGCCGAGCGGATTCGCACGTTGCGCCTGCTCGAGATGCCGCTGCCCGATATCAAATCGATCCTGGCCGGGAATCCGGAACGAACGCAGGCGCTCCTGCAAGTCCATCGCGAGAGACTCGAGCAGCAGGTCGAGCGCCAGCGCTACGCCATCGCCTTGATCGACACGATGCTTCGCGACGCGCCTTCCGCGGTCTACGAGGTCCAACTCCGGGAAATCGGCGCGGTGTGTGTCGCCTCGATCCGGGATCGGTGCTCGTGGCAGGAGCTCGGCCCGTTCGTTCAACGGGCAATCGGCGAGATCGTGAGGACCGCCGCAAGCCAGGGCGTCCGGTTCGCGGGCCCGCCATACACGGCCTACCACAGCGCCGAATCGACCGAGAGTGAGCTGGACCTGGAAGTGGGAATGCCCACGGACGAACCCGTGGAGCCAGGCGGTCGAGTGGTTCCAGGCACGTTGCCGGGCGGTCTCATGGCCACGACGATGCACTGCGGTCCGTACGAGGACATCTCGGGCGCTTACCGCGCCCTCGGCGAGTGGTTGACGGAGCGGGGCCACGAGACGGCCGGACCTCCGCGCGAGATCTATCTCGTCAGTCCGGAGAAATCCCCGAACCCGAACGGCCTTCGAACGGAGCTCGCCTGGCCCATCGGCTAGCCGCCATCCGTCGGCGCGGCGGCCACGGGCCGGCAGGTTCATCCAACCTCCACGCTCCCGCGGGGAACCTCCATTCCGCGTGCATCCGGCGGGGCGAGACTCGCCTCGGTCGGATCCGGAACTCAGGCTCTGTGATCGGTTCCGCAGCCGGCCGTGGATTTGGAGGTCTTCGATGGCCTACGTCATCGCCGAACCGTGCATCGACCACAACGATCAATCTTGCGTCGCCGTGTGCCCGGTCGATTGCATCTCGTCGGTCCCGGGCTCGGACCGCAAGTTCTACATCGACCCGAACGGCTGCATCGGCTGCGGCTCATGCGAGCAGGCCTGCCCCAACGGCGCCATCTACGAGGCCGATGCACTTCCCGCGCAGTGGGCCGGCTTCGCCTGGGTGGACGAGACCTGGTTCACCGACCCGGGTCAGGCCCGCGGCGCGATCGACGCGGCCTATCCCCAGGACCTGGCCTCGTGAGCTCGATGAGATGGACCTCCGACAGTTCCCGGCCGCCGAGCGCTCCGTCGCTTCGAAGCCTCTCCTCGACGGACTCTTGCCGTCCCTGCCAGTCAGACCGAAACCCCCGCTCGTACCGAATGCCACGCTGGCCGAGCGCGAGGGCATCACGCCCGACATCGCACGGCTGGTGGTTCGGCCGGATGGTCCCGTACCGGCGTTCCGGCCAGGCCAATACTTCTCGTTGGGACTGAACGTCGAGTCCGGCCCGATCCTTCGCCCCTACTCCACCGCCTCGGGCCGCGGTGCCGCGGACAGCCTGGAGTTCCTGGTCCGACGCGTTCGCACGGGCGCCTTCACGCCGAGTCTCTGGAGCTCAGCGTCGGCCAACGGATCTGGATCGGGCCGCCGAAGGGTCTCTTCACGCTCGAGCCCGGCGACGAACGAACGCATCTGCTCGTGTCCGCCGGGACCGGCCTCGCGCCGTTCATCTCGATGCTGCCCGAGCTCGCGGGAAGACGGGTCGTGGTTGCGCACGGAGTCTCGTATCGGGCGGAGCTGGCCTACCGGGCGCGGCTCGAAGGACTGGCGGCCGAGCGGCCCGACTTCATCTACGCGCCAACCGTCTCCCGGCCCCGCGCCCCCGAGAATGCGGGCTGGTCCGGTCTCGTCGGCCGCGTGGAACGGGTTCTCGCCGGCCTTTGGGACGAGCTCGGTCTGACCCCGGACTCCACGGTCGCCTACCTTTGCGGCAACCCCGACATGGTCGAGGCTTCGCGCGAGGCACTGCTCGGGCTGGGGCTGAACCCCGCGGACATCGTTCACGAGAACTACTGGGCCGCCGGCTCGCCGTCCCCCCGTCCAGCGCCGGCCTCTGCCGAGTAACCGCTGCCAGGGCCAGGCCGGAGCCAGCCCGGGGCAAGCGCCGGGCCAGCCCGGGGCAAGCGCCGGGCCAGCCCGCAGCCGGCGCCGGGCCAGCCCGCAGCCGGCGCCGAGCCGGCCTGACCCGATCTTCCGAGTTTCCCATCAGGCGAGAGTTACGCGAGGCCCTGTACTCCTGCGGGCCACTGCCAACCCGAACGTGACCCTCTGAGGAGCCCGACAAGGCCACCATGCGACCGATCTTCCCGCCCTATGGCAATTCCGTCGGATTCCCCTCCCGTTCTCACTCCTCCGGGACCCACCCGGGGCCTGACTCTGTCGATAGCACTCACGGGGAGTGAAACTCGGAGACATCGGGATGGCGACGCGCCCGCGCGGATTCGTGCCGATGCGGGGGCCTCTCCCGCCGGCTACGATCGAAACTGCCGCAAGGGACTTGACTCTCGAGTCACTTGAGGGTCCAGGCTGGGTCGCGTTCAGGTATCCGGGTCCAACTGACCCGGGCCAAAGGGGAGTCGATGCGCAACCTGATGCCGATAGGCCGGTTCTCCCAGATCTGCCGGATGTCGATACCCACTCTCCGGTTCTACGACGAATCGGGCCTGCTTCGACCCGAGGCCGTGGATCGGGAGACCGGCTATCGCTACTACTCGATGGCCCAGGCGATCACCGCCGACAGGATCCGAACGCTCCGGTTCCTCGAGATGCCCCTGGCCGAGATCCGGACGATCCTCGAGGGAGACCGAGAGACTGAGATCCGGATCCTGGAAGGCCACCGAGTCCGGTTGACCGAACAGGCGGACCGGCAGCGGCGTGGGCTCGCGCTCCTCGAATTACTGATGCGGATGCGAAAGGAGCCTGGAATGGAGTACGAGATCCACCTTCACGAAGCCGAGCCGCAGTTGGCGGCATCGATCCGCGGCCGTGCCCTGTGGGGAGACCTGGGTGCGTTCATCCCCAATGCCATCCGGGAAGTGGCCGAGACCGTGGCCGCTCAAGGCGGCCCCTTCGCCGGCGCACCCTATGTGATCTACCACAGCGCCGATTCGACCGAAGCGGATCTGGACATGGAAATCGGCATGCCAGTTTCCAGGCCCATCCAGCCGACGGGGCGAGTCGTCGCCGCGACGATCGAAGGGGGCCTTGTCGCCTCCGTGCTTCATTGCGGGCCATACGAGGAAGTCGGGGGCGCGTATCGAGCTCTGGGCGAGTGGGTCCAGGAACATAGCCACGAGATGGCGGGGCCGCCTCGGGAGGTCTATCTCAGCGACCCGCAGACCGTCGCCGATCCGGCGGACCTGCGGACGGAGATCGTCTGGCCGCTCAGGTAACCATGAGGGACCGGCCTCGAGCCGAGAATCGAAAACGCCCGGCGGAAATCCGCCGGGCGTTCGAGTGTCTGCGAGGACACGGGGCGAACCGACGGTTCGCCTGTCAATTCCGCGGCTCGCCGCGGAATTGACTACTTGTCGTGCTGGGTGTTGAGGACGGCCTGGGCCGCCGCCAGCCGCGCCACCGGAACCCGGAAGGGCGAGCAGGAGACGTAGTCGAGGCCGATCTCGTTGCAGTACGCGATGGACTGCGGATCGCCGCCGTGCTCGCCGCAGATGCCGACGCTGAGGTCCGGGCGAACGCTCCGGCCCTTGTTCACGGCCATCCGCATCTCTTCGACGATGACCACGTCGAGGGTCTGGAACGGGTTGTACGGGAGGATCTTGTCCTCGACGTACTTGAGGAGGAAGCCACCCTCGGCGTCGTCGCGGCTGTAGCCGAACGTCATCTGGGTGAGGTCGTTGGTGCCGAAGCTGAAGAACTCGGCCAGGCCGGGCCCGGCGATCTCGTCCGCGACCCAGCAGGCCCGCGGGATCTCGATCATCGTGCCGAACGCGTAGTCGGCGCCGACGCCGGCCTTCTCGATGACGGCCTTGGCCTCGGCCTCGAGGAGCTTCTGGGTCTCCTTGAGCTCGTTCACGTGCCCGACGAGCGGGATCATGATCTTGGCGTGCGGATCCTTGCCCGCGGCCTTCACGGCGATGGCCGCGAGGACGATCGCGCGCGTCTGGATCTTGACGAAGTCCGGGATCATCAGGCCGAGGCGGCAGCCGCGCAGACCGAGCATCGGGTTCTGCTCGTGCATCGACTTGATCGTCGCGAGCAGATCCTTGTCTTCCTGCGTGGCCTTGTCGCCGGCCTTGCGTGACCTTGACGAGCTGATCCTCGAGGTTCGGGAGGAACTCGTGGAGCGGCGGGTCGATGAGGCGGATGGTGACCGGCAGGCCGCTCATCGCGGCGAGGATGCCCTCGAAGTCGCCCTGCTGGAGCTTCTCGAGCTTGGCCATGGCGGCGTCGAACGCGCGACGGCGGCCTTCTCGTCGGCGGTCGGGCTTCGACCTTGGCGGCGAGCTTGGCCTTGGCGCGGGTGGCGACGTTGGCCACGAGGATGGCCGCCGCGCACGATCTCGAGGCGATCGCCTTCGCGGAACATGTGCTCGGTGCGGCAGAGGCCGATGCCCTGGGCGCCGTAGGAGCGCGCCTGAGCGGCTTCTTCGGGCTTGTCGGCGTTGGTCCAGATCTCCAGGCGGCGGATCTTGTCGGCCCAGCCGAGGATCGTCTGGAGTTCGGGCTGGTCGTCGAAGTTGCTGGGCACGACCGGGAGGGCGCCGACGAAGACTTCGCCGGTCGATCCGTCGACGCTGATTGCGTCGCCCTGCTTGAAGGTGACGCCATTGGCAGTGGCGCTCTTGGTGCTGTAGTCGACGAGCAGATCGGTCATGCCGGAAACGCAGGGCTTGCCGATCTGGCGGGCGACGACCGCGGCGTGCGAGGTCGCGCCGCCGCGAGCGGTGAGGATGCCCTGGGCGATGGCCATGCCGTGGAAGTCGTCGGGCGAGGTCTCGACACGGACAAGAACGACCTTCTCGCCCTTCTCGACCCACTCGACCGCTGTGTCGGCGTCGAAGACGGCCTTGCCGACCGCGGCGCCCGGGGAAGCGTTGAGGCCCTTGGCGATCGCCTTTGCGGCCTTGCGCGACCTTCTGCTCGAAGCCGGCGCGGAGCAGCTGGTCGACCTGGGCGGGCTCGACGCGCTGGACGGCCTCGGCCTCGGTGATGAGGCCTTCATCGACCATCTGGACGGCGATCTTCACGGCCGCGTCGGCGGTCCGCTTGGCGATGCGCGTCTGGAGCATGTAGAGCTTGCCGCGCTCGATCGTGAACTCGAGGTCCTGGACGTCCTTGTAGTGCTTCTCGAGCTGGCGGCCGATCTTGAGGAACTCGTCGTACGAGGCCGGCATCTCGGTCTTGAGCTGGCTGATGTCCTGCGGCGTTCGGATGCCGGCGACGACGTCCTCGCCCTGGGCATTCACGAGGTACTCGCCGTACAGCTCGTTGGTGCCGTCGAACGTGTTGCGGGTGAAGGCGACGCCGGTGCCGGAGTCGTTGCCCATGTTGCCGAAGACCATCGTCACGATGTTGACGGCGGTGCCGAGGTCGTGGGCGATCTTCTGGCTGTTGCGGTAGTCGTAGGCGCGCTTGCCGAACCAGGAGCCGAAGACGGCCTTGATCGCGAGGTCGAGCTGCTGGTACGGATCGGTCGGGAACTCCTGGCCGGTGACCGCCGGGACGATCTTCTTGTACTCGGCGACGAGGGCCTTGAGGTCGTCGACGGTGAGGTCGGTGTCCTTGGCGTCCTTGCCGTGCTTTTCCTTGGCGGCGTCGAGCGGCTTGTCGAAGTCCTCGGCGGAGGCGCCCATGACGATCCGGCCGAACATGCTGATGAAGCGGCGATAGGCGTCCCAGCCGAAGCGCTCGTTGCCCGAGAGGGCGATGAGGCCGTGGAGGGTCTCGTCGTTGAGGCCGAGGTTGAGGACGGTGTCCATCATGCCCGGCATCGAGAACTTGGCGCCGGAGCGGACCGAGACGAGAAGCGGGTTCTTCGGATCGCCGAAGCCCTTGCCGGAGACCGCTTCGACGTCCTTGACCGCCGCGAGGACGTCGTCCCAGAGGCCGGCCGGGAGCTGCTTGTCCGCGGCGAAGTAGTCGTTGCAGGCTTCGGTGGTGATGGTGAAGCCGGGAGGCGTGGGCAGACCGGCGTTGGTCATTTCGGCAAGCCCGGCACCCTTCCCGCCGAGCAGGTCCTTCATGGTGCCGTTGCCTTCGGCCTTGCCGCCGCCCCAAGCGTAGATGTAGCGCTTGGCGGCCTTGTGGGTCTTGGTGCCAGATTCGGCCATGAGGGTCGTCATCTCCTTGGATGGGGACTTGTCGCGCCGCAGGCAGCCGTACGCGCCCGAGCGACGGGGTCGTCACTGATGTCGGGCAGATTGTACTAGCGTCGCGAGCCGCCACCGGCGGCCGAGGGGCCCGCGAAAGCGGTATGTGCGTAATCGGATCGGGCGTCCGTTCGGCCCGAAATGGCGGGACCCGCCGGGGTCTCCGCGACCGAGGCTACTTGCGGCCGGGCAGCGTCTCGCGACGTCGGGCGACCAGCACGGCCAGGGCCAGCCCGAACAGGACGGCGAGCACCGGCAAGGCGGAGCCGTCCGAGGTGTCGCTCTTGCCTCCCGTCGTGCTTGTCGGGAGGGTCGGGAGCGGCGTGGCGATCGGCGTGGCGATCGGGGTGGCGGTCGGGGTGGCGGTCGGGGTAGCGGTCGGGGTAGCCGTGGCCTCCGCGGCGGCCACCGCGAGACTCGCCTGGGCATGCCCGCAGCTCGTGATCGTCGAGTCACCGAGTGTCCACGAGTCGCAGCCGTTGCCCGCGGCCTGGCCTGAGGAACCGGCTGCGCTCGCCGGCGGCGTGGCGGTGCCGCTCACGGTCACCCTCACCGTCAGTGCCGCGCCCGTGCCTGTGGCAGCCAAACCTGCGGAGAGGTTGGCGAGCGCGCAGTTCGTGACCTCGGCCGAGCACTCGATCCCGGTCGGCGTGAACCACGCCGGCAGGCTGGCCAGGGTCACCGAGTGGGCCATCGGATAGTCCTCGGCGTTGGGCCCGGCTGCGGGGATCGCATTCGGTTCCTCGTAAGCGACGGGAAAGACCGTCACCGCGGTCAAGGCAGCCGGCGTGGAAATGCCGGGCCGGACGGAAGTGGGATTCCACGTATAGGTCGTCGTCGGGGACTCGAGGACAAAGGACATGAAGGCGAAGCTCGTCAGCGGCACCGCGGGCTCGCCGACCTCGATTGCCGCGCCTCCGTCGGCCGCTCCGCCACCCGCGTACGGGAGGATGGAGTACCCGAAGCCGATCCCATACCCTCCGGTGTCGATCGACATGGTAAAGGGAGTGCCCGCGACCACGGCGGGCATGGGCGCGCTGAAGATGAAGTCGGAGTACCAGTTGCCGTCGGAGCACAGGCCGGTGGCCGAAGACGCGCCAACGCGCAGGATCACGGGCATGCTGCCGCCGTCTGCCACGCAATCCATCTTCACGTGGGTGAGGATGCCGGAGTGACCCGGCGTGATCGTCTGCGTCAACCCCGCGGAGTTCGACCAGTAGAAACCCATCCCTCCGGGCACGGGAGTCCCGGCAACCCCCTGGTCCAAGACGCCCGGGACGAACGCCGGACTGGCCAGGGCCACGCCCGGCAGGGTGGCAAACAGAACGGCGGCCGACACGGCAGCCGCCAACGCGGAACGCTTCACTCCGGACCTCCCAGAACGGCAGCGATTTACTGGTGACCGGAGCGGGGAGCGGCTGGCCGGCCAGGGCATCGCTAGCCTGATCCGGGGAGGCCGCGGCCGGGATTACCCGTTCGTGCTATCCAGCCAGCCGTTCCACCCACCGGCGGCGTCGAGAGTTGGCGTCGGGAGGGGGCGGCTTCAGACCGCGCCGCGTTCCAGCCAGGCCAGCCAGGCGTCCAGACCCTCGCCCGTCGTGGCCGACGTGCCGAAAATCGGCACCGTTGGATTGAGCAGACGCACATCCGCTTCGAAGTTGGCTCGTTCGAACGGGACATACGGCAGCAGGTCGATCTTGTTGAGGAGCAGCAGGTCCGCCTCGTTCACGAGATACGGATGCTTGCCCGGCTTGTCGTCGCCCTCGGTGGTGGAGAAGATGCCAACCTTCGCGGCCTGGCCGAGATCGAAGCCCACGGGACAGATGAGATTGCCGACGTTCTCGATGAAGAGGATGTCTATGGCGGCGAGATCAAGGGTGGCGAGCGCGTCGCGAATCTGACCCGCTTCCAGGTGACAGCCCTGGCCTGTCGAGATCTGGACCACCTGGTCGCACCAGCGGGCCAGCCGATCGCCGTCACGGCGAGTGGCCAGATCGCCGACCAGGACCGCGGCCTTGCGGCGGCCGGCGAGAGCCTTGAGCGTTGCCTCGAGGAGGGCGGTCTTGCCGCATCCGGGCGCGCCGATGATGTCTACGGCGAAGATGCCCCGGTCCGTGAAGCGGGCCCGGTTCTGGGTCGCGATGTCGTCGTTGATCTCGAGAACGCGCTCCGCAATCGGAAGGCGAACCGTTCTTGAATGGGCCATCAGCCGCCCTCGTCGTCTTCTTCCTCGATCGTCATCGAAATCAGGTCCAGATCGTCACCGCCGGCAGGTACGGGATTCTCGTTGCCGCAGGCACAAACGTTGAACGGCGCGTCGCTGGTCCACGTCCGGCCGCAGGCGGGGCAGGTCACGGTCCAGGGTTGGATGTCCATCACCAGAACGGACCCGGCGATGGGCGTGTCAATCGTGACCGCTTCCCAGCTCATCGCCATCGCCTCGGGCTCGAGGCCTCGCAGGACGCCGACGCGGATCTCGACCTCGCGGACTCGAGCGCCCGGGGGCGCGTGGCGAAGGACCTGCGTGGCAAGTGCCTCGGCGATGGAAAACTCATGCATCTCGGGCATCCTAGCCTATTTCTGTCAGGCGCCATGTCCAAATCGCCATGGAAAGCAAGCCAATGAACGCCGGAAGTTGATCGGTCACGAAGCTGAGGGGCCAAATAGACTGACTAGTCGGGCCGAACCGCGGACGGCCTGAGGCGCTCGGATGGGTAACGTTGGATCCGCAAAGCCATAAGCGCATGACCGCGCACGTGGACCTTTGCGCCGTCCCCACCTCGGAGCGGCGCGAGGTCCGAAGAGTGGAGGGCATGGCACACATACTCCTCGTCGACGACGATCCACAAGTCGCCGCCGCCAACGCAGCCGCCCTTGAGGCGAACGGTCACACCGTCACCACAGCCACCTCAACCGTCGAAGCGACAGCTGCGGTCGTGAGCGCGACTCCCGACGCGGTCGTCCTCGAGGCGATGCTGGACGGAGCCTATGCCGGCTTCGACCTCGCCCGAGCGCTGGCCCGGGACTTCCCCACTCTGCCACTGATCATGCTGACGCGTGCCGACGAGCATCTCAGCGCCGCGGAGCGGCGCGCTCAGGATCGCGACGGCTGGCTGCCGGTTTCCCGCTTCATGGAGAAGCCCGTCTCCACGGACGTGCTCGTCTACGAAGTCGACCATGTCCTGCCGGGTAAGCACTGACCTATGAGCTCGCTTGTCGCATTTCTGATCGCCTTCCCCCTCGCCCTTGGCGCGATGCTGCTGTTCGTGCCGCGGGCGGCGATCCGCAACCTGATCGTCATCGCCGGCTGCGTCGTGGTCGGCGTGGCCGCCGTCGCAACCGTCGTCACCTTTGGCAACGGCAACGCCATGTTCTTCGGGCTCCCCGGTGACCTGGTGCCCGGCCACTGGCTCCTCGTCGCGGAAGCCGTGATGGTCGTGTTCGTCGTCCTGGTCTCGATCAGGAGCCGGCGGATCCTCGCTCCGGTGCTGGCTCTCACGCAGCTCGCCGTGTCCGGCTGGCTGGACCTGACGGGCCGCCTGCCCGAGGTGGACCCGAGCCGCCTGTTCTGGTTCGACCGCCTATCGATGGTCATGGTCTTGATCATCGGCCTCGTGGGCTCCTTGATCTGCCTCAACGCCGTCGGCTACATGCGCGACTACCATCGCTCGAGCCCCATGATCCGGGGCCGCCGGACGGTCTTCTTCTCGGTCCTGTTCGTCTTCCTCGCGGGCATGTTCGGCCTCGTCGTCTCGAACGACCTGCCGATGCTCCTGGTCTTCTGGGAAGTCACCACGCTCTGCTCGTTCGTCCTGATCGGGTATACGCGGACGGACGAAACCATCGGTTACGCGTTCAACGCCCTCAACATGAACCTCCTGGGCGGCCTGGCGTTCGCGGTCGCGATCGCGATCCTGGCCGGGCAATCCGCGCCGAACCTTGAACTCTCGACGCTCACTGCGGGACCCGCTTCGGGCGCGATCCTGCTTGCCGTCGCGCTCCTCTCGCTCGCTGGGATCACCAAGAGCGCTCAGATGCCGTTCAGCTCATGGCTGCTCGGCGCGATGTACGCCCCGTCCCCCACCTCGGCGTTGCTCCACTCGAGCACGATGGTCAAGGCCGGCGTCTTCCTCCTGCTCCGTCTCGCCCCGGCGATGACCGGCAGCACGGTCGGCAACATGGTTGCCCTGGTCGGCCTGCTGACGTTCCTCTTCGCCTCACTTGTGGCCGTGACCGAGCAGAACACCAAGAAGGTCCTCGCCTACTCCACGATCGGCAGCCTGGGTCTCATCGGCGGCTGCGCCGGCATCGGGACCCCGGAGCTGATCTGGGTCGGCGTGATGATCATCATCTTCCACGCCCTGGCCAAGGGGCTGCTGTTCCTCATCGCCGGAACGATCGAGAACCGCCTCTACACCAAGGACATGGAGAACTTCGACACGCTCCTGAGCCGGCTGCCGATCGTGAGCGCCCTGGCGCTGACCGGCATCGCGGGCATGTTCATCGCCCCGTTCGGCGTCGTCATCGCCAAGTGGACCGCCATCCGGGCCTTCCTCGAAGTCCCCGGCGCCCTCGGCGCGGTCCTGCTCGTGATCATGGCCTTCGGCAGCTCGCTCACGATCTTCTACTGGGGAAAGCTGCTGATCAAGGTTCTGTCGATGAAGAGCGTCAGCGACTACGAGCTCTCCATCGAGAAACGGGTCTCCCGATACGAATGGTTCACGGAGGGGGCTCTGGCTATCGCCGTGATCGTCGTGACCGCCTCTCTCGGGCTCATCTCGGACCACGTGGTTGCCCCCTACGCCCGATCCGTCTTCCCGACGGCCACCACGGCCGGGTTCCTCCACGTCGAGCCGGCGATGCTGGTCACGATGATCGTGGCGGTCCTGTTCCTGCCCGCGCTCGCGCTCTGGGCCCGCCGGCAGGGCCACTATGACGAAGCCGACTTCTACGCCGCCGGTCGCTCGGCCAGCGCCGGCCACGTGATGGGCGCGGCGCTGGGCGCCACTCGCGCCGTCACGTTGCGCAACTACTACCTCGACGGCGTGGTGAACGGACCGCTGGTGTTCCGGACCGGCACGCTCACGGCTGCCGCCCTCCTGGTGGCCATGGTCGGATATGGAATGACGGTGGTCCGCTGATGTCCCCCACGGTATGGGCGATCCTCTTCGTCCTCCTCGCACCGGTCTTCGGCGGCCTGCTCGTCGGCGTGGACCGGCGCGTCACCGCCCGAATGCAGAGCCGCTACGGCCCGCCGATCCTCCAGCCCTTCTACGACTTCGGCAAGCTGCTCCAGAAGCAGGCCAAGCAGGTCAACCCCGTGGCGGAGCCCTTGCTCCTGGGGCACATAGGGTTCATGGCCGCGGCCGGCGGGCTGCTCATCGGCGGCACGGACATCATCTTCGTGGCCTTCGTCTTCGCCCTCGCGGCGCTCTTCCTGGTGCTCGCGGCGGGCTCGGTCAACAGCCCCTACAGCTTCGCGGGCGCCGAGCGCGAACTGATCGTTCTCCTTGCCACCGAGCCGTTCTTCATCCTGATGATGGTGGCCATCGCCAAGGTGACGGGCGCAAGCTCGTATCAAGGCGTGCTGGCCTCGAACCAATTCGTCGCGCTCCAGGTGCCGGGCATCCTGATCGCCTTCCTCATGGTCGCGACGATCAAGCTGCGCAAATCGCCATTCGACATCTCCACCTCGCACCACCCCCACCAGGAGCTGGTTCGAGGCCTTACCTCGGACATGTCCGGCCGGTTGCTCGCCTACGTGGAGCTGGCCCACTGGTACGAATCCGCGCTGCTGTGCGCCTTCGCGGTCCTGCTCTTCAACTGGAGCATCCCCCTCGGCATCGGCGCCTTCCTGTTCGCCTACGCCGCCGAGGTCCTGGTGGACAACTCCACCTCGCGAGCCAAGTGGCAGCTGGTGCTGCGCTCCACCTGGGTCGCCACGCTGCTGTTCGCCGGAGGAAACGTGCTGATCCTGTTCCTGGTGGGGAGGTAGACGATGTCGTTCTTCTCCAAGTCCCCCTGGATCCTCCACTACGACGGCTCGAGCTGCAACGGCTGCGACATCGAGGTCCTGGCCTGCCTGACGCCTCTATATGACGTCGAGCGCTTCGGCATCGTCAACACCGGCAACCCCAAGCACGCCGACATCCTGCTGATCACGGGTTCCGTGAACGAGCGGAACATCGAGATCGTCCAGAACCTCTACCGCCAGATGCCCGATCCAAAGGTCGTCGTCGCGGTCGGCGCTTGCGCTTGCTCGGGCGGCATCTTCGCCCGGGCCTACAACATCCAGGGCGGCGTGGACAAGGTAGTGCCCGTGGACGTCTACGTCCCCGGCTGCGCCGCTCGACCCGAAAGCATCATCGACGGCGTGGTCCAGGGGATCGCCGCGCTCGAAGAGAAACGGAAGAAGACCGCTTGATGGACCGCGAACCGTTCCTCGCCCGCGTCGAGGAGTACCACAAGGGCGGCTGGCGCCTGGCCCTCATCAACGCCGCGAGCGTCCTGACCTCCGACGAGGCCGAACAGGGCGCGATCGACGTCACCTGGGCCTTCGCCCGTGAAGCCGAGTTCGAGCACCTGAGCGAGCGGATCATGCCCGGCGACGAGATCCCGAGCATTTCGCCGTCGTTCAGCGCCGCGTTCCTCTACGAAAACGAGATGCGCGAGCTCTTCGGCCTGAACGTGGTCGGCATCAACGTGGACCTGCAAGGCCAGCTGTACAAGACCTCGCAGAAGGTCCCGTTCTCCCCGTCGGCGGTCCGGGCCCGCCTCGAGGCCAACGCCGCGGCCGGCATCGTCAGCGCGACCATCCCGGTTGCCGGAGCGCCGGCGCATGGGGCCCCGAAACCGGCCGTTCTCGCGGCCCCTGCCGTCGTCGCTCCTGTGGCCACGCCCGCCGCTGTCGCTGCCGCCCCCGCCGCCAAGCCGGGAGCCGCCGAATGAAGAAGACCGTAATCCCGTTCGGGCCCCAGCATCCGGTGCTGCCGGAGCCGCTCGTCCTCGACCTCATCCTCGAAGACGAGAAGGTCGTCGACGCCATCCCGACCATCGGCTACATCCACCGCGGCCTGGAAATGATGGTCGAGCGGGTGGAGTACACCGAGATGGGCTTCGTCGTGGAGCGCATCTGCGGCATCTGCAGCTTCATGCACGGCATGGGCTACTGCGTCTCCCTCGAGTCGATCATGAACGTCGAGGTGCCCGAGCGAGCCCGCTGGCTGCGGCTGATCTGGGCGGAGATCTCGCGCGTTCAGAGCCACTTGCTCTGGCTCGGCCTGGGCGCGGACGCCTTCGGCTTCGAGAACCTGTACATGCACTGCTGGCGGATGCGCGAGGAAGTGCTCGACATCTTCGAGAAGACCACCGGCGGCCGGATCATCCATTCGGTCAACCGCATCGGTGGAGTCAAGCGCGACGTCTCCGACACCGAGCTTGCGGCGATCCTGGTCAGGCTCCAGGACCTCGCCAAAGACTTCGAGCAGACGGCCCACGTGTTCGCCTCCGATCCCTCGATCGCCCACCGCCTCGGCGGCGTCGGCGTCCTCTCGAAGGAAGACGCGTACGAGACCGCCGCGGTCGGCCCGATGGCCCGCGCGTCGGGAATTCGGACGGACACGCGGCTCTACGGCAAGAACGGTTACGACCAGATCGAGTTCGAGCCGGTCGTCGAAACTGCCGGCGATTGCCTCGCCCGCGCGGTCGTCCGGATGCGCGAGATCCCGCAATCGATCGACATCGTCCGCCAGGCGATCGAGAAGATGCCAAAGGGCGAAGGCCTGCCGCTCGACAACAAGCCTCGCGGCAACCCGGTCGGAGAGTCCTTCACCCGCCTGGAGCAGCCTCGCGGCGAGGTCCTGTATTACGTCAAGGCGAACGGGACCAAGTATCTCGAGCGGTTCCGCGCCCGGACGCCTACCTTCGCCAACATTCCGGCGATGATCCAGCTGGTCAAGGGCTGCGACCTCGCGGACGTGCCCAACATCATCCTGACCATCGACCCCTGCATCAGCTGCACGGAGCGCTGAGATGGCCAACCCCCTGAACCTGCCCATGGTCCCCCGGGCGCTCCGCAACCTGATTTCGCGGCCGGCCACTCGCCGCTACCCGGCGGAAGTGCGGCCCCGCTTCGACGGCGCCCGCGGCAAGATCGAATTCGACGTGGCCACCTGCAACTACTGCATGCTCTGCATGCGCCGCTGCCCGGCCGCCGCCATCACGGTCAACCGCGAGGAACGCGTCTGGGCCATCGAGCATCTGCGCTGCATCGCCTGCAACGTCTGCGTCGAGGTCTGCGCCAAGAAGTCGCTCACGATGAGCAGCGAGCCACGCAAGCCGCATACGCCCGCCGACGCGGTCGACGGCCATCGGCCCGGCCACGAGGAGTGGCACGGCCCGGCGCCTGAACCGGCTGTCGCGAAGGCGTCCGCAAGCTAAGGTCCGGCGAGCGCGGCCGTAGCAGAATCGGGCGGTGGATCTCCATTGGGTCGACGACGGTATTGCCGTGTCGACGCGCCCGGAAGGCGGCTCACTGCTAAAGGACGACCTGCGGGGCGCCCGGCGCCTCGGCGTCGACATCCTGGTCTCCTGCCTCCAGCCATCGGAAGAGCGCGAGCTGGGCCTGCTCGAGGAGGGGCCGCTGGCCGAGGCCGCGGGGCTGACCTTCCTCCGATTTCGCATGAACGACGGGGGCACGCCCGCCGACGACGTGGTGTTCGCCCAGACGGTGGACAACCTTCGGGCCGAGCACGCGGCCGGCCGCCGAATCGCCGTCCACTGCCGCGCTGGTGTGGGTCGCTCGCCGCTTACCGTCGCCGCGGTCCTGGTCCGGGAGGGCGAAGAACCGGAGGATGCCTGGCGGCGCGTGGCCAAAGCTCGCGGCTATCCCGTCCCCGACAACAACGAGCAGCGCGAGTACCTGTATCGCTTCGCGAATTGACTCGAGCGCCCCTGAGTGCTGAGCCGCACGGGCGGCGCGGGCGGCGCGCCTCTCGCCGACTTTGCGTTCCCGTCTTTGCCTCCGCGGCCATTTGCTCCGGATGCACATAACGACCGGCCCGCGCGCCATCCTCTTGCATTACCTGCAAGGTTCGGATGGGAGCGTCCTCCATTTGCGTCAGCGGCAAGAAGCGGCCGCTTCCGGCGGTCATTCTTTGCAGTGGCGGCAAACCGCGCATGTTGCTTGCGCCCGGTGCAAAAGCAATTGGTCGGCGCCGCACGGGAGCCACGGCCCACGGACCCACCCGACGGGGCAGGACGTTGTGACCTTCGGCCCCGAGGATGAGGCAGAGTGGTCGGTGTCGACCGAGCGTCTCATGGGCGACCATGCAGGAAACAATGACCGACTTACTACCAATTGCCGCCGCCGGCCGCAGGGTCGGAGCACAGTCGGAGCCATTCGGAGCGATATGCATCCCATCGTGAGCAAGGCGCAGCTGTCGCCGAACGTCACTCGCCTCGTCGTCGAAGCCCCTCGGATCGCCGAGATTCGGCGCCCGGGCCAGTTCGTCATCGTCCGCCGGGGCCCAGGCTCGGAGCGCATCCCGCTCACCGTCGCGGACGTGGACAAGGCCGCGGGCACGATCAGCCTGGTGATCCAGGCGATCGGCAAGAGCACCCACGAGCTGACGTCGCTCAACGTCGGCGACGCGATCCAGGACGTGGCCGGCCCGCTCGGCAATCCCACTCACCTTCTGAGCTCGGGCCACGCCGTCTGCGTGGGTGGCGGCGTGGGCACCGCGGTCGCCTATCCCATCGCCCAGGCGCTCGCGGCCAACGGCGTCGCGGTGACCAGCGTGATCGGCGGGCGCTCCAAGGAATGGGTCATCTACGAGCAGGAGCTGCGCGCCGTTGGCGAAGTGATCGTCTGCACGGACGACGGCAGCTACGGCCGGCCGGGTTTCGTGACCGAGGCGCTCAAGGAGCTGTGCGAGGCCGGCGGCATCGACGAGGTCTTCGCCATCGGCCCCGTTCCGATGATGCGGGCCTGCTCCGAGCTGACCCGCCCGTACGGCGTCAAGACGACCGTGTCGCTCAACTCGATCATGATCGACGGAACCGGGATGTGCGGCGGCTGCCGCGTCTCGATCTCCGGCAAGACCGAATACGCCTGTGTCGACGGTCCCGAGTTCGACGGCCACACGGTCGACTTCCGCCAGATGGCCGACCGGCTGAACACCTACCGGGAATTCGAACAGGCGGCGCTCGAACGCTGGACGACGGCTCACACCGCCGCGAACGATGCGGCGGGTGAGGCCCGGCACGTTCAGCCGGAGGCGGTCCGATGACCGACTACGAGAACAACTCGACCCTCGCCGAACGCCTGGCCGCGCATCTCGAGCCGCTTCCCAAGAAGGAGCGGATGAAGATCGACCGACACTCGATGGTCGAGCAGGACGCGCTGGCCCGGGCCCACAACTTCGCCGAGGTGAACCTCGGCTACACCGAACAGCTGGCGATCATCGAGGCAGACCGCTGCCTTCAGTGCCCCAAGCCCTATTGCGTCGACGGCTGCCCGGTCAGCGTCAACATCCCGAACTTCATCCGCCTCCTCGGCGAAGGCGACGTCAAAGCCGCGGCCGACTCGCTGCTCGGCGACAACGCCCTGCCCTGCGTCACCGGCCGGGTATGCCCGCAGGAAACCCAGTGCGAGCAGGTCTGCCTCCGCGGCAAGACCGGCAAGCCCGTCGCGATCGGCTACCTCGAACGGTTCGTCGCCGACTGGGCCATCAACCACCGTGACGTCTTCACCGACGCGCGTCCTGCCGCCGAGTGGCAAGACCGTCGCGATCGTCGGCTCGGGGCCCGCCGGCCTCACCGCCGCCGGCGAGCTCACCAAGCGCGGCCACAAGGTCACGATCTTCGAAGCCTTCCACGCGGCCGGCGGTGTCCTGATCTACGGCATCCCGGAGTTCCGCCTTCCCAAGGACATCGTCCAGAAGGAAGTGGACCGGCTCGTCTCCGACGGCGTGGAGATCGAGCCCAACTCGATCATCGGCAAGACGTTCACCCTGCCGGAGATTCGCGAGAAGTTCGACGCCGTGTTCGTCGCCGTGGGCGCCGGCCTGCCGGTCTTCATGGGCGTCCCGGGCGAGAACCTCAAGGGTGTCTACTCGGCCAACGAATACCTGACCCGGGTCAACCTGATGGGCGCCTACAACCCCGACTCGGACACGCCGATCCTGCGCGGCAAGCGCGTGGCGGTCGTCGGCGGCGGCAACGTCGCGATGGACTCCGTCCGGACGGCCAAGCGTCTGGGCGCCGAAGAGGCGGTCATCGTCTATCGCCGCTCCCGCACCGAGCTTCCCGCCCGCGGCGAGGAAGTCCACCATGCCGAAGAAGAAGGCATCCGGTTCGAGTTCCTGACCGCCCCCACCGAAGTGCTCGCCGACGAGAAGGGCTGGGTCAGCGGCCTGAAGTGCGTGCGGATGGAGCTCGGCGAGCCCGATGCCTCCGGCCGCCGCCGCCCCGTCGAAGTCCCGGGCTCCGAGTTCGTCTTCCCGTGCGACATCGTCGTGGCGGCAATCGGCACGCGCTCCAACCCGTTGCTCACCTCGACGTCGCCAGATCTGCGGGTCAACAAATGGGGCTACATCGAGGTGGACGCCAACCTCCAGAGCTCCATGCCTGGAGTATTCGCCGGGGGCGACATCGTCCGCGGCGCGGCCACGGTCATCCTGGCGATGGGCGATGGCAAGAAGGCGGCCCAGAACATCCACGCGTACCTGTCGGGCGAGCTCCGCGACCCCGAGCCCGAGTCGACGACCGAGCCGGCCGCCGAGGTAACCGCCAGCCACTAGCCGTCAGGCGGCAGTGGGCTCGGGCTGAGCCGCCGCGCTATTCCCGAGCCTTCGCCAGCCGCTCCATGATCAGCGGCTTGACCTGGCTCAGGTCTACCCGGATCTGCTCCATCGAGTCGCGGTCCCGGACCGTAGCCTTCCCGTCCTCGAGCGAGTCCACGTCGATGGTCACGCACCAGGGCGTCCCGATCTCGTCCTGGCGGCGGTACAGCTTGCCGATCGCGGCCGTGTCGTCGTAGACCGCCAGCATGTCCTTCGCCAGCTCGTCGCGGAGGGCGTGGCACTTGGCCACGATTTCCTCGCGCTTCTTGAGGAGCGGCAGGACAGCGACTTTGTACGGCGCCAGATCCGGGTTGAAGCCCAGGACCACTCGCTTCTCGCCGCGGACTTCCTCTTCGCGATAGGCGTCGATCAGGAACGTAAACGCGGCCCGGTCGCCACCGGCGGACGTCTCCACGATCCAGGGAACGTACTTCTCCTCCGTGGCGGGGTCGAAATACTCCAGGCTCTCGCCCGTGGCTTCCTGGTGGCGGCCGAGGTCCCAGTCGCCGCGGTTGTGGATGCCTTCGAGCTCCTTCCAGCCGAACGGGAAGCGGTACTCGACATCCCAGGCCTCTTTGGCGTAATGGGCCAGTTCGTCGGGACGGTGCTGGCGGAAGCGCAGGCGCGCCGGATTGACGCCGTAGCGCACGTACCAGGCCAGGCGGCGCGGCTTCCAATCGTTGAACACATCAGCCGCGGTCTCCGGCTTGACGAAGTACTGCATCTCCATCTGCTCGAACTCGCGCATTCGGAAGACGAAGTTGCCGGGGCTGATCTCGTTGCGGAAGGCCTTGCCGATCTGGGCGATGCCGAAGGGCAGCTTCTTGCGGCTCGTTTCGCGCACGTTTCGGAAGTTGACGTAGATGCCCTGCGCCGTCTCGGGCCGGAGGTAGACCTGGGCGGCCTCTTCCTCCACCGGACCCATGTACGTCTTGAACATCAGGTTGAACCTGCGCGGCGCGGACAGCGGACCGCCATCGGCCGGGCACTTGAGGCCGAGACGATTGACGACCTCGGGGTCCATCAATTCGGTATTCGTGAGGTCTTCGGCGCCGGGCAGCTCGTCGAGGCGGTAGCGCCGGCGGCAGGTCTGGCACTCCACGAGAGGATCCGTGAAGTTGGCGACGTGGCCGGACGTGACCCAGACCTGGGGCGCCATGATGATGCTGGCGTCCAGGCCGACGATGTCCTCGCGCTCCTGGACCATCGCCCGCCACCAGGCCCGCTTGACGTTGTTCTTGAGCTCCACGCCGAGTGGCCCGTAGTCCCAAACGGCGTTGATGCCGCCGTAGATCTCCGAGCTCGGGAAGATGAAACCGCGCCGCTTCGAGAGCGAGACGATCGTTTCCAGGTTGGCGACTGACGGTCCTGGATCGTCGGCCGAAATGGTCGGGTTCGCGGCGGTCACGGTCTTCTCCTGAGCGCGAGCGGTCGACCACTGGCATGTGCCGATTGCCCGGGCGGACATTTTCGCAGATCGACGAAGAGGCGACCCGCAGGGAGGGCCGAATAGATAAGGAAACCTAGCGCGATTCCCATTTCGATCGCGCTATCCTCAGCGCCCCGAGAGGTGCGACTGCGATGAGCTCGAATAAGCCGTCCATTCAAACCGTCCATCCGCAGGCCGCGACCGTGCTGCTGGTCGAGGACGACCCTTCTGTCGCCGCTACGACGGCCGCCTGGCTTCGGAAGCTCGGCTACAACGTCCTGACGACGGGCGACGGAACGTCGGCCTGCGACGTGGCCGCCAAACGAACCGAGCCCATCGATCTGCTCCTGACGGATGTCATGCTGCCGGGGATGCGCGGACCGGTCCTCGCCGGAGTGATCCGCAGCCGGCACCCGGAGATGGCAGTCCTGTTCAGCTCGGGCTACTCACCCGAGCTCGTGGGCGAGATGTTCACTTCCCATGCCAACACCGCGATGCTGCTGCGCAAGCCGTACAACTCGAGCCAGCTCGCCTCGCAGGTTCGGCTGGCGCTGGATCGCAAAGCACGGGGCATGCGCGTTCCCGAAACCGGGATCAAGCCTCGCCGTGGCGCAGGATCCGCGCCGGACGCGGAATCGGGCTCGAGCCGGCACTAGGAGTCAGCGCCGCCGGTACCTCGGACGGGCTTTGAGCCACGGGTTGAGCCGAACGGCGCCGGGCCGTGCATCATTGCGGCGTGCTCCGGGCCACCCGCGGCGCGAGCACCCATGTCAGCCACCGAACGACGAGCCGATCGGACCCAATGGATCCCCACACTCTGGAACCGAGCAGCCCACCGACCCCGGCGACCCCACCGGCGGACCAGGGCGATCCCGCCGAAGGCGCGCCGCGGGAGGACGTCGACCGGCCCTTCGAGGAGTTGCCCACCTCTGCCGAATCGGCCGGATCGGCCGAAGCCGGCGGCGTCAGATGAGCCGGCTGCTCCGGAGACAGCTGCCGAGCCGGCCTCCGCCCCGCCGCCAACGAAGCTGATCGACCACCCGGCGTTGGGACCGGCGATGGCCTTCCTCGACGACCAGCGAAAGACGAGGCGTGGCCTTCTCCTTGCTATCGCGTCGGCGGCGATCGGGCTCCTCGGCGTGTCGATGGGCATCGGCGACGCCACCAACGGCGACGGGATGGGCGTGCTGTTCGGGGCCGGTGGCCTGGTCCTGTTCCTCTACGGGCTCAACGAGCTGCGGGTGGGCGCGATGCGGATGACGCGGCCAGTCCGGCTCGTAGTGGCGGAACGGGGCTTCGATTTCCCGGCGGCTCCCGGGCCGATTGGCTGGGACGAGGTGGCCTCGTTGGCTGTCGAGACGCAACCCCGAGAGACGGAGCCGAGCTCGCTGCGGGCCAAGGTTCGGGAGCCGGAGGAGTTCGCGGCGCGCCATTCCCTGTCGAGGCGGGCACGGCTGCGACTCCTGAACGGAGACGGCTGGATTGCCATCGGCGGCGGCATGGCGATGCCGATCGAGCAGGTGCTGGAGATGATGAAGGATCTGCTCGCCGAGTCCCGGGCCAGGGTCAGACCCGCCGCATCGTCGGCAAGGCGGACAACCCGCCGCACGTCGCGACACTAGGGCGTCGGGCCGGGTCCAGCCCGACTCAGGTCGCCTCGTTCGGTAGGCCCCGTCGGACCTCGTCGAGGAAGGGCAGCGAGCGGGCGTCCCGTTCGAGGGAAATCCGCAGGAAGTCGCGCAGCGCCTGCTCGACCTCCCTTTCGATCTCGATCGGAAGACGAAGCCCGGCCAGCGCCTCCACGTCCATTCGCTGGTACGCCTTGAGGAGCTTGAGCCCGTCGAGGGACAGGCCTGTTCTCTCCTCGGGCGGACCCGGGCAGCGATAGCAGAGCACGCCGCCGAGCGGCGGGACCCAGCGGAAACGCTCGTCCGCTTCCAGCATTCGATCGCATTCGACGCAGCGGTCTACTTCCGGCCGGACGCCGAGCTCGTCCGCGAGATGCATCTCATACCACCGAGCCACCCGGCCTGGGTTCATACCATCGTCCAGGAGCTCGTAGGAACGCTTCAGAAGCGCGTAGATGCCCTGGGCCTCATGCCGCTCCTCGATGGAGCGATCCGCAAGCTCGGCGAGATACCAGGCCGTGGCAGCGCTCTCCAGAGAATCGCGCAGGCGCAGCCAGGGCCGCTGAACCTCCACCTGGGTCACGACGTCGAACGTGCGGCCTCGCGCGAGTGCGACCCGTAGCTCCGCCAGCGGCTCCAGTGCCCCGCCGAGGCGGCTCGTCGGCCGCCGGACCCCCTTCGCGATGGCCTTGAGCTTGCCGTGCTCCGGCGTGAAGAGGGTCATGATCCGGTCCGCTTCGCCGTAGTCGAAGCGCGATAAGACGATGGCGTCGGTCACATACAGGCGGGGAATTGGCACCGGTTCACGCTACCACTTGCGCCCGCGCCGGGACCGATAGCCGGGCGCCGGAACCGCGGTGGTCAGATGCGGCGGTCGTAGGTCGCCACGCGCGGCGACATGTCCGCTCGGCCCAGGATCAGGGTGTGGACCCATTCGGCGAGCCGGCGGCCCAGCCGCGTGCAAGCTTCGCGATCCGCGTCGTCGCGAGGCCGGCCGGCGCATACGGCCCCGTAGTGGAGCGTCCGGCCCGGCGCCACGTAGTCCGGCACTCCAAATGTCAGCATGCCGTAGTTCATGAGCGTCACGAGCAGCGTCTGGCAGGTCAGCTCGCCGCCGCCCTGGAGTCCGCCCGACGACGAGAACGCGCAGCCGAGCTTGCCCTCGAGCTTGGGCCACAGCGTGGGCACCAACTCGTCGAGGAACCTGGTCATCTGCCAGGAGATCGTCCCGAGCACGTCGGGGAGCCGACGGCCATTCCGTCGCACCAGAGGAGGTCCGCTTCGGTGGCTTCGTCGATGCCGCGAAGCCGCACTTCCGTGTTCGGCAGGGCCTCCGCTCCGGCGGCTATGAGGTCGGCCATGAGGCGCGTGTTTCCGGTGGCGGAGTGGTACAGAACGAGGATTCGGGCTGGGCGAGGGACGGTGGATTCCATCGCCCGATGATAGTGGCCGCATCGGGCTCGATGGCGGTCTCGGCGAAATGCCGGCCGCTGATATGCTCCCGAACATGACCGACCAATCGTCCGCCGCCCCGTCCCTCCCGCCCGCCACGCCTGCCACGCCCGGGCCGGAGGCCGCCACACCCGCCTCGCCCACGCCCCACGTCCCCGCGCCACGGACCGAGCGGACGCGGATCCGCCGCCACGCCGACAGGGCGGTGCCGGAGAGGATCGAGGACTTCCTGCTGCGGGGCCAGATCGCCCACGTGGCGCTGGTCGAGGGCGGCGAGCCGCGGCTGATCCCCTTCCTGTACCACTACGAGGCCGGCCACATCTACCTGCACGGGTCGCCCGGCAACGCCACTTTGCGGCTGCTCCGCGACGGACGAAGCGTGGTCGTGGCCGTGACTGCCCTCGTGGACCTGGTCGCGTCCAAGACCGCGGCCGACCACTCCGCCAATTACCGCAGCGTGGTGGCGTACGGCCGCGGCCGGCAGATCGTCGACGTCGCCGAGAAGCGCCGGATCCTCGAAGCGATGACGGAGCGCTACTTCGTGGGCCGCCAGGCCGGGAGGGACTACGCCGCCGCGCCCGACGAAGACCTGGCCAAGATGGAGCTGACGGACGTCGAAGTGGACGAGGCCTCGGCCAAGATGCGCGATGCCGGGCCTCTCGGACCTCATGACGACGATCCAGCCTTCCCCGGCGACGCTTTCGTCAAGCCCGCCTAGGTGGTGCGCCGGCCCCGCAGTACATCCACGGCGCGTGAAACTGACGCGACACGGCACGCTGCATGGTTCTGAACGACAGGGCGCGGCGCATCACGAGCGGTTTCTGAAAGCCGCTTGCTATGATCCGCCCGTGGAAACCTCCGTTGCCCTGCCCGAATTGATCTCCGCCACCGAGCAAGAGATCCTTCGCGTGGTTTCCGACCGTGACGTGTCCACCTCTGGTTTGTATGCCATGTGCCGGTACCACCTGGGCCTCGACGGCAGCGGCTCATCGGGCAAGCGGATCAGGCCACTCCTCGGGCTACTGACCTACGCTTCGATCGCGGGCGACTACCGCCTGGCCCTGCCCGGGGCCGCGGCCGTGGAGCTCGGCCACAACTTCAGCCTGGTCCACGACGACATCGAGGACGGCGACCGGGAGCGACGCCACCGGCCCACCCTTTGGGCGCTCCACGGCATCCCCCAGGCGATCAACGCCGGCGACATGCTCTTCACCCTGAGTCGCAAGGCGCTCCACCGCCTGCACGGACCTGGGCTTCTCGGACACCAAGGTCCTGCGCCTGATGCGCCTCCACGACGACACCTGCCTCGCCCTGTGCGAAGGCCAGTACATCGACATCTGGGCGAGCGAGCGGGCCGAGCCTGTCTCGGTCGAGCTCTACTTCGACATGATCGGCCGCAAGACCGCGGCCCTGATCGCCGCGTCGGTCGAGGCCGGAGCGGTGCTCGCCACCGACGACGAGCATGTGATCGGCCGGTATCGGGCGTTCGGCTGGGCGCTCGGCGTGGCATTCCAGCTCAACGATGATCTCCTTGGCATCTGGGGCGAGGAATCGATCACGGGCAAGCAGCCGACCGACGTGGCCCGCCACAAGAAGACGCTGCCACTCATCCACGGCTTCGAGCACGCCGAGCCGAGCCAGCGCGCCCGGCTCCTCGCGATCTGGCAGAAGGATCAGCCTTCGGACGCCGAGGTGGCGGAGGCGGTGGCTCTTCTCGAGCGTCTCGGCAGCCGCGAGTTCACCCGCGACCAGGCCCGGCGGTACCGGGATCGCGCGCTGGCCGAGTTGTCGGCCGCGGGAATCGTGGACGCCGAGGCGCTCGACTCCCTGCGCGACATCATCGTCAGCGTGATCAAGGCCTGATCCGCCACTGCGACCGGACCCGCAGCGACGGCGACGCCGAGCGGCCGAGCCTACCGCGACGCGCCCCGAGCCGCTCGCCGTTGCGTCCGGCGTCGCGGCCGTTTCCGGACCGCCAGCACCTTGCCGACCCGCCGGCCATCGGTGACTTCGACCGTCAGTGTCAGGCGTGGTCGTCGAGCTCGACGCGATCGCCCGGCCGTGGCACGCCGCCGATCCGGTGATAGATCAGCCCGCCGACCGTGTCGTACTCATCTGCGTCCTCGAGGTCCGCGAGGTCGACGTCGAATAGCTCGCCCAGGTCGTCCACCGACGCCCGGCCGTCGACGCGAGCCTCCGTTCGGAGAGCGTCACCGTCATCGGCTCCTCGGTGTCGTACTCGTCCTGGATCTCGCCGACGATCTCTTCGAGCAGGTCCTCGATCGTGACCATGCCCGCCGTGCCGCCGTACTCGTCGAGGACGATGGCCAGGTGGACCTTGCGGCCCTGGATCTTGTGAAGCAGGTCGTCGATCGGACATCGACTCGGGCACGTAGAGCGGCGTTCGCAGCAGCTTGCGAAGGTCCGGCTTCTGGCCGCGCCCTTGAGGAACGGCAGCAGGTCCTTGGCGTACAGGACGCCGATGACCTCGTCCACCGTCTTGCGGTAGATCGGGATCCGGCTGTGGCCCTCGCGCGATGAAGGTGTCGATGACTTCGTCCATCGAGGCGGTGACGGGGATCGCGGTCATCTCGGTTCGCGGGACCATGATCTCGTGGACCTTGCGGTCGCCGAGCTCGATCACCGCGCTGATCATCTGCTCTTCCTCGGCCTCGAGGACGCCCTGCTCCCCTCCCCGCTCCACGATGAGGCGCAGCTCCTCGGTGCTGATCTGGGCGCGGCCCGCGATCGTCCGCCGCCGAGGCCGCCGGCGATCTTGCGGGTCGTCCAGGTCAGCAGGCTCACGATCGGGGCGAGGATGCGGCCGAGCATATCGACCGGCCCGGCGAGCGTGAGGGCGGTGCGCTCGGGATGGGCAAGCGCGAGCGACTTGGGGACCAGCTCGCCGAAGACGATCGTGAAAGCCGCGAGCAGGATCGTGACGACCACAACGGCCAGCGCCGGCGGACGACCTGCTTGATCACGGGATGCCGTCGAAGCACTGCGCGAGGCGTGTCGGCGAGGTTGACGGCGGCGTACGCCGAGGCCAGGAAGCCGACGAAGGTGACGCCGATCTGGACGACGGCGAGGAAGCGGTGGGATCCTCGATGACCGCCGGACGCGTCCGCGCGCCACGGTGGCCCTCGTCGATGAGCTGCTCGACCGCGTCCGGCGGATGGTGACGAGGGCGATCTCCGCCGCGACGAAGACGGCCTCGATCGAGAACCAGGACCAGGATCGACCAGCAGCTGGAGTATCAGGTCGCTCATCGAGCGTCGGCTCGGCCCCTGCTGGTCGTGCGGTCCGTCCTCGGCGGGGCCGTGGAGCCCGCGCGGCTTGCGGAGCCGGGCCGGGACGCCCGATCGCGAGCATTCCGGCGGGCACGTCCTTGGTGACCACCGCTCCGGCCCCCGGTTCGGGCGCCGTCGCCGAGCTCCATCGGCGCGACGAGCATCGTGTCCGAGCCGATGAAGACGCCCTTGCCGATCTTGGTCTTGTGCTTTCGGACGCCGTCGTAGTTGCAGGTGATCGTGCCCGCGCCGACGTTCGTCCGCTCGCCGAGCTCCGCGTCGCCGATGTAGCTGAAATGGTGCTGCTGCACGCCCGGCTCGAGGCGGCTGGCCTTGACTTCCGCGAAGTTGCCGAGCCTGGCCTTTCGGCCGATCGAGGACTTGGGCCGGAGGTGCGAGAACGGCCCGATCTGGACCTCGTCCTCCACCTCGGACGACTCGAGCACGCTTGCCCAGATGAGGCAGTCCCGGCCGACGACCGTGTCGATGATCTGGCGACCGGCGCCGATCGCGCGTGCCCTCGCCGATCCGCGTCCGGCCGCGGAGGATGACGCCGGGCTCGAGCACGACGTCGGGCGCCAGCTCGACCGTGGAGTCCACGTAGGTGCGGCTCGGATCGACCATGGTCACGCCGGCCAGCATGTGGCGCTCGTTGATCGACGAGCCGGATGTCCAGCTCCGCCTGGGCAAGCTGCGAACGATCGTTGATGCCCGTCAGCGTGCCGTCGTCCTCGACTTCGACCGACACGACCGCCCGGCGATCCTCGCGGGCCAGTGACCACGAGCGCGGGCAGGTAGAACTCGCCGATGACCGGCGAAGCCTTGACGTCGCCGATCCGCTGCCGCAGCCAGGCGGCGTCGAAGGCGTAGACGCCGGCGTTGATCTCCTCGATCTCGAGCTCCTCGGGCGTGGCGTCCTTCTGCTCCACGATGCGCAGCACCTGGCCGCCGTCGTCGCTGCGGACTGACCCGGCCGAATCCTTCCGGCTCGAACGTGTGCACGGCGACGATGGCCATCGCCGCGTTGCGGGCCCGGCGCAGGTCCACGAGTTCGGCGAGAAGATCCGACTGGACGAGCGGCACGTCGCCGGACAGCACCAGGATCTCGCCGACATCCTGCGAGCGCCACCGCCAGCGCGGCCCGGACCGCGTCCGCCGTTCCGAGGGGCGTCTCCTGGAGCGCGAAATCCGCTTCGCCGCCGAACGCGTCCGGTGACTTCTCCGTCGCGGGCGAGTAGACCACGAGCGGCCGTCGACCGGAGACTTCCCGGGCCGCGTCCAGGACGTAGGCGAGCATGGGCCGGCCGCACAGCTCGTGCAGGACCTTGGGTTTCCGGGACTTCATGCGGGTCCCCAGACCCGCGGCGAGGATGACGGGCAGGATACCGTCCGACGTGTTGCTCATGCGAGGGACGGTAGCACGGAAACGGGCCTGCGAGGAATGGGCCGCTGATTTGGCCGGACCGCGTGACGGTGGACCGCGCCCGGAGTGGCGAGTCTCCCGGGGTCGCGGATAAGGCTGGGTTCACCGCTCGGACCGCCTCGCGATCGCCTCGATCTCGACCAGGGCGTTCGCGCGGCAGAGCCGCGACCTGGACGGTGCTTCGGGCCGGCGCGGGCTTGGCGAAATGGGTCGAGTAGACCGCGTTCACCGTCGTGAAGTTGGCGAGGTCCGTCAGGAAGATCGTCGTCTTGGCCACGTCGGCCATCGTCAAGCCGGCGGCCTTGAGGACCGCTTCCATGTTGAGCAGCGCGCGTTCGGTCTGATCTTCGATGCCCTCGAGCAGCCGGCCCGTCACAGGGTCGGCGCCGAGCTGGCCCGAGCAGAAGACGAAGCCGTCGACGTCGATGGCCTGGCTGTACGGTCCGATCGCGCCTGGCGCGGCGTCGGTGGCGACCTCCTTGCGGGTCATCGTCGATTTCTCCCTTCTCGCGCCGCGGCAGTCGTCGCGGCGGGTCGTGGTCATGCTCCGCCGGACCCGGGAGGCCGGCCGGGATCGTGGGGCCCACGTTTCCCCGCGTCGGGCCAATTGTGGACCGCACGCGGCCGTCCCGCGAGGGGCAGGTCCGGCGGCTCGGGAGGAGACGCATCTGTCTGAGGGCCGGCGGGCCGCCAGGCCAGAGGTCGAGCGGCAATGAGCGTCGCGGCGATAAACGGCTCGCCGTCGCCAACGGCCGGCAGCGAACCGCCGGCTACGGCCTGGCGAACCTTCTTCATGGCCCGACGGGCTTCGTCGAGAGTGGCGTAGACGCTCCACAGGCTCGGCCCGGAACCGGACTGGCAAACGGGCCGCTCCAGCAGGCTGGTCAGCGCGGCGGTGAACCCGGGCAGTCCCGGAGCGGTTGCCGCCGTGGCGGGGACCAGGTCGTTGGCGAGCGCGAGGTCGGCGGCACGATCGAGCAGGACGGACGGAACGGGAGAGCGGCGCAGCTCGGCGGCCAACTCCTCCGAGATTCGCAAGGCGGCGTCGCCGGCCGGCCGCGCTCCGCCGGCGTAGGCCCGAAAAACGGCCTCTGTCGAGACGGCCAGGCGAGGCGTGACCAGGAGGATCGCCGCCGGTTCCGTCATCGGAGGCAGCGGCTCGACGTTCTCGCCGCGGCCCGTGACCACGGCCCCGCAACCGGCCTGGAAGAATGGCACGTCCGAGCCGAGCGCCGCGGCCAGGCTGCGAGAGCGTCCCGAGCGGGCAGGGACAACTCCCCAGGCGCCCAGCGCGGCGTCGATCGCGGCGGCGGCGTCGCTGCTGCCTCCTCCGAGGCCCGCGGCCACGGGGATTCGCTTGCTGAGCAGGGCGGCCAGGAGCGCCGGGGCGCCTCCGGGCCTTGCCGCAGCCTGCGCCACGGCGTCTCGCGGCCCCGGCGATGGCCCTGAGGACCAGGTTGTCCGGACTCCGCGCTCACCGGCAGTCCGGACACGCGGAGGCTGTCGCACGTCGCGGCCGAGCCCGCCACTCGGACCGTCAGGGCATCGCCGAGGGTCAGCGGAAACATGATCGAATGGAGGGAGTGGAAACCGTCGGCGCGCCGGCCGGTGACCGCCAGGGTGAGGTTCAGCTTGGCCGGCGCGAACCGGACGACGTGCACGTGCGCGGGTCCCGTGCTCATCGGCCGGACTTCCTCGCCTGAGCGTGGCCGGCTGCCTTTCGGGCGGCCGGCGGCCGCGACCCCGCCGGGTTTGGAGCCGCCCGCCGGCCTCGAGCCGGCCTTCGATCCGTCTTGCGGGCGGCCCGGCGGGCCGCCTCGCTTCCTGCGGTCCTTCGGGCTGATGCCTGCCGGGCAACGGCCCGATGGCCTCGCGGAGCGCCAGCCACTCCGTCACCGACAGCGTCTGCGGCCGCCGGTCGCGGTCGATCTCGACCGCCTCCAGCGCCCCGAGGACGATGTCGCCGCTCACCGGAGCTGCCGCGAGATCACGTTTCGGAGCTTCTTGCGCCGCTCGCGGAAGCCGGCCTGGACCAGGCGCCACAGATCGTCTTCGTCGGCCGGGTCGAGCTGCGGGCGCAGTTCCCAGTGGATCGAGCGGCCGGATCTCCACCACGGCCGACTCCACTTCCGGCGGCGGCTCGAAGGCGTCCCGCGGCACGACGAACGCGATCCTCACCTCCGCGTGGTACTGGACGAAGACGGAGAGGTAGCTCATGTCGCCGGGCGCCGCGGCGATCCGCTCGGCGACTTCGCGCTGGAGCATCAGGACGAGGCGCGTCGGCCGCGGCGAGGTCCCGAGGAAGCGGTGCAGGATCGGGCTGGTGATGTGGTACGGGACGTTGGCCACGACTTCGTACGGCGACTCGATCAGCTTCGGAATGTCCTCGTCGAGGATGTCGCCCTCCACGAGGCGCAGCGTTCCGGCTTCGATGGCCTCGGCGTTCGTCTGGCGCAGCAGCTCGGCGAGCCGGCGATCCAGCTCCACGGCGGTGACGGCGGCTCCGGCCTCGATCAGCCCGCCCGTGAGACGCCCAGGCCCGGTCCCACTTCCAGGACTCGCGAACCTGGCTCCGGAGCGGCGAGATCCAGGATCGACTGGAGGACATCGGGATCGGCCAGGAAGTTCTGCGACAGGGAGTGGCGGGCCCGCAGGCCTTCGCGTTTGAGCAGCCGCCGGATGGCCAGCGGGTCGAGCTTGGGTTTCGGGGCGCGCTCCGAGGGATCGCGCGTCGGTCCGGGTTTGGCGGCCGGTAGATCGGTCACCGGCGGGCCAGCGGCATCGACGGCCGGGCATCCAGATCCAGGCCGGCTCTCGCCCCGGCCTCCCATCGCCTTGCGCCCGCCGCTCCGATCATGGCCCCATTGTCGGTGCAAAGCGCCGGCCGCGGGACCACGAGCGGTATGCCCGCCTTGCGGGCTCCGTCGGCGAGCCTGTCGCGCAGGACCCGGTTCGCGGCTACGCCGCCGCCGAGGACCACGGATCGGGCTCCTGCCTGCCGTGCGGCGCGCAGGGTCTTGGTCACGAGCACATCCACCACCAATTCCTGGAAGCCGTCGGCGAGCTCGGCCACTCGACCCTGGTCGGTGGGCACGGCGGGGGCGGTTCGGGCAGGCCGGGACCCGGCGGCCGCGCCACTCCCTGCCCGGCGGCCGCGGCACCGACTCCCGCGCCGCTCCCCTGCCCGGCGGCTGCGCCCTCGGCCACGAGCGTCCGCCGGACCGCCGTCTTGAGTCCGCTGAAGCTGAAGTCGAACGACTCGCCGAGCCAGGCCCGCGGAAACACCACGTCATGGCGAGTGGCGCGGGCAGCGGCTTTCATGATCTCCGGTCCGCCCGGATACGAGAGCCCGAGCAGCCGCCCGACTTTGTCGAACGCCTCGCCGGCCGCGTCGTCCACCGTCTCGCCGAGCAGCCGGTAGGTGAGGTGATCGCGCATCTCGACGAGGAACGTGTGCCCGCCCGAAACGATCAAGGCCACGAGCGGAAACATCGGCTCCGGCACCTCGCGCGCTTCGTCGGCCAGCCAGGCCGCGTACAGGTGGCCTTCCAGGTGATTCACCGGAACGAGCGGCTTGCCGTGGACGTAGGCGAGCGTCTTGGCGAAGTTGATGCCGACCAGGAGCGATCCCGCGAGGCCCGGACCCTCGGTCACCGCGACGGCCGCGATGTCGTCCCAGCGGACCCCGGCCGCGCTCCACGCCTCGTCGAGCACGGGCACGATCCAGCGCAGGTGAGCCCGCGCCGCGACCTCCGGAACGATGCCTCCGGCGGCGGCATGCATCGAGACCTGGCTCGCCACCACGTTCGAGAGGATGCGGCGGCCGTCCTCGACGACCGCGATCCCGGTTTCGTCGCAGCTGCTCTCGACCGCGAGGATCAGGTCGCCGGCGCTCAACGCGACCTCCTCGAGACGCAGCTCGGTCGCAGGATGCGGGGCTCCCGCTCCTGCCCCGACTCCGGCCCGGCGTTGACCTCACGGGCAGATCCGGCAGTGCCCGGCGCCGGCTCGGCCGTATCGGTTCGGGCGGGCTCGGAAGCGCCGTCGGCGGTCTTTGGCAATCCGTCTTCGCCCAGTTCGATCGGCGGCCGGGCGGCAATCTCGTCGCGGAGGCGGGCGAGTCGTTCACGCATGGGCGGGCTCTGGAGCGGGGCTGTGGTCATGATCAAGGCGTCTTCGTTGTTGTCCGTGTAATAGCGGGGCCGCGTGCCGACGACCTTGAAGCCGAACTTCTCGTACAGCTTGCGAGCGGGAATGTTCGTCGGCCGGACTTCGAGCGTCGCCTCGTTGGCGCCGCGGGCGAGGGCCATGTCGATGAGCGCGACCAGCAGCCGCTCCCCCACTCCCTGGCGCCGCCAGGTGGTCCGCGTCGCGAACGTGGTCACGTGGGCCTCGTCGACGAGGAGCCATGTCCCCGCGAAGCCCACGATTCGATCGCCGAAACGCGCCACGAGGTAGTGGGCGAGCTTGTTCTGCTCCAGCTCCTGCCTGTAGGCCTGGGCGGGCCACGGCGTCGAGAAGCTTTCACGCTCGATCTCGTGGACGGCGGCCAGGTCGTCGACGGTCATCCGATCGACGACCACGTCTAGCGTGGGTCGTTCGACCATCGAACCTCTCCGGTGACCGCGGGGACGCCTCGGGGCAAGGTCACGTATTCGGGCACGAGCAGGGCTATGTCGTCGCCGCCGGCGGCGATCCGCCGGGCGCCGATCACAGAAGCGCCGCCCCGAGTCCGACTTCCGCACGCGTCCCTCGTTCGATCGCGTCGGCGGGCGCGCGATCCGGCAGGTCCACCGCGACGACTTCGGATCCATCCTCGAGGCTCGGCTCGTCGCCGCCACGCAGAAGCACCGCCCGGCCTCCGGCGACGACGACTCTGTCGGAAGGTCCGGCCGGCAGCAGGAGGACGGCCTTCGTGCCCTTCACCGCGCCTGCCCGGCTTGCCGCGGTCAACAAGCGCCTCTGACGTGGCGAACGCCCGCCAGAGGAATGCCCAAGCCCCGAGCGAGAGCCTTGGCGGTCGCGAGCCCGACTCGCAGACCCGTGAAAGCGCCGGGTCCCGTGCCCACGACGATGCCACCCAGGTCCGTCATCGGAGTGTCCGACTCTGTGAGCATCTCGTCGATCCGGGTCAGCAGCTCCTCGCCGTGGCGGTAGCCCGCCTGCCAGCGGCGTTCGGCGACCGGGGCTCCGTCGGGCTCGGCCAAGGCGATGAGCGCGCTCGTACCCGACGTGTCGATGGCGAGGAGTCGTCCGGCGCGTCATCCGCCGATCCTCTCCGCGAGGCCCGCCGCCTGGAGGTAGCGCTCGTAACCCGTTCCCTCGGCGACGAGGGTGATCTGTCGTGGCTCGTCCCCGGATCCGTCGATCAGGACGTCCAGGCGGCCGGCAGGCATCGCGTCCGCGAGCCGCTCGGCCCATTCGATGAGCGTGACCCCGTCGGCCTGCCGCTCGTCGATCAAGCCGCCCGCCATCGCCTCAGCGGCGTCGGCCAGCCGGTACAGGTCGATGTGGAAGAGCGGCAGCCGGCCCCGATACTCGGCCATGAGCACGAAGCTCGGCGAGACGATCGTGTCCGTGATCGCCGAGCCCCGCTCCGAAACCCTTGGCGAACTGCGTCTTGCCCGCGCCCAGCTCCCCGATCAGGCTGATCAGGTCACCGGGCCGCGCGGCGTCGGCCAGGGCGGCCGCAAGGGCGCGCGTCGAATCCGGGTCGCGAGTAACGAAAGTTGTATGCAGGGGTCCGCGCACGATCACCCCGCGAGGTTACCCGAAACGGGCCTCGGCCCGCTCCCGCGGAGGCCGAACGGGCGCCGATCGGGCCGCGGGCAGTCGTTGCCGCGTCGCCGCGGAACTAGATCACGAAGCGTTCCAGGTCCGCGATCGGCAGGATCGTCGTGTCGGTCTCGTCTGCGAAGCGGACGACCGCCGCCTCGAGGTAGATGCCGCTCCGGAACCGACGCGCGCCGGCCGATTCGAGCCAGCGTCCCTCCCGCCCGGCGTAGATGCCGCTGCGGACCCTGATCCAATCGGGCGGAAGCTCTGGGAGCGGCACGTCGGCAACGTCGAAGACGAGGAGCGGCGGATCGATGACGATAGCGACCTCGCGGCCCGCCAGAGCGGCCAGGAGGGCGAGTACGGGCGTCGCGAGGGGCCGGCGCTGGTATCCGTCCAGGGCGATCAACCCGAACGGCACGGACGGCGCGAGGCTCGCCCGCTGCCTGGACTGCGAAGCCGCCAGATCGCGTAGCTCACCCTGGCCGACCGAGCCCGCGATCAGGCCCCGGATCGACATCGCCCGCGCCCGGCTTATCGCCTGGGACGAAACCCGGCTTCCCGCGACGACAACCGCCCCGGACCTGCCCACGTCGAGGGCGCTGGCCCACAGCTCTCCGTCCGTGAGTCGCGGCACGTCGAGGTAGCCGCGCGAGGGTTCGCCTGCCGCGATTGCCGCGGGGATCGCGCATCCGACCGACTCGATCGTGATCCCGACGCAGTTGCGGGCTTCGCGGACGGTGCCGCCCACCGGTGACTCGATCACGTCGTGGCGCTCGCCGACGGCCGCTCGCCAGCGGCCCTGCGTCTCGAAGAGCAGCGTGCCCGCGACCCTGTTGAGCTGCTTGCGGTTGGGCGGCCTGCCGCGGCGTTCCGCTCCGCCGACCCACCACTTGCCCGGAACCGGTGGCGTGCGGCGGTTCCGGCGCGGCTGGGCCTCGGGGTCGCCCTCCGTCGAGCCTTCGGCGGTGGTGTCGGGGGGCTCGGGCGCCGGCAGGGGCGACTCGAGGGGCCTGTCCACCTGCTCCAGACCCGGGCAGCTTGCCGATATCCACGACCTCGGCATCGGGCGTTCGCTCGGCGATTGGAGTGCCCGCCTCGATCCGGTCGCCCGTCCTGACCAGGGCGCGATCCCCGGGCCCGAGCGCGACTCGCACGAGCGGAGCCGTGACGAGGATCTTGCGAGAGGCGACGAGCTCGAGCCCGGGCGGCAACTCGACGCCCACGACCACGCCGCTGCCCCTGGCCGGCGCACTCATTCGTCCACCTCCGGCCACATGCCCTTCTGCCACGCTTCGAGCGCGGCCCGGCGAGTCTCCGGCCGGTCCGAGATGCGCATGGGGACGTCGCGCAGGTCGATGAGCAGGCCGACGAGGCCGCCCGTCACGTCCATGGAAAAGTGGTGGCCGCGCGTGCCGAGGCGGACGGTGTCCCGGAAGTCGAGATCGGCCGTGGCCGTGCGGCCGCCGGGCAGGTCCACCACCTGGATCGCGCCCGGGTGCAGTTCGATCTCCGAGACGTAGCTCGTGCCCTTGAGCTTGAGATGGCCGGCGCTGCGGCCCGGCTTGACGCCCGCCGGGACGACGAGGCTGCCCATCGGCAGGAGGATGTCGTCGGCGAGATTTGCCAGCAGTCGGCGCCGGAAACCCTCGTCTTCGATCGTGCCGATCGGGCCCAGGACGCTGGCCGGATCGCTGGCCACCTGGGTGATGCCGGATCGGCGAACGATGTCCGCGAGCGCCAGAGCCACGATCGCCGCCGGCAGCGACGAGAAGATGCCCTCCGGCGGCCACGAGCAGCTCGGGCATAGGCCGATCCGAGATCTCCGGCGCAGCCGGCGACGAGCCGGGCCAGAGCGGCCTTGGCGGCGGCCAGCCGGAATGTCGCGCCGTCGCCGTCGGCGTTGCCCCAGGGCGCGACGACGCAGGTCGTTGAGCCTGTCGGTCAAGCCGGTGCCGGTCGATGGCGGCGGTGGACCACGCGGTCAGCCCATCGATGACCTCGTCCGATGGATCGAGCGGGCGCAAAGGATGCTTCCACGAGGCAGGCGTGCGACGACACGATCGAGAAATGCCCGTGCCCGAAGGGCTCCGCGCGGGCGACCAGACCGCCCTGCAGGCCCACCTCCACGACCTCGATCGAACGGTCGAGAAGGTAGGCGAGCGAAGCTATCGAGCGGGCGATGTTCAGGCGGCTGTCGTTGGGCTCCGAGCGCAGACCCTCCAGGACCTGCTGGAGGGACGATCCCGGGGGCGATCCGGCCTCGGCATCGGGGGCGAGCAGCACGTGATAGCTCACCGGGACGTTGGGCAGGGCGACGATCGAGGCGGGTGCCGCGGCGGCGGGCGCCACGCCGGCCGCGTCGGGGAGCGCGTCCGGAGGCGCCGTCGCTGCCTCTGGATCGGCGGGTGTCGTTGCCGCATCGCCGGTCGGCCGCCTCCGTCGACGCCGCCGGCGCTCCGGTGTCGGCTCCTCGTTCGCGCCGGCCTCGGGCTCCGGACTCGGGCCGTCGCCAGCCTTCGACTGAGTGGCGTCCTTGTCGTCCACACGGACGGCGACATCCGCGGCGACGTCGAGGACGGACGAGGCGGCGCGCTGGCGGGAGTGGCGCGGAGTGGCCACGACGGGGGCGGGCTGGAAGAAGAGGGACTCGTACGCGGCCGCGCCTCCGGCGAGCACGACGAGCAGGTCGGGCCGCTGTCTGGTCGCCGCGGCGATCATGGCCGCGAGATCGGGCAGGTTCCGGCGATCGTCTCCGGCAGGCGCGCGATCGGCGCCGAGGAGCACGGCATGCGTGTCGGCCGAGAAGATCAGCGCGGGCGAGTTCCATGGGGTTGGCGTCGTCGGCGCTGGCGGCCACGACCTTCCAGCCGGACCGAACGGCCACCGCTTCGAGGCGGTTGCGCTGCCGGCGGGATCCGGCCAGGACGGCGATACGGCGGGGCGGCGTCGTGCTGGCCACGAACCGAGGCCACGTCGCCGCGATGTCATCCGGGTCGATCGGCCCGGTGGCGCCCAGGTCGGCCAGAATCTCGGGATCGGCCGAATGGATGTGGCGCACCAGGCTCGCCGCCAGCGAGCTCCCGTCCACGGTGCTTGGCGCCGAGCGATGGCCGATGAGCCGCCACCGGCCCCCAACGTGCCCGATCAAAGCGGCCGACGTCGTGGCCGAGCCCAAATCGAGAGCGAGGAACGCTCGTGGCTGCTGGCTGGTCACGCCGATATGCTACCCGCCTCAAAGATCCGCGTGCGTGCTCACGCGTCCCAGGCGATTTCCTCGTCCGGATCCTGGAGTCGCTCGATCAGCTGCTCGATGCCGATGTCGTCCGCGAGTATCTCCGTGGCCACGGCGAGTTCTCCGCCGAAGACGCGGCGCAGGACCGGATCGAAGAAGACCATCGCGTTGCTGCCCAGCGGTCGATACGGACGGCTGGCCTGCAGGAAGAGGACCGCGGGAGCGGTCAGACCCCGCAGCTGGATCTCGCGGGCGGCCTGCTCGACGAGATCGTCTCGCTGTTCCTCCGAGCGGCCATGGAATTCCATCATGTAGATGCTCTCCGCGATCGCTGGCTCGTGTCGTTTGCAGTGGCGGTGTCGGGACCGGCGCAGGTGCGACGCGGCCCCAGGCCGCTCTCCTCCAGAGCTGCACCACCGCCAGCCGTCAGGCGTTTCCCCCGCCCTAACTCGCCTCGCACGCCACTACGCGCAGGGCAACTGGCTTGGCTGCCGCATAGTACACCCGGGGTAGTCTCCCCGACATCGCGGATATCACCTCGTACGAAATCGTGTTGCCCCACAGCCCCACGTCGTGGGCGGTGATCTCGTCCTCGCCCTGGCGTCCGATGAGCGTGAATTCGTCGTCGATCGTGACGGCCGGACCGGGCACGTCCGTGACGTCCACCATGGTGGCGTCCATGGCCACGGTACCGACTTGCGGGACGCGCATACCGCGCACCAGAACCTCGGCTTTGTTCGACAGCGACCTCGGCCAGCCGTCGGCGTAGCCAAGGGGCAGCGTGGCGATCACGCTCGGGCGGGCGGTCCGGAACGTAGGCCCGTAACTGACGCCCCAGCCCGCGGGCAGCGAGGCAACCCTGATCGGCCGGGCCCGAAGGGCCATCGCAGGTCGGAGCCGCGCGGCCGTGGCGCGGGTCGCTTCATCGCTTTCCTCGATCCGCAGCCCGTCGGGCACCAGGCCGTAGATGGAGAGCCCGATCCTCACCGCGTCGTGGGGCGCGGCTGTCGCGGCCAGGATGCCGCCACTCGCCGAGACGTGGCCCGTGAGATGGGCAGCGCCGATCGCCTCGACCAGGCCCAGGCCGACGCCGAAGCGGCGCTCCTGGTCGGCCGTGATGGCCGCGTTCCCGGCCGCCTGCAGGTGGGTCCAGACGCCCGCCAGCCTCGCCTGCCGGCTGGCCTCGATCTGCCTGGCCAGAACCTGTGCCTCCTCCGGCGCGACGCCGCCGCGACCGAGTCCGGTTTCGAGCTCCAGGTGGAAAGGGAGGCGATCCGCGGCCGGCAGGTCGCCGAGGCCGGACAGCGCGGCCAGGGTTCGATCGGCGAGCTCGCGGTCCCCGGCCGTGATGCGACAGGCGGTGGCGCAGCGCCGCGGGCGCCATCTCGGCCGGGATCGGAAACAGGACGAGGATGGGAACGTCGATGCCGGCCTGGCGCAGCTCCAGGCCTTCGTCGAACGTGGCCACGGCCAGGCTCTCGATGCCCGACGCGACCAGGGCACGGGAAACGGCCACGGCGCCGTGTCCGTAGGCATCCGCTTTGACGACCGGGACGACGCGTCGAACCCGCCGGCAGCAGGCTCGCGAACAGCCGCGCATTCGAGACGACGGCATCGAGATCGATTTCGAGCCAGGCCGTCTTGGGCAGCTGCGGAATTTCCCCGGGTTCCAGCTCTATGAGCGGATGGCGCGTCGCGGAGACGGTCATCCTGGGCGTGGCGGGCGGTCGAGTCATCGGCTCTGGGAGTCGTCCCCTGACGAGTCCGCCTCTGGCGACGACGCTCTGAGGTCTGCCAGGCGCTTGCGGGCGATCGGCAGCTCGGCCGTCAGATCCGAGGCGAGCAGGCCCGCGTCGCCGAGTCGTTCACGGACGGCCTCGCCGGCCATGCCGTGGAGGTAAACGCCGAGCTGGGCCGCCTCGAAGGGCGCGAGGCCCTGGGCAAGGAGCGAGCCGATCGTGCCCGAGAGCACGTCTCCGGTTCCGCCGCTCGCCATCGCGGGATTCTCGAACGGCGCCACGGCCGCCCGGCCGTCGGGTGCGGCGATGACGCTCCGGGCGCCTTTGAGGACCACGACCTGGCCCCAGTCCCGGGCGGCGTCCCGGGCCGCGGACAGCCGCTTGGCGTCATCGAACACCAGGTCCCCGAGGCTTTCCTTGGAGTGGCCGTCGGCGGCGCGAAGCCGCAGGAACTCGCCGACGTGAGGCGTCAGGACGCAGCGAGCGCCGACGTCGTTGGCCCAGCCGTCGACCGTCGCCAGGGAGCGCAGCGCCTCGGCGTCCACGACCGTCGGGGCAGGTTCGCCGTCGTCGTCGGGCGCGAGAAGGCCGCGGATCAGTTCGGTGATCGAGAGGCTGGGCCGCAGCCCGGGGCCGACGACGAGGGCGTCGTGGTCGTGGTCCAGGATCCGGGCCAGGGCGTCCTCCGGATCGACCTCCTCCACGTCGTCCTCGGGCAGGGACAGCGTGGTCGCCTCGACGACCTTGGCCGCGAAGAGCGGCTGGAGAGACTCCGGGATCGCCAGCGTCACGAGGCCGGCGCCCGCACGGCCCGCGGCTGTGCAGACGAGGAACGCGGCCCCCGCGTAATCCACGGAACCGGCGATGACGAGGAGCTTGCCGAACGAGCCCTTGTGGCTGCGCGCGGGCCTCGGCGGCAGGAGACGCGCGGCGGCTATATCGTCGAGCGCGATCGGCTCCGTGATGACCTTGCTAGTCATTACCCGCCTCCTTTCCACGGACTCGCTGAACGCGATCAGTTTCGGCCATTCCGGCGGACTCTGCCGGGGAATCTTCGGCCGATACAACCACATCGAGCGTCGCGCTCTCGCGAGCCAGGCTCTTGAGCCGCTCGAGTCGCCGCATGCAGGGCGGCCTCGCGCTCGTCGAGTCGAGCCTCGATGTCCGGCGGGAAGAGGAATCGGCCGCCTTCGGTCCTGACCCCGTAGGCGATCGCGACCGCGAACTCCGTCTCGTGGCTTATCGAGAGCGCGATCCGGCCCATTCCGAGCTGCTCCGCCCGCCGCGCCGCCCGGCCGTGGAGCACCACCGCCGGCTGACCCGTGGGCAGCCGCTCGACCTCGATGTCGCGCCAGCCGATGCCGCGAACTCCGAGGCCCAGGACCTTCGAGACCGCCTCCTTGGCCGCCCACCGGCCGGCCATGGTTTCCGCTCTGCCGCGCACGTAAGCAGCTTCGCGCGGCGTCAACACGCGTTGGATGAAGCGATCGCCAAAGCGGGCCAGGGAATCGGCGATCCGCGCGACGCGGATGATGTCGATCCCGAGCTCGGTCGTCCCGGGCGGCGGTGCGGGGACTTCGCCCGGACTCGGCATCTACTCCACCGTCACCGACTTGGCCAGGTTGCGAGGCTGGTCCACGTCACGGCCCCTCGCCACCGCGACGTGGTAGGCGAAGAGCTGGAGCGGTATCACCGCCAGGATCGTGGACAGGGCCTCCGGCGCGTCGGGGACCCACATGACGTCGGTCGCGAGCCGCTCTATCTGCTCGTCTCCCTCGGTGGCGATGGCCAGGACTCGGGCGTCCCGGGCCTTGCCTTCCATCAGGTTGCTGATGAGCTTCTCGTAGACGGGCGATCGGGTCGCGACGGCAACGAGCGGGCAGTCCGGGTCAAGCAGCGAGATGGGACCGTGCTTGAGCTCGCCCGCGGCGTAACCCTCGGCGTGGAGATAGCTGATCTCCTTGATCTTGAGCGCGCCTTCCAGGGCCGCCGGGTAGCCGAACGCTCGCCCGATGTACATGAAACCCGCCGCGTCCGCGTATTTGGCGGCGATCTCGACCGACACCGACTCGGCCAGCTCGATGGCTCGCTCGGCCTGCTTGGGCAGCCGCCGCAGGGCGTCGACCAGCAGCGTGTCTTGTTCGGGCGTCGTCCGGCCGAGCTCGTGGCGGATGTCGGCCGCGAGCATCACAAGGGTCGCGACCTGGGTAACGAAGGTCTTTGTCGCCGCGACCGCCACCTCGGGTCCGGCCTGCAGGAAGATCGAGGCATGGGCCTCGCGGGTGATCGCCGAGCCGACGGTGTTGGTGACCGCCACGACGACCGCGCCTCGGTCTCCGGCGAGTCTTGCCGCGGCAATGGTGTCGGCCGTCTCGCCCGATTGGGTGACGGCGATCACCAGGGTTCGCGCGTCGACCGGGGGCGGGCTGTACCTGAACTCGGAGGCGACCGTGGAGCGGGCTGGAATGCCGAGCCAGTCCTCGAACAGCGCCGCGCCTACCAACGAGGCGTAGTAGGCGGTGCCGCAGGCGATCAGCTCGACGCGCTGGATGCCCGCGAGCCGCTCGCGGAGGGGATCGAGCTCCTCGATGCAGACAGTGTCGCCGCGGAGACGGCCGGTCATGCACGTCGTAAGCGCCGTGGGCTGCTCGTGGATTTCCTTGAGCATGAAGTGCGGGTAGCCGCCCTTCTCGGCCGCCTCGGCCGACCAGGGGATGATGTCGATGGGCCGATCCTGGACGACGCCCTGGCGATCCGTCACTACGGCGGTACCGGGCCGAAGGTCGGCTACGTCGCCGTCGGCGAGGAAGATGACCTGCTTCGTGTAGGCCACGATCGCCGCCGGGTCCGAAGCCAGGAGGCTCTCGCCTTCGCCCACTCCGACGATCAGCGGGGCGTTGAGCCGAGCGCCGACCAGGCGGTCCGGCTCGTCGCGGTGCATGACCACCAGGGCGTAGGCGCCCTCGAGTCGTCGCAGAGCAGTGCGGACGGCGTCCGCTAGATCGCCCTGATACGCGTCTTCGACGAGATGGGCCACGACTTCGGTGTCCGTCTCGGACGCCAGCGTGTGGCCGTGCGCCACGAGCTCGTCGCGAAGCTCCCGGAAGTTCTCGACGATGCCGTTGTGGACGACGGTGATCCGTCCTGTGCAGTCGCTGTGTGGATGCGCGTTCAGGTCGCTCGGCCGGCCATGCGTGGCCCAGCGCGTATGGCCGAGGCCGATCCCCGCGCGTGGAGGTTCGCCGCCAAGGGCTTCGGTGAGCACCGCTACCTTGCCCGCTCGCTTTTCGACGAAGAGATCCCCGTCCTCGGTGACCAGGGCGATGCCGGCGGAGTCGTAGCCACGATACTCGAGCCGCCTCAGCCCATCGAGCAGAACGGGTCCGGCGTCTCTTGGTCCCGTGTATCCGACTATCCCGCACATACGGTTCACTCCCCGCTGCGGCCTGCGCCGCGGTCGACGGCCGCGCCGCCTCGATACGACGAGTTGTCGCCGAAACACCGGTCCCGGCGGCCGAAGCTACCTTCGGCATCCCCCGATGAGGTCCAACATGCCGCGGCGCCCAGGTGGTCCGCGGCGCTTGGCCGGCCGCGTCTCCGGACCGGGTCTCGCCTGCGTGCGAGGGCGCTAGTTTAGCCGCTCGCCGGCCAGGGCAGCCAATGAGTCGGCCAGCTCGGCAACCAGCGAGGCCTCCGCGCCTTCCACCATGACCCGGATCGCGGGCTCGGTTCCGGAGGGGCGCACCAGCACCCGACCCGAGGAACCGAGTTGCGCTTCGGCCGAAGCGATGGCTCGACGGATCGCCGGATCGCCCTCCCACTGGTCCTTGTGGCGGGCCGGAATGGTGCGCTGCTGCTGCGGCAGCATCGGAACCTGGGCGGCCAGATCGGCCAGGGTCTGGCCGCTGCGCCCGATCACGCCCATGATCTCGAGCGCGGTCACGATGCCGTCGCCGCTGGTCGTGTGCTCGCGGACGATCACGTGGCCGCTCTTCTCGCCACCCAGACCCGCGCCATTCACCAGCATTCCTTCGAGGATGTACTTGTCGCCTACCGGCGTTCTGATGATCTGGCCGCCGGCCTCTTCGATCGTCTTCTGGAGACCGCCGTTCGACAGGACCGACACGACGAGAGCGCCGTTGGGAAGCCGGCCGCGGGCCAGGCGATCGAGCGCCAGGACACCCAGGACGGCGTCGCCGTCCACCACGCAGCCGCTGGCGTCGACGGCGATCAGCCGGTCCGCGTCGCCGTCGAGGGCGAAGCCCACGTCCGCCCCTCTGTCGAGCACGCCCTGGGCCAGGGCGCCGGGCGACGTGGCGCCGCAGTCCACGTTGATGTTCAGGCCGTCGGGGTCGTTGAAGAGGACCTCGACCGTGGCGCCGGTGGCCTCCAGGATGCGGGCCGCCGCGATCCCTCCGGACCCGTTGGCGCAGTCGACGAGGACTCGCAGGCTCGACGGCGTCGCCCTCGCGAGGCCCAGTCGGTGAGTGACGTAGAGATCGAAGAGCTTGGGATCCTGGATGGCCAGGCCCAGGTTCTCGGCGGCGGCCGACGGCAGTTCCTCGGCGTTCCAGATGAGCTGCTCGAGCTCGTCCTCGACCGACTCGTCGAGCTTCTGACCGTTCTCGTCGAGAACCTTGAGGCCGTTGTCCCGGGCCGGGTTGTGCGAGGCGGAAACCATGATCCCGGCCGCGAAGTTGCCCGCGCCGGTGATGTGAGCCAGCGCGGGCGTCGGAACGACGCCGACCAGATGCACGTCCACGCCCATGCTGGTCGCGCCGGCCACGATCGCCGCGGCGAACATGTCACCCGAACGACGCGTGTCCTGGCCGATCACGATCGGCCGACCCGGCCCGGCGAGCCGGTGGGCGGTGGCCCGGCCGAGCGCGTAGGCGAGCGTTGGTTTCAGGTCGACGTTGGCTACGCCACGGATCCCATCCGTGCCGAATAGTCGAGGCAAAGAGTCCTCCTATGGAGCGGCTGAGGGTGGGACCGAACCCGACGGGGAGGGCGCCGGCGAAGGCGGGCTGGTGACGGTGACCGTTACCTCCGGCGGGTTGATGCCTCCCGGAACGACCTTTATCCCGGCCGGCAGGCTCACCACGACTGGAAGGTTGTAGGTGCCGGGGGTGAGGCTGCCAACGGAAACGCTGCCGGTCAGGGTAGACGTATCGAAAGCGTTGAGCGCGGCCGCCGCGCCTCCGATCGTGACGTTCACGCTGGGTGTCGAGAGCCGGTAGATCAAATCCGTCCGGGCTCCATTTGGGACGACCCCCACCGAGACCGTCACCGTCGAGTCCGGCGATGCCACGTGGATGATCACCTGGATCTGACCCGACCCGGTGGCGGTCACCCCGGCCGGAAGATCCAGTCCGACGATGACCGTCTTGTCGCCGGTCAATCCGGCTATGGAAATCGGCTTGGTGTTGGCCTGGCCCTTGAGCGAGGCGAGCGCGTCGGCCTGGCCCTCGACTTCGACTACCAGGGGCGTGACGTCGACACTGGAGACGCGATAGCCCGAGGCCGCCGAATTGATGAGCACCGGATTTACGGCCACGCTCTGGGTCCGCAGCTGGCTACCCACCTGTATGGCGACGTGGACGCTCGGTGGCTCGATCGTGACGTTGTTCACGTCCTTGTTGGCGGAATCGCGGGCCACGAGATTCACGTTCTGGTTGACGTCGAGGCCCGTGTTGTCGATCCGCACCTGGGCCACCACCGAGGCAACTTTCCTTACCTCCGATGACGCTCCCCGGATGCTGACCTTGGTTGGGTCCGCGACGGGAGTACCGGGTGAGAGGCCGTTGGGCACGGTGCCCGTGTCCACGACGACCGGTACCGTGTTGCTGGTTATGGGCTCCAGGTAAACGCTGATCTGCTGGGGCTGGTAGTCGATGATCTGGATGCGCGGGTCTTCGGCGAACAGGCTGACATTGACGATCGAAGGCAAGCTTTCACTGGGCTTCACACCGGCGAGATCGATCTGGGCGCGGAAGCTGTTCACCGAGATGGCCAGATCCGGCGGGGCCACGTACCGGATGTTCCCCACCGCCTGGAGCGGCCCGATGAGCGTCGAGTCGGCGGGGTAGTTGACCGGCGTTATCGCCACCGTGCCGGGCCACTGGGCCGTGCTCTGCAGGATCACCATTCCGCCGTAGAGGATGACCGCGAGTCCAACCGCTCCGATCTTGAGCGGCCAATTGTGAAGGACGAAACCCGCGAGGCGTCTCACGATGCCCGCTCCTGGCTCGCGTCGTCGTCTTCAGCCGTGACCCCCGCGCCGTCGCCGTGCCCGTCGATCGGTCCCTTGCCGTCGACCGATGGCTTGCCATCGATCGGTCCCTTGCCGTCGATGGGCTCCTTGCCCTGGGTCCCGAACCTCGCCCGCCGGGCCAGCTGCCGCATGCCCGGACCGACCCGTCGGGGAACCACCCTGCGCTCCTGGCGAAGCAACTCGGCCGGAGTCTGGGGGTGGATCAGCGTCGTGAGGGCACGAGCCAGCTTGGCCTCGTCGACATTGCGCTGGATTCGGGCGCGCTCGACCAGGCTGACCTGGCCGCTCTCCTCGGAGACCACGACGACGATCGCGTCGGTCTGCTCGGTCATCCCGAGCGCGGCCTTGTGACGGGTCCCGAATCGCTCGAGGGCGATGGTGGTTTCGGCGGACGGCAGCAGTGCGCCCGCGGCGAGGATCTGGTCGCCGCGGATGATGACGGCGCCGTCGTGGAGCGGCGTCTTTGGCGAGAAGACGGTCACGAGCAGGTCCGAGGAGATATCGGCGTGGAGCATCACCCCCGTCTCGGCTATCTCCTGGAGGCCGGTCTCGCGCTCGATAACGATCAGCGCTCCGTGGCCCTCATGCGAGAGTCGCTCCGCGGCGCTGGCCACCTGCGCGGCGACGTGGATCGCCTGGGATTGCTCGGCCGGGAGAAGCCAGCCAAGGGAACCCAGGCGGCCGATGCGATCGAGGGCCCGGCGCAACTCCGGCTGGAAGATGACGACGAGAGCGAAGAGTCCGACATAGGCGCCCGTCTGGAGGATGACGGTCAGCAGCTTGAGGTCGAAGGTCAGCGCCGCGCCGTAGACGAGGAAAAGCAGGCAGACACCGACTACCAGTCGGACTGCGCGCGTGCCTCTGATCAGGCTGAAGAGCCAGTAGATCAGCAAGGCGGTGATCGCTACGTCAGCTACGACATTCGGTGTGACTTTGTCGAGCACAGACTAAATCAGCGCCATCGAAGCAAGTGTATACCCCGAACCGTGGTCGCCATCCGCGCGTGGTGGCTCGTTGTAAGCCAGATCAGGCCGCTAGGAGCAGAGAGCTCCCAGCCGCTCGTCCCTCGGAAACGCCCGGCTCGCGACCGTGCAGACTCGCTTGCGGGTGTCTTCGTCGCCACTCAGAACGGCGAGACGCTCGAGAAGTGCGAGTTTCTCCGCGGCGAGCGCGTTCCAGTCGCGGGCCATGTAGAGCTCCACCAGGACGAGATGCGTGTCCACGTCGCTGGGCGCTGCCTTGAGCAGCCGGTGGGCGGCGTCGAGCGCGGCTTCGAACCGTCCCTCCCTGGCGTACGCCTGGGCGGTCCAGAGCAGCAGCGATCGCAGGGTGCCGGCGTTGCCGGAGAGGTCGGCGGCTTCAGCCGCGGCGAGGAGCTCGTCGCCCGAGGGGGCGCCGCTGTCTGCCGGAGCCGTGCCATCCTGAGGCGCCTCCATGACGCCCACGACCTGGCCTTCGAGAGCGGCCGCCGCGGCGAGCGCTACCAGCTCCATCTCATCCGGCCGCGCCGTCGCCGGCTCCGCTCCTTCGAACGCACGAGCCGCGGCGAGCTCCACCTGGGCGGGCTCGGGTTCGGAGGGCTCAGCTTCCTGGGCCGTTTGTTCTTCTTCCTCGGACTCCGAACGGGCTGACCCGAACAGCTGAACCGGCTCGGGCTCGGACTCGGCGTCGGCGGCTTCCTGCGCGGCGATGGCGGCCGCGAGTTCGTCGGAATTGTCCTGGCGATCCCCCACCGCTTCGACGAGGGCGTCTTCGCGGTCTGCCTCGGCGAGTACCGGCTCAGGCTCCGAGGCCGGGACTTCCTCGACATCCGCCGTGGGCTCCGACGCCTGGGCCGCGGCGCGAGCATCTTCGTCCTGCCACCAGGAGTCCCACGCCTCGGGACGGCCGACATCCGCGTGCCCGTTGTCGGGCACAACGCTGAGTCCGGCGGAAGCGGCGGGCTCGAGCGCCTCGCTCTCCGCCTCCTCGGCGGGCTCGACGCTGGCAACGGCGGGCTCTGCGACTTCGGTGGGCGCGGCGGTCTCGGCGACTTCGGCTTCAGCGACTTCGGTGACTTCGGCGACTTTGGTTTCGGCGGGTTCGACTTCGGCGACCTCGGCGACCGCTTCGGGTTCCGGCAACTGAGCCGCGGGCGCCGCCTCGACGACGGCTGCGAGCCTGATCGGCTGGGCGATCCATTGGGGCGGGGCCAGTGGAGACACGGCGGCCGGTCGGGCATCCGAGACGTCGTCCCGCAGCCGAAGCGCTCGGGCGAGAAGCTGCTCGGCGGCGTGGTCCCCGGCAGACAGGCGGATCTCGCGCAACAGCTCTCGCTGGCGACGGGCCCGATCTTCCGTCTCGGAGAACTCGATGGCTCTGCGGAGGGTGTCCGCGGCCTCGGGCAGCCGCCCCGATGCTGCCTGGATCTCCGCAACCTGGTCCAGGGCTCCGGCGGCATCCACTCGCTGGCCGGCGGTACTCAGAGCTTCGGCCTGTCCGAGGAGGGCGCCTTCGTCGTGAGGCGCCCTGGCGACGGCCGCGGCGTACTCCACGAGGGCTTCTTCCAGCCTCCCGAGACGGAGAAGAACGCCACCGAGACTGGTGTGCGGCAGGGCCCTGGTGGGAGCGATGTCGGAGGCGGTCCGATACGCGTCGACGGCGGCGGCGAGCGACCCGCGCAGCACGGAAACGTGGCCGACGCGCAGCGCTTCCTTGTATCGCTCGTATAGGTCGTCCGTCATAGGTACATGATGAACTTTGCCCGCGATGCCGTCTCGGGTACCTGCGTTGGCGCACTTTCGCCCGAGGGTCCTAAGCCATATGTCCCATCGGAGCCAGCGGCGGCTTTCGAGGGCAGAATTCGCCCCGCCATCAGCCGGCCGCCGCGCCAGCCAGCCGGCCTTCGACGATCGCCGCGGACACCGTTTCGAGGCCGATCGACTCGACCAGGAACGCCTTCTGGACGTGTAGCCGGTTCTCGGCCTGCTCCAGGGCGAGGCTTCGCGGCCCATCGAGGACGGCGTCCGTGATCTCCTGGCCGCGATGCGCCGGCAGGCAATGCATAGCCACCGTCTCGGGACCGGCAAGGTCGAGCAGAGCGTCGTCGATCGTATAGCCGGCGAAAGAGGCGAGTCGGGCATGCGACTGCTCTTCCTGGCCCATCGAAACCCAGACGTCCGTGTAGAGGGCATCGGAGCCCGCGGCAAGTTCCCGGGGATCCGATCCCAGGACGATCCGGCCTCCGCTCCCGGCCGCCAGCTCCCGGGCGCGAGCGACGATGGCCGCTTTCGGGCCGTAGCCCTCGGGATGGGCCAGCCTGATCTCCATGCCGAGCGTCGCGCCGGCGAGGGCGAGCGAGGCGAAGACGTTGTTGCCGTCCCCGATGAACGTCAACACCCGCCCCTCCAGCCCTCCGAAACGCTCGCGAAGGGCCAGCAGGTCCGCGAGGGCCTGGAACGGGTGCTCGTCGTCGGTCAAGGCGTTGAAGACGGGGATCTTCGACTCCGCCGCGAGCTCGGTCACGACCGAGTGGTCGAAGGTCCGGATGACGATGCCGTCGATCCAGCGATCGAGGTTGTGGGCGATGTCGGCGACGCTCTCGCGGATCCCAAAGCCAATCGCCTTCGCCAAGGTGCAGCGCCCGCCCCCCGAGCTGATTGAGGCCCGCCTCGAAGGTCACGCGGGTCCGCAGGCTCTGCTTCTCGAAGATGAGCGCCACGTTGCGGCCCGCGAGTGGCGCGGACTCGTGGCGGCGGGAAACCCTGAACTCCCGCTTCAGCCCCGCTGCCGTGGCGAATAGATGCTCGTACTCCTCCCGGCTCAGATCCGCCGAGCTAAGAAGGTCCCGTCCCCGGAGCGATGCCACGTTCGCCTCCCCGCGGCCCATGGCCGCCCGCCGCCCCGCCTCTCATGGACGGGCTGTCGCGACGAAGCGGCAATGGTAGCGAAAGCAACTGGCGGCGTCGGATCCGCCGCACAGCAAAGAGCCGGCGGATCGCTCCACCGGCTCTCATGTAGCTTCAGTTTCGATTGACCCAGGCAGCTCGGAACGCCCGTGGGCGAGGAGCGCAGGCGACAACGTGTCAGCTTTCGCTGACCTCGCGATGCGCCGCCTCAGCCGTGCCGAAGGCGCCGACAGACGATCACCCGTCACTCACCCAGGCGCGGCTCAGGCGAGTGCAGCGCAAGGCGGAGCCGAGCACCGGAGCGCGCGCACTCAAACGTGCGCAAGCGAGGAGCGCAGGCGACAACGCCGCGATGCGCCGCCTCAGCCGTGCCTAGCGCTTGGTGTACTGAGGCGCCTTGCGAGCGCGCTTGAGACCGTACTTCTTGCGCTCCTTCATACGAGGGTCGCGCGAGAGGAGGCCGGCCTGGCGAAGCGGCAAGCGGTTGCCTTCGGGGTCGAGCTGGAGCAGGGCGCGAGCGATGCCGTGCCGGATCGCGCCGGCCTGGCCGGTTACGCCGCCGCCCTCGACCTTGATCTGGGCGTTGAACGTGCCTTCCGTGCCGGTGACCCGGAACGGCAGACGAACGTCCGACTCGTCGATCGCGTTGCCGAAGTGGGCTTCCAGGGTCCGATCGTTGACGACGATCTCACCCGAACCCGGGACAAGCCGAACGCGAGCGACCGCGGTCTTGCGGCGCCCGGTCCCGTAGTAGAAGGCAGGTGTGGTCATTGCGCTCCTCGTCAGGCGAGCGGCTCAGGCCGCTGGGCCTGATGCGGATGCTCCGGTCCGGCGTAGACCTTGAGCTTGGTAAGTTGCTGCGCGCCCAGGCGGTTGCGAGGCAGCATGCCCTTCACGGCCCGGCGGATGACCTCTTCGGGCCGCCGGTCGAGCAGATGGCCCAGGGTCTCGCTCTTGAGGCCGTGCGGGTAGCCACTGTGTCGCATGTAGAGCTTGGTTTCGCGCTTGTCCGAGGTCACGTGCGATCTTGCCGGCGTTCACGACGACGACATGGTCCCCGGAGTCCATCGTTGGGCTGTATAGGGGCTTGTTCTTGCCTTCGAGCACGCGAGCGATGCGCGACGCCAGACGGCCGAGCGTCTCGTCCGTCGCGTCCACGACGTACCAGCGTCGCTCGATCTCGCTCTCACGGACCGTATATGTCTTCGTCGCGGTCATCGTTCTCCGTTCGATCTGGCTGTCGTGCTTGCGGTCGCCATCGGGTACCTCATGGGCCCCAGAACCACGCGCCGCAGGCAGAGTCCCTTCGCGGGGGCCGTGGCCCCGTTGAACGCCGGTCGCTTCGACCCGAGAGCCTCCGCGACGGCTTCTTCAGTTGTCCTGCCCTGGCCGACCTCGATGAGAGCGGCCACGATCCTTCGCACCATCTGCCGCAGAAAGGCGTCGGCCGCGACGTCGATCGTCACGAGCGAACCTTCCCGCCGTACGCGGATCGAGTGAACGGTCCGAACCGGCTGCAGGTGCGCTGCCCCGAAGGCGCTGAAGTCGTGGCGGCCCACCAGGACCGACGCGGCCCGCTCCATCGCGGCTGTATCCAGCGGGTCCCGCAGCCCGAGCGCGTCGCGCTCGCGAAGCGGGCTTCGCGGCCCATTCCAGATGGTGTAGCGATATTCCCGATATCGCGCCGCATAGCGTGGGTTGAACCCGGCCGAAACGCGGCGAACACTTCTGACCGCCACGTCCTCCGGCAGCAGCGCATCGAGCGCTCTTGCCAGTTCCTTCGCCGGCCTGCCCCGCGGATCGGTGAATGCGATCACCTGATCCTTTGCGTGCACACCCGCGTCGGTGCGTCCTGCCGCGACGACCCTGATACGGCTTCCGCCGGAGATCCTGGTGAGTGCGGCTTCGAGTTCTCCCTGGACCGTCCGCGCTCCCGGCTGAACCTGGAACCCGGCAAAGTCCGTGCCGTCGTATTCCACCCTGGCGCAATAGCGCTTGGGTGCGCCCTCTCGGGCGCTTTCGCCGTCGCCGGCTTCCGAAGGTTCGGTCACCGGTGGCACGTCTTCGGCCGAAGCCTCAGACCAGTTCGATTTGAACGATGGGCGCCGCGTCGCCGTAGCGCTGTCCGAGATGGACGATCCGGGTGAAGCCGGACGTGCGATCGGCGTACTTGGGTGCGATTTCGTCGAACAGCTTGGTAACGACAAGCGGCTCGTTCGGGAGCTGCGCGATCACTGCCCGCCGGGAGGCGAGGTCGCCGCGCTTGGCGAGCGTGATCATGTGCTCGACGCGTCCCTTGATCTCCTTGGCCTTGGCCTCGGTCGTCTGGACGCGCTCGTAGCGCAGTACCGACACGGTCAGGTTCTTGTAGAGGGCCAGACGGGGGCCCTGCTTGCGGCTGAGCTTACGGCCGCCAATTCGATGGGCCATTGCTCAGGCCTCCTCCGGGGGCAGGTCTTCGAACTGCTCTTCCTCTTCGACGTCTTCGAGGTCGTCGCCGAGGCCAGAGTCGTCGCTGTCCGGGACGATGAAGCCGCGCATTCGCAGGCGCTCCTTCATCTCGTCGAGCGACTTCTTGCCGAAGTTCCGCATCCTCAGGAGATCGTCGTCGGAGAGCTGGAGCAGCTGGCCGACCTTGACGATGTTGTTCCGCTTGAGAGAGTTGTAGGCCCGCATCGGCAGGTCCAGTTCCTCGATCGGCATGTCGAGCATGTTCGGAGGAAGCTGCGGAACGTTGGTGGCGGCGCGATCGGGACCGGCGGCGACCAGGCCGATGTTGGCGAACAGCGAGAACTGACGGACGAGGATGTCCGCAGACCGGCCGAGGGCCTCTTCGGGCGAGATGGTGCCGTCCGTCTCGAGCTCGATCGTGAGCTTGTCGTAGTTGGTCATCTGGCCGACACGCGTGTTCTCGACCGAGTAGTTGACCTTCTTGACAGGCGTGAAGATCGCGTCGACCGGGATGACCCCGATCGGGTTGGAGTCCGAGCGCTCCGCGGCGAGGTAGCCGACGCCCTTCTCGACCGTCAGGTCGATCTCGATGGTGACGTCATCCGAGTCCAGCGTCATGAGGACGAGATCCGGATTGATCACTTCGACGTCCGCGGACTCCGAGATGTCCGCCGCCGTAACCGTGCCGGCACCGCTCTTGATGAGCTTGAGCTGGACCGGGTGCGTGGCGAAGCTCTTGAGCCGGAGCCTCTTGACGTTGAGGACGATCTGCGTGACGTCCTCTTTTACGCCCGGAATGCTCGTGAATTCGTGATAGACGTCGCGGATCTGGATCGCCGTAACGGCCGCGCCCTCGAGCGAGGACAGCAGGACGCGTCGAAGCGCGTTGCCCAGCGTGACGCCGTAGCCAGCAGGAAGCGGGCTGGCTTCGTATTTGGCGTACGCGCCGAGCTCCTCGACCGGCGCGATCTGTGGACTCTCGAGTTCGATCATCGGGCGGCGTTACCTCGAGTAGTACTCGACGACCAGCTGCTCGTTGAGATCGAGCGGCATCTGGTCGCGACGAGGTGCAGTAAGGACCGACCCGGCGAGCTTGGCTGCGTCCACGGTGAGCCACTCCGGGATCTGCCGCGACTTGATGAGGTCGATAGCCTCTTTGAAGGGCTCTCGGCTGCGATGCGTCTCGCGAACCTCAACCTTGTCGCCAGGCTTGACCTGGAGGGAAGGGACGTTGACAACCCGACCGTTCACGGATAGATGAGCGTGTCCGACCATCTGGCGCGCTTCCGCGCGGGAGGCGGCGAAGCCCATGCGATAGACGACATTGTCCAGCCGCAGCTCGAGCATTCGCAGCAGGTTCTCGCCGGTCACGCCGGGCGTGGAACTTGCCTGCTCGAAGTAGCCCTGGAACTGACGCTCCAGGACGCTGTAGATGCGGCGGATCTTCTGCTTCTCGCGAAGCTGCATTCCGTACTCGCCGACCTTGCGGCGGCGAACGCCGTGCTGTCCGGGAGGCGCGGGGCGCCGCTCGAACGAGCACTTCTTGGAATAGCAGCGGGTGCCCTTGAGGAAGAGCTTGGCGCCCTCCCGGCGGCAAATCCTGCAGACTGGATCGGTGTAGCGGGCCATTTGTCGTCCTCCTAGACGCGGCGCCGCTTGGGCGGGCGGCATCCGTTATGGGGGACTGGGGTCACGTCGGTGATGGCGCTGACTTCCAGGCCAGCGGCCTGAAGCGACCGGATGGCCTGCTCGCGCCCCGCACCGGGACCCTTGACGTAGACCTCGACCTGGCGCATGCCGTGTTCCATGGCCTTCTTGGCGGCCTGGTCGGCTGAGAGCGCCGCGGCATACGGCGTGCTCTTCCGGGAGCCCTTGAAGCCGGCGACGCCGGCAGAGCCCCAGCTGATCACGTTGCCGTTGGGGTCGGTGATCGTGATGATCGTGTTGTTGAAGCTCGCCTGGATGTGAGCGTGCCCTTGGGGCACGTTCTTCCGCTCCCGGCGGCGCTGCTTGGTAGCCCGCTTCCGTTCCGCCATTAGTGCGTCCGGCTCCTCTTTACTTCGTAGCCTTGCGCCGGACGCCGACCGTCTTCTTCGGTCCGCGGCGCTGCCGTGCGTTGGTCTTCGTTCGCTGGCCCCGAACCGGGAGGTTGCGGCGATGCCGTGACCCGCGGTACGAGCCGATCTCGATAAGCCGCTTGATGTTCAGAGCAACCTCGCGGCGAAGGTCGCCTTCTACCTTGTGGCGTCGATCGATGATCTCGCGCAGGCGGTTGACCTGCTCCTCGGTTAGGTCCCGGACACGAGTGTCCGGATTGACGTTCGCCGAGACGAGGATCTTCTGCGCGGTCGGAAGACCGATGCCGTAGATATAGGTGAGCGCGACCTCCACGCGCTTCTCGCGCGGGATGTCGATGCCTGCTATACGTGCCATGCCTAACCCTGCCGCTGCTTGTGCTTGGGATTCGCGCAGATGACCATCACGGTCCCATGGCGGCGGATCACTTTGCAGTTGTCGCAGCGGGCCTTGACGGAAGCTCTGACTTTCAAGGGATCCTCGACGATTTCGACGCTTTGGGCGGAGCTACTTGAGCCGATAGGTAATTCGACCGCGTGTCAGGTCGTAGGGCGATAGCTCCACTCTGACTCGATCACCCGGCAGGATCCGGATGAAGTTCATCCGCAGCTTGCCGGATATGTGGGCCAGGACACGGTGTCCGTTTTCGAGCTCTACGGCGAACATAGTGTTGGGCAAAGGCTCCAACACGGTACCCTCGACCTCGATTGCGTCCTTCTTTGCCACGTCCTGTGTGTTTCCCTTTCTCGCACGAATGCCGGCCGACTACGGCCGACACACGAACGAACAGGTTACCAAAGAACCCCGAGCACGGCAACCCGCCGTCTGGTGCCGGTCTCCCGGCCCTTGCTGCCGGCCCCCGAGACGCGGTCCGGCGTGACCGAAATCAGCCGAATTCACGCGGGCGCCAATCATGCCATCGTCAGAATGACGGGCCCATCTTCGGTCACCGCGATGGTGTGCTCGAAGTGGGCGGCCAGAGAATTATCTGAAGTCACGACGGTCCAGCCGTCGTCGAGCGTCTCGACCTCGGCGCTGCCAAGGGTCAGCATCGGCTCGATGGCCATGCAGATCCCGGGCACGAGCTCGATGCCGCGGCTCCCAGTCCGATAGTTCGGAACCTGGAGATCCTCGTGCATCTTCGTCCCGATGCCGTGGCCCACGTAAGGTCGGACAATGTCGCAGCGGCCTTCGACCGCCACGTCCTCGACCGCCCCCGAAACCTCGTCGAGGTCCACGCCCGGCACGGCGGCCGCAATTCCGGCCATCAGCGCCAGACGCGTGGTCTCGATCAGGCGGGCGGCATCGGCGGTCGGGGTGCCGACGTAGAACGTTCGCGCTCCGTCGCCGTGATAGCCCTGCCAGATCGCTCCGGCGTCTACCGACACCACCTGGCCTTCCTCGATAACGCGCTTGCCCGGGATGCCGTGCACGACTTCGCTATCGATCGAGACGCAGATGCTGGCCGGAAAGCCTTTGTAGCCCTTGAACGAGGGCTTGGCGCCCGCCTTGCGGATGTACTCCTCGGCGATGGCGTCGAGCCTGGCCGTGGTGATGCCGGGCCGCAGGTTGTCCTCCATGAGGGCGAGCACGTCCGCCACCACGCGTCCGGCGCGGCGCATCAGCTCGATCTCCTGATGGGTTCTGCGAGGCACTGCCATGGTCGTTTCCGTCTCTCAGCTCTTCGACAGGGCCGACAAGAGGTCGGCGGTGACCTTGTCGATGCCCGTACTGCCGTCCACCGGAACGAGGATTCCGGCGGCTCGGTAGTAGTCGACTACCTTGTCCAACGCTCCGAGCTGCTGGCGGAGACGGGCCTGCACGGTGGCCGGCTTGTCGTCGTCGCGCTGGTACAGCTCCGAACCGTCGATGTCGCAGACGCCCGGCTTTCACGGGCGGCTTCGACAGCTCGTGGTAAGGATGACCCGCCGCCCGGCAGATCCAGCGGCCGCCGAGGCGAGCCACCAGCTCCTCTTCGGGAACCTGGATATACGGGGCCGAGTCGACGCTGCCGCCCTTGTCGGCGAGCGCCTGATCCAGGACTTCCGCCTGGATCGTGTTCCGCGGGAAGCCGTCCAGGAGGATGCCGCCCGCCGCGTCCGGCTTGGCCAGCCGCTCGAGGAGCATGTCGATCGTGACCTGGTCCGGCACCAGCTCGCCGCGATCCATGTACCCCTTGGCAATCACGCCGAGGGGCGTCTGGTCGCGGACTGCCGCCCTGAACAGGTCGCCCGTGGCGACGTGGGCGAGGCCAAGCCGCTCGGACAGGATCGCCGCCTGAGTGCCCTTGCCCGCGCCCGGCGCTCCGAGCAGGACGACGACTCGGCCGATGGCCGGGTTCGTCTCCCCGATGGGAGCGCCGTGGTCGGCTGCCGTCATCGGATGAAGCCTTCGTAGCTGCGCATCATGAGCTGCGCTTCGAGCTGCTTCATCGTCTCGACGACGACGCTGACTACGATCAGGACGCTCGTGCCACCGATGGTGACGCCCAACGCCCGCGCTGGCCAGGTTCTTGAACATGGGCAACGCGCCCATCAGGTACGGCAGGATCGCGATCGCGGCCACGAAGATGGCGCCCGCGACCGTGATCCGCAGGGCCACACGCCGTAAGTACTCCTCAGTTGGCTGCCCTGGCCGGATGCCCGGGATGAAGCCGCCGGATTTGCGCAGGTTGTTGGCCGTCTCGTCCGGTTTGAAGACGATGAACGTGTAGAAGAAGGCAAACCCGAAGGTCAGGATGAAGTACAGGGCTATGTACAGGGGCCCGCTCGGACGGAGGATGCCGTTGTTCGGATCCGCGATGAACGTCGAGACGTCCTTCACCCAGCCGACGTTGGAGGTCTGGAAGTAGGTGGCGATCTGGTACGGGAACAGCAGGATGCTGATGGCGAAGATGATCGGAATGACGCCGGCCATGTTCACCCGGAGCGGCAGGAACGTGGAGCCGCCTTGATAGACGCGGTGTCCGCGCACCCTGTTGGCGTACTGGATCGGGATCCGGCGCTGTCCTTCCTGGACGAAGATGATCACGAAGATGATCACCAGGCCGATGACGCCGAAGCCGAACAGCTCCAGCCAGTCCGGGGCGTGCAGGAAGTCTCCCACCGCTCCGGGACGCGCGAGACGATGCCGGCGAAGATGATGAAGCTGATGCCGTTGCCGATCCCCTTCTCCGTGATCAGCTCGCCGAGCCACATCAGGAGCACCGAGCCGACCGTGAGCGCGAGGATCATCGTCAGGCTCTCGTACTTCTCGAAGCTGAAGGGAGTCGAGAACGGCCGGCGTCCCGGCGGGCGGCGGTCGCCTGGATGAACGAGAGGATGCCGTAGGCCTGGAGCGCCGCGAGCGGCACGGACAGCCAGCGCGAGTAGCTCGTGATCTTGTTTCGGCCGTACTCGCCTTCCCGGCTCAGAGCCTGCAGGGACGGGATCGTCGTCTGCAGGATCTGCATGATGATCGTGGCGTTGATGTACGGGTTCAGCCCGAGCCCGACGATCGACATCTGCCTGATGTTGGAGCCCGAGAAGAGCGACAGCAGGTTGAAGAGGCTGTTGTCGGGCGCGCCTCCGGCGGTCAGGAGCTCCTTGTTCACGCCGGGAATGAGCACGTGCGACAGGGCGCGGTAGATCACCAGGATTCCGAGGACGAACAGCAGTCGCTTTCGGATGTCTGGCGCCCGGAAGGCGTTCAGCATCGATTCGATCATCGCGCAGCGCCCTTCTAGGCTTCGGAGCCGGCCTCAGCAGCCGGGCTCGTCGGGTTGGTGGTCTCGGTCGAGAAGAGGACGGCTTCGCCCGTGCCGGGGAACTCGAGCACCTGGGCCGTGCCGCCGGCTGCTTCGATCTTCTCCTTCGCGCTCTTGGTGAACGCGTCGGCGATGACGAAGAGCGGCCGGGCAACGTCGCCGTGGCCGAGAATCTTGAGGGGCTTGTCCAGGGTCCGGATCAGGCCGGCAGCCGCGAGGATGTCCGGAGTGACCGTGACCGGCATGGGCTTCGGGGACTTGGCGGCCTTGGCCGCCGCGATCTCCGGTCCGTCCATCTCGGGCGCGTCGAGGATGCCCGTTTCGGCGAGCGCGGAGATCCGGCCCACGTTCACGATTTCATACTCGATGCGGAACCTGTTCTTGAAACCGCGCAGCTTTGGCAGGCGGACGTGGATCGGGGTCTGGCCACCCTCGAACCAGGACGGCAGTGAGCCGTGGCCGGTTCGGGACTTCTGACCCTTCGTGCCGCGTCCGGCCGTCTTGCCCTTGCCGGCGGCGATGCCGCGGCCGACGCGAGTGCGCGGCTTACGGCTGCCCTCGGCCGGGCTCAGGTCGTGCAACTTCATTTCGTCTCCTCGGGGAGCTCCTCGACCTCAACGAGGAAGCGGACCTGACGGACCATCCCTCTCGTGGCGTCGTTGTCGGGGATCACGACGGTATCCCCGATCCGGTCCAGCCCAAGCGCCCGAATCGTCCCCCGATTTCGAGCGATGTGGCTGATGGTGCTCTTGGTTTGGGTTACGCGCAGCTTACCGGCCACTGGCCACCTCCGCCGCGGCTCGCTGACCGGCCACCGACGATCGAACCGTCACGCCTCGGCGGGCGCTGATCTCCTCGGCGGAATGCAGGTTCTTGAGCGCCTCCAGCGTCGCCCGAGTCACGTTGACCGGGTTCGTGGAGCCGAAGACCTTGGCCAGGATGTCGCGAATGCCGGCCGCCTCGACGACGGCACGTACGGCGCCGCCGGCGATGACCCCGGTTCCCTGAGAGGCCGGCTTGAGCATGATGCGCGAGGCACCGAAGTCCTGCCGGATCTCGTGAGGGATCGTCGTCCCGACCATCGGGATTCGAATGATGTGCTTCTTTGCGTCCTCGACACCCTTGCGGATGGACTCGGGCACTTCGCCGGCCTTGCCCAGGCCGACTCCGACGTGACCGGCGCCGTCACCGACGACGACGATCGCGCTGAAGCTGAAGCGTCGGCCGCCCTTGACGACCTTCGCGACTCGGTTGATCTGCACGACGCGCTCTTCGAGCGTCAGCTTGTTCGGATCGATCCTGGCCAAGTGATCTGCTCCTTCGCGTCAGAACTCGAGGCCGGCTTCGCGAGCGGCGTCGGCGAGCGACTTGATCCGCCCGTGGTACCGGAAGCCGGCCCGGTCGAAGACGACGCGCTCGACTCCGGCGCTCTTTGCACGCTCGGCCACCAGCCGACCGACGGTCTTTGCTTCGTCGGTCTTGGCGGCGCCGGCGGCGCGGAGCTCCTTCTCGAGACTCGAGGCAGCGGCCAGCGTCTTGCCGGTCGTGTCGTCGATGACCTGGGCATAGATGTGATTGAGACTGCGGAAGACCGCAAGGCGGGGGCGTTGGACCGAACCGGTGATCCGCAGGCGGATCCGGTCGTGCCGCTTCTGCCGCGCGGCCCCACTGCTGGAGACTCGCGTCATCGCGCTCCCTCCGCGTAGTTCATGGCTGGTTGCTGGCTCACTTCTTGCCGCCGATCTTGCCGGCCTTGCCGGCCTTGCGGCGGATGACTTCGCCGGCGTACTTGACGCCCTTGCCCTTGTAGGGCTCCGGCTTGCGGGTGGCTCGGACGATCGCGGCGACCTGCCCGACCAGCTCCTTGTCGATGCCCACGACCGCGAGGCGGACAGGGGTTTCGAGTTCGAAGGAGATGCCGGCCGGCGGCGCGATCTCGATCGGATGGCTGTAGCCCAGGTTGAGCTGGAGCTTCTCGCCAACCTTGGTGGCGCGGTAACCCACACCAGTGATCTCGAGCGGCTTGCGATAGCCGGTGGTCACGCCCGTCACCATGTTGGAGACGAGCGTTCGGGTGAGGCCGTGGAGCTGCTTGTGGTACTTCGCCTCGGACGGCCGTTCGACGGTCAGGACTTCGCCCAGCATCGAGACGGTCATGTCGGGGTGGAGCGCCCGTGAGAGCTCGCCCTTGGGACCCTTGACGGTGATGTTCCGGCCGTCGATGTGGACGTCCACGCTCGGCGGAACGGTGATGGGGAGGCGGCCAATTCGTGACATGGCCGGCCTACCAGACGTACGCCAGGACTTCACCACCGAGCTGGGCCTTGTGGGCCTGAGCGCCGGTCATGATTCCCTGGCTGGTGCTGACGATGACGATGCCGAGGCCGCCCAACACCCGGGGGATCTCGGTCTTGCGCGCATACACGCGCAGGCCTGGCTTGCTGATTCGCTTGAGCCCGGACACGACCGGAGCCTTGCCGTCGACGTATTTGAGCGTGACGTGCAGGACCTGGCCGGGGCCGTCGCGCTCCTCACGGACATCGGAGATGAAACCCTCCTCGAGAAGGATTCGGGCTATCTCTCGCTTTGTCCGCGAGGCGGGGACGACCACTTCTGTGTGTCGGGCCCGCGACGCGTTGCGGATGCGGGTCAGCATGTCCGCAATCGGATCGGAGACGTTCATTGCTTTCCTACCAGCTCGACTTGGTGACGCCGGGCAGCTCACCGAGCAGCGCCCGCTCGCGGAAGCAGATGCGGCACAAACCGAAGCGCCGCATGAATGCGCGCGGGCGACCGCAGACGAAGCAGCGGTGGTAGGCCTGGACCTTGTGCCGGGCCGGCCGCTTCGCCTTGGCGATCATCGACTTCTTAGCCATCGCTTCTCCCTCCCCGCCTAGCCGGCGAAGGGCATGCCGAGGAGTTCGAGCAAACGCTTCGATTCCTCGTCGGTCTTCGCCGTCGTCACGATGCTGATTTCCAGCCCGCGGAGACGGTCCACCTTGTCGTAGTCGATCTCCGGGAAAGCGAGCTGCTCACGCAATCCCAGCGAGTAGTTGCCGCGTCCGTCGAAGGACTTCGACGGAACGCCGTGGAAGTCGCGAATTCGGGGCAGCGCCAGCCGGGTGAGCCGCTCCAGGAAATCCCACATCCGGTCGCCCCGAAGGGTGACTCGGGCGCCGATCGTGTTGCCGGTGCGAAGCCGGAACTGGGCGATCGAACGCTTGGCCTTGGTCGTCACCGGGTGCTGGCCGGTGATTGCCGCGAGGTCGCCGACAGCCGCGTCGACTGCCTTGGGGTTCTGGAGGGCCTCACCGAGGCCGATGTTGACCACGATCTTTGAGACCTTCGGGACCTGCATCGGGTTCGCGTAGCCGAACTGCTTCTGCAGGGCCGGGATGGCCTCTTCCTTGTATTTCTGCTGGAGGCTTCCGCTCATGCCCCCGCCTCCAACTGTTCGCGGCAGTGGCTGCACACTCGAACGCTCTTGCCGCTGCCGAGTCGCTCGTGCTTGACGCGTGTCACGCGCTCGCAGCGCGGGCAGACGAGCATCACGTTGCTGGCGTCGATCGGCATCGGCTTGTCCACGATGCCGCCCGACTGCATCGGCTGCTGCGTGTTCTGGCTCAGTCGCTGGCGTGGCTTGGTATGCCGCTTGGCGATGTTGATGCCGGAAATCACGACCGACAGCGGGCGGACCGAGGTCTTGCGCCAGAAGCCGCTCTTCTGCTTCACCATGCCGACAGGATTACGGATGACCTTGTCCACCTTGCCGCGCTTGCCGGCATCCTTGCCGTGGAGCACGACGACGGTGTCGCCGGATCGGATCTCCGGAACCTTGTTCGGCTGGGTGAGTCTTGGCTGCGCCATCAAAGCACCTCCGGCGCAAGCGAGACGATCTTCATGTAGTTGCGATCCCGCAGTTCACGGGCGACGGGGCCGAAGATTCGGGTCCCCCGCGGATTGCCCTGGTTGTTGATCAGGACGGCCGCGTTCTCGTCGAAGCGGATGTAGCTGCCGTCCGGCCGGCCGTATTCCTTGGCCGTTCGAACGACGACGGCGCGGACGACGTCGCCCTTCTTGACGGGGGCGTTCGGAATGGCCTGCTTGACGCTGGCGATGATCACGTCACCAACGCCGGCGGTCGTCTTGCGAGAGCGGCCCATGATCCGGATGCACTGGATCGTTCGAGCGCCCGTGTTGTCGGCGACTCGAAGACGCGTGTACTGCTGGATCATTCAGCGGCCTCCCCGTGTGCGTGACGGCCCGGGTGGGCTGCGTGATGGATCGCCTCGTCGGTCTCGGCCTCTTCGGCGAGCGGCTCGGCCGTGGCGCCTTCGCCCGCTCGGGCGACGATGCTCACCAGCCGCCACCGCTTCGTGGCCGATAGGGGCCGCGACTCCTCGATGAGGACGGTGTCGCCGACGCGGGCCTCGTTGGCCTCGTCGTGGGCTTTGAACTTGCTGGTCAAGCGGATGACCCGCTTGTACAGCGGATGCCGGGTCAGACGCTCGACGGAGACCACGATGGTCTTGTCCATCTTGTCGCTGACGACGCGGCCGACCTTGGTCTTCCGCTTACCCTGCACTTCTGCTCCTGCCATCGCGTGATCTCCTACACCCGGCCGGCGGACTCGACGCCCGCCCGGGAGCGCTCGTCGCGGCGCTCGCGCTGCACGGTGAGGATCCGCGCGATCGTTCGTCTGGTCTGGGGGATCGAGCTGTAATCCTTGAGCTGGCGGGTCGTGAGCTGGAAGCGCGCCTGCCAGAGATCCTGCTTGGCCTGGCGAAGCTGCTCTTCGAGCTCCCCGTCGGTAAGGGCCCGAACCTTATCGATTTCCATCTGCCAGGCCTTCCTTGAAGATGACTCGGGTCGCGACCGGGAGCTTGTGGCTGGCGAGGCGCATTGCCTCGACGGCTTCGGCCTGGTCGATGCCGGCCATCTCGAAGAGGATCCTTCCAGGCTTCACCACGGCCACCCAGTGGTCGGGCGCGCCCTTACCGGAACCCATTCGGGTCTCGGCCGGCTTCTTGGTCGCGGGCTTGTCCGGGAAGATGCGGATCCAGATCTTGCCGCCGCGCTTGACCGAGCGGGTCATGGCGCGTCGTGCGGCTTCGATCTGGCGGCTGGTGATCCAGGCCGGCTCCAGAGTCGCCAGCCCGTATTCGCCGAAAGCCACCGTAGTCCCGCCCTTGGCAGGGCCGGACATGCGGCCGCGCTGGACCTTGCGATGCTTGACGCGTCGGGGCATCAACATGGCTACACCCCCTGCCCGACGACGGCGGCGGGAGCGGGCTGCTCGCGGCGCTTCTCGGCAGGAACTTCGCCCCGGTAGACCCACACCTTGACGCCGATGCGTCCGTAGGTGGTGAGGGCATGGACCTGGGCGTAGCTGATGTCCGCGCGGAGCGTTCCGAGCGGAATTCGGCCTTCCTTGTCCCACTCGCGACGAGCCATTTCCGAACCGCCGAGGCGGCCCGCGACGGCGATCTTCACGCCCTTGGCCCCGGCCTTCATCGTCCGCTGGATGGCCTGCTTCATCGCCTTCTTGAAGGCAATTCGGCGGGCCAGCTGCTGGCTGATGTTGGCCGCGACGAGGTACGCGTCGAGCTCCGGCTGGCGGATCTCCTTGACCTCGAGCTTGACCTTGCGCTTGGTCAGGGTGCCGATCTGCTGGCGCATCGTCTCGACGTTCGCGCCGCCCTTGCCGATCACGATGCCCGGCTTGGCGGTGTGGATCGTGACCGTGACGTGGTTGATGCCACGCTCGATCTCGACCTGGCTGACGCTGGCGTTGGCGAGGCGAGTCGCCACCAGCTGGCGGATGCCGATGTCCTCCTTGAGGAGATCGGTGTAGTCCTTGTCCGCGTACCACTTCGCCGTCCAGGTGCGCGAGACACCCAGCCGGAAGCCGTACGGGTGAACCTTGTGACCCATCTAGGCCTCCCGGTCTTCGACGACGATGGTGATATGGGTCATGGGCTTGTGGATCGGGAACGCCCGACCCTGGGCCCGAGGCCGCCAGCGCTTCACAACGCCCGGCCCCATGTTTGCCTGAGCATCCGCCACGACCAGGTCCTCGGAGGACAGGTTGTGGTTGTTCTCAGCGTTAGAGGTCGCACTCTTGAGGACGCGGGCGACATCCCGCGCCGCCGCCTGCGGCATGAACCGCAGGAGAGCGGTGGCCTCCTCGACCCGCTTGCCCTTGATCGCATTGGTAACGAGCCGGGCTTTTCGCGAGGAGCCCATCAGGTATTTGGCTGTGGCGGAAACGCGCACTTCCTAGGCTCCTACTTGAGTGCGGTCGAGCGCTCGGTGTGTTTCCCGTGCCCGCGATAGGTGCGGGTCGGTGAGAACTCGCCGAGGCGATGGCCGACCATGTTCTCGGTCACGTAGACCGGAACGTGCTTCTTGCCGTTGTAGACGGCGACTGTGTGCCCGATGAAATCGGGGAAGATCACTGACGCGCGAGACCAGGTCTTGACGACCTTCTTCTCGTTGCGCTTGTTCATCGTCTGGACGCGGCCGAGGAGCCGCGACTCGACGAACGGTCCCTTCTTGACCGAACGCGACATGCCTCTCTCTCCTCTGCCTTACGACTTGCGATGCCGCGAGCGGACGATGAGTCTGCTCGACGGTTTCTTGCCAAGGCGTGTCCGATAACCCATCGCCGGCTTGCCCCAAGGGGTCTTGGGAGGCATGCCCGTAGGCGACTTGCCCTCGCCACCACCGTGTGGATGGTCCCGAGGGTTCATCACCACGCCGCGGACTTCGGGCCGCTGGCCCATGTGTCGCGCGCGGCCGGCCTTGCCCAGGCTCTGGTTCTCGTGGTCCAGGTTGCTGACCTGGCCGATTGTGGCCATGCACAGCAGCGGCACCCGCCGAACCTCGCCGGAGGGCAGTCGCACGGAGGCGAAATCGCCCTCTTTGGCGAGGAGCTGGGCCGATGCGCCGGCGGACCGGACGATCTGGCCGCCCTTGCCCGGCACGAGCTCGATGTTGTGGATCGTGGTGCCGAGCGGAATGTTGGACAGCGGAAGGGCGTTGCCGACTCGGGCCTCGGCCTCGAGTCCCGCGACCACGACGTCTCCGACCTTGAGGCCGTTGGGGAGGAGCATGTAGCGCTTCTCGCCGTCGGCGTAATGGAGCAGGCCGATCCTGGCCGTCCGGTTGGGGTCGTACTCGATCGTGGCCAGCTTGGCCGGCACGCCGAACTTGTTCCGCTTGAAGTCGATGATGCGGTAGTGCTGCTTCTCTCCGCCGCCGCGATGGCGGACCGTGATCCGGCCCTGGTTGTTGCGGCCGGAACCACGCTTCTGCGACTCGAGGAGCGGCTTGTACGGTTCCTTGGTTGTGATTTCCTCGAACGTGGACCGGGTCATGAACCGTCGGCCCGCCGAGGTTGGCTTATAGCTGCGCAGCGGCATCTCAGACAGCCTCGAAGAATTCGATCTTCTGGCCGGGGGCCAGCGTCACGATTGCCTTGCGCCAGGGAGTCGTGCGGCCGGCGACCCGGCTGCGGCGCATCCCACCGCGCTTCTCCTTTGACTTGGTCGTCAGGACGTTCACCGCGGTGACCTTCACTTTGAAGATCTCCTCGATCGCGGCCTCGACCTGGATCTTGCTCACGCCATCGCGGATCGCGAACGTGTACTTGCCACGCTGCGACTCGTCCATGGACTTCTCACTGATGACGGGGTGGAGGATCACCTCGTGTGCGGTAAGGCTCACGCGTAAACCTCCTCCATCCGGCTCAGAGCCGGCTGCTCGATCAGGACCGTATCCGCGTTCAGCAGGGCCACGACGTTGAGAGAGTCGGCCCGAATGACCTCGACCTTCGGCAGGTTTCGAGCCGAGAGGATCAAGGTGGCGTCCGTGTCCGGGGCCACGATCAGGACCCGGCCCGCGGTCCGGCCGAGGGCGTCGATGATGCCCGCGAGCTCACGCGTCTTGGGCTCCTCGATGCCGAACAGGTCGATGACGCGGATGGCGTCGTCGTCGAGCTTGGCCGACAAGGCGCCGCACAGGGCGAGGCGCTTCATCTGCCGGGGCAGCCGCTGGACGTAGGAGCGGGGCTGCGGCCCGAAGACCACGCCGCCGCCGCGGAACTGCGGGGATCGGGTAGATCCCTGGCGGGCTCGGCCGGTGCCCTTCTGGCGATAAGGCTTCTTGCCGCCGCCGGCGACTTCGCCGCGCTTCTTGGTGTCGAATGGGTTCCGAGATGGCGACCGGCCAGCTGGGCGGTCACCACCTGATGGAGGACGGCGGTGTTGATCGGCGCCGAGAAGAGCTCTTCGGAGAGCTCGACCTCGCCGATCTCCTCGCCGGTCCTCGAGTAGAGGGTCGTCTTCGGCATCGCTAGGCCTTCTTCACAAGGATCAGCGCGTTCGGGGCACCGGGGACGGAGCCCTTTACGAGCAGAAGGTTGCGCTCGGCGTCCGCGCGGACGACCCGCAGCTTCTTGACGGTGGCGCGCTCGTCGCCCATGTGGCCGGCCATGCGCATGCCCTTGTAGACGCGGCCCGGCGTGGTGCCCGGACCGATCGAGCCAGGGGCGCGATGGTGGTCGGAACCGTGGGTCTTCGGTCCGCGCTTGAAATGGTGGCGCTTGATGTGACCGGAGAAGCCCTTGCCCTTGCTCATGCCCGTGACATTGATGATGTCGCCGGCGGCGAAGAGCGTGACGTCGAGCTTCTGGCCGACGGTGTAGACGTCGGTGTCGCCCTCGAGCCGGAACTCGCGCAGAACGGCGAGCTTGGGCAGGTTCTTGAGCTGCCCGATCTCCGGCTTGGTGAGCTTGCCGCTCTCCTCGATGCCGATCTGGACGGCCGTGTAGCCGTCGCGCTCGGGGGTCCGGAGGCGGGTGACGGTATTCGGCTCGACCGCAACGACGCTCACGGGGATCATCGTTCCGTCGGCCTGGAAGATCTGCGTCATACCGACCTTTCGGCCGATCAAACCTATCGTCATCAGGTCACATCTTGATTTCGATGTCGACGCCCGCCGCGAGCGAAAGCCGCATCAGGGCGTCGACGGTCTTGGACGAGGGCTCCAGGATGTCCACGAGCCGCTTGTGAGTGCGGATCTCGAACTGCTCCCGGCTGTCCTTGTCGATGAACGGGGACCGCAGGACGGTGAACTTCTCGATACGCGTCGGCAGCGGAACGGGACCGACGACATCTGCGCCGGTCCGCTGGGCCGTCTCCACGATCTGCGCCGCCGACTGATCGAGCAGTCGGTGGTCGTAAGCCTTGAGGCGGATCCTGATCCGCTGCCTTGCCATCACGTACTCCGCTTACTCGATGATCGAGGTGACGGCCCCGGCGCCGACAGTGCGTCCACCCTCACGGATGGCGAAGCGCTGGCCGACTTCCAGGGCGATCGGGGTGATGAGCTCGACGCTCATGTCGACGTTGTCGCCGGGCATGGTCATCTCGACACCTTCGGGCAGTCCGATGGCGCCGGTCACGTCCGTGGTCCGCAGATAGAACTGCGGCCGGTAGCCGTTGTAGAAGGGGGTATGGCGGCCACCCTCTTCGCGGGACAGGACGTAGACGCGAGCGATGAACTTGGTGTGGGGCTTGACCGATCCCGCCTTGGCGAGGACCTGGCCACGCTCGATGTCGTCGCGCTCGATACCGCGCAAGAGGCAACCGACGTTGTCTCCGGCGCGACCTTCGTCGAGCAGCTTCTTGAACATCTCGACGCCCGTGACGACGACCTTGCGAGTCGGGCGGATGCCCACGATCTCGACTTCGTCGCCGACCTTGACGATGCCCCGCTCGATGCGCCCGGTGGCCACGGTGCCGCGGCCCTTGATGCCGAAGACGTCTTCGACCGGCATGATGAAGGGCTTGTCGATCGGGCGCTCAGGTGTCGGGACGTAGTTGTCGACCGCATCCATGAGCTCCTGGATGCAGGCGTAGGCCGGATCGTCGACGCCGCCCGTGGTCTCGAGGGCCTTGAGCGCGGAGCCGCGGACGATCGGGATGTCGTCGCCCGGGAAGTAGTTCTTGGTCAGTAGCTCGCGGACCTCGAGCTCGACGAGGTCGAGGAGCTCGGGATCGTCGACGGCGTCGACCTTGTTCATGAAGACGACGATGTAGGGGACCTCGACCTGGCGGGCAAGCAGGATGTGCTCGCGGGTCTGGGGCATCGGGCCGTCGGTGGCCGCGACCACGAGGATCGCGCCGTCCATCTGCGCAGCGCCGGTGATCATGTTCTTGATGTAGTCGGCGTGGCCTGGGCAGTCGACGTGCGCGTAGTGGCGGTTGGCCGTCTCGTACTCGACGTGGGCGATGGCGATCGTGATGCCGCGCTCGCGCTCCTCGGGAGCGTTGTCGATCGTGTCGAAGGCGCGGAACTCCGCCCCGCCTTTGAGAGCGAGGTACTTGGTGATCGCCGCGGTCAGGGTTGTCTTGCCGTGGTCGATGTGGCCGATCGTGCCGATGTTGACGTGCGGCTTAGTCCGCTCGAACTTCTTCTTCGCCATCGGGGACTGCTCCCTCGCTCCTGCTGCGGGCTTACTTGACGACTAAACGCGGGACTTGGCGACGAGCTCGGCCGCCAGGTTGGCGGGGACCTCGGCGTAGTGCGACAGCTCCATTGAGTAGCTTGCCCGGCCCTGCGACATTGAACGCAGGTCCGTGGCGTAGCCGAACATCTCGGCCAGTGGCACGCGCGCCTGAACCACCTGCGTGGAGGCTCGCGATTCCATCGCCTCGATGTGGCCGCGGCGGGCGTTGATGTCGCCGATGACGTCACCGAGGAACTGCTCCGGCATGGTGACCTCGACCTTCATCAAGGGCTCGAGGATCACCGGCGAAGCCTTGTGGACGGCTTCCTTGAGGGCCATCGAGGCGGCGATCCGGAACGCCATTTCCGACGAGTCCACTTCGTGGAAGGAACCGTCGAAGAGCGTGACCTTCACGTCCACCATGCGGTAGCCGGCGTACGGCCCCGTTTCGAGGGCGTCGCGGATACCCATGTCGATGGGCCTGATGTATTCCCGGGGGATGATTCCGCCGACGATCTTGTCGACGAATTCGTAGCCCTTGCCAGGCTCGTTGGGCTCGACCTTGATCACGACGTGGCCGTACTGGCCCTTGCCGCCCGTCTGCTTGACGTGGCGGTAGTTGCCCTCGGCCACCTTGCGGATCGTCTCCCGGTAGGAGACGCGGGGCCGGCCGACGTTGGCCGCGACCTTGAACTCGCGGACCATGCGGTCCACGAGGACGTCGAGATGCAGCTCGCCCATGCCCGCGATCCGGGTCTGGCCGCTCTCCTCGTCCGTGTGGACGCGGAAGGTGGGGTCTTCTTCGGCGAGACGCTGGAGGGCCAGCCCGAGCTTGTCCTGGTCGGCCTTCGTCTTGGGCTCGATGGCGACTTCGATGACCGGCTCGGGGAAGACGATGTTCTCGAGGACGATCGGATGGTCG
>CAWFJD010000015.1:0-207100 GCA_963816135.1 uncultured Chloroflexia bacterium
CCAATCGAGACGCTGCGTGTGCGGTTGGATCTGCAGAATGTGGCGCTCCCCGCGGACTTCGAGCGCCCAGCTCAACCGCAGATCGTCGGGCTTCGCCACACCAGCTTTGACGATATTGAAGTCGATGTCGAACGCCCGAGAATGCCGCTCCGGCTCAGTTGGCCGACGGAGCGGTGGGTGCGGCCGCCCCTCCCGCCGGTCAAACCAGCCGTTGATCGCGTCGTACACCCGGTCTAGCCGCGATGGGTCCCGATGCCAGGTCATGGATATCGATGCGGTCTACTTGCCGGCGCGCTCACGCGGCAGGGGCGGGAGGCGCCGCTTGCCCTAGACGAGGATAGTGGCGGAACCAGTCGCGGACCTGGATGAGATTCTCGACGCGGCGGAAGGGCGTGCCTCCTCGCGTGAGTTCGTGGTTCTCGTCGGGGACGCGCATGAAGCGGACCGGCCGCCGGTGGGCGCGCAGGACGGCGAACAGCTCCTCGGCCTGGCCGATCGGGCAGCGAAGGTCGTTCTCCGCGTGCTGGATGAGGAGCGGCGTCGTGCACGACGCGATGTACGTGATGGGCGACGCCTCGCGGTAGAACTCCGGCTCATCCCACGGGTTCGCGCCGATGAACATGGCCGGATCGATGCCGGCGAGGTCGCCCGTCAGCATGAGCGACGTCATGTCGCTCACCGACCGTGCCGTGAACGCCGCCGCAAAGCGCCGATCGTGCCCGATGATCCAGTTCGTCAGGTAGCCGCCATACGAGCCCCCGGTGACGCCGAGGCTGTCGGCCGTCCGCGATGCCCTCGGCGACGAGCGCGTCAACGCCGGCGAGGACGTCATGCGTCGGCCCGTCGCCCCAATCGCGGAAGTTCGCATCCGCGAAACCCTGGCCATAGCCAGTGGAGCCGCGCGGATTGCAGTAGAAGACGCTCATCCCGGTTCCCGCCAGGATCTGGAACTCGAGCACGGGCGACCAGCCGTACTGCGTCTGCGGGCCGCCGTGGATCTCGACCACGAGCGGGCCGGGCCGGCGAAAGCCCGACGACTCGGCCGCCTCGATGAGCCAGCCCTGGATGCGCCGCCCGTCGACCTCGTACGAGCGCTCGATCGGTTCGATGAGCTGGACGTCGTCGAGCGCCTGGTCGTTGAGACAGCTCAGACGGCGCGGCGCCTCACCGCCCGACTGGACCCAGACGTCCGGCAGCTCGGTCGGCGCGGAGCGGATGAACGCCAGGCGAGGGCGGCCATCGACGTCGATCTGGTCGAAGCCCGAGACGTATTGCCGGCCCTCGGTCAACCGTTCGAGTCGGCCGTCGTCCGTGGCGATGCGCCACAGCTCGTATGAGCCGTCGCCAGGGGCGGTGAACGTGATCCAGGCACCGTCCGCGGAGGCCGCCAGACGCGCGGACTCGCCCGACGTGATGTCGCTGTTCATCGACGTCGCCGGCATGAGGTCGTGGCCGGCCGATAGATCGCGACCGCCGTCCCGCCCCGAGTCGGAGCCGTCGGCAGCGAAGAGCCAGACGTCGGATCGGCTGCCGGCGTGGGCAGGGTAGCGGTGGCCCAGGCAGGCGATCGTTCGGCCGTCGGGAAGCCAGGTCGGTGCCGCGAAATCCGCTCTGCCGGCGTCCGTTATGCGCGTGCGGCGACCGGATTCGACGTCGACGACGAAGACATGCGAGCGCGGGTCGTAGTCGGCGTCGCGCCGCTCGTTCGTGCAGTACGCGATCCGCTTGCCATCGGGCGACCAGGCCGGCATGTCCACTGACCAGTCGACGTTCGTGAGGCGACGGGCATCGCCGGTCTCGAGGTCCACGACCCAGAGCTGCTGGTGGCTGTCGTAGACGAAGCCGCTCCCGTTGTGGAGGAACGAGAGCCGGTCCACGTATCGGTAGTCCGATGTCGGCATTCCGTCGGCAGCCGGCTCGTCGATGCCGCGTCGCCGCCGGTCCTCAACCTTTGTCGCCCCGGCGGATGGGCTCAGCACCGCGAAGCGCTTGCCATCGGGCGACCACTCGAAGCTCGTTACGCCCCGCGGAAGATCCGTGACCCGTCGCGCCTCGCCCGGACGGTCGAGGGGCAGGACATAGACCTGGACGACGTCCTCGCGGTTTTTGGTCTTGCCCGAGGCCTCCTCCGCGGGCGCGGGCTCGACGTGTGTTCGCCGGTCCGACAGGAACGCCATCAGCCGCCCGTCCGGCGAGATCCGGGGCGATGTGTCGTGCCGAGCGCCCAGGGTGAGCTGGCGTGGCTCTTCGCTTCCGTCGGTCGGCACGCCCCAAATCGAATGGCTGTACCCGTCGCGTTTGGCCGCGGACTCCTGCACGGTGAACACCGCGAGCTGTCCATCGGGCGCGAGGCGTACCTGGGAGGGAACGCGCAGGCGGTAGAGGTCGTCGGGCTGCAGCGACCTCGGCACGGTGCGCTCGCCACTGGCCAGCTGGGATGCTCGGGCTACGGGCATGATGCCTCCGGAATGTCGCTATGGCGAGCGCGGGAGAGGGTGCGCCGGCCGTCCTGTTGTAGGGAGTGTATTTCCCAACCGGACGGACTGAGGGCGCGGCGTGTTCGGGCCGGCGTTGACCCCGTCCGGTCTCGGTCTCGGTCCCGGTCCAGTCTCGGTCGCGTTCCCGGTTCCGCGAACCGCGCCGCGACCCCGTCTCGCGGCCTGCTTGCCGTCCGGCGGCAACGACGGCGCGTTGCAAGCCTAGTTCTTGCCGTCAGATGAACAGAAGCGCCGCCGAACGCTTCCTCAACCGTAGGACGGCAAGGAATGCTCCTTGGGAGGTCAGGACTTGCCATCGGAAGCACAAACACTCCACCGCCGCCCGCAATGGGCCAATCGTTGCCGCCCCACGCAAAGGCGTCCGTCCGGGCGGGAGCGGCGATCCCTCGGGACGGGATCTCCGGTGGCAGCCCAAGACATGGCAGCGCACCCTCGGGCAGTGAGCGGGCGCAGTAGCAGGTCGGTTTTCGCGCTCAGTGTCGCTCCGCGACATTCAGGATCGCCAGATAGCTCTTGCGAACCTGCCCGCCCGGACGCTCTCGGATGCGATCGCGAATACGCGCGAGCAGCGCGGCTCGAGTCGGCGCATCGAGCGCGCGATGGCCCGAGTAGGTCTCGAGTAACCGGCCATAGCCCTCGGGTCCGTAGGCAACATCCCACACATACCGGCGTGTCGCGATGTTCCCGAATAGGCCGCTCTCGGCGATCTCGCGGCTGAGGTCCTCGATCGAGTCGGGATCGGTAGGCCCGGCCCCCCAGGACGCCGGGTCGTCCGGCACAACCGCCTGGTAATCGGCCTGGACGTCGAGGAAGAAATCATCGCCGCCGGGCGGCAGAACGTGTTCCACGGTAACCACCGCGAGCCGGCCCCGCTTGCGAAGCAGCCCGGCGGTCCTGGAGAAGCGGACGGCGGGATCTATCCAGTGAAAAGCTGTGAAGGCCACCACGGCGTCGAAGTCGCCCTCTGACGGCTGCCATATCTCGAACGGCGAGGTGACGACCTCGACGTCCAAAAAGGCGGCCAGGTTCCGGCGAGCGATGCCGGCGAGCGCGTCCCCGCGCTCGACGCAGGTGACGCGATATCCCCGCTGCGCAAGTGGCAACGTCGCCTGTCCGGTTCCGCACCCTATCTCGAGAACACGGCTTCCCGGATGGAGGCCGGCAAGCTCCGCAAGGTCGTCGAAGAGCGGCGCCGGATACAGGGGTCGAACAGCGTCGTACAGCTCCGCAACGTCGTTGAAGCTGCCTGCGAGCCGCCTGTCTACCACCCGCGGATCCTACTATCTGCCACGCCGGCCTGGCGCGCATTCGATCGCCAGATGGCTCCTTCATCGCGCGCGGCCGTCCTTGTCAATACTACCCGGGGGTATTGACAACCTCTTGACAAGTCGCGCTTGTCAAGAGCAAATCCTGGCAACGGAGGCCTGTCGACTTGACAGGCCCTTAGTCGTGTCGGGGTGGTCGTGGGGCTCGGCCTGATGCGAGGGGTGATGGAAATCCGGCGAACTCATTGGGTTCCACGCTCGTCTAAATCGGCGGGAGAAGTGATTTGGCAGTAGGCGTTGCCGCCGAAGTGAAGAGCAAGCTGACGATCCTCGAGGTCGTTGGCGAGACCGTGCAGCTCAAGAAGGCGGGCACTACCTACAAGGGCCTGTGCCCTTTCCATGGCGAGAAGACGGCCAGCTTCGTCGTGACCCCGGCGCGGGAGACCTGGCACTGCTTCGGCTGCCAGGAAGGCGGCGACATCTTCAGCTTCGTGATGAAGGTCGACAGCATCACCTTCCCCGAGGCACTCAAGAAGCTCGCGGCCCGGGCCGGCATCCAGATCGACGAGCGGACCACGCGCGAGGACGCCCACAAAGGCCGACTCCGCGAGGTGCTCGAGAATTCGATCGCCTTCTATCACGTCGTCCTGACGCAGTCGAAGGTCGGCGCGCCGGCGCTCGAATACCTGCACAAGCGCGGCTTCACGGACGATACGATCGAGAAGTTCCAGCTCGGCTGGGCGCCCAACGGCTGGGACCAGATGATCAAGATGCTCCAGAGCCGCCGGAACGTGACCCTGCCGGAGCTCGCCGAAGTCGGCCTGACGAGCCCGCGGGCCAACGGCCGGGGCGCTTACGACAAGTTCCGCGCCCGGATCATCTTCCCGATCCGTGACGCCGCGGGCGCGGCAGTCGGCATCGGGGGACGGATTTGCCGGAGGCGAAGGCTGGGCCGGCAGGGGCGGCCGAGGGTTCCGCGCCCGCGACGCAGGGGAGTACCGGCGCCGCCGGCACGGCGGCGCCGCCCGCGACCCAGGACGGCGGCGCGCCCAAATACCTCAACTCGCCTGCGACCGCGCTCTTCGACAAGAGCCGCACCCTCTATCTGATCGAGCGGGCACGGACCGAGATGCGCAGGCGCGACGAAGCCGTGCTCGTGGAGGGCTACACGGACGCGCTCATGGCCCATCAAGCCGGTTTCGAGAATGTCGTGGCGAGCCTCGGCACGGCCCTCACCCCGGCCCAGGTCGCGGTCATTACCCGCTACGCGAAGAGCATTGTTCTCGCCTACGACGTGGACCCAGCCGGCCAGCACGCGGGTAGCATCGGCGGCGCGGAGCTGTTCAAGCTGATCGGGGCGCTCGCGGCCGAGGAAACGGGCATAGAGATAACGAACGTGCGCGTGGCTCGCCTGCCCGAGGGCAAGGACCCGGACGAAGTGATCCTCGCCACTCCCGATCTGTGGCGGGAAGCCGTGCGGACGGCGCAGCCGATCGTGGAATTCCTCATCGACTACTACGCCACCGCATCCGATTTGCGGACGGCTCGGGGCAAGAGCCAGGCCGTCGCCGCGATCGTGCCGATGCTGCGCGAGATCCGCGATCCGGTCGTCCGCGATTCGTACCTGCAGACGCTCAGCCATCGCACGGGCGTCGACGAGCGTGTGCTGCTCGAGGCTCTCCACTCCCCGAATTCGGCCGGTGGGTCGATGGGCCAGGGAGGCAGAACGACCGATGGCGCCGCCTCCGCGCGAGCCGCCGGCACCGCCAGTCGTTTTTCCGCCGACGCGATCATGTCGTCTCCGGACGCGATCGACACGAAGGCCGAGCTGCGCGCCATCACCCTGGAGGAGAGAAAGCTCCTGCGGCTGCTTCTCCTGGTTCCCGAGCAGCAGGAACGCGTCGCCGAAACGCTCCGCGTCCAGGGTGCGTCCCTGCCGAGCACGCCCGCCAGAGAGCTGCTCGCGGCGATGCTCGCAGATCGGGAGAAGGATCGCGAGGCGGGTGGCAGCGGTCACTTCGAGCGGGGCCGATTTCTCGAATCGCTGGAGGCCGAACTTCACGGCCTTGTCATTGCTCTCTACGCGGAGCGCGGGCCGGATCCAAACGATCTGGCTGGAGACCGCGTTCGAATTGGAGTCGATCAATGTCTGCTCGCCCTCGAGGCGGACAGGCTGAAAGCGCAAATGGAATACATCTCAGCCGAAATCACCGAAGCCGAGGCGTCGGGCGACCTGGTCGCCAAGGCCTCGCTTCTCGAAACGAACCGCAATCTGTACGAGGCTCTCAAATCCCTCGGCCGCCGCCGACAGGACTCGAGCCTCCTTGCTTCCGCTGGAGGACATCGATGACGGACCCTCTTGACAAGCAGCTGGTAGAAGTCGCCCTCTCCGGTGGTGGCCGTCGAAAGGCCGATCTCGAGGAAGCCAAGCTGGCCGGCGTGCGGACCCGGGCGCTCGACGACGATTCACTCGACGAAGAGGACCTGCTCGCGGACGAAGAAGAGGCTGCGCCGCCGGACGTGGTCGACGAGGACGCGACCGATCTCGGCGTAGAGGTCGTCGAGGAAGACGGCGCGGTCGAAGCCCGAGCGGCGGGCGAGGGACCCACCAAGCTCGACGCCGAGACCCTCGAGGAGCCGACGCCCGAAGAGCTCGAGGCGCTCAGCGCCGACATGATCGGGATCGACGACCCGGTCCGGATGTACCTGAAGGAGATCGGCAAGGTCGCCCTGCTGACCGCCGAGGAAGAGGTCGTCCTGGCCAAGGCCATCGAGCTCGGCGAGCAGATGGTCGAGGAACCCTGGAAGGGCCTCGTGTCGCTGCACGAGTGGACCCACCACGAAACCGAGCGCAAGACCCGGACCATGAAGCCGCAGCATCGGCTGCCCTTTGGGCCCGAAGCGGCGCGCATCGTCTCGGACGCCGTCTCGGCCGAGGGCGCCGCGGACCTGCTCGCGCCGACCCCGGACTTCCACCTGATCAAGGCCGGCAAGGAAGCCGCGAGCGAAGGAACCAAGGAGCTCCTCAAGCAGGCCAAGCACCTGGTCCAGACCTACAACGACACCCTGAAGCCCGAGACGTTCCTGCCGCTTCTCGACTGGGCCTACTTCTCCGTTCACAACGGCGATCTGGACTCGCGCGACAACAGCGGGCTCTGGGCGATCTACACCTGGACCCGCGAGTCGGTGGCGCATCCGGCGCTCCAGCGCTGGATCGAGGCCGGCAACGACGCCGAGCTGCTCAAGCGAATGGGCTGGGATCCGGAAGAGCCCACCACCACCAAGCTCAAGCATCGCAAGGGTGAGCTCGTCCGGATCGGGCGCGACGCGCGCGAGCAGCTGACTTCGGCCAACCTCCGACTCGTCGTCTCGATCGCGAAGAAGTACATCGGCCGGGGCATGAGCTTCCTGGACCTGATCCAGGAGGGCAACATCGGCCTCATCCGCGCGGTCGAGAAGTTCGACTACGAGAAGGGCTTCAAGTTCTCCACGTACGCGACGTGGTGGATCCGTCAGGCGATCACGCGAGCGATCGCGGACCAGGCCCGAACGATCAGGATCCCGGTCCACATGGTGGAAACCATCAACCGCCTGATCCGGGTGAGCCGCACGCTCCTCCAGGAGTTGGGCCGCGAACCGACGGTCGAAGAGATCGCGGAGGCGATGTCCAAAGGCCAGGAGCAGGTCGTCACTCCGGAAAAGGTCCGCGAGATCATCAAGGTCTCCCAGGAACCGGTGAGCCTCGAGACGCCGATCGGCGAGGAAGAGGATTCGCACCTGGGCGACTTCATCGAGGACCGTGGCGCTCTGGCCCCGGCGGAGGCGGCGAGCCATCAACTCCTCAAGGAGCAGGTGGAAGCCGTTCTCGACTCGTTGACGGGTCGCGAGCGGCGCGTCCTCCAGCTTCGGTTCGGCCTGGAAGATGGCCGCGCGCGAACGCTCGAGGAAGTCGGCAAGGAATTCAACGTCACCCGGGAGCGCATCCGGCAGATCGAGGCGAAGGCGCTGCGCAAGCTGCGGCATCCCTCTCGGAGCCGAAAGCTCAAGGACTATTTGGAATAGAGACCTTCATAGAAACACGGAAGCCCCGCCGCGCGGCGGGGCCCGTTTCCCGATTTGTCCGGCGCCACCCTATGAGCGTATTGGACCAGGCACGATATGCGGAAAACAAGGCCGCTTTGGCCCGACTTTCCGGCGCCTTCGACGCTATCGACCGGCCGCCGACCGACGTAGTCTTCGGTCAATCCCTGAGAGTAGGCCCTCGGCCGTGCCATGTTCCGGTACGGCCGGTGTTCGGGCTTCGAAGCCGCTGGGCGAGCGGAGGAGGAGCGATGTGGAAGATATAGCTCGATCGATGGTCGATGGATCCCTGGCGCTGGATCTGCGTGAGGAGCCTGTGGGCGAAGGCGGGCCGGACGCGACGACGCCGCCGGCAGGCCAGATTGTCCTCGATGGGCCATCGGTTCTGAATGCCGAGGAGCTCGAAGAGCCAACTCCCGCCGAAATCGAGGCCGTTTCCGCCGACGCCATCGGCATGGACGACTCCGTCCGGATCTACCTCCACGAGATCGGTCGGACCGCGCTTCTGACCGCCGAGGAAGAGGTCGTCCTGGCCAAGTCGATCGAGCTCGGCGAGCAGATGGTCGTCGAACCGTGGAAGGCCGTGCTGTCGCTCTTCGAGTGGACGCGCAACCGGACCGAGAAGAAGACACGGCTCCGCCATTCCGAGTACCGGCTGTCCTTTGGTGTCGAGACCGAGCGGATGGTCCAGCAGGCTCTGGCCGCCGCCGAGCCGCCGGCCTTGCCGGATTTCAAGCTGGCCAAGGCGCAGAAGGCGGCCGACAACGCCCAGGTCAAGGAGCTTCTGGCTCGCGCCGGTGAGCTGGCTTCGGAGTACCAGGCCGCTCCCGGTCCGGAGACCCTGCTGAACCTCGTGGATTTCGCTTTCGTGGCGGTCCGGACGTCCGGCCTCGAGGCCCGTGACGACGCCACGCTGCACGCCCTCTATGACTGGACCCGTGAGGTCGCCTGGGAGCGGCTGCGGATCTGGATCGAGGCCGGCAATGAGGCCGAGACGCTGCGGGAGATGGGCTGGTATCCGGAGCTCGGTCCCGAGATCCGGGCCCGAGACCGCCGTGGCGTTCTGGTCGAAGAAGGAGTCGAGTCGCGGGCCCACCTGACCTCGGCCAACCTCCGCCTCGTCGTCTCGATCGGGCGAAAGTACATGGGCCGGGGCATGGGCTTCCTGGACGTGATCCAGGAAGGCAACATCGGCCTCATTCGCGCGGTCGAGAAGTTCGACTACGAGAAGGGCTTCAAGTTCTCCACGTACGCGACGTGGTGGATCCGCCAGGCCATCACGCGAGCGATCGCGGACCAGGCCCGAACGATCCGCATCCCCGTCCACATGGTCGAGACGATCAACCGCTTCGTCCGCGTCAGCAGGAACCTGGTCTCGGAGCTCGGCCGCGAGCCGTCGATCGACGAGATCGCCGAGGCCATGTCGAAGGGCCAGGAGCAGGTCATCACGCCCGACAAGGTCCGCGAGATCATCAAGATCTCCCAGGACCCGATGAGCCTGGACAAGCCCGTCGGCGAGGACGAAGACACCCGTTTCGGCGACTTCATCGAAGACCGCGGAGCCATCGCGCCGGCGGACGCCGCCAACCACAAGCTCCTCAAGGAGCAGGTGGAAGCGGTCCTGGACTCGCTGACCGGCCGAGAACGCCGCGTCCTGCAGCTTCGCTTCGGCCTGGAAGACGGCCGCGCGCGAACGCTCGAGGAAGTCGGCAAGGAATTCAACGTGACCCGAGAGCGGATCCGCCAGATCGAGGCAAAGGCGCTGCGCAAGCTGCGCCACCCGTCCCGAAGCCGGAAGCTCAAGGACTATTTGGAGTAGGGGAGGGCGCAGGCCCAACCTCCTGGGCCGGTGGCGCCTCCCCGACGCCGCCCACCGTCTCTGCCCTTAGCGCCGCTCGACGGCGACCGCGAGTCCGAACGCAACGAGGATTCCGCCGGTCGCCGTCTCGATTCCCCGGCGGACCCTGCCTCGGCGAATCACGTCGCCAAGGCGGACCGCGGCGTTGCCGTAGAGCGTGAGCCAGATCAGGCCCATGCCTGCGTGGATCGAGGCCAGCGCCACGGACATGAGGAACACGGGCTGTCCCGGTGCGATGAACTGGGGCAGGAAGGTGGTGTAGAAGATGCCCACCTTGGGGTTGAGCAGGTTCGTCAGCAGTCCCTGCCGATACGCCGATCGACCCGATTGCGGCGCGGGTGCCGGTCCGGCGGGCGCTTCCTCGTTTCGCCTAAGCCACACGTCCGCGAGCGTTCGAGCGCCGAGGAATACGAGGTAGGCGGCGCCCGCCAGCCGGAGGACGTCGTACAACTGGGCGCTCGCGTCCAGGATCGCGGCGATCCCCACCGATGACGCCGCGCCCCAGACGACGCAACCGCTGCACGCGCCCGCGGCCGTGGGGAAGACGCTGCTCCGGCCACGCGTGAGGGAATTGCGCAGGACCAGGGCCATGTCCGGGCCGGGGGAGATGGTCAGCAGGGCCGCGACGCCAACGAAGGCGAGGATTCGAGGATCCATTGAGGCTCCGGGTTGTGCTTTCGAGCCACGGGTGCCGGGTCGCGGGCCTGCGGGACGCGGCGCCGGCCGAACGGCGCCCGTGGTTTCTGGACGCGCCGGCTACCGCTCGACGGGGAGGTCAGGGCGATTGCCCCATTCCTCCCAGGAGGCCGCGTAGTTGCGGACCTCGCGTAGCCCGGCGACTTCGTGGAGGGCGAACCAGACGAGTGCCGCCCGGACACCTCCCTGACAGTACGTTGCGCGAACCTCTTCCGGCTCGACGCCGCTTCCTCGCAGGATTGCCAGGGTTTGGGCCGCGTCGCGGAGCCGCCCGTCCGCTGCCACGAAGTCGCTGAACAGCCGGTGGTGGGCGCCCGGGACTCGGCCGCCCCTGCGGGCTCGGACGTCGGTGCCCAGAAACTCGTCGACCATCCGGACGTCCAGGACGCGGGTTGGCCCTGCGGTTGCGGGCTTTGCGGGTGTGGCCGGAGGGGCGGTCGGGGCGGGAGTTGCGGGTATGGCGGGAGTCCTCGCCGGGGCGAGTCCCTCGCGGCTCCAGGCCAGGACGTCCTCGGCCGTCGCGAGTAGCGAGCGATCGGCCTCCAGTAGAGGCCGAGGGGTCGCGGTCGGCTCGATGTCGACGATTTCGTCCGTGGTCGGTCGACCTTCCGCCTGCCAGGCCGTCAGCCCGCCGTCGAGGAGGTGGATTCGATCGGCCGGAAATCCGTAGAGGCGGAGCAGCCAGTATCCCCGCGCGGCGTAGCGGCCCAGGCCGGTGTCGTCGTAGAAGACGAGGTCCGTTCCGGGGCCGACGCCCCAGCCGGCGATGGTTGCGGCCACTTCTTCGCGCGTCGGGAGGATGTACAACCGGCGAGCGGCGCCGGTCTCCGGCTGCGTCCCTGCCCTGGCCAGGTCCACGTGGAGGTCGCTGAAGACGGCACCACGAATATGAGCTCGGTCGTAGACCTTGCGATCTGTCGAGACGTGAATGATCCGCCAATGAGAAGGGTCGGCCTCGCCGGCCGCCAGTTTCTCCGCCAGCCATTCTCCAGAAACCAACGGCTCGATTGGCACTTCGTTCGATCTCCTCCGCGTTCGCCGACAGCACAAGGGTAACGGACGGCCATTACTCGCAGTGGCGGCGCGCGATGGTATCTCGTTGAAGCGGCGCCCGAGCCTCATGCCGCGGCGCCGCCGGAACGAACCGGTCGTCGACGGGCCCGCTCAGAGCAGGACGATGGAGTGGCCGCCCGGACTCCGGTCCGCCGCCATCGATTGCACCGCCAATTCGCCGTCGACCGGGAAATCCGCGCGCAGGGCCTCCAGGTTCTCCCGAACGACTGTCCGGTTGTGCCGCGTGTTCGCGAGCAGGAGCAAAGCGTGGTCCGTCTCGGCGTCGTCGCGCAGCTTGAGGGCAATCCGACGCTGCAAGGCCTGGATATCGCCGACTCTCGTCTCGGCCTCTACTCCGACGCGGATATCCTGCCCGGCTATCTTCCCGTCCCAGGCCCGTTGGTCTCCCTCGCCGCCGATCGGTCGTTCGTAGGTCCACTTCGTTCCGGGGCCCAGTCGTGCCCGCAACCGGTCCAGCAATGCTCGATGCGCGGCGTCCCGGATCGGCTGCCCGGCCGGGTACGCCCGGGCACTCAGTTCCATGCCGAGCACGGCGAGGATCCGCGCAACCGCCAGGATCGACACGCGCGGCGCCTCTCCTCGCTCGATCCGGCTCAGCTGGGACTTCGAGATGCGTGCGGCACGGGCTACGACGGTCTGGCTAAGTCCGTGTTGGCTCCGAGCCTGGCGGATCTCCGAACCCAGGTCTCGACAGATCGTTGACGCCCGCCGCGACCCTCTCGAGACCGCATGCTCAATGGATGACATGGCGTCCATCTTGGCCGGCGCGGCTTATCTGCCGCTCAACGGCCGATCTTCGGCCGGCCGAGAGTGCCGGTTCCCGCCCAACGGTCAATCGCGACCGAAAAGTCCCCGATCAGACTCAGGAGTTGTCGTTTCTGACCATATCCCGATGCCGCGGCGACCCGGGTGGTCGATCTTGTACAACTACGTGGACAAATCGACCGCTGCCGGTCCGGCCTCGCTCCTCGCGGGTCGAGATTGACCACCCAGCGGGAACCGGGTCGGAGTTGCCCGTGCGAGGGCGTCAGCCGGCGTAGGTGTCGATGAGCGAGCGGATCTTCAAGGCCGCCTGGGCGCGGCCGCGGGTCCAGCCTTCCGGCAGGTTGAAGCCCACGACGACGTCACGTCCGGCGGGCAGGTCGAAGTAGTTGTCGTCGAAGAGCGCGTCCGCGCCGTCGAGGGAGAGTTCAACCCAGCGGGCCAGGCTCTCGGATCGAAGACGTACGAGCGCACGACCGGCCCGGACTTCGCCGGTCGGGGCGTCTGCGCCAGGACGAGGGTCCCGCGCTCCGACGGTTTCGGGGTCTGCGGCGACCCCGTTGACCGCGACCCCCTCAGCCCCGCCCGCGCCCGCGGCCCCGCCCGCGCCCGCAGCCCCGCCCGCGGCCACACCCGCGCCCGCGGCGCCCAGACCCGCACCCAGACCCGCGGCCCCACCCGCGCTCGCCTCGGCCGTCACCTCGAGCGCCACGCTGAGTTTCGGCGGCGCCAGGAGCAGCTGCTTGTCCGTGGCGAACGGAGTGACGGACCACGCAACCAGCCCGTCCCCGGCCCAGAGCTCGCAGACGAAGACCGTCCGGCGCCGCGCATCCATATCTGCGGCGACCCCGGCAGCGGCCTGCACCACGCAGACTCGAGCGGTGGAAGCGCCGGGCGCTACCACCGCCGCAACGCCGGACGCCACTACCGCGCCGTCCAGACCCTCGAGCGACCAGCGGACCTGGCCCGTGAACGCCGCCGGCCGATCGTTCGTCACCGTGACTTCCACGCCGGCGGCTTCCACGGAACAGGCCAGCAGCACCGGGGAATAGAACCGGCGCGACACGTAATGGAGCGCCTTCCAGCGGCCGAAGTAGTCGATGCTCGCCCACGACGAAACGGGCCAGCAGTCGTTGAGCTGCCAGTACAGCGCCCCCGAACAGCGGGCCCGCTCACGCCGCCAGTGCTCCACGCCCACCCGCATGGCCTCGGCGTGCTGTATCTGGCTGAGGTAGATGATCGACTGGAAGTCCATCGGCAGCCGGAAATGCTGGGCCATGTAGTAGAGGATCCGGGCGTTGCCGGCCAGGCACTTCTGATGCTGATCCATCATCGGCGAGCCCAGGTTCCAGTCGGATGGGTCCGGGGCGAAGGCGGCCACGGTGGCCATCGCCGGCAGCGACTCGAAGCCGAATTCGCTGACGAACCGCCAGGTCGAATCCCGGTACGACTCGAACGGCGCCAGGGCGTGCCAGACGACCCATTCGTGCTCGTCGCCGCTGCGGTCGCCGATCGGCGCGTCCAGTGGCTTGCCCGACGACGGCGAGCTCGGCCAGTAGGGCGTGGCGCCGTCGCCGTCCGCCACCCACGCGGGCAGCATCTTGCCGAAGAACCGCAGGTACGCCTCACGCAGGTCCTTCGTGTCCGGCCGCGTCCAGCCCCAGTTCGTCCAGCCGCGTTCCATCTCGTTGTTGCCGCACCAGAGCGCCAGGCAGGCGCGATGTCGCAGCCGCGCGACCTGCTCGCCGATCTCCGCCCGCAGGTTCGCCACGAACGCTGGATCAGTCAGCGGGTACACGCTGCAGGCGAACATGAAGTCCTGCCAGACCAGAATCCCGAACCGGTCGCACAGGTCGAAGAAGGCCTCGCTCTCGTAATAGCCACCGCCCCAGACCCGGATCATGTTGTGGTTCGCCGCGGCGGCCGCCCCAAGGAGTCGCTCCAGGTCCGCCTCCGTCACCCGCGACGGGAACGAGTCGGCGGGAATCCAGTTGGAACCTTTGGCGAAGATTGGGACGCCATTGACCACGAACGTGAACGACTCGCCCCACTGATCCGGTTTGCGCCGGAGTTCGAGCGTTCGAAGGCCGATCTGGTAGGCCCGGCGATCGAGGTCATCGGAAGCTGCCGAAAGCACGATTTCGACTCGATAGAGCGGCTGGCCACCGAGCCCGTTCGGCCACCATAGCTGGGGATGGTCGATGTCGAGCGAAACGCGCACGTTCGAATCGCCGCCTCCGATGGATTTATCGGTCACCTGGACTCGACCGTCCGGATGCTGGATCCGAACGGTTGCCGTCAATTTGGCGCCCGGCGAACCCGCGGGCCGCTCGACCCGAATGTCGGTCGAGATGTGCGCTTTGTTCTTCTCGAGCTTCTGCGTCAGCTTGACGTCCGAAATACGCGCGACGCTCCAGGTCTCGAGCCGAACGCCCTTCCAGAGCCCGATGTTCGGCAGCCTCGGTCCCCAGTCCCAACCGAAGTGACAGGGCGCCTTGCGCAGATACGGAGCGCCCGGGAGCGAGTCCTTGGGATGATCGAGGTGTCGCTTCGCCTCCATGCGCTCGGCGTGCTTCACGGGCGAGCGGAAGAAGACCGTGATTTCATTGTTGCCGGGGACCACGAGATCCGTCACGTCCCAGCGCCAGGTCCGGAACATGTTGTCCGTACTGCCGAGGGGCCGGCCATTGAGTGTCACGTCGGCCAGCGTGTCGAGGCCCTCGAATACCAGCGCGCGCCGAACCCTGAGTGGGTTTGTGCCGGGTCGGCCGTGGCCGACGAGGCGGGCTGCGGCTCGCCCTCGCCGTCCTCTACTCGGAACGTCCGCCGGAACTCCCAGTCCGACTCGGCGACCCATTGGACCCGCAACTCGTTGTCGGCGATGAACGGGTCCGGGATCCGGTCCGCGGCCATCAAATCGAGATGGACTCCGCCGGGGACCTGGGCCGGCAGCCACTCCTCGGTGCCGAGCTGCTTGAGTTGCCACGCGCCGTCGAGAGACTGAACGTTCACGGTTCACCTCAGGTTCGCCCGTCGTTTTGTCCGGTCGGGGCTCACGTCCCGGCACTGCCGTGTTATCCTGTCGCGCGCACCGCCAGCGGCAAGGCCCGTTGCGGCATGCACCTCGCTCCGACGTAGCTCAGTGGTAGAGCGGGCGGCTGTTAACCGCTTGGTCGTAGGTTCGAATCCTACCGTCGGAGCCAAACTCGTTCGGGTGGACGCGACCTACCTCATCCGAGCCTGTCCCTTGAGCACGACTTTCGAGCTGGCCGTGCGCACCGCCACGGTCGGCGGGCTTGCCCAAGAAGGAAGAAGCGCTGGCTAGTCTCGACCCTGGCGTCGATGAAGCCGGCGTGGTCCAGGGCAGCCTCGAGTTCGGCGGGGGAGTAGTAGATCTTCCGAACCTGGTACGTCCGGCCGTCGTTGAGCCGACGCAGCTGAACGCCGTCGGACGGGGGCCGGTGATCGATCGCGCCTGAGGCCGGATCGCGTCGCGAGTCCATGAAGGCAAACACGCCGCGTGGCTTCAGCCACCGATTGATCAGGGCGAGAAATTCAGGCAGCCGCTCGCGTCTCACGTGGCTTAGCCAGAACCCCGCGAACAAGCCATCGACCTGCCGGCCAGGCTCGGCCCAGTTGTCTCGAATCTCGAATTGAGCGGCGAGCCCAAGACTCCGCAGACGAGACCGTGCGAGCTCGATCATCTCCGGTGAGATATCACACACGGTAAGGTCGCCTTTCCCGGCAAGGTGCGGAGACCACCACCCGGTGCCAGCCGCCAGCTCGACGATCTCACCATTCATCTGCAGGTCCTCGAGCCAGCGCGCGGCCGCGTCAAGGTCGGCCTTCCATGCGGCGTCGTCTGCCTCGGTGTGGATATACCGGTCACTGCGGAGATACCACTTGTCATACTCGGGCGCCCGAGCGGCGTAGTAGGCAACCATTTCGGCGTCGAGCGTGTCGGCGGGATCCACGGGGCTCTCCATGCGGCAAATGATCGAACGCAGGTTACCCGTCAGCGAACACGGGGTCATGATTGACGATATGGCCGAGACCTCGACCCCAGGGCCAAATGCTCGTTCGAGCCCCGCAAACCGAGCGGCCGTCGAATACGTTCGCGCGCAGGCAGAGCGGCATCAGCACGACGACGAGCGCCGAATTCGGACTGCGCTGCGGAATGCTGGCATGACGGCCGACACCGACGTGCTGTGCGATGGTCTTCGTCGACTGGCTACGCTCACGGTCAACTTCCATCCCGATCGGATCGCCGTAGACGGCCGTTCCGTTGCCGAGGCGCTGCTCTCCGACGGGCTCTACCGGAATCAGTTCGAGACCGGCATCTCCAGCGGCGGTCTCACTGCCTACCCTGGCGGCGACCGCGACCAATGGGAGGCGCGACTCTTCGGGGGCGCGTATCAGGCGCCTGACGTAAATGCCGCCGAGCGTCCGCGGTATGGGGGCCTCGATCTCCTTGGCCTGGCAAACGGCGCCTGTCCAAGGTTCGGCTCATGTCATCTTCGACTGAATCCTGAGTCGCTTGATCGAGCGACCTTCTTCGTGGGGGACAGCGTCGATTTGCCTGACGATGGTGGCGTCCTCGAACGTCTCGAGCCGGTGCTCGCCGGACTCCTCGAGCGCATCGCGATGGGTGACGCATTGGGCCGGCCGCTGACGGTGAGACTCCTCGTGAACATGCTGGCGGATCCTGAGACTCGGCCGCCAACTCCTGTCATGAGCCACGCGCTCGACGCCTTTCTGGAAGCGCAGGTCCACGGACAGGTCGCCATGGCAGTCGACGTCACGGCGATCGTCATCGATCCATCGTTTCGAGGATCACGAACCGGTGACATGCTTCTTGAGGCTGGCCGGCGATACGGTGTCGGAGTTCGCTGGAACGCTGGAAGCCAGCTGCCGTTCGAAGAGATGCCGACTACGGAACCGGCTACTCCAGCGCCGAGACGCTGGGCTGAGTTTTGCGCCGGCGGCCGGGCCGCCCAACTCGCCCGGTCTGTCATCGACCGTTTCGGGGCGGACGGACGCCATATCGACGCCGCAACGCTCGGCCGGGCGGCGGTTTCCGTTGTTCAGGAGCCGCGGGTCTGGGAGCCCTGGGGCGATACCGAGGATCCTCTGACCCGCCTCAAGGACTTGTGGCACATCCTGGTCGTGTACGGGCGTGCTGTCGAGGCGTGTGGGCCTTCGCGTGATGCGACCGACGACTCGGCCGGTCTTCACCCGTGATGCCCGACCGGGTGGTCCAGTACTTGATGGCTACGCGCCGCCGACGACGCGACCGCGGCACTACCATGCGCGCGTGAGCGTCAATCGGACGGAATTGACTGCGCTGCTCGTGCCTCTGAATGAGGTCGGCCGCCAGATCGACGATCTGCGACAGCTGGATCCGGCGGCTGGTTTCGGCCTGCCGGCGCACGTTACGGTGTTGTACCCATTTGGGCCGGTTGACGCGCTCGACGGCTCTGTGATCTCTCGGCTCCGCGGATTGTTTGCCGCACAGCAGCCGTTCGAGGTGGAGTTCCCGAGCGCGCGATGGTTTGGCGAGGACGTCCTCTGGTTGGCGCCTGACGACCCGCGTCCCTTCGTGGCCATGACCGACGCCGTGGTGGCCGCATATCCACAGTGGCAGCCTTACGGGGGCACCTTCGCGACCATCGTTCCGCACCTGACAATCGGCGACAACAGCGATGCCGCCGGCCGGCTCGCCTCTGCCGCTCAGCTTCGCGCGGCCGAGGCGGCGGTCCTCCCGCGATTGCCGTTGCGGGATTCCGCCGACAGGGTCCTGCTCATGGCCGGCCAACGCGAACTCAACTCCTGGAGAGTGCTCGAGGAGTTCAGGCTGGGTCAGCAAGGCAGGGAGTTGGGCGCACGAGCAAACCCCGCCGCATCACCGTCGCCGTGATCAGAGCGGCCGCGGCAAGCCCAAGCAACATCGCGGCCGGCAGCGAACCCTCCTGGCCGCCGTCTGGCCGCCTCGTGCTTGTGGTCGGCAGCGTCGCGGCGGCCGAGAGAGACGACGAAGGCGACGTGGACGGCGAAGGCATGCCGGACGGAGAAGGCGTCGCGGCGGGCGATGGCGACGCAGACGGCGAAGTCGAGTCGGACGGAGAAGGCGATGCGGACGGCAAAGGCGCGGCCGGCCCGGCGTGGATGATCGTCTGGCCCGTCGCGTCGCCGTAGGTCGCGGTGATCGTGTAGTCGCCCTCGGAAGGCGGCGTGCAGGCATTGTGCGTGCAGGTGCCGCCGCCGCTGATGCTGAATACGGCGTTGTCGCTGACGTTGGGGTCCGGTTCGGATAGGGGGTAGGGAATGCGGGGTTCCGCCGGACGGGCTTGTGGTCCGGCGCCCGCGAGTGTGGCCGTCATGGAAATGGCCGATCCCGCCGGAACGGTGCCCCCGACCGGGCCCAGGACCAGCGAATCTCCGGCGATCAACGGCAGCTGCGCGTCTATGCCAGTGAGATCTGCATCCTGGACCAACAACGCGAGGGCGCAGCCTGCCTCCTGGCTGTACCCGTGCGCCCAACAGCCCATCTGGTAGACGCTGGGCGGGTAGAAGACCACCACAATCCGGACTCCTCCGGGAACGGAGGCAGATCCGGGAACGCTCAGCGTGTAGCTACCGTCCGCCGCCGTGATGCCGTAGTCGCTCCAGCCGTCGTTCGCGACCGCGAGGACCGCAAGATTTGCCAACGGCTTGGGCGGCGTTCCTTGTCCGGTGATGGTTCCGCTGATGTGCCGCGCCAAAGTCATCTCGACGTCCACACCGAAAGCGCCGGAGTCTCCGGGGTATACCCAGGACGTGCCCGCATCGGCGAAGTGCGTGACCGGGACGTCTGCGTCGTACCAGCCATAGAGATACCGATGCTGGGAGTCGTCGAGGAAGACGACGAACCCACCGTCGGTGCCCGGCGTATCGATCTGGAGCAGGTACGTCCCGTCGGCGCCGGTCACAACGGCGCTGTCTCCCTCACCGATGGACACGGTAATGCCCGCAATCGGCAGACCGGTCTGCGCGTCCGTGATCGTGCCACCAATGAGTTGGTAGGAGGTAGCCTTCGCCACACCGGGCGTCGCCACCAGCAAGAGGGCCAGGGCGACTGCCAGACCGAATGCACGAGTTCGCGACTGTGACCGCATGCTGCGCCTCCGCGGGCCGCGCAATGCGGCACGAGATCGGGCCGGCATAGCCTGCCCGCTCGTTGGGGAGGAGTCGGGAGTCCGCGAACGCTCTTGAGCGGTACGGCGCCGCGGACGTCGGCGTTGGTGAGCTTTTTGCCGCCAGCGCGCAAACGCCGCACGGCTCTGCCAGGTGACATCCCCTCCGACTCGACAGGCGCCACGAGACAAGTCTTCGAACCGACGTTTCCGGCACGTTGATTACGGTGCCTTTGGAAGCGAGGCCGCCGCCGGCGCACCTGCCTCTTCGGCGGCGCAACGATGCCCCTGCGGGGTTCGCCACTGGAAACGGAGCCCTGACGCATGACCCTTCAGGCGGCCTACGGTGACTGGAAGTTGTACAACGACCTCGTCGTCAAGGCCCTTCGCGCCATGTCGACCGAGGAACTGGCGCTGCGGGCTCCGTCTGCCGACCCGACCTCGAGCATCGGCTGGCCCATCTGGGCGATTGCCGGCCACGCGGCCGGCACCCGGATCTTCTGGCTGTGCACGGTCATGGGTGTGCCGGGCGCCGAGTCGACGCCCTTCCCGGACGCGGCCAACGCCGGCTGGGAGGACATCCTCGACCACCCGCGATCCGCCGAGGAACTCGTGACGGCGTGGACGACGACCTGGACGATCGTCGAGCGGGCACTCGACTCCTGGACGCCGGACATGCTCGACGACCCGATGGCCCGCGGGCAAGGCGATGCGGCCCGGCACCTGACTCGGCGCTCCCTGCTCCTCCGCCTCATCACCCACGAGGGATATCACGTCGGCGAGATCGCGCTCATTCAGGGCATCCACGGCCGGAAGCCGATCGACCTTTGGCCCCCGAACTACCACACGATCGAGGCTGCGCAGGCTCGCGACGCTCGTTGACAATGTCCCGCGCGCCGGCCCGGCCGCTCGGTCGTGCCTGGCGTGCCAGGGCAATCCAGTCGAATTGGCGGACGCCGACGATCGAGCGGTTGGTCGCCCGGCGACGCCAGGGCAGATCAGATGTAGAGGCCCCTGAATTGGGGCCACGGATCAACCGGCAGCGCTAACCCTGGCGAGGCGGTTCCTGGCCCGGGGCAGGCGGCTGGCCGACCGGAGGAAACGGAGCTGGCACCGGACCACCGGGCTGGCCCTGGTTGGGCATCGGCGGGTAAGGCGGCTGAGGCGCCCCATACTGCCCCGGCTGGCCCTGGGGAGGGTACTGCGGCGCCGGCTGGTACTGCGGGGGCGGTCCCTGAGTCGGGTAGCCCGGATACCCCTGGGGCGGAGCATACGGCTGTGGCGGGTACTGGGCGGGCGGCTGGGCGTTCTGCTGCGGATATTGAGGCTGCGGATACTGGGGCGGGGCGTACTGCGGGGGCGCGTACTGGGGCGGATATGCCGCCGGAGGCTGGCCCACCTGGTTCGCCTGGGAGGGTTGAATCTGGGCGGCGGGCTGGCTCCCGTCTGTCGGGTGCCCGCTGGGCCCGTCCGAACCGTCCATCGCGTCCTTGAAGCCGCGCAGTGCCTTTCCGATCGCGGCGCCGGTATCAGGCAGTTTGCCCGGACCGACCACGATCAGAACTATCACGAGGATCACTATCAAGTGAACTGGAGTCAGGCCCCACGGCATGTTTGCTCCTCCTTGCCGCCGCCTTTCGGAGGCTGCTCTGCGTAAGACGGATGTTCAGGCGAGTTCGAGCACCCTTGCGGCGGTCGAACGAACCCATTTCGCGCTCATCGAGCCCGACGCATCGCAGCCGTCGATGACGGCTACCCTGCAACGATACTCCTGAGTTGCCACTGTCGAAATGCCCACCGTCCCATGGACGGCGGGCGAGGCCGCGTTCTCGACCGGCTCGGTCCTCCCATACCGCGCCGGATAGACTGAGCCAGTGAAGTACGTGACGGTCGTCCTGGCTCTGATCGCGGCCGCATTCGTTGTTCGAGCGCTGCTGTGGCGGACATTTTCGTCACGGCGAGGGATCGAGCGAAGACGAACGGCCGCCCGGGTCGCGGTCGAAAGAACGCGCGGGCAGCGGTTGGCCGCGGCGGCTGCCTGGCCGGTCTTCCTTCTCGTGGTCGGCGCCGTCCTCGTCCTCGGCGTGCTCATTGGGAGCTTCATCGGGCCCCACTAGATGATGCCGGGGGCTTGTCAAAGGGAAGCGGTTGGAACGTCCACGACCAGGCGTACACCCCCGGGCCGAAGCGGTACTCGGGCAGCGTGTCCGGCCCGCAGCTGGCGGTCCCGAGGCCACGATGCGCGACGTCGAAATGGACGACCGTCTCCGGTCGGGCCACGAGTTCCGTGGCGTGCCGGGCGCCGGCCAGATCCGCGGCCTGAAAGTGCGTGGCCGAGACCTGTAGCGGCCGGTCGAACGTCAGGCGGAAGCCACGACCCGAGCCCTCACGAAGCTTCGATCCAGCGCACGTCCGCGTGTCCGCCGTTCTCCTGGGGCTTGGCGTACGGCACGAACTGCTCGTCCACGGTCGATAGCCAGCGGCCGATTGCGCCGGCCAGGCGCCGGTCGGGATAGGTTTCGACGGGTCCGCGCCCGAACCACTCGACTTCTTCGAGCCCTGCCGAGGCCTCGAGGACGACGCCGACGCGAGCCAGATCCGCCAGCTCATCCGGAATCGCGATCGATTCGCCGACTCGGAAGGCGCCGTCGGCGAGCGGCTCGATCCTGCGGCTGTGGCGCACGACGATCCCACTGGCGGTGACTTCCTCGCATTCGACCAGCGTGGCGTCACCGTCCCTGGTGATGCCCCGGAGGTTCCGAGTCAGGTCCGCGACGCCCCATTCGCGCCACTCCGCTCCCAGGCCAACGATGCGGTCGTTGTCGGTTGGGGCTCGCCACAGGCATAGACGCGGGGGCGCGGCAAGGAGCGGGTGGAGGATCTGGCCGGATCCGTCGAGCAGGTCCGCCGCGGCCGCACGCGCCGCCGGCGCGCCGCTCACGACCGGGCGCGAGGCGAGGGCACCGGTGCCCGAGCTGCCAGCGGGCAAGTCCAGGCGAATCTGACTCCAGCAGATCTCGAAACCCTCGGGCGCCCAGGCCTGTGCTGCGGCCGTGCGGAAATGGAGCGTCAGCCACTGCTCCGCGCCTGCGGCCTCACTCCGCGCCCAGCCGGGCAGCCGGACCGTGGCGGACTGGCCCGGGTCCAGGTCGGGGAGGGGGAGATCGCCCCCCGCGACTCGCTCGCCGTCGCGCGAAACCTCCCAGGTCGCCCGCAACCACGAGAGGTCGGTGAAGTACTGGCGGTTGGCGACTTCCACGGTGCCTTTCGCCGCGGTGTCGGGCAGGGCCGACGCTCGCACTGGCGCGGCGATCTGGCGATGCTCGAACAGGGCGGGCTTGGGCGTCCGGTCGGGCCAGACGAGGCCGTCGAGACAGAAGTTGCCGTCGTTGGGCGTGTCACCGAAATCGCCGCCGTAGGCCCACCGCCTGGTTCCGTCGGGCAGTGTCTGGACCAGACCGTGGTCCCACCACTCCCACATGAAGCCGCCCTGGAGGCCGTCTGTCGACTCGATGGCGTCCCAGTACTCGGCGAGCGTGCCGTTGCTGTTGCCCATCGCGTGCGAGTACTCGCACATGATCAGCGGGTGGAGTTGCCTGCCGGACCGCGCGTGGGCGACGAGCGCCGAGATCGGCGGATACATGGGGCAGGTCAGGTCGCTGACCTTCTGATCGCTGGACCAATCCCAGCGGATGGCGCCCTCATAGTGGAGCGGCCGGCTGGGGTCGTAGCGGCGGATGTAGCCGGCCTCGGCGTCATGGTTGGGGCCGTGACCCGACTCGTTGCCAAGGGACCAGACGATGACCGAAGCGTGGTTCTTGTCGCGGCGGATCATCCTCGCTGCTCGATCCACCCAGGCGTTGAGGTAGCGTGGGTCGTTGCACAGCTGGTCGATGAAGGCGTGGGACTCGATGTCCGCCTCGGCGATGACGTACAGGCCCAGCTCGTCGGTAAGGTCGAGGAAGACCGGATCGTTGGGATAGTGCGACGTTCGGACCGCGTTGAAGCCGAACTGCTTCATGGCAACCAGGTCCGCGCGCATCGACTCCGCCGAGATCACCCGGCCGGTGTGCTGGTCGAAGTCGTGGCGGTTGACGCCCCGCAGCAAGACCGCGGCGCCATTGATCAGCAGATGGACGCCGTCGATGTCGACCCGGCGGAATCCGAGCGCGAAGCTCGGCCTGCTCGACCGCTTCGCCGGCCGGCGAGCGCAGGGCCACTCGGAGGGGATACAGGTTGGGCTGCTCAGCCGACCAGCGGCGCACGTGCGGGATCTCGGCCCGGAGGACCGCGCGGCCATCGAGGGCGGGGCGTAGCTGCGGCAGAATCTCGTTCCATTCGGCCGCCTCGGCTCCCGACAGCTCCTCCGAGGCGGCCTTGGCCACGAGCTCGAAGCGATGCCTCGTGAGGGGCTGCGAGTCGGCTCGATTGACCCGCGGACCAGGACCCTTGCCGGCCAGGGGAACGTTCGCCGTGGGCAGAGCCCTGTCGCCCAGCGTCGCTTCTACTGTCCAGCCCGCGTCAGGCTGGCCTCCGAAATCGACCTCGGCGATCAGCTCCAGGACGCCCGTGGTGAGGTCGCCGGCGAGGCCGGCGTTGACCCGCAGGTCCGCGAAGTGGACTCGCGGCGTGGCATAGAGGAACACGGAACGGGTTATCCCGCCGTGCCACCACTGGTCCTGATCCTCTATGTAGGTGGCATCGGACCATTTGACGACGCGAAGCGAGATCGAGTTGGTGCCGGGCCGCACGAGCCCGGTGACGTCGAACTCGGCCGCGAGGTGCGAGTCTTTGCTCACGCCGACCTCGACGCCGTTGAGCGCCGCCATCAGGACGCTCTCGGCGGCCCCGACGTGGAGCACGACTCGACGCCCGGCGAGCCATGTTTCGGGCACCTCGAAGTCCCGCTCGTACACGCCCGTCGGGTTCACCGCGGGAAGTTCCGGCGCATTCCCGGGAAATGGCATCTGGACGTTGGTGTAGTGCGGCAGGTCGAAGAACGACAGCGTCGGGTCCTCGGATCCCGCCATCGTCCAGCAGCTCGGGACGTCGACTTCCCGCCAGTCGGCCCCGAGCGGCTCCTCAGGCTGGTGGAGAAGCTGGAAGCGCCAGCGGCCGTCGAGCGCGATTCGATCGAGATGGGGGACGCTGTGCATGGGCAGCCGGTTCTGCGCAGTCAGCTCCGGGGAGAGCCATGGTCGTGCTGTCATTCGATCCGACCTCCATCTCGGAGCCAGGCGGCCTACGTTCGATCGGCCCCGCCAGGCCCTGCGGAATCCACGGCCTCCACGACGTAAAGGTGCGCCAGAAAATCGCCGAGTGGAGCGATCCGGCGGCCCTCGATGAACAGCCCCGCGGCCATGAGGGCGTCCCCTCCAAGCGGCCCGCGGATGCTTGGCCCATCGGCGGCCGGCCAGGTGGAGACACCGTAGAGCGCCGCCGGGTCCAGGCCTCGAAGGCGGAGTCGTCGGGGCCCGACGTTGACCCTGTTGAGCACCTCGTAGAAGCCCACGAGAGCTCTCCTGCGGTCCTTGGCAACGGCAATCCAGGCCGTCTCGTTGCCATCGCCTTCGAATGGGCTGCGAAGCCGGTGGAACTGCCCGTACTGAATGACGTCACGCCATTGCTTGTAGAAGGCGACCTGCTCGGCCACCGAGGAGCGCTCCTCGTCGGACAGCCGAGTGGGATCGAGTTCGTAGCCGAAGTCGCCGAAGAAAGCCACGGCCGCACGAGTGGCGAGCGACGTAACGCGGCCGCCCTGGTGGTTCGGGGCCGCCGATACATGAGCGCCCATCGAGCTGAGCGGGTAGGGGAGGGTCGTGCCGAACTGGATCTTGAGTCGGTCGATCGCGTCCGTGTTGTCGCTGGTCCACGTCTGCGGCGCATAAGCCAGCATGCCCGGGTCGAACCGGGCCCCGCCGCTGGCGCACGACTCAAAGAGGATCCCGGGGAATGCTTTGGTCAGGCGGTCGTAGAGCGCGTAGACGCCCAGGATGTAGCGATGCATGAACTCGCCCTGGCGCCAGGGCGGCAACGAAGACGTGAACGGCTCGGTGATGTTGCGGTTCATGTCCCATTTGACATAGGAGATGGGTGCGCTGCCCAGCAGGGTCGACAGCACGCCGAAGAGGTGGTCCACGACCTCCGGCCGGGACATGTCCAGGACGTACTGGCTGCGGCTCTCCGTACGCGGACGGGCCGGAATGCCGACGGTCCAGTCGGCGTGGGCCTCGAAGAGGGCGCTCGCCCGGCTCACCATCTCGGGTTCGATCCACAGGCCAAAGCGAAGGCCCAGGTCCTCAACCTTGCGCGCCAGCGATTCCAGGCCGTCGGGCAGCTTGCGCCGGTTCACGGTCCAGTCCCCGAGCGAGGTCGTGTCGTCGTCACGCTGGCCGAACCAGCCGTCGTCGAGCACGAACAGCTCTATCCCAAGGTCGCGGGCAGAGGCCGCGATCTCGAGCAGGCGCGGCTCATCGAAGTCGAAGTACGTTGCCTCCCAGTTGTTGAGCAAGATCGGCCGGGGCTTGTCACGCCACGTTCCACGAGCCATGCGCTCACGGAAGAGGCTGTGGTAGGCCTGGCTCATCTCGTCGAGTCCCGCGCCCGAGTAGACGAGGATCGCCTCGGGCGAGTCGAGACTCCCGCCCGGTTCAAGGACCCAGGCGAAACCTTCCGGGTTGATGCCGATCCGGGCACGGGCCGTACCGAAGGGCTCTACCTCCACTTCGGCCAGGAAATTGCCGGAGTAGGCGAGCGAGAGTCCGATCGCCTCGCCGGACTCCTCTGTCGTGGATGGCCGGACGAGGGCCACGAACGGGTTGTGCTGAGAGCTCGATGCGCCCCTCAGGCTCGAGACGGATTGATGCCCGGGACGGAGGTCGCGGCGGTCCACGTGGCGCTCGCGGGCCCAATCGCCGTTCAGGGTGAGGAGCTGCCAATCCGAGTCGGGGACGTCGATAGAGGCGCTCATGGCGCAGCGGACGATCGCCGCGGCGGTGCCCGCGTTGGTGATGCGCGCGCTCCTCGTAATGAGCGGTCGATCCCGAAAGATCGTGTACGACAGTCTGACGTGGAGATCGGCGACCGAGTCCGTCAGAAGGATCTCCAGGGTTTCGGCCTCGCCGCCCACCTCCGTGTAGGTCGAAGGCAGGCCCGGGATCGACGGCTTGCCGGGCACGATGCGGTGGCTCTTGTAGCGGAGATCCAGCACGCCCGAGCCGTCGGCCTGTTCGATAGCCAGTGCGGGGATCCGGAAATCGCCGCTGCCGCCGGTGGGGCATTCGAGCGGCACGGGTTCGCCGACACGGTTCGAGAAACCGAAGAACTCGTCGGGCCATAGATGAGGTAGGGAGCGGCCGGCCCGGAGCGCAGTTCCGAAGTACATGTGGCCGAGCCAGCCGTTGTCCAGGACGCGCATGACATAGCTGATGCGGTCGTTATGGACGTGAAATTCCTGCGACTCGGCGTTCCAGATGATCGGCATCTTCGTCTCCGGTGGCATCGATGAGGAAGACCGGCGCGGCGCATCCGAGCCTGAGAATCACGGGACCGGCGTGGCCGCCGGTCCCAGCTTGTCTCGAATACCGAACCTGGTTCTAGCCCTTTGTAGAGCCCAGGCTCAGGCCGCGAACGAATTGCTTCTGCAAAACGACATACACGATTATCGTCGGGATCGCGACGAGCACCGCACAAGCCGCCAGGAGGTTGTAGTCCGTGAAGAACTGACCCTGGAGGTTGTTGAGGGCCGACGTGATAGGACGTTTGGAGCCCTTTTCGATGAGAAGGAGACCCCAGAAGAAGTCGTTGTAGATGAACGTGAACTCGAGCGTGGCCAGAGCCGCGACCGCGGGCCGGCAGAGCGGCAGGATGATGCTCCACCAGATCCGCAAGACCGACGCCCCATCCACCAGCCCAGCTTCCGTTATCTCCTTGGAAAGCGTCTTCATGTAGTTGCTGAGCACGAAGATGCAGAAACCCATCTGGAAGACGATGTGAATCAGCAAGATGCCGATCAGTTGGTCGTACAGGACGCCGTTGTCGCTCAGGAAGGACGGCAAAGGCAGGGCCAGGTACAGCTGATACAAGGGCACGATGATGACCTGCTGGGGGAGCAGGTTGCCCGCCACGAACAGCATCAGGATCGCCCGGTTGAAACGCCAGCTGAACCTCGAGCAGCCGTAGGCCACCATCGACGCGATGAGGATCGTAAGGATTACGCCCGGGATCACGATCGCGAGGGTTTGGATGTAATTGCGGACAAGATCGCCCTCGGTCCAGGCGTCGAAGAAGTTCTGGAGGCTGAGCGTTCGCGGGAAGCTCACGTATCCGTTGAGCGTCGTGTCGCTGAAGCTACGGAGCGCGATGTAGACCGCCCACAGAACAGGGAACAGCCACAGAACCGCCATCCCGATCAAGAAGGCATGGATTCCGATCGCTCCCCACCGAATCTTCTTCTTTACGCGAGTCCCGGCCGTTGCCTGTGAAGTCGTCGTTGCCGCCGTCGTCATATTGACGTGTCCTCCCTCATCATCCAGCTCAGGAAGATCACGATCGGGACGAGGGAGATGACGAGCAGGACCACCGCGATGGCCGAGCCAAAGCCCGTCAGGTTGGCTTCACTGATGCTGTTGTTGGTGATCAGCACGGACAACAGCTCCAACCCGTTCTTGCCCTGGTTGATGATGTAAACGATGTCGAACGCGCGCAGCGACTCGATCGTCGTGATGACCACGATCACGACGTTGATCGGCATCATGACCCAGAAGACCACATGCCGGAACGTCTGGAGCCCGTTCGCTCCATCGATGGCCGCAGCCTCGCGCAGAGACGGGTCGACGCTCTTCAGTCCAGCCAGGTAGAGGACCATGATGTAGCCGACGTGTCGCCAGCTCGCCGCGACCAGCGCGGCCCAGAGGTTGATGTTCGGGTCGCCGAACCAGTCAGGTTTCGGAAGGTTGAAGAACCCCAGGACCGCGTCGATGAAGCCGTTGTCCTGGGAGTACTGCAACTGCCAGATGATCCCGATGACGGCCAGCGACAGAACGACGGGGAGATAGAAGACCGACTGGTAGATTCGCGATCCCTTGATCTCGCGGTCCAGCAGAACCGCAAAGAACATGCCAATCGGTGTGGCGATCATCATCAGGACGGCGAACCAGATGATGTTGTGCTTGAGGCCTTCCCAGAAGGGCGGATAGGCACTCGCCAGCCGCTCGAAGTTGCCCAGGCCCACGAAGTTGTTGAGCGTCAGGGGCGCCGTGTTGCGCCAATTGGTGAAGGACAGGGCGACCGAAACGAGAGCTGGGCCCCAGATGAGGATGAGGTCGAGGAGCAGAGGGAGCCCGACCATGAGAGCGAGCCACGTCTTGTCCCGCCGGGTCAACACAGAGAAGCGGCGGCGGGGACGGGATTGGCGCGCCCCCGACCGGCCGGCTTTGGAGCCGGCCAGGTCGAGGGCGGTGTCTTCGCGTACTTGTGTCATCAAGATCGATGTCTAGGTATTGCGAAGGGCCAGTTTTGTTGCCTAGGAGGCAGGCGGCAAGCTGTCCCAGAAGTTCTGGATCGTCTTCGTGAAGGCGGTCAGGTCCTGAGACGGGTTGCTGATGAACTTCAGGATGAAGTTCTGCATGCCATTGGCGCCGGCGAAGTCCGGTCGGGTGTCGCGGTCCATGAACTGAGTGATCTTCTGAGCAGCGCCGATCAGCTGAACGGCCTTCTGCTGGAGAGCATTGTACTTCGAGGTGTCTGCGTCCTTGGCGGCCGCGACGTTGCTCGGGTCCGCGGCGACGTAGATGTCCTGAGCCGCGCCGGTGCCGAGGAAGGCGACGAACGCCTTGGCGTTGGTCTGGTCCGCGCCCGGCTGGCCGGCCGCGCTCTTGGCGGCGACCATGAAGCCGTCGATCGGGGCGTCGAGCGCCTTTTCGGCGTCGTAGGCGGTCCCGAGGGTCGGGTACGGGAAGAAGTCCAGGTCAGCGAGAGTGGCGTCGTCAACGGCCTTGAACTGCTGCGACACGAACATGCCGAGCAGGTACATGCCGGCTGTCTTCTTGACCAGGGCCTGAGCCGCGTCCTGCCAGATCCGGCCAGCGGCGCCGGTCTGGTGGTAGGGCATGAGGTCCTTCCACAGATTGAAGACGGCGACGACCTTCGGATCGGTCCACTTCTGCTTGCCGGCCATGAGGTCGACATGGAACTGGTAGCCGTTCATCCGGAGGTTGAGGATGTCGAACGTGCCCATCGCCGGCCAGCCATCCTTGTCGCCGAAGGCGATCGGAATGATGCTTGTCCGTCTGCATCTTCTTGCAGAGGGCCTTGAAGTCGTCCATGGTCGCGGGGACGGTGTAGCCCTTGTCCGCGAAGAGGCTCTTGCGATAGAAGACGGCCCACGGGTAGTTGTAGATCGGGACGAAGTACTGGTGACCATCGTCGCCAGTCGAACCGGTCTTGAAGGCGTCAGACAAATTGGAGCCGAGCTTGGTCCAGACGTCGTCGATCGGAACCGCGAAGCCCTGGGCCGCGAAGAACCGCATCCGGAAGCCGGAGAACCAGGTGAAGACCTCTTCCGGCTTGCCGCCGAGGTAGGACGTGATCTGGTTCTGGAAGGTGCCGTGGTCGACGGTGTTGATCGTGACCTTGACGGTGGTCTTCGCCGTGAAGGCGGCGGCCATGTCCGCCATTGCCTTCTTCGGGATCTCGTCAGAGTAGTTCGAACCGAGTGTGACGGTACCGGTCAGGGCCGCCCCGGGGGTCGGGGTTGCCGCCCCGGGAGTCGGGGTCGCCGCTCCGGGGGCCGGCGTTGCAGCAGGTGTCGGCGGTCGCGGTGGGTGTGGCAGCCGCGTTCGTGCACGCTGCGAGAACCGTCGGCAGAACAGTCAGCCCGGCTGCCCCAAGAAGACCTTTCTTGAGGACCTCCCGGCGTGAGACCTGGCCGGCGCGCGCGAGTTCATCCATTGGGCGCTCACTCCTCCCTTCACGACCGCATGAAACGGTCGCGGTCCAACAATAACCAACAGGACTCCAAGATTGTGTTCTGGGCCGGACGAGGTGTCAATGGTCTAATCCACATTTCCGAACATGCGATCATGGTGGCAAACGTTGACTTGGCACCTGGTCTAGGGCAGGATGGATGGTGCTGGTGCCTCCGGGCTGGGCTGTGCGGCGCCAGGTAGCGAGCGGAGAAGGATGCACTCGAACCCAACTGCAGGCGCAGGTGAGGCAGTAGTCCTTGCGAGCCAGAGGCCTGTTCTCGCGCGTCAGCGCCAGAACCTGATCCTCGAGCGCGTACGCGAGCACGGCGCCGTGCGCGTTGCCGATCTCGTTCGGGATCTCGGCGTGTCGGACATGACCATCCGGCGCGACCTCGAGATGCTCCAGGAGCGGGGTCTGATCGAGAAGGTCCACGGTGGAGCGGCTGCGATCGAGGGCAGTTCGCTCTTCGAACCGGGCTTCAACGTGAAGTCCACCCTGATGCAGCGCGAGAAGGATGCCATTGCCGCCTACGCCGCCAGCGTGGTCATTCCGGGCACGGCCATCGCCATCTCCGCCGGCACCACCACCTACGCCATGGCCAAGAAGCTCGTCGACTGCCCCGGCATCACCGTTCTCACCAATTCCGTCCCGGTTGCGGATGTCCTCTACAAGGATGGCCGCCCGGACCAGACGGTGATCCTGAGCGGCGGCGTGCGCACGCCGTCGGACGCCCTCGTGGGTCCCTTCGCGGTCGAGGTGATCCGTTCGCTCAACGTGGACACGGTTTACCTGGGCAGCCACGGTCTCGACGCCAGAACGGGCCTCACGACTCCGAACATCCTGGAGGCCGAAACGAACCGGGCCCTGATCCAGGCCGGACGGCGACTCGTGGTCCTCGTGGACCACACCAAATGGGGCACGATCGGTATCAGTGCCGTTTCCCGTCTCGAGGACGCGGACATGGTCATCACCGACGTGGGCCTGGACTCGTCCGCTCGGCAGATGATCTCGTCGGCGGTCCGGGCGCTCGTCCTGGTCGATCCGGCGACTGGCGGTGCCCAGGTCCTCGAGGGCGACGCGCGTGCGTCGCTGGAAGGGAATCGATGATGGACGGACGAGCCGATGGCCGGCCGCCCCTTCAGCCTCACCGCCGATATAACCCCCTGACCGACGAGTGGCTTCTGGTTTCCGCGGATAGAACGAACCGCCCCTGGCTGGGCCGAAAGGAATCGGCTCAGGCGACAGGCCTGGCAACCTACGATCCGTCGTGCTACCTGTGCCCCGGCAACGTCAGGGCCAACGGCGAAACCAACCTCAAATACGAATCGACCTTCGTGTTCACGAACGACTTCGCCGCGCTTCGCCCCGACTCCCCGCACGTGTCAATGGACGACGGGCTGCTGAAGGCGGAGACGGAGCGCGGAACGTGCCGCGTCATCTGCTTCTCGCCCCGCCATGATCTGAGCATGTCGAGGATGACCCCAAGCCAGGCCCGTCAGGTCGTGGACCTGTGGTCGGACCAGTCGGCCGAGCTGGGGGAGCAATACCGATGGGTCCAGGTCTTCGAGAATCGGGGGGCGGCCATGGGCGCCTCGAACCCCCATCCGCATGGCCAGATCTGGGCGGGCGATGCCATTCCTCGCGAGGCCGAGAGGGAAGATGCCAGCCAGAGACGGCACTACGAGGCGAACGGCAAGCCGCTCCTTCTGGACTACGCCGCACAGGAATCGGGCGGCGCCCGTGAAGTTGACGGAGACGACGATTGGCTCGTCGTCGTGCCGTTCTGGGCTTCCTGGCCCTTCGAGACGCTGCTGATTCCGCGCCGGCCCCTGGCCCGCATTCCGGACCTCGGCGAGCTAGAACGGAGTTCGCTGGCCCTTCGTCTGACCTCACTGCTGGGTGGCTACGACGCGCTTTTCTCGCAGCCGTTTCCATACTCGATGGGCTGGCATCAGGCCCCGTTCGACGGCAAAGAGAGACCCTACTGGCAGCTCCATGCCCACTTCTATCCGCCGCTGCTACGGGCTACGGTCCGGAAGTTCATGGTGGGCTACGAGCTGCTCTCCGAACCTCAAAGAGACATAACCGCCGAAGAAGCGGCCGACCGACTGCGGTCGGCTATCAGGAGTGCAAGCCCAGACGTCGCTCTGTCGAGCGAGTGAAGCACAGGAAGGAGAGAAGGACATGGCCGGACTATCGCCCGCACATCTGCTGATCATCCTCGTCATCGCTCTCATCGTGATCGGCCCCGGCAAGCTTCCGGAGGTTGGAGCCGCCATCGGCAAGAGCGTCCGCGAGTTCCAGAAGGCGTCTGGCCAGATTCGCGACACGATGGACCCGACCCAGGCAACTCCGCCGGCCCCCGCTCCGCAGCAGACTGCTCCCCAGCAGCCGATCGCGATGGTGCCCCAGGCCCCGGCCCAATCGTTCTACGCAGCTCAGCCTGCCTATGGAGCTCAGCCTCAGGCTCAGCCGTATCCGGCACAGCCTCAGGTCCCGGCCTATCCGCCCCAGGCATACCCCCAGGCATACGCGGCTCCGAGCTATCCCGCCCCGGTCGATCAGCCTGGAACGCAGCCCGTGCCGTACCCGCAGGGCGGATACGCGCCCGCGCCGCAGCAGATGCCGGTCTCTTATCCGCAAATGCCGAACATCCCCGGTACTCCATCCGGCGGTCCGCGCGTCGACTAGGCACGACGAGCACGATCGCCTCCTTCCTCCTGGGCCAGGTGCCACGGCTTCCACTGGGCGGGGAGCCGTGGCACCGCCCCTTGATCGTGGCCGATAACCTTGGCCGATAACCTTGGCCGATCCGCCCCCAGAGAATGTCCGCGATGGCCATCTTCAGAGGTCGCGCGGAGAGGGACCTTCGATGACGTCTCCCACATCTGACCGCGCCGAGGCGAGCCGGGCGGACCGGGCCAGAGCACTGCTCGATCGATTGGGCCCCGCGACCCGGCCCGTCCTCGTCCGAGCCCCCGGACGCGTGAACCTCATCGGCGAGCACACGGACTACAACCAGGGCTTCGTCCTTCCGGCCGCGGTCGATCTGGAGGTCTGGATGGCCCTGGAGCCCTCGGATCGGCCGATCGTGGAGCTGACCTCGGTGGACCTCGAGGAAACGTGCTCCTTCTCCTTCGACGAGCTGACGCCGAAGCGGTCGGCCGCCACGAGCTGGATCGACTATGTCGCCGGCACGGCTTGGGCGATGCGCGAGGCCGGCCTGCCCATAAGGGGCTTTCGCGGCGTGCTCGACTCCACGGTTCCAATTGGGGCGGGACTGAGTTCCTCCGCTGCTCTCGAGATGGCGTCGAGCTGGGCTCTGGCCGATCCGCTCGCGGGGCGGCCCCCGGCACCCCGGATGGCCGCTATCGCGCAGCACGCGGAGAACGCCTACGTGGGCGTCAACTGCGGGATCATGGACCAGTTCGCCAGCGCCGCCGGCAAGGCGGGCCACAGTCTCCTCATCGACTGCCGATCGAACGAGTTCCAGACGGCACCCATTCCTCCAGGCCTGTCCATCGTCGTCTGCGACACCGGCTCATCGCGCCGCCTGAGCTCCTCGGAGTACAACACGCGCCGCTCCGAATGTGAGCTCGGGGTCAAGCTGATAGCGCAACGCGAACAGGGGATCGAGTCCCTGCGAGACGTCGATCAGGCGATGCTGGCTCGCTGTCGCGACCTGCTGCCGGAGGTGGTAGCGCGGCGCTGCGAGCACGTCATCGCCGAGAACGATCGCGTCCACGCCGCGGTTGCCGCGATGGCCGATGGCGATCTCGAGGCGGTTGGACGGCTATTCGCCGCCTCTCACGACTCGCTTCGCGACCTGTATGAAGTGAGTTCGCCGGCTCTCGACACGATGGTCGAGATCGCGCGCGAGGTCCCTGGAGTCGTGGCCAGTCGCATGACCGGCGCCGGCTTCGGAGGCTGTACCGTCAATTTCGTCCGTCGCGGATCCGAGGAGGCATTGAGGTCGCGGGTGATGACCGACTACGCGGCTCGAACAGGCCTGCAGCCGCGGGTCTTCGTGGCCTCGGCCGTGGACGGTGCGGGGCCGATGCCTGCTCCGGCCAGCTAGCCGTGGCGGCAACGGTGGGCGGATGGACCGGGCGACCGATCCCGTCCGGCCAGGGTTCACGCGGAAAGTCGAGATGAGGCGGATCCCTTTGAGCGAGGCTCCGGCCCGGTCGCGCATACTTGACCCCGCTCAGACGTGGACCCGCCGGCGTTCCCCGGACGGGCTCGCGCCGCTACCTCGCCAAGTGGATTGACCATGGATCCGGACTACCGCCTGCAAAGCGTCAATGCGCCCGCCACTCCGGCGACGCCGGCAATTCCGGTTCCCCCCGTGACGCCGGTGAGGCGACGAGGTTGGCTGCGCCGGCACCTGCCGTTTCAGCGTGGCGGCGGCCGCGGCCCCGAGGTAGGCAAAGGCGAGATGAACCTCGTCGGCCATCTCGTGGAGCTGCGAAACCGGGTCTACATCGCCCTGCTGTCGCTGGTGCCTGGCTTCATCATCGGCTTCATATTCTCCGGGCCGATCATCCACTTCCTGAGATCGCCGCTGCCCACGAACGAGCCGCTCGAGGCTCTGGGCCTGACCGACGCTCTGATGATCCAGATGCAGGTGGCTCTGATCACGGGCGTCATCCTCGCCATGCCCGTGATCCTTTACGAGTTCTGGGCCTACATCTCGCCCGGGCTGACACCCAGCGAGCGCAAGGCGGCCCGGCCCTGGGTCCCACTGGCCCTCGTGTTCTTCACGCTCGGCGTGTGCGTCGCGTACTTCATCCTGCCGTACGCGACCGGCTTCCTCTACACGTTCCAGAGCAAGGACATCCACATCCTGCTCACCGCCGACGCCTACTTCGGCTTCGTGACGACGCTGTTCCTGGCCTTCGGGCTGATCATGGAGTTCCCGATCGTCCTGGTGCTGCTCTCCAAGGTCGGGATCGTCTCGTCGAAGCTGCTGAGAAGGTCCAGGCGAACGGCGATCCTCGGAATCGTGATCGTGTCCAACCTGATCACGCCTGGCGCCGACTTCGTCAGCCCGATGGTGATGGCCTTCGTTCTCTACGGGCTGTACGAAGCGTCGATCCTGATGATTCGAATGGGCGGCAAGTAGGTCGTCGCGCGCGGGGGCCACGGAGGGGACGCAGCTCGCGGGCGCAGCTCGCTGAAGCGGTTGGCCGACGCCGCTCGCGGACGCCGCGAACCGATCAGACGGCTTCGGGCGGGGGACCGGACCTTGACTTGCCCTTGCCGCGCTTCCCGGAGTTGCGCCGGTTCGACCCCGCTTTGGTGGGCCCGTCACTCAGGACGTCGGCGTACGGTGACAGGACGTAGTCGCGCGGCCACGCCTCTTCAATGATCCGCATGACCTGAGGATCCTCGCATGACGACAACGCCGGGACTTCGTCAACGTTGCCGACGCTCGCCTTGACGAGCACATGCGGGAACTTTCCCCACGGCGCGATGTCGTTGGCCACATAGCCCTGGACGGATAGGTCGGAGTACTCGGGCGCGTTCCACGTCTGCCAGGCGGTTCGGAAGGCTTCGGCGTGGATCTCGAGCCAGGTTCCGAAGTCAACCCTCGAGCCGTCGTCGAGCCGGACGGGCATCACGACCCGCAGGAAGAAGCCGACGTTCTTGATCGCCAGAAAGGGATCCTCGCCCCAGGTGTCGAGCAGCTGGGGATGGATCTCGAAGATGACATCCGGGTGGTTGAAGGTGATCGGAATCGATCGGCCCTCATCGCCGGTCCGATCGGCGGCCTGATCTTCGCTGCCCGGCTGCCTGCCGACTCGGTCTTCGGTAGGCGTCTCGTTCGATTCAGTCATGGTCCTCCGACCCCTGCGTCCTCGGATCGCCGGTCGCGGGTCGCGTTCCGGCCACTTGTTGACGCGCGAAATCCTAGCAGCGGGCGGACGTCGCCGATGACCGAACCGGACGGTATCGGGCAGAAGGCCGATCCGGCGTCCCGACGCGCCGTACGGTTTGAAGGCCCTTGATCGTCAGTCGATCTCGTATGTTCCGAAGAGCCGGCAGTGGTCGCCGGGCAATGAGCAGTCCATCGAGCTCGACGTCGCGCGGATAGGGCCCGCGCTCAGCTGCAGGTCGATCCGGATGAAGCCGACCGGCAGGAAGGCGAAGCGGCTCGGGCGCCACGTCCAGCCCGGGCCTATGCCCACCTCGGCGTGGCTATCCCTGAGGCCGCGGGTCAAGACCTTGAAGTCGGGCTCGGTGGGCGTGGTGTTGAAGTCGCCCAGGACCAGAAGCCGCTCGCCCGACGCGAGCGACGGATCGATCCGGGCGCGGATCGCCGCTATCTCCGTGTCGCGGTCGACCGAGTTGTAGGCGAAGGGCACGCGAAGCGGACTGACCACGGAGATGTCCGCGTGGTTCGGATGGCCCACGATCAACCGTACCGGACCGTGCGGCGTGGTGATGACCATCGAGAGGTGCGCGGGCGGGTAGCTCGACTCCGTCTCCGAGATCGGGTACTTGCTGAGCAGGCCCAAACCCCAGGCGCCCACGCGCGGCACCATCAAGCGGTACGGATAGCGGGCGGTGAGCGCGGCGTCGGCCTCGATCGCCGCGGCCGGGCCCGGTTCGAGCTCCTCGAGCGCGGCGATATCCGAGGTTACGTTCTGGAGCTGGGCCACCGTCTCGGCCGGCGTTCGCGTTCGGTATTGGAGGTTCCAGGTCATGGCCGAGAGGTCGGCCCGACCGCCGGCACCCAGGGAAATCCACTCGCCGCCGAACAGAGAGCCGCCGACGAGCGCAAGGCCGAGCACTGCCAGCCCGAGTGTTCGAGCCCGAGCGAGGAGCGCCAGGGGAGCCAGCAGAATGAGCGCCAGCACGACCGTCTGCTGCTCGAATATCTGGACGAAAACGAGCGGACCGAAGCCGACGGCCGCCACCGTCGAGGCCAGGGCGAACAGGGCGAGTGCCAGCGGGACGACGGCCAAGCGATCGAGTCGGGAGTGCGGCCGGACGACGTCGAGCAGTCGACGGTAACCGAGGCCCCGCTGGGACAGCGCGTTGGGCTGGGGCAGCGTGCCGGGCTCGGGCAGCGCGTCAGGCGGTTCGATCAAGGCGGGGACGCCTCCTCACGCATCTGGTGGGTTACGGGATTGGGGCGTACAGGCTACACTGACAGCACTGTGATCAGGAAAGCCTTCGACAGCAGCCTGCTCCTTACCTGAGGCGAGCGCCCACGCGGTGCTCGCCGATCACCTCCTGCGCCAGCGCAGGAGGTTTTTGTTTCCCCGAAAGACCCGCCACCAGTCAGAAGAGCCGCCCGAGGGCGGATGCAGCAGACAGAAGGAACCCAAGATGCCTCCCGTACCAGCCACCCCGCGCAAGATGCCGGTCGAGAAGTACGTACCCTTCCGCCCCCTGCCCCTCCGCCTTACCGACCGCGAGTGGCCCAACCGCCAGATCGAGAACGCCCCGGTCTGGTGCTCCGTGGACCTGCGCGATGGCAACCAGGCCCTCATCGACCCGATGGACCCGGCCCGCAAGCTGCAGATGTTCAAAGCCCTCGTCGCGATGGGCTTCAAGGAGATAGAGGTCGGCTTCCCGTCCGCGAGCCAGCCGGACTACGACTTCATCCGCCAGCTCATCGACGAGGACCTGATTCCCGCCGACGTGACGATCCAGGTCCTGACACAGTGCCGGCGCGACCTGATCGTGCGGACGTACGAGTGCCTGCGCGGCGCCCGCCGGGCAATCGTCCACTTCTACAACTCCACGTCCGTGCTGCAGCGACGCGTCGTCTTCCGACAGGAAAAGGAAGGCATCAAGAAGATCGCGACAGACGCGGCCAAATGGTGCCTGGAGCTCGAATCGACCGTCCCGGAGACGGACATCCTGTACGAGTACTCGCCGGAGAGCTTCACCGGCACGGAGCTCGACTACACGCTCGAGGTCTGCACGGCCGTGATGGACGTGATCGCGCCGACGCCGAGCCGGCCGCTGATTATCAACCTGCCGGCCACGGTCGAGATGTACACGCCGAACATCTACGGCGACGCCATCGAATGGTTCCATCGCAACGTGCCGCGCCGCGATTCGATCGTCCTGAGCCTCCACCCTCACAACGACCGGGGGACCGCGGTGGCCGCGGCCGAGTTCGGCCTGATGGCCGGCGCGGACCGGATCGAAGGCACGCTCTTCGGCAACGGCGAGCGGACGGGCAACGTGGACGTGATCAACCTGGCGATGAACATGTTCAGCCAGGGCGTGGATCCGGAGCTGGACATCACCGACATCGACGCGTTGCGCCGAGTCGACCGAGCACTGCAACCGCCTGCCGGTCGAGCCGCGCCATCCGTACGTCGGCGACCTCGTCTACACGAGCTTCTCCGGTTCGCACCAGGACGCCATCAAGAAGGGCATGGAGGCCCTGCCCGCGCCGTACGACGTCTGGGAGGTCCCGTACCTGCCCATCGATCCCAAGCACGTCGGGCGCAGCTACGAGGCCGTGATCCGGGTCAACAGCCAGTCCGGCAAGGGCGGCGTGGCCTACATCATGAAGACCGAGCACGGCATGGATCTGCCGCGCCGCCTCCAGATCGAGTTCAGCCGCTGCATCAAGATCATCACCGAGGGCAGCGGAACGGAGATCTCCGCCGAAGAGATGTGGGACGCGTTCGCGGCCGAGTATCTACCGGCCGAGCCACGCGTCTGCCTGGCCGGCTACGAGACTTCATCTGAGGATGGCCAGGTCGACGTGCGCGCTCGCCTTGCCTCCGCGGACCGCGTTGTCTCGATCGAAGGCCGTGGCAACGGCCCCATCTCCGCGCTGGTCCACGGCTTGCGCCACGACCTGGGAGTGGAAGTGGACGTCCTCGACTACGCCGAGCACGCGCTCGGGGCAGGCGAGGAGGCGACCGCGGTCGCCTATGTCGAGGTCCGCTCCGGCGGCGAGACGCTCTGGGGCGTGGGCATGGACCCGAACATCACCACGGCCTCGATGAAGGCGGTCCTCTCCGCGCTCGAGCGGCTGGGCGTCGACGTCACGGCCTCGGAGAAGGCGCTAACGGCCGAGTAGGAACGGCCGGGACCGAGTACCGCTACGCCTGCGGCGATTGCGGCGGGATAGCTGGTGCCGCGAGCCAGAGTGGCACCAGCAGGCGCGCGTCCACGAATTCCACGGACCCCTCGGCGCCGCGCACCATTGCCCACCCGCCCTGCTGGCCGAGCAGTTGCACGGGCAGGCTACCCGGGATCGAACTCGGCTGGAAGCGGCTGTCCGGCTGGACCCACACCGACATTCCCTGGGGAGGTGTCCGGTGGGTCGGACGCCAGATAGCTGCCGGGTTCGGGGCCACGTTTTTCGCAACCAGCCAGGCCACGATCGCTCCCGCGGAGGCGCCGGTGAGCGCGAACGCGTAGAAGGCCACGAATCCGTCGCTGCTGCCGCGGACCAGGATGAAGCCCAGGATGGCGCCGCCGATCTCTCCACCGAACGAGAAGCCGGCCGTGAGCCATTTGTATCGCTTCGGTTGCCCGCCCTTCTCCGCGACGATCTTGCCGTTGTGTTGCGCCAGCAGGTAGACGATCACGAACTCGAGCACGGGTTCCCTCGCGTGGTAGGCGGTCACGGACGAGCTCGTCGTCCATCCGGGGGAAGTCTAGTGTCGCGATACGCGGCCGGGGATCCCTCGCCGGCTTCGGCGGCTCGAGCTTCTGCGAGGGGCGTCTAGCTTCGGGCTTTGACGAAGTCCACGATCTCCGGCAGGTAGCCGTGGGCCATGCACGTGACCGTGTCGGCGCCGCCGTAGTAGATCGAGAGCCGGCCGGTCGGCTTGTCGTATAGCGCCGCGCACGGGAAGGCGACGTTCGGGGTATCGCCAACCTGCTCGTAGGAAACCTGAGGCGAGAGGAGGTAGTCGCGGCTGCGGGCGATGATCTTCCACGGCTCGTCCAGATCCAGAAGCGCCGCGCCGAACGAGTAGACGAAACCGTTGCAGGACGTCAGGACGCCGTGGTAGATGAGCAGCCAGCCTTCGGGAGTCTCGATCGGCGTCGGCCCGGCGCCCACCTTGGTGGACTCCCAGGTGTAGGGCTTGGTCGTCATGACGTGGCGATGGCGGCCCCAGTGGACCATGTCCGGGCTCTCGGACAGGAAGATGTCGCCGAACGGCGTGTGGCCGTTGTCGCTCGGGCGGGACAGCATCTGGTACATGCCGTTGATCCGGCGCGGGAACAGGACGCCGTTGCGGTTGAAGGGCAGGTAGGCGTTGTCGAGCTGGGTGAACGTCTTGAAGTCGTTGGTGAAGCCGACGCCGATCGTGGGCCCGTGGTAGCCGTTGCACCACGTCACGTAGTAGCGGTCTTCGATCCAGCAGACCCGCGGGTCGTAGGCGTGGACGAAGGTCTCCTGGATCTCCGGGACGCGATCGTCGCCCGCGGCCCACTCGATCGTGGCCGGCTCGATGTTCCAGGCCACGCCGTCCTTGCTGAACCCGGCATGGATGTCCATGACCCGGGTCGTGTCGTCGACGCGGAAGACCCCCGCAAACTCGCCATTGAACGGGACAACGGCCGAGTTGAAGATGCTGTTCGAGCGCGCGATCTGATCGCGACGGATGATCGGGTTACGAGTGTCGCGCCACAGGACGCTGTCGGTGCCCGCGGGCCGGTCTTCCCAGGGGATGTTCGGGAGGCCCTCGGCAGAGGCGGCGTCGGCGGAGGCGGCTTCGACAGAGGCGGCCCCGGCGGGCGCGTGACCGTTCACAGACTGCATTGGCTGCCTTTCGCTACGCGGGTTGTGATTCGAGGATCCTGGCCAGGGATTCGGAGTCGCGGCGCTCGAGGTTGAGGACGGACTCTCGTTCGACCAGCTGCGGTCGAACGAGCGTCTGCGTGATGCCGCCGCCCAGGCCGAGCTCGAGGCGATGGGCCAGCAGCGTGACGGCCATCCGGCCCATCCCGACTTTGTCGACGCCCATCGTCGTGAGGGCAGGCGAGACGAAGCCCGCCAGATCGATGTCGTCGAAGCCGATGATGGAGACCTGATCGGGGACCGCGAGGCCGGCCTGGCGAGTGGCCTGGAGGAGCGCCACTCCGACCGCGTCGTTGGCGCAGAAGATGGCCGTGACTTCCGGGTGCGTGCGCAGGTAGTTGACTCCCGCGATGGCCGCCGAGTCGGGATGCCAGTAGGGAGCGTCCAGGTAGCGCGGCGAAAGGCCGTTCTCGGCCATGATCTGGTCGTAGCCCCGGCGCCGCTGGAGGATGCTCGGATAGGCGTCGGGCTCGCTGCCCAGGATCGCGATATTCCGGTGGCCCTTGTCGATGAGGTACCGAACGGCCGCCCGGGCGCCGCCCACGTTGTCCGTCGCGACCGAGTCGAAGGCGTCGTCCTCCGCGTACGCGTCTACGAGGATCGCGGGAGGCGATTGCTCGAGGATCTCGGCGATCAGCGGGGGCAGGTGAGCCCCGACGATGATGAGCCCGTCGCACGTTCTATCCATGGCGATGCGTGGGACTTCGAGCGGCTGGTACTGGGAGTCGACCGGCATGGTGGCCAGCATCAGGTCCATGCGGTGCATCCGGCAGCTCTCTTCGATGCCCGCCATGACCGGCGCGTAGAAGCGATTTGCCTCCGGCGAGTCGCCCTGCACCGTCTTGATGACCAGCCCAACGGTCAGCGGCTTGCCGTGCTGTCGGGTGACCGTCGCCATGGTGTGGTAGCCGAGGGCACGCGCAGCCTCGTTCACCCGGTCGCGGGTCGCTTCGGACACGCCGGGCTTGCCGCGGAGGGCCAGCGAAACGGCAGCGGGCGAGAGCCCGGCCGCCGCGGCGACGTCCGCGAGCGTGGCTGACTTATGTCCCGTTCGCTTGGCCACTATCCCGCCCCTGGCTACTGAAACGTTTAGCGAATGATATCAGCTGTTGCGTGACTCGGTCAACGAATACGTTCCCATTCCGCAACATTTTCGCCGCGTCGTACGAGGGAACAGGGGTTACATCCGGGTCCGAAGGCCTGGACTATCAACTAAACGCTTCAGTCAGCTTTACATTGACAGGCTACTAAACGTGGTCTAGTGTGCCGCATGCCGAGACCGGCTCCCCGTCACAGGGAGACCCATGGACTAGGTGGTTCATGGCCATTGCCATGTGGGGCGTCCAGCGTGCTCAGTCGGTCAGGCCAGACACGCTGCTCCTGCGCTCCTCATGGGGAAGGAGGAAAGGGATGCAAATAGGTAAATCCAGGGTCCTCGCTCTGTTCGCATGCACGGCGATCATCGCCTCGGCATGCAGCAGCACAAGCGCGACGAATAGCCCCGCGGCTACGCCGACGCCTGCGCCGGTTACTACTCCCGCTCCGGGCGATACGCCAGCCCCGGCCGCCACGCCCGCTCCGAGCGGACTGCCGGCTACGGACACGACCCAGTACCCGCGCGCCGAGACCCTGTACACCTCGGGCAAGCAGTGGGGCGCCCCCTCAACCTGGAACCCGCTCGACCCCAACTACGCGATGGGTGTCGTCGGTCTCCAGTACGAGACGCTCTTCCTGTACGACCCGATCAAGGACACCTATACCCCGTGGCTCGCGACCAACCAGGTTGCGGACGGCTGGGATAGCGCGAAGACCACCTACACCATCACCGTTCGTGATGGCGTGAAGTGGAGCGATGGTTCGGCCCTGACCGCCGACGACGTTGCCTTCACGATCAACCTCGCCCAGAACAAGGTTCTTGGCTCGACCCTTTGGACGTTCGTCACCGCCGTAAAGGTCGATGGCAACAAGGTCGTCGTGACGTTCAAGGATCCGGCGTATCAGGAATGGTCTCAGTGGCTGTACAACTCCCCGATCGTCCCCAAGAAGATCTGGGAGCCGCTGAACAACGCTGACATCCTGAAGAACACCAACCAGAAGGGCATCGGCACCGGTCCTTACACGTACAAGACCGCTGCCCAGGACCGCATGGTCTGGGAAAAGAACCCGAACTGGTGGGCGACCGCCGCTCTCAATCTGAACGTTGCCCCCAAGTACGTTGTTGACGTCGTCAACTCCAGCAACAACGCGGCCCTCGGCGAGCTCATCTCCGGCGGTCTCGACCTCGACAACAACTACCTGCCCGGCATCGCCCAGGTCGTCAACGGCGGGTATGGCATCACCACGTACTTCGCGGCCGCCCCGTACATGCTTTCGGGCAACACCGCGTGGCTCGTCCCGAACACCCTCAAGAAGCCTCTTGACGATCCCAAGTTCCGCAAGGCCCTTGCCGAGTCGATCAATGTGAACGACATCGTCACCAAGGACTACGGCAACGTCGTCGCGGCCGCTAACCCGACCGGACTTCTCCCCGTGTGGAGCAAGTACATCGACGCCGCTCAGGTCACGTCTCTCGGCTTCAAGTACGACGTCGCCCAGGCCAAGAAGGACCTTGACGCCGCCGGCTACAAGCTCAAGGACGGCTTCGTCACCAATAAGGACGGCTCTGCCCTCAAGCTCAAGCTCGAAGTCCCGGATGGTTGGTCCGACTGGATGACCGCCGAGAACTTCATCGCCGCGAGCGCAAAGGCCGCCGGCATCAACATCGATCCGCAGCACCCGGACTACAACACCGTCGTCGCGGATCGCAACGGCACCGACACGGCTGACCCGACCTTCGACCTCGTCATCAACAACGACGTCCAGATCGGCAACACCCCGTGGACGTACTACGACTACATCTTCCGCCAGCCGCTCCAGAAGGGCGCTGCCAAGAACCGGAACTTCGAGTCCTACTCGAACCCGGAAGCCTGGGCCCTGGTCCAGCAGCTTGACAAGACCCCGATGGAAGATCAGGCCACGATGAAGTCGATCTGCAGCAAGCTGCAGAAGATCTTCCTCGACCGAACCTGCCGTTGATCCCGCTTTGGTACAACGGCGAGTGGTCTCAGGTGAACAACTCCGTTTGGACCAACTGGCCGTCCGACAAGGGCGTTCAGGTCCAGCCGGCCACCTGGAACGGCTACTGGAACATGGGAGCAATCTACATGCTCACCAACCTGAAGCCCGTTACCAAGTAGTAGGTCACTCTCAAGGCCCCTCTCCCCGGTTTTCGGGGAGGGGGGCCTTCCTCTGAAATCGCGAGGGCCGGGAAGGCTGGAGATCGCGTGCGACAGTACTTTGGGCGAAAGCTCTCGATATATGCCATAACGTTCTTCATAGCAGCGACGATCGACTGGCTTATCCCCCGGATGATGCCAGGTGACCCGATCCAGAGCCTTATGGCCCGATTGGGTGGCGGGGGTGGCACCATCTCGGATGAGGGTGCCCGGGCGATGCAGAACTACTACAACAACCTGTTCGGGCTCAACAAATCGATGCCCGAGCAATTCGTAAGTTTCTGGGTTTCGATGCTCCACGGGGACCTTGGTCGGAGCATCTTCCTGCACGGAACGCCGGTCGCCGACGCGGTCATGGCTGCCGTTCCCTACACGCTGGCGCTCCTGATCCCAGCCATCCTGCTGAGCTGGGTCCTCGGGAATACCGCAGGCGCGGTAGCCGCCCGCCGCCGAGTTCTCGACAACACGGTCCTGCCCATCGGCTACGTGCTCACGGCGACGCCGTACATGTGGCTCGGGATCATCCTGTCGTTCGTCTTCGCGTACACATACAAGATCTTCCCGCTGGGGGGCGGATACGGCTTCAACCTCGAGCCGACGTTGTCGATCACGTTTCTCCAGGATCTCGCCTGGCACTGGGCACTGCCGTTCTTGTCTCTTTTCCTGGTCTCCTTTGGCGGCTGGGCAATCGGCATGCGCAACATGATCATCTACGAGCTCGAGTCGGACTACAGCCGCTATCTGGAGTCGTTGGGGGCTCCGCAGGGCCTGATCCGCAAGTACGCGTTCCGAAACGCGATGCTGCCTCAGATCACCGGTCTCGCCCTGCAGCTGGGAGTCATCGTCGCCGGCAACCTGGTTACTGAAGTCGTCTTCCAGTACCCAGGCATCGGCCAGCTGGCCTTCAATGCCATCCGGTCGCAGGATTACTTCCTGCTCCAGGGGATCTTCTTGTTCATCATCATTGGCGTTCTGCTCGCCAACTTCATCGTCGACATCGTGTACGTCGTCGTCGATCCGAGGACGCGTGTCGGAATGCGCGGAGGCACGGCATGAGCGTCGCGACGAACTCCGACGTCGGCTCCCCGGAGCCAACCGCGGTCGGAATGCCGATCGAGGAACTACCGGCCAAGAAGGCCCGCGGCGAATTCCTGTACTTCGCGCTCCGATCCAGGAAATTCCTCTTCTCGGTCGCGGTCCTCGGCATCCTGGCGATAATCGCGCTCGTGGGTCCGATGCTCGACACAACGGATCCGCTCGCCTACAACAGCATGCCGATGCTCGCTCCCACGTCCGACGCAGGCAACTGGCTGGGCACGACCCTCGAGGGTCAGGACATCTTCGCCCAGTTCACCAACGGTCTCCGGGCCACGTTCTTCGTGGGCTTTCTCGGGGGCGGTCTGGCCGCGCTGATCGGCATGGCGATCGGGTTCATCGCAGGTTACCGGGGCGGCTGGATCGACGAGATCCTCAACATGATCACGAACATCTTCCTGGTCATCCCGACCCTGGCAGTGTTGCTCGTGATCGCGTCGTACCTGCCGAGCGAATGGCGTGGCGTCCCCTTCGAGGCCATATTCGTCGGAGTGACGTCATGGCCATGGGCCGCTCGCGCTATCCGTGCCCAGACGTTCTCCCTGCGCAACCGCGAGTTCATCGACCTGGCGAGGCTTAGCGGCCGAAGCGGCTGGAAGATCATCGTCCAGGAGATCGCGCCCAACATGAGCTCGTATCTCTTCCTGACGTTCATCCTGCTGTTCGGAGGCGCAATCCTCATCGGCGCCAGCCTGGACTTCATCGGTCTTGGCCCCCACGAGGGCATGACTCTCGGGCTGATGATGTACTGGTCCGTGACCGACGCAGCGCTCCAGTTGGGGATCTGGTGGTGGTTCGTTCCGCCAGGCGTCGCCATTACGGCGATGGTCGGGGCTCTCTACGTCATGAACGTGGGCCTCGACGAGATCTTCAACCCCAAGCTACGGGAACTGTAAGCCGTGAGCCTTCAGGTCACAGACCTCCGGGTCTACTACCGAACACTTGCCGGCGACGTCAAAGCGCTCGATGGCGCGACCTTCTCGATCGCCGACAAGGAGATCATGGGTCTCGCCGGCGAGTCAGGTTGCGGCAAGTCAACCCTTGGCAACAGCCTCATTCGCCTCGATGGCCGGATGCGGTACATCGGCGGCAACGTCAATCTCGACGGCGCCGATATGCCCATCTGGGACAAAGAGGGGATGGTTGACTTCCGCTTCCGCGAAGTCTCCGTCGTTCCTCAATACGCCATGAGCGCCATGAATCCGACCCGCAAAATCGGGAAGATGATTGGCGAGCTCGTGGAGTCACGCGGCATCAAGTACTCGGAAATCAAGCCCGAGCTCGAGCGCCGCATCGATCTGGTCGGGCTTGGACGTGACGTCCTCGGTCAGTACCCGATGGAACTGTCCGGCGGCATGAAGCAGCGCATGGTCATGGTGATCTCCACGCTGCTCGACCCGTCCCTCCTGATCGCGGATGAGATCACCTCGGCTCTCGACGTTTCGACGCAGCGAGCCGTGGCCGAAACACTCGTGAGCTTCCGTGACCACGGCTTTGTGAAGAGCATGATGGTCATCACCCACGACGTCTCGATCCTCTACCAGATCGCGGACACCATCATGATCATGTACGCGGGCAAGCTCGCCGAGAAGGCACCCACGGCCACGATCATCAACGAGCCGCGGCACCCGTACACGCGGATGCTCGTCTCGACGCTGCCCGAGGTTGGCGTTCGGTACAAGGACAAGAAGCTGACGGGAATTCCCGGCAGCCCGCCGTCCCTATTGAAGCCGCCTACGGGTTGCAGGTTCCGTGCTCGGTGTCCACTCGCCTTCGCGAAGTGCGTCGAAGAGCCACCGTTCGTGCAAGTCGACACCGACCATTCGGTCGCCTGCTGGAAGGCCACTGAGACAGATGCTTAGCCTCGATCGCGTCTCCAAGTCCTATCGGGTCGGGACCTTCGGCGGCAAGGAGCTGCTCGCAGTCAAGAACGTCAGCTTCGACATCCAGCCTGGTGAAGTGGTCTCGCTCATCGGCGAGTCCGGTTCGGGCAAGACGACTGTCGGCAAGATGGTCCTCAAGCTGCTGGAGATCACGAAGGGCAAAATCACCTTCGATGGTGAGGACGTCTCGACGGTCAAAGGCAGCGCCGTAAAGGACTACTACCGCCAGGTCCAGGGCGTCTTCCAGGACCCGTTCAGCTCCTACAACCCGATCTTCAAGGCAGATCGTGTCTTCTCCATGATCAAGAGCGAGTACTTCCCGGGTGTTCCGAACTCGGAGTGGAGTGACAAGGTCGAAGCCTCACTGCGCAGTGTCACCCTGGATCCCGGGACGGTGCTCAACAAGTACCCGCACCAGCTCAGCGGTGGCCAGCTTCAGCGAGTCCTGGTCGCTCGAGCCCTGTTGCTCGACATCAAGTACCTCGTCGCCGACGAGATCATCAGCATGCTCGACGCGTCCACCCGGATCGACGTCCTGAACCTGCTGGCCGATCTCAAGGAGCGCGGCCTGGGCATCCTGTTCATCACCCACGACCTCTCTCTGGGCAACTACATCAGCGAGCGGACGGTAATCCTGCGCAAGGGTTCCGTCGTCGAGATGGGCGCCACGGAGAGGGTCTTCGGGACGCCGACTCATCCGTACACTCGTGCGCTGATCTCGTCGGTGCCGCAGCTCCACAAGAAGTGGGAAGACATCGAAGCGGAGTTGGCGCCCGTCAACACCGACTCGTGCCCCTTCCACGACGCTTATCCGATGGCCGGCCGATCCGCGATCGCGGCCCCGGACGAGCCGAACCTTGTGAAGATCGAGGAAGACCACTACGTCGGCTGCTTCGAACTCGAAAGCGAGAAGGTCAGCCGGGTCGCGTAGTCAAACTCGTAGCTCATTCAGGCCGGCGAGGCAACTCGCCGGCCTGATTCGTTTCCGCGGAACCGCCAGAATAGGCGAGCCGGCAGGCCAGTCGTCACGGGCCGCCCGCCGGAGTGCGAGCCCGCCGGAGTGCGATCCCGCCGGTGTCGATCCAGCCGGTTCGGGCAGGAGGTTTCATGGAGCTGGCCCGGAGGGGGCAATGCAACGGCCGGGTCCGCTCTTGGACCCGTCTCGTCGCCGTCGCCGCGACGGCTTGCGCCTTGGCCCTGGCCATCCTCGCCGCGGGCGCGAGCCTGTCGCCGGCACGGGCTTTGACCCCGACGCTCCCTCCGATTCCCGAGGGACGCCACGTCTTCGATTACGGCAACCTGCTCTCGCCGAACGCCCGCACCACGGCAGAGCGGCTGGCCAGCGAGATCGAGTCCGGCGGAGGCGGCCGGGTCGTCATCTATACGGCCGACCTCACGGACCTGCCCAGCGCCGATTCGATCGTCTCCGACTGGCAGGTCGACGGCTTGCTCCTGACGGGCTGGGACTCTGTGGGTTCGACTCGCCTGGGAAAGACACTCCAGTCCAGGCTGACTGCCACGGCGCGCGACTTTCTGAAGGCCACGACGGCCATCTCGGTCGGGTTCGAGAGCTGGGCCACGAGCACCCTCGCGCGGGCCGAAGCGTTCCTTCAGGACAGGCACGTATTCGACGGCGCCGGAGTTCTTTCGGTCAGCGATCTCTCAGCCGCCGAGTCCAAGGCCAGCTCGCTCGGCTCCTCCATCGGGGCCGGCGTTTACATAGACGTTGCGCGCGGAGATTCTGAGGACGCCTACAGCACGGCCTTCAGCAATGGAACGGATCTGAGCTGGCGACTGGACGGCTCGGTCGTGATCGCGCTCGCGGTCTCTGGGAAGACGCTCGGCGGCTACGTGGACGCCGATTCGGACTTCTGGAGCGCCTACGCCACGAACGATCCGTGGGTGAACTCGAGCATCGCCAACGAGGTCGTGCCGTCTGGCGACCTGGGTGCTGCCGTGATGCGGGCAATCGACGGCGTCAGCCTTCCGCCCGATCCCGCCAAAGCTGTTGGGGATGCCGCCAGGACAGTGTCAGACGCCGTCACGGGCAGCGTTCGGGGATTCGTGGAGAACCCGACGAACCAGCGCTGGAGCTTCCTCGGTTTCCTGCTCGGCCTGCTTTCGATCGTGGCTTTCCAACTGGATCGTTGGCGCCGCCGACGCGACGGCGGCTACGGGGACGATGATTCGGTAATCCTGCCCGCGCCGCCCTCCGAAATGACCCCGGCACTCGCCGCGCTCATGGCCGCACCCCTCGACACGACGCGCGCGGTCACCGCGGCGCTCCTCGATCTGGCGGCCCACGGCTTCATCGCCTTCTATCAGCCCCGGAGTCCGGCCTCGACCGGAGGTGTGGCGGTGGTGTCGGACGGCGGTTCGGCGCGGCGCGGGCCGATCCACTCCACCGCTACGGAACGGCCGCTGGGCCAGGCGGAATCCGAGCTTCTGGCGGGACTTCGTGCCTGGAGCAAGGCCTCCGGCGCCGAAACGACGGCCGACGCCGGCGATTTCGCCGTCCTCCGGCCACTGTTCGAGCGGACGGCCGAGCGTCTCGAGGAGATCGCCGGATCCCATGGCTGGCTCAATCTCCGACCAGACATCGCCTCCCTGGCCTGGCTCGCCTACGGAGCGCTGCTCCTCGTCGCTACGGCCGCGATGGCGTTGATCTGGCAGCCGATCGCCGCGGTGGCTCTCTGGTATGCGGCCCTGGTGATCATGCCCCGGGCATTCAAGATGCCGCTGCCGCTTCGAACGCGGGAAGGCCAGATGACGTCCGCGACCGTCGACGCCTATCGGCGCACCCTCAAGCGGGCCCTTTCGAGCGAGCCCGGAACGGTTCCGCTGTGGCTCGCGAATGCCGAGGAAGCGGCACTCTGGGGCTACGCCTGGGGCCTCGAGGGTGAGGTCCAGGATTTCGTGGCCCGGAACGTGGCCGCCGCAATGGACGTAGGCCACGGAGAATCGGACGACGCAGCCACCCGAACCGCCAACCTGCGCGCCTTCTCGACCGCCATGGGACCCGGGAGGGGTCGCCGCGACAGGATTGCCCTCGCGTCGCTCGGGATCCGAAGTCCGGCTGCGTGGCGAACCCTCACTCGGCGGCCCATCGGTCTCGACACGTCCGCGATCGGCGGAACTCTGGCTGTCTTTGGCGGGGCCATCGCGGCGGAAGTTCCCGACGAGGCGCCCGACGCAGCGGCGCCCGGCACTGCCCAGTCGCCCGAGGCGCCCGACGGGCCCGACGCGAAGGCGCCCGGCGCAGCAGCCGGCAGTGTCGAGTCCCAGCCGGACGCCGAGACCGCCGCCAAGCCGGTTGAGGTGGCCGTCGAGCCCTGAGCGGCCCGCTGTCTCGCTGCCCACGCTGGCAGGTAGTCCGGCGAGGTCCGGCACTTGCGCGTCTCCACCACTCCGGCGAAACTAGCGGCTGCTGGACGACCGCTGGACCAGAGCGGAACCGGCTCGTCAGCCCCAGGTTCGCTGCCGGGCTTTGCCGACGGCGCGACCTTTCGAAGGGCCGGAACCATGGATCGCACTCGTGTGGTCATCATGGGAGCCGCTGGGCGCGACTTCCACGACTTCAACACCGTCTACCGCGAAGATCCGAGCTCGGAAGTGGTGGCATTCACCGCCGCCACGCAAATCCCCGGGATCGCGGGCAGGCTCTATCCGCCCGAACTGGCCGGTCCCCTCTATCCCAACGGCATCAAGATCGTGCCGGAGACCGAGCTCGAGAACGTCATCCGCTCGGAGCATGTGGATAAGGTTTCGTTCGCCTACAGCGACGTCACCCATGAGCACGTGATGCATACGGCCAGCCGGGCCTTGTCCTGCGGCGCCGACTTCGAGCTCCTCGGCCCGGCGCGGACCATGGTCCCGAGCACCCGGCCGGTCATCGCGACCGGGGCGACACGCACCGGCGCGGGCAAGAGCCAGACCACGCGCTACCTGGCCACGCTGCTCGAGAAGCAGGGCCTCCGTGTGGTCGTGATCCGCCACCCCATGCCATACGGCGATCTCGTTGCCCAGCGCGTTCAGCGCTACGCCGAGTACGCCGACCTGGACCGCTACGAAACCACGATCGAGGAGCGCGAGGAGTACGAGCCGCATCTCGACGCGGGCCGGGTGCTGTATGCCGGTGTGGACTACGAGGCGATCCTGCGCCAGGCCGAGGCTGAGGCCGACGTGGTGCTCTGGGAGGGCGGCAACAACGACTTCCCGTTCTACAAGCCGGACCTGTTCGTCGTCATCGCCGATCCGCTCCGGTCCGGCCACGAGCTGCACTACCACCCGGGCGAGACCAACATCCGGATGGCCGACGTCATCGTGATCAACAAGATCGATTCGGCAAGTGCCGAGCAGGTCGCGGAAGTTCGGGAGAGCCTCGCCGCTCTCAACCCGAACGCCCCCGTCGTACTCGCCCGTTCCGCGCTCTCCCTCTCCGGGGAGATCGCCGGCAAGCGGGTTGCGGTCGTTGAAGATGGGCCCACGCTCACCCACGGCGGCATGACCTTCGGAGCGGGTGTGGTGGCAGCCAACCGGCTCGGCGCGGCCGAACTCGTGGATCCGCATCCGTACGTCGTCGGCCAGCTGGCCCAGACCCTCGCGAAGTACCCGGCGCTCCAGAATCTCCTGCCGGCAATGGGCTATGGCGCCGAGCAGATGCACGAGCTCGAGACGACCCTCAACGCCATGCCCGCCGACGTGGTCTTGTCTGCCACGCCCATCGATCTGACCCGTATCCTCAAGCTCGACAAGCCCGTCGTCCGCGTCGGCTACGAGCTCGAGGAGATCACCCCGGCGGAGGCCGGCCAGCCGACGTTGACCGAGTTGCTCGCGCCAATCGTCGCGCGTGCCATGGCCGCACGTTCGGATGGCGCAAAATCGGCTTCGGCCGGCGTCGAGCGCTAGCCGAACACAAGTCAGTCGTAGGCTCGACTCAATCGGGAGACCGCGCGATGACTCGCCATCTGTTGACTCTCGATTCCCTGGGGCGCGATGGCATTCTCAACAACCTGGACCTGGCCGCCGAGCTCAAAGCCCGCAAGGGCATGGCTCGATCCGCTCTCGACGGCGGCCGGGTCGGGCTGATCTTCGACAAGCCTTCGACCCGCACCCGGGTCAGCTTCGAGGCCGCGTGCTGGGGGCTGGGCATGCTGCCCATCACCCTGCGCTCCGACGAGCTGCAGATCGGGCGCGGCGAAACGATCGCGGACACGGCGCGGGTTCTCTCCCGCTATCTGTCCGCGCTCGTGATCCGGACGTTCGATCAGGCCAAGGTCGAGGAGCTGGCCCGCTACGCCACGATCCCGGTCATCAACGCCCTCACCGACGACCATCACCCCTGCCAGGCCCTGGCGGACGTGATGGCGTTGCGCGAGGAGTTCGGTGGCTTCGATGGGCTGCGGGTGGCCTTCATCGGCGACGGCAACAACGTCTGCCACTCGCTGATGCAGGCGGCCGGCCATCTCGGCTTCACGCTGGCCATCGCCACCCCCGACGGCTACGAGCCGAGTGCCCAGATCGTGGAGGCGGCCCGCGCCAATTCCGCGGTCCAGGGCGGTGCGATCGAAGTGGGCCACGACGTGAAGGCGGCGGTCCGTGGCGCCGACGCGGTGTACACGGACGTCTGGGCCAGCATGGGCCAGGAGAAGGAGCGTGAGGAGCGGGCGAAGATCTTCGCCGGCTACTGCGTCGATCGCGATCTCATGGCCCTCGCCGCGGAACGCGCGATCTTCCTCCACTGCCTGCCGGCGCATCGGGGCGACGAGGTCACCGACGAGGTGATCGACGGGCCGCAATCGCGCGTCTGGGACGAAGCGGAGGACCGCTGGTACACGGAAGCGGCGTTGCTGTACATGCTCATCACCGGCCACGATCGCTGGGAGAAGGCGGGATGACTCGGCTCGCCATCGCTCTCGGTGGCAACGCCCTGATACGGCGCGGCGAGCCGGGCTCAACCGAGGTCCAGCGCCGCAACCTCGTGGCCGCGGCGCGGGGCCTCGTCACGCTGGCCGAAGGCAGTCGCGCCGAGATCGTCATAACGCACGGCAACGGTCCGCAGGTGGGTTTCCTGGCAATCGGCGCGGAGATGGCCGCCTCGGTCGTTCCCGCGCCGCCACTCGACGTCCTGGGGGCGGAGACGCAGGGCCAGATCGGCTACCTGCTCGCGCAAGCCCTCAACGACGCGTTCCTGGAGCGCGGTCACGCCCGAGAGATCGCCGTGATCGTCACCCGGACGGTCGTTCGCGGCGACGACCCCGCCTTCTCCAACCCAACCAAGCCCGTCGGCCCGATCTACGACGAAGCGACTGCCAGAGAGCACGCTGCGGCGCGGGGCTGGGACATTGCCCCGGACGGAAAGAGCTGGCGGCGCGTGGTGCCGTCGCCCTATCCACTCCGGATAGTGGAAGCGGGCGCGATTCGAACGCTCGTTGAGTCGGGCGTGCTCGTGGTGGCGTCCGGTGGCGGGGGAATACCCGTCGTGGAGCGTCCCGACGGCCACCTCGACGGCGTCGAGGCGGTCATCGACAAGGACCTCGCGGCCGTGGTCCTGGCCCGCTCGGTGGCCGCCGACGGCCTGGTCCTGTTGAGCGATGTCGACGCGGTCTACCGGCGCTGGGGGACGCCCCGCCAGGAGCCGATCCTGCGCTTGACTTACGACGAGGCGATGGAGGGCCTCGCCGCCGGCGCTTGGCCGGCCGGCTCGATGGCCCCGAAAGTCCGAGCCTGCGCCGAGTTCGTCAAGGGCGGCGGCCGTTTCGCGGCAATCGGCGCTCTCGAGAACGCGGTCGCGATCGTCAAGGGCAGCTCCGGAACCTGGTTCGGCGGCGAGACGGTCGGTCTGCCGCGCCGGGCGGTCGATCCGGCGGCTTGACAGCCGGGCGGCTTGACAGCCGGGCGGTAGACCACTGCCCGCCTGACTGCGGGTAGGCTGACAACGGGCGAGCCAGACTCGCTACCGAGGCGGACCCGACGAGGTCGCGGCGAGCCCAAGGACTTTGTTCGCGCGTTCGAATGCGGCCGAAAGCGGATGCGATCCGCCGGCCAGCTCCTCCCGGCTGGCCGTCGCAGGAGTTCCATCCACTCGCTGTCCGTCCCGAGCCTGGCCCGGGCCACGAACTGGACTCGGCCGGGTTGTGGCAGCGAGATCAGCTCCGCCGATCCAAACGCCGGGAGGGCGGTCTCGATCGAGGAGAGCAGGGCATGCGCGGCCTCGATTACGCCCGCAACCTCGCTCAGACCCTCGACGACCGTCCCGTCGCTCCGATAGAGGCTCGTGGAGCCGTCCGCGAATGCGAACAGGCTCGTCACCGTCTGCGTTGCCGCGTCGCCGATCTCGACCGCAACGCTCGCGACCAGAGCGGTCGCGGGAAGCCGATCCGGGCCGGGAAGCCAGTCCATGAGCGTCGATCCGAATGCGGCGGTATTCGGGCGCCACTCCGTAGCGCACCTCGCCGGTCTCGACACGATCCAGACCCTCGATGAGTGCGATCCGGGCGAGCTTGGTGAGGAGAGACGCCATCGCCGCGAGCACGGCGACCGGAGCCTGCCTCGGGTTCGGCTCATCGAATGCGGCGAAATCCCCCTCGGATGTTCGCACCAGTATCTGGGAGTGACCCCGTGCGGGGAGCGGCAGCGCGCCTATGTCCGGGACCGGAGCGAACTCGCCGAGAGCCTTCTCGGCTTCTTCGAGGATGGCCGCTGCCGCTTCCGCTACCCTGGGGGCTCCGCGCAGGCCTGTAGAGTGGATCCCGCCGGTGCTGTAGATCGAAATCGTGCCGTCGGCGAACAGATAGACGCTGACGAGGTAGTCGTCGAAACCGACGTCCGCCGCAACGGCGAATAGAGCGCCAAATGGCCGAGCAGTGAGCTCGATCCCGCTGGCCGGCCGTCGTGAGAGCAGCTCCGAGCGCGCCTCGCCATATGGCGGATACACGACGTACGGAACAACTTCCCGCCGCTGATGACGTCCCAGAAAACTCGGCACGGCCCCTCCGATACGCCGGCGATCTACGCGTCGATGATCGCCGGTCGCGGACGTCGAGGCAACGTCCCTCTTGACGGGCTCGGGTCCGGCTACTCGTAGGCGCTTGCCTGGAGGTTGTAGAGCTCGGCGTACAGGCCGTTGTTTCGCATCAAGGCCGCGTGCGGGCCGGCCTCGACCACGCGTCCGTCGGCGACCACGACGATGATGTCCGCCATCCGGACCGTGGAGAAGCGGTGCGAGACGAGGACGGTGATCCCGCCGGAGCCCTCGCCGACACGCCTGGCGCCTTCGGCGTAGCGCTCGAAGAGCGCGGCCTCGGCTTCCGCGTCGAGCGCGGAAGTGGGCTCGTCGAGGATCAGGACGAGGGGTAGCTCGCGCATCATGGCTCGACCCAGAGCGAGCTTCTGCCACTGGCCGCCGGAGAGTTCGACGCCGTCCGCGTACGACTTGCCCAGCTGCGTGTCCAGACCGTCGCGGAGCCGCCCGACGATGTCCCCGGCGCGAGCGCGGTCCAGGGCCGCGACCACCGCCGGGTTCTCGTCGAGATTCGGCAGGTCGCCGACTCCGACGGTTCGACGGGCAAGGAATTCGAAGCGGGCGAAGTCCTGGAAGCCCGTGGCGATGCGCCCGCGCCACTCGGCCACGGGAAGGCGGGAGAGATCCTGTTCGTCGACGAGGATGCGGCCGCTCGTCGGCTCATAGAAGCGGCATAGCAGCTTGACCAGGGTGCTCTTGCCGGCGCCGTTCTCGCCCACGATCGCAAGCGTGGCCCCCGCCGGAATCGTGAGGTTCACGTCCCGCAGGATCACCCGATCCGTACCCGGATACTTGAACGTGAGGTCTTCGAAACGGATGCCGCCACGGAGCTCCGCGGGCGTCACCAGGTCGCCTGCCCGTGGCTCGCGGCTGTTGACATACTCCTCGAGCTCGTCGAAGCGAGTGAAGGCCCGGCCGATGCGCTGCAGATCGTGGAGCAGCGACACGGCCGATGCGACCTGCTGGTTCACCTGGGCGGCCAGCGTGATCGCCATGATCACGTCGCCGACCGTGCGCTGGCCGCCGATGGCGTCGTTGACCACGACCAGGACCCCGATCACGTAGCCCGCGGCGAAGACCAGCTGCCCGGCCGCCCGCAAGAGCGTGGCCTTGATCTGGGCCCGCCAGAGCCGCTCCGTCGTGTCTTCCCAGAGCACGCTGATGCGGCGCTTCATCTCGGGCTGGAGCCGCGAAACTCGCAGCTCCTTGGCCGGGCCCGCGCCGGTGGCCAGCCTGAACAGATGAGTGGTGAGGCGCATGTCCCGGGCGCTGTCGTCGCGGGCCTTGTCCAGGATGGCCTGTGCCCGCCGTCCGGTGATGAGCGGCGGAAAGGCCACGACCGGCAGGAGCAGCAGGATCGGGTTGACCATGGCGAGGAGCACGCCTGTTATGGCGATAGCCACTCCGAGGCTGGACAGCGCCAGGACCGCGTAGAAGCCGTCCTGGATCTGCTGGAGCTCGCGTTCGAGCACGGTGACGCGGTCCGCGTACTCGGCGCGCTCCTGATGCTCGATACCGGCCGCGCCGTTCGCGAGCTCGATCAGGCGCTGCTCCATGGCCAGGGTGTTGATCTCGGAGAGCTCGAAGTAGGCGATGTGGGCGAAGTGGCCGAGCGTCAACAATCCGATCGCGAACGCGGCGACCGCCACTCCCGCGACGGCCGCAGTCTGCGAGTCTCCAGAGATCGCGGCATTGGTGAGCCATTTCAGCGCGAGGGCCAGGAGCGGCGCCGAAACCGCGTTGGCCAGGACCAGGACCATGGCGATCGCGGTCTTGAGCCGGTTCTGATGCCAGGACAGCTCCAGGAGCCGGAACGAGTTGCGAAGGGTCTCGATCATCGGGCCGCCTCCGCCGCGATTGGCTCCGCTGCCGGGTTGCCTGCCGGCGTCTCATCGTCCTCGGCGCAGAGATCCGCGCTGTCGAGCGCCTCGATGTCCTCGTCCTCGACGAAGCGCTCGGCCTGGAGCTTGAACAGCCCGGCATATCGGCCGCCCGCGGCCACCATCTCGTCGTGAGTTCCTTCCTCGACCACCTGTCCGTGCTCCAGGACCACGATCCGATCGGCGTGGCGGACGCTCGAGAAGCGGTGTGAGATGAGGACCGAGGTGGCGCCTCGGGTCACATCGAGGAACCGGTCGAAGAAAGCGGCCTCGGCGCGAACGTCCAGGGCCGCGGTAGGTTCGTCGAGGACCAGGATCGAAGCTCCGTTCTCGAGCGCGAAGATGGCCCGAGCGATGGCCACGCGCTGCCACTGGCCGCCCGACAGCTCGGCGCCCCCCTCGTACTGGCGGGCGAGGGGAGTGTCGAGGCCCTTCGGCAGCCGCTCGAGGGTTCCAAGAATGCCCGCGCGGCGAGCGGCTTCTCGGATGCGGTCGCGGTCGTTCGCCATCTCGATGGCCCCGAAACCGATGTTCTCGGCGGCCGTCAGCTCGTAGCGGTTGAAGTCCTGGAAGATGACGCCGATCTGACTCCGCCAGTCGTCGATGCCGAATGCCCGCGCGTCGATCCCGTCCACCAGGATCCGGCCCGATGTGGGGTCGTACAGCCGGGAGAGGAGCTTGACCAGGGTTGTCTTGCCCGCGCCGTTGAGTCCCACGATCGCGGTGCATTTGCCCGCGGGCAGGACGAGGTCCAGGTCGTCGAGGACCGCGCGATCCGCCCCGGGGTAGTTGAATCGAACCGCCTCGAAGCGGATCTCCCGGCGCGGTAGGCCGCGGGGATCCATCCGGGGCTCCAGCTGGACGGTCCTGTCGTCGAACGCCGCGACGCCGCGCTCGAAGTCCTGGACGCCGTCGTAGGCGAACATCCCGAACTGGGTTTGCGTGTCCGCTTCGGCGTAGTTCTCGCCGAGCCGGATGGCCGCCAGGACGGACTGGAGAGCCAGGGCAAGCTGCGTGAGGGTCAAGGTGCCCGCCGCGGCCGCCCGTCCAAGCGTGGCCAGGACAACCGCCGTGACGACGAGGCCGACCGCCGTATACCGGAGATAAGGCACGAAGTAGATCCGGCGGCGCTCGGCCCAGATCTTCTCGATCATCTCCATGCGAAGGGCGCGGTAGCGGGCCAGGAGCCAGTCCGCCAGGCCGAAGACCCTGATCTCCTTGGCTGCCCCCGCCCGAAGCGCGATGCGCTGGTAGTAGTCCGTTTCGCGAAGCGTCCCCAGGTTCTGGTAGAACAGGCTGCCGTACTTGCGGAGTCCGCCTCTGTTGCCGCGCCGGAAGATCATCGTCACGAGCAGCAAGGCGCCCGCGGCCGGCCACGAGAAGACGATGCCCACAACCAGGGCGTAGCCGAGGAGCTGGGTGTAGCGAGCGACGAGGGCGAGCAGCGCGGCACAGGCGATGCCGGGTGTCCGAAAGCCGAACTCGAGGTTCTGGACCGCCTGCGTGAGCGAGTCGAGCAGCCTCTGGTCTTCGAGCGGGCCGATTCCCGTGCTCTGGAGCGAGGCCGCCACCATGCGCTGATAGACGCTGCCATCCACGCGCCGGGCCATCAGCTCGCCGAGGGCGGTCTGGAGCGGCCCCAGGATCTGCGCGGCAACGAAGACTGACGCCGCGGCCACGAAGGCGAGGACAAGGCTTCGCCATTCGGCCGAACCCACGCCGCCAACCACCGCGTTCGGGACGAACCCGATCATCACGCTTGTGGCGAGCACGAACGCAACCGGCAGAACGCCGAGGATCACATTGACGCCGAGCAGAACGGCAACGAGTCCGCGCCCGGCCGAAGGAACCAGCTCGGCGATGGCGAGGTAGCTCCTCGCGATATCTCTCACTCCACGCAAATACCTACTCATGCGGGGAGCTTACAAAAACAGAGCGACAAGAACCCGTCAGGAATTCACGACGATCTGGCGGTTTCTCAGAGTTGACCTGCGGATCAGCGGCCAAACCCCAGCCGGGCGGAGAACTTGTCCGCGAATTCGGCCCGCATGGCGATCGCCTGGGCCCGCGGAACATCGAGCTCGCTGGCGATCTCGTCCAGCGTCGCACTCTCCGTGCCGCTGATCGCTTCATCGGCGGCGCAGACATGGAAGCAGGCCCGCAGCACGCTCAGGCGCTGTTCCGGCGTCGAGAGCTCTCGGAACTCGCGAGTGACCAGGTAATCCATCGTGGCTCCGGACGTCTTCTCCTGGAGCTTGGCCATCTCGGCGACCAGCACGGCCTGCGATTGATCGAGCCCGGACAACGTGAGCTCGTGCTCCATGGCCGCCGTCTCTTCATCGCTGATCGCCATGTCCGCGTACGCGGCCCGAGCCAGGACGTAGGCCATCCCGGCCAGCAGCCGCGCCTGCTCAGGGGGCATCGACTCGAGGCGCCCGACGATGCTGCGGACCGCCTCCGTCTCTGCCGCCAGATTCACCGCGGGTTGGGCCGCGGGCGCGGTGCGAGCACCGAGGAATCGCATGAAGGACATTCAGGCTCCTTGGCTATGTGCGCCCGATGCCCCTCTCCGAGGTCAGGCGTGGGTGAACAGGAGGTGTACTTCCATGGTGCCGTGGTCGTCAACTGATACCACGGCGAAGCTGACGGGCTTCTGAATGGACCAATCTGGGAAGTTGATCGGCGTTGACCCTGTCACCGCGATGATGCCGCCTACGCGCCGAGCCTGCAGCGACAACGTGATCGCCTTCGTAACCCCGTGGAGGGTGAGGTCGCCCTTGGCATCGACGGAGACGGTCTGCCCTTCGGAGGGCAGCGAGCCGAGATTGACCGGGGCGGTCAGCTTGAACGTCGCGGTCGGGAACGTGTCCGTCTGGATGCCCTTGACCTTGAGCTCGTCGTCGCGGAACTTGTCGTCGCTCTTGATTGTCGTCATGTCGACCGAGATCTGGACGTCGCTCACCACAGAGCCTTTGAGGTTCATCGAGCCGGTCACGTTTGGCGACCGGCCCACGGCGGTATGGCCTCCGACACCGGCGAGCTGCTCCTTGACCCGGTATCCGGCGAACGTGGCGGTGGCGTCGCCGATCGATCCGATGTTGTCGACGATCTTCCAGGAACCGTCCAGCGAAGCCGGCGCGGCCACGGCGGCGTTCGAGGGAACGGCGGGCGGGCCCGCGTTAACCGACACCGGACTGGCGGGACCGATGAGCAGGTACCAGACCCCGAGTCCGCCGCCGACCACGCCAAGGACCAGGAGCAAAGCCAGGCCGATGAGGAGCCTGGGGTGCCGGCTCAGCCGGCGGCGCAGCGGCCGAGGCTCCGACATTGATGAGACCGCCATTGAGCACTCTCCTGCGCGTTCCGGCGGAATTCGTTGGGCTGACTGCTGGCCGGGACGCAAGACGATTACGCCCGAGAACGGCCCTCGGTTGGCAGACGACCGCCAGACGGGACGTGGGTTCGGTGGGTAGGTCCGGATAGTGGTCCTGACCCTCATATGTGGCCGTCACGTACCTCAACTGCCCCACACCGTTCGACCCATAGGCGGCAGCCTCCGCGCCGCGTAGCGTCCCCTGAGTCTGAATACATATCGGAGGTGGCGAATGCAAGCGATCCGTTGGGATGAGTCCATGTCGACCGGAGTCGACAGCCTCGATTCGCAGCACAAGCAGCTGATCAACTGGCTCAACGACCTGCTCGAGGCAATGAGCCTTGGCCGAGGGCGGGCCGAGATCAATCCGCTGCTCCAGCAGCTTGGCGGGTATGCCGCCCTGCACTTCGACAACGAAGAAGCGTGCTTCGAGAAGTACCAGTGCCCATTCGCGGCTCAGAACGTCGAAGCGCACAAGCATTTCGTGACCACGTTCCAGGCCCTGCGCGACGAGTTCGACCGTGACGGCGCGACCTCGCATCTCGTGGTCCGGGTCGAGAGCGAACTGATGCGATGGCTGGCCGGGCACATCAAGCGGACTGACACGCAACTCCGGCCCTGCGTCAGGCCCGACTGATCCTCTCCTCGTCACCGGCGCACGCCGGAACTGATCTGGGATAGGCCACCCTGGCTACCCGCTCGGATGACTACTGGCCGCCCGTTCGAGGGGCTGAAGTACTGGCTTTCGCGGACTCGCTTGTTACCTAGACTCGGGTCAGCGGTTCACCCGAACAGGTAGCAAGGCCCCAATCCAAAGCCGGCCTCCAGGAAATTCGTCCGTCCGCCGGTGTCCGATCGGGGCCATGGCCCCAGCAGCAGGCCAGGCCCATTCGTGAGCGCAGCGTCGCCATGAGGGGTCCGACTGTTGCTGCCCCGGAGGACGATCAGTGCGCATGCCGTTCCCGCGCCTTGGCATGCTGTCGAGCTCGGTGGCGATGGCCGCGACCCTCTTCGGCGCCTCGATGCTCCTCCAGCTGCCTCCCGTGGCGGCCGCGGGCTCGTCCGACGTCAACGCCGGGGAGATGACACGGCTGATCAACGGCGCACGCGCGGTCGCTGGAAAGCCCGCCCTGAAGGTCGACGTCTTCCTTGCCTCCAAAGCCCGTGACGGCTCCATTCCCTGCCCAGACGATCCCGCCCAGACGATCCCCGGCCGCAGCCACGATTTCGCGACCTACGGGCAGATGTCTCATCAGCTTCGCCAGTGCAACGCGCCCACCTACACGCTCTCCGATGAGAAGTTCGTGTCGATGATGCAAGCCGCCTGGGGCTATGGGTCGGTAGGGGAGATCCTCCTCGTCAACGGCGGCTACGGAAACGGCCAGTTCCTGTACACCTACAAGGGCTGGAGCACCTGGACGTATGCCACGACCGGCCAGGGGATGCTCGGTTGGGCAACATCCAGCACGCACTGGAACATCATCATGGGCTCCTACGACCGGGTTGGTTGTGGCGCCTGGTCGCCGAGCGGCTCGACCGTCTACTACGCCTGCCTGTTCAGCGCCGGTGGACCTTCACCGAGCGGCCTGGCTGCCGCGGCGACCGCGTCGCCGTTCGACACGCCCGCTGCCGACGCCGGCCCCCACAGCCGTCCCCACCCCCGCGTCCGAAGCCACTCCGGCGCCTGTCACCGCAGCTCCGGTCGCTCCGACCACACGCCCGGTTGCGGTCGCGACCAAGGCGCCGGCCAAGCCCGTGGTCCACGTGGCGGCGGCCACTCCAACGGCCAGCCCAACTGAAACGCCGAGCCCCGTTCCGACTACGACGCCGCTGCCGACTCCCGAACCCACGGCCGGCGCCACTCCAATCGCGTCCGCCGAGGCATCGATCCTACCGGTCGCTCTCATCGTGCCCGTCGGGACGAATCCGCCGGCCGCTGCCGCAAGGTCCGGAGCCGTGGAACCTCCCGGGCCCGCTTCGGGGGGCGGCCGGAACGTCTTGGGGGTCGCCGGCGCCGCGTCCGCCGCGTGGCTGGGGCTGCTGAGCCTGCTGCTCATACATCGGCGCCGGCGCCACCGGATGTCGGGTATGTCGCAGGCCTAAGACACGGCAACTCTCAGAGTGAATCGAAGATCCCTCGCCAGTGCCTGGCGAGGGATCTTCATTTGGGGCAAAGCGAGCGGTGGCGCCCGCGGTTACGACCGTCTTGCCGGGACGGATCGAAGAGGCGACGAGGACCGCTCCGAGGATCACGACGCCCACGGGCCAGGCCAGACCGAGGTCGATATTCGGGTCGATCTGGTGCCAGGCCAGCAGCCCGCCGACGACGATCAAGAGCAGGCCGAACATGAGTCCGCCACTGCCTCTGCCGCGGGCTTCCCAGCGCTCCTGGCGCCGTTGCCAGCGGTCGGCTCGCCGCTGCCAGCGCCAATCCGCGCCGGGAGGAGGCGTACCCCACTGGTTGGGCTGAGCCGATGCCCACGACGCCGCGGGCGGAACCTGGGCGGCATTCGGGTCGGTCGGGTCGGCCGGGTTGGCTCCCTCGGCCTGGGCCGCGGGATCGGTCGGCGCGGCGGCGCCGGCGATGGGCTGGCCAGTGGTCGGATCCGTTGGCGGAGTGTAGGCGGCCGTATAGCCGTACGGGGCAGATCCCATGGAAGCGGCGCCAGGAGTGCCCGGACCACCGACCGGAGCTCCGCCCGGAGCCCACGGCGACGCCGCGGGCCACTCGTCGGGCTCGACGGGGACGACGATGATCATCACCAGGTAGGCCCAGAACGTCAGGGTGCCGGTGAAGAACACGGAGAGGAACCAGATGATCCGGACGATCACCGGGTCGACATCGAAGTAAGCGGCGACTCCGCCGGCGACTCCCGCGAGGATGCGGTCGTCCGCGGACCTGTAGAGACGTTTCTGGTTCACCTGCAACCTCCGGCAGCATGGACTTCGAGACTTCCGAGACTGGTTTCAACGGTGAGAGTGGCTCGATGCGAGGCCGTCTGATAGTTGGCCGTCTGCCAGACGTCACCGGATCTGGACATGCCGAGGCCCGAGAAGTTCTGGGAGCCAAGGCTGTTGTTCGACTGGATTTGCAGTCCCAGGCCGGCCGGTGCGCAGACCTTCAGCGAGCCGAGGCTGGTCTTGAGGTTGCCCGACAGGTCGGAGGACCCGTCCAGCTCGACGGCCGCAGCCCCAAGGTTGGTCGAGACGGTCAGGTGGTCGATGTGTGAACCGGTCAGGTCCACATGAAGCGAGCCGAGGTTCGTATTGAATATGGCCGACGAAAGGTTCGCCCCGGCGAGATTGAAGTCCGCGTCGCCGAGATCCATGGTCGTCGTCAAGTCCAGCTGTGTGGATGCGGGCAGGGAGATACGCCAGTTGTCGTTGCCGCGATCGAACCAGTTGTTGCCTCCCCGGTTCGTCTCGACGGTGACCGAATTGCCCGAGGTCGAGATGCCGGCGTTATGACCGGAGTCGTTGGACGCATCGACGTGCCATTGGCCGTCCGCCGAGGTGGTCACATTGGCCGTCCCGCACTGCAGGTTCAACTGCACACTCGAAGGGCCGTCGAAAGCGCCGGACCGCGAGACGTTGGTGACGTTGCCGTTGCCGGATCCGCAGCCGATATTCGGCGTGACGGCAAAGATGCTGCCGAAAATGAGGCCCATCGTCGCGGCGACGATCAAACCACCGACGAAGTAGGCCGGTGTCCGCGAGAGGATGAAGCCGACGCCGATGCCGACGATGATGAGGGGCCAGAGCCGCCACGCGTCGGTGATCGCGGATTGGGTGATGGCGCCCTGGTGGTATGCCAGCGGCACCGCGCCAAGAACGATGAAGAAGACTCCCCAGTTGAGCCGACCTTTGGCTACTGTCATAAGCCACCTCGATGCTTCCGGTCGCCGCCCTCCAGGGTGAGCTCCACACCTCGTCCGGCTGGTGGGTTACGCGATCTGACCGTTGATGGCAGGATACGCGGCCCGAATCGGCCATTGCGTCATTCGCGAGTTTGCCTTCTCCTCATCCCGCAGGCCTAAGGAGTCTCGTCCGGCAGCTTGGCGTGATAGCCTCATTTAGTATCGGTCTGGTTGCGCGATTTGCCCTCTGGAGGCGGCGATGCGACTGAGTGAGTGGCGCAAGAAGGCTCCGCTGGCGGAAGCGGTGTCGAACCAGGTGATGGCGGTCGTGGAGCCACTCCTCGAGGATCTCGGCGCCAAAGGCGATCCGGAGTGCTGGGTTGCCTGGGGCGAGGATCCGGCATGAAGTACTCGATCCTGGCCTCCTCGCTGGGCGGGCTGATCGCTGTCGCCGTTCGTCCGATCGGCGGCGAAGAGGGCCCGAGGGCCACGGGCAAGCTCGTTCGCTGGAGCAAGCTCAGCATCAGCGAACTGAGCGTCGAAGCGAGCGGCGGTCATCGAATGGTCGCGGTCCAGGTCGACTCCCACGTCCTCAAGGGATTCGACGACAACGCGGATCTCATCTGCGAATTCGTCCGGGGACTCATCGCCGGGGTCGAGAATCGGACGCCCCAAATCCTCGCGCCGAACATGATCGCCATCGCGGCGCCGGCAGGCTCCGGATGTGGCTCGCGGAGGCGCGGCCGTCGCCGGCGTCGCCCCAAAGAGATCCGGGGTTCGAGACAGGGCGGCGCGTCCGGCGCCGGCAAAGGGGCGAAGACGCGGCGATCGGCCGCCATCTCCGCCGAACATGCCAGGGCCGAGCCGAACTCGCGCCAGGCTCGAAGACAACGACCGGACCGACCGACGGGGCGGTCGATGGTGGGACGGCGAGCCAGTCGGGCCAGGCTTCGCAGACGATCTCGAGCAAACCGTCCGACGCGCGACGGCTTCCGGAGGGCTCGGCGGCTGCCTCGGCCGCGGGGCCAGCGGCCGAGCCTGGCTGCGCTGGGACGGCTGCGCCTGCGGCACGCCGGCGTCCGCGCCGGCCGAAGCCGGCGCTCCCGCCGCGACGCCACCTGCGCCCGCCGCCGCCCCCGCGCCGCCCGCTCCGCATCGGGCCGCTGACCTCTCGGGAAGCCATCCCGCACGAGCCTGTCGCGACTCGGCCGCAACCACGTCACGAGGAGTGGGTCGGCCCACACCCCATCGTGGAGCCCAACGCTCATCAGAAGACGAAGGTTCAGGCGCTGGACCCCATAACCGCAAGAAGCGGCTCGCGGGGAACGCGAGCCGCTTCTGATTTCGCGAAGGGACTAGGCCCGTTTTCGGACAGCCAGCAGACCACCCACGATGGCGAGTGCGCCGCCGGCGATGCCGAGATACAGCCCGTAGCCCAAGGAGGCTCCGGCAGAGACGTCGGGGGACATGTTTGAGTAGGCCTTCGCCTCTACGGCCAGGACGAGCGCCCCGCCGAGAATTGCGCCGATACCCAGCAGCACCCCGAAGGTTGAGGTTCGCGGGTTGGCCAGGAAGAGGATGAGCCCGCAGATCGCCGCGAGAGCCGCGGCGCCGACGAGGTAGTAGCCATTGGCAAGGTCGGAACTCCGTGAGGTAACGTCGGAGTCCATGGGGTTGAGCGCCAGGGGCCCGAGGGTCTCCCACGGCAGCCAGCCCGTGGCGATTGCCAGGATTCCGCCCGCGAGGGCGAGCGAGCCCAGCCAGCAGATAGGGTCGAGAGCCTGCGGTTGCGGCGGCGCGTGCGGGTGCCGCCGCGACCGGGAATCCCGTAGCGGGATTGAATGGCGCGGCACCGAATGGCGGGGCCGGCGGGAGCGGGCGGGTAAGCGGGCGGCGCCCCCTGGAATCCAGCGGCCGGGTAGCTCTGTTGGGGCGCCGCCTTGCGGCTGCGGCCAGGCGGAGGCGGCGGGGGTGGGGTCTGGCCCCACGGCGGGGGAGCGCCGGCGGGCTGCGTCCAGGGCTGGGGCTGCGGGAGCCGGCATCTGGGCGGCGTTGGTCGAGCCCGGCCACGCGGGCGGCGTTTGCGGGGGCCGGGCATGACCGGCGCCGCCGGTTCGGGCGCTGCCGGTTCGGGCGCCGCCGGTTCGGGCGCCGCCGGTTCGGCGGCCGCGGTATGCGTGACCGGCGCGGGAGCCGGAGCCGGGGCCGGAGCCGGCGCCGGGACCGGTGACGAGCCGGAGCCGGGGTCGGGGTTGCCCAGGGTGGAGGCGGTGGGGCGGGTTCCACGTTGGCAGCCGGGCCCGAGAACGCCCAGGGCGGCGGAGCCATCGGCGGAGGAGCCACGGCTGCAGGGTAATTGGAGCGGGCGGCGTCTGCGGCTCAGGCGCGGCGTTCGGAGACCATGGCGCAGGAGAAGTCGGTGCCGCTTGCGCGGTCACGTCGTCTGGCGCCTCGACCGACGGCGTCTCGGGTATCGAAGCCGGCGCCGGCTCCGTGGACCATGCTGTCGGAGCGACGAAGGTGGGCGGCTCAGGGGCGGGAGCGGACGGGAGCTCGGACGGTTGAGCCGGCGCTTCGGGCAGTGGGGCGCCGCAATCGGCGCAGAACTTGCCAGGTGTGTCGATCTGGGCGCCGCAGTTCGGGCAGACCATGACGACCTCCGCTATGGGCTGTATGGGCGAACCGGGACGCGGCGGCTGCCCATCACGCAGACGATATCCACAGCCGATGCGACATCGCAAGGGGCGGAGGGCGCTAGATGGCTCGGCGGACCGCCCGGGCAGAACCGCGGTGGCCGTTTCGGCCGCGTCCCCGACGACACAGGCACGAAAAGCGGCTCCCGCCTGGGGGCGAGAGCCGCTGGATGACCGGGGGTTCGGCCTGGAGTTCGGCCTAGCTGCCGAGGGCAACCAGGGCGGTCCGGCAGGCCCTGGCGTCGGCCGCGGCGGCCTTGATATCCGTACGAGCCTGGCCGAGGGCGCTGCGAGCGTCCTTGATGATCGGACCAGCCGTTCCGGCGTTGTATTGCTCGGGGGTCAGCGAGAGCAGCTTGGCGGGCAAGCCGGTGGCGAGCGCAACCGCGCTCGAGACCTGGGAGTTCATCGCGTCGAGGCTGGCCTGGGCGGAAGCGGTGTCCTTGCCCGCGGCCTTGGCCTTCGCGATGCGCGCGGCCAGGTTCGTGTTGATCTGGGTGAACTTGGCCTGGGCGCTCAGCACTCCATCCGCCGCGGCTACGAGATTGACCTGCGGGACGACCACCAGGTAGACGCGGAACTGGGTCGCGATCTTGCTGACGTCGGTCTTGAGCGTCGCGAGGTCGGTGTCCGCATCGATGGTCGCCTTGAGGCTCGTCAGTCCAGCACCGGTCGAAGAGACTTCACCGGAGAGCGCGGAGGCGTCGGAAGCCGTCAGCACCTTCGAGCCGGAGATGCGAGTGGTCAGGGTGCCGAGCGTGGACATTCGGCGGCTTATCTCGCAGTCGCCGAAGGCCTTGAGCGTGTCGATCGACGGCGTTTGATGAGCCGCGGTCGCCTGCGTGGCGCAGACCCCCTTGCCGGCCAGGCCGGTCTGAGGTCCGACCGCGGCGGCGGTGCCAACGATTCCGAGTGCCAACGAGCCGCCGAGGGCGAGCCCGGCCAACAGAGCGGGGATCTTTGTCTTCATCGCATGTCTCCTGCTGTGGGCGGCCTATTCGCCGCCCGAGGTGCCTGAGTCGCTGCCCGAGAGGGACGTATCGATGCCGTTGAGCAACTGGTTCACTCCCTGCAGCTCCGAATCGAGCGGGTCGGGAGTGGTCCTGGAAATGGGCGTTGGCTGGGGCGGCTGAGCCGATTGCGTGGTGGCCTGAGTCGCGCCCGGCGACGAAGCCTGCGTCGCCAGAGGCTCCTGGGATGGCGTGTTGTCGAGCGCTACGACAACGACGGAGGGAACTGCCGACGTCGGCTGGTAGGTCCCGGATCCGGAGGTTTCGTTGCCGCCGTGTCGGGCGCATCCGGCGGCGAGACTGCCGGCCAGGAGGACCGCCCCCAGTAACGCGAGGGCCGATTTGCCGTGACGGTTCACCTGATCGATCTCCTTGTCGCACCTTCTTGGAGCTGACACTGGAGATGTTCGATCCCCGATCCACGATCCGATGGCGGCCCAGGTAAGCCGAACGTAAAGTCGGAAACCGTCGGAGGTAGCGCTTCCTGGCCGGCTCGCCATCTGGCGGACTGGACCTCCGGCCCGTTTCTCGGCCCATCTGGGTCGTTACGTATCTGGTGTCACGGAGCTGGAGACTGATATGGGCCTGTAATTGACCCTTCCCCCGCAGGCCCGGAGAATGGTCAGCCGGGGGCAGGATCGATGTTCGGGGCTTAGCTTGATAGTTCGACTTCTGAGTGGGGTTGTCCCGCCCGAGAAGGTAGAGGCGTTTCACGAGCAGGCTCGCCTCGCCCTGGCAAGCGCGAAGCAGAGCCAGGGTCTCCTTTTCGGCGAGATTGGGCGCCAGGTTCATCCGGACTGCGCGGAAGAGGTCGTCTTCATCACAGTGTGGAAGGACCTCGAGTCGCTGTACGGCTGGATCGGCAGCAACGACCTGCTCTGGACGCCCATCGTTCGCGACGGAGACGGCGACGTTTTCGACCGGGTCGAAGTCCAGCACTACGAGTCCTGGAGCGACGTCCCGGCCCTCGACGCGAGCATCGAAGCCTAAGCGAGGCTCTGCGCCCGGGCGGCTGCCCGAAGCGCCAGAAGGACGGTGCGCACCCGTACCCTTGGGTCAGTGCCTCTCCGCACCGGTTTTCGATACTTGTCGGCACAGGAGTTGCCCGGGCGATCTCCGGATCGGGTAGACGGCGACCGCGTGCCGTTGTATGCGGTGGCCATTCCGGGTACGTTATGCGCAATCGTTCCCGGCGCCGCCACGCCTTGGGTACCGCTTTCCTTTCGGGGTAGCGAAGGTGGTTTTTGCCTCGGTTTGTGGCCGGCGGTGAAGGATATCTCGGCTCGGGTCCTATCTGGGGTCAGATGAACGTTCAGGAAGCGCTCGACGCCTGGCAGGCGCAGTACGCAGGACAGCCGCCTGTCGGCTTCATGCTGCGCTTCAGCCACGACGCGGTCTGGACCCGGATCCACTACCTGCGTGAAGGTGCCGACGCTCGGACCGGATCACGATCAGCAGACGGCCTCGCGATTCGACGCCGTGGCGAGCGCGATCTTCAACGGCACCACCGTTCTGGTGCTGGCGATCGACATCGATGCCGGCGAAGACAACACCGCCGAACTGCGGTCCATGGGCGCCGAGCAGATCACGCCCCCGGAGAGCTGGGTCGAGTCGCTGTCGGGCTATCTTCCGGACGCGACCCGCGTGGAGTACCTGGCCACGACCATGAGCTGGCAGCGGGGCTGCCTGGACAAGCTGTGGCTTGCCGTGGCTCGCGACCTGACCGGGCGAATCGCCGTCTTCTGCCCGGCCACCGGTGACGCGTTCCTGCCGTACGGCGGCGGCGCGGATCTCTTCGTCTGGGGCGCCGAGCGCCGCTCGAAGCTGGGCGAGCGGTTCCGCGCCTGGCTGCCGAGCCCGGGAATGCCCGGCGCTCTGAGCACTCGGGGCAACGGGGCCGCGGCGCGCCGAGGCTGATCCGGGCGGGCCACGCTGATCCCGGGCCAATGCCGGTCGCGTGTTGTCCTGGCGGGCCCGACCGGCGAAACTAGGGCCATGACCTCAAAGCCCGCCCCTCCGGCCACTCCCGGCGGCCCTCGCCTGAACGCCACTCCGCCGGCGGCTCGCGAACGCGCCAGCGACTGCCGGGACGGGGCCCCTCAGCCACGAGGACGTCGCGCGATATCGCGAGAATCTCCAGGGCGAGATCGACGCCATAGCCCTGTACGGCGTGCTCTCCGATAAGGAGGACGGCGCCACCCTCAAGGAGTTCTACCGCCGCATGGTCGACGTGGAGACGATCCACGCCGACGTCTGGCGCGGGCGCCTGGAGAGCGGCGGCGTCGACACGACCGGAATGCGTCCGGCCTGGCGGGCTCGAGTCCTCATGTTCGTGGCCCGCCATTTCGGTCCGGCGCTCGTGGTTCCCACGATCGCCGAGAAGGAAGCCTCGGACGAGGCGATGTACGACGATCAGCCCGAAGCCCTGGCGCGGATGCCCGGCGACGAGCGGTCTCACGCGCGCCTGTTCCGCGAGCTCGCCGTCGGGCCGCGGGATCGAGGGCGGAGCGATCGCCCGGATCGAGGGCCGGCATCGCGGCGGCGGCGGCAATCAGCTGCGGGCCGCGGTGCTGGGCGCCAACGACGGCCTCGTTTCCAACCTGAGCATCTCGATGGGCGTGGCCGGGGCCTCGTCGGGAGGTCACGCCGTCCTGATCGCCGGACTCGCCGGGATGCTCGCCGGGGCGCTCTCGATGGCGATCGGCGAGTGGCTCTCCGTCCAGAGCGCGCGCGAGCTGTACGCCCACCAGGTCAAAGTCGAGCGCGACGAGCTGCTCGCGGTTCCGGACGAGGAAGAGGAAGAGCTCGTCCTGATCTACCAGTCCAAGGGCCTCACGAACGAACAGGCGCGCCTGATGTCGCAATCGATCGTGGGCGGCGACATCGGCCGGGCGGTCGACACGCTGGCCAGAGAAGAGCTTGGCATCGATCCCGACGAGCTCGGCGGGTCCGCCTGGGTCGCCGCGGGAACCTCGTTCCTCCTGTTCGCCCTGGGCGCGATCGTGCCGATACTCGCCGTTCTTCTTCGCCTCAGGCCTGACGGCCGTCGTCGCTTCCATCGTCGTCAGCTCAGTGGCGCTGATGCTCGTCGGAGCCGCGATCACGGTCGTGACGGGATCGAGCGTCCTCCGCACTGGCGGACGCCAGGTCCTCCTTGGTCTCTTCGCGGCCGCGGTCACATTTGGCCTCGGGACGCTCGTGGGCCGCGCCGTCGGATAGGCATTTGTCGGATTTGGCGCGGCGAGGCATCATCGACGACGACAACGATTGACCGGCTCTCCAGCCGGGTCGCTCGAGGTATTCGCGATGAGTGAGCCCCAGACTTGCGACGTGCTCGTCATCGGCGGAGGGGCCACCGGCGCCGGTGTCCTGCGCGACCTTGCTCGGAGGGGCTTACGCGGCCTCCTCGTAGAGCGCGGGGACTTTGGAACGGGCACGTCCGGGAGATTCCACGGCCTGCTCCATTCCGGCGGGCGATACGCGGTCAAGGACCCGGTCGCTGCCCGGGAGTGCATCGACGAGAACCGGATACTCCGGCGGATCGCCCCCGCAACCATCGAGGACACCGGGGCCTATTACGTCGCCACTCCCGACGACCCCGAAGACTACGTGGCCAAGTTCCCCGCCGCGTGCCAGGCAGCGGACATCGAGTGCGAGGATCTCCCGCTCGCGGACGCGTTCCGGCGCGAACCGTCGCTCAACCCGAAGATCCGCCGCGTCTTCCGATTGCCCGGCGCGTCGATCGACGGCTGGGAGCTGATCGCGGCCAACCTCGAGGACGCCCGGGCGCACGGCAGCGAAGCCTGGCCGTATCGCCGCGTGGTCGGTTTCGAGCTCGTAGGGGAGCGGATCGTCGCGGCGAAGGTGGCCGACATTCGATCGGGCGACGTCTCGACCGTCCACCCGCGTTTCGTCGTCTCCGACCGCGGGCGCGTGGGCCGGCCAGATCGCCGCGATGGCGCACGTCGAGCTTTCCATGACGCCCGGCAAGGGCGTGATGCTCGTCTACAACCAGCGCATGACCGATACGGTCATCCACCGCTGTCACATGCCCTCGGACGGCGACCTGATGGTGCCGATCCATACGGTCGCGATTCTCGGGACCACGGATGTCCGGGTGACCGATCCCGAGGACGACACGGTCGGCCGAGGAGATGTGGAGAAGCTCATCGCCGAGGGCGAGAAGCTGTTCCCGGCCATCCGGCAGATGCGGATCCTTCGGGCCTACGCGGGTGTCCGGCCGCTCTACCAGCCGCCCGCGACCGGGCAGACGAGTGAGAACCGCTCGGTGTCGAGGGCTCACGTCGTCATCGACCACAACGAACGCGACGGCGTGGACAACTTCGTCTCGATCGTCGGCGGGAAGCTCACGACCTACCGGATGATGGCCCAGGACACGACCGACGTGGTCGCGCGCCGGCTCGGCGTGACGGAGAAGTGCTCTACGGCGGACGAGATACTGCCGAACCAGGGCGAGGCGCCGGGCAAGGGCCAGGCGAAGAGCTACTGGCTCGGCCACAGGCTCGCCGAGCACGAAGCCGACGGCGGCGGCGACGCCAATCTGATGTGCGAGTGCGAGTTCGTCACCCGGCCCATGCTCGACGAGTTCCTCGACCGAGCGCTGGCCCTGCACGCTCGACGACGTGCGGCGAGGCACGCGGTTGGGCATGGGTCCGTGCCAGGGCGGCTTCTGCACGTTCCGGGCCGGTGGCGTGATCGCCGAGCGGGCGGCTCGATTCGGACACCCGAGTGGATCCGATGGACATCGATCGGGCAATCACGGGCTACATGTCCGAGCGGTTCAAAGGCACGCGGCCGATCGCGGCCGGGCGCCAGCTCCAGGAGCTGTGGATGGTCATGGGGATCTACGTCGGGTCGCTCGGGATCGACTCGCTGGTCGACCGATCCGCGGGGCCCTGGCACGGTGGCCGTCGGGGTCGACGGAGCCGCAACTCCGACCAATGGCTCGAATTCGGCCGGCGGACGAACCTCCGCGTCGACCGGGGAGGCCGCAGATGCCCAGCGCTGACGTAGTCGTGGTTGGCGCCGGGCTGTCCGGCCTTTCGGCGGCCATCGCCATCGCCGAGTCCGGCGCCCGTGTCCAGGTTCTGGCCAAGGGCCACGCCGGAACGCACTGGGGGACCGGTGGGCTGGACGTTGCCGTGCTGCCCGAGTCGGCGACGCCGCGAGAGGCGCTGGCGAAGCTGGCGGACATCGACGGCCACCCGTACCGGTTCCTCGCAAATGAGGTCGAGGAGTCGCTCGGGTGGCTTCGAGCGATCCTGGCCGCTCAAGGTCTCGGCTACGAGGGAGATCTCGACTCGCCGCTCGCGCGAGTCCCCACATCCATCGGCGGCACCAGGCTCGCGGCCATTCTGCCCGCGGCGCAGGCGCCCGCGGCCCGGGGCTGGGCTCCGGGCGAAACCCTCGTGGTCTGTGGAGTGGCCGGCTTCAAGGACTTCTGGTCCGACGCCATCGCCGGAAGCCTGGGCCGGACCGGCGTCTGGGCTAACGCCACCGGCCCGGGGCGAGTCATCGCGGCGACCGCGGAACTGCCGGGCATGTCGGCGCGGCACAATCTCAACGCTCTCGAGCTGGCCCGCCGGTTCGACGATCCGAGCTGGCGCGACGAAGCCATCGGCCGGATTGCCGGGGCTGTAGACAAGGCCCTGGCCTCGAGCCCAGGGCACGGTGCGGCGGTTCGGGTGGCTCTGCCCGCCGTCATAGGCCTGGACGACCACGCGGCCGCCTTCGCGCAGCTCCGCGGCCGTCTCGCGGGCGAGCCCTTCGAGGTGCCCCTCGTGCCGCCGAGCGTGCCCGGGATCCGGCTCTACAGGGCCCTCCGCCGGGCGTTGCTCGCGGCCGGAGGCCGCATCCTGATCGGCGAATCCATCGCCAGCGTGGAACGGGACGGCGAGCGCGTGACCGCCGTCGCCACCGCGGCCGCGGCCAGGGAATTCCGGGTCCGGACGGACAACGTGATCCTCGCCACCGGCGGCATCGCGGGCGGCGGGATCGTGGCCGATCTCGAGGGCCGGCTCACAGAAGTCGTGCTCGGGCTGCCGGTCGAGGCGCCGCCCAGGGAAGAATGGCTTTCGGCCGATCCATTCGAGCCCCAGGGCCATCCTCTGGAGTCCGCCGGCATCCGGACGGATGCCGATCTCCGGCCGGTGGAGATCCCGGGAGCCGCGGGCGGCGCAAGTGCAGCCAGTTCGGCCCCTGGCAACGTCCGAGTCGTGGGAGCGTCTGCTGGCCGGCCAGCGGCCACTCCGGCAGGGATGTCGGGCCGGCGTTTCGTTCGCCAGCGGCCGGCACGCAGGTCGGGCGCTTGCCGGGCCGGGTCATCGAGCCGCGGTCCCGAACCTCGTTGAAACCGGGAGCGTTCAGCCATGAGCATCGCCGAGCTCGTCGCCGAAGCATCTTTGGAGCAGGTCGGCTATTCCTCGGATCAATGCCTCAAGTGCAACGTCTGCAATACCGTCTGCCCGGTCGCGCGAGTGACGGATTTGTTCCCAGGCCCCAAGTACGTGGGCCCGCAGGCGGCCCGGTTCCGCTCGGGTCGCACGTCACCGGTCCAGGTCAAGGATTGGCCGATCCTCGCCTCGCCGGACGTGACCGTCGACTACTGCTCGGGCTGCGGCTGGTGCACGGCCGCATGTCCAGCGGGCGTGAAGATCGCCGAGATGAACAGCCAGTCGCGGGCCCGGCTCCGCGCGGGTCACCTGCCCAAGCTTCGCGACTGGGGTCTCGGCCAGACGGATCTCACCGGCCGGATGGGCGTCCTCTTCTCACCGATCGCCAACTTCGCTCTGGCCAACGGGCTCGTGCGCTGGGGGATGCAGACCTTCTTCGGCATCCACAGCAAGGCGCCGTTTCCCAAATTCGCTCGGCGGACGTATCAGTCGGCATGGAAGCGCCGGCTCAAGCGCCGCGGTCTCCCGGCCGCCCTCGCCGGCCGCGTTGACGCTTCGCGAGAAGGAACGCTGCCCGGACCGGACAAGGCGGTCGTCTACTTCCACGGCTGCGCGGTCAACTACTACGAACCCCACGTCGCCAACGCCGCGATCTCGATCCTGGAGCGCAACGGCTTCCAGGTCATCGTGCCCGCCGCAGGTCTGCTGCGGACTGCCCCTCGTGAGCAACGGGCTCTATGCCGACGCTCGCGGCAAGGCCCACAAGAACCTCGACGTTCTCGCGGGCTACGCGCGCAAGGGCTACAAGATCGTCGGCACGTCCACGTCCTGCACGCACACGATCAAGGCCGAGTATCGCGAGATGCTCGACATGCACGACGACGACACGACCGCCGTGGCCAACGCGACATACGACATCTGCGAATTCCTGCTGGACCTCCACGAGCAGGGCCGCCTGAACACCGACTTCGGGCGTCTCGACGAGGATCTGCCGTACCACGCGCCGTGCCAGCTGCGGTCACACGGAATCGGGCTGCCGGCGATGGACCTCTTCGCCCTGGTGCCGGGTCTGCGTGCCCGCGACATGGACCACGACTGCTGCGGCATCGCAGGCACGTACGGAATGAAGAAGGAGAAGTACGACATCGGGATGGCAGTTGGCGGACCCCTGTTCGCCAAGGTCCGGGCCGCGGGAGCCGCCGGGGCTCCGGAAGCGGCCTGCGACTCGGAAACCTGTCGCTGGCAGATCGAGAAGGCGTCCGGCGTCCGGACGAAGCATCCGGTGGAGATTCTCCAGGCCGCCTATCTGGCAGGCGACCGCGAGAGGGCCGATACGGCCGTCCCGGTGGCGTAACGCGAGACGCCGAGGACCCAAAGGCCCTCGGCGTCTCTTCGGCTTGCGATCCGGCCCCTTGTCGGGGCTCCGGCGGTTACCCGGTGACGATGATCTTCGCGGTCATCTGCGGGTGGACCGAGCAGTGGTAAGCGAACGTTCCGGCGGCCGTGAACGTGAACGAGTACGTGGCACCGGTGTTGATGCCGCCGCTCTGGAACGTCTTGCCGTCGTCGGACACGACTGTGTGCGTCGCCGAGTCCTCGTTCGTCCAGGTCACCTTGTCGCCGACTTTGACCGTCATGGTGGCCGGGTCGAAGGCGAAGTTGGAGATCTTGATCATGTTCGGGGTGGTGGCGCCGGGGACGCCACCGGCCGGGGTCGCGGTGGCTCCCGCCACCGTCGCGGTCGCCGATGCGTTACTGCAGGCGGAAAGCACCACGGACATGACGAGGGCGAGGGCTACGGCCAGCGGCCGCTGTCGATGCAAGTACATATTCGTCTTCCTAGAAGCGGGGGAATGGCAGAGACGCTTCTCCAGCGTCCTCCTGCTATTCGCGTCGAGAGCGGGGAGCGGACGAGTCTCGAGGGCCTGTTAGTGCGTCTCGGGAGCGATCGTCTCGCCTAACGGCCCTTCCGGGGGGTCTATTGCCGGTTCAGCCAGCCGACACCTCCAACAGCAGGGCGCGGTTTCGCGCCCGACCGGAGCCAGGCGGCGAATTCGATGGGCGATGGAATGACCGGCTCGATCCTCTCGATCCAGGACCACGTGCTCGTGGAGGCCGACGTCTTTGGCCACCTGGTTTCTCTGCGGACCGTAATCGTGAAGGCCTGCCAGACAGAGCTCTGGCTCGGGCTCCCGTCCGCCGATCGCCGACTCGGCGGGTTCCGGCTCGACCAGCCGCTTCGCTTGACCGTGGCGCGTCAGGAAGCGGCGCTCCTCGGCAATTCACTGTTCCTCGGGACCATGGGCGACGCCCGTTCACGCATCTTCGCCGTGTCCCGCCCGGTCGAGTTCGAGCTTGCCCAGCGGCGCGTCTATCACCGCTACGACCTCGTGGCCGGGGTCCGTTTTCGGCAGCTCGACCCGATCACCAAGGAACCGCTCGGCCGCTCCGAACCCGGAGTCTCGCTCAACGTCAGCCTCGGAGGCATGATGCTCCGCACCACGGCGGCCGTGGCGGTCGGCGACGAGGTGGACATGACGTTGCCACTCGGCGGCGACGATCGGATCTCCACGACGAACCGGGTCGTCCGGGTGAGGCCGCTGGCGGCGCCCACGGACCCGGGACGTCCGGTCCCGCTCGAGGTCGGCGCCCGGTTCGTGCGGATCACCGCCGCGGACAAGGAAATGCTGATCCGCCTGGCCCTCGCGGCCGAACGTCGTCGCCGTCACGCGCTCGAAGGGCCTGCCGCCTTCGCGTCTTGACATCGGTCCGGGCTCGAACACTGCCCACCTTCCGGATTGACTTCCAAGGCCTCTGCGTGAAACATCAGGTGGCGCCTGGAAGAGCGCCTCTTCCTGGACAGTCCGTGGAGGGAACGACTGATGGGACTATCCATCGCTTCGGTCGTGGTTTTCGTCGCAGTGATCGCGTTGCTGGTCGTGGGGGTGATCGCGATCATCGCCGTCGGCGTTCGGATCGGCACTCGCAAGTAGGCTGCCCGGGCGCGGCTACTCCCGGCCGGAGGCCAGGTTCGTCCGGAGGCGGAATTGAGTAAGCTCGACTCCATTACGACCGCCTGCCCAGACCGCGACCGGGAGCCTCGCCACGTGAGCACCGAAACCCCCACAACTCCTGAACACAGCGACTTCATCCGCGACATCGTGGCCGCCGACCTGCGCGAAGGCCGGGTCCAGAGCGTGGTGACTCGCTTCCCGCCGGAGCCGAACGGCTACCTGCACATCGGCCACGTCAAGGCAATCGCGATCGATTTCGGCATTGCGCGGCGACTTCGACGGCCGTACGAACCTGCGCTTCGACGACACGAACCCGACCAAGGAAGAGCAGGAGTACATCGACGCCATCGAGGAGGACATCCGCTGGCTCGGGTTCGACTGGGGCGAGCACCTCTACTTCGCGTCGGACTACTACGAGCAGCTTCACGCCTGGGCGGTCTACCTGATCAAAGCCGGCAAGGCGTATGTGGACGATCTTTCGGCTGACGAGATCCGCGAGCATCGGGGCACGCTCACCGAGCCCGGCCGGAACAGTCCCTGGCGCGATCGGTCGATCGAGGAGAACCTCGATCTCTTCGATCGAATGCGGGCCGGCGAGTTCCCCGACGGCACCCGAGTCCTGCGGGCTCGAATCGACATGACCTCGCCGAACATCAACCTGCGCGACCCCGTCATGTACCGGATCCTCCACGCCGAGCATCCGCGCACCGGGAACACGTGGTGCATCTACCCGATGTACGACTTCGCGCACGGGCAGTCCGACGCGATCGAAGGCGTGACGCACTCGTTGTGCAGCCTGGAATTCGAGATCCACCGGCCGCTCTACGACTGGTTCATCGACAACCTGCCGGTCCCGTCCCGGCCGCGTCAGATCGAGTTCGCGCGGCTCAACGTGACCTATACGGTGCTGTCCAAGCGGGTGCTGCTCCGACTCGTCAACGAGGGGCACGTCCGCGGCTGGAACGATCCGCGTATGCCGACCATCGCCGGTATGCGACGGCGCGGCTTCCCGGCCGAGGGACTTCGAGATTTCGTGGCCGGGGTCGGCGTGGCCAAGGCCGACAACATGATCGAGTTCGGCCAGCTCGAGCACGCCGTCCGCAACGTGCTCAACCTCAAGTCGATGCGCAGGTTCGCCGTCCTGCGGCCGATCAAGGTCGTGATCGAGAACTACCCCGAGGGCCTCGTCGAGGAGATGGAGGCGCCCAACAACCCCGAGGATCCGGGGTCGGGCACGCGCAAGGTGCCCTTCAGCCGCGAGCTCTGGATCGAGCGCGAGGACTTCATGGAGGAACCTCGCGCCCAAGTTCTTCCGCCTCGCTCCGGGCCGCGAGGTCAGGCTGCGGTCCGCGTACTTCGTCACCTGCACGGGCGTTGTGAAGAACGATGCCGGCGAGGTGGTGGAGCTGCGCTGCACGTACGACCCGGCCACGCGCGGCGGCGACTCGCCGGACGGGCGACGGCCCAAGGCCACGCTGCACTGGCTGTCCGCCGCGCACGCGGTTCCGGCCGAGGTCCGGCTCTACGACCATCTGTTCACGCGTCCGGACCCGGGCGCCGACGGCGACCTCTTTGCGGACCTCAACCCGGGCTCCGAGGAAGTGCTGCCGGAAGCATTCGTGGAGCCTTCCGCCGCGGAGCTGCCGATCGGCCAGACGGTCCAGTTCGAGCGGTTGGGCTATTTCTGCGCGGACGTGGATTCCAGGCCCGGCCAGATGGTCTTCAACCGCACCCTGACGCTCAAGGACACCTGGGCGAAGGTTCAGGCGGCGGGCAAGAAGGGCGTAGGGGAGCCGGAGGGGGACGACTCGGCCGGTTGTGTGCCGGCGCGTCCCGCTGACCTTCAGGAGCTCGCGGCGCCCACGCCAGGCAGCGTGAGAGGGCCGCTCTCGGCCGGGAGTGGACTTGCCGAGCGACGGCCCCAACGCTTGGACCAGGCCACGATCCGCTTCTCCATCAGATACCAGCTCAGCGTGGCGAGCAGGAACGCGAGCGCGTAGATCCCGACGATCCTGAACAGCCAGTCGGTGGCGTCGATGACGCCGAACGTGCCGAAGTCGTCCGGCCAGAGCGTGAGTCGGGCCAGCTCGAGCAGCGCGTAGTGCCAGATATAGAGCCCGTAGCTGATGGTCGCGATGAACCTGGCGGTCTTGTTGTCCAGCAGCCGGCCGACGACTCGGGTGTGCGGAGCGAGCGCCAGGATGACGCCGATTACGAGAGGGAAGTACGGGAAGTAGTAGGGCATCGTCGGGAAGCTGAAGTCGAAATCGGGCTGGGCACGAAGCTCCCAGAGCATCCTTACGCCGAGGTAGAGGGCGGCGAGGACCGCGAGGTCGAAGGGCCAGGAGATCGGGGAGTACATCCTCGAGCGCAGGCGTCCGAGTCCGGTGGACAGGCCGGCGGCGACGATGCCGATGACGAAGATCCCGAAGAAGCCGATCGGGTTGTAGTTGGGCCACCACAACTTCGCCCCGCCATACGGCCCGTTCTCCCAGCCCTTGCCGGCCGCGTCGGTCTGCCCGTAGGCAAGCAGCAGCGACTGCGCAATCACGACCAGGCCGAAGACCATCAACCAGAAGCCCAGACCACGAAGCATCGTCCTTCGAATGGGCAGCCGGAACCAGATGAACGCGCTGGCGGCCAGCAGGGCGTAGCTGAAGACCTCGAAGCCGATGGACCAGAGTGGCAGGTTGATGTCGACGGGGAAGAACGTCTGCCAGCTGAGGCTCGAGGTGAAGGTGAGGCCCGAAGCGAAGCGCATCAGCCGCTCCGGGACGTCCGGCACGAGGGCCAGCGACAGCCCGAAGACGAGCACGAGGTTGAGCCAGAAGGCCGGGGCGATGCGGGCCCAGCGGCGGACCGCGAACGTCTTGAGCGACGGCCGCTCCGCGTCGTCCGTCCAGGCCCGCCAGAACGGCTCCGATAGCAGGTAGCCCGAGAGGACGAAGAAGACCGCCACTCCGGCGGCGCCGGTGAGGAAGAACTTCTGCAGCTCCACCACGTTGGGCAAGGAGCGGCCACGGCGCCAGTCGCTGGAAGGCGTGGTGGGCCATGACCATGAGGCAGGCGATGGCTCGGATGCCATCCGCGCCGGTCAGGCGATTCGCGGAGTTCATCGCCGGATTAGACCATATCGTCGAGGGTGATTTCCGGCCTTACCTGAAGGCCTCGGCGCCCCAGCGGTTCGCGCGGCCCCGCTCGAGGCCACGCGACCGGAATCAAAAAAGGAGCCCGAGTGATCGGGCTCCTTTTGGGTAAGCCGAGGGCTTAGTAGCGGTTGCTCGAGCTTCGCTGGCTGCTGAAGCAGTCGCTGCAGTAAACCGGCTTCTCGCCGCTGGGGCGGAACGGGACCTGGGCCTCGCGGCCGCAGCTGGAGCACGTCGCGCTGAACATCTCGCGAGGTCCGCTCGAATAGCCGCCCGATCGGCCGCCGCTCGAGTAGCCGCCGCCGCCACCGCTGTCACCGCGTGCGGCCTTCTTGGCTGCGCGGCAGGAGGGGCAACGTCGCGGCTCACTGAACTGGCGGTCGGCGTAGAACTGCTGCTCACTCGCGGTGAACGAGAACTCCTGGTTGCAGTCCGCGCAAACGAGCGTCTTGTCTTGTCCGTACAAAAGAAAAACTCCTTCTCGTGCGGCCTCAGCGAACTTTCTCGCCGAAACCGATGAGAGGAGTGTCGTGTGCCGCTAGATTTCGACACCTGTTGGTGCCGCGTGCGGACTATACCATGCCCCATTCGCGCTTGTCGATGGATGTTCCAACACGATTTTGAGCGCCGCTGTGACTACTCGCCCATTGCTCGGACGGCTCGGCAGCGTACGCTCTCGAGGGGTTCACGGATCGGGTCGGGTAGGGGACACATGCCTGTCGCACGCTGGGGGATCGATCAGACGCGCCGCGGCGCCACGTCCGGGCCGGTGGGTCTGCGAATCCTGGTCATCTGCGCTGCCGCCCTCGGCGCGATCCTCTATATCGTCACGGCACTCTGGTTCGACGTCGCCTATTGGTGCTTGGGGCGATTTGCGGCCGATAGAGTCGTCAAGGCGACTGCGAATGGGGCTATCCGTCGCTGTCGCCGTCGCGGTCTTCGGCGGTCTTGCCATATCGGGTTCGACCCGTTCGACCGGCTCGATCGAAGGCGGGTCGCCGGCTTCGACCGCGCTCTCCTCGAACCTGGCGAACGTACCGAGCCCGAGCGGCCGGCCCGGCTCCGAACCTGGAGGGCCGGCCGCCGCGGGTTCACCTACCAACGAGCCCGGCGCCCCGACACCTGCCTCGACGGCTTCGGCCGACGCAACCGCGACCCCGGCCGATCCCGACGACGAATCGACTTCGACCTCGAATCCCGAGGCGTCGCCCACACCCGAGCGGACGGGCGCGCCGATGCCGCCGGTTTCGGTCGCGGATCGACTGCCGGGCGAGCCCGACCCCGTTCTCACGCCGGGCGCGCTCAACCCCGACGTGACCCAGGCGACGATCGGCTCCACGATCTGCGTTTCGGGTTGGACGGCCACGATCCGACCGGCCAGCTCGTACACCACCGCGCTCAAGATCAAGCAGATGAGCGCGTACGGGTATCCGACCTGTCGACCGCGAGCTACGAGGAGGACCACCTCATCCCGCTCGAACTCGGCGGCGCGGCCGCTGATCCGCGAAACCTGTGGCCGGAGCCCTATGTCGCCGCCCTCGCGGACGGCCGTTCGACGGGCGCCCACGTCAAAGACCAGTTCGAGAACCAGCTGAAGCGGAAAGTCTGTGCGGGCTCAGTGACGCTGGCCAAGGCACGGGCCGACATTGGGGTCTTTTGGGTTCACGCGTACTACAACCTGGAACTGCCGCCGAGCCCGACTTCAACGCCTCCGACCGCGGCGCCCTCGAGCGTGTCGCCGCCAACGTCGACGCCCTCGCAGGTCGCGGCCACGCCAGGTCAGGGTGCCGGTGCCGGGTTCAAGGTCGCGCTCGTAGAGGTGCCGGACCCGGGCAATATCGGGGCTTCGGCCTCGGTCACGGCGTCGACATCACCGGGCGCCGTCTGCGCGATCAAGGTCACCCTGCCGTCGGGCAACGTCTCCACCGTCAAAGCTCTTGCGGTCGGGCAGACCGCCGCGGACGACGGCCGCGTCTCCTGGGTCTGGACCATCGCGTCCACCACGAACCCCGGGACGGCGAAGGCGGCCGTGACCTGCAAGCTGGCCGGTGCTTCGGCGAGCGCCCAGGCGACCTTCTCGATGGTGAAGTGAGGCCGGGCTCGCGGCGCCCCGGAATCTAGTAAGATCGCTCGGCTCGTTGGCGCGTGGCCTAACGGTAAGGCACCTGACTCTGGATCAGGGGATTCTAGGTTCGAATCCTAGCGCGCCAGCCAAACCCCAAGATATTGGGGTTGGCATGCGGGGTTCCCACAACTGCTTGTGGTGAGCGTGTGTTCGGCGAGCCGGGCCAGGAGGCACTGGCATGCGACGAGCACCTTACTCCTCGGAATTTCGAGCAACTGACTCTGTGCTCCAAGGGGCATGGGCACCTGACTCTGACGAGCAACTGACACCTGCCCCTGAAGTGGAACCGGCCATTGAGGCGCGGCCGACCGGCGCCGCTTCGTCCCCGGCGTCTTCCCCCACGAGGATGCGGCTCCGCGCCGGCATCCGCCTGTATCTCGACGCCAAGACCGCAGAAGGCCTGTCGCCGCGCTCCATCGAGTGGTATTCGATGGTCCTCGGGCGCGTTGCCCGCGATCTGGGCCCCGACCGCGAGATCGACGGCATCTCGCCTTCCGAACTCCGCGCCTGGCTCGTGACCCTGCGGGAGACGCTGTCTCCGGGCTCCGTGCTCGGCTACTACCGAGCGTCGAAGGCATTTGGCAACTGGCTGGCCCGCGAGGGCGTCGCAGTGGCGGCGGGGTTTCTCGCCCTGCGGCGCCCCAAGACGCCGACCCGCGTCATCGAACCCATTCCCGACGACGACTTGCGCCGGCTGCTCGCGGCGGCCTCCGCCCGCGATCGGGCGCTCATCCTGCTCCTCCTCGACACGGGATTACGAGTGTCCGAGGCGGCCGGGATCAGGCTCGGTGACCTGCGAGCCGACGGCTCGATCAAGGTCATGGGCAAGGGGTCGCGTGAGCGAATCGTCCCCGTCGGTCCAACCGCCCGGTCTGCCCTTGTCCGCTATCTCTCCGAGCGCGGCACCGACGGCGCGGACGATGGCCTGTTCCTTGGACGCGAGGGCGCACTCACGACCAGGGGGATTCATCAGCTCCTCGCGCGGCTCAAGCGCCGAACGGGAGTCCGGTCTCGTTGCAATCCCCACTCGCTGCGCCACACCTTCGCCCGGGCGTACCTCGTGAACGGCGGCGATCTCTTCAGTCTCCAGCGCATCCTTGGCCACTCGACGCTCGACATGGTTCGCCGTTATGTCGCGCTCGCGGACTCGGACGTCGCCCGTCGCCATGAAGTCGCCTCGCCCGCGGACCGACTGCTCGGGAGGCCAGCTCGGGCCAAGGTCCAAGCGTCTGCGAGAGAGGAGGTGGCGAGCACGTGGCAGGAGCCGCCCGCGGATCCCGCTCCCGCCTCCAGCCAAGCCCGCGTCGTCAGGCCCAGGACTGATGAGTCGCGTGTCGGGTCGGCAGGAGGCAAGAGCAGGGCAGGGGAGGGGAGCCAAAAGGCAGTCGGCTCGCGCTGGCGGTCACGCTCTGGACCTCGCGAGAGCGCGCCCCCGGCCGACCCGGCTCCAACGGCACCGGCCAGTGAGCCCGCGCATGCGTCGCCATTCCGCTCGCTGGGCTCCGGAGTCCACTGGACGCGGTGACGACGATCACTCGCTCAGCGTGCCAGACGATCCATCGGTGAGGCGCGAGGATGGACTGCTCGCAGGTCGTCGTCGAGGAGATCAACGTAGCGGCGGGTAACCTGGATCGACGTCGGACTGTGACCCAGGATCCGCTGGAGGCTGAAGAGATCGCCGCCGTTCACGAGGAACGCCCGCGCGAACGTATGGCGCAGGATGTGCGGCGAACACCGTGTTTCGAGCTGTGCCCGTCGGGCAAGCCGTCCGATGAGCTGGTGAAAGCCGCGCGTCGTCAGCCCTACACCGCCAGGCCCGAAGAAGAGCGGCGCATCCCCGGCCGCTCGGCGACGTGTGGCGAGCCAGGCCCGGACGGCCTTTCGAGCGCGTCGGCCGACAGGCACGAGACGCTCGCGCGAACCCTTGCCGAGCACGTGGCATCGGCCGTCGACAAGGTCAAGGTCGCGGATCCGCAGACCCGCCACCTCGGCGACCCGAACGCCGGTGTCGAGCATGAACATTTCGGCCTTCTGGTCGTCCTTCGAGCGAGAAGTGGATCCCGACGGTCTGCTCGAACCCGAAGAGCGCGCTCGACGTGCCGCGCACGCCCGGGCCGCCCACTTCGCCCGCCTCGCCTATCTATCCGCTCGGGCCCGAGCCGCCAAGTCAGCCCGAGAACCTCGCGGCTGACCAACCGCTCGATCCCGAAGGAAATGCCTCCTACCTGCTCCGATAGGGCCCACTACCCACCGCTCGGCCTCCCGACCGAGCGGACCTTGGCATGCCCGGTGATTACTTCAACACGCCCTTGGTTCGCCGGAGCGTTCGCCGGAGGACGCGCCTGGCTACGCGCTGAGAGGAGATTGAAATGCCCGATTTGAGCACGAATTTGCGCAGTGGCGGGGGAGATTCCGGACATTGGGTGGTTCCAGGAGGTCACAGGATTGCACCACGCGGGTTGTCGCCTGGGGTGACCTAGACCTGGCCCGTTCCCGTTGCCGCCGATCACGCACCGGGCGGTACCTCAGGCGGACCTGGCGGGTCGCTTAGCGAGCTTGGTTGGTTCGGCGGAACCATCCGCGCCCGGCCGGTGTTCGCTCCCTGCGTTCGCCGAGGGGACTGCCGCGGTTGGGGCGATGGCTGCCAACACCGAGGTCGAGGAGCGTGCGGATCTCCGGAGACAGGTGGCGTCCGATCGGCGTCCGCACCAGCCATTCGAGGTAGTTGGGGTCTTTGGCAACGAGTTGCTCGAGAGACCAACCAGCGTAGCGGCCGAAGTCGACGATACTGCTGGAGTCGTGCATGCGCCGTGGCGGCGTGTCGCCGGGGCATTGTTCGCTGCGGTGGCAAGCTTCCGCCGCTTCCGGGGCCGGGAGTGGAGCATTTGGGCCGTTTCGCTCCGCATCGTAGGCGGCCCGCAGGAGCGGGTTCGCAAGCACGGCCCACGCCGCATTGCACTGGACCATGCGTTGCGCGTCACCGCCGACGTCGGGGTGGTACTTGCGAGCGAGTGCGTGATAGGCCGCCCGGATGACTTCGATCTCGGCCCGCGGATCGACCTGCAGACTCTTGTAGAGATCGGCCATGGTCAGAACTCAGTCTCTCTTGTGCAGCGAGTCATGGGGCGACCACGCGGTTGCGACCGGCACGCTTGGCCATGAAGAGGGCAGCGTCGGCCCGTCCGAGGAGCGCTTCCTTGGTCGGTTCCTGCGCGTAGAGGAGCGCGCATCCGGCGCTAACGGTCGCGTGGGCTGGTCGGCCGTCGGCTCCGGGCACCGGGTGCGCTTCGAGTGCCTGGCGGACTTCCTCGGCCAGACGCACTGCCTCCGGAAGGCCGCAGTCTTCGAGAATCGCGACGAACTCTTCGCCGCCATACCGCGCAACCACGTCAGCAGTGCGCAGGCGTTCCAGGAGGATCTCAGCGAAACCGCGGAGCAGGGCATCGCCGGCCAGATGCCCGTGGCGACGATTGAAGTCGCCAAAATGGTCGAGATCGAACATGATCGCGGTCAGCCTTCCGGCCGGTGCGTGCCGCTTGAATCGGGCGATAGCGAGGTCGAGCGCGGCGTCGAAATGGCGGCGGTTATACAGCCCGGTGAGACCGTCGCGGATCGCGAGCGTCGACACTTCGGCGATCAGGCCGGCGTTGGCGAGCGCGAGGGCCGCATGGGCGCCAAGCAGTCCGAACACCTCGAGCTCGGCTTGCGTGAACGTCGTGGCGGGTTCGAATTGGCCCACGGAGATCACGCCCAGCACCCTGTCCTCGTTGATCAGCGGGACACCCACCACCCATCTGGTCGGGCCCAGCTGGTAATGCTGCAGCGCCGAGTTGCGCCGGGACCCTGGCCTGAATTCCGTCACAACCACCGCGCGCTCGGCGATGGCGCGACCCGTCGTCCCCTCGCCTGGCTTGATGATCGTCGTGACGGCTCCCTGGGCGAGCCCTCGGACGGCAATGACTCGGTATCGCCCGTCGCTGCGATCGAACAAGGTGATCACCACGGTGTCCGATGGCACTACGTCGCCGACGGCATCCACCAACGCCTTGGCCAGACGGGTAGGTTCTCGGATCGCGTTCACGGCCGCCGTGAAACCGGCGAGGGCCGTGAGCAGGCGAGTGCGATCGCGGAGCGCCTCCTGTGCCTGGCTGCGGCGAGGGAGATGGAGAGGCGGTCGGCAACGGTCCGAGCGAACTGCATGTCGCTCTCTACCACCACTTCGGGGCCGGCCGACTCGATGTTCAGAACGCCAAGAGAGCCCGTATCACCGAGCAACGGGACGGCTATCACGGCTGCCACGCTATCGTCGCGGGCATCGCCGGGCAGATAGTCCGGGTCGGAATGGATGTCGGGCACGAACACCGCGACTCCCATCCTGAATGCACGACCGACGATGCCTTTTCCAGCGTCCAGCCGCTCGGGTGCAGCTGGATGCCCGCTTTGCGCGGCGAGTCGCAGTCCCGACCCGTCGTGCAGATACAGTGACAGAAAGCGGTACCCCATCCGCGCCGCCATCTCGTCCAATACTCCGTCGAGTGCCGCCGGCGAGGGGCCGTGCTCCGCCAGGAGCTGTCCCACGGCTTCAAGTCCGCGCATGGCTTCGTGTCTGCGGCGCGCCTCGGTGATGTCGTTGCCGGTCGAGATCACCTCGGTGACCTTACCCTCAGCGTTGGTGAGACATGTGTTCTGCCATAGCGATGAGCCGTAATTCGCCGGTGCGCGTAAGCCAATGGTTCTCATGCGAATTGGGGAAGGTGCCGGCCAGTAGCGCGGTCACCGCGGCTCGCACGTCCTCCGCCTCGGCCGGCGGGACCAATGCGTCCCAGACCGTGCGCCCCACGATCTCAGCGGAGTCGTAGCCGCTCAGGCGCTGACTGGCGCCGTTGAAAAGTGTGACCAGCCCCTTATCGTCGAGGACGAGCACCAATGCCCCAACGACATCGAGAATCGAGTCCACGGATCGGGTTCGCTCGGTGATGGCAGTCCGCGACTCATCCATGAGGGCGACATCGCGGCCCCCAGAGAAGAAGCCAGCGAACTGACTTTCCGTGATCATCGGCTCGTTCGTCCCGGGGACGCTGGCGAAGTCTTCGGCGACCATCGATCCCTCAACAGGCCAGTGGTTCCGCGTTCGGCTCATGTCGGGCACATCCTGCGGTAGCCATCCGGGAGGCGAGGGACTGGTTTCGTCGGAGGCCTCCGGCCTAGGCTGCGGCTCAAGTCAACCACTAACTCGTGGACTGTCAATCGCTGCGGGATAGCCACCAGAGTGCCGGCCGGCGGGCGTTAGGAGTAGTGCGGCGCCATCTGTTTTGGTGAGGCGCTCAAGAGGGTCGCACTTGGTCGTTGCGGGGCCGTCGCCGGTGTAACATCGGTCCTTGCGGATGAGGGCATGTGCGGCCGCGGTCGGCGTCGATCGGTTCACGACGCAACCTCGAACGTTTGGAGCGCGCGCACCGGAGAGCGGCGTCGACCTAGTCCGAAACGATGGACGCACGCCCGGACCTCCGCCCGCACGCTCCAGCCGCAAGTGTGTCACGCAGGTCTTGACGCAAAGGATGGCCGGGGCGAACGTGTCAGCTAGGTGGCACGGTTTCGGCGGGATGCTCACCGCCATCCCGCTGCTCGTCGCGGATCAGGGACTCTGCTCACACGACTCGGGGGCTTGCGATCGGATCGATCGCGGACTCGCCAATCTGACGCGGTTTGTTGTCGACCGGGACCTCTGACCTCGGTCCAGAGAACGTAGGGGGCGATGTGACCGTAACGTCCACGCCTGGATGGCACGAGGTTCACTCCAGGCAGGCCTTTCCGGTGTCCTCGCCTGCTTTGAGCGAGGGCAGCGAGAGCTTTTCGAGCTTGATGGAGTCGGCCCCGGTGGCCGCATTCGCCAAAGATGCCTACGGTCGCTACGTGTACGCGAACCCATTCCTTCTCGCCATCATGGGTGCGCACATGGGAGCCGACTGGCAGGGCAAGACCGACGCGGACATGTGGCCTCGCGATGCCGCGGCAACCATTCGAGCCCACGATGAGGCGGTCCTCAACGGCGGAGGCACGCAGGCCTTCTCGTACTCAATGCAGACACGCGACGGGCCCCACACGGTCCTCCTGATCGAGTTCGCACTCCCGGGCGGCGACCAGCGAGCCCGGATCGGCGGGTTCGCCGTGGACATAACCGCATTCGATGTAGCCCAGGGCGAACACGATGAGTTGATGGTCGCCGTCGACCACACGGCCGACGCGATCATGATGGTCGATGTCGGAGGGCGGATCACGCACGTGAACTCCGCCGTCGAGCGCATAACCGGGTACGCCCGAGACGAAGTTGTCGGCAAAACGCCGGAGCTTTTCAAGAGCAACATCCACTCTCCGGCGTTCTATGAAGAGATAGGCGCAACCATGGCGGCCGGCCGGGATTGGTCGGGCGAAATCGTCAACAGGTGCAAGGACGGGTCTTTCTTCACAGCGAACACCGTTATCTCGCCTGTTCGTAGTGTTTCGGGCGCGGTCATTGGCTTCGTGTCTGTCAGTTCCGACGTAACCTCGGTAAAGGCGCTGGCGGCGCGATCCGCTTCCTCAGCCTCTCAACGCCAGCTTCTCCTCGATGGCATCCGTCACAATCTGCCGGAGTCGTCGATGAACGCCAGGGCTCAGGCGATATGTCGTGACCTGGGGAGCCTCGACGGCATCGCCGCGGCTCAGATCCTCGTCTTCGAACGGGATAATCAGGCGATGCCGATCGGCCACGTCGTTGTGGGCCGGAAAGACCCGCCCCTGCATCGTCTCTCATTCCCGATAAGCCGTAGGCTGCACGTGCGCGCCATGTGTGCGCCCTGGGTCGAACCATGGGGGAACCGCCAGGGCCGTGCCTATAACCAGCTGCTGGAGCATGTCGGGCCGAGCTCACTGGCGTACGCACCCGTGACGTCGGGTGAGCGTCTGGTCGGGTTGCTCACAGTGCAGTCCATCGACGTTGTCAACAAGCAAGCGGTCTACGATCTTCTGCCTACCATCATCGATTTTGCCGCGGTGGCAGGCGCCGTGCTCGGGTCTGAAATGGCCGAAAGCATCGACGCCCAGATCGGGCGACGAGTCCGTCGCGAACATCATCGCGCGCAAAGCCTTCATGCCCGTCTTCCAGCCGATCGTGGACATCGTCCGCGACAAGGTCGTGGGCTTCGAGGCACTGACCCGCTTCGCGGATGGTGCCGAACCCGAGGCGTTCTTCGCGGCAGCGGCAGCTGCCGGCCTCGGCGTCGAACTTGAGATCGCGACCCTGCAGGCAGCGCTGGCAGCCTCGAAGGCGCTCCCGTCTGGCGCATGGCTCAGCGTGAATGCGTCGCCCGACCTCATCGTCTCCGAAGGCCGACTCCGGCCCATGTTAGCTGAGGTCGACCGGCGCATCGTGATAGAAATCACCGAACATGCGGACATCGCCGATTACCCGGCATTCCGCGCCGTGATGGCTGCCCTCGGGCCCCGCACGAGATTCGCCGTGGACGATGCCGGCGCCGGATTCGCGAGCCTGCGGCACATCCTGGAGTTGCGTCCCGCGTTTGTGAAGCTCGATCGGTGGCTCGTTGCGGGCCTGGACTCTGATGAGGCCCGCCAGGCAATGATCGCCGGCATGCGCCACTTCGCGCGCCAAACTGGCTGCCGGCTGATCGCCGAGGGCATCGAGACCGACCGAGAGATAGAGGTCCTGCGTTCCCTCGACGTTCATTTGGGACAGGGGTATGCGCTCGGTCGACCGCAGGCCGTCAACGCGAGCGCGTAGCTGACCAACGGAAACGGTGGAGCGCCGTAACGCCGGCCATCGTGCGTTCAGTCGAACTGCCGCCTTCGCGTGAGGGAGGGGAAGCCGACGGAGATTCCGCCGACGACCGGTCACCGCAATCCGTAAGGCGTGGCCAAACTTGGCGCGCCTCCTGCCACGGCAGGGCATGGCGGACGCGACGGCTCAGGCCAATGGCGGCAAGCTCACCAATGCGAGCAGACTGCCGCCGGCAGAGACGCTGACCACCCGCTGCCAGGAAACCAGTGCGCTTCCGTCCCATGGCACAGTATTGCCGTGCAAGTCTCTGTCAGGGTGACCGGCCGGCGCCAGGCTACGCGACTGGACGCCGCCTCCACTCGTCGCAAGCTGATCCAGCAAGCGAGACGTGATTTGAGCCAGACCCAGCCCCAGACTGGAACGCCCTGCGAGGATTTCGCTGTCAGTCCGAACCTCCACCGATCCGGAGGTTGCCCGATCTACGAGCCGTGCACCTAGTCCCGCCTTGCTCAGCCGGGCGACTTCCTCGCCTGGCCCCAGGGGCCCGTTCATGCCTTCTCCCGTGTCACGCTACCTGCCCGCCCCGCTGCGTCGCTCCCAATTGCCGCGTCGCCGCCAGACAGGAGTCCAACCTACCTGGGACCCATCCACATTTTCGACGGGCCCCAGGAACTCGTTCACTGTCGCTCGGGTCACGCAATAAGAACAGTGGAGTAGTCGTCATGAAGCGGGCCACTGAAGTCGGGAGTCGTCTCACGCAGATGATCTAGAACCTGGCACCGCAGCCATGGTTGCGCCATCGCCGCGTGAGTGGCTGCGGCTGCAGCTCAATGCGAGGCCTGCGGCGATCACCCGAGCGTAGACTGGATCGCGGGCACAGGCCGGGCTTGCCCAGACGTTAACGTGTTAGCTCACATGACGTATTGATGAAGGGCCCATATGGGCTGCGCTCCGCATAGCGGACCTGGATCCCGTGAACGGAACCCATGGCCATTACGGCGAAGGATCGGGAGATGTCCACAGACCGTGCGAGAGATGAGGCCGGCATCTTCCTGGGCTCCGAGGCGCGACGGATCCTGGACGCGTGGCCCAACGCGGTAATCGGGGTCGGGGCGGACGGCGTCATCGGAACGTCGAATCGACCTTCGGCTGGCAGGCGACGGAGTTGGTCGGCCAACGAATCGAACTGCTCGTTCCCGATGCCCTGAGTTCTCGACATGCCCGACATCGGCGCGAATTCCACGCCCACCCGACCGCACGTCCAATGGGCTCGGGGCTGAACCTCCAACATCCTGACCGCGACCCTCGGCTTCGTGGACCTCGCGGCGCAGAAGGGTCCCCGGACAGGACGTGTCGGCCGAGCTGGCTACCGTCCGAGAAGCTGCTCAATGGGCGGCTGCGTTGACGGCCCAACTGCTTGCAGGCTGAAACAGTCGGGGGCACATACCGGCATTCTGGCCCTGAGAATCCAGGCGGCCCCGCTTCCGGGAAATCTGAATACCAGGCTAGACGAAACAGGATCTGGTCTACGACTGATCTTCGAGCCAGGCCATCGCGGCATCAGGATCGGAGAACGCCATCGCTGTGACTCCGACGCTGCGGAACTTGTCCGCCCATTTCCGGATGTTCATCTGACCGATGACGCTTTCGGGCATCACCGCCGCCCAGTATCTCCAGCCGGCGTCACAGACGGCCGGCAACCAGACCGAGTCGGCCCAATCCATGTCTTCCTTGGCGAGGCTCGCGTTGCCTCGATCGTCAGAGAGCCATTTGCATGCGCCATGCTCACGCATGAGGTCCAGGCCGGTCATAAGGACAGTGCGGAACTGCTCGCCGAAGACGAACTGGCGGAACTCGTGATGGACGATCTTCGTGTCCGGGTGGTACACGAGCGAGACCTGACCGTTCGAGATGACGGTTTCGTAGGTCATAGCTCCAAACCTATCGTGGATTTGGGTTGCAGGGCGCTGATGCACTCCACTGCAGTCGGGGTTGTCGGCTGGAGCCGGCCGGGCTTGAGCATTTGGACGTGCTCATGACGTTGGCGCAATCAGGGTTGCTGTCGGGTTGGCCAGCGGGAAGAAGCCGGGGGCACCGAGGTAGTTGCCCTGGGCGAAGCCCACACCGAGATCCGCGAGCGTCGAGAACTCAGCCTCGGTTTCCACGCCCACGCCAATTAGATGCGACGAGGTGCTCGCCGCAAAGTGGACCAGACCCGCGACGAGTGCCTGTCGGACGTGGTCCGAGTCGATGCCCCGGACGATATCCATCGGAAGCTTGATGTACGTCGGTCGCAACTCCACGATGCCGTGCAGCGTCCGCGAATCGCTCGAAGTCGAAATCAACCGCGAGACGAACGTTCTCGGGGAGCTCTCGGAGGATCCGCCTGGCGGTCTCGTCGAGATCCGTAAGGTTTGCGAGTTCGAGCACGACCTGCCGTGGCGAGGCAGGCAGGAGATCGACCAATCTCGTGCCGGACGCGACGAACGCACCCGACACATTCAGACTCAGCCAGCCCGGAGGCGCATTGAGGGCAACCTCCGAGATGGCGAGGCTCGTGGCCGCAACCTCGAGATCCACGGTCATCCCCACGCGGGCCGCCTCGGCGAAACGGATCGCGGAAGACTTCCCGTCGGCGAAGCGGGTCGTGGCCTCCCAGCCAACGGTCGAGAGGTCTTCCATCCCGATGATCGGCTGGAAGATCGGCCGAAACGCTCGACCCGTGAGCGCCGCCTGGAGTTCTCGCCGGATGCCTCGGGATTCCGCACGACTCGTGAGTTCGGGGTACAGGAGCCCGGCGGCTGCTCGCGCGAGATCGCCGAGCGAACGCATCTCGTCACGAAGCTCGTCGGACCCGAGCGTCGCGAGCAAGCCAACGGTTCGCCCTTCGTGGCGAAGCGGCAGGACCGCGAGGAGCGACGCGCCGGCCGGCAACGAGTCCGAGCCCTTTCGGCCGGCAAGCGATGCGGCGGGTTCGAGACAGACGTCTGTCCCGACGAGCAACTCGAGGAACCCCTCCACCTTCGCGGGCAGAATGAGGTAGCGCGACAGCGCCTCGAAGCCCGTTTCCGGGCGGATCGCGAGTAACCTCGGCTCCTCGGGAACCGCAGTATCGAGCAGGACCGCGGCAGCCACGTCGGGCAGGGCCAGAACGCCACTGCACAAGGCAGTCGCAAGGTCTTCGACCGGTGCACCGTCATCGAGCGTGGACAGCGCGGCCGTCAAGCGCTGGCGGGCGGCACGCTCACGGCTCAGAGCCGCCTGGGCTGGCTTGTCGCCGTCGACCTCCCTCGCGACGAGGACAAATGCATGGCTCCCAGCTTCAGACGCTCGGATGGGGCTGAGGCTGACCATGATCTGAATCTTGCGATCACCCTTGCCCACGCCCCAGATCACGCCGGACCATGGCGCCTGCTCGCTGACTGCCGTCCAGAGCGTGCGTTCGGGCAGCAAGGCCCGCAGCACGTCCGGCCGGAAACCGATGCACTCCGAGGAGCTGAAGCCCGACAGCTTGCAGAAGGCGCTATTGACGAAGATGAAGGAATGCGACGAGTCGAAGAGCGCGATGGCATCGGTCGCGGCGGCCACGGCTGACTCGAACTGGCCTTTTTGAGCCGTCAGGAGCCGTTCGGACGAATGGTCCTCGAACACGAGCTGCACTCGCGAGGGACCGTCCTCGCTCGCGATGACGCGGACCACGGCCTGCCGTGGGGCCCGACCCGGAGAACGAACATCGGCCTGGAAGGTGGCCCGGTCCATCTGTCCTGAGGCTACGAGGGCGGCAGACGTGGCGATCCGTTCCGCGATCGTGGGCTCGAAGATATCGCCGAGGGTGAGCCGATCGAGCGCGGAACCTTCCGCGCCCAGGAGTGTCCGTGCCTTCTGATCGGCGGCGGTGAACTTCAAGGTCGCGATATCGACCGTGACCATCCCGTCGAAGCCGACTCCGAGCAGGCGTCGGACTCCCTCAAGCGATACCAGCGCCCGCTTGAGTTCCGATGCCTCCCGGATCGAACCTTCCAGCGCCACGGCAACGCCGTGCTCGATGACCGGCCAGAACGACACCTCGATCCAGACCACGCGACCTTCGCGATGGCGAACGCGCAGGGAAATGGTGTGGCCGGGGGCGATGCGAGTCAGGTCGAGTTCGTCGAGCCTTTCCCGCTCCTCGGTCAGGACGATCTCGCGGACGAATCCGGGGTCAGCCTTGAACTCCGCGGGTCCGTAGCCCACGAGGCGCTCGACACCCGGAGAGATGTACTCGTATGCCCGATACGGGACGAGCCGCAGGCGAAAGAACGCCTCAGACCCGAGCCTCTCGGCGAGCGCGGTCCCCTCGGAACGCTCCGTCTCGATCACGTGAATCCTCGCCGGCGCCAATGAACTGTTCTGGTTCGGGGCATCGGTTTGGGCCCCTTACTGCTTTAGCAACCGCGGGCGTCGCAATTCGAACGCCAACCATCGAGCATGCTCAACCATCGGTTCGGCGGCCCGATAACCGAGAGGGGGATGTCCCTCAGGAACGTCCCCAACCAGGAGGCTGGAGGATCGTGAACGTAGGGCGTAATCAGGTGACGGAGGTCCTTGTCGGCGGCCGGCCCGAGCGGAGGGTTTGCCGAGCAGCCGGGCGTACCCGTGCCCTGTCGCTTCCCGGGCGTAGACTGACCCGACAAGTCACCGTCGGCTTGATGCGACGCGGCTTGAGCTCCCCACGGAAGTACCGATGATGGAACCGCTCAGCGGCCCTCTCCACGTGCCCAACCCGAGACAGGGATTGTCTCGATGAGCGCGCACGGAGAGCTGACCGGCGACGCGCTGGCGTGGGCGGGGACGACGGTCGCGGTTGCGCTGGCCGACCTGACCGGCAGCATTCTCAAGGTCTCACCGGCCATGGTCTCCATGTTTGGGTGGGACGGGCCTGCAGAGCCGGTCGGGCAGCGCCTGTCGGTGTATGTCTCACCGGAAGATCGGGGCTTCGCCGCGGCGCACCTGACCCGCGTGCTCGCGGGCGAACTGGAGAGCGCGCTCGACTACCGTGCCCTGCGCAAGAGCGGCGAAGAGTTCCTCATCCGCCTCGACGCCGAACTCGTTCGCGACGACGTCGGGTCCCCAACAGGATTGTCGCTTCAGGTTCTCGAGTTGACCCAAGAGCAACGCGCGGCCTCGGATCTTGTCCGGGAGCGTTCGTTGCTGAACGCGCTCATGGACAACACGCCGGACCACATCTATTTCAAGGACGCCGACGGACGCTTCATCATGATCAGCCGAGCCCAGGCGATAGCTTTCGGGCTCGGGGATGCCTCCGAGGCATCGGGCAAGACCGATTTCGACTTCTTCACAGAAGAGCATGCCCGCCCCGCCTTCGAAGATGAGCGCAAGGTCATGACGACCGGCCAACCTATCGTGGGCCTCGAGGAGAAGGAGACCCGGCTCGACGGCTCCGTGGCATGGGTCTCCACGACCAAGCTGCCGAGAGTCGACGCGCACGGCCGGATCCTCGGAACCATGGGCGTATCGAGAGACATCACCGAGCGCAAGCAAACCGAGCAGAAGCTGCGTGAGAGCGAGGAGAAGTACCGAACGCTGGTCGAGAAGGCGAACGAGGCAATCTGCATTCTTCAAGAGGGCGTCTTCGTATTTGCCAACCCGAGGATGGCCGACCTCCTTGGAGTTCCAGCAGCCGAGCTTGAGGGCCATCCGATCCTCGGTTTCATCTTCCCCGACGATAGGCGCGTCGTCGGCGAGAACTATGCCAAGCGAATCGCCGGCGAGCCCGTGGGCGACGGATACGACTTCCGGATGATCGGAGCGGAAGGCCGTACTACCTGGGTCTACCTGTCGGCGGCGGTGATCCCGTGGAATGGGAGGCCGGCCACGCTGAACCTACTCAGCGACGTGACCGCGCGCAAGACAGGCGGAGGCGGAGCTCGAGCGGACAAACCGCGCCCTCGCGGAGGCCACTGTCCGAGCCGAATCGGCCAACCAGGCCAAAAGCGAGTTCCTGGCCAACATGAGCCACGAGATCCGCACTCCGATGAACGGGGTGATTGGAATGACCGATCTCCTGCTCGACACGCGAGCTCGACGAGGACCAGCGCCGGTACGCCGAGACCGTGCGCACGAGCGGCGAGTCCCTTCTGGCCCTGCTCAACGACATCCTCGACTTCTCCAAGATCGAAGCCGGCAAGCTCGACGCTCGAGACGCTGGACTTCGACCTGCGGGTCCTGCTCGATGACTTCGCCGGCCTCATGGCGCATGCGGGCCCAAGACCGAGGCCTGGAATTCATCTGCGCCCCCGCTCCCGATGTGCCGTCCAATCTCTCGGGCGACCCCGGGCGCCTCCGCCAGGTGCTCCTGAATCTCGCCGGCAACGCCGTCAAGTTCACCGAACGCGGCGAGGTTTCGGTCCGGGCGAGCGTCGAGTCGGAGAACGAAACTTCCGTCGTGCTCAGGTTCTCGGTCAAAGATACGGGCATCGGCGTCGCCAGCCGACAAGCAAGACCTGATGTTCCACAAGTTCACCCAGGCAGACGCTTCGACCACGCGCAAGTACGGCGGCACAGGACTAGGGCTGGCGATCTCGAAGCAGCTCGTGGAGATGATGGGCGGCAAGATCGGCATCGTGAGCGAAGAGGGCCAGGGCTCCGAGTTCTGGTTCACCGCGCTCTTCGGCAAGTCACAGGGCCTGACGCGCAGCGCTCCGCCTCCGGCCGAGATTCGAGGCGTCCATATCCTGATCGTGGACGATAGCCCGACCAATCGTGAGATCCTGACAGTTCAGCTCAACTCCTGGGGCATGCGCTCCGAACAGGCTCCGAGCGGACCTGAGGCACTGCTGTCCCTCGCGCGCGCCCAGGACGCGGGCGATCCATTCGCGGCGGTGATCCTCGATATGCAAATGCCGGGCATGGACGGGGAAGACCTGGCACGGGCCATCAAGTCCGACGAGGCCCTGGCCCAAACCATCCTCGTGCTGATGACCTCGATCGGGCAGCGAGGCGACGCCACGCACATGGCGGAGCTCGGGTTTGCCGGCTACCTGGTGAAGCCCGCGCGACAGTCCGATCTCTTCGACTGCCTCGCAGCGGTCATGGCCGGCGTCACCACCGCGCAGCCCGCGACTCCGATCGTGACGCGCCACTCCATCCGCGAGATGCATCGAGGAGCACTGCGCATCTTGCTGGCCGAGGACAACGTCACCAACCAGCAAGTGGCCCTGGGCATCCTGCGGAAGCTGGGGCTTCGCGCCGATGCCGTGGCCAACGGCGCCGAAGCGGTCGAGGCACTCGAGTCGATCGCCATACGACCTCGTGCTCATGGATGTTCAGATGCCGAAGATGGATGGCTTCGAGGCCACGCGCCCAAATCCGGGAGCCGCAGTCGGCGGTCCGCAACCACGGATCCCGATCATCGCCATGACGGCCCACGCCATGCAGGGCGATCGCGAGCGGTGCCTGCAGGCGGGCATGAACGACTACGTCACCAAGCCAATCTCGCCGCAAGCGTTGGCCGATGCGCTCGCGAGATGGCTGCCCGGTGACGATTCGGCACGGCCGGCGAACACGTCAAAGGCGCCTGTCGCCGGACCACGGACGAAGGCCGAGCTGGCAGTCTCCGAGAAGCCCGAGTTCGACCGGGCCGGTCATGCTGGATCGCGTCATGAACGACGAGGATCTCGCCCGGTCGGTTGCCGTCGGCTTCCTCGACGATATGCCAAGGCAGATCGAAGCACTACGACGCCTTCTGGAAGCGGGCGATGGCGAGGCTGCGGTCCGACAGGCTCACACCATCAAGGGCGCTTCGGCGAACGTCGGTGGCGAGTCTCTGCGTGCCGCTGCTTTCGAGATCGAGAAGGCGCTGCAAGCCGGCGACATGGCGAATGTCAACAGCTCATGTGGCCGACATCGATGCCCGATTCGCCAGTCTCAAGGAAGCGATGCGCGCATTCGTCGATGAGCAGGGACCGGGTTTGAGTACACCGTCATGAAGGCTTTCGCGAGCGGCCTGATCGCCCGAAACGCGGCATGACACGATGAAGATCCTGATAGCGGACGATGACGTCACGTCGCGCCTGGTCCTGTCTGGTGTGTTGAGAAAACACGGTCACGAAGTCGTCGAGACGGTGGACGGCCTCGCGGCCTGGGAAGCCCTCAAGCAGGCCGACGCGCCGAAACTAGCCATACTCGACTGGGTGATGCCCGGCCTCGCGGGGGTGGACGTGTGTCGTCGAGCACGGACGATCGACTCAAGCCAGCCGCCGTACATCATTCTGTTGACCTCGCTCGACCAGAAAGCCGACATCGTGAACGGTCTGGCGGCCGGCGCCGACGATTACCTGGCCAAGCCCTTTGATGCTGGCGAGCTCCTGGCGCGAGTCGACGTTGGCCGACGCCTCGTCGAGTTGCAAGCGCGGCTGAACGAGGCGCGCGAGGCGCTGGCGCACGAGGCGATGCACGACCCACTCACCGGTGTGTTGAACCGACGAGCGTTCGCCGGAGCTCTATCCCGCGAACTCTCCCGGAAACGACGCTACGAGAACGTCCTGGCGCTTGGCATCTGCGACGTAGACCACTTCAAGCAGATCAACGACACCTACGGTCATCAGACGGGAGACGAGGTCCTTTCCGAACTCGTCCGGCTCATTGAGCGCAATCTGCGCGGCCACGACGTCCTCGGGCGACACGGCGGCGATGAGTTCGTCCTCGTGACCGAACACCGACGCATCGACGGCCCAGGCATCCTGTATGAGCGCCTAAGAGCCTCCGTCGCCGCCTGGCCGATGACGACCACAGCTGGGGACATCCCCGTGACCATCAGTTTTGGGGTGAAGGTCGCAGCCGAAGGCGACACGGAGGCCGGGCTTCTGGCAGCCGCGGATAGGGCCCTGTATCAGGCGAAGAGCAGCGGACGAAACCAGGTGTGGCTCGCTACTGAGGCGGGCGACCTGAGCCGATGAAACTCGCTATCACTGTCAAGGCCAGGACGTGCCCGACGCAGCTATGAGCGCGACGACCAACGTGTCGCTGCCCCCCGGCACGAACTACTTTCAGCTGCGTGCCAACGCGCGAACGCTGAATTAGCGACTCCGCGCCGGGTTCGAGCACCCACGGTGTGACAGCAATTGTCGCCACTCCTGCCCGGGGAACTCGCGAACTGCCGGCTGCGTAGGCGACATTTGCCGCGTGCGGCTCGACGCCGTCAACGTGAAAGGCCGCCCGCAGGTCAGTCCGGGGAGTGCACGGGCCGTTCGGCGACGGCGAGATCTTGCCCGGCGTTGGTTTCGTCATCCTCGGACGGGGTCAAGCCGCTGCCGTCTCGGAAGCAGTACCAAACGGGGCGATCGATGTCGAGGGCTGCGAGCGGATCCCGGATGCTCACACGAGCTCGCGGAAAGCGGTAACGGAGCAGGCCCTCGAGGATCGTCACGTCCGGGTGACTGAGTCTCAGCGCGAAAGCCAATGCAGCCCGCGACAAGGCCTCGAACTCAGGATCGTCACGCGGGAAGCAATGAAGATCCGGCAGGAATTCGAGTTCGTCCGTGGGATCGGACATCCGTCAGAGCCTCGGAGGATCGCTTGCGCGACCAGGGTCCGCCGGGCGCCAAGACAGACCACAGCCTACAAACCATGATGACCCGCGAGCGTCGGTTTCGAGCCTCTGTCGCGCTAGCTGTCTCGCCCTCCGGATCGAAGGCTTCAGGCGAACTAGACGTGCCTCCTTGGCCGGTGGTGAGCTAAGCCCCGAGCGGATCGAGTAGTTCGCGCGGGGCGTCTCGACGATCGTGAGCCTACCCCCGATCGTTTCGCGCAGATCTGAAGCGCGGCCAGCGTTTCAACGGCAGCGAGGTCGCTCCGTAGCCGCGAGCACGGCGGCCTCGAACAGACCGACCTCAGTCACCTTGGCCTGATGGGCCCCCCACAGTGACTGGAGCACTTCATGATGGCCGTCGGTCCGAGCCATCTGAGCCAGGATGGCCTCGATGGTCAGCCCATCCATTCGGGATTCGTCCCTCCCGGCCCGACTCAGTAAGGCAGCCCACCCTTCATTTGTCATTGCCCACCGCACGGCAGACGCCCACGCGCCAACCGACTTCACCGTCCAGATCCCTTCCCGCCTCGTCGGCACCCAGGCCCCGAGCGGTTGCTGAGGCCACTCGAATCATAGGAAGCCGTCTGTCTGGCTCCTAACAATCCTTGCCTGCGGACAGGGCCCTTCTGAGATCAAGCGGAACTGCTCGGACCCCGCTGGCCCAGCCACCAGCAAATAGTCGCGCGGGCCGATTGCTGGGAAGTAAACGGAGCGACTCAACTCCTAATCACCGCGTATCGGATCCGCCACGGAGGTTGCTTCCCCCCCCCCGATCGCGGAGTTGTTCGGCTCGTCCGCGATCGGGTGCCACCCTGAGTGACCGTGCCCCGCTATCTTCCGGCGGCGCGTAGTTCTGCCGCAGTTTTCGTCCTATGGCGCCCAAGCCCTACGGCGGCAGATCGAGGACCTCCGCCTTTAGCTCGAAGCCTAATTCATGGGCCCAGCGTCTGAAACTCTCGCTGGCACCAATCGCGCGACAAGCCGGAGAGATGGCACGATTGGCTCGTGGACGGACAGGTCGCCTTCGAACACAGCCAGGTGGCGGTCGGAAACACGTCAATCCACGTGGTAGCCGCTGGCCCACGCGATGGCGCACCCTTTCTCTTCCTCCACGGTTGGCCGCAATCGTGGCGAAGCTGGCTGCCACTCATGAAGATCGCCGGGCACCGCGTGCGGGCGATCGCGATCGACCTTCCCGGCGTTGGCAACTCCGGCGGCGATCCCACGGACGGCTCCAAGCGGCAGCTCGCCGGGCTCGTGCACCAGCTGATCGAGGCCATCGGCCTCAACAATGTGACCCTTGTCGGCCAGGACGTCGGCGGTCAGGTCGTCTATTCCTATCTTCGGCAGTTCGACGATCTCGAGCGGGCGGTGCTGATGGATATCGTGATTCCGGGCGTCGCGCCGTGGGAGGACGTCATTCGCAATCCCTACATATGGCATTTCGCCTTCCATGCCATCGCGGGCCTCCCCGAACGCCTGGTCGCGGGCCGCGAACGTGAGTACTTCGATTATTTCTACGACCTCCTGTCGGCGCATCCGAGTCGCATCTCAGGCGAAGCTCGGGCGGACTATGTCGCCGCATACGGCACGCCGACGGCCCTGAGCGCCGGCTTCAACTGGTACAGGGCGTTCGCCGCAGATGCCCAAGCCAACGCCGAAGCCGCGCATGGAACGCCGGTAACGACACCTGTGCTCTATCTGCGCGGCGAGCGGGAGAGCGGTCGTCTGGCGGATTACGTGGAGGGATTGATGGCGGCCGGACTGGCCAACGTTCGGCCGGGTCTCGTCCCCAATTCCGGTCATTTCACACAGGAAGAGGCCCCGGCCGAGACGTGGCGGCTCATCGCCGAATTCGCGGGTCGGTAGCTGAGCGCCTACGAAGCCCTCGCAGGGGCGATCGACCGGGCCGACGCGGCAACCCTTCCAGGTCGCCGAGGCATTCCGACCTCAGTGGGCGACATACTCCTTGAGTTGCGCGAAGGCCTGAGTCAGGCCGCGGCGTTAGGACAATTCCTCAGTGCCCTACGTCGTCGTGGTCGTCGGCGATGAACCGTCGAGCGACGTCACGGCGTGCAGATACGTCGCGCCCATATCAAGCATCCTTGCTCTGGACGAGCGAACTCAGACGTGCAGCCGAGGGCGGTAGGTGAGCTCCTGGGTTGCGCGGTCGAGCGTCCGGCCATCGATGAGCTCGAGGTCGAGGCGCTCCGGCGAAGATCGGAGCCAGCCGCTGATAACTGGGATGATCGTTCCCTGAACGAAGTCGACCAACCCGCGCGATTCATCGACAGGCTGCCGTGCGAGCCCAACGGCACCGCTGACTCCCCCCTGAGACGGGCGACCACGTCGACCGCGTCGCCGCTTGCGACCGTCGCGTTAGGCCAGTTGAGGGGTTCGCGAAGCGTCCTCGACACGACCGTCAGTGGCAGGCTCCGCATCCGGATAACCGACGGATCGAGCTCCTCGGAGGCCGACGCCAGCAGCGGCGCGAACATTCGATACATGTTGGCCCCGAAAACCATGCGCTGGTCCTCGCGGTACACGTCCAGGCGCCGTTCGAGCAACTCCGGGCCTTGGTTGCCCCAGTAACCGGCCCTGTCGCTCTCCGCGCCGGTGGAGCCGAAGCCGTCGAGGGTCGAGAAGAAGTCCCAGGTGTAAGGGACGACCGGCTACCCAGTGTCGCGCAGGTCCGCCAGATCTGCCGCGTCGATCTCGTAGGTGAGTTCGAAAGCGAAGCCTCGACTCCTCTCGCCCCGACCAGCTGTCGTGAACGCGAGCGTGCCAGCCGAGCCCGCGTCGTCAGCCCCAGGACTGATGAGTCGCGTGTCGGGTCGGCAGGAGGCGAGAGCAGGGCAGGGAGGGGAGCCCGGCGTCCAGCGGGCCTATCCCGAGAAGTAACTCGCACGCCTCATGGAGCTGAAACGCCGATACGACCCCGACAACGTCTTCCACCCCAACCACAACCGTCCGGGTTGAAACAGCGTCCCGTTCCGCGCGGAAGTCAGAGGGAAGAGTCGTCCCGTTTGGCGCCAACGAGGCGGCCGGCCTCGATGTCGTCGAAGCTGCGGATCTCGATCAATTGGGGCTCCGGCCAGCCGCATTCGGGACAGGCCCAGGACACTTCGGTCGCCTCGGCCTTAGCCGCCTCACTCATCGAATCCCAGTGAGTTCGAGTCTCGACGTGTCCACACTTGGTGCATTGGCGAACCACCAGCGACATGGCTTCCTCCTTTGGCTGCCAGCCTCCAGCATTGACTTATTCGCCTTGCTGCAGCCATCGTTTCGGTCAAAAGGACCAGCGCTCGCGACGGGCGACCACGCTGAGGATCAATCGACCGGCTGTTGCGTCCGCCGCTCGACCACCCGCCGAGGCGCCTATGAGCCGAATAGGCCGCCGAAGAGCCAGCGAACCAGCGAGTCCGCGGACCGACGGCTCTTCAGCCGCTAAGCCAGCGCAACTCTCCACCAGAGGCCGCGCACGGACTTATCGCCCCGTGGGGGGAGCCGGCGCGCGGAATGTACAGCCACCGCCTCGGGCTCGCAGTCGAAGACGCCATACGAGCGTCGCACCCAAGAGGACGAGGGATGCCGCTCCAATGACCGGCTGGATGGGCCCGAAGATGCTCGCGGCCCCGCTCGTTCCGAGAAAATCAGCGCGATCTTGTTGCATGTCGGACAGCCAATGGCCACAAACGCGGCAAAACCACCCAAGGTGCCAAGGGTGGATCCGCTGCGCGCCGTTCCCGGTCCAAGGGCGATGGGCATCGACGGCGGGATCGGAGCGAAGTATGTGGCCATGACGACGCCGATAAGCGGCGCGGACACAAGCCAGACCACTACCGCAAATCCCTCCACGGCGATCCCTCTGGCGAAGACCGGATTCGGGATGATTGCGTTCAGGACGCCGAAGACCCCGAGCGCGATGAACGACCACCACGCTGACCACGCCAGGAGCGCTCGGTCGCGGAGCGGGTTATACGAAACAGCCGGTCCGAAGATGGCCATCGGTTGCGGCTCCCTTCTATCGCCAGTCATCGACTGGGCTTCCGCTGGTGGCCCGACACCGCCGGGGTGATATCGATCATGCACTCCATCTCCCGAGCTACTACAACAGGCGTAGTAGCCAAGACGGGAACAATGACACACCTGCTACACATTGCGTAGTAGTATCGAGGCGTGGCAGCAACTGACTCACAGGGCGAGATCCTCGGGCCTCTCGAGTACAGAGTGATGGAGCAGCTCTGGCGCTCCGGTCCCTCGACCGTGAGTGAAGCCCTGAGTGGTCTGAACGCCGGAATGGCCTCGCCACTGGCCTACACCACTGTGATGACGAGCCTCGTCCGCCTAGCCGAGAAGGGCTACGTCACGCGGACCAAGGAGGGCCGGCGCTTTCGCTACTCTCCGGCTGTGGAACGCGACTCGCTCGCCCTGGCCGCGGGACGGCGCGAGCTGAGCCAGCTCATCCAACGGCATGGTGTGGCGGCCGTCGCCGCGTTCGCGGCGGATCTCACCGGCGTCGACAGCGAACTCGTATCGCGCCTCCGCAAGCTCGCTGCTGACGCAGAGGGCACCCAAAGTTGATCCGCGGTCGGGCTCGCCTCCGCCTACTTACAGTCGGGATCGGCCTCGCCATCGCGGTCGCCGGTTGCGATTCCGTCGGTGCGCGCGATCCCGGCACACCCCCAGTTGCGGGAGGATCCGAGAGCTTTTTGGCTTGGGCAGCCTTGATCGGCTTCGCGATCCTGGCCGTTGCGAGCATTGCCATCGCCCGAAAGGCGCTCCTTCATCGGCGGACGGCGAGTTGCCTCCGCACGCTCGCGCGATCCGCCGTTCTCGATGGTGAAACGGTCGGCATCGTTCCTGGCACGGGCGTGGCGGTCGTGGCCGGCATTCGACGTCCGGCGATCTATCTCTCGGAAGATGTGCTTGCCGAGCTCTCTCGTGATGAAATCCACGCCGTACTTAGCCACGAGCGGCACCACGTGCGGAGCCATGCACCGGCATGGTTGGTGGCTCTCGACGGACTCGGCTCGCTCGTGGGGTCCATCCCTGCTGCCAACGCGTGCCTCGATCGAGGGCGAGCGCGGATAGAGATCTCGGCCGACGAGTACGCGCTCAATTCCGGCTCAACTCGCCAAACGCTCGCAAGCGCGATCCTCAAGCTCCAATGCACATCGCCAGCCTCGACCGGCGCCAAGTTCGCCTCCGCGACCGACCTCCGGCTGCGCGCACTCCTCGCCGAACCAGCCACGGGGTTGAGCAACTCGTTCGCTGGGTTCGTGCTCGTCGGAATGTCAGTCGGGGCGCTCGCACTCTGTGTCTGCTCGGCCGTGGTCCGCTAAATATGGGCCATCGTGCCGGCATTCCCACGGTGGGCCGAACCTCGAATCCACGGCGTCCCGTGCGCCCGCGGGCAAGTCGTGGCATGGGTCGTCGCGACGACCGCATCGTCGCGTCAGCCTCACGCGAGAACATGGCATTGTCCACCCGAAATGGCCGAGAAGCTGAGCAACCGCAATTCGATGGACAAGTCGGAGCTGATCCGCACAATACGGGACGCCCACCAGCAGATGGCGAGTGCGATCGAGCGCCTCCCCGACAAGCGGCTGCTCGAGCCGGCGATGGACGACTGGACCGGCAAGGACCTCGTCGCGCACATGGCCTGGTGGCATGATCACTCGGCTCTCGTGATCGAGAGCCTTCGAGCCGGCCGCGAGCCGTACGACAAGAACGCGCCGGCGTATGAGACCGACGCGCGCAATGAGCAGACGCATCGCGAGCACCTCGACGATTTACCGGAGGTGGCGCGGATGGCCTTTGACCAATCGTTCGACCGACTGCTGGCGGCGCTCGGGCCGTGCGCCGAGGATGAGCTCTTCTCGGTCGACCGGTGGCCATGGCTGGAGGGAGAGTCGCTCGCCGAGGAGATCCAGTGGGATTCCTCGCGCCACTACGACGAACATCGCAAGTTTATCGAAGGGCTTTCGCGCTGACCGAACGCGTTGGATCGAAGCCGCCGACCGTTTCAGCTCGTCGCCCTGGCCGAAGCCGGCTCGTTCCGCGGCGAGGCCGCCCCGATGGCCTGGCTGACGGCGATTCGCCCGGAGCCTCTGCCTAAAGCACACCCCGAGCACCTCGAGTACACCGTGGAGGCGGCGCGTCTTTCTTGTCTGAGCCACTACATCTCCATGGGGCTCCCTATCTGGAAGTAGTTGCCGTCCGGGTCGGCGAACGTGGCAATGGCCATTTCCTGGTCTGCCTTCTCTCCCATGGGGTTGTAAGGCTCGCGAACGACGGTCGCGCCGGCGGCGCGGATCCGCTCGAATTCGGCCTTCACGTCTTCGGCCTCCAAGTTCCAGATGACTCGACCTGGCTCCTTGTTGGCGCCGTGAACCTGGTCGTGCGGGCCGATCATCAGGGTGCCGGTGCCGACCATCCAGCCGGTGTAAGGCTCCTGATCCCAGCTGGGCTCGCCCAGAAATCGCTTGTAGAACTCGACCAATCGCTTTGGGTCATCCGACCCGATCAGGATGCCGGTCAGCTTCACGGGATCTCCTCATATTGGTGCCGGGGCGGGGCTCAAGGGCGGCCGAATCCCCAGGCGTCTACACGCTCAGTCTCTCGACCCGTCCAACCTCGGCCCGGATGACGAAACCACGCGGCCGTCCGACGGCATTGCCGGCCAGGCTTCCCCGACGTACGAGGAGACCGCAGTGATCGACAAGGGACATGTCGTCGGTTTCAGCATCGCCGTGGGCATCGCCCTGAGCCTGGCGGGGGTGACCGCGGTCCTGCTTCTGCACCCTCGAGTTGTGACGTCGGCACCGACAACAGCCGTGATCGGTCTCACGCTATTGGCCGGGTCGTTGTGCGCGTACGCCTATGCCGCGCGGGTGGCGCTTCGACCGCGCAAAGTTGAAGACGCCACGTCGGTGGCAATCGGAGGCCGGCTCGCCATTGTTGTCGCCCTTCGAAAGTGCCGTGGGTGCTGTGGTGAGTCGGGCCGGGGGGCGGCCGAACGCCACGGCGTCGCCGCCGCCGTTCCGCCATCATTAGGCAATGACATTGACCGCAGCCGGACCACTCGAAGGGGGTGGCTGGCTTCGAGCCCTCGGCCTTGCCGGCGCCACAGGACTCATCGTGGGCATCGTGACCGCGTACGGGCAGGGCTCGTTGCCGTTTGAGCTCGCTTCGCTCGCGAATTCGGCCGCGCCCTGGTCGTTCGTCGCTTTCCTGCTTGCACTGGTGCTCGCCGGCGGACGTCCCCGGGTCGGCGCGCTGGTCGGTTGCGTGGCGCTGGCCTCGATGCTCGCCGGCTACATGGCCGCCAACCAGGTGCGTGGCTACGAATCCGGGCTCGTGCTCCTGGTCTTCTGGGGAGCGGCCGCCGTCGCGGTCGGTCCCGTCCTCGGAGTGGCCGCCTCATGGGTTCGCGGCCCAAGTTCAATCCGTGTGGCTGCGGGCATAGCCCCGATCGCCGGAATCCTGATCGGCGAGGGAGCCTACGGGCTCACGGTCGTGGCCGCCACCACGTCCGCGGCCTACTGGGTTGTGCAGATTGGCCTGGGTGCCAGCCTCGTGGCACTGGTCGCGGTCAGACTCCGAAACGCGCCGCGGGTCGTGGTGAACATGGCCGCCTGTGCGGGATTGACTGTCCTCGTCGCCTCGGCCTTCTACGTCGGCTACTCTGGCGATCTACTTGGACGGCTATCTCTGTAGGAGGGGAACGTGGCGGTCGGGATCGAGATCCGAGCGGAGCAGCCGGAAGACGTCGAGGCCACCCGCGTCGTCAACGACCGCGCATTCGGCCGGGGCGAGGAATCCTCGCTGATCGACGCGCTCCGCGCCTCTGGCGACGAACTCCCGTCTTTGGTCGCTATCGCGGATGGCCAGGTCGTGGGCCACGTTCTGTTCAGCCCGGCCACCATCGAACGGCCGGATGGCTCGCACGTTGCCGGTATGAGTCTCTCGACGATGGCCGTTCTGCCCGAGCGGCAGCGGCAAGGGATCGGCGAGGCCCTCGTGCAGGCCGGGCTGGCGGGCATTCGGCAGACATCGTGTCCATTCGTGATCGTCCTGGGCCACCCAGCCTACTATCCGCGGTTCGGCTTCGAGCCGGCCGTGCGCCGCGGCGTGCGATGCAAGTGGGATGCGCCGGATGCCTTCATGCTCCTCGTGCTCGACGAGCCGGCCATGAGCGGAGTCTCGGGGCTCGCGCACTACCATCCGGCTTTCGACGCGTTCGAGTAGAACCCGCCCGGCGAGCTCACGGCGAGGCGGGCGGCGGATCGGCGGATCGGCCGGCCAGCTGGGGCAAGAGTTCAAGGAACGTTAACGATCCGCTCACATGGCGTTCCGAGACTCGGCCGGGGTCGCGCAACCGTGCGCGGCCATCGAGTGAGGAGCGTCCCAATGTCCCTTGCTGCCCCGCGCCTGCTCCGGAGACTGCTCGCCGGCATCACCGTCGTGGCAACGATCGCCACCGCGGCCGGCGCCACGACTGCCGTGGCTGCGGCTTCTCCGCCGGCGAGGACATCCACGCCGATCCAGCACCTGGTAGTGATCTTCCAGGAGAACGTCTCGTTCGACCATTACTTCGGGACATACCCGATGGCCGCCAACACGAGCGGCCAGACCTTCGTCGCACGGCCGGGCACGCCGTCGGTCAACGGCCTGACACCGTCGCTGCTGACGGCAAATCCGAATGGCGTCAACCCGCGCCGCTACGACCCGTCCGTCGTGGCCGACCTGCTGACCTGCGACCAGGATCACAACTACAACGACGAGCAGCGCGCCTTCAACGGCGGCGCCATGAACAAGTTCCCGGCCACCGTTGGCAACGGGACCTTCAAGTCACCCGAAGGCACGACCTGCGTCGCGAACGACGTCATGAACTACTACGACGGCAACACGGTGACCGCGCTCTGGAACTACGCCCAGGCGCTTCTCCATGAGCGACAACTCGTTCAACACGACCTTTGGGCCGTCGTCGCCCGGGCGCGATCAACCTCGTTTCCGGCGACACCGGCAGCGTCGACACGACGCACATGGCCAACAGCCCCTCGATCGCGACCGCATCGGCTCCCAACGCGGACCTGACCGCGGACGGCCTCGGTGGCTTCTCGCTCACCAGCGACGCCCAGCCCTACTGGGACGACTGCTCGACCCGCGACGCCGTGGCTATGAACGGCACCAACATCGGCGACCGAGCTCAACGCCCGGGGCATCTCCTGGGGCTGGTTCCAGGGTGGCTTCCGGCCGACGGTTTCGTTCGCGGCGGCAGCGACCGCGGTCGGCCAGACCGGCCAGGCCACGAGCAGCTTCACTCCCGACGAGTTCAAGACCGCGGGCTTCCAGACGCAGGTCCCGAACTCGAGCAACCAGGGCATCTGCGACGCGGTCCATCCCGTCGGGGTCGCCGCCGGCGGCACCGGCCAGTACGGCTTCAAGGACGACTACATCCCCCACCACGAGCCGTTCCAGTACTACGCCTCGACCGCGAACCCGCACCACCTGACCATCCCGACCAACTCACAGGGTCAGGACACGCTGGCCGGCCTCCGCGAGATCGGGACTGACACCCAGCACTTCGTCGCCGGCATGCCCCAGTTCGACACGCCGAACCACCAGTACGACATGACCGACTTCGACTCCCTCGTCGCCGCCATCCACCACGGCATCCTGCCGCCGTCGGCGCTTCCCGCGGTCAGCTTCCTCAAGGCCCCGGGCTTCCAGGACGGCCACGCCGCCTACTCGGATCCTCTCGACGAGCAGCAGTTCATCGTCAATGAGATCAACGCTCTCGAGAAGACGCCGGACTGGGCCAGCACGGCTGTCGTCATCAGCTACGACGACTCGGATGGCTGGTACGACCACGTCTATCCGGGCGTCGCCAATCCGTCGACGAGCGTGGCCGACGCACTGACCGGCACCGGCGCCTGCGGCACGGGCACTCCGCTCGCGGGTGAGCAGGGCCGCTGCGGCTACGGGCCGCGGCTTCCGCTCCTGGTCATCTCGCCGTGGGCCGCCGCCGACGCGGTCGACCACACCAGGACCGATCAGTCCTCGATCCTCCGCTTCGTGGAGGACAACTGGCGCCTGTCTCGAATCTCCGGCAGCTTCGATGCGATCGCGGGCTCGCTGCAAGGGCCTGTTCGACTTCGACGGCCACCGGTTCGGGCCGCCGCCCCACAGCCGCTTCCTGTTCCTCAACCCGACCACTGGCCAGCCGATCGGCTCCGGCCACTAACAAGCGTGGTTTCCCGGCGGCGGATTCGGAGGACGCACCGATTCCGACCGCCCGGGACGCCGCGTACCCAGGGCGCGGCTCGCCCGCCGATTGACGGCTCAGCTCTCGCCGAGGTCGATCCGGAATCTGCACTCGGTGGAGCCCGTGATCGCCGTTTCGAGGACCTCGACCTCGACCGGCCGGCCCAGAACCTCGCTCCAGTAGGCGCGGACGAACGCCCTCGAGCACTGGCAGTACGTCGGGGATACCTGGACGTCGGCCGGCAGGCCGCGCATCAGACCGCAGTAGCAGCGCATCGGGATGGCTGAATTCGCCGGGCGAATAGACCTGGTAGAGGATGCCGTCCTTGCGCTCGACTCGCGTGCCTTTCGAGGGCTTCTTTGCCTCCGCGTCGAGGAACGCTTCCTCGCTGGCGAATCGCTCTCGTCGGGCCTTCGCTCGGTCGGTAATGCCATGGTTCACCTGCCCGCAGGCGGCCCCGCATTTCTCCATGACAGTTCCGGCGTCGTCGCCCGCGAGCGTGTCGAGACGCTCGACCGCGTCGCGCATCCACATCGAGACCTTGTCGGGCTTCGAGCTCGCTTTGAGCTTGTCGGCGCCGACCATCACCGCGTCGCGGACGTCCTTGCCGGCGACGGACTCCACTTCGCCTCCGAACTGCTCGATCATCCCAACGACCGACGGCATCTCGGTACCCCCTTGCGCTATGGCTCGCGCGCGGCCGCCGACGTTGCGGCCACCGCCAACACTAGCACTCGACGTGGGGCGATTGGACGGCCTCCTGTGGCGCACAAACCCGCTCGCTGGCCCGCGTGGCGGGCAGTTCCGGCGTGGCAGTTGCGTTGCGCGGCCGCAGGGCGAAGATCCTCGTGGAGTCCGAGGAGGCTGCCATGACTGACCTCGAAATCTTCAATCGAGCGAACGCCCTGTCCGAGGAAGAGGAACGCCTCTACGAGAGCGCGGGCGACGGGCGCGGCCTGACGACGGAGGAGAGCGCCCGCCTCGCCGCGATCAAGGTCGAGCTGGATCGCTGCTACGACCTCCTGCACCAGCGCAGAGCTCGCCGCGATGCCGGTCTCGATCCGGGCGAGGCGCAACTCCGACCCGGCGAGGTCGTCGAGCATTACGACCAGTAGGCCGATGAGAGCGTCGGGGCAGGCCACGGTGCCGGGGCGGCTCAACGGCCCGGGGCCGGCCGCGGCCGAAGGAATCCTGACCCGGTCGAGCCCCTATTCGGTCGCCGAGACACTCACGCGACTCGAGGCGGCGATCACCGAGCGCGGTCTGACGGTGTTCGCCCGCTTCGACCACGCCGCGGCGGCCCGTTCGGCAGGGCTCCAGATGCCCGAAACGACCGTCCTGGTCTTCGGCAATCCCCGGGCGGGCACGCCGGTGATGCTCGCGGCGCCACTCATCGCCCTCGAATTGCCGCTTCGCGTCCTGGTGTGGTCCGCGGCCGGCGACGTGGTCGATACCGCGGGCCCTGGGGTGGCTGCCGGTCGGCCGGCGCCGGCGCCCGCGGGCAGCCCCGTTTCCGCGGCGTCGGGTCGTCCTTCCTCGACCACCGTGTCCCTGGCCCCCGCGGCCCATGCCGCACATGCCGCCCATGCCCCCGGCGGTGTCTTCGTCAGCTACACGGCTCCGGCCTACCTCGCCTCGCGGTTCGGAGTGCCGGCCGAGCTCGGCAGCAACATCGGCGCGGTCGGGTCCATCGTCGAGGCCGCTCTCCGGTAGATCCGCCACGCTGGTAACCTGAGCCCCGACCGCCGGCGCCGATTCCGTCATCGTGGCCGTCATCCAGATCCAGGCGCGGCCGAGCGGTCCCACAGGAGCAATGAATTGACTGCGCAGGACGACGCCGGCGCCCGGCAAATCGACTCGTGGGTGACCTTCCGGCCCGAGCTGAAGGTCGTCGACTGCACCATCCGCGACGGCGGCCTCGTCAACGACCACCGTTTCGAAGACTCCTTCGTCAAGCGGATCTACGAAACCGACGTCGCCGCGGGCGTGGACTACTGCGAGCTCGGCTACAAGGCCGACCGCAAGATCTTCGCCGACTCGGGGCCGTGGAAGTACTGCTCCGAGGACGACCTGCGCCGGATCGTCGGCGACCATGGCGAGGTCGCCGCGCGCGGCACCACGCCAGACGCCGCGGGCGCCTCCGCGGCCGGCCCGAAGATCACCGTCATGGCCGACGCCGAGCGAACGGACTATCACACCGACATCCTGCCCCGCGACAAGAGCGTCATCTCGTGCATTCGCGTCGCGTGCTACGTCCACCAGGTGCCCACCGCACTGGACATGATCAAGGACGCTCACGACAAGGGCTACCAGACCACGTTCAACCTGATGGCCCTCTCGACCGTGCAGGAGCGCGAGCTGTTCGACGCCCTCGAAGTCGTCGTTCGGAGTCCCGTCGACGTCATCTACGTGGTCGACAGCTTCGGTTCCTTCTACTCGGAGCAGGTTCGAGACCTCACCGGCAAGTTCGTGAAGCTCGCCCACGACGCCGGCAAGGAAGTCGGCATCCACGCCCACAACAACCAGCAGCTCGCCTACGCCAACACCATCGAGGCGATGCTCGCGGGCGCGACCTGGCTCGACTCCACGATCGCCGGCCTGGGCCGGGGGGCCGGCAACTGCCCGCTGGAGCTGATCCTCGGCTTCCTCAAGAACCCCAAGTTCCACCTTCGGCCCGTGCTCCAGTGCGTCCAGGACGTGATGGTGCCGCTGCGCCAGGAGCTCGACTGGGGCTATTCGATCCCGTACATGCTCACCGGCCAGCTCAACATCCACCCGCGCATGGCGATCAAGGTGCGGGAGAGCAAGGCCAGGGACAACTACGTCGAGTTCTACGACTCATTGATCGAAGACACGGACTGAGGCGCGGGGGCGCAGGAGGCGGGCCATGAGCCAGGATGGAACGTCAGTCGTCGGATCGAGCCGATTGACCTCGCAGGACGTCTGGCGGGCTCTCGCCAAACGCTCGTTCGCGGTCATGAGCCACGTCACCGCCTCCGGCGAGCCGCGATCCAGCGGCGTCGTCTACGGGACGGACGGCGGCCGAATTCTGGTCGTCGTCGCGGCGAGCAGCTGGAAGGCCCGCACGATCGCCGACGGCCAGCTCGTCGCCCTCACGGTCCCGGTCCGGCGGGGCGGCCTCCTGGCTTCGCTCTTCCCGATCCCACCCGCGGCGATCAGCTTCCGGGCGAGGGCCAAGGTTGGCGAACCGTGCATGCTCGACCGCGACGCGCTTCCCAGGGCCTTCGCGCGGCTCCTGCCGCCCGCCACGGCCCCGAGTTGCGTGATCGAGCTGACGCCCGAAGGCAGCTTCCTGACGTACGGCATCGGTGTCTCGCTGATGCAGATGCGCGACCCGGAGATCTCACTGTTGCGGGTGCCGGTGGCGTAAGGGACCCGGTTTCCGGGCCGGGGGCCGGGCCGCGTCTCCGGCGCCGACGCGGCCGCCGGCGTCGCGGCCGCCACGGCCGCGTTTCTCCGGTTTACGCATGGCTGTGGTGCTAAGTAGAAAGACGCGAACCGCGCCCGCCGCCGAATCGGTCGTTTGGCGCCGGAACCGGCAAATCGAGCCGGTAGCGGCTGTTTCGGCCCAATTCTGAGGCTCCAACCGACAAAGATGAGGCACCGGCCAGCTCTCGATGCCTCGCCGCCGCGGCGAATTCCACTTACCACCACCCGGGTTGGTATCTCGGAGAAACGCGGCCGGCCGCGAGCAGCGGTTCCGCGGCCGTCGGCCTCGGGACACGGGATTCTCCCGGCCGGCGTCCTCCTCCGCCGCGTCGCCCATTCCACAGGCCGTTCTGCCCCAGTTTCTCCGGTTTACCGATGGCTGCGGTCTTGCGTAGCGCGGTCCCGGCCGCGACGCCGCACGACAGGCACCCGGGGCCTAGAAATCCGCGAATCCAGGCGTGTGGCAGCCTCTCTGGGCCGGTTTCGAGGGTCGAGTGCGCGGAAATGGGAAGCGAGCAAGCTTTCGAGGCCCTGCGCTTCCGGGGGTTTCTAGGTAGCACCGCCCGCATCGGTATCTCGGAGAAACGCGGCCCCGGCGGCGAGCAGCGGAGCCGTGCCACCTGCCACGACCGCCGAGGCCCTCCTCAGCGGGCGGCTCGACGGGCCAGCCACGCTTTCCACGTCGTCTCGTCGGGGCCGGCGGTCAGCTCGTCGCCGTGGCGAACGAGCGGCAGCCGAAGCAGGCTCGGGTCGGCGCGGACACGGGTGAGAAGAGCCCCTCGATCTGAGCCAAGTTCGGCCGGTGGGTCGGCGTCGGCAAGTGCCGCGGCACCGAGACGCTCCGTGAACTGGCGCAGATCCACGGCATCGATGGGGTGCTTGGCCAGATCCACGTACGTGACCACGATCCGCCGCTCGCGGAAGAACCGGACGGCGGAGCGCGTGGAAGCTGAGCTTTCGAGACCGAACACGTCGATCTTCGGCATCTTCTTCGTCGGCGTCTTGCCAAGCGGAGCCGGCATGTGGCGAGCCTCAAGCTAAACTCCCCGCGAGACGAGGAGGACCCAATGATCTACCACATCGTGGACGAGGCCAGCTTCCTTTCGTGCAGTGACGGCCGAGCCTACCTGCCTTCGGACTTCGCGGCGAGTGGCTTCGTCCATTGCGCGCTCGAAGGGTCCGTGCTCCCGGTCGCGAACGATTACTACGGCGGCGTCGCCGGGACGCTGCTGCTCCTGCGCATCGATCCGGACCGCCTGAAGTCCGAGACGCGATACGAAGCCGCCGATCCCTCGGCCGCTGCCGGAACCTCGCACCTGGCCACGTCCGCGGTCTTTCCTCACGTCTACGGTCCCATCGACCTCGAGGCGATCGACGGAGTCGGCGCGCTCGGGAAGGGTCCCGACGGCTACGAGTGGCCGGCGACGTTCGACGGGGTGGGGGAGTATCTCGGGCGGAAGCTCGAGCCGTCCGCCTAGGCCGCCGATGACCTGGCGAATTTCGCCCGAGCCGCCCGAGCCGCCCGAGCCGGGGTCACCGCGAGGCGGCGCGGCCGTCCGGAGACGTCGAACCCTTGCTCATGCTGTCGGCCGTGGAGCTTGCCGCCGCCGTCAGTTCGGGCACGGTCTCGGCCGTTGAAGTCGTAGCCGCGGCCCTGGCGCGGATCGAGGCGCACCGAGACGGCCACGCGTTCATCACCGTCTGCGCCGACGGGGCGATGGAGCGTGCCCGCGCCAATCCGAAGGGCCCGCTCGCCGGCGTGCCGCTCGCGGTCAAGGACCTCTTCGACACCGCCGGAATCCGGACTACGGCCGGCTCCTCGATCCTCCGCGACAACGTTCCGAACCGGACCGCCCCGGCGGTCGCCCGACTCGAGGCCGCTGGCGCGATCGTCGTGGGCAAGACCAACATGCACGAGTTCGCCTGGGGAGTGACCAGCCAGAACCCGCATTGGGGGACGGTTGCCAATCCGCGCCTGCCGCGGCAGGGTCGCCGGCGGGTCGAGCGGGGGAACGGCGGCCGCGCTGGCCGACTACCAGGCGACGGTTGGGCTCGGGACCGACACCGGCGGCTCGATCCGGATCCCGGCGGCATGCTGCGGCGTCGTCGGCTTCAAACCCGCCTTCGGCTCGATTCCGGTCCGGGGCGTCTTCCCGCTGGCTCCCTCGTTCGACACCGTTGGGCCGATGGCCCGGACCGTCGCGGACGTCGCTCTCGTTGAGTCGGTGCTCAGCGGACGGCCTGTGCCCGTCGCCAAGGCCGCGGGCTTGCGAGTGGGCATCCTGGCGGCGACCGGCGCCGAAGCCACTCTCGAGGGATTGGGGGCGCGGCTCGAGGCCGCGACGCTACCGGAGCTGGACCCGGACCTGATGTCCCTTTTCGCGGCCGAATGTGCGGCGACTCACCGGGCCTGGTTCCCGAGCCGGCGCGACGAGTACGGCCCGGACCTCCAGCTCAAGCTGGCGGCGGCGCAGGAGATCACCGCGGTCCAGCGTCAGAGAGGTGAGGCGGCGCTACGCGAACTGCGGCGAGCGGCGGGCGCCAGCCTCGACTTCGACATCCTGGTGAGCCCGGTGATGGCGATCGAGCCACCGCCGGCCGACTGCTGGGAGCCCGACGTCCGTGCGGCGATGACGCGCTGGACTCGACCGTTCAACTTCCTCGGCTGGCCGGCCATCGCGGTCGGTGGGATCCAGATCGCGGGCCGCGACCGAGACACTGTCCTTGGCATGGCGCTGGCCCTCGAGGCCGCGGACCGCTAGCTGTACTCCCGTCCCCACCCCCAAATCTTGAACAACTCCCATCAGGCGAAGGTTATGCGAAGTCCCCGCCGCCACGGAGTTTCGGCGGACCCGGCCGGGGCTTGTCCGGCCCGATTTGGCCCACTTTGGGGCCCGAATCTGGTCAGGAACGGCCTTGCGGTCGCCAAAACGGGGCGGCGAGCGCCCGGATACCCGCCCGATCTCGCATAACTTTCGTCTAGCGGAGGTTGTTCAAGTTCTGGCGGGACCTGGCCATCCCGGGCGCTCGGCCCTCGGCGCTCAGTGCCCCGCCGCGCGGCTCGCTCACCGCAAGGCCGTTACCGCCGACGGGAATGCTTCGGGCCGATGATGTGGTGGCGGCGGCAGCGAGCCTCGTATCGGTCGACCGCCTGGTCCTCGAAACCGCCCGGGAGGATCAGCTGCTCGTCCGGTCCGGCGGGAGAGCCGTCGGCGTGGAGTCGCTGGGTCTTGGTGGCCTCCTCGCCGCAGACCTGGCAGATCGCCTTGAGCATTCGAACGTCGTCCGAGAGCGCCATCAGCGTCGGCATCGGCCCGAACGGGCGGCCCAGGTAATCCTGGTTGAGGCCGTTGACGATCACCACGAGGTGGCGGTCCACGAGCGCCTGCACGGCCGCGACGATGCCGTCGTCCCAGAACTGGCCTTCCTCGAGGGCGATGAAATCGGCGCCGGCTTCCTCCACCGTGGACACGATATGAGACGAGTCGGAGAGGGTTTGGGCTGGGAAGGTCATGCCGGACCGGCTCCGCGCCTCGTGCGTCTCCACTCGCGTGTCGATGGCCGGGCGCAACAGCAGAACATGCCGGCCGGCGACCACGGCCCGGCGAAGCTCGCGCATCGTCTCTTCGCTCTTGCCGCAGCACATGGGGCCAGTTATGACGCGCAGTTCGCCCCTGGGTCGATGCAAAACCCGCTCCCGTATCGAGGATGGCCGCGGCCGGTTGTTCGAGCGCTATTGTGCGGCCCGGACCACCGTCGCCGCCTGCCCAACACGTAGACGAGGTCGTGCCGTGCACCGCCGGGAGCCGTATTGACAGTGACAGTGGCGACTGGCAATATACCCGCATGACCGACTACAGCCTCTCCGAGCTGGCCGCCGCGACCGGACTCTCGCCGCGGACGATCCGCTACTACATCGCCGAGGGATTGATCCCGTCGCCCGGACGCGAGGGACCGGCCACGCGCTACCCCGAAACCACGCTCGCCCGGCTGCGCCTGATCGGGCGACTGCGAGACGCGCATCAGCCACTGGCCGAGATTCGAAGCCGGCTCAATCGGCTGGGCGACGAGGAGTTGGCGCAGCTGGCAGCCCTGGCGGAAGCCCCGCCGGCGTACTCGGCGCCCGTGGCGGAGTCGGCGATCGACTACATCCGGACGGTACTCGGGCAGCCCGACACGGACCTGGTGGTCGACGCGATTGCGCCTTCGAGCCCGATCGAGCGGCGACCGCCGCCGCACTTCCTGATGTCCCGAGGCCACCCGGCCGTGCCCCGGGTTATGGGCCTCGCGCCGAGAGCCGCGGCTCTCCGATTGGACGCGACGCCGACGCCGCCACCGACGCCGGTCCCGGCCGCGCCCCAACCCCAACCCCGGCCCGCGGCCACCTCCGGCCGGCGCGCCTCAGCCCCAGCGTTCCGAGTGGGAACGCATCGCCCTGGGCCCGGACATCGAGCTTCACGTGCGCCGGCCGCTGAGCGGGCGCGACAACCGAATGGTCGAGCGCCTGGTCGCGTTCGCCCAGCAGCTGCAGAGAGAAGACCCGCTATGACCGAAACCTCCGGCCTCACCGTCCGAACCGACCGCCAGCTCATCCGCTCCGCCCATCGCTCCACCCGATATCTCGCGGTCGAGATCGTCGCGCCGCCCGCGAGCTCAGCCCCGGTTCGACCAAAGGTCAACGTCGCCTTCGTCCTCGACCGTTCGGGCTCCATGGGCGGCGCCAAGATTTCGCTCGCCAAGAAGGCCGTCATCGAAGGCATCGAACGCCTCGCCGCGGACGACCGGTTCGCCGTCGTGGTCTACGACGATCAGATCGACCTCGTGGCCGCCAGCAGGCCCGCCGGCCATGACGCCAGGCAGTCGGCCGTTCGGGCGCTCGACGCGATCGATGCGCGCGGGACCACCAACCTCGGCGACGGCTGGCTGCGGGGCGCCGAGCAGGTCGCGACCGAGCTGGATCCGGCCGCGGTCAACCGCGTCCTGCTGCTCACCGACGGCCTCGCCAATCAAGGCATGACGGACCCGGCCGAGCTGATCCGCCACGCCGCCGAGCTTCGAGCCCGCGGCGTCTCGACGTCCACCTTCGGCGTGGGCGACGACTTCGACGAGCGACTCCTCGGCGGAATGGCCGACTCGGGCGGGGGCGCCTTCCGCCTGATCGGCAGGGCCGAGCAGATCCCCGAGCTGATCCGGAGCGAGGTCGGCGAGCTGCTCGAGGTCACGGCCCAGGGAGTGGAGCTGACCATCGCCGGTCCCGAGGGGATCAGGGTCGAGCCGCTCTCCACCTTCGCCTTCGATCGGACGATGCGCGGCGGCACGCTTCACGTCGGCGATCTCGTCGCCGACCAGGTCGTCCGGCTCGTCATGGCCCTGACCTTTTCCACGGGCGAGCCCGGCTGCGAGGTAGCGGTCGAATTCGGACTCGGCGACTCGCTCGGTCGGCTCGCCGGCTCGGCCGCCCTGACCTGGACCTTCGCCGACGGCGACGCCAACGACCGCCAGACCCGTGACCGCGACGTGGATCGCGTGGTCGCTCGCACGTACGCGGACCGGGCCCTACGCGACGCCGTGGACTACAACAGGAAAGGGCAGTGGGACGCGGCCCGCGCGCTGCTCCGTTCCGTGGCTCTGCGGATCCGTTCCTACGCCGGCGACGACCCGGTTCTGCTGGGCATCGTCGCGGAGCTCGAGCGCGAGTCGGAGGCATGGGCCCGGCCGCGCATCGAGGAGGATCGCAAGATCCGATACGCGGCCTCGGCGTACGCGCTGCGCTCTCGCAGCCAGCTCGGCGACGCGGAGCGGTGGCGTCGGGAGTAAAGCCGGCGCTTGCACCGCGCGGCCGCCTCGGCGGACGATTGCCACCAATTGCCGATCGCGCGAGAGGTGGATCCATGCTCCACGACGCACATCCATTCGCTAAGCTGCCGGCCGGCGACGTAGATCGGGCGCGGCATTTCTACGTGGACGTGCTCGGCCTGCACCTGGCCTCGGAGCACGCCGGCCACATGTACTTCGACCACGCCGACGGTTCGACCATCCTCGTCTTTCCGAGCAGCGGCCACCCCTCGGGCGACCACGACCAGTGCGGCTGGATGGTGGATGACATTGATGCCGAAGTTGCCGACCTCCGCGCCCGCGGCGTCGTCTTCGTGGAGTTTCCGGGTCGCAAGTACGTCGACGGGATTCTCGAGGACGGCCACTTCCGCTCGGCCCACTTCTACGACTCGGAAGGCAACCTCCTGAACGTCCGCAGCAAGACGCCTCGCGCGTAGGTACGTGCGGCTTGAGGGCCGCCAGTCGTTTCTGACGCCCAGCGTCGGATTGCCGCAATCCGGTCCGCTTCCGACTTCCAGCGTCGGTATCGGCCCTCCGGCCCGTCGGATTCCGACGTTCAACGTCGGTTCCCGGCGAGCGTGTCCATTACCGACTTCCAGCGTCGGTATCGGCCCTCCGGCCCGTCGGATTCCGACGTTCAACGTCGGTTCCCGGCGAGCGTGTCCATTACCGACTTCCAGCGTCGGTATCGGCCCTCCGGCCCGTCGGATTCCGACGTTCAACGTCGGTTCCCGGCGAGCGTGTCCATTACCGACTTCCAGCGTCGGTATCGGCCCTCCGGCCCGTCGGATTCCGACGTTCAACGTCGGTTCCTGGCGAACGTGTCCCATACCGACGTCCAGCGTCGATATCGGCCCTTCGGCGGTCGTCTCTCCGACGTCTGAGGTCGATGTCCGACCGACCGGTCAGATAGCGACGTCCAGCGTCGCTTCCGTCCAAACGCGGCGGCCCGGTGCGGTCGCGCACCGACGCGATCCCGCCCGTGACAGACGAGGTGGCACGGGCTCCGCGCAGCCTGCCACCATGAACACGATGAGCAGGGGAATCTTCGGCAGGTTCAAGCGTGCCAGCGCGACGACGCCTCCGGTGACGGCGCCCGAGGGCGAGTTCGACGACCAGGCGGTCGAGCTGGCGTTCGATATCCACTTCTGCTGCATCTGCGGCAAGCCGCTCGGCTTCGACTTCGAGGACGAGCTCGACGGCGAAGGCCCCGGCCGCGACATCTGCGGCCCCTGCAACCGCACCCGCAACTTCGACTCGGTCGAGATGGGGTGGTAGCGACCATTCACAGGCCAACTCGCCGAGTCCATACTCCGGGCGTCACCAGCCCGGAGGAGGGACAGATGAGCGCAGAGGGCAACACGCCACGCTATCTTGGCGCGGCGTTTCTGGGAGTGGTCCTGACCAGCCTGGTCAGCGGCGTCGCCACGGACAAGGCGATGGGCGGCGGCGACGTCTCCTCGATCCTGCAAGGCGCGGGCGCCAACGCCGACTTGCTGCGGTTCGGCATCGTGGCCGGCCTGTGCAATGCCGTCGGGATCCTGATCCTGGCCGGGCTTCTGTTCGCCGTGCTGGAAGGCCAGGGCAGGACGCTCGCGATCGTCGCCCTCGGCTGCTGGGCGGGCGAGGCCATGTTCTACACGCTCAACCAGTTCGCGTCGGCCGGGCTCATCCGCCTCGGCACGGACTTCGTGAACGCCGGATCGCCCCAGAATTCCTTCTACCAGACGCTCGGCGGCTTCCTCTACAACGACGTCTACGGGCTCGGCGGCATCATCCTGATGTTCTTCTACTGCGCCGGCGGCCTGCTCTGGTACTCCCTCTTCTACAAGTCGCTGTACGTGCCGAGGTGGCTCTCGATCTACGGCCTGGCGGCGGTCGCCGTAGGCCTCGCCGGCGCAACGGCCGGCCTGCTCGGCAACGACCTCGCGATGCTGCCCTTCATCGCGATCCTGCCGTTCGAGCTCATCATCGGCTTCCTGCTGCTCCTGCGGGGCATCCCGAAGCTAGCTGCCGCGCCGATCTTGACGACGGGCGTGTAGACGCCGCTCGCCGAGTCGATCGCCACACGAAGGCCAGAATTTGTTCCGATAGGGGCGTTCCACTGACGCCCACCGGTAGAATGTCCGGCATGGAGGGGACACCAGTACCGAGTCAGGTCAGATCCACGCGGCTGCGTTACCCGGGCGTGTGCGCGGGATGCGGCCGCAAGGTTGCGCGCGGGCTGACCGCCAACTACGACGCCGCGACCAAGGAGGTCTGGTGCCTGCTGTGCGACGTCGGCACCTACACTTCCACGACTCCGGGCTCGGCCGAACCAGCCGCACCGGTCGCGCCACTGGAACGGACTGAGCCAATCGAGCCGGCGCCGATCGACTCGGGCATCGCCGGCGGGTCGGCCCAGCGGGAGCACGACCGTCGGGCGAAGGCACGCGAGGTTCGGGTCAAAGGCCATCTCGGCGATAGGCTCGGCGGAGTCGCGATCAAGCTGGTCCCGGAGCGTCAGTCGACGCACGCCTGGGCGAAGGGCGCGAAGGGCGAGCGGGAGCTCGCGGCGGCCCTGGAGAACCTGCCCGGCATCGTGGCGCTGCACGACCGCAAGCTTCCCCGGACGATGGGCAACATCGACCACCTGATCGTCGCGCCGGCCGGCGTCTTCGTCGTCGATGCCAAGGCCTACGACGGCGCGCTGCGGATCCGCGACAGGGGCGGTCTGCTTCGCACGGACGAGCGCCTGTACGTGGACGGTCGGGACTGCTCGAAGCTGGCCGATGGCATGGCCTGGCAGGCGGAGCCGGTGTCGAGGGTCGTCCGGTCGGAGGGCTGCGAGCTGCCCGTGACGTCGGTCCTGTGCTTCATCGGGGCCGAGTGGCCGCTGCTCTTTCGCCCCAAGGAGTTCCGGGGCGTTCGGCTGGCCAGCCCGAAGTCGCTGCGCAAGCTCCTGGTCGAGGCGCAGATGCTCGATCAGTGCGGAGATCGATCGGCTGGCCCGTGCGCTCGCCGAGGCATTTCCGGCGAAGTAGCAGAGGCCCGCCGCGTATCATTGGCTCGCCGCGCTTGCGCTCCTCCGGACCCGCCACGGAGCGCGGCCAATCGCCCGAGCGCATCGCCTGAGAGACTCACCATGGTCGATACTCTCGCGTTGCTGGCCGCCACCTGGGGCGTTCTGATGGCCACCGCGCCGATCCTCCAGATCCGACGCATGCTCGTTCGCCGTTCGTCGGCCGACGTCTCGATCGCCTACCTGGGCGTGCTCGAGATCGGCTTCGTCCTCTGGGTTGCCTACGGCCTATCGGTCGGCAACCCGGCGCTGGTCATCCCGAACTCCACGGCGCTCGTGGTCGGCTCGGTCCTGATCTTCGTCGCCTGGCGCTTCAAGGGCAGGTCTGTGGCCGGCTGAATAAGCTCCCGACATCGGTTGACTGCGGACAGGCTCGGCGATAGAGTATCCCGACAGCTAGCTGTTGGGATGCACTCGTGGAGCTGGTTCTGGACGCCGGGCCGCTCATCTACCTGGCGAAACTCGATGCGCTGGACGCGCCCGCAATTGCCGGATGGACGCCGGTCATGCCGCCGTCCGTGTACGCCGAGGCGGCTCGGCCCGAGCTGGCCTTTCGTCATCCCGAGATCGCCCTCATCGAGCAGGCATATCAGGACGGCCGGCTTCGTCGTGGTGACCCTGGACGATCGCGAACAGCAGCTTGCCGCCGAGTTCGCCAGCCGCAGCTCGGGCCTCCACGCCGGAGAGCTCGATGCGCTGGCATTGGGTCGCGCCCGAGCGTGGCCGGTCTGTCTCCACGAGCGGCAGGCGGCTCGGCTTGCCGGAGCCTTTGGAGTGAGGACCGTCCATCTGGTCGAAATTCTCTTCGGAGGCACGACTGACCCGGATGTGCTCGAAGACCGAATACGCCACTTCGCACGCCTGACCAACCTGGTCATGGGCGACCTGGACTTACTTCTGCAGCTGATCGAAGGACGACGGCGATGAACCCGATAGATGACGACCGCGGTGCCCGCATGCAGGTGACCCTGCGACTGGAACGCGAACTGCTCAACGAAATGGATGCGATCGCCCAGCGCGAGGGTATCGACCGCACCGAAGTGGTCCGCCGACTGCTGGCCGACGGGCTGGCGCACAGGCGAGCCGAGTCAGCGATCGCCGACTACGGCGCCGGCCGATCTTCGATCTGGGCTGCCGCGTCGCAGGCAGGGATAGACCTCTACGAGATGCTCGATCGAGTCGCGGAGGCCGGGGTCCCGTACCAGATCGATCCGGCCGCCCTGGATCGGTTGCGCGGAGGCGGCGCCGTCGCCGGGATCACCCGGGTCGCCCGTTTCGACGCCGGAGACGGGCGCCGGGCCAGTCGACCCGTCGTTCAGGGCCGCGCGCGCCGGCCCCCGCCGCCACGGGTTCGATCGCCGAGCTCGTGGCTCGATATCGTCCGTCAGCGTGTCGCATGTTGTTCGTAGGCGAGTCGTCGCCCGCCGGCGGGACGCATTTCTACCACGCCGAATTCGATCCTGTACCGGGCTACTACGAGGCCTTCGGGCAGGGACTGTCGGTGGCTCACCCGCCGGAGGGGACAGCGTTTCTCGAGTGGTTCCGGGATTTGGGATGCTGGCTGGTGGACCTCGCGGACGAGCCCGTGAACGATCTGGCCGAAAAGGAGCGGTCGGCCGCGGTGGACGCCGGGATCCCGGGCTTTGCCCGGTTGCTGCAGCAACTCCGGCCCGAGCGAGTCGTGGTCGTCGTGCGTCGAGTCGCGTCTGCAGTTCGTTCCGCTGCAGCTGAGGCGGGCTTCGACGAGCACGCGATAGACGTCCTGCCATTCCCGGTCCGCCAGTGGCGGCCCGCGTATGTGGAGCAGCTGGCCGGGATCGTCGGTGAGGTGCTCGGTGGAAGTTCGTCCGGAGGTCGGTCTTCGCCCGGCGTCGCAAAGTCGCCCGCAGGTCCGGCCGCTGCCGAGGAGCGAGCGAGTTACGGAGCGTCAGGTCTCCACGAAGTCATGGTCGAGATCCTTCGGCAGCATGGGGACCAATGGGTTCGATCGAGCGTGATCGCCCGAGAGAACGCCGAGGCGGATCTGTGGCGCCGCCCCAGCGACGGCCTCCATCCTTCGGCAAGCCAGATCAGTGCCCGCGCTCGCATCTACCCAAACCTGTTCCAAACGAGCGACCTGGGCATTCGTCTGCGAGGCGACATCAGCCGCTAGCGGGTTTCTACACGCGGCCAACACCTCGCCGCGGGAAGAGCCCCGGCCGCGCAGCTTCAGCCGTCGCGCTTCAGCGCGCGCAGTTGCTCTTTCGCCTCGTCCGGCAGGGACCGCAGCAGGCGTGCCCCGCCAAGGTCGCGGGGCGTCATGTTGCCGGCCGGGCAGATGACGATCCAATCCGTCAGCGACGAGAGAGGCTGCCGTGCCCGCGAGCCTTGGCGTAGAGACGGAACGTCGTAGGGCTCGTTGACGCAGGTGCAGTCGGCCGTGTCGCCATCGATCGAGTGGACCTCGAACCAGATGTGCTCCTTCGAGTCAACGCGGGCGCGCTGGCAGCCGAGCTTGACGAGGGGCGTGACAGGCATGTCTGCAAACTCGGTAACGAGCGAAGTGAAGACCGAGAGAGTGGCCAGGGCACGATCGGCCATCAGCTGCGTGGCAGGCGTGGTGTAGTTGATCATCAGCGAGTCGTCGGCGCGGTCGGAAAGCAGGTGTGACGGCTCGACATGAGCGCCGCCGAAGAGCTTGCGGTTGGAGGCAGGTTCGCAGACGACGGCCCGGCGGTCGTCGTGCGGATCGCCCGCACCGGGACCCATGTCGCGCAGGCTTCGGTCGCCTTTGTCGGCGCCGGCCATGAAGAGCTTCGCGGGCATGAGTCGGACCTCACCGTCTGGTTCGGCGAGCATGAACCGTTCCGTGTGGTCCGTTGATATTGCCTTCCAGCATGGCAAACGCGAGGGCTCGGAAGACTTCGTTGGCGTTGTCGATCGTGTATTGGTTCGGCCGGAGCAGGTCAAGATCGAAGCCGCCCAACTCCGCCAGTCCGTGGGTGTGCAGCCAGTACGGCCGGTCCTTCTTGTCGGAGACGGCGTGGTAGACGTACAGGCTTTCGACGTCCAGATCCGCGTCGTGGGCCAGCTCCTCGTCCAGGTTCGCCCGCGTCCAGGGCAATCCCGACGCGAGATCCACGGTCATGACGGCGTCCTCCGCCATGAGTGCGCGCATGAATCGGAGCAGACGCTTTCGATCGCGCAGGACGTGCTTCTTGTCGGCCGGGACTGTGACGGCGACTGCCCGACGGGCACTCATGGCGGCCTCGCCCTCCGCCTGTGTCACCCGGAGCCCAAACTCGAGGAACTGGCGGATCGGCGGGCACTCCCGAGGCAGCCAGACCGTCCCCGCACCATATTCGGGATGTCGCATCGCCAGCGCCCAAAGCGCGTCCTTGGGCGGTTCGACCGGCGAGATCTCGAAGCCGGCGTTTCGGACGAACCCGAACGCCTCGGCGGGTGGCGGCGCATCGTGCCTGAAGTACACGAACCCGATGCCCGGGTTGTCGCTCTGAAGCAGTCCGAACATTGGTCCTCCCAGGTCAGTTGCGTTCTTGTGTCAGCCAGGTCATGACCGAAAGCGAGATGACGCCAACGAGCCACGGGACGAAGAAGAGGTAGCTGGCCGCGTAGGCGGCGAGGTCGCCCCATCCGTGCTGTGCCGTCATGCCGATCCACAGGCACGCGACCGGCAGCGACAGCGCGCAGACGCCCAGGCACAGCCTGAAGAAGTCGTTCCAGAAATTGCCTCTCGGCCGGACGGCGGCGCCGAACGCGGTCCCGCAGTGGGGGCAGGCGACGTCGGTCGCGAAGACTCGGCCGTGACAGCTGGCGCAGATTCGGTCGTCCACCCTCGTCCCCAATTCGTAGAATTTCCCTCTATACGATAGCCAACCGGTGGTCGCCTTCGCTCGGTGTGGGGATCGAGTGCCCAGCGACTTTCATCAAGGCGGGCCGAGCGGTAAGACCTCGGACAGACAGACGCTGTCGCTGTCCAACATCTGACACGTCCGCATTCCGTGGCTGGCTATCCTCGTGGCGATGCCAAAGTCATCGAACCGCGAAGCGGGTGAGGGGCCAGTGGGCCACGGCCGGCTACTGGGGTCATCGCTGGCGTTGATCGTCGCGCTCGCCGGGCTAGCTCTTGCTTCCATGCAGACGGAGAGCCTGGATCGTTCGGGCGTCGATTGGAGCATTGGCTTGCCGGTGTTGGTGGCCGCCGGGATCGCAGGTATGGTCGCTGGTCCGCGGGCGACGCGCTCGCGAGTGCCGGTGGCGGCGGTCCTCGAGATGGCCGTTCTCTCGTACGTTCTGGTCATCCTCGCGTTCATAGCCATGGCGATCGCCGCCTCCTTGCCAGCCGCCACCAACGGAGGCCAGATCTACTGCTGGCGCCCCCAGATCGCGGGCACAATTGCCCAATCGTGTCCGAGCGGACTGTTCGGCGGCGACGCGCTGGCCAGGGTTTTCTCGGAGGTGGGGTTCATAGCCTTTCTAGCGCCGTTCGCGATGATCGCGTTGTCCTTCCTCCTCGTCGTACCCCTCGGACTGTCGGTCGTCTGGGCCGTCGTGCTTCGCCTGGTTGTGAGAAGCGGGCTCAGGGCACGACACCAATAGGTCCTCGCGTCTTCAGCGGCCTAGTTCGCCGGCGCGGCGACCTGCACGCCGGACACCGAGTCGATGGCGATCTCGAGCGTCACCGTCTCGTGGGAGTCGGTGCCCAGGATCTTCTGATCGAGCGACGCTTCGAGGCTCACACCGGCCGCTGTCCCGTCCTGCTCTGCCCAGAAGGAGAGGGCGTCGATGGCGAGGTTGTCCTGACCGGCCCCCGCGGTGATGCCGAACGCGGACGGGTCTATTCCTGCCGGGTTGGCGACGGTCAGGTGGTGGAGCTGCCTGCCGAATTTGGTTTCGACGCCCTGATCGGTGAGAACGACGTCGCTGCTCACGAACGCCTGAAGGGTCTTGCCGGAGGCCGCTGCCTTCGTCCACCCGCCGCCGTTCGTGCGCGAGTAGGAGGAGCCGTCGACGACGATGCTGTCGTACGTGATGCTCGTGCCCAGGATCTCGAACCTGACCGAGACGTCGCTGTCGCCGCCCTTGACCTTGAACGTTCCCGTGACCGGGCCGGACGTGGAACCGAGGACTAGCTTCGCCTTGACTGACCCGCTGACGGAGCCCTGGGCCTGGAAGTCGTTCCCCGCGACCCAGGCTTTGAAGGCATCCAGCGTCGGAAGGGGAGTGGGTGACGGTGTGGGCGTGGGAGTCGGTGTCGGCGTCGCGATCGCCATTGCCGTCGATGCTCCGAATGGGAGCCAGGCGGGAATGCAGGCGGCCGCGGACCCAACGATCAGAATGACGGCCAGTGCTCTAGTGAGATTGCGCATACGGCCATCCTACGCCCCGGGCCGCGAGACCCTGCCGATGCCGGCCCGGTCTACGCCTCCAGGTCGAACCCTTCAGTGGCGAAATCCGAATCCATCGCCCAGACGCGGCGGATGCCTCGCTCGCGCATGAACTCGAAGCTGGTTCGGTCCACGAGCGAGATAGCCGAACCGGTTCCGGCGCGGAAGGCCGCCAGGGCACGGGAGCGCAGCGCGGCGTCCACATCGGTGATGTCGAGCGCCGGCAGGACGTCGTCGATCAGTCGAGCGGCGGCATCAGGGCCCAGACGGCGCCGAACCAGGGAGACCAGCTCCACGACGACATAGCCGTGGGTGACGAGCTCGATATCTGTGTCCGTATCACGCCGGTCATGATATCAAGTGACCTCTGAGTGATGTAACACGGGCGATTTTGAAACGACGACTGCAGCGACGCCACGGCGCAGTTAGCCTTTCGATCAATGACGACCGACCTCGAAGTCCGAACACCTGACGGCCGAACGCTGGCCGTCCATGAGACCGGGCCTGGCGCCGGAGGCCGGGCGAACGGCGAGCGGGGCTTCGCCCTGTTCTGGCACATCGGGTCGCCGCAGACTGGCGAGCTGCTGCCGCCGGTCGTGGAGGCCGCGCAGGCGCGACACATCCGCCTCGTTTCGTACGGCCGGCCGAGCTACGGCGGCTCGACCCCGCAGCCGGGCAGGAACGTGGCTTCGGCCGCGGGCGACGTCGCCGCGATCGCCAACGCGCTCGGGATCGATCGGTTCGCGGTCATGGGCGCCTCGGGCGGCGGGCCTCACGCGCTCGCATGCGCGGCACAGCTGCCGGATCGGGTGCTCGCCGCGGTCACGCTCGCGGGCATCGCGCCCTTCACCGACGAGTTCGACTGGTTCGGCGGGATGGCGTCGCCCGCTGCGCTGCAGGCGGCCCGGCAGGGCAGGGAAGTGCGGGCTCGATTCGCCGAAACCGACGAGTTCGACCCCGCGGTCTTCACGCGGGCCGACTGGGCCGTGCTGGAGGGCGACTGGCGGACGCTCGGGGCCGACGCCGGTCGAGCCGCCGAGGCCGGACCGGACGGCTTGATCGACGACGACACGGCTTTCGCGACCGATTGGGGCTTCGATCCCGGCACGATCACGAGGCCGATCCTCCTGGTCCACGGCGGCGAGGATCGAATGGTGCCCGCGTCCCATTCTCAGTGGATGCTCCGAAAGATCCCCACCGCGGAGCTGTGGCTTCGCCCGCACGACGGCCACGTCTCGGTCCTCCGCGCCGTCCCGGTCGCGATGGACTGGCTCGCGGCACAGCCCCGATAGGCGAGCTCTCCAGTTGATCGGCCGAAGCCGCATCAGTAAGCTGATGGGAACCCGGCAGACGCGGGTGCGAGAGGGGGAGAGATATGGCGGAGTTCGAGTGGCGCCGCGGCGCGATGGTGGGTGCGGTCATGTCGGTGGTGCTGGCAGCCGCCTCGAGCGGCTGGTCCAACGATCAACCCTGGGTTTCCATCGAGGTGCTCGTCGTCGGCCTGATATGCACTGCGCTGGCCCTCCTCCTGGTTCGGGCAACTCGAAGGCCCGCGCGCTAGACCCTGCCGGCTCGGCGCTCGGCCCGATAAACCCCAGATAAGCGGCCCGCGGTCCAACATGGCGATGGGCGTCGCCGCGGATGCCCGACCCGCCGGGAACATGGTCTCGGACACGCAGATCGTGTCGCTCATGCTCGCCCACGGCGTGACGACGATATGGACCCACGACCGCGACTTTCGGCGATTCCGCGGCATCGAAGTCCGCGACCCGTTCGACTGATCCCGCGGCGCGCTGCCGCCCCGCGCGGGATTCGCAGATCAGGCGGGCGGGACGTTCTGGTTTCGGTGGAAGAGGTTCTTGGGGTCGTACCGGGACTTGATCTTCGCCAGCCTATCCCACGTGGCGTCCGGGTACGCCGCCCGGCCGGCGGCCAGTCCTTCGTCGGAGATGAAGTTGACGTAGGCGCCGGTGATGCCCTGGTCGAGAGCCCCGGCCGTCTCCGCCACCCAGGCCGCGTGAGTGGGTGTCTCGGCCGGGTTCATATAGGCCGCGACGACGTTGATCAGGATCCGGCGGTCCCGATGACCATATGCGGTGGCGTCGTTGGGCACTCGTGAGACGGCGCCGCCGAGAACCCGGATCTGGGCGGCTCGGATCATCGACGTGCCCTTGGACAGCCGGTCGACGATCGCCTCACCCGTGGCGCGATCCACGTGATCGAGGAACATGTTGCGGGTCACGGCCTTGAGGTTCGGGCCCTCCGCGGCCACATAGAGTTCCGGGTACGTCATCGGCCGGATCATGTCGGCGATCGGCGTGGCCAGGGCGCGGAAAGGAGCCACAGCCGCGAGTCCAGCTTCTGCGGGACCCGCATACGCCATGCCCGCCAGGATGACGTTGCGTCCCTGCCACTCGGGCGGAATGAAGGGCGCCGGCGGCGCGGCCATGATGTTGATGATCGCCGACAGCTCTTCGGGGGCGGCTTCGGCCGCGGCCACGAAGCCGGCGATGGTGTCCGCGGTCGCGGGCAGGATCAGCATGCCGCCGACGATCGAAGGGACCTCGACAAGGCGGAACTTGAACCGCGTTACCACGCCGAAGTTGCCGCCGCCGCCCCGGATGGCCCAGAACAGGTCCGGCTCGTTCTCGGCGTCGACGCGATGGAGCTGGCCGTCGGCGGTCACGATCTCCGCGGCCAGAAGCGAGTCGATCGTCAGGCCGTGCTTTCGGACCAGGTAGCCGACACCGCCGCCGATCGTTAGGCCACCGATCCCGACCGAGCCCGTGTCGCCAAAGGCAGTGGCAAGGCCGTGGACCCCGGCCGCGCTCGTGTATTCGCCCGCGGTGAGCCCCGTCTGCGCCCAGGCGGTCCGATCCTTCGGGTCGATGTGCAGCTCCTTCATCCGCGAGACGTCGAGCACGATTCCGCCGTCGCAGACCCCAAATCCGGCCGGGCTGTGGCCGCCGCAGCGGACCGCGAGCTCGATGCCCCGGTCCCTGGCAAAGCCGATGACGCGGGCCACATCCTGCGCGTCCGCCACGTGGACGATCGCGAGAGGCCGGCGGTCGAAACCGCCGACGTGGCCGATCCGGCTATCGTCGTACAGCTCGTGGTCGGGGCCTATCACCTCGCCATTCAAGCCCGAGCCGATCTCACGAGCGACTCTGGTGCCCATGTCTGTCGAATTGAGAGTCATGGTTTTCTCCCCGGTGGACGGGTCGCGGGTCGTGCGGCCCTCTGGCGGCGTCGTCACCGGATCTCCCCGAGTGGCCCGATCAGTCCGGGGCGGCCGCGCCGAAATGCCGAAAATCCGGGCGATGGTAGGTCCCTGGAGGGTTCGCCGCTAGGGCTCGTTCCGCGTGGTTGGACAGGCCGTGCTTGGGCGGCGAGAGCCGACGCCGGATTACGGCGCCGGAGTCAGCTGGCCGTGGTTGGGGATGTTGAGCACGCTGTTGATGTGGAGGCTCGAGTTGGCCGTCAGGTTGGGGTTCGCGGCCAGCAACTCCCAGGTCTTGAGGCCGAACTTGTTGGCGATCCGGGTGAGCGTGTCTCCGGCCTGAACCTTGTACGTGCGGAAGCTCGCCTGGGGCGCGGCCGACGTGGCAGCCGGCGTCGGGGTGCCGAGCCGGGCCAGCGTCGGGTCTGCGGTCGGCGGCACGACGACCTCGCCGCTCGCATTTGGAGCTGAGGGACTCCCGTCCGACTGGCTTCCGCCACCGTTGAGCAGACCGGGCACGATCGCGACCAGGAGCAGGGCCGCGCCGACCAGGGCCAGCGAAATCGCCGTGAGCCACGTGTTCGACAGCTGGCCGGTGTCGCCGGCCTGCCATCGGCTGAAGTGATATTGGGTCGGCTCGGCCTCGTCCGAGTGGCTTTGGCCTCTGTAGCGGGCCGAGCCGTTGCCGATCCGGCGAAACGGCGCCGGCATCTCCGGAGTGGTGGAGCTGTCGATGCGCGAAACCGCGCCCGAGGCCTCGTTCACCGGCCGCCAGCCGCGATCCTCCGGCCTGCCCCTGTCCTCGGCGCGGCCACGGTCGTCGGGCTTGGGGCTTCGGCTCTCGGTCCGTCTCCGGTCGTCGCTCGAAGCGGCGTCGCTGAACCGGGAGCCATCCGTAGGCTCGATGTTGTGTCGTCGAACCGCCTGTGAGCGGCTTCTGCCGGTTGCGCGATCGTCGTCGCGATGCATTCGTTCGCTCTTCGTCGCGAGCGCACTTTCGGGACCGCGGCTCGCGTACGTTCCAGCCTAGACCAGACCCGCCTCTCGCGGATCGCAAGATCGTAAGGCCGCGGCCCGAGACGAAGCCGCAGGTTCACATTCGGCCCTGGACTCGGAAAGATAGCCTTCACGCATGGTTCGCGAGGTTGTCACCGAGACGGCGGTCGAGCGGCTGGTTCGCTATCTATCCGACGGCTATGCGGTCGGGGGCCCGGGCCCGGACCCGATCGGCGGCGCGGACGCCGACGAGGCCACCGGCCACGCGGCGCTGGCCCGGGACTTGGCCGAGTGGCTGGCGTCTTCGGCCCGTTTCCGGACTTTCGCGGAGGCGAATCGGGACAAGATCCGCAAGAAGCTGAGGGGCGCGGCCGACGCGGAGGCCGGGCGGGACGTTCGGGCCGAACTGCGAACCGCCCGGCTGCTGCTGACCGACAAGCGGATCGAGCTTGCCTTCGAGGCCTACGGTTCGGGCAAGGGAGGTCCGGACTTCACGGTGACGTATCGCGAAGGACGGACCTTCAACCTGGAAGTCACAAGGCTGCGCCGCGTCCCGGACGTGACGAGCGTGGGCGGAGCGCTGCTGACGAAGCTGCGGCAGCTTCCGCCGAGCGTGCCAAACGCCGTGTCTGATTGCCGTCGATGGCCATGGGCCGGGCGCGGTCGACGTGGAGGCCGCGGTCCGCGCTCTTCGAGCCCGCGCCGACCGCAAGGACGAGCCATTCTTCGCGAGCCGAGCGTTCGACGGGACTCGCGAGTTCTACGAGCGTTTCCTCCGGCTGGGCGCGGTCTTCGTCCTGGGCGAAGCCGCCGCGGCCCTCGCCGCACCGGCCGACGCCGCCGCGGCCCACGTCGCGCCGGCCGAAACTGTCGACGTCACCACGGCCCGCGGCGAAACCGGTGAGGCCCGTGCCTCGCTGTGGCTCAATCGATCGGCCCGGATGCAGCTGCCTCCCGGAGCTGCTCGTGCCTGCCTGCTCGCCCTCGGCGAAGCCTGAGGGGACGCCGTCGAACGACCGCCTGCCGCAGCGGGAACTGCGGGCCGGGACGCGGGGTGACAACACACGGTGCCTGCGCGCACGGTGGACGCGTCAGTTCTTCGCCGCTGTCGAGCGGGCCCCGCCGGTGCCGCACACCGGCCTTGTGGTGCCCGCGCAGGGAGGTCCAGATGACTCCGCGCAGCCCCGACGACCCCCAGTTCGTAGACTCGACTCCGCGTCGGGCGCCAGCCGTGCGCCCCGGCGCCACCGAACGCAAACCCCGCGCGCGCCTGCGGCTTCTGGCCGCGGCCGTGATCGTGGCGTTGCTCGCTCCGGCGGCGCTGCCACTCACGGCCCTGGCCGCCGCTCCGGCCACAGACGGCCCGGGCGCCCTGTCCCACTTCGATCTCGCCCGCAAGGATTGCCTCGGGACCGCCGCGAACTCGTCCTCGAAGGTCTGGTACACCGTGGCCAACGGCGTCCTGAGCGACGTCTACTACCCGACGATCGACAACACCAACGTCGAGACGCTCCAGCTCATCGTCACGGACGGCTCGACCTTCACCGACCTCGCCACTCGGGACATGACCTACACGGTCAACGCGCTCGACCAGAGCGGGATGGCCTGCCGGGTCACGAGCACCGCGAAGAGCGGCAAGTACCGCCTCGTGACCGACTACGTCACCGACCCGAGCCGCAACTCGGTCCTCATGCAGACGCTCTTGACGCCACTGGTCGCAGGCACGTACCACGTCTACGCTCGCCTCGACCCGACCGTCAATGGCAACGGCGGTGGAGGCTCCGGCAACGGCGGCGCCGACAGCGCGACCGTGGATACCTCGACCGGGCATCCCATCCCGGTCTCCTACGACACGGTCACGGCCACCCAGGCGGCGAACAACAACTACCGCCAGCCCGTGTACGCCGCCCTCGACGGTCCGTTCGGCCAGGTGGAATCAGGGTTCGCGGGGCAGGGGAGTGACGGGCTGACGCAGCTCGACGCCTCGCACGCGCTGACGGGCACCACCACGGATGCGCTCAGCGGCAACGTCGTTCAAACCGCGAGCATCAACCCGCCCGGCCCGTTCGGCCGTCTCTTCACCCTCGCTCTCGGCTTCGGCTCCACGCAGGCAGGTGCCGTGGCTTCGGCCGAAGGATCGCTGCATCGTGGCTTCCTGCCGACGTTCGCGCTCTATCAGTCAGGCTGGGCCATCTACGACGCCCATCTCAACAGGCCGCCCTTCGTCATCTCGGGCCTGACTCCAGCGCAGGTCCGCGCGGCGGATTCGCTCTACTACACCTCCGCCAACGTCCTGAAGGCATCCGTCGACAAGACGTTCCCGGGTGCGATCGCCGCCAGCGTGACGTCGCCCTGGGGCCAGGCCATCTCGGCCGGCGACCCGGCGAACACCTACTTCGGTTCCTATCGCGAGGTCTTCGCCCGCGATCTTTATGAAGCCTGGACCGGCTTGATGGCCGATGGCGACCTCGCGACCGCCCGCGACGCGGTCAACTTCCTGTTCCTGCGCCAGCAGCAGGCCGACGGCTCGATGCCGCGCAACAGCCTCCTCAACGGCAAGACCGCACCCGACTCGTTCGGCACGCAGCTTGACGAGACGGCCTATCCGATCCTGATGGCCGACCAGATGGGCATGTTCGGCAACTCGCTGTACGTGAGTCACGTCAAGCCGGCGGCCATGTTCATCGTTTCCCACGGTCCCTCCTTCGGAGTGGAGCGCTGGGAGGAGCAGAGCGGCTACTCGCCCTCGACGATCGCGGCCGAGATTGCCGGCCTCGTGGCCGCCGCCGATATCGCCAGGCACAACGGCGACACGACGTCCGCGCAGCTATTCCTGGGCGTCGCCGACGACTACCAGCGCTCGATCAAGGGCTGGACCGTGACGACCAACGGGCCGCTCTCCGCCAGCCCGTACTTCATCCGTCTCTCCAAGACCGGCGACCCGAACGCGGCCATCAGCTACAACGTTGGCAACGGCGGCCCGACGCTCGACCAGCGCTCGGTCATGGACGCCGGCTTCCTCGAGCTCGTCCGGCTCGGCGAACTGCCCGCCTCCGATCCGACTGTCGCGGCCTCGATCCCGGTCCTCGACACGGCCATCGAGAGCACGACGGCGAGCGGCCCGGGTTGGCATCGCTACAACGGCGACGGCTACGGCGACCACTCCGGCACCGGGGCGCCCTGGGCGCCCAGCGGCCAGGGTACCGGTCATTTGTGGCCGCCGCTTTCGGTGGAGCGCGGCGAGTACGACATCGTGTCCGGCGGCGGGCCGAGCGCGGCGTCCCTCGTGCCCAGCTTCTCGGGCTTCGCTTCCGGCGTGGGCCTGATCCCCGAGCAGGTCTGGGAGCTGCCGAACCTGCGCGGCCTCGCCGTATGGCACCGATCCGACGACCGCTTCCATCGGCTTCGTCAACGGACAGCCGGCCGGTTCCGCGGGACCGCTCACCTGGTCCGCGGGTGCGTACGTGCGACTCATGGCCGACCTGCGGGCCGGTCGCCTGCTCGACACGCCCGCGATCACGACCGCGCGGTACGTCAGCCACACCCAGGGGGCGACCCCGATCTCCATTACGTCGCCGGCGAACCTGAGCGCCGTGACCGGGCCCGTCGATCACGGTCACGGGCACGAGCGCGGCCGGCAACAAGGTGGTCGTCGCCGCCACCAACACCGACCAGAACTCCGCCACGACCACGGCCACCACGACCGCGGCCGGTGACGGCAGCTGGAGCGTCGCGCTCACGATCCAGGGCGGGACGAGCGTCATCAACGCCGTTGCTACGAACGCCGCCGGCGCCACGGGCCACGCCGAAGTGTCGGTCGTCTGGGACTTCACCCCGGGCACCGTCGTCTTCAGCCAGACCGATCCGACGGGCGACGACAACGGTCCGGGCAACTACGCATATCCCACTTCGTCGAACTTCGTGGCCGGCGCCTACGACATCACGAACTTCCAGGTCATCCTCTCGCCGGACGGCTCCACGACGACCTTCAAGCTCCAGACCCGCGACCTGACGCCGACGTTCGGCAGCCCGCTCGGAGCGCAGCTCGCCGATGTCTACGTTCATAATCCCGCGGCGGCCACCACGTCCACCGCGGCTTCGTTCCCGCAGCGCAACTACCAGATCGCGACCGGGTCGGCGTGGAGCCGCCTGCTCGAGGTCCAGGGCTTCGGCCAGCGCTACGTCGACGCCTCCGGCAACACCGTGGGCACGATCGCGATCTCGGCCAATCAGATCTCGCGCTTCATCACGTTCAGCGTTCCCACGTCCAGCCTGGGCGGCACCCCGGCTTCAGGCTGGGGATTTACCGTGGTTCTGACGGGGCAGGATGGCTTCTCTCCCGATCAGGCCCGCGGCTTCCAGGCGACGCCCCAGGACTTCCAGTTCGGCGTCTGTGCCGCGACCAGCTCCGACCCGCATTGCACGGTCGATCCGAACACCGTGCCGAAGGCGATGGACGTCCTCGTGCCGAGCGGCGTCACGCAATCCAACGAGCTCGACTACACGCTCCATAGCCCCGTGGTGCTCCAGGACGTGACCATCCCATAGTCCTTCGCCTCGGTCCGTCTCGGGCCGATGGGCTTCCCGAGCCGGCTGGCTGCCTTCGCGGCACCGGCCGGCTCGGTTCGTTTCGAGCGCAGCGCACCGATGAACCGCTGCGTGGTCTCGCGTGGTGAACCCGAACCGTACGTTCACGTGCCGGCAACAGTCCGATCACACGGGCTCGGGATAGTCTGGGTGTGATGAAAGTAGAAAACAGAAGATCAGAGGGTATTCAAGTAAGAGGGTACAAGGGGAAGAGGGCACTGCCGCGAGGATGGCTGCCCATCCCAATGCGGGTTCGGGACGCCAATGACGGGTGGCCTCGGCTGCTCGCATGCGACATGGACGGCACGATTCTCGACGACAAGGGCCGGCTTCGAGCGGCCGTGAAAGAGGCCATCGGAGCCGTCCGCGCCTCGGGCGTGCACGTCGTTCTCGCCACCGGCCGGAGTCCCTGGGCCGTGGCGCCGACGGCGCTGGCGCTGGGCCTGACGGGCCCACAGATCACGATGAACGGCGGCGCCTTCGTGTCGCCGATCACGGGCGAGGTGGCCTGGGCCAGAAGGTTGCGCCCGGAGCTGGTTCGCGACGGGCTGGCGTTCGCCCGAGCTACGGGCGCCTCGCCGCTCCTCGGGTTCGTGGATCGGATCGTGGTAGAGGCGCCAAAGGGGCGCGGCACGGAGCTGCCGGACTTCGCCACCGGGCCGCAGGTGCAGCGAGTGGCCAGGCTTCTGGACGCCGCGGCCAGGGGCCCCGTGCGCCTGTACATACCAACCGAACCGAGCGACCACGCCCGAGTTCTCCTGGAAGCCGCCGCTGTGTTTGGGCCACGCGCCTCGATCGTCTACAGCGACGACACTGGGATCGAGATCCAGGCGCCGGGAACCAACAAGGGACTGGCGCTGCGGATGGTCGCGGCGGCGATGAACGTCGAGCGAGCCAGGGTCGCGGCCATCGGCGACGGTCCGAACGACCGAGAAATGCTCGAATACGCGGGTCGAGCCGGTGCGCTGACGCCCGCTCCCGGGTCGGCGCTGGCCGATGCGAGCATCGCGAGCTACGCGGCGATCGCGGGTCGTGTGGCCCAGGTCTTCCCGTCGTCGGCCGAGGACGGGGCCATCGAGGCACTCCGGACCTTCTTCCCGACAGCCGCGCTGACGCCGGTCGAAACCCTCGACCTCGTCGTGGCCGCGGACGCCGACGCGGACGCGGAGGCGGACCCGGACGCGGACCTCACTGCGGCCTGAGGTTCGGGGGCCGCTCAAGGCGTTCTTCCCTGTCCACCGATACACTGGCCCGAAACCTGGTGGGGCAGCCCGCCTCGGGCCGCGCGCCTTTGCCCGCGGGTCCGCGTCCTGCCTGCCCATCTGACGAAGAGGTCCAGGACTTGCTCTCAGATCTTCCTCGTCCCCTCGCCGCGGAGATCTTCGCGCTGATCGAGCGCTTGCCAAAGGTGGAGCTCCACGTTCACCTCGAAGGCACGCTCGAGCCCGAGCTCGCGTTCGAATTGGCCGAGCGAAACGACGTTCGGCTGCCGTATTCCTCCGCGCAGGAAATGCGGGCGGCGGCGGTCGAGTTCACGGACCTGCAGTCGTTCCTCGACGTGTACTACGCGGCCTGCGCCGTGCTGCGGACGCGGGCCGACTTCCGCGACCTCACCCTCGCGTATCTGGCGCGAGCCGACGCGGACCGGATCCGACACGTGGAGCCGTTCTTCGATCCCCAGTCGCACACCGAACGCGGCGTCCCGATCGGGGACGTCATCGGCGGGCATCCTCGACGGGCTCGCCGAGGGCGAGCGCAGGTTCGGCATCTCGAGCGGGTTGATCATGTCGTTCCTGCGACACCTGCCCGTAGAGTCCGCGGCCGAGACGTTGGCCGCGGCCGAGCCTTTCGTCGACCGTCTGGCCGGGGTCGGTCTGGACTCGAGTGAAATCGGCTTTCCGCCCGAACCGTTCGCCGAAGTGTTCGCCCGGGCGCGCGCGCTCGGGCTGCGCGCGGTCGCTCACGCCGGCGAGGAAGGGGAGGCGGAGCTGGTCGTTCGGACGCTCGATTCGCTGCGGGTCGATCGGATCGATCACGGCGTTCGGGCCGTCGACTCGCCCGAAGTCGTCGCTCGACTGGCCGCGGAGCGAGTGACGCTGACCGCGTGCCCCAACTCGAACGTCCGGCTGCGCGTCTTCCCGTCGATGGACCTTTCGCCGGTCAAGCGGTTGCTCGATGCCGGCGTTCCGGTGACGGTCAACTCGGACGACCCGGCCTATTTCGGCGGCTATATCGGCGACAACTACCGGGCGATCGCGTCCGCGCTCGACCTGACAGCGGCCGATCTGGTGCGGCTCGCGGCGAACGCCATCGAAGGCTCATTCGCCACGCCGGAGCGCAAGGTCGAGTTGCTCGCCGAGCTGGCGACCGCGGTGGGGGAGCAGGCCTAACCTTCGCGCCCCCGATGATCGCGCGGGCGCAGACCGTCCATCGCGAGTTCGAGAAGTCGGTGTGACATGGCGGGTCCCTCGGGGGACTGCTCGCCGGCGAGCGCAATCGCGTTGGCGAGGCGAATCAGATCCATCAGATCCAGGTCCGCGCGGATTTCGCCCGACTCCTTGGCTCGATCGAGGAGGGCGTTGCCGGTTCGATTGATCATCTCGTGCGACTGCCGAAAGATCTGGTCGCGGTTGTCAACGCTCTCCAGCAGCGACTTGGCGAGGCCGCGCTTGCCTGAGACGTAGACCGCGAAGGCGCGGAGCCAGTCGAGCAAAGCCTCGGTGGGCGGCTCGGTTTCGAGCAGCCGATCGCCTTCGGCGCACAGGCTGCGCACGCCGTCGAGATAGACGGCTTCGAGCAGGGTTCCGCGGTTGGGGAAGTGGCGGTAAAGGGTGCCGGGCCCCACACCGGCCCGCTTGGCGATGTCATCGAGCGAGGCTTCGGCGCCGCGCTCGGCGAATGCCGCCCGGGCCGCCACGATGAGCCGCTGGACGTTGCGCGCGGCGTCGGCTCGAAGGGGACGCTGGGCCCCCGAACTCGCGGGCGACTCCTGGTCGGCCGGCGTCGCGTGGTCGGCCGGCGCACCGCTGGCTACCGGCGCCGCGTGGTCGGCCGGGGCCCCGTTCCGTTCTTCCTCTTGGTTCCGTTCCGCGGGACTTGTCTGCTTCACTTGTGCCTGGGCCTTGCTAACCGGAGGCTGTCTCCGTATAGTCACCGGAGTCAACCGGAGTCGCTCTCCGATTATCGCTCACTCGGCCACGAAGTGCACCACCGGCCGATCGCGTCCCACCCGAATGTGTCAAGGAGTGAGTCAACTGTGTCCCTAACTTCCGCCCGTGGAGCCGCCAGCCTCGTCGAGCTGGCCGCCGCCCGGGTCGGCCGGTCCAATGCGGTCCTGGCCGTCATCGCCGGCGCGTATCTGATGATCGCGCTCGATTCGACCGTCGTGAACGTCGCGCTGCCGAGCATCGGCCGCGACCTGGCCTTCAGCCCAACCAACCTGTCCTGGGTCTTCAACGCGTATCTGCTTACGTTCGGCGGCCTGCTGCTGCTCGGTGGCCGGCTCGGCGACGTGCTGGGTCGACGGCGGGTCTTCGTAGCCGGCCTGACCCTCTTCACGGTCGCCTCGCTTTTCGCCGGCGCGGCCCAATCCGACGTCTGGCTCGTTGCCGCTCGAGCCGCGCAGGGCATCGGCGGAGCGATGGCTACGCCGAACACGATGGCCCTCCTCGCGACCAACTTCGAGGAAGGCCCCGCCCGGCATCGCGCCCTGAGCGTTTACTCGGCGGTAGCGATGGGCGGCGCATCCGTGGGGCTCGTCATCGGTGGCATCCTCACGACCTACGCCACCTGGCGCTGGGCGATGTTCATCAACCTGCCGATCGGCGTCGCGGTCGCTTTCCTTGCGCCGCGTCTTCTCGATGACACCGAACGGCGACCCGGCCGGCTCGACCTTCCCGGAGCGTTGACGTCCACGCTGGCGATGAGCTCCATCGTCTTTGGACTCATCAACGCCGGGTCGAACGGTTGGGACAGTCTGACGTTCGGCGCCCTCGGCGCCGGCCTAGCGCTGCTCGCGGTGTTCCTCTTGATCGAGACTCGGGCCGAACAGCCGGTGGTGCCGATTCACCTGCTCCGGAACCGGCAGCGGGTCGGCGCATACCTCAACACGATGCTCCTGCCAACGGCGATCTTCGGCCCGTTCTTCTTCATCACCCAGTATCTCCAGGAAGTGCGCGGCTTCGAGCCTGTGCAGGCCGGGCTGGCGTTCCTCCCGCAGACGTTCGCGACCGTGGCCGCCGTTCGGCTGGCCCCGCGGCTCCTCGCGCGGTTCGGCGCGGTCCGGCTACTTCTGGTCGGCGGCGTGCTGATCGTGTCCGGAGTTGCCTGGCTGAGCAGGATCGGTCCGGATGGTTCGTATGCGGGCTCGATCCTGGTGCCGCTGATGCTCATCGGGGCGGGCGTTGGCTGGAGCTTCATGCCACTCAACGTCACGATCCTCGCCGGAGTGCCCGCCGCCGAGGCCGGGGCCGCGTCCGCGGTCGCCCAGTCGATGCAGTGGGTCGGCGGGTCACTCGGGCTCGCGATCCTGGTCACGGTCTTTGGTGCGGCCAGCAAGGTGAGTGGCGCGGGGAGTGGCGCCGGGAGTGGAGCGAGTGGCGCCGGAAGTGGTGCCGCGAGTGGCGTGGCCCACGCCGCGACGGCCCACGGCGCCGCGGTCTCCTCGGCGGTTTCGGCCGCGGCGACGCACGCCTCCGTCGCCAATTCCGCAGCTCTCGCGGCGGAGTTCTTCACGCGCGGCGTCTCGGGCGCGCTGAGCGTGGGCGTGCTATTCGCGCTGGCCACCATGGCCCTGACGGCCACGGTCATCGCGCGGCGAGGCACTGAGGTGTAGGGGGAGTGGCGGCGTGGCCGCGCCCCCGCGTGGCCGCGTGGCGGAGTGGCGGAATGGTGGAGTGGCGAAGTGGCGCCCGCCGCCCATCCGCCGCCCGCCCCGCCGCCCGCCGGCCGCCCGCCGGCCGCCCGCCGGCCGCCCGCCCGCCGCGCCGCCCACTCTCCCTCGGCCATTTCTCCGGTTTACCGATAGCCGTGGTACAGATGAACAACCGTGGGCTCGCGGGAGGCTCTCGGAGCAGATTCTTGGTCCGATGGCCCCGGATCAGGGCCCCAGTCCGCGGAATCCGGCCTGTTCTGGACATCTGGACCCGAAATCGGCTGTCTTTGCCGCCCTCCCACCAATTCAGTTCTCCGTTGCACCGCAGCCAGTGGTATCTCGGAGAAGCTGGCTCGGGGCCGGTTGTCCTTGCGGCGGGCGACCGGCCGCTGTGCCACTCCCGGCGCCTGACCGGCGCCGCCACTCCCTACACGGCCCGCGACCGGCGGTGCCCTCTCAGCTCTGGCCCAGGCGGCGCCGGCGCCGCTCCCAGCGCTTGGCCCGCGCCACCACTCCCTGCGCGGCCCGCGCCCGCCGCCACCTCTCAGCGGGTGACCGCGACCGCGAGGAATGTCATCGACATGTAGAGCCCGTCCGAGACGTTGTGGCTGATGATCGCGCCCAGGAGTGAACCCGTCTTCTCACGCAGGGCCGCGTAATAGAGGCCCAACAGGAACGCCTCGACGACCTGCAGCCAGTCCGGGCGGAAGGTGAACGGCAGGAAGAACGCGCGGTCGTAGGCGACGGTGTGGGCAAAGGCGAAGATGGCGGCGGCGAGAATACCCGCGACCGATACTCGGAAGGCGGCACGGCCCATGCCCAGCCGGACGTGGCCGTGGAATGCCCTCGCCAGCAGCCCCATGATCAGGCCGCGGAAGAGGATTTCCTCGGAGACACCCACAAGCAGCCACTCGAAGGCCAGCACGCCGACGATGTTCGCGGGCGTGAAGTGGTAGGCGAGGCCGGGCTGCTGTCCGGAGACGGCGTAAGGCAGGAAATCGAATCCCAAGGTCACGACCGTGTAGATCGCGGCGAAGATACCGACGATGCGGAGCGCGAGGCGGACGTCTCCCCACGCCAGCCCGAACTCGCGCCAGGACCAGCCGGCCGCGACGAGCATCGCAATCGCCACGACTGCCACGCCGCCCTGGACGAGGTGATGGACCGTGATGAAGACGAATGCGCCTTCGGGGTCGAGTCCGGCGAACGCCGGCTGAACGGTCAGGCCGGAATTCATCCCCATCCAGGGCAAGATCAGCAGGGCCGCCAGCGCCGCGACGATGAGCGCAACGTCACGGACCAGCGGGACAGGGAACGGGCGGGCAGCAAGAGTCGGACGCTCCATGTCCGAAAGGTTCCGGTCTGGCAACCCTCCCCGAGAACGGCCTACCGGCCCGAAATCGGAACATCGGAGACGATGCGCGGGCGTGTCGCCGTCGCTACCCTTTGTGTCTCGGCATCCGGCCGGACCGCACCGTCCCAGGTCCGTCGTCGATGACCGTCGCCAACGGCAGCGGGAAGGTTGCGTCGTGAAAGCAGTCGTGGTGTACGAGTCGCTCTGGGGAAACACGGCGGCGGTCGCGCGGGCAGTCGCGGAGGGCTTGGGCGACGGCGCGCGGGCTCTCTCGACGGCCGAAGCCACGCCGGCGGCCCTCGCCGGGGCGGACCTGATCGTCGCCGGAGCGCCCGTCCTGGGGTTCCGCCTGCCGACGGAGGACATGCGGCTCAGCGTTCTCAGAACCGAGCGCCGCGCGCCCAAGCCCGCCGACCTGTCTCACCCGTCACTGCGGGCCTGGCTCGAGGAACTGGCGCCACCCGCCGGCAAGGAGCGCTTCGCGGCATTTGAGACAGGACTGTGGTGGTCGCCGGGCGGCGCCACCAAATCGATCGTCGAGAAGATGACGGCCGCAGGCTACGCCGAACAGGGCAAGGCCCGCCGCTTCGTGGTACGCGGCAGATACGGCCCCATGCGCGAGGGCGAGCTCGAGAAGGCCCGCACCTGGGGCGTGGAACTGGCCCGAGCCCTCGCGTAGTCCAGACGCGCGAAGACCGAAACCCCTGCCACGCCTCAGCTATGCCTGACGCGTCCCCTTGAGTCTCCGCCAGCCGCCGGCGCGGTTGTCGGCGATGATCTGCCGGAACATCGCGGCCAGGGCCGCGGCGTTGAGCGTCTCGCCCTGGCTAATGGCCACCGTTCGGGCCGTCTTGTTGTCGTGGCCCGCGGTGATGATGCCTTCCGGGTCCGGGACGATGGCGCCGTCGTACAGGAAGACGTTGACGTGGTCCCTGGCCGCAAGGAGAGCACAGATGTTTCCCGCCAGGACGTAGTACGGCCGATCGGTCCGCTTGACCGTCTCCTCGACCTCCGGATCGGCGGCGAGTGCCAGCTCCCGGACCTGGCGGCAGATGGCCTTCTGCCACTCGGGTAAGGCCTCGATGTAGGCGTCCACCCGTGGATCGCGCCGCTCGCTCATCGGTCGCCTTCGCTCAACTCAATCAAGGTCCGGAGGTTCTGGGCAATCCCGTCAGGCCACTCGTCCATGCCCAGATACTTCGCCTTGACGGCCAGAGCCGGTGTGTAGTCCGCGAAACGAACGCCGGCCAGCAGCGCCTCCGTTTCCGCCTCCTCGAAGCGAATCGGCCGGCCCAGGATCTTGCCCGAATCTTTGTTCAGAGGGCAGCGGAGCTGGCACTTGAGGCAGTCGTAGAGCGTGTGGTGAGCGGACGCGGGCAGCCAGTCCGGAAACGCGTTCGCCGACTCGTTCAGATACGACAGGCAGCGTTCGTTGTCGATGAGGAATCGGCCCTCCCTGATCGCGCCCGTCGGGCAGCTCCGGAGGCAGGCCTTGCATCGCTCGCACGCGGCCGGAGTCAGCAGCTCGGCCCAGCCATCGTCCTCGCCCGGAACGTCGGTGTAGTAGGCGGCGAGTGAGAACTGGCTGCCGATGCCATCGATGTAGCAGACGTTGTTGCGCCCGTAGGCCGCGAGCCCGCTTCTCGCGGCGAGTCGCTTGAGCGGCAGGTCGGGAGCGTTCCGCATCTGAAAGCCCAGCCGGCCCAGCGAGGCCGCCAGCGCACCCTCCGTCCCGTCGAAATCGGACCTGACGAGGCTCAGCGTCTCGTAGACCCGGCCCCGCCAGGCGAGGGCGACCGACGCGTAGGCGGGGTGGGGGATCGCGACGAGGACGATCGACCGAACGGTGAATTCAGCCTCGGGCTTCTCGAGGTCGAATCGCTCGCGGACGAGCCAGCGCTGGAATCCGTTGAGGTCCTCGAGGCCCTCGAACTCGCGCAACTCCTCTCGAATCGTCTCCAGCCGGGCGATCGGAATCAGGCGCAGGCGCTCACCATGCGTGAACGCCGCCTGCAGAGCCTGCGTCAACGAATTGGGCATCGAGCTCATCCTCATGAGCGGCAATGGGGAGCATTATCGGTCGCACCGGTCACGGCGAGGTGACACCCGGCCGACCCGCCCCGGTTGGGCCGGTCGCTACACTCGTGCGAGCGGATTCGATCCGCTGGACATCGAAGTCTAGGAGGACCCGGTGGAGCGGCTGCACGACGTCGACGTGGCGAGGGTGCTGATCGGGCTAATCGTGGCCGGCGTCGGCTTCTACTACTTCCTGACGAACACCCTGGGATTGGCGCTCCCGCAGCTCGATTGGGATCGAGTCTGGCCGCTCTTCGTGATCGCCGTCGGTCTGGGCATCGTGTCCGCCAACTGGTTCCGCCACAACGGCCCGCGGACCTGAGCCGGTTTCGCGCGGCCTGTCGGCCGGTCAGGTCCGGCCCGTCGGAGGAGAATCCGGCAGGCGTCGATCTCGCGCCCGCCTCAGTCCCAGGAACAGCGGAATCAGGATTGCGGGCAAGGCGATAAGGTCCGTGGGGTCGGCCACGATGGGCGCCGTAGTGGGGCTTCCGAGCGAGCCGCGGGTAAGGGCCGCGATCGCCGCGGACGGGAGCCACTGCCCCAGGCCGAGAGCGGCGCCGAATGCGTGGGCCCCGGGCTCTGTCAGCTTCACCATCGAGAAGCCGATGGCAGTCGCCGCGGCCGCGATCAGGACGGGCAGGGCACTCGGCCGTTTCCAACGGCGCGTGAGCAGGAGCGCCAGCTCCCACGAGCCTGCAAGAAGCAGCGGAAAGAAGGCGAGGCCCGCAACGTCCGAGAGCTTGCCGCTCACCGCACCCGGGAAAGCCGGCTTGAGGAAGTGGTCATTGACGATTAACGCGGCGACGGCAACCACAACGACCGGATGGAGCATCGTGTCCGCGGCGACGGGCCTGGCTTGCTTGGTCGCGCTCACGACGGAACCTTACTCGAGGCTGATGGGTTCGGTCCGAAGCCTCTCGACTCCTCCCGATCGCGTTCACAGCGGCTTCACAACCTCTTGGGACCCTGCAATCGATCGAGCCAGCACCGACACAGGGGTAACAAGGGGTAACAAGTGGAGCCAATCATTCGCGTCGAACACCTGACCAAGAGATACAAGAAGTCGGCCGTCGCGGCAGTCGACGACATCAGCTTCGAAGTCGAGCCGGGCGAGCTGTTCGCGTTCCTGGGGCCTAACGGTGCCGGCAAGACGACCACCATCTCGATCCTGACCACAACCCTCGCCAAGACCGAGGGCGGCGTCTACATCGACGGCCACGACCTGGACACGGACGCGACCGGCGTCCGCCGGGCGATCGGGATCATCTTCCAGAACCCGAGCGTGGATGCGCACCTCTCCGCCGAGGAGAACATCCGTCTCCACGTCGCCCTCTACGGCATCTACCCGTACCGGCCGATGTTCCGGCTCATGCCGGTCGAATACCGGGAGCGCATCGAACGCCTGGCCTCGGTCGTCGGCCTGGAAGGCCAGCTCGGGACGCCGCTCAAGAACTACTCCGGCGGGATGAGGCGCAAGCTCGAGATCGTGCGGAGCCTGATGCACCGGCCCCGCGTCCTCTTTCTCGACGAGCCCACCGCGGGCCTGGATCCCGTGAGCCGGGCCGGACTTTGGGAGTACCTGCGCGAGGTTCGTCGAGGCGGACGGGACCACGGTCTTCCTCACGACGCATTACCTCGACGAAGCCGAAGACTCCGACCGCGTGTGCGTCATCGACCACGGCCGAATCTCCAGGCTCGAAACGCCGACCGAACTGAAGCGCCAGCTCCTCGAGCGCGTCGTGCTCCTCGACGCCCTCGATCGGGGGGCGCTCACGGCCGAACTTCGCCGGTTGGGCGCGCAGGTCGAGGCCGATCCGTCGGGCCTCCTTCGCGTGCCGTTCGAAGGCAAGACGCCGCAGCAACTGATCGCCCGGATCCAGACGCCGCTGACCGCGTTGCGCGTCTCCGAACCGAGTCTCGAAGAAGCCTACGTCGCGCTCCTGCGCGAATCCGCGCTCGAAACCGCGCGAACCCAAGAGGAGGTGGCGGCATGACCGCCCAAGCCCAAATTGCCGCTTCGGCGGCCCGCACCGCCGCTGACGCCGACGCCCGTCCGAACCTGCGCGCTTCTCGCCTGGTCCTCGAAGCGAACGCCACGTTCGCGGTGGCCTGGCGCGAGGTCCTCCGGGCGATCAAGAGCCGCCAGATGATCGCCATCAACATCATCTTCCCGGTCCTGTTCATGGGCCTGATGGGAGGGATGATCCAGCAGAACCTCGGGTCTGCCCTGCCGTTCTCGTACCTGCCGTACATGCTCGTCGGCATGGTCGCCCAGACGATGTACCAGGGCGGATTGATGGGCGTCACGACGCTGATCGAGGAGCGCGAGAACGGCTTCACCGCCGAGCTCTTCGTGGCGCCGATCACTCGCTACGCCGTGCTGCTCGGCCGGATCGTCGGCGCGAGCCTCGCCTCGATGGTCTCGCTCATCGGCGTGCTGGCCATGATCGTGGTGATGCAGATCCCGGTGGACTTCGTGGACGTCCTCCGCGTCCTCGTGCTGGCGCCTGTGCTGGCCCTCGCCGGCGGCGCGCTCGGCGTGCTGTTCATCGGTTTCGTGCAGGATCCCAAGACCGCCGACGTCGGATCGATGCTCCTCGTCATGCCGCAGATGTTCCTCGCCGGCTCGATCATCCCGAACGCCGGCATCGTCGGGGATCCTGGGCGTGCTGGCCAAGGTGATGCCGATGACCTACGTGATCGACCTCGCCCGAAACGTCTTCTACGCGGGCAAGCCCGAGTACGCGTCCGTGGTCCAGTTCCCCTTCTTCGTGGACCTGGCCGTGACCGCCGCGATCTTCGTGGCCTTCCTGGTCATCGGCACGGTCATGTTCGTTCGAACGGACCGCAACCGGTAGATCTCCGGCCGCGGGTGACGGGCCCGCTTCTCCTCCGCTCCCGGCCGCCGGCGGTGCCCCTCCGCCGGCGGCCCTTTGTCGGCCGCGTGGAAATCGGGAGCGGCGGGCGGCTCGGCTGCGTGTCATGTTGCGCGCTCGCGGGGCGAGCGAACGCGACCGAGAGTGCGGCCGTGCCGGCCATTCCGGTCCGGATTTCTCCCAGGCGGATACAGGTTCGACCGATGGCCGGCCCCTTTGGTCGAAGATTGTGGTCGGTTACGAGCAACTCCGACCGGCGAGCAGTCCGCACAGGTCGGCGCGGGTCGAGTTCGCTCGCCGGGCGAGCGGCGACCGGGGATGGGGACGGCGAGCGGCGTGCGGCCTGGGGTCGATATGCGGTGCGCTTTGACGTAACCTAGGGGCGCGGGCCCGTGAGGCTCGGAGGGAGAGGGATGGACGACAAGAACGCCGACAACTGGCGAGCGCCCGGGCGCAGCTCGCCGGAGAACCCCGGCCCATCTTTCGGGCTCGACGGCCGGCCGGCCGGGCACGAACCGGACAACGGGCGCGGAAACGGATCGTCTCCAGAGGAGTTCCACGTTCACGGCGGCCTGATGGTCATCGTCGTCGCTGTTGTCGTGCTGTTCGGCATCATCTGGCTTCAGAACACGATGTCGAACCTGTCGCCCCAGATCCACCCAGTCAACGCCCCTGCCCAGACTGTGTCGCGCAACGTCGCTCTGACTCCTGGCGCGCCCGCGCGGACGGGCAAGGTGACAGTCCGATTCGTCCGCGATTCGAACTACGGCGCACTCTCGATCGGCATGAGCCAGGGTATGCCCGCGGTCACGCAGGGCCATCAGGCGACAATCGGGCTCTTCAGCGATCCCCTGGTCAGGCTCAGCGCGGCTCGACAGCAGTCAACGCAGCAGTGCGCCGGACCCTGTGAGATCCAGCTTGATCACGGCGATTGCACGAATTCCTGCACGCTCGTCTACTCGATCCGCCTCGAGTTGGTCGCACCCGACGAGTACACGTCCGATGCCCAGGTCGAAGTCCTGGTCAGCGCGGCTGCCAGCGAGCCGCTGGAAAGGAGCCTGCCTGACGGACTGACGATCGATGTGGCCTTCGACGCGCCGCCGGCGCCGACGCCTGCAGGGGGTTCTTGAGATGAGGGCCATCAAGGGTCCGCTGCGGCAGCTCGCGAGCGTGGTCGTCCTCATCATCGCCTTCGTCGCGACGGTGGCTACGAGCCCGAGCATCCCCGTCGTGGATTTCGACCTCACCCGCGAAGACGATTGTGCTCGACGCGTCCCACGGCCTGGCCTCGGAGCTGTTCCTCGTCTCCGTCCCTGCCGGCATGGGCACCAGCTACAACTGGCAGGCCGCCGTCGAGGTGAATGACATCAAGGCGCACGATGCCGACGGCACGGAGCTGACGCCGGCCACGGCCGTGAACCTGCGGGTAGTGATGGCATCGCCGGAGAACGAGCACGGGCTGGCGACCCCGACACAACCGGGTTCGCTGCCCGGCAACCGGAGTGCGGATCAATGGGTCGTGCCGGCCTTCAGGGGCGGCCGGGGCTGGGTCCCCCTCTGGTGCGAGCCTCCGGGACCATGCACTCGAGCATTGCGGTTGCTGGCCACTCTAGGCACGGGCGCCGTCGATGCCACGATCACGTGGCACGTCACATCCCAGGTGACCTGGTCGGGCCTGGCCTACCCATCCGGCCTCGCTCCGGCCGTCCAGATCTCGGAGCCCGTCCTCGTGTCAGGTCCGCCACCCGTGCTCGACGTTGCGGCCGCCCCGGAGTCGTTTACGCTCGGTCCGGATCGGCCGACCGCCATCCGCGAAGTTGAGATGAAGGTCCAACCCGGAGTCGGCGCGGACATGCCGACGGGAAGCCTAGAACTCGTGACATCGCCGTGGGACAACGGAAGTGTGTATCTCCGTACCTCCCTCTACGACATGACGGAAACGGCGGGGACGGCGGAAACGGCGGAGACGGCGGCTGGAGCGGAGCCAGGCGAGACAGCGACACCAGCGCCTGGTTCGATGCCCGTGCAGCTCGGCGGGTTTGAGGACCCGTTCTCCAAGTGCGGCCTTCCCGGGGAGTGCGTCAGGCACTTCCTGGCTACCTTTGTCTGGAAGTCCGGTCCCGCCGTGACCTACCACTGGCAGCTGGTCGCGCATCGCACGGATCTGTCGCAAGTCCTCTCCGAAACTGGCAAGCGAGTCACCCTCGAGACGATCGCCTCCGCGGATCCGATTGGGCCGCCCATGACTCTTCACCTCGAAGGCGACCTGGATTACGTGGAAGGTCGCAATCCGCCACCAATCTCGCTGCAAGTCCGCAGCCAGACGGAGGACTCGTCGGCCGCAGCGCCGGCGCTAGCATCTCTCTTTCCGACCGAGTTCTTGCCGGTCCCGGGTTCGGTTCGGTTCACGGCACGGTTCTCGAACGACCCTGGGGCGGACGCACGTCTGAGTGTCTTCGGTCCAACCTCCGAGAGAGACAGCGCCGACGGTGGAGCGGCAGAGCCCTTGGTCGCGGCAAATCCATTCTTCTTCTGTTCGGCAGAGACAGAATGCCGGCCGCTGTCGTTCGGGATCGGCGCGGATTATTACCCCGCCAGGGCTGATCGCACGCCGGGACCGTTCACGATCCACTGGCGCGTTGATGTATCGCTGTACTCCTATCCAGGCGTGCATTTTGTCCTGGAACAGGTGCCTGGACCGATTGCGACTCCGTCGGCGCCTTGAGCGACAGACCTCGCGTCTGAAAGCTTGGTACTCGGCCTCAGCCCGGCGAGCGTGGATGCTCCACAATTGCGATCCCAGTGGAGCGATGGAGGACTGCGCCCGTTCGGGCCGGTCCTTGGCGGCGCTCCGGCCCTCTCCGGCCCTCTCGAGCCCCTCGAATTCGGTCCAGATTTCTTGCCAGATCGCAATTCGGGCACAAACTGGCCTCCGGCGAAGGCCAGGCCTCTCCTGGGATCGCAATCGTGGAATTCCTCCAGGGCCACGACGCCACGACGCCCCCGACAATGCCGGGCTCGGGCCTCGGTCCCCATGGGCTCGGCGAGTTCGCGCTATCGTCTCGGTAACGTTTGCGGCGCCTCGGCGCCGGTTTGGGGTGCGGGCCGTCCACGCAAGGAGGATCGAATGCCCAGGGCAGATCGGATCGCGGACATCCTTTCGGGGCGCGTGCCGGCGGGCCAGCAGGCCACGGTCCAGGGCTGGATCCGCACCCGCCGCGATTCGAAGGCGGGGCTGAGCTTCCTCCACGTCCACGACGGCTCGTGCTTCGACGCGATTCAGGCCGTCTCGCCGGCGACCCTGCCCAATTACGCCGACGAGATTCTCAAGCTGACCGCCGGCTGCGCGGTCCGCGTCACGGGCACGATCACCGCCAGCCCGGCGCAGGGCCAGGCGGTGGAGCTGCAGGCCGAAGAGGTCGAGGTCGTCGGCTGGGTGGACGATCCGGAGACCTACCCGATCTCGGCCAAGCGCCACAGCTTCGAGTACCTGCGCGAGGTGGCGCACCTTCGCGCCCGGACCAATACCTTCGGCGCCGTCGCCCGCGTCCGCCACACCCTCGCGATGGCGATCCACCGCTACTTCGACGAGCACGGCTTCTACTGGATCCACACGCCCATCCTCACGGCCAGCGACGCGGAGGGCGCGGGCGAGCTGTTCCGCGTCTCCACGCTCGATCTGGCGAACCTGCCACGCACGCCCGAGGGCAAGATCGACTTCAGCCAGGACTTCTTCGGCAAGCCTGCTTATCTGACGGTCTCGGGCCAGCTGAACGTCGAGTCCTACTGCCTGGCGTTGGAGCGCGTGTACACATTCGGGCCGACCTTCCGGGCGGAGAACAGCAACACCAGCCGGCACCTCTCCGAGTTCTGGATGGTCGAGCCGGAGATCGCCTTCGCCGACATCCACGACGACGCGGACCTGGCGGAGGACCTGCTCAAGTACTCGTTCCGGGCACTCCTCGACGAGCGGCCGGACGACATGGCCTTCTTCGCCGAGCGGATCGACAAGGACGCGGTCACTCGCCTGGAGGAGCTGACGAAGTCGAGCTTCGCTCGGATGGAGTACGCGGAAGCGATCGACGTCCTGGAACGCTCGGGCCGCGCCTTCGAGTTCCCGGTGCACTGGGGAGTGGCCCTCCAGGCCGAGCACGAACGCTATCTCTGCGAGGAATACGCGAAGCGGCCCGTCGTCGTGGTCAACTACCCCAAGGAGATCAAGGCGTTCTACATGCGGTTGAACGATGACGGCCGGACCGTGGCGGCGATGGACGTGCTCGCTCCCGGGATCGGCGAGATCGTCGGCGGCAGCCAGCGCGAGGAACGCCTCGACGTGCTCGATTCGCGGATCCGCGAGACCGGGCTCGAGCCGTCGGTCTACTGGTGGTATCGCGACCTCCGCCGCTACGGCACCGTCCCGCACGCTGGCTTCGGGCTGGGCTTCGACCGATCCGTGGCTTATGCCACTGGCATGGCCAACATCCGCGACGTCATCCCGTTCCCCCGATACCCGGGCGGCGCCGACTTCTAGCTTCGATGATGCGCCGGTAGTCGGCGCAACCGCGGATTTGTCCGAGTTCCTCGTGGAGTGGTAGTTACGCGCCGCGTCAGGCGCGGCCAGAAAGGCCCGGTCGATCCCGAGCACGATCGAGTGGGATATTGCGCCGGTTCGGAGCCGAAACCGGAGATCCGGCGACCGATTCCTCCGCAAACAGGCAGGTCCGGCCCGCGGCCGCAGGCGCCCGAGCGGGCCGCCGCGCGTAACTAACACCCCAGGCGAATCTCGGAGAAACATCCGTTACGCGACGGGTCGGGGCCGCGGAGCCTCCGCCGACCCTCGATACCCGAGCGGCGCCGACTTCTAGGCGGTTCGCTCGAGCGGGACGAGGAGGTTCTTCTTGAACGGCTCATGCCGGCTCGCGGCACCGATCAGGAGAGGCACCAGGTCGTAACCGAGCATCGGCCGGGCGAAGTAGTAGCCCTGGAACGCGCCGCAGCCTTGCTCGACGAGGGCCGCGAGCTGGGCCTCGGTCTCGACGCCCTCGGCGATCACGGACAGGCCCAGGTCCTTGCCGAGGGCGATGATCGCCGAGACGAGGCGCGTTTCGCGCGGCCCGGTCTCCAGAGCGGAGACGAACGAGCGGTCGATCTTGAGGACGTCGACCGGGTAGGAGGCGAGATACGCCAGGGACGAGTAACCGGTGCCGAAGTCGTCGATGGCGATCCGGACGCCGATCGCGCTGAGCTCCGAGACCAGGGACACGGCGCTCCCGACCTCGATGAGGATGGTCTCGGTCAGCTCGATGATCAGCCGGCGCGGGTCGAGGCCGGTCCGGGCGAGCGCGTTTCGCACGTCCATGGCGAACATCGGGTTGCGGACCTGGAGAGCGGACACGTTCACGGCCACCCCGGGCGCGTCGTCGCCCATCCGGGTCTGCCAGTCGGCCGCCTCCGAGCACGCCTCATTCAGCAGCCAGCGGCCGAGCGAAACGATCAGGCCCGTCTCCTCGGCGATGTCGATGAACTCCTCGGGTTCCAGCAGGCCGCGAACGGGATGCTGCCATCGAACGAGCGCTTCGCAGTCGCAGACGATGCCGTCCGGCATGGTCACGATCGGCTGGTACAGGACGGTGAACTGGTGGAGCGCGATGGCCTGCTCGAGCTCGGCGCGGAGGCTCATCCGGCGGATGACACTCGCGTGCATCGCCTCCTCGAAGACCACGAACCGATGCTTGCCCGAGCCCTTGGCCAGGTACATGGCCACGTCGGCCTCGCGGATCATGTCCTCGGCGTTCTTGCCCGGCCCTCCGACACTGATCCCGATGCTGGCCTCGATATGGACCGATCGACCGTCGATCGAGATCGGCCGGGCCAGGTTCTGGAGCGTCCGCGAAGCCACTGCCTGGGCCGCGGCCACGTCGCCGCCCGGAAGCAGAATCCCGAACTCGTCGCCGCCCAGGCGAGCGGCCACATGAGGCGCCCGGAGCAACGCGGTCACGCGGTGGGCGACCTCGATCAGGACGACGTCGCCGCCCGTATGGCCGGAGGTGTCGTTGATGACCTTGAAGTCGTCGAGATCGACGAACAGGACGGCCAGCGAGTCGCCCGCCTCGAAGGCGTCTGCGCACGCGAGCCATGAAGGAGGCGCGGTTGAGCAGGCCGGTGAGCACGTCGCGTTCCGCCTGGTCGCGGAGACGGCCTTCCAGCTCCGCTCGAACGGTGAGGGCCCGGCGGAGATCGGTGACGGTCACGGCCAGACGAACCGCCCACAGCACGATCAGGACCAGGCTTGTGAGGGCGATCAGCGGCAGGTCGGTGACCAGGCCGTTGCCCCACTCCCAGAGCAGCAGAACCGGGGCCAGCACGCACGAGAAGCTGAGGCCGATGATCCGAAGCTGGGAGAGCGGCTGACTCTCACCGGCGCTGAGGCCGACTCCCCGAGCCGACGGATGCATTCCGGCCGCACCCCAGACGATGTAGCTGACGGACCAGGCGATGTCCTGCCAGGACCCGCTGACGTAGGCGTGGTTGACGGTCGTGTGCAGATACCACAGGTCGCCGAACAGGAAGCAGGCCAGGCCGACGTAGAGCAGCTGGACCGCACGGGACCGCTCCGGTGCCAGGAGCATGCCCACCAGCAGGATGCCCATCGAGCCGCCGAGGACCGGATAGGCGATGGTGACCAGCGTGTCCGCCGGGTCGAGGCCGGCCGTCCGAACAGCCGCCGGCTGGATCAGGAAGACCCAGGCGAGCAAGCCCACGCCCAACGACCCGATGACGGTGTCGAAGAGCGGTTCCCAGCTGGAGCCGAGCCCGCGGGGCCAGGCCAGCGAGGCCAGGCTGACGACGAGGGCGGCATAGCCCGCGAGGTACATCGCGTCGGCTATCGAAGCCGTGCTGCGGGACGGACCCTGGACGGCAAGCGTGGCCGAGAACAGGTCCCCCAGGCCGAGCAGCAGAATCCCGACGGAGAGGCCATACCAGGCTCGGGCGTGGACGGGCCGGATTCGGTGAGTCCCCAGAGCCGTGGCCGTCGCACCGATGATCGCGGCGAAAGGCGGAGTCCACGTCCGCAGGACGCTCCCATCGATCGCGAACAGACTGACGACCGCGAGCAGCCCAAACAGGAGGTACGTCTGCCAGCGCCGGTCTGGCGAGAACGCGCTCCTGATCAGCCTTACCAGAGCAAGGCTCACCGCGTGCGCCGATACCCGATTCGGCACAGAAGCCCTCCGTCTCGTCGGTGGCGGGAGCCCTCCCGAACTCGTGAGTGAGGCCTGACGCGACTCGCCCTATCCGATGGACGCGTCACCGAGACCGGAGCCTCACCCGCGGGCCGAGTGTTCCGCCACCGTGCCCCGAGTGCATGCAATCGTATTCGATGGCCGTTGTTATGTGGATGCAATCGGGGCTTGCGCGCACCGGAATCTGGTACTTCAGTTCCCGAATAGTCCTGATTCGGTCTGCGGAGGTAGGCCTAGAGGCTGTGGCGGGCCTGGAAGCGACGGATCCTCGGCCGGGTCTCGGAATGGACAATCGACGAGGTGCCGCCCCGGGCCAACCTCCAGGTCCACCCAGCCGGGCACCGGCAGCCGGATCGTGGCCGTCGTCCCCAGCGGTACGGTCGCCTCGACCGCTGAGCTTGCCCGCGGTCCGAGACCAGTGGACCTCCGCTCGACCATACGGCGTTTCGTGGCTGGCACGAGCGAACGAGAGGCCTCCGCCCGGCCGTGGGGCGACGAGGATTCGGCGATAGCCAGGTTCCGCCGGAGCGAGACCCGCCAGGGTCCGATGAAGCCAGTCGGCCATCGCCCCGAGGGCGTAGTGGTTGAACGAGAGCATGTCCCCGGGATTGAGCCTGCCATCGGGCAGCATGCTGTCCCAGCGCTCCCAGATCGTCGTCCCGCCCATGATCACGGGATACAGCCACGAAGGGCAATCTCGGCGCAGAAGCATGTGATAAGCCGCATCGGACGCGCCGGAGTCGGTCAGGGCATCGAGGATCACCCGCCCGCCGACGAAGCCCGTGCCCACTTTGTGGCCGTTGGCCTCGACGATCTCGAGCAGCCGCCGCTGCGCCCGCTGGCGCTGGCGATCGTCGAGGAGGTCGAACTCGAGGGCCAGCGCGTAGGCACTCTGGGCGTCGCTCACGACCAGTCCATTGGCCGACACGTACTCCGCCCTGAAGGCCTCGCGAACCGCGTCGGCGAGTGCGGCGTACCGGCGGGCGTCTTCCGTCTCCCCGAGCAATTCCGCGGTCCTGGCCAGAAGCCGGGTCGTGAGCGCGTGGTAGGCGGTCGCGATCAGGTACTTGTCGGTTTTCGCGGCTTCGGGGGCATCAGCCGGAGCGGACGGATCGAGCCAATCGCCGAGATGGAGTCCGCTCTGCCACAGATGGGATGGGCCAGCCAGGGCCGTCACCTGATCCACCCAGGCCTTCATGCTCTCGTACTGGGCTCGCAGGATTCCCTTGTCGCCGAAACGGCGGTACAGGACCCACGGCACCACCACCGCGGCGTCGCCCCAGACCGAGGACGCGGTCAGGGGGAACGTGATCTGGAACCAGGGGATCCAGAACGGCACCGTGCCGTAGGTCGATTGCTCGGCCGCGAGGTCGCGCAACCAGTTCGAGAGCATGCCCGAGCAGTCATACAGGAACGTGGCCGTCGGGGCGAACACGGCCAGATCGCCGCCCCAGCCGAGCCGCTCATCGCGTTGCGGGCAATCGGTCGGAACGTCCATGAAGTTGCCGCGCATCGTCCAGACGACGTTCTCGTGAAGCCGGTTGAGGAGCGGCTCCGAGCACTCGAACCAGCCGGTCCGAGCCATGTCCGTGTGGATGACGACGGCGACGATGTCGCCGGGGTTGGGGCCCACCACCCGTGAGTCGCCCGCGACGCCCGTAACGCCCGCGTCGCCCGCGCGGCCGGCCGCCGCGTCCGGCCGAGCCGGCCAACCCGTAACCTCAACGTACCGGAAGCCGTGGTAGGTGAACTCGGGCTCCCAGGTTTCTGCCTCGCTCCCAGCCAGGGTGTAGCGGTCCACGGCCGCGGCCCCGCGAAGCGGCCGCGTGGCCACTTCTCCGTCCTCGAGCACCTCGGCGTGGCGCAGCGTGATCGTGGTGCCGGCTTCGCCTCGAACGCCGATACGCACTCGGCCCACGAGGTTCTGCCCAAAGTCGACGATCGTCTTGCCCGACGGCGATCTGGAGATGGCGACGGGCTCGATCTCCTGGGTGCGCCGGATTGGCGGACCCATTGGCGCGACGAGCTGGGCTTGCTCGCGGCCGAGCATTCGAACCTGCGCCCAATCGGTCGGGATACGCCGGGCATCGACGCTCTCGCCGGCATAGAGGCCGGAGGCGAGGATCGGGCCGGTGGACCACGTCCATGTCCCGTCCGTGGCGATCGTCTGAAGGCGGCCGTCGGCATATCGGACTTCGATCTGCGCGAGAAGCGCGACGTCGTCGCCCCAGATCCGGCTCCGACCGCCGTGGAAGCCGAGGTGGCCCACGTACCAGCCCTCGGCCACAGTGGCTTCAACGCGATTCGCCCCCTGATGGAGCAGCGGCATCACGTCGAAAGTCTGATAGCGCAGCCGGCTCTTGTAGCTGGTCCAGCCCGGAGCCAGCACGTGATCGCCCACTCGATTGTCGTTGAGCCTGGCCACATAGACGCCGTGGGCCGTGACGTACATTCGCGCCGACTCGATCTCGCCCGTCACGTCGAAAGCCTGCCCGAAGACGATCGGGGGTCGATCCGCTCGCTCGGGTTCGTCCCGATCCGGCCCGATGAGCGTTGCTGACCAATCCGCGGGCTGCAGCAAGCCCGCTTCCACGGCCGCCCATTCGCTCCAGGCAGACGGATCGGGACCGTCGGAGCCCCAGACGCGGACCCGCACTCGGCGTCGTTCGCGGGAGCCGATCGGAGGCGCGGGCCAGGCGACGAGCACCGATTCGTCCGACTCGACTCGGCCGCCGCTCCAGGCTTCCTCGGGGCGGGGCCGACCCAAAGGCCCGGGGTCAACCTGGATTTCGTACGCGAGCTGCCGCCAGCCCGGGACCCCAAGAGCCGGCGCCGGTGCCGCCAACGCTGGCGGCGTCAGCGAGGCACGCCACGAGATCCGCGGTCGAGCTTCCCCGATCCCGAGCGGTTCGCGATGGTGCTCGAAGGTCAGATCGTGGACCAGGACAGGCATCGACGAAACCTCGAGGCGAGATGCCGTGGTCGTACGGCACGCTGGTGGAGCGATCCTAGCGGACGGCGGGCTTCCGGTCGTCCGGGCCGGTCAGTACGCCACCCACGCCACCCGATCGCCGCCATGTCGAAGGCAGAGGGGGCGCGGGGCGGGGGAGTGAGGAGCGGACTCTGGCCTCGGCCTGCTCACGGCCGGCGATGCCACTGACCGCGTCGTCGGCCTCCACCGACATCGAACCGACGGCGCAGGCGAAGTCAAGGGCCGCGTCTGGATTGCGCCGATCGAGGATGGCGGCCAGGAATCCGGCGATCGTGGCGTCGCCCGAGCCCGTGGTTCCCCGGACGTTCACCTCGAAAATGGGGGACCAGAGCTCGCGATCGGACCACGCTTCGACGTCGAGGCCGGGCAGGCGGAGCGCGAGGTCCGCGATTCGATCCGAGGATGCGGTTCGCAGATAGATCCCGAACCGCCCAACCTTCACCCCGGAGATCGGGCAGCCGAGTCTCAGGCATTCGCGGGCGAGGCTCCCGATCTCAGCCACGTCCGGAACCGCCGGCTCGATCGCGGGATGGCCTTCGGGCGGCCCGGCGTGGAGCATCGATTCGAGCTCGCCCAGGCTGGGCAGGAAGACGTCCGTGACCGGCAGGACCCGATCGAGCAGGCGGCGCCAGTTGACCTCGCCGACTCGTTCGTCGGGCTCTGCCATGTCCACCGAGGTCGCGAGGCCGGCAGTTCGGGCAGCGGCGAGGATCGCCTCCAATTCGGCCCCGTCGTCCTGGCAAAGGCTCCGCATCAGCGGCGGATAGCCGACGTGAAGGATCTCGGCGCCGTCCAGGGCTTGGGACTCCAGGTCGCGGGCGCGGAAATCGTCGTTGGCGCCCGGGAAGTGGAGGACGATCCGATCGGTTTCGGGCGAGGTCAGGATCACGCTGTAGGAGGTCTGGGCCCCCTCGCGAATCACCATTCCACTCGCCAGGCCCGGCGATTCGCGCTCGAGCGCCGCGCGAAGCACCCCGCCCAGCGGGTCGTCGCCGATGAGGGCGACGAGGAGTGTCCGAACACCCAGCCGATGCAGGGCAATTCCCGTGTTCGACACGGAGCCGCCGGTGGCGATCGTCATCGGCTCGACGATCCGCAGGTCGCCGGGTCGGACCGCCAGCTCTCGGCTGCCCAGCCCCGGGATCAGGTCCAGGCAGATGTGGCCGGCAACGACGGCCCGTGGAGATCGGGTCGCATCCGCGGGGTCCGTGGCTGAGGGTGGCACTTCTCGGTCCTCGATTGGCTGCCGGTGAGGGTGGGCCGGGTCTCGCGTGTTTGCTTTCGGGTAGACTCGCAGAACCGCGTTCGCGGTTTCAGCGAGGGTCGCCTGGAGTGCCTCGTCCGGCAGTAGCAATAGCGCTTCCGCGCGCCGAATTCGATGCCGTCCAGCGCCATCTGGTCGAGGCCGGGTACGAAGCCCTGCCGGTCGCCTCCGCCGCGGAGCTCGAGCGGGTGCTGACGAGCCGCGCGGACGTCGGCCTGGCCATTCTTGACGTCGAGAACGACTTCGACGGCGCCCTGGAAATGTACGCCGAGCTTCATGAGTTCGGCCGGGAAATTCCCGCGCTGCTGCTGATGCCGCCACGGTCGTTCGGACGGATCGGGCTCGGTTCCAGCCAGGTCCAGGACGAGTACTTCCAGCGTCCATATTCGGCGGAGTCGCTGCGCTGGCGGATCGAAGCGATCCTGATCCGGGCCGAGGCCGCGCCCGTGAGTGCCACGGACAACCCGGCGCTCGCGCCACAGAACTTCGTGCCCGGAGCCGCGCCCGTGGCGAACGCCGTCCGCCCCGCGGAGAGCGAATCGACCTCGGACATCGGGGCCGCGGCGGACGCGAGCGAGGGTCCCGGGAGCGGCCGCATCGTCATCGTCTTCAATCCCAAGGGCGGCGTCGGCAAGACCACGATCTCGATCAACCTCGGTGCGGTTCTCCAGCTTCGGAAGGGCCAGCGGGTCCTCCTCGTAGACTGCGACACGATCACCGGCCACATCGCCTCGTCGCTCGGTATGGAGCGGCTCCGGACACTGTCTCAAGCGTGGAACGAGCAGGCGGCGACCGGCGGCAGCACGGAAGCGCTCGCCCAGATCGCCGCGGTTCATAGCTCCGGCGTCTCGGTCCTGGCGCTTTCCGCCTCACCCCTGCATACGGAGATCCTCGAACCGATCCGCGTGGCATCGGCAGTGGCGGACGCCCGCAAGTCCTACGACTGGATCATCCTCGACATGCACCCGGACTACGGGCCGCTCAACCAGAACCTGTTTGCGCTCGCGGATCGGATCCTGGTTCCCGTGACCCCGGACGTGCCCTGCATCCGCGCCGCCGTCCAGTTCCGCGAAGTGGCGGACGACCTTGGGATCCGCGACCGGATGTCGATCATCATCAACCGGGCCAAGAGCGGGGTTTCATCCGGCGACGTGGAACGAGTCGTGCAGATCCCGACGCTGGCCCGCGTCCGGTCCGCGGGGATGCTCTTCGTCAAGGCCGCCGATCAGGGGCGGGCGGCGGTCGAAGTCTCGCCAACGTCGAAGGTCGTCGCGGATCTCGACAACCTTGGCCAGCAACTGATGAACTCGGTGGACGGGGTGGAGACGAAGTCACCCGCGCGCCGCTGGATACCTGTGTCGGTCCGCAACCTGATCGGTCGGTTCACCCAGCAGGCTTGACGCCGGGGCGCGGGAGCCGCGAGCTAGAGGTCAGCGTCCGCCCGATATCTGCTCGAGTCGCTCGACCAGGCGCAAGAGTTCCGCGGCCTCGCTCTTCTTCAGCTCTCCTGTCTGGAGGGCCATCAGGAGCAATTGCTTGCGCCCGAGTTCGTCCGCATCGAGCAGCATCTCCACGAGCGCGGACTGGACGTCGCTGCGCTCTTCCTCGGTTTTCGGCTGCTTGCGATTGAAGACCAAGTCGGTCCTCCGGCGCGGGAACGGGATCACTGTCATGCGCCTAATCATGGGCGCGACGAGCGCGGCCCAGTCTACCCCGTTGGTACGGCCACGGACCGGCAAAAGAACTCGGGCACCGGTGCCGCCTGGCGCTACCCCGCAAACCGAAAGGAGTCCTGAGGCGTACTCGAAGCATCATTTGATTGAGGATGCAACTGTGACAGCAAGATCGGTCTCGCCACTTACGCCACCCACGATCGTCGACTCGGGCGAATACCGAGCGGGCGTCTGCAACATCGGCCCGGCCGAGATCGCGCAGCGCCGTCGCTTCGGTCATGTCCTGCTCCTCGCCACCGTGGTGATCCTGGTAGCCCTCGTCGTGGTGCACGCGCCCGCCTGGACGCGGCTCGTTCTCGTGCTCACCGCGGCCGCCTCCGCCTCGGGCTATCTCCAGGCCCGTTTCCACTTCTGCGCCAACTTCGGCTCTCGGGGCGTCTACAACTTCGGTGAGGTCGGGACCGTGGATCAGGTGGCGACGGCGGAAGATCGGGGTCGGGACCGCGCCCGTGCCCTCCAGATCGGGCTGGCCAGCCTGGCCATTGGAATCGTCGTCGGCATCGTGGCGTTCATCCTTCCGCTCTAGCTGCACCCTCAGGCGGTTCCGGTCTCCTATCGACGGCCGCCACAGGCCGGGTCGGCGGAAGCCGGTTCCGGCGAGTGGCAAAGCCGGCGGTGTCGTGCGATGCTGTTCGACCTGGAGTCGATTGAGGCCCGAGGGGTGAGCTCTCAGGCCCGATCGAAACCTGCTTCGCTCTTGCGGGACGCCAGTTGGGGCTTGGAGGTCAGTCGGTGAGCACACCGGATCCAGAGGGAAGAGCCGAGTCCGACGGAGTCGACGCGGGTGTCGAACGACCCGTAGCACCAGCGCACGGGGATACCGTCGAGACGGTCTCTCCCGACGCATCTCGCCCCAAGAGCGATTGGGACCGATACGGCATGGAGGCGGCGAGTCGTCCGTCGCGATCGCCCCGATCGGACACCACGCTCCGGCGACGTGCCAGCGGCAGCGAATCCCGCGACGACATGTACCTCGACTACCGGCGCGAGAACGCGACTCGGAGCCGACGCGGCGGCGGCCACAGCTCCAGGTTCGTGGCGAACGCCGCCGCCGCATCGATCGTCGGGATTGCCGCGGTCGCCCTCCTGGTGGCCGGAATGCTGTCCGCGGGCCCGGCCCCGACCCCGACGCCGTCCCGCACCGCGCCGACGGCCACGCCTGAACCCACTCCGGCTCCAACGACGGGAGTCGTCGGGCAGACGGGGCACGTCACGGTCCTGATAGACCTGCCGGTATCCGTTTACGTCCCGGACCGAGCCCAATCGCCGACTCTCGACGGCAGCGTCATGTTCCTCGCGGGTCAGGGAGGTGGAATCGCCGTCGATCCGCTGACGGGCGCGGTCGGCACGGTCTTCGGTGGGGAAGCCTTCACGTCGGTGAGGAGGACGATCGCGGCCGCGGGCAGCCTCTGGATCTCGTCCTGGCCCAACTCATACAAACAGTGCGGGCCGATGTGCTGGGATCAGGCTGTCACGTACCGGCTGAACGTGGGCACGGGCAAGATCCAGAAGACGTACCCGGCAACCTATCTCGTCGGCCTCGCCGACGGCGGCCTGTGGCTCGCGAGCAAGGGCAAGCTCGAAAGGCTCGACGCCAGGGCCGGGGCATCTACGCTCACGACACCCTGGCCGATCGCCGCGGAGCCCCGAGTCGGTTGCGCGGGCCTCTGGTCGGTCGACATCCAGACGAGCGATGTCATCCTGACCGGGATTGACATGGCTACCGGCGAAGCGCTCGCTCTCACCACCATCTTGCCGCTCGAGGCTACCTACGGACCGATCCTGGTCGGTCCTTCCTGCTGGATGATGTCCGGCTTTGACGGCGTGTCGGCCAGTCCCACGTCGGTGTACCTGATCAACGGCGATCAGTCCCAGCTCGTGAGCAGGCGATACTCCGAGAAGGTCCTGGTGCTCGACGGCGAGTTCTGGACCTATTCGCCGGGCGGGGTGATCCAGCGCCTGGAGGCGAACGCGGGTACGCCCTACGGGCCGTCCTACAAGCTCGACGTGCCGCCATCGTCCGACGACGCGGGCATGCTGTTCGCTTCGGGCGAGCGCCTCTGGATGCTCCAGGGCCAGAAGTTGGCGTCCTTCGACGTGCCTCTGGGGATGGGAAATTCGGGAGGCTGAGCCGGGACTCCGGGTCTGCCCTGGGCCGGCGCGGTGCTAGCTCGCCGCGCGCTGCTGATCGATCCTGAAGGCCGACTGTCGGGGGTAGGTCTGGATCTCGAGCCTGTTGCGGCCCCGCGCCTTGGCTATGTACAGCGCTTCATCGGCCTCGTGGAGCGCCACGTCGATGTCGACGCAGTTGGTCTGCGAGAGCGCGACGGCTCCGGCGCTGGCGGTCACCACGCCATACGGCGGATTGTCGGGATGGTTCATGCCCGCGGCTTCGATCGCCGTCACATATCTCTGGCCGGCGGAGCGGAGGACCGTTTCGTCGCAGTCGTGGAGGATCACCAGGAACTCCTCGCCGCCGTAGCGATACAAACCGTCGCCAACGCGGCTGGTTCTGCGGAGCACGTCGGACACTCCCCTGAGCGCCGCGTCGCCGGCGAGGTGGCCGGCCGTGTCGTTGAGTCTCTTGAAGCGGTCGAGGTCCATGAGGAGGATGCCGGCCGTTCCGCCATTGCGTTCGATTCGCCCTGCGAGTTGGGCCAGATCCTCGTTCAGCCGCAACCGGTTGCCCAGTCCGGTCAGGGCATCCAGCCTGGCGATCGTCTCGAGCTCTTCGTTGAGCCGGAGCAACTCGGCCTGCTGGACCACGAGCGTTTCCTGCTGCATGAACAGGAAGTCGTCCTGCCGTCGGAGATCTACCTCGTGCTCCTTCATTCGGCCGTACAGGCGCCGCACCGCCAGAAGCTGGGCGTCGGTCTGGCCATGCCGTCGAAGTTCGATCTCGTTGGCGATCACGCTGATGACGGTTCCCAGGAAGGCCGCGGACACGAGAGCCATTGGGCGGCTCCGCATCCGAAGCGTGGAATGGGCTGGCCGGCACGAGCAGGGCGACGGTGGTCGCGGCATAGATGATGTTCGTCATGGCCAGCCCGACGAGGTGCGGCCGCCGGCCCAGCGGAATGAACACCGCGAAGGCCAGGGGGATCAGGCCGATGCCTCCGAGCGCTATCGGCGCGGACGGAGCCGCCCGGAGCACCGCGGCCGATGCGGCGATGACCGGCAGAAGGAAGACGATGATGCCCAGCTCGACGACGCGATGGCGCCCTCGATGACGGACGATCCGAGCGACGATCAGACTCACGAGAATGACCGGCCCGGTTACCAGGAGAGACAGCAGCCCTATCTCGACGCTGTCGAGGAACGAGCATGCGGCAGCGATCGCGGCCGCGCCGGCCACGACCATCGCGGACAGGTGGATGCTGTTCTGAAGTTCTCGGCGGTAGAGCGCCCGAAGACGCCGGTCTTTTCGTGCGGCGGCGACGTCGGGCTTTTCCTTGGCCCTAGATAACACGGCAGGCTCCATTGGCTGGTTTGGCCAACCGTGCTAGGTATCGGTTGAGAGCCGCAGCCTGCAGCGTTCTGGCAGTCTGCGCTGTCCAGTAAAAGGCCGGCGCCCGAGATCGGTGGGATCTCGATGGCGCCGGCATCAACTAGCTACTCATTCGGCGATTGCGATGGACGGGGACGCCCGTCTCGCGGCTACGCGACCTCGACGGCGGTCGGCTCGACGGACGGCTGATTGACCTCGATGTCGATCGCCACCCGGGCGGATCGAAGTCGGCCATTCTCACGATAGAGCTTCAACAGCTTCTCTTCTGCGGCGCGGAGGCGTGCGTTCGCCTCCCACTCCGGCAGGTCTGGCTCGGCGGCCTCACGGGCCTCCATGGCTTCTACCAGTGACCGCAGAACCCCCTCGATGGCGGACGGCTCAGGCACCGGAACCTCCTTTCCAAAGGGCAGCGGTTCATGCGAGCGAATTGAGGAACCGCTTCACGGTACTCCGCGCGTCGTTGCGTTTCCATACAGAGCAAATACCAAAACCGCAAGATTCCCGAGTTGCAACGTTTGGTGGGGTCGCGCCCTACTCGATGGGGCGGGGGCAGCGGCGGTGCCGGGCGCATGCGTACCGCGGCGATTCACGCGAATCAGGTGCCGGGTCTGGCGTCCGTGTGATCCAGGATATCGGCCGCTCTTAGCAGGAACCAGCGCGCGGTCCCGCGGGCGGCGATGTTGAGGAAGGCTTTGTCGAGCACCGCGCCGATCTCGCCGCCTGGCGGCGCGTAATAGCCCTCCAGCAACAGGCTATCGGGCGTGAGAACGAGTTTGCCGGCAAAGACCGGGAAAAGGGGCGCGAGCGTGGAGGATCGCCAGCCGATCTCCAATTCGCACCGATTCTGCGAGTTCTTGACAGGCCCCAGGTCCACGAACGCCGCTTTCTTGAATGTCAGGCTTGGGGCGCGATCCCGGATGGGAAGGCTCAGGTCCGTCAGGAACCTGCGGCTACCGGATCGCGACTCGGGCATCGGCGTACCGAGCCACCTGTCCGCGTTTTCCTCCAGGAGGCGGGCGGCGCGTGCGAGATCGATCCTTGCCGGTTGGGCGAGACGCAGGGGAGTGGCATGAGAGGGGACGCCGGTCATGGTCCAAGACTAGGCGCCCTGTCGTTGGATCGCCAGGACAGCATGTCCTCGCCGATGCGCCAAACGGCCCAGCTTCTCCTCCTCGAACGGGCAGGACGCCAGAGAGGCGTCGCGACCTAGTCGATGCTTTCGCGGGAGTCTGGCGCGCCGTGGCGTGCGTCGATGGGGCAGTGGACGTCGTCGCGAAGTCCCATCAACCAGGCCAGGCGGTCGCGATGACGCGAGGCGACTCGATAGACAACATCGGCGGCCAGGGCCGTTTGCGGCATGACTGCCCAGGGACGCAGGAGCCAGCCGCCTGGCAGGGCATCGAGAATTGCGAGTGCCGCGTGGCCGCCGGCAACGACTCGCCCCGTGGACTCATCGACGACGTGGACCGCGTCTTCGAGTCGGCCCTCGGCGGCCAGTTTCTCGAGGATGGGCCGCCCGCTCGTGGCCGCGCTCTGGAGGGCGACGAATTCGAGCCGGTTCTCATGGTCCCAGCGCCTCAGCTTGCCGATGGTCTCGCGGCAGACGCCGCACTCGCCGTCGTAGAGGACAGTCAGCGGCTGGGCCGGCGTGCGGGAGGCAGGCGCTTCCTGCGATCCCTGAGCGCCAATGGGGTCGGTGGTGGCGGCGATTTCGGCGAGAGTCGGTGCTTCGGTGGCCATGGCGCGGAATGTTAGCGCGGAGGTGCGCCGGATGCGAGGCGGGGCGCTCCTCGCCGGCTCCGGAAGAGGCCTCGCTCCGCCGGCTGTATCCTCGGCCCCATGACCACCAGAGAGCATCGGCGACGGATCGCGGAGCCGGGTCGAGGTCGACCCGGCTTGCCTGCCGGGGGATCCGGCCAGACCGCCGAGAACGCCGCGACCCTGGCCGAGCCGCGCGGCGTCGGCAGCGGCCGGGTCTCGGATCCGCTCTCGTTCGAGGTCAAGCTCCTCGGCTCGCTCCTCGGTCAGGTAATCGCCGAGCAAGAGGGCGTCGATCTGCTCGACCTCGTCGAGCGCTGCCGCGTCCGCTCCATCGCCTTCCGGGAGCGGTCGATACCGGGGCCGAGAAGGCCCTCGCGGCCGAGCTCGACTCACTCGAACGTCGGGGCGGCCGAAGCGCTCGCCAATGCCTTCAGCCTCTACTTCCAGCTCGTCAACCTGGCCGAGGAGCGCGAGTCTGTGAGGCGAATCCGTCGCGAGCAGGCCCAGGTGGCCCCGCCCGCCGAAGGGATGCCCGCGGAGGCCATGGAGTGGCTGATCGAACGCGGCTGGACGGGGCCTCGCATCGAAGAGTTGCTGACACGGATTCGGATCTCACCGGTGCTGACCGCCCACCCGACCGAGGCCCGGCGGCGAACCCTCCTGACGGCCCTGCGCCGCTGCTACCGACTCGTGGAGCAGCTCGACGATCCGCGCTTGGGCCCGGCCGAGGATGAGGACATCCGCCGGCGGCTCCGAGAGGAGATCACGATCCTGTGGCGGTCCGCGGCCGTCCGGCAGCTCGCGCCGAGTCCGATGGATGAGGTCCGGACCGCGATGGCGTTCTTCGACGAGACGCTCTTCCGGGTCGTTCCGCGGGTGTACCGGCTGTTCGACCGAGCCCTCGATCGAGCCGGACAGGAGGTCGAGGGCTTGAGTCCGGCGGCGAGCCCGAGTCCGGCGGCGACTCTGAGCGCCGGCGACTCGGCTGCCGGCGACTCCGGCGCCGGGGGTTCCGGCTGGACTCGAATTCCGGCCTTCTTTCGCTGGGGCTCCTGGATCGGCGGAGACAGAGACGGCAATCCGAACGTGACGGCGGACCTGACGCGCCAGGTCCCTCGTGTCCACGCGGATCACGTGCTTCGTGGCTACGAGGCCGTCGCCACTCGTCTGGTGGCCACGATCGCCGTCCACGTGCCACGAGAACGTATCGATCCGGCACTCGAGACCCGGCTGGCACGCGATGCCGAGGAGCTGCCGGAAGTGATGCGCGACCTCGCCCGCCGGTACGCGGAAGAGCCCTACCGGCGGCGGTTCGGAGCCATAGCCGAGCGTCTGCGGCGAACGAGGTCCTATCTGACCGAGGAATCGGGGCCGGTTACCGGCCGATACCTGAGTCCCGAACAGCTCCTGGCCGAGATAGCCGAACTCCAGCGATGCCTGACCTCCGACGGATTGCTCCGGGTCGCTTGCGGCGAGGTCCAGGACTTCCGCTGGCAGGTCGAGACGTTCGGCTTCCATCTCGCCTCGCTCGAACTGCGCCAGCACTCCGCGGTCCACTCCGGGGCGCTCGAGGCGATCCGGGTCGCGCGCGCGGACGGCGGTCCGTGGAAGGGCTCGGAATCGTGGAGCCGGTCCCGGGCGTGACCGCGGCCGAGGTGGTCGCCACGTTCCGGGCCGCGGCGGCGATCCAACGCCGTTTCGGTGAGGAATCCTGCCGCCGCTACGTGATCAGCTTCACCCGCTCGGCCGAAGACGTCCTCAACGTGCTCGAGCTGGCCGATGCCGCGGCCGATCCGTCCATACCGGCCGCCGCCACCGCGGGCCTCGCTCCGGGCCGGCCAAATCTGGACGTGGTACCGCTCCTCGAATCCAGCGACGCGTTGGTCGGAGCGGCCGCGCTCCTCGACGAGCTGCTCGCCGATCCAGGGTATCGACGCCATCTCGCCGAGCGCGGCAACCGGCAGGAAGTGATGCTCGGCTACTCGGACTCGAACAAGGAATCCGGGTTCCTGGCCGCGATCTGGATGCTGTACCGGGCCCAGTCCGCACTCGCGGAAGTCGCCCGCCGGCATGGAGTCGAGCTGACCCTGTTCCATGGCCGCGGCGGTGCGATCGGCCGCGGTGGCGGGCCGACGAACAGGGCCATCCTGGCCCAGGCCCCGGGCTCCATAGACGGCCGCTTCAAGATGACCGAGCAGGGCGAGACCGTGGCGGCCAACTACTCGAACCTTGCCATCGCCCAGAGGCACCTCGGCCTGGTGGGCAGTGCGGTGTTGATCGCGTCCACGCTCGAGCACGACGAGTGCGTCGCCGAGGCCGACGGGCGCGGCTTCGCGGTCATGGACGAACTGGCGGAGCGGGCACGGGCGGCTTATCGATCGCTCGTCTACGAGGAGCCCGGTTTCGAGCGCTTCTTCCGCGACGTCACCCCGGTCGCCGAGCTTTCGGACATGGCTCTCGGCTCGAGGCCGGCCCGGCGGGGGAGCCAGGCGGTGGCTCGGAGCGACGGCTCCGTCGCGGCCATGTTGGCCGACGCCGGCGCTTCGGCTACCTCGGGCGTTTCGGCCGCCCCGTCATCGGCCCCGTCGTCGGCCATCGATTCGCTTCGGGCCATTCCGTGGGTGTTCTCCTGGGCGCAGGCGCGAATCGGACTGCCGGCCTGGTACGGCCTCGGGTCGGCGCTCGCCGGTTACGAGGAGGCTCACGGGCCGGGATCGCTGGCGACCATCTCCGAGCTGTATCGCGACTGGCCGTTCCTCTCGAGCGCGCTCGACAACGCCGAGCTGATCCTTTATCGATCCGAACCGCAGATCGCCGGCCTGTACGCCACGCTCGCCGGATCGGACGGCGCGAAGCTCTGGCAGCGAATTCTCGACGAATACGAGCGGTCCATCGAGGCCCTTCTGCGCATCACCGGCCGGACGCAATTGCTTTCCGGCGAACCGTTGACCCAGCGGTCCATTCGGCTCCGTCGTCCGTACATCGACCCTCTGTCTCACATCCAGGTACGCTTCCTGGCACGACTGCGATCGCTGCCACCGGACGACCCCGAACGGGAGCGCTACCGTCGCCTGGTCCAGCTGACCGTCAACGGCGTCTCGGCCGGGCTTCAGAGCACCGGCTAACCGAGTAGGAGTACCAAGTGCCCGAGTCGACAGGCCGCGACCAGCTGAGCCGAGCCTCCGATTCGACGGCGACCTCCGATTCGCCCACCCGCCCCTGCCGGCCGACGATCCGGAGCTTTTCGGGCTCGATCTCGAAGGGCTCGCGGCGCGCTGGTCGCGATCCATGGCATCCGCCCCGATCGGTGCCGAGGCGATGCGAGGCGCTGATCGCCGAGCTCAGGCAATGGGCGTCGAGAGCGTCCGGCTCATGGAGCACGCGGGCTGCGCCGTGGCCGCGGCGGCACGAGCCCTGGCCGTTCAGACGGGTCGATGGGATCGCGGCCCGATCCTGATCCTGTGCGGCCCGGGCAACAACGGCGGCGACGGACTGGTGGCGGCGCGGTATCTCTCCCGGCAGGGGGCGCGGGTGGTTGCGGTCCTGGTGGCGACCGATGACCGACCGGTAGGGCAAGGATCCAGGGCGCAACTGGGATCGACTCGAGCACGAGAGCGGAGTGGAGCGAATCCACACACCGGTCGCGCGTGACGTATTGATCCTCGGCCAGGGTGTGGAGAAGGTGGGGCTCGTCGTGGACGCGCTTCTCGGCACGGGCACCACCGGCGCCCTTCGCGACCCGATTCGTGCCGCGGTGGATCTCGTCGGTCGGGCACGGGCGGCGGGCTGTCCCATCCTCGCCGTGGATACGCCTACCGCCGTGGACCTCACGAGCGGCGATCTGTCCGATCCGGTGGTCCGGGCCCACGTCACGGTCACGTTCCACCGACCCAAGACGGGTCTTCTCGCTCGACGTGGGGCCATGGTCGCGGGCCGCGTCCTCGTCGCTCCGATCGGGATCCCGGCCGAAGCGGATCGTATCTGATCGGTAACCGGGGCCGGCCTGATGCCAGGCGGTTCTGCGTGCTCACCGAAGTCGATCCGTCGAACACCTGAAACGATTAAGCCGCCTATCTATCGGGCGCCTCGTTTGCGCCCGCCCGCCATACAGGGCCGGCGCCGATGAGAGGGAGCCTGGCTCCCGATCGGACACCGAAGTGGGTTACGTTCTGCAATGACCGGCGTGTCCGCGCCATACGCGGCGGAGGCGTCGCGTTGACCGGAAATGGCGTTCCGAGAAGATCCGGGCCCATATATACGTCACACAAACACCTATGCAGTTCGCATTGCCGGTCGTACAATCCCGCCGCAATGCTCGCGGGCTGGCCGTGGGCGTGTGTCTAAGTAGCACGACGACCGGGCCTCTCACGCGCAGCCGCGAGGACACGGAGGGCGCGGCTACTGAGAGGAGTTCAAGGGTTCTTCGTGTACACGGACAAGATTCTGGTCTGCGCCGATTGCAGCCAGCAGTTCGTATTTACGGCCAGCGAGCAGGACTTTTACGCCCAGAGGGGCTTCTCCGACCCCAAGCGATGCGGTCCCTGCCGGAACGCACGCAAGGCGTCGCGGCCGGAAGGCGGAAGTCATGCCGGCGGATTCGGTGGCGGCAGTTACGATCGCGGACCGCGGCAGTTGTTCCCCGCGACGTGCAGCCGGTGTGGCCGTTCGACGGAGGTCCCGTTCCGACCCACCAACGGCAAGCCCGTTTACTGCAGCGACTGCTTCCGGAGCGTTCGCGGCAACTAGTTCTTCACTCCCTCAGTAGACAACGACCCCGGCTCGCCGGGGTCGTTTCGTGTCCCGGCGCGGCCGAGGTCGGACACGGGCGTGTTGCGGGGGATGCCGGGCCTACCCGGTTCGGTTGCTGCCGCGCGAGGCTACGCCTACGATCTTCGAGCCACATCCAAGCCCCGGAGGAGAGCGTCAAGCCATGGCCTCACAAGGCTCAGGTCCCGAATTCGATCTGATCGTTCTTGGCGCCGGCACCGGCGGCTACACGGCCGCCTTCCGAGCGTCCCAACTCGGGATGCGCGTTGCGCTGGTCGACCAGGGCAAGATCGGCGGGACCTGCCTCCACGTCGGCTGCATTCCCACCAAAGCGCTCCTCGAGTCGGCCGAATTCTTCGGTCGCGTGAAGAAGGCCAAGGATTTCGGAATCCTCGTCGAGGGCAAGCCGGCCTTCGACTACGCGGCGATGGCCGCCCGGCGCGATCAGGTCGTAAAGCGCATGTGGACGGGGCTGCGCGGGCTCGTGGACAAGAACAAGGTCACCTGGCTGGCCGGCCGAGCCAGGCTGGAAGGCCCAACGACCGTCCGAATCACCCTCAATGGCGAAGACGGAGCGTCCGGCGGAGGAGGGGAGCGCATCGTGACCGCTCGCGATGTGATCGTGGCTACGGGCAGCCGGGTCAAGAGTCTTCCCGGACTCGTCCCGGATGGCCGCCGGATCATCACCTCCGACGACGTCACGACCAAGGCCGACCTGCCCTCCAGCATCGCCATCGTGGGCGCGGGGGCGGTCGGCTCCGAGTTCGCCTCGATGTACCACGACCTGGGCGTCGCGGTGACGCTCCTGGAATACCTGCCGGCGGTGGTCCCGCTCGAAGACGCGGATGTCAGCGCGGCCCTGCAGCGGAGCTTCGCGCGCCGGGGGATCAAGGTCGTGACACGCGCTCGCTTCGACACGAACGCGGTCAAAGTGAGTGACGCCGGCGTGAGCTTTGCCGTCGGTCCGGAGGGCGGCGCCCAGGAGCAGCTCAATGTCGATCAGCTGCTCGTCGCTACCGGCCGCGCACCAAACACGGAGGATCTGGGCCTCGAAACCACGGCCGTCCAGCTCGACCGGGGTTTCATCAAGGTCGACGGCTGGATGCGGACGGCTCAGGAACACGTCTACGCGATCGGCGACGTCATCGGCGGGCTGATGCTCGCCCACGTGGCCGCCCACGAAGGCATCACCGCGGTCCACGAGATCGCGGGCGAGGGCCCCGAGGCCATCGACTACGACCATCAGCCGCGCGCCACGTACACGCATCCACAGGTCGCCTCGATCGGGCTCACCGAGCAGCAATGCCGCGAGAAGGGGATCGCGGTCCGGAAGGGCGTCTTCAATTTCGCCGCGGACGCCAAGGCGGTAATCGTGGGCGAGACCGAGGGTTTCACCAAGGTGATCGCAGACGCGGAAACCGACGAGGTGCTGGGCGTGCACATGTTCGGGCCGTCGGTGACGGACCTGATTGCCGAGGCCGCCCTCGGCATGACGCTCGAGGCCACGGCCTGGGAGATCGGCTCGGCCACGCATCCGCATCCGACGCTCGCCGAGGTACTCGGCGAAGCCGCGATGGCGGTCGCGGGCCGGCAGATCAACGCGTAGCTGGCGCCACGGGTCTCGCGTGCCGGGGTTCGGTTCCGGACGCCACGGTTCCCGCACTGCTGGTTTCCGCTCGATGACGGCGTAGACAGCAGGAAACTGAAACCTGGCCGCCGGTGACGACGATGCGCCGGCCGGGCTCCTCGGGACCCGGCTCCGACGCTCACCTGACCTCTTGCTCCGGGCTCCTCGGGACCCGGCTCCGACGCTCATCTGACCTCTTGCTCCACGATTCGCCTGTCAGCGAAGGCTCAGCCGGGATCGCGGCTCCACTTTTTGCTGTCCTGGCCGGCATCGAGTGGAAACGGGGCAGGGGACCGGCACTCCCCGCGGACCGACCACGCCTGGCGCACGGCCACTCCCGGAGCCCCGACTCGCCAGGGACCGCCCACAGGGTGGGCCGTTCCGGCAATGCGGCTGCCTACCCGTTCCGTTTGAGCCAGACTACGGGCGCGTGGCCGCCTGGTTGCGCGCGCAATTGAGCGTATTCGGGCATCCGACGAGGAGGATCGACCGGTGGCCAAAGTGGTGATGCCGCAACTCGGCGAGAGTGTGGCTGAAGGCACGATTGGCAAGTGGCTCAAGCAGCCTGGCGATCACGTCGCCAAGGATGAGCCGCTCCTCGAGGTCATCACAGACAAGGTCAACGCCGAGGTTCCCTCGCCGTTCGAGGGCATCCTCGAGAAGATCCTCGTCGAGGAAGGGGCGACGGTCCCGCACGACGCCGAGATCGCGATCATCGCGGCCCCGGGCACCGACGCGGACACGGGGCCGGACCCGGCGGCCACGGACAAAGCCGCACCGAAAGAGCTCCTCCGGGCCGCGGCTCCCGAAGAGGAGTCCGAGCCGGAACCGCGGCCGATGGTTCCGGTCATGGAGAACTCGACCCAGGCTACGCCGAACGGCGCGTCGAGCCAGGCCGCGAGTGCCAATGCCCCGGCCACTGCCGCCCAGGCCCCCGACGGGAGCCACGCCGATCCCAACGCCCGGATGACGCCGGCCGTCCGAATGCTCATGCGCGAGAACGGTCTCACCGCGGATCAGATTCCCGGCACGGGTCACGGCGGACGCATAACCCGCGAAGACGTCATGCGCTTCGTCGAGGAGTCGAAGTCCGCCGGCGGCGCCACGGCGCGTGGAGCCGGCGCTGCGGGCGCCCCGGCTGCCAGGGCAGCCGAGCCCGCCGTCTCTTCGTCCGTTCCCCAGGCACAGGCGCCGGCTCCCGCACCGGCGTCAAGCCCGGCACCGGCCGCGCCTCGCCCCGCCGGCCCCCGCCGCCGCGACGGCCGTCCCCGCCGCCACTACTTCCGCCCAATGGGAGCCGGGCCAGGACGAGATCCTGATCCCGCTCAACCAGATGCGCCGCGGCATCGCCAATCAGATGACCAAAGCGGCCGCCGTCCCGGTCGCGTACAGCACCTTCGAAGTCGACGTGACCGGCGTCGCCAAGCTCCGAGAAGCACAGGGCGCCCAGTACAAGGCCCGCGAGAGTGTCGGCCTGAGCTACCTGCCGTTCGTGATCAAGGCCGTGGTGGAGGCGCTCCACAGCAGCCCGGACATCAACGCCCACTACACGGAAGAGGGCCTCCTTCGCAAGCGGCGCATCAACATCGGCGTCGCGATCGCCGTGGAGAACGGGCTGATCGTGCCCGTAATCCACGACGCGGACCAGCTCTCGATCAACGGCATCAACCGCGCCATCCAGGATCTCTCGGTGCGGGCCCGATCCAATCGGCTGCGCCTCGACGATCTCCAGGGCGGCACCTTCACCGTCGACAACACCGGCTGGTTCGGCTCGCAGCTGACCGTGCCGATCCTCAACGTCCCCGAGGTCTGCATCCTGACCACCGAAGCGGTCACCAAGCGGCCGATCGTCCGCGAGACGCCAGACGGCGACGTCATCGCCATCCGGTCGATGATGAATCTCGTGGCCGGGTACGATCACCGTGCCACGGACGGCGCCCAGGTGGGCCGGTTCGTGAAGGACGTCATCTGCTGGCTCGACGCGGTCGGGCCGGACATGCCCATCTACTAGACCAGCAACCTGACAGCGACTTCGAACCGACCGAAACGGAAGCCCGAATGACCGAATCCACCGAGCCAACGCCGGCTGCGCGCGCCTTGCCCTCGATCGCGATGGGTGGCGGCACCTTCGAGCAGGCGGTCGACGGTTCGAACGCGCTGCAAGCGACATCCCGACTGGATCAAGGCCCGAATCCCTTCCGGCGAGACCTACCAGGACGTCCGGCGGCTGCTCCACGGGTTGAGCCTGCACACGGTCTGCGAGGAAGCGCATTGCCCGAACATGGGCGAGTGCTGGGACCAGCGAACCGCCACGGTCATGATCCTGGGCGACACCTGCACGCGGGCTTGCGGGTTCTGCGCCATCAAGACCGGCAAGCCCACGGTCCACGATCTCGATGAGCCGCGCCGCGTCGCGGAGGCGATCGCCAAGCTCGATCTGGACCACGTCGTGGTCACGAGCGTCGCCCGCGACGACCTCGCCGACGGCGGGGCGAGCGTCTTCGCCGACACGATCCGCCGGTTGCGCAAGGCCTGCCCCGGCATGGGCGTCGAGGTCCTGATCCCCGACTTCAACGGCGAGGACGAGCCGCTCCGAACGGTCATGGCCGCCGGGCCGGACATCCTGAACCACAACGTCGAGACGGTCGCGAGGCTTCAGAAGCCGGTCCGCAAGCGGGCTCGATACGACCGCTCTCTCGGCGTGCTGACCCGGGCGAAGGCACTTGCCGCGGAGTTGGGGCTCGGGCCTGGACGGGCGGCCCGCGGCGGTCCACACGAAGTCGTCGATCATGGTCGGTCTCGGCGAGACGCGGGCCGAGCTCCACCAGACGTTCGTCGACCTGCGGGCGGTCGACTGCGACATCCTCACGCTGGGCCAGTACCTGCGACCGTCGCCTGCGCACCTCGCCGTCGAGCGCTACTACCACCCCGACGAGTTCGCGGAGATGCGCGACGAAGCGCTGGCGCTCGGCTTCAAGCACGTCGAGTCGGGGCCGCTGGTCCGGTCGAGCTATCACGCCCGGAACCAGGTTCCGGATGCGGATGCTCGGGCAGGTCTGCGGGCCGCGGCTCGAGCGGCCGGTGGGGCCGGACAGATCGAGGAGCGCGAGGAGCGCGCAGAGGACAATCAGGCCACCGACCGACCGAGCCGGCAGCCGGCGATCGATGCCGAGCGGACGACTGATCTACCGGCCGAACGCTTGAGGCGGTCCAGCGCCTAGACTTCGTGGTCATGACGAACCTGGCGGCCGATCCGTCACTGCGCGACTGGCTCGAGCGCATCCCGAAGGTCGAGTTGCACCTCCACCTCGAAGGCGCGATCCCGCACGCCGCGCTCTGGGAGCTGATCTGCAAGTACGGCGGCGATCCGCGCGTGGCATCTCTGGCGGCGCTGCCGGCCCAGTTCGTCGTACCGCGATTTCCCGGACTTCATCGATCGCTGGGTCTGGAAGCAGGGATTCCTTCGAGAGGCAGACGACTTCACGCTGATCGCGTCCGCAGTCGCCGATGAGCTGGCTCGCCAGCACGTTCTTTACGCGGAGGCGTTCTACTCGCCGAGCGACCTGCCGCCCGGGCGGCTGTCGGTCCAGGAGGTCTCGCTGGCTCTGCGGCGAGGTCTGGATACGGTGCCCGGCGTGGAGGTGGCCCTGATCACGGATCTGGTCCGCGACACCGGCCCGGAGAAGGGGATGAAGACGCTCGAGGCCGCGGCTGAAGTGGCCGCCGAGGCCGGGATCGTGGGCATCGGGATCGGCGGCTCCGAGCAGTCCTTTCCGCCGGAGCCATTCGCGCCGGTCTACGAGCGGGCCCGCGGTCTGGGGTTGCGGACGACGGCCCACGCCGGCGAGGTGGCCGGGACCGGAGAGCGTCTGGGGCGCGATCCGCGTGCTGCGCGTGGACCGTATCGACCACGGGACGCGGGCGGTGGAGTCGCCGGAGTTGATGCGCTACCTGGCGGAGCGGCGCATCCCCGTCACGTCGTGCCCCGGCTCCAACGTGGCCACGGGCGCGGTGGCGTCGCTGCGAAGAGCACCCGATCCGCCGGTTCGTGGACGCGGGCATGCTCGTAAGCGTCGCCACGGACGATCCGGCGATGTTCGGCCTCTCGCTTGCGGGCGAGTACGAGGCGTTGGTGGAGCGGCTCGGTTTCACTCGTGACGGAGTGCGCGGCTTGATACAGAACGGGGTGGAGTCGAGCTGGCTCGCCCCGGATCGAAAGGCCAATCTCCTTGAGCGTGTCCTCGCGGATCCGGCCTGGCGCGAGTGACCCTCCGCGGCCCCGCCGCCCCGGCCTCGCCTCCGCGGCCCCGCCGCCCCGGCCTCGCCTCCGCGGCCCCGCCGCCCGGCCGACTTCCCCGGCCTCGCCGGAGCCATCTGACCTCTTGGCCCACCCTCAAGAACGGTCGATCCACCACACGAGTCGGCAGCGGGCAAGCCGATCCGGTCCGGCGAGGATGCGCATTGGCGATGCCGTCCCCGGCTTGCGAGAGGCTGCGCCAGGCTCAAGGAGAAGGTCGCATGAGGCGATCGGTCAATTCCTTCGTTTTGTCTCGGGCATGGTCGGGCGTGCCTTTCCGCGTCCGAGGTTTTGCGGCTATTGCGGTCATGGCCCTCGTTGTTTCGGCGTGTAGCTCGACTTCGGTTGCCGGCGCGACGGCCACACCCGCAGCGACACCCGTGCCCGCCATCACACCGGCCCCGGTGATAACCCCGGTAGCCACTCCGACGCCGGCAGCGACCGACACGCCGGCGGCCGCTCAGACGCCTGAGCCCTCTCTGGCGACTGCGGTCCCGACGGCGCTCGACCCCTGCAAGCTCATCACCGCCCAGGAAGCCTCTCAGATCGCGGGAGCGACTTTTGGACCCGGTGTCGAGTCCACGACGTCAGGCAACGGCAAGGTCTGTACCTATGGAGGGCAGACGGTCAACGTCTTCATGGTCATCGTCGGTCAGGCACCCGACGCGGCGACCGCCCAGGCGGGTAAGGCCCAGGCGGAGGCAGACGTCACCAAGCTCGCCCCGAAGGGAGTCACGTTCGTCGAACTGCCGAACCTCGGGGATGGAGCCGCGTATCTCACTGGGAGCGTGACGTATTCGGGAGCCACGGTGAACGCGAGCGCGATCTACGGGCTCAAGGGCACGGTCTTCTACGGCTTCAGCAACCTTGCCCTCGGCCACGCGACCCCGAATGCCGCGGCCCTGCAGGCGGCGGCCCAGACGATGCTGGGCCGGCTTCCCTGAGTTGAGCTGAGCTTTGCCGGGCCGAGGCGCCGGCCCTTCATCGCATGGCGCCGAGGCGCCGGCGACTACAGGATCTTCGAGAGGAACGTCTTGGTGCGCTCCTGAGTCGGACGCGCTGAAGACCTGGTCCGGCGTGCCTTCTTCGACGACCACGCCGTCGTCCATCATGACGACGCGGTTGGCCACTTCGCGGGCGAAGCCCATCTCGTGGCTGACCACGATCATCGTCATGCCTTCGCGGGCCAGCTCCTTCATGACCTCGAGAACCTCGCCGATCATCTCGGGGTCGAGCGCGGAAGTCGGTTCGTCGAAGAGCATCAGCGCCGGCTTCATCGCCAGCGCCCGGGCGATCGCGATGCGCTGTTGCTGGCCGCCGGAGAGCTGGTTCGGGTAGACCTTCTCCTTGGCCGCCAGACCGACGCGCTCCAGCAGCGCCCGGCCGATGGCCATGGCCTCGTCGCGGTCCATGCCCCGCACATGGATCGGCGCCTCGATGATGTTCTCGAGGGCGGTCATGTGCGGGAACAGGTTGAAGCGCTGGAAGACCATGCCGATCTCCTGGCGCTGCCTGGCGATGTTCTTCTCTTTGTCCTCGACCAGCTTCTTGCCGCCACCGGCTTCTCGATAGCCGATCAGATGGCCGTTGACGAAGATGCGGCCGCTCTGGATCTTCTCGAGGTGGTTGACGCAGCGGATGAAGGTCGTCTTGCCCGAACCGGACGGCCCGATGATGACGACGGTCTCCTGGCGCTTGACCTGGAGGCAGACGTCCTTGAGGACGTGCAGCCGGCCGAACCACTTGTTGACGTCGCGGGCGTCGACGACGACGTCCGCCTCCGGCCGCGGCACGCCGCCGATGGCGCCCGAGGAGGTCGTGTGAGATGACGTTGGCGGTCATCAATGGCCTCCGATCGCGTCAGCGTCACCGGTCCCGGTCCGCGCGGACGCCGAAGAGGCGGTCCCGGAGGTTCGGCCCGCCGGCATCGGACGTCGGCGGTTCCGCGGGAGAACCGCCGCTCGATCCGCCCTGGACGAAGCCCCAGATCGTCGTCAGCAGCAGATACCAGACGCAGCACGCGACGAAGTACTCGAAGTAGTGGAACGAGGTCGTCGAGTAGCTCTCGAAGGTCGTGTAGAGCTCGAAGACCGCTAGCACGTACAAGCAGCGACGTGTTCTTGATCATGTTGTTGAACTCGTTGCCGAGCGGCGGAATGATCACCCGCGCCGCCTGGGGAAGAACGATCCGGCTCATCGTGAGCCGGTAGGTCATGCCGAGCGACTTGGCGGCCTCGGTCTGGCCGGGATCGACCGCCAGGATGCCGGCACGAACGATCTCCGCCATGTAGGCGCCTTCGTTGATGCCGAGGATGAGGGTGCCCAGCGAAGACTTCCGTGGCGATGACGAACGGGCCAAGTTCGACTGTCGGCCAGGCGATGATCCTGCTGATCAAGAGCCCGTAGAAGAGGAACGTGAGCTGGACGATCAGCGGGGTTCCGCGGAAGAACCAGATGTAGAAATTGGCGACGAGCCGGAACGGCCATACACGCGACATCCTGCCGAGCGCGGCGATGATGCCGAGGACGACGCCCAGGATCTGGGCGACGATCGAGATGCCGATCGTCAGCCACAGGCCGTTGATGATTGTGCCATTCGGGCTGGAAGATCGATGTGAAGGTGATGTCCCACTGGAAGTGGTAGGACGCCCCTCTGCTCTGGCTCGCTGCACGCGACTACTGAGAGTGCAAGAAGTGCAAGGAATCCGGCGAGCCAGGCTCGCCGGATTCCGGATGAGCGGATGGAACTAGCCATCGGGCGGTCGTCCTAGCCGCGGGCCGGGCTAGGAGACCGGGGCCGTGCTGGTGACCGCGCCGGACTGGACGCCCCACTTGGTCAGGATCTGCAGGTAGGTGCCGTCGGCGATCATCGCGTCGAGGGCCGCTCGGACCGCAGTCGCGGAGGCCGGTGTTGTTCTTGGCGACGCTGATGCCTTCGGGGCCGCGCTCGAGCGTGATCCCGGAGACGACTCGAAGTTGCCCTGTCCGTTGACGACTTCATAGCCGGCGACCGGCTCGTCGGTGAAGTGAGCGGCGACCGTGCCGGCCTGGAGGGCGAGCAAGAGCCTGAGTGTCGGCGGTGAAGGTCTTGAGGGTGATCGGCCTTCAGGCCCTTGGCGACGCACTGCTGGCTCAGGCCGTCGGCGGGCTTGTAGTCGCCGGTGCCGTTGATGTGCATGGCCTCGACGGTGCCGTCTTCGGCCGCGACGGCCTTGCCGCACAGGTCGTCGACGGTCTTGATGTTGTCGGGGTTGCCCTTCAGGACGACGAACGACTGGCCGGCCGCGAAGTAGGGGATCATGTCGACCTGCTTCTGGCGGTCGGCGGTGATCGTCTGCGCGGAGACGATGACGTCGCAGGTGCCGCCGGTCAGGGCCGGGATGATCGCGTTGAAGTTGGTGGTCTTCACGACGACTGTCAGGCCAAGGCGCTTGCCGATCTCATTGATCAGGTCGATGTCAGAGCCGACGGGCTTCTGGTTCGCGTCGAGCGATTCTTGCGGCGGGTACGAGGTGTCCGAGCAGACGGTCAGCGTGCCGGCCTTGATGAGCTGGGTCGCGGGAACCGTCGGAATGGGGGCCGGCGTGGCCGCGACGGACGCGCTCGCAGCGGCCGGCGTCGGCGTAGCCACAGGCGTCGGAGTGGCCGCCACTGGGGTGGGCGTCGGCGCCGGGCGTTGGCGATGCCGCCGTCGATGTGCAGGCCGCGGCCAGAACCGCGGCGGCCGCAACCAGGCCGATCACGCGGAATCGAGATGGAATCATCAGGTACTCCTCCAAGTCCTCCTGGGATCCCCGGCGGTGCGCGCCTTCCTCCCGCGACGCGCCTCGGGTTATCGGTGCTGGCGAATGTAGCCTCATGAGTGAGCTTGCGCAAGGCAAGTACGTACACGAATGGTTGCGGACAGGTTGCATCAGGCCTGGTTTTTCGGGCCGGCCACGCACGGATGAAGGTTGCGAAGGCAACCGAACCTTGGCGGTCGATTTGCGCCTTGTTGCGACCGCCCCGCTATTCTCTCTATCAATGACCCGCCAGCTGCCGCGCCGCATGCCGCTCGCCGAGCTCCACTGCCACCTCGGCGGCGCCGTGACGCCGTCGATCATGTGGGGCATCGCCCACTCCCAGGGCATCAAGCTGCCGACGAAGGACTACTGGGAGTTCCGCGACATCATCACCGCCTCTCTCAGGCACGGCCACTCGTTCGACGGCTACCTTGAGTTGTTCCACTGGACGGAGCTGATCCAGTCCTCGCCGCTGGCGGTCGAGCGCTCGGTCTACGAGGTCGTCGGCGGCGCCTACCGCAAGAACAACGTCACCACGATGGAACTCCGCTTCAATCCGATGAAGCGGAACCGCGGCGGCGAGCAGGACCTGGACCACATCATCGCGGCGGCGCTCCGGGGCATGGACCGGGCCGTCCTCGAATACCCGATCCGGCCGGGCCTGATCTTCTGCCTGGACCGCGCGTTCAGCTATGAGTTGAACGAGATCATCGTCGAGAAGGCGATCGCGTAGCGCGATCGCGGCGTCGTCGGCATCGACATCGCCGGGCCGATCGTCGACAGCTTCCACTGGGGCGACTACGGCCGAATCTTCCGGCGGGCCCGGCAGTTCGGCCTCGGGATAACGGTCCACGCCGGCGAGGCCGGACCGGTCGAGGAGGTTGCCGAGGTCATCGAGAGGCTGGAGCCCGATCGAATCGGCCACGGCGTCAAGAGCGCCTACGATCCCCGAACGATGGCCATGCTCCACGAGCGAGGCATCGTCCTGGAGGTCTGCCCCACCTCGAACCTGCAGACCGGCGTCGTGTCCGGTTGGGAGGAGTTCCGCTGGATCTTCGACCAGTTCCGCCGCCACCAGGTCCGGTTCGCGATCAGCACCGATGGCCCGGAGATGCTCCGAACCTACATCCGCGACGAGCTCTCCACGCTCGGCCGGCTGGGGATCCTCTCGCTACGAGGAGCAGATGCAGGCCGCGGCCACGTCGCTCCAGGCTTCGTTCGTGCCGCACGTGTCGGATGTCACCGAAGCGGTGCTCGAGCCGGCAACGCGCGAAGAAGTCGAGCGCGAAGAGGCCTGAGTTCGGAGCGGCAGTTCGGGTCCGGGTACCGCGGGCGTCGTTCGAGTGGCTCGGGGTTCGGTTGCCGTGGGACGGCAACAATTCGACTCAGTTGGGTGCAGCCCCGCGTTCTTGCCGCCCGACGGCACGGAGTGGATGGCGGCGCGCCATAGCTGTGCGCCTGACGGCAGCAAACTGAACACGCCTACGTTCTGTGCATGCGAGGGCAGGATCGGAGTAGATGTAGGTCTGTTACTGCCGCCCCATGCAAATCGGCCGGCGCGGCGACAGCGGTGGCCCGCGCCCCACGTGGCCCCGCGCCGCGCGCGGCCGCCTACTTGTCCCCGGGCTCCACTCGATACGTGCAGCTTCGCCCGCCCGAGGCGATGTGGCACTCGCGCGTGACGTGGCGCCGAGGACCTCGCCAAAGAGCTGCAGCTCCTCGTCGCAGGCGATCGGATACGGGCCCGAGACGCCGGAAATGGCGCAGTTGTGCTCGGAGAGGCGGATCGTGCCGTCCGGGTCGCGGCTGGCTCGACCCAGGTAGCCCGTCTCGTCCTGGTAGCTCGCCACTTCGCGAGTCCGCTCCCAGAGCGTGGCGCCGACGACGGCAGCTTCTCCTGCGAGCCGCTTGCCGATGCGGGCCTTGAGCAGCTCGCGCCGCGCTTCGAAGACGTTCCTGATCAGCTCGTCGCCGCCGATCTGGCGGATCGCCGCCAGGAACGACTGGGCCAGGGCCCCGTAGTTGGCCGGGAAGAGCTCCTGCGCGGCCGCGGTCAGGTCGTAGACGTGGCGCGGCCGGCCGACGCCGTGGCGGTTCAGGCTGCGGGTGACCAGCCCGGCGGTCTCGAGGGTTCGAAGCTGCTGGAGGACGCCGGTTCGGCTCGCGCCGACGTCCTGGGCGATCTGGTCCGGCGAGGCGGGGCCGCCGGTTCGGAGGGAGTAGAGGACTTCGCGCCGGAGCGCGGACGAGGCGCCGGGGCCTGGCGACGGGCTCACCAGCGGAGCGGCGGTGCGGACGCGCCGCTCGATCATCTGGGCGTCCGTGCCGTGCTCGAACCCGTGCGGCGGGTAGCGGAGGGCGGCGTCGGAAGCGGATTGGGGGGCGATGGCTGTCAGGTGGCGGGCCTGCGTCTGTGTGGCGGAACGCAGCGCCGCGCGTTCAGTTTCCTGATCCATGACAGAAAAGTAACAGCCTGCGCCGAAATCTGCTCGGCGGGTCGCGCAGGGTCGGTCTGCCGTCGGCCGGCCGTTCGCCGCTCCGCCAATTGATATGCGGAATTCGCTTTTTCATGCAGTCCTGACTAGGATCACGCGTGAGCCGGATCCCGGCCGGTTCGGGCGCGGTCTCGACCCCGCTTCGATACTCGCCGCTGGCCGCGGATCGGCCGTCTCGAGGAGCGCCAATTGCCACAAGTTCGAGCCTTTCGTGCCCTTCGCTTCGACCCGGCCAGGGTCGGCGACATGAGCCGCGTCGTCTGCCCGCCCTACGACGTCATCGGGCCCGAGTTGCAGCCAGGCTCTCCTGGCCCGCCATCCGCAGAACGCGGTCCGGGTTGACCTGCCCGAGATCCAGGCCGGCGAAGAGCCCGACGACAAATACCGGCGCGTCTCGCGGACGCTGGCTTCGTGGCGCGTGGACGGCATTCTCCGCAAGGAGACCGCGGCCAGCATCTATCTGTACGAGCAGACGTACCGCGTTCCGGGCGGCACCCGATCCCGGACCCAGCGCGGCTTCCTCGCGCGACTCCGGCTGGAGGACCTCGTTCCCGGATCCGGAGTCATGCCTCACGAACGAACGCTCTCCGCCCCCAAGGAAGATCGTTTCAAGCTTCTCCGGGCCACGGGGATGAACACGAGTCCGGTGGTCGGTCTGTACGGCGACGCGAGCGGTCGCTCCGAGCAGGCGATGGCCGCGATCGCGGCTCGTGTCCCCGAAGTGGACGTGGTCGACGACGACGGCGTGCGCCACAGGCTGTGGGTCGTGGCCGAGGACGGCCCGGACGCGGAATTCGTCAAGCTGCTCATTCACGCCGCGGGCCGCCGGCCGATCACGATCGCCGACGGCCACCATCGCTACGAGACGGCCCTCCGCTATCGCGACGAGCGGCGGGCCAACAAGACCGGCGAGACGGATCCGGCGGCGGACTACGTGATGATGCTCTTCCTCGAATCGGCCAGGCAGAAGCTCACGGTTCTGCCGACGCATCGAGTCGTGCGCGACCTTGGCGAGCACGGCGTCCACGACCTTCTCGACCACGCCCAATGGCTCTTCGACGTCGAGCCCGTCTCCGGTCGAGCGGAGCTCGAGGCCGCGTTCGGGTCGGTCGAGACCGCATCCGGAGGCCAGGGCCGGTTCGGGCTATGGACGCGGCAGGGAGGGGCGCTCCTCAAGGCTCGAGTCGACGCATTCGCGTCTTCGATCAAGGACGGCGGAGCGGCCCTGCGCCGCCTGGACGTGACGCTGCTTCAGGTGGCCCTCGAGAGGTTGTGCGGCATCGACGTCCAGGGCATCGCGGCCGGACGGCTCGCATACACCAAATCCGTGACCGAGGCCCTCGACTGGGTGGACGCCTCCCACGACCGGGCCGACGCGGCGTTCCTGCTCGACCCGACGCCGGTCGCCGAGATCTCGGCGGTCGCGGCCGAGGGCGACGTCATGCCTCAGAAATCGACCTACTTCTATCCAAAGGCGCTCAGCGGGCTCGTCATGAACCCCCATGAGTGGTGATCAGGCCGTGCTTGGCCCGGCAAACGGGCACGAGGAACCGCAGATGAGCGACAACACCTACGACGATCTCCATGTGGCCCGGCCGCATCCGGTCGGGCCCAACGGCCGGCCCATCCGAAAAGACGAGATCGAGATACCAGAGCGCGGACTGTACGTGGAGTCGTGGCTGCCCGAACGGCGGTCGCGACGCCGGCCGCTGCTCTTCATCCACGGCGAGCTGACAGGGTCCTGGATCTGGGAGCGGTATCTCTCTTACTTCGCCAGTCGCGGCTGGGAGGGCCACGCCCTGAACCTGCGGAACCACTACTGGTCCGCAGGCGCGGACATGTCCACGACCGGCTTCGAGGACTATCTCGACGACGTCCTCGCGGTCATGAACAAGCTCGGCTTCAGCTGCGTCGTCGTGGGCCACGGGATGGGTGGCCTGCTCGCGCTCAAGGCGGCCGAGAGGCAGTCGGTCGGGGCGGTAGTCCTGCTCGACAGCGAGCTGCCACGCGACCTCCGAGCCCCCGCTCGTCCGCACGAGCTTCGGGAGATCCCCGACGTCTACGGCCGCGACCACATCGGCTGGGAAACGCTGCCCGAGAAGCTGCTTCGCGACAATCGCGATCTGACGCTTCCCGACGTCATCCGCCTCCAGCACATGTTCGGTCAGAAGCCTCACGAATCCGGCCAGGCCAAACGCGAAATCCTCGAAGGCATTGCCGTGGAGCGGGCTCATCTGAGCGGGATCCCGATCCTGGTCGTCGGCGCGGGCCTCGACGGCACGTCGGCAGCCACGGGAGCCGAGCGGCTTGCCGACTGGATCGGCGGGATCTACGAGCCGTTCGGCGCCCACTCCCACTACGGGCTGGTGATCGGCGAGACGAGCTATCAGCAGGTTGCCGACGGCGTCCGGGCCTTCCTGGAGTCCCACCGGCTTTAGTCGCGGTTGATGCGGGCCCATCGCCGCGTTGTCGCCTGCGCTCCTCGCTCACGCACGTTCGAGTGCGCTCGCTCCGGTGCTCCGCTCCGCCTTGCGCTGAACCCGCCTGAACCGCGACTAGCCGCGTGGCGGGTTGATGCGGGCCCATCGCCGCGTTGTCGCCTGCGCTCCTCGCTCACGCACGTTCGAGTGCGCTCGCTCCGGTGCTCCGCTCCGCCTTGCGCTGAACCCGCCTGAACCGCGACTAGCCGCGTGGCGGGTTGATGCGGGCCCATCGCCGCGTTGTCGCCTGCGCTCCTCGCTCACGCACGTTCGAGTGCGCTCGCTCCGGTGCTCCGCTCCGCCTTGCGCTGAACCCGCCTGAACCGCGACCGGCCGCGTGGCGGGTTGCTGAGGGCCCATCGCCGCGTTGTCGCCTGCGCTCCTCGCTCACGCACGTTCGAGTGCGCTCGCTCCGGTGCTCCGCTCCGCCTTGCGCTGAACCCGCCTGAACCGCGACTGGCCGCGTGGCGGGTTGATGCGGGCCCATCGCCGCGTTGTCGCCAACCGCAAGAGCGTTCGGCCGCCGCGTCTCCGCCTTCGGGTGTTCGATCGGCGTGCGCTCGATCGATGGGGAGCGGTCATCCCGTCCGGGAAGCGGGTCAGACCAACCCGCGCGGTTTCCCTCTCTTGTGAACGGGATCTACCGTGGAAAGGCATCCGGCTGGCGCCGAGGGTTCCAGGGCCACGATCAATGGGCAAATTCGGCCACTCCAGGGCGGAAACGGGCTCATCTCCGGGTGTTCTGACCGCTGGAGCCGGCGCGCGGCCACTCTAGCGGTCGTGCGAGACGTAGCGGTGCACGCTGTGTTCACGACAGCGAGAAAACGGGACTGGCCTCCGCCACGGGCGGGGATCCGCACCGAGCCGCGCCCCTCGGCGCCACATCAATGCGGCGCCGGCCGCGGGTCTCTGGTCGTGGCTCGCCGGGTCGCTCAACGACGCCGTCGGATACGCGACTCTGGTATTATCCCGGCCGGCCCGCCGCAGGGCGGGAGCCCCTTGCCGCGTTCGTCTAGTGGCCTAGGACACGGCCCTCTCAAGGCTGAGATCATCGGTTCGACTCCGATACGCGGTACCAAGCCACTCCTTCGCCCCCGGACCGCACCGGGGGCGTTTCATTTGCACGGGGTCGAAAGTCGGGGGTCTCGCTGACGCACGGCGGAAGCCCGGACCCCATCGCCGATTGTTAGGATGGAACCAAGCCCACGACCCTGGGCAACCCGTCACGGAGAAGACTAGATGGCCGATCAGCCAGCGCAGCCTGGCCAGCCCGGCGCGTACCCGCCGCCGGCCGGGTATCCGCCCCAGCCCGACTATCCGGCCCAGCCGGGCTTTCCCCCGCAGCCTTACGCGCCCCAGCCGGGCGCGTATCCGCCACCCGGCTACCCGCCTCAGGCCGGTGGCTACCCGCCGCAGCCAGGATTCCCTCAGCCCGGCTATCCAGGCGCCTATCCGCCACCTCCGGGCTATGGTCCTGGCGCCTACGCTCCTGCCTACGCGGCGCCACGTTTCGCGGGCTTCTGGATCAGGTTGCTCGCCATGATCATCGACACATTTATCATCTGGTTGCTGATCTTCACGATCATCGGCTGGGCCATCTTATCTGCCAATCATGTGGTGGAAGAAGGGCGCAGACCGTTGGCCAGATGGTTCTGCATCTCAGGGTCGTCAGGGCGGTAGATGGTGGCCCGATCAGCGGCTCGCAGGCTGTTCTGCGCTACCTCGGTTTCTTCCTCAGCAGCTTCTTCTTCGACCTGGGGTTCATCTGGGTGGCGTTCGAGCCGCGCAAGCGCGGTTGGCACGACATGATCGCCGACACGGTCGTCATCCACGACAACTAGCTCGACAATTCGGAGGAGGGCGGAGGCGAGAGCTTCCGCCCTTTTCGTTTGGCCGCTGAGCGACCCGCGATCACCCGGAATGTGTAGGGGCATACGAATTCGGCAGTGCTATTGAACTCTCGTACCGGCTTCCTTCGCCCCATCGAACAGACTTTCACCGAACGCTTGTTCTGTGGAAAAGTTGGTGGAACAGTTGGTGGAGAAGTCCCTTCCCTGCCGCGGACGAGCCCCCTAGGATGCATCGCACCTGCCGGGGAGGAGAACAACCGACAGGGACCGAAGACCCTCCAGGACCCCAAAGCTGCGGTCCGTCTCTGGGGAGTGGGAATCGGCTGGCCGTCACAGGAGAGAGTGGATCGATGGATTCCCGCACGCAGCACGAGGATCCCAGCAGCAACGACGCCGCTCTCGACTTCGTGAAGTTCTGTCACCGGCGCAAGCGAGTGGGTTGGCCCGAGCTCTACGACGAGATGTGTCACGTCGCGAGCAGGGGTCTGTATCACGGCTGGGGTTTCGGCGATCTCGCGGAGCATGGCATCGCTTTCGGCCTGGCCGAGATGCCACGACTCGCCGCCCTCGTCGCTGAAGTCGCACGCGGGGAAGCGGAGAAGCGGGGTCGAGTGTTGGTAGGGGTCATGTCGCCAATTCCCAGTCGGACGGACCGCCCGGAGGAGGCGTCCGAGGACACGAGGCGCGTCGCCGTCTTCGTGGGAGCGGCCCGCTGACGGTGCGGCAGCACGCACCAGTCGCGGGGCGTCACCCGCTCCAAACAAGCGAAAGGCCCTCCAACTCGGAGGGCCTTTCCATTTGCCCGGGGGATCGATCGGCATGGCCGGCCCGCTTGCCGGAGTCGGCCCAGCCGGGCCTGGCCCGGGTGCGGTCAGGCGCGGATCTGCCGGCGGGCCATCTCGCCTTCGATCTGCCGCTCGGCCTCGACGTAGCCGTCGATCTGCTCGCGCAACTCGTTGGCCTGGGGCGTATACAGATGGACCTGCTTCTGGAGGATGTAGCTCAGGCGCCGGCTGGACATCCTGATGTGGTCCAGGTTCTTCATGAGGACGAGGGGATCCATCGCCGCCAGATCGCTCGGGTCGTACATCGGCTTCATGGGCGGATTGTATGGTCGGCGTCGAGAGAACGCTCGGAGCCGGGGCAGGCGTCGTCGAGCACGAACTACAGCGGACTACGGCGGATTGCGGCGGACTACAGCCTGCGCGGGGTTCGCGGCGGCCAATCCCAATCGATCGGCAGGGTCGCGCCGTTGATCGCCCGGCGGCGGCCTCCTTCGCTCGTGGAGAGCAGCAGGATCCGCTCGAGCTTCGTGGCCTGGCCGGCCTCGTCGCCCCAGAGCTTTGTCATCTTCCGGCCCGCGGCGATGTCGTCGGTGGCCACGCCGGCGAGACGATAGCCCTCCGGCGCCGCGGCCAGCTCCCAGACCGACTCGGCGAGGCCGATGCCGCCATTGGCGGGCCTGCCCCGGTCCAGCTCCACGTCGCCGATCACGATGGCCAGCACCGCGTCGTCCGCCAGGGCGGTTCGGAGGCCGCGCAGCACTTCGCGCATGAACACCAGGTACGCGTCGCGGTGATGGGCGTCGTCGAGCAGATCGTCGATCGCGGACGCGTCGTAGCCCAGCAGCCACAGCCGCAGCCAGTTGTAGTAGCCGTACTTGACCACCCGCAGATAGGGTGGGGAAGTGACGACGAGCCGGGCCCTATCCGGCAGGCCGCGGGCTCGCAGCGATTCGCGGAATCGGACGCCCGCGTCCCGCGCGTCGCCGAGCAGGGCGATGCCCCGGGTCGCGGGCAGCGGCTGGCGGTAAAGACGCCGGACCTTGTCGTCGAGAAGAGCGAAGGCGTCGCGCTCGGGCGATTGGAAGCTCGTCCGCGAGACGAAATCGCGCACATACCGCGGGGCCATGCTGAACGTGTTCGGCATGACCGCCGAAAGGTAGCTGCCGCTCTTGCCGTGGAGGATGCCGGTCAGCGTCGCGAGGAGGAAGCGGTCGGTTCGATCGTCGGCATCGAGGCTCGCCCGCAGGTAGAGGAGCTGGGCGAGCGTTCGAGGATGGAAGGCGAGCGCGACTTCGACGGGCAGGGGAGCATCCGGCCGAAGCGAGGGCATGCCCGAGTGACCGACGGTATGCAGCCTTGTGCCAGGTGCCGGGATGGCGACCGAGCCGGAACCCGGGTCCGCGACGGCGGCATCGGCGAGCCGATCCCATTCGCCGGCCGCTCCAGCCCACGCCAGGCGGAGCGCGGCAAGGCGGGTCTTGATGTCGGCTCGCGTCGGCGGGTCCACCTTGGCGGCGGTCAGGAGATGGGCGAAGGGGTTGAGATCGTTGCCGACACCGATCCGGCCTTCGGCGCACGCCTGGAGAGGCGTGGTTCCGCGGCCGCTGAACGGGTCCAGGACCACGTCGCCGGGCCGCGTGTACCGGGCGATGAACGCGTGGGCGAGTCCTGCCGGGAAGCTCGCCAGATACGAGCACATCGGGTGGAAGCTGTGGCCCCAGAGCCGCTGCTGGCTCTTCCATTCGGGCTCGATCTCGAGGCGTCGGGATCTCACTCGGCAGCTGGAGCGCGAGCTGGCTGACCGCGGGCGGCGCCTGGAGTCGCGGGCGCGGCAGTGGTGCATCGGTGGCCGGTGCCGGCGGTTCGGCCCGATCGAAGTCGAGCGAAAGGGAAGCCACGAAAGACCGACCTCCAGGGGCGCGCGACATCCGGCAACGGAAAGCGGATCGGAGTCTAGCACCGGCGGCCCCCCGACGACGAGAGTCGCTCGCCGGTTGGGCCTGGGGCCGCGGTCGCGCCGGTTGGCCTCCGGGGTCCGGCAGGTTTACGCTACGCGCGGCGCAAGCCACGAGGTGTCCCCGTAGCTCAGTGGACAGAGCGGCCGCCTTCTAAGCGGAAGGTCCCGGGTTCGAGTCCCGGCGGGGGCGCCAAACCTTACTCCGTGCGTGAGACGACACGCCGCCTGTCGTCTCGGCCGATGACAGCCCTGCTGCTATACTTCACGACATGCTAACAGGACGTCCGGGCGTTCAGGCCGGAGGCGCGTATTCGGCCCTCCGCGAGTCCTTCAGGCGCTCGCTTCGCGCCTCAAATCGCTCTCCAAAGACCGAGAAGATCTACGTCGGGGCAGTCGACGGCCTCGGCGCCTTCCTGGTCGGTCAAGGCATGCCAACAGATCCGGGTTCGATCCGGCGGGAGCACGTCGAGGCCTTCCTGGTGGCCCTTCGCGACCGCGGACAGGCGCCGGCGACTGTGTCTCAGACCTTCCGGGCTTTGCAGCAGTTCTGGAAGTTCCTGCTCGAGGAAGGTGAGATCACTTCGTCACCGATGGCCCACATCGGAAGACCGATCGTTCCCGAGCAGCCCGTTGCCGTGTTGTCCCAGGGTGACCTCGAGAAGCTGCTGAAGGCCTGCGCCGGTACGACGTTCTCCGACCGCAGAGACATGGCCATCATGGCCCTCTTCATTGACACGGGCATTCGTCGTGCCGAGTGCGCCGGTCTTCGGGTCGAGGATGTCGATCTCGAGCTCAACGTTGCGCGGGTTACGGGGAAGGGCCGACGAGAGCGGATCGTTCCCTTCGGCAGAAAGACTGCCCTGATCCTCGATCGATACCTCCGGGCCAGGGCCAAGCACCGATCGGCTGCGCTCTCGGAGTTCTGGTTGGGCCACGCCGGCGCGATGGGTGGCGATGGCATCTATCAGGTCGTGTCGGCTCGGGCGGCGATCGCGGGGATCAAGGTCCACCCACATCAGCTTCGACATGGCTTCGCCCACAGCTGGCTCGCGGAAGGCGGCAACGAAACCGACCTGATGCGCCTGGCCGGGTGGCGTAGCAGATCAATGGTGGGGCGCTATGCCGCCTCCGCCGCCGATGAGCGGGCTAGGGCCGCTCATCGCAAGCTCTCGCCTATGGACCGGCTCTAGAGAATCAGGACTACCACTCTCGCGGGCGCGTGCCCCTTGATGACGTCCAACGTCACCCCCGACGAGATGAAGCGGCAGCCAAGTCCACGGTCGAAATCACAGATCTTGTGATTTCTGTGATTTCGGCCCTCGTTCTCGCCTCCGTCGCCGCCCAGGAATTCGAGCGCCGCGAGCGCGGCATCGACGACGGCGCGCTCGTTGCTTCCGTCGATCGAGCTCAAGAAGGAGTGTCCGCGCCTGGTGGCGAAGCCACGCATTCGCCGAGCCGCGAAGTCGACGGATGAGCGCGACGCCTTCGAGCCTGCGGTGGGGATCCGGTGACCTACAGAGTTCCGTGAACACGTCGAGCAGGTCGTACCAGTTCTCGCGCTCCACCATGAGCTCGATCGCCCTATTGGCCCGCCGTGGCGGCGCGGTCGAGTCGAGAGCCAGAGCAACAAGCTCACTCGGGCGCATGATCTCGATGTCGGCGTCGATCTCGCACCACGACCGTTGGCGCCACCTCGGCTCTGGCGTGCACAGGAGGGTCTGAGACAGGGCGAGACCTGTGTCGCTGCCGGGTGTGACGCCAGAGGCCATCTGAGATGCTTCTGGGGCCGCCGCTGGCTTTCGCTCAACGCCAAGCCACGGCCCGATCAGGGCTTCCTGCCCGCCGTTGGCCAGGAGCCGTATCCAGGCGTGCGAACCGACGGGATGCGCTGCTGAGGCGGGCCTTCGGGTCGGTCGCGAGCGCCCGAAGCTGCCGAGGCCGGCATTCCCGACGACGGCGACAACTTCGGCCTCGGCGCCGAGGTTGGAGACGTCGCCGATCGACACGCCCCAACAGCGGCCCGGCGAGCGTCGGCGTCTTCGTCGGTCCGGCGATCTGGCGCAGGCGCGCCAGCCGTTCGGGGCTGTTGACGACCCAGAGCAGATGCCAGCCGGTGAGTCGGTCTTCGAAGAGCTTGGCGTAGGCCTCGAGCCGCTCACGGATGACCGGCGGCCGTTCGGTCGACTCGTCGACTTCGACGAGGAGGAGCGCGGAGGCCTCGCCGGTATCGATGACGACGAGCTGGTCGGGGTGGACGTCGTCGGCGAAGTCGGGGATGTGCGACTCGGCCAGCCAGAGCTGGACGAGCCCGGGATCGTAGGCGACGAGCGACGCGACGAACTCGACGCCGTCGAGTGCGTGGCGGAGCGTGACGAGGCCGGGCGATCGGTAGGCGTTGAGGTGAAGGCGACGACGACCGGCTTCGGAGAGGCGATAGGCGAGAGGGATTCCACCGCGTTCGGCTGGGAGGGATTCTCGTGTGAGCAGGTGATTGGAGATAGAGCTTGCGTGTTCGTCGGAGAGCAGTGCGCAGGGATGGATAGATGAGGTATGCGAGCTGGGTGGCAGTGGCGACGCGCGTGTGTTCGAGGAGTCGAAGGCAGGCGCGATCGGAGAGTTGGAGAAGGCTGATGTCGATGTGGGTACGTGCGACATGAGCTGGAGTCGAAGGACGGTTGCTCATGGAAGTTGCGTCCGTTCCGCCGACGAATTGAGCGTGAAATCGCGACATTGGGTTGTCGCGGGTCGACACCGTCCAACGACAGTCCGATGCAGCGTCCGGCGCCAGGATTTCGGGGCTGCTCGCGGCCGCTCGGCGGCAGGCAAGCTGAAGCCCGCTCGGCCTCTGGGTGGCCGAGCGGTAGGTCGTGGTGCTATCGGTTGGGATGGGACGCATCCTCGGGATCGAGCTAGCAGGTCGTCCGGCCAGGTGCGAGGTCGTCGCGCACGCGCTGCTCGCGCCCGGGCGGACAAGATAGGCGAGGCGGGCGAAGTGGGCGGCTCGGGCGTGCGCCGCACGTCGAGCGCGCTCTTCGGGTTCGAGCAGACCGTCGGGATCGACCTCTCGCTCGAACGACGACCAGAAGGCGAGCCTGGCGGCCTTGGTCGTCTCGCGAGGGTCGTGGGTCGCGTGGAGTCGGTGTGCACCGATCCTGCCGCGAAGGGCCCGACTGGCCCGTTCTGCCTCGTCCATCTCCAGATGCTTCCTGTACCTTCCGCGGCATCTGCCGCGTTCTTGGCTCGACCGCATCGAGTCCGCGCTCCTGCCCTGCTGGGTCAGCCGAGCGCTCGCTCGATCGCCGAGCCGCTGTTTTGGTCCTCGCCTCGCCTCCTGCTTAGCCGCGCCTGGGGCCGAGCTCAGGAGGCGGAGCGAGAACGGTCTGACCCTACGCCCTCATCGGCTGGACCGCAAGGGATTGTGTACAATATCGTGTACTGTGTCCCACTGTACGGGTTATCGCTGCAATCTCGTGCACAAAATGCCTTGCCCGGCAGGCCGAACGGGAGTACGGTGAGGCCGTAGACAGATCGTAGAAGGAGACGTCGTGACCATTGGTGGCCGTTCTCGAGGCCATGGGGATGCGCGAGCTGCGCGCCAACCTTCGGGCCGTCGTCGAGACGAGTGGAGGCGGGTAGGCCAGTCGTCTGTCTCAAGGACGGACAGCCCCTCGCGGTCATGATCAGCCACGAGGAAGCCGAGCGCTGGCGCAAGATCGAGGACTCGCTCGCGACGCTCCACGCGCTCAACGTTTACCCCGAAGCTGTCGCCGACCCCTCCGAGCTCGCCGACCTCGCGTCGCTGCGCCCGCCCGATCTCGCCACCATCCGAAGGCTCACGTCGGAGCCGCGGGCGATCCTCTCGCCGCTCCGGACGATCGGCGTATCCGATGCCCGGGCCGCTTTCGCGACGCTAGTCGGTGAGGTGGCGCAAGGCCGAGTTCGAACAATCGTCGCGAGAGGTCATCTGGCCGTCGCGGTCATCCCGGCACCGGAATACGACCGCCTCCGCGCTCTGGCTCGAGCGGTCAGCTGGTTCCGCGGCGCTGGCTTGGACCTGGCTACCGCGACCGAGCAGCAGGTCATCGACTTCGTCCGCGGTCAACGCGAGGCGACCAGCGGCACCCCTCGAGCAGCCAGCGGTGTGAGCTTCCTCGGGAGCGAGTAGCGGGTGCGGCTCGGTCATCGCCCTGCTACCCGTCCGGTACATCCATCTCTCGGGTACCGGTGACCCGGGACTTTCGCATACGCCATCTTTCCAGTTTCGCCGTCTTCGCCTGCCCGGATAGGGTGGTCAAGTCTTACTTGACGTGGGGTCCGGCCGAGAGGGTCGCGCTTGCCCCATGGAGCTCCACACGGCGTGGAGCGTGACCGTCCCCAGGGGATAGGGACGACGGAGGTGGCGAAATGAGGCAGGCCTCGAGATTCGCGCTGTTGGTGTCGAGCGCGGCAATCGTGCTGAGCACGATGAGCGCTGGCGTTGTACAGGCGGCCAAGCCGACGGACCCGACTCCGCCGACTCCGGCGGGCGTGATCCCTCCGGCTCCGCCGACCACGCCACCTGCCACCGCCAAGGTGGCCGCGCGAAGCGATCTCGTCGCCGATCCGGTACCTGCCATCCCGAACACCGCCGGCCTCTCGGAGCAGGCAACCCTCGCGGCCTGGGCGAACAGCGACCTCGGGAAGGCCCGCGACGTACGCCACAAGAACCCCAAGCTCGGCGACGACCCACGGGACCCGGCGACGGTCCGACTCAACACCGGAGGCTCGCTGCTCTTCTTCACTGATAGCACCAACAACCTGTACCAGCAGCTCAACCCCGGGACCGCGCTCGATCCGTTCTGGCAGTCGGGCAACGTCATCGTCACTGGCCCCGTCACCCATCCCGACGTGGTCCGCATCGACTCGGGCAGCACCTCCACGCTCGGTCTCTTCTACATCAAGACCGTCAGCGGGACAGCCCAGGTCATGGCCCGGACGACCACGACCAATGGCGCCTCCTGGAGCGCCGAGACCCAGCTGACCACCGGCACGCCCGCGACGTATTGGCTGCGGACGATCGTCGTCTCGGGCACGGTCTATCTCTTCTGGAGCGACACGGCGGGCAACCTTCGCTATCGCACCAGCACCGATCTCTCGAGCTGGACGACGGCCGCAACCGTCGGTCACATGGTCGGGCCGAACCAGAGCTACACGTACCCGTTCTTCGACATCGCCTATCTCGCCAACGGCACCTGGCTTCTCGCCTACCTCGACGGCGGCGGCTACACCTACAACCCCTACGCCTTCCCGGCGCTGTACACCGTGGTTGGCACGAGCCTCCAGAACTGGGGCGCGCCGCAGGCTCACAACGATTGGTATGCAGCTCGCTATCCAGGCGAGATGAGCCTCTCGCAGGCAGCCTCGGGAACGATCTACCTCGCCTACTCCCGCTTTGAGTATCCGTGGGCTCATTACATCCGCCTCCAGACCGGCAGCTCCGACGGCTCGACCTGGTCGGGCGACACCACCTTCGGCTGCGATCCGGGCATCGGCTGCGATGGCTGGCACGGCGTCCAGGCCACCAATCCCTATCTCTTCCTCGACGAGGCCGGCCACGTCCAGGCGCTCTGGCAGATGGCCGCCAACGGCACGGGCGTCACCGACGCCTACCCCGACCAGATCTTCGAAGCCGACCTCACCACGGGCACCTACTACCGGCCTCTGCCCGCCGTATATGGATCCCTCGGTCAACTACGGCGCAGGTTCGCTTGGCTCGGGCCTGGTCAACGTCGCCTCGGGCAACCTCGTTCTCTCCGAGTCCGACTACACCTCCGGCGGTCTCGGCCTGCCGACGACGCTGACCCGGACATACAACGGCGGCGACACCCGCGATGGCATCTTCGGCTTTGGCTGGAGCTTTCCCTATGCGATGGGCATCCAGGTCAACGCCGGGGGCTCGGTGACCGTCGAGAACTTCGATGGCCGCCGCGACTACTACACGGTCTCGGGCTCCAACTACGTCGCCCCGCCGGGTCTGGAGACGACGCTTGTCCACAACGCCACGGGGACGTGGACCCTCACCTACCGAGACCACACGACCAAGAGCTTCGATGCCAACGGCAAGCTGATACAGATCACCGACGTCGACGGCAACGCGACGAACCTCACCTATGTCAGCGGCAGGCTCGACACGGTCACCGACGCCGCGAACCGGGACTTCGTCTTCGGCTACGACGCCAACGGCCGGGTCAGCTCGATCTCGATCCCGCTGTCGCGCTCGCTCGGCTACACCTATGACGCGGCCGGCAATCTCCTGACCTTCACCGATCCGGCGGGTGCGGTGACCCACTACGCCTATGGCGCCGATCACATGATCACGAGCGTCACCGACGCCTCGGGCAGGGCGAGCACGATCGCCTGGACGAGCCTGCGGCGGATCAAGTCGGTCACCGATCCAACGGGTGCTGTGACGACCTACGCCTACGGCAGTCAGAGCGCCTCGGGCGGCAGCACGAGCGTGACCGACGCCCGGGGCACCGTCACGACCCACACCTACGACGCCCGTGGCCGCCAGACCCAGATCTCGGTGGCGATGCCGGGAACCGGCAACAACCTCGTGACCGCCTTCGCCTACAACACCGACGACCAGGTCACCTCCCAGACCGATCCCCGCGGCATCGTCGAGACCTTCGCCTACGACGGCCACGGCAACGTGACGAGCCACGTCGTCGACGCAGGCACAGGCAAGCTCAACCTCACGACGGGCTCGGTCTACACCAACGACGATCTGACGCAGTCGACCGACGCCCGGGGGACGGTCACCGACTTCGTCTACGACGCCGAGCACCACCTGAGCTCCAAGACCGTCCATCTCGACGGCGGCGTCAACCTCGTCACGAGCTTCACCTACTACGCCTCTGGGTTGCTCCACACGACGCACCGACCCGCTCGGCCAGACGTCGGGCAACCACTCGAGCCTGACCTACGACGCCAAGGGCTATCTCGCGACCGCGACCAACGCCGCGGGCGACGTCGTCACCACCGACTACGACGCGGGCGGCCGCCTCCTCTCGAGCGAGGACCCCCGCCACCACACCACCACCTACACCTACGACGCCGACGATCGCAAGCTGACCGTCACCGATCCCCTGGCCCACACGACAACCCTGACCTACAGCCCCGATGGCGAGCAGACGAGCCTGACCGACGCCGCGGGCGTCATCGCGACGACGACGTACGCCCGTTCGGGCGAGGCGGTCGCCTCGAGCGCCGACGTCGGCTCGACTGGTTTCGCGATCGCCAATCCTGGCTTCGAGCTCGGGGCGACTGGCTGGACCCCGGCGGATCGCCGACGATCGTCACGACCCCGGTCATGACCGGGGCAAAGGCCGCCGAGTCACCTCGACCAGCACCTACAGCGCCGAAATCCCGGTCAGCGCCGGCGCGAAGTACGGGCTGACCGCCTACGCGATGGCCACGGCCACGGGACAGACCGCGCGCCTCGCCTATACCTGGCGAAACGCCGCCCACGCCTCGATCAGCACCGCCAACATCGACGTCGCGGTCTCGACCACCGGCTTCCTGCCGCTCGGCCTCGCGCCGACGACCGCACCACCCAACGCCGCCTTCCTGTACATCACCCTCGCCTCGACCGCCTCGGGTGCCGGGGTCGTCTTCGACGACGTCGTGCCCGCCTTCTCGACGCTCACCGACTACGACGCCGTCGGCAACAAGACGAGCACGCTCGACGCCCTTGGCCACGTCACCCGCTATGGCTACGACGCCGCGAGCCGGCTCACGACGGTGACCGACGCCCGGGGCAAGACCACGACCTATACCCTCGACAAGGACGGCAACGTCACCCGGACGAGCGATCCGTTGGGGCACAACGCCGACGCCGCCTACGACAACGCCAACCGCAAGACGAGCTCAACGGTCGATCCGGGCGGTCTCGCCCTCGTGAGCTCGTCGACCTACGACGCCGCGGGCAACGTCCTGACCACGACCGATCCCGCCAACCACGTCAGCCACTTCACCTACGACCGGGCCAACCGCCTCACGGGCGTCACCGACGCCGCGTCGCGGCACGACGAGCTACGTCTACGACGCGAACGGCAACCGCACGAGCGTCACCGACGCCCGGAGCAAGACCACGTCCGCCACCTACGACCCGGTCGGCCGCGCTACTGACGTCGACCGACCCACTCGACACATCACGACCTTCGGCTACGACGCCGCGGGCAACCAGACGAGCCGTCTCGACGCCAACGGCGTCACGACGACCTACACCTTCGACGACGCCAACCGGATGACCGGCGTCGCCTATTCCTCGGGCGGCAGCGTCGCCTACACCTACGACGCCCTCGGCCGGACATTGACGATGGTCGACGCTCACGGCACCACGAGCTGGACGTATGACCACTTCGGCCGGGTCACCGAGGTCGACCAGCCTTCGCGCTCGGCCGTCACCTACGCCTATGACGCGCTCGGCAACCGGACCAGCGTCACGACCGGCGGCAAGACCGTCGCCTACACCTACACGCCCACCAACGCCCTCGCCAGGGTCACCGACTGGGCGAGCCGGACGACCTCCTACACCTACGACGACGCCGGACGCCCGGCCTCGGTCAGCTTATCCCAACACCATCGCCTCGGCCTTCACGATCGACAACGCCGGCCGAGTCACCAACCTCGCCTACACGAAGTCCGGCGCAGCGCTCGCCGCCTACGGCTACACCTTCAACGCCGGCGGGTCAGCGTCTGACCGAGTCGAGCCCCGAAGGCACGACCACCTACACCTACGACAACCTCGGGCGCCTGACAGGTTCGACGTATCCAGGCACCACACCCGCCGAGACCTTCGGCTACGACGCCGCGGGCAACCGCACGAGCCGGACCGCTCGGGCGTCACGACGACCTACGCCTACGACGACGCCAACGAGATCGGCTCGATCACGACCGCCGGTGTCGCGACCACCTTTGGCTATGACACCAACGGCAACCGGACGAGCATGGTCGTCCCGCCCTCGGCCGACTACGGCGGCACCTTCGGTTCCCGCCAGCCCCTCGGCCACCGCAACCGCGTTCAACCGGGTCACGCTGTCCTGGACCGCGTCGTCCGACAACGTCGGCGTCACCGGCTACCGCATCTATCGCGACGGCACCCTCGTCGGCGTCGTCGCGGGCTCGGTCACGAGCTTCGCCGACGTCACGACCACGGGCTCGACGACCTACAGCTACACCGTCGCCGCGGTCGACGCCGCCGGCAACGCTTCGGCCCAGTCGAGCGCCGCCGGCGCGACGACGCCCTCGGGCACCCCCGGCACCGACACGACCGCGCCGTCTACGCCGACCGACTCTCCGGCACGCCGGTCGGGCCGGCCGGATCGATCTAGCCTGGACCGCGTCCACCGACAACGTCGCGGTCGCGGGCTACAACGTCTATCGCGACGGGATCAAGATCAACTCGGTCCCGATCGGTTCGACCGCCTATTCCGACACGGCTCTGACCGCCGGCGTCAGCCACACCTACACGGTGTCCGCCATCGACGCCGCGGCCAACGAGAGCGCCCAGAGCTCGAGCTGGTCCGGCGCCGCCACGGACAGGCACGGTCACCACGACCTACGCCTACGACGCCGAGAACCGCCTGACCGCCCTCTCGACCGGCGGCCAGACCATCGGCACGTATGCCTACGACGGCTCGGGCAACAGGATCGCCAAGACCGCCGCGGGCGCGACGACGTCCTACACCCTCGATCTCGCATCGTCCCTACCCCAGGTTCTCTCCGAGACCACAGGCGCAGTCACCACCGCCTACGCCTACGCCGGGGGAGCGCTCGAGTTCGACCGTTCGGGCTCGGCGTACTGGTATCTCGCCGATACCTTGGGCTCGGTCCGGATGCTGACCGACGCCTCGGGCGACAGCCCCGCGACCTACGCCTATTCCGCCTTCGGCTCTACGCGAGCCTCGACAGGCTCGGTCGCCAACGAGGTCCGCTTCACAGGCGAGCGGACCGATACCGAGTCGGGGCTCGAGTTCCTCCGCGCCCGCACCTACGACCCTGCCACCGGCACCTTCCTCTCTCGTGACACCTGGGGCATCACCCCGACCGATAGCCAGAGCCTCGGGCTGTATCTGTACACGCAGAACGACCCGGCCGACGATCTCGATCCCTCGGGTCACTGCGTTCAGGCTGCTGCCTTCGGAATGGCGGTGGGCCCAGAGGGAGGAGCGGTGGCTGGAGCGGCCTGTGTCGCTGTCGTGACGAGCGGCGAGTGGATTCCGGCGCTAATGACAGTCGTGGGCTTTCTGGGAGGTGCACTCGGACTTAAGATGGTGGCTACTTCGCCCGCGGCAGCCCTGCCCGCCACCGGACGTGCCGCGCCTGGGCCCAGCACGGTACTTGACTGCGTTGCCGCCGGCTTCAGCTACATACAATGCGCGAAGTGGAAACCGGGCATGCCCTTACCAACGGTTCCTCCACGTGTGATACCGGATGTGGGGAAACCTCAGCCGGCCACACCCGCCGAACCGGGTACTCAGGGAACGCCCTCTGGAGGGTGGCCTAAGAACACGTCGCCTTGGCTCAACAAGGTCCTGAAGGTTACCGGCGTTACTACAATCCTGAGCATGATCGGCGCGTTGTTCAGTGGTCAGAACACCCACGAACCTGAAGTTACTGGTCCATCGCCCTCCCCCAGGCCGAAGTCCTCGTCCAGCCCCACTCCAACGCCGGGTCCAACGGGCCTCCGGAGCGCGGCAGGGAGGCTCGTCCTGTGATCTTGTGGTTCGTCGGATTTTCCTTCGTCATCGTGGTGGCATCTGGAATCCTCGATGTGCGCAATCTGCAAGAGATGCACGCGTCCCGGCGTTCGCACATTCTCAACATCGTCCGTCTAGGCAGTTGCGCCGGTGCCATCGGGCTGGCCGGCGCACAGATCGGTTCTTGGCCGGCCAGCATCGCTCTCGCCCTTCTCGGGCTCGGGCTATTCGTTCTGCCTGGCCACTGGCTCGTTCGTCTCGGTGGGAGAGAACGGCGATGGGTCGCGCACGACCTCTACCTCGCCGCCGCCGACATCAAGATCAAGGCGAACGAACCGCTGTCGTCCGAAGAGGTGGCGCGCTTGCGAGCAAATTCGGACGAGGCTTGAGGTTCTGGCCGAACCCACAACCCGCGAGTGGGTCGGATATCTGCAGATGGACGTGGATGACTGGATCCGCAACGCCTACTGGCCGCTCGGATTCGCACGTCGTCTCATCCGCCGCCATGAGCTCGAGGTGCTGCTACTCCGTGACGCCGCACCACGGGCTCAGCTGGGTAAGGATGAAGCCACTTTTCGGTGGCGGTTATTCAAAACCATCGCCCAAATGCGAGACATCGGTGGAGCATGTAGAAGCCAGGAACTAGACGAGTACTTTGCATGGCTCGTGGGCACCCTCGGCGACTTTCGACGGGAGGACTCGGCGTCGTACATCGACGCTGTCTCCGAGTCGGCCACTGCATGGCTTGTGGGGCCGCGAAGCGCCTTCTGGGCGGATCAGCCGGGAGTCACTGGGCTGGGCCCAGACGCGGATGCCCAGTACCGACTCCTTTGGCCTCACCTGGAGATCATGCGGGGCGCCGAACTCGGCGCCGATGATCGCGAGGCACTCCAGGCGTATCGGCCCGATCACGAAACGGACGGACGGACTGCACCAGCGACGCCGAGAGTCGTCTCACCGCCTTAGCGACTGGGCGAGCCGGACGACGTCCTACACCTACGACGACGCCGGCCGCCCGGCCTCGGTCACTTATCCCAACACTATCGCCTCGGCGTTCACGATCGACAACGCCGGACGAGTGACCAACCTCGCCTACACCAAGTCGGGCGCGGCGCTCGCAGCCTACGGCTACACGTTCAACGCCGTAGGCCAGCGTCTGACCGAGTCGAGCCCGGAAGGTACGACCACCTATACCTACGACAACCTCGGGCGCCTGACAGGCTCGACGTATCCAGGCACCACACCCGCCGAGACCTTCGGCTACGACGCCGCGGGCAACCGGACGAGCCGGACCGCCTCGGGTGTCACGACGACCTACGCCTACGACGACGCCAACGAGATCGGCTCGATCACGACCGCCGGTGTCGCGACGACCTTCGGCTATGACACCAACGGCAACCGCACGAGCATGGTCGTGCCGCCCTCGGCCGACACCTCCGCACCGTCGGTCCCGGCGAGTCCTTCGGCCACGGCAACCGCATTCAACCGCGTCGCGCTCACCTGGACCGCGTCGTCGGACAACGTCGGGGTCAGCGGCTACCGCATCTATCGCGACAGCACCCTCATGGGCGTCGTCGCGGGTTCGGCCACGAGCTTCGCCGACGTCACGACCACGGGCTCGACCACCTACAGCTACACCGTCGCCGCGCTCGACGCCGCCGGCAACGCGTCCGCCCAATCGAGCGCAGCCGGCGCCACGACGCCTTCGGGCACCCCCGGCACCGACACGACCGCGCCATCGACGCCCACCGGTCTATCCGGCACGCCGGTCGGGGCCGGCCGGATCGATCTAGCCTGGACCGCGAGCACCGACAACGTCGCGGTCGCGGGCTACAACGTCTATCGCGACGGGATCAAGCTCAACTCGGTCCCGATCGGTTCGACCGCCTATTCCGACACAGCTCTGACCGCCGGCGTCAGCCACACCTACACCGTTCGCGCCATCGATGCCGCGGCCAACGAGAGCAGCCAGAGCTCGAGCTGGTCCGGAGCCGCAACGGACGGCACGGTCACCACGACCTACGCCTACGACGCCGAGAACCGCCTGACCGCCCTCTCGACCGGCGGCCAGTCGATCGGCGCCTACACGTACGACGGCTCTGGTGACAGAGTCGCCAAGACCGCCGCGGGTGCGACGACGTCCTACACCCTCGATCTCGCCTCGTCCCTACCCCAGGTTCTCTCGGAGACCAGCGGCGCAGTCACCACCGCCTACGCCTATGCCGGGGGAGCGCTCGAGTTCGACCGCTCGGGCTCGGCGTACTGGTATCTCGCCGATACCCTGGGCTCGGTCCGGATGCTGACCGACGTCTCGGGTGACAGCCCCGCGACCTACGCCTATTCCGCATTCGGCTCTACGCGAGCCTCCACAGGCTCGGTCGCCAACGAGGTCCGCTTCACAGGTGAGCGGACCGACACCGAGTCGGGTCTCGAGTTCCTCCGCGCTCGCACCTACGACCCCGCCACCGGCACCTTCCTCCAGCGTGACACCTGGGGCGTCACGCCCACCGACAGCCAGAGCCTCGGGCTGTATGGCTACACGGAGAACAACCCCGTGAACCTGGCGGATCCAACAGGGCGCGATCCTTGGGCGATCGACGACTACTTGAGCTCGCATGCGTCAGCGATTACGACTCCATTCTGGATTGCCGTCACTCAGCCACCCCAGGATCACCCCATCACGCGCTCGATGACTCCGACGAGCACCGCTCAGCTGCCACCGCACTCCTCGGCTGCCCCTCAGAAGACCGCGGCCAAGAAGACGGAGTCGGGCACCGATTGCGGGTTCAATCCCCTCTGCCATGCGGGCAACATCTACTCTTCGACAGTCGGCAACAACCTCGTGAACAACCCGGCCATCTTCCTCCACGACCGCGGCATCAAGTACGATGCCACCGTCGGAGCGTGTCCGAACCTGAACTGGGAATTCTTGGGCCACCTAGAGGGAGGTGTTAGGTCTGTGCGATGGCGACCACAAGCGGCCAAACTGGAGCAACCGTTTCAGTCGGAGGCTCTGGCGACACGAAATTGCCGAAGTTCGATATCCACGGATCCGGGGGCATCGGTTTCATCCTCACAAACCAGAGCGGCAATGTCGGTGATCAAGCTGGCGCTTTTGGGGCAGTTGGAGGCCATATCAATTGGTTCGGGGGTGGCAGCGGGGAGTTCCAATGGGGATCTGGTCGCTGCGGGCAGCCGGTACACCAAGTCGAGGTAGGTCCAGGGGCTGGCATCGGAGGAGGCATTGGTGGCGGGGGTTCCTACACCACTGTCCTGTGGACCAGCAGACCTGACCAATCCTGCTAGGACTTGAGGAGCAAGTGGCGACTCTTCCGAGCATATTCGACTTCGCTTTGGGCGCCAGTGTGTTGTGGTACCTATGGACCTATCTGCGAGGGCCCCACAACCTTGGCCGAGCGTTCCGGGGAAGTGACACAAACACGCCGAGAGCGGGCGTCGCCGCGCTCGTCGTCGCCGGGACAGTGCTGTTGGACATGGCCGTGCGATCCTGGGATGGATCACTGCGCGGTATCCCAGCGGCTGCCGTCCGGCCAGCGTCCGCAGCTGCGTCTGAGTGTGTTCGTGTTGATGCTCGCCGCGAGGGAGGTGTATCGGCTTAGCCCACATCGGCGGAGCACAAATGATCCACCCGACCGTGCTGGCGGGACGCGTACCCATGGCGGCCGAGCCCCCTCATGCTCCAGCCGAAGGGGATGGTGCCCGCGTCGGTCAGGCGTTCTAAGCGAGTGATGATCCGGAGGCCGGACCAGGTCCTACCGGACGCCCGGCCTCGGTCAGCTATCCCAACACGATCGCCTCGGCGTTCACGATCGACAACGCCGGCCGAGTCACCAACCTCGCCTACACAAGTCAGGTGCGCCCTCGCCGCCTACGGCTACACCTTCAACCCGGCGGGTCAGCGTCTGACCGAGTCGAGGCCCGAAGGCACGACCACCTACACCTACGACAACCTCGGCCGCCTGACAGGCTCCACGTATCCGGGCTCCACACCCTCCCAGATTCGGCTACGACGCCGCGGGCAACCGCACGAGCCGGACCGCCGCGGCGTGACGACGACCTACGCCTACGACGACGCCAACGAGATCGGCTCGATACGACCGCCGGTGTCGCGACCAGCTTTGGCTATGACACCAACGGCAACCGCACAAGCATGGTCGTCCCACCCTCGGTCGATACGGCGGCACCGTCGGTTCCTGCCAGTCCCTCGGCCACCGCAACCGCGTTCAATCGGGTCACCTGACCTGGACGGCGTCGTCGGACAACGTCGGGGTCACCGCGTACCGCATCTATCGCGACGGCACCCTCGTTGGCGTCGTCGCGGGCTCGGTCACGAGCTTCGCCGACGTCACGACCACGGGTCGACCACCTACGGCTACACCGTCGCCGCGCTCGAGCCGCGGGCAACGTTCGCCCAATCGAGCGCCGCCGGGGCGACGACGCCCTCGGGCACACCCGGCACCGACACGACCGCGCCCTCCACCCGACCGCTCTAACCGGCACCGCCGTCGGCGCCGGCCGGATCGATCTCGCCTGGACCGCCGGTCCACCGACGACGTCGCGGTCGCGGGCTACAACGTCTATCGCGACGGGATCAAGATCAACTCGGTCCCGATCGGTTCGACCGCCTACTCCGACACCGCCTGACCGCCGGCGTCAGCCACACCTACACGGTCAGCGCCATCGATGCCGCGGCCAACGAGAGCGCCAGAGCTCGAGCTGGTCCGGAGCCGCAACGGACGGCACGGTCACAACGACCTACGCCTACGACGCCGAGAACCGCCTGATCGCCCTCTCGACCGGCGGCCAGGCAATCGGCTCGTATGCCTACGACGGCTCGGGCGACAGGATCGCCAAGACCGCCGCGGGGCGACGACGTCCTACACCCTCGATCTCGCCTCGTCGCTACCCCAGGTCATCGCCGAGACGACGGGTTCGTCGACCACCGCCTACGCCTTCGCGGATCAGCCGCTCGAGATCGACCATTCGGGCACGACGTACTGGTATCAGGCCGACACCCTGGGCTCGGTCCGGATGCTCACCGACGCATCGGGCAACTCGGCCTCTTCCTACAACTACAGCGCCTTCGGCGCGACCCGCACGAGCTCGGGCTCGGTCGCCAACGAGGTCCGCTTCACCGGTGAGCGGACCGATACCGAGTCAGGTCTCGAGTTCCTCCGGGCCCGCACCTACGACCCTGCCACGGGCACCTTCCTCCGCGCGACACCTGGGGCATCACCCCGACCGACAGCCAGAGCCTCGATCTCTACGCCTATACCGAGAACAACCCCTTGAACGCGCTGGATCCTTGCTGGACACTGTGCCCTAATCATCGCCGGTGACTGTGTGGCAGGAGAAGGGTCCGGACGCAAGTCTTCGGGAGTCTCAAGCGGTGCACCCACACCCACGGCGAACCCAGGACCACCACCTCCCGATTGTCCGAGCAGCACAGGATGCCCAAAAGCCGCGAGTAGGCCCGACACAAATGG
>CAWFJD010000016.1:0-20797 GCA_963816135.1 uncultured Chloroflexia bacterium
TCCACAGCGGCATCTACGCCGGGCGGGAGGGACGCTGGCTCGAATGGGCCGGTACACGCCGGTTCCGGAGCGGCATCTACCTCGAGGCGGCGGTCGTCCGCTTCGTCGACGAGACCGACACGACGATCCTGCCAATCGCGGACCTGGAGCGCTTCGTGATCTAGTTCCGCGGCGACGCGGCAACGCTGCCCGCGGCCCGATCGGCGCCCGTTCGGCCTCCGCGGGAGCGGGCCGAGGTCCGTTTCGGGTAACCTCGCGGGGTGATCGTCGCGGACCCCTGCATACAACTTCGTTACTCGCGACCCGGATTCGACGCGGGCCCATGCGGCCGCCCTGGCCGAAGCCGCGCGGCCCGGCGACCTGATCAGCCTGATCGGGGAGCTGGGCGCGGGCAGCGCAGTTCGCCAAGGGTTTCGGAGCGGGCTCGGGATCACGGACACGATCGTCTCGCCGAGCTTCGTGCTCATGGCCGAGTATCGGGGCCGGTTGCCGCTCTTCCACATCGACCTGTACCGGCTGGCCGACGCCGCTGAGGCGATGGCGGGCGGCTTGATCGACGAGCGGCAGGCCGACGGGGTCACGCTCATCGAATGGGCCGAGCGGCTCGCGGACGCGATGCCTGCCGGCCGCCTGGACGTCCTGATCGACGGATCCGGGGACGAGCCACGACAGATCACCCTCGTGGCCGAGGGAACGGGTTACGAGCGCTACCTCCAGGCGGCGGGCCTCGCGGAGAGGATCGGCGGATGACGCCCGGACGACTCCTCGCCATCGACACGTCGGGTACGAGCGCGCTCATCGCCTTGTCCGAGCCCGACGGAGCCCCGGTCGCCGAACACCGCTGGCAGGCGGGCTACCGCCACGGCGAGGAGCTGTTGACCCGGATCGACGCGATGCTCACAGAGTCGAACACTCCGATGACGGACCTGGGTGGCATCGTCGTGGGCACGGGACCCGGCGCTTTCACGGGTCTGCGAGTCGGGCTCGCGACCGCCAAGGCTCTCGCTCGGGGCTTGGGCATTCCTCTGGCGGGCGTTCCCACGTCAGAGGCCTTGTTGACCGCGGCAAGCCGGGCAGGCGCGGTGAAGGGCACGAAGGCCGTCCTCCTGCTGCCGGCCGGACCTTCCGACAGAGTCGTCGTCGCCGGAGGCCGGGCGGTGCTTCTGCGTGGCGGCGACGAGCCGAGCCTCGAGGATGGATCCGAAGTCGTCGCGGTGGACCTGCCGGATCGCGCGCCCGCCGACGCGATGGAACGAGGGACGCGTGCGGAAGTCGGACTCGGGGCGGCGCTTCTGTGGATCGGCGCCCGGCGGATCGCCGCCGGCGGCGACGATATAGCCCTGCTCGTGCCCGAATACGTGACCTTGCCCCGAGGCGTCCCCGCGGTCACCGGAGAGGTTCGATGGTCGAACGACCCACGCTAGACGTGGTCGTCGATCGGATGACCGTCGACGACCTGGCCGCCGTCCACGAGATCGAGCGTGAAAGCTTCTCGACGCCGTGGCCCGCCCAGGCCTACAGGCAGGAGCTGGAGCAGAACAGGCTCGCCCACTACCTCGTGGCGCGTTTCGGCGATCGAATCGTGGGCTTCGCGGGGACATGGCTCCTCGTCGACGAGGCTCACGTGACCACATTCGCGACGCGGACCACCTGGCGGCGGCAGGGAGTGGGGGAGCGGCTGCTGGTCGCGCTCATCGACATGGCCCTCGCCCGCGGCGCCAACGAGGCGACGCTCGAAGTCCGGCCGACGAACATTCCCGCTCGCAAGCTGTACGAGAAGTTCGGCTTCAAGGTCGTGGGCACGCGGCCCCGCTATTACACGGACAACAACGAAGACGCCTTGATCATGACCACAGCCCCGCTCCAGAGCCCGCCCATGCGTGAACGACTCGCCCGCCTCCGCGACGAGATTGCCGCCCGGCCGCCGATCGAACTGGGCGAAGACGGATTGCCAAAGACCGCCGACGGCGCTTCCGAGCCCGCCCGAACCGATACGGCCGAGCCGGCGCCGGGCACTGCCGGATCTGCCCGTGAGGTCAACGCCGGGCCGGAGTCGGGGCAGGAGCGGGAGCCCCGCATCCTGCGACCGAGCTCCTTCTCGAGGAGGTCGCGTTGAGCGCCGGCGACCTGATCCTCGCGGTCGAGAGCGAGCTGCGACGAAACCGGGATCGCGGTCGTCGAGGACGGCCGCCGCATTCTCTCGAACGTGGTGGCGAGCCAGGTCTCCATGCATGCCGCTGCCGGAGGCATCGTTCCGGAGGTCGCGGCGCGGGCTCACCTGCGCTGGATCGTGCCCGTGCTCGACGAGGCGTGGAGCGCGGCCGGGGTCCGCTGGGACGACATCGCGGCCGTCGCGGTGACCGAGGGTCCGGGTCTCGCGGGATCGCTCCTGGTCGGCATCAACTTCGCCAAGACGCTCGCCTACGTCCACGGCAAGCCGCTCGTTCCGGTGAATCACCTGGAAGGTCACCTGTACGCGGCCTGGCTGGCCGACGAAGCGCGCGAGGTGCCGGAGCCGGTGTTTCCGCTCGTGGCCTTGATCGTTTCGGGCGGCCACACGTTCCTCGTCGAGATGCGCGATCACCTCACCTACCGGCTGCTCGGCGAGACGGTGGACGACGCGGCCGGCGAGGCGTTCGACAAGGTGGGGCGGCTGCTCGGGCTCTCGTATCCGGGCGGACCGGAGATCATGAAAGCCGCTGCCCGCGCCACTCGCCATGACGTGGTGTTTCCGCGGGCCTGGCTCGGCGAGTCGTTCGATTTCAGCTTCAGCGGACTCAAGACGGCGGTTCGGCGGACGCTCGTGGCCGAGGGCGCAGCCGCCGGGCAGGGGAGCGGCGCGGGAGTCGGTGGCGCGGCCGCCGGGCAAGGGAGTGGCGCGGCCGCCGGGTCCCGGCCTGCCCGAACCGCCCCCGCCGTGCCCACCGACGAGGGTCGAGTGGCCGAGCTGGCCGACGGCTTCCAGGAATCGGTGGTTGATGTGCTCGTGACCAAGACCCTGCGCGCCGCACGGCAGGCAGGAGCCCGATCCGTCGTCCTCGGCGGCGGCGTAGCCGCGAACCGGGTCTTGCGTGACAGGCTCGCTGACGGAGCCCGCAAGGCGGGCATACCGCTCGTGGTCCCGCGGCCGGCGCTTTGCACCGACAATGGAGCCATGATCGGAGCGGCGGGCGCAAGGCGATGGGAGGCCGGGGCGAGAGCCGGCCTGGACCTGGATGCCCGGCCGTCGATGCCGCTGGCCCGCCGGTGACCGATCTACCGGCCGCCAAACCCGGACCGACGCGCGATACCTCGGAGCGCGCCCCGAAACCCAAGCTCGACCCGCTGGCCATCCGGCGGCTGCTCAAACGCGAAGGCCTGCGGGCCCGCCACTCCCTGTCGCAGAACTTCCTGGCCGATCCCGATGTCCTCCAGTCGATCCTGGATCTCGCCGCTCCGGAGCCAGGTTCGCGAGTTCTGGAAGTGGGACCGGGCCTGGGCGTGCTCACGGGTGGGCTGATCGAGGCCGGAGCCGCCGTCACCGCCGTGGAGCTGGATCGCCGGCTCGCCGAGCTGCTCCGCCAGACGAACGTCGAGGCCATCGAAGCCGGAACGCTGCGTCTCGTGGAGGGCGACATCCTCGACGAGGACATTCCGAAGCTGATCGAGTCGCCGTACGAAGTCGTGGCCAACGTCCCGTACCACATCACCAGCCCGATCCTGCACCGTTTCCTCGGGACCTCGCCGCGGCCGACGCGCCTCGTCCTGATGCTCCAGCGCGAAGTCGCCGAGCGGATCGCCGCGGCGCCCGGCGACATGAGCTACCTCTCCGTCTTCGTCCAATACCACGCGGAGGTGAAGATCGCCTTCGTCGTGCCGCGGGACGCCTTCGAGCCGCCGCCGGAGGTGGAGTCGGCGGTTGTGGAGATCCGGCCGCTCGATCCATTGGGAACTGCGCCCCAGCTGGACCCGGCCGACGAAGACGATCTGTGGCGCCTGGTCCAGGCCGGCTTCCGCGAGCGGCGCAAGAAGCTCCGAAACGTGATCTCGCGGCAGCTCCCGGTGAGCGGCGACATCGTCCTCGGGGCGTTGGAGGCGGTCGAGATCGATCCCGACCGGCGGCCGCAGACGCTGTCGGTGACGGAGTGGCTGGCGCTCCGCGAGGCCATCGGTCCGTTGCCCGGCAGGCATCAGCCCGAAGGACCGCAGGAAGCGAGGCGGCCCGCCGGAGCCCGCCCGCAAGACGGATCGAAGGCCGGCTCGAGGCCGGCGGGCGGCTCCAAACGCGGGACGGGGTCGCGGCCGCCGGCCGCCCGAAAGGCAGCCGGCCACGCTCAGGCGAGGAAGTCCGGCCGATGAGCACGGGACCCGCGCACGTGCACATCGTCCGGTTCGCGCCGGCCAAGCTGAACATCACCCTGGCGGTCACGGGCCGGCGCGCCGACGGTTTCCATTCCCTCCATTCGATCATGTTTCCGCTGACTCTTGGCGACGCCCTCACGGTCCGAGTGGCGGGCTCGGCCGCGACGGGCGACAGCCTCCGCGTATCCGGTCTGCCGGTGAGCGCGGAGTCCGACAACCTGGTCCTCAAGGCCATCGCCGGGGCCCGAGACGCGGTGGCGCAGCTGCGTCAAGGCCCGGAGGCGCCCCCGGCGCTCCTGGCCGCCCTGCTCAGCAAGCGAATCCCCGTCGCCGCGGGGCTCGGAGGAGGCAGCAGCGACGCCGCCGCCGCGATCGACGCCGCGCTGGGCGCCTGGGGGTTGTCCCTGCCCGCTCGGGACCTCTCCATCCTGGCCGCGGCGCTCGGCTCGGACGTGCCATTCTTCCAGGCCGGTTGCGGGGCCGTGGTCACGGGCCGCGGCGAGAACGTCGAGCCTCTGCCTCCGATGACGGAACCGGCGGCCATCCTCCTGATCACGCCTCGCCTGGCCGTCTCGACAGAGGCCGTTTTTCGGGCCTACGCCGGTGGAGCGCGGCCGGCCGGCGACGCCGCCTTGCAAATCTCGGAGGAGTTGGCCGCCGAGCTGCGCCGCTCTCCCGTTCCGTCCGTCCTGCTCGATCGTGCCGCCGACCTCGCGCTCGCCAACGACCTGGTCCCCGCCACGGCGGCAACCGCTCCAGGATTGCCCGGGTTCACCGCCGCGCTGACGAGCCTGCTGGAGCGGCCCGTTTGTCAGTCAGGTTCCGGGCCGAGCCTGTGGAGCGTCTACGCCACTCTGGACGAAGCCCGTCGGGCCATGAAGAAGGTTCGCCAGGCCGTAACCGGCGGTTCGCTTCCGGCCGTAGGCGACGGGGAGCCGTTTATCGCCGCGACGCTCATCGCCGCTCAACCGCTGGCCTGGCGGCCCGCCGGCCCTCAGACAGATGCTTCTCCTCCCGAGCCGCCGGACCTGCCCCTCGCGGGACGGCCGCGTGCGGTTCACAATTGGCCCGACGCGGGGAAACGTGGGCCCCACGATCCCGGCCGGACTCCCGGGTCCGGCGGAGCATGACCACGACCCGCCGCGACGACGCCGCGGCGCGAGAAGGGAGAAATCGACGATGACCCGCAAGGAGGTCGCCACCGACGCCGCGCCAGGGGCGATCGGACCGTACAGCCAGGCGATCGACGTCGACGGCTTCGTCTTCTGCTCGGGCCAGCTCGGCGCCGACCCTGTGACGGGCCGGTTGCTGGAGGGCATCGAAGATCAGACCGAACGCGCGCTGCTCAACATGGAAGCGGTCCTCAAGGCCGCCGGCTTGACGATGGCCGACGTGGCCAAGACGACGATCTTCCTGACGGACCTGGCCAACTTCACGACGGTGAACGCGGTCTACTCGACCCATTTCGCCAAGCCCGCACCGGCCCGAAGCACCGTTCAGGTCGCGGCTCTGCCCCGCAATGCCCTCGTCGAGATCGAGGCGATCGCGAGGCGGTCCGAGCGGTGAACCCAGCCTTATCCGCGACCCCGGGAGACTCGCCACTCCGGGCGGGGTCCACCGTCATGCGGTCCGGCCAAATCAGCGGCCCATTCCTCGCAGGCCCGTTTCCGTGCTACCGTCCCCTCGCATGAGCAACACGTCGGACGGTATCCTGACCGTCATCCTCGCCGCGGGTCTGGGGACCCGCATGAAGTCCCAGAAACCCAAGGTCCTCCACGAACTGTGTGGCCGGCCCATGCTGGCCTACGTCCTGGACGCGGCTCGCGAGGTTTCCGGTCGAAGACCGCTCGTCGTCTACTCCCCGCCGACGGCCAGGGTCCTGGACGCGTTCGGCGGGGAAGCCGATTTCGCTCTCCAGGAGACTCCCCTCGGAACGGCGGACGCCGTCCGCGCGGCCCTGGCGGTGGCCTCCCAGGATGCCGGCGAGATCCTGGTGCTGTCCGGAGACGTGCCGCTCGTCCAGTCGGATCTGCTCGCCGAGCTGGTGGACCTGCGCCGGGCCCGCAACGCGGCCATGGCCATGGTGGCCGTGCACACCTTCGAGCCCGAAGGATTGGGCCGCGTAGTCCGCAGCGATGACGGCGGCCAGGTGCTGCGCATCGTGGAGCAGAAGGACGCCACGCCCGAGGAGCTCGAGATCGAGGAGATAAACGCCGGCGTCTACGCCTTCGACGCCGCCTGGCTCCGGCAAAGGATCGGCGACGTCAAGGCTTCGCCGGTATCGGGCGAGTTCTACCTTCCCGCTCTCGTGGTCATGGCCCGGGAGGATCGCCGGGCGGTCGTGTCGGTCGAAGTCGAAGACGACGGCACGCTGATGGGGATCAACGATCGTTCGCAGCTTGCCCACGCGGAGCTGGACATGCGGCTGGTGATCAACGAGCGCCACATGCTGGCCGGCGTGACCATGGTCGATCCGAGCCGAACCTACGTGGACGCGACGGTCGAACTTGCGCCCGACGTCGTGCTCGAGCCCGGCGTCATCCTCCGAGGCCGGACGCGGATCGGCGAGGGCACGCGTGTCGCTGCCGGTTCACAGATCTTCGACACCGTCGTCGGCCGGGATTGCCTCATCTGGGCAAGCGTGCTCGAGTCGTCCGAGGTGGAGGATGAGGTCCAGATCGGGCCGTTCTCGCACCTTCGTCCCAAGTCCTCGATCGGGCGGAAAGCCAGGCTCGGCAACTTTGCGGAAGTGAAGGCCAGCCGGCTCGATCCGGGCGTGCAGCAGCACCATTTCAGCTACATCGGCGACGCGGAGCTCGGCGAGCGGACGAACGTCGGCGCCGGCACCATCACCTGCAACTACGATGGCGTCCGAAAGCACAAGACCAAGATCGGGAAGGGCGTCTTCCTCGGCTCGGACACGATGCTCGTCGCGCCGCTGGAGCTCGGCGACGGCGCCCGAACCGCGGCTGGAGCGGTGGTTACCAAAGACGTGCCCGCCGGAATGCTCGCGATCGGGGTCCCGGCCCGGCTCCAGGCACCTCGAGGTGCTCCAGCGGCCCCTGCCGAGGACGCGACCGCGACTGACCAGCAGGGAGCCGAGCCGACGCCTCGATGAGCGACCTGATACTTCAGCTGCTGGTGATCCTGGTTCTGATTCTCGTCGAGGCCGTCTTCGTCGCGGCGGAGATTGCCCTCGTCACCATCCGGCGGACGCGGGTCGAGCAGCTGATCGACGAGGGACACCGTGGCGCTCGGACGCTCCGGCGCGTCATCGAGGATCCCACCCGCTTCCTCGCGGTGGTCCAGATCGGCGTCACCTTCGTCGGCTTCCTGGCTTCGGCGTACGCCGCCGTCAACCTCGCCGACAAGCTCGCAGGTGCGTTCGACAACGTCCCCATGATCAAGCAGGTCTCCGCCGGCGCGGCCGTTGTGGTCGTCACGAGCCTGCTCGCGGCTTTCACCATCGTGTTCGGCGAGCTCGTTCCCAAGTCGCTGGCGCTGGCGCATCCGGATCGGACCGCCCTCACCCTCGCGGGGCCGGTCGACATACTCGGCCGCATTCTGGCTCCGATCGTGAGCCTCCTGACCTGGACAACCCGCAAAGTCGCTCGGGGCCTCGGTGGGGAGCCGATCGCGGGCCGCGCCCAGATCAGCACCGAGGAGCTCCGCCTCATCGTGGAGCGGGGAGGGGAGCAGGGCGTTCTCGAGGCCGAGGAAGAACAGATGATCAGCGCCGTGATCGAGCTCGGCGACCGCAAGGTCCACGAGATCATGGTGCCGCGAACCGAGATGACCGCGATGCCGGTCACCGCTTCGATGGACGAGGTGATCGACACCTTCATCGCGCAAGGCCACAGCCGGATCCCGATCTACCGCAAGACGGTGGACGAGGTCGTGGGCGTCCTGTACGCCAAGGACCTGCTGCCCTTCCTCAAGGGCGGCCAGAAGCCAGATTTGCGCAAGCTGCTTCGAGCGCCGCTGTATGTCCCGGAGTCGATGTCCATCGACGATCTGCTTCACAAGATCCAGGGTCGAAAAGTCCACCTCGCCATCGTCCTCGACGAGTACGGCGGCACGGCAGGCATGGTCACGATCGAGGACCTCCTCGAGGAGATCGTGGGCGAAATCCAGGACGAGTACGACACGGAAGAGCCGCTGACGGTGATGCTGTCCGAGACGGAGGCTCGCGTCGACGGCCGCGCGTCCGTCGACGACCTGGGAGAGCTATTCGACATCGACCTTGCGGACCTGGAAGACGTTGACGAATACGACACCGTCGGCGGCCTGATCTACCACCGGGTCGGCGGCGTCCCCCGACCGGGCGATCGCGTCGAACTCGAAGACCACGGCCTGACATTGACGGTCGAAGTCACCGATGGGCGGCGAGTCGGCAAGGTGCTCGCGGTCAGGAAAAGGTCCTCGGAACGCTCCGAGAGCAACGGCGAAAAAGGCGAATCCACTCGAGGCGCCGCTCGCTAATCGGCGACCGGAACGCCGAGATATACGGTCCCCTGGCCGTCCGATGCGATGATTCCGGCCGGTCCGAATGCCAGTTTCGGTATGTTGTCCCAGTCGGGTAGATCACCGGATTGCGTGAGCATGGTTTCGGTCAGGTTGTCCTGGACGAGCTTGATGTCCGCTCGTCCGTTGCCACTCAAGGCGAACCACATCTCGCGGGCGCCAACAAGGTGGAGGTTCCGGGTCAAGCCGCAGAGATCTCTCGCCCCCGCCGCTTTCCAGGACTTGCCATCACCCGACGACCAGCTCAGGTACTTGTCGCCGGAGGTCTCTGTCGCGACGAGTTCCCGGTCGCTCAGCCGGCAGACGTCGACCCCCATGCTGACGGCGTCGATGCCGCCCGGAAGAACGCCACGGCTCCAAGCCGCTCCGTCGGCCGACCACCAGATCGACGGGCGAAGCGAGGAGGGTTCTGCGCAGCCCCCGGCCCGGGATCCATTCAACTCGCCAGAGATGACGAAGCCGCCGGCGAATGCGGTGCCCGAGCCGATGGCATGGAGATCCTTGAAGGCCGGTCCAGACAGGCTGGACTTCCTCCATGCGACGCCGTCAGCGGAGGTGAAGACGCCCGCTTCGCCCGCTGCGATAAAGCCGGTTGAACCGCCGTCGATCCGCTGGATGGAGCCGAGTCCGGCCAGGGCTGGTGTCCAGGAGATGCCATCGCGGGAGACTGCCAGAGGCGAAACCTCGACGGCGACCGTGCCGCACGAGACACCCACCTCGGCCAGGGCAAGGATCACGCCATTGCCTTCGACCAGACCCGAGACCATGCCGCCGCCGACGCCGGGGTCGTCGAAGGATCCGCCACCGCGCAAGTGAAAGCCGCTGCCGGCGAGCCAGTGCAAGCCGTCCGTCGAATATTGGGTCGCCGTTTCCAAGGCCCACGTGGTACTCGGACAGCTCCGAGAGGGTGGCTGTGGTTTGGAACGCAAGATAGCCGCGGCTCCACCCGGTAACGAACCAGTCGCTTGTGCTCGTCGTCGTAAGCGTCTCAGGATCGAACGTAGAACCGGGCATGGCCGTTGCCGTCCATACGGGAGCGTCGGCGGGCAGCCGGGTCCACTGGATGCCGGCCCAGTCGCCGGCGGGCAGCGGAGACGGGCCCAACAGAGGTGTTGCCGTCGACTGAGCGAGAGTAGCGGCGGGCGTCGGCGTGAGACTCGGGCTTGCCGACCTGGCCGGCGATGCAGGGGCCGAAATGGAGACTGCTGGAGTGGCCGTGGGCGACACCGACGAGTCGAAGGTCGGACTTGAAACCGTGCATGCCGCGCACGTCAGAACCATCGCCGCGCTGATGATCGTGTCGAAAACGGGACGTCTCATGTGACCCCCCGACGCTCTCCCCAGTTCCCCGGCGCCGCTCGTGGCGGACTCCGTACCGACGTTGCCGGACGCGCCGCCGTGACGACGTCGCGGTGGGGGTCAGGCCTTGATCACGCTCACGATGATGTCGCGCAGGGAGTCGAGCGCCTCGGCGTCCACAATCCCCGCGGCCGATAACTCGGCCAGCGCTCGATCGCGGTACTGCCTGGCCTGATCGCGGGTGAAGTCGCGGCTGCCCAGGCTTTCCAGGAGCGCCACCGCCTCGGCTACCTCGGCGTCCGAAGGCTGATCCTTCTGCCAGATCGCGAGGAGGCGAGCACGCTGGTTCGGCTCGGCGTGCTCGAAGCCGTGGATGAGCGGCAGCGTCTTCTTGTGGCGGGCCACGTCGGTCGGCTGCTTGCCCGTGATCGACTCCTCGCCCCAGATGCCAAGGAGATCATCGTTGAGCTGGAACGCCACGCCGAGCGCCCAGCCGAACGCCCGATACCGGCCGATCACATGCTCGTCGTCGGTCGCGAGCACCGCTCCGGCCTCGACCGACGCGGCGATCAGGGCCGCGGTCTTGCGGCCGATCATGTCGAAGTAGAGCTCGACCGAGACAGGCTCGGCCCGCTCGCTCGCCCAGATATCGATGTACTGGCCTTCGCACAGGGCGAGGCAGGTGTCGTCGTGGAGGCGCATCAGTCGCAGCACCTTGGTGTCCGAGAAGCCGAGGTCCGTGAGGCGGTGGAGCGCCTTGCGACTCAGGGTGAAGAGCATGTCGCCGGCGTTGATCGCCTGGGGGATGCCGTGGAGCGCCCAAAGAGTGGGCCGGTGGCGCCGCTCGCGGTCGCCGTCCTCGATGTCGTCGTGGACCAGGCTGAAGTTGTGGCCGAGCTCGACAGCCGCGGCGCCTGGCAGGGCCAGGCGGTAGTCGCCCGCGATCGAGGCGTAGGTCAAGAGGCCCAGGAGTGGCCTGATTCGCTTGCCCGAGGAGCCGCTGCCGTCCAGGCCCAGGTGATAGCGGCACATGGCGTACAGACCCGAGGTGGGCACGTCACGGTCGGAAACCACGCGGAGGATCTCCTGCTCGGTGGCGGAGATCAATTCGGGTAGTGCGACGGAGGTTTCCACGGGCGGATCATAGCAAGCGGCTTTCAGAAACCGCTCGTGATGCGCCGCGCGCCGTCATTCGGAACCATGCAGCGTGCCGGGTCGCGTCAGTTCCCGCGCCGAGGATGTGCTGCGGAGCTCGCGCGGCACCTAGGCGGGTTTGACGAAAGCGCTACCGGGGAAGAGTGGATCGGCATCATGCGGTCCGAGAGCACCGGCATCGCGCATCTTGGCCGAGGCCTCGTCCACTTCGACGTCCGTCAGCTCCATCCTGGCCAGGTCTTCGTCGGGCGCGGCGGCGTAGTCCCTCCCGGCCTGGCGGCCCGCGAAGTAGCGCTCCGTCATCGCTTCGAGGATCCGGCGTTTCTCGGCGACGTCGACGATCTGCCGGCCGCGGCCGTACGCCACTACGCTGCGGTAATTGGCGGAGTGGTCGGCCGCGGTCTTGGACGCGACCAGGTCCACGAGCGCCGTCACGGCCACGACCACGCTCCGCCCGTCGCGAAGGAGCCGCAACGTGGCGTTGCCGGGCGAGCCGTGCAGGTAGATGTGGCCGGCGTCGTAGTGGTACAGGAACGGGATGAGCCGCGGCTCGCCGCCCTCGACCAGCGCCACGTGGGCGATCTGGCCACGCAGCAAGAAGTCCTCGATCTTCTCGGGCACGGCTCTGTCGGCGTGGCGACGGATCCGGGTCCGCTCGGTGCGGGGCGCGGGGAGGCCCGGAGAAACGGCGGCGGCAGGTGTGGCGGCCGTCGGGTCGGGATTGGCGGGCGCGGGGGACGTGGCGGCGGGCGGCTGGTCGGTCATGTTCGGGAGCATATCAGCGGGCGGCAATTCGACGAGACTGCCATAGAGCCATGTGCGGCCACTATCATCGGACCATGGAATCCACCGCCCTTCGCCCAGCCCGAATCCTCGTTCTCTACCACTCCGCGACCGGAAACACGCGGCTCATGGCCGACCTCGTAGCCGCCGGAGCGGAGGCCCTGCCCAATACGGAAGTCCGGCTTCGCGACATCGACGAGGCAAGCGAAGGGGATCTCGTGTGGTGCGACGGAATGGCCGTCGGCTCCCCGACGTGTCTCGGCACGATCTCCTGGCAGATGACCAAGTTCCTCGATGAGCTGGTGCCCACGCTCTGGCCCAAGCTCGAGGGCAAGCTCGGCTGCGCGTTTTCGTCGTCGGGCGGACTCCAGGGCGGTGGCGAGCTGACCTGCCAGACGCTGCTCGTGACGCTCATGAACTACGGGATCCTGACCTTCGGGGTACCGGACTACGTGGCGCCGGGTCGGACACTCCACTACGGCGCCGTTTGCGCCGGCCGGCCTCGCGACGACGCGGATCGGGAAGCTTGCACGCGGCTGGGCCGCCGGCTCGCGGAGTGGGTTCACACCCTGATCCTGGGCCGAGCGGACATGTCGCCGCGCGAGGCGACCTACGACCGCCGCATCTGACGATCGCGCTTCCGGCGCCCGGCGATCGGTTCTGGCGCGGGCCGCAAGTGGTAGCGTGACTCCGTGCCAATTCCCCGCCTGTACGTGACCGACGCCATCGTCCTATCGCGCTTCGACTACGGCGAAGCGGACCGGATCATGACGCTCTTCACGCCGGAGCACGGCAAGCTCAAGGCCATCGCCAAGGGGGTCCGGCGACCGACGAGCCGCCTCGGCGGGGCACTGGAGCCGCTGGCGGAGCTGCGGGTCGCGCTCGCGCGAGGCCGCACGTTCGACGTCGTGACCCAGGTGGAGGTTCAGCGGCCCTGGCTGCGCCTGCGCGATTCTCTGGAGAGCGCTGCCACGGCCTGGTATCTCGCCGAGCTTGCGGATCGCTCCATAGAGGAGCGGCATGAGGCCCAGGGCATCTACGCGCTCCTGCGGCGTTCCTACGAGCTCCTCGACGAGGGGATGAACCCGGGCCGGGTGGCTCGGTGGTACGAGATGCATCTCGCGGACGAGCTCGGCGTCCGTCCGGAGGTAGACCGCTGCGTCGAATGCGATCGAATGCTGGAAGCGGACGAGCGTTTCCGATGGGTCCCGCCGCTCGGCGGCGTGCTCTGCTATCGCTGCCCCGGTCCGCCCGAGGAGAGAACCGGCCTGTCCCTCGACGGGCTCAAGGTCTTGAAGGCCTACCAGCGAATGGACGTCGAGGCCCTGGCAGGGCTTCGTCTTCCCATCGAGATCGAACGGGAGGTCGAGCAGGCGCTGCGCGACTTCCTCCGGATCTCCCTCGAGCGCGACGCGCGCTCACTGCCCTTCCTCGACGAGGTTCGACGGCGTCTGCCGAGCGAGGCGAGCTGAGTCGGACTCGACAGGCCCGACGCTCTAGTGTCGCGACGTGCGGCGGGTGGCACGCCTCGCCGGCGATCCCACAGGCCGGACCTTCGCCCGGGACTCGGCGAGGAGGTCCTTCATCATCGCGAGCACTTGCTCCGGCGGCATCGCCATGCCTCCGCCGATGGCGATCCAGCCGTCCTTGTCCAAGAGCCTCAGGCGCGCCCGGCCCGACAGTGAGTGGCGCGTCGCGAACTCCTCGGGCTCTCGAACCCTGGCCCGCAGCGAGCTTGGCTCCGTCTCTCGGGGCTGCGTGTCGACAGCCAACGTTGCGACCTCGTCCCAGCCGATCGGTCCGGGAGCCGCCGGGAAGTCGAAGCCCCGTTCCGCCACGACGAGCCGGACGGGCTGCGCCATCCTCATGGCGCCCACCCGCAGTTCGTTGAGCCCGTAGAGGAACAGGACCAGGCCACCGGCCCCGAACAGCACGCCTATCCCATCGCCGTTGGTGGCGTCGCCGATGCCCATCGACACGCCCAGGAGCCCGATCGCCGCCGACGCGATGGCGATGAGAAGGCTTCGCCTCGTCTTCAGCCGGTCATCCAGAAAGGCCATGGCCGGTCCCAGCGTCGGGTGGTCGATCAGCTTCGTCGGCGGTGGGGCGGGGGCGGGCTCGGGAGCAGTGTCCGGAGCAGCCGGCTCGTCAGACTCCGCCGGCTCCGCCAATTCGGTCGAGGTCGGCAACGCCTCGATGGACTGGTCGACGTCTTCCAGCGGGGCGCCTTCGGCGGGATCGCCCAGGTCGGCCGGTGGGGTCGCCGGCATCGGTGGGCTGCTCGGTTCCAGAGTGTGGGGATCCATTGGGTCCGATCGGCTCGTCATTCGGTGGCTGGCATGGGTGCTCGCCCGGCCAGGCGGCCAGGAGCACCCTCCAATGATGCACGGCACGGCGCCGTTCGGCTCGGTCCCTTGGCGCGGGATCGCCCGAGGTACACGCGGCGCTGAGTCCTAGTGCCTGCTCGAGCCCGATTCTGCGTCCGGCGCGGGTCCTGTTCCACCGCGGGACCTGATGGGCGTCTCGGGGACGCGCATGCCCCGCGCCTTGCGATCCAGCGCCAGCCGAACCTGCGAGGCGAGCTGGCTCGAGTTGTACGGCTTCCGCAGCAGCATCGCGGTATTTGCGTGGGAAGTGAACATCTCGCCGACGAGCTCGGGGGAGTAACCGGAGCTGAACAGGACCGCCATCTCCGGGTGCCGGCTGCGGATGACCCCGGCGAGGACCGGTCCGCGCATCCCCGGCAGCATGACGTCCGTCAGGAGCAGATCGATTGGCTCGGTTCGTTTGGCGGCCACGTCGCAGGCCGACGTTCCATCCCCCGTCGTCAGGACGTTGTAGCCGAGCCTCCGAAGCCAGGCGGCCGTCGTAGCGGCAACAGAAGGGTCGTCCTCGACCAGGAGGACCGTCGCGGCCTGCGGATTCACGGTTTGCATGGACGGCTTATTCGAGCTCATCGCAGTCGCGCCTCCCGGGGCGCTGAGGATAACGCGATCGAAATCGGATTGGCGCTAGGTTTCCTTATCTATTCGGCCGTCCTCGCGGGTTGCCTCTTCGTCGATCTGCGAAAATGTCCGCCCGGGCAATCGGCACATGCCAGTAGTCGAAGGCTCGCGCTCAGGAGAAGACCGTGACCGCCGTGAACCCGACCATTTCGGCCGACGATCCAGGACCGTCAGTCGCCAACCTGGAAACGATCGTCTCGCTCTCGAAGCGGCGCGGTTTCATCTTCCCGAGCTCGGAGATCTACGGCGGCATCAACGCCGTCTGGGATTACGGGCCCCTCGGGGTGGAGCTCAAGAACAACGTCAAGCGGGCCTGGTGGCGGGCGATGGTCCAGGAGCGCGAGGACATCGTCGGCCTGGACGCCAGCATCATCATGGCGCCCCAGGTCTGGGTCACCTCCGGCCACGTGGCCAACTTCACGGATCCTCTCGTGGAGTGCCAGACCTGCCGCAGGCGCTACCGCCTCGACGAGCTGCCGGGCGCCGAAGACCTCACGAACACCGAATTGATGGACCCCGAGGTCATCATTCGTCTCGGCCTCAAGTGCCCGGCCGACGGTGGGCCCCTGTCCGCGCCGCGCCGCTTCAACCTGATGTTCAAGACGTACATGGGCCCGGTGGAGGAAGAGGCCGCCCAGGTCTACCTCCGGCCCGAGACAGCGCAAGGCATCTACGTCAACTTCCGAAACGTGCGCGAAACGAGCCGCAAGAAGCTGCCCTTCGGCATCGCCCAGATCGGCAAGGCCTTCCGCAACGAGATCAGCCCCGGCAACTTCGTCTTCCGGATGCGCGAGTTCGAGCAGATGGAGATGCAGTACTTCGTCAAGCCGGAGACCGCGGCCGCGGTCTTCAACGAGTGGAAGCCGCGCCGCAAAGCCTGGTACGAACGCTACGGCGTGACGCCGTCTCGGCTGCGTTTCCGCCAGCACCGGCCCGACGAGCTGGCCCACTACGCCAAGGAAGCCTGGGACGTCGAGTACCGGTTCCCCTTCGGTTGGAAGGAGCTCGAAGGCATCCACAACCGCGGCGACTGGGACCTGGGCCGCCACCAGGAAGCCACAGGCGAGAGCCTGGAGTACTTCGACCCGGCCACGGAGGAGAAGTACGTTCCCTGGATCGTGGAGACGTCGGCCGGTGGCGACCGGGCCGCGTTCACGTTCCTGATCGACGCCTATCGCGAAGAGGAAGTCCGCGGCGAGAAGCGAGTGGTCCTGGGCTTCAACCCGGATCTCGCGCCGTACAAAGTCGCCGTTCTGCCGCTCCTCAAGAAGCGCGAGGAGATCGTCGCCAAGTGCCACGCCCTCCGCGACGAGCTGGCCAAGGACATGCTGGCGGTCTACGACGACACCGCCGCGATCGGCAAGCTATACCGCCGCCAGGACGAGATCGGGACGCCCTGGTGCGTGACGATCGACGTGGACTCGCTCGAGGACGGAAAGGCCACAGTCCGGGATCGTGACTCGATGGAGCAGATTCGGGTAGACCTGAGCCAGGTCAAGCCGCTGATCATGGAGCGGCTGGCGAAGGCTCGCGGATAGCGTGGCGGCTCAGTCCGAGCCCAACGCCGCGGCCCGGGAGGATAGGCCCGCCTGGCCTCTCCGTACCCTCAAGGGCCCGGTCTCGTTCTCTCCGGAACGCACACGGCTGTTGTGGTTCGCGCTGGCCGCGGTGGCGCTGTTACCAATCGTGACCGCTCCAAAGGACTGGAACGACTTCTCGGCCTTCTGGTCCGCCGGCGGTACGGTTGGAACCGCCAGCCTCGTGGACTCGCATCTTCATGCGGCCTGGCAAGTGGCTCACGGTTTGCCGGCTGACGCGTGGCGGTATCCACCCGCGTTCGCCTTCGTCTACTGGCCGCTGTCGCTGCTACCCATCGGCCTTGGTTTCGCGCTCAACAGCGTGGCCATGGCCGCGCTGATTGCGACGGCAGGCTGGCTGCTGGCCCGCGTGTTCAGTTTCCGGCCGAGCTTCGGCGTCTGGCTCGCGTTCGCCTGGACGCCCCTGATCGCGGCCCTGGACATGGGCCAGAACGCGCCGCTATCGGTCGTCCTGGCGCTCTGGGCGATAGACGCTCTTCGGCGTGACAGCCGAATCGAAGTGGGTGTTGCCGTCGGACTGCTGATGTACAAGCCCACGCTCGGCCTGCCGCTGCTCGGATTCGTTCTGCTCCGTGGGTGCTGGCGGTCGGTCTCGGTGGCTTCGCTCATCGTCGCCGGCGGATACCTGCTGAGCGTGGTCGCGGCCGCGGGCGATTGGGGCTGGCCGGTTGCCTGGTGGAACGGCATGCAGGCCCTCGCCGCCCACGACATCTCGTTCAACGCGGACAAGGCGATCAGCGTTCCCTCGCTCCTTTCGCGGATCTCGAGTCTGCCCTCGTGGGTTCCGTATGCGGGCGGCGGCCTCGTCGTCCTGGCGTCGCTGCGAGGCTTGATCCGAGCGCCCATGGTCGAGGCGGCAAGCGCCGCCTGCCTCGTGGGCCTGGTTGCCGGTCCCAGAGTGTGGAGCTACGAAACCGGCCTGATCCTGCCGATCCTGGGCTGGGTCGTCGCCGGTGGGCTCTCGGAGCCGTGGCGGACTCGCTCGATCCTGCTTTCGACCGTTGTCGCGATCCTGTGGATGGTTTCACCTGTCACGAGCTTCAGTGGCGTTGCCGCGGTCGTCGGCGTGGCCACGGTCCTTTGGCTGCGACGATGGCCGCCCCTGCGGTGGCCCCGTACCGCGGGCGCCGCGGACTTGAGGACAGAAACCGCCACGTCGCCAGTGAGTGGAAGCGGCCAGAACTAGCCAATCGTGTCGTCCGCGGCGCGGTCACGGCCGTCGAGCCGCGGTGCCACGCCGACCCTGTCTCACGCTCAGGCACCGACCGGCCGATACCTCGGACAAGACCCACTCGCAGTCGGGGTGGACCGGGCATTGGGTCTGTGGTCGGTATCGCCGCCGATCTGGGCCGTGTGTCGCTGCCGGCCCGCCTCGGCGGTGACGGGACGCTCATCCCGATGGCGAGCTGTCCTCAGAAAGGGTTCCGTCGTGTCACGCACGCTGTTTCGTGCTCCCACCGGTATCCAGTCACGCCTTCTCACAATCGGCGTGGGAGCTGTCCTGCTCACCGTGGTCACCCTCGTAGGCGTCGGAGCGGTTCAGAGTTCGTCGTTCCTTGACCGGGCGAGTGCTCAGAACAACGCACAGGTAGACCAGAACCTCAGCGACCAGGCGGCGTCCACATACCGTCTGGTAGACGCCCAGGCCAAGATGGTCAACGCGTCGGTCGCCACCGGGCTGACGGACGTCGGCTACATCCTGAAAACGGCCGGCGGAGTCTCACTCGGGACCGATACGGAAACCTGGACCGCGATCGACCAGAACACCAAGGTGGCATCCCAGGTGCAGCTGCCCAAGGTGATGGTGGGCAATACCTGGGTCGGTCAGAATTCCGATCCCAAGACCACCAGCCCCTTCGTTGACGAGGCCAAGTCCCTTGCGGGCGGTGCCGATATCACGATCTTCCAGCGGATCAACGAGCGTGGCGACATGCTGCGCGTCTCCACGACGGTCCAGTCGGAAGGCAAGCGCGCCATCGGAACCTACGTGCCCGCGGCTGCTGCCGACGGCACGCCAAACGCCGTCGTCGCGGCAATCCTCGCTGGCAAGACGTATCACGGCGTCGCCAAGGTGGTCGACCAGATGTACGTCGCGGCGTACTCGCCGCTCGTCGACGCCTCCGGCAAGACGATCGGGATGCTGTTCGCCGGAACTCCCCAGGACAGCGCCGGGGACCTTCGCAGCGCGATCATCGCATCGAAGATCGGCGCCTCTGGCTATGTCTTCATCCTCGGCGGCAGTGGCTCCATGCAGGGGCAGTACATCGTCAGCCAGGGTGGCAAGCGCGACGGTGAGAATGTCTGGGGCACGAAGGACGCAAAGGGCGACTACATAATCCAGGACATTGTCGCGGCGGCCAAGGCCGCCCCAGCAGGATCGTTTGTCTCGTATGAGTACGACTGGCAGAACGCCGGCGAGAGCCAGGCGCGGACCAAGGTCGCGCTCGTTGGCTATTTCCCGGCGTGGGACTGGGTCATCGGCGCGTCAGCCTACCGGGACGATATGGCGGTTGCCTCGAGCGGTCTCGTTGCCGGACGAGACCAGATGCTGTGGACGTTCGTGCTCGTGGGCATGCTTCTGGCGGTCCTGTGCGGCGGGCTGCTCTGGATCGCGACACGCAAGGTGGTATCGCCCCTTCGTGGCATCGTCGCGGCCGCGGATGCCCTGGCCCGCGGCGACGTGGACCAGCATTTGACGTATGAGAGCCGAAATGAGGTCGGCCTGCTCGCCGACTCGATCCGCCATGTGATCTCGTATCTGAGTTCGATGAGCCAGGCATCGGCCGCGATCGCGAGCAACGACCTGACCGTGTCCGTCCTGCCAGCGTCGGAGAAGGACGCGCTGGGTCTCGCGTTCAACCGTATGACAGCCAACCTTCGGGACATGGTCGAGCAGATTCGGTCGGCATCGGCGGCACTCACCGACGCCTCCAACCGGCTCGATGACACGGCCGCCCAGACGGGGGCCGCTTCGGGTCAGGTGGCCCAGACCATCGCCCAGGTGGCCCGAGGCGCCGGCGACCAGGCCGCCGCGGCTTCGTCGACGGCATCCTCGGTCAACGATCTGAGCGGGATGATCGCCCGCATCAATCGCGCCGCGGCCGATACCGACGACCGGGTGGCGGCGGCATCGGAGGCGCTGGGCTCAGTGGCGAGCGGCATCGTGGACGCCTCGCGCGCCTCCTCCGACGTCGTGTCCGCCGCGAGCAGCGCCGCGGAAGCAACGACGACGGGTCTCGCGTCCGTGGGCGAGGTCATCCGGGGTATGGACCGGATCAGCAACTCCAATACCGCCGTTGTCGGCGCCGTCCGGGACCTGCGAACCAAGGGCGATCGGATCGGCGTCATCGTCGACACCATTTCCGAGATAGCCGACCAGACCAATCTGCTCGCTCTCAACGCCGCGATCGAAGCGGCCCGGGCGGGCAGCGCCGGCCAGGGCTTTGCTGTCGTCGCCGACGAGGTCCGCAAGCTCGCCGAACGCAGCTCCCAGGCCACCAAGGAAATCGGGAGCCTCGTGGGCGAGGTCCAGCGAGGCACGGCGGAGGCTGTCGCGGCGATGGAGCGCGGGGCTGCCGACGTCGCGTCGGGGTCCAGCCTCGCGGCCGATGCGGGCACTTGCCTGGGCACGATCACGACGTCCGTGGCGGCGACCCGCGACGCGGCGGGCCGCATCTCCGAGGCCGTCAAGGACATCACGGCGGCTTCGGACGCGGCCGTGGCCGCTTCGGACGCTATTGCCACGATCGCGTCCGAGACGAGCCGTTCCGCGATCGAGATGCAGGCTTCGGCCCTGACCGTCTCCGAGTCTACTCAGGCGATTGCCGCGATCAGCGAGGAGAACTCAGCCGCTGCCGAGGAAGTCTCGGCCGCGTCCGAGGAGATGTCCGCGCAGGTCCAGAGCGTGGTCGCGGCCGCGGCTTCGCTGGCCGATATGGCGCGCGACCTCGATGCCCTGGTGGATCGCTTCCGCGTAGCTCGTGAAGGCGCGGAAACGATCGCCCTCGGTGACGCGACCGTTGCAGGACGACTTCCGACGCCGCGGAGCAGGTTCCGGGCCGCCTGACGGCTCGTGTGTTCAGCCTAGTGGCT
>CAWFJD010000017.1:0-1428169 GCA_963816135.1 uncultured Chloroflexia bacterium
CCTCTGACAGACGAGGACGTGGCGACCGTCGTCCGGCGGCTCTTCGAGTCGGCAGGCGCGCAGACGAGCAGATCGAAGTCGTGGGCGTCGCACCGGCCGCCGCTAATCTTTCCGAACGACCCCCGTATCTCGATCAGGGCAATCGAACCGCTGTCGTTCTCGCTGCCCGGCTCGCCAAACGGCCTGGCCATCGCGATGGACGACCATGGCGACGGCCACCTCTGGGCTCTCGGGACCGTGCGTGTCCCGCTCGGCGGAGAGGGAATGTGGTGGATCGTCAACCAGCTGATCGACGCGCTCGAGGATCCGCCGCGGGCGTCGCGCTGGCCCCGGATCCTGGTCCTCGGGACTCGCTCGGCGGCCCGGCGGCCCAGGCATCGATCGAGACCGGCGACTGGGGCGTCGGAATCGTCTGGCGGAGGCTGGACAGCGGCGTCGTCGGCGACGTCGTGCGGTCAACGAGCTGACCTACGAGCGCGTCAACGGCTGGCTCGTCATCCTCCGGCCAATTCGCGATCAGCTCGTCCGCCAGAGGGCCCACCGCCAGCGGCTACAGCCCGCCCGGACGGCCGAACGATGGGCTCGGGCGATCGAGCGCTGGAGCAGCTAGCAGCCGGAAGGCGGCGGCGTGCGCCGGCTCAGCGCGCAGGGAGCTGCCAGGCCTCAAGCTCGGGCGAGGACCGTGACTTCTCCGGTGGGCTGGACCAGGAAGATCCAGACGTCCCAGGCGCAGTGGCTCACGACGAGCGCGCCGAGCGGAACGCCCGCCGCGTAGAGCGCGGCCCAGTGAGCGCCCGCCACACCGGCCGCGCCCATCGAGCGTGAAGTTGCCCGTCGTCACGTGGACGCCGGAGTAGGCGACGAAGCGATCGCGGCGCCCGTCCAGCGTCCGTACCGGCGCATCAGCGCCTCCTGGACCAGGCCGCGCCAGAAGAGCTCCTCGGCCGGGCCGATCACGCTCACGAGCCGGCGGCGGTCTGGCCGCGCGGCGCGAGCTCGCGGAGCGCGTAGATGTCGGCGATCTGGTTGGCGCCGCCGGGCACGAATCGGCGGGCGAATCGGTCGCCGATCTTGAACGTGCCGTAGAGCACGGCTGCCGATGCCAGACCGACGAGGACTTCCCGCGGCCCGATCCGCGTCCGGCGGAGCCTCGGGTTGGCCACCAGCGCGAGTCCGCCGAGGACGAGGCCCGTGGCCGTCATGCGGTTCCAGAAGCTGGTCGCGCGGGCCCCGGAACGTGGCCATGAAGGCGGGCACCGCGGCGGCGATGCCGATCGCCAGCCCGGCCTCCAGGCGCCGGCTCGGCTCGGGGCTGGGTCCAGCGCGCGGACTCCGGCCGCAGGCACCGGGTCCTCAGAGCGGCTGCCCCCTCGCATGCTCATCCGATCGCCAGTGGAGAGGAGCAGGCCCGCCACCAGGAGCGAGCCGAAGGCGAGGTGGAGATGGGCCGTCTCGAGGTCGATCTTCGCGATCGCCCGAGCCTGGCCCTGCGCGCCGAGTTCCGCGGAGCCGATGACCTGGGCCAGGAAGGGGAGCGACAGCATCGCGAGGACCGTGGTCGCGGGCAGGCCGCGGAACGCGATCGCGAGGCCGAGGCTGCCGTAGGCGCACAGGACCAGGCCCACGTACGCGTATCGGGCCCAGTAGCGGCCGATGTCGGTGGAGAGCGTCTTGATCCCGGCCCGCGTGTCGTCGCTGATGTCGCGCCAGTCGTTGCCGTGGACGATCGCCGCGACGAGGAAGCCGATCGGCAGCGAAAGCACGAGCGTTCGCGGCTCCCAGGTCCCGTAACCGCCAGATACGACCCCACGACCATCAGCGGCCCCATCAACCCGAAGATGATCGGCACGCCCAGAGCCTTGTACTTGTACTCGAACGGCGGCGCCGTGTAGCCGTAGCCGCCGATGAGACCGAGGACTCCGAGCAAGATGATGACCGGGCCGCGCAAGTAGGCGAGGAAGAGGCCAAGCGCGATGGCCACGGCGAACATGCCAAGGGCGAAACGCGTAGGCGCCGCGCTCGGTCATCCGGCCCTTCAGGACCGCATGGCTCGCCCGCGGCGAAGTGATCGTGTCGATGCCCTTGCGGACGTCGAAGACCTCGTTGACGACGTTCGTGCCGGATTGGATGAGCATCGCCGCGGCGAGCGCGGCCAGGAACGGAATCCAGGAGAAACGGCCGTCGACCGCGGCCAGCGCTCCGCCTGCCACGGCCGGCACGACGCTCACCGTGTAAGCGAACGGCCGGACGATCTCGTAGGCGGCGGCCAGCGGCCGCCAGATCTTGTCGAGGACGTTGAGGTGGCGGTCGTCGTCGAGGCTGCTGGCGTACGCCGGGGCCGTGGCGCCGGCGCCGGCCGCTCCCCCGGCCGCGGAGCCCAACCCGGGCCCTGACGCGGCAGCCGCCGACCCTGACCGGTGGCGCCGGCGGCAGCCATGGAAGGCTGGCCCTCGCCCATCGGGATCCGGGCCGCCGAGCCCGCCACCACCGGGACCGCCGGGCGTCCGGCCGCGTCGACCGGGACCGGCAGCGCGGCGTAGATCTTCGCCGTCTCGATCAGTTCGAGAACCTGGTGTCGTTCCTGGACCGCCGGCTGCAGCAGCGGCAGGTCGAGGCCCGTCTTGGAGTGGAACGCCATCGCCTGTCCGGCGACGTCGTCGCGGGTGCCGCAGAGCATGAACGCGTCGAGCATCTCGTCGGGGATCAGCTTGCCGGCTTCGTGGTAGTCCTCGGCCTTCCAGGCCGCGGCGATCCGGTCGCGCAGCTCGATGTCGAAGCCGGCGCGGTTCATGGAGACGGGCGTGAGGATCGACATCATGTAGATGACGAAGGGGTCTCGCTTCGCCCGGTTGAGGGCTTCGCGCCTGGTCTTGTCGACGAGCGACAGCAGATACGCCGCCGTGTCGATCTCCTCCGGATTTCGGCCGGCCTCCGTCGCGGCCGCGCGCAGGCGACCGTGGATCACCTGGAGCGAGGGGATCGACTCGCAGGGCTTGGCGAGGTAGCCGTCGGCCTTCCGACCGGCCATCTCCAGGAACTCGCGGCGATTGGCCGCGACGTAGAGCGGGATCTTGTGGACCGGCGGGAACATCGGCTGGATGGGCGGCAGGTCCTCCCGGCCGATGGCGATCCGCTCGCCGGCCCAGAGCAGCCTCAGCTGATCGATCGTGTCGCCGACGCGGGCCACGGCATCGGCGGGCGTGTAGGGAATGCCCATCTGGCCGAGCCGCACCGGCTGGCCCGAGCCGATGGCCATGGAGATGCGCTCGGGCAGGAGGTCGTCGAGCGCGGAGCCCGTCATGGCGAGGACCATGAGATGGCGGGTGAACGGGTTCACCGATCCGAGCGCGACGCGGAACTGGTCGTTGCCGTCCTCGGCTCAGCGCGGTCGCCATGGCCGTGCCGAAGGTGACCGCGTCGCGTTCGAAGTAGGAATCGTGGACCCAGATCGCCTCGAGGCCGGCGTCCCGGGATCGCCGGGCCCACTCGATGGCGTCCGAGACGTCACCCCTGGCCGCTATCCCCAGGCCCACGCGACGTGCCAGCGCTCTCATGTCTCTCCTGCTCGCGCCGGTCCGACCGACGTTACGAGGCGGCGAGACCGGGTCAAGCGATATCTTAGCAACTTGGCATTAGTTATACGATCGGGTGGGGCCGGGCCACCACAAAAGGAGCATTTCAGGTCACGCGAGCGCGGCACGGCCGCGCCGGCCGCCGCCGATAGTGTGAAGATCTCGACGGAATGACCTATGGTGGAGCGAATGACGCTGCCCAGTGGTGCCGGCCCCTGGTTTGGGCTGAGTGAAGAGACGCTGCGCTTCCTGGAGATCCACCAGGCTCGGGCGATCTCGATCCCCGGGCGCGGCTGGCGCGACCTCGGCGACGCGGTGATGTTGTTCTCCGGGATCGGAACGGGAGCCGTTCTTCAACGGCTTACGGCCGTCCGCTGGCCCGAAGAACCGCACGCCTTCGACATCCGGCTTTCCCAGGCTCAATCGCTCTTCGAGACGCTCGAGCGGCGGCCCTACGTCTGGGCGATACCAGGTCTGACGACGCCCTCGGACATCGTCGCCCGGCTGATCGCCAACGGTTTCGTGGACCAGGGCGGCGGCTACGACATGATCCTGCTGCGCGACCCGAACGACTCGCGGCTGCAAGGCTTGCCGCCCGGCGTCACGATCGAGCATTGGAATTGCCCTCCGGACGGCGAGCGCGAGCGGATCGTCGGCCGATCTCGCCCTCGTGATCGGGGAAAGCTTCCGGATCCCGGACAGCAGGCGGACCGGGCTGGTCGCCGAGATAAGCCTCACCCTCGAACAGCCACGCTTCCATGCATACCTGCTGCGCGTGGACGGCGAGCCCGCGGCCACCGGTGAGCGCTACACGTTCGACGGCGCAAGCCATCTCTCATCGATCGGGACCCGGCCCGCATTCCGCGGCCGTGGATTCGGACGCTTCATCACACAGCGGCTGGCCCTCGAATCGATGGAATCCGGAACGGACCTTATCTACCTGGGGGTCTACGCGGACAACACGCCCGCCATACGTCTATACGAGGGTCTGGGCTTCGCGATCCTGGGGCCGCGTTCCTCGGACATGCTGCTCGAACATCCGGCGCGAGGTAAGGACGGCTGATCATCGCCTCGCGAGAGCCGCCGGCCTGAGGAGCGGTCCTCCTCAAGTTGGATGCCCGTCCGGAAGCCATCGGAGTAGAGTGCGGGCGCGACATCAGGATTTGTGGCGTTTCGAGTAGAGGAGCGAGATGGCACAGACAGACGAGCCTGTGATCAGCGTCGCCAACCTGTGCAAGTGCTACGGCGACGTCAAGGCCGTTGACGGCGTCAGCTTCGAGGTTGGACGGGGCGAGGTGTTCGGCATGCTGGGGCCGAATGGCGCCGGCAAGACGACGACGATCGAGATCCTCGAAGGCCTGCGCGAGCCCGATTCGGGCGCCGCGAGCGTCCTCGGCATGGACGTGACGAAGCACGCTTCCGTCGATCAAGCAGCGCATCGGCGTCCAGCTCCAGAGCGTGGCTCCTGTTCCCGCGCCTCACCGTCACCGAGCTCCTGGACCTCTTCGGCACCTTCTTCGCTCACCATGTGCCCACCCAGCAGCTGATCGACGACCTGGATCTCGGCGAGCGAGCCAACGCTCGATCGATGAACCTGTCCGGCGGCCAGCAGCAGCGACTCTCGATCGCCCTCGCGCTCGTGAACGACCCGGAGCTGGTCTTCCTCGACGAACCGACCACGGGCCTGGATCCGGCAGGCGCGCCGCTCGCTGTGGGACCTCGTGAAGGGGCTCCAGTCGCAGGGCAAGTCCGTGATGCTGACCACGCACTACATGGAAGAAGCCACCGAGCTGTGCGATCGGGTCGCGATCATGGACCACGGCCACATCCTCGAGATGGGCACGGTCCCGGAGCTGATCCGGCGGCGCTTCAAGGAGCGGGCGGTCTTCTTCGACACCAGGCCCAAGCTACCACGGACGCGCTCTCGCGGCTCGACGGCGTGACCCGGGCGAGCATGGAGGACGGGCAGACCGTCCTCTACTCGAAGGACATTCCCGGGCACGATCGGCGCGCTGCTGGCCACGGCCGACGAACACGGCGTGGAGCCGCACGGCCTCGGCATCCGCCAGGCGACTCTCGAAGACGTCTTCCTCGACCTGACCGGTCGAGCCCTGCGCGACTAGGAGCGACCGATGAAGACACTCCTGGCTCTCACTGTCCGCCAACCTCAAGGGCCTGACCCGCGACCGCGCCGCGCTCTTCTGGACGTTCTTCTTCCCGGTCATGTTCGTCCTGCTGTTCGGCGTGCTCTTCTCGGGCAGCAGCAACAGCAAGGTTTCGGTCGGGTTCGTCGATCAGGATCAGTCGATCGCCTCGCGCGGGATCCAGACGGCGCTATCCGGCGACAAGGTGCCGCTGACCCTCCAGGTCGGCAGCCTCGACGCGGAGAAGGCCGCGATGCAGCGCGGCGACGTGTCGGCGATCATCGTCGTCCCGGCCGGCCTCCAGACTTCGCTCGCCGCCAAGACCCCGGTGGCGCTTGCAGTTCTACACGGATCCGACGAAGTCGCACGACCTCGCAGGTGGTCCAGAGCGTCCTGGGCGAGATCGTCAACAACATGAACCTCGGGCTCGCCGGAGGCTCGGCCCTCGTCTCCTTCAAGCCGGAGAGCCTGTCGTCCACGACGTCTGAGCAACATCGACTACCTGGTGCCGAGCATCCTGGCCATGGCCCTGATGCAGCTCGGCGTCTTCGCCGCCATCCCGCTCGTCGAGCAGCGCGAGAAGGGCATCCTCAAGCGCATCGGCGCCACGCCGCTGCCGCGCTGGAAGCTGGTGGGCAGCAACATCCTGCTGCGCCTGATCGTCGCCGCCATCGACACGGTCCTGATCTTCGGCGTCGGGATGGTCGTGTTCGACGTCCAGATCACGGGCAACATCCTGGCGATGGCGGGCTTCGTATTCCTCGGCGCGGGCGCGTTCCTGGCCCTCGGCTTCGTGCTGGCCGCCTTCCTCAAGACGGAGGAGCAGGCCAACGGCGTCGTCCAGGTCGTTCAGATGCCGCTGATGTTCCTCTCGGGCATCTTCTTCCCGTTCGACTTCATGCCGGACTTCCTGCGGAACATCGCGCGCTTACTGCCGCTCACGTACCTCGGCGACGCGCTGCGCCAGGTCATGGTCAACGGCACCCAGGTCGCGCCGATCGGCGTGGATCTGGCGATCCTGGCCGCCTGGCTCGTCGTCTGCATGGGCATCGCGGCGCGCTCGTTCCGCTGGGAGTAGGGGCGGGGGCCCGTCCCGACCCTGAAGGGCTAGTCGACCAGTATTTCGCGGATCCGCGCCAGTTCGGCCCGGACCTCCGACGCGTCCGCGTGGTCGCCAATGGCGAGTTCTTCATCAACCCGAGCGCACGCCTCCGCGGCCTCGCCACGACGTCCCAGCATCGCGAGAGCCTCCGCCCGATTGGTAAGCCACCTGGCCAGTGGCCTCTCCCCGTCATCTTCACCGGGCGTCCAGTCGAGGGCACGGTCGTACCAAACGAGCGCCGTGGCCCAGTCGCCCAGCCTGGATAGCGCCACTCCCTTGGCGCATTCGAGGTTGGCGAGCACTTCCCGGTCGAGGTCACGGAGCACATCTTCCCCCGAGGCCAGCAGCCCGTCGATGACGACCAGAGCCTCCGCCGACCGGTCGAGCTCGATTAGCTCTTCCGCTTCTGTCGTCGTCAGCCAGGCCATTGGAACGGCTAGCTCGCCGTCGGCCAGGAGCGACGCTCGATCGGACAGCCAGGCTTTCCCGTTTCGAGCATCCGACAGGGCAATCTCGTGGCGGCCAGCCTTGGCCTCCGCGTTGGCGATCGAGTTGACGGCATAGCTGCCCATGGACTTCGCTGCCACTCCGTCCAGGCTGTTGCCATGCTCCTCCAGCAACCGATCCATCGCTCGGCGCGCGAGGTCCGGTTCTCCCAGGGAAACGAGGGCCTCGACTTCGAGGGCGCCCGCATAGGCGATCCATTGCTCTACGTGCAGATCCCACGCCTTGCTGCCAAAGATCGCCCGGGTCTCTTTCGCGGCAGTCTCTGCACCTCGGTAGTCGCCTTGCCGCATCAGCAGCTTCGCGATGTGTGCCATGGCGCAGGCCGCGAAAGGCGCCAGGCCCAGATCAGGCTCGGATACGTGTCGACCGATGATCTCGCGGAAGTCCGTCAGCGCTTCATTGGGGTGGCTTGGGAGGAGCCTCGTGGCCCGGATCAGGAGTGTCTCTGCCATGACTCGGCGAATTGCTGGCGATGCGTCCGCGCCGAACCGCTTGATGTTGTGTGTCCAGATCCTCGCCGCACGCTCCGTCGAGCCTGTGTCGAACAGGCCGGCTGCCTCGAGGTTTGCGGCTCTCGCGACGGCCTCCCGACTTCCAGGGCGCTTGTCCTCGCGGAAGCGGTGGATCAGGTCGTCGTACGTTGTCAGCTGATCGGACTGCCTGCCGACAAGGAGCAGTGAATGGGCCTGGCCGAGCATTCCCCAGACCACGTTCTCCCGCGTCTCGGGATCGGATGACTCGCCGAATTTGTCCACCAGTTCGGCTAGCAGGTCGAGTGCGGCTTCGTGGCGGCCTTCCTTCCGAAGTTCGGACGCAGCCCTTCGAAGACGGCGCGATTCGCTTCGCTCACCCCTCGATCGAAAGGCCAGTCTCACGGATTCCTACCACCGCTCCTTGTGGACGACGGCCTCCAGGGGCTTCCGCCCACCTGCGCGTTTGGCCCAGGTGAGGGCTTCGGGCTTTTCGGGGTAGCCGAAGGAGAGGAAGAATTCGCACCAGCGGTCGTCGGGGTAGCCGAGGAGCTCGCGGGCGAGGGGCTGGTTGTAGACCGTGGCGGGCACGGAGCCGATGCCGAGCTCCCAGGCGGCGAGTGTCATGTTCTGGGCGGCGCGGCCCAGGTCCCACATGATCGAGTACGGGGCGTCGTGGGTGGCCGGATCCGGCACGACCAGGGCGATCGCGGCCGCGGCCCCGGCGAGGTGGCCAGCGAACGCCCCTACCTCCGCCAGCTGGCGAAGGTGCTCTCGATCCGTGCAGACGATGAAGTCCCAGTTCTGCTGGTTCTTGGAACTGCCGGCCCGCCGGCCGGCATTCAGGATCCGGCTCAGATGCTCGGGCTCGAGCGGCTTGTCGAGGAACTTGCGGATCGCCCGAGTCCCGTCGATTGCCTTCCAGGTTTCCATGTGCCCTCCGAACTCAGGAAGCGGCCTGCTCCCACTGCGTTTTGGCCGGCAGCGCGCCAAAGCCGAAGATCGGGTCGTCCGGACGCCTGACCGAGCAAGCCGCCGCGAGCTCGCCGGCGACATCGGGGTCGAGTCCGCCGAGCGATCGGGCGAAGAAGGCCGCCGTCTTGCGCCGGCATCCCGGATCCTCGTACAGCCAGCGATGGCCGAACTCGGGCAGGACCAGCGTCTCGACCTTCGGGTCGTCCTCGGAACGATGACCGGCCGCGGCCCGGGCGATCAGCTCGAGATGCTCGACCGGCACGCCATGGTCCTGCGCTCCGTGGATCAGGAAGAGGGGACCGCGATACCGCGTCGCCGCCCATGTCGCGCTCGCGTCCTCCAGCCGGTGGCGGCGTGGGGCCAGGAGTACGGCGGCGCTGAACAAGGCGAGCGGCGTCGCGATCGGCTCGGGGATCTTCATCTCGGCCATCTGGAAGGTCTTGCGGGTCATGCGCACCAGATCGGCCGGCGCCGAGGCGCTCACGACGGCCTCGATCAGCGGTTCGCGGGATGCGGCGACGATCGCGCCCGCGGCGCCCATCGAATGTCCGAGCACGCCGATCCGCGTCACTTCGGGACGCGCCGCCAGCCAGCGGACCGCGGCGATCGTGTCGTCCGCGTACTCGGGGACGTTGATCGGCAGGCCGTCGGTCGCGCTGTCGCCGTGGCCGCGGACGTCGAAAACGAGGCAATGGAACCCGGCCGCGTGCAGGTAGCGCACGTGGGCGAAGGTCCGGCCGCGGTTCGATTCCCAGCCGTGGACGACGACGACAGCCGGGCCGACGGCGCCCGCTCCTCCTTCCGCGGGGACGAACCAGCCGGCGAGCTCACCGACGCCGGAGGGAATTCTCGCGTCCTCGAATTCGAGCCCGAAGTCGGCCGGCGAACCCTGCACCGGACTTCGCGTCGGGAATCCGACCCTCTCCCGATAACGCAACGCGAACCGATACGCACCCGCGAAACCGATGAGACCGGCGATGCCGGCGCCCGCGACGAGTCTTCTGGCCATGGGTGTAGGGGACGCCACGCGGCGCCGGGTGTCAAGTCGAAGGGCCGTGGCGACCACGGGCACGGAGGCGGCCGCCGGCCAGGCCAGTCGATCCGAATCGGACGATTTGCCGGCAATGCCGGGACGCCGGACTGGCGCGGACAGGTAGACTGACGGGATGCCACGGAACCCCTTCACCGTTCTCGGCGTGCCCCTCGACGCCACCGGCGACGCCATCAAGGCCGCCTGGAAGCGGCTTGCCCGGCAGAACCACCCGGACGTCACGAGCGTTGACGACGGTTCGGAACGGCAGGCCAACCGGACGATGGCGGAGATCAACGCCGCCTACCAGGAGCTTCGGGATCCGGAAAGGCGGCGAGCCCATCGGGCCGCGGCGGCTCACGAGGCGTACGTCAGCGGCGCGCACGAAGACACCGACGGCACCGAGCCGGTGACGGCTCATCGCCGGCCGATATATGGCACGCCGCATCCGACGCGGCCTGTCACCGCCCGGATCGACACGAGCGCCTTGCTGTGGCCGAGGAACGCGGTCCTTCATCCCCACGAGCGCAGTCCGCTGCCAGGTCTGCAGCCGAGGCCGCGCTCGTCCGCGATGCGGGAGCCGCCGAGGGCGTCGATCCCCACGGGCCCGACGGTCATCCGGCAGGGGCCCAATCTCGAGGCGGATCTGCCGAGCCTCGCCAACGCCCTGGACATGCGGCTGGCCTTCGGCAAGTTCGCGGGCTACACCCTTGGGGACGTGGCGGAGATCGAACCGACGTACGTGGATTGGATCGTCCGGACCATCGGCCGCGATCCCGAGATCACGCTTGCGGCGCGCGTCGTCCTGCGGGAGCTGGAACGATCAGGGTGGATCCGGCGGTCGCGCTACGACGCGGCGAACCAGAGCGGGCTAGGCCGGCAGCACGCGGGGAGCCACGGGCGGGACCGAGCGGACGGCGGAGGAGCGCGGACCCCAGACCCGCGTCACTCAAACACGGGCGGCTCGCGTTCTCACGCGAGCCGCCCAAATACCGGAGATCCAAAACGGCCGTGCCGCCGACCGAAGACCTGAAACCCGCATCCACCGCTGGACCGGGGCTGGGGGCCGGTTGTTCCTGGTTGTTCGGGTCGTAGCCGAGTTCGAGCGGGCCTCCTGGCACGAACTTGCGTTCGCCTCAAGGTGGAAGCCGGTGCGAATTCGACCCGTGTCCGATGCCCTGGCCTTCGTCCCTGTTCTTGCCGATGCTCATCGGCGGCACGATCACCCTACCGCCGGCACGTCGAATTGCGCCATGGCCGGATGGGCGCGTACGTAAAACCATCAAGTCAGGCGCACGGACGCACCACTCCACCCGAATCGGTGCTTTTCGGGGCGTCCATCCGGGCTCGGCGCAGCTGCCATCGCAGTCAGCCCTTGTCGCCGGTCGCGTGGCGGTACCATTCGGCTATGTATGCCGACGGACTGAGTTTTCTCGACGAGGAACGTGACGCCTTCCGGCCTTTCGAGGCGCTCCTGGAATTATCGGACGAGGAGCTCGAACGTCCGATCGACGGCACGCACGGCTGGACCGGCCGAGACCTGATGGGCCATATCGGGACCTGGGTCGAGTGGTGGCTCAACGTCGCTCGCGAGCTGGCGGTCAACCCACAGAGTCCCGCCTGGGACGAGCTGGAAGCGCTCTCCAAGGATTGGGATGCCGTGGGCGACGAGCTCAACGAGAAGGCCCAGGCGGAGTGGGCGGCCCTGCCCATGGCGGAGGTACGCCGCCGCTTCTCCACCATGCCAGGCGAACTCCGCGGCTACCTGACCGTCGTGCCCGAGACCCGCTGGCTCAAGGAACCGCGACGATTGCAGTCTCTGCTCGGCAACACGACCGAGCACTACGCCGAACACGAGTCCGAGCTCAAGGCAATCCTGGCCGCCGCGGGCAAGTAGCGGTCCGGCGCGCGACTCCGCGGCGCCGGGTAGCATCCACCCATGGACGGACCCACTCTCCAGACCGAACGGCTGGTCATGCGCCGCTGGCGCGACTCGGATCGCGAGCCGTTCGCCCAGATGAACGCCGATCCCAGGGTGATGGCCCATTTCCCCAGACCCCTCGACGCGGCCGAGAGCGACGCCTTCGTGGATCGGATCGAAGCCCGCTTCGAAGAACGCGGCTACGGCCTCTGGGCGCTGCAACGCCGCTCGGACGGCCTCTTCCTGGGCTTCACCGGCCTGGCCTACCAGACGTTCGAGGCCCCGTTCACGCCATGCGTGGAAGTCGGCTGGCGCCTCGCCCGTTATGCCTGGGGCCAGGGTTACGCCACGGAGGCGGGCGCCGAGGCGCTCGCTTTCGGCTTCGATGAGGCGGGCCTGGAGGAGATCTTCTCGTTCACGTCGATCGGCAACACGGCGTCGCGCCACGTGATGGAGAAGCTGGGCATGCACCGCGACCCCGCCGACGACTTCGACTACCCGAACTTTCCGCCGGAGCATCCGCTGCGGCGCCATGTCCTCTATCGGCTCCGCAGCGAGGAGTTCCATCGATGACCGACAACGACGACGCCAACGGCACGCTTCCGCAGGATGAACCCGCCGAAAGCCCGGCCGAGGCGGTCGAACGCCTGACAGGCGAGCTCGATGGCGTTCTGACGAGGAAGTCCGGCCAAACGGTCGAATTCGTTCGCGGATCGATCGTCTTCGCCGTCCAGGAGGGGACCAGGATGGAGTTCAGGCTTCGCCCGGAGATCGCCGCGGCGGGATTGCGGACGACCGCGACGTCGCGCTCCGCTCGCGGGCCCGAGTGGATCGCCCTCGACACGACGACGGGCGACGGTTTCACGGTCGATCGGACGGTCGCCTGGTTCGGGACGGCCTGGCGAGTCGCCGGCGAAGGCGGACCGGCAGCCCCAAAGCCTCACTGATGAGGACATAGCACGACCCCGGCCCGAGGGGGTAGGCCGGGGTCGTAGAGCCGGAGCTGAGGGGTAGCTCCGGTTGTTTATGCGGGGTAAGTCGCAGCTAGCTTGTCTTGGCCGTAGCGTACTGCGAAAGGCCGAATCGCGCTTCCACCTGTTCGGCCGGCATGGCCCCGATGACTGCCATCGGCTGCTGGCCCGGGCGGAAGAACGCGATCGTGGGAAGGGTCATGATCTGGAGTGCCTGAGAGACTGCCGGGTTGGCGTCTACGTCCATCTTGACGACGTCGATCGCGCCCGAGTACTTCTCGGCGATCTTCTCGAGCTCCGGTGCGACCATCCGACACGGTCCGCACCAGGCGGCCCAGAAGTCGACGATGATCGGGCGCTCCGAGTTCAGGACGACATCCTCGAAGGTCTCGTCCGTTACTGCTTTGACTTCGGCCATCTGATTGATGGTCCTTTCTCCGTGGTTCGGTTCTGTGGGACGTCGCGAGGATACGGTCAGCCCGCGATGGACTCCAGCAATCGACACGCCTCGAGGATCCGCTGGTCCGCGAGTCGATAGAAGATAGCGTTGCCGTCTCTCCTCGTCAGGACGAGTCCGGAGTTCCGCAGGACGGCAAGGTGTTGGCTCATGTTCGGCACGTGGCACCCGACGGTGTCGGACAGCTCATGCACCGAAAGCTCGCCGTTGGCGAGCGACTGGAGGACGCAGAGCCGCTTCGGATCGGACAGGGCCTTCGCCACAGCCGCCGATCGTTGCCTGATCGCTTCCAGATCTCCAACTTCGAGCATGCGGCAACTCTACACCAGCTTGCGCAAAGACGCAACTAGATTTCGCCGCCGGAGGCGCCCCGGACTCGCGGCGCCCGTGTCACCCAGCACGAGGAACCGAATAGACGGCCGAGTCCTTGACCTCGGACTCCTCGAGCTCCCGGGTCGTGTGGATTCGATAGGTAGCCAGCCGCGTGAGGTCGTCGGGCAGGTAGTTGCGCCCGGGATCGCCGAGGAGGACGCGCACGCCGCCCGCGGCCGCCGATCGAAGCCATTCGATCGTTCGGGAGGCCATCGTTTCCTCGTAGCAGACGTCGCCGGCAAGGATGACGTCGACGTCGTCGCGGCCGGGCGGGGGACCGTCGAGCGGGTCCGTCAGGCTGAAGGCGACCCGGACGTCGTTGGCGCGGGCGTTGAGAACGACTGCCGCCGCGGACAGGGGATCGACGTCGAAGGCATGGACCGATGCCGCGCCGAGTCTCGCCGCGACGATGCCGCACAATCCCGACCCCGACGCGATGTCCACGACTCGCCGGCCCTCCACTACTTCCGGATGCTCGGTCAGATAGCGACACAGGGCCAGACCGCCGGCCCAGGCGAAGGCCCAGAACGGGAGCGGCGGATCGGATTGGCCCAGTTCCGCGGCGGCCAGGTGCCAGACGACCGTAACGTCCGGAGCTGTGTGGAGCTCCATGCCGGGCAGGTCCGGGACGGGCCGCAGCTCGGTGTTGCGCCGGACGAACGCCCGAAGGTTCGCCGGGGAAGGCTTGCTCACCTCCGAAGGCTAACGCGGACCTGTCGCCGTGCCACTCCGACTCGCGGGCTGGGCCGGCCGTAGGCGCCAGGCCAGTCCGGCGGCGACCGCGATGAGCGCCGCGGCGGCCAGCAGGCCGGCCGCCGTCAGCTCGACGCCGCCCAGGCCCAGTCGCCCGAAGTCGATCTCGGGGATCACGGCCAGGACGACGCCGGCCGCCACGAGCGCCACGATCGTCGCCGCTCGACGGGCGTAGATCCGGCGGGCGTCTCCGCCGCCAACCTTGAAGTCGACGGACCAGTACGCGAGCTCCGCGACCGCGAGGAGCCAGCCGCCGGCGAGTGGGGTCAGTGGACGCCACGGGCCGGACGATGGCAGCGCCACCAGGAATGCGGCTCCGAGTAACCCCAGCGCCAGCAGAATGGGACTGGGATGCGGGATCGCCAGGGCGAGCGCGAGGACTGCCAGGCCGCCGCCGCCAAGAACGCCCGGGATGAGCCAGCCCGAGTGGCTGGCCATGGAGACCGGCGAGGTGGCGTCCGTTCCGGCGACGGTCGAGACGATGGCGAAGGCCCCGGCGCCGGCGAGGGCAGAGTGGCGGTCGACAGAGCCGTGGTGTGGCCGTTGGCCGCCTCGCGATCAGGCGTGGAGCCATTGGTCCCGCCTTCCGAATTGCCGCGCCTCGGCCATCGGCCCGGCCAGAGGCTCGCCGGGACTCCATTGGACGAGCGGCACTCCGAGACTCCGGTAGCGAAGCCGGGTTGCGTTCCTCTCGAGCTGCCAGAGGCGTCGGGCGAGTTGAGCGGCCTCGTGGGCGCCCGGAACGGCGAATCTCTCGGCCATGACCTCCACGACGACGAGATCGAAGCCACGGGCCCGCAGATCGATGAGTGAATCCACGACGCGCGAGTCGACGAGGGGCGTGAGGGCGACGATCAGCGACTTGGGCGGCAACGTTCGAGGCGGGATCACGTCGATGCCGCGCCAGACATGGCTGACGATGACCTCCGAATTGATCAGGGAATCCACGATCTTGTAGATCTGGCGCGTGCCCATGGCCGGCAGCAGCCAGCGCAGCATGCCGCCAAAGCCGATCACGCCGACGCGATCGCGGCGGCCAAGGTAGTACTCGGCGAGCGAGGTCGCGGCCCGGACGGCGTAGTCCAGGGTTCCTTCGCCGGTCCCTTCGCCGCCGTCGCGGATGTCGGTGAACAGGTCCAGGAAGATCACGACGTCGATGTTCCGCTCGGGATGCATCTCGTTGATATGGAGCGTCCCCGTCCGAGTGCTCAGCCGCCAGTTGATCCGGCGGGGACGATCGCCGGCGATGTAGGGCCGGATGTCCGCGAACTCGGTGCCGTCGCCGGCCGCGCGGGACAGTTCGTTGCCGCCGAACATCTGGGTCTCCGCCGCGGACGTGCCTTTTTGCAGCGTCTCGGGCCGGGGGTAGACGCGCAGCATCTGCTGCGATTCGACGGCGCCTTCGAAGCGGAAGAAACCGAGCTCGTCGTGAGCACGAATCAGAAGGCGCGGCATGGGGATGACGCCCCATCTCGACGGGGTCAGGGTTGTGCGCACCGTTGTCGGCGAGCCCGCCGCCAGGGCTATGCCGACGACATCGCCGTGCGCGGCCGTGGAGGCGACGGCGCCGGTCGGCTCGGCGCCTGCGGAATCGGCGGCGCCCGCGGCCACGGCGAGGTTGGCGGGAAGCGGCCAGGCAAGCTGGAGCCACGGCACGGCCGCGTCGGAGTCGAGCGTCACCGAGACCTCGACGTTCTCGCCTTCGAGAAGCCGGTCCCGATCGACTTCCACGGTCGCCTCGATCCGAGGCGGCTCGACGAGCGCCAGACCGACGAGCACGGCCACGATGAACGGCAGGCCCAAGACGGCGGCCTCGGGATATCCCCAGATCAAGGCCACGAGGACGCCGGCCGATCCGAGCCCGGCGTAGGCGGCGAGCTTTGGCGACGCGGTGAGGGTCACGGGCGGGAGATGCCTTCGTGCCGATCACTTCGTCGGTTGTCCCTGGCGCGGCCGGACCGCGTCCTCGGCGCGAGGCGTCGGCACCGACTCGAGGACGCGCCGGACCAGGTCTTCGGTCCTGATGCGCTGGACCCAGACCTCGGGCTTGAGCATGATCCGGTGCGATAGCGCCGGGATCGCGACGGCCTTGATGTCCTCGGGCACGACGAAGTCGCGGCCGGCCATGACGGCCCGGGACCGCGCCAGCTTGAAGAGGGCGAGCGAGCCGCGCGGGCTTGCGCCCACCTGGACGAGAGAACTGGATCGCGTGGCCGCGACCAGGTCCACGATGTAGGCCGAGATGCTCGGCGAGACGAAGACGCTCTCCGTCACGCCCTGCATCCAGCGCAGCGTGTCGGCGTCGACGATCTGGTCGAGGGCGAGGTCGTCGCTGCGCCGGTCGGCCCGCCGCTGGAGCATCTCGATCTCGTGGTCGCGCTCTGGGTGGCCGACGGAGATCCGGATCAGGAAGCGGTCGAGCTGGGCCTCGGGGAGGGGATACGTCCCCTCGGCCTCGATCGGGTTCTGGGTGGCGATCACCAGGAACGGCGGCTCGAGCGGGCGGGTCGTTCCTTCGACGGTAACCTGGCGCTCCTGCATCGCCTCGAGCAGGGCGGCCTGGGTCTTGGCCGGAGCTCGGTTGATCTCGTCGCCGAGCAGCAGGTTCGCGAAGACCGGGCCCGGCCGGAACGTGAAGTCGCCGGTCCGCTGGTCGTAGATGCCCGCGCCCGTGACGTCGGAGGGCATCAGGTCCGGGGTGAACTGGATGCGGGCGAACCGGAGCCCCACGGCCTGGGCGAAGGAGCGGGCCATCAGCGTCTTGGCCAGGCCCGGCAGATCCTCGATGAGGACGTGGCCGTCGGACAGGAGGGCCAGCAGCACGAGCTCGACCACCGGCCGCTTGCCGACGACGACGCGGCCGATCTCGTCCACGACCTTGCCGCCGAGCTCGGCCACTCGCCGGACGTCCGCGGGCGCCGGCAGCGGATTGGTGACGGCGAGGGCAGGCTCGACCACCGGCGCCGCAGACCGGGCAGCCGCGATCGACGACGGCGCGGCGCCGCTCGAACCGGGGCGTTCCTCGGCCGTCGCGGGCCGTCGGTAGCGGTCGTTGCCGGCCTCGACGGCGGCTCGCACGTCCTCGTCTTCCGTGCCGATCTGATTCGAGGCCTCCCCCAGGCCGTCCTTGTCGTTCACAGTGCCTCCAGCAGCTCGATCGCGTGTTCGATGGTCGTGCGCGGGATCCCGCGGCGGTGACTGCCGCGGCCCCGTTGAGGATTGGGTGTAGTAGCGCTCGGCGGTGCTCCGGTGCTCGGCGCCACATCGGCCGGCTGCGACCCGGTGCGGGATCTGCCGGACCGTAGGCCCCCGGCCCGACGAGCGCCCACAGCTCCTCGCCGAGGATTCGACGAGCCGCCTCCGGCTGCGACTCCATGTCCACCTGGTGGCGTTCGAGGAGTCGCGCCGACGCGATCAGCCGCAGGAGGGGTCGAAGCCGATGCTCCACGCCGCTCCAGCTCCACTCGGCGTCGAGGATGATCGACTCCTTCTCGATGACGTCGGCGATGCGGGACGGTGGTTCGAGCGGCCTGTCGCGCACCGAGTCGAAAGCGGATCGGACCGGGCGTCGGGAGGGCCGAGGCGAGCACCCGCCAGCAAAACCACAGCGCGAGCCCGCCGACGGCCAGCAGCCAGGCGTTGACCGCGAGGCTTCGGCTGCCTTCGAAGGCCGCGAGTGCGATGCCGAGGCCCATGCTGGCGAGGACGCGCAAAGAACACCGGCGGCGCGGCCAGCCGAAGGATCAGGCCCGCTGTCGAATGGCCTTCCTGGTGCGAGCGCCGGCGTGGTGAACGCCGCATCACCGCCCCGTGTCGGGCGTGGGGCGGCCGGCACTTCGATGCTGGAACGACGGCATCGCGCTCATGCCTGCAGATCCGCGCGGAGGCGCTGGACCGACTCGACCGCCACTCCTCGCATCTCCGGAGTGACGGGATGCTCGCTGAACCGGGCGACCTGGTAGAGGCCCGACGAGCCGGTCGAGGTCGCCGGCCCGCGCCGGGGCGATGCGCAACACGCGAGTCAGGTATTCCGTGGGCGCCTCGGCCGGCCTGCGGGCCCAGCCCTGGCGCGCCATCGCTCGCTCCATGGCCACATACGCGGCGATGACGGCGCGGCGTGGATCGCTCTCGCCGAGCAGCGCCCCGAGCCCCTCGTCGAGGATCGTGGCCGCGCCCTCGGCAGCCACGGGCGGCAGCGCCGGCGCGATGCGCTTGCGGAAGAAGGCCCTCGCGACCAGAGCCGCCACGACGGCGACGACGACGCAGGCGATCATCAGACCGAGGTCGCCGCCGTCTGTCGGCGCCGACGAGGGATCGATCGGCGAGGTGTTCGGCAGGTTCGGCGTGAAGGGCGTGGCGTCCCGGCCGTTGGCCCACATTCGGATCATCACCACTATGGCCAGGACGAAGATGGGAAGCAGGACGCGCACGACCGCGGGAACCCGTGTCTTCTTCTGATTCGGATCCTCGATCGCGGCTCCCCTGGCCCAGGCGCCGATGAAGTTGCGGCCTACGAGGAGGCCGATGCCGCCGGCGACCACGAGCAGGAGCAGGACGGACAGGCCCCCGATCTCGGGCGCCGAGAGCGAAACGTCGGCAGCATGGGGCCGGCTCGCCGAACCGATCGCCAGGGCCGCGACGGCAACGAGGCCGCCGATGGCCGCCAGCCGGAGGAACCGCGGCGACTTCGACTCGCGCGGGACCGCGTCGCCATCAGGCAGGCCATTCCGACCGGGCAAGCGAACCCTCCGTCCGAGGATCGGGCTGATGTTCCGGCCTTCCCCGAAGCCAAAACATGGAAGCCAAGGGCAAAGGCAAGCATAACAAGGCGGCTCCGAGAGAAGCCGCCACCTTCGTCACGCTCCGCCACGTCCGGAGCCGGCGGAAGCGGCATCCAAAGCGTGCCCGAGGCGGCTACGATGCGTCGATGGACGACGACGGCGGCTTCGGCGGAACTGGCGACGGCGGGTCTAGAGGAGGGTCCGGGCAGGTCCGAGGGGCCGGACTCGGAGGCTCGCGCGACGCACGCGACCCACGGCTCGCAGGATTGGGCGGGGCGGGCGGCATTGGCGCAGGGGCCATGGGCCCCGCCCAGCTCGCGGGCCTGGCCGGCCTGCTGGGGCTCGAAGGGACGCAAGGCGACGCTCGCGACAAGCGAGGCCCGAGGATCGGCGGAGTCGACGCTCGCGACGTCCGGTCCATTACCGGCCGGGACGCGACGGCCCGCGACGGCGCCGCCGCCAAGACTGAGGCGATCGAGCTTCGCGGCGAAGCCCGACTCGCCGGGCCGGACACGGTCGTCCGAACCTGCCACGCTCGTCATCGATGGGACCGGCCTGACCCTCGAAATCGGCTCGGGACGACCGATCCGAGCCGGCTTTCGCGACGTCAGCCTGATCGCGATCCAGCAATCGACCGTCCTGCTCGTGCTTGGCGAAGGCGCGGACTCCATGCGCTTCCTGCTCGAGCGCTTCGGCGACAAGCTGGGGCCGATGGTCCGCCTGCTGCGCGAGTTGCGCCTCAAGCAGCGCCTTACCGATGGCCTCGTGGAAGTGCCCGATGCCCCGGCCGAGCTGATGGAGTTCGCCTGGCAGCCCACCGGCAGCCCGCTCGGCCCCGGCCCGGACGGTCCCTCGGCGCTCGCCTCGGGTGTCGGCCAGTTCGTGGTCCAGCCGTGGGGCTTCGTCGTCTGCCCTCTCGACGAGCGTCTGCCCTGGATCCATTACCGGCGGGCGTCCATTTCGACGGTGAAGGTCCCGCAGCCGGGCGAAGTGATCGTCGACGGAACGCCCGGCACGCTGACGTTGCGAGGCCTGGGCTCCGCGTCGACACGCCTTCGCGACCGGCTGCAGAAACTCCGAGACGGTGCCTTCGCCGACGCGTCGGGTTTCGTGGAGCAGCTCATGCCCGACGCGCCGTTCGGAGTTCGCCAGAAGGCCGCGGATTCGCTCGTCGACGGACGCCCGGTCCGGCCGGAGGTCTTCGGCGACGCGGGTTGGCCCATCATCGAGACGGCCGTTCTCGGGGAGCCAACTTTCGCCGAGAGCTATCAGTCTTTGTGCGCGACGGGCGGTCCCGCGGCACCGCGCTGGGTGGCCATGTCGCCGGAGCAGCCGGGCGGGACCACTCCCAAGATCTGGTTCCTGGTCGCCATGCCGGGCAATCTCGTTGCCCTGGAATTGGTGACGGCGGGGGCTCACGCCACGTACTTCTACCGCGTGATGCCGCGCGCCCAGTACCGGGGCGAGCCGCCGGAAAAGCTCGGCATCGCGGCCGAACAGGCGGTCCGGGACATCTCCGAGGCGCTGGTGGACTGCCGCTTCCTGCGCGAGCCCATGGCTCTCCCGGACGAGCAATTGCGGCTGCCGAAGTACCTGCGCTACCGGCTCGCTCTGGCGGTCCTGCCGAGTCTGGCCTGGGCCCGAGGCCGCTTCGTCGCCCGAGTCGTGCACAAGGATCCGGCAAGCTGGTCCGGAGCCGTCGCCGATCTCATCCGCTGGCATTCGACTGCCACCGACGAAGCGGCGGTCTGGCCCGGCCGGGCGGCCCAGGAGAAGGCCGTGCTGGTCGCCGGCGGTGAAGCTCCCGACGACGGCGACACCGAATTCCGGGGCCGAAGCCGAGTGAGGCGGCCGACGCGGCAGTCGGCCAGGACGCCTCGTCCGGCCGGCGGACTTCACCCAGACTCGGCATCCGACACAAGTTCGAAGCCTTCAGGCAGCCTCGGCTGACAGGAGAGAACCGTGCCCACCTTCAAGCACCCGTGTCCCTACTGCGGCAAGTTCATCGACCGTGCGGCCGCGGCTTGCCCCTACTGCGGACAGGCGGACCCGTTCGCTCCCAAGCGGTGCCAGAACTGCCGCAAGATCGTCGAGGACCCGGATTGGGTCACCTGCCCTTCGTGCGGGCAATCGCTCGTGACACCGCCGCCGGCGACCGCCGCAACTCCAGGCACGGCTGCCAAACCGGCTCCGACCGCGGCCGCCGGATCGGCTCCCGCTTCGGCCTCCGCTGCCGTTGAGGCCGCGCCTCAGCCACGGCCGCCACTCTATAAAGATCCCGACGTTCCGGCATCTGGCCCCGTGGCTGCGGGCAAGTGCTCCGGCTGCGGAGCGCCGATGCCCGCCGGCGCTCGTTTCTGCACCGTCTGCGGAACCATGGCGGGGTAGTTCGGGGTTTCGAGCCGGCTCCTGCGCCTGCCGTTTTCCGACGTCTGACGTCGATCTCGAGCCGGCCGGTCGCAAGGCGACGTCCAACGTCGCTATGGGCCCCGACGCCCGCCGTTCTCCGACGCCTGACGTCGATTTCGTGCCGGCCGCTCGCATTAGCGACGTCCAACGTCGCTATCGGCCCCGCCGCCCGCCGTTCTCCGACGCCTGGACGTCGCTTTCGAGCCGGCCGGTCGCATGGCAACGTCCAACGTCGCTATGGGCCCCGACGCCCGCCGTTCTCCGACGCCTGACGTCGCTATCGGCCACGGCGCCTGCCGTTCTCCGACGCCTGACGTCGATTTCGAGCCGGCCGGTCGCAAGGCGACGTCCAACGTCGCTATCGTCCCCGCCGCGCCCGAAGGCAATGCCTGGACGCGCTCACGCTCAAGGCATGGGAGGCCAAGCGGGTCGAGAATCAAGACGCCGAGCGCGCCGCCTACGGTTTTGCCACCGATCAAACGAAAGGTGCCTACGGACCACGCAAAGCCCAAGGCCCTGACTCCTGCGGAGCCCGATCCCGCCCGGGGAACTGGATCACCCGAGCGAGGACTTATGACGCTCGAACCGATCGCTAGATCGGCAACCAGGACGGCCACCACGGTGGCACCGTTCCAGGGCAGATGCCGGGCTCATCACGGTGGAAGGGCGACGAGTCGGTCTGCGGCAGTAGCCAGACAAACCAGAGATAGGCCACGACCAGCGCGGCGAGGAAAGCGACAACTGGACCAAGGTTGGGCCAGCGGCGTCGCAACGATATGTCGAGCAGGGCGAAGATGATCCAGCTCGAGGCCAATACCGCCGGCGAGGTAATCCCCAGTCGGAGGCCCTGAACCAGGGAAGCGCCCGCCTGGCAGTCGGCCCAGGCTTTCGACAGCAACTGCCACCACAAGAACGTCAAGCACGCCGCAACTACCAGTCCGCCCAGGCAGCCGCGTGCGACGGGGTGGCTTGACGGAGAGGCCGACGGGCGACTTGGGTCCGTCAGGTTGTCGTCCGCATCAGAGCCTTCTGGACCATCGCCCAGGTCGGTCGCTGTCTTGAGTTGATCGCGCTTGCCTGCGTGGTCCATGTCCCCTCAGCAGCCCTGGTCGAGCACAGGCTAGCAAGGGTGTCTGACTGGGGCAGTCGGTTATCCGACAGGCAAATCAAAAGCAAGACCCACCCAACGAGTGGGTGGGTCTTACGGTTGCCATCTGGCTTCCGGGCAAGTTCACGGTCCTTACGATCGGGCGTTTGCCGGGGCCGCAGAGCTTCGACGATGAACCCGAGCGCTAGGCGACCTTGTTGCCGCAGTTGCCGCAGAAACGGGTTCCTTCGGCCAGGTCGGCGCCGCATTTGGAGCACTTCGCCACGCCCAGAGGCGTTCCGCAGTTGCCGCAGAACTTCTCGGAGCCGGTGGGCTTGCCGCAGCTGGGGCATTCGGTAGCCTTGGCGGTCGTGTCGCCGGAGAAGACGGTCGTGGCCCGGACGGCGTCGCGCATCTGGCTGATCTCGACCGAGGAACGCTCGGCTTCCATCTCGGCCGCGAGGTTCGGGGCGCAGTTGACGCACAGGCCGCGAGCGGCGTTGAAGCACGTTTCGTCGACCCAGTTGTTGCACCGCACACAGCGGTGGAACATGGGCATGATCTCGTTGCAGGCCTTCTGGAGGGCCTTGTCGCGGGCGTCCTTGTCGACGATGTCCTGGGCGCTATTGGCCGCGTTGCGAGCTCCCCACAGGCCGCCGATGAGATTGCTGGCCCCGCCCAGAAGGGTCGCGCCCGTGGCGATGACGCTGCGTTGGAATTGGCTCCGGTAGCCGCTGCCGCAAACGTCGCAGCGGAACTCGAACTGGTAGCCCTGGTTGGTCGAGAGGTCCTGGTAGTTGCTCGTGAACGGGGTAAAGCCCGGCATTCGACCGACTCCTGGTTGCGGCCCCCTACGGGCCTCTGGTGACGGCCCCCGAAACGGGCCCTGTGACGATGGCCGAATGTTAGCGCGGCGGGCAGGGCCTCGACACCCCACATCCGTCCTAAGGGTTGGTGCTACCTGCCGTCTCGAGCCGGGCGATTGTCGTCCAGGGCGAGTTTCCCTCACCGACGCGCACGAGATAGATACCCCTGACGTTTCCGCTGTGGGCCGGAGAAGCGGACCCGAAGCGGGCATAGTCGCCCTCCGAGACCTCAATGGACGACCGGATGTTGCCGTCGGGCCGAACTATCCAGGTCGGACTGCAGCCGCCAACCCTCTGGATGTCGCAGAAGTTGAGCCAGTACTCCAGCAGCCCGTCCACCGCGACGATGTCGCCGGGCTTCAGGGCCGAACTCGCCTTCACCCCATCGATTGTCGAGACGAAGGTAGAACCGGTGGAACTCAACTGTCCGAGCACGCTCGGCTTGCCCGTCGAGTCGAACTGGATGATCCAGTTGCCCTCACCGGCAACGAGCGGGGAACATGGGCTCCCTTCATAGATGGCGCCAGTGCAGGTTCTCACGGGTCCCTTAGTCACGACCACCCGACCATCGAGCTTGCCGGTGTCCCACAGGCTCATGAGCTCCGATGTGGTCAGCGGACGATTTCCCGAGGCCCACAGGCCAAAGGGCTTCGTTCCAGCGACGACCATGGCGCTCGAAGCAGGCGACGCGGCGGATGCCGGCACCGGAATGGGTTCGACTTGCGCCAGGACCTCGGCCTCGAGCGCGGGAACCGTGATCCGGATCAGGAACAGGCCATAAACGGGTGGGCCGTCTTGTACCGGATCGCTCGCCTTGCCCGTCAGCCGATCGATACGCGCCCGCCTGCAGCTTGAGACGGTAATACGACTGATCTTCAGGCAGTGAGCCCACGATCCTCGGGTAACACCCGGCGCCAAGAGGCGTCGAACTGCAGCTGGGATCGAGCGATTCGACCAGATACCCGTCGACAACCATAAGGCTGCCGGCCGGCACAGCCCCGCCGCTCGAGATCTGAGCCAGCGTCGACACGAACCGGCCACCCGGCGATGAGAGCTCGCCCACGAGGGATATCTTGCCGGCCGAGTCGAATGTGACGGCCCAGTAGCCCTCGCCCGCGATGGCGTAGTCGCATTGGGTCAAACCGTCAGGGGTCAGGCAGGCGGCGCTCGCCGGAACCGGCCCCTTGGCGATCACCGTTCTGCCGGCGAGATGGAAGATATCGGCCTTCCAGGCCGCGTAGAGCTCGGCGAGGGTGAGCGGACGGTTGCCCGAGGCCCACAGACCCGGTGTCGTGACGACGGGAGAGCTCGACGCCGTCGGCACGACCGGCGTGGCCGGCGTGGCCGGCGTGGCCGGCGGCTGGGGCGTGGGCGTTGGCGTTGGGACAGGAGTGGGCGACCCAACTGGCGGCAGAACGACGTCCGCGAGGCGCGCCAGGACGTAGTAGTCCTCGCAGTCGATCCCGAACTCGCTGCAGTGGTGCCCCACGGTCACCAGATAGGTTCCTTCCGTCGACCCGGTCGTCGGAGAAGTGCGTGGAACGTTAAACACTGGGCCGGCATCGACCGCTCGGCCATCCGCGGGGATGGCGAAGTCGACGATGCGCGGAGGCCCGGCCGGAATTGGATCCAACGTCATCGGATCGGGCGGCACGAATCGGGTTGTCGTCAATGCCGAGTGGCACATCGTGTCGTAGGCGGGGAACAACGGTTCAGGGCCACCAAAGGCAGGCAAACTCGATTGCCCGCAGTACCAGGAGCCGGTGTCGAGCCAGCCATGCACCAGGAAGTAGCCGTAGTCCTGGGGCCAGCCGCCGGTGGCGCCGTATGCGCGGGGCACGCCCGGAGCGGGTCCCGTGATCGTGCCCATATATCCGAGGGTCCGGTCGCCGAGAACGCGCAGGGCGAGACGGCCCGGCGTGATCCCGTTTGCGGATAGCGAGTAAATGCACACCTGAGGATCGATGCCGACGAGGAACCCGGCGAACTCTCCTTTGGAGGTGGTGGGAGCCTGGCAGGCACCCGATGCTTCGAGGGTGACCTGCGCGTCCACGACCACGGTGTCGTACAGCTTCAGCGAGCCGGCGTCGAGTAGGAGAGCCAGCTCGGAGGTCGTGAGCGCGCGGTCGATCGGGTAGCCGGTCGGCTCCTGCGTCGGGGCCTTCGTCAGCACGGGCGTCGGCGTGGGCACCGGTACGTCGCCAAGCTTCGCGAGGACGAGCCAGAAGCCGCAGCCGACCGACGAGACGGCGGAGGCGCCCTCGCACCCTCCTACCTGCGACTTGACGACGTAACTGCCGTGGACCGGAGCCGATGCGTCGATCGAGTCGTACTGACGAGCGGCGTTCGCGATCACGAACCGGGCATGGCCATGCAGGTCCATTGCCTGAGTCCCGGTATCGCGCGGAAGCTGACCGCTGATGCCGGGTGCGGAGTTGTCGTCGCTGAGCCAGTTGTCGGACGGGCAATCCTGGCTGGTCGGGTTGAGCGGATCGCCGGGGGCGATGCTGGCGCAGGGCAATGCCAGGCCCTGCGACCCGAGCCAGCCGTCGACGACGAACGTCTTGCCCGCGAGCGGCCAATCGTCGGCGACCTTGAAGGCCAGCTTTGACGGGGCCGTCGTGATCTGCCCGATCAGGCCCAGAACTCCAGGTGCGAGATATCGGAACGCGAACACGCCGCGGCCCGGCCAGTCCGGTTTGAGGACGTAGGTGACCCCCGAGGCCATGACGCAGACCTGCGACTTCATGCCCTCGATCACGCCGACGGTGGGATAGCGGTTCATCGGGCAGACGTCCGGTCTCGCGGTGATGGTCACGTCGGCGACGAGCGCGGTATTGGCCGCGAGTTCCGGGCCCGCCATGACCGCGGCGAGCTCGGCGGTCGTGAGAGCCCGGTCGATTGGATAGCCAGTCGTAGCCGCCGGCCCCGTCTGGAGCGCCGGCACTCCAACGAGCGCGGCCAGCAGAGCTAACGCGGCCGCGAGTCCAACGAGCGCACCCGGCCACTCGACGCCGTGGCGTGAATGAGAGAGATACTCGCGCTCTGCTCGACCGAACGGGGATCCGATCGAGCTCGGCCACCACGTCCTCGTACAGGTCGGCGGGGGCGCGCCCCGAAGAACGCCGTTCGAGCTGCTCGCGCAGGTCCGAGTCGACGGCGGGAAGCTGCTCGTTCATCTCGACTCCTTCGCGAGCGCCGACTCGAGCGCCGCCCGGGCGCGATGAAGGCGCGCCTTGATCGTCCCGACGGGAGCGTCCAGCGCGGCCGCAATCTCGACCACGGACCGCTCCTGGAGGTGATGGAGAACAAGAATCGCCCGCTCGTCGACGGAGAGGCGCCCGAATGCCCGGTCGAATACGTCGGCCTCGGCCATTCGATCGTCCAGCGGCCGGCCGGGTTGGGGGAGATCGAGGGAGGGCTCGCCGTCCCGGTCGATCATCCGAATCTCGCGGACCTTCGACCGCCCGCGCCGGCGGAGCTGCATGCGACAGGCGTTCACGTTGATCCGGCCCAGCCAGGCGTCGATTCGATCCGCGTCGCGCAGCGACCCGAAGCCGCGCCAGGCCGAGACGAAGGTCTCTTGCGTGGCGTCGGCGGCGTCGGCCGCGTCCCCGAGGATGGCGAGCGAGGTTCGGTACACGCTGTCGATCCGGCTCCGGACGAGGTCGTCGAAGGCAGCCCGATCACCCGTTCGCGTCTTCTCGACGAGCGAGCGCTCCATCTGCCTCCCTCTTGGCCGGAGCTTCTCCCCGGTCCGGACCTCTGTTCCTATCGATGCCGGCCGGCGGCCCCAGGTTGCATCGAGTTTTCGAGCCTCGCGCCGGTCAGTCAACGCCGAGATCGTGGAGCCGGTCGTCGTCGATGCCGAGGTGATGCGCCAGCTCGTGGACGACCGTCGTTCGGACCTCCAGCTCCAGCTCGGCGGGATCGGGGAAGTCCTCTTCGAGGGCGAGTCGGAAGAGCGTGATCTTGTTGGGCGCGAAGGACCAGTCGGCGGCGTACTCGGTCCGCGGAACTCCTTCATAGAGCCCGTACAGGTCTTCGTCCGGGCGCAGGCCGGACTCGCGCCGCTGCTGCCGGCTCGGCTCGTCGTCGATGACGATCGCGACCTCGTCGAGCGCCCGGGCGAAGGGATCGGGGATCGCGTCGAGGGCCCGGCCCACGAGCTCTTCGAACCGATCCCCGCCGGGCCGGCGCCGGCGGACGCGAGAACTGCCACGGGGTCGTCTGGCCATGTGCGTATGCTAAGGCCGAGGGCCGCCGGAATCGGGTGACCGGCGTACGATTCGGGCCAAGGAGGACACATGCCGATCGATCAGCCGCCGTCGGAGGACGATCTCGACCTCGACGCCCGAGTCAGGCGCATCGTCGAGGACATCGAGCGCGGCGGAGACGACGACGGGGCGGCCGAAGCCGGGTCGGACGACGGCACCCGGCCACGGACCGGGCCGCGGGATCGAGACCGCGGTCCGCGACATCCTGACCGAGATCGGCGAGGACCCCCAGCGCGAGGGCCTGCTCAGGACGCCCGAGCGAATGCACCGGATGTGGCTCGAGCTGACCTGCGGCTACCGCGTCGATCCCGAGCGTCTGATCAACGGCGCCATCTTCGACGTGGGCTACAGCGAGATGGTCGTGATCAAGGGGATCCCGTTCTACTCGCTGTGCGAGCACCACATGCTGCCGTTCCTCGGAACCGCGGCCGTGGGCTATCTGCCGCGCGGCCGGGTCATCGGCCTCTCCAAGATCCCGCGGGTCGTGGAGATGTACGCCCGGCGGCTGCAGGTCCAGGAGCGGATGACCCAGCAGGTCGCCGACTTCCTCCAGCAACGCCTGAACCCTTACGGCGTAGGCGTGGTCATCGAGGCGGAGCACCTCTGCATGGCCATGCGCGGCGTGCAGAAGGGCGGCGCGACGATGGTCACCAGCTCCGTGCTCGGCACGTTCCGCACCAGCAAGGAGACGCGCGACGAGTTCATGGCCCACCTGGAACGGGCCGTGCCCAGGGCATAGCAGGCCTGGGCGATCGTGCTCGGCGCAGGCTCGTCCCAACATCGGTCGTGTTCGGCCCCGTTATCATTCGCCCATGACCGACCGACCGATCAAGGTTCTCATCGCCAAGCCCGGGCTCGACGGGCACGACCGTGGCGCCAAGGTTCTCGCTCGGGGGCTGCGCGACGAGGGCTTCGAGGTCGTCTACACGGGCCTCCGGCAGACGCCCGAGATGATCGTCACGGCCGCGCTCCAGGAGGACGTCGACGTCGTCGGGCTGTCTATCCTGTCCGGCGCCCATATGACCCTGGTGCCTCGCATCTGCTCGCTCCTGCGCGATCGAGGCATGGACGACGTGCTCGTGGCCGCGGGCGGGATCATCCCGGACGAAGATGGGCCCGGCACTCCGCGAAGCGGGAGTGGCCGCGATATTCGGACCGGGCACCACGATCGGCGAAGTCGCGGACTTCCTCCGGGCCAACGCAAGGCCGAGGGACTAGGTTCTTCGAGGTGGCCAACATCGAAAGCCACTGAAGCCCCGGCGGCGGAGGCCGCGGCCGATCAGCTCTGCGATGCCGCGCTTGCGGGGGATCGCCGCGCGCTCGCCCGCCTCCTGACCGCCGTGGAGAACCGGACGGCCCTGGCCGAGGCCGCCATCCGGCGCTTCTACCCGATGGCGGGCAAGGCCCAGCTGATCGGGATCACGGGGCCCGCCGGAGCGGGCAAGAGCACGCTCGTCGCGGCGCTGATCGCGGAACTGCGGCGGTGCGATAGACCGGTGGCGGTCGTGGCCGTGGACCCGTCGAGCCCCATCACGGGCGGCGCGGTCCTGGGCGACCGCGTTCGGATGCAGGCCTACGCGAGCGACGACGGCGTCTTCATCCGCTCGATGGCGTCGCGGGGCCACTCCGGCGGTCTGTCGGCGGCCACAACCGCGGCCGCGGCGCTCTTCGACGCGGCGGGCTTCGACACGGTTCTGATCGAGACGGTGGGCACGGGCCAGAGCGAGGTCGAGGTGGCCGCCACGGCCGACACGACCGTCGTCGTGGAGGCGCCCGAGATGGGTGACGAGATCCAGGCGATCAAGGCCGGCCTGCTCGAGGTCGCGGACATCATCGTCGTGAACAAGGGCGATAGACCGGGCGCGCAGCGGACCGCCGGGCAGCTACGGGCCATGCTCGCGGACATGCCCCGCCAGCCGCGGCCCGGCCGGCCCTCACCCAAGCATCCGGACGTCCTGCTCACCACCGCGCCCACCGCCGCGGGAGTGGCAGAGCTGCTCGCCGCCATCGACGCCCTTCGCCGCCCGGAGCCCAGCGTCGGCGACGGTTCGGTAAGGCTCAAGCGTGCTGAAGCGCAAGTCTGGGCAGTCCTGTCGGACCGGCTCCACGACCGAATCCGGACCCTCGCCGGGCCCATGGAGGAGTCGCCTGAAGCTCGGGAGGCATCGAAGGTCGATCCCGACGCCGGTCCACCGAATACTGGCGACCTGCTCCGTGCCGTCGCGGCGCACGAACTCGATCCCTACACGGCCGCAGACCGGCTCCTCGAAGCTGCTCACGGGCTCCTAGGCGAGCCCGGCCCGCACCCGTGCCGGCCGCAGTTCTGCGCGGAGCGCCGCCAGGGTCTCGCGGACGGCGGCGACCGCCTCATGCATGTCGAATGGCTTCGCGAGAAGCCTTATGCCTCGCGCGGTAGCGAAGCTGAGCAGTCCAGCGTCGAGGACGTCGCCGCTGATGAAGATCGCCCGCTTCGCCAGCTCCGGTCGCGTCTGTGACTGCCAGCTCGTAGAACTCCGTGCCGCTCATGTCCGGCCATCCGATATCGATGAGCATCACGTCGAAGGCCATCTCCTGGACGCCGTCGAGCGCCTGGGCGCCGTCCTGGAACGGGTGGCACTCCATGCCCGGCGTTCTTCAGGGCCCGGCGGAGCAGGTCGCGGATCGAGGGTTCGTCGTCGAGGACGAGGATGCGCGGCGAGGGAGCGTCGGGCACGTCAGTCGGCGGGACCGGCGGCACGGACGCGCTTCGGCGACGGACTCTCGCACGCCGCGGCAGGCTTCGCTGCCGGCTCGGTCTTCGGGCTCGGCCACTCGGTGCCGCCGCGGTCGCGGCCGTCGGGCTCTCGCCGCCCGCCCAGCCGCTTCCGCTGCCTCGGCCTCGGCCGGGTCGCCGCTCGAGGGGCTGCCGCCGCGTCGCGCCTTTGCGGTCTTGCCGCCGTCCGCGCCACGCGGCGCGGAGCGCTCGGTGAGCGCGGTCATCGCGTCGATCTGGGTGAATGACGCAGGCTCTTCGGGCCCCGCTGCCGCCTTGACCGGCATCTCGATGACGAAGCAGGCGCCCACTCCACCGGGTCCCGACTCGTAGTAGAGCTGGCCGCCGTGAGCCGTCACGATGCCGAAGGAGACCGAGAGCCCAAGTCCGGTCCCCTCGCCGGGCTCTTTGGTGGTGAAGAACGGGACGAAGAGCCGGCCGCGGTTGGCCTCGGGGACGCCTGGTCCGTCGTCCCGGATGGTGATCCGAACCCGCTGGGCCTCGGTCGATCGCTCGGCCTTGGGTCCGTGCGCCTTCGAAGGCGATCCCAGAAGTTCAGCGGAGATCCACAGATGCGACGGCTTGCCGTGGGCATAGCTGCGCATGGCCTGGATGGAGTTGATGGTCAGGTTCAGGAAGACCTGCTGGAACTGGGCCCGGTCCAGATCCACTTCGGGAACGCTGTCCGGGATGCTCCACTTCCACCTTGATCTGGTTGGCGCCGATGGCGTACGACTGGAGGTCCAGAACGCTCTGCACCAGGGGGCCGAGAGGTGTCGGCCGGCGCTCGGGCTTTCGGGCGCGGGCGAAGTCCAGCAGGTTCTGGACGATCCGCTTGGTTCGGTCCGCTTCCTGGACGAGCAGGCCCGCGAGATTGCGCATGTCCTCGGGCAGCCGCGGATCGCTGTTGAGGAGGCCGCCGAACCCGATGACGCCCGTGAGCGGGTTGTTGAGCTCGTGGGCCACGCCCGAGACGAGGCTTCCGATCGCCTCCATCTTCTGAGCCTGGAGCAGTTCGCCCTGCGAGTCGCTCCTGGTCCGATACGTCGCGGATGAGGTGCAGGAAGCGCCGCTGGCCGTCCAGCTCGACGACCCGGATTTCGAGCTCCACCGGGAATTCGGAGCCGTCGTGGCGCCGGCCGCGGTCCCTGAACATGCCCCGGCCCTGGGCCCACACGATCTGGCGGCGTCGCGCCATCTCGCGTTCGTCGGCGGAAATCAGGAGGCCGATGTAGCGGCCGAGCATCTCGCCGCGGTTGACCCGGTACGTCCGGACGGCGGCTTCGTTGGCGTCGAGTACGGTGCCGTCGAGCGCGGTCACGAAGAGCGCGTCCGGGGTCTGGGCGAACAGCGTCCGATAGCGCTCCTCGGACGAGCTGAGGCTGTCGCGGAGGCGGTAGTTGGCGAGCGCGATGCCGGCGATCCTGGCGACGGAGTCGAGTGCGGGCTCGGTCAGCGGCAGTCGCTCGACGGGCTCCTCGAAGAAGCACAGCAGCGCGCCGACGAGCTCTTCGCCCGTCCTGATCGGGATCGCACCGAACGAGGCGAAGCCCGTGGCCCGGGCAAGCGGCAGGACCCTTTCGTTGACGTGGCCCGCGACGAAGTCCTCGAGGACGCTCGTGCTGCCGGAGAGGAGCAGGCTGCCTCCCGGCGCGTCGCGAGCGGGCACTCCCTTGAGCCAGAGCCTGAACGCCCCGGTTTCGCCGGCCACGGCGTGGGTCTCGAAATGGTGGCCGGGCTCGATCAGCAAGTAGCAGACGCCGGTCGCGCCGAGGACGTCGCGAACCAGGCTGACGGTCCTGTGGGCAAGCTCTTCGAACGAGCTCGCCTGCTCGCCGATACGTGTCAGCTCGTCGAGTGTCCTGAGGCGGTGGTTCAGTGACTGCTGCTCGGCCGCGCGGTGGACCAGCTCCGAGCGAAGCCGGAAGTTGGCCAGCGAGATGCTGCAGACGCGGGCGATCGGCTCGAGGAAGTGGACGTCGAACTCGTCCTCGCCCGGGAACGCTCGTCCACTCGAGGTGGAGGAAGCCCGCCAGCTGCTCCTCGACACGCAGGGGCAGCACCGCTTCGTAGTCGCAGCCCTTGTCGGGGCACGGCTCGTCCGCGAGGGAGTCGATGGACAGCTCCTCGGCTTCTACCGGCGTCCGCTGAACCCCCGACAGCCAGGCGTCCTCGCCGGACTTGAGCTTCGCCAGGGCGGGCCAGCTCTCGGGAACCGCGGTGTCGCCGCCTTCGGGCCAGCGATGGCTCGGCTGGCCTACCCACTGGACCTGCTCGATTTCGCCGTCCGCGCCATCTACGAGGAAGTAGCCGCCTCCGGAGGCGCCCGAGGCGAGGACGACCATGTCGATCGTCTCCTTGGCCAGGCTTGCCAGATCGTCGGTGGAAGCCCCGAGGAGAGTCAGCTCCTGGAGAGCTCTGAGCTCGGCCGCCAGCCGGCGCTCGCGCTCGGCGGCTTCGGCCAGACCTTCGCTCATCCGGACGTTCGCGAAGGCGATCGAGATGATCCGGGCGATCGCTTCGAGATTGCGCTCGTCGAGGAGGGCCGTCCGTTCGGGGTTGGCGTAGAAGTGGCAGACGAAGGCGCCGAGCAGGCTGTCGGCCTGCCTGATCGGGAATACCGCCTGCGAGGCGATGCCGCGCTCGGCCATCTGCGAGCACCTGCGGCTCGGTCCGGCCCATCTCCGCCAGCGACTCGTGGAACGCGCTGCCGCTCCGGTTCCCGCAATCGGCGCCAGAAGAAGAGCGAATCGCAAGGCGCTCCGTCGACGAGCTTGCGCATGGTCTCGGGGAAGGCGTGAGCGGCAAGGATGCCCACGCGACCGCCATCGCTCCGGATCACGACGCCGCCGTCCGCGCCGAGCGCCTCGATGATGCGATCCAGCAGCAGCTGGGCGACGACGGCCTCGCTGATCTGCCCTTCCGGCAGCAGCATCAAGCCCATCATGGCCTCGAGCTGGGCCGTCAGACGCCGCTCCTCGTCGAGGTAGCGGGCGTTCTCGAGCGCGCTCGCGATCTGGGCCGCGACCTGGAGGATCACCACGTCGGGCGGCCGGTTCCAGGCTGCCCGTCTGGAGCCGACGATCAACGCCCCAACGATCTCGTCTCGCGCTCGGAGGTCCACGATGTAGCCGCCGCTGACCGATTCCCGGGCGATGATCGGCTCGACCGGCGTGTCGACCACGAGCTTCGCGATTTCGTCGAACGAGATGATCGATGCCTGGCGAGCGCCTGACTTCGCTGCAACCGCCGGGAGATTTCGATGACGCGAAGCGCCTCGACCGTCAACTCGCTGATGCCGCGGCTGGCCTCCACGGATTTCCGACGCGGGTCCGTCCAGGTGACGATCGCTCCCACCTCGGCGAGTGTTCCCTCGCACAGGCGCTCCAGGGAGGTCTCCGCCACTTCCTGCCGGCTCCGGGCCCGGCTCAAGGCGACGGCGAGAGAGCTGAGCAGCGCCGCGTCGGAGTCCAATTGGGCCGACGGCGAGACCGGGCGGACCATTCCGAAGTAGCCCGCGCTCTGCCCCGATTCATCCCGGATGGATGTCAGTGACAGGTCTACGACGATGTGGCGTCCGGCCAGGCTTCCGATCAACGGCCGATGGACCACCCGGCCCTGCCAGTGCTCGGAGCTCTGCTCCCTGAAGGCCTGCATATCGAAGGGGCTGCCGTCGAGCCGGAGCTGGTCGATGACCTCCCAGATGTGACGGCCGATCGCGTCCTGGGCGCGAAAGCCGAAGATCCGTTCCGCGGCCGGGTTGAGGGCCGTGACCATGACGTCTTTGTCGACGGTCACGATCCCTTCGGGCATCTGGTCCATCACCAGGGTGCCGATCCTGGCCGAGCCTTCGAGGGTGGCTCTCTGGGCGGCATCTCGGTTCATGTCCCGCTGGAGCAGCACGTTGCCGACGGCCAGGCCGGTAAACCTGCCCGTTTGTTCGAGCCTGGTGGCGTCGACGGGCTCGAGTGGGTGAGCCGACCAGAGCAGGAGAACCGCTCCGATACGTTTGTCGGCGAACCACAGCGGCGTTGCCCACATGGTCGCCAATCCCTCGAAGCGACCGGCCTCTGTCAGCCCGGACGCGGCCGGGTCCTGGAGGTCAAGGCAGAACGGCTTCTCGGACTCGCGGAGCCGGTGGGTGAGGGGAGTCGCCGACGGAACCGAGCGCGGCCAGTTCCGAGCGCAGTTCCTCATCGGTGTCGCGACTGGCGAAGAGGCGCACGTCGTCGCCATCGAAGAGGACCATGAGGCCGCCCGCCGCGCCGAGGGTTGCGGTCACGATGTCGATCGCCTTCTGGGCGACGGACTGCGACCTCGGTCTCTTCGTCCTCGAGACGGGCGATTGCCGCGAGCTCGCGAAGCATCCGCTCGTTCTGCCGCAGGTTCGTTACATCTCGGAGCCGGACCATCGCGTACCCGTCGTGGGTTGGAGAGGCCATCGTGCAGATGGCTTCGGCGACGAGCGTCTCATGCGCCTGGCTCTCCGAGTTGACCTGGATGCTCACGGTCCGGACTATCGAGCCGGCCTCCGCCAGCTCCGCTCGGGCCGTTTCTCCATCGGCCTCCGTCCAGTCCTCCATCAGCGTTTCCATCTGGAGGCCTACCATCCGCTCGCGAGCTCGACCGAACATCCTCGCGGCAGCTTCGTTGGCGTCGACAACGAGGCCCTCCATGTCGGACAGGAGCAGGGCCTCGGGCGAATGCCGGAAGAGATCGCGATAGGGCAGGGTTTCGACGGCTGGCGCGGCATCTTCGGCCGGCACGGCCCAGAAGATCGCGGCAATGCCCGGTCGATCGTCGTCGGGCGCCAGCTTCAGGCTCTGGACGTGGGCTTCGACACGAACGACCTTGCCGTCGAGCTGGAGGCTCGTGAGTCCATGCCAACCGCCCGGATGGAGGGCGGCCTTCCTGACCTCGCTGCCTGCGAGGCTGCCGCTGCCGAGGACGAGCAGCAGCTCACGCCACGGCTTGCCGACGGCGTCGGCGGCCTTGACGCCCAGGATCCGCTCGGCATGGTCGTTCCAGCGGACCACAATGCCCGCGGCATCCATGACGGCGACGCCCGCGTCGACTCGACCGAGCAGCTGGATTTCCTCGTCAAACAACGTCTGAACCAAGGTCCCGATGGGCGCAGACCACGCCGACCCTCTGTCGGAGCTCGTTGCAGGTCGATATCGTAGTCTCCACGCGCCACCTTTCTTCCTTGGCCAAGAGTCCCCACCTTAGGTAGTGCATTCGCGGTACGGCCGGCCGGCGGCCGATTCCCATTCTCCCGTTCACCGGGTTCCCGCCAGCACGAGTAGAGGCTGTTGCTGTATCCTTCGCGGCCGTGGGCCGGTAGCTCAACGGCAGAGCAAATGACTCTTAATCATTAGGTTGAGGGTTCGAATCCCTCCCGGCTCACCAGAAATCGCACGCGAAACGCCCCTCGCCGGAGACCGGGAGGGGCGTCGTTGTGTCCGGGTGAATGCGGGTCCCGACCCGCAATTCAGCCGTCAGGCGGCGCGGGTCTTGCTGGCTTGCCAGTCCGTGGACCGGCGGCGCGGGATCAACGACGACGTCGATGCCGGGTCCGAGGCCTCGACGCGGAACCTGGCGACCAGGGCGTCGAGCTGTGAGGCCATCCGGGCGAGGGCATCGGCGGAGTCGACGAGCTCCTCAGCCTGGGCGGACATCTCCTCGGTGGCCGCGGAGACTTCCTCCGCCGCGGCCGAGTTCTCCTCGGCAATCGCCGCGATCGAAGAGACGGCGCCGGACGTCTGGTCGGCAGTGCGAGTCATCGCCTGTCCAACCGCGGCGTTCTGACGGGCGACGGTCCCGATTTCCTCGATGCCGGCCAGGACCTTGTGGCTCGCGCCAGTGAGGGCGTTGACCGCGGCCGTGATGCTGTCCGCGGCGTTCTTCGTCGCGGCGACGGAGTCCGCGATCTCGTCGAGCGATTGGCCGGCTCGATCGGCGAGGACGGTGCCCTGCTCGACTTCGGCGGCGCCCAACTGCATGGCCTGGACGGCTTCCTCGGTTCCCTTCTGAACCTCGGTGATGAGGGCGGCGATTTCCTTGGTGGCTCGAGATGAGCGCTCGGCGAGCTTTCGCACCTCGTCGGCGACGACGGCGAAACCCTTGCCTTGCTCGCCGGCACGGGCGGCTTCGATCGCCGCGTTGAGTGCCAGCAGGTTCGTCTGTTCGGCGATGTCGTCGATGGTCTCGACGATGGCGCCGATCTGCTCGCCCTTGGCCCCGAGTTCGGTGACCTTGACCGCGGCGCCTTCGACGGCGCTCTTGATCCGGCCCATGCCGGTCACGGTCTCTCTCACGGACCGGGTTCCGTGGTCGGCGGCCTGCGCGGCGCGGGTGGCAACTTCGTCGACGCGGCTCGAGGCGTCGGCCGCGCTGTCGATCGACTGGCCCATTTCCTGGACGGTGGCGATGGTCTCGGCGAGCCGGGCGGCAGTCTGGTCCGCGCCGGATCCCATCCGGGTGACGTCGTTGAACAGTTCGTTCATGGCGGCCGAGGCGTCGGACGCGCTGCGAGCCTGATCGCCCGCTCCCGCGGCGACCTGACCCACGGTCCCCGCCACCTGGCTCGACGCGCTCGAAACCTGGGTCGCGATAGAGGTGAGCGTGTCGGAGGTAGCCGCGACCGAACCGGAGGCCGACTTCACCTCGGAGACGGCAACCACGAGGGCTTGCCGCGAGGCTTCGTACGACTCCATCGCCTTCGCCAGCCGATCGAGCATCTCGTTGGCGGCAGCGGCCGTCTCGCCGATCTCGTCGGAGCCGTAACGGGCAATTCGCTCCGTCGTCGTCGCCGCTTTGGCAGTCAGATCGTTCGAGGCCATCGCGCCCAGGGCCTGTTCCAGGCTGGCCACGTCGTTGTCAGCGATCGACCGCATCATCGTCTGGACCTGGCGGACGTCGCGCGTGATCCGCTTGGCCAGGAAGAATGCCAGTCCGAGACCGATCAGCAATGCCGCGAGGATGACGATGGCAAGGAGCCGCAGACTTGCCCAGTAGGTGTCGTTGATGTTGCCGTTCAGGTTCTCCGCGAACGCGACCTTGGCGGCGATCAGTTCCGAGACACTCTTCATCAGGCCGCCCCGGGTGGCGATCGCGGTATTGACCAGGTCCTGTGGTGCCTTCTGTCCGGAGCGGTCGAGCGCTCGGGCGGTCACCATCACGGCCCGATAGTCGGAAACCGCCTTGGTGATCGCAGTCATCTTGGCCACGTCTGCGGCCGGCGGATCTGTGGCCAGGAACAGGGCGATGTTCTGGTCGATGCTCTTGTCGATGTTGGCCATGGAGGTGTCCACCGCGGTCTGCGCGGCCGCGTTTCCGATATTGGCGTCGCCCTGCTGCGCGGCGCGGGCGCGGTCGAGCAGGTTCGCGTTGAGCTGTTCGAGGTAGTGGAGAGGCATGACCGCGCTGGAGAGCATCTGGTCGCCCTCCGCTCGGACTGAACCGATGTTCGCGATGGCCACGAAGCCCACGAGGCAGGTCATCGCCAGGAGCACCCCGGCGGTGGCGAACAGCTTCGTACGGACGGACAGACGCATGGGTTCCATTCCTCGGGTGACGGCGGTCGTTGGCGGGGCGGCACAGGGAGCCGTGAGGCTCTCATTAGGAGGGGAGTCGGCCGCCAATCGGGCAGGTAGATCCGCCGATTGCGTGAAAACACGCCATGTCCCCCGGCGACTGGTCGGCGCCGGTCGGGCCCTACTCGGGCGTGATCGAGACCCTGTTGCGTCCTGCCCGCTTGGCCTCGCGCATGGCCTCGTCGGCCCGGTTGAACAGCGACTCGGCTGAATCGAGGTGAGTGGCGAGCGTGCCGCCCACGGACACGTTGATCGTCTGGACGATCCGACCGCGACGGACCTCGGAGCGCTCGACCAGGACGCGGAGGCGTTCCGCCGCCTCCTCGAGGCGCGCACGATCCGACGCTTCGACGAGGACTCCGAATTCCTCGCCGCCCCAGCGGGCCAGGATGTCGCCGGCTCGGACCGCCCCGCGGAGTGTCCAGGCGACCACCTTGAGGACCTCGTCGCCGAAGGAGTGGCCGTGCAGGTCGTTGACCGCCTTGAAGTGGTCTATGTCCACGATCAGCAGACCGAAATTCCAGCCATAGCGGGCCATGTTCTCGATCCGGCTGGCGAGGGCGGCGTCGAAGAAGCGCCTGTTCGGCAGGCCCGTGAGCGCGTCCGTGACCGCTTCGTGCCTCGCCCGCTCCGCCTCTTCGTGGAGCTGGTTCTTCTCGGATTCGTCCGAGAAGATCTCCACGCCCCCGATGACGTTGCCCTCGGCGTCCTTGACCTGGGCCGTGTGCAGCCGGACCGGCTTCCGATGGCCGTCCTTGTGCCGTCAGCCAGACGAGAGCATCGCGGGCCTGGCCGTCCTCGATCGTGGCCGCCAGCGGGCAGGTCGTGTGGCAGAGAACCGTCCCGCTCTCGTCCACGTGGTTGAGGATGTTCTCGAAGCAGCGGTGGTTGACGACGTACTCGGAGCTGTAGCCGCTGATCTTCTCCGCCCCGCGATTCCAGTACGTGATGCGGCGACGTGGGATCGACGAAATAGACGCCGTCGTCGAGGTCCTCGACGATCGCCCGTGTCAGGGCCGGATCCAACTCGCCATCCGGGGCCGCCAGCGCCGGAACCGCCTGAACGGCCGACCCCGAATCGGCCGCCCCCGATGGCGAATCGGGCGCTGGGTGCCGGGACGGCTCGGCATCCTCCCTGACGTTGACGGGGGACTTGCGTGGCATTCGAGGATTCCGTGGCGGGCTGGTCGGCACATCATGCCCTAACTGGCCTGGCCCCTCGGTCTCAAAGGCGAGCCCCGACCTTGCGACTTCATACCAGGACCGGCTGGCGCAACCTCCAGGGTTCAGCGCGGGCGGACTGCCGGAATGGTAATGTCCGGTCGCGCACCGGGGGCCGGAGCGCGGCCGTGGCAGAGACCGCGGCGGAGAAAAGAAAGCGTCGAGGGGCCATCGCCCCGACCTCGCCGGTTGTCGCCGAGCGATTCGGCGGCCGCCCATGGGATTGGGCGTCAGGCCCCGGCGACTCCGTCAGGCCGAAATCGATGGCTGGTAGAGGAGAGCCGTGCGTTACGGTCATTTCGACGACGAGAACCGCGAGTACGTCATCACACGACCGGATACGCCGCTGCCCTGGATCAACTACCTGGGCAGCGAGGCCTACTTCGGGATCATCTCCAACACCGCCGGCGGCTACTCGTTCTATCGCGACGCCCGGATGCGCCGCCTGACCCGCTACCGCTACAACAACGCGCCGCTGGACCTGGGCGGCCGCTACGTGTACCTGCGAGACGACGAGTCGGGCGATTTCTGGAGCCCGAGCTGGCAGCCGACGCCAGCGCGATCTGGACGACTACACCTGCCGCCACGGCCTCGGCTACTCGATCATCGGCTCCACGTACAAGGGGATCCGGGGCGAGACGCTGTACTTCGTGCCGCTCGGCGAGAACCTCGAGGTCTGGCGGATCCGCGTCACGAACGAGCGGTCAGAGCCGGCCCACGTGTCGCTCTTCAGCTCGATCGAGTGGTGCCTGTGGGAGGCCCTGGAAGACAACTCGAACTTCCAGCGCAACTACTCCACCGGCCAGGTCGAGGTCGAGGACGGCGTCATCTACCACAAGACCGAGTACCGGGAGCGCCGCGACCACTTCGCGTACTTCGCCTGCTCGGCGCCGCTCGCCGGCTTCGACACGTCAGCGGGACGCGTTCCTCGGCGCGTACCGAGGCTGGGACCGGCCGATCGTCGTGGAGCAGGGCAAGGCAACTGATTCGATCGCCCACGGCTGGCAGCCGATGGGCTCGCACCACGTCAAGCTCGATCTCGCGCCCGGCGAGACCCGCGAGGTCGTCGTCCTGCTCGGCTACCAGGAGAACCCGCAGGACGACAAGTTCGACCCGGCCGGCTCTCAGACGATCAACAAGAAGCGCGTCCGGCCGATCATCGAGCGCTACCTCAAGTCCGACGAGGTCGAGAAGGCGTTCGGCGCCCTGCGCGACTCCTGGACCGACCTGCTCGGCAAGCTGCAGGTCCAGACCGCCAACGAGCACGTGGACCGGATGGTCAACATCTGGAACGCCTACCAGTGCATGGTCACGTTCAACATGTCGCGCTCGGCTTCCGGCTTCGAGTCGGGCATCGGCCGGGGCATGGGCTTCCGCGACTCCAATCAGGACCTGCTGGGCTTCGTCCACATGGTTCCCGCGCGCGCCCGCGAGCGGATCATCGACATCGCCTCGACCCAGCTGCCGAGCGGCGGCGCCTATCACCAGTACCAGCCGCTGACCAAGCGCGGCAACGACGCCGTCGGCTCCGGGTTCAACGACGATCCGGCCTGGCTCGTCCTCGGCGTGGCCGCGTACCTCAAGGAGACCGGCGATCTCTCGATCCTCGACGAGGCCGTGTCCCGTACGACAACGAGCCCGGCTCCGAGACGCCGCTCTACGAGCACCTCCAGCGCTCGCATCCAGTACACCCTGGACCGGCGTCGGGCCGCACGGGCTGCCGCTCATCGGTCGGGCCGACTGGAACGATTGCCTGAACCTCAACTGCTTCTCGGAGACTCCCGGCGAGATCGTTCCAGACCACCGAGAACAAGGAAGGCGGCGTCGCCGAGTCCGTGTTCATCGGCGGCCTGTTCGTCCTGGCGGCCGACGAGATGGCGGCCATGGCCACGCTCCGCGGCGACGCGGCGGAGGCGGCGAGGTGCCAGGCCGCTTCCGCGGGCATGGTCAAGGTCGTCGAGACGGCCGGCTGGGACGGCGAGTGGTTCCGCCGCGCCTACGACTTCTTCGGCCGCGTCGTCGGCTCCGACGAGAGCGCCGAGAGCAAGATCTTCATCGAGCCGCAGGGCATGTGCGTCGTCGGCCGGCATCGGCCTCGAGAACGGCATGGCGGACAAGGCTCTGGCCTCGGTCGCGGAACGTCTGGCTACGCCCCACGGCATCGTCCTGAACAACCCGCCCTTCAGCCACTACTACGTGGAGTACGGCGAGATCTCCTCGTACCCGGAGGGATACAAGGAGAACGCGGGCATCTTCTGCCACACGAACCCGTGGGTCATGATCGGCGAGGCTCGGGTCGGGCATCCGGACAAGGCCCTCGACTACTACATGCGGATCAACCCCTCCGCGCGCGAGGAGCATCTCCGAGATCCACCGCTGCGAGCCGTACGTCTACGCCCAGATGATCGCGGGCAAGGACGCCCCAACTCACGGCGAGGCCAAGAACTCGTGGCTGAGTGGCACGGCGGCGTGGAACTACGTGGCGATCAGCCAGTGGATCCTGGGCATCCGCCCCGAGCACGACGGCCTCCGGATCGACCCGGCGGTCCCCGGCGGAGTGGGCCACGTTCAAGGTCACGCGGCGGTTCCGCGGCGCCACGTACAACATCACCATCCAGAAGGCAGCCGGCGCGGCCGGCAGCGTTCGGCGACTTACCGTGGACGGCCGCGCCGTCCGGGCAACCTCGCCCCGCTACCGAGCAAGGCGGGCCAGACGTTCGAGGTGGTCGCGTTCGTGGAGTGACGGTCGGGTAGCATTCGACCACGTCACAATGCGTCGCCCGTCCCCGGCGACCCGGACAAAGCAGCCTCGCCCGCGAAACGGGCGCGTGGGAGACGACCGATGACCCAGTCCCCGACGCAAAAGCGCGCCTCGGCGGCGCACGTTGGCGCCAACGAGTACGGCTACTTCGACGAAGCCGCGCGCGAGTACGTCATCACCCGTCCGGACACGCCGACTCCCTGGCTCAACTACATCGGCGAGGGCCGATACGGCGGCATCGTCTCCAACACGGGCGGCGGCTACTCCTTCGACCGCGATCCGCGCAACCGCCGCGTAACCCGCTACCGCTACAACTCGATCCCGGTGGATCAGCCCGGCCGCTACGTCTATCTGCGCGATCAGGAGACGGGCGAGTACTGGAGCCCGACCGCGTCGCCGGTCCAGCGCGACCTGGACTCCTACGAGTGCCGCCACGGCACCGCTTACACGCGGATCTCGAGCACGTACCGCGGCATCGCCGCGGAGATGCTCTACTTCGTGCCGCTCAGCCCGGTTGACGAGCCGGCTCCGTGCGAGCTGTGGGTCCTGACGCTCCGGAACCTGGGTCCGGAGCCGCGCCGCCTGCGCAGCTTCAGCTACGCGGAGTTCAGCTTCGCCGACGCGTTCAACGACATGACCAACCTGGACTGGGCGCAGCACATCGTCTTCAGCTCGTGCGAGGACGGGATCATTCGGGTCGGGACGAAGTTCAATCCGCTGCGCTACTTCTTCGCCAGCAGCGAGACGCCGGCCGGCTACACCTGCGACCGCGAGGATTTCGTCGGCCGGCGCCGCGACCTCGCCAACCCGATCGTCGTGGAGACGGGCAAGCCTTCCAACGCGGCCTCGCCGCGCGGCAACAGCGTCGGCTCGCTCACCCACGACATCGAGCTCGGCCCGGGCGAGGAGCGCAAGCTCGTCTTCGTCATGGGCGCCACCGAGCGGCCGGCCGAGATCGAGCGCGTGGTCAAGCGCTACTCGGACCTCGACGAAGTGTCCGCGGCGTTCCAGGCGCTGCGCGACGACTGGGCGGCTTACCTCGGCCGCTTCACGGTCGAGACGCCGGACGCGGACACCAACGCGATGCTCAACTTCTGGAACCAGGTCCAGTGCCGCACGACGCTGTACTGGTCCCGGTTCGTCTCCGGCTACGAGAGCGGCCTGGGCCGCGGCATGGGCACCCGCGACAGCGGCCAGGACACCCTCGGCACCATGCACACGGTTCCGGACCACGCCCGCCGGATGCTGACCACGATCTGGCGGATGCAGTTCGCGGACGGCCACACCTACCACCAGTTCTTCCCGCTGACTCTCGAGGGCGGCCCGGGCCTGGCGGCCGAGTTCCCGACGTGGCCGCAGTGGTTCAGCGACGACCACCTCTGGCTGATCATCTCGGTCTGCGCCTACCTGCGCGAGACCGGCGACTTCGACTACCTCGAACAGAAGGTCCCGTACGTGGACCACGCCGAGGAGACGCGTCTGGGAGCACATGCTCCGGGCGGTGGACTTCACCCTCGAGCACCTCGGGCCGCACAGGCTGCCGCGCGCCGGCTTCTCCGACTGGAACGACACGCTCAACGTCGACCACGGCTCGGGCAAGGCGGAGAGCGTCTGGACGGGCATGCAGTTCTGCCGGGCGATGCTCGATCTGGCCGAGCTGTGCCGCGAGCTCGGCCGCGGCGAGGACGCGCGGCGCTTCGCCGGCTCTGCACGACGCGATGGCCGAGGCGATCAACGAGCACGCCTGGGACGGCGAGTGGTATCTCGCGCTCCTTCGACGACGACGGCGAGCCGATCGGCATCGCCGGCGCGGCTCATCACGCCATCGACCTGATCGCCGCAGAGCTGGTCCGTCCTGGGCGGCGTCGCGCCGCCGGAGCGAGCCGAGCGGGCCATGGCCTCAGCGGACGAGAAGCTCAACACGCAAGTTCGGCCTGGCGCTTCTGTGGCCGCCCTACAACGGCGCCGACCCTCGCGTCGCGGGCACGTCCACGTACGTGCCCGGCGCCAAGGAGAACGGCGGCATCTTCTGCCACGCCAACACCTGGTCCATCGTCGCGGCGGCGATGCTCGGCCACGGCGACCAGGCCTACCGCTACTACCGCCAGATCCTGCCGCTCGCCCGCACGGACTCGGACCTGTACAAGGTGGAGCCGTACACGTATCCGCAGAACATCTGCGGGCCCACGCATCCCTCCTTCGGGATGGCCCGCAACGCCTGGCTGACGGGCACGGCGTCGTGGACCTACGTCGCGGCGACGCAATGGATCCTGGGCATCCGGCCCACGTACGAGGGCTTGCGGGTCGCGCCGGCGATGCCGTCGGAGTGGTCCGGCTTCAATGCCCATCGCGAGTTCCGCGGCGTCGCCTACGAGATCGCGGTCCAGCGCGAGGGCCCGGGCAACTCGGTCTCGCTCGTGGTCGACGACCTTGCGGTGGCCGGCGACGTCGTGCCGCTGCCGCCTCCCGGCACGGACTTCGTCCGCGTCGCGGTGACGGTGCGATGAACCCTGACGGTCACGGCGGTCCGGCGCGTGAGGCCGAGCCGGCTCCAGGAGTTCCGGGCGTTCCCGGATCGCTCCACGGCCGGCCCACTCGGCGGCTCGAGACGGCTCACTGCTGGCTCGAGTTCCTGACCATGGGCGGCCCTCGGATCGTCGGTTTCGGCCTGGCCGGCGGGCCCGAACGTCTTCGCCGAGACGCCGGACAAGACCTGGGACTCCGGCTACGGGATGTTCGAGCTCGTCGGCGGCCATCGCCTCTGGTTCGCTCCCGAAAGCCCCGAATGCAGCTTTCCGGACTGCTTCCGGGCTGGAGATCGAACCGATCGACGGCGGGGTTCGGCTGATCGGCGCACTCCAGGCTCCGACGGGTTTGCGGATGTCGATCGAAGCCACTCCAGCGCTCGATGCGGCCAGGGTGCACCTCCACCATGTCATCCGAAACGAAGGGCCGCGAACCCTCGAGCTGGCTCCGTGGCCCGTGACCCAGCTTCGACTCGGCGGCGTGGCCCGGGTTGAGCTGCCCGGCCCAAGCAAGGTTTCGGGCCCCAGCCAGCTCGTGGTCATGTGGCCGTATTCGTCCTGGTCGGACCCCCGCCTCTCGATCCGAGATGGCGAGCTGTCAGTGGCCGCGCAAGCGGGCGAGCCGTTCAAAGTGGGCTGCTTCAGCTACACAGGTCGGGTTACCTACGAGCTCGACGATCTCCGGTTCGTGAAGACCTACGACCCGGCGCCCGGCAGCGCGCATGCGGACATGGGCGTGAACCTGGAGATCTACGTCGACCGCGGGACGATCGAGCTCGAATCGCTGGCTCCGCTGAGGCGCCTCGCGCCCGGCGAGTCGGTCGGCTGGGACGAAGACTGGGAGCTCACCGAGATTTCCTGCCGAAGCCGTCGCCGGAGCGCAAAACCGGGCCGGTCGAAGGACCGGCCCGGTTCTTTTCTGCGAGTGTCTAGGGCGCCGCATCGAGGCGCGTCGGAGCGAGCCGGCCGCCAGGCCCAACAGTCCGAAGGCGAAGCAGATCGCGAGGCCGAAGGGAACGGTCTCGCCTTCCGTTGACGATCGCGACGTGCCAGTCGGCGGCAGCGTCGGCAGGCCCGGAGTGCCGGTCACGCCGCCGACAGACTCGACAGGCGTGGGCGTCGAGCCGGCGGTCGGGCTCGCGCTCGCTCCGCCGACCGCTTCCGTCGGCGTCGGAGTCGGCGTCGGGGTCGGCGTCGGCGTGGGAGTGGGAGTGGGAGTGGCGCCCGGACCCGTGACCGCGCACGCGGTTCCGAGGCAGGCGAGCGGGGCGTAGCCACTCCAGCCATCGATGTCGTCGCGAAGCGTGCCCGTTCCAGCGGCGCCGCCGTCGTTGTACATCGAGGCATTGGTGGTGTTCATGAACGCCGAACTCGGTTCGACGTCCGTGCCGTAGGCCGGCTGCCCGGGGAAGGTCTGAACGCCCAGGTTGAGCGAGTCCCACGGGCCCTCCACGCCAGTCGGAGAGAAGCCCCGATGCGAGGTGTTGAACGCGACCGTCCAGATGATCTCGTCAGTCAAAGTCACCCCGGCCGGCAGCGCGAAGGTCACGGGATGGGCCATTCCGGCGAAGCACGTGTCCGACGCGGCGTAGTACCAGCCGGTCGAGTCGCGCGTCGCGCAGATTCCGGATGGGTCGTACGAGGGGCGATAGGGGAGGGCGAAGGTCTGCGTGGTGCTAACCAGAACCGCGCCGGGAGCCGGCACCGCCGCGGATCGGTCGACCGAGTAGATGCGCAGGGTGAGTGGCTGCGACCAGGTGTCGTCCGGTGTCGAGGTGCAGGTCGTTCCGCCGCCGCTCTCGCATGCCCAGATCGACATCACGACGGTCAGCGGAAGGTTGCCGCTGGACCGCTCCGTGCCCGCGAGACGGACGAGGTCGCCGAACTCCCTGGTGCTCGTGGCTTCGTAGCCGACACTCGGGACGTTGCCCGGAAGGCTGGCCGGTATGTTGGAGTAGACGGGCGGCACCGCGGCGAGGGACGCGGCGGGGGCGAGGGCCAGAAGTCCTGCCACGGCAACGAGACCCGCGGCAAGACCGGTTCGGGGCAGACGGCGAAGGTAGGGGCGGGTGCGCGCGATGGTCACGTGGCAGTCTCCGAGGTCGAACGGCTGGTAGTCCCCCGGTGACGCGCCCCCTAGGCCAGCCATTCTTGCAAATCGCGGAACCCCATGTCGCGTACCAGGACCAAAGGCGGTGCGCCGGGGCAAACCAGCCGCTCAATTCCGTGCCTGCGCTAGGATCGAGCCGATGAAGTACGGACTGATTCTGAGGAGCACCGGACCCGCTTCGAGCCCGGAGGCCATCGAAGCCGGCGCGGAGACGGCCGAACGCCTCGGCTGGGAGACCGTCTGGACCACGGACCACGTCCTGGTGCCGGAGGCGCTGTCTTCGGAGTACGGCCGGGTCTACGAAGCGATCTCGACTCTGGGCTGGGTTGGGGCGAGGCACCCGAAGCTCAAGCTCGGCATCAGCGTGGTGGTCGTGCCACAACGAAACGCCGTGTTGCTCGCCAAGGAGCTGGCCACGCTCGATGCCCTGAGCGGGGGCAGACTGCTTGCGGGCGTGGGGATCGGCTGGATGGAAGGCGAGTTCGCGAACCTCGGAATGTCCGAACGGTTCCACAGGCGGGGCGCCTACCTCGACGAGACCATCCGTCTCTGGCGGCACCTCTGGTCCGGGTCGCGCGAGCCTTTCCAGGGCGCATTCCACCAATTCCGCGACTACGTCTTCGAGCCGTTGCCCGTTCAGGCTGAGCGGCTGCCAATCGTGGTCGGCGGCACCTCCGACGCGGGCATGCGCCGGGCCGGTGCGATGGGCGACGCCTATCAATCGACGGGCACGGATCCCACCGGCTACGAGCGACGAGTAGCGATCATTCGCGCGGCTGCCGAAACGGCCGGGCGGCCGATGCCACGGCTGATGGCCCGGCTGTCGATCACCGCCACGCCGCCTGCGGGCCGGTTCGCACTCTCGGGGGATCCCGAGGCCATGCTGGCCGACATTCGGGCGTTCGCCGCGGTTGGAGTCGAAGAGCTAGCGCTCGCGTTCGAAGCCACCGATCCCGAACGGCTGGCCGCCGACATCGAGCGGTTCGACCGCGAGGTCGCCACAGCGCCGGTGCCGTAATGGCTGCCGTCGTCTCGTTGACCAGCCTCGAGCGCAGCCTTCTGTCCGAGGCTCGCCGAGCCGTGCTGGCGACGACTTCGGCGGACGGATCTCCCCGGGCCCTGCCGATCTGCTTCGTCACCGGGTCCGAAGACGTTTCCGATGGCCTGAACGTGTATTCGCCGATCGACGAGAAGCCCAAGTCGAACGCCGACCCTCTGGCCCTGGCCAGAGTTCGGGACATCGCCGCCAGACCGGAAGTGGTCGTCCTGGTCGATCGCTGGGACGAGGAGTGGAGCCGTCTCGCCTGGGTCCAGCTTCGAGGCAGGGCGTCATTGCTGGATCCCGGTGCTGCCGAACATGACGCGGCGGTGGCGCGGCTGCGGGCCAAGTATCCGCAGTACGCGTGCCACGACCTGGAGTCGAGGCCGATCATCAAGGTCGAGGTGACCGCTCTGCGTTCGTGGTCGGCCGCGCCGGCGGACTGATCGGGCCGATGGCGTGCCGGGTGGAGTGCTAACCTACGGCCGACCTTTGAAGCCGGTCCAGTGAGGCCGGCATGCGGTCCGAGAGGCCGGGAAGGAGACGAGATCGTGCGCCAGCCGAACCACCGTGCCCGTGAGGCCGGTGGCGTTTTTGTATGAACCGGAGACTCCTAGCCGACATGCCCGAAGCCCGCAAGTCGCCGCCGCTGCCGCGCTCGAGCGCCGTAGTCGATCCGCGTGTCGGCGATTTCGGGACGGCTCTGCTGGCCCTCGAGGATGGCCGCGTCTTTCCCGGCGTCGCCTTTGGGGCGCGCTGCGCCGGCCAGGGCGACCTCGTGGTGAACACGAGCCAGACCGGCTACCAGGAGATCGCCACGGATCCCTCGTACGCGGGTCAGCTCGTGGTCATGACCTATCCGCTCATCGGCAACTATGGCCGGATCCGTTTCGACGACCAATCCGAGCGGCCCTGGCTGCGAGGTCTGATCGTCGCCAACGCCACGGCCGCCGTGCTCGACGATGCCCGGCAGCTGGCCACGATGCTCCGAGAGGCGGGCATTCCGGCGATCGCGGGCGTGGATACCCGGGCGCTGGCGCGGCATCTGCGTTCTCACGGCTCGCCTGCGCGCGGTCGTGACCGAACCGGGCGTCACGGATTTCGAAGAGGCTCGAGCGCTCGCGCGCGGGGTGCCTCGCTGGGAGGACCAGGATTTCGTGGCCCAGGTTTCGCCGGAAGCGGCGCGGGACGAAGGCGACGCGACGGAGGGCGGACCGCTCGTGGCGATCATCGACTTCGGGCTCAAGACGAACATCGTCCGGAGCCTGAGGCGGCGCGGGGCCAGGGTCCGGGTGCTGCCGCACACGGCCACGGCGGCGGAGGTGCTCGCACCGGACGTGGACGGCGTTGTCTTCTCGCCCGGGCCCGGGAGATCCGGCTCGATTGGCGGGCCCGGTGGCATTGGCCCGGCGGGTGATCGAGGACGGCCGGCCGATGTTGGGGATCTGCCTGGGCCACCAGATCATCGGCCGGGCAGCCGGAGCCAGCACCCGGCGCCTGCCGTTCGGGCATCACGCCGCCAATCACCCGGTGAAGGATCTCGAGACGGGGCTGGTGCAGGTCACGGCCCAGAACCACGAGGTAACGGTCGTCGCCGACACCCTGGCGGCGGAAAGCGGCTTCGTGGTGAGCCAGATCGACCTCAACGACGGGTCGGTCGAGGGCCTGCGCCACCGGACGCTGCCGATCGAGACCGTCCAGTACCACCCCGAAGGCGGCCCCGGGCCGCTCGACGCCCTGGCGGTCTTCGACCGGTTCGTGGCCGCGGCTTCCGCTCGTCACGAGGGCACCGCGCCTGCGCCGACGCTGGGAGGCGCGGAGCCACTCCACCTCGACACGGCCGAACTCGCGCGCCGAATAGCCCGTTCGAAGTAAGGGGTATCGCGGGCCCGATTCCGACGCTGCCGGAGGCGGCCTGATACCTGACAGGTTTCGGCAGGTTCCCGGACTACAGTCAGTCCTGACAAAGCGCTATCGCCGCGAGTGCTCGCGGAACTGGCCAGACAGAGCCAGCGCTGCCGAAAGGACCACCGAGTGTTGACCCCTCGAATCATCAAAGACGTCCACGATCAGCAGGTCCGCGAGCTGGAGATGCGGCTCCGACCCTGCGAGAGCCAGGCGGATTGCACTGGCGGCATCCGCCAGACCGTGGGCAGGGCACTGATCCATCTCGGCTCGGGCATGGCGGCCGAGTGCCCGCCTCAGCTCGCCCGCCGCTGAGAAGCGTCGACGCGGATCTTCGGCCGCCGTCACGACCGCGGATCGGCGGAACACAGAAGTGGGATCACGTGGAAGTCACCGTCAATGGGGTTCCGGTCCACTGCGACGTCCGTGGCAGCGGAAGCCCCGTGCTCATGATCCACGGCTGGAGTCCGGACCACCGTCTGATGACGGGCTGCATGGAGCCGGTCTTCGAAGCGCTGGTTCGGCCGTGGAAGCGGATCTACTTCGACCTGCCGGGCATGGGCCGGACGCCGGGCACGACGAATCGCTGCTGGCGGCGCTGACCGACAAGGAGCGCGGCCAGTTCGAAGGCCTCACGGTCCAGCTGACCGAAAGGGTCTGGCGGCGTTTCCGCGATGACGTCATCCCGGGCCTGGACCTCGCCGACAACGACTTCCTCGAGAACACCCTCGGCCGGAACGTGCCATTCAGCTTCGCGATCGATCGGGCGGACGAGCCATACGCCAAACCCTCGCTCATCCTCACCGGTCGCCAGGACTGCGCCACGGCTACCGTGACATCTGGAAGGTCCTGGAGTGCTATCCGCGGGCCTCATTCGCGGTCCTGGACAAGGCCGGCCACAACCTCCAGTTCGAGCAGGACGTGCTGTTCGGCGCGCTGGTTCGGGAGTGGCTCGATCGCGTCGTCGCGGAGGCTTCCGCTACGAAACCCAGAAACCAAAGGTGAAGAGCGTGACCAGCATGCCCATCAGCAGCGTGCTGGCCATGACCCAGACACGGTCGAAGATCGGGTGGCGGCCGAACCAGGCGAGCATGAGGAAGATCGCGGGCACGGCAAGGACGTAGCGAACGACGCCCTGTCCGCTCGAACTACCGGCGCTCAGGAGGATGACCATCCCTCCGAAAAGCGCAACGCCGCGCATTTCCTGGTGCTGACGCCACAGCCAGACGCAGGCGACCACGCCCAGGCCGAGAGCGAGCAACTCCAGCGAGAGAAACGGCAGAGGATGAGAACGTTTCGAAAAGCAAATACCTCGTTAAGGAGGCTCAATCCGCCGGGCCGCGTAGACCGCCCGAAGCGCCTCATTGCCCGCAGCCTTTCCGCGAAAGTGAGATCGTGGCTGTCGCAAACGCTGACGATCAAAGGACGAGCACATGCCCCTTACCGGCGAATACGAGCCAGGAACCGCCCAATGGGCCCTGGATCAGGTCGAGCTTTTCGAGCGGACAAATGGACAGGAAGGCGCGCTGCTTCGCGGACGGCCGATCATCGTCCTGACCTCGGTCGGGGCCAGGAGCGGCAAGCTCCGCAAGACGGCCCTGATGCGGGTCGAGCACGACGGTTGTTACGCCGTGGTCGCTTCGATGGGCGGCGCGCCCAAGCACCCGGTCTGGTACTACAACCTCAAGAAGAACCCTCACGTCGAGCTCCAGGACGGCGGCGCCAAGCTCGACTACACGGCTCGCGAACTAACTGGCGAGGAGAAGGCTCTCTGGTGGCAGCGGGCCGTCGAGGCCTGGCCCGACTACGCGAACTATCAGAAGAAGACCGAGCGCGAGATCCCCGTCTTCGTGCTCGAGCCGATGAGGTAGCGATGAACGAGCATCTCAGTCTGGGCAGCGCCGAGGCACGGCTCGCGATCCAGGTCATCGAGTCCGAGCTGGGACGGCGGGGCAAGGCCGCGGTTATCGCCGTCGCCGACGATCACGGCGAGCTCCTGGGCCTGCTCCGAATCGACGGCGCGCCGCTGCCCTCGATCGTCATCGCCACGAACAAGGCCTTCACGGCCGCTCGAGAGCGAAAGCCGAGCATCGAACTTGGACGCGGGTCGCGCGATCCCGAGAAGGGCTTCGACATGGCCTACTACGGCGATCCGCGCTACGTTGGCTGGGGTGGGGGAGTCCCGGTCATGGTCAACGGGACCGTGGTCGGAGCGGTCGCCGTGAGCGGCCTTTCGCAGGAAGAGGACATGGAGCTGGCCGAAATGGCGGTCCGGGCCATCGTGAAAGCCGCCGGCAGCTAGGCTGCCTCCACGGCCTCTTGAGTCGGCGGGTCCTGAGCGGGCCGGCCTAAGATGTGCGGAAATCGAGGGCCGGGGTTTTCGAGGACGGGGGAATCGCGGGCATCGGGGCCGGATCCTGCACGGGAGCGACGAGGACCATGAGGCTGCACGGCAGCATGACTGTGAACGGTCGCGCTTACGCAGCCGGCGACGAGATCCCGGGCGCGTTCGTCTATCCGTTCTTCCTGATCCACATGCTCGCGTTCGGGGCGGCCGGCTTTGCGCTGGCCTACAGCGGCGTGCCTCTGGAGATGGTCTACATGCACGGCGGTATCGCGATCGTCGTCTACGTGATCTTCTACCTGGCGATATTCGGCCGCGACGAAGTGAAATGGATGTTCATCAACGCCGGGCTCGGACTCTTCGGCATCGTCAGCCAGATCGACTGGATCCTGTCGCTCTTCGGCAAGCACGTGGCCGACTTCCCCTGGTACGTGCATATCGTTCCGTTCCTGTACTTCGTGCTCTACACGTTCCTGATTCGCCACGCCATCCTCGACCTGCTCGGGGTCCGGGACGACGAAACGAAGCGTCCGAAGGTCGAATACGGGTTTGTCGCGGTCTCGCTGGCCTTCTACGCGCTGGCGCACTTCCTGGAGGCGTGAGGGCGGGCAAGGCGGCGCCGCCGCGTCGAGCTCAGCGCCGCGCTGAGCCCAGTGTCGAGCGGCACCGCGCCGCGTCGTGCCCCGTCGATCGCCGCCCCGGGAGCCGCCCCCGGGCCGGCTTTCTTGCCAACTTGGCCATCTGCAAATCGGGGTAGCAGCTGGCCGCCTCCGAGGGCTGCCGACGGGCCTTCGCTTGTCGGAATCCGACCATTTCGGTCGCTCACCGCTCGGCTCTGGACGAAAGGCCGCTCGCCAAGACCAAATTCGGCGCCGATCGAGCCTCTCGCCCCGCACTCCCGGAAGCTGGACCCGGCCTCTTGCTACGGGGATTTGCAGATGGCCAGAATGCCATCCCGGACGTCGCGGCCGCAGGCCGGTCGAGGAACGGCCGAAGTTGCCGACCATCGAGCGGGAACGCCGCCCGCAGCAGAGTCCGGTGTTCCGTCGCATGCCGCCGGTTCGTGTGCGTGTCCTCGACGATGAGCCAGGCACTGACCGCGCTCGGCCGCCAGCCTCGCTCGGCGGCAATCGCACAGGCCAGCCGGCGCTTTCGGTGCAAGGTCCCGAGCATTTCGTCGATGTCCACGAACTCGGTCTTGAGCTCGATCACGAGCAGATGGCCGGACGCGGCATGCCAGGCCAGCAGATCGACCACGCCTCGTTCGCCGTAGATCGAGAACGAGACCTCGGGCTCGAAGGCCCAGCCGGACCGCGCGAGCAGGAATCCGGCAAATCTCTCCCCGAGAGCGGAGTGCCGCCGGCTCAGGAGCCGTGCCAACTCTCCGCCGCGCCACCGAGCCTGCAGGTCCAGCCTGACTTCCAGGACCGACGCGACGTGCCGGACTGTGCGGAGTGAGAGCGTGCCGCAATGCCCCCGCTCGATCAGCGACACGGTCCCGTGAGACACGCCCGCGAGCTCCGCGAGCGCGACCTGGCTCAAGTGGCGCCGCAGCCGAACCATCCGAATGGCCGAACCGAACTGAAGGTCGTTCACGCCCCGCAGCCTGCCAGCCTCGTCTTCGCCCCGGCTTATTCGAGGGTACCCAGCTGGGCCCCGTTCATTCGGCGGGCCGCCGCTCCACGGCCGGCGGCCGCCTTCGCCCGGGACTTGGCCATCTGCAAATCGGGGTAGCAGCTGGCCGCCTCCGAGGGCTGCTGAGGGGCCGCGCTTGTCGGAATCCGGCCATTTCGGCCGCTCATTCGCTCGGCTCTGGACGAAAGGGCGCTCGCCAGGACCAGATTCGGCGCCGATCGAGCCTCGCGCCGCCCACTCCCGGGAGCTGGACCCGGCCTCCTGCTACGGGGATTTGCAGATGGCCAGAATGCCATCCCAAGGTCGCCGGCTCGGTCTGGGCCAGGAAAGGCAAGCGCCACAGGAGGCCCGAGTGGCCGCGCCTCAGCTATCCCAGAGGACCCGGACGTCGTGGCGGATGCCGGGCAGGGGCATGGACGCGGCTTCGGCCTCTACGGCCTGGCGCTCCGTGGCTGAGAGCCGCCGCCACGACTCGACCGTGACGTCGGTTTGGGAGCGCCGCCACGTGCCAGCGAGTTCGCCTTCCACCAGAACCGCGCCGGGCCAGACCCGAGGAGTCCACAGCCGGCGGCGGTTCTCGGCGTCCGGGACGAGCAGTTCGCGATCCACTCCCTGCAGGAGGGTGTAGGCGTCGCCGCTCGGGAGCAGTCGCGCCGGCGCCGGGGCTTGCGCCGGTCTGGCCGCGGCGAGGAATCCCGGCTCGTCCTCGGTGAGGATCCACGCATCGCCGGCCGGTGTCCGGACGGCCAACACTGCTCCCCCAAGAGCGTCGAACGCGGCCCGACCCGCCGACGGCGGCCTGATGCCTGCCCACGCGGCGAACGCGGCGGGCGTCGCGGGACCGAAGATGTGCAGATACCGGCGCGCGAGCTCGAGCCGAGCTTCCCGGGGATCTACCGCGGGCGCCGGGACGGTCCAGACGGTGGGTGAACGCGCCCCGTCCCAGCGGATCAGCACGGTGCCCGACGGCGCCGCGTACCGCAGGCTGTTTGGGTTCAGGCCGAGCGCGTGTCCTGCCTCGCCGTAGCTCATCCTCGAGCCGTTCAAGAAAGCATGTAGCCGGCCGGCGTACTCGTCGGCCCTGCGTCGCAACTCCCCGCCTTCCGCGAGCCGTCCCAGCGAGAACCAGGCCCGATCGCTCGCGGCGACGACGTAGACGCTCCAGCGCGGCCCCCAGAGCTGCACGAGTGAGGGGTCTTCCCAGGCCTGCGGCCCGGTCTCGCGGACTCGGGCGTGGATCGAAAGGACGGCGGCGCGCGGCACACTGTCCTGCAGGCCTGCCCAGGCGGCGCGCCGCAGAGACTCGGGGCCGGGCGGCAGCCGCTCGTCGAGCGCACCGACGGACCGGCGGTGGGCGAGGATCTGGTCCCGCGTCAACTCCAGACGAGTCACGGTCACGCCGCTCATTTCCGCCGTGCCGAACTAACCCGGGGCGATAGTTTCGGGCCTTCCACCGAACGTAATCGGTCCGTGGCCGGGTATACTACGCCTGCTCTGAATACGTCTATCATTCCGGTCGCTCAGTGGCCCCTGGCGGGGTCAAGGTCGCTTCCAAAGGCCCAGCAGGAGGCCGTCACACACCTCCGGGTCCCCGGGCGAAGATCGTAATCCGAGGTCATAAGCTCCGCCACCCCTCGACCACCCGACGCTTATCCGCGTGAGCCAGCGTGTTCTCGCGGATCCGGGCCGGCAGGCCGGGACACACACCCAGTTCCTTGCACGCAGCCCTTGAGGAGACCAGCGATGTCGCAAGCACGAGACAGTTTCGTCGAAGCGAAGCTGTCGAAGATGAGCCTGGCTGAAAAGTGCGGCCAGGTCCTCACCTTCACCTGGCGCGGGGCTTACCTCACGCCATCCGGGATCGAGCAGATCACCAGTCTCCACGCCGGCGGCCTGTGCCTCGAGCCCTACGCGCTCGAGACCTGCAAGAACCTGTACTGGGGCCGGTCGCAGGTCGATCCCAACTTCAAGAAGCCGAAGGATTACTTCGACATCGCCCACACCTACTTCGACGATCGCAGCTTCGGCGTGAGCGTGACGCCCGAGGAGCTCACCGTCGCCCTCAACCGGCTGCAGGAAATCGCGATGAACCGGCCGTCGGGCATTCCGCTCCACGTCACGATCGACATGGAAGGCGATTTCAAGAACGACTACACCTCCGGCCACGTCGTCCAGTTCCCGCCCCCCATGGGCATGACCGCCATCGGCGACCTCGACCTCGCCTACAAGGTCGCCTTCACGCTCGGCAAGCAGATGGCCGCGATCGGCGTGACGCAGTTCTATCACCCCGTCTGCGACGTCAACATCAACCCGCTGAACCCTGAGATCGGCGTCCGCTCCTTCGGCGACGATCCGCAGGTCTGCGCGCGATACGTCGCGGCGACGGTCCGCGGCTATCAGGACGCGGGCATCGTCGCGACCGTCAAGCACTTCGCCGGCCGCGGCGATTCGGCGACCGACGCGCACGACACGCTGGACGTCTGCCGGGGCGACCTGAAGCGGATGAAGGAAGTCGAACTGGTCACCTTCCAGGCCGGCATCGATGCGGGCGCGAAGGCGCTCATGACGGCCCACACGATCTTCCCCGCCTACGACAAGGAATATCCGGCCACCCTGTCCACCAAGATCCTCACGGGTCTGCTCCGAGGCGAAATGGGATTCAACGGCGTCGTCGTTTCGGACGCCATCGGCATGGCCGCCATCCTGAAGAAGTGGCCGCTGCCGCTGGCCTGCGCGATGGCCATCAAGGCCGGCGTGGACACCATCCTTCTCAAGGCGGACGACGAGTCCCGCGCGCAGTGCTTCTTCGGCATCAAGAGCGCCGTCGAGCGCGGCGAGCTTTCCGAAGAGCGGCTCAACGGACGCCGTCCGGCGGCTCCTTCGCATGAAGTACGACCAGGGCCTGTTCGAGAAGGCCGGCAAGAATGGATCCGGCCGAGACCCGCGGCCAATGTCCAGAGCGCCGAGGTCCAGGGTTTCTCGCGGGAAGTCGCCGAGAAGGCCCTGCTCGTCGTGCGCGACGACAAGAAGCTGCTGCCGCTCAAGCAAGGACAAGAAGATCCTCGTCATCGAGCAGGTCATCCCGTACTCCTTCCTCGGCAAGGACCTGTACAGCCATCCGCACATGTTCTGCGAGCAGATGGCCAAGCACTCGATCAACCTCATCCTCGACGACACCGCCTTCTATGCCACCGACGAGGATGTGGAAGAGGCGCTGGAGCTGGCCAAGCAGGCGGATCTGGTCGTGATGACGAACTACTACGCCCGCATCGAGAAGCGCGGCAACAACCAGCACCTGGTCAGGGCGTTGAAGGAGGCCGGGCACAAGGTGGTCGTCGTGACCAACTTCCCGTACCGCCGAGGCACCACGAAGGAAGCGGATGCGGTCGTCTGCAACTTCTCCGGCTCGCCGGACTCCATCCGGGCCGCGGCAGATCTGCTGTTCGGGGCGATCAAGGCTCACTCGACGACGAAGATGCCGATGGACCTGAGCGCGGAAGAGAACCTCCCCGACGAGGTCGCGATGGCTGCCCCCAAGAAGCCCACGAAGAAGGCCGCCAAGGCCGGCAATCCGTGGGGAGGCAAGTGCTAGGCTGCGCGCCTGTCGACGCGCCGTCGCCGGATCACTACTGGCGATAGAAAGGACAGCGCCTGCGGGATTCATGCCCGCAGGCGCTCCTTGATAGACCGGGGAGCGAAAGCAAAGATGCCGAAACCCGCCGCCTTCGACGTGCGTGACATCTACACCATCTCGGGGCCCAGGATCGCCGCCATCTACGAGCAGAACAAGATGGCGGTCCACTTCCAGGGCATGTCCAAGACCCTGCAGTTCCCGCAGACGGTGGCCCTGCAGGGCGCGCCCACGTGCTCGATCGGCATTTCCCCCTACGGCCTTTACAACCGCTTCAACGACGCCGGCCGGCTCATCATGCTGAACCAGAAGGCGGTTCAGTTCGGCTCCGCGCCGTTCGTCCGCATCGGCGACAAGTGCACGCTGCTGACCCAGAAGCAGCCGGCGGCGGACGAGGTCCCGGACGACATCCCGCGCGTCAAGAACTACTACCACCCCCCGATTGCGGAACGAAATCTCTCGCTCACCATCGCCACGCCGTCCGCTGGAGATGGCCTTCAAGATCGGCAAGATCAAGATCGTCCGCCGGCTGATCTCGCCGCTGCTCTCGGGCAACGACCAGACGCTGATGCCGTTCGGCGTCGAGGAATTCGAGGTCGAGAACACCTCGGATTCGGCCAAGGAGGTCACGCTGGTCGTGCCGCGGCCGTCCCTGGTCAACCTCCAGGAGAAGGAGCTCAAGCCGACCGACCAGGACAGCGTCTACGTGTCCACGGCGGCGGTCAGCGGACAGGAGCATGAGGAGTTCTGGTCGGCGGGCGTCCGCGGCGTGGTCATGGGCAGCACGGAAACCCCCAACCGCATGGTGCTGGCGGTCCCGGTGATACCCGGCGTCGCGATTGACACGCAGCCGTATTTCTGCCTGAACCGATACACGGGCGACCTGCTGCTCAACGACGACGGGAGCTTCTACGAGAAGCGCCCCCCGATGCTGCGCAGCGATTACGGCTCCGCCGTCAGCCTGACCTTCACCGTGCCGCCGAAGGCGTCGAAGAAGATTCCCGTGGCCGTCGTGCTGGACTTCCCCGAGCAGGTCTACATCGACGGCACGACGTTCGAGCGCAAGTACGTCAAGAATTTCGAGAACGCCGAGACGCGAGCGGTGGACATGGCCAAGCTCGCCCTGGAAAACTATCCGCAGTGGTGGGACCGGACGGTGGCGATCCAGAAGCGCATCTTCGATTCGATCACGTCCAGCGCCTCCTACCGAACGACCGAGCCGGCGCCCTGCGCCTGACCCGGCTGATCCTCAACGAACTCCATTTCCCGCTCTCCAACGCCATCGTCTGGGTCGAGGACGAAAAGGGCCATGAGCGCGCCCGGTTCCTGGAATGCTTCGACTACGCCTACATCGATCCGTCGGACGTGGACTGGTATTCGATGGTGCTGCTGATGCTCTTCCCGAGGGTGGAAAAGGATCTGTGCCAGGGCTTCATCGATTCGATCCAGGCCGAGGATCCCACGCCGCGCTGGTACCACTTCCACGCCTCGTTCGTCGAAGCCAGGAAGCACTTCCAGGAGCATCCCGAGGAATACGAAGGCGTGTCGCTGACCCAGATTCGCGACGCCTTCAAGACCAAGGGCAGCGTCGCCCACGACCTCGGCGCGATGCCCAAGGGCCATCCGCTGCGCAACGTGAGCGATTACGCCTGGTACAACAACAATTACTGGGTGGACCTGTTCCCGAAGCTGATGATGCGGGTCCTGCGCAACGTGAAGTTCACCGGCGACATCGAGTTCCTGAAGAAGAACTGGGAGACGCTCAAGTTCGGCCTGGAGTCCCTGCTCAAGCTCGACTTCGACGACGACGGCATGCCCGAGGGCTATCCGGACGACGTGAAGAACACCTTCGACAACCTGGTGCTCTTCGGCGCCGACGCCTACGACGCCACGCAGTTCCTCGGCGGCTGCCAGGCCATGATCAAGATGGCGCAGATGCTCAAGGACAAGGCCGGCGAGGCGCGCATCCAGCGAGGTCTTCGACAAGGGCTGGAACAGCCTCGAGAAGCTGTGGCGCGACGAGAAGAACAAGAAGGGCGAGAAACTCCAGTACTACATCACCTGCTTCGATCCCGAGACCGGAAAGACCAACACCGACGTCTGGACCAACCAGCTCGACGCCCTGTGGTACCTGATCTCCATCGGCGAAGAGCCGCTCATCCCCGAAGACCGCGCCAAGAAGATTCTCAAGACGATCTACCGGAACAACCGTTCCTTCATGGGCTGGGCCATGTGCAAGACCGAGAACGGCAGACGCGTGGAGTCGGACCAGGGCAAGGACGTCTATACGACCTCCAACTACGTCTTCGCCCAGTTGCTGGACTACTACGGCATGACGAAGGAGAGCAAGGAGGTCTACAAGCACATGGACCGGGTCGTCTTCGATTACGCCAATTCGATGATCACCCCGGACAACCTCCGGGCCGAATTGGAAAAGGAAGCGGGCGAGACCAAGCCCGGCCCGCATTACATCGTCGCCGCCTATCCGCGGCCCGGGCGCCGTCTGGACGCATCTGGTCCTGAACCACGTCAAGGACCTGCAGGCGAAGACCGAATCCAAGACCGTTGACTCGAGCAAGTTGATCCCGTTCTTCCCCGAGCTTCTGAACGGTCCGGGTAACTAGGGCCGGCCGGCCGCCGTCCACAGCGCCGGCGGCACGCGGTTCATCGATGACCAACCCTCCAGCCAGCAATGGATTGAGATGCCCAAGACATACGACATCACCTTCGTCGGGCACATGTGCTACGACGAGATCATCCCGTTCGGCGGAAAGCCGCACGTCGCTCCGGGCAGCGCCGTGCTGTGCGGCGCCATGGTCGCCGCCCGCGTCGGCAAGAAAGTCGCCGCCGTGGTGAAGATGGCCACGAAGGACGAGGACATCCTCCAGCCGATGAAGGATGTCGGCGTCGACACCTACCTCATTCCGAGCGACGAGACCACCTACTCCCGGGTGTTCCACGAGTCCGCCAACGTCGACGAACGCAAACTGACCCTCGTCAAATCCGCCGGCCTGATCTCCATCGACGACGTCCCGGCCCTCGAGACCCGCTGCGTCCACCTGGCCGGGATCTCGGACACCGAATTCGACATGGCGCTCATGAAGGGCCTGAAGGCCCGGGGCTACAGCCTGTCGGCCGACATGCAGAGCTTCGTCCGCCACGTGACGCCGGTACGCGACATCGAGTTCAGCGACGTGGCGAACAAGAAGGAAATCGCGGCCATGATGGACAAGCTCAAGCTGGACGTCGTGGAGGCCCGGATCCTGACCGGCACCGACGATCTGGAGAAGGCCGCCGTCATCGTCGAGACCTGGGGCTGCCCGGAGATCATGATCACGCACTCCCAGGCGTCCTGGCGCGGGTGAAGGGCAAGACGCTACTACGAGAAATTCTCGAACAACAGCAACGTTCGGGCCGGACCGGCCGCGGCGACACGACCTTCTCGGCGTATCTGTCCTGGCGGCTGGACCACGAGCGCTCGAATCGCTGAAGTTCGCCGCCGCGCTGGTCTCGATCAAGATGGAAACCCCCGGCCCGTTCCAGGGAACCATGGAAGACGTCGCCGTGCGACTGCGCGAGGCGCACGCGTCCTGACCCTGGGTCCAGTGGCCGCCGTTGGTTCGGCCGCCGGCAGGAGTTTACGCCGATCCGCGCTGCCTGGCCGCGCCGGCGATGGCGGTGATGTGGAGCGGCGTCGTGCCGCAGCATCCGCCCACGATCGTCGCGCCGGCCTCGATCAGCTGCGCCACCCGCGACGACATGTACTCGGGCGTCTCCGCGTAGACCGTCAGGCCGTCCACGAGTTCCGGGATCCCCGCGTTCGCCTGGGCCAGGATGGGCCGGTCGGGTACCGCGGCCCGCATCTGCCGGACGATCTCGATCATGTTGTCGATCCCGTTCCCGCAGTTCGTGCCGATGACGTCGGCGCCGGCCGCCGCCGTTTCGCGCGCGGCGACCTCCGGGCTGAGGCCCATCATCGTTCTGTAGCCGCGCCGGCCCGCGGCGAAGCTGAACGTGCACAGGATCGGCAGGCTGGTGTGCTCCCGTGGCCGCGCGGACCGCTTCGAGCGCTTCGGCGAGTGAGCTCATGGTCTCCACGCAGATCGCGTCGACGCCGCCGTCGGCGAGGGCCTCGACCTGGACCCGAAACGCCTCGTACAGCTCCGCCGGCGTGACGTCGCCACCCTCGTCGCGAAGGATCTGGCCGGTCGGACCGACGGAACCGGCGACCAGCTTGCCGCTGCCCGCCGCCTCGCGAGCGAGCACCGCCGCGGCCCGATTCAGCTCCCAGGCGCGGTCGGCCAGGCCGTGACGCGCCAGCTTGAGAGGCGAACCGCCGAACGAGTTGGTCAGAACCATGTCCGAGCCCGCGGCGAGATAGGCCTCGGCCACTCCTCGGACCACTTCGGGTCGCGACAGATTCCACGCCTCGGGGCTCGTGCCGGCGGGCAGGCCCTGCGACTGCAGGAGAGAGCCCATGGCACCGTCCGAGATCAGGATTCCGCCCGCGGAAAGGCGTTCGAGCAAGGCAGGCATGGCGACCCTCAGTTTCGGCTGGACACGCGAAATGAAACAAGGACGGTCGTGTTTCACCTCTATGATCGTCCCCGGACCCCTTTAGTGTCGAGGAGGCGGACTCCGGTAATGGACCAATTGTCGAGCCTGCGCGAAGCAATTCTGATAGGCGACGCAACCGCGGCCGGCAGCGCGGCGCAAATAGCCGTCGCGGCCGGCGTCCCCCCAGTTGACGTGATCGCCGACGGCATCAGCCCGGCGATGGCGGAGGTGGGCCGCCTCTTCGAAGAGGGCGAGTATTTCGTGCCCGAGCTCCTCATCGCGGCCCGGGCCACGAAGGAGGTCTTCGCCATCCTGCGGCCGCTCCTTGCCGAGACCGGGGCGAAGCCGGCCGGCCGCGTCCTCCTCGCCACCGTCGAGGGCGACCTGCACGACATCGGCAAGAACCTCGTCGGGGCCATGCTCGAGGGCGCCGGGTTCGAGGTGACGGACCTTGGCGTTGACATCTCGGCGTCGCGCTTCGTCTCGGCCGTCAAGGAGGCTCAGCCGCAGATCGTCGGTCTGTCAGCGCTTCTCACCACGACGATGCCCGCGATGAAGACGACGCTCGAGGCTCTCGACGCCGCCGGGCTGCGATCCGGCGTCAAGGTGATGGTCGGTGGCGCGCCGGTGACGCAGCGATACGCGGACTCGATCCGAGCCGACGGCTACGGCGAGACCGCCACGGCCGCCGTGGACCTCGCCCGGCGGTTGATCCAGAGCCAGGACCTCGAAGCGAGCCGGGGATAGCGCCATGCACGACGAGCACTGGAACCAGCTTCTGGCGGTCATCCGTGGCGAGGTGCTTCACCCGCTGCCGACCGGTTTCATCATCGACAGCCCCTGGCTGCCCAGATGGGCCGGGCACACGATCCTCGACTACTTCACCGACGAGCGGGTCTTTCTCGAGGACAACCTCAAGGCCATCGATACGTTTCCCGACACGATGTTCCTGCCCGGCTTCTGGTCCGAGTACGGAATGTGTACGGAGCCCTCCGCCTTCGGCTCGATCCCGGTCTGGGAGGAGAACGAGTTCCCGTTCACCAAGAAGGTCCTTCATTCGATCGCCGACGTGGACGCCCTGGAGCTGCCAAACCCCCGCAAGAACGGCTTGCTGCCCTTCGTGATCAAGCGACTCGAGCACCTCCAGCCGGAGATCGAGAAGCGCGGGCACAAGATTCGCTTCGCCGCCGCCCGAGGTCCGCTGAACATCGCCACATTCCTGATGGGCACGACGGAATTCCTGACGGCGATCAAGACCGACCCCGAAGCGATGCACCGGCTGCTGAACACGGTGACGGACTACCTGGTCGACTGGATTGCCTACCAGCGGGAATGCTTCCCGACGATCGACGGGATCCTCCTTCTCGACGACATCGTCGGCTTCATCAGCCGCCGCGACTTCGAGATCTTCGGCCTGCCCTACCTCCGCCGGGCGTTCGACGCCGACGTTTCGGTCAAGTTCTTCCACAACGACGCGCCGTGCAAGGCGTCCGCGCCTCTCCTGGCCGACGCGGGTATCAACCTGCTCAACTTCGGCATCCAGCACTCCATCACCGACATGAGGACCTGGACGGGCGGCCGGATCGCGCTGCTCGGCAACATCCCGCCCCGCGACGTGCTCGCCGACGGCACGCCCGAGGACGTCGAGACGCGCGGTGACGGAGATGCTCGGCGTGCTCGATGACCGGTCGCGCCTCATCGTTTCGTGCGGCGGCGGCATGTCGCCCGGGACTCCCGACGGAGAACATCCGGGCGCTGATCTCCACCGTGGGGCGGCTGACCTCTTGACGAACCTGCGTGCCTTCGTGCAGTCGAGCCCGCGTCCTCTGGTGATGCCGATCGGCGCGTTCGCCGGCCTGGCACTGACCGGGGCGAGTGTTCGCGACGTCGTCTCCGACCCTCATGCGCAGGCGGCGGCAGCGCTGGCGCTCCGCGAGCGGCTCGGCACGCCGTTCTTGCTGACCGCGATGGATCTGAGCGCCGAGGCGGAAGCGTTCGGTTCTTCGGTGCGGCTCAGCGACGACGAGATGCCGGCGCTGACCGGCCGGCTCGTGACGACGGCCTCCGAGGTCGAGCGGCTGGCGGTGCCGGCGCCCGGCGATCGGCGGACGCGCGTCCATCTCGATGCCGCGGCGCTGCTGGTCGGCTCGGTCGCGGCCGCCGACTCGGTCGGCTCGGTCGACCGCGGCCGCGCCGGTCGCTCGGCGGGATGATCGGCCCGTTCTCGCTCGCGGCCCGGCTGTTCGGCGTCGCGGAGGCGCTCGAGGCGACCCTGGCCGAGCCGGCGGTGATCCTGGCCCTTCTCGAGCGGATCACGCCTTTCCTCGTCGACTACGCCCTCGAGTTCCGTCGAGTCGGCGCCGCCGGGGTCATCGTCGCCGAGCCGGCCGCGGGACTCCTGTCGCCGGGCGGATTGAGCCGTTTCTCCACGCCGTTCGTGAAGCGGATCGTGGAGGCCGTCCAGGACCCGACGTTCGCCATCGTGCTGCACAACTGCGGCGCGAAGCTCGTGCATCTGGACAAGATCCTGGAAGCCGGCGCCGAGATGTACCACTTCGGGGCGCCGATGGATCTGCCGGCCGCGCTCGCCCGGGTAGACGGCCGGGCGCTCATCGGCGGCAACGTGGATCCGGCCTTCATCCACGCCGGGCCGCCCGCCGCCGTTCGTGCCGAAGCGGTCCGGCTTCTCGAGCTGACTTCGGGAAATCGGAACTTCGTCCTCTCGTCGGGCTGTGACCTGGCACCGGGCACGCCGCTCGAGAACGTCGAGGCGCTCTGCGCGGCCGTAGCCTCGGACGAGCGGCCGTCGGAGCTGGCCCGGTGACGGACCTGCGCGTCTCGATTGTCCCGATCGCTGGCCGAGACTTGCGTCGATCTGGCGCTACCACGTCCTCCCGCCGACGAGATCCGCCGGCACCTCGGATACCCGGCCGGCGCCGTTGCCCCGGCTCGGATCGCCGAGCGGATCGAGGCCGTGACCGAGGTCGCCACGGCAGCCTTGCGGCCGCGAGGCGCATTCGCCATCCACGCCGTCGCCGGTCGAACCCCACATCGGCTGTACCTGGCGGGCGGCGCGACGATCAGGGGAGACGTGGCTCGGTTCGTCGGCACGGTCGACCGGATCGCCGTCGTCGTGGCGACGGCCGGGCCGGAGCTCTCCAAGCTGGCCGATGGCTATGCCGCGGAGGGCGACTCCCTCGGCGCCTGGATCGCGGACGCGGTGGGGTCATGGGCGGCGGAGGCCGCGGCGGACGCGGTCACCGAGCGAATCGGCGCTCACGCCGCGCCCGGCGAGGCGGTCACGCTCCGCTACAGCCCCGGGTACTGCGGCATGGCAATGACCCAGCAGGCCGTGTTGTTCGGTCTCGTCGATGCGGCCGCCGCCGGGATCACGCTCCTGCCGTCGATGCTGATGCAACCACTCAAGTCGGTATCCGGGATCGTCGGCATCGGCCCCACTGCCGGGCCGGGCGCTATTGCAGCCACGTCGCCGTGCGACGCCTGCGGCCGGGTCAACTGCCCCATGCGCCGCTGAGGTCGTCCCGGCCGAGCTTCGAAGGATCTCCACTGGCATTGGCTCCCCTTGGCGTGACGGCCAAATCGGCACGAACCCATGATGAAGCGAGCCGCCGGCCATCGCACCGCGAGAAGTCGTCTCGCTCGCGAACGGCCTTGTATCGTACGTGCCGCCGGATGCAAAGCCGCCCGGCTCAGGCACAGAGGACGCATGACCACAATCGTTGTTACCGGCACAGCTCGAGGGCTGGGCTTCTGCCTCGCCGAGGAGTATCTCAGGCAGGGTGCGACCGTTTTCGGGCTCGATCGTGCCGAGCAGGTGTCGGACCTGGCCGCGACCTACGGCGGTCGTTTCCGGGCGATCCAGTGCGACATCACCGACGAGGATCAGGTGCGACACGCCGCGGACGAAGTCGGTAGCGCCGCCGGTTTCGTCGACCTGCTGATCAACGATGCCGCGGTCTACCTCGAGAAGCCGTTCACCGAGGCGAACGAGTTCGACGCGGACCTCGCACGCCGGACATTCGAAGTCAACGCCGTCGGGCCGCTGCTCGTCACCAAGCATTTCCTGCCGCTCGTGCTGGCCGGTTCGGGCAAGAAGATCGTCAACATCTCGTCGGAGGCGGGGAGCATCTCGCAGTGCTGGCGATCGCGCGAGTACGCCTACTGCATGTCGAAGGCGGCCCTGAACATGCAGTCGGTGATCCTTCAGCACCGCGTCAAGGACGACGGCGTGAAGGTGCTCGCCATTCATCCGGGCTGGATGCGAACCGAGATGGGCGGCACCGACGCAGACATCGACCCGAGCGAGTCGGCGAGGCGGCATCGTCGAGACGATTGCCCGCAACTCCGCGATCGACGGCCCGATGTACCTGGACTACACCGGCAAGGCCTGGGAGTGGTGACGTGACGGCCAAGCAGATCCTCATCTTTGGCGGGGAGGAGAACCCGTACCACGACTTCTCGGTCCAGGGCCCGCTGCTGGCGCGTCTGGCCGAGGAGGCGGGCTACGAGGCGGCGCTAACGACCAACCCAGCGGCATTCGAGCCCGCGCGGATCGCGCCTTTCGACGTTGTCGCGATCCTGGCTTCCGCCGGCAGCCTTGCGCCCGAACATGAAGAAGCGTTGCTCAACGCGGTGATCGGCAGCCCCTGGGGCGATACCGGCGCGCCGAAGGGGCTCCTGGGCATCCACGGCGCGACGGTCGTGGGGTCCGCGTCGGGGAAGTATCAGCGGATGCTCGGCGCTCGTTTCCTGGCGCACCCGCCGCTCGGGCCGTTCTCGGTGACCGTCGATGCGCCAGACCATCCGGTGATGCGCGGCGTGGGCGACTTCTCGATCTCCGACGAGCTGTATCTGATGGAAACGCTCGCCCCGTTCGACGTGCTGCTCAGCGCCGAGTTCGACGGCTTCCGGCGCCCACTCGCGTGGGTCCGCCCGTACGGCCTCGGCCGGGTCTGCTATTGCGCCCTGGGCCACGGAACGGAGCAACTCGAGCACGAAAGCGTCCGCCGAATCCTCCGCAACGCGCTCGATTGGCTGGCTGCAAGGTAGAGCCCGTGACGATGGTGCTACCATGTGCTACATGAGGCATAGTCGTGAGTGAAGGCGCACAGCGGCCACGCGTGGGCGTGCGCGAACTGCGTCAGAACCTTTCCGTCTACTTGCGTCGCGTGGAGCAGGGGGAGGCGTTCGACGTGACCGAACATGGTCGCCTGGTCGCCCGATTGGATCCGGCGCCGGCCCCTCAACTCGGCCCTCTGGATCGGTTGATCGCGGAAGGGCGCGCTCGCGCGGCGAGCCGGCCGATCGATGGCGTCGCGCCGAGGATCGAGCTCTCAGCCGGAATTGCCGGCGTCTCCGAGAGCCTTCGCCGGTCGCGCGAGGACGAGCGGTCGTGAGCCCGGCCTATCTCGACTCGTCCGCCATCGTCAAACTCGTCGTCCGCGAGCCTGAAACGGACGCCCTTCAGCGGTATCTGAGCGGTGCCGGTCCGCTCGCGACGAGCATCCTGTCGACGGTCGAAGTTGCGCGCGCCGTCGCCCGTGTGGCTCCCCGGTTGAGCGAAACGCTGGTGGCGCTGTTCGAGGCAGTGGCGATCGTCGCTCTCGACGCTCGCCTGGCGTCACGCGCGGCCGCCCTCGATCCGGCCAACCTGCGGACACTCGACGCGAATTCACCTGGCCACTGCCCTGGAATTGGGCGACGAGCTGACCGCATTCGTCTGCTACGACGACCGGTTGTGCGCCGCCGCCCGAGACCGGGGACTGCCCGTGGTGGCGCCGCGGTAGCGCCGGGACGAGCGGGGTGGAAGGAAGCGGACAGGACTTGGGAAGACAGATACCGATCTTCACGGCTCCCGAGGACGAGCGCGCCTTCCAGGCGTTCCTGCGCTCGACGGCGGATGGGCAAAGCATCACGCGAACCGGAGGAGCGAGGCTCGGGTACTTCAACGCGACGTGGCCGTTTGCGAACCTCACGGCGTCGAGCGACGGGATACTTGTCAGCTGCTCGGGGTTGCCGTTCCTCTTTCCGCGAGTCCAGCACTTCTTCCCGCGAACGAGCATTCGGCGGTTGAGTCGCCACCGGCAACTGTTCTCCGTCGGCGTTCGAATCGAGCATACGGTGGAGTCGGCTCCAGATCTGGTCGTCTTCTGGGCATCGATATTCGTCTGGACCTCTGGGTCTCGGCGACTCAAAGAAGACCTGGAGATGCTGGGCTACCAGATTGATGGCTGACGCCTCTGGCGCCGGGCAGGACCGAAGCTTCCGCGTTGCGCCTTCCTGCTATCCTTCGCCCAGCCCTTGAGGCCGGGTCTGTGAGCCCGGCGGTAGTCAGAGTGGCGGCTTGCTGGCGCTTTGACTCGCGGTCCTGAGAGGCCGGGGAGGAGAACGTTGAGCCCGTGTAAGCTGAACCACCGCGCCCGCTGGGCCGGTGGCTTTTTTGTTGGACGGACGAGCTTTTGACGCAGACAGCTCCTGGCGCCGCCAGCCTGACGGCGCCACGCCGCCGGGCGCGCGACGCCCCAAGCCCAAGAGCGCGCTCATCATCGGCAGCGGGCCGGTGGTCATCGGGCAGGCGGCCGAGTTCGACTACGCGGGCACGCAGGCGTGCCGCGCCCTTCGCGCCGAGGGCGTTCGGACGATCCTTGTCAACTCGAACCCGGCCACGATCATGACCGACGCGGAGGTGGCGGACGCCGTCTACCTCGAGCCCCTGACGGTCGAGGCGATCGAACAGGTCATCGCCAAAGAGCGGCCGGAGGGGCTGCTCGCGGGGCTCGGCGGCCAGACCGGGCTCAACCTGGCCGTGGCGCTCGCCCGCGCCGGGGTCCTCGAGAAGTACAACGTCCGGCTCATCGGCACGCCGCTCGAAGCGATCGAGATGGCCGAGGATCGCGAGCTGTTCCGCGACCTGCTCGATCGGATCGGCCAGCCGTATGCCCCGAGCTGCATCGTCGGAGGCGAGACCGAGGAGGCGCGCGAGCACGCTGCCACGGAAGCGCTCGCCGAAATCGGCCTGCCGGCCATCGTCCGGCCCGCGTTCACGCTCGGCGGCACGGGCGGCGGCATCGTCGAGACCGAGGAGGCGTATTGGGAGCGCGCCCGGACCGGCCTCCGCCTGAGCCCGATCCACCAGGTCATGATCGAGCGCTGCCTCGTGGGCTGGCAGGAGATCGAGTACGAGGTCATGCGCGACGCCGACGACACCTGCATCGCCGTCTGCTCGATGGAGAACGTCGATCCGCTCGGCGTCCACACCGGCGACTCGATCGTCGTCGCGCCCGTCCAGACGCTGCCCGACCCGGTCCACCAGCGGCTCCGAAGCGCGGCGCTCGCGATCATCCGGGCGCTCGGCGTGGAGGGCGGCTGCAACGTCCAGTTCGCGTTGAGCCCGGACTACACCGACTACGCGGTCATCGAGGTCAACCCGCGCGTCAGCCGATCTTCGGCGCTGGCGAGCAAGGCGACCGGCTATCCGATCGCGCGCGTCGCCGCCCAGATCGCCGCGGGACGGACGCTCGCCGAGATCCCCAACGTCGTGACCGGAACCACGGTCGCCGCGTTCGAGCCGGCCCTGGACTACGTCGTGGTCAAGCTGCCGCGCTTCCCGTTCGACAAGTTCCCCAACGCCGACCGAACGCTCGGCAGCCAGATGAAGGCGACCGGCGAGGTCATGGCGATCGACCGAACGTTCGGCTCGGCGCTGAACAAAGCGCTTCGCGGGCTCGAACAGGCGGGCGCGGGCTGGCTCGCCGAGAACCCGACCTGGGCGGCCACGGTCGAATACCTGATGGAGCCCGCGGTCGCCGAACCACTGGTCTACGTGGACTCAAGCGGGCTCGTTTGTGAGGGCCGGGCGTTTGCCGAGCGGTCCGCGTATCCGATCGTGCTGAAGCGCTTCCTCGCGCCGTCCGACTCGCGGCTCTGGCGCATCCTCGCGTTGCTCCGGCGCGGCATGCCCGCGGAGCGGATCCGCGGCGTCACCGGCATCAGCGCCTGGTTCCTCTCCGAGTTCGAGCGGGCAATCGCGCTCGAGCGTGACGTCCGCGCGATGGGCCGGCGCATCACCGATCCACAGGACGAAGAGGCGGCCACTCTCCTCGCGACGGTCAAGCGGGAAGGGTTCGGCGACCGGGAGCTCGCCCAGATGGCCCGCGCCGGGGTGACTGCCGAGGAGATCCGACTCGCCCGGATGGAGCTCGGCCTCGTGCCCGGTTACGCGATGGTGGACACGTGCGCGGCCGAGTTCGCCGCGGAAACGCCGTACTTCTATGCCACGTACGCGGCCGCGGGCTCGGAGCCGGAGCTGCCGCCGGTCAAGCGGCCGGCTGCCCTCGTCATCGGCAGCGGGCCGGTTCGGATAGGGCAGGGGATCGAGTTCGACTACTGCGCCGTCCAGGCGGCGGCGGAGCTGCGGGCGCTCGGCTGGCAGGCGGTGATGATCAACTCGAATCCGGAGACGGTCTCGACCGACTTCGACGCGAGCAGCCGGCTCTACTTCGAACCGCTGGACCCGGAGAGCGTCCGGTCGGTCGTCGAGGCCGAGACGCCGCCGGGCGAGCCGCTGCTCGGTGCTTTCGTCCAATTCGGCGGCCAGACGCCGCTCAATCTCGCCGAACCGCTGTCGAAAGCCGGAATCCCTCTTCTCGGCGCCAACCTCGAAACCATCGACCAGGCCGAAGACCGCATCCGCTTCGCCAACCTCGTGGAGTCGCTCGGCATTCCGCAGCCCGAAGGCGGCATGGCTCGTTCGATCGAGGAGGCGCTGGCGCTGGCCGACCAGATCGGCTATCCGGTCATCGTTCGGCCGTCGTTCGTCATCGGCGGGCTCGCCATCGACTTCAGCTATTCGCCGTCCGATCTCGTGAACCAGCTTGCCCGCGCGACCGACGTCGACGTCGACAAGCCGGTCCGGATCGACCGCTATCTCGAAGGCGTCGAAGTCGACGTCGACGCGGTGGCCGACGGCGACACGGTGCTCATTCCGGGTCTGCTCGAGCATGTGGAGAAGGCCGGGGTCCATTCGGGCGACTCGATCGGCATGTTTCCGCCACAGAACGTGTCGCCGGCGGATCAAGAGCTCGTCGTCGAAGCGATGGAGCGGATCGTCCGCGCGCTCGACGTCCACGGCCTCGTCAACGCCCAGTTCATCGTCCGCGAAGACGGCGTCTATCTGATCGAGGTCAACCCTCGCGCCTCGCGCACGGTCCCGTTCATGAGCAAGGTCACGGGCGTGCCGATGGTCAAGCTCGCCGTCCGGATCGCGCTCGGCGAGAAGCTCGCGGACATGGGCTGGCCCAACGGCCTCCTGCCGGAGCCGCCGCTCGTCGCGGTCAAGGCGCCTGCCTTCTCCACGTCCAAGCTCCGTGGCGTGGACCCGAGCGTCGGTCCCGGGATGCAGTCCACGGGCGAGGTCATCGGCATCCACAGGGACCCGCGAGTGGCCCTTGCCAAAGCGATGCAGGGAGCGGCCCTCATCCCGCCGCGGCCTGGTGCCGAAGGCGCGCTGGCGCTCCTTTCCGTGGCGGACCGCGACCATCACGCGCTTCCGCGAGTGGCTGGGGCACTGGCCCTGGCCGGATACCGGTTCGCGGCTACTTCCGGCACCGCCGGGGAGCTCCGCGCTCTTGGCTACGAGGCCCAGGTCGTGGCCAAACTTGGCGAGAAGCCGTTGGACGGGCAGGTCGCGATCCTCGATCTCATCGCCGGCGGTTCCGTGCGGCTCGTCATCAACACGCCGTCGCCCAAGTCAGGTCCTGTTCGCGACGCCGCGGAGATCCGCCTCACCGCCACCGCGCAAGGGGTTCTCTGTCTGACCGCCATCGAGACCGCGATCGCCGCGGCGGAGGCGCTGGCCCCGGACCTGGTATCGGGCCTGTCGGAGGTCCGCTCTCTCGGCGAGTGGGTCCCGGATCCGGGCCGGCCCCGGACCGCGCAGTCGCTCGCCACGACGCCCTAATCGGGCGCCGAACCTTGGCAGACCCCGGGCGGGCGCTGCGGCGAGTCCCGCGAGAACCGCCCGTCGGGATAGCGGTTCCCCCTGTGCTCCCGGGCGGGCGAATGCGGTGGCGGTGCGATAGTCTGGCCGCGATGATCGCCCGAAGCCGTCACTACCGGTCGCTCGCCGGAATCGTCGCGATAGCCCTGGTGGCCGCCGCCTGCGGAGTGACCGCGAGCGTGCATTCGGGCCCGAGCCTGGACATCGTCACCATCACGCCCTATCCGAGGGATGCCGCGGGGAGCGTCGTGCCTGGCGCCCAGCCAACCCTGCCGCCCTGGTTCTCCGTCCCGATGACCGACGTCAACACCGGCAAGCAGTTCAAGATCAGCGACTCTGTCGGCCAGGTCGTCCTGGTCGAGACAATGGCCACCTGGTGTCCAACCTGCCAGGGTGAGATGAGCCAGGTCAAAGAGCTGCTCGCGGGTTACGGCCTCGGCGGTGGTCTTGTCGCCGTCAGCCTGGACGTGGATCCGAACGAGGACGCTTCGCTGCTGCAGAAGTACGCGAAAACGAACGACTTCACGTGGCACGTCGCGATCGCCCCCGAGGAAGTCACTCGCTTCCTGGTGACTCACTACGACGAGGCGTTCCTGAACCCTCCGCTCCAACCAATGCTGTTCATCGACCGCGAGGGTGGAGTCTGGAGCCTGCCGACCGGAGCGAAGACGGCGGCCGCATTGAAGGCCGTGCTCGACCCGTATATCAAGCAGTAAGCGGTGGACGTCGCGCTGACGGCCTTTTCTCTCGGGTTGCTGTCTATCGCGAATCCGTGCGTTCTGCCGCTGTACCCAGGGTTCCTCGCCTATCTCAGCGGCCAGCCCGGGGCCGGGCAGGGGAGGAGCCGCTACTTCCTGGGCCTGTTCGTCCTGGCCGGGGTCCTGACGACGATGCTTGTTCTGGGCGGCCTCCTCGTCGTCCTCGCCGTCTCGCTGACGCGCGCCCTCGCGGTCCTGATTCCGCTCGCCGTCGCGGCCATGATCGGCCTCGGGGTGCTCATGCTCCTGGATCGCAACCCCTTCGCCCGACTTCCCCACGTCCAGCTGCTCGGACTTCGAAGTCCTTCGCTGAATGCCTTCGCCTACGGCGCCCTGTACGGCCCGATCGCCATGCAGTGCAATGGGCTCGCCGTCGTCGCGATATTCGCGTACTCGTTCACGCTGGGCGAAACGCTCAGCCAGCTGTGGGCCTTCGCCTGGTTCGGTCTCGGCCTCGGCGTGCCGCTTCTGGCCATCTCGCTCTTGTCCGGAGCGATGCAGCGTCAGCTGACTCGCTGGTTCGCGATCCACAGTCGAGCGTTCAACATCGCCGGCGGCTCGCTCCTCATCGCCGTCGGCGTGTATCTGCTTGCCGTCAACTGGGACAAGCTCACGCTCGTCTACGGCTGAGCCTGGCATTCGCAGGGCGGCGACGGCGAATCCGGGACGAAAGCCGCCTTCAGTTCGTCAATCTGGTCATGATGGAGTTGTTGACAGACCAGAGAGGGGCTCCGGATTTGCTCGAGCGAGTGAGGCTCGGTCGCGACGACGCGGAGGACCTTGGCGAGACGTTCGAGGCGCTCTACCGCCGGCGCTATCGGGACGTATTCCGCTACGCGCTGCTGATGCTGCGCCATGAGGCGGAGGCCGAAGACGCAACGGCGGAGGCGTTCGACCGCGCATATTCGGCCTGGCGCACGGGCCATGGGCCATCGGGCCAGGCGCTGCCCTGGCTGCTGCTCATCACCCGGCGCATCGTGATCGACAAAGTCCGACGGCGAAGGCTGCTCTCGTGGCTGCCGATCGGCACGCTCCGCCCGGCGCAAGAGCCAGCGGCGGCCGGCGACACCGAACGATCCGACTTTTGGATTTGGTTCGACTCGCTTCGCCCGCGACCTGCCGGCCCGGCAGCGCGAGGTGCTGATCCTCCGCTATCAGCGGGATTTGGACGACCAATCGATAGGCGAGATTCTGGGGCTCTCGGCTTCCGGAGTCCGCTCGCTAGTGGCGAGGGCCTGCGAGACCCTGCGCCGCAACCCGGAGATCTGGCGATGAACGACAACGACGCAAAGCGCACGACCGCCGCGCCGACCGATCTAAGAGACGATGAAATCCTCCAGGCGGTCCGCCAGCGGATGACCGCGGTCGAGCCCCTGATTCCCATACCCCCGGCGTGGGCTGGCGAAGGCGGTCAGGTCGGGCTGTCGCGGACCAGGATGCGCACGGGCTTGCGGTTCGCGGCCGCCCCGCTGGTGCTTGTCGCGGCCTTGATCGTCATCGTCGTGGGCGCGGGCCTCAGCGCCAGGACGGCGACCCTCGGCGTGTCGCCATCGCCATCGCCATCGCCATCGCCATCGCCGTCGCCGAGCTATACGACCCTCATCTACGGGCTCGTGCCAGATGCCGGGAAGACCGTGACGGCGGCCGACCTCGAATCGACAGTCGGCATCCTGAAATCCAGGATCGACGGCTCTGGCGTGGCAGGGGCTCTCGTCGGAATGAGGGAGCCGGACATGGTGACGGTTTCGGTTCCGGGACATGCCAACCTCGACGCGATCGAGCAGCTGCTCAGCCAGCGGGGTCATCTCGAGTTCGTCCTGCTGCCGCCGGATGTGTACGGTTCGGCCTTGGCACCCGGTCCGAAGGCTGTCCCTGCCAACGGCTCGAGGCTCGACGCGTCGTTGCCGGCGGAGTTCACCGACGCGGATCTCGACCCAAGCAAGACCGTGGCCAGAACGGACCCGACTATGCCTGGACTGTGGCAGGTCGACTTCGGCGTCAAAGACGCCAAGGTGAGGGACTTCGAAACCTGGTCTGGCGAGCACGTGAACGAGTACTTCGCAATCACGATGGATGGCGTAGTTCAGAACGCCCCGTACATCGCGGCGAAGTTCGACAGTGGGATGGGGATCGTTTCGGGCGACTTTACGATGGGCGAGGCAAAGAGGCTGGCGACCTTGCTTCAATCCGGCAGCCTCCCGTGTCCGCTCGAGTTGCTCGGCGTGGAGAGTCCGGACAGTTCGGTGGCGCCGGCCGGCAGGACTCTGGCGCCCTCGGCCGGCGTGACCGGGCCGACCGCAACGCCCAACCTCCCCGGACCCGGCGGTACAGCGGTGACTCCGGCGGCCCAGCCCTCACCTGCATGCTCGATCGTGCCGTCTGCGACCGCCGATTCCGCGGCAACGTGCGGCGCGGCGCCGCTCGGGTCTGGCTCTGTGCCAAGTGCTGCCGCCACCGGAGGGTGACCCGGGGCCGTGAGGACCGCGTCGAAGGTCCCGAACCCGGACCGGCGGCAGGTTTCTCTCTGGCGTGAACACGTCTTGGCGCGGACTCGGCCGTCGACTCGCGCGGAGCACAAATTGACCGTTCGAGGGTCAGTTGCGCCTTTCGTAGAGCCGGAACCGCGCAACGGACGGGGCATGAGGCGAGGAGCCGCGTCGGGCGAGCCGTCCGAGGCCTGGATCGGCGCTTCCTGTTCACGAGGGAGAGAAAGTCGCGGGGGACGGGCGAGAACATGGCAAACCGGCTTGCGCGGCGGCCGCCGCGCCACGCTCCTCGGCCACATCACGCAACCGCGCGGCGCCACTGCCCGCGCCCCCCCGATTGCCGGTCTCTACCCCTCGCCCGGAATCAATCCCGTCCCGAGCGGCGTGGCGGGCCCCTCCCGCACTGTCATTCGGTCCGTGCCCCTGAACCAATACCAGAGGAGGCTCGTGGCCATCGAATACAGCACGATGATCGTGATGAAGTCCACGGCATAGCCCATGGTGAAGCCGAGCGAGGCCTGGAGCGCGCTGTAGTAGATCGGGGCGATCGTCCAGCCCAGCGACCAGAGCATCGTCATGCCCGCGGCCAGGGTCGCTCGTTCCGCCGCGGAGACGCGGTCCATGGAGAAGGCGTCGAAGATCGGGCTGCCCGCGTTCATGAGCGAGTTGCGAACGGCCAGGGCCACGATCACCGTCCAGAGCATCGGCGAGAACCCCAGGACGATCAAGAACGGGATGCTGGCGCCTTGTACCAGGACGATCGAGCCGATCCGGCCGAACCTCCGGGCGAGGGCAGGCTGGGCCATGATCGCAGCCGCCGTACCCAGGCTCGTGATCGCGAAGATGATGTTCACGGCGTTCAGGTCGAGGGCGAATTTCGTCTTGATGAAGACGTTCAGGAACGGAATCAGCTGCCCGGCGCCGAGCGAGGTGAGGAAGCCCGGGAGGAGCAGCCGGAAGAACAGCTTTCGGTCGAGGACGACGAGCCCGAACCTGCCGGGCCGAGCCTGCCGCTCCGCGTGATCGGCGGCCTTGGGCCGATCGCCCGCGAGCAGGAACACGGTCGCGAGGGACACGAGCCCGAGGACGGCGACACCCGCGATGAGGATCTGGTAGGGCGCCGCCGCGCTTCCCAGGCCGAGCGATCCTGCGAGCCAGGTGGCGATCTGCGCTCCCACGATCGTCGAGACGACTGAGGTGATGAAGCCGAAGGCCGACCAGAGCGAGAAGTATTCGTTTCGCTGGTGGGGGAGCGTGTGCTCGGCGATGTATGGGATCTGGACCACGGCCACGATCTGGGTTCCCGCGCCAAGCGCCGCGACGCCGACGAAGATCAGTCCCCGGTTGCCGGGAAGGAAGGCGAACAGCGCCACCGCGACCAGGCCCATGCCGACGGCCATCAGGATCCGCCGACCGAACCTGTCGGATAGGGCGCTCGCCGGCAGCGCGATCACGACTCCGGCGAGCTGCGACGTCGACATCACCCAGCCGATCGTCGGCCGGTCCAGGCCCAGTGATTCCAGGTAGAGGTTGAAGTCGACCCAGTAGAGGCTCAGCGCCGTGCCGTAGATGATCGTGATGAGCAGGAACAGCCGGGCATCTCTGGAGAAGCCGGTGAAGCTCCGGGCGTAATGGCTAAGGGCGGCGGGCACTGACGATCCTGTTAGGGCGCCTCCGCGGGCGCGTCGAGTTCATTGTCGGCGGGCGTTCGAGCGGCATCAAAGCCCCGGGACCAGGCCCTAGGACCTGGCGCCTTCCACGCAGTGGGCATCCTCATCGTGCAGCGTCCGTCCGAGGACGATGAGCACGGACCCAAAGTGCAACTTCAGGCCGGTGAAGCGGCGGCCATCCGAAAGGACGCCGTCGACGCACTCGCCCGTGTTCACTTTTCGTGCGACGGCCGCCTCGGTCCGTAGCTCTTCTCCGTAGGTTCTGGCAACCCTCAGCCGGTTCTCGGGCGAGTCAAGCGACCACATCGATAGTTTCTCCAGTGTTAGAAATCGACGGACCCCCGTTAGCTGACCATCTAACTAGAGGCGACAACGAACTGCTCATGGCTGCTTTGTGGGTTCTAGTGCGCCAGGAAGGCGCTGAGCTCCGGACCGGCCTCGGTGACGCGGTCGCGGCGAAGCGAGTAGTAGGTCAGGTTGCCCTGTTCGGTCAGCGTCACCAGGCCGGCGCTCCGCAGCTGGGCCAGGTGATGGCTGATCGTGGGTTTGCTGAGCTCGAGCTCGTTCGCGAGTTCGGTCATGTAGCGATCCCGGTCCGCAAGCAGACGCAGGATCCGCAGGCGTGTTTCGTCGCCGAGGGCACGATACAGCCGAACTGTGGCCGCGGGCGGCACGGTGCGACTGGCGGCCCCGAGAGCGTTATCGGCGACTGGATAGCAGATCAGCTGCATCTCGCCGACCTTCGTCAGCGAGTTGTACGGACGGCCGAAATAGCTGGGTGCAAGGACGACACGACGAACACCGCGCTCCGGGATGAGGCGAATGCCGTTGGTGGCTCGCTCTATGAACCCGATCGGGTCGCGGTCGACGTCTTCTTGTGCGCGAGTTGCCACGTCGCGGGCGAGCATTCGAGCGACGCGATCCTCTACCTCCGAGAACCGCGGGAGCCAGGAGTGGAGCACCGCCCGGACCGCGGGCGCGAGCTCCTCCATCGAACCGCTCAGGATTGAGCGGCCCTTGTGCCCGAGCAGCTGACTGGCCAGCTCGTGATACGCCCCGTTGTCGCCGGTGAGGGCGCGCTTCGTGATCTCCCCGAATTCCGGGCTATCGGCGAGCTCGCTGAGTAGTGTCTCCAGGAGCTCCTGATCGGTGAGTTTGTCGATAGCCGCGACCAGGTCCGCGGAGGACTTCAGTTCGGGGTGGGCGACGACGAACGGGCCGAGCTCGCTGACGAACTCGAGACACTCTGACTCCAGGGTGGCATCGCCCAGTTCCGGAGCGAGGGCGGCCTGGGATCGCTCGATCCAGGCTCGATCGTCGGGCAGCAGCTCGTCGCGCTCGCCGCAGCTCGCGCAGGCACTGATGAGAAAGTCATAGATAGGGCGAGAGTCCAGCTCGACCTTTGGCGTCGGAGCGGCCGTTATCCCGGGCCGAACGAGTCCGCCGGGTCTGATCAGCCCTCCGGGCCTGGCTGTTCTGCTGGGATTCCTGGTTACCGCCACTTGTCTCGATCCTCTTAGTCGTGTTAGATGAGAATCTAACACGTGGAAGATGAGTGTCAAGGATGCGACTCGGAATTTGCGGAGCCCCTCCTTAGAGAGTGTCGGAATTGCGTCTGCCGAGCTTTCGGGTAGGCGACAATCGACCGGGAGGGACTCATGACGGAAGCCGAGCTGGCAGGCTTCGAAGAAGAGGCTCGAGGACGAGGGGCATGACGAGGAGATCGCGGCTGCCGACCCGGACGATCCAGCGGCGTTCGAGCTCCTTTATCTGTGTCACCAGCGGGCGGTATTTCGATATCTGAGGGCCAGGACGGACTCGGACGACGAGGCCGTCGAACTGACTGCGGTCGATTTCGAGCAGGCATTCAGGGCCATCGTTCGCTACCGGCCGCGAGGCGGCGGCATCCTCGCCTGGCTGTTCACCATCGCTCGCAACGCGGCCAATGACGCCGGCCGCTCGATGGCGCCGGTATAGCCTCTTCTCGATCCGTGTGACGACCTCCGAAGCCAGATCCACCAGACCAGAGAGAGGCGGAAGACGATCTGCTGGAACGTGAGCGCCTGGCCGAGCTGCGAGCCAGGGTCTCGAGACTGCCGGAGATCCAGAAGAGATGCGATCCAGCCGCGCTACGCCGGCGGACTGACGGCCGGGGAGATTGGCGTCGCGCTGGGCAAGAGCGAAGCAGCGGCCCAGAAGATTCTGAGCCGGGCGCTCGCGACTTTGAGGGAGGCCTATCGTGACGACGAGTGAATATATATTTTAAAAAAAAAAAAAAAAAAAAAAAAAAAAAAAAAAAAAAAAAAAAAAAAAAAAAAAAAAAAAAAAAAAAAAAAAAAAAAAAAAAAAAAAAAAAAAAAAAAAAAAAAAAAATTTTTTTTTTTTTTTTTTTTTTTTTTTTTTTTTTTTTTTTTAAAGGAGGGACGTCCGCTGACGCTTGCGAGAGCAGATGGCATTGGTGCCGACCTCGAACCTGAAAATTTTTTTTTTTTTTTTTTTTTTTTTTTTTTTTTTTTTTTTTTTTTTTTTTTTTTTTTTTTTTTTTTTTTTTTTTTTTTTTTTTTTTTTTTTTTTTTTTTTTTTTTTTTTTTTTTTTTTTTTTTTTTTTTTTTTTTTTTTTTTGGGGGGGGGGGGGGGGGGCGACGCTGTTCGGGGAGGAATGCAATGCGCTGGTGCCGACGCCGAATAAAAAAAAAAAAAAAAAAAGGGGGGGGGGGGTATGGTCGAGGATGTGATTGCGTCTGCCGAGCTCGGCTTCTGCGCTGATGCTCTATATATTTTTTTAAAAAAAAAAAAAAAAGGGGGGGGGGGGGGGTCGGTTCCCGATCCGAAGGAAGGGCACCGATGTCGGCCTGGTTAGCGGTCCATTTTTTTTTTTTTTTTTTTTTTTTTTTTTTTTTTTTTTTTTTTTTTTTTTTTTTTTTTTTTTTTTTTTTTTTTTTTTTTTTTTTTTTTTTTTTTTTTTTTTTTTTTTTTTTTTTTTTTTTTTTTTTTTTTTTTTTTTTTTTTTTTTTTTTTTTTTTTTTTTTTTTTTTTTTTTTTTTTTTTTTTTTTTTTTTTTTTTTTTTTTTTTTTTTTTTTTTTTTTTTTTTTTTTTTTTTTTTTTTTTTTTTTTTTTTTTTTTTTTTTTTTTTTTTTTTTTTTTTTTTTTTTTTTTTTTTTTTTTTTTTTTTTTTTTTTTTTTTTTTTTTTTTTTTTTTTTTTTTTTTTTTTTTTTTTTTTTTTTTTTTTTTTTTTTTTTTTTTTTTTTTTTTTTTTTTTTTTTTTTAAAAAAAAAAAAAAAAAAAAAATTTTTCCGCCGTGATCGGAAAGGGCAGTGTCGAGGCCTGGTTGCGGCCGGACCCATCAGGTGCTCCGGCGGAGGAGAAGAGGCAGTGTCGGAGGCCTGTTCGTGGCTCCGCACGGCCCGTACAATGCCTCGGGGCCGCCGAGAAGCTGGGCGGCTGAGTGGCGATCTGGTCGGAAGCTGCTGCCGGCCGGCGCCCAGACTGGACACCTCGGAGGACCGCGCGCGGATGACCGCCCCGAATGTCGTCTTCACCGACGAACGCCTGGCGAATGGCCTTCGCCTGATCATCTCGCAGGATCATCTCGCGCCCGTGGTGGCGGTGAACATCTGGTACAACGTCGGGTCCAAGCACGAGGTCCCGGGCAAAACCGGCTTCGCCCATCTCTTCGAGCACGTGATGTTCCAGGGCTCGAAGCACGTCGGCAAGGCCGAGCACATCGCTCTCGTGCAGGCGGCCGGCGGAACCGTCAACGGCACGACCTGGCTCGATCGGACCAACTACTTCGAGACGATGCCGAGCCACCAGCTCGAGCTGGCGCTCTGGCTCGAAGCGGACCGGATGGCCACGCTCCTCGATGCGCTCAGCCAGGAGAACCTGGACAACCAGCGCGACGTGGTCAAGAACGAGAAGCGCTCCTCGTACGACAACCGGCCGTACGGCGACTGGTTCCACAAGATCCAGGAGCACGTCTTCCCCGAAAGCCACCCCTATCACCACCCGACCATCGGCTCGATGGACGACCTCGACGCGGCTTCGCTCGAAGACGTCAGGGAGTTCTTCCGGACCTATTACGTGCCCAACAACGCGGTTCTGTCCGTGGTGGGCGACGTTGATCCGGCCCAGGCTCGCCGGATGGTGGAGAGGCTTTTCGGCGAGATCCCCGCGAAGGGGGGCATTCCGGGCATTGCCAATGCGGCTCTCGGGCCCAGCATCGGCGCCGAAACGCGCGAAGTCGTTGAGGATCGCGTCCCGTTGCCGCGGCTCTATTTCGGCTTCCGGACGCCCACGCTCGGCGAAAAGCGGTTCGATTCCCTCGAAATTGCTTCGCAGATCCTCGCGGGCGGGAAGGGGAGCAGGCTCTACCGGCGCCTCGTCCGCGATGAGCGGATCGCCCAGGACGTGGCCTTCTTCACGCTCGGCCTGAAGGACGGAGGATCGGTTGCGGCGGGCCAGGCGACGGTCCGGCCGGGTGTCGAAACCAACGTCCTCGAGGCGGCCTTCGAGGAGGAGCTCGATCGACTGGGCCGCGAGCCGGTTACCGCCGACGAGCTTGCCCGAGCCCGCGCCCTGATCGAAACGTACGAGCTCGAGGCTCTCCAGCGTGTCGATGAGCGGGCCGATCGGCTGGCGATGTACGCCACCCTGCTCGACGATCCGGACATGATCAACAAGCAGCTCGGCCGCTACCTGGCCGTGACCGCCGACGACATCAAGGAGGCAGCGGCCGCGTTCTTGCGGCCGGAGAACCGCGCGGTCATCACCTACGTCCCCGCCGCGGGCTCGGCCAGTGGATCGCGCGACGAGGAGACGGCGGCATGACACTCGAAGAGGTTCTTTCCGTCAGGCCCGCTCCAGGGCTGCCGCGCGAATATCGATTTCCCGCTTTCCAGCGCACGATCCTCGATTCGGGACTCAAGGTTCTGACCGTCGATCTGCCCGGCCGGCCTCTCGTCTCCGCGAACCTGGTGATCCGGCGGGGTGTGTCCGACGAACCGGCGGAGCTGGCCGGTGCCACGGTCCTGGCCGCCCGCGCCCTGACCGAGGGCACCGAGCGCTACCCCGGAGTGGAGCTGATCGAGGCCGCGGAACGGCTCGGAGCCACGCTCCACGCCGACGCCAGCTGGGACGCGTTCGTCGGCTCCGTCGACGTGGCGGCATCGAGGCTGGGCTCAGCCCTGGAATTGCTCGACGAGCTGATCGAGCGGCCGACGTTCCCAGAGGCGGACGTGGCCCGACTGCGCGACGAGCGGCTCAACGACCTCCTCCAGGTGAAGGCCGATCCGCGGCGGCGAGTCGAACGGGCATTCTCGGCAACGATCTACGCGCCGGTTTCTCCCTACTCGCGCCCGGCGGGCGGCAATGAAGAGACGGTGGCGAGGCTGGATTCGGCCGCGGTCAGACTGGTCTACACCGCTCTGCTCGATCCCGGAAACGCCGCGCTCATAGTTGGTGGCGACCTCACTGGCCTGGACGTGGCGGCTCTTGCCCAGCGCGCCTTCGCGGGCCTGGCCGGACGGGGTTCCACAGCGCCGGCCACCTCGCCGGCTACCTCTGCGGCCGCGACCGGCCCCTCGATCGTCGATCGGCCGATCGTGCGCTTGTACCATCACCCCGGAGCCGTTCAGACCGAGCTTCGTATCGGCCACGTCGGCGTGCCTCGCCAGCGTCCCGGACTTTCATGCCATCCAGCTCATGTCCGCGATCCTGGGCGGCCTCTTCAACTCCCGCCTTCAGATGAACCTGCGAGAAGAGAAGGGCTATACGTACGGTGTCGGTGCCGGGTTCGAGATGCGGCGTGCGGCCGGCCCGTTCGCGGTTCGAACTGCTGTCCAGACCGCGGCCACCATTCCGAGCATCTCCGAGTCGCTCCTCGAGCTGAACAAGATGCGCGACACGGACGTGGCCGAGGCCGAGCTCAAAGCTGCCCGGGATTATCTCGTCGGCGTCTTCCCACTCCGCTTCGAGACGCCCGAGGCGGTGGTCGCGGCGATCGCCGGGCTCTACAGCCAGGACCTCCCGGACGACGAACTGGCTCTCTATCGCGACCGGATCGAGGCCGTGACCGCCTCCGACATCCGGCAGGCGGCTCGCGAGCATATCCACCCGGATCGGATCGCGATCGTGGCTGTCGGCGACGCCGACGTCGTGGGCAAGGACCTCGAAACGGCCGCGTTCGGCGAGCTCGAGGTCATCCACGAGGCACTGCCCAGCGAGGCCCAAGCCGAGGGCGAGGGCGAGGCATCGACCGAGACAGCCGAATGATCGTCGTAATCGGGTTGCCGGCCTACTCGGACGAAGCCGACGGCGAGATCTGCGCGGGCGGCCTGGCCGTCGAGATTGCTGCTGAGGCCCGTCGCCGCGGCGCCGAGGTGGAGCTCGCGGGCAAGCTGGGCGGCGACGGGGCAGGGGACGCGGTCGTGGTGGCCCTGGGTCGCCTGGGCGTCGGACATGCCGCTCTGCTCCGCGATCCGGCCCGGCCCACGCCTCTGCTGGTAAGTCAGGACGCGGAACTGCTTGACAGCGTCACTGGCACGGGAGTGGGCTCGGCCACAAAGGGAGACGAGACGGCCCCGTTCCCGGGCCGCGGCGCGGCCGAGACCGACCAGTCCGAGTCGACCGATCAACCATCGCGGCTCCTGCCCGAGGACCCGATCGGCCGCCCCGGGCTGGAGGCGGGCGATATCGAGATGGCGCTTCGCTACCTCGCGAACCCTCGAGTCGTGGTCGTGGCCGAGCCACTCACCGGTCCGGCGCTCTCGGCGGCCGTGGACGGTGCCGCCTTCGCGGGCGCGAACCTCATCGTCCTCACAACCGCCGGCAGCGCGGCCAACCGGGGCGCTGCCGGGGCGGCGCCAAATCTTCCCGATCTCCCCGAAGAGGCCACGCTTCTCCAGATGCCGCTCGACGACGACGGCTCCTTCGCTCGCCTGGTAGGCGCATACGCCGCCTCACTGGACGCGGGAGTGGAGCCAGCCGCGGCGTTCCGGGACGGCGTCTCGGCGGCAGGCTGGGAGCCCAGCGCCGAGTGAACCCCGTCTCCGGCCCACGCCGCTTCCTGTACAGTCGCTCAGATGGATAAAGCCTCAGCCGGTCTGGTCCTGAAGGGTTCGCCGGAGTCGCGCCCGGCGGGCGGGCCCGGCGTCACGGATATGTTCCTGGATCGTGGCGCTGCCATCGCCGCCGTCCAGCAGGCCGACGAATTGATGGAGCGCAGTGAGCCCGAACAGGCGCTGACGCTCTACCTGCAGGCCTCCACGTTCCGCGACGGGGATGTCGCTGCCGCCGGGTTCTTCGGAGCCGGCAACGCGCTGTATCGGCTGGATCGCGAGGTCGAGGCGCGCGAGTCGTGGCAGAAGGCGACCGCTTTCGGCGACGCTCCGGTCGTCTATCGAGCCTGGCGTCAGGTAGCCGCCGCGCTTGTCCGTGAGGGCGACCTCCCGGGCGCGGTCGAGGCCTACCGCCAGTGCGAGCGGCGCGCCCCACGCGAAGATCGGGCCGAAATAGCCTCACGCCTGGGCTGGCTCAACAAGGAAACGGGCAACTCCAAGGCCGCGGGCCAATACTTCGCCAGGAGCCGTGGCGACGCCCTGCCGCCGTTCATGACCTATCTCGTGATCGCCGTCACCGTGGTGGTCTCACTCGCGGCAATGAGTGGAGGTCACAACACTCCGTTCGGCTACGCCTCGAGCCAGCTTCTCAATCAGCTCGAGTTGAACAAGATCGACATCGCCCACGGCGACTTCTACCGGCTGCTGAGCGTCGTCCTGGTCCACGAACCCCAGAACATCCTCCATCTGCTCTTGAACATGTACGCGCTCTGGCTTGCGGGCCCGCTGGTGGAGCGCATGTACGGCTCCTGGGTGACGCTAGCTCTCTATTGCGTCTGCGGCGTCGGCGGCTCGATCGGGACGTACGTCTTTGGCGACGCGGTGGCCGGCGTCGGAGCCTCGGGGGCAATCTTCGGGCTTTTCGGGGTCATCCTCGTCGCGACGCGGCTCCATCACTCGATCCTGGATGCGCAATCCCGGGCCATCGCTTCGCAGATCGGCTTCCTGATCGTCCTCAACCTGGTCCTGGGCTTCTCCGGCTTCTTCAACGTCGACAACTTCGCCCATCTCGGCGGCCTCGCCACGGGACTGTGGCTGGGTTGGATCTTTCCGCCGAGCCAGGTTGCGACGCTGGCTTCGATCTGGCAGTCGCCGCGCTGGGGCCGCACGGCAGGCGCGACACTCGCGGCCCGGTTCCTGGGCGTGGTTGCCCTCGTGGTCGTGTTGGGCATCGGGCTGGTGGTCGGCAACGACAAATGGGGCAAGTACCGAAACCCCTCCGGCTTCGGGTTCGGCGACACGGTTCCCCACGTGATGTCGGTCGTGGCCGTTCCGCCCGGGGTCGATCCGCGGCTCGAGCTCGGCTGACCGGGGCTCCGCCGGCCACTCGGTTGCCCGGTCGGCTGCGACCGCAGGCGCCGCCCGCCATCGGAGCCGCCCGCCGCGCGGCTCAGGCCAGGTCGTCCCGCCAGCCGAAGGCGTCAAGCACTCGATACATCTGGCGTCGGTTGAGCCGCGTCCGATCGGGCGGCCAGACGGTATCTTCACGTTCGAGCGGGAGCCGGACCAGCAAAGCCCGTCTGGCTGCCGGAAGTTCGGCTTCCTCGGGGGCCTCGCCTTCTACCTCAGGCGAACGGTCGGAGTCGGATTCCGTCTCCGTTTCGACGCCCTCCACGCCGTCGCGCACTTCGCTGCTCGATTCCTCCGGAGATTCCTCCGCCCCGAGCCCCTCGCCGAAGCCATCCGCTCCCACGCGAAGACGCAGCGAGAGCCAGACGTCGAGCCAGGACGGCGTGACGAAGTGCTCGTCGAGAAGGCCGAGGGCCGCGAGATCCTCGCGCCGGAACGCGAGCCATGCGCCCTCGAGAGCGGCGACGTCGGCGGCCGGTTCGTCGGCCTCGAGTTCGACCCGGGCCAGGCCGTTGGGCCGGAAGGGTCCGCCGTCCTCGTCGCCCGCCAGACCGAAACCGCCCGCCACGGCCACGTCGGGATCCGCGAGTGCGAGAGCGAGTGGCGTAAGCGCGTCGCCGACAGGCACGGCCGATCCGTCGGCCAGGACCACGATCTCGCCTTCGACGCGGCGCAGTGCGATGTCGAGCGCGGCCGCGTAACCGAGGCGGACGGAGGTTCGGAGTACCGCGAGTTCGCGGCCGGCGATCGGGAAGCGATCCGGAGCGTCCGCCTCGAGGGCCGTGGCCTGGGCATCGCTCGGATCGTTGGCCACGACGACGACCTGGGTCCCGGCGGCGGAATGCGCTCGGAGCGCGGCGAGGAGCCGGGAGAGCCGGGCTGGGTCCTCTGACGCGACGGTGACGACGGTGGCTGCGGCCGTTGCCGGCACTTCTAGAGCGGAGGGAACATCCGCCGCGGATCCGTACCGACGCTCGCCATTCACCTCAACAGTGGGCGGAGCGGCCGGGCGAGCGCTCGATCGCCTGCCGCGGTCGGCCACTACCCAACCCGCGGCCTCGATCTGGGCTTTGATCGCGTCGGCGCGAGTCCAGTCCCGCTTGGCGCGGGCTTCGGTGCGCTCTTTGACGAGCTCGGAGATTTCGGCCGGCGGATCGTAGGGGTTGGTCTGGTCAGTCACTCGGGAAGGATAGCGGCGGGCGGCGCTCCAGGCCGCGTGTGGCCGGCTCGAAGCGGGATTGCCCGATTCGTAGCCGCGTGGCACGGGTTCGGGTTCAGGTCGTCGCCGGTTCGTCCGTCGCCCGCGGGTTCGCCACGGGCATCGCCGGCACGATCGGCAGCAGGATCGTGACACGTGCCCCGTGAGGGGCGATGTTCTCCGCCCACGCCTCGCCGCCATGGGCTCGCGCCATGTCGCGAACGATTGCCAGCCCGAGACCCGACCCGGAGCCGCTCCGTGACGGATCCGCCCGGAAGAAGCGTTCGAAGACCTTGTCGGTGGTCCCGGGCGGGAACCCGGGTCCGTCGTCCGTAACGCTCATCGAGACGCCGGGCGGACGACCCGGCAGGGTCAGCTGCGAGGCCCGGACCCAGACCGTCCCGCCGTCCGGCAGCACCGAGAGCGCGTTCTCCACGAGATTCTGGAGGATCCGCTCCACGGCCAGCCGGTCGCCCGTGAAAGCAAGCGGGGGAGTGCCGGGCGCCCGGCCGGCCACGTCCACCTTCACGTTCCTGATCGAAGCCCGTCCCTCGAAGCGTGCCGCGGCAGCGGTTATCAGCTCGTCCGCGTCGAGAAGCTCGGGCCGAAGCGCGGCCGGCCCTTCGCGCAGCCGCTCCACCACACCGAGCTCGCCGACGAGTCGCTCCAGTCGTTGCGCCTCTTCGGCGATTGTCCGGGCCGCGGAAACGGCAGTAGGTCCGATCGCGGTGCCATCTGCGATGGCCTCGGCGAACCCGCCGATGCTGGTGAGCGGCGTCCGCAGGTCGTGGCGCAGGCTGGCGAGCATCTGCGCTTCCTCATGCCGTGTGGACGCGAGCTCGCGGGCCATGGAATTGAATCGTTCGGTGAGGACCTGGACCTCGCTCGGACCATCCAGCGGCAAGGGTTCGTCCGACGGCCGATGGGGCAGGTCGCGGGCGGCGTTCGCGAGCCGGCGCATCGGCGACGTGACCGATCGCGAGATGAGCCAGGCCACCGGCACGCCGACCGCCAGGAGCACCAGCAGGATGATCAGGAGCGCCCGTCCCAGATCTCCGAGGGCTTGCCTGGTCGCGACATTCGGTTCGGCAAAGACGAAGGTCCAGTTGCGCGTGGTCGACGGATCCGGCTCGTAGTAGACGTAGCCATCGGCCGTGTTTCCGAGACCCGTCGCGGCCGGGATGTCCACGCTGGGCGGAGTGCCCACCAGGATTCGCACGGCACCGCCCGGTCCTCGCACGATCACGTAGCCGCCGTCCGCGGCGATCGCGTCGCCGACCAGATCCTTGACGATCCCGTCCCACTTGCCGGCAGGCTGCTGGTTGACCGCATAGACGACGCTGACCGCCCGGATCCCGATCGCCTGCTTGATCTCGTCTTCGTGCAGGTTCCGGATGACCACGAACAGCGTCGCGCGACACGGCCAGCAGCATCGCCGCGGACAGGCCGATGAAGGCCAGGATGATCCTGCCGGTCAGGCCGCGGGGCAGCATGGCTATTCGCCTTCCGATGAGATGGGCGCCTGAGCGGCCTGGCCGCCGACGCCTGCGCCCGTACGGGGCGGCGGAACGAGCCGATACCCAATTCCGCGCACGGTTTCCACCTGGGGGCCGTCGTCGCCGAGCTTCTTGCGCACTTCGGCTACGTGGACGTCCACGGTTCGGGTCTCGCCCGGGAAGTCCGTTCCCCACACGTCTTCGAGAAGCGCGTCCCGGCTCAGGACCACCCCGGATCTCGCGCGAGGGCCGCGAGGAGGTCGAACTCGCGAGCTCGGAGGTCGAGTCGCCGATCGGCCACGTAAACCTCTCGACGGCGAGGGTCGATTCGGAGGTTGCCGACCGATATGGGCCGGCCGCCTTTGGCCGTCGCGTCGGTTCGCCGCAGGATCGCCTTGACTCTCGCGACCAGGGCCCGCGGGTTGAAGGGCTTGGTCACGTAGTCGTCCGCGCCGAGCTCGAGCCCGACGATCGCGTCCACGTCCTCGGAGCGCGCCGTCAGCATCAGGATGGGCACGTCGCCCCGCCGGCGAAGCTCTCGGCAGACTTCAAAGCCATCCATCTTGGGCAGCATCAGGTCCAGTACGACGAGATCGGGAGCGGTCCGCTCGTACTGGATCAGGGCCTGTTCGCCGTCGCCGGCGGACGTGACGGCGAAGCCCTCTTTCTCGAGATACAGCCGCACGAGCTCGACGATGTTGCGCTCGTCGTCGACGACGAGGATGGTCTTCATCCGCGCAGGATACGATGCCCGGCCTCGCGTCCCCAACCTCCGTGTAAGCGGCGTGTAAGACGGCGGCTATCGCAAACGCCGGCCGGGCGGCCATGGGCGCGATCCCCCGAAACGCTACGATTGCCGCTCCCGGCGTCTGTCTCGCCGGCCCGCCGAGGAGGAACCATGCATCTGTCCGGCGAAACCGACATCGCAGCGAGCCGACAGCGGGTCTGGGAAGCGGTGAGCAACCCATCGGCGGCCGTGGCCGGCGGCGAGAACGGCCAGGCGCGGGTCGAGAAGATCGACGACACCCACTACCAGGTGACGGTCGTGCCCGCCGGAGCTCCCATCCCGATGAACGTGACCCTGGGCCTGGAGCTGACCGAGGTCTCCGAGCCGACGCGCATCGCCGCCACGATCGCCGGAGTGGTCATGGGCGGACCCATCAGCGGCACGGGCTCCATCGATCTGAGCGAACTCGGACCCAAGCTCACGCGCCTGGTTTGGGTCGCCGACGCCACCCTTGGCGGGATGCTGGCAGGCTTCGAGCCGATGCTCGCGGGTCCCATCCAGTCCGGTGCGGAACAGGGCGTCGACTCGCTCAAGACCCGTCTCGAAGCCGAGGAAGCCGCCGCCGGCTGACGCCGCCGCGCTACATCTCGGGCCGGTCTGGACGCGAACCTACTGCTTGCTGGTGTAGGTGCCCGTGAGCGTTGTCTGGCCGAGAAGGATGCCCGTCGCCATCGCCGCCCGGAGCTGGTCCGCCGTGGGCGTGCCGGCCAGGGGCACTGGTTGGGATAGCGCGAACAGCGTGAATCGGTAGTGGTGCGTTCCGCTCGGCGGGCAAGGTCCGCCGTATCCAACGTTGCCAAAGCTGTTCCGACCCTGCGCCGGCGGTCCCGCGCCCGGCACGCCTTCCGCCAGCCCGCCTCCCGGGCCGCCGGCGATGTTGAACGCGACCCAATGGACGAAGTTGGCGTCGGTGTCATCGACGATCAGGGCGAAGACCGCGGTCCCTGTCGGTCCACCCGACCAGTTGAGGGCAGGGGAGAGGTTCTGGCCGTCGCAGGACGTCTTCTCGGGCATCGCGCCGCCTTCGGCGAAGCTTGGACTGGTGAGCACGAATCCGGCCATGTTTGTCTCCACGGGCAGTGCGGCGGAGTCCGCGGCCGAGGCAGCCGGCGCCGGAGCGTTCGAACACGCCGAGCACAGCAAGGCAGCTGCCAGCGCTCCGATGAGCCGAAAGGCGACCAAGCGCCGACCGCCGTTCACCCAAGCAGGATCGATCCGAGCCTTGGTCAGGTCAAGTCCGGTTCGGTCGTGGACCGCTGTTTCGCCATCGAAGTCCGGTAGGTGCGCCTCGCGAAAGCGCCCGGCTTGGCCGGCCATGTCCGGTCGCGGTCCCGCCGTCATCCGGCCTGGTCCGGCGCCGGCTACATCCTCCGGCCCTCCGGAGGATGCGGTTTCTCCACTGTTGCGATGCCGGTAGAGGTGCACGGTTCCGACTGGCCCGCCGGCCGGATTCCTCGACCAGGCGACAGTCGATCCCAGCCGCCAACGTCGAATTCGGCGGTGAAATCGGGCGTGATCTGCCGGATCTGTGCGCCGGACGAGCCAATTCGAGTCTGCGACGCGGCCGCAGACAGGCCGGCAGGGTTGACGCCGCCGGTCCTTCTACTGCGATCACAACTATGGAGAGATGTGCGGCCTGGGACGACCGACCCCGACCCGGGCGGCCGGGCCGCCTGGGTCGAGGGGGGGGGCGACCGAGGGCGGCGCCAACTGGGCCGACCCCGGGCCGACCGAGGGCGGCGGCCACTGCGCCGACCCCGGTCCGACCACCCGCGGCCAGACTCAACGCTCCCGATAAGCCTTCCGGGCAATCGTTTCCGCGGAACCGTTGCGAACCATCTTCGCGAATTGCCGCGCTTTCTCGCGGCGAAGGGCCGGAGGTGGCAGCGCGGCCAGTTCCGCCGACAGCTTCTTGTAGCTGCGCAAGCGGCGCTGGTCGATCCGGCCGTCTTCGATGGCGGCACGGACGGCGCAGCCGGGCTCGCGATCGTGGGCGCAGTCTGCGAACCGGCATTCGGTCGCGATCTCGGCAATGTCGGCGAAGGTCGTCTCCACGCCCTCGTCCGCGTCCCAGAGGCCCAGTTCTCGCATCCCGGGCGTGTCGAGCATGAGGGCGCCACCGGGGAGTCGGAACAGCTCTCGATGCGTGGTCGTGTGACGGCCACGAGCGTCGTCCTCGCGGATCTCGCGCGTGATCATCAGTAGCTGACCCGCCAGCCGGTTGAGCAGCGTTGATTTGCCTACGCCGGAAGAGCCCACCAGGGCAAGGGTTCGACCCGGCCGAAACCACGACTCGACGGCTTCGACGCCTTCGCCCGTCACCGAGCTCAAGGCCACGGTCGCGACTCCTAGCTCGCCGCCGAGACGTGCGGCAGTGGTTTCGGAGTCTTCGACGAGATCGCTCTTGGTGAGCAGGAGAACGGGTTCCACGCCGGCGTCGTAACCCATGACCACATATCGCTCTAGCCGGCGGGGGTTGAGGTCGCCGTTGAGCGACGTGGCGATGAAGAGCGTGTCCACGTTGGCGCCGATGAGCTGGACGCCCAGCTGCGCGCCGGCGGCCCGGCGACGAAATGCCGATCGTCGAGGAACGATGGCGTCGATTCGAGCCTCGCCACCGTGAGGCGAAACCAGGCAGCCGACCCAGTCGCCCACGGCGGGCAGACCGCCCTCGTCGGCCTGATGCCGAAATCGACCGGTCGGGGTGGCCGTCAGCTCGCCGCCGTCGGTGACCGCAAGCCAGGCTCCCCGATGCTGGGCGATGATCCGGCCCGGCGCGAGACCGGCCGACGCCAGTGGTTCGAAAGCGGACGCCCAGTTCGAGTCCCAGCCCCAGGCTTCCAGATCGGCGGTCATCGGGCCGTCCTCCCCGAGATGCGGCTCGAGCCGCCTCGGCCGATTACTCGTCGGTCGAAAGCGGCTCGAATCCGGCCTCGATGAGCGCTTCGCGCAGAGCGGAATCGCTCAGCCGGCGCGCGGTGAAGATGGCCTCGGCCAGCTTCAGGATTGACTCGCGATTGGTTGACACCAATTCGGTCGCCTCCACTCGAGCCTCCGCCAGCTGGCGGACGACCGAGCGGCCGACCTGATCGATGAGATAGCGCGGCGTTTCGTCGTAGCTGAACGCGTCCAGGGAGACGAAGATGTCGTCCGGAACCATTCCGGCCGCACAGCGCCGCAGCGCGATCTCCGTCGCGCGCTTGAGATCTCGCTCGCTGCCCGTCGTGCCCTGGCCAAGGAGCGTGTGCTCCATCGCCCAGCCCGCGAGGGTCACGAGCATGCTCGACCACAGCTGCCGTTCGCTCTGCATCAGTGGCTTGCGGTCGTCGTCCTCGTCGGTCTCGGTCCATCCGGAGTGATGGCCCGTGATCGAGACGGCGGTGACTCCGAGCTTTGGCTCGGTCAGACACGCCACTGCGCAGTGAGCGGCTTCGTGTGCCGCGGTCAATCGCTTCTCCGTCAGCCAGCCTTCGAGGTGAGCGGCGGTCGCCCGCGAGACCGAGATGGTCACGCGTGGACGCTGCTCGTCGAGTCGAAGCTGCTCGGGTTCCAAGAGTGATGTGAGTGCGAGAGTGTCCATTGGACTTCAATACGTTCGTTTCTAGCGGCCGGATCTCGGTTCCATGCCGATTCCGGCCGATGACGGATGGTTGGTTCAGTTGAAGGTGCATCGTCAGCCGACCCTCTTGAGCTTGCCGGTGCGCTTGGCATATCGCTCGGCCTGGCCGAAGCCCCACAGCCCGAGCGGGATGAAGGCCACGGCCGTGATCAGCAACGGCCAGAGATCCGGCAGCAGCTGGGGGACGGTCGCGCCGTCGATGAGTGCCCGGCGAACGGCGTCGAGGACGTACGTCGCGGGCGATATTCGAGAGATCAGCTGCATCCATTCCGGCAGCACGGTGGTGGGGTAGTAGACCCCGCTCACGAGCAGCAGGCACGACTGCAGCACGAAGACCATCTGCGAGCCGCGCTCCACCGACATCATCGGCAGGATCGCGGCGAGCATGCCGATCCCGATCAGGCTCAGCGATCCGACGCCCATGAACACCGCGGCCGCAAGCACGTTGGCCTTGCCAAGGTCCAGCGAGAAGAACAGGGCCAGGACGATGAGCAGGATCGTCGTATGGATCAGCCCGTAGATGACGGCATAGAGGGCCGAACCGAGCAACTGCACGGAGCGGCGAACCGGGGCCATCATCGTGTACTCGAGCGTGCCTTCCCAGCGCTCCCAGGTGATCGTGTCGCCGATCGACTGGAAGACCACCGAGAGGTAGTTCCAGAAGACGGCGCCCACGACCAGGAGCATCAGCAGCCGCCGGTCGCCGACCGATTGGCCGATCAGCGAGACCGACAGAGCGCCGGCGACGGCGTAGACAAGGAACGCGGCCTCCCAGCCGATATAGCGTTTGGTTAGATTGAAGTTGCGTTCGACGAAGGCGTAGCTCGCCAGCGTCTCGCGCCGTAGAGTGGTCAACGGAGTGGCTCCTGTGCGTGGAGGGAGCGGCCCGGCGGGGCCGCGGCCGCCGCGCTCACGCGGCGGCCGCGAACATCACTGCCGGGCCGCGAGTTCACCGGGGCTGCCGCACGGATCGCGAACGATCCGCGTGGCTCGTGCGCCATCGGCCGCGATCGCGGCCCCGAGCTTCATGACCCCGCGGCCGATCCGCTGCCGAAGCGAGCGAGAGGGCCGGCGAGGGACTCGGGCGGAGTGGCGCGCCGCCGATCGAAGGAGATGTAGCTCGATCTCGCGCTCGCGATCTTTCTGTATGAGATGCGCGAGCTGGTAGTTGAACATCGAAGTTTCCTTTCGGAGTTGATTTCGTTTGTCGTAGGAGCGGACGTAACGTCCGCCGCGGGCGGGGGTGGTAGCCATCGCCGCTATTCCTCCGCATCGGCCTCAGCTTCCTCGACGTCATCGTCGAGAGAGCGGCCGGTGTACTGCATGAACACGCTTTCCAGCGTTGGTTGAAGTCCGTAGTCGGCGGCGATCGCCGCCTTCAGCCGGACCGGAGTGTCCTCGGCCGTCAGCTTCCCGCCGGCCAGGATCCCGATCCGCCCGCAGAGCCGTTCCGCCTCGGCCAGGTCGTGCGTCGTGAGCACGATCGTGGCGTCGTGGTCGGCCTGGAGCTCTTCGATGAACGTCTGCACGTCGAGCTTCGATCTCGGGTCCAGACCGGTAGTCGGCTCGTCGAGGAGCAGGAGTGCCGGGCTCGTCAGCAGGGCTCGCGCGATCGCGACCTTCTGCTGCATTCCCCGACTCATCTGCTCGACCGGCCGGCCCATCCGCTTCTCGCCGATGCCCAGCCGGCCCATGATCCGGACCGCTTCCTTGCGGGCGGCACCGGCGTCGAGTCCGTACAGGCGGGCGGCGAACGAAAGGTTCTCCGCCGGCGAGAGCTTCTTGAAGAAGGCCGCGTCAACGCTGACCCGATTGATCAGCCGCTTGACCGCCATCTCTTCGCGGACCAGGTCGTGGCCGAAGACCACGACCCGGCCCTCGTCGAGGGTCAGGAGGCCGCTGACGAGGCGTATGAACGTCGACTTGCCACTGCCGTTGGCTCCCAGCAGGCCGTAGATCTCGCCTCTCTCCAATCGGATCGAGACGTCGTCCACTGCCATGACGGGCGGCTTGCGCCGGTTCACCTTGAAACGCTTCGTGGCGTGTTCCACAAGAAGCGCGGCAGGCGACGGGAGCGGCCGAACGATTGGCGTGGGAGATGCGACGGGCGCCATCGTGGAGCCCCGAAGTTGCTTGTTGTCTGTTGCCGCGATGCTCATCAGCTCACCTCCGTTTCGGAAGGTGGCTCGCGGTGAGGGAGAAGACCGCGAGCCGGGGTGGGGAAGTGGAGTGGGCTCGCGGCTGGCCCCGCGGACACTCTTGTCCGATGTCCGGGGCATCAAAAAAGCCGGGGGCCCGATCTGGCCCACGGCTCAGAGCTTCTACCTGGCGGCTGTACCGCCTGGGTTCACTCGGTGGGCGCAGATCTCCCGCTCACAGCGGGGCTGCCGTCAGCGAGGACGGTCCCTGCCGTGATCCTGAAGCGAGTGCAATTCACCGAGCTACCTCACTAGCTGCTACCGGGCGGTAAGCCCGAGGAATGTACGGAAGTACGCCGAACGTGTCAACCGTTAGTACGCCAGATGACGTTGGTCGGATCACCGCGCGGCGAATCTGATTTCAGGTGGCGGCGGGCAGGCGGCTCAGGAGCAGCCTCCGGCTGCTGTCGCGGACGATCAACTCGGGCTCGAGCAGCGACCGGCTCGGGAGCGGTCTCCTGGCCCCGGCGCGGCAAGCGCGCCCGCTCGATCAACCGATCGATCTCTTCGACGGCGAGCACGCCGGCGTCGCCGAGCGGCTGGTGGACGGTCGTAAGGGGCGGCCAGAAATGCGATGCCTCGGCGATGTTGTCGACGCCTACAACGGCGATGTCGTCGGGGACGCTCATGCCTCTCTTGTGGGCCGCGTGCAGGACGCCGAGGGCCATCTGGTCGTTGCTGGCAAAAACGGCGTCGATGTCGGGACACATCTCCAGGAGCCGGTAGAAGCTCTGCTCGCCGCTCGAGACCGTCCAGTCGCCCTCGACGACGAGGCACTCCTCGATCTCGCGGCCCGCCGCCTCCAGTGTCTCGCGCCAACCAGCCAGGCGCTGCTTGGCCTCCCACCACGTGGATGGCCCCGTGATCACGCCGACATGGCGGGCGCCGCCTTCGAGCAGATGCTGAGTTGCCAGGCGTCCGATCGCGGCATTGTCGATGCCGATCGAGGGCAGCTTGGTCCGTCCGCCCATGCCGCCCACGAGCATCACCGGACCCGCTGCATCCACGCCACTGGCTCGTGCCCAGACGCGGTTGCTGCCGACCTCGGGGACGGCCCAGATGATCCCGTCGACCTGTCGAGCTCGCAGCCCGCTCAAGACCGGGTCCACGTCCACGGTCTCCGGTTCCAGGATCAGGGTGAGCGAGATCCCGTAGCCCATCTCCGCGGCGGTCCGCTCTATCGCGCCGACGATCCGCGAGGGGCCAAAGTAGTCGAGCCCGTAGGCGACCACGCCGAGCTGGTGGCTGCGGCCCTGGGTGAGCCCGCGAGCGAGCATGTTGGGCGCATAGCCCGTCTCGTCGAATGACGTTTGGACTCGCTCGAGCGTATCCGGGGCGACATCGGGCCGGTTGTTGATGACCCGCGAGACCGTCTGGGTCGAGACGCCCGCGGCTGCCGCCACGTCGCGGATAGTCGGACGTTTCGGCTTGGCCATGGGGTGGTCTGCCTCCTGAGCCGGACATATGCCTGGAAGGGTATCGGAAGGCCCCTTCTCGCGCGGCGACTTTCGCCTATTGACTGGCCTCCGGGCCGCTGCTAGCCTGTTACCGCTCCCGTTACCGTTACCGGGAACGATAACATCGGTAGGACAGGGCCGCAATGGAGAAGTTGGGCATCGAACACGAGCCCAACACCAGCCTTCGCCTCGTGCGACGGGCGGGTCAGGGATAGCAGTTCTGAAGCGGTTCGGGTGTTCGAGGCGATCGACGCGGGAGGCGGCGACGCCGAGAACCCATTCGGATGTCACACCCGTACGGCAGGCACGCTCCAGTAGCCCGTCAGCGAACGGCGCTGCCTTGAGCCGCTTGATCCACTGGGAAACCACGGTTACATCCGGCATTCGTTGATGAACGACCGAGAGGTCGTGCCGGAGGAGGTGCGGATGGCTTTGGCTTGATCTGACGGAGATGGAGGCGAGGAACCTGCATGAGGCGGAGGAGCGACGGGCGGCGAGACGTCCACCGGAGAGACAAAGCCTCGCCCAGATGAGTGCAGGATGAAGCGCCGCAACCGCAAGCACCAGACACGGAGAGACCAACAGATGATGAAGTCTCGGATTACCCGGATCGCCGCGGCGCTTGCGTTGTCGGCCTTGATGGCCGCCTGCTCGTCGGCCGCCGCAACGCCGCCGACCAAAGGTCTACACATGAAGGACATGACGGTCGGGTTCATCCAGACCGGTTCAGAGTCCGGATGGCGCGCCGCGAACACGTCCTCCTTCCAGGAGACCGCGAAGGCGGAGGGCATCACCCTCAAGTTCTACGATTCCCAGAACAAGATCGAGAACCAGATCACGGCCTTCACCGGTTCATCCAGGACCCGGCCGTCAACGTCATCGTCCTCGCCGCGGTCGGCATCACGGGCTACGACGACGTCCTCAAGAAGGCAAAGGACGCCAGGCAAGGTGGTCGTGATCGAAGACCGCCGCATCGAGGCCGACGCGAGCCTGTACTACACGTACATCGGCTCTGACTTCAACAAGGAAGGCCACAAGTGCGCGGCCGCGATGTGCGACCTGCTCAAGGGCCAGGCGACTGCCAACGTCATCGAGATCGGTGGCGACCAGGCCGCCTCGGCCGCGATCGACCGCCACAAGGGCTTCGCCGAGGCCCTCGCCGACTGCACCACCACCAAGATGACCGTCCTCGACTACCAGAACGCCCCAGGTTGGGACCCGGTCCAGGGCAAGTCGATCATGGAAGCCTTCCTCAAGAAGTACCCCGGCCAGATCGACGCCGTCTACGCCCACAACGACGAGCTCGCCATCGCCGGCATCCAGGCCGTCAAGGCCGCTGGCAAGACTGCCGGCAAGGACATCAAGGTCGTCGGCGTCGACGCGACCGCCAACGGCTTCAAGTACCTCATCACCGGCGAGCTCGGCGCCGACATCGAGTGCAACCCGCTGCTGGCGCCGCAGGTCTTCAAGGCCGCTCTCGACGGCCTCAACGGCGACACCGGCCAGCGGCCAAGTGGGTTCCCTCGAACGAAGGCCAGTTCTTCGCCGCCCAGGGCGCGGACGCCCTGCAGGGCATCCTCGACGACCCGCAAGTACTAGGCAGCCAACTCGTGGCGCTGGCCTCTTGCCGGCGCCGCGCCCGAAGGCGATGGGGAGGAGCGGCACCTGCTTCTCCCCATCGTTCCTCCGAGGCTGCGCCAGTCCCGCCGGCCGCCTCGCCACCCAGCAGTTGACGCACGCCGATCCGCTTGACCTTGTCGCCCACCGGCCACGCCGTGGGCCCGCAGACGGTGACTCATGCCAGACACGAGACGCGACATCGTAGTAATGAAGGGCATCGACAAGTCCTTCCCGGGCGTGCATGCGCTCCAGGACGTGGACTTCTCTCGTCGCCGCGGGCGAGATCCACGCCCTGGTCGGCGAGAACGGGGCGGGCAAGTCGACGCTCATCAAGATCCTGACGGGCGTCGACCGGGCGGACAGCGGCACGATCGAGCTCGACGGCAAGAGGTCGTCGATCCGATCGCCGCTGCACGCCCAGGCGCTGGGCATCAGCACGGTCTACCAGGAAGTCAACCTCTGCCCCAACCTCACGGTCGCCGAGAACATCCTCATCGGCCGCCAGCCGATGCGCTTCGGCATCAGCGTCGACTGGAAGGCGCTCAACGCCCAGGCCCGGGAGATCCTCAAGCAGCTGGACGTCGAGATCGACGTCACGCGGCCGCTCGGCTCCTATTCCGATCGCGATCCAGCAGATGGCGGCGATCGCGCGGGCCCTCGTCGTCTCGAACGCCAAGGTCCTCATGCTCGACGAGCCGACGTCGAGCCTGACCGCGCACGAGACCGCCCAGCTCTTCTCGGTGATGCGGAAGCTGAAGGCCGACGGGCATCGCGATCGTGTTCATCACGCACTTCCTCGATCAGGTCTACGAGGTCTCCGACCGCGTCACGGTCCTGCGCAACGGCGCCGCTCGTCGGCACGTACGAGACGCGCTCGACTGTCCCGGCTGGAGCTGATCAGGCTGATGCTGGGCCGGAGCCTCACCGCGCTCGACGACATGACGGCCCACAAGATGGAGAGCAGCCAGCGCGAATTCGGCCGAGACGATGCTCGAGGCGAGGGAGCTGGGGCTCGTCGGACTCGATCGACCCATTCGACCTGTCGCTCCACGCCGGCGAGGTCGTGGGCCTGGCCGGCCTGCTCGGTTCGGGGCGGACCGAGATGGCGAACCTGCTGTTCGGCGTCGACAGGCCCGACACGGGCCGCATGATCGATGGACGGCAAGCCGATCACCGACTTCTCGCCGGCGGCGTCCATCGCTCGCGGCGATCGCGCTCTGCCCCGAGGACCGCAAGGCCGAAGGCATCATCGCCGACCTGACCGTGCGGGAGAACATCATCCTCGCCATGCAGGCCGGTCTGGGCTGGTTCCGACGGATCGGCACGAGGGAGCAGTACGAGATCGCGGACAAGTACATCAAGCTGCTGAGCATCTCGACGCCGACGGCCGATCAGCCGATCAAGAACCTGAGCGGCGGCAATCAGCAGAAGGTGATCCTGGCCCGCTGGCTGGCCGCGAACCCTCGGCTTCTGATCCTCGACGAGCCGACGCGGGGCATCGACGTCGGGACGAAGGCCGACATCCAGAAGCTCGTGCTCTCGCTGGCGGAGGAGGGCAAGTCGTGCATCTTCATCTCGTCCGAGCTGGAGGAGGTGCTGCGCACGAGCCATCGCATCGTCGTCATGCGAGATCGGGCAAGGTGACCGAGTTCGCCGGCGAGATCGATGAGCAGGAGATCATGCAGGCGATCGCGGGAGGTGCGCCATGAGCCTCTCGTTCTCGCCGGACGTGGAGCAGGCTCACCGAGAGCATGCTCTTCCTGCCTACGTCGGCCTGGTCCTGATCCTGCTCGTCGACTTCTTCCTGATCCCCAACTTCTTCAGCATTCAGCTCAAGGACGGCCACCTGTACGGCAGCCTGATCGACATCCTGGTGCACGGGTCGCCGACGATGGTCCTGGCGATCGGCATGACGCTCGTGATCGCCACCGGCGGCGTCGACCTCTCGGTCGGGGCGATCATGGCGATCAGCGCCTCGGTGGCGTGCCATCATGATCAACCCGACGATCGTCGGCATGAACCTGACGGACCCGAAACTCTTCATCAACAATCCGCAGTACACCTGGATGCCCCTGTGGGCCGTGATCATCGTTGCCGCTCATCGTGGCCACGCTGTGCGGACTGTGGAACGGCGTGCTGGTTTCGTACGGCCGGATCCAGCCGATGGTCGCGACCCTCATCCTGATGATCGCCGGCCGCGGCATCGCGCAGCTCATCACGAACGCGATCCAGATCGTCATCTTCAACGACACCTACGCCTACATCGGAACGGCTTCATCGTCCTGCCCTTCTCCCTGTTCATCGTCGCCGCGGCCTGTTCGTCGGTGCCTGGCTGCTGACGCGACGAACGCCGATCGGCCTGTTCGTGGAATCGGTCGGCATCAACTTCCGGGCGAGCTTCTACAGCGGCATCAACGAGAAGCGGGTCAAGCTGTTCGCCTACGCGTTCTGCGGCTTCTGCGCCGGCGTCGCCGGCCTGATCGTCGTGTCGAACATCCGGACCTCCGACGCCAACAAGATCGGGCTGTACACCGAGCTGGACGCGATCCTGGCCGTCGTCATCGGCGGGACGCTCCTGGGACGGGCGGCCGTTTCTCCCTGCTCGGTAGCGTCATCGGGGCGCTGGTCCTCCAGACGACCACACGTCGATGTTCTCGTTCGGCGTGCCGCGAGCGCCATCATCGCCGTCAAGGCGGTCGTCGTGATCGTCGTGATCCTGCTCTACGCCGAGCAGGTAAGACGCTTGATTCGCGGGCTGGGAAGCATGCCGCGCGCCAGGGAGACAGCGATGACGCGGCGATGCTGCCGGCAGCAATCACCGGGCGCTGACGCAACTCTCGATCGGAACCGGAAGTTCCTGCCGCTCGCGTCCACGATCGCGCTGTTCCTGCTGCGTCTACCTGGGCGGGCTTCCTGTCCTATCCGGCCATGCGCGACGGGCAGGCGTTCTTCAACCTGTTCAACACGGCGCCGTTCCTGATCGTCATGGTCGTCGGCGAGACCTTCGTGATCATCTCCGGCGGCATCGACCTGTCGGTCAGCGGCATCCTCGCCCTGACCACCGTCGTCGCGGCCTCGCTGCTCAGAGGGCTGGAACCCTGGGTGGTCTTCCCGGTCGTGCTGGCGATGGGCATGATGTTCGGGCTGGTGATGGGCCTGTTCATCACCTACCTGAAGGTTCAGCCCTTCATCGCCACGCTCGCCGGCATGTGGCTGGCCCGTGGCCTCTGCTACGTCATCAGCGACGCGGAGTCCGGATCCAGACCCGACCTACACCGCGCTGGGCCAGACGCAGATCCTGATCCCGGGCCTGGCCGATCCCGCCACCAAGCGGGTGACTACATCACCTACCTCGTGGTCGCGGCCTTGCTGGTGCTGCCGTCGGCCTGTACCTCGCCCATTTCACCAGGTTCGGCCGGACCATCTACGCGATGGGCGGCGGCAACGGCGCCAACGAGCAGTCTCGGCCCGCCTGATGGGCCTGCCGGTGAACCGGACCAAGGTCCACGTCTACATCCTCAGCGGTTTCTGCTCGGCGCTGGCCGGGATCCTGTACAGCATCTACGTCGAATCGGGCCACGGAACGCATGGCACGGGCTTCGAGCTGACGACGATCGCCGCGGTCGTCATCGGCGGGATCGCCCTGACCGGCGGCGAGGGCTACCTGCTCGGCGCGCTGTTCGGCGTCCTCATCACATCGCTGATCCAGAGCCTGATCCAGTTCAACGGCCAGCTCGCAGCTACTGGGCTACATCGTCATCGGCGGCGCTCATGCTGCGTGTTCATCGGCGTCCAGAGCCTGGTCGCCGCGTGGAACTCGGCGGCGCATGGACGGGCCGTCGGCGGCACGTTCGAGCAAGGCGCCACGTTGTCTGGTACCGGCGCAAGGCCTGGCGCGAACGTCTACTCGGTGGTGGCCGTCGTGACCGTGGCGTCATCGCGTGAGCGTGCAATGTCGTCGTACCGTTCGTCTTCCCGGAAGCGCGGTCACGGCCGCGTGCAGCTCAAAGCCGATGCGGACCGACCAGGCCAAGACCCTGACCGACGGGCGGCGCGGTCATCGTCTACGAGCGCAACGGCGGCCGCATGTGTCGACGAGCTGTACGCCATCTACGCCGATGGCCGGATCGACCGCGGATTTCGGCGCGGACACGTCAAGCAGCGGAAGTGCACCGGCGGCGCAGGTCGCAGGCGCTCCTCTCAAGACATCAACGACTATCGGCTGGTTCAGCGACAACTTCCTACGACATCGCACACGCCGTGCGGGCCTGCTACCAGTACTCCATTGACGGTCAAGTACAACGGACAGACCAAGACGGTTGACGCCGTCGACGGCGGGATCGACGCGTCCGGCTGGTACTGGCTTATCACGGCGGAGCTGTCGGGACTCCTGCCTGAGCGCGGACCTCAATGAAGGCGAAGTGACGAGATGAGTTTGAGGATCGCCGATCGGCAACGGCGGTCGAGCCCTTCGGTCCCGCCGCGCTGGCGGGCTGCGACTACATCGTCCGCCGCCGGACGACGTCAGCGCGTGCGACTCCGCCGCCGACCGACAACGGCTGGGCAGCCTCGTGACCAAGGTCGGCGGCCAGCCACGGCAGCCTCCACGTGGATCTCGCGATCAGCAACAATACGGGTGACTGGAGCGCCATGGATGTCGCGGCCAGTCGGCCAAGGTGACCGATGGCTCGGCAGGACCACGACTGCGCCACGGCTTTGTCGGGACATGCCATGTTCGTCAACGGCGGCGGTACCTCCCTGGCCCCGGGCTTCACATGCGGGGATACACAGGCGGCTCTAGGCGAGCCCAAGACGCAGCCCCTGTACGTGGAGTGCGCCGGCGTCACGCAAGGCCGCGGCGGCCAAAGCTCTCGATCGACTACAGATACATCAACGGGGCCTTCAACTACTACATGCCGTCCAAGACGAAGCGGCCAATCATGAACCTCGACTCGCCAAGGTGGCGACGGACACGAAATACCCGTGCCACCCAGTCAAGACCTGTCGTCGAGCAAGCCGGGCGACAATATCGCCGCTATCAACAACTGCAGCTTAAGCTCGTCGGCGCCAAGCGCACCGACACAGGCATCGAGCTCGATTGGAAGAGCCTCAACCCGACCGCGCCCCGACATACGTCCATATCGGCAATCCGCCGGTGATCGGATCCGACGGCATCCTCTACGGCTATTACCAGAGTCCGCACCTGGCGGACGTGCCGATCACGCCGGCCGGCGGCGGCCACGTGGACCACCACGTTGCCCGCTCCCCAAGGACGCGACCGGCTTGTACGTGCTGTCCCAATGGAGACCCAGCAGCAAAGTACTTCATCGACCACGTGATCGACATCACGGACAAGTAGACCGTGACAATCGGGTCGTGGGCGGGCGCGAAGCGTGCGCACCCGGACTGGCTACCGGCGGCAGGACCAATCGGCAGTCGCCGGCCGCGACGGCCGGGCCGGCGGTGCAGGACGATCGGAGCAGGCGAGTGAAAGCTTTGGGCGAATACGAGGTCTGGTTCCTCACGGGCAGCCAGGACCTCTACGGTGAAGAGACACTTCGGCAGGTCGCGGCCGATTCCCAGCGGCTGGCGGCGGCTCTCGACGCCGCCGACCGATCCCGGTCCGGGTCGTCTACAAACCGGTCGTGAAGTCGTCGGACAGCATTCTGGCTACGTGCCGGGAGGCGAACTCGGCGCCCGCGTGCGTGGGCGTGATCGCCTGGATGCACACCTTCTCGCCCGCGAAGATGTGGATCGGTGGCCTTCAGGCGCTCGCCAAGCCGCTGCTGCACCTGCATACCCAGTTCAACCGCGATCTCCCATGGGGCGAGATCGACATGGACTTCATGAACCTGAACCAGTCCGCTCACGGCGACCGGGAGTTCGGGTTCATCGAGACTCGCCTTGGTGTCGCTCGAAAGACAGTCGTCGGACATTGGAAGGACCCATATGTCGCCGATCGGATCGCCGCCTGGTCGCGGGCTGCCTGCGGTCTTCACGAGGCTCATCAGCTCCGCGTGGCTCGCGTCGGCGACAACATGCGCGAAGTGGCCGTCACCGAAGGCGACAAGGTCGAGGCGCAGATGCGCCTCGGGACCGCGATCAACGGCTACGGAGTGGGCGAGCTCGCGGCGGCGATCGCGGCCGTTTCGGACGAGAAGTCAACGACCTCATCTCGGAATACTGCGACTCGTACACCGTCGATCCGTGCCTGGCGCCCGGTGGCGAGAGCCAGGGCCAGCTGGTTGACGCGGCCAGGATCGAGGCCGGTCTGCGTGCTTTCCTGGCCGAGCGGGGCGCGAAAGCCTTCACCGACACGTTCGAGGATCTGATCGGGCTGCCGCATCTACCGGGCCTGGCGGTCCAGCGGCTGATGGCCGATGGCTTCGGTTTCGGCGCCGAGGGCGACTGGAAGTCGGCCATGCTCGTCCGGCTCGTCAAGGTGATGTCCACAGGGCTTCCCGGCGGAACGTCCTTCATGGAGGACTACACGTACCATCTTGCCCCGATGGGCCGAAGATGCTCGGTGCCCACATGCTCGAGGTCTGCCCGAGCATCGCCGCCGGCAAGCCGCGCTGCGAGATCCATCCGCTCTCGATAGGCGGCAAGCCGGATCCGGTGCGCCTCGTCTTCGACGCCGGCACCGGGCCCGCCTGGGTGGCCTGCATGGTGGATCTCGGCGATCGTTTCCGGATCATCGCCAACGAGATCGATCTCGTGGACGGCGAGCCGCTGCCCAAGCTGCCCGTCGCGCGGGCCGTCTGGAATCCTCGGCCGGACCTGCGCACTGCCGCCGAGGCCTGGCTGACCGCCGGCGGAGCTCACCACACGGTCCTGAGCCGGGCGATCGACATCGAAGCCATGGCCGATTTCGCCGAGATGGCCAAAGTGGAGTACGTGCCCATCGACGCGGACACGCGAATGCGGACCTTCAAGAACGAGCTACGCTGGAACCAGGCCTACTACCGTCTGGCGCGGGGACTGTAGGCCGGTTCTTCATAGCCCGCCTGGAGGAGCGTATGGCCAGCCGGTCTTTCCCGGAGCTGCGGCAGCAGGTGCTCGAGGCCAATCTGGCGCTCGTGAAATCGGGGCTGGTGACGCTCTCCTTTGGCAATGCCAGCGGCGTGGACCGGGCCGCGGACGTGTTGATCATCAAGCCGAGCGGAGTGCCGTACGACCAGCTCGGAGCCGACGATCTCGTCGTCGTGTCGCTGCTAGACGGGTCCGTCGTCGAGGGTGAGCTGCGTCCCTCGTCCGACACGCCAACGCATCTTCATCTGTACCGCGCCTTCCCGGCCATCGGCGGCGTCGTCCACACGCATTCCCGATGGGCGACGTCGTGGGCCCAGTCGGGCCGCCGATTCCGCCCTTCGGAACCACGCACGCGGATCACTTCCACGGAGCGGTGCCCGTGACACGGCCTCTCACACGCGAGGAGGTCGGCGGAGAGTACGAAGCGGAGACGGGCCGGGTCATCGCCGATACGGTCGCCGATCTGGGGTTGTCGGCGGTCGAAATGCCCGCCATCCTCGTCGCATCGCATGGGCCCTTCACCTGGGGCCACGATGCGGGCGATGCTGTCGCCAACGCGGTGGCCCTCGAGGCCGTGGCGGCCATGGCGAGCGAGACCCTGAAGCTCAACCCGAGCACGCCGGCCGTTCCGGAGTATCTGCTCGAGAAGCACTACTTGCGGAAACACGGCCCCAACGCCTATTACGGGCAGCGCAAGCGCTGAGCCGCGCGGCGGCAGTCATCGAGGAGGGTCCGATGAACCAGCAACAGGATGGACCGGCGGAGTTGATCGGGTCGGGCAAGGCCATCCTCGGGATCGAGTTCGGCTCCACGCGCATCAAGGCGTCGCTCATCGCCCCCGACACGACGCCCCTGGCGTCTGGCTCCTATGCCTGGGAGAACCAGCTCAAGGACGGCGTCTGGACCTACGACATGGAGGACGTCTGGAAGGGACTGGCGGCCTGCTACGCGTCGCTCGTCGCCTCGGTGCGGGCCTCTTACTCCGTCGAGCTGCGGACGGTCGCGGCGATGGGGTTCAGTGGCATGATGCACGGCTACGTGGCCCTGGACGCCGCCGGGAACTTGCTGGTGCCGTTCCGGACGTGGCGGAACAACATCACCGGCAAGGCCTGCGCCGAGCTCACTCCGGTGCTGGACTTCGCGGTGCCGCAGCGCTGGAGCATCGCCCATCTGTATCAGTCGATCCTGGATGAGCAGCCGCACGTGTCCGGATCGCCCACCTGACCACGCTTGCCGGGTATGTCCACTGGATGCTAACGGGCGAGCGGAAGATGGGCGTGGGCGAGGCCTCTGGCATGTTCCCGATCGATCCGCTGACCTGCGACTGGGACGCGGCGCGCATGGCCGACGTTCGATGCCCTGGTCGCTCCTCGCAATCTGGGTTGGCAAATTGCGTGACATCCTCCCCGAGGTGTTGCCGGCGGGCAGCACCGCCGGGAAGCTCACCGCGGCGGGTGCGCTTCTGATCGATCCTTCAGGCACCCTCCCGGCCGGCATCCCGCTCTGCCCTCCAGAGGGCGACGCTGGCACGGGCATGGTCGCCACCAACTCGGTGCGCTCGCGTTCTGGCAACGTCTCCGCCGGCACCTCCGTGTTCGCCATGATCGTCCTGGAGAAGAGCCTGTCGCGCGTCCACGAAGAGATCGACATCGTGGTCACACCCGACGGCAAGCCAGTGGCGATGGCTCACTCCAACAACGGGTCCTCCGACCTGGACGCGTGGATCGCGCTCTTCGGCGAGGTTGCGAAGGCGCTGGGCGCCGAAGCCACGCTCGACGACCTCTACGGCAAGCTCCTGCCGCTCGCGGTGCGGGCCGATCCGGACGCGGGCGGGCTCCTGGCGATCAACTACGTCTCCGGCGAGCACATCACAGGCTTCACCGAAGGCCGGCCGCTCTTCGTCCGCCAGCAGGACGGCAAGCTGACCCTCGACAACTTCATGCGGGCGATGCTCTACGCCTCGCTGTGTGCCCTCCGGACCGGGATGGACATCCTCACCGATGAGGAGGGCGTGGTCATCGATGAGATCCGCGGCCACGGTGGCTTCTTCAAGGGCGACGACACGGGTCAGCGGATGATGGCCGCCGCGCTCAACGTTCCCGTCAGCATCCCGGCCACCGCCGGGGAGGGTGGGGCCTGGGGAATGGCTGTGCTGGCCGGTTACATGGGGCGGGCGAACCCCGAGCAGTCGCTTCCGGACTACCTCGACGAGCGCATCGCCGGAAGCATCGGCAAGCCGGTCAACCCCGATCCCCGCGACGTCGAAGGCTTCGCCCAGTTCTTCGCCCGCCACAAGGCCGGGCTCGCAATCGAGCGTGAGGCGATCAAGACGCTGAGCTGACCTTCCACAGGCAGCCACCTGGGTGGTTGTTGGGGCACGCACAGGAGTGCGCGGGAGCGCGACCCCTCGGCCGGCCGCTCGGCCGTTCCTGCCATACAGGCGAGTCCAATCTCCCCAACTTGGGTGATGAGAAGGGCCGAGTCGTGTGCCTACCATGGCCCGATCCTGCATTGAGGGGATAGCTTTCCAGAGGCTGATCGGCGGCGCCGCCGCGCCCGGCCGAACAATGGTCCTGAGTCGGCGTCTCTATTTCGCAAGCATCGCCATCATTGGCCTCAGCGTCGTCGGCGGGACGTGGGGCTATTTGGCGTATCCCCCGGCGCTGCAGACACCGCCCGTGCTGGCCGGCGCGATCATCGGGCCGTTGGCCATCCTCATGGCCGTCGATTGCCAGCGGAGGGAGCCGCAGATCCCTGCTGATCCTCGTCGTGGGCTTGATCGACGTCGAGTCCGCGATGCTCGGAATCGGTCCGATCATCACCTTGCCGTTCGTGATCGCGGTGCCGTTGATCGGCGTGAGCCTCGGCGCTCGACTAGTCCACCCTCGACAGCTGCCAATCGTCTACGCCTCGGCCTGGTTGGCAAGCGCGATCGGCTTCGGACTCGCGGTGGGCCGGATTCCGACCGCGGGATTTCGGCAGCCGATCGTGGGAACGGCGTCCTTCATGGTGGTCGATGCCTTCGCACTCGCGACGCTGTGGCATCTGGACGCAGCTCGAATGCGCGCCCTGGATGCACTTGCCATTGTCGAGTTCCAGGCAATGGACCTGCTCAACGGCGTGGACCTGGTCGGCGTCCATGTGGCACCCGATTCGAAGATCGACTTCATCAACGAGTACGCACTCCGCCTGACGGGTTGGACCCGGGAGGAAGTGCTCGGAAAGGACTGGTGGGATACCTTCGCGACCCCGGACCGGCGCGAGGCTGCCCGTGACAACTACCGATACGTCGTTGCGGGCGGACCGCTACTGAAGCCGAGGCGAGAGAGCGAGATCCTGACCAGGTCGGGAGAGGTCAAGACCATGCGCTGGAGTCACGTCCATCGCCGTGGGTCCGACGGTGCGTTCAAGGGCCTGGCCAGCCTGGGTGAGGACGTTACCGCTCTCAACGCGGCCGCCGAGGAACGGCGTCACAGCCAGGAGCTGCTCTCCAATCTCGTCCTCGGCTCTCCCCTGGCGGCAGCGGTCCTGACGGTCGACCTGGTGGTCCAGCTCTGGAACCCGGCTGCGGCTGAGCTGCTGGGCTATACCGAAGAGGAGGTCCTCGGCAGGCGGATGCCGCCGGTCTTCGTAGGCCGTGACCGGTGGACCATCGGCCGGCTGTACGTCCGCGCGGCGCGCGGGGATCCACCCGTGCATCGACTCGTCGCGCTCAGGAAGCGAGATGGTCGGAATCGTGGTCGCCCGTGTCTACTTCGGGACGATCCGCGGATCTCGATGGGCATCCGATTGCCGTTTCGATCTCAGGCCGTCGATTTCACGGCCGTTCACGCGATGGAAGAGAGGCTTCGCGAAGCCCGCCAGATGGAAGCGATCGGCCGGCTTGCAGGAGGCGTCGCCCACGACTTCAACAACAGCCTGACGGCCATCGGCGGCTTCGCCTCGCTCATTGCCGCGACTTCAGCGGAAGCGGAGACCCGAGAGTCCGCGGCCACGATCCTGCAGGCTTCCCGCCGGGCGGCGGATCTGACGAGGGAACTGCTGGCCTACTCTCGCCGGTCGCTGCTCCAACCCCAGGCCATAGACGTGAACGAGCTTCTCGTCTCGGTCCGGCCGGTCCTGGCCACTCTCCTCGGAGCGAAGGTGTCGCTCGTCATCGAGGCGGACGTGGCCAAGGCGATCGTTCGAGTCGACCCGGGCGGCCTCGAGCGAGCCATCGTGAACCTCGCCACCAATGCGCGGGATGCCATGCCCGACGGCGGGATCGTGACCATTTCGACCCGGCGGAAGGACGTCGGCGATCCCGAGAAGCCCGAGCCCTGGATCTGCGTCAGCGTCGTCGACGCCGGTACCGGCATACCCGCGGACGCGCTATCGAAGATCTTCGATCCGTTCTACACGACCAAGGCTGTCGGCTCGGGCACGGGCCTTGGCCTTGCCATGGTCAAAGGTTTCGTCATCCAGTCCGGCGGCCGAGTGAGCCTTCAATCCGAGGAAGGCAAGGGAACCACGATCGAGATCGAGCTCCCCGAGGCGGCCGAGCAGGATCGAAGCATGGCGACCGAAGTCGTCGCCGCGCTACCCCGGGCGGCAGCGAGTCGATCCTGCTCGTCGAGGACGACGCCGCCGTGGCCGCGGTTGGCTTCCGGATCCTCAGCCTGAGCGGCTATCGCGTACTCCTCGCCGACTGCGCCGGTGCGGCCCTGACATTGCTCCGGCGCCACGACGGAGCCGATCGACCTGTTCCTCGTGGACGTGATGCTGCCCGACCAGCGGGGCCCGCTTCTCGTGGATGCGGCGTCGCCGCTCCACCCGGAGGCGGCCGTGCTGTACGTGTCCGGCTACTCGACCGAGGCGATGGCCCGGGCGGGGGAGTTGCCGCCTGGCATCGAGCTCATCGAGAAGCCCTACGAGCCCGAGCAATTGCTCGAGCGGGTCCGTGAGATCCTCGACCGGGAGCAGGCGGCGCAGAAGACCGGCTGAGGGCCAGAATCTACCCGGCCGGCGCTCGACCGACCGTCCATCCGGTCCGACCGACCCTCGGGCAGGCGTCCGCTCGGCGGCGGTTGAAGGTCCATGCGGCACGGCAGGAAGCGGAGTCGGGCGTGTACCATGCACGAGCCATCCATGGACCCAACCCTGGCATCGGCCTGCGCCGCAACGGCGAGTTCGGAATGCCGGGTACTCAGGAGAAAGCGCATGCCCCAGGTTGCCGGCTCCGTCAAGGAGCTCCTCGCCGCCCTCGACGGCATCGTCCGCCTCGAGGGTGACCGCCTCGTAGTGGTCGATGAGAACGCCCTCCGCACTCGCGGCGTGTACGACCTCGCCTGGACCGCCACGTTCAGCGAAGACGAGGCCACCGTCGAGGCCGCTCGCTGGATCGTCTGGGAGGCCAGCCAGGCCGTCGGGGCGCGCTCGGCGAGCATCCAGGACCTCTACAAGGCCCGTTCGCGCGGCGAGTACGAGGGCATGACCGTTCCGGCCATCAACCTCCGCGCCCAGACGTTCGACATGGCCCGCGTCATCCTCGAGACGGCCAAGAAGAACGACAGCGCCGCGGTCATCTTCGAGCTGGCCCGCTCCGAGCAGACCTACACCTACCAGCGAGTCTTCGAGTACGCCACCAGCGTCCTCGCCGGCGCCATCGCCGCCGGCTGGAAGGGCCCGGTCTTCATCCAGGGCGACCACTACCAGTTCAACGCCAAGAAGTACGCCGCGGACGCCGAGAAGGTCACCGAAGAGATCCGCAAGGCCTGCCGCGACGCCATCGCCGCCGGCTACCGGAACATCGACATCGACAGCTCGACGCTCGTGGACCTGGGCCCCGAGACGCTCGACGCCCAGCAGCACCAGAACTACATGCGGGCGGCCGAGCTGACGGCCCTCATCCGCTCGCTCGAGGTTGACGGCGTGACCGTCAGCGTCGGCGGCGAGATCGGCGAAGTCGGCAAGAAGAACTCCACGCCGGACGAGCTCAAGGCCTATCTCGACGGCTACCGCCGCGAGCTCGATGCCCGCGCCAGCGGTGCCATCGGCCTCTCGAAGGTCTCGGTCCAGACCGGCACGAGCCACGGCGGAACCCCGCTCGCGGACGGCGGCGTCGCCGAAGTCGCGCTCGACTTCGGCGTCCTGACCGAGCTCTCGAGCGTTGCCCGCGAATACGGCCTCTCGGGCGCCGTCCAGCATGGCGCGAGCACGCTGCCGGACGACATGTTCCACAAGTTCCCGGCCACGGGATGCGCCGAGATCCACCTCGCCACCGGCTTCCAGAACGCCCTGTACGAGCATCCGGCCTTCCCGGCCGAGCTCCACAAGGAAATCGAGAAGTGGTGCTTCGAGAACGCCGCCGACGAGCGCAAGCCCGGCCAGACGGACATCCAGTTCGTCTACACCTCGCGCAAGAAGGCGATCGGCCCGTTCAAGCGCCAGCTCTGGGACCTCGCGACCAAGGACGAAATCCTCGCCTCGCAGGCCGCCAAGGTTGACTTCCTCTTCAAGCAGCTCGGCACCCCCGGGAGCCGCGCACTCGTCGAGAAGTACGTCAAGCCGGTCGAGTACCACAAGCCGATGCCGGAAGCCCTCAAGGCGCGGCCGCGGCCAGGTAGCCGACACTCGCAGAAACTCGAAAGGCGCCCTCCGGGGCGCCTTTCGGATTCGGACCCTGGCTTGGCTGACGACCCGTGGCTAGGATGGATGCGCCTGCGGCACAACCGTCGCGAGGGTGGACACGATGTGGGCTACCGGGGCCGAAGGCCCTTCTTCGGTGGCCGACAACTGCCGCTTCCCGGCAGGAAGGGCTGTCTGGGCCTCGCGGCGGCGGCCGCGCTGGGGTCTCCTGGCGATGGCCTACCTGTTCTCGATCGGGGGCGTGGTGGTCTACGCGGCGGTGGTCTCTGATCCTGACGTGGCGGCCATTGACGAACCTCGGCAAGAGGAATCGCGCCCGTGAAGCCGCACTCGAGCAGGAGAAGCGAGCTGCTGCCGCCGGGGACGACACGGACTTTCGGCTTCAGTAGTCTTCGGGACTTCCCCGCCGCGCACCTGGCGACGGCGGCCGTCGCAGTACGGGCGCTACGGCCAGGCGTCGACGTCTGAGAGCGCGCCTAGTCCTGTTCTGACGTGAACAGGCCCGGGGCCTGAGACGAGGTCGTCGGCTCGCGGCTTCGCGAGTCGGCGTCGAAGCGATCGCCCGAGTGTCTCGCCGTGTCTTGGCCGACGCCATCTTCTCGGACGGGCGAGGCAGGCTGCCGAGCGCTCCGCTACGATCCTCGCATGACTGAAGCGCAGGCATCCAAGGTAGAACTGCTTCGCTGGCGAAGCGTCGCGCTGAGCATCGCCGACGAGGCCGACCGCCTCGCCATGGCGGGTTTCCGGCAGGACGTCAGAGTCGAGACCAAGCCCGACAAGAGCCTCGTGACCGAGATCGACCAGGCGATCGAGCGGATGGCCCGCGAGACGCTCCGCCGCGAGTTCCCCGACTGCGGCATCGTCGGCGAGGAGGAGGGGACCGAGGAAGCCGGCGCGCCGGCGGCCTGACCTGGTACGTCGACCCGATCGACGCCACCCACAACTTCGTGCGTGGCGTGCCCGTCTTCGCGACGCTCCTGGCCGCGGCCGTGGACGGCGAGATCCAGGTCGCGCGTGGTCAGCGCCCCGGCGCTGCGGAGCCGTTGGCTGGCCTGGCGGGGCGGGGGAGCCTGGCGCGCCGGAGCCGCCGGAGTGCAGGACGCGGTCCGGCTTCAGGTGAGCGGCGTGGCCAGGATCGACGAGGCCGCAGCTCGTCTACGGCAGCAGGACGGTGGACATGCGCAGCGGCGAGATGCCCGGGCTGGACAGGACCCTCGCCGAAGCGTGGCGCGAACGCGGCTTCGGCGATTTCTGGGGATACATGCTCGTGGCCGAGGGCGCGGCCGAGGCCATGATCGAGACCGGCGCGCATCCGTGGGACTGGGCCGCGCCGCTGCTCATCGTCGAAGAGGCCGGCGGCCGCTTCACGACGGCAAAGGGCGAGAGGCGCATCGACGGCGCGTCCGCGGTGGCCACAAACGGCTCTGATCCACGAGAGCTGCTGAAGAGGCTGGCTCGGCGGTGAGCGTCGATCCGAGCTGCGCTCCTCGGCGGCCGCCGACGGCCGGGTTCGAGCCGGACCGGCGCTAGTATCTCCGTTACCGACGCCGTAGCCCTCGAGCCAGGCGGCGCCCAATCGAAGCACAAGATCGGAGGCAATCTGTGGGCGACAAGACTCCCAAGCGGCCGCCGAAGGTCAAGAAGCCGAAGCCGGCGAGCAAGCCGCCAGTCAAGGGAGCGTAGTGGCTCGTCCGAATAAGCAATCGCGCCAGTCCGCGAGCGGCCATCGTTTCAAGCATCACGAGATCGACATCGCGGACGGCGGCAAGCTCGTGCTCGGCGAAGACGGCGTCGATCGTCGAGAGCGGCTGGCGACGGGACGACCGCGGAGCTGGCCGATGTCAGACCCGGATTGGGCCCGCGTCGCGATCCGGTTCGGTGTCCAGCCCCCGTCCGACACGGCGGCTCCCGACCGGATCCGCCCGGATGACCGAGGTTGCGACTGCGCTGACGCCGCGTCCGCGCGGATCCGCCGCTCGGCGATCCGGCGCTGCCGGCCAGGTCTGACGCTCCAGCACAACTCGGAGGCTCTCGAATGCCCGCACCGATTCACCCGTCGGTCCTGGTCGGTGCGCGGCTGCTCGACGGCCGGTCCCCGGACGCGGCCATCGGCGCGCTCGCCATCGACGCTGCCGGCCGCATCGCCGCGGCCGGTCCCGCAGGCGACCGCCGCTCCGCCGAGGCGACCGAGCGGATCGACCTGACCGGCCTGACGCTCCTGCCCGGGATCATCGACTGCCACGTCCACCTGAGCCTGCGCCTGGAGCCCGTCGCCGAGCAGGTCCAGCGTTCCGCCACGGACCTGGTCGTCCGGGCGCTCCAGAGCGGCCGCGAGTTCCTCGAAGCGCGGCGTGACGACCGTCCGCGACGCGGGCTACACGCCGGCCGGGATCAAGCGCGCCTTCGCCAGCGGCGCCTTCCCGGGGCCGCGAACCCAGGTCAGCTGCCGGCCGCTGTCCCAGACCGGCGGCCACGGCGACGGCTGGACGCCGTCCGGCGCCATCCTCGAGACCGAGGTCAGCGACCTGCCGCCGGGCATCGCCGACGGCGTCGGACGCGGTTCGACGGGCCACTCGGCTGCAGATCCGGGCCGGCGCCGACTGGATCAAGGTCATGGCCACGGGCGGCGTGCTGTCGGCCGCGGACAGCCCGGACGCCAGCCAGTTCACGGTCGAGGAGATCCGGGCCATCGTCGAGGAGGCGCAGGGCGGCCGGCATCAGGGGCACGCTCGCCCACGCCGAAGGCACGGCCGGGATCAAGAACGCGCTGCGGGCCGGCATCACGAGCATCGAGCACGGCGATCTGATCGACGACGAGGGCATCGACCTGATGCTCGAGCGCGACGTGCCGCTCGTGCCGACTTTCAACATCAACTTCGCCCTGATGGACGAGGACCGGGTGGCGCGCGGCGACGTCCCGCCCTGGGCGATCGAGAAGATGCGTTACCTGTTCGACCGCCAGCAGGCCAACTTCCGCCACGCCGTCGAGCGCGGCGTCCGGGTGGTCATGGGCACGGACAGCTTCGCCGGCCTGTATCCGCCGGCCGAGCTGGCCTACATGTCCCAGTTCGGGCTCGGGCCGTTCCGGGCGATCCAGGCCGCCACCAACGAAGCCGCGAAGCTCCTGGGCATCGCGGACCATCGTCGGCACGCTGGAGCCGGGCAAGCAGGCGGACCTGATCGCCGTGTCGGGCGATCCCGCTCGCCGAGCCGGAGCTCTGGCGCGATCCGGCGCGGATCGTCCTGGTGATCCAGGGCGGCCGCATCGTGGCCGATCGGCGAGGCGCTTAGACGGGCCGGCCGCGGGATTCGGCTGATCTTCGCTGGCCGGCGTCATCGACGACGCTCGCGCTGCACGCGCCGGGCCGTCGGCCGGCCGGCTTCGCGATTGGTGGCGGACGCTGCCCGGCGATCTCCTCGGGTTGACCGTGATGCGCGGCTGCGGCATCGAGGCGACACACTCGGGTCCACGACGCGGGCGACGTGACGGCTTTCGTGGTCGAGGACGAGCGAATCGATCGCTATTTCCGCGCTCCACCTGATCCCGACCAGGCCCAGACGCTCGGCCGCTACGTCTTCGCCCGGAGCCGCGCTCGATCCGGAGACCTTGGCCCACGAATGCGAGCACATCCGCCAGTGGCAGCGATTCGGGCCGCTCTATCTGCCCGCCTACTTCGTCTCGTCCGCGCTGGCGTTCTTGCGCGGCCGGAAGGCCTTACTGGGACAACGCGTTCGAGGTCGCCGCGCGCGACGCCGCGGCGCGAGCGCCGTCCGGCCGCAGACGTCGCCGCTCGCACGCGACGCGACGACGGCCGGCGGCCTCGAGCTGCACCACGGCTGGCGACTGCTGAGTCAGTCCGTCGGCAATCGGTTCTGGAGGTTCATCGATGGCGACTTCGTTCCAGGTGACGTTCGACTGCCACGATCCGGCCGGCAGGCCGAGTTCTGGGCCGCCGCGCTGCACTACGTCGTCGAGCAGCCGCCGGAGGGCCACGCGACCTGGGAGGACTGGGCCCGCGAGCAGGGGATCCCGGAGGAGCACTGGAACGACGCCGCCGTCCGTCGAGGATCCGGCCGGCCACGGGCCCGCGCCTCTTCTTCCAGAAGGTTCCCGAGGGCAAGGTCGCCAAGAATCGCGTCCACATGGATCTGAACGTGAGCGGCGGCCGGAGCGTTCCGCTCGAAGAACGCAAGCGGCAGATCTTGACCGAGGTCGCGCGGCTGAAGGCCCTCGGCGCCGACGACCGTCGCGGCGCGATCGACCAGGGCGGCGAGTTCTGGGTCCGGATGAACGACCCCGAGGGCAACGAGTTCTGCGTCCAGTGACGATGGGGCCACCGAGCCGCCCTGCGGCGCAACTCCGACCAATCTCGTAGGATATTGACCAACCGCCGTCCCCACTGACGCCACCATCCGACGCCCAACCGAGGAACCATCCCACCATGCCGACCCTGACCGAAGACGCCGTCCTCAAGGCCCTGGCGACCGTCCAGGAGCCCGAGCTGGGGGGCGATCTGGTCTCCCGGAACATGGTCAAGGACCTCGTCGTCGAGGGCACGAAGGTCGTCTCACCATCGAGCTGACCACCCCGGCCTGCCCGCTCAAGGACGAGATCGAGGCGCGGGTGGAGGCGGCCCTGCGGCCCATCGGCGTCACGGAGATCGTGGTCGCCTGGGGCGCGACCGTGCGCCGCTCGACACCGACGCGCTCCTCAGATGCTGCCCGGCGTCAAGAACATCGTCGCGGTCGCGTCCGGCAAGGGCGGCGTCGGCAAGACGACGATCAGCGTCAACCTGGCCGTCGCACTGGCGAAGGCCGGCGCGTCGGTCGGGCTTCTCGACGCGGACATCACCGGCCCGAACATCCCGATGATGATCGGCGCCGAGGGTCAGCCGGTCGCGAGCCCGAACGGCAAGATCACCCCGATCGAAGCCCACGGCGTCAAGGTCATCTCGATCCAGTTCTTCCTGCCCGAAGGCCAGCCGGTCGTGTGGCGAGGTCCGCTGGTAGGCGGCGCGATCCAGCAGTTCCTGCGCGACGTGGAGTGGGGAGACCTGGACTACCTCGTCGTGGATCTGCCGCCCGGCACCTCCGACGCGCAGCTCACGCTCGCCCAGTCCGTGCCGCTCACCGGCGCGGTGCTCGTGACGACGCCGCAGGAAGTGGCTCTCGCGGACGTGGCGAAGGCGCTGGCGATGTTCAAGCGCGTCAGCGTGCCCGATCCTGGGACTCGTCGAGAACATGTCCGGCTTCGTCTGCTCCCACTGCGGCGAAGTGACCGACATCTTCGGCCGGGGCGGCGGCGAGCGATACGCGGCCGAGAATGGCATCGACTTCCTCGGCGGCGTGCCACTCGACGTCACGGTTCGGCAGGGAGCCGACGTCGGCGTTCCGGCTGTGGCTCAGACGCAGCCGGGGCCCGCCGCGGCGGCGCTGGAGCACGTGGCGCGGGCCATCGCGGGCAAGGTCAGCATCCAGGCCGTCCGCCAGCAGCCGGTCCTGACGATCAGCTAGGCCGTCGACTGGGGCGTCGCGCGGACGCGGCCCGACGCGACCGCACGCGGCCGGACGCCGGACGCCGGGCGCTTCGGTCCACTCGACTTCGCTGCGTCGAGTTCAATGCAATTTGACCCGCGCAAGGACGTACCATTCGGGCAGGAGGTTTCCCGTGCCTTGTCCCGATTGCGGTACGACCACGAACCGCCGGCGCCCGCTTCTGCCACTACTGCGGCCGCCGCCTCGAAGGCCTCTCCGAAGGGCTTCGCATCGGCGATCGCCGAGTAATTACCGCGCTCTTCGCGGACATGGTCGGCTACACCCGTCTGGTCGACGAGCTGGATCCGGAGGAGGTTCGAGCCCGGGTCGACGGCGCGCTGGCGCTGCTCGGCGAGGCCGTCGTCCGCTTCGGCGGAACGCTCGAGAAGTTCATCGGCGACGCCGTGCTGGCGGTCTTCGGAACCCCGGTCGCCCACGACGACGATGCCCTGCGCGCCTGTCTGTGCGCCCTCGAGATGCAGTCCTGCCTGACCCGCTACGTGACCGCCGACAGCCAGCCCGTGGTACTGCGGATCGGGATCGCGACGGGCGAGGTGGTGGCGGCCCTGCGCGAAGTCGCGGGCAACCGCTCCATTGCCCTCACCGGCGATCCGATGACCACGGCGGCGCGCCTCCAGCAGCTCGCCGAGCCGAACGAGATCCTGATGGACGACGCCACGAACGTGGCCGCGGAGCCGCGCATCGGCGTCGAACATCTGGGCGAGAAGGTCCTGCGGGGGCAGCGCAAGCCCGTGCTGGTCCATCGCCTCCGAGGAGAGCGCCGGCTCGTGCACCCAGGTCTGCCGCCGGCTGACGCCCATGGTCGGCCGGACGAGCGAGCAGGCCCGCCTTCGAGAGGTCCTGGCACGAACCGCCGCCACCGGCAAGGGCGCGGCGGTTCTCGTCCGAGGCGAGGCCGGAGTAGGGAAGTCGCGGCTGCTCTGCGAGATGGAGGCGGATGCCGCGCCAGGCCGGCTTCGGCTGGATCTGGCTCGACAACACACCCCACGGCATGGCCTCGCCCTACGGGGCTGTCCGCAAGATGGCCGACTGGATCGCCGACGAGCAGGGCGTCACGGCCGGCGTCGCCGGACGCGAAATGCTCTTCGGGCCCAGCGTTCCCGTCGTCGATGCCGAAAGCGCGCGACTCATGCTCGGCGCGGTCGCCGTCCTGGCCAGAGACTCGAACATGCTGCTCCTGCCCGAGGAAGGGTGGGAGACGGGCCTTCTGGGACTCGTCGCGCCCCACGAGGTCCAGCTCGGGCTTCGACTCGCCACGGACGTTTGGGTCAGGCAGCTCGTGGCCAACGAGCCGCGGTGCATCGTCGTGGACGACTACCACTGGATCGACCCATCGAGCGGCCAGCTGATGGAGTACATGATCAAGCTCGCCGCGGACCTGCCGATCGTGGTGCTCTCGGGTTCGCGGTATCCCGCCGAGCCCGCCTGGCTGGATCTGCCACACGTCGAGGTGATCGATCTCGGCGGGGCTGGATCAGACGGCCACTGAAGAACTGGGTTCGGCAGTCGCAGGCGGCGCGGGCTTCGTGGCCGAGTCCGCTCGCTGGCTGTACCAGCGGACCTCGGGCAACGCCCTGTTCGTCGGCGAGATCGTGCGGACGCTGCGCGACTCGGGACACCTCGAAAAGACGGGCGACTGCGTCCGCATCGAATCCGGGGCGGCCCGTCGGAGCGTGCCGCTGAGCCTGCAGGGCGCTGCTCGGCGCCCGCATCGACGCACTTCCGGCTTCCGAGCGGTCGATTCTCGAAGCCGCCTCGGTCGTGGGCATGGACTTCTCCGACGAACTCCTGTCCGTCCTTCAGGGCGATGCACCGGCGCCGCGGGACATGGAGGCGCTGGCCGACTCGGGCTTCCTGTCACGCACGGATCACGCCGATCCAACCGCTGGGACCTGGCACTTCAGGCATCAGCTCTTCCTCGACGCCGCCTACGGACGCCTCCTCAACGACCGCCGCCACCAGCTCCACGAGGCTCTCGCGGACTGGTTCGAAGCCACGGGACGCCCATCGAAGCCGGCGACCTGGGACGCCACCGGGCGGCGGCCGGCGACGCCGAACGAGCCATGCCACTCCTGGAGCGGGCCCTGCGCGAGGCGCTCGCGGTGGGCGCGGAGGAGGAAGCGGACGGCCTCCGACATCTGATGGGCGGCCTCCGGGTAGTCACGGGAACGGCCACCGCGCCTTGACCGCGGTTGGCGGCGCGGCGCGCCCGACGGGCGGTCGGCTCGGGGCGCGCCGGCGCGGCCCTAAGCCCGGCCGCGGGTCGCCAGCGCCGGCGTCTCTTCAGGGCTGCGACCGCGGGCGCCGGCGCCAGAGCGAGAGCCGCGAAGACGCCGCCATGAGAACTGGCCGTCGCATTGGCCCATGCGTCTGCCCGCCAGGCGGCGGCCGCCATCTTGGCCTGACCGCTCTTGGACGGGTGGAAGTAGTCCACCGTGCTCAGGTCCCCGATCTTGAAGTCCCGATCCGAAAGCAGCTCCTCGTTGTAGGTGCAGTGGAGATTGGCCAGAGCGCCCGTGACCGCGTTCACTTCGCCGCAGACCGTCTCGAGCGCGCCGTCGTAGTCGCTCAGGATCTTCTCGGCGTCCGGAATGGAGACGGGACTCCCGGAGCCAAGGAACGGGGCGCATCGCCGCGAGTTCTGGTAAAGCGTGAATGCCTTCCTGGCGGTTGGATCGGCCTGGGTGATGGCCCGGAAATGGCTGAAGTCGGGCAGCGGGTCCATCAGCAGCCGGCTGCCCGGCGGAAGTCCGACCCTCAGGATGCCGACCGCCGTGCGGGCCTGGTCCGTGAACTCGGTCAGGCTCGTCTTCGGGTCGTCGCACAGGTCGTTGGTGCCCAGCTCGAAGACGACGTACACCGTCTTGCCCGGGTCCAGGTTCTGGGCCGCGGCCACGACCGCCTCCGCCTGGCGCTGGGCGTCGTTCATCTTCTTTCCCGAGGTCGCGGCGTCCACGACGACCGGCGAACCGCCGAGGGCCCGGAAGTGCTCCAGAAGGCTGGTGATGCCGTCGTTCTTGGCCGTCCCTACAACCCAGGAATACTGCGGGTGATCGCGGAGATCGGACGGCGAGGTGCTGTAGGCCTGGGTGTAGGAGTCGCCGATGGCCGCAAGCATGCCGGGCAGCGGGGGAGGGCTCGGGGTAGGCGAGGGGGTGGGATCGGGCGACCGCGTGGGGGACGGCGCCGCGGCGAGGACCGGAGGCTGAAACGTTGGCCGTCGGCACAGGGGCCGGCGTGGAGCTTGCCGGGGCGAGGTTGGTCGAGGCCGGTGTCGGCGTCGCCGCGGAGGTCCCACCTCCGGCGAAGGCCATGGCCAGGACGCCGACGGCCAGGCCGGCGACGATCACGCCGCCGAGGCCGGCGAGGATCAGGCGGCCGGGGCGGGTGCCGTGCGACGGCGATGTCTCCGGTTCCACGTATGGCATGGTCCAATCCTAGATCGAGCCGGGATCGCCCGAGTCGCCGCTGAGCGGGTCGCCCGCCAGTGGCCCGGCATCTGACGCGCGGGCGACCCATCCGGCGGCCCGCCGAGCCTCGCTAGGATGTCGTCGTGATGCAGCCGTCTTTCGCGACCGACGCATTGGCCAGATGCCGCCTGTTCGCGAGCATGAGCCCGGAGTCGCTGGGGGCGATATCGCGGACGCTCCGGTCGCGCAAGTTCCGGCGCGGCGAAGTCCTGTTCCACGAAGGCGATCCCGGCGACGCCCTCTTCATCGTCGCCTCGGGCTCCGTCAAGGTCGTCGTCCCCTCCGACGAGGGCGAAGAGGCGATCCTGGCCACGCTCGGCCGAGGGGACTCTCTGGGCGAGTTGTCGCTCCTCGACGGAGCGCCCCGTTCCGCGAGCGCGATCGCCATCGAGCCGGTAGAGGCGCTCACGCTGCCGCGAGCGCAATTCGTCTCACTGCTCGCCACGGATGAAGCGCTTCGAAATGCCCTGCTCGCGCAACTTGCCAGGGAGGTCCGCCGGCTGACCACGCACGTCGCGGACCTTCACTTCCTGGATCTCACGGGGCGGCTGGCTTCCAGGCTCGTCCGGCTGGCCGAGGCGCGAGGCGAGCGGCTGCCGGACGGCTCGATTCGTCTGGAAGGGCCGCCCACGCAGGGAGATCTGGCTTCGATGATCGGCGCCACACGGCAGAGCGTGAACAAGCTGCTCGGCGAGTTCGCCGACGAGAAGCTGGTCCGTCTCGAGCCGGACGGCATCGTCATCCCGAACCTGGAACAGCTCGCCGCCCGCTCGCACCGGTAGGCGACGTCGGGGAAGGCGGCGGCGGTCAGCCCGCGGAGATGACGCCCTCGCGGCCGAGCTGGAGGACCTGGGCTCGGCTCTCGTCGAGGTGCAGGGTTGCGAACCCGAACAACCGCCGCAGGAGCAGCTCCGAGCGAGCCGAGCCACCCGTCAGCAGCACCAGCAGGGCGTCGGCAGGCACCGAGACAAGGACGGCCGGTCCTATCGCCCGGGCCGTGGATAGCGCCGTGGGCACTTCCCGCAGGGCGGACCAACCGAGCAGGTCTCCGGCGTGGAGCGTGGAGACGAGGACCCAGCGGTGCTCGTGCCGGACGCGCAGCCCGAGCTGGCCGCCTTCGAGCCAGTGCACCTCGGAGATAGGGGAGCCCATTTCCACGAGGGTCTCGCCGTCGGTGAGATGGCGGCGCACGGACCTGGCAGCGAGCGAGTCGAGGGCCGCCGCGTCGAGCCCGGCGAACAGCGGCAGCCGGGCCAGATCGGCGGGGCTCACCTTTTCGATCGTGGACATCAGCAGCTCCTTCGCGAGACCGCGCTCATTGGCGCCCTCATTGTCCGTCGAGCGACCGCGTCCCGCTCAGCCTTTGGCCCTCGATGCCTCCTCGGACGATCCGGAAGAGAAACGCGGCCGCGAAGATGCCGGCTCGTCGACGGCTCTCCGATCCGCCAAGGAAGGCGACCTGACGCAATTCGGCAGAACCGAAGGGACCGACCGCGGCAAGCTCGACGGACGTGTCCTCGCCGGTTTCGACGGCCCGAACGGCCAGACCGACGTCCGCGTTCGACTCGACGCGCTCCTCGCCGGCCACATCGGCAAGCGAGGCGGTTTGATCCTCGGCGATGAGGCGGGCCGATCGCAGCCAGCCGGCATCGCCGAGCAGACGCGCGGCCGCTCCGCCGGTCCCGATCTCCACGAGAGCCACGGACCACCCGAGGGGCGTCATCTCGCGGCCGATGGCCACCGGCCACGTGTCGTCGTCGCGGCCCCAGACGTAGCCGCCGATGGCGTCCAGGACCGCCCGCTCGGCAACCGCTCACGAGCTCCTCCGGAGAGCGATCCTCTTCGGCCACGGCCGAGATCCGCACGTCTACGGCGTCGTTTCGAGCGTAGGTGGCGACCACGGGATTCGATGCCCGCAGGAGCGGCTCGCCCAGCGCGGCCGCGACCGCCGATTCGCCGATGCCCGTCAGGCGGTAGGTTCGGGTTACCCGCTCCTGGCCAAGGCCCCGGGCGCTGAGTCGTGGCATGACTCCTTGCCGCCACATCGCCTCCATCTCGCGAGGCGGCCCCGGCAGGGCCACGATCACTCGCCCGTCCGGACGGTCCACCCACCAGCCCGGCGCCGTGCCCCGGTCGTTGGGGATCGCCGCGGATGAGGGGATCAGCCAGGCCTGCTTGATGTTCGTCTCGTGGAAGGGGGCGCCGCGCCGCTCGAAGAGGTGGCGGACCCAGCGCTCCAGCTCCGGGTCGACCGCTGGGTTCCTCGCCGCATACCGCCGCGATCGATTCCCGGGTGAGATCGTCGGGCGTGGGCCCGAGCCCGCCGGTCGTCACGACCAGATCGGCTTCGTCCAGGGCGCGCTTCAGCGCCGCTACCACCGTCGGGAGCACGTCCGGTAGCGCGGCGGTCCAGGCCACGGTCACGCCCGCCTGGCTCAGGAGGCGGGCAAGGTCGCCGCTGTTGGTATCTCGCGTCTCGCCCGTCGTCAGCTCGCTGCCCACGGCCAGGAGGACGGCGGTCTTGATCGGCCGCGCGCGTTCCGGTGACGAATCGGGCGCGGTCTGCCGGCTCGTTTGGCTCGATGGGCTCATGGGCGGAGTGTAGGTGGATCGGCCCGAGCGAGCCTCCGAGGCGCCGAGACGAGACCGCGGTGTCGCGCCGGCCCTCCCCGCTGTTATGATCCCGCTGCTGTCTGAAACCTACCCGAAGGAGGTCCTTTGACTGACCGGTCCTCCTCCATGCCGGAATCCGAGACTGGATCCGCCGGCGGCACCGGCCCGGCGAACGAGCCGGCGCCGGGACTCCGCGAGCAACTCGGTCGAACGCGCAAGGCTCTCTTTGCCCTGATCGGGTCGCACGTCGCGCTCGCGAAAGCCGAGTTCTCCGAAATCGCGGACCAGCTCAAACGCATAGCCGGCCTTGCCGGAGTGGCTCTGCTGCTCCTCTTCCTGACGGCCATGCTCATCTTCGTCGGCCTGTTGCTGTTTCTCGGCGAGACGCTCTTCGGCTCGATGGGCTGGGGCGTTCTGCTGGGCTCGGAACTGCTGATTGCCGTCGCGGCGGTCCTCATTCTCGCGATCTTCGAGCTCGGAGCGGGCAGGGCGACCACGGCCTTCCTGATCGCCCTGGGCGTGGCTCTCGTCGCCGGTGGCCTGCTGGCCATCGACTGGGCCGCCGTCAGTCGCAACAACACGAGCCTGCCCGCTCAGCCATGGGTCGCGATCGCGTCGGGCGCCGTGCTCCTGGGAATCGTGGCGGCCCTGCTCGGCTCGAACTTCGGCCGCTCGATCGCCAGCGCGGCGGCCATCGCCGGAGTCATCGTCGGCGCGCTCCTCGGTTGGCTCGCCTCGGCAGGTCCGGGCCCCCGCGTCGCCATCGCGATCGGGATCGCGATCCTGCTCCTCATCTGGCCGATAACCGCCGCCGTCCTGCTGTTCCGCCAGGGGATCGATACCAAGAAGCTGCGCGAGCGCTTCATGCCCGACCAGACAATCGAGACCACCAAGGAGACCATCGAGTGGGTGCGAGCACAGCTGCCGCTCGGGCCGAAGTCGTAGCCCGACGCCAGGCTCTTCTCGACGAGACCACCCGGCTCGAAGCCGCCGGGCGCTCGGCGATCGACATAAAGGCAAAGGTCAAGAAGTCGCCGGGCAAGACCGCCGCGCTCGCGGCGGGGACGGCGTTCCTTGCGCTCGGCGGGCCGAAGAGGACGTACAGGGCCGCGAGGCGCGCCATCTTCGGACCCCAGGCGGAGCTGCCCAAGTCGATGCTGCCGCAGCAGATCGACAAGGCTCTCCGTTCACTCGGCTCCGACGGGGACCGCGTCCGGGGCGTCATCGAGCGCGAGTTCCTGGACTACCTCGAGAAGAACAAGCCGGTCCGAGATGCCCGGGACCTTCGGGGAACGGTGTCGGAGTTGGGCGGCAGCCTGCTGAGGCCCGTGTCCGTGGAGGCCGGCAAGCGATTGGCGGCGGAGCTCTTCAAACCCGAAGAACCTGGCTTCAGCGAAGTGATGGACCGGATCAAGAATCGGCGCGAGGCCCGCAAGAGCGGCGACACCTCGGACAGCTTGTCTTCCGCTCGGCCGAAGGGCCGGCGTTTCATGCGCAAGCCCGGTCGGCGCGGATAGTCGAGCGGCGTCGACACGTCGCGGCGCCTGTCGCGAGCCCGGGCCGGCGGCTAGACTCTTGGACCGCGGGCGAGTGGCGAAACGGCAGACGCGCCAGCCTTAGGAGCTGGTGCCGGAAACGGCATGCGGGTTCGAGTCCCGCCTCGCCCACCAGGGTCATCTCCGATATCGGTGTTGCCGGACGGCGACACCCCAGCGGGCGCCTCGCGCCACTCACCGGCCCCGGGCCGCACCGGCCCCTATAATCCTCGGGCGATGCAGACGACCAACACCCCCCTTCCACAGTCACGCCTCCAGCTCGAGTTCGAGGTTCCCCCCGAACGCCTCTCCAAGGCGATCGACCAGGCCGTGGGCCGCCTATCCCGCCAGACCCGCGTCCCCGGGTTCCGGCCGGGCAAGGCGCCCCGGTTCATGCTCGAGCGCATGCTCGGCGCGACGGCGGTTCTCGATGAAGCCGTCGATCACCTGGTCGAGGATGCCTTCCGCGAAGCGATGAAGGAGCAGGACATCGTCCCGCTCACCACGCCCGAGGTCGAGGTCACCCAGGCGGAAGAGAGCAAGCCCCTCCTGTTCAAGGCCACCATCCAGGTCCGCCCGGAAGTCAAGCTCGGCGACTACGAGAACTTCGGCTTCGCGCCGGAGATCAAGCCCGTGGACCAGCTCATGGTCGAGCAGGTCGTCGACGAGCTGCGCGACGCTCACTCGGAGCTCAAGCCGGTCGAGGGCCGCGGGGCGGAGAAGGGCGACTACGCGGTAATCGGCTTCACCGGAACTCGCGACGGCGTGGAGTTCCCGGGCGGCGCCTCGGAGCGCATGCCGCTGATCATCGGCGAGGACCGACTGATCCCGGGCTTCGAGGACAACCTCCTGGGCGCCGTCAAGGGCGATACCCGCGAGTTCGACATCACCTTCCCCGAGGAATACCAGGAAGAGTCACTGCGAGGGCAGGTCGCCCATTTCGTCGTGACGCTCAAGGAGCTGCGCCACAAGGCCCTGCCCGAGGTCAACGACGACTTCGCCCGCCTGATCGGCAAGTTCGAGAGCATGGACGAGGTCAACGTCGAGCTCCGCAAGCGGCTCGAGGCCAACGCCCTCGACCACGCCCGCCACGAATTCGCGGACAAGATCATCGACTACGCCACCGCCAATGCCACGGTGGAGCTGCCCGAAGTCCTGATCGAGCAGGAAGTCGAAGTCATGCACGACGAGCTGCGATCCGCTCTCGCCCGGCAGGGCATCGGCGAAGAGGCGTATCTCAGCGTCGTCAAGAAGACCGACGAAGACCTCCACGCGGAGTTCAGGCCGCAGGCCGAGAAGCGGGTCAAGACGCTCCTGGTCCTGACCGAAGTGGCCAAGGCAAAGGGCGTGGAAGTCCCCGAACCGGACATCCAGGCCGAGATCGATCGGGCCCGGTCCCGCTACGCGGACAGCCCAAACCTGATTCGCTACTTCGAATCGGAGCGCGGCCGAAACTACATCAGAAGCACCTTCCGGCGTTCTCGGACCGTGGAGCAGCTCATCGACGAGTGGCTCGACGCCCATCCGGACGCGCCCCGGCTGCCCCATCTTGAAGACAACGACGACAGCTCGCCGGTGGCGAGCTCAACGGCCGAAGCCGCCGCCTCGATCGGAGCCACCGACGTCGGCGCACTGACACCCGAGACTACCGGCGCCTGATCGCCGCCCGCTCGGCGCTCAAACGCCGGGCTCACGCGAAGCACGCGCCCAGGACAGAGACAGAGGAGACGATCAGATGCTCGTGCCGATGGTGATCGAGTCCTCGAGCCGTGGCGAACGCGCCTACGACATCTACTCGCGACTGCTTCGCGAGCGGATCATCTTCCTGGGCGACGCGATCGAGGACAACGTCGCCAACCTCGTGATCGCCCAGCTCCTCTTCCTCGACGCCGAGGACCCCGAGCGGGACATCAGCCTCTACATCAACTCGCCCGGCGGCGTCATCACGTCCGGCCTCGCCATCTACGACACGATGCAGTACGTTCGCGCACCCGTGAGCACTATCTGCATCGGAATGGCGGCGAGCATGGCCGCGGTGCTACTGTCCGCGGGCGCGGCCGGAAAGCGCTACGCCCTGCCCCATAGCCGGATCATGATCCATCAGGGTTCGGGCGGCTTCCGGGGCAACACTCCTGACGTGATGATTCAGGTCAAGGAGATGGAGACTCTTGTCAACACAAATCACGAGATCCTGAGCCGCCATTGCAACCAACCGATCGAGAAGATAGTTGCCGATACCTCCCGGGACTACTTCATGTCTCCAATCGATGCCAAGGAGTACGGCATAATCGACTCGGTCTACTCTTCGATCGGTACTCCGCTGACGAGCAACGTTGGCGACGGGACCGGCGCGGGTGACAACGGTGGAACGTCCAATGGCAATGCAGCTCCGGCTGACGAGCCCGCGGCAGCTGCCGAGTAACAGGTAGAGGAGCGGGCTCGAAGAATGGGTCAAAGCGCGTGACGACGACCAAGAGCGGCCCCAAGGTTCCGTACCGCTGCAGTTTCTGCGGCAAGAGCCAGGAGCAGGTTCGCAAGCTCATTGCGGGCCAGGGCGTCTATATCTGCGACGAGTGCATCAACCTCTGCCAGGAGATCATCGAAGAGGAGATGCTCGAGGCGCCGCGGGCAAAACCGCAGGTCGCCAAGCTGCCGAATCCGCGCGCCATCAAGCTTGCCCTTGACCAGTACGTCATCAGCCAGGACAAGCCCAAGAAGGTTCTCTCGGTAGCCGTTCACAATCACTACAAGCGCGTCAACGCCGGCCACCAGATCGACGACGTCGAGCTCCAGAAGTCGAACATCCTGCTCGTCGGCCCAACCGGCTCGGGCAAGACGCTGCTGGCCCAGACCCTGGCCAAGATCCTTGACGTGCCCTTCTGCATCGCGGACGCGACTTCGCTTACCGAGGCGGGCTACGTCGGCGAGGACGTCGAGAACATCCTCCTGCGGCTGATCCAGTCCGCGGACTTCGACGTCGCCCGCGCCCAGCGCGGCATCATCTACATCGACGAGATCGACAAGATCGCCCGCAAGGCGGACAACCCGTCGATCACTCGCGACGTCTCCGGCGAGGGCGTCCAGCAGGCGCTCCTCAAGATCCTCGAGGGCACGCTGGCCAACGTGCCGCCCCAGGGCGGCCGCAAGCACCCGCACCAGGACTTCATCCAGATCGACACCACGAACATCCTGTTCATCTGCGGCGGGGCGTTCGACGGCCTGGACAAGATCGTCGAGGAGCGGGTGGGCAAGCGCTCGATGGGTTTCGGCGCCGAAAACCACATGCCGATCATGGACCGGGAGCGGATCCTCGAGCGGCTGATGCCGGAGGACCTGCTCAAGTACGGCCTCATCCCCGAGTTCGTCGGCCGGCTGCCGGTGGTGGTGACGCTCCAGTCGCTGACCGCGGACGATCTCGTTCGCGTGCTGACCGAGCCTAAGAACGCGATCACCCGCCAGTTCCAGAAGTTCCTCTCGCTGGACAAGGTGGAGCTGGTCTTCACCGAAGCCGCACTGCGCGCCTCGGCCGAGCTGGCGATCACCCGCAAGACCGGCGCCCGCGCCCTCCGCTCGATCGTCGAGGAATCGCTCCTGGAAGTGATGTACGACGTTCCGGACCATGCCGAGATCCGGAAATGCATCATCACCGAGGAGACGATCCGCGAGGGCCGTCTGCCTCTCCTGCTCTCGAAGAGCCAGGTGGACTCGGGCGTGGACGAGACCAACTACGAGAAACTGCTCGCGGAGCACGGCCAGAGCGCGTAACGGCTTCCGCGGATATCGCAGGAGGCAGGCGTTATGACGTTCAAGTGGCCGGAGGACCCGAGACGCCGCGGCGGTTCGGGACGACACCAGCGCTCCGGACCTCGGCGGCCCTCGGGCTCCACGCGGCAACGAGCGGGCCGGCCATGCTCACGAGAGCGTCATGTTGACCGGGATGCTCATCTCACTCGGAGGCCTGGCCGCACTTGCCTTCGCCTGGTGGATGGCACCCCCGCCTGGAGCGGGCGCTGGGGGCAGTCTCACGCCCGCGGACCTTGGCGATCTACTGTTCGTGATCTGCCTGCTCTCGCTCGTTTCGGCCGGGTTCTGGCTGATCCTGGACGTTCGCACGCCGATCCTGCTCATGAGCGGCCCCGTCATCGTGGGGTTGGTGCTTGGCAGCGTCGGATCCCTGTTGATCGTGGTGATCCTGCCAGCCGCTCTGTGCTTTCCCTGGGCCGGCTTGTCGAACCTCGACCGGCACAAGCTGGACCGCTGGGTGGCCGTGATCGCGGCCGTGGTGCTTTCGATCGCCCTGGGCTCGATCGGGATCCTCTTCTTCAGCCCCGTCGCGATTGCCGCGGCCTTCGTTCCGATGATGACGTTCGGCAAGGGCGAGGACGACTCGGCCGTCGAACCGGCCGACAAGTAGCTCAGCCGGATCTGGACTGCCCTAGTGGAACTCTCCGAAGGTCATGGCCAATGGCACCGCCACAGCCACGAGCAGGACGGTGTTGAGCGCGGCGTTGGCGAAGACGCGGTGGTACAGAGAGCGAACGGTGTCCAGCGGATACCAGAGGGCTACGCTGGCGGCGATGGACCACCACGCCCAGGCCTCGCGCGAGGCGAACGCGTTGGCGCTGAGAAACGCAAGACACAGATCCCCCAGGCCGCCATCGTGGCGAACGTGACGCTGTAGGACCAGGATTCGAATCGGCGCGTCGCTTCGTCGGGGCCGGCCGGCCAGAACGGGCGATCGAGCAGCCGACCGGCGAGGCCGAACAGGGGAGTGCCGACGATGAGAACCATGAGGGTTCCCGCGGCGGCCATGACGCAACCCAGCACCAGAAGCCACACTCTGAAGAACTCGAACACGCCGGCACTCCCTTCGGCTGGCCCTCGCGGTGTATCCTTCTGCCAGCGACCGTTAGTATCTACATGGGCATAAACTAATGTCAACCAACGAAACGGCCGGGTTCGAGCCGCGGCGCCGACCGGGCAGGCCTCGAATCGTAAGCGACGACGCCATCTACGCGGCCGCCGTAGGCGTACTGGCTGAGCACGGTTCGAGCGGCCTGACACTCGCGCGGCTGGCCGCGGTCCTGGGTGTAACCCCGGCCGCGGTTCGGCAGCGCTTCGGCTCGAAGAGGGGATTGCTGCTGGACATGGCGAGGCGCCGGGGTACCGGCGTCGAACCCTCTTTCGCCGCAGCACGCGCCGCACACGACTCGCCGATCGAGGCTCTCTCGGCGGCTCTTCTTGCCCGATTGGAGGGTCTGTCCGAACCGGCGCGACTGGCGAACGCCATCTCAGCCTACGTGGACAACGCCCACGACCACGAGTTGCGGGCTCTCTTCGCCGCGGAGTTGACGCTGATGGAGAGATGCGTGGGCGAGTTGCTCGTCGAGGCGGTCGATGCGGGCGAGATCGACGGTCCCGTCACGCCCCAGCTGACGGCGACGGTCTTCGCCGCCTTCGAGGGCGCCCTGACGATCTGGGCCATCGCTCCTCGGGGTCGATTGGAGGACCGGGTCCGCGAGACACTGGACACCATCCTTCGACGGAGGTAAGGCCGGTCCTGGCGGGCGGGCCAGATCCGCGACCCCAGTCGCGAGTTATCTTGCTGAGATCGAACCTTTTGGACCCGGTCCACGTCAGTAAGGGCGCTTCGGAACGGAGTCGAGGAGGCGGGTTCGTGAACGTGGAGGGCATTCGGAGGGTGGGCCTGACCGAGCGCGAGGCGAGCGACGCCGAGGAGTTCCTGCGGCACGTTCGTCCCGAGCTCGCCGGAGCCTATCGACTGGCCGGATTCCTGCTGCGCGACGAGGTCGAAGCCGAAGACGCGACGCAGGACGCGCTCGAGCGGGCCTGGAACTCCTGGTCACGGGTTCGAGACCTGGATCGGGTCGGCCCCTGGTTCGACCGTATCGTCGTGAACGTTTGCCGCGACCGGCTCAGGCGTTCGCGCGGTGTCCGCGTTCTCGAGCTGTTCGAAGACGGCGCCGGCCTGCCGGAGGCGAGGGACCAGTTTCGCGATGCCCTGGCCCGTGACGAAGTTGGCCGGCTCGTCCGCGTGTTGCCCGTGGACCAGCAGATCGTGGTGGCTCTCCGGTTCTGGCGCGACCTGCCGCTCGATGAGATCGCCGAGCGGCTCGACGTGCCTCTCGGGACCATCAAATCCAGGCTCCATTACGCCATGAGAACGCTCCGGACACAGCTGGAGCGACAGGCAGCGGAGGTGCGGCGATGACGCCGTTCGACGACTCCGACATCGAGCGAAGGCTGAGGCGCATCGCGGATCCGCCTCCCGAAGCGCCTGACTCGCTCGACTACATCGCCCGCCAGGTCGTGCGTCGAAAGCCGCGCGGGGCCGGCTTCGTCGGCCGAGTTGTGCCGCGGGGGTTGGGCAGGCGGCCGGCCCTGGTCGCAAGTGCCGCTCTGGCCGCCGTCGCGACCCTCGCTCTTGTCGGTGGTCTGGTGCTACCGATGCGCGGCCCCGCCGCCGCGGCCACCTGGACGCCGCGCGCGGACACGGGATCCGGCGAGTGGACCGCCCTCGAGTGGCACGACATCACGACCCGGACCAACGGCATGTTCACCGAGACACCCTGGTGGCTGAGTGGCTGGGGTGTGCCGGGAATCGTGCGCTATCGAGGCGGCTTAACCCTCACCGGAAGCGACATGCGCCTCTGGCTTTCGAAAGATGGCCTGACCTGGACCCGTTCGTCTGCCTCACCGCAGTGGTCGTGGGCCGTGGCCCTCGGTGACGAGTTGCTCGTGCAAGGTGAGGCGACCCCGGGGGAATCGTCGAAGCTGTGGCTGAGCGCCGATGGTGAGGAGTTACGACCGGTCAGCGTGCCTTTCGACCTGGGGCTCTTGAGCGGCCTGACGAGCGGGCATGGTGGAGTCGTGGCGGTGACAAACCCCCGAGATACGTCGTCGGAGGGGGTAATGCCGCCCGGCCCGCCTACGATCTACTTCACGACGGATGCCCGGACCTGGACCCAGGCCTCGTTGCCCGCGGACCTTGCGGTCGCGCGTGGCGTAAGCGTTGCACCCTTCATCGACGGGTTCGTCGCCAGCGGCCAGATCGCCGATCCGATCGGCTCGCGGTTCATTTCGGACGATAAGGGGCACACCTGGCGGTCTTCCGATCGGTCGTGGATCTCACGCGACGGATTGAACTGGTCGGTCTACGACCGGGGGGACAGAGTGGGATCGGGAATGAATTGGGGCCGACTTGGTGCCGGCGATGGGGACGTCTACTCGACCGACGGCGGCAAGACCTGGCTTCCTGACAGCCAGCTCATCCCGCAGTGGCCGGTCGGAAGCTACCAGCTCGTGTCGGACGGGACGCGCATGGTCATGGCGACGGGCGGTGGAGTTCATTTCTACCTGAGCGAGGGCGATGGGACCTGGGTCCAGCTAGAACAGGGTGGCGACGTCGGCAACCTGCCTTCCGAGGGCGTGATGCTCATCGAACCCGCCGGAGTCCTTTGGATCTCCGGGAGCCACGTGTACTTCGGCGAGGGACTGTCCCGTATTGCCCCGATCGGCTCGATGGGGCCGCCCGTCACGCCGTCGCCCGGTCCCCCCACGGCGACCCCCGCGGAGGTCCTGCCGACGAACTCCCCCGGCGAGCTTTCGACCCACGCCGTCGCCCCCAGCCCGGCAGAATCCCCGGCGGCGCCTTGACCCGTGCTACGATCGGCGCCTCACGGCGTTGACCGAGAGGAGTAGCGTCGCCAGCAGGCTGGCAGAGAACGGGGCCCGCGCCCGCCAGGACGCGTGGCTGAGAGCCCCGGAGCCGCAATGACGCGAACGTAGCTCGCGAGCCAGTGCGGGAGGCGCCCGATAGCGCGCCGCGAGGGCCTCGATTCGGGGCGGTTTCCGGGATGACCGGAGCCGGTCGAGGTCAAACCAGCAGGTGGTACCACGACCCGTTCGTCCGCTGGACGAGCGGGTTTTCGAATCGATGGAGCGAGAGATGGCGGAGTCCGCGGACACGACCAGGCATTCGGCCGGAGCGACCGAGCGACCGGCCGATGGCGAGCTGGCCAAGGCCTACGACCGGGCGAGGTCGAGATGGCCGTCTTCCAGCGCTGGGTCGACGCGGACGTCTTTGCCCCCGACGGCAAGGGTTCCCGGGCGGACTGGTCCAAGGAACCCTTCGTCATCATCCAGCCGCCGCCCAACGTGACCGGCTCGCTGCATCTCGGCCACGCCCAGCGCTCGACGGTCGAAGACTTGATGACCCGCCACGCCCGAATGAATGGCCGGCCGGCGCTCTTCCTGCCCGGCCTGGACCACGCCTCCATCGCCGCCCAGTACGTGCTCGACAAGATCATCGCCAAGGACGGCGAGACCCGCGCGTCTTTGGGTCGCGAGAAGTACCTCGAGCGAATGTGGCAATTCGTCCGCGAGACGCGCGAGCTCATCGTCGCGCAGCAGCGGCGCGTGGGCGCCTCGCTGGACATGAGCCGGCTCCGCTTCACCATGGACGAGGTCTCGGCCAAGGCCGTCCGGGAAGCCTTCCTGCGCCTCTATCGCGAGGGCCTGGCGTATCGGACCGAGGCGCTGATCCACTGGTGCCCCGGCTGCCGGACGAGCGTTTCGGATCTGGAGGTCATCCCGAAAGAGACTCAGGGCAGCCTCTGGACGATGCGCTACCACCTGATCGACGAAGCGACCGGCGAACCCGATCCGAACGCCTGGATCGCCGTCGCGACAACCCGGCCGGAGACGCTCCTTGGCGACACGGCCGTGGCCGTGAACCCCGAAGACGAGCGATACACGGCTCTGGTCGGGCGGCGGGCGATGATCCCGTTCGTGAACCGGCCCGTGCCGATAATCGCGGACGCGGTCGTGGACCGCGCCTTCGGCACCGGCGCGGTCAAGATCACCCCGGCCCACGACGGCGACGACTACGAGACCGGCAAACGGCACAACCTGCCGATGATCACCGTGCTGGACGACGCGGCGCGGATCAACGAGAACGGCGCCGAGTTCGCCGGCCTTGACCGCTACGAGGCCCGCCGCCGGATCGTGGAGGCCCTGCAAGAGCGCGGCGACCTGGAGTCCGTGAAGCCGCACACGTCGCTGATCGGCCGTTGCCAGCGTTCGGACGACGTCGTGGAGCCCCGCCTCAAGACCCAGTGGTTCATCCGCGTCAAGCCGCTCGCCGAGGAGGCGCTCAAGGCCACGCGCTCCGGTCGCACGCAGATCCTTCCCGAACGCTTCGTGAAGGTCTGGGAGCACTGGCTGACCGAGATCCGCGACTGGAATGTCAGCCGGCAGCTCTGGTGGGGCCATCGCATCCCGGCCTGGTACTGCCCGGACGGCCACGCCACCGTTTCCACGAACCCGGCCGGCCCGGATGCCTGCGAAGTCTGTGGCCGCCCGGCAGCGGAACTCCACCAGGACGACGACATCTTCGACACGTGGTTCAGCTCCGGGCTGTGGCCGTTCTCCACGCTCGGCTGGCCCGACGACACGGAGGACTTCCGCCGCTTCTACCCGGGCTCGGTCATGGAGACCGCCTACGACATCATCTTCTTCTGGGTCGCCCGGATGATGATGCTGGGCATCCACCTGACAGGCGAAGCGCCCTTCCACACGGTCTATCTGTCCGGCCTCATCCGCGATCCCTTTGGGCAGAAGATGTCCAAGACGAAGGGCAATTCCGTGGACCCGCTCGCCACCATCGACGAGATCGGGGCGGACGCGCTTCGGTTCGCCCTGGTCAACGGGACCGGGCCCGGCAGCGACGCTCGCCTCGGGCCGGAGAAGCTCGAGAACGCCCGCAACTTCAGCAACAAGCTCTGGAACGTGGCGCGTTTCGTGCTGGGCGCACGTCCGGCCACCATCCCAGCCGGCGCTCCGCGCCAGAAGCCGGACCGGGACCACACCGGTCCCGCGGATCGGTGGATCCTCGCTCGCGCGGCCGCGACGGCGGCGGCCGTCGATCGCGAGATCAGTCTGTACACATTCGGCGACGCGAGCCAGATCCTCTACGAAGCCATCTGGAACGAGTACTGCGACTGGGCGGTGGAGCTGGCGAAGATCCGCCTCGGCGACGAAACCCTCGCGGCCGCCGAGCGCGAAGCGACGTGGTGGACGCTGGTGGACGTGCTCGACACGTATCTCCGACTCCTCCATCCCTTCATGCCCTTCATCACCGAGACGATCTGGGAGCGCCTGCCGCACACGGCCCAGGATCCGGAACTTCTCATCGTCGCGGCCTGGCCGAAGGTCGTCCTCGATCCGGCCGACGCGGCGGCCGAGGCGAGCGTGTCGCCGCTTCTCGATCTCGTTCGGGCGATCCGAAATGCCCGATCGGAGGCTCGGATCGAGCCCGCGGCCTGGCTTCCGGTAGACGTCTACGTGCCATCGTTCCTGTCCGACGAGTTCGAGGCTCTGGCGCCGGCCATTTCGCGCCTTGCCCGGGCGAAGCCCCTGGCGGCTCAGACGAGCGTCGAGATGATCCGCGAAGGCGTCGAGAACGGCCTCTCCGTAATCGTCGGTGAGATCGAGGCCGTGGTTCGGCCGGCCGCCAGAGACGACGAGCAGGAGACGCGGGACCGCGCCCGTCTCGAGCGCGAGCTCGCGGAAGCGAAGTCGATGCTCGGCGCCGCGGAGGCCCGCCTCGCCAACGAGGCTTTCATCTCGAAAGCTCCACCGGCCGTCGTGGAGGGCGCGCGCGCCCGGGCGGCGGAGCTGGAGGAGCTGGTCACGAGGTTGTCGGCCCGCCTCGGCTGATCCGCCGCCGGGCGTGACGAACCCGCCGGCGCAGGCACACGGGGATTGGATGCTCCCGCGCTGCTAGCATACGTATGGGTCCGTCCGTACCAGTTGGAGGGAACGTGCCGCTATTCGGCAGGGGCCGTCGAGCCGGTCAAGTAGAACAGGCGCCAACACCGCTTCCGCTCGAAGAAGTGAGTTCTCACGAATTCACTCTCAAGCTTTCCTATTCGGCCAAGACGTCCGAGCTGGTGCGGATCAAGAACAGCAAGGGCATGTCCGAGAAGCTCCACGACATGCTGGTCGGCTACGTCCAGGGTGAGCCCGAACTCGTGGATCCGCTGCCGCCCGAGTTGTCCCAGGCATCGCCCAACATCGCCCAGGTCCCCGGAAGCATCCAGTGGATCCAGTTCCACCAGCGCCGGTCCCCGCTGACCCGACACGCCCTCGTCGTCTTCGAGAACTGCGACGCTCTCGACATGGTCTTCGAGACCCTCGTGGTTGGGCTCCTCGACGGCCACCTCGACACCTCCGGCTACCCGGAGTACAACGCCATCGTCGGCGGCGTCGTCTCACACTGGGACGAGATCAGCGGCGACCTCCTCGTGAGGGCCATCGTCGGCTGGGGCGGCAAGGGCGTCCGAGGCGACACGGAACGGACGGCCGCGCGAGTCCTCAGCGGTCTGTTCAACAACATCATCGCGGACAACCAATCGCTGGGAACCGTCGTCGTGGAGCGGCCAGTCGCGGGCACGGCCCAGAGTGGCAACATCTGCCAGCACTGCGGGTTCAATTCGGGCCACGAGCGGGCCTTCTATTGCCCCAAGTGCGGCATGCGGATGGTGCGCGGCTAGCGCGGAGGATCTGGTGCCGACTTACGACTACGTCTGCACGAACTGCGGGCATCGGATGGAAGTGACTCACTCCATCCACGGCTCGGGTCCGAGCGAATGCCCCAATTGCGGCGGGCTCATGAAGAAGGCCGTAACGGCGGCCGCGGTCCATTTCAAGGGCAGTGGCTGGGCTCGTAAAGAGCGATCCGGCGGTTCCCGAACCTCGGATCTGAAAGCCTCGACCGCGGAGAAAGACGCCGCCAGGGAACCGGCCAAGACGGATACGGCCCCAACCCCGTCGGCGAAACCCGACACCACGGCCTCTTAGGAGCGACCGAGACATGCCCAAGCCGCCGTCCGATTGGATCTCCCTCTCGGAGGCGGCCGATCTGCTCGCCGCCGCCAACGTCCGCTTCACCACGGGCACGATCGGCCGCTGGGCGCGGACGGGCCAGCTGCAGAGCATCAAGCTCGGCAACAAGCGGTTCGTCCGAAAGACGCAGATCCGCTCCTTGCTCCGGCCTCACGGCGCGGCACATGTGGAAGCCGAATTCTCAGCCGGGCTTGTTCGCCGAACTCGACGGGACCGTTGAGCGGCTCTAGCGGAGAACCGGAGCCTCGGCGGGGCTGAAGACCTTAGATCTGCTGGGTGCCGCAGCGGCGGCAGAAGCGCGCGTGTGTCGACACGGGCAGGCCGCAGTGGTGGCAAACCCGGACGCTGCCGTGGTTGAGGACCTGCTGCGCCGACTGTGCCCACATGTCGGCCGTGGCTGCGGCGACGGGCTGGGAGACGTTCTGCTGGGTCTGCTGGGCCAGGATCGCGGGCGCCGGTGGCGTGGCATTGGGAGCGGGCCAGACGGCTCCCGGCGGCTGAACGTTCGGCAAGCTCGCGCCCATCGGCGGCCAATTGGCGCCGGTTTCTTCCGGGCGATCCGCCGGCCTGCCGGATGACGGCGACTGGAGCCACGGTTGCTGGATCGGAGGAACCTGCGCGGTAGGGCGCTCGGATGCGCGCTCCGGCGCAGGCACGGGCGTCGACGTGGGTGCGGGCGCCGAGGGTGTGGGCGCCGACGCCTGGGCCGCGGCCGGGATGTGCCACTCGGGACCGGTCGGGACGGCGGGGGAGGGTCCTGGCGTGAGCGGCGGCCGTGGCGGTGCGGTGCCGGCGACGGGGTCGAAGGCGAAGATGCGTTCCGCCCGATCCGGTTCGACACGCTGGGCGGCGGCGGCCTGGGGAAGACCGGCGGGTTCCGGTGTCGGTGCCGTCACAGAGTCGTGATAAGCGTCAGCCGGCTCGATCGCCGCAGGGCGCTCCGACTCGCTCGGCGCTTCGACCGCGAGTGCGGGTTCGGGTTCCGCAACTGCCGCGGGCTCGGCAACGGCCGCGGGTTCCGCAACTGCCGCGGGCTCGGCAACTGCCGCGGGCTCGGCAACGGCCGCGGGCTCGGCAACGGCCGCGGGCTCGGCATAGGCGCCGGCCTCGAGAGGCTGACTGGCCTCGACCGCGGAAGCCTGGGACTCCGCCGTCCGTTCGACTGAGAGGCGCTCGGGGGCGGACGTTGGGGCGACCGCCGGGTTCTCTGACGGCTCCTGGGACGCCTCATCCGCTGCGAAGACGGAGGGACGGATCGGCCTATCTGCCCACGCGGTGGGGTAAGGCCAGAATCCGTTGCTTGGCTTGCCACGGGCCGCCGACCTCGCGATGGCTTCCGCGTCGGCATTGGCCTCGCCTCGGCCTCCGAACTGACCGAGCAACCTGGCGACGATGGGACGTTCTTGAGGGCGCTGGACCGGCGGGACGTCGGCCGGAGGTACCTGGCTGGCCGCAGGCCGCTCGGTTCTCGGGCGTTCGACCGGCGCGCGGCCGCTCGACTCCTGGGCGCTCGACCGGCGCGGGCCGCTCGACCGGCGCGGTCGAGTCCTGCCTCGACGCCTTCTCGACAGGCTGGGGCATCTCGACGGGCGCGGCGGCCTCGACCGGGGGCTGCGGCGACAGATCGCCGGCTTTGACGCCTTCCTCGGCGAGCTCGTCGGTTCGATCGAGCTGAGCCTGGACCAACGACATCTCGGAGGCCGTCAGGGTCGCTTCGGGTGCGAGCGGATCCGCAATCGGCCAGAGCTTGTAGGCGGGCCGATCGGAGCCCTCGGTGGGAGTCTCGCCGTCCGCCGAAACCACCCGCGCGAGCCACGCCGGGCTCCTCCGCTCGGTCTGCTGGTTGGAGCCGTCGGCCGCGGCCTCGGCCAGGTCGGCCGCCGGCCAGGCGCTCGGATCCGGCTGCTGGTCCTGGACGCCGGCGTCGTATCGGGCTGCCGCGGCATACGGGGACGCCGGGTCGAAGTAGGCGGCGCCCGGCGCGGCCAGGTATGGGTCCCCGCGATCGTCGAGCAGGTGCGCCACGGGTGTGCGGACGAGGAGATGACTCTCGTGCGCCACGGGCCCGGTTTCGGGCTCGGGGGCGCAGGTCAGGCAGGCGCCCTGCTTCTGGTTCCAGCAGTTCTCACAGGCATACTGCCGGCAGGTCATGCAGAAGTTGAAGGCCCGGTGGAAAGCCTCGGTCATCCGGGACGAGTCTTCGTGCTCGTCGTCGTGTCGGGCGAGGAGGACCGAGTCGCGCCAGGACTGGCCATCGTTCATGACGAAGTTGCGGAAGCCCTTGGCGAACACTCGCGCGCCCTTCAACGACAGCCCCTTTGGCGGGGTTGGGTTGAAGGCGTAGTGTGCGCCGCACCGCTCGCAGTACGAGTCGGTCAGGTCGGGCATCGTGGCTCCGTATTGTCTGCAGCCCAGAATCGAGCGCTGACCGGAATGCGCTCGCCCCGGCAGCCTAGCGCCGTACTGGCCCGCCCGAGGTTGTCCGCTCGTACCTTGCGACCCCGCCGAAGGTCCCGACCGTGCCCGAATCGCGTTGGGTGAGCGGTGCGTTGCGCACCGGGGAGGGCAGTGATCCCGGCGCACGCTCCGCTCGTACGTCCGTTAAGCAACCCGAGACGAGGTGGCGCGCTTGACACGCTCCGTCCCGTCGCACGGAAAACGCCCGCGCCGTCTCGTCGTATAGTGCCTCTGGAGGAGCGAGTACACCCACGCTGGACACTTTCGGACCAGGGCCTTTGCGACGCTCGCGCGGGCCATATAAGCCTCGAGTTCACAAGTGAGTGCCATGACTACGATTCAAGAGACCGGCGAGAAGGTTGCGGCAAACGTAGAGAGGGTGATCGTCGGCAAGGGCCCCGAGGTCCAGCTGACGCTCGTCGCGTTGTTGTGCCGCGGCCATCTCCTGATCGAGGACGTTCCCGGCACCGGCAAGACGATGCTGGCCAAGTCCGTCGCCCGCAGCCTGGGCTGCAGCTTCCGGCGCATCCAGTTCACGCCGGACCTGCTGCCGTCCGACGTGACGGGCTTGTCGATCTACAACCAGAAGACCCAGGAGTTCGAGTTCCGGCCCGGTCCGATCATGGCCCAGGTCGTGCTCGCCGACGAGATCAACCGCGCCACGCCCAAGACGCAGTCGGCGTTGCTCGAATGCATGGAAGAGCGCCAGGCCACCATCGACGGCACCACCTACATGATGCCCGAGCCGTTCCTGGTCATGGCCACGCAGAACCCCATCGAGTACGAGGGCACCTTCGCGCTGCCCGGAGGCTCAGCTCGACCGCTTCATGCTGCGCATCCGTCTGGGCTATCCCGGCCATGCCGACGAGATCGCGATCATGGACCAGCAGAAGATCAGCCATCCCATCGACGCCCTCACCGAAGTGCTGACCGTGGACGAGCTGCGCAGCCTGCAGGCCGCCGTCCGCGAGATCTACGTCGATCCGGCTGTGGCGGACTACATCGTCCGACTCGTCAACGGAACCCGGACGCACCCCGACGTCTACCTCGGCGCGTCTCCTCGTGGCTCACTCGCCCTCTACCGTGCCGGTCAGGCGCTCGCGGCACTGTCCGGGCGCGACTACGTCATCCCCGACGACGTCAAGCGGCTGGCCGAGTCTGCCCTCGCCCATCGCCTGATCATCAAGACCAGTTCGTCGATGCATGACATCGATCCTCGTCAGGTGGTCGCGGAACTCTTGAGCACCGTGCCCGTCGACGAGAGCAAGGACGGAGTGGCTCGCCGGGGCCAGCTCGCCGCAAAGCCCGGAACCCCGAGCGGTCCGGCTCGCTAACCCGTTCATCGAGGCGCCGCCATGATCCGCCGGCTCCAATTCCTGATAGTCGCGATCGTGCTGCTCGTCGCCGCGTTCGCCACGGGGCTGCCGTTCCTCTTCTTCGTGGTCTACCTCGGATTGCTCGCGGTCGGCGGCAGCTACGTCCTCACCAGATTCGGCCTGGCGGACCTGGAGGCCGGCTATCGAGTGGACCATCGTCAGGGCCACGTCGGCGACGATCTGCGGACCACGTACAGCATCTCGAACGCGAGCGGCCTGCCCAAGCCGTGGCTCGAGGTCTACAACCCGACGGACCTGCCGGTGCCTATGCCGGGCCGGGCGATCGGCCTGCGCTCGTGGGCTCAGCGATCGTGGATCGCGGTAGTCCCGCTGACGCGTCGGGGGACCTTCCGGATCGAGCCCATGGTGGTCCAGACGGGCGACCCGTTCGGGTTCTTCGAGGCGGCCGCGACCGTCGGGCGGCCAACCGTCGTCACCGTCTTCCCGCGAGTCATAGCCCTGCCCCGCTGGCGCCTCCCGAGCGCCAACCTGGAGGGCAACCACTCCACGCCCGAGCGGGCTCTCCAGACGACGCCGCTGGCGACCACCGTCCGGCCGTACGCGCCGGGGGACAGCTTCAACCGAATCCACTGGCGGACCACGGCCAGGCTCGGCGAGATCCAGGTCAAGGAGTTCGACCTGGAGCAGACGGCCGACGTCTGGCTATACGTGGACCTGAACTCGAACGTCCAGTTCGGGGAAGGGGACATCTCCACGGTAGAGGAGTCCCTGAGAGTTGCCGCCTCGATCGCCCACGACGCGCTTCTCGAGAACCGCGCCGTCGGCTTGACGACGAGCGGCCATCGAATCGTGAACATCCCGGCCGATCGAGGGCCGCGCCAGAGACAGAAGATCATGCAGCTGCTCGCTGCGGTCGAAGGGGACGGCCGGACCTCTCTCGCCGAAGTCCTTCTCCAGGGCCTGCCCCAGCTGCGCCGGGGCATGACCGCGGTCGTGGTAACGCCCTCTCGCGACAGGCACTGGGTCAGGGCGCTCACCCCACTGCGCGGCCGTGGCGTGACGTCCGTGGTCGTGGCTCTGGACGGCGCCAGCTACGAACACGTCGGCGGTCCGGTCCGCCGGGAAGTCGAAGACACGTCGCCCGCGGCGCAGGAGCAGAGGGCCCTGCGCTTCGCCCTGGCGGAATACGGCATCAAGACCTACGAAGTCCACGCCGGCGACAGCCTCGGGGCGGTGCTCGCATGAACCAGGGAATAGACAGGCTCCGGACGACTCCAGCGATCGCGGTCGCGGCTGGCCGGCGGCCGGTCAGGGTGGTGTGCTGATATGACCTCTTCGGGCTGGCTGCCCCAGCAACGTCCGGAATCGTTCCGCTCACCGGCACTCGTCGAAGAAGGACAGGACGGCATCGCCACCAGGATCGTCGACTTCCTGAGGCCTGACGAAGGCTTCGCCGGGCTGAGCCTGGTTGTCCTGCTTGCCGGCCTCATGGGCTGGTCCCTCGCGGACTCACGCTGGATCCTGGGTCGCGACGAACTCACCAGTTTCCTCATCTGGGTTGGGCTGGCGGGCGCGCTTTGGGGTTGGCTCAGCTCTCGAGTCGACATGTCACCGTGGCTCGCCCAGACCCTCGGCGCCGTCGTAGGCGCCTTCGTCATCATCGAGCTCGTTGGGATGCGCATGCCCAATGCCTCGCCCGGCCTGATCGGCTGGGCCCAGGCGGCGGCCTACTCTGCCACCCAGGCCTACCTGGACCTGACGTGGCGCCACCAGGTGTCCACGCTCCAGTACGGCCACTTCTGCCTGATCCTGGGCATCCTCGTCTGGGGCACGGCTCAGGCGGCCTCGTACGACGTCTTCGGCTACCGCAGAGCCGTCAACGGCGTGCTGCTATCTGGCCGTGGTGTTCGTGGCCAACATGGCCCTCACCGCTCAGGACCAGTTCCAGGCCCTGGTGGTCTTCTGCGGGGCCGCGCTCGTCCTGCTGATCCTCTCCCACGCGGCGGACGAACGCTCCAACTGGCTGGCCCACCGGATCTGGCGTGGTCACGACTTCCGTGCCCCAAACATGCAGGGCGGAGTTGCCTTCGCCTCTCTGGCCCTGGTCGGGTCGCTCGTGCTGACCACGGTCGCAAGTTCGGCCCCCCTGGCAAGCGTCGTGAACCAGTTCGATGTCCAGAACACCCTGAGCTTCCTGAACGGTTATCTGCCGAACGGAGGCGCCAGCCGCTACCAGCCCACTGCCCGATTCGGCAACACGGCCGCCGTCAGCTCGACGTTCCACGCGGGCACGGACAAGGAGTTCACCGTTCGCGTGTCCCAGGGCAACTTCAGCTTCCACTGGCGCGTGATTTCCTACGATCGTTTCGAGACGACCGGCTGGGCCCTCGGACCGTCCAAGTCGGACCAGATCATCGCCGGCAGCACGCTCGATCAGGGCACCCTCGATCAGGTCAGCGCCAATACCCCCGGCCGCCAGCCAATGACCATCACCTTCCACATCCAGGATCCGGCGATCAAGTACCTCATCGGGGCGAACGAACCGGACAGCGTGAACGTGCCCGTGACCAGAACGGTCGTGGGTGACGCCGGCAACACCTCGAGCGGCACCAACGTAGCTTCCTTCACGACGTCCCAGATGGACTACGTGGTTTCGAGTCTGCGTGCCCAACATCGACCCCACCGGAGCCGGGCTGACGGAGTGGCGACTGCAGCACGCCGGGGCGGCCTATCCGCCCGGCGTCCTGGCCCGATACACCCAGGGTGTGAACGCGGTAGGGGCGAACGGCCGCAACCTCCTCGAGCAGATCAAAGCCTGGGCCAAGAGCCAGGGAAACACCTTCTCCAACGAGTACGACGCCGCGAAAGCGATCCAGGACTACCTGCGATCGCCGGACAATTTCCAGTACACGGTTGACATCTCGAGCCTGATGCCACAGTGCACGAGCCTGAGCACCGTCGACTGCTTCGCCTTGCTCCACAAGGGGTTCTGCCAGCAGTACGCGACGACCATGACGATGCTGATGCGACTGGAGGGGTATCCGGCTCGTTACGTGCTCGGATACCTGCCCGGCGCGGTCTCGCAGAACACGTTGCAGGAACAGGTCACGACGCAGCAGCTGCACAGCTGGGTCGAGGTCTACTTCCCGAGCTACGGCTGGATCCCCTTCGATCCCACCGGCGGTCCGGGCAAGCCGACCGTCCTGCCGGCGGGCCAGGCCGTCAAGGCGACACCCGTCCCGAGTGTTGCCCCGGAGGAGTCCGGACAGGCCATCCGGCCCACGCCCAGGATCGACACTCCGGTGGGCCCACGACTACCCCGTCGAACGGCAACTCACTTGCCCCTCTGCTCGTGCCGCTGATCATCGTGATCGCCATTGCGCTGGCGCTGTTCGTTCTCTGGCGCCGGCGCCCGCGGCGTCCGGACGAGCCCGATGTGGTGTATCGACGAGTGGTCTGGCTGGCCAGCCGACTCGGATACAGGCCACGTCCCAATCAGACCGTCTACGAGTACGCGGGCATGCTGGCCCGGGTCGTTCCTACCGCCCGGGATTCCCTGGGGGTCGTTGCCACGGCCGCGGTCGAGGTCCAATACGGGAGGCGGCAGCTCAGCAGCGCCCAACTGACGGTGCTTGGCCCGAGCGCAGCGAGTGGTTCAGCAGGCCCTGCTGAGGCTCTTCCTCAAGTTCCCACGGCTGCGGCGAGGGCGGCGAAACCATCTCTGAGGCTGGCGACGGTGGTCAGGCGATCGACGCCGTCGGCGCGTTCATGGCCGCCGCGTCGTCGGGCTAGAGAGCGCCTCTTGCGTTTCGCTCCCGTGACTCCTCTTCGGCCAGTGCCGAGTCGCGGCCGAGATGCGCGTCGAGGTTCAACGAGCGCATGACGGCCCGGCCGGCCCGGATCTCGACGACCGTGATGGCCGCGAGCCCGAAGTCGAAGTTCCAGAAGTGGTCCATGGGCAGGCCCGAGCAGCGCGCAGGCCACGACGCGGAAGACGCCGCCGTGTCCGACGATGAGCGACCAGCGCCGCTCGTCCCTGGCCTTGCCTTCGTAGCCGAGGACCTGATGGCGGTCGTGCGTGCCAGGCTTGGCGCCCACGGCCAGGTCGGCGAGCACCCTCGTAAGGCGCGTCCTGGACGCGGGCCTCGACCTGCGAGAGGGTCTCGCCGCCCGGCGCGCTGAAACGGTTCGGCCAGCGGCGCCAGTTCGCCAGCGAGTCGCCGAAGCGTTGCGTGATCTCCGTATCGGTCAGCCCCTCCCAGCCGCCCTGGGCGATCTCGCAGAAGCCCGGCTCGGGCTGGAGTGGGGGAGCGGTCGCGGCCGGCCGCGGTCAGCTCCTCGGCCACGAGCTCGGCCGACCGGCGTGCCCGTCCCGAGCGGGGAGTGGATGGATCGAGAAGGGGGCCGCGTCGGGTATCGGCAGGGCCGGTGAAGCGGTGGGGGCGGCGAGGCGCCTGCCGGCCAGGCGTGGCTTGCCGCTCGCCCGCGGGGGTCAGCGGCGCCTCCATGGCGCCCTGGAAGCGCTTCTGGACGATGAACTCGGTCTCGCCGTGGCGGAGCAGCACGAGGACCGCGTCGAGGCCGGCGGGAATGAGCGAAACGGCCCCGGAAGCGGGCTCCTCAACAGTCACGGGTTTGTCCTCCAGTGATTGACGGGGAGCCGGCCCGGGGCCGTTCCACTGCGCTTGGCGTAAGTATCAGCGCTCGGCGGTGCGGATGACCCAGACGTCGAGGACGTTCGGATGGTTCTTGATGGCCGTCGCGAGCGGCGTCCGGGACTTCGTCGTCGACGGCGAGGAGCATGAGGGCGTCATGGCGGGATTCGGTCCGGGCGAGCGTCATCGAACTGATGTTGACGGCGGCTTCGCCGAGGATCAGCCCGATCCGGCCCATGGTCCCGGGCTTGTCCTGGTGGCGGGTCATCACCATCAGCGGCGCGAGCGCCATGTCGATCCAGCTGTCGTCGATGCGAGTGAGCCGCGGCTCGCCGTTGGCGATCGTGCCCGCGACGACGGCTGTGCCCGGTGTCGCCCTCGACGGTGAGGGTCACGAGCGAGGCGAACGTGCCCGCGTCGCTGGACTTGCGCGACTCGACCACGATGCCGCGGCTCTTGGCGAGGAACGCCGGCGTTGATCAGGTTCACCCGTTCCGTGGTCGCGTCTTCGAGGATGCCGCGCAGCGCGGCCGCGGTCAGCTGGGAGGTGTCGTGGTCGGCGAGTTCGCCGGCCACGTCGATGGTCAGCTTCTTGACGCCGCCGCGCAGATACTGGGCCGCGAAGCGGCCCAGAGTCACGGTCAGCGGGAGGTACGGCGCGATCGCTCGAGCCGTCTCCGGCGTGAGCAGCGGCGCGTTGACCGCGTACCGGGCCGAGCGGCCCGCCAGCACGTCGATGACCTGCTCGCAGGCCTCTTCGGCCACCCGGAGCTGCGCCTCGGCCGTGAGGGCGCCGAGATGCGGCGTCAGAACGGTGTTGGGGGCCGAGAAGAGCGGATTGTCGGCGGCCGGCGGCTCGGTTTCGTAGACGTCGATAGCGGCGCCCGCGATCTTGCCGTCCTTGAGGGCCTGGGCCACCGCCGCTTCTTCGTAGACGCCGCCGCGGGCGACGTTGATCAGCATCACGCCGGGCTTGAGCTTGTCGATGTTGCCCGCGTTGACGATGCCCCGTGTCGCCTTGTTCAGCGGCACGTGGACGGTGATGACGTCGGCTGTCTCGAGGATCTTGTCCACGTCGGCGAGTGCCACGCCGTGAAGGGCGGCCTGCTCGGCCGTCACGAACGGGTCGTAGCCGATGACGTTCATCTCGAGGCCATGGGCGCGGTCGGCCACGGCCATGCCGATCTTGCCGAGGCCGATGATGCCGAGGGTTCGGCCGCGAAGCTCCACGCCGGTGAAGCTGCTCCGCTTCCACTCGCCCCGGCGCATCGAGGCGTCGGCCGCGGCGGTCTTGTGGGCCAGGGCGAGCATCAGGGTGATCGTCTGCTCCGCCGCCGAGACGGTGTTGCCCGTGGGGGCGTTGACGACCACGATGCCCGCCTTGGTTGCGGCTTCGAGGTCCACGTTGTCCACGCCGACGCCGGCGCGGCCGATGACCACGAGCCGGCTGGCGTGGGCCAGGATCTCGGCCGTGACCTTGACCTGGCTGCGGACCAGCAGGGCGTCGTAGTCGCCGACGGTTTCGCAGAGCTGCTCGGGCGTCAGCCCGATCTTCTCGTCGACCTCGTGGTGGGCGCGCAGGATCTCCACGCCCTGCTTGGCGAGCGGCTCGGCTACGAGGATCTTCATCGGGTTGCTCCTTCGGCGACCGCGAGGCCGAGGACTTCGAGGGCGGCGACCTGGGCGACTTCACGGCCGCGCCGGGCTCGACCGGGCGGCCGAGCTCGAGGAGGGCCTGCTCCAGGACCGCCATGGCGTTGAGGATTGCCGGGACGGTGACGTGGCCGAGATGGCCGATCCGGAAGATCTTGCCCTTGAGCGCGCCCTGCCCGCCGGCCACGACGAGGCCGAGCTTGCGGAGCTTGCCGTTGAAGGCCTTCCACTCCAGGTCTTCGGGGATCCAGGCTCCGGTGACGGTGTCCGAAGCGAAGTTCGGATCGGCCAGGAGCTTGAAGCCGAGGGTCTGAAGTCCGGCTCGGACGGCGGCGCCAACGGCGGCGTGGCGCTTCCAGATGTCCTCGAGGCCTTCCTGCTCCATCAAGTTGAGGGCGGCGTCGAGCTGGAACATGACCGCCACTGCGGGAGTCCAGGGCGTCTGGCCGGCTTCGGCGCTCGTCTTGTGAGCGGCGAGGTCGAAGTAGAACTTGGGCATCTTCGCCGTCGCGGCGGCTTCCCAGGCGCGCGGCGAGACGGCCACGAACGAAAGCCCGGGCGCGACCATCCAGGCCTTCTGCGAGCCGCTGACGACGACGTCGAGGCCCCACGCGTCGGTCTCGAACGGGACCGCGCCGAGGCCGCTGATGGCGTCTACGAGGATGAGCGCGTCGGGCGCTTCGTCCTTGACCGCGGCGGCGAGGATGGCGATCGGGTTGGTGACGGCGGTGGAGGTCTCGTTCTGCGTCATCAGGACGGCCTTCCACGGGCCGCCGGCCTTGATGGCCTCGCGAACCTTTGCCGGATCCGCGGCCTTGCCCCACTCGAAGGCGAGCTTGGTGACGTCGGCGCCGTAGACGGTGGCGATCTTGGCGAACCGGTCGCCGAACGCGCCGATGCGTGATGGCGAGGACCTTGTCGCCGGGGGAGAGGAAGCTGACGATGGCCGACTCGAGCCCGCCGGTGCCGGCCGCGGTGACGATCAGGACGTCGTTCTCGGTCCGGTAGAACTTCTTGAGCCGGGCGATGATCGAGTTCTGGAGAACGGCGAACTCGGGACCGCGATGGTTGACCATCTGGCGGGCGCCGGCCTCGCGGACCGCGTCCGGCAGCGACGTCGGGCCGGGGATGCGAAGGTTGGGTTCGAAGCGGTTCACGAATTGCCACCTCTCTGCGTCAATGAGTGTTGCGGCATGGTAAGCGGCTGGATATGGGCGGTGGCCAGTGTGGTATATATGACAGCATATGCAACGCCGAACCACGATCCTGATGGACGTCGGACCTGCTCGAGCGGCTCGACAGGTTTGCCGCGCGGACCGGCGCGACCAAGACGTCGGTATCGCCGGGCGCCGTGGAGGACGTATCTGGAGAGCCACGACACGACGCCCGATCTGGCGTTCCTCGCGGTCGGCAGAAGCGACCACGGCCGGCTGTCGCTCGACGGCAGGTCGATCGCCCGGCGGGAAGCCGGCATCCGACCGGATCCGGACGAGCGTATAGCGATGGCCATCCTGCTGGACTCGAGCGCCGTCCTCGCGGCCGCGGATCAATCGGATCTGAACCACCGCGCGGCGCTGGCATGGTTCGCGCGCGTGGACGAGCCGCTCATGATCGGAGCGCTGACACTCGGCGGAGCTGGACCTGCTCCTCCAGCGCGAACTGGGGCTGCGCGCCACGTTCGCGCTGCTCAAGTCGATCTCGGACGGGGCCATCAAGGTCGTGGCGCCGACGACCGCGGATCTGGTTCGCGCCGGCGAACTGATGCGCGAGACCACCGAGTACCGGCCTCGCCTCACGGACGCGGTCCTGGTGGCGACCGCGGAGCGGCTGGGCGTCACCAGAGTGGCCGCATTCGAGCGTCCGCCCATCGCGATCTTTCGGCCCCGGCACGTGCGGGCGCTCCAGCTCGAGCCATAGGATCGGAGCGCAATTGCGGGGCCGGACTACAGCGGCAGGAGGTTCTGGACCGCGATCTCCCTGCCTTCGTCGGTCCGAACGATTCGCAAAGCGAGGCGCGGGCCTTCGGTACGGGACGATCGTGGAAGCCCTCCGTCTCGTCCGAAGGGGCGGCGAGACGACGGGCTCTGGCGGACCAGCATGGCCAGGATGACGTCGTAGGGCTGCGACGTCCGCGGAGCCACCATTTCGGCGATCCGGCAGGGGTCATCCGCGATCTTGCGCAGCTTGGCCCGATCCAGACGCGGCCAGAGCAGGAGGGCTCGCTCGAGGTAGCAGGGGTCCGGCGCGATCGACTTGCGCAGACCGTCGGCCGTGCCGAACGGCGTCGGCCGTGGCGGGTACGTAAGGCCGGGGCCGAGTGGGTGAAGCAGGGGCGACTGCGTGCGCTCGTGACATAAGCGCTCCACGCTACGGGTCCTCGAGACGCAATCCAGTATTCGGGCGGCGGGCCGAAATCTGTAACACGGCGCTTCGAGGACGGCCATCTCAGTTTCGTTGCAGCACTGACACCGAACTGGCCGCTTGTCCTGTTTCCGCTATCCGGAGTTGCGCGAGCCGCATCCAATCCGAGCCTTGCCTTCGGTGCGGTTCTTTTCGCGCGCGTCCAGAGAGTGCGCCCGTCCTCATTGCCCGCGCAATGACCTGGTTGGGCTTACCCATGCTGGCTAGGTATGTTGCCTAGATAGCGCTCAGGGTTCGTCCGCGGCGTCGCGACGCTGGCCGTCCGCGAGTTCGTTCAGGCTGTCGCGCCGGCGCCGCATCGACTCGGAGGAGGCCGTCATCGGATCCGTGGCTGGCTCGCCGGGATCCCGGCGCTTCCGCTTCGGCGTCTCGTGCCTGGCCTCACGCAAACGATCGAGCCGTTCGCCGATCCGGGATTCGGCCCCCTGGTCGCCGGGGAAGTAGTAGCGCGAGCCGGCGAGCTTGTCCGGCAGGTACTGCTGATCGACGTCGTCGCCCTCGAAGTCGTGCGGATACCGGTAAGCCTTGCGCCCCGGGCCGCCCGACCGGAGGTGCGCCGGGACGGCCAGCGAGCCATGTCGCAGGACGTCGTCCATGGCCGCGAAATAGGCACGTCCGACCGAGTTGCTCTTGGTCGTGACCGCGAGCATCACCGTCGCCTGGGCCAGGGCGTAGGCGGCCTCGGGAAGGCCGACCCAGTCCAGGGCCTGGGCCGCGGCGACGGCAACCTCGAGGCCTCGAGGATCGGCCATGCCAACGTCCTCGGAGGCCGAGATGATCAGACGCCGGGCGATGAAACGCGGGTCCTCGCCGGCGGCGATCATCGCCGCCAGCCAGTACAGCGCCGCGTCCGGGTCGTTGCCGCGGATGCTCTTGATGAACGCGGAGACGGTGTCGTAGTGTCCGTCGCCCGCGCGGTCGTAGGCGAGGACGCGCTGCTGGGCGGCGGCTTCGACGTCCTCGAGTCGCGGCGAGACGTGGCCGTCGGCGTCGCGGATCGCCTCGGATTCGGCGATCGAGACGGCGTTCTCGAGAACGTTCAGCGCCTGGCGGGCATCGCCGGCGGAGAGCCCGACGAGATGGTCGAAGGGATCCTTCGCGAGGCTGACTCCGCCGTCGGGTCCGAGCTCGCCGGCGAGCCCGCGTTCGGCGTCCTCGATGCGCGCGCGTCACGACGATTCCGATCTGCTCATCGGTGAGCGGCTCGAGGCGGTAGACCCGCATCCGCGAGAGGAGCGCCGAGTTGACCTCGAAGTAGGGGTTCTCGGTGGTCGCGCCGACGAGCATCACGGTGCCGTCTTCGACGTGGGGCAGCAGCGCGTCCTGCTGGGCCTTGTTGAAGCGATGGATCTCGTCGATGAAGAGGAGGGTCCGGCGGCCGTCGAGGACGAGCCGCTCGCGGGCCTGGCCGACGAGAGTCCGAACCTCGGCCACTCCGCTCATGACCGCCGAGATAGTCACCAGCCGCGCCCCGACCGTGTCCGCGAGGACGCGAGCCAACGACGTCTTGCCGCTGCCCGGCGGACCCCACAGCAGCAGCGAGCCCAGGTGGCCGCGTTCCGTGACCCGTCGGAGCGCTCCGCCCGGGCCGATCAGCCGCTCCTGGCCGACGATCTCGTCGAGGGTCCGGGGCCTCATCCGGGCGGCCAGCGGCTGCGCTCCCGGCGGGGGAGCGAAAGCTTGCTGCTGCTCGGCGTCCCCGGCGGTCCTCTGGATCCGGCGTGTGGCCATGGGCCGATGCTACAGGCTCGATGCCCCGAGCACATCGGCCGGATCGATGTCCGCCCGCGGTAACGACGGACAGGTCACGGGGCGGGCAGGTGGGGCGGGGAGTAGGCCGCACGGGCAGGTTCCACGGACGCGGCCGTGGCATGTACGATCCCGGCTACATGTCCATCCCCTTCTTCCGACGAAACGCGCGCGGCCCCTCGTCGACTCTCCCGCCTGGCCCAATGGAGCGCCGCGATCCGGAAGGTTCCGACGGCCCAGGCCCCGCCGGGGGAAATGGCGAGACGACGGCTGAGCTCCCTGTCGGCGAACCCGCGGCGGTAGAACGGACCGCCCGGACGGCCGCCGGCAACGGCCGCCAGCGGCAGCCTCTCAGTCGCTCCCAGCTCGCGAGCCTCCAGCAGGTCATCGACGCGGTGGACTCGCTCATCGTCATCGCACATCCCGAATGCAGCCTCTGGCTGTGGAACAAGCGCTGCGAGGAGACTTCGGGCGTCGCCCTCGACGGCATGGCCGGCAGGCCGCTGTGGTCCGTGATGCGCCTTCGGAGGCCGCTCCTAGACAAGGCCCAGGCCGCCTTCGACAGCCTCATTTCGGGCGAGGTCCGGAGTGTCGAGTTCCAGGCTCAATGGCTCCGCAAGGACGGCCGCAAGGCCCGAACGCACTGGGTCGCCCGCCTCGTCAGCGACGCCGGCGTCCCCCAGTACATCGTCGCGACGGGAACCGAGGCTACCCGCGGAAGTCATGTGGCCCGGGCCTTCGACGAGACCGAGGGTCGGTTCGAGAAGCTCCTCGAAGTCCTGCCCGATCCGGTCGTCGTCCATCAGAACGGCCGACTCGTCTTCGTCAACCGAGCCGCCATCGAGATGTACGGCGCCAAAGACGCGGCGGAGATTTGCGGCGAGCCGCTGATCGCGAGGGTGGCGCCCGAATCTCGGGCCGTGGTGATGGAACGGGTCAGCACCATGCTCGGCGAGGGAAAGGACGTGCCCCTGATCCCGGAGCGACATCTCCGCATGGACGGGACATCCTTCGACGTCGAGGTCATCGCCGCGCCGGTCACGTTCGACGGCAAGCCGGCGGTGGAGGTCGTGGCCCGAGACGTGACCACTCGCAACGGCATGGTCGAAGCGCTCCGCGAGAGCGAGGCCCGGGTGCGCGCCATCTTCGACCAGTCGGCTCTCGGAATGATCCTGGTCAACTCGGACGGCCGCGTAGTCGAGAGCAACGCGGCTTTCCAGAAGTTGCTGGGCTTCTCGGATGAGGAACTCAGGCGACGGTCCGTCTTCGAGTACACCCATCCAGCCGACGTCGAAACGAGCGGCCGTCTCCTGGCGGAGCTATTTGCGGGCACGAACGACGGCTACGAGGTCGAGAAGCGATACCTCTCCGCCACGGGGCATGAAGTCTGGACTCGGGCTCATGTGGCGCCAATCCGAGACGGTGCCGCTCAGCCGCGCCTGGCCGTCGCGATGATCGAGGACATCGGCGATCACAAGTCCCTCGAAGAGCAGCTCCGCCAGGCTTCCAAGATGGAGGCGCTCGGCCGCCTGGCCGCCGGCGTGGCCCACGACTTCAACAACCTGCTGACCGTCGTCAACGGCTATTCGGATCTGCTCGCCCAGTCGCTCGCGGGCGAAGAGCGCGAGGATGTTCTCAAGATCCGAGACGCCGGCGCGAAGGCCAAGGAGCTGACCGGCCAGCTGCTCGCCTTCGGCAGGCGTGAGCGGGCGTCGCTCCAGACGGTCGACCTCAACGGCCGAATCGAGGCCCTGGTGCCGATGCTCCGCCGGCTCCTCGGCGAGGACGTGGAGATCGGCCTCACGCTCGACCAGGACGTGCGGAACGTCGAGACGGATCCGGGCCAGCTCGACCAGGTGATCATGAATCTCGTCGTCAACGCCCGAGACGCCATGCCCGGCGGCGGTTCTGTCGCGCTGACGACGCACTACCTCGACACGGTCGCCGGGCGCGATCCGAGCCGTGCCTGGGCCCGCATCGAGATCGCCAATTCCGGCTTCGGCATGGAGGCGCACGTCCTCGAGCACATCTTCGAGCCGTTCTTCACGACCAAGGGAAAAGAAGGCACGGGCCTGGGCCTCGCGATCGTCTACGCAATCGTGGGCCAGATGGGCGGCTACGTGAGCGTCGAGTCACGCGTCGGCTACGGGTCCACGTTCATCGTCGACCTGCCCCACGCGGAGAGCCCAATCGCCAGCGCTGGGACCGGACGGCACGTGGCTGCGCCGCGGTCGCGGTCGGCGACGATCCTGGTAGTGGAAGACGAGGTCTCGGTCCGGGACTTGTGCAAGCGCGCACTCGAGGCCGACGGCTACGTCGTCGTGGCGTCAGGTCCGCGCGAGGCGCTGGAGAAGGCGGACGAGCTCGGCCAGCGGCTGGATCTGGTCCTCACCGACGTCGTCATGCCCGAGCTCGATGGACCGACGATCGCGGCCGCGCTCCGCTCGCGGCGCCAGGATCTCCCGATCCTCTTCATGACGGGCTACCCGCGGAATCGCGAAGAGGAGCTGACCGGGGCTGCGGCACGGGGCGAGGTACTGGCCAAGCCGTTCTCACCGCAGGAACTGTGCGAAGCCGTCAGACGGCTCCTGGATCGTCCGCCGAAGACGGTCTGAAGCCAGGGCTCGACCCACGGAGTTCCGCGAACGGTTGCCGCTCGTCGCCGGTCCCGCGGCGATCGCGCGGGTTCTGCCCTAGACGACCGAGATGACGTGCAGGACGTCGATCAGGACGAAGAGGACGGCCATCACGACCGCGAGCGAGCCGCCCACGACGAGGATCCGGCGCACGTCGCGAACCACGTAGGCATACTCCTCGGCGGCCCTGGCCGCGAGCAGTCCCTGGCTCCCGCGACGGGGCTCGGCGGCGGGCCGGGTCGCCGTCCGGCTCCGCGAACGCGTCGCCTCCGCGGCCCGCTCCTGGGCCACGATTTGAGATTCGAGTTCCGCCGCTCTGGCTTCCTCGTCGATCGAGAGGCCGTTGGTCGGGCGGGCAGCCGGTCGCGTGGTGGGCCGAGCCGGGGCTGATCCGGGGCGGTGCTGGCCGGGTCGGTTCGAGCCGCGAGTTCGCTTGGCCATTTCTGCGAGAGGCCTCCAGTGATCGATCCCGCGGGCAGGCGCGGGAGTGGTTTGTTCGTCGATGCGGTGCGGTCGCGGGACCGCGGCCGAACTTGCGATTGTCGAGAATACCATTCCGGGGCCCGTCGGCGGGCTCCGCGAGGTCCTCGCCGGCCTCGTCCTCCATCTCTCCGCGGAGCGGAGCCACGCTCGGGGCTGCTAGACTCGTCCGCGATCGAGTGGAGGATCTTCCTTGTCTTTTCTAACGAACAACCTGGCTGCCATCGCCCTGGTGCTGGCTGGTCTGTGCCTCGTGGCGATGATCGTCATGCAGTCCATGCTGATGAGCGCCATGCGCCGCCGGATCGACCAGCTGACCGGCGGGGCCGGCGAGGGCAACCTCGAGGACGTCCTGATCCAGCACCTGGAATCCGTCCATGCGATGGGCCAGGATCTCGACGAGCTGATCGCCCGTACGGCGTTTCTCGAGAGCTCGGCGCGGCACCATTTCGCCCGGCAGGGGCTCGTCCGTTTCAACCCTTTCCCGGATACCGGCGGCAATCAGAGTTTCGCCCTGGCGCTGCTCGACGAGTCTGACAACGGTTTCATCGTCAGCAGCCTCCACTCTAGAACGGGTACCCGCATCTACGCCAAATCCGTGGTGGCCGGCAAGACGGAGACGACGCTCTCGAGCGAGGAGACCCAGGCCATCGACGAGGCTCGGTCCCGTCGGCCTGCTCGCAACGCCCAGACAGCGGCCCGCTCGCGTGCCGCAGCCGCGCCTCGCGAGGCCGCTCCCAGGCCCGCGGCCGGCTCCAAAGATGCCGCTCCTGCGCGCTTCGGGCAGGACGGCCGTCGCCCGCGGCGCGTGTCTCTCCGGTGCGCGACGGTGGCCGTCAGGCTCCGGCTCCCACGCCGGCTCCCGCGGATCCGGCCGAGGTCGCCCCTGCTCCGGTGGCGGCAGTCGCCACCGTGACCGAGCCTGAGGCGTCGGTTCCCGCCGACGACGGCCAGGACGGGCAAGCCCCCGAGTCGACCAACCGGGCCACTGCCGGCAAGGGCCAGAGCAAGGGCGAGGTTGCGAGCCTGCCGGAGGACGGAGCTCAGGATTCGGAGAAGACCGGACCCCGGCCCGGCCGCCACGCCGGAGCCGCGTCACCGTCGAACCCAACGGAATAGCCCCCCTCGTGACACGTGAGATGTCACTGCGGCCCGGGATCATGGATCGATGACGCGAACCGGCCGAGGGGCATCTTCCAAGCCGCGTGAGCCTGCCGAGCTCGAGCAAATACCTGTCTGGTCTTCGCCGGAGAGCCGCGCCACGGCGCCCGCGCCGGACGGAACCGCCGCTCTCCTGACGGGCCTGAATGCCGATCAGCGGCGGGCGGTGACGCATGGCGATGGGCCTCTGCTCGTCGTCGCCGGAGCCGGAACCGGCAAGACCCAGGTCATCACTCGTCGCATCGCCTGGCTGATCGGCACGAGGCGAGCTCGGCCCTCGGAAATCCTGGCACTGACTTTCACGGACAAGGCCGCGGAAGAGATGCAGGCTCGTGTTGATCAGCTCGTTCCGTACGGATACACGGACGCGGCCATATCCACCTTCCATGCCTTCGGCGATCGGCTCATCCGCGAGTTTGCCCTGGAGCTGGGCCTGCCTACGGACACGCAGGGTCCTTTCCCGCCCGGAGACGGTCATCTTCATGCGGGAACGCCTCTTCGAATTCGACCTGAACGAGTACCGGCCGCTCGGCGAGCCGACGCGCTTCCTCGGGGCGCTCGCGACGCTGTTCAGCCGCTGCAAGGACGAGGACGTCGCTCCGGATCGCTACCTTCGCTACGCCACGGACCTGGCGGCGGAAGCAGCGGCGCGAGTGGCGGCGGTCGCGGCCTCGGGAGGGGACGGCACCGCGGCCGGTGAGTCCGGGCAGCTGGCCGACGCCGCCCGAGCGGATTTCGAGAGCGCGCGGCGGCAGCTGGAGCTCGCCCGAGCCTACGCCCGATACCAGGAGCTGCTCGGCAAGGCCGGCCTCATCGACTTCGGCGACCAGGTGAGCCTGGCGCTGCGGCTTCTCCGCGATTCGCCGGCCGCGCGAGTCGAGATCCAGCGGCGCTTCCGGTACGTCCTGGTCGACGAGTTCCAGGACACCAACAGAGCCCAGGCGGAGCTGGTTGAGCTGATCGCCGCGCATCACGGCAACGTGACCGTGGTCGGCGACGACGATCAGTCGATCTACAAGTTCCGGGGCGCGGCCATCAGCAACATCCTGGACTTCAAGAAGCGGCACCCCAGGTCGCGCCAGATCGTGCTCCGCCGCAACTACCGCTCCCGGGCGCCCATCCTGGATGCGAGTTACAGGCTCATCCGCTTCAACGATCCGGACCGTCTGGAGTTTCGCAACGGGATTGACAAGCGTCTCCGGGCGGAGCGACGGGGCGACGAACGCCCGGTCCGACAGCTCGCCTTCGCCACCGGCTCGGAAGAAGCGGATTGGATCGCCAAAGAGATCGCGGGCCGGGTGGAGGCCGGATCGAAGGCCCGCGATTTCGCCGATCCTCGTCAGGGCCAACTCGGACGCGGACCCGGTTCTCCGCAGCCTCAACATGGCCTGCGTGCCGTGGCGCTTCTCGGGAACGTCGGGTCTCTATGCCCGGCCGGAGATAAGGCTGCTGCTCGCCTTCCTGCGTTCCGTCGCGGATCTCTCGTCGAGCGTGGACGTCTACGCCCTGGGCGCGTCGGACGTCTACGGGCTCGGCGGTCCGGATCTCACCGCGATCGTCAACTCGCGCCCGGCGGAAGAATCGATCTCTGTGGGAGGTCATAGAGGAGCTGACCCGACAACCGGGCCTGCTGAGGCTGGCGCCGGAGACGCGGGCCACGCTGGACCGGCTGGTCGTGGATCTGCGCCACTACTCGGAGCTGGCGCACGAGAAGCCATGCGGCGAAGTCCTGTACGAGTTCCTGCGTGGCAGCGGGCTTCTGGCCCGCCTGGCCTCGGCGCAGAGTGTGGCCGCGGAGGAGGCCCTGCAGAACGTGGCCCGGTTCTTTGACATCGTCGGGGCTCAGTCGGATCTGCTGCCGGACGATCGAGTCATCTTCGTGGCGCGGCACCTGCAGACACTCATCGACGCGGGGGACGATCCCGCCACTGCCGAGATCGATTCGGAGGCGGATGCCGTTTCGGTCCTGACGGTCCACAAGGCCAAGGGACTGGAGTTCCCGGTCGTCTTCATGGTCGGGCTCGTGGACGGCCGCTTCCCGGCCAGGACGCGGCGCGAGCCGCTCGCCCTGCCCGCGGAGCTCGTGGACGAGGTCCTGCCCGAGGGTGACGGACACCTCCAGGAGGAGCGACGGCTTTTCTACGTGGGCATGACCAGGGCTCGTGACGAGCTCGTCCTCACTCATGCGGCGGACTACGGGGGGCGGCGGGCTCGGAGGATGTCTCCCTTCGTCCTGGAGGCCCTGGACCTGCCGGTCACCGTGGAGCCGGCCTTGGCCGCGATCACGGCCGCGAGGCTCGCGGTCGGATCGGAGGCCGCTCAGGCGAATGTGACAGCGGCCGTGACCGAGCGCGGGACTGCCCGGACTGCGCCCGGCCGATCGCCATTGGAACGTCTGACGGGCTTTCATCCGTCGTCGGCGCCCGTCGAGCCGGGTCGCGAACCGGTGGAAGGACCGCTCTCGCTGAGCTTCTATCAAGTGGACGACTACCTCACTTGCCCGCTCAAGTACAAGTACGTCCACGTGCTGCGTGTCCCGATCGCGCCACACCACTCCATCGTCTACGGCTCGGCCCTTCACCAGGCCGTCCAGGAGTTCCATCGTCGTCAGGCGCGCGGCTATGTCATGACGGAAGACGAGCTGATCGCCGCGTTCGAACGGGCCTGGTCGAACGAGGGATTCCTGACCCGCGAGCACGAGGAGGCCCGTCTCGAGGCAGGTCGGACGGCGCTCCGCCGTTTCCGAGAGGAGCAGCTTCAGCCCGGCGCCGTAATCCCCGCGTACGTGGAGCGCGACTTCAGCTTCACGCTGGACGGCGATCGAATCCGCGGCCGCATGGACCGGCTGGACATCGAGCGCTTGCCGGCGGACAGTCCAGCCACGGTCGAGCAGCCCGCGCGCGGCACTGAGTCGGGCGAGATCGATCACGCGGATGCGATCAGCCCCACCCTGCCCGGCCTGCATCCGGAGCGAGTGACGATCACGGACTACAAGTCGAGTGACGTCAGGGACCCTGTCCGGGCCCGCGAGCGAGCCCGGGACTCGCTCCAGCTGCAGATCTACGCCATGGCCTATCAGGCCGAGACCGGCCGCCTGCCCGATGCGCTGCAGCTCTGGTTCCTCGAGTCGGGCCTGGTCGGACGCGTGGAAGTCGACGGTAAGCGCCTCGAGAAAGCCCGCGAGTCCATCCGGCGCGCAGCCGCGGGGATACGCGCCCGCCAATTCGGTGCCAGCCCGGACTACATATCCTGCGGCTACTGCGCTTTCCGCGACATCTGCCCCGCGAGCGCGGCTCGATGACCGGAGGAGCCGCGCCACTGGGGACGCGGGGCCGAGCGGTACCCGGACCTGGAGGCAGTCCTTCGACTTCGGCAACACGCTCGTACCGTTTCCGAGCGGCCCCATGGCGGAGGTCGTCGCCATCACGGCGGCACGCTGCGCGCGGTCTGGCAGGCGCGTCAGCCGAGGAATTCAAGCGGGTATGGGCGATCGAGCGTCTGCGGCAGTTCGCCGAGGACGTGCCCGAGGGGCGCGAGGCGGACATCGATATCCGTGCCCGACGCGTCCTCGCGACGCTGCGCGGCGCGCCCGGTCCCGCGGCGGGGACTCGCTGGGATGACCACGGCCTGCTGGAGACCGTGAGCCCGGCGGACGTGGAAGTCGTCCTGGAGGCCTATGCCGATGCCTTCGTCGCGTGTACGCCGGTGCCGCCCGCGGTCGGTCCGATGCTGGAACGGCTTGCCCGTCGGTACCTGCTGGCGCTCGTATCGAACTGGCCGCTTGCCCTGGCCGTGGAGCGGTTCCTGGAGACGGCCGGCTGGCTCGAGCATCTGAGCGTCGTGGTCATCTCCCATCGTGTGGGCACGATCAAGCCCCGTCCGGAGATCTTCGAGGTTGCCGCGCGGGACCTCGGCGTGCCGTCGGGCCCGGCGATAATTCACGTCGGCGACGACCTCGGCGCGGACGTGATCGGAGCCGGGGCCCTGGGCTGGCGGACCGCCTGGGTCAGACTCAAACCCGAGGATTCGACGCTGCCCGTCGCCCCGCCGGCGCCGGACGCCCGCCCGGACATCACAATCGACACGGTTCTCGATCTCGAAGAGGCGCTGGGACTCATGCGGCGCATAGCGCGGCGGCCGGTCTGCCGGACGGGCCGCGGCACTCGGCAGTTGAACGCCGTGACCACTCACGGCAGAACCAGAAGAGGAGGCGGAATGCGGGCCAGGGATCGGGTCGGCAACTCTTCTTCATTGCCGCTGCCGTGGTCGCCTGGCTGGCCGTGGCTCAGATCGTCACCACCACATACCCCAAGGACAACCCCACCAACGCCCTCGTCGGCGCGGGGTTCATCGGCCTGGCCGGTGGCTTCACCCTCGTTCCGGTCTTCTGGCTGGTTTCGTTCGCCCACCACAGGCGGATCGCCCTCCTCGGAGATTGGGGCCGGGCTCTGCGGCGCGGAGCCTGGGTTGCCGCGGTGATGGCGCTCTTCGTCGCGCTCAGGATCCAGGAGATCCTGAGCCTGCCCATCGCCGTGTTCGTCATCGTCCTGGTTCTCCTCGCGGAAATCGCCCTCTCGATGGAGCGATAGATGCGTGCGACGGTCTCATACAACGCGGCCCGAAGGGGTAGGCTTGGTTGATGGCCGCGCCTGAATTGGAAACGATCAAAGCTGCCGCGCTGGCCAGGCTCTACGACGTCGACCTGATCGAAGACCCGGGCGACGTCGAGCTGTATCTGGCCCTGGCCGCTCGAACCGGCGGTCCGGTTCTGGAGCTGGCCGCGGGATCCGGCCGCGTGACCGTGCCGCTCGCCGCCGGCGGGCTTCGAGGTCGTCGCCGTGGACTACGACGGCTCGATGCTCGCCCGCGCAGCCGCCGCGGCCGAGCGGCCGGGCCAGAGCCCGCGGCCGGCTCGAGCTGGTCGAGGCGGACCTTCTCGGTCTCGCAGCTCCCGGGCGGCGCCCGCTTCCAGCTCGCCATTCTGGCGCTCAACTCCATCCTGCTGATGGGCACGATCGAGGATCAGAGCGCCGCCCTGGAAACGATGGCCCGTCATCTCGCCCCCGGCGGTCTCGCGGTCGTGGATGTCTGGCTGCCCAGCGGCCGGGAGCTCGCGGGTTATGACGGCCGGATGAGCCTGGAGTACGTGCGGCAGGATCCCGAGACGGGCAACCAGATCGTGAAGATGGCGTCGGCGTCGCACGAGCCGGCCATGGGCCACGTGGATCTCACCGTGGTGTACCAGGAGATCGAAGGCGACGGGTCGGCAAGGACGTGGACCCGGACGGATCGGCTTCGCCTCCTCAACGCCGGCGACCTGGCGTTTCTCGCCGAGTCGGCAGGACTCGAGGTGGAGGTCCTGGCCGGCGACTACGATCTGGACCCACTCGGACCCCATGACGAACGGGCCATCCTGATAGCGCGGAGGCGGGGGGGACCCGCCTCGCGGGCTTGATATAGTCGGGCCGTGGCCAACCCTTCCACTATCCGGTTGCTCGTCGCTGAGGACGTGCCCCAGGTAAGTCAGCACGTCCGGAACCTGCTCAGCGTGCAGTCGCAGGTGAAGCTGCTCGAAGTCCTCAACGACGGCTCGAAGGTCGCTCGAGGCGGCGCGGCAGCTCAGGCCGGATGTCGTGATGATCGACCTGCTGCTCCAGGGCAAGCTCAAGGGCCCGCAGCTGATCGAGAAGCTTCGCGATTCCGGTCTGGATATTCCCGCCGTGATCCTGACCGTTCCCCAGCATCCGCATCGCTCGCGACCCCGCTCGCGGCATCGACGCGGTCCTGACGCTGCCGTTCAGTGGTTTCGAGCTGGTGAACACCTTCAACCACGTCCTGGCCGACCGCCAGGCCAGGGCCGCGGGCGCCTGCCGCGTGGTCTCGGTCTTCGCCCCCAAGGGCGGCGTCGGCAAGACCACGATCGCCTTCAACCTGGCCGTCAGCATCGCCCAGCTGGGCGCGTCGACGGCGCTGATCGACGGCAGCCTCCAGTACGGCGACCTGCGGGCGCTGCTCAAGGTGCCGAGCGACGTCCCATCCATCCTGGACCTGCCGACCGACCGCGTTCACGAATCGGACCTGCACGAAGTCATGTGGCGCGATCCCGCCGGGCATCGACATCCTGCTCGCCCCGCCGCGGGTCGAGATGGCCGAGATGATCACCTCGCGCGACGTCGAGAAGACGATCTCGCTGCTCCGCCGCCTCTACGAGGTCATCGTCGTCGACACGCCGTCGCAGCTCGTCGGAAACCACCCTGTCTTTCCTGGACGTATCGGATGTCGTCCTCTCGGTGGTGACCTACGACTCGACGACCATCCACAACACGATCGCCGTGGCCGAGGTCTTCAACGCCATCGGCTACCCGCCCGACAAGGTCGTCTACCTGGTCAACCGCGCGGACTCCAGCGGCGGCATCGGCCGCGACGAACTGGCCAGAGCGCTGGGCCGCCGCCCCGATTTCGAGGTCGTGTCCGACGGCCGGCTCGTCGTCCAGGCGAACAACGAGGGCATGCCGTTCGTGGTCGCGAGCCCGGATGCGGCCGTGAGCCGCGACGTCCGGCGGGTGGCTCAGGCGCTCCTCGGGCGCACCGCCGGCGTTCCGGTGAGACACTGAGGCCGTGTCCGACCCACGACCAATCGGCGTTTTCGACTCAGGAGTTGGCGGTCTCACCGTTCTGCGTGAGATCGTCCGGCGCCTGCCATTCGAGTCGACCGTCTATCTCGGCGACAACGAGCGGGCGCCATACGGCACCCGAACCGACGAGGAAGTCCGGCGCTTCAGCATCCAGGCGCTCGACGCCCTGGTGTCGCGCAACGTGAAGGCCCTCGTCGTGGCCTGCAACACCTCCACGTCCGTCGCGCTGACGGATTTCCGGCGCCGCTACGATCTGCCCGTGCTTGGAGTAGTCCGACCCGGTGCCGCCGCCGCGGCCCTTGCCACTCGCAACCGGCGTGTCGGCGTGATCGCCACTCCGGCAACTGTCCGGTCGCGAGCGTATTTCAACGCCATCAAGGACGAGAATCCGGCGATCGAGGTCTATGAGCACGCGACCCCGTCGCTGGTTCCGGTCGTGGAAGCCGGCCGCCTGAGCGGCCCCGACGTGGACGAGATCGTTCGCAAGTCCCTCGAGCCCCTCCTCGGAGAGCTCAACGGCGACGGGGAGTTCGTCTTCCCGCTGCCCGCCTCCGCCCGGATCGACACCCTCCTGCTCGGCTGCACCCACTACCCGCTCCTGACGGCATCGCTGCGGGCATGCGTGGGCGAGAGCGTGGCGATCGTCGATTCGGCCACCGCGACGGCATCGTCGCTGTCGGAGCTCCTCTCGGTCAACGCGCTCGAGGCGCCGGGCACTTCGCGAGGCACCGCAGCGGACGCGGGAATGGCCGGCCATGAGCCGCCGGGCGAAGTTGCCGTGGCACCGGCCGCATCAGCAGCTGACGACCGGCAACGTGGAGGCCTTCCGGGCGATCGCGAGGCGCATGTTCGGCGACGACTTCTCGGATGTCGCGCCCATAAACCTGGAAGCCTCGGTTTCGTGAGCGGCAGGTCGGAGGGTCAGCGCCGCCAGTCACCGGGAGGAAGCCGGCCGCAACCGAAGGCCCGGCCTACCTGGAAGAAGGACGCCTTCCTGCAGGCGGGTTTCGTAGTTGGAGCGGCCGTCGGCGCCGCGGCCACGGTGCTCGGCCGGCGAGCCGAGGTCTCCGCCAGAAGGGGCCTGATCGATTGGCCGGCGGCCGAGCGGATCGCCGCGTCGCGGCTGCGTGAGGGCGCCGGGAGCTCTCGACGAATATGAGCTCGCCCGAGCGGCGCCGGTCTACGCGGCGGCGATGGCGGAGGTCGTGCCCGCGCTCGGCAAGGCGCTCGAGACGGAACTGCCCGGCATCGTCGAGCGGAGTGGGGTAGTCAGCCGCGAGGAATGGGTTCACGCCAACGTCTCCACGTTCGCCCGGCTCCTCGGCAGCGTGGAGGGCGATCTCGTGACCCAGGTCGTGCCGCCCGGCGCCGGCTTGATCAAGTCCACGATGGCCATCGCCAACCGGATGGTCTCCACGCGGCAGTTCGGATACCTGCTCGGCTTCATCGGCCAGCGCGTTCTCGGCCAGTACGATCTGGCGCTCATCAGCGCCGAGGCGGAGCCCGGGCGACTGCTCTTCGTCGACGAGAACATTCGCCGCACGGCCACGGCGCTTGGCGGTGCCGCTCAATCCCGTTCCGAACCTGGATCGCCCTTCACGAGACCACCCATGCCTTCGAGTTCGAGGCCCATCCGTGGCTTCGGCCGTATCTGGCGGGCCGGCTCGAGGCGCAGATCAAGTCGCTCTCGACCGGCATCACCGGCATGGGCGGGAGCGATGTGTCCTCCAGGCTCGGGCGGGCAATCCGAGGCGCGAGCTCCGGGCAGAACTGGATGGAAGAGCTCATGACGCCCGAGCAGCGCCGCGAATTCCGCGAGATCCAGGCGATCATGAGCCTCGTCGAGGGCTTCGGCGACTACGTCATGGACGAGGTCGGCCGCGAACTGGTCCCGAACGTCGAAGTGATCAGCTCCAGGTTCCATGCCCGGCGCGAGCAGAGGACCGGCTTCGAGCGGGCGATGATGCGCATCACCGGCCTGGACATGAAGATGGAGCAATACCGCAAGGGCGAGGAGTTCTGTCGGGTCGTGGCCGAGACCAGCGGGCCCGCGGGACTGCGTATGCTGTGGCAAGGCCCGGAAAGCCTGCCGACCCCCGAAGAGATCGACACGCCGTCCCGCTGGATCGAAAGGGTGGTCAGGGGAGCCGGAACCGAATCGGCCTGAGCCCGATTGCCTGACTCGGCACCGGGCAGACGCTGGCGGCTCGCCACAAGAGGAGGCAGATGGACGCGCAGAACGGCGGCACTGATCGGTCCAGGCCACGGGCCCAACGGTTCTCCTCTCGCCATCGCCATCAGCCCCGTCCTGACGGGCCGCGACGCGTTCGGCAACATGCGCGAGCGCATCCTGCAGGTCGCACCCGGAAACGCGGCTCATCGCCGTGAACGCGGAAGGTCTCGCCGACGAGCCGCTCGACGAGGTCGAGGTCCTGCTCCGGGGCTGGACGCTCGGCGGCGATCAGCTCGACCGCTTCATCGGACGAGCGCCGAAGCTGCGCTGGATCCACTCGGTCTCCGTCGGCGTCGAGTCGGTGCTCACACCGTGCGTCCGGCTGCGCGGCCTGACCGTCACCAACGGCCGGCACGTCTTCGATCAGCCGATCGCCGAGTACGTGCTGACGATGATCCTGGCCGTGTGCCGGCGCCTGCCCCAACTGCTGGATCTCCAGCGAGAGCGGACCTGGCAGCCTCTCGAGGCCCTCGAGGTCCACGAGACCACGGTGGGCCTGGTGGGATTGGGGGGCATCGCCTGCGAGATCGCCCGGCTGCTCAAGCCGTTCGGACCCAGGATGGTGGCGGTTCGGCGACGCCCGGAGGCCGGCGGGATCGATGGCGTGGAGCTGCTCGGCGGCGCGGATGCCCTGCCGAAGCTGCTCGCCGTTTCTGACTTCGTCGTCCTGGCACTGCCGCTCACGCCCGGGACCACGGCTCTGATCGACGATCAGGCGCTGTCGCTCATGAAGCCTCGCTCCTGGCTCATCAACGTTTCTCGCGGCGGCCTGGTAGACGACGCCGCTCTGGTTCGCGGGCTGCGCATGGGTCCGATGGGTGGCGCCGTGCTCGACGCCTTCCGCGAGGAGCCGCTCTCGGATTCGTCGCCGTTCTACCGGCTGCCCAATTGCATCGTCACGCCCCACACCAGCTGGTCCAGCGGCGCCGTCCTGGATCGCACGTTCGACGTCTTCTGCGACAACCTTCGCCGCTACCGGGCCGGCGAGGCGTTGGATTTCCTCGTGGATCCCGAGGCCGGCTACTAGGTCCGTCCCGCTCGGCTAGCATGACCCCGTCAATCGGAGGCACGCGGAGGCAAGCGGCACATGCAGATCGCCATCGTCGGTTTGGCCAGCTCGGGGAAGACGACCGTCTTCAACACGCTGACCCGGGGCCACGCCCAGACCGGCGGCTACGGCGGGATGGAGCTGCATGTCGGCACGGTCAAGGTGCCGGACGAGCGCCTCGACAAGCTCGCCGAGATCTTCAAGCCCAAGAAGATCGTCCAGGCGGACGTGACGTACTTCGACCTGCCCGCGCCGCCCGCGTCGAGCGAAGGCCGCGTCGGCACCGAAGAACTGCCGGCCGACCAGCTCGCCCGGCTGCGCGAAGCGGACGCGCTCCTCCATGTCGTCCGGGCTTTCGAGGATCCGGCCGTGCCCCACGCCAGCGGTTCGGTCGACGCCTGGCGGGACCTCGAGCAGCTCGACCTCGAGTTCGTGATGGCGGACCTGTCGGTCATGGAGAAGCGGCTCGAGCGCTTGAAGGCCAGCGGCCACCACGGCACGCCGGCCGAGCGTGACGCCAACGACCGCGAGCTCGCGCTTCTCGAGCGGCTGCACGTCGGCCTGATCGACGGTCAGCCGCTGCGCGATGTCGAAATCGGGCCCGAAGAAGAGAAGACGATCCGCGGCTTCCGCTTCCTCACGCAGAAGCCCGTCCTCGTGCTCCTCAACGTGGGCGAGTCGGACCTGTCTCGTGAAGCGGAGATCGTCTCAGGCATCACGTCCCGCTACCAGCACGACAAGACGATCGTGGACGCGCTCTCGGCCAAGATCGAGATGGAGCTCGGTGAGCTCGATCCGGAAGAAGCCGGCGTCTTCATGGAGGAGCTGGGCCTTGCCGAGTCCAGCCTCGATCGAGTCATCCGCCTCAGCTACCGGCTGCTCGGCCTGATCTCGTTCCTGACCGCCGGGCCGGACGAGGTCCGCGCCTGGCCCATTCCCGATGGCTCGTCATCGGTAGATGCCGCCGGCGCGATCCACACGGACCTGGCGCGGGGCTTCATCCGAGCCGAGGTCGTCCAGTACGAGGATCTCCTGGCCCTCCGAACGATGGCCGAGGCACGCAAGCACGGCCGTCTCCGTTCGGAAGGCAAGACCTACACCGTCAAGGACGGCGACGTCGTGGAGATCCTGTTCAGCAAGTAGAAGCTGGGCGCCACTGACGGCCGGAGCTCAGTTCGGCTTGCCGCCGTCGCGGGGCATGTCGACGAAGATGCCGCGGTAGTCGGGCAGGTCTTCCTCATCTTCCGCGTCGATCTCGGCCAGGTAGTTGTCGTCGTCGACCTTGGAGACGTTGACCGAAGCCGAAAGGCGGTCGTCCGTGATGGGAATGAAGCCGTGGTCTTCTTCCAACTCCTGGGCGATCGCTTCGATGAGGGTGTTCTGCCGGTAACTGTCCTGGACGCGCCGGCGGATCGACTGCACGAGCTCGAAGAACTCGTCAGGATCCATCTCCTCCTCGCGAACGAGAAGCAGGTCGGCGAAGATGTCGTCGTCGCCTTCGCGTAGCTCGAAAAAGAACACGTCGAACTCCAAAAGGGGAAGCAGCTGGACCCGTTTCGAGTATACCGCTCGCCTTCCGCCGGTCCGGATATCGACGGCTCGGCCGAGTTCGTGCCGCATTCCGATACCGCGCCGGACCTCGTTGTGGTCGGCGCCGCTTCACGCGACCAGGCCGCCGACGACCCGCGAGGGTGGAGACTCGGTGGCACGGCCACCTACGCGGCGCTGACCGCGGCGAGGCTGGGTCTCCGCGTCGGCTGCGTCCTCGGCGTGGACGGTCCCGCCTCCGGGGCGTCCGAGCTGACGACTCTGGAGGAGGCGGGCGTCCTGCTGCGGCGCGTCGAGCTCGGGAAGGGGCCCGTCTTCGACAACATCGAGATCGACGGACACCGGCGCCAGCGCTGGACCAGCGCCAGCGACGAGGTCCCTGTGGCGGCTCTGCCGGCTGAGTGGAGGAACGCCCGCGGCTGGCTCATGGGTCCGATCGCCGGAGAAGTCGGGCCGGACTGGGCGGCAGCTCCGGGCCGCGATGCACGAGTCTGCCTGGGCTGGCAGGGCCTGCTCCGCCGATTCGCCCCGGACGGCTGGGTGGAACGTGTGGAGCCGGCGAGGTCGGTCCTGCTCGATCGCGCCGGGTTGGTGTGCGCCAGCCTGGACGACGTGCCTTCCGGGTCTCGGCTCGACGACCTGAGGCGCTTTGCCCCGTCGGCGACCGTTGTTCTCACGGCCGGAGCGAGGGGTGGGCTGGTGTCCGAGGCACTGGCTGCCGATCCGGGCGCGGCCGGCGAGGCGACGGACCGGCCCGGGATTGGCGCGTCCGGGCGCGGTCTGCGCCGTTATCTCGCGATCGCGGCGACGCCCCGAGATCCAACCGGCGCTGGAGACGTCTTCATGGCCACGCTGATGGCGGCGTGGTTGCTGACAGGGGATCTCGCCACCTCCCGCGCCCTTCGGCTCGCGGCCGCGGCGGGGTCGTGCGCGGTGGAAGCTCAGGGACTCGCCGGCGTGCCGACCAGGCAGGAAGTCGTGGCCCGACTCAGGGTCGGCCGATCCGGCCAGTCTCAGCCGTCCAACGCAGTGGGCTGAAGCCGCCGTCGGGCCTCAGTCCGTGAGACCACCGCCCAGGCCCACGTCCGGAGCTCGCTCCAGGCGTCGCGCAAGCCGGCCTCGCCGGCCGACCAGATCCGCTTCGAGAGCGCGGCGCTGCATCGCGTGTCCCTGGCCCCGGCTGCGGTAGAGGGCCAGGAGGGCTTGATCCGTGGCGGCCCAGGCCGAGGCCAGGTTGCGGTCCCGGTGCTCTCGCTCCTTGGCGAGCTCCACCCAACCGAGTGCGGCCAGCGGTCCGGGTGCGGTTACGAGGCGGCTCCAGGTCACGCCCGCATCGGAGAGGCGGCCGCAGCGCCGTAGCAGGCGGGCCAGCTCCACCGTGGCCAGCGCGGTTTCGGGGTCGCCTCCGAGCAAGTCCTCGCCGGCCACTTCCAGGCAGGCGATCGCGTCGTCCATGCGTCCCTCGTGGCGAAAGAGCCTGGCCAGTCGCATCAGATCGCCCGGGCGCGGCCCACCGCCGGACGTCGACGTCGCCATATCCGCGTTCCAGGTGGGCGAGGATGCGGCCGAGGGTGATGACGTCCTCCGCGTTGTGGCGCGCCACAACGCGGATGGGTCCCGCGGATCCGCCGCGCAGGAACGAGTGGTAGACGGCTGGGATCTCCCACGACGGAATGTCCGGAGCCCGGTGGCGGCGAAGGATGTGCCGCTCCACGGTTCCGAGCCTGGCGTCCGGAAGTCGGTACTTGAACAGCCGCCGGACGAGCAGGAGCAGATCGAGGTGGCCATCGAGAGCCGGCGGTACGCGGCGGCCCATCCGGAAGCGGGTTTCCAGCAGCGGCCAGTCGAACGTCCGGCCGTTGTAGGTCACCAGGCAGGCGTCTCTGGGCGTGGCGTCGGCGAGGGCATCGAGGAGAGCGCCTTCCTCCGAGAGGTCCGGGAGGAGCAGCTGGATGAGGCGCATGCGGTCGCCCTGCCACCAGCCGAGGCCGATCATGAAGGCCACCGTGCCCGCGGCCGAACCCAGGCCGGTGGTCTCCGTGTCCAGGCAGAGCAGGGGAGCGTCCGCGCCCGGCATCCCGGGGAGCGAGGCCAGGCGGGCCCGGTCGATCGGCAGATACGTCGGCTTCAGCTCGCGGCGGACATACCAGCCGTGCGGCGTCTCGACGGCGTCGCCGTCGAGTTCCGTGGCCATGCGAGCGGCCAACGACGCTGGATCGATGCTGCCCGCATCCGCCCAGACCGGCTGCGGAGGACCGTACGAATCCGCCACGGCAACCACGGCCGCGATCGCTCGACGGATGTCCGGATCGGCTTCGCCGACACGATCCGTCCGGATCATCGAGGCGCGGCTGCGACGCAGGTCTTCGAGACGGCGCTGGAGCCTGGTTCCGTCGACGCTCATGCCGCCTCTCCGGCTCGTCCGGCTGTTCCGGCGCGCGCGGTTCCGGGATCCTCGTTCGCGGAGAGCGGCGCGCCGGCGCTTCGATCCGTGACGAGTGCCCGGAGCAGGCGGAGGGCCAGGGCCTTCGCGTCGACCTCGGGTTCCAGGCGCGGCCCCGTGCAGGCCGGGCAGCCACTCTCGCAGTCGCAGGCCGAGATCAGGTCCACGGCGCCACGGACCAGCTCGTCATGCCGTGCGAACAACCGCTCGGACATGCCGACGCCTCCGGGCACGGCTTCGTACAGATAGACAGTTGGCAACTGGCTGTGGGGCGAGCGGACCTGGCTCACCAGGCCCAGGTCGCGCGGGTCCACCATGAGCAGGACCGCGGCCACTGCCTGGATCGCCCGGCCCGCGCCGAGCAGGGCGACGTCCAAATCCGCCCGCCGCCAGCCCCGCGCGGCCTCGCCCAGCGAGACCCAGTAGGCAGTGGTCTGGAGCTCTATCTCGGGTAGGTGGACGGGTCCCCAGCCCAGGTTCTCGTCCGTGCCGAACTTGAGCTTCTTGAACATGCTCACGAGGCTCGAGACCATGACCTCGCCGTGGACACGGGTGGCGCCGGTGGCCTGGGCCATCTCGAACTCCTCGAGCGGCTTGAGCGTGACCGCCCGATCCGCGTAGGTGTAGTGGTCCACGTCCACTCGGCGGACATATGCCTTGCGCTCGTCCCAGTCCAGCTTGTCTACGTGGTACTGGGCGGACTCGTGCATGTAGATCGCGTTCTCGTGGACCAGGGTTTGAGCCGCGAAGATGTCGATCTCGCCGATGACCCGAGGCCGCGCCGGAGTGGTGTCGATGATCACGACGTTCTCTTCGGCGGCCGCCCGCAGCGACACCGAGGACGCCGGGAAGTTCTCGTTGGACCAGTACCAGCGATCGTCCGTGGCGTGGCGGACGAGGCCCTCTTCGGCGAGGAACGCCAGCATGGGCGCTGCCTCCGACGGTCCGAACCGCTCCCCGGGCTCGAACGGCAGCTCGAACGTGGCGGCCTTCAGATGGCCGAGCAGGATGTTCAGGTTGTCCGGATCCAGGCGCGCTTCCTCCGGCGGCGAATCGAGCAGGAACGACGGGTGTTCCACGACGTATCGATCCACCGGGCCGCCGCCCGCGACCAGGACCGAGACGCTCGTCCCCTGGCGGCGGCCGGCTCTGCCCATCTGCTGCCACGTGGCGGCGATGGAGCCCGGGTACCCGGCGAGGATCGAGACGTCGAGCTGACCCACGTCAACTCCGAGTTCCAGGGCGTTGGTGCTCACCACCCCGAGAAGCTCGCCGTCGCGCAGGCCTCGTTCCACCGCCCGCCGCTCCGTGGGCAAGTACCCGCTCCGATATCCGCGGATCTGCTTGTGCGGCCCATACCCGAGGCGAAGGGATTCGCGGAGGTTGGTGAGCATCAGCTCCACCGCCACGCGCGACTTGCCGAAGACGAGGGTCTGGCGGCTGGCCCGCAGGAATGGCAGCGCCCATCGAACCGCCAGGGTGGCCGCCGAGCCGCGCGCGCCGGTCGCGGGATCCAGGAGCGGCGGCTGGCACATGAGGATGTGGCGTTCGCCGGACGGGGCGCCGTTCCGGTCCACGACGAGCGGCGAGCGGCCGGTCAGCAAGGTGGCAAGCTCGCCCGGATTCCCGATCGTGGCCGAGCAGCAGACGATCACCGGGTGCGAGCCGTAGTGGGCGCAGATCCTGAGCAGCCGCCGGAGCACGTTCGCGACGTGGCTGCCGAAGAGGCCTCGGTACGTGTGGAGCTCGTCGATGACGATGATCCGGAGTTGCTCGAAGAGCTGGAACCACTTGGTGTGGTGGGGCAGGATGGCCGCGTGGAGCATGTCCGGGTTGGTCACCACGACCTGGCCGGCGGATCGGACCGCGGATCGGATTGGGTTCGGAGTGTCGCCGTCGTAGGTAGAGGCGTTGATCTGCAGACTCGACGCCTGGCTCAGCGCGCCCAGCTCGGCCACCTGGTCCTGGCCGAGGGCCTTCGTGGGAAACAGGTACAGGGCCCGAGCGGTTGGATCGTCCGCGAGGGCCTGCAGGGTGGGGATGAGGTAGCACAGCGACTTTCCCGACGCCGTGGGCGTGACCACGACGACGTCCCTGCCTGCGCGGACGGCATCCACGGCCTCGCGCCTGATGGGTGTACAACGACGTGACGCCTCGGCTCCGCAGCCCCGCCTGAATGCCGGGGTTCAGCCAATCGGGCATCGGGACGAAGTCCGCCGGGCGCGCCGGCACGTGGGCATGGTGGAGGACGCCATTGGCCATCGACGGCTCTGCCAGAATGTCGTCCAGAACCGACTGAACTCCGGACGGCTCGTAGTACCTCATCGCGGACCTCAAACCGAACGTACGTGCGAAAGCTGGCGCCAGTTTAGCAGCGTGCGCAAGCGTGGAATTGATTTGACACGTCAGCTGCTCCAAGCTACGATTCAGGCATGAACGGACGCGATAAGGAGGCTCCGGCGAATACCTCGGACGCCGCCTCCTCGTCACCGCAGTCCTCAGCTCCCGCCACGATTCCGGCGCTTCCCATCACCCGACGGCGGATGGCCCTGGTCGTCGGCGGGATATTCGTTCTGTGGCTGATCGGCGTCTTCGCCCGGCAGGTCGGCGAGGCCCAGGCCGCGCAAACCCAGGCGGATCAGCTCCGGGCGCGCAACGTCGCCATGGAGCGCGATATCCAATCGCTTCAGCGAGAGATCGCGCTGATCAAGCAGCCGGCTTTCGTGGCCGAGATGGCGCGGGGCTACCTCCTCGGCACTCCGGGCGAGATTCCGTTCAAAGTCGACGCCGCGGCTCCGCCGCTGCCCGCCGACGCTCCAGGTTCCCAGGGCATCGTCCCGGAGACGCCCTCGAAACCCAGCAACCCGCTCGACGCCTGGCTGCAGGCCTTTTCGGGTCCGGCCAGTAGCGACAGGACTCGCGACTCGAAGCCCGTCGGCCCGTTACGATCTCCTCATGAACGAGACCGCGGCCGCCTCCCGCCGCCCACTCAAGGTTGGCGTCCAGCTTCCGGAGATCGAACGCCGGGTCAGGTGGCCCGAACTGTCCGACATGATCCGGACTGCCGAAGAGGTCGATTTCGATTCGATCTGGTTCGGCGACCACTTCCTGTATCGGATGCAGGACGGGACCGCCGAGGCACCGTGGGATGCCTGGTCGCTGCTGGCGGCCGCCGCCGCGATCACGACCCGCATCGAGCTCGGGCCCTTCGTGACTCCTCTCGGGTTCTACAACCCGGCCGTGCTTGCCAAGAAGGCCGCCACGGTGGACGAGATCTCGGGCGGAAGGCTGATCCTGGGCGTGGGCGCGGGTTGGAACGAAGTTGAGTTCCGCGCCTACGGCGTGCCCTTCGACCACCGCATCTCCCGCTTCGCAAGAGGCATTCACGATCCTTCGGACGCTGCTCCAGGAAGGGGCGATCGATTTCGAGGGGCAGTTCTACAGCGCTCGCGATTGCGAGCTGGTGCCGCGCTCGCGGCCGGCCGGCCCGCCGATCATGATCGGCTCGATAGGGGAGCGGATGCTCCAGATCACGCTTCCGCATGTCCAGTCGTGGAACGTCTGGCACTCGGATACCGGCAACAGCCCCGCCGGGGTGGCGCCGCTTCGGGCGCGGATAGCCGACGTGTGCGCCAAAGTGGGCCGCGATCCCTCGCTCGTGTCCGCGAGCGTGGCGGTCCTCGTCCGGATGGCGGGTGGCCACGGCCGCCGCCAGGGCGACGGCTACACCGACGTGACGTCGAATCCCCTGTCGGGTCCGCCGGAGGTCATCGCCGAAGAGCTGCGCGCTTACGCCGCGGCCGGGGTCGAGCACGTCCAGCTGGTCCTCGATCCGATAACCGTCGAGACGATAGCGGCCGTGGCCCCCGTGCTCGAGTTGCTCGACCGCGGGTAGTCGGTCGTCTCGACTCATGCCAGGAGCGCGGAATCGGCCGCCGGCGAATTGGCCGACGCTCGAGTGATCCGCTAAACTACGCCGCGCCACGGCGGAGTAGCTCAGTGGTAGAGCAGGGGACTCATAAGCCCTTGGTCACTGGTTCAAATCCAGTCTCCGCTACCAGAGAGACTGTCACGGCCCGGGGTCATACCCGGGCCGTTTCGCTCTGCTCGGGAATGGGACGCCGGACGCCGGATCTCTGCCGCGCAGGTTCGAGTGACGCGCTGCGCGGAACTGACAGCCGGACGCGACAAGAACGACCGAACATCTCGAGCGTCACGTGGGTCACTCGTTCGGAAGTCAATCGCGCGGCTCGCCCCGACACCTTCTGGCGGTCCAGGCCATCCACCTCAAGCGAGTGGAACGGTCTCGGGGCGTATACTGCGGCGGCTGTTGAGGCCGCACTCAACCGGCCATCCGGAGGCTCTGCAACACCTTGAATACGCGTTTCATGCGCAACGGGATCGTAATGCTCGTTCTCGTTGCCGCCACAGCCGCGCTGCTCTATGCGCTAATCCAGCCCAGCCAGCCGAGCGCGAAGTCCTACTCGGACTTCTACCGGGACATGACCGCCGGCAACGTGGCCACGGTCGTCCGTCAGGGCAACACGCTTACCGTCACGGATGCCAGCGGACCGCCGTACACGGTCCAGGACGATGCCCCGGCAAACGGCGACTTCGAGGTCTTCAAGACCTGGCCCGTTCCCAACCTCAAGTCGCTCAACTACACCATCAAGCCGCCCCCGGACACCGGCTGGATCATGCTGATCCTGACGACCCTCGTCCCGGTCATCCTCGTAATCCTCTTCATCGCGTTCTTCATGCGCCAGGCTCAGGGCACGAACAATCAGGCCCTCAGCTTCGGCAAGAGCAGGGCGCGGATGTTCCTGGGCAACAAGACGGTTGTGACATTCGGTGACGTGGCAGGCGTCGATGAGGCCAAAACGGACCTCCAGGAGGTCGTGGAGTTCCTCAAATACCCAGAGAAGTTCAATTCGCTCGGGGCGCGCATTCCGCGCGGCGTCCTCCTCGTAGGACCTCCGGGAACAGGCAAGACGCTGCTCGCTCGCGCCGTCGCGGGTGAGGCCGGCGTGCCCTTCTTCTCCATCTCCGGTTCCGAGTTCGTCGAGATGTTCGTGGGCGTCGGCGCCAGCCGTGTCCGCGACCTCTTCGACCAGGCCAAGCGCAACTCGCCCTGCATCGTCTTCGTGGACGAGATCGACGCCGTCGGCCGCCAGCGCGGCGCCGGCCTCGGCGGCTCTCACGACGAGCGCGAGCAGACCCTCAACCAGATCCTGGTCGAGATGGACGGCTTCGACACGAACACCAACGTGATCGTCGTCGCCGCCACCAACCGGCCGGACGTCCTCGACCCGGCGCTCCTGCGGCCCGGCCGCTTCGACCGCCAGGTCATCCTGGACCGGCCGGACCTGCGCGGCCGCGTGGCGATCCTGAAGGTTCACACCAAGGGCAAGCCGCTGGACAAGGCCATCGACATCGAGAACCTCGCCCGCCAGTCCCCGGGCTTCTCCGGCGCGGACATCGCCAACCTCGTCAACGAGGCCGCGATCCTGGCCGCTCGGCGGAACCGCAAGGTCATCGCCATGCCGGAGTTCAACGAGGCGCTCGAGCGCATCGTCGCCGGTCCGGAGCGCAAGTCCCGGATCATCTCGGACGCCGAGAAGCGGATCATCGCCATCCACGAAGGCGGCCACGCCGTCGTGCAGCGTGTTCTGCCCAAGTGCGACCCGGTGAACAAGGTCACGATCATCAGCCGCGGCATGGCTCTCGGCTACACGATGGCCCTGCCCATGGAAGACCGCTATCTCCAGTCCAAGACCGAGTTCGAGGACAAGATCGCGGGCCTGCTCGGCGGCAACGCCGCCGAGCGGCTGGTCTTCGGCGACACGACCACGGGTGCCAGCAACGACATCGAGAAGGCCACGGATCTCGCTCGCCGGATGGTCACCGAGTGGGGCATGAGCGACAAGCTCGGCCCGCTCGCCTTCGGCAAGCGCGACGAGATGATCTTCCTCGGCCGCGAGATCGGCGAGCAGCGCAACTACTCGGACGACGTCGCCAAGATGATCGACGAGGAAGTCCGCGCCTTCATCGAGAGCGGCTACGCGAGGGCCACGCAGGTCCTCAACGAGCAACCGCCACCGGCTCATCGCCCTCGCCGACAAGCTCATCGCCGAAGAGACGGTGGAGTCGGAAGAGTTCGAGAAGCTGTTCGCGGACCTGCCGCCCAAGGAGAACCTGCACGGCATCTCCGCGGTCGGCCCGATGTTCCTGCCGCCAGCTCAGACTCCGGGCCAGGCGCCGAGCGGACCCGCTCCGACGCCGACACCCAACCCGAGCCCCAGCCCCTCCTGATCGAGGGTTCCAGCAGCCGAACACTCCGGGCGGCCGAAAGGCCGCCCGGTTTCGTTCTCGGGCGGCCGGATTGGACGAGCGCGGCGAGCCTTCCGGACCGCTCCGGCAGCCCCGGCGCGGGTCGGGCTAGAATCGACGCCTTGGCCACAGGTGGAGGGTCCGATGTCTGAGTCAGCCGCCGGGAGTTCGGTTCGCGACGAAGCGCTGGAGCGGTATCTCGACGAGAACGCCGGAGCGCCGGCTCGAGTCCTACAAGGAGCTGCTGCGGATTCCGAGCATCTCCGGAATGCCCGCTCATGCCCCCGACTGCCGCCGGGCCGCCGAGTTCGCCGCGGCCGAGCTCAAAGCGGCGGGCATGGAGCACGTGGAAGTCAGCGAGACCGGCGGCCATCCCGGTGGTCTACGCGGACTGGCTCCACGCGGACGGCAAGCCCACGGTCCTGGTCTACGCCCACTACGACGTCCAGCCCGCCGATCCGTTCGAGCTCTGGGTGTCGCCGCCGTTCGAGCCCATCGTCAAGGACGGCAAGATGCTCGCCCGCGGCGCCAGCGACTGCAAATGCCACGTCAGCATGCACACCCGAGCCATCGAAGGCTTGATCGCGACCCGCGGCGCTCTGCCCGTCAACCTCAAGGTCGTCTTCGAAGGCGAGGAGGAATCCAGCTCCCTCCATCTCGACGCCTGGCTCGAGGCCAACCGGGACCGGTTGAAGGCCGACTTCGCCGTCATCTCGGACACGGGCTTCTTCGAGGGCAATCTCCCGGCGGTTACGATCGGTCTGCGCGGCCTGACCTACTTCCAGCTGAACGTGACCGGCAGCAACGTGGACCTCCATTCCGGCGTCTACGGCGGCGCGGTGGACAACCCGGTCAACGCGCTCTGCCAGATCGTCGCCGCGCTGAAGGGCCCGGACGGCGTCGTAAAGGTGCCCGGCTTCTACGACGACGTGGAACCGCTGACCGCCGCCGATCGAGCCGCTTTCGCGGACCTGCCCTGGAACGACACGGAGTTCGCCGCGTCGCTCGGCGTGCGGTCTCTCCACGGCGAACCCGGCTTCACCACGCTTGAGCGGGCCGGCGCCCGGCCCACGCTCGACGTGAACGGCATCTGGGGCGGCTTTGAGGGCGAAGGCCCCAAGACGATCATCCCCGCCCATGCGCATGCCAAGATCAGCTGCCGGCTCGTGGCCAACCAGGATCCCGAGAAGATCTTCGGACTCGTGGCGGACTACATCGCGAAGGTCGCGCCCAAGACCGTCCGATACACGATCGACCGACTCGGCGATGGACGCCCGAGCCTGATCGCGATCGACAATCCGGCTGCCCAGGCCGCCGCGCGTGCGCTCGAGGCTACCTTCGGCCGGCCGCCCGTGTACGTTCGCGAAGGCGGTTCGGTGCCGGTTTGCGCGAGCTTCGAGTCGATCCTCGGCCAGCAGGTCGTGATGCTCGGCTTCGCCCCGGCGGATGGCCAGTTCCACGCCCCCAACGAGTGGATGTGGATGAGCAACTTCGAGACGGGCATCCGCACGATCGCGCGCTTCTGGGACGAGGTGTCAACGCTGACCTCCGGTCAGCGTTGACATTAGGAGTTCGGCTCCGCCGAACTCCCGCTTGGCACTGAGCTTCGCCAAGCGTTGACACTCGGAGTTCGACTGCGCCGACGACCTCACGAGGCCCGGTCGGGCGTCGCGGGTGGGTATTACGCCATTTGGGGGACCATGGATGTGCGATTAGGATGACTTTCCGCAGCGCTCCACGCTGATACCATGCCCAGGCTGCTCTCCGAGTAGTACTGCGGGAGGCGATGGTGGCGACGACAGAGAAGCCCGCGAGCCAGGGCAACGAGATACCTCAGTTGACCTGGAGGCTCGACACCGACAACGGGAGCATGGTTCCCCGGTCGGCGCTCGACGTGCTCGTGGATCTCAACGACAACCTGTCCAGCGGCAAGTTCGGCGAGTACCAGCCTGTGCCGCTGGGCTTCGGAATGCTCGACAAGACCATCGGTGGAGGACTGCGCCCCGGTGAGCTGCTGCTGATCGGCGGCGCTCAGGGCACCGGCAAGACGACGATGGCGCTCCAGATGGCCCGCAACGTCGCCTCGAGCGGGCAGGCCAACGTTCTCTACATCTGCTTCGAGCACGAAGAGCAGTACCTCCTCAACCGCCTCGTCGCCCTCGAATCGGCCCTGGCGCATCTGCCGCAGAAGACCGGCGCGGTCAAGATCCAGGACGTTCGCAAGGAGATCCTCGCCTCCTGGATGGCAGAAGGGGCCGGAGGCTCCGGCCTGACCTCGAACCAGAAGCTCCGGCCGAGCCTGGACCGCATCGCCAGATACGGCCAGAACCTCTATCTGCTGCGCGGCTCCCAGACGGCCAGCACCATCGAGAACATGCGCAAGCTGGTCCAGCAGCATCGCGTCCTCTCGGGCGATCGGCGGCTGTTCGTGGTCGTGGACTACATGCAGAAGGTGCCGATGTACCCGGAGCCGCCGACGGAGTCCGAGAAGGTCACCTTCATCGTCAACGGACTCAAGGACATCGCCCTGTCCGAGCAGGTTCCGATGATCTGCATCGTGGCCGCGGACAAGGAAGGCCTCAAGGCCGCTCGCCTGCGCAACCACCACCTGCGCGGCTCGTCGGCGATCAACTACGAAGCCGACATCATCCTGATCATCAACGACAAGTACCACATCGTCGCCAAGGTCAACATCGAGTTCAACCCGTACCAGGCGCAGCGGTTCCGCGACTGGGTCGTCGTGTCGGTCGAGAAGAATCGCGGCGGCCAGGACAACGTCGACATCGAGTTCGAGAAGCACTTCGAGTACTCGTGCTTCGATCCGACAGGGCCGCACGGTCCAGGAGAAGCTCATCGAGGAGCGCCTCTACAACGACTGACCGGCGTGGCGGGCGCGTCAGCCGGCAGCTGGTCGGGTCGGGTGCCGGCCCGAGGCGCGGGACAAGTCCAGACAAGGGTGCAGACGCCGGGGCCCGAGAGCCGGTAGTCTTCGCGCATGGAACTGCCAGAAGGTTTCCCCGATACCGTTGAGATCTTCGTTGAGATTCCCCGCGGAAGCCGCAACAAGTACGAGTTCGACGAGAAGACGGGCGTGATCCGGCTCAACCGGGTTCTGTCGTCGGCCGTCTACTACAACTTCGACTACGGCTTCATCGACGGGACGCGCGCCGACGATGGCGACCACACGGACGCCGTGCTGCTGATCGGCGAGGGGACCTTCCCCGGCTGCCGGGTGGCCGCCCGGGTGGTCGGCGGCCTCGAGATGAGCGACGAGAACGGCTTCGACTTCAAGGTCCTCTGCGTGGCGGTGGCCGATCCGCAGTACAGCCACTACGGGACGCTCGACGACGTGTCGCCGCATCGGCTTCGTGAGATCGAGAACTTCTTCCAGACCTACAAGCTCCTCGAGAACAAGGAAGTCGACATCGTCGGCTGGCGCGACCAGGATCGGGCGCGCGAGGTCCTTGTCCACGACCGGCAGGTCTACCTCGAGGAACGCGAGCCCGCGAGGTCGTGACGACCGGACCGAACGCGAGGACCGGCGGAGGCTCGGCCGGCGGCCGATTCGGAGCGAGGCCACGAACCAACGGCCGGCTCGGCGATCGGCGCCCGGCCAGGAAGACGATCCGCCGGGTACGAGCAGGCTGTTCGTCGCGGTTCCCGTCGCCGACGAAGTCCGCAAGTCGGTGGGCGAGCTCATGGAGCAGGTTGCCGGTGCCCCGATCGACGAGCGGACGCTTGGGCCAGCCGCGCTGGGTCCGAGTCGACGGGTTGCACCTCACCCTCCGATTCCTCGGGCGCCACGCCGGATCCTCGTCAGCAGGAACTTGCCACGGCCCTCCGGGCGGCGGCGGCCGGCGTCTCCCCGTTCGAAATCTCGCTGGCCGGAGGCGGCGCCTTTCCCAACGTCTACCGGCCTCGCGTGCTCTGGATCGGCATCAGGGCAGGAGCCTCGCAACTGGGGGGCTTGACCGGCCGGCTCTCCGTGGAGCTGCAGCGCCTCGGCTGGCCGCCGGACGATCGCCCGTTCGCTCCTCATCTGACGCTGGCTCGGACGGACGGCGTGCCCGGGGCAGGGGACCACGCCCGTCGGCTCATCGACCTGGCCGAAGGCCTGCGGCTCAGCTGGCAGGCGGATCGCCTTGTGCTGTACCGAAGTGTCCTGGGTCGCGGACCCGCTCGTTACGAGGCGGTTGCCGAGGCGGAGCTGAAGTAGGCGACGCTTGCCGCGGGTGCGAGGCGTAACGCGGCGCCGGCGGCTTGCACGGAGAGGGTCCAAGCCGGTAGTCTTGCGCGGCCACGGCCGTGTTGGGGCGGTGCGCGGTACCAGGCTGTCATGGCGCCGGCCCAGACCGGCGGGAGGAATCGTATGGTCGAGCGCACCCGTTTCATGCTTGATGAAGACAAGATCCCGCGGTCCTGGTACAACATCGCGGCCGATCTTCCCGCCGGCGTCGAGCAGTTTCCGCCCCTCCATCCCGGCACGCATCAGCCGCTGACCCCGCCGGATCTTGCGCCGCTGTTCCCGATGGCGCTGATCATGCAGGAGGTTTCGACCGAGCGCGAGATCGAGATTCCGGATCCCGTCCGGGACGTCTACACGACCTTCCGACCGAGCCCTCTGGTTCGCGCTCGCCGTCTGGAGAAGGCGCTCGATACTCCCGCCCACATCTACTTCAAGTACGAGGGCCTGAGCCCGGCCGGCAGCCACAAGCCGAACACCGCCATCGCCCAGGCGTTCTACAACAAGGAAGAGGGCATCAAGCGCATCGCCACCGAGACCGGAGCCGGTCAGTGGGGCAGCGCTCTGGCGGCCGCCGGCGCCATGTTCGGCGTCGAGGTCAAGGTCTACATGGTTCGGGCGAGCTACGACCAGAAGCCGTACCGGCGGATCCTGATGGAGACGTACGGCGCGTCGGTGGTCGCCAGCCCGAGCATGGACACTGAGTCCGGCCGGGCCATCCTGGCCCAGCACCCGGACAGCCCAGGTTCCCTCGGCATGGCCATCAGCGAGGCCGTCGAGGACGCGATGAAGCGGGACGACACCCACTACTCGCTGGGCTCAGTCCTCAACCACGTGATGCTCCACCAGACCGTCATCGGCCAGGAGTCGATCCTGCAGATGGAGATGGCGGGCGAAGAGCCCGACGTCATCATCGCCTGCGCCGGCGGCGGCTCCAACTTCGCGGGCCTCGCCTTCCCCTGGCTCGGTCGAACGCTGCGCGGCGGTCGGAAGTACCAGGTGGTCGCGGTCGAGCCCGAAGCGGCGCCGAGCCTGACCCGCGGTTCGTACATCTACGACTACGGCGACACGGCCAAGATGGCGCCGGTCGTCAAGATGTACAGCCTGGGCCACGACTTCGTCCCGGAGCCGATCCACGCGGGCGGCCTCCGCTACCACGGCATGTCGCCTCAGGTCAGCCTCCTCAAGCACAACGGCTTCATCGAAGCCCGATCCGTGCATCAGATCCCGTGCTTCCAGGCGGGCGTGCTCTTCGCCCGAACCGAAGGCCTGCTGCCCGCGCCCGAGTCCACGCACGCGATCCGCGCCGCCGTGGACATCGCCCTCGAATGCAAGGCCTCCGGCGAGGCAGAAGGTCATTCTCTTCAACCTCTCTGGCCACGGCCACTTCGACCTGACGTCGTACGAGCGATACCTGACCGGGCAATCTCGAGGACTACGAGTACCCGGACAAGGAAGTCAAGGAAGCACTGGCCCACGCGGGCTGAAGCCCACCGCAAGTTCAGCAAGAGCCGCGCCGCAAGGCGCGGCTCTTGCGATTCCAGGCACATGGATCTCGCGGATGTTTGCGAGCTGCGAACAGGATCGGCGTGTCTCGGTCGATTCGCGCTTGGCGCAGGCTACAAACGGTGACCCTGCGCCGGAACGGGCTCTCGTCTCCGTGTATCAACCGCGATTTGAGCCCAGACGGCTCTCTTGAGCGGCAGAGCGCGCTGCCGTGGCTGGGCGCAGGCCCGGAAACGACCCTGTTGTTCGCGTCCTGCGAACGTCCGCACGTAGCGGCCGCAGCGTTTTGCGAGCGTCCAATCGGCGCGGCGGCAGGTCCGTGGACCGTTCCAGCGCAACCGCCGCAGGCGGAGACCGGGCGGCCGATCGCTCTTGCAGGGGCCGGCGTGGCCGCACGTGAGTCGAGGAGCGGAAGCCTCAACGCCGCGATCGGCCGCCGCAGTGGTTTGGCGAGCATCCAATCGGCGCGGCAGCGAGCCGAGCGCAAGGCGAGGCAGAGCACCGCAGGCGAGCGGGCTCAAACGCCCGTGAGTCGAGGAGCGGAAGCCTCAACGCCGCGATCGGCCGCCGCAGTGGTTTGGCGAGCATCCAATCGGCGCGGCAGCGAGCCGAGCGCAAGGCGAGGCAGAGCACCGGAGGCGAGCGGGCTCAAACGCCCGTGAGTCGAGGAGCGGAAGCCTCAACGCCGCGATCGGCCGCCGCAGCGCCGATTGATGGGCAGCCGACCGCTGGAGGAGGGTGCGGCCGGCAGGAAGGGGCGGAGGGCTGAGCGGGTCGCTCCGGGGGGAGCGAAGCGACCCGTCGACACGATCACTTGCCCAAGCGACCGTCATCGCCACCGAATTGGCGGCGAGTCGCCGTTGCCGGCGAACACTCGTATATTTGGCCTCCGAACCGTTCCGTTTCATCGCCAATCCAACGTAATTTCGCTGGCTCGACCGGATAGGGCCGAAATCCCCTTCATGCATGGACACGATGCCGTAGCATCCACACATGCCGCGACTTGCCTGCCACTCGTGCGGAAGAACCATCTGGGCCACGGCGCCTCTGGCGATGCTGTTCGCCGACGAGAAACGCTGCCCGAGGTGCGGGGCCGCCCTCCAGGACGATCGCCGCGAGAACGATCGCCGGCAGTTCGATCGACGCCAGGGACCCGCGTTCGTAGCAGCCTCGAGGACGGGGAGCGTCGAGAAGAGCAGCGACGCCAGCGCCAGCGTCGCCGCAAGACGAACTAGGATCCCCGATGATCAGGCGACTAGAGGCGACCGGCGACTAGTAGAGGTTGCCGTCGCTCTTCGGCGGCTCGACCAGGCGATGTCGCAAGGCGAACGCGACCGCTTCGAGCTTGGAGTGGACCCGGAGCTTGCCCATGATGTTCTGGACGTGCGTCCGGAGCGTGTTCGGGGCGATGTAGAGGCGCTCGCAGATCTCGGGCGTCGCCAGGCCTTCGGTCAGGGCCTTGAGGACTTCGAGCTCGCGGGGTGTCAGGGGTTCGATCTGGCGTCGTTCCGTGCCGCGCTCGCGGGCCGCCGCGACTCGCTGGGCGATACCCACGATGACCGACCGAGGCAGGAGCGTCTCGCCCGCGTGAGCCGCGCGCACCGCGCTCACTACTTCGTCGATTGCCCGGTCCTTGGTCAGGTACCCATCGGCGCCGGCCTGGATGGACTCCAGCACCGTCTCGTCGTCCGTCAACGCGGTGAGCATCACGACGCGGGCCGCGGGCCAGCGGGCCTTGATCGCTCGCGCGGCTTCGGCTCCGGTTCCGTCGGGAAGGCGGTAGTCCATCAGAACGACGTCCAGGCGCTCGCGCGACATGGCCTTGGCTTCGGCCACGCTTCCGGCGATGCCGGCCACGACGATGTCCGGCTCGCGACTGAGCATCTGCGACAGGGCGCCGGTCAGCAGTTGGTGGTCGTCGACAAGGAGCACTCGGATCGGTCGAGACTCACCGTACGAGTCGGTCATTCCTTTGTTCGCCCCCTTGCCAGGATGGCTCTGAGCACGCGGCCACCACATAGCAGCCCACCGGTCAGCATTCTAGTCCACGTACCGCAAATGCGGACTGGGCCATTCGGGTTCCACGCCTGGGCCAGAGCACGGTTTCCGGGGGACGTTCGAGTGGGGCCGATTGACTACGTGCTCGGGACTCCATAATTGCGACGTGAGAATCACCATCCTCGGATTCGGTCTGATCGGCGGCTCGATAGCCCGCGCCCTCCATCAGCGATGCGAGCCCGGAACTTGGCAGGTGACGGCCTGGAGCCGCAGCGTGGCTCCGCTGCGTCAGGCTCTCTCCGACGGCATGGTCGAGTTGGCCGCCGGCAGCGTCGAGGAGGCGATCAAGGAAGCCGAACTGATCGTCCTCGCGGCTCCGCCGCTGACTTGCCTGGAGCTGCTCGAACAACTCGCGGGCGATCTGCGCTCGGCCTTGCCGGACGACTGCACGATCACGGACGTCGCCAGCGCCAAAGCCCAGATCGTGGCTCGCGCCGACGCCGCGAAACTGCCCTTCATCGGCGGCCACCCGATGGCGGGTCGGGAGCTCAGCGGCTACGGAGCGGCGTTGCCGGACCTGTTCGTCGATCGGCCTTGGGTCACGGTGCTCGGTGAGTTCGCTCGCCTTTGCGACGGCGAGCGGGTCGGGGAGCTGGTCGATGCGTGCGGCGCCATCCAGATCCCGATGGGGGCCGGGGACCACGACGGGGCCGTCGCGGCGATCAGCCACATGCCCCTGGTCGTGTCGGCGGCGCTGGTCGAAGCCGTGGCCGGCGGTCCGGGCGAGGACGAGCGAGCGGACTGGCGGATGGCCGCGGCACTGGCCGCGACCGGCTGGACCGGTATGACGAGACTGGCTCGAGGCGAGCCGAGCATGGGCGCGGGCATCGCGGCGACCAATTCCGTGGCCCTGGTCAGGCGACTTCGTGACGTCAGGACGGCCCTCGACAGCTGGTTGTCCGAGCTCGAGCGAGAAGATGGGCCGGATGCCGAGGCGTTGACGGCCAGATTCGCGGCGGCCCGGGCCAGGCTCGTAGGACCGGGTGAAGGATGAGCGCCAGGGACGGTGAACTCGTCTACGCCGTTCCGCGGAGCGTTCTGTTCGACGGCGTCGAACCCTGGTTGGGCGTCCGGAGGCAGGACGTCGCGGAGATCCTGGATAGAACCACCCAGGGTTCGTTCGTGGCGCGTTCGGACGCCGAGAGCGACCGGAGCCTCAAACAGATAATCCCGTATCTGGTGCTTCGCGACGGCGACCGGGTCTTCCTCATGAAGCGAACCAGAGCCGGTGGCGACGCGAGGTTGCACGACCTCTACACGATCGGTGTCGGTGGACATCTCAATCCCGGGGATGGCAGCGTCGTCGGCGGCCTCGAGCGTGAATGGGCGGAGGAGATGACCGCCGACTTCGTTCCCGAATTCGAGTTCGTGGGCCTGCTGAACGACGACTCGGTCGAAGTCGGCGTACACCATCTGGGCATCGTGTACGTGGCAGACGCCGCCGGTCGTTCGGTGACCGTGCGGGAGACTCACAAGCTCAGCGGTTCATTCGAGACCGTAGCCGTCGCGCGCTCGGTGTTCGATCGGATGGAGACGTGGAGCCAGCTCGCACTCGCGGCCATCGATGCCGCGGAGCCAGTCTCCGACGGCGATGCCGCCGCTCGCGCCGCCGCGATGTCCGCGTCGTCGCGGCCTCTGACTCCGGCCAAAACTGAATGAACCCCTTTCGCCCACGCCGAGTCTCCCGCGTAGACGACGCCAGCCCTGATACGGGCGCGTTTACCTCGTCGTCCAATGAGTCAGGAATGTTTGCCGAAAACGCGCTGGTCGCCCGCGAGCGAGTCGTCGCCAGGTCCAACTCCTCGTCCACCCGGGATCGGGCCTTCGACGTCGAGTTCGCAGGAAAGCTCGAGAACGAGCTGCAGATGGCCTATCGACTGGCCGGCTACCTGATGGCCGACTCCGCCGAGGCCCAGGATGCCGTCCAGGAGGCTTCGGTGAGAGCGTGGCGGGGCTGGCCGGCGCTTCGAGACCGGGAAGTCTTCCACTCCTGGTTCAGCCAGATTCTCGTCAACGTTTGCCGTACGAAGCTCGGCCAGCGAAGCCGGCGACGCACCGTGGACATAGAGGACGTCGACGTCGAGGCCACGGATCCGTTCAAGGCCGCTCTCGCCAAAGACACGGTTGGTCGCGCCCTCTCGGCCCTCAGCGACGAGTTGCGCATGGTCGTCGTGCTTCGATACTGGGGCGATCTTTCTCTTGCCGAAATCGCGGATCGTCTCCACATCCCGATCGGCACCGTGAAGTCACGGCATCACGCGGCCCTGCAATCCCTGCGCCGTCGGGTCGAACGGCTGGAAGGGGGCGCTTCGTGAGCGACATCCAGGACGACGATCTCGACCTCGAATGGACCAGCGGCTCAAACGCCTGGCCCAGATGTCCCGGACGCCGGCGCTCCCCGATGAGACCGCGGATCTGCCCTGGACCGTCCAGCTCGCGCCGGTCCGCCCGACCGGCCTCGTTGCCCGGGCATCCTCGGCGTTCAGCCTGAGACGTACGGTCGCGACCGCGGGTCGGCTGGGAGTGACGATTGCCGTGGCCGGCGCCTTCCTGCTGCTGATCGGCAATGTCAGGCCGGCGGCCAGCGACCCGGCGGCAATCATCGCGCCGCTGCCAACTCCCACAGCCCTGCCGGGCGGCCAGGCCCCCAGCGGGCCCGAGGTGGTCGTCGTGCCCACGAGCGGGGTCGTGGACGACGTGATGGCGGACCACATCGCCGGAGCCGTCAATCGCGCCGAGATGGATGGCGCGGCCGCGGTGATCATCCAGCTCAATACGCTCGGCGGAGCCCTGGACGCGATGCAGCGCATCACGCAGACCCTGGACGCGAAGATCCCGACGATCGTCTGGGTCGGGCCCTCCGGCGCCTCGGCCGCGAGCGCGGGCACATTCATCACGCTCTCCGCCAACCTCGCGTACATGGCTCCGAGCACGAGCATCGGCGCGGCTTCGCCGGTGGCGGCCAACGGCCAGGACATCGCCACGGCGTACGGCGCATACGGAAGCCCAGAAGACCATGAATTACGCGATAGCCACCATCTCCAGCCTCGCGGAGAGGACGCATCCAAAGGCCGTCGACGTGGGCCGTGAGCACCGTCGAGTACGCCAAGGCGTATCACGAGCAAGGAAGCCCTCGACCAAAAGCCTCATCGACGGCATCGCGACGAGCATCGACGACGTACTCGCCCAGGCCGATGGCAAGACGGTTACGACGACCGCGGGCCCGGTCGTCGTCCACACCAAGGGCGCGAACATCGTCACGATCAACGAGGACGCGATCCAGTCCATCCTGCACACGCTGGACGACCCGAACATCGCCTTCATCCTGCTCGTGATCGGGGTGGGTTGCGTGGTGCTGGAGCTGTTCCACCCCACGTTGCTGATGGGCCTGATCGGCGCGCTGTGCCTGGCCCTGTCCTTCTACGGATCGGGCAGCCTGCCGCTCAATCTGCTGGGGGTGGCCCTCGTTGTGCTCGGCATCTCCATGTTCGTCCTGGAACCGAACGTTCCGAGCCACGGACTCCTCGCGCTCGGAGGGGTGGTCAGCTTCGTGGTGGGAGCGGTCGCCTTCTACGGGTCGCCGGGGCCGTATCTGCCTAGCGTGTCGGTGGCCTGGCCGATCATCGCGACGATGACCGTCGCGGCGGCGCTTTACGGCCTCGTGATGGTCCGAACACTGGTCCAGATGCGTCACATCCCCGTGCCTGCCGGATCCGGCATGGTGGGCACGATGACGATCGTCGGCCAGGAAGGCGAGGTTCAGCGGGAGATCTCCCCGCTGGGCACCGTCTTCGTCGGCGGTGAAACGTGGTCCGCCCAGACGCCGGACGGCGAACCCATCGGCAGGGGAGACAAGGTCAGAGTCGTCGGGCAGGAGGGGCTGACGTTGATCGTCCAGAAGATCGACTAGCGCCCTGGTTCAGCTCGGACTTCGAGCAATCACTTCGGAGGTGCGGGGAATGGCAACTGATGTCTCTTCGGTGATCGTCGTCGTAGCCATCGTGCTCGCGTTGATCGTCGTCGTTCTGGCGTTCACGTCCGTTCGCATCGTGGCCCAGTGGGAGCGGATGGTCGTCAAGCGCTGGGGCCAGACGAACCAGAGCCTGGTTCGAAATCCTGGCCTGCGTTTCTTGATCCCGATCGTGGACGAGGGCGTCAAGGTTGACCTGCGCGAGCAGTTCATCGAGGTCCCGCGCCAGACCGCGATCACCAAGGACAACGCCCCGCTCAGCGTGGACTTCCTGATCTACTGGAAGATCGTCGATCCGCTGATGAGCCTGGTCAACGTCAACAACTTCTCCGGCGCCCTCCAGGGCGTCGCCGCGACGTCGCTTCGCTCGGTCATCGGCGACATTCCGCTGGACGACGTGCTGTCCCAGCGCGAGCGAATCAACGAAGCGCTCCGGATCAAGCTCGATGAAGTAACCGAGCGCTGGGGCGGCAAGGTGATGACCGTCGAGATCCGCGAGATCCTGCCCCCGCCCGCGGTCCAGGAAGCGATGAACCGGCAGCTCTCCGCGGAGCGGACGCGGCGTGCCGTGATCACCGAGTCGGAAGGTACCCGGCAGGCGACGATCAACGTGGCCGAGGGCGACAAGCAGTCGGCCATCCTTCGGGCCGAGGGCGATCGCCAGGCGGCGATCCTGCGAGCCCAGGGCTTCAGCCAGGCGCTCCAGACGATCTTCGAGGCCGCCCGCGGCATCGACGAGAAGACGATGGCCCTGCAGTATCTCGACGCCCTCAAGGCCCTCGGCAGCGGCGCCGCCACGAAGTTCGTGATCCCGATCGAGTTCACCCAGCTCATCGCGCCTCTCGGATCGATGGTCCAGTCGGGCATGAACAAGCCGGCCGACAAGGCTTGATGCCGGCAACTCCCGGCACGAGGACGATCTAGCTCAGAAAGCCGACGCGCGCGCTGGAGGCAAGGCCCCTATCGGCCGATGCCTCCATCGCGAAGGGCTGCCTATAATCAGCCGTTCGCCAATTTCTCGTACGGGGCAGGGGGACACGCGCGCCGCGGTCGAACAGCCCCAGCGAACTCGATCAGGTGAGAGCAATGGCCGTACGGATCCTGGTGGCCGACGCCGACCCGACTGTGCAGCGAGCCCTCGGTAACGCGCTGTCGCAGGCCGGTTACGAGGTGCTGCCGACCGGGGACCCCAACGAAGCGCTCCGGGTGGCACGCACCGACCGCCCGGCCCTGGTGCTCGTGGCCGCGAACCTGCCGGGCATCGACGGCTTCGCCATGGTCTCGCGGCTCCGGATGGATGACGGCCCCTCGACGCACACGCCCGTCATCGTCCTGCTCTCCGAGAACGAGGCTGAGGGACGTGGCAAGGCGCTTCGCAGCGGGGCCGACGACTACCTGATCAAGCCTTTCCATCCCGCGGAGCTGATGGCCCGCATGCGCAGCCTCCTGGCGCGCTACCAGCCCGACGAGCACTTCGTTCCGCCGACTCGGTCCAACGTCATCCCGGCCTCCCCGTCGGCCACGCCGGTCGCCGTCAGGCGAAAGGACCCGGCCAGGGTCGTCCTCTTCTACGGTGCCAAGGGCGGAGTTGGCACGACGACGATCGCCATCAACGCCGCGATCGCCCTCCACAAGGAGATGGGCAAGAAGGTCTGCCTGATCGACGCGAACCTCCAATTCGGCGACCACCGCGTCTTCCTGGACCTCGGTCTGGACCGGATGAGCATCGTGGACCTCGCCACCGCGCCGGGGTTCGACCTGGACCTCATCCGGCAGGTGCTGGTCAAGCATGAGTCCGGGATCGAGCTGCTCCTGGCGCCGCCCTCGCCGGAGACCGCCGAGCTCGTCAACAACGAGCATCTGCCGCAGATCGTCGAGATGCTCGCCAACGACTTCGACTACATCGTCCTGGACGTGGACAAGCGTCTCGACGAAGTGAACCTGCGGATCATGGACATAGCCCAGGCGATCTACGTCGTGATGACGGCGGACCTGCCCTGCCTCAAGAACGTCCGGCTGGTCCTCGAGACCATCGCCCACCTCGGCTACACCGAGAGCAAGGTCAAGCTCATCCTGAACCGCTCGAATGCCTTCACGGGCATCAATCAGAAGAACGCGGAAAGCGCGCTGAAGCGCCGGATCGACCACCAGTTGATCAACGAATACCGGACCGCCATCGGGGCGCTCAACAGCGGCGCGCCGTTCATGTTCACCAAGGCGGACTCGGTTCTGGGCAGGAACATCCTGGACCTGGTCAAGGCGATGGAGAAGGAGCTCGACCAGGTCGCCGCCCGAGCTTAGCCCGCCTGATTGGTTGATCCGCAGGGGCCCGCGGGCTGCGGGCGACGTGCTCGGCCGGACCGGTGTGCGCAGCCGAGCGACCCGCCTGATAAGCGGCAGGTGATTCGCGAGCCATAGCCTTGCGCACGTGCTTGCCTCGCTTCTGTCCGCAACTCTCAACGGCCTCGACGGCCGGCCCGTCCGCGTCGAGGTGGACGTCGCCTCCGGGCTGCCGGGCTTCACCATCGTCGGCCTCGCGGACACGGCCCTGCAGGAGGCTCGCGAGCGCGTTCGCGGCGCCATCCGGAACAGCGGCTACGAGTATCCGGCCCGCCGGCTGACGGTCAACCTCGCACCGGCGGACGTTCGCAAGAGCGGCTCCTCGCTGGATCTGGCCATCGCCCTCGGAATCCTGATCGGCTCGGAGCAGTTGAAGGCCCAGGGACGGTGGGCGCTCCTCGGCGAGCTGTCGCTCGGGGGCGAGTTACGGCCCGTGCCCGGGCCTCCTGCCCATGGTCGCGGCACTGGCCCGGCGCCACGTGGCTCGGGTTGTGGTTCCGAGGGCCGGCCTGGCCGAGGCGCTCCTCGCAGGTGGCATCGAAGTGGCGGAGGCGGAGACGCTCGCGGACGCGGCAGCCCTCTTGCGGGAGTCGCAGACGGGGCCGGGCCCGGACCATCGCCCGACGGGTCGAGCTGATGCCGGAGATGGGCGAGGATGTGCCCGCCGAGCTGCGCGCGGACGTCGGCTGCGGCTGCCGCACCGGATCTCGCCGAGGTCCGCGGCCAGCTCGAAGCCCGGCGGGCGCTCGAGATCGCGCTGGCGGGAGGCCACGGCCTCGTCATGATCGGGCCGCCGGGCTCGGGCAAGACGCTCCTGGCGCGGACGATACCGGGCTTGCTGCCGCCTCTCAGCGAGGGCGAGGCTCGTATGGCGACGATCATCGCCTCGGTCGCCGGGTCGCAGGTCCGCGGCCTTCTGCGAGCCAGGCCGTTCAGAGCCCCTCATCACACCATCTCCTATGCGGGCATGGTCGGCGGCGGCCCGCACATGTCTCCGGGCGAAGTGACGCTCGCCAACGACGGCGTGCTCTTTCTCGACGAGTTGCCCGAGTTCGATAGACCCACGCTGGAGGCGCTCCGGCAGCCGATGGAGGACGGGCATGTGGCGATCTCGAGGGTCGGCCGGGCGGCGGTCTACCCGTCGCGGTTCCAGTTGGTCGCGGCGATGAACCCGTGTCCGTGCGGCTACGCGGGTTCCGAGGACGGCCGCTGCCGCTGCCCCGCGACGGCGATCGACCGCTATGGCGGCCGGGTCTCGGGGCCGCTGCGAGACCGCATAGACCTGTGGGTCCAGATGCCGAGGGTCAAGCCGGAGGAGTACGTGAGAGCGGCGACGCCGGAAGGTTCTCAGGTTGTCGGGGCTCGGATCGCAGGCGGCACGCGACCGCCAGCTGGCCCGGCGTGGCTGCACGAACTCGAGACTCAGCGGTCGAGCCCTCAGGTCGGAGTGCCGCCTCGGGCCGGCCCAGGAGCGCCAGGCCATCCGCCTGGCCCAGATGGAGGGCTGGTCGGCGCGGGGCATGGAGAGGCTCCTCCGAGTGGCGCGCACGGTTGCGGATCTCGCCGGTTCGGAGACGGTCGAGAGCGTTCATCTCGAGGAAGCGGCCCGGTTCAGGACGCCCGGACGGCCGGCAGGCACTGGAGGCGGCGGTCTGATGCTCGGCGTCCAGAGCCTCGGCCCCAGGGTGCCGCGTTGCGTGTCGAGACGCGGACTGTCCGGGGCAGAGCGTCCATTGCACGGCATCGCCGGTGGTCCGGTGGCGCATCGGATTGGAGGCCTGCGCCACGCAGGACCAGGCACGCATGTCCGGGATGCCCTCGACGAGACCCGCGAGGAGCGGGACGCTTGGGTGATCCTCCTGTCCGCCCCCGGGCTGGGTCCGGTCACTTTCGCCGCGATGCTCAACGCCTTCGGGTCAGCGCGCCGAGCGCTCGAGACAGCCGGGCGGCGACCGAGGAGCCGAGCGCCTTCACGAAGCCCTCGCGGAAGCCAGTTCTGTCGCAGGCGAGGCCGGGGAGGGGAGCGACGAGAGCCGCCTTGTGCCCCTCGCGGTCGTCAGGCGGGTTGTCGAAGCGGCCCAGAATGGCGATCGGATCCTGGAACGGCTCGACGAGCTTGGTCTTTCGGTGGTCAGCCTCGAGGACCCCGAGTACCCGCGCCGGCTTCGGCTCGTCGACATGCCCCCGCCGATCCTCTTCGTTCGGGGCGACCGCGAGTCGCATGAACGACGAGCACATGGTCGCGGTCGTCGGCACTCGCTGGCCCAGCGACAGAGGCCGCCTGGTCGCGGGTTGGATCGGCGGCGCGCTGGCGAATGCGGGCGCCTCGGTCGTGTCGGGCATGGCCGTCGGCATCGACGGCGTGGCTCATGCCGCGAGCATGGCCGAGGGTGGCAAGACGGTGGCGGTCCTCGGTGGCGGTCATGCCCATCTCTTTCCCCGGGCCCATGAACGACTTGCCGACGCGATCGTTACCGGCGGAGGAGCCGTGGTTTCCGAGCTGTCCCCGGACACCTGTCCGACGCGTGGAACCTTCCCGAGGCGCAACCGGCTCGTGAGCGGGATGTCCGACGCGGTCGTGGTCGTGGAAGCCGGCCAGCGCAGCGGCGCCCTCATCACGGCCGGTTGGGCTCTCGAGCAGGGCCGCGAGTGCTTCCTCGTGCCCGGACCGCTCGGCGCGCCGACGAGCCTCGGCTGTCTGGCTTTCCTGCGCGCCTTTCCGGGCCAGGCCCGCGTCGTCTGCGGCATTCCGGAACTGCGTGGAAGACCTGGGCCTGTCGAACGGCGTCATCGAAGCCGAACCGGCGACCGCGTCCGGCTCGTCGCGCGTCGGTGGCGCCCGAGGCAGGAGCCGGCGCCGTACTGGCGTCGTTGAGCCCACTGGAGCGGACTCTCGCCGAGGAACTCCGGAAGGGGCCCATGACGGCCGACGAGCTGGCCCGGGCTACTTCGAGCTCAACCGCGGCGCATTCTCAGCGCCCTGACGCTCCTGGAACTTCGGGGCTTGACGCGCGGATCCTATGGCCGATACATGCCCACCGGAGCTCTCGCGAGGTCTGCCAGTCGAGGCGAGAGCGTGCCCGGCAACCGGTCTTGACGCCGTTGTAACCACTCCGCGCAACCGCTCCGGCGCCGGGCGATTTGTTGCGAACACGAGGCCAAATCTACGCCGCGGCGATTTGCCCAACTCCTTTGGGCGGTGTTACGCTGCGGCCACGAGACCCGGGGACAGTGCTTCCCACCGCCACAGGAGACTGCCGATTGCGGAAGATCGCTGCCGTAGCGCTAGCCCTGCCGGTCGTAGTGTTCATGTACCTGTCCAGCCTGGTACGCAAGAGACCGGCGTCCGAGCAGCTCCCTGACAAGTCGACCGAAGATCGACATCAGGCGCGGCGGATCTCGGCCTCCCGCACGCTCGACTCGACGCTTCGCCTTACCACGTGTCCAAGTCCCTCCAGATTTCCGCCGTCGGCGTCGCGATCGTCTTCGTCGTCGGGATCCTGCTCGTGGGTCTTCCCGTGAAGCCGGTCGAGGGCATCGCGCCGGCGACCTACGCACCCCTCGCGCCCCAGGCGAACGTCCTGCGCGACAACGCGAACCTCTCGCTGGACTCGCCGTTCCAGATCCAGTTCACCAAGCCGATGAACGAGGGATCTGTGGAAGCGCGCTCTCAAGCTCAACCCGAGTGTCGGGACCACGCTTCGATGGGACGCGACCGACCAGACGCTCTCGCTCCTGCCGGCCTCGCATTGGGAGCCGAGTACCACCTACACCCTGGACGTGTCCGCGGACGCCACGGACCAGGAGGGGCTGAACCTGGTCGAGCCCGTGCACAACTCGTTCCAGACCGGAGACCTGACGGCGGGGCAGATCGTCGCCGCGGATGCCATCGACGGGCTCACCGCCCCGAATAGCTCCTTCCAGCTGACCTTCACCCGACCGGTCCGGCTCGCGACGGTCCTGAGCAGGTTCGCGATCAATCCTCCGGTCGACGTGACCATCTCGGGAGACGATCCGACGGATATGGCCTCGACCGTGTTCACGATGGTCCCCCAATCCGGTTTGGATTCCGACGCCGACTACACCATCAGCTTCAAGGACGGCGGCACGGACTCTTCGGGTGCGAGCCTCAAGCACGTCGACGAGCTGAAGATCCACACCATGATCGGTCCGGAGGTGATCAGGTTCCGGCCGCAGGACGGCTCGCGGACCCAGGACACCAACCAGCCCGTGTCGGTGCGCTTCAGCGTGCCCATGGACAAAGCCGCCACGGCCGCCGCTTTCACGGTCACCGCGGACGGGCGTGCCGTGGCCGGGAGCAAGTACTGGGCCGAGGGTGACACGGTTCTCGTCCTCACGCCCCGCTCTTCGTTCAAGGTTGGGGCCAAGGTAGTCGCCAAGGTCAGCACCGCGGCACGATCCACAGGCGGCCTGCATATCGACAAAGCCATGACCGCGACCTTCACGGTCTACAAGCCAACTTCGAGCGCGGTCGGCGGCGGCGGCGTGGCGACCAAGACGTCGCCCTGGTATCCGTCAGAGGTCTACTACTTCAACCTCATGAACTGCACCCGGGTCGGGAAGTGGGTCAACAACAGCGGCCAGTGCAGCACTGTGACCCGCCACACGCTGCCGGCGCAGAATCGCCCTTCGCCTCAGCTCCGTGATCTCGAGCAAGGTGTCCCGTCCGTATGCCAAGTTCATGGCCGACCGGAAGATCCTCGACCACTACGCCTATCACAACCCGCAATGGCGGCTCTGCAACTGGGCCAAGCTCTGCGGTCCGTCGTGGGGCGAGAACATCGCCTCGCCCAGCACGTCCGGCCACGGAGGCATGATCGCCGTCGAGCTCTTCTACCAGAACGAGTCCTGGTGCCGCTGCGAGCACTACTACAACATCATGAATCCGTACTTCCACCAGGCCGGGGTTGGCGTCTGGGTGACCAAGGGGACCGTCCGAGTCTCGATCGACTTCTACGGATGATGTCCAACTACGGCTGAGGTTGGCCAGGGCCGATAATCGCAATAGGCCCGTCAATCCCGCGCCCCAAACTCGGCGGTACGTCCAATGCTGAAGAACGCTGTCATCCACATCGCCAACGAGCAGCCGATGATGGTGGACTTGCTGGTCGAGCCCTCTCCATCGGACACGACTCTCCTGTGCCGGAACATGCGGACGATGAGCGGCAAGAAGCCCGTCTTCGTGGATCAGGCGGATTCCACCTTCGTGATCCCCATCGCCGGTGTCCGTTTCGTCGAGATTCCCAAGGCCTCGTCCGAGGAAGACCAGACCCAGAGGACGGCTCGCGCGGCCGCCTCGACCGCCCGCGCCCTGTTTCCGCTGACGGAGGATTCCGGGGTGTCGGCTGTGGACGCGGCTGACGCCGCGGATCGGGACAGGGGCCTGGCTCCCGAGGATGCCTTTGGCTGGATACCGTCGGACGGGAATGCGGACCCGGGCACGCCGGGCGGCGACGGACTCGACAACGACCTCCTCCGACGCGTTCGCGACGCCTGATCGATTGCCCGGACTCATGCGCGTGTCGAGCGGGCGCCATGCACCTGTGCGCGACCGCCGTCGTGCCGTCAGAAGCGCCGCAACTGCCGGGTGATTGCCGGATGCTAGACTCCCGCCGATGAGTGGCAACCTTGTAATCGTCGAGTCGCCGGCCAAGGCAAAGACGATCGAACGCTATCTGGGCCCGGGCTACACAGTCCTGGCCTCCTATGGCCATGTGCGCGACCTGCCGGAGAATCCGGGCAAGAATCAGCTCGGCGTCGACGTGGACCATGACTTCGTTCCCGCCTACGAAGTCGTGGCGGATCGCAAGAAGCAGCTTGCGGCCATCCAGAAGGCCGCCGCGAAAGCGGACCTCGTCTATCTCGCGACAGACCTCGACCGCGAGGGCGAGGCGATCGCCTGGCACGTCGCGGAGGCGGCTTCGCTCAAGCCGGATCGAACTCGGCGCGTGACCTTCTCGGAGATCACCGCCTCGGCCATCAAGAAGGCATTCTCCGAGCCACGCTCCATCGACCAGAACCTGGTGGACGCCCAGCAGGCGCGCCGCGTCGTGGACCGCCTCGTCGGTTACACCCTGAGCCCGCTGCTCTGGCGCAAGGTTCGGGCCGGGCTGTCCGCCGGACGCGTCCAGTCGGTGGCCGTGCGGCTCGTGGTGGACCGCGAGCGGGAGATCCGCGCCTTCAAGGCTCGCGAGTACTGGACGCTCAAGGCCGTCCTCGTCGCCCCCTCGGGTGAGATCTTCGAGGCGGAGCTCGTCCGCATCTCCGGCAAGAAGCTCGAGATCGGCGACGGCCTGATCGCCGAACGGCATGCCGGCGCCCTTCGCCAGAGCCATCCGCTCGTCGGCGACGTCACGGTCAAGAACGCGAGCCGGAGCCCCGCCCCGCCCTTCACCACCTCGAGCCTGCAGCAGGAAGCAAGCCGCAAGCTCGGCTTCTCGCCGAAGCGGACCATGTCGGCCGCCCAGCGCCTCTACGAAGGCATGGAGACCGACGAAGGCCAGGTTGGCCTGATCACCTACATGCGAACCGACTCGGTGGCGCTGTCCACCGAAGCGATGGCGGAAGCGGCGAAGGTGGTCGTGGACCGGTTCGGTCCGGAATACGCCATCCCCAAGGGACGCACGTTCCAGACCAAGACCCGCAATGCCCAGGAAGCCCACGAGGCAATCCGGCCTACGTCCTTCGCCCGCGATCCGGAAGCGCTCTCGAAGCACCTCGGCAACGACGAAGCCCGTCTCTACCGGCTGATCTGGCAGCGCGCGATCGCCAGCCAGATGGCGACCAAGGAGCAGGAAACCACCACGGTGGAGCTCCACGTCGATGCCTCGGGCAAGGATGGCGACTCCTACGACCTGCGCGCCAGCGCCACCCGGACCACCTTCGACGGCTTCTCTCGCGTCTACACCGAGGGCCAGGACGACGCCGAAGAAGAGGCCGAGCGGCGCCTGCCGGCACTGTCGCGGGGCGAGGCGACATCGGTCGACTCCGTGGCGCCAACGCAGCACTTCACGGAGCCGCCGCCGCGTTACACCGAGGCCACGCTCATCAAGGCGCTCGAGGAGCACGGCATCGGCCGGCCTTCAACCTACGCCGCGACCATCTCCACGATCGTGGACCGTGGCTACGTCCGCGTCCAATCGCGGCGGCTCTTTCCGGAGCTCGTCGGCGAGGTCGTCACGGACCTGCTGGTCTGCCACTTCGGCGAGTTCGTGGACCTCGAGTTCACGGCCCGCATGGAGGACGATCTCGACGAGGTCGCAAGCGGCAAGCGCGCATGGGTGCCGGTTGTCCGCGAGTTCTACACGCCGTTCCGATTGCGTGTGGACGAGAAGACCAAGGAGCTCAAGCGCGCGGACTTCACGACGCGGCCGTCCGACGAGGTTTGCTCGCTCGGCCATCCAATGGTGATCCGTCTGGGTCGATACGGCGAGTTCCTCGCCTGCTCCGAGTATCCCGAGCACAAGGAAACGCGCGAGCTGCCTTCGGCGGACGGCACCGGCGCCGCTGCCGATGGGGCCAACGGCGGCGAGCCCGCCGTGGCGGCACCACCGGAGGTGTGCCCCAAGTGCGGAGCTACGGACGGCGGCGTTCTGGTCCAGCGGCGCGGCAAGTTCGGGCCGTTCATGGGCTGCTCACGCTATCCAGAGTGCGACTACATCAAGCGCGACGGGCCTCCGCCGCCGGAACCGCTGGCCTTCGAGGCCGCGTGCCCGCTGTGCCATCAGGGCCATCTCGTCACCAGGCGGGCTCGCCGGACCGGGTCGCTGTTCTGGGGTTGCTCCCGGTATCCAACCTGCCGATTCACCACTTCGCACGAGCCCGTGGGAGCCATCCACGACGCCGATGACGGTCCGATCGCCCGCTCCGGAGAGGCCGGCATGTGCCTGCTCTGCGGAGCGCCGGTCGAGCTCGCCGGGATCGACGACCTGGTCGGCAAGCGGCTCGCCGGCGGCGACCCGAACCCGGAGGCGCTCGCGAAGCCGTCCGCCGGTCGAGCCCGCAGTGGAGGAGCCTCTCGTTCGGGTGCGGCGCGACCTGCGACCAGGACCCGACGGGCGACCGGCGCGGCCGCTTCCGCTTCTGGTACGAAACGCCGCGCAGCGACGACTCGCCGAGACGGATGACGCGCGGGCCGGGAGCCGAAGTCGCCGAAAGCTTCCTGCGGGCTCTCGAGGCCCGCGGCTCCTCCCCGAACACGATCAGGTCTTACGCGGCGACGCTCGACAACTACCTTTGCTGGATCCAGGGCCGGGGGCTGGATTGGCGAGAGCCGTCGCGCGGCACCCTGCGGGCGTACATGGCCGAACTCGGCGACGGCCGGGGCAAGCGCACCGTGGCCCAGCGCCTCGCGGCCCTGCGCTCGTTCTACAAGTTCACGACGCGCCAGGGCCTGACCGCCGGCAACCCGGCCGCGGCCCTCGCCACGCCGAAGCTTCCGAGGCGCCTGCCGAAGGTCCTGACCATCGCTCAAACCGAGGATCTGATCGATACGGCGGCGGGTGGACCGGCCGGTGGACCGGCGGGTGGAGCGGCGGGTGGAGCGGCACCGGGCGGGGCGCTCATGCTTCGCGACGTGGCGATCGTGGAGACGGCTTACGCCGCCGGCCTTCGCATCAGCGAGCTGTGTTCTCTGAGCCTCTCCAACGTGGACCTCAAGAGGGGCGAGGTGCGCGTTCTGGGCAAGGGACGCAAGGAGCGGATCTCCTTGCTCGGCAAGCCCGCCCGCGAGGCGATCGCCCGCTATCTGGAAGACGGGAGGCCGCTCCTGGCCGCGCTGGCCCCTCCGGCCGGCCGCGACGGACCGCGCGACGAGGGCATCGTCTTCCTGAACGCACGGGGACGGCCTCTCAGCGTCCGGGGGTTGCGGTACGTCCTCGAGGGGCTGAGGCGCGAGGCAGGCCTGCCGGAAGGAGTGACCCCGCACACCCTGCGACACAGCTTCGCGACGCACCTCCTCGACGGCGGCGCCGACCTCCGGGTGGTGCAGGAACTGCTCGGCCACGAGAGTCTGGCCACGACGCAGCTGTACACCCACGTTTCGCCCGCCAGGCTCCGCGCCGCGTACACTGCCTCTCACCCGCGGGCGAAGGTTCACGAGTCGAGCGACACGAAGTCCCTCGCCGGCGATCCACGGGCAGCATCGGGTGCCGCGGGCGAAGATGGATCGCCGACCTTCGGACGGCCCGAGGAGCAGGGCGCCGGCTGAAGGGCCGGGGTAGGCAGAGCCGGCACGCTGGACCCGAGAGCGACGCTCTTGGTTCGCTTTCAGAGCCATGGACGATACGGAGGAACGGCGCTTGCGCGGAGTCAGGACGAAGCCGGGACATCGGCGGGACTCGCACGAGGCCCACTCAGCCCTCGACCTGAGCCCGGACCCCGCGGTCTGGGACGCCTTCGTCGCGCGAAACACGCCGGGATCCTACCTTCAGACGAGTGCCTGGGCGGACGTGAAGTCCGCGAATGGCTGGAGCCGGCTCCGGTTCATGGGCTCGGTGCCGGATTCGGCATCTGCCGAGGCGGTCGTCGATGACAACGAGACGAGTCTGAGCGCCGCCGAAGCGGCAGATTGCGATGATCCAGCGGCGGAACGGGCCGGCGCAGAGCCCGCTCGCGAGATCCGCTATGGCTGCCAGCTTCTCATCCGCAGACCGAGAGGGTTCCCCTGGGCGTTCGCCTACGCTCCTCGCGGGCCGGTCTGCGAGAAGTGGGACACCTCCACCGTCGTCTCGTTCACGGCCGATCTCCGCCGCGCGATCGCCACGCTGCAGGGCAAGACCTCTCACGTCCGGATCGAACCCGAGATCGAGCTGAACGGACCCTTCGACCTCGACGGTGAGCTCCGTCACGCTCTGCGGTCGGCGGGCTGGAGGCCGGGTACTCCCATTCAACCGCCGCGTACCCGCCAGATCGATCTCGCCGCGGACGAAGCCGCCCTGTGGGGCGATCTGCGCAAGAAGTGGCGCCAATACGTGAACAAGGCTCGCCGCGACGGGGTGCGGATCGTCGAGGCCGGGCGCGAGCGGCTGCCCGAGTTCTACTCGATCTATCAAGAGACAGCCAAGCGGGCCGGCTTCGTCATCCGAACCTACGAGTCGTACGTCGGCGTGTGGGACGCGTTCGCCCGGCTCGGCATGTCACGCCTCCTCCTGGCCGAAGGACCGGATGGCACTCCGGTCGCGGCGCTCTTTCTGCTTCGGGTAGGGGATCGCGTCGTCGAGCCGTATGGCGGGATGACTCCCGCTGGTGCCGAGAGCCGGGCGAACTACCTGCTGAAGTGGGAAGCGATCCGGTCGTCGCGCGAGCAAGGGGCGGCGAGCTATGACATGTGGGGCATCTCTCACGAAGGCATCGAGCATTTCAAGGCCGGGTTCGGCGGCCGTGAGATCAAGTACGTGGGCGCGTGGGATCTCGTGATCGACCCGGCCGGACGACTCATCTTCGACTCCGCACAGCTGGTCCAGGATCGAGTCGGGGCCTGGCGGCATGGCATCCTGAAGGTGCGTGGCAGGCCGCACGCCCTCGAGGGCAAGACCGAGTGAGGGGCGCTTCGGACGAGCCATCTGCAATCGCTAAGTCGCTGCCCGAAGTGCCGCTGGATCTGAGCCGGTCGAGGCCTCTCGCGGACCTGGTCGGCCGCCTCGACGCGGCAGGTCAGCTGGTTTCCACGGGCGCGTGGGACGGCGGGGCGGCCCAGGTTTCATCGATCGCATACGACTCACGCGGCGTAGGGGATGGCTCGCTCTTCGTGGCCATTCCTGGCGAACACGCGGATGGCCACGACTTCCTGCTCCAGGCTGCCCGAGCCGGTGCCTGCGCGGTACTCGTGGAGCGGCGCGTGGATGCCGCCCCTCTCCGGCAGCTCGTCGTACGCGACACGCGGCTGGCCCTGGCGATCGCTTCCGCGTGGTGGTTCGGGGATCCGAGCCACGAGCTCGGGGTGGTCGGCGTCACGGGCACGGACGGAAAGACCACCACGTCATTTCTCGCGAACGCGGTGCTGGAGGCCGCCGGGATCTCGACGGGATTGATCACGACGGCGGCCGTGAAGGTCGGTCGCGACCTGGCGGCGAACCCGGAGCATGTGACCACGCCCCAGGCCCCGGAGTTGCAGCGGTATCTCCGGCAGATGGTCGCGGCGGGCAACGAGGCGGCGATCGTCGAGAGCACTTCGCACGGGCTGGCACTTCATCGTGTCGGCGAGATCGCGTACGACGTCGCCATCTTCACGAACCTCACCCACGAGCACCTCGAGCTCCACGGCACGTTCGAAGCCTATCGAGCGGCCAAGCTGAGCCTCTTCTCTCGGGCTCGGCGGCGAGCGCGCGGGTCAGGGCGACGCAGGCCGACGGAAGCACCTGGCGAGACCGTGGCCTCGGGCCGCCATCGTCAACCTCGACGACCCCTCGGGTCCGCTCTTCGTCGACGCCGCTCGGGCTGCGGGTGCAAGCGTCGTTACGTACGGGAGCGGTCCGCCGGCCCCGGAGCGGATGCGGACGTGCGGGCCGAGAACATGGTCGAAGATATGCGGGCCTCCGGTTCGACGTGATCACTCCACGTTGGCGCGGTCCGCTGACGCTTCAGCTCGCGGGTCGTTTCAACGTCGGTAACGCGCTCGCGGCCATCGCCCTTGGCGAAGTGCTCGAGCTCGATCCCAACGCGATCCGGGCCGGCATAGAAGGAATCGAGGGCGTTCCGGGCCGGATGGAGCGGATCGATCGCGGCCAGCCGTTCACCGTGATCGTGGACTATGCCCACTCGCCGGCGGCCCTCGAGAAGGTTCTCGACGTGCTCGCGCCGCTGGCCGCCCCCGGCGGCCGCCTGATCGCCGTCTTCGGCTCCGCCGGCGAACGGGACGTTCAAAAGCGGCCGCTCATGGGTCGGATCGCGGGCGAACGCTGCGGCCTCGTGATCGTCACCGACGAAGACCCGCGGGGCGAAGACTCACACGCGATCCTCGAGGCAATCGCCGCTCGGCGCGGAGGCCGCGGGCAAGACGCGAGACCTCGACCTGCTCCTCATCGCCGATCGAGCCGAGGCTATCGCCGAAGCGTTCGGGCGGGCCAGACCCGGCGATGTCGTTCTGCTCGCCGGAAAGGGTCACGAACAGTCGATAATCACCGCCGACGGGCCGATTCCCTGGAACGAGAAAGCCGAAGCCATCCGGGCCCTCGATGATCTCGGTTTTCGCGGCGATCGAGAAGAACGTCACTCGCGGTCAGGAGACGGGAACTGATGCGATCTTGCTTGATCCAGGCTCTGATCCTCATCGTGGTGGCGTTCGGGCTGTTGTGGTTCGGGCTGCCCCTCGGTGCCAGCTGGCTGGCGACCAACGCCCTGAACTCGAGCGGATTTAGCGGCACCGGCACGAAGGTGGACGTCTCGTCGAACCCGCCGCCCGTTCTCCTGACCGGCCACGCGGATCGGGTCCACATCAGTTCCACGCAGGCCAGCGTGGGCAACCTCCACGCCGCGACCGTCGACTTCACGCTCGGCGACGTATCGCTGCTCGACCGAACCGTGGGCACGATCGACGGCAGCCTGACCGGGGTCAAAGTCCTTGCGCCTGACGGAAAGCCCGTGGTCGTGGATACCGCGAGCGTCGACGGCGACGCGACCAACGCCTCGGCGACGCTGCAGCTCGCCAGGAGCCAGGTCGAGTCGCTCGCCGCCCAGCAGCTCAAGTCCCAGACGGGGATCAACGCCACGATTACCCTGGCGGCACCCAACAAGGTGACGGTCAGCGTGGGCGGCCAATCGCAGCCGGGGACGCTCGTCGTCATGAACGGCGAGCTCGACCTCATACCCGACAGCTCGGGGCTGCCGAGCGCCGCTCTTCTCAAGTCCGGCGACGGCAATCCCTTCACCCTCCAATCCGTCAACATCGTCGGGCGACGTCGTCACGCTCAAGGGGCTGATCGACATGCAGTCGCTGCTGGGGCTCTAGCCGATCCACCTGCCGCATCAATGCCGAGCCGCGCCGTCACCGCGGCGACGGGTCCCCGGCGGGACGCCCCGATGAGGCCGGTCGCCGGCCACATGGCTGATAGACTCAAATCGATGTCTGTCGAACCCAACCTGCCCAAAGAGACCGAGGCGGCGCCGAGCCGGCGCACCGGCCGATTGCCCCTGGCGGAACGGATCCGCCTCGGGCTGACCGTCCTGCCCAGCCCCGAGAGTCGCTTCCGCAAGCTCCGCGAGACCGTAGCCAGCCATTACCCGCAGGCGGATCTCGAGCCGCTGCGGCGTGCCTTCGAGCTCGCCTCGCAGGCCCATCACGGGCAGAGCCGCGTCACCGGCGAGGCATACATCACCCATCCGCTGGCCGCGGCCCAGATCCTCGCCGAGCTCGGCATCGACCCCGTGGCCGTTACCGCGGCGATCCTCCACGACGTTCCCGAGGACACGGACTTCACCGTCTCGGACATCGAGGAGAGGTTCGGGCCGGAGGTCATGCAGCTCGTGGACGGCGTCACCAAGCTGTCCAAGTTCAGCACCCACAGCCACGAGGAACAGCAGGCCGAGAACATCCGGAAGATGTTCCTGGCGATGGCCGACGACATCCGCGTCGTCCTGATCAAGCTCGCGGACCGACTCCACAACATGCGGACGCTCTACGCGCTGCCGAACGAGAAGCAGACCCGCATCGCCCGCCAGACGCTCGAGATCTACGCGCCCGCTGGCCGAGCGACTCGGGATCTGGAGCGTGAAGTGGGAGCTCGAGGACCTCTCGTTCAAGACGCTCGAGCCGGAGCGCTATCGCGAGCTGGCGCGGATGCTCGACACCCGGCGCAAGGGCCGGGAAGCGTTCATCCACCGCGCCATCGAGACGCTTCGGCCCGAGCTGGCGAAGGCGGGCATCGAGGCGGACCTGACCGGCCGGCCGAAACACCTGTACAGCATCTGGAAGAAGATGCAGCGCAAGAGCGCGGATCTCGGCGAGATCTACGACGTCTACGCCATCCGCGTCCTCGTGGACGAGGTCAAGGACTGCTACGCCGCGCTCGGCGTCGTCCACTCGCTGTGGCGCCCGATCCCCAACCAGTTCGACGACTACATCGCCGTCCCCAAGCCGAACCTCTATCAGAGCCTCCACACCGCGGTGATGTCCATCGACGGCCAGCCGCTCGAGATCCAGATCCGGACCCACGCCATGCACAACGTCAGCGAAGTCGGCATCGCCGCTCACTGGCGCTACAAGGAAGGCTCTCGGGCAGATCGCGAGTACGACCAGAAGCTCGCCTGGCTGCGCCAGGTCATGGACTGGCAGCGCGACGTCAGCGACGCCACGGAGTTCGTCGAGGGCGTCAAGCTCGACCTCTTCCAGGACCAGGTCTTCGTCTTCACGCCCAAGGGCGAGGTCAAGGACCTGCCCGCCGGGGCGACGCCGCTCGACTTCGCCTACCGCATCCACACCGACGTCGGCCACCGCTGCATCGGCGCGAAGATCAACAACCGCCTCGTTCCTCTCGACTACCGGCTGAAGAACGGCGACATCGTCGAGATCGTCACGACCAAGAGCGAGCACGGTCCGTCGCGCGACTGGCTGAACGTCGTCCGGACCAGCCACGCCAAAGAGAAGATCCGGCAATGGTTCAAGCGCCAGGAACGTGACGAGAACATCGTCCACGGCAAGGAATCCCTGGAACGGGAGCTGCGCCGCCTGGCTCGGACCAACCTGGGCGCCGTGGGGCAGGATCGAATCCTCGAGATCGCGCGCAACTACAACTTCGACACGCTCGACGACTTCTATGCCGCGGTGGGTTACGGCGCCGTCGGGGCGCAGCAGGTCGTCACCCGGCTCGGCGTCGTCGACGACGCCCAGCTTGCCCTGCCGCCCACGGCCCCGCCGCCGGCGCCCTCGCGCCAGGGCGGAGTGCGGGTCAAGGGAGTGGGGGATCTGCTGATCCGGTTCGGCAAATGCTGCCATCCCATCCCGGGCGACCCGATCATCGGCTTCATCACCCGCGGCAAGGGCGTCACGGTTCATCTGAAGAACTGCCAGACCGTGCTCAACGAGCGTGAGACGGCGCGAATGATCGACGTCGAGTGGGAAGACGCCGTCCAGCAGACGTATCCGATTTCGATCCGGCTGGAGGCCTACGACCGTCAGGGGCTGCTGGCCGACATAAGCCAGATCGTGGCCGACGCCAAGGTGAGCATCGTGGCCGCCAACGTCGCCGTCTCTCCCGATCGAACAGCCAACGTCCGCGCCACGCTGGAGGTCGCGTCGGTCGCGCAGCTTGCCCGGGTCATGAGCAAGCTGGAGCAGCTCAAGGACGTCATCTCGGTCCAGCGGGACCTGGGCTAGGCCTCCGCGCGTCGCTGTCAGCGACGATGGAAGAAGGCCACGATGCGGGCCCGCAGACCGGTTCGTCGGGCTTTCGCCCGAGCCCGGGCGGCGAGAATGTCCTCCAGCGCATGCTCGTCCTCGGCGGCCGCCTCGGCTCGCCCTTCCCGCTGGGCGTCAGCTATCTGAGGTGCGAGCCCGGAAACGGAGGTCAACCCGATCTTGTTCATTGGAGCCCCAGCTTCTTCATGACGGACTTTCGATCGGGGACGCGCCCGCCGAGTGTCAATTCGTGTCGGCGTCCTGTCAATCGGGTCGCGATACCCGAGGCCGATCCAGAGCCGCCACGAGTGCTGCGAAGGGATGGCGGGGCGCCTCCTCGCGTCGTTGCGGTCCGCTATAGTCAGGGCGTCGCGGTCCGTCGAAGGCTCGACCGGCTATCGGTCCGCTCGGGCCATGGGGCTTCAAGGAGGTTTCAGTGTCTGACGAAGTCATCTTCCCGGAAGGGATCAACTCCGACACCCTCAAGAAGCTGTTCGAGGACGCGTACATGGACGTCTCCGTCGACACCGACGGAGACCTCATCGTCAAGGACAACTACCGCTGCTACCTTCGCCCCGACCCGGACGGCCGCCTCATTTCCATCTACGCGATCTTCGGCTGCAACCCCGCGGCCCTCGAGCAGGACAAGCTGACCTACATCAACAGGGTCAACGACCAGGTCAAGATGATCCGCGCCTCCGTCTCGGCCAACGGCAAGTTCTTCTTCGACTACTACTTGTCGGTCGAGGGCGGGATCACGAAGCGCTCCGTGGTTCTGTGCGGTCCGCCGCTTCTTCTCCTGCCTGGGCTCGGCCCTCCGCGAAGACACGGGCAACGTCGTAGCCTGACGGTCTTCGGCGTCGCCGGACGGCCGCGCGAGATGCGGCCTGGCGCGGCGCCCCACCGCTAGACTTCCGCCATGCCGTCATTTCGAGCCCCCAGGGGAACCAGAGACCTGCTTCCGGAAACGCGCGCCGGCCTGAGCCGCCTCGAAACGCTCGCCCGCTCGCTGTCGGCGAGATATGGCTACCGCGAGATGGAGATACCGCTCTTCGAGCAGACCTCGGTCTTCGAGCGCGGCATCGGCGAGGCCACGGACGTGGTCGAGAAGGAGCTGTTCCGGCTCGCGCCCCGGACCGAGGAATCGGAATCCTGGGCCCTTCGCCCCGAGGCGACCGCGGGCGTGGTTCGGGCATTCGTCCAGCACGGCATGCAGACGTGGCCTCAGCCGGTGAAGCTGAGCGTCGTCGGCCCGATGTTCCGCTACGACCGGCCGCAGGCCGGCCGCTACCGCCAGTTCTGGCAGTGGGACGTCGAGGCGATCGGCGACCCCGGACCGGGCGTGGACGCGGAAGTCGTCGAGCTCGGCTGCCGCTTCTACACGGAGGCGGGCGTCCCGGACGTCCAGGTGCTCCTCAACTCGATCGGCGACGCGGCCTGCCGGCCGGCGTACCTCGAGACACTGAAGGACTACTTCAGCCGGCACGAAGCCCAGCTGCCCGCACTCGAGGCGACGACGGCTGCAGGTGAATCCGCTGCGCCTGCTCGACTCGAAGGATCCGGCGATGACCGCCCTGGTCGCGGCCGCGCCCAAGATCACCGAAAGCCTGTGCGAGCCGTGCGCCGAGCATTTCGCCGCGGTCAAAGCGCACCTCGACGCGCTCGGAGTCCCGTATCGCGAGGAGCCGACGCTGGTCCGCGGCCTGGACTACTACTCCCGGACCGCCTTCGAGTTCTACCGCAGCGGGGCCGAGGGGCAGCAGCAGGCGCTCGGCGGCGGCGGCCGGTACGACGGCCTGGTGGAGTTGCTGGGCGGCCGGCACACGCCCGCCATCGGCTTCGCGCTCGGCCTTGACCGCGTTCTGCTGGCCCTCGAGGAGACGGGGGCGCCGGCCACGCGAGAGACGCCGCCGCTCGCTTTCGTCGTGGGCGCGGATCCGGCGGACACGGTCTCGCGCCTGCGCGTGGCCCAGATGCTCCGCGGCGAGGGCCTCTCGGCACGCGTCGAACTCGGTCCGCGGAAACTGGGCCGGCAGCTCGAATCCGCGTCCCGAGAGCACGCCCACTTCGCGATCATCATCGGCGACGAACTGACCGAGGGAAACGTCCAGCTCAAGGACCTCGAGGCGGGCACTCAGCGGCTGGTGCCGCTGACGGAGCTCGCCAAGGACCTCGCGCGAGCGGCCAAGAGCCATCACCACGGATGACGCCATCCGGCCTGGCGACGTTGCCGCGCGGAATCCGGCCCGTCCGGTAGCATTCGCGCCATGAGTGAGCCCAGCCCGTCGACCACCGACCCCGCCGCTTTCAATCTCGCCACGCCCTACCGCGACGTCACGTGCGGCGAGCTGCGGGCGGAGGACGCCGGCCGCGAGGTGCGACTCGCTGGTTGGGTGCATCGCCGCCGCGACCACGGCGGGCTCACCTTCATCGATCTCCGCGACCGTTACGGGCTGACGCAGGTCGTGGTCAACGAGGTCGAAGCCGCCGAGGCATCGGCGGTCGCGTGCAAGGTTCGCAACGAGTTCGTCCTGGAGATCGTGGGGACCGTCGCCCCGCGGCTGGCCGGCACCGAAAACGCGAAGCTCTCGACGGGCGCGATCGAGGTCCGGGCGACATCGGTCAAGATCCTGTCCGAGGCCCAGACGCCGCCGTTCTACATCAACGAGCCGGACGCGCCCGTGGACGAGGGCCTGCGCCTGCGCTACCGCTACCTCGACATCCGGCGCAGGCCGATGCTCGACCGGCTGCTGCTTCGCTCGTCGATCGTCAGGGCCGTCCGCGACGCTCACCACCGGGCCGGTTTCGTCGAGATCGAGACGCCGATCCTCATCAAGTCCACGCCCGAAGGCGCGCGCGACTTCATCGTGCCGAGCCGATTGCAGCCCGGGAACGTCTACGCCCTGCCGCAGAGCCCCCAGCAGCTCAAGCAGCTGCTCATGGTCGCGGGCATGGACCGCTACTTCCAGATCGCCCGCTGCTTCCGCGACGAGGACCTGCGCGGCGACCGCCAGCCCGAGTTCACCCAGCTGGACCTCGAGATGAGCTTCGTGGACGAGCAGCGGGTCATGGACTTCGTCGAGGCCATGATCGTCGAGGTCAGCGCCGCCGTCGTCCCGGACCGGCCGATCCAGCAACTCCCGTTTCCGCGGATCGACTACCACGACGCGATGGAGCGCTTCGGTTCGGACAAGCCGGACCTGCGCTTCGGCATGGAGCTCGTGGACCTCGGCGCCGGCCCTGGGCGACGGCGGCACGGGCTTCCGGGTCTTCGACGAGGTCCTCGCCGCGGGCGGCCGGGTCAAGGCCATCGCCGCGCCCGGGATGGCCGATGCCAGCCGCTCCCAGATCGACGAGCTGACGCAGTTCGTCCGGCGCTACGGAGCCAAGGGCCTGGCCCACGTCGCCGTCGCCGCGGACGGGCGAGGTCCATACGCCGATCGCCAAGTTCCTGGGCGAAGAGCGGGTCGCGGCCATCGTTGCCGCGGCCCAGGCGAAGCCGGGCGACCTGATCCTCATCGTCGCGGACGCGGCGCCGGAAGTCGTCGCCGACGTCCTGGGCCGGCTCCGCCAGGAGCTCGGCCTTCGCCTCGGGCTCGCGGACCCGAACGTCCTCGCGTACTGCTGGGTCTTCCACTTCCCGATGTACCAGTGGGACGCCGAGAACAGTCGCTGGGACGCCACGCACAACCCGTTCAGCGGCGTGGTGCCCGAGGACGAGGAGCTGCTGACGACCGCGTCGGGCGACCCGTACAAGCTCTCGCACGAGGATCCTGCCGGTCGGGCACGGGCGATGCAATACGACGTCGCGCTCAACGGCTGGGAGCTCGGCGGCGGGTCCGTGCGAATCCACAAGCGCGAGCTGCTCGAGCGCAGCTTCGCCCTCCAGGGCTACAGCTACGAGCAGATGCACGAGCGATTCGGCGGCATCCTCGAAGCCTTCGACTTCGGCGCCCCGCCGCACGGCGGCATCGCCATGGGCATCGACCGCTGGGCGGCCCTCTTCTCCTACCAGACCAACATCCGCGAGGTGATGGCCTTCCCGAAGACCCAGTCCGGCGCGGATCTGATGCTCGGAGCTCCTTCGCAACCGGACGAGTCGCAGTACGCGGAGCTCGGGTTGCGGTTCGTTGGCCTTGAGTCCTCCGGCGAGTAGGACGAATCGGTCAGGCCAAATCCGTCACGGACCTGTCACTGTCTTCGCCGGTGATCTGTGTTCTTTCATGCGAGCCCGCGGGGTAGGGCGGAGGGCGGTCGATGTCGGAAAACCTGGCACGGTGCAGACGCTGTCATGACGTGTTCGATCCCGATGCCGGAATATGCCCCCGCTGCGGCACTCCCTGGGAGCCGATCGCCGCGCCGCCCCCGCCTGAAGAGGGGACCTACGCGGACCGCTACCGCGGAACGCAGTTCGGAGAACCGGAGCCGCAGGCCGTCGTCATGGCCCCGCCCAGCAACAAGCCCCTCCTCCTGATCGGAGCCGGGGTCGCGGCCATTTCGCTCGCGCTGGTCGGAGCGTTGGTCATCTCGATGGGGGTTTTCGGCGAGAGCAATGCGCCGGTCATCGTCAGCCTCGTCCCGCCGACCGTCGCGCCGCCAACCCCGACTCCAAGACCGGAAATGGCGATGGCTCTGGACGCGCTCAACGATCCGAAGCTCAACGCCCATATCGTGATCCAGAATCGCGTGGACGAGGATTCCGTTATCACGGGACACCCGTACACCTCGGCCACCACGATGGACGTGCCAGGTTTCGAACGGTAACCAGGCCGCGACCCTCACCCAGGGCTCCAAGAACCAGGAGATCCGGTTCGTCGACGGCAAGTTCTACGTCCGGCAGATTCCTACCACCAAGTGGACCGCCTACGCCACGGTCAGCTCGTGGGCCGTGGTCTTGCCACTGTTCAATCTCAAGACGACCAAGATGCTCGACTTCGTCGGCAACGAGTCCCGCAACGGACAGGATGCCTACCATTTCCAGGCCAGCCGCTGGTGGGTTCCCGACTTGAACCGAATGGCCATGCTCGACTCCTCGGCCCTGGGAATCAAGCCCGACGTCATCAGCCTGGACATCTGGACGACGACGTTCGGCAGGCCGATCTACGCGTCGTTCTCGGCGGCGAGCGTGGCCAAGGATGGCCGCAAGCTTCTCGACATCGAGACGACCTACACGTTCTCGGACCTGGGAAGCGCGCTGCCGATCCTCAATCCACTGGCGATCGCCCGTTCCTTCGGTCTCTGCGTCGCCGTCTCCGGCGAGCTAGGTTCGGGGCGTATCGGGCTTCTCGACACGGCTCGGCGAGTTCGGCGTTCCATTCCGCGGGCGGCCCCGACGCCGGCTCCGGCGGCCCCTCGTACGCCGCCAGATCTGGCCGTGGAGTGGCGACGTCGCTCACGATCCCCGGGTCGCCGAGTTCCAGAACGCGCAACTCCACCTCGGACGCCAGCTTCTCGACGAGTTGATAGGCGTGGAGCTCCGCTTCTGCATCGAACCGCGGGCCGAGCGCAAGCGGCACGAGGATTGGGAAGCCCGGCTCTCCCCGGAAGGATGCCCGGACGATCGCGTCCGGCGACGGACCATGGGCCTCGATGAGCGAAGTGACCGTCTCGGGGTCGATCCAGGCAAAACGGCAGGGCCACAGCAGCGCCGCGCTGATCTCGTGAACCTGGCTGCGCGCCTCGGACATGCCCCGACCGAACCATCTCGCGCCCGGCGGGATGTCTTCAGGCTGGATGAAGGTCGCAGGCAAGCCCTCGAGTGCCTGGCCGATCTCCGCCGATTGCGGGCCGGGCTGGGAGACGACCACGATCGGCAGCGCGCCGCCCGCCCACGCCGACTGAACGATCCGCCGGATCGCGGGCAGACCGTCCGCGTCCGTAACCGCCACGGCAGGATCGGGAACGAGGATGACCGCTGCGACCGTCATTGGACCCTCCTGGGCCGAGTTTACGGCAGACCCGGCGACGGCGGCGAGACAGGTACTCGGAGGTTCCGGCGGCGGGCCTCGCCCGCGCGCAGACTCGCGGCCACGGGTCGTCGCGGGTCTGGCCGGAGCCGCCGGAGGCCGTGAGGCCCCGACTGTGCGACAATGCGCCAGCCCATGAATGACCCACGCAGCCTCACCACGCCTGATTCCGACGCCTTCGACAGCGCTGCGGTCCCCGCGAACGGCACTCCAGCCGAAGCCGCGATCGGGACCCAGAACGGCTCTGCCGGAGAGCGCCCGACCGGAGACGATGCCGCGTCGCCTCTTCACACCCGCTTCGACGTCCGAAACCTGGCCATCGTCGCCCACGTCGACCACGGCAAGACCACGCTCGTCGACGCGATGCTCAAGCAGGCCGGTGCCTTCCGGGCCAACCAGATCGTCGTCGATCGGGTCATGGACTCCAACGACCTGGAGCGCGAGAAGGGCATCACCATCCTCGCCAAGCAGACCGCGGTGGACTACGACGGCGTCCACCTCAACATCGTGGATACGCCCGGCCACGCCGACTTCGGCGGCGAAGTCGAGCGCAGCCTGAACATGGTGGACTCCGTTCTGCTGCTCGTGGACGCGGCGGAGGGCCCGCTGCCCCAGACGCGCTACGTCCTCCAGAAGGCGATGTCGCACCACCTGCCGGTGGTCGTCGCGATCAACAAGATCGACCGCGGCGACGCCCGGGCCGCCGAAGTGCTCGACGACGTCTACGAGCTGTTCATGGACCTCGGGCGCGGACGAGCAGCAGATCGATTTCCCGGTCGTCTACACCAACGCCAAGGCCGGCACGGCGACCATGGATCTCGCGACGCCGGGCACCAACCTGCGGCCGCTCTTCGAGCTCCTGATCGAGCACACGCCCGCGCCCGAGTACGAGCCCGGCCATCCGCTCCAGCTGCTCGTGACGAACCTGTCCGCCAACGACTACGTCGGCCGGATGGCCGTCGGGCGCGTCTGGAACGGAACGATCCGGATGGGCCAGCGGATCGCGATCGTTCGAGAAGAGGCCGAAGACACGACGGCGCCATCGAGCCCGGCCGAATTGTCACGCTCAGCGGAACCGTGACGAGCCTGACGACGGCGCAGGGCATCGAGCGCGTCGACATCGAGGAAGCGCGGCCCGGCGACATCGTCGCCGTCGCCGGCATCCCGGACGTGACGATCGGCGACACGATCACGGACCCGGCCGACCCGCGGCCGATGCAGCGACTGGACCTCGACGCTCCGACGCTGAGCATGACGTTCGGGGCCAACACCTCGCCGCTGTCCGGGCGCGAGGGCAAGTACGTCACCAGCCGCCACATCCGGGCCCGCCTGGAGAAGGAAGTCCTCGGCAACGTCTCGATCCAGTTCGTCCCGACGGAGTCGGCCGACACGTTCGAGGTCCTCGGCCGCGGCGAGCTGCAGCTCGCCATCCTGATCGAGCAGATGCGCCGCGAAGGCTACGAGATGCAGGTCAGCCGGCCCGAGGTCATCCTGCGGACGATCGACGGCGAGACCCACGAGCCGTACGAGCGCATCACCGTCGACATCCCGCCGGACTTCATCGGCCCGGTCCAGGCCGCGCTCAACGACCGCAAGGGCCGCCTCGAGCAGATGAGCACCGACGCCGACGGCCGCGTTCGGATGGAGTACGTCATCCCGGTCCGCGGCCTCATCGGCTTCCGCGGCCAGCTGCTGACCGAGACCCGCGGCACGGCCCTGATGCACCAGATCGGCGAGGGCTACGGGCCCTGGGCCGGCGAGGTGACGCATCGAACCAGCGGCGTGCTCGTCGCGGACCGCCAGGGGACGTCGAACGGTTACGCCCTCTACAGCCTCCAGGAGCGCTCCGAGCTGTTCATCGGAGCCGGCGTCGACGTCTACGAAGGCATGATCATCGGCGAGAACGCCCGCTCGGACGACATGGACGTCAACGCGACCAAAGAGAAGAAGCTGACGAACATGCGGACGCACTCCCACGACGAGGCGATCCGCCTGACTCCGCCGCGCGAGCTGACGCTCGAGTCCGCGATCGAGTTCATCGGCGTCGACGAGCTGGTCGAAGTGACGCCTCAGTCGATCCGGCTGCGCAAGCGATCGCTCTCCGCTCACGACCGCAAGCGCGAGGCCGGCCGCGAGTACGAGCGCAGGGTCGCCGACAAGGGCGTCCGAGGCTAGGCATCGGCCGGTGGCCAACCGTGACTCGGACGGGGCGTGTAACGTAGCGGCACGTTCGGATTCAGACGAAGTCCGGGCCCGGGCAGGAGGGACGGCGTGGACCGCATACCCAGGTTGATCAAGGTCGTCGTGATCGGCTGTTTTCTGGCCGGCCTGGTCGCCATCTTCGTTGTCTCGCTCGTCGGAACCGTCCTCATGGTCCGCGGCGCGACGGTCCAGCTCGCCATCGGACCGGTGCCATTCTTGACCGAGTGGTCCGGCGCCGGCGGGGACGGCTACAAATCCGAGTGGGGAGTCATTCCCGTCACCCTGATCGGCGCCGCCATCTACGCGGCCCGCGAACTCAGGCCGAGGCCGCCGATCCTCGACGACTGAGAGCGCGGTCCCTTCTGCGCACTTGCGGAGCTGCGAACGGGAGTCGAAATCGGCGGGTCGTACAATCGCCCGATGCCGATCTACCTCGACCACGCCGCCACGACGCCACTCCGGCTGCGAAGCCCTCCAGGCGATGCTGCCGTATCTGACCGATCAGTTCGGCAACGCTTCGTCGCAGCACAGCTTCGGCCGGCGCGCGCGCGCGGGTCTCGATGAAGCCCACGAACGGGTTGCGCGCGCCATCGGCGCGACGCCGCGGGAGATCGTCTTCACGTCGGGCGGCACGGAAGCGAACAACCTCGCCATCAAGGGCGCGGCCTGGGCCGGCAAGGCGCGAGGCCACCGGATCCTCACGACGGCCGTGGAGCATCACTCGGTCGGGCACACCGTCCGCTACCTGGAGAAGTTCGGCTTCGAGATCGTGGAGCTGCCGGTGGACCGCTACGGCCGGGTCGATCCGGACGAGCTCGAGGCGGCCATCACACCCAAGACGATCCTCGTGAGCGTGATGTGGGCCAACAACGAAGTCGGCACGGTCCAGCCGATCGCCGAGCTGGCCTCGCGGGTCCACGACCACAAGGGGGTTCTGTTCCACACGGACGCGGTTCAGGCGGCGCCATACCTGGACATCCGCCTCGGCGCGCTGGACGTGGACCTGCTCACGATCGCCGCCCACAAGTTCGAGGGTCCCAAGGGCGTCGGCGTTCTGTACGTCCGCCACGGGACCAACATCCTGGCCCAACAGCAAGGCGGCCCCCAGGAGCGATATCGAAGAGCGGGCACGGAGGATGTCGCCTCGGCTATCGGCCTCGCGGTCGCGCTCGAGCTCGCGGTGGCCGAACGATCGGAGGTCGGCGGCCGGCTGCGGACGCTGCGAGACCGGTTGATCGGGTCGCTCGCCGCGATCGAAGGTCTCGAGCTGACGGGCCATGAGGTCGACCGCCTGCCCGGGCACGCCTCGTTCATCCTCTCCGGGCATCGAGGGCAACGCCCTGACCATGGCCCTCGATCTGGCCGGCCTGGCTTCATCGACCGGATCGGCGTGCGTCAGCGGGTCGAACGAAGTCAGCCACGTCCTGACGGCGATGGGCTATCCGCAGGAAGAGGCTCGCGGCGCGTTGCGCCTGTCGCTCGGCCGGACGACCACCGCGACCGACATCGACGAGGCGGCCTGCCTGATCCAGACGACGGTCGCCTCTCAGAGGGCGGCGGCCGAACGGCTCGAGGCAACGCGGATCTCCGTGCCGTCGCAGGCGGCCCTCGAACCGGTTGCGGAGCCGGCTCAAGCGGGGGCGCGGGGACGGCCGGCGAGTGACTGAGGTTCGGCGCCACTCGCGAGTCCTCGTCGCGATGTCCGGAGGGGTGGACTCGTCGGTTGCGGCCGCCCTGATCAAGGCCGCGGGCTACGAGGCGGTGGGCGTCTGGATGCGCCTGAGCGAGGTCGCCGATCGATACTCCGAGTTCAACCGAAGCTGCTGCTCGCTCGACGCGGCCGAGGATGCCCGGCGCGTGGCCTCTCAGCTGGACATCCCTTTCTACATCCTCAACCTGGAGCGGGAGTTCGAGGCTGGGGTCCTGCAGCCGTTCCTGCAGGGCTACCTGTCGGGCACCACGCCGAGTCCGTGCGTCGACTGCAACGTGGCGGTGAAGTTCGGGGCGCTCATGGGCCAGGCCCGCCTGCTGTACGACTGCGACGCCGTGGCCACCGGCCACTACGCCAGGGTAGAGGACAGCGTCGCCCGATCCGACGGCGAGGCCTCGACCTTCCGTCTGCTCCGTGGCGCCGATCCCACCAAGGACCAGAGCTACTTCCTGTACGGGCTCGGCCAGGAGGAGCTCGCCCACACGCTGTTCCCGTTGGGCGCGATGCCAAAGACGAGCGTTCGCGACATCGCTCGCTCGATGAACCTGGTGACGGCCGACAAGCGCGACAGCCAGGAGATCTGCTTCGTGCCGCGCGGCAACTACCGCGAGGTGCTGCGAGAGCGAGCAGGCTGGAAGGCCGAGCCCGGGCCGCTCGTGGACGTCGACGGGACCGAGGTCGGCGAGCATTTCGGCGCCGCCTCCTATACGGTCGGCCAGCGCCAGGGACTTGGAGTCGCGCTCGGCGAACCGCGTTACGTCTGGAAGATCGAGCCCGGCGAGAACCGCGTCACTTTGGGCCGCCGCCGCGATCTGGAAACGCGATCGTTCGAGGTGGAGAACGTCCGCTTCGTCGCCGGCGGCGCGCCTCGCGACGGCACCGTAACCGACGAGGCATCCGCCGACGGGAGTTTTCGAGCCCAGGTCCAGATCCGGCATCGGGGCAAGACGGCCGCCGCCCGAATCCACGAAGCCGCTGCGGGGCGCTGGCTCGTCGAGACGGACGAGCCCCTGTGGGCCGCTGCACCGGGCCAGGCGGCCGTCTTCTACGCCGGCGACGAGGTGATCGGCGGAGGCCGGATCTCGCGGCCGGTCGATGGGCCGGCCTCCGCCCAGTCGCCCTCCGACCCGGCCGAGGCCGGGCAACCGGACGGGGCCTCGCGGCTTCGGTAGCGGACTCGCGACGTTCCTGACGACGTCCGGGCGAGTCGAGCGCCTTGACTGTCCCATATACTCGCCCGGTGTCAGTCACTCCCGCGCTCGTCCTTGCCGCCCTGGTCGGCGGGTTCCACACGGTCCTGTATGTGTTCCTCACCGGCAGGATCGGGTTGCGAACGATCCTCACGCTGGCCGCGGCGGTTCTCGGAGCCTGGGCGGGAGACGCGGTGGCAGCGATGCTGGGAATCGATCCCGTGAGACTCGGTGACTTTCGCCTGCTCGCCGCATCGGCCGTGGCCTGGGCGGGCATCGGCTTCGTGGAAGCGCTGCTCGATTCTTGGGCCGTCGGCCCAACCCGAGCGCCGATGATGGCCCGGATTCTCAGCAGGGGGCGTGGCACGCAGCCGGGCGTCGAGGTCCGCCGGACCGGATCCGCGAGTGCTGGCCTTCGCCCGAGGTCTGGCCGTCGGGGCGCTCGTCGGCGCCGCGATCGCGGGTTCGAAGATGTGGCGGCGACCGCCGGCCGTCGACCGGCGGAATCCGAAGTCCGCAGGCCGCTGCGGAAGACCCCGTTCTGCCGCAGGACCGCGATTAGCGACGCCGCGGCATCCGCGGCGAGCCGCCACGGCGTCCGGCTTCCGCGTCCCCGCGGCCGTGCCGCTACTGCCGGAAGGCGACCGTGTCGGGGGCTGACCGCCCGGAGTCGCGCACCCAGCGGGCAAGGGCAATCGCCATGGCCAGGACGATGGCCAGGGCCACGATGTCCGAGGCCTGGTCGCGGAAGGAGCGGTAGATGTCCGCTCCATAGGCCGTGGCCGCTACAGCCCAGGCCACGATCGAGGCGATGAGCATGGCCGCGAGGGTCCGGGTCACATTGTCCCTGGCGGCCCGGTATACGCGCCACATGGCCAGAAGGGCCGCGCCGAAGATCGTGACCAGCATGGCGAGGGCCGGGAAGCCGAGTTCGGCGGCGACTTCCGGGAAGACCGAGTGGGCGTGGTCGAGATCGTCCTTGGCCGCGGCCGGCCGGTAGCCGAGGTCCATGTAGTACGTGTGGAACTCGTTGAGGCCGACGCCGAGGACCGGATGGTCGACCGCCATCTGGAGGCCGCCCTGGATCGCGTAGAAGCGTTCCGCCATCGACCCGTGGCCGGACAGCGTGTTCGGGTTCCAGGAGTCGAACCGCGACTGGCCGACCATGGCGATGACGGCCGTTCGGTAGGCGTTGTCCACGGGCGGAACTCGCCTGCAGGAGGAACGCGGGCCACGGGATGAACACCGCGGACAGGGCAACCACCGCGAGCGACGTGGCCACCCGCTTCCACCAGCTGTGCATCAGGAGCAGGAGCAGCAGCGTCAGGGCGATCGCGGCCGCAAGCCAGGCGCTCTTGGATACGGAGAAGAAGAGGCCCATGAGCGAAAGCAGACCCGTGGCCACGAGCAGCCAGACGCCCAGCGGGGGATGCCCAGGTCGCGGCGCAGCAGCAGAACGGCGGCAACGAACGGCAGGATCGTCGCGACGATGACGCCGAAGAGCCCGACGTTGTCGTACGTGACCTCCGTGAAGAGGAGCCGGTGGTTGACGATCTGGGTCAGGTTCCCGTAGGCCTTGATGGCCTGGAGGATGTCGATCAGGCTGCCCAGGGCGATCGAGGCCGCCAGCGCGGCCGCGACGAGCACGAGACCGCGCGGCGACGGCCTGAGCCACACCAGGATCGCGCCCATGGCGATGGGTTCGGCGAGGCCATGGACCAGGCCGTTGATGCTGTTGGCGAGATTCGGCGACGCGAGGGTTGAAGCGACGGCGAGAAGCAGGAAGGCGACGGCGGCCGTCTCGGCGAAACGGAAGGCTGGAAGCCATCCCACCAGCCCCGCCGTGCACGGGCCATCGGGCCCGGCCGCGGGGCCGTGGCTCGCGCTGGAGCCGGCCGGCGGTGGCCGCGGACTCAGGATCATTCAGGGAGTGCGAATCCGGATAGGCGAGGGTCTGCGACCGCAGGCGCCGCCGGTTTCGGCTCTCGATTGCGCAGCCGGCCAGCAACGCCGCGACGAACACCGTCTGCAGGACGAGCTGGAGGGGCCCAACCATGATCTGGAACTGGGCGGAGTTCCACGCGGGGGTGAGCGCCACGATCGCTACGAACGCCGGCCAGGGCCGATAGATGGACAAGACGACAACGAGCGCGACCGCGAGCGGAACGAGCGACCGCACGAAGATCGCCGTGGGGCTCGGGTGGACCCTGAGCACCGGATGCTCGTTGAGAGCCGTCAGAACGAACGCCGCGACGAAGACCAGCGCCGTGGCGGCCGCCGGCACGAGCACGTCACCCTGCGGCAGCCACCGGAGCCTTCGAGCCTCCTGCCATTGAGGAGCGGTCAGAAGGGGCTGTGACAGCCGGCGTTGCTCTTTGGCGTCCAAGCTTGCTCACCCACTAGCGCCCGGGCGTGACCGTTCGCAACGGTCTTGCCGCGAGGTACCGATCGTTTGCCATTCAGTGCTCACTCGTGATCGCGTCGGGATGCGATCCGACAAAGCGGGCCAGGGTCCATGCGACGCGAGGCAGTCCGCGTCCTGGACAACCCTGTGATGGCGCCGGTAGGGCGAGCATCAGTGCTATCGATGCTCGCTCAGGAGCCTGAAGGCCAGCTGAAGGATAGCGTTCCTAACCCGATCTCGTTCGCGAGCGGCAGGTCCGCGCCGAATTCCTCGCGTTTGGTACCGTTAGCAGCGATGTCTGACCTGCCTATTCCTTACCTCACCGCGGCTGAGGTTCGGCGCCGCTATGTCCAGTTCTTTGTCGAGCGTGGCCATACCGAGGTGCCGAGCGCTTCGCTGGTTCCGGCCGGCGATCAGACCCTGCTGTTCACGAACTCCGGGATGGTCCAGTTCAAAGACGTGCTCACCGGTCGAGAGAAGCGGAGCTACGTCCGTGCCACGGACTACCAGCGCTGCCTGCGCGTCGCGGGCAAGCACAATGACTTCGAAGAGGTCGGCCGGACTCCGCGTCACCACACGTTCTTCGAGATGCTCGGCAACTGGAGCTTCGGCGACTACTTCAAGCGCGAGGCCATCCACTGGGCCTGGGAGTTGCTTACCCAGGTATATGGCATCCCTGGGAACCGTCTGGCAGCTACCGTCTACACGGACGATGACGAAGCCTACGACGTGTGGCGCAACGAGATAGGCCTGCCGCCCGAACGTATCGCCCGTTGGGGCAACGTGGACGCCGGGGACGACTCGAACTTCTGGCGGATGGCCGATACGGGTCCCTGCGGCCGCTGTTCGGAGATCCATTACGACCGCGGCGCCCAGTTCAGCGAAGGGCCGGAATGCGTCCCGGACCACTCCGAACACTGCCCGCGCTGGCTGGAGGTCTGGAACCTCGTCTTCATGGAGTTCGAGCAGCGCTCGGACGGGACGCGGGTTCCGCTGCCGATGCAGTCCGTGGACACGGGCATGGGCCTCGAGCGGCTCACGAGCGTGATCCAGCAGGTCCCCACCAACTACGACACGGATCTCTTCACGCCGATCCACGCCGCCATGCGCGACCTGGTCGGCCACGATCCCGAGGCCTTCGAAGCCGAGCGGTTCAGCTATCAGGTCATCGCGGACCACTCCCGGGCGGTGACGTTCCTGGTCGCCGACGGCGTCGCGCCCTCCAACGAGGGCCGCGGCTACGTCCTGCGCCGCGTTCTGCGCCGGGCGGTTCGTCACGGGCGCTTGCTCGGCCGTCGCGAGCCCTTCATGGACGTCACGGCGGGCGTCGTCATCGACGTGATGAAGGACGCGTATCCGTACCTGGCCGAGCAGCGCGAGCAGGATCCTCAAGATCGTCCGCCAGGAAGAGGCTCAGTTCGCCCGCACGCTCGAGGCGGGCACGAGCCATCTCGAAGTGGCGCTGGCGCCGCTCGGGATGCAGGAGCGCGTCATCGGCCGGCGGCCCGAGTCGCTCCCTGCCGACTCGCCGGTTCTCCCCGGCGAAGTTGCCTTCCGGCTCCACGACACCTACGGCTTCCCCGTGGATCTGACCGTGGATATGGCGGCCGAGTACGGCATTCGCGTCGATCGCGACGGCTTCACCGCCGCCATGGCCGAGCAGAAGGCCCGCAGCCGCAAGGGCACCAAGGCGGATCTGGCCCGCCACGCCGAGCTCGGGGACCTGTACCAGAGCATCCAGCGCCGCGTCGGCGAGACGAAGTTCCTCGGCTACGACGGCATCGAGGCGGAAGCTCGCGTCGTCGCGATTCTTCGTGACGGCATGGAGTATCAGGAGCTGACCGGCCAGGGCCAGGCCGAAGTGATCCTCGACGCCACGCCCTTCTACGGCGAGGGCGGCGGCCAGGTCGGCGACCACGGCGAGATCCTCGAAGCCGGCGGCGGCAGCCACCTGTTCACGGTCGAGGACACGCAGAAGCCGATCGCCGGGCTCTTCGTCCATCGCGGCCAGCTCCACGGCCGACTCAAGGTGGGCGAGACGGTTACGGCGCGCGTCGACGCCGAACGGCGAGCCCGGACGATGCGCAACCACACGGCCACCCATCTGCTGCACAGGGCGCTGCGAAACGTCGTCGGGCCGGACGCCCATCAGGCCGGCTCGCTCGTGGCCCCGGACTACCTGCGGTTCGACTACCCGCTGGATCGGGCCCTGACCGCGGACGAGAAGATGGCGATCGAGGACGAGGTCCGCCGCGTCGTGCGCGAGAACCGGCCCGTGACCACAACCGTTTTGCCGATGGCGGAGGCCATCGCCGCCGGCGCCGACGCGTTCTTCGACGAGAAGTACGGCGAGCGCGTCCGGACGGTCCGCGTCCAGGACTACTCGCTGGAGCTGTGCGGCGGAACCCACTGCTCCGCCTCGGGGCAGATCGGCAGCTTCGTGATCACCGGCGATCGAAGCATCGGCGCCGGAATTCGCCGCATCGAGGCCGTGACCGGCGACGGCGCCGACGCCTTGCTGCGAAGCCGCCTCGGCGCTTCTGGATCGGATCGCCGAGTCCGTCGGCGCGAACACCGTCGATGCGGCCCCGGAGCGAGTGACCGTTCTTCAGGACGAACTGCGCGAAGCACGCCGTCGTTTGCGCGCCGGCAACGCCGGCCATCCCAAGCCCGCGGACGTGGCAGGCCATGCCAAAGAGGTGGCGCCGGGCGTCAAGCTCGTCATCCATTACGGCGCTTTCGAAACGTCGGAGCAGTGGAAGGGCTTCGTCAAGGAAGTCCGTTCGGCGCTCGCTTCGGGCGTCATCGCCGTGGCCTGGGACGTGGAGGCTCCGCAGATCTTCGTGACGGTGAGCCCGGATCTCGTGGAACGTGGCATTTCGGCCGGCGCCCTCGTCAAGGTGGCGATGCAGCAGCTCGATGGCCGCGGCGGCGGCCGGCCCGAGATGGCCCAGGGAATGGGCACACGAAGGGACGGCGTGGGCCCGGCTCTCCAGGCGATCGCAGATACACTAAAGGCGGTTGGTGGACCGACGGGCGACTGACCCAATAGCGACTCACCAATTAGGAGCGGCCGTGGCGTTCTGGCGCAGGATCTGGGGCCGCGAGGAGGAATCCGCCCTAGCTGCCTGCACGGCGCTGGACATCGGAACCGAATTCGCCAAAGCCCTCGTGTTCGAGATCGACGAAAACGGTTGCGGCACCGTGCGCGGCGTCGGGCGGAAGCGGCAGGGCCTTGCCCACATGCAGTCGGGCACCGTGACGGACATCAACGCCGTCGTGGACAACTGCGCCGTCGCGCTCCAGGAAGCCGAAGAGATGGCCGGCTTCCGGCCCACGCAGGTCGTCATCGGCATCGCCGGCGAACTCGTGAAGGGCTTCACCACCACCCACACCCAGGATCGAAAGCGCTCGGACGTCCCGATCACGGACGCGGAGCTGCAGAAGCTCATCCAGGGAGTCCAGCACGAGTCGCTCCGCTCGGCCGAACGGGCGATCACCTGGGAGACGGGCCTCCCGCAGGTGGACGTGCGGCTGGTCCACGCGGCCGTGACCGGCGCCCAGATCGACGGCTATCCGGTCACGAACCCCGTGGGCTTCCAGGGCCGGCACGTCCGGATCAGCATCTTCAACGCCTTCGCGCCGCTGGTCCATCTCGGCGCCCTCCAGACCGTGGCCCAGCAGCTCAGCCTGGAGCTGATCGAGATCGTGGCCGAGCCGTATGCGGTGGCGCGCGTTCTGGCGAGCGACCAGCTCCAGCAGACCGGCGCGCTGTTCGTGGACGTCGGCGGCGGCACGACGGACGTCGCGCTCGTTCGACACGGCGGCATCGAAGGCACGCGCATGTTCGCCCTCGGTGGACGGGCGTTCACCAAATCGATCGCCGATCGCCTGGACCTGCCGTTCCCGCGGGCCGAGGAGATCAAGGTGGACTACTCCCGCGGCATGGCCGTGGACCAGCGGTCGGAAGTGGCGACCATCGTCGCCGACGACGTGGCCATCTGGTCCGCCGGCGTGGAGCTGGTCCTCGAGGAGCTGGCCGAAGGCGATCTCCTCCCGGGCAAGGTCTACCTCTGCGGCGGCGGCTCGCGCCTGCCGGAGATCAGTGGAATCCTCAAGGACGAGAAGTTCTGGCGGCGCCTGCCGTTCAGCCGGCCGCCGGAAGTGGTGATGATGGCGCCGGAGCTGGTCGAACGGATCAACGACGGCACGCATCTGCTGGTGGACCAGCAGGACGTCACGCCGATGGGCCTGGCGTACCAGGCGATCGAACTCCAGACCAACGAAGACCCGCTCGACGCCGCGTTGCGGCGCGTCCTGCGGGCGATGAAGATGTAGCCGATGGCCATCTACTACCTCGACGCGGACGACGAGATCACTTCGGCGGCGACGCGCATCCGCGACACGTCGGACAACCGGATCGCCCTGGTGCTGACGGCCGGGTCGCGAGTGGCCACGTCGCGGATCAACTTCCTGCTGCTCGCCCGCGAGGCCAAGAAGCGGAACAAGCGGCTGGCGATCGTGACCTCGGATCCGTCCACGCAGTCGGTGGCCCGGTCGGCCGAGCTGGCCGTGTTCGGCAGCGTGGGCGAATACGAGCGGGCGGAGTCGGCGAGGTTGCAGGGCGGCGCCGGCGCCGGGGGACGCGGCCGCCACCTCCGCCGCTCTTGGGGAGCTGGCCCGGACGGTGTCGACGCCGTCGTCGCCCGGTCGAGCCGTCGGCGGGGTCGCCGTCGCGGACCACGGCCTCGGGGTGGAATGGGCGGGCTTCGTGTTCCGTGGCCGGCGGTTGCCGCGGCCTTCGCGATCATCATCGTTCTCATCACGGGCGGCCTGTTCTTCGTCTATCCGAGCGCGTCGGTGGTGCTGACGCTGCAGGAACAGAGCGTCGGGCCGCTCTCCCTCAACGTCACGGTGGACCCGGGGACGAGCGGCGTGAACGACGTATCGGCCACGATCCCGGGCCTCGACAAGGCATTCCCGCTCGAGGCGACGGGTACGTACACGGCCACAGGCGAGAAGGTGAACGAGACGCCGGCCACAGGTAGCGTGACGTTCATCGAGCATCAACACCGTGTTCGCGGTGCCCGTGATAGCAGGAACGCAGGTCTCGACGGCGAAGTGGCGTCGTCTTCACTACCCAGCAAACGGTCACTGTCCCGAAAGCCGCGTTCGCAACCAGAACGCAGGTATCGGTCGCCGTGCAGGCGGTGAAGCCAGGGACGGCTGGAAACGTCAATGCCAACGCGATCAACCGGCTGCCGGCTGATCTCGTGGCCGCTACGGTCTCCGTAACTAACCCCTCCGCCACCACCGGCGGCACCCATACCGTGACTCCCGCGATCGTCCAGGCGGACGTCGACGCCGCGGCCAGCGATCTCCTGTCCCAGCTGGACGACAACTTCAAGGCCGCAATGGCCGCGCCCGCCGCTCATCCGGACGGGTCGAACCTGTTCGAGGAGACCGCTCACATGGGAACCGCCGTGTGCAGCCCGGATCCGGCGACGCTCGTCGGCCTGACGGAGGCCTCATTCGATCTCAGCTGCAGCGCGACAGGGACCGCCACGATCGCCGACACGTCCAACGTCACGAGCCTCGCGGAGCGGCGGATCACGGCCCTCGTCGCGTCCGGCTTCGCCCTCGTGAATGGCTCGGTGAAGACCCAGCTCGGGACACCCGCGGTCGACGCAGGCTCGGTGCGGGTGCCGGTGACCGCGACCGCCTCGCAGGTCCAGAAGATCACGACCGATCAGCTGCGCAAGAACATCGTCGGTAAGTCCGTGTCGGAAGCGCGGGCATACCTGCAAACCTTCGGAAACGTCTCGATCTCGATGTCGCCGAGCTGGGCGGACAAGATGCCCTCGCTCGACTTCCGGATCGACGTCAAACTCGTCGTCCCGAAAGTGACTGCCACTCCTTCGCCCTCGACCGCGTCGCTGCCGCCGCCCGGACCAACCGCGACGCCGACGCCTCGTCACACGCCCACGATCCGACCGACCGGTCCGCCGTCCGAATCGGCCTCGCCATCGGGGTCCGTCCCGCCGGATTATCGCCGTCGCCGTCGTCGTCGCTCGCGTCTCCGCCGGCAGATACGCCTTCACCGACTCCGCCGCCGGCCTCGCCTTCGCCATCGGCCGCGCCCACGCCGTCACCGACCCCCGCCCCCAGTCCGTCGTCCACTTGATGGCTTCTCCAGACAACGTGGAATTCGGCGGAAACGGTTCGCGCGCCGGTCGGGCAGGGGAGCCCGATCGACCCGATCGATTCCTCGGCATCGACCTCGGCGACAAGCGAATCGGGATCGCCGTGGCGGATCTGCGGATCGGGTGCGGTGACGCCCCTGACCACGATCCGCCGCGGACGCAGGGTCGCCGACGACGCGGTCGTCGTCGCGCGCATCGCCGCCGAGCAACGAGTTGGACTCCTGGTCGTAGGATTGCCGCTCGACATGGATGGAACCGAGGGCCTCCAGGCCACCAAGACACGCGAATGGGCGAATGCCGTCGAAGCGGCGACTTCGCTGCCGCTGCGTCTCCGCGACGAGCGTTTGACCAGCGTTCGAGCCGAGCAGCGGATGGGTTCGGCCGGGAGGGGCGCGTCGGGCGGACCCCCGAGCGCGGCCCGCCGCGAGGCCTACCGCGCCCGAATCGATCGCGAGGCTGCCGCGCTGATCCTCCAGGATGAGATCGACGCCATGGCTCGCGACGCCGACGCGGCCGAGGCGCGAGCTGCCAACGACGCAGCCGGACGGCCGCCGACGCAACCCGTACCGAGGCCGGCAACGAATGACTCTCCGTGGCGGGGGCAAGCCGAGGGGTTCCGGCCGCGGCGACGACCAGGCCAGGCGCCGGGTCGTGGACCAGGGCTGGGACGACTTCCGGCCGCTCGACGAGCAGGAGATCTCCGAGGATCGGGAACGTCGCCGCGAAGTCCAGCGGAGCCTCAGGCGCGGTCGTTTCCACGGCCCCGGGCCGATCATTCAGTTCGCGATCCTCGCCTTCGTCCTGGGCGGACTCGTGACTGCCGGCCTCTGGTTCGTCGCCCGGCCGTTCGCCGTGAGCGGCATCGTGGACTGGGCTGCCGAGAATCCCACGGCGCTCTCGATCCCGTTCGTATCCGACCTGGTCCGGGCGGAACTGCACGGCAGCATCACCAGGCCATTGGATGCCTCGGACAAGAAGGCCATCGCCATCACCATCACCCCCGGCGACACCCCCGCGCAGATCGCCGACAAGCTCGTCGCCGCGGGCGTGATCAAGGATGGCCGGGCGTTCGTGTTCGAGTCGATCGATAAAGGCCTCACCGAAGAGTTCCAGGCCGGCCGCCACAACGTCAGCAAGTCCCAGTCGATCGACGAGATGCTCAAGACACTCACGACGTCACCCGTGGCCGCGCCGAGGGTCCGGCTCACGTTCCGCGAAGGCCTCCGGGCCGAGCAAATGGTGGCCTTGCTCGAGCTCAAGGAAGTCAAGCCGGACGATCCAGCCGCCGTTCTGAAGATGAACGTGGGCCAGTTCTACGACCTGCTGCTGCACCCGCCCGCGGACCTCATCGGCGGCTATCCGTGGCTCAAGCTGCCGGCCGGAGGTTCGCTGGAGGGCTTCTTGTTCCCAGCGACCTACGAAGTCGCGCCCGACGTCACCCCGACTCAGCTGATCCAGATGCTCCTCGACGCGTTCGTCAGCCACGCGCCGGACGGCTTCCTCGCGCTCCCGCCCGACGAGATCTATCAGAAGGTCCAGCTCGCGTCGCTCGTGGAGACCGAGGCCAAGGTCGAATCGGATCGAACGCTCATCGCCGGCGTGTACGCCAATCGACTCGACCCCAAGATCTGGCCGACGGGCCTGCTCGACGCCGACCCGACGCTCAACTACGCCAACGACTCGGTCTGGCTCCAGGCGCACGACATCACAAGCTGGGTGAACTACTCGTTCTGGGAACCGATCCAGACCAGCGGGGCTTTGAGCCAGGTCGTCTTTCCCGGCGCGCTCGCCGCGTTCAACACCTACCACCACGCGGGCCTGCCACCGAACCCGATCTGCTCACCAAGCGCGGCCTCGCTCGCGGCCGCGATGACGCCCGACACCACCGACGGCTACCTGTACTTCCTGGCCAAGAACGACGGCACCGGCACCCACGCCTTCGCCAAAACCGCCGCCGAACAGCAGGCCAACCTGAAGAAGTACGGCTACATCAAGTAATCGGGGGCGACGGGCATACGTGGGCGATATCGCGACGGCCTTCGTGATCGGCATCCTTGGCGGGGGATGGCTTGCGGTCTGGTTTCTCGTGTCCATGGTGCCAGTGGATCCCATCAGGCTCCCATCGTGGCTTCGGGCGATGCGGAAGCCGGTCGTAGCGCCTGGAGCCGCCGGCAAGAAGGACATTGCTGTGCCGTTCGTGGTGCACTCCACTTCGAACCTCGTCGTCTATCGGCTATTCCTGCTGACGATTTGGTGTCTGACTCAAACCTCCCAGATCAGGCTGCTGACAAACACTGGGCCCGCCATGGACAGCATCACGCCGCCGATGGCGGCGATAGGGTAATGGGCCTTGATGGCCGGCTGGTGTCTGTTGGTGGGCTGGTTCTTGAGGAGAGCGACTGCAACGTCAAGGTGACTTACCCAATTCGCCGCGGTAAGAGGTGAGGGAGCGGATCTCGCGGATGTCCGCAAGGCGCGAACAGGAATCGGCTCGGAGGATGGGCCGGCACCTGCCACCCGGCGGCGGCGGGAGTTTCCGGGCCCTGCGGGACGATCCGCAGCCCGGAATCGGGCGGAATCCCCGCCAGGCCGGCCCGATCCGGCCTCGAATTGAGCAGTTCGCGGTGCTTCCTCACCCATGGAGCCCAAACCTGTACGCACGTCGCGAACATCCGCAAGACGGGCAGAGGTAGGTCCTGTCGGACGTTCCGAGGGCATGTCTCGCCCGTTACCATGAGGGGGTGACCGACATCGTTCGCGGGTTGCCGCATCCAGCCGATTTCCAGGCGCCGCCGAGCACCTCCGACCACGCCCGCTGGGCCGAAGCGGATCGGTCGGCTCGGCCCCAACGGCTCGCCCGCCTGCGCGCCTCGATGGCCGAGGCCGGTGTCGATGCCTACTTCGGGGTGCGATCGGAGAATGGCCGATATCTGACCGGCTTCGTGCTCGAGGACGGCGAGGATCGCGTCGCCGGCAACTCCGGGCGGTTCCTCGTGGCCGGAGACGAGGTCGTGGTGCTCGCGGACAGCCGGTACCGGCTCCAGGCCGCCGCCCAGGCCCCCGAGGCGCGCATCGAGAACGTCACCTACGACCTCGCGGCGCTCTGGCCGGAGCTCGTCCGTGGCGTCGGCGCGAAGAGCGTGGCGATCGAAGCCGGCTTCGTCAGCCATCAACTCTGGCAGCAGCTGGCCGCTGCCGCCCCCGAGGTAGAGCTCGTTGAGGCCGGCAGCTGGGTCGAGGCCCAGCGCGCCATCAAGGAGCCAGCCGAAATCGAGCGGATCAGGTCCGCCTGCGCCGTTGCCGACCGCGCCCTGGCGTCAATCATCCGTCACATCAGGCCCGGCAAGACGGAGCGCGAGCTAGCCCTGGCCCTCGAGTGGGAGATCCGGACGGGCGGCGCGGAGGCGCTGGCGTTCGGCGTCGCCTGTCTCGTGGGGCCGAATGCCGCGCTGCCGCACGGTTCCCCCGGCGCGGCCGAAGTTCGAACTGGCCAGGTGATCCTCTTCGATTTCGGCGCGCATGGTGGACGGCTACCGCAGCGACATGACCCGGACGCTCTTCGTGGGCTCGCCCGCGGCGCGAGATCTGGCTGTCTACGAGATCGTTGCCGGAGCGCAACTCGCCAGCGTCGAGCGGCTGCGGGCGGCCCTCCGCGGCTCGCAGCCCGTGCCCAGCGGCAAGGAAGGCGACGCCGCCGCGAGAGCGGTGATCGAAGCGGCGGGATACGGCGAACGGTTCGGGCACGGGACGGGGCACGGCATCGGCCTCGCGACGCACGAAGCGCCGTCGCTGAGCCGGGCCGCGAGCGACGATCCGCTGCCGAGCCCGACGGTCTTCAGCGTGGAGCCCGGCATCTACCTCGACGGCGAAATGGGCGTCCGGATCGAGGACCTGGTCCTCTTCGACACCACGGCCTCCGACGTCGAGATCCTGACCTGCTTCCCCCGTGACGTGGTCGTCCTGGGCGTCTGAGGCGACGCGCGTCGCTTCGAGCGGCGGCTCCGTTACAATCCAGACCTCGGCAGTGGCCGCGAGTGGCCGACCGTGCCATTCATCCGACATTCAGACGGGGAGCCTTCACCGAACATGATTTCGACCAGCGACCTGCACAAGGGTGTCGTCATCGAGCTGGATGGCGACCTGTGGCAGATCCTCGACTATCACCATCTCAAGATCGGGCGAGGCTCGGCTCAGGTCCGCATCAAGCTTCGGAACGTCAAGCGCGGCCAGACCGTGGAGCGCTCCTTCCAGGCCGGCGACCGGTGGCCCCGAGTCCAGCTGGAGCATCGCCAGATCCAGTTCCTGTATCGCGACGGCGACGACTTCCACTTCATGGAAACCGAGAGCTACGAGCAGTTCAGCGTGACCGCCGCTCAGCTCGACGACGTCGTGAACTACCTCAAGGACAGCATGCTGCTCGATCGGACGAGCTACGAAGGCGAGACGATCGGCGTCGAGCTTCCGGTGACCGTCGATCTGAAGGTCATCGAGACCGAGCCAGGGTTCGCCGGCGACACGCAGACCGGCGCCCGCAAGGCGGCCAAGCTCGAGACGGGCCTGAGCGTCCAGGTGCCGATCTTCGTCAACGAAGGCGACACGATCCGCGTCGACACTCGGACCGGGGAGTACCAGACCCGCCTCTAGCCGTTCGCGGCTGGCGGCCGAGCCGCAGAGCAGGAGCGCGAGGCAGCGTTGAGTCGAACCCGCAAGCCCGACAGCGATCCGCTCTGGGGCGACCCCGGACCGGACGAAGCCGCGCCCGCGACGCTGGGTTCGACCGACGCCTCCCGACTGGGCGCTGCCGTCCTGGGATTCCTTCGACGACTCGGCCGAACCGGCGAGCGGGCCGAAGACGCCGAAGACCGACAGGACGCCGAAGCCCGAACGCGCGAGCCCGCCGGACGACCGAACGACCGCGCCCGGCGGGCCGCGGGCCGATGCCTCCGAGCCAGCCACTGTCGCCTCGGGCCCGGCCGTCGCCGCCGAGCCGCAAGCCGCCACTCTTCGGATCGTCACCGTCAGCGACGTGACGCGGGCCATTCGCGACGCCGTCCGCACCGAACCGCTGCTTCGCGACGTGTGGGTCGAGGGTGAAGTCGGCCGGGTAACGGTCTCGTCCGCCGGGCCACTGCTACTTCACGCTCAAGGACGATCGAAGCCAGCTGTCCTGCGTCTTCTTCCGCGACGACAGGCTCGCCTCGCCGTTCGAGGCCCGGACGGGGCTGCGGGTCGTTGCCCACGGCCGGATCGACATATTCGAGGGCCAGGGCGTCTACCAGCTTTACGTCTCGGCCATCCAGCCTTCGGGTTTCGGCGATCTCGCCCTGAAGTTCGAGGCGCTGAAGGCGCGGCTGGCCGCCGAAGGGCTCTTCGCCACCGCCCGAAAGCGGCCCCTGCCGGTCCGGCCCGCCGTGATTGGAGTGGCGACGAGCGCCACCGGAGCGGTCTGGCACGACATCTGCCACGTCGTCTCGCGGCGCTGGCCGCTCGCCCAGCTCGTCCTCTCGCCGTGCCAGGTCCAGGGTGAAGGCTCCGCGCAGAGTGTCGTGGCCGCGCTGGAGAGGCTGGCTCGCTGGCGGGACCGGCTCATCGCCGCAGGTCGCGACGCGGAGGCGCCAACGGTCACGATCCTCGCTCGCGGCGGCGGTTCACTGGAGGATCTCTGGTCGTTCAACGATGAGCGAGTGGTCCGGGCCGTGGTCGCGCACCCGATTCCCGTGGTCTGCGGCGTCGGGCATGAAGTGGACGTGACCCTCGCGGACTTCGCGGCTGACGTTCGCGCGCCCACGCCGTCGGCCGCGGCGGAACTCGTGGTGCCGGAGCGCCTGGACGTGGCAATCGCCCTGACGGAACTTGCGCGGCGGGGCCGCTACGGCGCCGCGGACGCACTCGGACAGGCCCGCGGGGAGCTGGCCGCGGAAGGCACGCGCCCTGGAGCGGCTCAAGCCCGAGGCGCAACTCGCCCAGGCTAGGGAGCGCGCCGGTCTGCTCCTCGATCGGGCGACCCGGCGCCTGCGCGACGAGCTGCGTCATCGAGAAGGGTTGAACTCGAGCCTCGCGGCCCGGCTCGAACCCGCCGTGGCGGCCAGGCTCGGATCTGCGCGAGGGGCACTTCAGCGGAGCGAAGCCGCGCTCGCGGCGCTGGGCCCGCAGGCCACCCTGGAGCGAGGCTACGCGATCGTCCGGCGCGACCCGGACGGTCTCGTCGTTCGGGATCCGGCCGAGGCGCCGCAGGGGCAGAAGCTGTCGGTGCGGGTCGCCCACGGACACCTGTCCGCCCGAGTCGAAGCCACCGGCGCCGAGCCTGGACCGCACGCGGAACCGGGGCCCCGCGCGGAACCGCCGAAGTGAATCAGTGGCTCGCGGCCGCGCTCTTGCTGGCAATCGCGCTGGTCGCGTTCGTCGGGTCGGTCAGGCTTGGTATCCTCCTGGGGCGGCGGATCGACCGCGGACTCGAGGCCAGGCACGAGAGCGACACGGTGGACGAGCCCGACGCGGCGGGCCAGCCCGAGCATCGGGAGGATGAACTCCGTGATTGAGGGAGCGGACCCAAAGAACGGGACCGACGTCTCAAAGCTGACGTTCGACGAGGCCCTGGCGGAGCTGCAACGCACGGTCTCCGAGCTCGAGCAGGGCGGCCAGCCGCTGGAGCGATCCATCGCCCTGTACGAACGCGGAGTGCTCCTTCACGAGCGCTGCGCCACCTTGCTGGGCGACGCGGAACTCCGAGTCCAGCGACTCGTGGAACGCAGTTCCGGAGCGATCGAAGTCGCCCAGATGCGAGCCGGCGAGAGCTCGGAAGACCAGTAGCGTCGAGCCGGCCGGCTCCTCGCGAGACGGTCGTGAACGTCACGCGACCACGGCTCGGGCCGTCGGCAACACTTCAGGCAGCGCCGCGCAGTAACGCTAGACTGCCCGGCAGACAGCGCGATCGGACCGACACACCGGTCGCGAATAGTGTGCGGATCGGGGGACCGCGTGGGACCGAGGTCCCGAAGGAGCGATTTTGGCGATCCTGCCTTCACTGCGAGGCCCGGCGGACCTGCGGGGCCTTACGGACGAGCAGCTGGTTTCGCTGGCCGCGGAGATCCGCCAGGAAATCATCTCCACCGTCGCCAAGACGGGCGGCCATCTGGGCTCCTCGCTCGGAGTGGTGGAACTCACGCTGGCGCTCCATCGGGTTCTCGAGTCGCCACGTGACAAGATCGTGTGGGACACCGGCCACCAGGCCTACACGCACAAGCTCCTCACCGGTCGATACTCCCGATTCGGGACGCTGCGCCAGCTCGGTGGCATAGGCGGCTTCCCGCGCCGCATCGAATCCGAGCACGACGTCTTCGACGGCGGCCATGCCGGTACAGGCCTGTCGATCGCCCAGGGGCTCGCCACTGCCCGCGACCAGCGCCACTCGATGGAGCGGATCGCGGTGGTGGTCGGCGACGCGGCCCTGATCAGCGGCCTCTCGCTCGAGGCGCTCAACGACATCGGCAGTCGCCAGACGCAGATGCTGATCATCCTCAACGACAACGCCATGTCGATCAGCCCCACGGTCGGCGCGTTCAGCCAGTACTTCTCCACGCTCAAGCTCTCGACGGCGTGGAAGCAGAGCAAGACTGCCTACGATCGCGTCGTCGAGTCGCTGCCGGTGGTCGGTCAGCCGGCCCTGAAGCTGTCTCGTCGGATTCGGCGCATGGTCGTCAACTTCGCGCAGCCGGGTCAGCTGTTCGAGGACCTGGGCATCACTTATCTCGGCGTCATCCCCGGGCACAACGTCCGCGGCCTCGAACACATCATGCGGGCCGCCCTGGAAGTTCCGGGCCCGGTTCTGGTCCACGTGCGGACGCGCAAGGGCCGGGGCTATCGACCCGCCGAGCGCGATCAGGTTGGATTCCACGGCGCAGCTTTGCCGCCAATGCCCGAACTGGCCGACACGAAGCCCACACCGGACACGTATGGCGCGGCGCACGCGGCACTGAGCGGTCCAGCGCTGGCCCGCAAGGAAAGCGCCATGCCGCACCCCGGGAACGTGGACGAAGCTCCGTACGAGCCATACGCCAACGGCAACGGGAACGGCAGCGCCGGCTCCGCGGACATGGGCACCCCTTCGGACGCGGCTCGCGTCGCGGCCTCGCACCGGCCGCCCAACTACACGCATTTCTTCGCCGCGGAGCTCATGGAGCTCGCCCGGACGGACCGCCGGATCGTGGCCGTAACCGCGGGCATGCCCACGGGAACCGGCCTCCACCACTTCGCCGAGGAGTACCCGGATCGATTCATCGACGTGGGCATCGCCGAGCAGCATGCCGTGGCCATGTCGGCGGGCATGGCTCTCGCCGGCCAGCGGCCCGTGGTGGCGATCTACTCCACATTCCTCCAGCGGGCCTTCGACCAGGAGGTCCACGACGTCTGCCAGAACGACCTCCCGGTCGTGATCGCCGTCGATCGGGCGGGGCTCGTGGGCGAGGACGGCAGCAGCCACCAGGGCATGTTTACGCTGCCCACGCAGCGGCAGCTGCCCGGGATGGTGATCGCGAGTCCCAAAGACGAGCAGGAACTCCGTTCGCTGGTCCGGACTGCCTTTGCCCAGGATCACCCGTTCGCCCTGCACTATCCCCGCGACGCGGGTTTCGGCGTTCCGGCCGTGGAGCCCAAGGTGCTGCCGGTTGGCATCGGCGAGCTGCTTCGCGAAGGCCGTGACGTCCTGATCGTCGGTTTCGGGCCGATCGTGGAACGGGGGCGACAGGCCGCCGGCGCTCTCGAAGCCGAAGGCTGGTCCGTGGGTCTCATCAACGCCCGGTTCGCCAAGCCGCTGGACCGGCAGCTCATCCTGGACCAGGCCCGCGGCAAGAAGCTCGTCGTGACGCTCGAGGAGAGCGTCGTCACCGGCGGCTTCGGAGCGGGCGTCCTCGAGCTCGTGGAAGAGGCCCGCGCCGCGGATCCGGCATATCGGGACGTGGTCGTCCGGACCATCGGAATTCCGGCGGATCGGTTTGTCGACCACGGCGCGGTCGATCAGTTGCGCAAGCAGCTCCGCCTCGACGCCGAAGGCATCGCCGCCCAAATCCGCGAGACGCTCGAACGGATGAGGGTCGCGACGCCGGCCGCGCCGGCGCCCGCCCGCGAACGGTCCGCGAGCAAAGCCGATCGAACCAGCTAGTCGGTCGGCCCGCCCCGCATGCCCGCGCAGCACGAGATGAGCCGGGTGTGCCACGATTGCGGACATGAGCGCCAGCGCCGATCGACCTACTCGACAGAGACTCGACCAGCTACTCGTTGAGCGCGGCCTGGCCGAGACGCGGACGCGTGCCCAGGCCCTGATTCTGGCCGGCCAGGTTCTGGTGGGCCAGGGCGAGTCGGCGCGCAAGGATCGCAAGCCCGGCGACCTCGTGGAGAAGACCATCGCCCTCGAAGTCGCGGCGCCGCCGCCCTTCGTGTCGCGCGGCGGCCTGAAGCTCCGCGCCGCGTTCGACGCCTTCGGCGTGGAGCCGGTTGGACTGGTCTGCCTGGACGTGGGTTCCTCCACCGGCGGCTTCACGGACCTGCTGCTCCAGCGCGACGCCACTCGGGTGTACTCGGTTGACGTGGGCCGCGGCCAGCTCGCCGAGACACTCCGCCACGATTCGCGGGTCATCTCCATGGAACGGACCAACGCCCGCGGTCTCGGGCCCGGAGTGCTGCCGACGCCCGTGGACCTGGCCGTGGTGGACGTTTCGTTCATCTCTCTGGACCGGATCCTCGGACCCGTGGCCACATGCTTCGGACCCGGCGGCGGCCGGATCGTGGCCCTCGTAAAGCCGCAATTCGAGGCCGGCCGCCGCCAGGTCCGCGACGGCGTCGTCCGCGACCCCGCGATCCACCGCCAGACGCTCGAAACCGTGGCCCGCTATGCCCTCGGCATCGGGCTCCGGATCGCGAACGCCGTGGCTTCGCCACTGACCGGCCCGGCGGGCAATCGGGAGTTCTTCCTGGAGCTGGAAGTGCCGCCGAATTTCACGCCCCGGGTTCCTCAGGCAGGGTCGGAACCCGCGCCGCTGCCCCCGGAGTGGGACGCGAAATTCGGGGAGCTGGCGGGTACATGAAGCTCGATCGCATCGGCTTCGCCTACAACCCCACGAAGGAAGCGGCGCTCGAGCTCCGCGAACGGGCCGAGGGCTGGTGCTCGCTCCGCGGGATAGACCACTGGGCCGCGCCCGCGGGCGATCTCCAGGCGCTCGTGGCGGAGCTGCCCGAAACCGGAGCCCTGGTCGTCCTCGGCGGCGACGGCACGTTCCTGCGGGCGGCGAGGGCCGTCGCCGAGGTGGACGTGCCGCTTCTGGGCGTGAACCTCGGCAAGGTCGGGTTCCTCTCCAAGGTGGAGACCAGCGGCCTCGAAGCGGTCCTGGGCCAGCTCGTGGCCGGCGACTTCCGAATCGAGGACCGGATGGCCCTCGAGGCGACGATCTATCCGGGCGGCCGCTCGGAACCCGGCGAGGTCTTCTTCGCGCTCAACGACATCGCCGTCGTGCGCGGCACGCTCGCCCGGGTCTGCCGGATCGAAGTCGAGATCGGGCCATCGCACCTGGCCACTTTCACGGCCGACGGCCTGGTGGTCTCGAGCCCCACGGGGTCCACGGGCTACTCGTTCTCGGCCGGTGGACCGATCGTCGATCCCTCGAGCCGAAACCTCGTGGTCACGCCCATCGCGGGCTATCTGACGGCCATCCGATCGGTCGTCGTCAGCCCCAAGCACACCGTTCGCTGCCGCATCGCGGACGCGTACGACGTCCTCATGAGCGTCGATGGACGCGAGGATCGGCGCCTGACTATCGGCGACGTGGTGGCCGTCTGCGAAATGAACCGGCCCATCCACCTGATCGAACCCAAGGGCGCGCTGCCGTTCTGGGATCTCCTCCGCCAGAAGTCGGAGTTGCTTCCGTCATGACCGGGATGAGCGAGCTCGAGGGCCAGGCCGTCCAGCCCCGAGCGGCGGAGCCGCTTGCCGGCGCGCCCGCGACGGACGTTGTCGCCCGGGGTGGGCCCGCCTCCGCTGGCGAAGCCATGGCCGCAGGCGGCCCCGGAGTGGACCATGCCGGCCGTCTCACGGAGCTGAGCGTCCGAGACCTCGCCCTGATCGACCGCCTTCGCATTTCCTTCGAGCCCGGGCTCAACGTACTGACTGGCGAGACCGGCGCGGGCAAGAGCCTGATCATCGATGCCCTCGGCCTCGCCACGGGCGCCAGGGCGGACACGTCGCTGGTCCGCCACGGCTCGGACTCGGCTCGCGTGGAGGCACTGTTCGATCGCCTGCCGGAGCCGCTGATCTGCGTCCGCGACGTGACCGCCGCGGGCAGATCCACCGCCCGCATCGACGACGAAGCGGTCACCGCCTCGCGCCTGGGCGACGTCGCCGGACGGCTCGTCGAGATCCACGGCCAGCACGATCAGCAGCGGCTTCTCGACGAGCGCTGGCAGCGCGAGCTGCTCGACGCGTTCGGCCGGCTCGAGAAGGAACGCGCGGCTATGGCCGCGGCCGTCGAGGCCTGGCGGACGAACCAGGCCGCGCTTGCGGAGCTGGCGCTGGACCCTCGCGAGCTGACGCGGCGGCTGGAACTGCAAGACCATCAGTCCGCGGAGATCGCCGCGGCCAAGCTCGACGCCCGGCGAGGCCACCGCCCTGCAAGCGCGTCTCGCGGCGGCCCAGAACGGCGAGGCGATCGCCCGAGGCAGCGCGGAGATCCACGAAGCTCTGGCCGGGGAGGGGAGCGACGAGGGAGCCGCCGCCGGCGCGGGCGCGCGAGAGGCCATCGCACAGGCTGTCCACCGGGCCCGCGAACTGTCGCGCCTGGATTCGCGCTTCGACGCCGTGGCGGAACGGCTTTCCGGCCTCGCTGCCGAGCTGGAAGACGCGGCCGCGGAGGTTCGCGACCTGTCCGAATCGATCGAACACGACGCTTCGGCCCTCGCCGCGATGGAGGAACGGCTTTCTCTCATCTACGTTCTGGAGCGCAAGTACGGCGAAGACGAGGCCGCGGTGATCGCCTACGGCGAGCGTGCCGAGGCCGAAGCGCAGCGACTCCGGGCCCTCGAGGCGTCGCGCGAGAACCGGGAGGCGGACGCCGCCAGACTTCTCGAGGGAGTGGCCGCCGCGGGACAGCTCCTGTCGCGGGCACGGGCGGCGGCCGCGGGTCGGCTGGCCACGGCCGTCGAAGCGGCCCTCACCGGCCTGGGTTTCCAGCGGACCACCTTCGACGTCACCGTGGAACAGCGCCAGGCCGGGCCCGCGGAAGCGGCAATCAAGATCGATGGCCGGCGGATCGCCTTCGACGCCACGGGCCTCGATTCGGTCGTCTTCGTCATCGCCCCGAACCCGGGCGAACCGGCCCGTCCGCTGGCCCGCATCGCCTCGGGCGGCGAGCTTTCGCGCGTGGCTCTCGCCATCAAGCAGATCCTCGCCGAAGCGGATCGGACCCCAACGCTCGTCTTCGACGAGATCGACACGGGCATCGGAGGCCGGAGCGCGGAGCCCGTCGGTCGCTCGCTGTGGGAGCTGGCGCGCAGCCATCAGGTGCTGTGCGTGACCCATCTCGGCCAGATCGCCGCGTATGCCGACGCCCAGTTCCGGATCGAGAAAGTCCAGCGCGATGGTCGGACGGTCACCCAGGTCCGCCGCGTGGATGGAGCGGATCGGGTCGAGGAGCTCGCCCAGATGCTCGCCGGAGCGGAAGGCGGCGCCGCGGCCGTCGCGAGCGCGGAGGAGCTGCTCGAACGCGCCGGAGCGTGGAAGCGCGAACCGGAGGGTCGATGAGATGACCGCCGCGGGTGGCATCGCACCGGCGGGCGAACTGGTCTCGGCTATCGAGGATTTCCTCAGTTACCTGCGTGTCGAGCGCGGGCTATCCGCGGCGACGCTGACCGCCTACCGAGCCGACCTGACGGACTACGCCGCGAGCCGCGGCGCGAGCCGGAACTGGTCGAAATCCGCGGACACGCCCGTCCGGTACCTGAGCATGCTCGCGACGCCGCGAGGACTGCGACGAACCTCGCTTCGGCCGACGACCCTTCGACGCAAGGCCGCCTCGCTTCGCGGGTTCTATCGCTTCTGTTACGCCGAGGGCCTGGTCGAAACGGACCTGGCCGGCCGCTTCGACCTCCCGCGCCAGCCCCGCCTTCTGCCGCACGTCCTGACCGTGGCGGAAGTCGAGTGCCTGCTCGAGACCCAGACTCCGGAAACCCCGGCGGGCCTGCGGGATCGGGCGCTGTTGGAGCTGCTGTACGCCTCCGGACTTCGAATCTCGGAGGCGCTGGGGCTCGATCGCGACGACATCGACCTCGAAGAAGGGCTGGTTCGGGTCGTCGGCAAGGGCGATCGGGAGCGCCAGGTCCCCGTCGGGGAAGTGGCGCTTGATTGGCTTCGCCGGTATGTCGACGAAGTCCGGCCGCCCTGGCTGGCGGAGTGGCAAGGCGATCGAAAGCATGGCGGGCCGCTCTTCCTTTCGATACGGGGCGATCGTCTGGATCGGCGCCGGGCCTGGGAAATGCTCGTATCCGCCGCCCGCGTCGCCGGGCTGGAAGACGGAATCAGCCCCCACACGTTGCGCCACTCGTTTGCAACCCATCTTCTGGAAGGTGGAGCCGACCTGCGCGTCGTTCAAGAGTTGCTCGGACATGCGAGCATCAACACGACACAGCTGTATACACACTTGACTGGCGAAAGGATCAAGGACGTATATGCTCGTGCTCATCCACGGGCGTGACGGAGCGGAGACCCCCGAGGCGGGCTAGAAGGAGACAGGGATGAGCTACGCGGAGTCGTTGCTTGCGAGAGACGAGCAGGTCCTCTATCGCGGCCGCCAGCACTGGCTGGCTCCGGTATCGGATTCGCTGAAGCCGATCGTCCTCGTCCTCGCCGGTTTGGTCCTCATGTTCGTCCAGTTCAACGTCGCCGAACCGAGCGGCATCTCGACGATCTGGACCGGCGTCTGGCTGATCGTGCTCCTCGTGGGCCTCGGCTGGATGGGCATCATCGTCGTGACGTGGCGAGCGCAGGAGTATCTGATCACCACCCGGCGAGCCCTCAAGGTCGAAGGGGTCCTGGACAAGAAGAGCGCGGACAGCTCACTCGAGAAGATCAACGATGCGCTCTTGACCCAGGGGCTGCTGGCGCGGCTGCTCCGGTACGGCGATCTCGACATCCTGACCGCCAACGAGGAAGCGATCGACCGGTACGTCATGCTGGCCCACGTCGTCGACTTCAAGAAGGCCATGCTCGACGCGAAGAACCAGCTGGAGGATGGCACCCGATTCCGCACTCTCCCCGGCGCACCCGCGGCAGCCGGCGCACCCGCGGCAGCCGCTGCGCCGGTCGCGGCCGGCCGCCAGATGTCATCGGACGAAGTCACCGCTACGCTCTCCAAGCTCGCGGACCTTCGCGACAAGGGCGCGATCACCCCGGCCGAGTACGAGGCCAAGAAGGCCGATCTCCTCGGCCGCATCTAGGCTGTCCCGATAGGACTTCGATCAAGCGCCGCAAGCGCATTCCGGACGGAAACGAGGATCGCAATTGAGTTCGTTCGCGCTGACTTTCGCCGTCATCTGGATTGCCCTCTTCATCCTGGTCTCGGGCCCCGTCCATGAGTGCGCCCACGCCTTCGCCGCCTGGAAGATGGGCGACGGGACGGCTAAGCTCTTCGGTCGGATCACGCTCGACCCGATCGCTCATTTCGACCCGGTCGGCGGCGGCCTTCTGATCATCTCGGTCGTGCTCAACGTCGTGTCCAACTACTCGGGCGTCGGTTTCGGCTGGGCGAAGCCCACGCCGGTGAATCCCTACAACCTTCGCGGCAAGCATGCGGACAGCATCGTCGCGGCGGCGGGTCCGTTGTCGAACCTGGTCCTGGCCGTCGTCTGCGCCATCGTCTTCCGCTTCCTGTGGGCGGCGGGCTACGGTCCGAACAACGACAACATTCCGGATCTCATCACGTTGATCTTCTACGTTGGCGTGGAGCTGAACCTTCTCCTGATGTTCTTCAACTTCATCCCGGTGGCGCCGCTCGATGGCTCGCACGTCCTCCTGGATTTCGTGTCTCCGCGGAGGGCCATGGAGTTGCGCGGCTACATGAACCAGTACGGGATCATGCTGCTTCTCGTGGTCGTTCTCCTCGCCGGGCGGGTCATCTTCCCGATCATGGCGCCGGTGGGCAACTTCCTCATCGGGGTCCAGGGCTACTAGGCCCGGGTCGGTCGTGGCCAGGGGTTGGTGGGCCGCCCGGATCAGGCGGACCCGGATCTACTTCCATCCCGAAGTGGGCGCGGACGAGCGGTCCGCGCTCGAGGCGTGGGTGACGCCGGCACAACTGCGCCTTTTCGACGCGATGCATCCCGCCGACCGCCGGCACGGGCTGGACGTAGTGGTGGCGCTTCGCGAGGCCGGCGCCACGGAGCGAGACCTGCTCCTTGCCGGGTTGCTCCATGACTGCGGGAAAGGGCGCCGGATCCGGCTCGTCCATCGCGTGACCTGGTCGCTCAGCCAGCGATATGGGGCCTGGATCCTCAGGCCTGCCATCCACATGCCGACGTTCCCCGCCGGTCTGGCAAGATTGCGCGACCATGCCGAGCTTTCGGCGCGGCTGGCAACCGAAGCCGGCTCCTCCGAGCGAACCGTCGAGCTGATTCGACACCAGGAGACTCCGATAGACGACGCCGGCCGGCTGCTTCAGGCAGCCGACGAAGACAACTGATGGAGACCCGCACGATCGAGACCGGGTCGTCGGCCAACGGCCGGATCGGCGTCTTTCCGCGCCCTGCAGCGACGCCGGAGATCGCCTTCGCGGCGGGCATCGCGGATCGATCCACCCACGTAAAGCTCAACGAGTTCGACGGGCCGCTGGCGCTGCTGCTGGCCCTCATCGAGGCCCGCCAGCTCGACGTCCTGACCGTGCCCCTCGGCAGCCTCGCCGAAGCGTATCTGGATGCCCTGGCCACCTTGGAGGGCGATCGCCTCGGGAACGTATCCGCGTTCGTGGCCATCTCCGCGCAGCTGATCCTCATCAAGAGCCGGGCGATCCTGCCGCGGCCACCCAAGACGGCCGCGGTACCACTCGACGACGAACTGGATCCCGAGGCGCAACTGCGCGCTCGACTCCTCGAGTACAAGAGGTTCCGGGACGCGGCCCTGGCGCTGGGGGCGCGGCCGGTGGCAGGGCGGCTCCACCGCCGCGACGCGGAGATCGCGACGCAGGCGGGCCGGGCCGGGGCAATTCCGCCCGGAACGGCCGCCGCTGCCAGCTTCCGTCCTGGCCGCGGCCTTGCGGCGCATCGTCCGGACCATCCCGGACGTCCCGATGCCCACCGAGATCGTCGCCCGGACGATAACGATCACCGAGCGAACGGCCGTCATCAGGGACGCCTTGAGGGGCTCCGACGTCGTCGTTCTCCAGGAGCTATTGATGGGCGTCCACGACCGTGTGGTCGTGGCGATCACCTTCCTCGCGATGCTCGAGCTGTCAAAGCGGCGCGAGATCACGGTCGAGCAGGCCGAGCCATGGGGACCGATCGTTGCCCGGCGCCTGGTTCCGGCCGAGGGCGGACCGGCGATCGAGGAGACCGACATAGACGAGAGCCTGGAGTCGTTCGCGTGAGCATCTCTGGAGACGACGGTCTGTTCCACCTTGGCGAGGAGGGCCAGGCTCCCGGCACCGTCGAGGCGGCGGCCGGACGCTGGTCGGCGAGGCGCCCGGCGAGCTGACCGAGGCGCAACTCGAGGCCCTCCTGTTCGTCGCCGAGAAGCCGCTGAGCCGTGCCGAGATCGCCCAGGTTGCGGGCGTGGATCGCGAAACCGTGGATGCGCGGATCGGGGATCTGGCCGTGGCGCTCGCGCAGCGCGGGATCAGGCTCGTGGAATCGGGCGAGCGAGTGGAGCTTGCGACGGCTACCGAGGCGGGCCGGCTGATTGCCCGATACGTGGGCGCGGACGCTCCCAAGTTGTCCAATCCGTCACTCGAGACACTCGCGATCGTCGCCTACCGCCAGCCCTGCACTCGGGCGACGATCGAACGAATCCGGGGCGTGGATTCGGACTACACCCTCCGGACGCTGCTCCATCGCCGGCTCGTCGTGGAGTTGGGTCGTTCCGAGTCGCCGGGCCGGCCCATCCTCTACGGGACCGCCTTCGAGTTCCTCGAACGATTCGGTCTGTCCAGCCTCGAGGAGCTGCCGCCACTCGAGGCCGACGTGGCTGCGCGGCTGCACGACGACGCCGACAATGCGGACGGGGGCCGCGAACACGCGGAGGTTCCCGCTTCCCCGGCGCCGCCGGCGGGGGAGTAGTGGCTCGAGAACGCCTGCAGAAGGTCATCGCGGCCGCGGGCTTCGCCTCGCGTCGGGGGGCCGAAGAGCTGATCAAGGCCGGGCGCGTCAGCGTGGACGGCCAGCCGGCCTCGCTCGGCGAACAGGCGGATCCGGAGATCCAGCGGATCGTCGTCGACGGCCAGGTCGTGCCCCGGACCGCACCCATTCGGGCCTACTGGCTGCTCAACAAGCCCGCCGGCGTCGTTTCGACCGTCAAGGACCGCCACGCCGAGCGAACCGTGATCCAGCTCCTCAGTGCGGAGGCGCGCATGGATCGGCTCTACCCGGTCGGGCGCCTCGACGAGGAGTCGGAGGGCCTGCTTCTGCTCACGAACGACGGCGCGTGGACGGACCTGCTGCTGCATCCGAGATACGGCGTCGAGCGCGAGTACATGGTGGCCCTGGATCGATCCGTCACCAAGCAACAGAAGATCGCGCTTCGCAACGGAGTGGAACTCGAGGAGGGTTTGGCGCGCCTCGACGCGCTCGACGATGCCACTCCGGCACAGGTCCGCAAACTGATGGCCCTTCTCGAGCCGCCCCACCCCGAGTACCGCTGGTATCGCGTCGTCCTGGCGCAGGGCTGGAAGCGGCAGATCCGCCGGATGTTCGATCAGGTCGGCCAGCCGGTCCGGCGCCTGGTTCGGGTTCGCGTCGGCAGCCTCAAGATGACCGACGTCGGGGCAGGGGAGTCGCGGCGTCTGACCAGCCACGAGGTTCGCCAGCTGGCGGCGTGCGCCAGGGCGGAGACGTCCTCGCGGGTGAAGGCCGAGCCGAACGGCCGGAAATCGGCTGCTACCGCCACCACGGAGACCCGGCAAGCGCGTAGCCCCAGACCCTGAGTCGCTACGTCCGCCGAGTCGCGTCCCCGGTGGCCGTCGGCGCCGCCACGATGGCTCCGCCGCGTGGAACCCGCCTTCCTCCGTTATCCTCCCTGGCGTGAGCGACAACCTCGCGCCCGACACCGCCCGGTCCTCTGACGCCTCGGATTCGCCGGAGCTGGCGGCCGAACCGGCCACCGCGCTGGGCCTCGTAGTGGCCCTCGACGGCCCCAGTTCGAGCGGCAAGAGCACGGTGGGCGCCGAGGCGGCCAGGCTGCTCGGCTACCGCTTCTGCGACACGGGTCTCCTGTATCGCGCCGTCACCTGGCTGGCGCTGCGACGAGGGGTTGCCGCCGACGATGTGCCGGCCCTGCTCGCCCTCGCCGCGGAAGTGCGGCTCGAGGCCGACGAGCGCGGCCGCTACCGACGAGTCCGTGCGGCGGGCGTGGACGTGACAGAGGAAGTTCGCGGCGAAGTGGTGGACGGGGCGGTTTCCGAGTATGCGCGGGTCGCGGAGTTGCGCGCGGCGCTCGTGCCCCGCCAGCGAGAGCTCGCCGCGCAGGGTTCGATCATCATGGCCGGCCGCGACATCGGCACCGTGATCCTTCCCGACGCCGACGTGAAGATCTACCTCGACGCCTCAGCCGAGGAACGCGCCAGGCGTCGCGCGGCCGAGAGGCAGACGGCCGACGTCGATGTCCAGCACCAGATCCTCAGCGACCTCCAGCGTCGCGATACGATCGATTCCACGCGCAAGACGGCGCCGCTCCGCAAGGCGGAGGACGCCCTCGTCGTCCATTCGGACGGCCTGCGACTTCGAGGAGACGGTTCAGGCGGTCGTCGAGGTGATCCGGGAGGCGGAGGGTTCGGCTCGGCGGACCGCAGCTCGCCGACGAGCCACGGGGGTTGAGCGTGGCTAGGCATCTTCCGTTCTCTGCCGCGATTCTCCGGCTTCGTCCTCCGCTTCGTGTTCGGCGCCCTGGCGCGCGTCAGGACGGAGGGCGTCGAGAACATCCCCGCAGTCGGGACCGGTGCTGGTGATCATCAACCACTCGTCCAACGCCGACGGGATGCTCATGATCGCCTACGTGATCCCGAAGTTCGGCCGAACCTTCGCCTGGCCGGGCAAGGAGGAGGCCCTCCGGTGGCCGGTACTGGGTTTCGTCATGAGACAGAACGGCGTCTTCGGCGTTCGACGCGGCGCGGGCGACCTCGAGTCGTTCAGGGCGGCGCGCGCGGTCCTGGACAACGGCAACGTCCTCGCGATCTTCCCGGAAGGGACCAGGTCGCCGACGGGCGCGATGCAGGAAGCGAAGGAAGGGGCCACGGTGCTCGCGGCTCGGAGCGGCGCTCCAATCCTGCCGATCGCCGTCTCGGGCTCGCATCGCTTCTGGCCGCGGGGCAAGCTACCCTCGGCCGTTCAAGCGGATGCGGATCCGGATTGGGAAGCCGTTCACGCTCACCATGCCGCACACCGGCGATCGCCACGAGGACCTTCGACTGGCCACGGCCGAGCTGATGAGCCACGTGGCAGAGCTGCTGCCGCCGGACCAGCGAGGGGTCTATGCCCGTTCGATCACGCTGCGTCGCCGCCGCCCGCCGAGGCGCGCGCTGCGGAGGCCCGAGCTTCGCCGAGCGCGGTGTCGACGAGCCGGTGTGATACTTAATCGGCATGGGTAACGTTCGAGAAGTCAGGATCGCGCGGCGGACAGGGTTCTGCTACGGCGTCCGCGAGGCCATCGACAAGGCCAAGGAAGCGGCCGCGGCCGGCAAGCGGACGCATACCCTCGGCCAGGTCGTCCACAACGAAGGCGTGATCAGCCAGCTGGCGGCCCAGGGGATCGAGACGGTCGAGACGCTCGACGACGTCCGCGACGGGGCGGCGGTGGTGATTCGGGCGCACGGCGTTCGACCCGAGGTGCTGAGTCGCGCCGAGTCCCGCGGGCTCGACGTCATCGACGGCACGTGCACCTGGGTGATCCAGGAGCAGCGAGAGATCACCAAGCTCGTGGACGAGGGCTATTCGATCGTCCTGCTCGGCACCCCACGCCACCCGGAGGTCGTCGGGTTGCTCGGCTTTGCCCCGGACGCGATCGTCGTGGACGAAGAGGAAGACTGGGCCGCGATCCCGCGGCGCAAGAAGATGGCCCTGATCAGCCAGTCCACGCAGCCGCCCTGGAAGTTCGAGAAGCTGGCCGCGTTCATGGTGAGCCATTGCCACGAGCTCAAGATCGTGAACACGGTCTGCCCGGTCACGATTCGCCGCCAGGAGGACACGGTCGAAGCGGCGCGCGACGTCGACCTGATGGTCGTGGTGGGCGGCCGGTCGAGCGCGAATACCAAGGAGCTGACCCGGTTGTGCGGGATCGTGGGGACGCGGGCCCTCCAGATCGAGTCCGAAGAGGACCTGACGAACGCGGACGTCTTCGCCGACGCGGAGGTCGTGGGCGTCACCGGCGGGACGTCGACCCCGATCGAAGACCTGCGCTGCGTCGCCGAGCGGATCCTCCGTCTCGCGGGAACCGCCGAGACGGCCGCCCGAGCCGAACAGCTGGCGGACGAAGCACTCGCGGCCGCGGCCACTCCCGCCGGCCGAACGACCTCCCTGCCGATGGTCTACGCCGGCAACTAGAGCTGGGTGGCGGCGAACTTCGGTTTGCGGCGAGTTTCACGCCCCACGTTCCTTACTCACGGGTCGTGTGGGGTGAGAAGCGGGCCTGGGTTCTCGGCGGGGTCGCGGGCGGCCGCAAATGGGCCAAGGTTGAGCCTGGATCCGGGATCGGGCGGGTTCATGCGGCCGGTCGGGCCTCTACTCGGGGCAGGCGGCCGGAGCAGAGAACGCACCATGTGAAACTCGCACAAAGCGGCCGGTCGGGCGACCCGCCAGGGCCATTTTTCGGCCTCGTGCCCGCCGTATGTCGGCGTCCCCCATAATCCCCTGGTGACATCACTGCCAATCGTCGCCGTCGTCGGCCGTCCGAACGTCGGCAAGAGCACCCTGTTCAACCGCATAGTCGGCCGCCGCGCCGCCATCGTGGAGGACCGCGCCCGCACGACCCGCGACCGCATCTACGGCGACGGCGAGTGGAACGGCCGCCGCTTCATCGTCGTGGACACGGGCGGCCTCGAGATCCATCCCGGCGATCCCATCGAGGAGCGAGTCCAGGAGCAAGCCCGACTGGCCATCGCCGAGGCGGACGTCATCGTCCTCATGGCCGACTCGATCGTCGGAATGACCCCCGCGGACCACGAAGCCGCGGACATCCTTCGAACGGCCAAGGCTCCGGTCCTCGTCGCCGCCAACAAGGCCGACAACGACAAGCTCGAGCTGGAAGCCGCCGAGTTCTACTCCCTGGGCTGGGAGGAGACGTATCCGATCAGCGCGGCCCACGGCCGCGGCGTCGCGGATCTGCTCGATGCGATCGTCTGGGCGCTGCCGCCGGAGAGCCAGGCCGAAGTCGTCCGAAAGCGCCGCGAGAAGGAAGCCGACCAGTGGGCTTCGGACATGGCCGCCGGCCGGCTGGAGAGGATCCAGGAAGGCGACGAGGAAGCGATCGAGAACGCCGCCGTCGAGGCCGAAGCCGGCCTGGCCGGAGAGTTCGAAGAAAAGGACGAGGACGTCTCGATTGCCCTGGTCGGGCGACCGAATGTCGGCAAGTCGAGCCTTCTGAACTCGCTGCTCGGCGAAGAACGAGCCATCGTCAGCGACATCCCCGGAACCACCCGAGACGCGATCGACACCCACCTCGAGTGGGGTCGGACGCAGGTCGTCCTCATCGATACGGCCGGCATCAAGCGCCCGGGCAAGGTTTCGAGAGGACCGGACGCGGACCGCTACTCGACCATTCGAGCCATCAAGGCGGTCGATCGGGCCGACGTGGCCGTCCTTCTCGTCGACGCGTTCGAAGGCTTGACGGCGCAGGACGCGCACATCGCCGGATTCGTCGCGGAGGAGGGGAGAGGGCTCGTCATCGCCCTCAACAAGTGGGATCTCCTCGCCGAGAAGACGGATCGGACCTTCGACGAGTACGTGACCGAGATGCGGCGCGAGGTGCCGTTTCCTCGATTTCGCGCCCGTCGTCTCGATCAGCGCCAAGACCGGCCAGCGAGTCGGCCGCGTTCTGGAGCTGGCCGTGGACGTCTGGGGCGAACGACGCAAGCGCGTCTCGACGCCGGACCTGAACCGAATCCTCCAGGCCGCCTCGACGCGCCAGGCTCCTCCCGCCGGCAAGCTCGGCCCGCCCAAGATCTTCTACGCCACCCAGGTCGGAGTTGCGCCGCCGACATTCGTGTTCTTCGCCCGTCATGCGGATCAGGTCCACTTCAGCTATCGGCGCTTCCTGGAGAACCAGCTGCGCAACGAATTCGGCTTCGACGGGACTCCCATCCGGATGATCTTCCGGGAACGAGCCAGCAGCCGATCCGAGGAGCCCAAGCGGACCCGGCCGGATGGCCGGAAGCGAACCGTCCAGGGAAAGAACCGCAGCCCGAAGGGCATCGCCGCCGCTCGCCGCTCCAGCCAGACGGGCAATCGGCCCCAGCAATAGGCTGATCCCGGGTCCCGGCGGAGGACGCGCCAGCCGTGGCGGGCGCGCCGACTCGGCCTACTCTACGGATGCTCGCCCGCGCGACGGTCTGCTATCCTGAGCGCCGTCGGGGCGTGGCGCAGCCTGGTAGCGCACCTGAATGGGGTTCAGGAGGCCGAGCGTTCGAATCGCTCCGCCCCGACCATCTCTCTCGCATGAATTGACCTCTCCGGGCTATCCGGAGGGGTTTCTTTTTCGGTTTGTACCCCTGCTCGTACCCTGGCTTCCCATGTGCTTCAGCCTGCATGCCATTTGACAAGAGCGCAGGTCAGGGCGACGCTTTCCGACGGCCCGTTCAGTGCCGAGCACATGGCAGGGAGGGATCGCGGTGCTCCGGAGGGGAACCGCCTGGCGGCTGATCGCCGTGATCGTCGCGGTTGTCGCGGCAGTCGTCGCTATCGCTCGGATCACGGCTTCGACATCGCCGATGGCATCGCCGTCGCCCGGCCTTTGGATCCGCGATCGAGGCATGCCATCTTCCCAGCTCCGACGCAAAGGCAGGCGGACCACTGTCATGGCGGCTTGCCGTTCGACTTGATTCGCCGACGCAGACCGACGTGCTCTTTGTCTCCGGCTGGACGCGGCTGACCTGCACGGCCTACAGAAGCGCGGACGGCAGCTACTGCGCCGCGACCTCGGGCATGGGCGGCAGTCCGAGTGAGCCGCTCGTAAGCGATGCGCTCACCTACGAGACCGGTGCCGACCCCTCGCGGGACGGACAGTATCCGACCCAATTGGTCGTTGGGCGGATGCCGGCATCCACCGCATACATCGAGATCGTCACCACTGACGGTGACCGCCATGACGCCGACGCTTGGCAGGGGCTGGTACATGGCATACGCGACCGCCGCGAACGGCATTCGCGTGACGGAGATCGTCGCCTACGACTCTGCCGGCAAGGTCATCGCCCGCCTCGCCGACCCTAACGGTGTTGAGCCGGGAGCGACCGCGATCCCCTCGTAGCGATTTCTGTGCGGCGGTCATCCGGCTTTTCGAGTGCCGATGGACCCGGGCGTGCCGGTCGCGTTCAAGAGGAGCGGCCTCTCGAAGCCGGCGGGCCGCTTCCCGTTTCCGGGCTAAACTCGATCTGCATTGCCGGCCGCGACCGTTGCCGGATTCTGGAAGCGCAGGTTTCGTTTCGATGACTGTTGAACGCGCCGATAAGGTGGGCCGAATGGAGAGTGCCGCGCGAGGCCAGGTGTCGTCAGAGCTCGACGCCCAGCAGATCGCGGGACTCAACGACATGGAGCCCGAGGATTTCCGGGCGGCAGCTCACGCGGCGGTCGACATCATGGCGGACTACCTCGCGACGGTCGGCGACAGGGCGGTACTGCCCGACATCGAGCCTGGAAGCCTGCGTCCGCTCTTCTCCGCGGCGCCTCCCGAATCGCCCGAACCCATGGCGGCGATCCTCGACGACTACCTGAAGATCTTCGAACCCAACGTCACCCACTGGCAGCATCCCCGCTTCCTCGCATACTTCAGCAGCGCGGCGTCCGGCCCGGGGATCGTCGGTGAGATGCTGACGGCGGTCCTCAATACGAACTCGATGCTGTGGCGGACGAGCCCCGCCGGGACCGAGCTCGAGCAGGTGGTCGTCGGCTGGCTCCGCCAGGCCCTCGGCCTGCCCGAGACCTTCGACGGCTTGATCACGGACACGGCTTCCACGTCGTCGATGCTCGCCATCGCGGCGGCTCGGCAGGCTGCCGGCATCGATGCGGCGGCGAGCGGGCTGGCGGGCCGGCCGGACGTGCCAAAGCTGCGGGTCTACGCATCGGAGGAGGCGCACTCGTCCATCGAGAAGGCCTGCATGACTCTCGGCCTTGGCCGGGCGGGTCTGACGAGGATCCCGACGAACGAACGGTTCGAGCTCCGGATCGACGCCTTGGAGGCGGCCATCGCGGCCGACAGAGCGGCCGGCATCCGGCCGATCGCGCTCGTCGGGACCATCGGCACGACTTCGTCGACGTCCTCGGACCCGATCGCCGAGATGGCCCGGATCGCCAAGCGCGAAGGAATCTGGCTCCACGTCGACTCGGCATACGCGGGCGCGGTGGCGCTGATTCCGGAGCGGCGAGAGCCCTTTGCGGGCTGGGAACTGGCCGATTCGATCGTTACGAACCCCCACAAGTGGTTCTTCACGCCGGTGGACGCGTCACTCCTGCTGACTCGCCACATGCCGGTCCTGCGGGACGCGTTCAGCCTGGTGCCCGAGTATCTGCGAACCCTCGATCGAGAGGGTCCGATCCGTGACTACAACGAATACACGCCCACGCTCGGCCGCCGGCTGCGTGCCCTGAAGCTTTGGATCCAGCTTCGCTACTTTGGCCTCGAGGGTTTGCGGCGGAGGATCGAACACCACATCGAGATGGCGGGCCGGTTCGCGGGCTGGGTGGACGCCGACCCGCGAATTCGAGCGGATGGCTCCGGTCCCGTTCTCGACGGTCTGCTTCCGTCTCCGTCCGGCCGACCTTGCGGCGCGTGAGCACGATCCAAGCGTCGCGAAGGCCATCGACGAGCTCAATGTCAGGCTCCTCGACGCGCTCAACCGGTCCGGCGAGTTGTTCCTGTCCCATACCCGGCTCAACGGCCGGATGACCCTCCGGGTCGCGATCGGCAACCTCCGCACCACCGATGCCGATCTGGAGCTCGTCTGGCGGGTCATCGGACGAGAGGCCAGCCGGCTCATGGAATCGCCGAGCGCGAGCTGAGGGCTTCAGACGGTCGCCTGCCCCGGCGGGTTACTCTGTACGCCTGATGAGATTGCCAGACAAGGTCGCCGGCGTGGTCGGCGGCGTAGCGACGCCATTCGTGATCGTGGCCGCGGCCGTGCTCCTGTTCATCAACCCCATCTGGGTGGGGTTCGAACAGGGCCGGAGCGACGTCACGGGCTGGACCGGCTATACGGCCGGCCAGGTCACCCAGGTCACGGGCAGCATCCTCTCGGACCTGGTCTTCGGGCCGCCCCATTTCGATGTCGCCGTCAACGGCGTTCGGGTCCTCGATTCCCGCGAGATCGGCCACATGGTGGACGTGCGCTCCGTGATGATGACCCTGGGGGCTATCGCCCTCCTGGCTCTGATCGCGCTGCTGGCCTGCGGACTGGTTGCTCGCCGCCGGCACGCTTTCTGGCGAGGTGTCGAGCTCGGCGCCACGGTGCTGCTCGTGGGCGTCGTCGTCGTTGGCGCATTCTTCGCCGTCTTTTTCGATCAGGCCTTCCTGCTGTTCCACGACCTGTTCTTCTCGCCTGGGACGTTCTCCTTCGATCCCAGCACGGAGAAGCTCGTGCAGCTGTTCCCCGACCAGTTCTGGTCGGACACCAGCATCGCCCTGGCAGTGGTCGTTCTCCTGTTCTCGAGTCTGGTGATGCTCTTCGCCCGCCGCGTCGCCCGGGCGACAGATGAGATGGCCCCAGCCACCGCCGCGACCGTTCCCCAATTGGAGCAATGAAGATGGGTGGCCTGGCACTCGGGCGAGTCTTCGGGACGGAGGTCCGGATCCACTGGAGTTGGGTTCCGGTCCTGGCCCTGATCATGGTCTTCTTCAGCGCGGACCTGTCCTCGGCGACAGGCGGCTGGTCCAACGAAGCTTCCTGGGCTACGGCAACCGCGATCGCCTTGCTCATCTTCCTGTCGGTAACGATCCATGAGCTCGCGCACGTGTACGTCGCCAGCAGATATGGCCTGGTGGCCCCCATGGTGGTCGTGCAGCTGCTTGGCGGGCCATACGTGATGGCCGTCCGGCCACGGACTCCTCGCCAGGAACTGAGAGTCGCGGCCGCTGGCCCCACGATCAGCCTTCTCGTGGCCGGGGTTTGCGCGGCAATCGCGGTCCTCATGGCCGCCGCGGCGGATATCAACTCCGCTCCGGTTGGCGTCCAGGCAATCCAGGTCGTGGCCGCCGTTCTCTCGGTCTTCAATCTGTTCCTCGGCGGCATCAACCTCATTCCGGGCTATCCCCTCGACGGCGCCCGCATGCTCCACGCAGTCGCGTGGCGGCGGACGGGCCTCGAAACCATGGCCACTCACTCGGCCGTACGGGTGGGCAGATACGTGGCCTGGGCCTTCATCGCCGGCGGCCTCGGGTTGATGGTGTTCGGCGACCCGGTCACGGGCCTGGGAGTCGTGGTGGCGGGCTGGCTGATCATGAGCTCGAGCAAGGTCCTGGATCAGCGCTCGTTCCTGCAGAGCCTCCTCAACGGAGTGCATGTTCGCGACGCCCTCGACGCCAACCCGGTGAAGGTTCCACCGCAACTCACCCTCGACGTCTTCGCGGCGCCCTATCTGGGAGAGCTCCTCGGCGCCGCGGCGCTCGTCGAGCGCGGCTCGGACCTGCTGGGTTTGATCGGCACCGCGCAGATCCGCAAGATCCCGCGGCGCACCTGGGCTCAGACGCGGACCGAAGAGGTGATGGTTCCGATCGCGTCCGTGCCCCAGGCGAACGGCGACACCGAGCTCTGGCCGGCCCTCGAGACGCTCGAGCAGTCCGGGCTGGACGCGCTCGTGGTCGCAACGCCGGATGGCGGTCCATCGCTCTTCAGCAGGCGATCGGCGGCGCTGCTGGTCCACGAACGCGCGGTCGAGGAGCAGAAGCGCCTGGCGGCGAGCGGCGTGAAGCCAGGCCGGGGACGGTTCGGTGGTCGCTGACGGACGACGGTACCGGCGGCGCAAGTTCTGACGATGGGAGAGTGCCAGCGATGACTCCGGACGGTCCTGACGACGAAGGCCGACGATGCGACGACGCTGCAACGGCCGAGGCGACGCCCGCGGCGGCGGACGTGGGCCCGGCGGTTTCGCCCCCGGTCCCCGTGGCGCGGAAGAGCCGCGCTCCGAGCGCCGCCGGTCCACGCAGTTCGGGCGCTCGAGCCGGCCGCGGATGTCGAGCCTCTCGGAGGCGGCGACGGTAGCGCGGCGGGCGATCGCGGAGGCCGAAGTGGCCGTCTCCCAGGAGACGCTGAGCGCGATCGTGGACGGCACCGTGCCGCGCGGCGAAGTCCTGAGCGTCGCCGAGCTGGCCGGCGTCATGGCGGCCAAGCGGACTCCGGAGCTCATTCCGCTCGTTCACGCCACGCCACTCACCGAGCTGCTCGTCGTGGCCACGCCGGATCGAGCCGCCGGCGCCGTCCGCATCAAGGCCGAGACCGCCGCCATCGTCCGCGGCCGGGGTCGAGATGGAAGCGCTCACGGCCGCGGCGGTGGCGGCGCTGACCCTCTACGACATGATCCGCGACGTGGACCCGAGCGCCGAGGTCCGGTCCGTGAGGCTGCTGTTCAGCAGCGCGGCGGACGCCCCGGAGTGGAATCGGCCGGCGCCCGCATGGCGAGGAGACCGTCCCGGGCCGTTCGAGCGGCCGGCCGGGCGGGGTCGCACTCGGCTCCGCACTCGGCTCCGCGCCGGGGACCGCGGCCGTAGACCTGGCCGCCCGTTGCCCAGAGCCGAAGCGCTCGGCCAGAACTCCTGGCGGTCCGGTCCGGTAGGAAAGTCCCGCTTACCGGCCCTCCGGCCCGCGCTAGAGTGACTCCGCCGTCCTCGTCGAAGGCGGCCGCGTCACGTCCCTCCGAGGCATCTGTGCCGATAAGCGTTCTGGTCCCGGTCGCCGTCTTCATGGCAATGGGCATCGTCGTCGTCCTGTCGCTCTGGCGGATCGTCGTCGTGGGCGGAGAAGCGCGACGCGGCACGCAGAGCCTGCGCCTCGCATCCGACGTCGCCCACCGGGCCGAAGGCTGCATTGCCGAACTGGCGGCCACGGTGGACGCCTTGCGGCACCGCCGCATCCGCCCCGACGAGGCCGCAGAGGCGCTCGTATCCGGTTCGGCGGCGCTGTCGGTCTTCCTGACGGAAGCCAGGGCCGCGCTGGCTCGGGCGAGCATTCCGCCTGTCAGCGAGCTCGTCTCGGAACTCGAGCGGGCGCATCGATCGCTCGAGCTGATCGAACACGGCCGAGAGCTCATGGAGATCGAAGGCGGCATTGCCGGGAGAAGGGGAGACCTCGATCAAGCGGGGCTATCTGAACCTGGTCCACGCCCGCGACGCGATCCAGCGAAGTGGCGCCGAGATACGGGCCATCTCGGCAGCCGGCTCGTCCAGCGGTGCCGTCGGTCGACGCTGAGCTTTTCTCGGTCGCGTCGGCGTCCGCCGGGCCCATTCGGTTCACCCCGTTCGCGGTGATATCCTCCGACCAGCTACCGCTGCCTGGAGGTTCCTCATGCGCTGTCCGCGATGCGGCGAACGGGAGACGCGCGTCATCGACTCGCGGGATCTCGACGAGGCCAGCATCCGGCGGCGCCGCGAGTGTGAGACCTGCGGCACGCGCTTCACGACCTACGAGCGGATCGAGGCGCCCAAGCTCCTGGTCATCAAGCGCGACGGCACCCGCCAGGAGTTCGACCGCGACAAGCTCTCCTCCGGGCTTCGGAAGTCGCTGACCCGCCGGCCCGTGCCGGACGACGCGGCCGATCAGGCTGCCGACCAGATAGAGCTCCAGCTGCGCGCCAGCGGGGCCACCGAGGTGGACTCGGCCGAGATAGGGCGGCTGTCCATGGAGAAGCTCCGGGCCCTGGACCAGATCGCCTATATCCGCTTCGCCAGCGTCTACCAGAGCTTCGAGGACCTCGAAACCCTCAAACGCGAAGTGGACAATCTGTATGCCCAGCGCGGCAGCGGAGCCAACGTCAAATGAGCGTGCTCTCCGATCGGGACATCGCCGCGGCGATGGCGGGCGGCCGAATCGGAATCCGGCCCTACGCGGAAGCCGATCTGCAGCCCTCGTCCGTGGATCTCCACCTCGACCGCCAGTTCCGGGTATTCCGCAACAACCGCTACGCCTTCATCGACGTCCGTTCACCCCAGCCGGACCTGACCGAGCTGCTCAGCGTCGCCGACGAGGAGCCGTTCGTGCTCCACCCGGGCGAGTTCGTGCTCGGCCAGACGATCGAATGGGTCGAGCTCGCGGACGACCTGGTGGCCCGCCTCGAGGGCAAGTCGTCGCTCGGTCGCCTTGGCCTGCTCATCCATTCGACCGCCGGATATGTAGACCCGGGATGGAAGGGCAATCTGACGCTCGAGCTTTCGAACGTCGCGAACCTGCCGATCGCCCTCTACTTCGGCATGAAGATCGGCCAGATCAGCTTCCTGACGATGTCGAGCGCGGTGGCGCGTCCGTACGGATCCGCCGGTCTCGGGTCCAAGTACCAGGGCCAGTCCGAACCGACGGCCTCGGCCTTCTTCGAGGACTTCAAGGGCGGCCGGGGCGCGCGCGAGGCCGCTCGGGACGGCAAGTCGTGACCACGCTCAACGACGCGGTCCACTGGGCCGCCGAGCTCGGGGGCGGCACGCGCATCGCGCTCATCCAGGCCGGGACGTTCCGCTCCGACGCGGGCGCGCTCCTGGGCGTGGTGCCGCGAAAGATGTGGAGCGGCCTTGTCGCGGACGAGATCGACGCGGACCATCGACTCCTCCAGGCGCTCAACTGCCTGCTGATCGAGACGCCGTCCGGCCGCGCGCTCGTCGAGACGGGGATAGGGGAGCGCATCAGCGACAAAGGACGGGCCATGCGCGGCTACGAGGGTCCGTGGATCCTGCCCGCTCTGCAGGCGGCGGGCTTTGACCCCGATACCGTGGATGCCGTCGCCGTGAGCCACCTTCACTACGATCACGCTGGCGGCGTGCTCAAAGCCGACGGTTCCAGGGCCTTTCCGCGGGCACGCTTCATCGCCCAGCGAGCGGAGTGGGACATCGCCCTGGGTGAGAATCCGCGTCTCGTGGCCAGCTACGACCAGCCCGAGCTTCGCCTCGTCCGCGATCTGGGGCTCGAGGCGGCGGCAGATGGCACCGTAGAGATCCTGCCCGGCGTCTCGGTCATGCCCACCGGCGGCCACTCGGCCGGTCATCAGGGCGTCGTCGTCCGAGGTCGCGACCGCACCGTCGGCTTCTTCGGCGACCTGTGCATGCGGCCATGGAGCGCCAACCCGAAGTGGGTAACGGCCTTCGACGACTTCCCGCTCGACTCGGTCCTCGTCAAGGGCGAGCTCTTCGCCCGCGCGGCCGACGAAGCCTGGACGGTCGTCCTCTCGCACGAGCCGAAGCACCCGGTCGGCCACCTTGTCCGCGACCGGGACCGCTTCCGCTACGAGGCCGACGTCTAGACGCACGGGTGGGCCGGGGCGGCGCGCCCGGGGCCGGGCGGAGCACCCGGGGCAGGGCGGAGCACCGGGCCAGGGGAAGCGCCGGGCCACTGCTCGCAGCTCTTGACCGGTGGTCAACGGGCATCGCTCGCGGAGCGGTCTGCCGCGCCCTTGGCATCCAAGACGACCGCTCAGCCAGCTCGGCTATGCCCGGAGTCGGCCGATTTCGGCCGGCCGGCTCCCGATTCCTCGGCTTCGGCCCGTCGAACTGGCTCCGGATGTCGACTGACAGTCAAATTCATCCGGATACGGGCATGAGGCCGCCTGGGCTCGGCGTAGTAACATCCCCCCGGGCCCCCGTAGCTCAGTGGACAGAGCGCCGCCGTCCTAAGGCGGGCGTCGTCGGTTCGAGTCCGGCCGGGGGCGCCAACCAACCGCGAGGAGGCGGGCATGTCGCGGTTCCACTATCAGGAGACGGCTTCTGTCGAGGCGGGCGAGGCCGATGCCGTTGAGGCCGTCCGGCGAACGCTCGAGAAGGTGAGCGGCAGGCCTGAGATCGTCGAGACCCGGATTTCGACCGACCTCGGTAGCTGGATTGCCACGCGACTATTGGGCGCGGCCTTCGTACCCGCGAGATGGCTGCCGACTCGAGTCACCGTGGACGTCATGGAGAGGGGCGACCACAGGGAAGTGGTCGTGGATGTCGCGGAGCGATTCGGGGGTGGGTCCATGATCGGAGCCGAGAAGCGGATTCGCAGCCACTGCCAATCAACCGCTGTCCGGCTTCGCGACGCGGTCGTCCAGAGCCTGACGGCGGACGGCTGACCTCAGCGGCTCGAGGCGGCGGGGCCCGAGAGCCGGCCCGGACGACGTGGCGTAGATTCGAGCTCTACTTCAAGTCGGAGGTCCGACATGCGATTTCGTTCAGCTGCCATTGTCGTGATCGTCTTTGCCGTGGCGATGGCCTATCTCGAGGGGGCGGTCGTCGTCTACCTCCAGAAGGCGATCGGTATCACCCCGGCAGAGCTGTTCCCGTTGCAGAGCTCGGACAAGATGGGCAACCTGGCGGCCATCGAGGTCGGCCGGGAGTTCGCGACCATCGTCATGCTCGCCGGCATTGGCTGGCTGGCAGGAAGGCGCTGGGTCGATCGGCTCGCCTGGATGTCGGTCGCCTTCGGCATCTGGGACATCTTCTATTACGTCTGGCTGTGGGTCTTCATCGGCTGGCCGGGATCGCCGGGAACCTGGGACGTCCTGTTCCTCATCCCTGTCCCATGGGCGGGTCCGGTGTGGGCGCCGATGACAGTGAGCCTTGCACTGGTCGGATTCGGGCTTGCCGCGGCCTGGCAGTCAGAGGCGGGCAGTGTTCCGGCGGTCGGTGGCAGGCTGGCGGCTTTGGCCGTCCTCGGCGGCCTGGTCGTGATCCTCAGCTTCACCCTCGATGCCCCGAACCTCATGAGCGGCGGGATGCCGGGTTGGTATCCCTGGCCGGTTTTCGTGGCGGGCATGGGTCTGGCGGGTTGGGCGGCGACGGCCGCGCTCAGAGGCCGGAGTGCGAGGCAAGCCATCGACGCCGCGGCTGCCGAAACCCAGGCCGAATCGCCGGCCTGAGGGCTCGACTTCGTAGTTCTTCGGCCTTCGGCGCGGGCACCATCCGACCGACATCTACCCAGTGGCCGCCGTGCGAACGACGCGAGTTGGGCACGGAAATGCTGGGGAGCGAAGCATGCCGACGGGAATTCAAACCGACTTCAACGAAATGCTGGTGCCGCTGATCAGGTTCGCCGAGACGATGCTCAACGACGGCGGCGAGTTCCGGCCGTTTGGGGCTCGACTCGCGGCCGGGGGTCAGCTGGCCCTCATCGACGTCGCGCCCACGATCCAGGAGCGCGATCCATCGAACCCGCTGATCATCGACGCGCTCTACGCGACCTTCAGGCTGGAGGCCCGGGCCGGAACCATCCGAGCCTGCGCGGTCTGCTGGGACGCGCTCGTCCCGCGGGAGACCGGCGGAGGGTTCATGGACGCGATCGCAGTCGGCCTGGAGCATCGAGATGGCGACCCGGCGATCGTCCTTCTGACGTATGAGCGACATCCCGGCGGCGACTACGAGTTCGAGGACCCGGTTACCGGCGTCGGCCGGCGCCACGTCTTCGGCCACGTCCTGCTCTCCTAGGCGAGCAGCCGGCTCTCCAGGTGGCAGGCTAGCGCCAGGAGATCACCCCCGGCAGTGCTCGCAGAGGCCGGACACGGTGACGTGGGACAGGTCCACCGCGAAGCCAAGATCCGCGGCCAGGGCGTCCGGCGATCACGGCGCCCGTCTCGGCCTTTATCTCCCAGGTCCTGCCGCAGTTGCTGCAGTGGAGATGGCCGTGCGTGGCCTGTGGCAGGACGTGGTACTCCTCGCGACCGTCCGGCGTATGGCCGTGGCGGACCAGGCCCAGCTCCTCCAGGACGTCGAGCGTCCGATAGACCGTGGATGGCGTCGTCGTTGGATCGATTTCCCGGCACCGAGCGATGATCTCGGTCGCGGTGACGTGACCCTCATGCCGCCGCAGCACCTCCACGAGCGTCTTTCGCTGGGAGGTCCATCGCAGACCGGCCGCCCGCAGCCGGGGCGCGACGACGTCCCAGGGATTTGGCCGAGCCGAGGTTTCGATGGGTTTGGCCTGCGCTTCTGTCTTCATGGGCCCCTTTCGAGGCGATTCTCCCTCAAACCATGAGTAAGGTGCGGGCGAACGCGAACATGAGCCAGTAGGACCATACGAGGCCCCACATAAGGGGCCTCTGTCGCGTGCTCCGGGACGCGCCACAATAGGCCCAACTCCAGGGAGAGCCGTCACTCTCCGGCTTGGACCTGCCGGCAAAGCTCGGTCGTGCGAAGGGCGAAGTGGACGACCCGCAAACAAGCTCTCAGCGCCATCAGCTGCTAGATAGCGAAACAGAGAGGGCATCGCGTCAACGCCTCTTCGATGAGGTCTTGGCTTCGGTTGAGCTTGTCCTGGTCGCGGACGGGGCCGCCTACTGGCACGAGGAACCTGACCACTCGCTCGTCCTGACCGCCAGCCGGTCTCTGCCGCGCCACGTCCTCGAAGCATTCGACCGGCACGTCACCGCACCGCTTCAATCGATCATGCAGCGCTGGCCGGAGAGCCCGCTCGTGGCCGTGCCACTCAACGACCCAGACAATCCCATCGCCGAGGAGATCCGCATCATCACGGAGACGGAAGGCATCGTCGGTCTCGCCGGCGTTCCCTGCCGCATCCCGGACGAGACGCTTGGGATGCTCGTCGTCGTCCACCGCCGCCCGCATCCCTGGACGGTCCGTGATCTTGGCCTCGCGACGGGTCTTGCCGGGCAGCTCGCCACCGCGACGCAGAACGCCCGCCTCTTCCAGTCCGTTCGCTCGCTCGCCAATCGCCTGACGGGCATCCACGAGTTCAGCCTTCGGCTTGCCCAGCTCCGAGACGCGCCGACGATCGCCCAGACCATCGTGGCCGAGGTGGGACGCCTCGTCGAATGCGACACGGCCCGCCTGTATCGACCCGATGCCGAAGGTACGTTGCGAGCGGTCGCCGCCTCGGGCACGTTCGTGGGCATCGAGTCGCCGCCGCTGGAGGCCCTCTCCCGGCCGGGCGAGACGCTGCCGAGCTGGGTGGCGAAGCGAAACGAGCCGCTCATCATTCCGGACGCGACCCACGAACGCCGCTCGATCTTCCGGTCCACGTTCGGCCCCGAGTCCCTGCTCCTCGTGCCACTCTCCTACGGCGACGAAGTCCAGGGCGTTCTGGTGGTATCGCGGGCGGGCGCCGATCGCTACGGACCCGACGACGAGCAGGCCCTCTCCGTCTTCTGCCGTTACGCGGCCCAGGCCATCGTCAACGCCCGCAACATCGACGAGCTGGAGCGCCAGCACGCCCAGATGGAGCGCCAGCTCGCCGCCGAGCGGCGGCTCCTGGAAATCAGCGAGCAGCTCGTCTCCACCCTGGACCCGCGCCGCGTCCTCGAGCAGATCGCCGACACCATCGGCGACGTCGTGTCCTACGACCGGCTGACGATCTTCCGGCAGGACCCGCAGACCTCCGCCATGGACCCCGTCCTCTCCAGGCCGGAACGCGAGGAAGCGGACGTGGACACCAGTCCGCATATGCTCGAGGAGGGTTTGACGAGCTGGGTGATCGGCCGCGGCGACGCGGTCTGCGCCAACGACGTCAACGAGGAGGCGCTCGCCGGCGGCCTCGAACTCGATGCGGCCCTCACGAAGGGCCTTCACGACTCGAACGCGGATCCGGCGGCGGGCAGGACCGGCGCCGAGGGTCGGAGGGAGAACATCATCGTCGTGCCCCTTCGCGTCCACGGTGAGGTCGTAGGCAGCCTCAACCTGATCCGGGTTGGGGGAGCGGAGGCCGCCTTCAGCGAGCACGAGTTCGAGATGGGCAAGCTCTTCGCCAGCCAGGCTTCGCTCGCGCTGCAGAACGCGGAAGCGCACGTGACCGTGGCCACCCGCGCCGATCTCGACGCGCTGACGGGGCTTCGGAACCACGGGACGTTCCAGCGCGATCTGTCCAACCTGGTGGATGCCGGCGACCCATTCTCGCTGCTGATGCTGGACCTGGACCTGTTCAAGGCATTCAACGACACGTTCGGCCACCCGGCGGGCGACGCCCTGCTCGTCACGGTCGCCGGAGCGCTCGTCAATGCCATCCGCCAGAACGACCAGGCATACCGATACGGCGGCGACGAATTCGCGCTGCTCCTGCGGGGTGCGTCGAGCAAGGTCGCCGAGGAGGTGGCCGCACGCGTCCGTTCGGCCGTCCGCGAGGCAGTGGTCGCATCCGGCATCGGCAACGGCAACGTGCCGATCACGGCTTCCGTGGGCTGCGCCTGCTGGCCCGATGACGGTGGCGCAAAGGCGGACCTCGTGGAAGCGGCCGACGCCGCGCTGTATCGGGCCAAACGCCTCCGCAGCGGCCCGGAGAGATGGGTCCGAGCGTCCTGAGCGAGCCGATCCGGCGCCCTTCGCCGTTCTTTCAGGAACCTTCAGGTGAGCCACCTATACTGGCGCCCATGTCTCTACCCCTCGACGCACCCTCGAACCTGGGTCCTCGGTCCGGGCGGCGGTCACGTCGCGGCCTCATGGCTGTCGCCGCGGCCGGTATCGCTCTGACGGTCGTCGTCGCGTCGGGATGGCATCCCTCCGGCGCCGCGGCGGCGCGGACCAGTGCCACGATTCTCGGCCCCACGGCATCTTCGCTGGACCCCGCTGTTCAGTCGGATGCCGGAAGCGCGCAGGTGGTCTCGCAGCTGTTCGAGTCACTCACGGCGGTCGATTCGGCGGAGCATGTCCAGCCCGCCCTCGCGGCCAGCTGGGAGACCGCAAACGGCGGCAAGCAAGTCGTATTCCACCTGCGGTCCGGTCTCAAGTTCTCGGACGGCAGCAGCCTCACCGCGAAGGACGTGGTCAATAGCTGGATGCGGCTCCTCGGTCCGGCGCATCCGAGCCAGCTCGCCTCGTTGCTCGACGGAGTTGTGGGCGCCAAGGCCTACCGCCAGGGCAAGGGCGCGGCGAGCGGCGTCGGGATCAAGGCCCCCAACGACACCCAGGTGCAGGTGACCCTGACTTCGCCCGAGGCGGATTTCCCGGCGATCGTCTCGGGTCCCACGCTCGCCGTCGTCCCGCGCGGCCATCGACACGAACCCGAACGTGCTCGAACCGGGCACCTTCGTCGGCAGCGGCGCCTACGTACTGAGCGACCTCACAGTCGACCGAGACGACGCTCACGGCCAACTCCCACTACTGGGCTGGCAAGCCCGCCATCGCCACGATCCATCTGCTCGAGCGAACTGCCGAGCGGCCAGAGCGCCGTCACGGCGTTCCAGGCGGGATCGCTGGACTACACGCCCGTGTCGGCGGGCGACGCCACGTGGATCGCCTACGACAAGACCCTTGGACCGTCGCTGCGCATCGAGCCTTCGCCTTCGGTCGAGTACTACGGCTTCAATACCACCAAGCCGCCCTTCGACAACGTCCACGTGCGGCGGGCCTTCGAGCTCGGCATCGACTGGAAGCGGATCGTCAATCTGCTGGGCAATCCTCTCGTCGTCCCTGCCACGGGCATGGTCCCGGCCGGCGTACCGGGCCACAGCACCACGGACTACGGGCCCAAGTTCGATCTCGCCGCGGCGAAGTCCGAGCTGGCTGCGGCCGGATACGCCAACGGCGCGGGCTTCCCGCACATCACCCTCGTGACTGCCGGCGCGGCCCTCGACGCCGCCATCGTCGCCCAAGTTCACAAGAACCTGGGGATCGACATCTCCTACCAGGCGCTCGATTGGCCTATCTACAACCAGACCCTGCTGTCCGATCCGCCCGCCTTCTGGGAGATGGACTGGGTGGCGGACTATCCGGGCGCGAACGACTTCCTCGGGCATCCTGCTCGGCGACGGCCAGACCAACAACTTCGCCCATTGGAGCAACCAGGACTTCGAGACCGCGCTCAACGAGGCCCTTTCCGCCGCCGACGCCACGGCAAATCAGGCGGCCTACGACAAGGCCCAGTCGATCGTGTCGGACCAGGCGCCCGTGATCCCGGTCGACTACGGCGCGGGCTACGCTCTGGCGGCCAAGGGTCTGCTCGGGGCACTGCCCAAACAGCCAGGGCCTGGTCCGCTACGCCGGCCTCTCATGGGCGGCCGGAGCATGAGGACCTCCGATGCCGGTTCCCTGGTGCACGCCGGGCAGCCGGCCTGGCCGTCGCCGCGGCCGTGACTCTCGTCCTGGTCGGCCCCGCGCAAGTGGCCGCCGCGTCGGTCACGTTCGGCACACCGACGGCCAGCTCCAAGTTCGGGACCGGCATCACCTTCACTCAGCCATACAGCGGCGGAGGGTTCGCCCAGGCCGAGATCGCGATCTCCCTTCCGGGCGACGTGGGGCCGAGCATCACGGCTATCGAGAAGCCGGGCGCAAGCTCGCTGAGCTATGCCCTCGACACTTCGAGCGGTGGCCTGACTCCGTTCACGCCCGTCACGGCGCATTTCCAGGTCGTCCTTGCCGACGGCACCGTCCTCGCCGGCCCGGAAGTCCACGTGACATACGCGGACGACAGGTTCTCCTGGAAGTCCGTCACGGGCGGCCTGGTGACGATCCACTGGTTCCAGGGACCGGATAGCTTCGCTCAGCAGCTGCTCTCCTACGGCCAGAAGGGCCTGGCGAAGTCGGCGCAATTCCTGGGCGTCACCGAGACCAAGCCGATCAACTTCTACGTCTACCCGAGCCAGGCGGCCTTCGCCCAGGGTCTGAGCGTGCCCGAGACGATCGGCGGCCAGGCCGAGCCCGACCTATCGCGTCTGCTTCGCCTTGATCGCCCCCACGGACCTGGCGTATGGCAGCAGCGTGGTCCCGCACGAGCTGACCCACATCGTCTTCTCGGACATCGTCGACAACCCATACCACTCGCCGCCACGCTGGCTGAACGAGGGTCTGGCCGTCTATCTCTCCGAGGGCTACGGCGCGGACAATCGTCAGCTGGTCAGCCAGGCCGCAAGTGGCGGAACTCTCGCGCCGCTGGCCGCCCTCGCCGGCTACTTCGCGCTCGATCAGGCCCGGATCTACCTCTCCTACGCCGAGGCCGCGTCGGCGGTTGACTACATGGTCCGCAAATACGGCCAGGCCGCGATCCAGAAGCTTCTCAAGGCCTACGCCGCGGCTGCCACGGACGACGAGGCGTTCCAGGCCGCCTTCGGAGTGAACGTCGCGGCGTTCGACAAGGCCTGGATGGCGGACAACAAGGTCGCGGCTCCCACTCAGTACGGGCCCAAGGCCGCCGCCCACGGGGGCGCTTCCTCCCGGCTGGACGAGCGGCGGCGGGACCTCGCAGACGGGATCTCAACCGCCGGCCGAGCCCACCGCGGGCGCGGCGACGTCTCCGGTCCCGGCCGGGCGGAGGGTCGGGTTCGACCAACGATCCCACCTCGTCCGTACTGGGGGTCGCCGCGGGGATCGCGGCCCTCGGCGTCCTCCTGTTGCTCGCCAGCGGCTACACGGCGATGCGGCAGCGGCGGCAGCCTCAGTAAAGTCGACGGACCGCGCTCCGCTTCCGTCGCGGGGCCCGGGTGGTGCCGCTGGGCCGCTCCGGCCGGTCGCCCGCTCTGGTAGGCTGAGCGGCCGTTATGGATACATCGAGCGGACACACCATGGGCGGGCTCGCTTAGTGCCGGGGGACGGTACGGGCGTCGTCGAGTTCCGCCTCGGCGATGTGGTCCGGTTGCGCCGAAACCATCCCTGCGGCGGCCACGATTGGCTCGTCGATCGGCTCGGTGCGGACATCGGGCTGCGCTGCCAGGTCTGTTCGCGCCACGTGCTGATCGACCGCCGGACGTTGGAGCGCCGCCTCACGGCCTTCGTTACTCGAGGAGATGAAGCTTTGAGCCAGGCAGTCTCGCCGCGGCCCCGAGAGGCGGGCTCTCGCCCGCCGGCCGACGGGGACGAGGTCCGATGACGCACGGATCGCTCTTCAAGGACTGTCCCGCAAGCCGACCGTCCGGCGCGACGCGCAAGTCGCAGCCGAGCCGAGCCGGCCGCAGCCGATCGAGGAAGGAACCGTCCTCCAGAACCGGCCGTTCCTCCTGCTCTGGCTGGCCCAGCTGTCCACGCAGGTGGGCGGCAACATGGTCATCTTCGGCCTGACGATATCATCGCCGCGTCCTACAACTCCAGCAGCGCCGTCAGCGTGCTCCTCCTGAGCTTCCTGGTTCCCGCGATCGTCTTCTCGGCCGTGGCCGGAGTCTTCGTCGATCGGGTGGACAAGCGGGTGATGTTGGTGGTCACGAACGTGATGCGTGGCTTCGCCTTTCTCGCGATCTTCCTCGTCGGGAACAACCTGCTCCTGCTGTACCTGCTGATGGTCGTGGTCTCGACGATCACGACCTTCTTCGGGCCGGCCGAGGCCTCGATGATCCCGATCCTCGTCCCGCGCGGCCAGCTTCTCTCGGCCAACGGTCTGTTCACCCTCACGAGCAACGTCGCCTTCGCGCTCGGCTTCGCGCTGCTCGGACCTTTCGTGGTCGCACTCGCGGGAGCGCAGGCTCTGATCCTGCTCGTGGCTGCGCTCTACTTCGTCGCGGCGGTCTTCTGCTGGACGCTGCCGCCGACGCCACCGATCTCCGCCACGCCTTCGGCCGGCGACACCGTTGCCGACGCCGAGAAGGCCGTCGAGGCGATGGTCAACGACTTCGTCGAAGGAATGGTCTACATTCGCGACCACCACAACGTCGGCTGGTCGCTTTCCTACCTGTTCATTACGGGCGCCCTCGTCGGCGTGCTCGGCAGCCTCGGCCCGAACTTCGCCAAGAAGGCTCTCGGCTTGCAGGCCCAGGATTTCGGCATCATCGTCCTGCCGATCGGCCTTGGCATCGTCACCGGCATCCTGATCCTCAACTCCTACGGCCGCTATTTGCCCCGTCGACGCACGATCGAAGTCGGCATCGTCTTGCTGGGCATCCTGCTGATGATGCTGTCGTTCGCCAGCCCGGTATCCAACTTCTTCCAGGACCGCGCGACTTCGACGGGGTTGAGCGAGGCCCGCAATCTGCTGTCGGTGATGTCCATGGTCATGGGCATCGCCTTCCTCGTCGGCGCCGCGTATGTCATGGTCGCCATCTCCGCCCAGACGCAGCTCCAGGAGGAGTTGCCGGAGGAGGTCCGCGGCCGGGTCTTCGGCGTCCTGAACATGCTCGTATCGGTCGCGAGCCTGGCGCCGATCATCATCGTCGGCCCCGTGTCGGACCTCGTGACCATTCCGCCGGTCATTCTCGTGGTCGGCGTGATCACGAGTCTGTGGGGCCTGGCCAGCGTCTTCAGCCAGCGCCAGCTCGGCCTCGACCTGGGTGGGGCTCGCGCCCCCATGACGCCCAGTGGAGCGCCGGTAGATCCGATGACCGTGGCCGTGCTGCCCAACGAAATGGCCGGCGGGCCCCATCGCGACATCGCCGAACACCACGAAGCTGATCGATGATCGAGTTGCCGGCCGGAGCGGACCCCTCTGCGACCGGAGGCTTCGAGCCTGAGCCTGGCGCACACGAGGCAAATGCGGCGACCCTCGTCGCAGGCGCCGGGGACGTGGGCGTGTCGCAAACGCCGCTCTCGTGGCGCGTCACCGCGGCTGGATTGCTCGCGGGCGGTTTCAGCCTTGGTCTTCTGGCGGCAACCGGCCGAGCCAGGCGACTCCTGCCCATCGCGACCGCGGGCGTGGCCCTCGGTAGCGCGATTCCCATCGCCCTTGCCTCGCGTCATCCCCGTATCTCGCCGGCAAAGGCCGCACGGGCACTCGCCGGATGCGCGCGACCGCCGACGTTTTCGATCGTTGTAGGGGCGCGCGACGAGGCAGTCGCGTTGCCGCATCTGATCGGCGACCTTGCGAATCAGGACTATCGAGATCCGGATGGCAGGCCGCTCTTCGAGATCGTCGTCGTCGACGATCGGTCGACGGACGGGACGGCGGTGGCGGCCCTGGCAGCCGCCGGCGACCACGGCCTTACGGCAGTGGTGAGCGTGCTCCAGCGTCGGGGACCGGGCCTGGCCGATGGCAAGGGAGCTGCCCTCACGGCCGCTCAGCCAGCCATCTGCCACGGGGACATCGTGGCGGTTCTCGACGCGGACGCCCGCCTGGAGCCCCAGTTCCTCCGCCGCGCGGCAGGGTATTTCGCCGCCGGCGCCGACGCCGTCACGGCTCGCCGCAGGATCCTCGGAGCGGAGCGCGGCTGGCTCGAGCAGGCCCAGGCCGACGAGCAGACGCTCGACGGGGAGATCAACCGTGGCCGCTGGGCCCTCGGCGGCTGCTCGGAGTTTCGCGGCAACGGCATCATGATCCGCCGCTCACTCCTGGCGGACGTGGGCGGCTGGCGGGCTTCGGCCCTGACCGAAGACACCGACCTTTCCAGCCGCGTCGCCGCCGCCACCGGCAAGGGCGTTGCCTGGGCCATCGACGTCGAAGTCTGGGAGGAGCCCGTTTCGAAACCCGTGGCCCTTTGGAACCAGCGCAAGAGATGGGCCGAGGGGGCGATCAGGCGGTACTTCGAACACGGACCGGCGGTCCTGCGAAGTTCCGCGCTCTCGAAGGGCGCCAAGCTGGACTTCTCGATCTACGCGACCCAACTCACCGTCCCGCCGGTCTTCGTGGGCGTCGCCGCTGCCTCGCTGGTCCGGGGTCGGCGCAAGAGCTTCGTCGCCATGCTGGCCGGCTACTTCGGCGTCAGCGCCGTACTCGCCTGGGATTCGCTTCGCTGGTCGGGCACCGATGGGCGCGAGCTGAAGCCCTCGTCCAGAGCGAGGCGGTCCGTCCAGGTGACCTTGTTCAACTGCGCTCTGGCTCGCCGCGGTGCCGCGAGCGCTCGCCAATATCGCCCTTGCTCGGGGGCCGGTCCGGTACGTCAAGATGGACCACGAGGGAATAGGGGAGCCCGGGCAGATGGGGAAGCCGAGTCGAAGTGCCGGCGCCAGATAAGCGCCAGATAAGCGGAGCTGCGTAGAGTCGCGCTGCGCCTCGGCCGCCGACGCCAATAGTGATTGAGGGGGCGGCCGAGGCTCATTTCTCCCGTGCGGCTGCGGCCGCCGATGGAAGGAGGGCAGCCACTCGAAGTAGTCGATCGGATCCAACCCGCCCGCCGCAAACGGTTACCCGCCCGCCATGCCCGCCTCAAAGAGGAGGTCTCATGAAACGAGCGGGAGCTTTGCTCGTTTCCGTCATGGTCGCGGTGTCGGCGCTTGGTACGACCGCGTCGCCCATTCTGGCGCGCACAGCCGATATCTGGTCCAACTCCGACGGGTTCAGATCGGCCTGCGTTGGCTTCAACAACACCTACCCAAGCCAGATGTACTCGATGGCCCGGTCGCAGATGGCCACACTCGGGTACTCGCCCATCAACGGTGCGCTTGGCTCGTCCTTCACCAAAGCGAACTTCCTGGGCCACGTGCTCAGCGACTGGGGCGTCTACGTTCACTCGCACGGGGACAACTACTGGGCTTCCTCGGGCGCCCCGAACGTCGATTCCGGTTTCTTGCAGGACCCCGGCACCTCTCGTTGCAACTCGAGCTCTGCGGACATGGTCCGGTCGAGCGCGATCAAGTCGGCGACCAGGGGCTCTCCGTACAACCTCGTGGTGATGTCCACGTGCTACCTGGGCGGCCCCACGAGCACGATGCCGGGCGCCTTCCAGATCGAGAAGATGAAGACGAACATCGGCTCGCACGAGTTCTTCCTCGGCTACGTCCACTCCACCTTCGATAGCGCGGCCTACCGGTTCGAGAGCGCCTTCTTCACGTTCCTCAACGGCGGAACTAACCACAACCGGACCGTCCACCAGGCGTTCACGTACGCGGCCGGCATCGGCGGATACACCGGCCCGAACTCCTCCAATCCGTTCGAGCCCAACTGGTGGGGCGACCCCAACTACAACGGCGTGGCGGGCTGAGACATGAAGACCAACGTCAGTTCAACGATCAAGGCAATCCTCGGTACGAGCGCGGTAGTGGCAGGACTCGCGATCAGCGCGGGGCCTATCACGGCCGCCACGGCGAGCCTTGCGCCTTCGCAGGCGCAAGACGCGGCCGCGCCCATGCCTCCCGCGGGATCTCGCGCCGAGACCGCGATCCTGGCGGACGATAGACCCGAGGTCTTCGTCCGGTCACGCACGGTCAGGACCGCCCTCGGCATGCCCGGCGGCGTCCAGAACCGCGGCCTGCACGTCAAGGACGGATCCCGAAAGACCGAGTACGACGAGGTAACCGAAACGGACTCGAGCGGTCAGCCGCTTTCACTTACGCAACTCGACGCGTCCGGTCGGCTGCTCCTGGCGGTCCGGTTCGACGAAGCCGCTTCCTCGCAGACGCGAGTCGGCCGAGATGCGGCCCTCAAGAAGGCCTCCGACGGTCTGGCGGCCGCCGGGATCAAGGCCACCGGAGAAGTCCTCGCGGACTCGACCGAGGGCGTGCGGCGGATGGGATCTTCGGTGGAATCGGTCCAGCGGCGGCGTCCCCGTCCGCGGCGACGAGATCCGTGTCCACGTTCGCGACGACGGTGCGATCGCCAGCGTCGGCCAGGTGAGCCACGAGCTCGCCGCGGCCCCCGCTCGGCGCCTAACCAAGGAGCAGGCGCGCTCCACCGCCCTGGCCCAGACGAAAGCCTGGTCGAGCCGGTCGGGCGCCAGCTTCTCGCTCGGCGACATCAGCCTCCAGTGGGCCGGTCCAAACGCGGCCTTCGACCCAGCCAAGCTCAACGCACCGGAAGCGCCGATGCGGCTGAGTTGGGTCGTCAACGTCATACCGCAAGGCGATGCCGCGTCATACGCACGCTTGGTCGTTCTCTACGTCGATGCCGGCGACGGGTCGGTCATCGGCGGCGACATCGTCGAGTAAATCGGCACATGTGTCCGCGGGCGCGTGAGCGCCCGCGGACCACTCACACAAGGGGGAGTCGCATGATCCGCGGTTCGACGGCCAGACTCGTGCTGGCGCTCGCATGTATCGGCGTGGTCTCGGCATGCTCCGGGACCGGATCGGCGCAGCTCGGCGCCGCCATCGATCAACCCGTCCGGCTCGGTACCGACTCAAGCCGGCGGCCTCGGCCCAGACCTCGTCCGGAGCAAGCGCTGGCACGCCGACTGATGCCGCGGACGGCCTGGTCGTGTTGGCCGATGGAGTCGATGGCGCAACGAGCCTGTGGATGCATGGACCGTCGGGCTGGGCGCCGCGCCAGGCTCTGCCACAGGCCACTTCGATCGCGTCCGCGACTGGCGGTGTTGCCGTGGCGGTGGGCCAGTCCGTGGAAACGCGACCCGCAAACGAACTGTCGCGCGTCGCGTCTTCGGTCACTCTCCAGTGGCCTGCGACCGCGCCGGCAAGTGGAGTCACATCTTTCGGGGTCTCGTCTCGAGGTGAGCTCGCGTTGGTCGTGACGGACGACGTCGGCATCTCCTACGCCACGGCCGATGCGAGCGGCCATGTATCCGACGTTGCACCCGCGTCCCGCGAGCCGTTCAGCCCGCTCATCGCCTGGCTGGACCAGGACCGCACGCTCGTTCTCTCCACGGATGCCCAACAAGTCTCACGCTTGGCGGTCGGGACGCCGGGCCACGATTACAAGGACCTGGCCGGGCTGATCGGCTGTCGATGGTTCGCCGTGTCGTCGGACGGCGGAACCATTGCCGCGAGCACGGACTCGGGCGTCTACCTCGCCCAGGCTTCCGCATGGCTGGCCGGCAAGCGAGCCGCAGAAAGTGGTTCCCCTCGACGCCGGAGAGCCTTGCCTGGGACCTGGCCCTGGACCGCAACGGAACCCGGCTGGCCTATCTGTCGGGCACCGTCGCGCCGGATGGCACCGTCGGCCAGATCCACGAGGTTGTCTACGTCAACTCGGCCGGTTCCTGGCAGATAGCTCTCGACCTCCCGGTTCCATTCACCAAGGCCCGCGGCCAAGCCTGGGCCGAGTAGGCATACCCTGGGCTTCAGACCCGCTGCTGCCGGCGGCGGACGGGATTCGGCTCCGCTGTGCTACGATCCCCGCCGTTCGGGCGGTTAGCTCAGTTGGTTAGAGCGCATGCTTGACATGCATGAGGTCAGAGGTTCAAGTCCTCTACCGCCCACCATTCCGGAGTAGCCGGACAACAACACGAAGAATGCGCCGAGCGGGATTCGCCCCCGCCGCGACCCTCCAAGAGAGCCGTCGCCACCCCCGGGTGGCTGAAAGCGATGGCGATGGGGCGCCGCGGAGGCACCACCCGCGAGCGACCGGAGAACCGGTCCGGGTCCGCCCGTTAGCGCGGAGCAAGTGCGCGGGGCCCTCGGGGCGCCGCGAAGGCGGGTGGAACCGCGAGAGTCGCCTCTCGTCCTGTCGGACGGGAGGCGTTGTGTTTTCCGGACCGGGCGGGCGGGCTCCCCAAGAAGCGCCTGGACAAGCGGCTGGAGACGAGATGAGCGATCAGAAGCAGGCAGCGAGCACGGAGAAGACCGCGCTTGACGGTCAGCCCTCGGCCGACCCGGAAGAGTATTTCGAGGCCGCCGTTCGCGGCTCCGCAGAGGAGCTGATGGACGCGGGCGCGCACAGCGAACTGGACGCGATGCGCCACTCCGCGGCCCACGTCATGGCGGAGGCCGTTCTCGGGATGTTCCCGGCGGCTCAACTCGGCATCGGGCCGGCGATCGACGACGGCTTCTACTACGACTTCCTGCTGCCGCGCCCGCTGACGCCGGACGATCTGTGCCACCATCGAAGCCGGGATGGCCGCCTCCGTTGCCGCGGACCACGTCTTCATCCGGAACGAAGTGCCGTTCGACGAGGGTCGCAAGTTCTTCGAAGACCGCATCCAGCCGTTCAAGGTGGAGATCCTCGACGACCTGGCCACCAAGGCGCGCGAGACCGGCTCGCCGATGCCCCCGGTGTCGACCTATCAGCACGGCTCGTTCGTCGACCTGTGCAAGGGGCCTCATGTCGCGAGCACGGGCAAGATCGGCCCGTTCAAGCTCATGACCGTTGCCGGCGCCTACTGGCGCGGCTCCGAGAAGCGGCCGATGCTGCAGCGGATCTACGGCACGGTCTGGTCCACGCAGGCGGAGCTGGACGAGTTCCTGCGCCGGCGCGAAGAGGCCAAGAAGCGAGACCATCGACGCCTGGGCGTTCAGCTCGACCTCTTCAGCTTCCACGACGTCAGCCCGGGCTCGGCCTTCTGGCATCCCAAGGGCCAGCGCCTCTGGCGGACGCTCGAGACGGCAATCCGCGAAGTGCAGGACAGGCGCGGCTATCAGGAAGTCTCGCACGCCGATGCTCGTTCAGAAGAAGCTGTGGGAGCAGTCAGGGCACTGGGCCCTCTACGGCGACAACATGTTCCACGTCGAGTCCGAGGGCCAGACGTTCGGTCTCAAGCCGATGAATTGCCCCGAGTAGCACGTTGATCTACAAGAGCCGGCTGCGCTCATATCGCGAGTTCCCGATCCGCTACTCCGAGTTCGGGCGGCTGCATCGGAACGAGCGGTCCGGAACGCTCTCCGGCCTGACCCGTGTTCGGCATTTCATCCAGGACGACGGCCACATCTATGTCCGCCCGGATCAGCTCCAGGACGAGATCGCGGCCCTGCTCGGCGAGATCAACGAGGTTTACGGCTGGTTCGGCCTCCAGCCGACGTTCACGTTCGGGACCAAGCCCGACAAGGCGCTCGGCGATCCGGCGCTCTGGGAGAAGGCCGAGACCTACGTCAAGGCCGCCCTCGACGCGAGCGGTGCCACATACCGGCTCAAGCCCAAGGACGGCGCCTTCTACGCGCCCAAGATCGACATCCAGGTACAGGACGCCCTCGGTCGCGAGTGGCAGACGGCCACGATCCAGGCGGACCTCGTCATGCTGCCCGAGCGCTTCGACCTCACGTACATCGACGAAGACGGCCAGCCGAAGCGGCCGATCGCGATCCACCGGGCCATCTACGGTTCTCTCGAGCGCTTCATCGGGATTCTGGTCGAGCATTTCGCGGGCGCGTTCCCTGTCTGGTGCGCGCCGGTCCAGGCCGTCGTCATCCCGATCGCCGACCGGCACGTCGAAGGCGCCCGCCTGCTCGAGGCCGCGCTGCGAGCCCGCAAGCTGCGCGTCGAGGTGGACGATTCGGACAACCGGATGCAGAACAAGATCCGCCTGGCCCAGGAGCAGAAGGTGCCCTACATGCTCGTTCTGGGCGATCGCGAGATCGAGGCCAGGACGGTCGCCATCCGCCACCGCTCCGGCGAGCAGGAGAACGGCGTCGGCTGGGACGCGTTCATCGATCGGCTTGCCGAGGAGACGGCCGCCCGCAAGCCTTGACGGCTAACCGACGAAGTACAACTCCCAGCCGCCGGCAGTCGGGTTCGCGACCCAGATCTCGACGGCCAGACTGCTGGACCCGAGCGCCGTCCACGTCGACCGCGATCAGGACGGCGTGGGCCTTGTCGATCTTGTCCGCGAAGGGTTTGCCGGTGAGCCAGGCCGCCAGCGGCTTGGAGCCCGTGGGGTTCGCCACGACGTTGTAGCCCTTGCCGGCCGTGGCCATGAACTCGGTCCGGTCCTCGACATAGGCAGCCTCGGAGCCCACCAGCGGCCTGGTAGCCGGGCGCCAGCATCGACCACGCCCTCTCGTATCTCTTGCCGATGAGGGCGTTCTCGTACTCCTGGATGAAGGCCAGGGCGCCTGGGATCGCCCGTCGGGAGCGGCGTCAGGAGTCACGAGCAAGCTAGCGTCGGAGGTCGGTGCCGGCGTTGGCGTCGCGGTTGGATCGGGGCGGCACTCGGCGTGGCGGCGACCGTAGCGTCGGGAATCGCCGTGGCCGGAGGCGAATACGCGGGGGCGGAGCACGCCGACACCGCAACCACGATCACGCAGACTGACGCCACGAGGCACACGAATTTCAAGTCCATCCTCCAAGCAGCGGGTGGATCGCCGACATCATTGCACCCGTCTCGCCTTTCGCAAGGTGTTGGCTCAGCGTGAGGGCCGTTTGCCGCCCGAGAAATCGCTGTGCTACTATCCCGCGGGCGACCGCCCGGTTCAGGCATGTCCCGGGTCCGGTTGCTCGTCTGCTTCCGGAGCCTTTCCGGGAGGCGGCAACTGGAACACGCTAGGAAAGGGGTTCGCCATTAGCCGAGACCTGCGCATCAATCAGATGATCCGAGTTTTCGACGTTCGGGTCGTTGATGAAGACGGTAGCCAGCTTGGTGTCATGCGAACGGCCGACGCCTTGCGGCTCGCGCAGGAGCGGGGGCTCGACTTGGTCGAAGTCGCACCACTCGCCAGTCCTCCGGTAGCGCGGCTCCTCGATTTCGGTCAGTACAAGTACGAACTGACCAAGCGTGAGAAGGAAGCCAAGCGAAGACAGCGCTCCGTCAGCTTCAAGGAAGTCCGCCTCAAGCCGAAGATCGGCGTCGGTGACTTCGATACGAAGGTTCGTCGGGCGATCGAGTTCCTCGAGGAAGGCGACCGGGTCAAAGTCTCGGTCCAGTTCCGAGGCCGAGAGCTGACTCACCCGCAGATCGGGCGCGATCTTCTGGACAAGTTCGCGGAACACATCAAGGATCACGGCGTGGTCGAGCGGGCCCCCCTGCTCGAGGGCAAGTCGATGCACATCAGCGTCGCCTCTACCCACAAGCCCAAGCCGCACGAGCCGACACCGGCGACGGCGGGCAAGGGCCACACCAGGACCGATCAAGAGGCCGCCGAGGGCCAAGAAGAAGACGAAGGCGAAGAGCCGAAGGCGGCCGAACCCGTCGCCGTGGCCGCCAACCCGAGCCCCGAACCGGACAAGGGCCCGGCGCCAACTGGAGAGTGAGACCGTGCCCAAGATGAAGAGCCACAAGGGGGCCCAGAAGCGGATCGGGGTCACCGGCGGTGGCAAGGCCATCCGTGTCAAGTCATGGCGCGGCCATCACCTGGAGCTCAAGTCGTCGAGGCGAACCCGCCGCTATGCCGGCAAGGAGATCCTCACCGGAGCTTCGCTCGCGCAGGTCCGCCGACTGCTGCCTTACCTGGGAGTCTGATCTTCGATGGCACGCGTCAAGCGCGGCGTAACCGCCCACCACCGTCACAAGCGACTTCTCGACGCGGCCGAAGGCCGCACCGGCACGAACTCGCGCCTGATCAGGCGCGCTCACGAGTCCGCCCTCCACGCGATGGCGTACGCGACTCGCGACCGCAAGCAGCGCAAGCGCCAGATGCGCGAGCTGTGGATCATCCGCATCAACGCCGCGGCTCGCCTCAACGGCCTGACCTACGGCAAGTTGATCGCCGGCCTCAAGGCCGCCAAGGTGGATCTCGATCGCAAGATCCTGGCCGACCTGGCTGTCCGCGACGCCGCCGCCTTCGCCTCGATCGCGGCCCTGGCCAAGGCCTAGGCCGCTTCTGACCGGCCCGGCATAACGGACCGGCCGAACATCCGGCATCGACGGAGAAGAGACGGAGATCGAGGCCCGTGCCTCGATCGAGATCCTCCAGGGAGAGCGGGTCGCAGACTGGAAGCCCGCTCGGATCGATCCCGTCGGTTCACTCCCGAGCCGATCGCTGAACCCGGCGCTGCCCGGCGGTAGGCGATCCGGCCGGCCCCCGATATCGGGCCCGCCACAAGGTGGCAACAAGCGCTCTGCCGGACGCAAGGAAGGCAGGGAAGCGGGGTGGTACCGCGAGCCCTCGACTCGTCCTCGTGTCCGTGCCGGACGCGCACGATCGAGGGTTCATGATTCCCGGTACTGAGACTGTCGAGGCAAACGGTCGGCGGCCCGACGCAGTAATGGAACGAGGCACGGCAAGAGTGGACTTCGAGACACTGAGCGGCGACCTGCACCGGCTGCAGGCGAAGGCGCTCGAGGAGATAGCCGCCACGGCCGATCCCGCGGCCCTCGAGGCGCTGCAGATCCAGTACCTGGGCAAGAAGGGCGAGCTGACGGCCGTCCTTCGCGGCATCGGCGCGCTTCCGGCGGAGGATCGGCCGCGCGTCGGGGCCGTGGCCAACGAAGTGGGGGAGTCGGTCAAGGCCGCGCTCGCCGCTCGCGGCACGTCATCTGCGGGAGCAGGTCCAGGTAGCGCGGCTGGCCGCGGAGGCGGTCGACGTAACGTTGCCCGGCCGGCCGCATCGAGCGCGGCAGTCTGCATGCCGATCCCGGAGACGATCGAGGCGATCGCCGAGGTCTTCGGCCAGTTCGGCTTCGTGGTCTACGAAGGCCCCGAGGTCGAGAACGACCTCACCAACTTCCAGATGCTCAACATCGCCCCGGATCATCCGGCCCGCGACCTCTGGGACACGCTCTACGTGGACATCCCGGGCCACCTGCTGCGGACCCACACGAGCCCCGGCCAGATCCGGGTCATGCAGTCGACCAAGCCGCCAATCCGGGCGCTGCTGCCGGGCCGCTGCTTCCGCTACGAAGCGGTGGACGCGAGCCACGGTTTCGAGTTCTTCCAGGTGGAAGGGCTGATGGTGGACGAGGGCACGTCGATGGCGGACCTGAAGGGTCTGCTCGACGAGTTCGCCCACGCCCTCTTCGGGCCGCGCAAGACGCGCTTCCGGCCCGGCTACTACCCATTCACGGAGCCGTCGGTGGCGTTCGACGTCGAGTGCGTCGTCTGCGGCGGCGTCGGCTGCCCGGCCTGCTCCAGGACCGGCTGGATGACGATCCTGGGCGCGGGCATGGTCCACCCGGTCGTCCTCCAGTACGGCGGCATCGACCCGGAGAAGTACCAGGGCTTCGCCTTCGGCATGGGCGTCGAGCGCATCTCCAACCTGCGCCACGCCGTGCCGGACCTTCGCTACTACCTGGAAAACGACCTCCGCTTCCTGGAGCAGTTCCGATGAGAGTGCCGCTGAGCTGGCTGCGCGACTACGTCGACATCCAGCTGACCCCCGAGCAACTCGCCGAACGCCTGACCCTGCTGGGCATGGAAGTCCAGGGCGTCGAGCAGTGGGGCTCGGACTGGCGAAAGGTCGTCGTCGGCGAGATCCTCACGGTTGACGATCACCCTCGCGCGGACCGCCTGCATCTGACGACGATCAACATCGGCGAGGGCGAGCCGCTCCACATCGTCTGCGGCGCCAACAACATCGCCCCCGGCCAGCGTGTGCCCGTGGCCCTGCCGGGCGCGGTGCTGCCGGGCGATCGACGGATCGAGCGGACCGAGAAGATGGGCATCGCCTCCGAGGGGATGCTCTGCTCCGGCGACGAGCTGCATATCACCAGCGACGCCGAAGGCATCCTGATCCTCCCGGCCGAGACGACCCTCGGCGTCCAGCTCTCGGACCTCTACGGCGACGTCGTGCTGGACGTGGACGTCAAGCCGAACCGCGGCGACGCGCTCTGCCTGATCGGGCTGGCTCGTGAAGTGGCGGCGGCCACGGGCCAGACGGTCCGCTGGCCGGAGATACGCGTCGAAGAGGCCGGCGGACCCGTCGGGGAGCACCTGCGCGTGGAGGTTCGCGAGCCGGAGCTCTGCACCCGGTTCGTCGGCCGCTGGATCAGCGGCGCGAAGATCGGCCCGTCGCCGGACTGGGTCCAGATGCGACTCCAGGCCGCCGGCATGCGGCCAGTGAGCAACGTCGTGGACGCCTCGAACTACGTCATGCTCGAGCTCGGCAAGCCGACCCACACCTTCAACGGCGCGGCGGTCCACGACGGCACGATCATCGTTCGCCGCGCCGCGCCGGGCGAGCGGCTCGAGACGCTGGACCACGTCGTCCGCGAGCTCACAGCCGACACGCTGATCATCGCCGACCCGCATGGGCCAATCGGCATCGCCGGCGTCATGGGCGGCGCCGACAGCGAGATCGCCGACGACACCACCGAGATCGCCATCGAGTCGGCCGTCTTCGACCCGGTCAGCATCCGCCGGACCGGTCACCGCTACGCCCTTCGGTCCGAGGCCAGCCTCCGGTTCGAGAAGGGCCAGGAGTCCCAGGCTCGCCCGGATCGGAGCCGATCGAGTGGCTCAGCTCACCCTCGCCTGGGCCGGCGGCGTGTGCGCCCAGGGCAGAGTCGACACGGCGCCGAACGAGCCGGCGCCGGCGCGGCTGGCGTTCCGGCCGGCTCGCGTCGGCAAGTTGATCGGCAGCGAGATTCCGGCCGCCGATCAGCGCGCCTTGCTTGACTCTCGTCGGCATCGAGACGGAGGAGGTTCGCGGGCGGACGGAGATCCAGGTGGCGGTCGAGCCCAAGCCGCTGCGGGTCGATCTCGGACGATGCCGAGGTGCTCGTGGCGCTGGTGCCCGACCTGGCGCCGGGACCTCGTCGTCGAGGCGGACGTGGCCGAGGAAGTGGCCCGCGTCCGAGGCTACGAGAAGACGCCCGCCCACCTGCCCGACACGCTCATGCCCGCCTACCGTCCCAATCCGCTTGCCGTCGAGGAACGTGGTCCGCGAGACGCTCGCCGGCGCGGGCCTGACCGAAGTGGTCACGCACGCGCTCATCGACCCGGCCGACGAGGAGAAGCTCGCCTGGCCCGATCGACGGACGGAGTCGTCCCGCGCCCGATCACCATCACGAACCCGCTCTCGTCGGAGCATCGGTCATGCGCCGGCAGCTGGTCGGGAGCCTGCTCGACGTTCTGAGCTCGAAACGAGCGTCAGGGCCGCGACTGACGTCGCGATCTTCGAGATGGGCAAGGGATATGGACTCGGCCAGCGGACGGGACGCCTCGCGAGTGGGATCGCCTGACGCTGCTCCTGTCCGGTTACGCCGGCCCGCCGAGCTGGAATCGACCGGCCCGGAGCTACGACCTCGACGACGCCAAGGGCCTCGTCGAGCTGCTCTGCCGGCGGCTCGGGCTCCCGCCGCCCGACATACGTCCCCGGACCGGCGCGGCTATCCGACCCATCCGGGCCGCGCGCTCGTGGCCAGCGCGGGCCGCCGGCGACCTGCACGGCCGTGTCGCGGAGCTTCATCCGGACGCGCTCGCGCGCTGGGATCTGCGCTCCGAACGCGTGATCGTGGCCGAGCTGGCCATCCGCGACCTGATGACGGGAAACCTGCCGCGGGTGAAGGTCGAGCCGATCCCGCGCTATCCCGGAAGTGGATCGCGACCTGGCCATCATCGTGGCCGGCGAGCGTCCCGCGGCCGAGGTCGAGGCCACGATCCGTCGCCACGCCGGCGAGTTGCTGCGCGGCGTGCGCCTCTTCGACCTCTACCGTGGCGCGCCGCTGGCGGCTCGCGAGAAGAGCCTGGCCTACCGGCTCGTCTTCGGTGCGCGCGACCGGACCCTCACCGAAGCGGAGGTGGACGCGGCCGTGGCGGGTGTCCAGGCCGGTCTCCAGGCGGATCTGGGCGCTCGCCTGCGGGCATAGGATGACGAAGAGCTCCGGTCCCGGGACCGGCTCCGCGGGGCCGAGTCGGGCGCTGCTCGTCGAACTGCTCGCGGGCGACACGCTCCTGGCCGCCCGTGCCCTGATCGGCGTCCGGCTTGTTCGAGGCAGTGGTCCGAATGCCCGTGTCGGCCGCATTGTGGAAGTGGAGGCCTACATCGGGCAGGGAGACCTGGCCTCCCACGCCCGGGCCGGGATGACTCCTCGAAACGGGATCATGTTCGGCCCGCCCGGTCGAGCCTACGTGTACCTTGTCTATGGGATGTACAACTGCTTGAACGTCGTGACCGAACCCGATGGCAAACCCGCGGCCGTGCTGATTCGCGCGGTCGAGCCGATTGCCGGCATCGACGAGATGCGCCTGGCCCGAAGCCAGCGGCGGCTCCGCGCCCGCTCGCGTCGCGGTCCGGACAGTGCCGGCGGGGCCATCGTGGAGCCGGTCACCCGCGCGATCGTCGAGGCGAGGCTCGCGTCGGGGCCCGGTCTCGTCTGCGACGCCTTCTCGATCACCCGAGCGGACAACGGAGTCGATCTGTGCGACCCGAGCCGCCGACCTCCGGCTCGAGGCCGCGCCCGCCGGTGAGGCGTTGCCGATCGAGACGGGACCGCGCCTGGGCATCGACTACGCACCCGAACCCTGGCTGAGCCGCCCGTGGCGCTTCTACGTTCCCGGCAACGCGTCCGTGTCGGGTCCGTCGGCTTCCGGTCGATCCTCCCGGCGTCGGTCCGTCGATCCGACGGCGGAGACGGCTTCATGACCGTCGTATCGACCGATCCTGCCGGCTCTGCGGGCATCGACCAGCGATCCCAGGCGCTCCTCGAGTTCCCTCTGGTCCGGGCGAGGCTGGCCGCGGCCACCGGCTTTCCGCCCGGCCGGCGGCTCGCCGAAGCCCTCCAGCCTTCGACCGATCCCGTGATCGTGGCCCGCGGCCTCGAGGAGACGAGCCAGACGCGCTCCTTCGTGGCCGATCATCCCGGCGCCGGCATCGGCGGAAGCAAGGACATCGGGCCGTGGATCGAGCGGGCGGCCAGAGGCGGCCGCCTCGATCCGGGTCACTTCCTGGACATCGCGACCACGATCGAGGCGGCCTCGCGTCTGGCCGAGGCACTGAGCGGCGAGCGCCGGCCGCTGCTGCGCGACCTTGCGCGCGAGATCCACGGGCTTCCGAGCCTCCGCAGCGCCCTGCAGCGAAGCTTCGATCCAACGGGCGAGCTGCTCGATACGGCCTCTCCGCGCCTCGGCGGCCTCCGCAGGGCGGTCAGGATCGCCTACGAGCGTCTCCGCAGCCGGCTCGACCAGTTCATCCACTCGGGCGAGCTCGCGGGCAGCCTGCAGGAGCCGATCATCACCCTGCGCGGCGGCCGTTACGTGATCCCGATCCGAGCCGATGCCCGCGGCAAGGTCAAGGGCATCGTCCACGACGCTTCCGGCAGCGGCCAGACGCTCTTCGTGGAGCCGATCGTCGCCGTCGAGCTCGGCAACGCCTGGCGCGAAGCCCAGCTCGCGGAGCAGGCGGAGATCGAACGGATTCTCGACGAGCTCTCGATGCTGGTCGCCGCCCAGGTCGAGCCTCTGCGGGAGACGCTCGAGGCCCTGGCCCGTTTCGACTTCTGGGCGGCCAAGGCACGGCTCGCCGAAGAGATGGACGGCCTCGCGGCCGAGATCAACCGACCGCTCGGAAGATCGTCATGCTCGGCGCGCGGCATCCGGGTCTGTCGGGCCACGTGATCCCGGTCGACATCCGGCTCGGCGGCGAATACACGGCCCTCCTGATCACGGGGCCGAACACCGGCGGCAAGACCGTCGCCCTCCGGACGCTCGGGCTCTTGAGCCTGATGCACCAATCGGGGCTCCACGTTCCCGCCGACGCGGGCACCAAGCTGCCGATCCTCCACAACATCTTCGCCGACATCGGCGACGAGCAGTCCGTGGCCCAGTCGCTCTCCACGTTCAGCGGCCACCTGCGCTCGATCGTCCGGATCGTCGAGGGCGCGGGTCCGAACTGCCTGGTTCTGCTCGACGAGCTGGGCGCCGGCACGGACCCGACGGAAGGATCGGCCCTCGCGCAGGCGCTCCTGGACCACTTCATCAAGTCCGGGGCGCTGATCGCGGCCACGACTCACTACGCCGAGCTCAAGCTCTACGCGCATACCACGCCAAAAGCCCGCAACGCCTCGGTCGAGTTCAACGTCGAGACGCTCCGACCCACGTACAAGCTCACGATCGGCCTGCCCGGCCAGAGCCAGGCGTTCGCGATCGCGGAACGGCTCGGCCTGCCCGCGGCCGTCGTGGCCGATGCGCGATCCAGGCTGACCGACGAGCAGCAGGCCTTCGAGGAGACGCTCGCCTCGATCAAGGCCACGCAGATCGAAACGGCCGAGGCCCTGAGCCGGGCGCGCGAGGCCGAGGACAAGGCCCGGGCCGCTCTCCTCGCCGCGGACGACGAGCGGCGTCGCGCGAGACGCGAGCGCGACGAATCGACGAAGGCGGCTCGCGACGAGGCCGAACGGCTGGTCGACGAAGTTCGCGCCGAGGTCGCAGGAATCCGCCGGAAGCTCGAGCGCGAGACGCTGACGCAGCAGAAGCCTCGACGAGGACATGGAGCGGGCCCAGGCCCAGCTGGAACGTCTGCCGGCTCCCGAGGCCGAGGCGCCTCGCCCGGCCCTTTCCGGGCCGATCGCCTGGCGAACGGGAATGCGGGCGCGCACGCACAACGGCGCCGAAGGCCGGATCGTGGCCCTGGAGAAGAGCGGCCGGCGGGCGAGCCTCGAGGCCGGCGGCATGCGGATCTCGGTGTCGGTGGAGGACCTCGAGCCCGCTTCGGGCGGTGACCCAGAGGCGGCTGCCGCGCGGAGCGGCCGCGCGGAGCGTGGGCTGGCGGGCGGCTCAGGCTCCGCCGCGAGGCTCCAGTTCGAGCGCGCTCGGACGGTGGCCTCGTCGCTGGATCTTGCGTGGCGCCAAGGTCCAGGAGGCGCTGGAGGTGCTGGACCGCTACCTCGACGACGCCTCGCTGGCCGGGTCTCGACAAGGCGCTCGTGATCCACGGCCTGGGCACCGGCGCGCTCCGCGATGCCGTCAGGGATCATGCCGCTGCCCACCCGCTCGTCAAGTCGTGGCGGCCGGGGGAGCGGGGAGAGGGCGGCGACGGCGCCACGATCGTGACGTTCTAGCGCGGCTCGGGCCTGGGCGGGGCGTGCCGGGGCTGCCCCTGGCCACCCGCAGCGCCGGGACCGGGATGCGACAATCGCGCTGACAGACAGCGTCGCGAGCTTTCTTTGGAGGAGTCTTCTTGGCGACACGGTCCGCGGCGTCTCTGCATGCGGCCGGTTCCGCGCGTTTGATCGACGCCCGGGACTGGGCGCCGTCCGACTGGGACGACCTGGCCGTGCGGAGCGCCGCCGGGGATGCGTTCCAGTCGCATGCCTGGGGCGAGTTGAAGCGGAACCTCGGCTGGACGCCGCTGCGCTACGTCGTGGAATCCGAGGGCCGTCCGGTGGCGCTCTGTTCGGTGCAGGAGCGCTCGATCGTCCGACGCCCCGGCATATCGCGCCTCCGCGTCCACTACGCCCCGCGCGGCCCCATTCTCCTCGAACGAAACGCCGCCACGGCGTCTCTCGCTCTCGCCGGGTTGCGACGCCTGGCTCGCGCTCGAGGCTCCGTGACCTTGACCATCGACCCGTCCTGGGACGAGGGTAGCGACGAGGCCGGAGCACTCGCCGGCGGCGGCTTCAGGCCGGCCCGGCACGACGTGCAGGTCTCGCGGACGGCCATGCTCATCCCGCTGCAACCGACGGACGAAGCCCAGCACGCGCTTGCTCGGCGACAGCACGGCCCGCAACATCAACAAGGCCCGCCGGGCCGGCGTGACGGCCGAACGCCTGGACATGGCCGACGACAGCGTCCGAGAGGCGGCGCTCGGCGAGTTCTTCGAGATGCACGCGGCCACGGGACGCCGCGAGGGCTTCATCGTCCGGAGCCGCGAGTACGAGCTGGACCAGTGGCGCCGGCTGGGTATCGCCGGCATCGCGAGCCTCTGGTTCGCGGGCGTGGGCCGACGCGATACCGGCGTCCTGCTCCTCCATTGCGGCAAGACCCTGCTGTCATTCGCGGCCGGGTCCCGCGAGGATGCCGAGATGCGCAAGACGCGGGCCAACCACCTGCTGCAGTGGGAGATCATGCGCTGGGCCGCGGGCTCGGGCTTCACGCACTACGACCTGGGCGGCGTCGACATCGCCTCGGCGCCCGGAATCCCCCAGGACGAGAGCCATCCGCTCTGGAACCTGTACGAATTCAAGCGCGGTTTCGGGGCGGAGGGAGTCGTTCGCGTCCGAGCCCACGAATACGCGCCGAACGCCCTCCTGGGGCTGGGCTGGCGCGTGGCCCGTCGCTTCCGATGAGCGACCGACGGCCCGACGGAGAAGAGCGGGCGGACGATCGACCCGCCGATGAGTCGCCCCGGGGACCACGCTGGCAGCCACGGACCGGGTCGCCGCGGCATCGCGGACGCGCCCGCTCCGGAGCCGCGTCCGGCGGAGTCGGCTCCGTGTCGTCCACGCCACCCGCACGGCCCGCGCAGCCGGCGCAGCAGCCATCCCGCTCGGAGGAGTCGCTCTGGAGGCCCGAGGCAGCGCGCGCAGTGGAGCCACGGCCGCAGGACGCCAGGCCAGAGGCCCCGGCCACGCAACGCGAGCGGCGGCACCGGGCCGGCCGCCGATCCAGCCGCGCCCTGCCGATCCTCGGCGATATGCGCCGCCACCACGACCCGGCCGGCCGCGGCCGCCGCTCCGCGATTCGGGCGGCGTCCTGGCCACTCCGGTGGCCGTGGCCGGCGACGTGGTCCTGTCCGGCGACGGGGCGACCTCGGATCTATCGGCCCGCTCCGCCGCCAGGCTGAGTGGCCGGGCCATAGCCGTGGCCGGTCTCATGGTCGTGCTGGGAGTGGTGCTGGCGCGGGTTCTCGGCTGGGCCAGGACGTCGGTCTTCGGCGCGGAGTTCGGCTTCGACGACGGCCGCCTCTCGGCATTCTGGGCCGCCTTCCGCATCCCGGACTTTCTCTTCCAGCTCGTCGCCGCGGGAGCCATCGGGTCGGCGCTGGTGCCGGTCGCGTCCGGGCTGCTGTCCAACGGCGAGGAGGAGCGGGCTCGCCGGCTCATCTCCACCATCGGCAACCTGATGCTCCTGGTGCTCGCCCCGCTGGCGGTCCTGCTCTACTTCGCCACGCCGTCATTCATTGGCGCGTTTGCCCCCAATAGCGACCCCAACCTGCTCAACCTCGAGATCGGCCTGACCCGGATCATGCTGCTCTCGCCGGTGCTCCTCGGCCTCGGAGCGGTCCTCGCCGCCGGACTCAATTCGGTCGGCGTGTTCGGTCCGCCCGCGCTTGCGCCCAACGTCTACAACATCGCCATCATCGTCGCCGCGATCGCGCTCACGCCGTTCTTCGGCATCTACGCCCTCGCGATCGGGGTGATCGTCGGCGCCGGCGGTCACGTGCTCACGCAGGCTCCGCGCCGTGCGCGAGGCCGGCCTGTGGCAGCCGGTGCTCGACTACCACGACCCCGCGGTTCGGGAGACGCTGGTTCTGATGGCGCCACGAGCCCTTGGCCTGGGCGCGACGCAGCTCGTCTTCTTCGTCTTCACGTACTTCGCGGTGACCGATCGACAAGAGCAGCCTGTCGATCTACACGGACGCCTTCACGGCCCTTCAGATCCCCGTGGGGCTGATCGGCGTCCCACTCGGCATCGTCCTGCTGCCGCCGCTCTCTCAGGCCATCGCCCGGGGCGACAACGAGCGATTCCGGGCCCTCGTCGACCAGTCGCTCCGGATGCTCCTGTTCGTGGTGATACCGCTGACCGGGCTCATGTTCGCCCTGGCGACGCCGATGCTGGCATTCCTGTACAGGTACGGCTCGGTGACCGCGGCGAACATGACGACGATGACGCCCGTGTTCATCGTCTTCCTGGTGGGCCTCGTCGCCCACGTCCTGATCGCCCTGATGGCCCCGATCTTCTACGCCGGCAAGGACACGCGGACGCCGGTCACCGCGGCCCTGGTGGCCGTCGCCGTGGACGTGGGTTCCGCCATCCTGCTCTTCCCGATCTTCAAGCTCGAGGGTCTCGCGCTGGCAATCAGCCTGGGGGCATGGGCGGAGGTCGGACTGCTGGTCGCCTTCATGGAGCGCCGGATCGGCTTCGACCTGCGGCCGATGGTCCGCCATTCGGCGGCTGTTCGCCGGCGGTGCGGTCGTCTGCTCGGCGGCCGCCTTGCTGGCGTTCAAGTTCGTCGAGCAGTGGACCGGCGGCTCGGCGGGCTTTCTCGCGAGACTGCTCGACCTCGCCGCGGGTGGCATCGTCGGTTCGGCGGTCTACCTGGCCTGGTCATGGGCGCTGCACTTGCCCGAGCTTGGAGACGCCCGCCAGCTCATGAGAACCCTGTTGCAGCGGAAGCGGACGGCCTAGCCTGCGGCCGAGGGGTTGGCGGCCGGAACCGGGGTAAACGCCGGCGTGGGCGTCGGCGTTGCCGTAGGCGCGGGCGTCGCCGTGGGGGCGGGCGTTGCCGTGGGCCTGGGAGTGCGTGTCGGCGCGGGGGTGGGCCTTTCGGTGGGCGTCGGCGCCGCCGTCGGAGCCGGTGTCGGCGACTCGGTCGGAGTGGGGGATGGGCTCATCGATGGCGGCGGCGTTCCCGTGTTCGAAGTGCAGGTCGTGGTCGGCGCGAACGGGGCTCCCCAGGTCTGGCCGAAAGGCGTCCAGAAGCCCGTTTCGTAGAAGTACATCGTGGCCCCGTTGTTGGGGCCGCCCCTGACGCCCACACCCTTCTGGGCGCGCTGAATCCAGGTCTGGTCGTACTTCTGCCAGTTGGCGTTGTTGGCGTCGACCTGACTGAGGTCCAGGAAGCCGCTGGTCACCTTCGTTCCCGGGCAGTCCCAGGTCCACAGCGTGTTGGTGGCGCTGTCGACGTCCATGGGCATCTTGGTGTTGTCGACCTGGTTCGGGACGGTCCCGTCGATGAAGACTTCGCGGACCGTCTGCGTGGTGTAGGGGCCGGGGAGCATGCCGCTGTTGGCGTCCACCGTCGCCCAGGTGACGCCGTCGGGCTGCCGGAAGTCGGTGACTGGCGTGCCGGCCGTCGCGTCCTGCATGAAGGCGTGCCAGATGGGCGCGGCCAGCTCCAGGGACATGACCGCTTTTCCGGGCGCCCGGTCGCTGTTGCCCGCCCACACTCCGGCGACGATCGCGTGGCCGGCGGGATCGTTAGGCGGGGCCGTGTAGCCGACCGCGAAGAGGTCCTCCGTCTGGTCGCTCGTGCCTGTCTTGAGGGTCGCGGGCCGGCGGGTCTTGCCCTCGGTCAGCTTGTACTGGCTCCACCAGTTGTTCTGGGTCGGGTCCGTATTGCCCGCCAGGATGTTGGTCATCACGTAACTCGCCTGCGGGCGTGGACGGGTGAGTGGTCACCGGCACGCCGACCGGGACGGGCGTTGCCCTTCGAGTCCGTGACGGACAGGATCATGTTCCGCTCGACCAGGCTCCCCGAATTGGCGATCGCGCCGTATGCGGAAACGAGATCCGCGGGCCGGACTTCCACGGTTCCGATGCCCGACGGAGACGCCCGGGTTGGCGTTATCGGGGAACTGAAGCCCGAACTCCTGGGCACGCTGCATCAGGTGGGCGACGCCGTTGATCGAGGCCGCCTTCACGGCTGGGATGTTGAGCGAGTACTGGAGAGCCTCGCGGAGGCGGACGGGACCGCGCTCGAAGTTGTCGGCGTCATGAGGCGTGTAGCCGCCGCCGAAGTTCGTGGCCACGTCCATGAACATCGAGGCCGCCGTGAGCTTGGTGTCCTGGATGCCGACCAGGTAGTTGATCGGCTTGAAGGCCGAGCCCGGCTGCCTGCCGATCCCCGACGAGAGGACGTCGTACTCGGGATCGAAGAGGTTGGACCCGGGCTTGGCGGGATCCTTCACCGGCTTGGCGTAGAAGTCGGCGCTGCCGGCGTAGGCGAGCACCTGGCCCGTCCGATAGTCGAGGGCGATCAGGGCTCCGTTGTGGATGTTGCCGGTCTGCAGGCCGTTCTTGCTCGTGGAGCTCGGGCCGATGATCCGGGTGTAGTTGTATGCGTCGCTCTTGGGCGTGATCCCGAGATCGGCAAGATAGGCGATGTCAGCTGCCTTGCTGCCCTGGTTCGGGCCCTCGATATAGGCCTTCAACCACTTCTCGGCGGACTTCTGCATGTTCCAGTCGAGTGTCGTGATGACCTTGAGGCCGCCCGAATCCACCTCGGCACAATCGGCGGGATCCGTGTCCTTGCGCGCACAGCAGGTCCGCCAGCTGCTGTCGGACCATGAGGTCGAACTGGGGTGCGACCATCCGGGGCACATACGCGGGGTGAAGGATGACGGGTTCCTGCTCGGCGGCGACGAGCTCGGCGTCCGTGTACTTGCCCCGCAGCAGCCCGTCCTTGTTGTTGCGTCGCAGGTCCTCGAGGATGCCGTTGCGGCGCTGGACGATGGCCGTCTCGCTGCCCACGACCAGTGTCCCGCCCTGGTCCGTCGCGTTGGCGACGAGGTCGTATGCGGAGGGCGCCTGCAGGACCGCGGCCAGGATGACGGCCTGGGCGATCGTGAGCTTCGAGAGATCCGTGATGCCGAAGTAGTCCGTGGCGGCGGCCGCGATGCCGTAGCTCTGGTTGCCGAAGTAGTTGATGTTCAGGTAGGCGGTGATGATCGCCTCTTTGCCGGAGTCGCCCGGATACTCCTGGGTCAGCTTGACCGACTGGATGATCTCCTTGATCTTGCGGTCGACCGTGCTCGTGGACGGCGGCAGAATGCCGGGCACGGTTCGGACGAGCTGCTGGGTGATCGTCGACGCGCCGCGAGGATGGCCGGAGACGGCGTCGCGGAGCGACGACAGGATGGCGGCCGGGTCGAAGCCCGTGTTGTTCCAGAAGGTCTTGTCTTCGGCGCTCGTGGTCGCGTCGAGAACGGTGTTCGGGATGTCGGAGAACTTCAGGACGCGCCGGTTCTCGGAACCGAAGGCCGCGAGCTGGTGGGTGCCCGTGCGGTCGTAGAGGATGGTCTGCTGGTTGTAGGGAATGCTCTCGAGCGCGGCCCTGGGATCCTGGAGTCCGTTGCTGTACGACGAGTACACGGAGACGGCGCCCGCGAACGTCACGAAGCTGAGGGCGAAGAACGAGGCGAGAAGGAGAAGCGGCAGAACGACGGCGATTTTGCTACCGGCACCACCGCCCCTCCGGTGAGTGCCCGATCCATTTCGCCGACGTCGTTCGCGTCGGGCCAGGCTGGTCTGCATGACGGCTCGCAAGATAGCATACGTGGACCGGCGGCCTACTCACCCCTCCCGCCGCGTCTTCGGACGCCTGGGTCCACTGCGGGCGTTACGAAAAGGAGCGATTACGGCATGGCCCTGACTGGCGAAACCGAAGGACGCGACCGGCAGCCGTCCGCGGGTCTGGCTGGATTGCTGGACGAGCTGACGCTGGCGCGGCATGGTCCACCAGTACAGCCACGGCCTCGAGACGCGCCTGGCGACCAACGAGCCGATCCGCGGCTACAACGGCTTCGACCCCACCGGACCCTCGCTCCATATCGGCTCGCTCGTGCCGATCTTCGGGCTGATCCACCTCCAACGGGCCGGTGGCATTCCCGTGATCGTGGTCGGCGGCGGGACGGCCATGATCGGCGACCCGTCCGGCCGATCGAGCGAGCGGCTGCTGCTCAGCCGGCCGACGGTCGAGGAGAACATCGTCGGCATGCAGGCGCAGCTCACCAGGTTCCTCGACTTCGAAGGCTCCTTCGGCGCGGAGCTTGTCGACAACTACGAGTGGCTCAGCTCGTACTCGCTGCTGCGATTCCTGCGCGACATCGGCAAGCACCTCACCGTGCCGTACATGCTGGCCAAGGATTCGGTCCAGATCCGCCTCGACGCGGGCCTGAGTTTCACCGAGTTCAGCTACATGCTCCTCCAGGCCGCGGACTTCCTGCATCTCTACCGAGTCGGCCACGTGGAGATGCAGATGGGCGGCGCGGATCAGTGGGGCAACATAACCGCCGGCCTCGAGCTGATCCGCAAGGAATTCGGGACGCCGGAGACCCAGGACCTCGCCTACGGCCTGAGCTATCCGCTTCTGACCAACGAGAGCGGCGCCAAGTACGGCAAGACGGCAGCGGGCACCAGCGTCTGGCTCGATCCGAACCGGACCAGCCCGTACGCCTTCTACCAGTACTGGCTCGACTCGGACGACCGCGACATCGGCAAGTTCCTGCGGACGTTCACGCTGTTCCCTCGGACGCGGGTGGAGGAGCTGGAGGCGGAGCTCGCCGCACATCCGGAAGCCAGAGCGGCGCAGCGGGCGATGGCCTACGACATCACCGCCCGCGTCCACGGCGAAGACGAAGCCCGCAAGGCTGTCCAGGTCAGCGAGGCGGCGTTCTCCAAGGAACCGATCCGCGACCCGGAGATCCTCGAAGAGCTCTTCAAGAACGTCGACAACTTCGAGTTCGTCGCGGACGATCTCGCCGGCGGCGCGCTTCGGATCGCCATCGTCAGCGGCCAGTACACCTCCAACGGCGAGGCTCGACGGGCCATCCAGCAGGGCGGCCTGACGCTCAACGACGAGCGCGTGACGGCGCCCGAGAGCGCCGTGCCGGCGCTGGTCGCGGGCCGCTACCTGGTCATGCGGGCCGGTCGCAAGAACCTCCGAATCGGCCGGCTGAAGAGCTGACGTCGGCCACTCTCGGCGGCCACTCTCTGGCGGGCGGCCTGGCTACAACTTGTGGCGCTCGCGAAGCCGGGCGATCACCGCGGCCGGCGGCAGCCCGCGCTCGCGCAGCACGACGAGGGTGTGATACAGCAGGTCGGCGACTTCGCCGGTCAAGCGCGTCGATCGTGGCCGGCCGGTCTGCCGGAGCCGATGCCTCGGCCACGGCGTCGTCCTTGGCGGCCATCAGAACTTCGACGGCCTCTTCGGCGACCTTCCGAGACGGGCCGTACACGCCCTTGGCAACGAGCCGGGCCGTGTACGACTCCGCCGGATCCGCCGTCGAGCGGGCCTCGATGGTGGCCCACAGCGTCTCGAGCCACTCGAAGCCCTGCGAAGCCGTGTGGCCGGCTCCTGCGGCCCCTCCGGCGGTCGTGGTGCGTCGCCGCGGTCCTTCCGTCGACGGGGTCGAAGCAGCTGCGCGTTCCTCGATGGCATGTCGGGCCGACCGGATCCGCCCGGAAGAGGATCGCGTCGCCGTCGCAGTCGAGAGCCATATCCACGAGTCGCAGCACGTTGCCACTCGTTTCGCCCTTGCGCCAGAGGCGATCGCGCGAGCGGCTGTGGAAGTGGACTTCGCCGGTCGCGAGCGTGGCCGCGAGCGCTTCCGCGTCGACGTAGGCGACCATCAGGACCCGGCCGTCGGCGACGTCCTGGACGACGGCCGGCACCAGTCCGGTCGCTCCCCAGGCGACGTCGTCCTCACGTATCGAGGTCGTGCTCATTCGAATGTCTCCGCGATCGGCCGGACCGGCAGCCCGGCAGCCGCCATGGCCGACTTGACCGCGGCGATCGAGTGGATCCGGCGGTGGAAGATGGATGCGGCCAGGACGGCATCCGCGTGGCCCTCACGAACGGCCGTAACGAAGTCCTCGGGCCCGGCAGCGCCTCCGGACGCGATCACGGGCACGCGAACACGCGACGCGATCCGCGACAGCAGCGCCGTGTCGAAGCCACTGCGGGTCCCATCGCGGTCCATCGAGGTGACGAGGAGCTCGCCCGCGCCGAGCTCGACGACGCGTTGAGCCCACTCGACGGCGTCGAGCCCGGTCGGCTTGCGACCGCCGTGTGTCACCACTTCCCAGCGCAGGCTCGAGCATCCGCGGCCGAGCCCTGGCCACCCTCGACCCCGGCCAGCTGCCGCGCGTCGATCGCGCACACGACCGCCTGGCTGCCGAACCGCTCCGCGCAGGCCGTCAGCAGCTCCGGAGTGGCAACCGCGGCGGTGTTGAACGAAACCTTGTCCGCGCCCGCTCGAAGCACGTCGCGCATCTCCTCGACGCTCCGCACGCCGCCACCGACGGTGACCGGAACGAAGGCCCGGCTCGCCGTCCGGCGAACGACCTCGAGCATCGTTCCGCGACGCTCGTGGGCCGCGGTGATGTCGAGGAAGACGATCTCGTCGGCGCCCTCGCGGGCGTATCGCTCGGCGAGCTCGGCCGGATCGCCCTCGTCGGTCAGGTTTACGAATTTCGTGCCCTTCACGACGCGGCCCTTGTCCACGTCCAGGCAGGGTATGACCCGCCGCGCGAGCATCAGCAGACCTCCGGCGAGTGGTCGGACCAGGATTCGCCGGCGGCCGCGCCCGAAACCGGCATTGGCCGGCCCTCCCGGGCCGCCTCGACGATCCCGACGAAATTGGACAGCACTTTCAGGCCTGCGTCGGACGACTTCTCGGGATGGAATTGCAGGCCGAGCAGATTGCCCCTCGCGACCGCGCTCACGAACTGGCGGCCATGGCAGGTGCGTCCGAGGACGTCGCTCTCGTCCGCCGGCGCCGGGGCGTAGGAGTGCACGAAGTAGAAATACGAGCAGTTCGGCACGCCTTCGAACAGCGGATGCGGCCGCCCCACGAAGACCGAGTTCCAGCCAATGTGCGGCAGCGTGGGCGCGTCGGCAAGCTCGACCGTTCTGCCCGGGAGCAGGCCCAGGCTATCGGCGTCGCCTTCGTCGCTCGCCTCGAACAGGATCTGAAGGCCCAGGCAGATGCCGAGCAGCGGCTTTCCGGACCGAGCCCACTCGAGGATCGGCTGGCGAAGCCCTTGAGCGTCGATCTGGACCATCGCCGAACGAGCCGCTCCCACGCCGGGCACGACGATCGCGTCCACGCCCTCGAACCCGGAGCCGTCGGTGGCGACCGAGACTTCCGCACCGACGGCCGCGAGTGCCTTTGTGATGCTGACCATGTTCGCCGCGCCGTAGTCCACGACGGCGACGCGTACCCGTGGGGTCGGCGGCAGGTTGTTTTCGGCCATCAGTCCAGAACGCCCTTCGTGGATGCGGTGCCGGTTCGGCGGGGATCGAGACTCGTCGCCTCACGCAGCGCCCGTCCGAATGCCTTGAACGCGGCTTCGGCGAGGTGGTGGTCGTTGCGGCCCCGGCCCTTGACGTTGAGCGTCAGGCCGCCGGTTCGGGCGATCGACTCGAAGACGTGATCGATCAGCTCGAGCGGCAGCTTGCCCGCTCGCTTGCCCCGGAAGGGAACGTCGACGACGGCATAAGGCCGGCCGCCCACGTCCACGACGGCCGTGGCAACCGACTCGTCCATGGGCACGGCGGCGTCGCCGAAGCGGACGATGCCGGCCCGGTCGCCGAGAGCCTCGGCGAGGGCCGCGCCAAAGACCAGCGCGACGTCCTCGACCGTGTGGTGTTCGTCCACGAGCAGGTCGCCGGAGGCTTCGACCTCCAGATCGAACAGGGCGTGGTGGGCCATGGCGCTCAGGAGGTGGTCGAAGAACCCGACGCCCGTGTCCACCGTGGTTTCGCCGCTGCCATCGAGACGCAGCGTGACCGTGATCCTGGTTTCTCGAGTGGCCCGAGTGACGGTCGCCGAGCGATTGCCCGACGCGACGATGGTGCCGAACTGATTGCTCACGATTGGATCCCCCTGGCGGCTTCGATGAGGCGGGTCGTTCTCCTCTTCCGACCGGACGGTCAGCCGGAGGCAGTCGGCGAACGGGTGATCGGCCCCGAATGTCCGCGGGACGAGGCCCCTGACGAGCAGGGCTTCGGCGGTCGTCGCGGCGGCCTCCGGGGACGAGAAACGGATGAGGATGAAGTTGGTTCGCGACGGATAGGGCCGCCAGCCCAGGGCTTTGAGATCGCGGTCCAGACGATCCCGCTGGGCGGCTATGCGAGCGACGTTGGCCGCGGCAAGTTCCGGGCGGCGAAGCGCCGCTTCGGCGAGGGCCGCCGAAACGGTCCCGACCGACGCGGGGGCGCGGTAGGAGAGGATCGGCCCGAGCGTTTCCGGCCGCGCGACTGCGAAGCCGACTCGAACCCCTGCCAGAGCGTGAGCCTTGCTCAGCGTTCGGATGACGACGAGACGCGGATAGTCGAACCGTAGTCCGAGGGTCGTCCGAGCCACGAACTCGGCGTACGCCTCGTCGACAACGACGACGGGCGGCAGCTGACCGACATGCCGGCTTCGCTTTTCGAGCGCGGCGAGCAGAAGCGCCACTCGCTCCGGCGGATCGAACGCGCCGGTGGGGTTGTTGGGCTCGCAAAGCCAGATCAAGGCCGCGTCGTTAGCCGCGGCCGCGTCGGCGATGCCGTCCACGTCCAGCGCGAAACCCCGCTCCGAGCCCAGCCGCGGCACGTCCACCACCCGGGCGCCGCGCTGCTCGGACACGATCTTGTACATCGCGTATGTAGGGGTCGCGACCACCGCCACCGAACCCTCCCTCAGGAAGGCGCGGGCCGTGAGATCGAGGGCTTCGTCGGCGCCGGCCGTGGGCAGGATCTCCTCGGCGCCGACGGAGTAGGACTCCGCCGCCGCACGGACGAGGCCCGCGTAATCGCTCGGCGGATACTCCGACAGCAGCGGATCGAATGGCGCCGCGAGAACGTCGCGCAGGTCCGGTGGCAGCGGCGAGGTGTTGACGTCGAAGCGGACGATCGATTCCCGTGGAAGGCCGTACCTGGCGGCGAGGAAATCGGTTGTCGGCTCCCAAACATACGTCGGCAGCGTCGGCAGCGTCGGCACCGCCCGATCGCCCGGCACGCCGGAATCCTGGGCCGACGCCGGTTCGTCCGGGCGATGGCGCGTCTTTGAGCCGGCTCATCGTTCGCCCTCCGCCGCAGGCATTCTCGCGCGGCACGGCCTCTTCGAACCGGAGTTCGACCGCTCGTTTGTGGGCCATCAGCCCTTCGGCTTCCGAGATCGCCTCGACCGAGTCGCGGATGGACGCGAGCCCGCTCCGCGTGATCCGCTGGATCTGGATGAACTTGCCGTAGCTCTCCGTGGACAGGGCGCCGCAGGAGCGGGCCAGGCCGCCGGTCGGCAGGACGTGGTTGGCGCCGGACGCGTAGTCGCCCGCCGATTCGGGCGCGAACGGACCCACGAACAGCGAGCCAGCGTTGCGGAGGAGCGCCACCGCTTCCTCGACGTCCTCGACGACAACCGAGAGGTGTTCCGGCGCGTAGCCGTTGACGAAGTCCAGCGCCGCGGGGCGGTCCGGGGCGATCACGATCGTCGCGCCGGCGGCGAGGGACTTCTCCAGGATCGATCGGCGGGCAGCCGTCTTGAGCTGGGCCGCGAGCTCGACCTCGACCGCCCGCGCCAGGTCTTCGTCCCAGGTCACCAGCAGGGCAGGGGAGTCCGGGCCGTGCTCGGCCTGGGAGAGGAGGTCCGAGGCCACGTGGGCGGGATCGGCCGTGCCGTCGGCGATGACCATTACTTCGGACGGCCCGGCCGGCAGGTCGATGCCGCACTCGCCGAAGACCTCGAGCTTGGCCGCGGTGACCCACGCGTTTCCCGGGCCGACGATCCGGTCGACGGGCCAGATACCCGCTTCGGGCAGCCCGTACGCCATCGCTCCGACCGCCTGGGCGCCGCCCGCGACGATGAACGCGTCGACTCCGACCAGCGCTGCCGCGCCGAGCAGGGTGGGGTCGAGGCTGCCGTCCGGCGCAGCCGGCGACGCAACCACGACCTCGCCCACGCCCGCGACTCTCGCCGGGACCGCGCCCATCAGGAGCGAGCTCGGATACGGAGCCGAGCCACCGGGGGCATAGACGCCGACGCGCGCCAGCGGGACCCAGCGGCGCTCGATCTCGACCCCGGGGACGATGGTGGTCCAGCGAGTCTGGGGTCGCTGCGTCTCGGCGAAGCGGGCGATGTTGTCGATCATCTGCTCGAGCCCGCGACGGATGCGGGGCGTCAGCGAGTCCCGTGCGGCGGCCATTTCGGCCGGCTCCACGAGCAGCGAGCCGTTGGATCGACCGCCTCCGAAACGAACATTGGCCTCGCGCACGGCAGCGTCGCCACCGGCCTTGACCGTGGCCAGGATCTCGCGAGCGCCTTCGCGGACTCGCGGATCCGGAACCGCGCCGCGCCGGAAGAGCGCGCGGACCTCGGCCGCGACGGCGGGATCGGACTTGGCTCTGGCCAGGTCGAGGCGGCGGAGCGTGACGGTGGTGTTCATGGCACGAGCTTCTCGATGGGCAGGATGAGGATTCCGGAGGCGCCCGCGGCCTTGAGCCTGGGCAGCAGGCCCCAAACGGCGTCGGCATCCACGACGGAGTGGATGGCGATCATGCCCGCGTGGGCCAGCGGAATGACCGACGGCGACTCGAGACCGGGCAGTAGGTCCTCGAGCTCTGCCGCCTTGGCGACCGGCGCGTTCATCATCAGGTACTTGCGATTTCGCGCGGCCAGGGTGGCGCTGAGCATCGTCTGGATCGTGTCGAGGGCGCCGTCGCGTTCTCGAAGCGCCGTCTCGTTGGCCAGAAGAACCGCTTCGGAGGCGAAGACTTCCTCGATGGGCCGCAGGCCGTTGCCGGCGAGCGTGGTGCCGGTGGAGACGAGATCGACGATGGCCTCGGCCAGGCCCAGCCGCGGAGCGACTTCCGCCGCGCCTGAAACGGGGATGACACTCGACGGGGACGCGACGCTTCTCGAAGAACCGGCGCGTGAGCGACATGTGCGATGTGGCGACGCGAAGGCCCGCGAGATCTTCGGCGGCCCGGAACGGTGAGTCGTTTGGCACCGCGATCGTGAGACGGCAACGACCGTAGCCGAGCTTGCGCAGCTGGGGCACCTGGGACTCGGCCTCGGCCACGAGGTCCAGGCCCGTGATCCCAAGCTCGGCGACTCCGTCGTTGACGAACTCGACGATGTCGTTCGTCCGCACGAACAGGATGTCCAGATCGAAGTTCTGGACCCGAGCCTCGAGGGCACGCTCGCCGGCTTCGAAGACGAGACCCGCGTCGCGGAGCAGGTTGACGGTCGGCTCGACGAGCCGGCCCTTGTTCGGAATGGCGAGCCGCATTCGCCTCGTCATCGAGCCTGACCGGTGGACTTGCTCGCGTTCGGACGGCCGGCCGTCCGGGCCGCGTTCGCCGGGGTCGGTGACGACTTCAGGCGCTCGTAGCGCCTGCGAGTAGCCGCCTTCTCCGTGGTGGAGCCATTGGGCGATCCGCGTGATCGTGGCCGTGCTGGCGCCCGTCCGGCGCGAGATCTCGGCGTAATGCATGCCTTCGTCGAGCAGCCGGACCACGGCCCAGCGCTGGGCCAGGTCGTGCAGCTCGCCCAGCGTGCACAGGTCCCGGAAGAAGGCCGACGCTTCATCTACGGTCTGGAGTCTGAGGATGGCCTCGAAGAGCTCGCTCGCCGCCTCGTCGCGCCATGCTTCCGTCGCGTTCATCTCGGTTCCTCGTCAATCGCGGTTGGATCGTCACCGTTGCGCGGTCGTCCGCGTGGCATAGTAACATAGTAGCATGCTACAAGACCACGACGACAAGACGACCGAGGCCACGCGGCCGCCGCCACGGCCGGGCCGAGCGCCACGACCGAGCCGCGCGCCGGGTCCGCGGACCGCCGCGAGTTCCAGCTGCTGCCCGCCATCGACCTGCGCGGAGGCCAGGTCGTCCGCCTGGCGGAAGGCGACTTCTCCCGCGAAACCGTCTACGGGTCGGACCCGGTCGCGGTTGCCGCGAGCTTCGTGGAGGCCGGCGCGACCTGGATCCACGTCGTCGATCTGGACGGTGCGCGCGACGGCGCTCGCCGGCAGACGGAGGTCATCGCCCGGATCGTCGACGCGATAGGGGATCGGGCGAGCTGTCAGATCGCCGGTGGCCTGCGCGACGAAGGCGCGGTCGAGGCCGCTCTCGACTGCCGGCGCCGCCCGGGTGGTCGTCGGTACCGCCGCCGTTCGTGACCCCGCCCTCGTGGGACGTCTGGTTACGCTGTTCGGAGCCCGCCGGATAGCGGTCGCGCTCGACATCCGCGATGGACTCGCTGTCGGGCACGGTTGGGTGCCCGGTGCCGTCGGCGAACCGGCGGCTCGGACCCTGGTGAGTCTCGCGGATCTCGGGGCATCCACGTTCGTGGTGACCGCCATCGACCGGGACGGTCTGCTCCAGGGCCCCGACCTGGAGCTTCTCGCCGCGATGGTGGCTCTCGGCCGCGGCGACGTGATCGCCTCGGCGGGAATCACGACCCTCGAGGACATCGAGCGCCGTTCGCGCGATCGGCTGCACTGGCGCGATCGTCGGACGGGCCATCTACGAGGGCCGGCTCGATCTCGCCGCCGCGGTCCGGCAGTTCGGCCGGCCGACGCTGCCGCGGAGCTAGCCCTGGCGATAGCTCCCCGCTGTCAGCAGGTTGGTCAGCAGGTGGCGGCCTGCTTCTTGCCGTAATACGCGCTGTCCTTGCCGAACAGCTGGACCGATAGGGCGGCCACCTTGTCGAGCTTCAGGCAGCTCGTGTAGGCCGTCGAGCTCGTGCCGCTGACGCTGTACGGCGGACCCAGCACGTACCGATCGTAGTTGCCGGCCGGGATCGAGTCGGCCTGCGCCACCAGACCCGCCACCTGGTCGGCCGGGAAGTTGGTGTGGACGAGAGAGCCGGCCGTGCCCGTCAGCTGCGGGAGCTGCAGGATCATCGAAGGCGACGACATCTTCTGTTCGAGCGCCACGAGCAGCTGCTGCTGGCGACCCGCGCGCTGCCAGTCGTTGTTGCCCGAGCCGTGGCGGGACCGCACGTAGGCGAGAGCGATCCGGCCGTTCATGTGATGCGTCCCGGCCGAGATCTGGAACCCGTAGGGCGAACCGTCGAGCCAGTCGTAGCTCGGATCGTTGATCGCATTCGGGGCGTTGATGTCCACGCCGCCGACCATGTCGATCATCTTGGAGAAGCTCGCGAGATCCATGACAGCGTAGTAGTTGATCGGAATGCCGACCAGATAGCCGACCTCCTTGATGAGCGTCGTCACGGGCTGGTCGGGCGACTTGACCCAGCCGTTGCGGACATATGTCGGCAGGGCGTTGATCTTGATCTTGCTGTTGCCGCCGAAGTAGTAAGGGAAGCCGGCCGTGTCTCTGGGCACGCTGACCATCGCCACGTGCTGGCTCGCCTTGTCGAAGCTCACGACCATGATCGAGTCGTACAAGCTCTCGCTTCGCGTCGAGTACTCGTCCAGACCGGCGAGCATGATCGTCACCCGATCGCCGCTGACCGGGGCCATGCCGGGCTCGACCGGATCGCTCGAACCACCGCCGAAGATCTGGGTATCCATCGTGTAGGTGGACCAGAGGTAGAAAGCCCCGCCCGCATGCGTCGCCACGATGGCCACCAGCAGGAGGCCGAGGGCGAAGCGTTCACCGGCGCGTCCATGGAGCCGATCGTCACCCTGGCGGAAGGCGTTCATGACCGCGGTCAGACGCCACAGCCCCAGGAAGACCACCACGACCAGGGCGATGAAGGCAAAGCGCGGCTCGAGGAAGCGGGCCGCAAACACCTTGAGGCCGTCGCTGGCGACGACGACGAGCGCGCCCAGGACGAGGAGGACGGGCAGCGTAAACAGCACGGCCGAACGCCTGTGGCCGGCGTAAGCCTGACCGAGGCCGGGCCATACGAACGAGAGCAGGGCGGCGAGTGACGGCGATTTGGACGCGCGCGCACGCGGTGACGGTAGGTTCGACAAGGCTGATTGACTCTAGCACGGCTCGGTGTCTGGGATGGACCAGCGCCCCCCGAGCCAGGCGGGGCTAGTTGGCACCAACGGGCTCAAGACGGGCGAGAAGCCGCCGACGATTCGTTTGGAGGCGCCGCCGGTCGGGATCGGTCCCTTGCGGACCACAGGTTCCGGCCCTGTCGCGACGTCACCCTGCGAGTCCTACCGACGTGGGCACGAGCACGGCCGTGTGCCCCGTTCGAGCAACCGCAGACATGAATCCGGGCCCCGCGCCGGCCGGCGCGGGGCCCGTTTTCGTTGCCTTCGAGGCGGCCATCTCAGTCGAACGGCATGCTGGCACACCAGAGCCACCAACCGCCTTCTATCTCCGACGAGACGAAAACCGCTTCCCTTGGGAGTCTCGAAGGACCCCTAATCCGTCCCGCGACCCCTATTCCTTGTGGGCCGCCTCGACTTCCTTGCGGTGCGCCTCGATGATCTTGTCGGCGAGGTGCTGCGGAACGTCTTCGTAGCGATCCAGCGTGGCCGAGAAGGTGCCGCGACCGCCCGTCAGCGAGCGCAGCTCCGTGGCATAGGTGAACAGCTCGGCCTGGGGGACGTGGGCGGTGATGATCTGCAGTCCGTCCCGCGTGTCCATACCGAGCACGCGGCCGCGCCGTCCGTTGAGGTCGCGGTTGACGTCGCCCATGTACGTCTCGGGGATCCGGATCTCCACGTTCATGATCGGCTCCATGAGAGCCGGCTTGCACTCGAGGACGCCCTGCTTGAGGGCCATCGAGGCCGCGATCTTGAACGAGAGCTCGTTCGAGTCCACCGGGTGGAATGAGCCGTCGTAGAGCGTCGCCTGGAAGTCGCTCAGCGGATAGCCCGCCAGCACGCCTTCGGCCGCCGCTTCGCGGATGCCCTTCTCGACGCCGGGGAAGAAGTTCTTCGGGACGGTGCCGCCGACGACCTTCTCGGCGAACTCGACTCCGCCGCCGTGGTTCGGTTCGATCTCGATCCAGACGTCGCCGAACATGCCGTGGCCGCCGGTCTGCTTCTTGTAGCGGCCGTGCGCCTGGGTCTTGCCGCGGATCGTCTCCTTGTAGGGCACGCGCGGCACCTTGGTCATGATCGCCGCGCCGAACTTGCGCTTGAGGCGCTCGCCCAGGACCGCGACGTGCGCGTCGCCGGTTGCCACGAGGACCTGCTCGCCGGTTTCACTCCGGATGACCCGCGCTGAGGGCTCCTCTTCGAGCATGCGCTGGAGCGCCGTGCCCATCTTGTCGAGGTCCGCCTTGGTCTGCGGTTCGATCGCGACCTGAAGGGTTGGGATCGGGAAGTCGAGTGGCGGCAGGACGTACGACTGCTCTCGAGAGGCGGCGAGGGTGTCGCCGGTGCCCGTCACGGTGAGCTTCGCCACGGCGCCGATCTCGCCGGCATGAAGCTGGCCAACCGTCTCCTGGTCCTTGCCGTGGAGAAGGAGCAGCTGACCGATGCGCTCGGGCTCGTTGCGGCTGCCGTTCCAGGCCGGAGCCTGGCTCTGCATGGTCCCCGAGAGAATCCGCAGGAACGTGAGCCGGCCGACGAACGGGTCGGCCGTAGTCTTGAAGACGCGGGCGACGAGCGGCCCGGCCGTGTCAGCGACGAGCTTGACTTCCTTGCCCTTCGCGTCCGTCACGGTGAACTCGCCGAGCTCCGACGGCGAAGGCAGGAAGTGCACGATCGCGGAGGTCAGAGCCTTGACGCCGATGCCCTTCGCACCGCTGCCGACCAGGACCAGCGCCACCAGGCCGGACCTGACGGCCTTCTTGACGCAGCCTTCGAGTTCTTCGTCGGTGATCTCCTCGCCCTCGAGGTACTTGGTCATCACGTCGTCGTCGGCTTCCGACGCTGCCTCGATCAGTTGATCGCGTCGAGCGGCGACCTCGTCCGCCAGGTCTGCCGGGACCGCGACCTCGGCCTCCTTGCCGCCCTGGAACTGGTACGCCTTGCGATGGATCAGGTCCACAAAGCCCGTGAAGCTCTCGGCCGCGCCGATCGCGATCTGCAGCGGCGCCACTTTCTGGCCGAAGGCCGTGCGCAGCGCGTCGAGGGCCTGCGTGGGGTTGGCGTTCTCACGCTCGCATTTGTTGATGAAGAAGACCGCGGGATGACCGGCCGCCCGGGCCAGCGAAACCGCGTTCTCGAGCCCTGCCTCCACGTGCCCCGACGCGTCCATCAGCAGGACCGCGGCGTCCGTGGCCGCGAAACCCTCGACAACCTCTGCCGCGAAGTCGGCATATCCGGGAGTGTCCACCAGCTGGACTCGAAAGCCCTCGAAGTCCAGTTCCGCGACCGCGAGCGACAGAGACTGGTGCCGCTTCTGCTCCTCGGGCTCGTAGTCGAGGCTCGCCGTGCCGTCGTCGACGCGGCCAAGCCGGGTTATCGCACCGGCTTCGAACAAGAGTCTCTCGGCCAGCGTCGTCTTGCCGGCGCCGGCGTGCGCGGCGATGACGACGCTTCGGAGGTGGGCTAGATCGACACTCTTGGTTGTCATCTGCTCAATCGATCCTTTGGTGCAATCGGGGCCGGAAGAGCCGCAAGATGTGCGAAAACGCAGTCCGGCCATGATATCCCCGAGCCAGGGGCGAGGCGAGTTCGCGTCGCGCACGGCTGGGCGGCGCTTACGGCTCGCGGCGGAGCGGCTTTCCGGGAAGGCGCGGACGGCGAAACGGAGTAGGCGTGCGGGCACCACCTGGGCCCCCAACCGTTCGAACCAGGGGCTCGGGGCCGCCGACTGGCGCTATACTCCGCCCGATGTCTGGACATTCGAAGTGGTCGCAGATCAAGCGCCAGAAGGGCGCCAACGATGTCAAGCGCGGCGCCGTCTTCACGAAGATGGGTCGCGAGATCGCCGTCGCCGCGCGCGCCGGCGGTGCTGACCAGGACGGCAATTTCCGTCTCCGTCTGGCTGTCGAACGCGCCCGCGCCATCAACATGCCCCTCGACACGATCAAGCGCGCCATAGAGAAGGCGACCGGCGGCGGTGAGGGCGAGCAGTTCGAAGAGATCATGTACGAGGGCTACGGCCCGGGCGGCATCGCGCTCATCGTCGAGACGGCCACGGACAACAAGAACAGAACGGCCGCGGACGTGCGCTCGGTGCTGACCAAGGCGGGCGGCTCGCTCGCCGCTCCGGGCAGCGTCGCCTGGCAGTTCGAGCAGCGAGGCGTGATCCTCCTCGCCCCCGGCGGCGACACGGAAGAGCTCGAGCTGCTGGCCATCGACGCGGGCGCCGACGACGTGGACTCCTCGGGCGAACAGGTCGAGGTCTACACGAAGCCGACGGATCTGGAAGCCGTCCGGCGATCCCTCGAGGCGGCGGGCATCAAGATCGAGTCGGCCGAGCTCACGATGCAGCCCAAGAACACGATCGAGCTCGACGCGTCGAAGGCGCGCCAGGCCTTGCGGCTTGTCGACCTGCTCGAGGAGCACGACGACGTCCAGCGCGTGACCGCCAACTTCGAGATCCCCGAAGAGATCCTCGCCGAGGTCGGCGCGTGAGCCTCGGGCCCGTCGGGACGGAGTTTCGGGCCGTCAACCTCGCCGCAGGAGAAGTCGGCTCATGATCATTCTCGGCATCGACCCAGGCACAGCCATGCTGGGTTACGGGCTCGTCGAGAGGACCGGCTCGCGGCTCCGCGCGATCGACTACGGCGTCATCAAGACCCCCTCGTCCATGGAGCTTCCGGATCGCCTCGAAGCCATCTATCTGGCGCTGAACGACCTGATCGAGCTGCACAATCCGGCGCTCGTGGGCGTGGAGCGGCTCTTCTTCACCAAGAACGTCCAGACGGCCTTCGCCGTGGGCCAGGCGCGCGGGGTCGTGCTCCTCGCCGCGGCCTGCCACGATCTGGAGGTCCGAGAGGCGACTCCGAACGAAGTGAAGGTCGCGACCGCGGGCCACGGCCAGGCTTCCAAGGCCCAGGTCCAGCGGATGGTCCAGGCGGTTCTCGGCCTCGCCGAGATCCCGGAGCCGGACGATGCCGCCGACGCGCTCGCCATCGCCATCTGCGTGGCGAATCGGGAGCGCTCCATCTCGCGAATTCCCACCGGCGCCCTGGACCGATCCGCGATCAAACCCGCGCCATCCGGCGTCACGCCATACGAGAAGGCCGTCCGCGAAGCTCTCCGCCGCGAGAAGCTCGGCGTCGGCCCGGACGGCAAAGCCACCACTCGAGCTTCGAACCGGCCGAAGTCGCAGACCGCGTCGTAGCTTCGTAGCCGTTCTCGGTTGCCCGGTGTGGCCCTCGGCGCCTCCGGCCATAATTCGGGCGAGGTTGGCAGCCCCAGCCCGACAGCCGCCAGGAGGAGCGCCTTGATCGCGTCGCTCGACGGTTTCGTGAGCGCCGTCTTCGCCGACTCGCTGATCGTCGAAGTGGGTGGCGTTGGATACCGCGTCTTCTGCGCGCCCGCTCTTCTGACGGCCGTCCGCGCGGGCGAGCGCACGAAACTCTTCACGCATCACCTGGTCCGCGAAGATGCGCAGGCTCTCTACGGCTTCCGCTCGCCGGAGGAGCTCGGGTTCTTCGGGCTGCTACTGACGGTCACGGGAGTCGGTCCCAAGGTGGCCCTCGCGATCGTGGGCTCACGACCAGTAGGCGATCTCCAGCTCGCGATCATGTCGGACGATCAGGCTGTACTCACGAGTGTCTCCGGAGTAGGGAAGAAGCTGGCGGCCAGGATCTGCCTGGAACTCAAGGAGAAGGTGTCCGCAGCTGGCATCGCGGCGGCGACGGCCGGCGGATCGGGAGGGCCCGCGGGCGAACCCGAGGTAGTGGCCGCTCTACTGGCCCTTGGCTACTCCTCCGGCGAGGCCCGCCAGGCGTCGCGAGACGCGCTTTCCGATCGGACGGTCGGACCGGGTCTCGAAGATCGGGTCAAGGCCGCCCTCAAAACCCTGCTCAGGAACTAACGCCGGGGCCGCGCCGGCTGATCCGCACGCCGCGAGCCCGCGTATTGGTTTGAGATACCGAGGCTCCGCGGAATGGATTGCCGCCCTCCGCAACTCGGCCAACGCTGGAGGGACGAGGCAGCATGACGGGGATGAGCGCAACAAAGGGACTCGGCGGCACCCGGAGGGCCGCGCTCGTGGTTCTCGCGGCGATTGCCCTGACCTGCTCGGCCTGCCAACCATCGGACGTGAACATGCCGACTCCGACGGGACCGGCTTCAACCGCCCGCCCGCCCGTGACGCTGGCTCTCGTCGGAGGGGCCCTGATCGACGGAACAGGTGCTCCGGCCATCGAGAACGCCGTCGTTCTCATCTCCGGCGACCGGATCCTCGCCGCCGGATCGGCCTCGGCCGTCCGAGTGCCGGCGGGCGTCCGAACGATCGATGTCCACGGCGGAACGATCCTGCCGGGCTTCATCAACGCCCACGTACACCGGGGATTCAGCGAACCCAACCTGAGCGCCTGGGCCGCAGGCGGAGTCACGACGGTTCGCGACGAGAGCACGAGTTCGAGCCAGGTCGCCGGCCTCCGCGATCTCCGGGCCCGGATCGGCCGCAATCCGGGGTTGGCCCGCCTCATTTCCGCGGGCAGCATGCTGGGCCTGCCCGGCGGGTATGGCGATCTGACCGTCGATTCGACGGACGCCGCGCTTCAAGCCGTCGACCAGGAGATCGATCAGGGCGCGGATGCCGTCAAGGTGGCGCTGGAAGACGGCTACGCCGGCCGAACCGGCCTGCCCAAACCCTCGCCCGAGTTCCTTCGAGCCGTCGTGCAGCGGGCACACTCCCGCGGCCTGCCGGTGTCGGGCCATCTCACGCAAGCCGCCTACGTCCAGGGGTTGCTGGATGCCGGCGTGGACGACATCGGCCATGTCCCTTACGACGCGGTTCCGGACGCTGTCCTTCGACAGATGGTGGACCAGGGCGTGTATCTCGTGCCGACCTTCACGGTCTTCCGCAACTACGGCGCGAATGTCGACGGCTGTGCCGACAACGTGCGTCGCTTCGTCGCTCTAGGTGGAAAGGTGGCCCTCGGCAACGACTACGGCGGCGGTCCGGGCGAGTTCGAACTCGGCATTCCGATGTACGAGATCGAAACGATGGCCACGGCCGGCATGACGCCTATGCAGGTAATCCAGGCCGCCACTCTGAACGCAGCGCATGTTGTCGGCCTGGACGGGGTGGTCGGAACCGTGACGGCCGGCAGGGCGGCCGACATCCTGGTGGTCGGCGGCAACCCGCTGGACGATATCCAGGTCCTCAGGAACGTTCGGACAGTAGTCCACGCCGGCGTGGAGATTCGCTCGGACGCTTCCGCCAACTAGCGCAGTCGAGCAGCGACGGATCACACTAACTGACGCGGGAGAGCTCCCGAACGCACGGGCAGGAGCACAGAACATCCGTTCGATCTGGTACACTTCGGCCATGAGCGAGCGCGGGTACCTGGGCGAGGATTGCGGACGTGACTGACATCTCGCGGATACTCGCCGCGGAGGAGCAGGACGAATCCGAAGTCGTCGTAGATCGCACGCTTCGGCCCCGCAGCCTCGACGAATACGTCGGCCAGCGCGAGCTCAAGGCCAACCTCGCGATCCTCCTCGGGGCCGCCCGCCAGAGAGGGGACGCCGCGGACCACGTGCTCCTGCACGGACCGCCAGGCCTCGGCAAAACCACGCTTGCCACGATCATCGCCCGCGAACTAGGCGCAAACATCCGCTATGCCAGCGGCCCGGCGATCGAGCGCGCCGGGGACCTGGCCGCGATCCTGACCTCGCTCGACGAGCGCGACGTCCTCTTCATCGACGAGATCCACCGGCTCAATCGGGCCGTGGAAGAGATCCTCTATCCCGCGATGGAAGATTTCGCGCTGGACGTGATGATCGGCAAGGGGCCTTCGGCGCGCAGCCTGCGGCTGACGCTCAAGCCATTCACCATCGTCGGGGCAACGACGCGGGCCGGCCGCATCTCCAGCCCACTCAGAGACCGCTTCGGGGCCACGTACCGGCTGGACTTCTACGACGTGCCGGATCTCCAGTCGATCGTGGAACGCTCGGCAAGGCTGCTCGGCGTGGAGATCGCCCAGGACGGGGCCGCGGCTATCGCCAGACGAGGCAGGGGAACGCCGCGAGTGGTCAACCGGCTGCTCCGCCGCGTCCGGGACTACGCCCAGATCACCGGCGACGGTCGCGTGGACGCCGCGACCGCGGACAAAGCCCTCGCCGCCCTCGAGATCGACGATCAGGGCCTCGATGGCACGGACCGGAAGCTCCTCGCCGCCATCGTTCAGAAGTTCGGCAGCGGACCTGTCGGCGTTCAGGCGCTGGCCGCCGTCCTCGCCGAGGAGCCCGAAACGGTCGAGGACGTCTACGAACCGTTCCTGCTCCGCCTCGGCTTCCTGGATCGCACGCCCCAGGGACGGATCGCCACGGATGGCGCCCGGGCTCATCTGGCCCGGCACGGTTTCGACGTCCCACCCCGCCGCCTGGAGCCGCTCGCAGACGTGGCGGCGACCCAGCCGCCCATTTGGGACGCGGACTCGGAGACGTCAGCGCGCTGATGCCAACCGCCGCAGAGAGCCGCAGCGCTCGCCCGTCCCCAGCCAGCTTTGCCGTCGAGGTGCCGCCGCCCGCGGACGGCTCCACGCACGCCCGGCTCGGCCGCCTGACCCTGCCGCACGGCGTCGTGGAGACGCCGCAGTTCATGCCGGTCGGCACCAACGCCACGGTCAAGGCCCTGGACCCCGCGGACATCCGTGAAGTCGGGGCCACGATCATCCTCTCGAACACGTACCACCTGTACCTCCGGCCCGGGCACGAGCGGATCGCCGCCCTCGGCGGCCTGCACAAGTTCATGGCCTGGGATGGGCCCATCCTCACGGACTCGGGCGGGTTCCAGGTCGTCTCCCTGGGCGAGCTTCGCAAGATCGACGAAGACGGCGTCACCTTCCAGAGCCACATCGACGGCTCGTACCACCGCTTCACGCCGGAACACTCGATCGCGGTCCAAGAGGCGCTCGGCGCGGACATCGCGGTCGCCTTCGACCAGCCGGTCCCGCCCGCGTCAACGAGCCCGGCCGCGGTCGCCGACGCCACCGCTCGCTCGAACCGCTGGGCGGAGAGATGCTTCAACGCCCACTCGCGCCCGGATCAGGCGCTCTTCGGCATCGTCCAGGGCGGGTTGGACCCGGAACTGCGCCGCGACTCCGCCCGGACCATCGCCGCGCTTCCGTTCGACGGCATCTGCGTGGGGGGCCTGGCGGGCGACGAGACCCCGGCTCAGCGCGAGGCCACGCTCGACGTGGTCGTCGAGGAGCTGGCCACGGATCCACGGCCGCGCTACCTGATGGGCCTCGGCTCGCCGGTGGATCTGCTCGAGGCCGTCCATCGGGGTATCGACATGTTCGATTGCGTGCTGCCCGCTCGGGTCGCTCGAAACGGCCAGCTGTGGGTCCCGGGCGGCCGTCTGAACATCCGCAACGCCCAGTTCAGCGACGACCCGCGGCCCGTCCAGGAAGGCTGCCGCTGCATCCTGTGCCGGCAGTTCTCGCGGGCCTATCTAGCCCACCTGTTCCGGGCGGAGGAGCTGCTTGCATACCGGCTCGCGACTTGTCACAACCTGACCTTCACCCTAGACTTCATGGCCGAAATCCGCTCCACACTGCGCTCAGGCACCTTCACGCAGCGGCTGCCCGAACTTCGGTCATACGCTGCTCCGTCAAGGTCGCGTGCATTGGCAGTGCAGTCGGAGTGAAGAGCCCACCTGTAGCCTGCATAACGCGGAGGCGCACCAGATGGCCAGCCGAGACAGGCCTCACCGCGAAGAGAAGAAGAAGCCCAAAGACCCGGCCTCAAAGACGAAGATCCAGCCCTTGCTGGAGCCTCCGACCAACGTGGAGGTCTGGAAGCCAAAGCGAAAGCCGCGGACCGAGGAGTCCGAGAGCTAGCTGCGAGCGGATGCCATCAGGCGACTGCTCCGCAAGGCAAAGCTCGTTCTGGCGCAACGGCCCGGATGATCGAGCAGAGGAGCGAGGAGCAAGATGGCGATGATCGAGCGAGGCACAGAAGGCCGCGGCAGCAACGGAACCGACCGCGGCAAGGCCGTCGACGCGGCCATTCTGGCCATCGAGAAGCAGTTCGGGCGCGGCTCGATCATGCGGCTGGGTTCCGCCGAGCGGCAGGCCGTGGACGTCATTTCCACCGGCTCGATCGCGTTGGACCTGGCGCTTGGCGTCGGCGGAATTCCGCGCGGCCGGATGACGGAGATCTTCGGTCCCGAGTCTTCGGGCAAGACCACGCTCTGCCAGCACATCCTCGCCGAGGCCCAGAAGAAGGGCGGCGTGGTCGCGTTCATCGACGTGGAGCACGCCCTTGACCCGGGCTATGCCCGCGCCTGCGGCGTCAACGTGGACGAGCTGCTCGTCAGCCAGCCGGACACCGGCGAAGACGCGCTCCAGATCACCGAGACCCTGATCCGGTCCGGCGGCGTGGATTGCGTCGTGGTGGACTCGGTCGCGGCCCTCGTCCCCAAGGCCGAGATCGAAGGCGAGATGGGTGATTCCTTCGTCGGGATCCAGGCCCGGCTCATGAGCCAGGCTCTCCGAAAGCTCGCCGGCGTCGTGAACCGCTCGAACACCGCGCTGGTCTTCACCAACCAGCTCCGCGAGAAGATCGGCGTCATGTTCGGCAATCCCGAAGTCACGCCCGGCGGTCGCGCCCTGAAGTTCTACGCCACCGTTCGCCTGGACATCCGGCGCATCGAGACCATCAAGACCGGCACGGAGTCGGTCGGCAACCGGGCCCGGGTCAAGGTCGTCAAGAACAAGGTCGCTCCGCCGTTCCGCGTCGCCGAGTTCGACATCATGTTCGGCGAGGGCATCTCGCGCGAAGGCGGCCTGCTCGACGTGGGCGTGGCCATGGACATCGTGACCAAGACGGGCGCCTGGTTCACCTTCGTGGACACTCGCCTGGGCCAGGGCCGCGAGGCGGCCAAGGACTTCCTCAAGGCCAACGCGGACATCGCCGCCGAGATCGACAAGCAGATCCGGGGCAAGATGACCGAGGTTTCGCTGCCCGTCGAAGGGATCGAGGAAGCCGAGTAGCCGCCGTGCCCCGCCCACGCGGCGTGGACAAGCTGGCGGCCCGCAAGGCCCGGCTGGAACGCCACGCGACGGAAACGGATCCGGATGTCGTCCTCAACGCCGCGGCGCGCTTCCTCGAGGCGCGCCAGCGGTCGGTCCATGAGGTCCGCCGGCATCTGGCCGCTTCGGCCTATCCGGAACCACTCATCGAACAGGCCATCGAGCGGCTGATCGAGCTCCGCATGCTCGACGACGAGACGTTCGCCCGCTCCTGGGTGGAATCCCGGGATCGGGCGCATCCGCGCGGCCAGCAGGCCCTCCGGCGCGAGCTGTTCCTCAAGGGCATCGATCGCGCGACCGTCGAGAGTGTCTTCGAGGACCGAGCGCGCTCGGCCGCGGATGCCGCCAGCGAGGAACCCGACGGCCTCGCCGATCAGGCCTCGCCCGACGCGCAAGCGGCAACTCGCTTGCTCGCCCGGCGCTCGGGAGCACTAATCAGGATCGAGGATCCGCGCGTTCGACGGCAACGCGCCTATGCGCTTCTGGCCCGCAACGGCTTCGATGCCGAGGTCTGCCGGGAGGTGAGCGTCAGGTTCGTCGCGGCGCTCGGCGGACGAGGAGAGTCTCGGAGTAGGGGATCGCACGGCCGCCCGCTTCTTCGTCGGACGTCTCAGCGCCTACTCCTTGCGGCAGGGGGAACGCCGCGCCTGTCGCGTCACCAGCGCGTGGCCCGAATCACGCGCGCCGCGTAGACTACGGGTCGAGACGAACATGCGTGTCTGTGGGTTCTCCCGGACGCGCCAGCTCGAATCATCGACAACGTGGCTCCGCCGCAGCGCTCCGGGAGCGGGCGCGGCATGGCCTGGAGCCGCTCCAACTAGTTTCCACGTACCTCCGGCCCGTCTGGGCCGGACGGGAGGCAAGTGCATATGGCGGACTTCGCCCTTCCGGCCACGGCAATTGTGGCCGTCCTCCTGGGCGTGTTCCTGGGATTCCTTGCCCGCGGCCAGATCGCCAATCAGTCGATCAAGGCTGCCCAGGACAAGGCCGGGCGCATCGTGGCGGAAGCCCGAGCCCAGCAAAAGGAACTGATCCTCGAAGCCAAGGACGAGAAGCTCGGACTCCAGCGCGAAGCTGAGAACGAGGCCCGGGCCAAACGCGCGGAGCTCAACGGCCTCGAAACCCGGCTGCTGGCCCGAGATGAGCAGCTGGACATTCGTTCGGACATGCTCGAGCAGCGCGATCGCAAGCTCATCGACCGCGAGCGCGAGCTCGAGGCCGCTCGACAGACCCTCGCCCGCGCCCAGCAGGACCACGTGGCCGCGCTCGAGCGGGTCAGTGGCATGAGCGCCGCCGAAGCCAAGGCTCAGCTGCTCGAAGCGGTTCGCGACGAAGCCGAGCGCGACGCCGTCCGAGTCGCCAAGGCCATCGAGCGCGAAGCGCGCGAGGAGGCCGAGGAACGAGCCCGCGAGATCGTCGTCACGGCGATGCAGCGGATCGCCGCGGACCACACGGCCGAGCACACCGTCAGCGCCATCCATCTCCCCAACGACGAGATGAAGGGCCGCATCATCGGCCGCGAAGGTCGCAACATCCGCGCCCTCGAGCAGGCCACGGGCGTGGACCTGATCATCGACGACACCCCCGAGACCGTCGTCATCAGCGGCTTCGACCCGGTCCGCCGCGAAGTTGCCCGTCTGGCCCTGACCAAGCTCATGGCCGACGGCCGGATCCACCCCGGACGCATCGAAGAGGTCGTCGCCAAGGCCCGCGCCGAAGTGGATCTCGTCATGCGCCAGGCCGGCGAGCAGGCGATCTACGACGCCGGCATTCCGGCCCTGCCCTCCGAGATCGTCAAGCTCCTGGGCCGGCTCAAGTACCGGACGAGCTACGGCCAGAACGTCCTGGTCCACTCCGTCGAGACGAGCCATCTCGCGGCGATCATCGCCTCCGAACTGGGCGCCGACGTCCAGGCGGCCAAGGTCGGCGGCCTGCTCCACGACCTGGGCAAGGCCATCGACCACGAGACGGAAGGTCCGCACGCCCAGATCGGGGCCCAGATCGCCCTGCGACACAACCTCTCGCCCAAGGTCGTGAACGCCATCGCGGCCCATCACCAGGAAGTGGACTACGCCTCGATGGAGGCGCCCATCGTCCAGGTCGCCGACGCGATAAGCGCTTCCCGTCCGGGAGCCCGTGGCGAGTCCATGGAAACGTACGTCCGCCGGCTCGAGGATCTGCAGGCCATCGCCGAGAGCTTCGAGGGCGTGGAGAAGAGCTTCGCCGTCCAGGCCGGGCGCGAGGTCCGCATCCTCGTTCGGCCCGAGCAGATCGACGACGTGACCGCGACTCGCCTGGCGCGCGACGTGGTCAAGAAGATCGAGGCCAGCCTCACGTACCCGGGCCAGATCAAGGTGACGGTCATTCGCGAGACGCGGGCCGTCGAGTACGCGAAGTAGCCCCGGTGGCTTGGAACGCGGCATCGCAGCCTGGCACGACTGGCGGGGCTGACCGGCCGGCGCGAAACGCGTTGCGGATTCTCATGATCGGGGACCTGATCGGGCGGCCGGGCCGCGTGGCCCTCGAGGCGCTCCTGCCTGTCCTCCGCGAGGAGCGAGGCATCGACTTCGTGACGGCCAACGGCGAGAACGTGGCCGGCGGGATGGGCCTGACCGCCTCCACTGCCGATGCCATGTTCAAGGCCGGCGTGGACGTGATCACCTCCGGTAACCACATCTGGGACAAACGGGAGATGTACGCGCAACTCGAGCACGAGGAGCGCATCCTACGGCCTCACAACTACGGCACCGACGGCGTCCCCGGCCGAGGCTGGGGCGTCTTCCATGCCGCCGACGGTACGGAAGTGGCCGTCCTCAACTTCCAGGGCCGGACGTACATGATCCCGATCGAGAACCCATTCACCGACTTCGACCGCCTGATCGACGAGGCATCCGAGCCTCTGCCGCCGGTCCGGGTCGTGGATTTCCACTGCGAACTGACCAGCGAGAAGAACGCCTTCGGCATCTACCTCGACGGCCGAGCCAGCGCCGTGGTTGGCACGCACACGCACGTGCCCACGGCGGACGAGCGGATCATGCCCAAGGGAACGGCCTACCAGTCGGACCTCGGGATGGTCGGGCCGATCCACAGCGTCATCGGCTTCGATCCGGCCACCGTCATCCCGCGGTTCCTCAACGGGCTGCCGACACGCTTCGAAGTGGGCTCGGGGCCGGTTGTTTTCAACTCCTGCCAGATCGACGTCGACCGGACGACCGGCCGGGCCGTGGCCATCGAGCGAATCCAGCGCGTGGTCGAGGTCTAGGGTGCCGGATTACGGGCGCCCGAATCCGGACGAGGAGCGGCGGCGGCGAGACCAGCTCCTTCGCAAGGCGGCCCAGGGAGACCAGAAGCCCAAGTCGGGCTCCGGTTCGGCGCGGCGCCCGCAAAGAGGTCGCCCGGCGAGAGGTCGACGGCCGCGACGGTGCCTCTACGGGAAACACGACCGGCTCGTACCGCGCCAGCACCGGCGACCCGGTCGTCCCCGCGTACCCGAGCCGCTTCGACCTCCACAGCCACAGCCGGCGCTCCGACGGAATGCTCGAGCCCGCCGATCTCGTGGCCCAGGCCGCGGCCGCGGGAGTCCGGGTCCTCGCCCTGACGGACCATGACACCCTTGCCGGTGCGCGCGAACTGTGCGCGCCCGGTGCCGCGCCGCTGCCGCTCGAGCTCATCGCCGGAGTGGAGATCAACAGCCTGGCCCGGGACCTGGGCCTGCCCGACGGCGAGCTCCACATCCTGGGCCTGGGTGTGGACACCGGCGACGAAGCGTTCGAGGCGACGCTCCAGCGCCAGCGCGAATTCCGCGTGACCCGCTTCCAGCGGATCGTCGATCGCCTGCGGATGCTCGGCTACCCGATCGACGACCAGGTCGACGAGTACCTGGCCGGCTCCGGCGGAGTGGCGGGCGCCGTCGATGGGCCGGCCCCAGATCGCCCGCTGCCTCGTCGCCGCCGGCTTCGCCTCCAGCGTCGACGACGCCATGCAGCGGCTCCTGACGCGCGGCAAGCCCGCGTTCGTGCCGCGGGAGGGGCTCGGACCGCTGGAGGCCATCTCGGCGATTCGCGGCGCCGGAGGGCTGCCGTCGCTGGCCCATTTCGCCGATGCGGACGCTCGCTTCGACCTCGTCAAGGAACTCGCGACCGTCGGGCTCGGCGGCATCGAGGTCAACTACCGCCACTTCGACGTCCAGACGACCGAGTCGGTGAAGGCCGTGGCCCGAGACCTCAAGCTCGTGCCAACCGGCGGCAGCGACTACCACGGCGACACCGAGACCTACGCCGAGGCGCACGCGTCGCTGTTCGTGCCCGACGAGGTCGGCATGGACGTCCTTTCGGCTCTCGGGCGAGCGGGCGTCGCCCGCAGGCTGGAGACGTCACGGCCATGACGGCCCGGCGAACCATGGCGCCGGAGGCGATCGACTCGCTGCCGCTGCCTCGCGATCCAACCGCCGCTCTTCCCGCCGGCCGCCGCCCCGATGGTCGATGCCGGAGTGGCCGAGTTCCGGCCCGAGGCCCATTCGATGCCGAGCTTCTTCGTCTGGACGCTCGGCTGCCAGATGAACCAGAGCGACTCCGAGGAGATGGCGGGTCAGCTGCTGGCCGCGGGCTGCGGCCGGGCGCCGTCGATGGAGGCCGCGGACATCATCGTCATCAACACCTGCGCCGTCCGCGAGCACGCCGAGGCCAAGGTCATCGGCCGCCAGGGAATGCTCGCCGAGCTCAAGAAGTCGCGGCCCGGCACCCGCGTCGTCCTCACCGGCTGCGCGGTCCGCGAAGCCGAACGCGAGGGCCTGGCTCGACGCTTCCCCGCGGTCGACATGTTCCTCCGTCCCGACGAGGAGCCCGAGCTGGCGCTGCGGCTCGGCCTCGTGTCGGCTCAGGCGCCGATCGGGCTGCGGACCGTCGCCACGGCGGCTACGACCGTGGTCGCCGGCCGGCCCGTCAGCGCCGCCGATCGTCTGGCCTCCTCGCGCGCCGTCGCCCTCTCGGAGTCCCGAGTCGCCCGCTCCTCGACGATCTCCGCCTGGCTGCCGATCGTCTACGGCTGCGACAAGACCTGCACCTACTGCATCGTGCCGTTCAGCCGCGGTCCGGAGCGAAGCCGGCCGTTCGACGATATCGTGGCCGAGGCCCGGACCATCGCCGAAGCGGGTTTCGTGGAACTGACCCTGCTCGGCCAGAACGTCAACAGCTACGGCCACGACCTGCCCGCGGAAGGCCGCTTCGGCCACATCCGGACCGAGCGATCGGCCGGGCGCCGTCTCGATCTCATCTCCAGGCCGGATCTCGCCGAGTTGCTGTGCGCGATCGACGGCATTCGGCGATGCCGCCGGCGAAACCCGCGATCCCGCGGCTGCGGTTCATCACTTCGCACCCATGGGATCTCTCGGACCGGCTCATCGACGCCATGGCGAGTTGCGAGTCGGTCACCGAGCACCTGCACCTGCCGATCCAGTCCGGCGACGACGCGATGCTCCAGCGGATGGGCCGCCAGTACACGGTCGCGCACTACCGCGAGCGGCTCGATCGCATCCGTGCGGCGATTCCGGGCATCGCCATCTCCACGGACGTGATCGTGGGGTTCTGCGGCGAGACCGAGGAGCAGTTCCAGGCCACGCTCCAGGCCCTTCGCGACATTCGATACGACACCGTCTTTGCGGCCGCCTATTCACCCCGTCCCGGAACGCCCGCGCTCCGAATGGCCGACGACGTGCCCGCCGACGTGAAGCGCCGCCGTCTCAACGAGTTGCTGGCGGTCCAGGAGGAGATCGGGCTCGAGCTCAACCGGGGCTGGCTCGGCCGCGACGTCGAGGTGCTGGTCGAGCGGGTCACGCCGCAGCGCCGGACCAACGGGATCGGCGGGCCCAACGTGGCCGCGGCCGACGACGACAACTCGGACGACGAGACCCCGAAGCCGCTGGCGTGCCAACGCTAGCCGGCTCGGCAGGGGAGGGGAGCGTCGCGCTGGCGGGCCGGACCCGGCACAACAAGCTCGTCCACCTCGCCGGAGACCCCGATCTCGTCGGACGATCCGTACCCGTCCACGTCGAGTTCGCGGGCCCGTTCGCCCTCCGCGGCCGGTTGATCTCGGACGGCGACGACGGCGCGACCGTGGCCACTACGGCGACCGGGGCCGCAGTGCGACCACGCTGCCGCCTGCCCCCGCCGGCACTCGCTGAGCCATGCCGCTTCCGCCGCCCCTGATCGTCCTCGCCGGATCGACCGCGACCGGCAAGACCGCCCTGTCACTGTCCCTGGCCGCGGACCTCGCGTCACGAGGCATCGCCACCGAGATCATCTCCGCCGATTCCCGCCAGGTGTATCGGGGCATGGACATCGGCACGGCCAAGGCCACCGCCGAGGAACGGGCCAGCGTGCCGCACCACGGCCTCGATCTCGTGGATCCGGACCAGCCCTTCAGCGTCGCCGACTTCCATGCGTGCGCGGCCGCGGCTCTGACCGGCGATCGCCGCTCGCGGAGCCGTGGCCATGCTCGTCGGCGGCACCGGCTTCTACCTGCGCGCGATTGCCCGCGGCCTGGCCGTCGACGAGCTGCCCTGGGACCCGCAGATCCGCCTCGAGCTCGACGAACTGCTCGCCAAAGAGGGTCTCTCGACGCTCGTGAAGGAGCTGCGCCGGCTGGCCCCAACGCGCGCCGCGGTCATCGATCTCCACAACTCCACGGCGCGTGGTCCGGGCCCTCGAGATCGCCCGAATCCGAGGCGACGAGCCACTTCCGGAGCCGCGCGGCTACGGCCGGCCGGTGCTGTGGCTGGGTCTTCGGGTGGAGCAGCCGTTCTCAACGAGCGGATCTGGGCCAGGGCCCGGGCCCAGTTCGATGCGGGGCTGGTGGCGGAGACCGCCGCGCTCACGGCCCGCTTCGACGCGTCCGCGCCGAGCTTCTCCGGGATCGGCTACGCCGAGGCCATCGGCGTCATCGAGGGCCGTCTCACGCTCGAAGAGGCGATCGTCGCCGATGCTCGGCGGAATGCCCACCTGGCCCGCCGCCAGGCCACGTGGTTCCGCCGCGAACCCGACATCCGGTGGCTCGAGTCGACGTCGCATTCTCCGCACGCCGAAGCCCTCGAACGCGCGAACGAATACCTCGCGGCCGAAGACCACGTCTGAGGCCGCCCGGCCGCTGGAAGCCCGGACCGGCGGCCCCGACCGCCGGATCGGTGGCCGCGCGCCGTTCCGCTATCCTGAGCCGGTATGCCGAACGACATGATCGATCTGACCGCGCCGGTTGAGCGCGCTTTTCTCGTGGCCGTCGATACCGGGGATGACCCGGGCTGGACCGCCGAAGAATCCATCTCCGAGCTCGCGAGCCTGGCCGACACGGCGGGCGCCGAGGTCGTGGGCGCCGAATGGCAGAACCGCCGCCATATCGACCCCAACTTCTACGTGGGCAAAGGCAAGGTCGACGAGCTCGTCGCGGCCAGGTCCGAGACCGGCTACACGCTCCTCGTGGTCGACGACGAGTTGTCGCCGGCCCAGCAGCGCGCCCTCGAAGAAGCGGTCAAGACCAAGGTCATCGACCGCTCGCGCCTGATCCTCGACATCTTCGCCCAGCACGCCCAGACCCACGAAGGCCGGCTCCAGGTCGAGCTTGCCCAGCTCGAGTACCAGCTGCCGCGCCTGACGCGGATGTGGACGCACCTTTCTCGAACCCAGGGTGGCATCGGCTCCCGAGGTCCCGGCGAGTCGCAGCTCGAGACGGACCGTCGACTCGTCCGCGAGCGGATCAAGAAGCTCAAGGAGCGAGTCGAGCAAGTCGCCGAACAGCGCCGGACGGCCACACGCGCCCGAGACCGGCGCCTGATCCCGACGGTCGCCATCGTCGGCTACACCAACGCCGGCAAGTCGACGCTCCTCAATGCCCTGGTCGGCCAGGAGGTCGTCAAGGCGGAGGATCGTCTCTTCGCGACGGTCGATCCCACCTCGCGCCAGGTCAAGCTCGGCGAGGGCCAGATGGCGATCGTGACCGACACGGTGGGTTTCATCCACAAGCTGCCGCACCAGCTCGTGGACGCCTTCCGGGCGACGCTCGAAGAAGTGACCCGGGCGGATGTCCTGCTCGAGATCGTCGACGCGTCGGACCGCCACCACGCCGAGCATCGAACCACCGTCCAGACGGTTCTCGAGGAGCTCGGGGCGGGCGAGAAGCCGCGCCTGGTCGCGTTCAACAAAGCGGACCTGATCGACGCCTCGGCCCGCGACGGCGACACCCCCGCGCCGGCCATCGCGGGCTCAGTTCTCATCTCCGCGGTCACGGGCTACGGCCTCGAGACCCTCCGAGCGGAGCTCTCCTCGCTGCTTGCCTCGGTCTGGGTCGACGTGGATGTCGCCATCCCGTACCGGGCGGGCGAGCTGATCGCCCGGATCAGAGAACGCGGCACCGTGGAGCTGGACTACCGGGGCACGGACGTGAGGGTCCATGGCCGCGTCAGCCCGCCCCTCGCGGGTGAGCTCCAGGCCGTCTCGGACCGCTGGCAGGAGTCCCTGGCCGCCGCCGAATCCGCGGACGGACCGCAGGCTTAGGCGACGCCGCCCGGTCCTCGCAGCAGCGTTTGTCGGCTCCGCCGTCAGAGAACACTTGTTCTCATGTAATCGCCGGGGCCGGAGATTAGTCCACTACCCATGTGGGCAGGCCGTGGACAACCTCGGAAAATCGCCTTCGCGGAGCCAAAAGTGGTGGATAAGCCACTATCGGCGACAACCCTCCGGAACGTACATTTCGTCTTGCCCGGAGGGGCCAGCGAGATCGAACACCAGACCAGCGGTTTCAACGGAAACGGTGAACGACCTTCGTGAAAGTTCAGGGATCGGCAACGATCTGTGGACCGGAACGAAGAGCGTGACCCGCGAAAGATGGAATGTAGAGGGTTTGGTGGGTGGTTCCGGCAGTGGCCGGAGCGCGGTCCGCCGTTCGAACGAGGAGTCCTTGGACCCCTTGATCGCGGTGGTCGAAGCGGCCAGCACACGCGGATCCGCTTCCCGATCGAGACGGTTCCTCTGGGCGCTTTTTTGTGCCCGGATTCTGGAGCTGGGGGACTCGCGAGGGGAACGGCCGCGCGCCTGAGGCCGAAGCGGGTAGGGGATAGACGGGGTATGCTCGGCCGCGTTCTCATCAGCCAAGGAACGAGATGCCGTCCGTCACCCCCAGCATCTGGATCATCGTCCCGACGTACAACGAACGGGACAACGTCGGACCCATCACCGACGCGATCCTCGAGACGATCCCCCAGGCCCACGTACTGATCGTGGACGACGGATCGCCGGACGGGACCGGCGACCTCGCCGACGAGCTTGCCGTCAAGAACCCCGCGATCGCGGTCCTGCACCGCCAGAGCAAACAGGGCCTCGGCCGCGCATACATCGCCGCGTTCGAGGATCTCCTCGGTCGAGGGGCGGACATCGTGGTCCAGATCGACGCGGACTTCAGCCATCCGGTCCGGTTCCTGCCGGCGCTTCTCGAGCCACTCCTCAACGACTCCGCGGACCTGGTCCTGGGCTCGCGCTACGTCAAGGGCGGCCGGATCCCGCGCTGGAAGCTCGTTCGACGGGTCGTCAGCCGGGGCGGAAGCCTGTTCGCGGGAACCGTCCTGCTGATGCCGTACCGCGACCTCACCGGCGGCTTCAAGGCCTGGAAGACGTCGGTCCTGCGCGACCTCCAGCTCGACCGGCTCCACGCCGGCGGTTACGCGTTCCAGATCGAGACGACCTTCCGTGCCAGATTGGCCGGCGCCCGCGTCGTCGAAGTGCCGATCACGTTCGAAGAGCGCCGGGTCGGCACAATCCAAGATGACGCATGGGCATCTTCACCGAAGCGTTCCGGCTCGTCCTCGCGCTGCGCGTGACGTCGCTGCGACGCCGCAAGAAGGCCACCTTCCCGCTGACGAAGGCAGCCACCGCGGAGTAGGGCAGACCTGAATAGCACGGCGTTCTATTCCTCCGAGCGGGCGGGCCGTCGCGCGAGCCCGAGTTGTGGGTCGGCGTGGAAGCGTTCAATGCCGGCATGAGCCGCTCGTGAGAACTCGTGGATAAGGCCGTTGGCGCAGCCACGCCCGCGACATAGAGTTATCTCTGCCCGGAGGGGCCACGGACAACCGAACGACTCGACCGATTCTCGGATCGGGCGAACGATGCGGAACCGAGGTTCCTCCGGGCACTTTCGTATTTCGCACGCGGCCCGCCGAAGGCACCGAGCACCGGCGGGCCGCTCTTGCTGTCCGCGCGGCGGCGGATTCCGTCGCGGACCGTCAGTCGCCGGCGGCGGCCGCGAGGACTGGCAGGGGCTCGGTCACTGGTAACATCGGCATCCATTCGCCGACCACATGAGGAGGAGCATGGCCAGGATGGATGCGGAGGCGGCTGCCCGGGCGCACGATCGGCAGCCGCGTGAGGCGTTCTCCGCCGGCGCCGCGGCCTGGCTGGCCGAGCACCGCGCCGCCCAGTTCGGCCTGCTTGCGGCCGTGGCCATGGCCGTTCCGTTCGGCTGGTGGGTCATCAGCACGATCGTGCGGGGCGGCAGCAGCTTCAATGACTTCCACGACTTCTACTACGCGGCCAAGCTCGTCGGCCACGGCGAGTCGCCCTACGACAAGGCCAGGCTCGCCGCGCTTGCGATTGCCGACGGTCAGAAGTTCGTTGTCGGAACCGGCTACTCGTATTTCCTGCCGTTCGCCGTCGCTCTGGTCCCGCTGACGATCCTGCCCTTCACGGCCGCCGTTCTGCTGTTCAACACCATCGGGCTGGTGCTCTTCGGCGCGACCGCCGCGGCGTGGATCGGCTGGGCGCACGGCTGGTCGTCCGAAGGGTTCGGTCGCCGGCTCGCCCTGGCCGCCGTCGCGGGGCTCTATCCATCGGTCTACGGGACGGTCGCCAACGGCCAGGCGAACCTGGTGTTGCTGCCGCTGCTCGCTCTCGGCACGATCGGCGTGCTCGATGCATCTCGAGTTCGGCGCGGTCTTGCCGGCGGAATCGGCGTCGGGCTCGCGGCGGTAGTGAAACTCACCCCGGGCCTGTTCGTCGTCCCGCTTCTGCTCGCCCGGCGGCTGAGCGCCAGTCTCGGGATCGTCGCCGGAGCCATCGCCGCGCTCGGCCTCGCCGCCCTCGCGGCACCCTGGGCCGGAGAGGGGAGTGGCGGCCTCTTGAGTCTCCTGGATCCAGACCCGTACTTCTCCAACCAGTCGATCAACGGCGCCGTCAGCCGCCTGGTTCTGCCATCGGAGAGGACACTTCCCCTCTGGCCTCACGCCTTCGATGCCCGAGTGGCCGCTCTGGTAGTCACCCTCGCGCTCGCCGGCGCTACCTTCGCGATCCTGTGGTGGCGTCGCCAGGCCCTCGCCGGCAGACGTGGTCTCGCCCTTGGACTCGGGCTCGCGCTGGTCGCCGGCCTCATCGGAGCGCCGAAGGGCACGTACTGGAACCAGGTCTTCCTGCTGGTCGCCGCGGGCCTCCTGCTCGCGGTCGAAACCCCCGACCTCCGCCTCCGGCGCCTCGGCTCTCACGGATCTGTTGCTTCTCGGCCTCTGGCTCGCCGGGACCTGGATCCAGACGATCCTCTGGATGAACCCTCCCGCCAAAGCCGGCCCACTCCCGTGGCTCGTCACGCTGCTGACTTCGAGCTCGGTCTACGGCTCCGTAGCCCTCTGGCTCGTCTTCGTCCGCCGTCTCGGGCGAGTGCCGATCACGAGCGCTGACTAGTTGTCGGGCACCTGCTCGACCGAGGCTTCGGCTGAGGGTCGCGATGTCCAGAGCAGCCAGGCAGTGGCAATCGCCGCGAGCAGGAACGGCGCGCCGGAGGCGATCGCGGCCGGCTCGAGCCACGACCATCGAAGGGCAATTCCGATCGCGCCCGCTATCGAGAGCCCTGCCGACGCGAGGAACATCACTGCCGTGACCCGGGCAAGTCGATCCCTGGACCACAGCAGGACCGCGGCGGCGACGAGTCCGAGGCCCAGGATCGCGTAGCCAAGGACGTCGAGGGCCGTGGCCACGGACGTCGTCGCGCCAAAGTCGAGCAGGCGGTATGCCGTGACCGCCGAGGCAGGCTCGGTCCGATAAGCGTCGGCCAGGCCGCGCGCGGCCGTCAACTCCAGCCAGTAGGCGGTCGTCGAGAGCGGCGCGTACATCAGTCCGTAGGCGACGCAGAGCACCGCGGCGACCAGGTGGGCACGCCAGGCCCTGACCGCAAGGGAGATCCAGACCGGCACAAGGACCAGCCCGATCGGCAGCACCACGGCGAAGGTCAAGCTGTGGCCGAGGTCGTCGGCCGCCAGGGCGGCAAGGTGCTCCGCGGTCGATCCACCGGCCGGTGGGGGAGCGGCAGCCAGTGTCAGAAGCCAGAGGATCGTGAGCGCGCTGGCGACGATGGCAGCAACCGCTCCCGCACGTTCCCACGACCGCACCACGCGCGCTTCGGCGATGCGAGGACTCGAGATGGTCAAAGAAGTCATGTACGGGCTCCGACGTCGGGTGATCCGGGTGGCACCGGAGGTCCGGAATAACGGACGTTCGTCCGATATAGTCGACCACGAAGACGGTGTTGTCAAGCGGACGTTCGTTTTATATGATGAAGCCATGCCGAGAGTGACGAAGGAGCACCTGGATGCCCGGCGGAGGCAGATAGTGGAGGCGGCCCTGCGCTGCTTCGCCCGAAACGGCATCCACCCCACGTCGATGCAGGACATCTTCGCCGAGGCGGGCCTGAGCGCCGGCGCGGTCTATCGCTACTTTCCAACCAAGGAACTGCTGGTCAGCGCCGTCGTCGAGCATGTCCTGGACCTGAGCCGTGCGGCCGTCGACCCGCATAGGGTCCAGTCCGGCAATCAGATGGGGATCGACGCACTGCTCGAGCGGCTTCTGTCGGTCTTCGCAGACCCCGGACCCGGCGACCAGGACGACCGCTACCGGCTGGTCCTGCAGATCTGGGCAGAAGCCGTGCGCAGCCCCCAGGTTGGACACGCGTTGCGGTCCAGCGCAGACGGGCTCAGGGACATGCTGTCCGCCCAGATCGCCGCCGGACAGGCTGCCGGCGAGCTCAGGACCGATCTGGAGCCGACGATTCTCGCCCGAACCCTCACGGCGCTGTTCGAAGGCTACGCGTTCCAGCGCGCCATCGACCCGGCGATCGACACCGACGCCTACGTCCGAACAGTCCGCGCCCTCCTGCAATCAGGACTCAATCGAGCCTGAGGGGGACACAACCTGGTCTTCGCAGCGTCGGAGAACCGCCTAGCCAACTACCGATAAGAGAGGTTATGTCCGTATTTGCTGGTCAATTGGCCGACGGTACGTACGGCAGCACGACCTACGATTTGCCCCGATCCGATGAGGTCGAGTCTTGGCCGCTGATGCCGATCCCGACGCGAAATCGTGGGCCCTTCGCGGGCCGCGCCGTGGGAAGTACTGGATGTGTCATGGCGTCGGGCCCTTGGCCGATCGTGCGGATCGCCGCCCCAAGTGGAGCCTCAGACGATTCACTTAGCCTGACGGGCGAAGGCATGCCTGCGCCGGTGTGGTGGATCTCGAGAAAGGTGCCGTCGGCCACAACGTCCCGTATCTCTGACGCGAGAATGGCATGCTGGCGGATCAACCAAGGCCTGACCAGCACTCCGCCGGGATAGACCTCGACAAGGAAAAGCGGGCCCGACCATGACACTCGGCCGCTTGAGCCCGAGACGCGCCGCGAGCAGAGCAACGACCCTGAGCGGCGAACGAACCTGACGCGACTATCAGCTTCTCGGAGGGCCGTCCCATCCAATGCCTTGCTCGCGGTCGACAGGGCCCAAGAGCCCAACGCCAAGAACATGAGAACCCAGAGGAACGGCAAGGCCCGGGTCGTGAGTTGGCTCAACTGCCAGACAGCCTGCGATACCTCTTGGTAACTGGTGTGAGGCTTGTTCCAGAAGTAGAAGTGGCCTGCTCGCTCGAAGCCGGCAGTTGCATCCCCGCCATGAATCATGTAGAGCACCATGGCGGTCAAGAAGTTTGCGATCGCAGCAATGGTGATCGCCGCCACCACGAGACCGTGGACCTTGCGCATCATTCCGCGACCTTGGGCCCAACGGGCGTGGTCGGGGAAAGCCACTCGCCGCGCTCCGCCGTTGTCGGCCGCGCCCGGTCCCCCCTTGCTCGCCCTCTGTTCATGTCCGGATGATACCGAGCTACGTGCCGATGAGCCTCATCAATTCAGGTCCCGTGGGAACTACTCACGCCGCACCGGTGCGCCGCGCGGCGGTCGCGAGACGGTCACTGGTGACCGAGTTTCCAGTCGCGAAGTGACCGTCAGACGACCGCTCGAAACGGTTTGCGCGCCCCGCTCCGACGAGGACGGCGATGACTTCAAACGGCTATCCTTCGGGGACCCGCAAGAGGACAAGCGGTTTGCGACTGCTGGACCGAGCCAAGGGTCGGCGTGAGGGCGAAGGGATCGCGGCCTTCTGGAGTTGGTGGGCGTCCGCGAAAGATGGCATTGCCGCGGCAATTGAGGATGGATCCGTCGAGCGGCTGGCAGCGGATATCTCAAGACACGTCGACGCAATCCATGCGAGCCTGGCTTGGGAGTTGTCCAAGGGCCAGTCAGCTCGCCACGCCTTCTGCATCTCACCCGAGGGAAACCCGGAGGTTCGACCTGCCGCGGCGGCATGGTTGGCGGCCTCGCCGCCAGCAGATCCAACCTGGGAATACCACGCCTCCAAGCAGCCCGGGCCGGCCGCGCTCCTCGAGGTCGGATCCGAGAGAATCGATCTGAGCGAGATGCGCGCCATCGCGGGCTGGGACGAGGATCGTGAGCTCGCCGGCGTCCGATTGTGGCACCCCGCTTTCGTACGTCTCCCTGACAACGTGTCTCGGCAAGTCGCCTTCATCTTCCTCGACAATCTCCTAGGCGAGGATGAGGTTGAGCGTTGGATCGGGTCGATCGATGTCTCCGAAATGCCTTTCGGCGGTCGAACGCCCGAGGAGCTGATAGACGAGATTGCCCGGCGCGCCAAGAGCGCGACGAGGAGCCATTGGGTTCTAGCGCAGCGGACCGACCGGGGTGGCAACGTTGCCCTCGTACTCTCCAATGCCGCGCTCAAACGCATCGACCTCCCCTACTCGGCCTATCACCTGTGCGTGACGCTGGGCCTGGGGATGGAGCAATTGGCGGGCCGCGGCGACGATCGGCGCCTGGAGGACGCCGAGGACGAGCTGACAGCCAGCCTTGAGCAGGGCGGTTCTACATTCGTCGGCCGATCGACCGAAGCCAAACGCCGGATCCTGCACTTCGTCACGACCGACTCCGAGGAGTCCGTTGCGCTCGCGCGGGCCTGGTCACAGGCTCATCGTGGCCTTTCAGCGCGGGTGGATGTCGACTTCGATCCGCGATGGCAGTTCCGGTCCGAACTGCTGGGCTAGGCTCGAGATCTCGAATTGGCTAGGTTGCGAATCAGCGGTCCTTCTCGAGCTGGCTGATGCGCTGGTTGCTGACGCCGAGGAGCATGCCGGTGTCGCGGGAGGTGTAGCCGGACTCTCGGATCTCCCGGACTGCGTGACGCACCGCCGCCGACGCCTTCGACTGGGCTTGTTCGGCCGCTTCGCGGGCTCGCAGAGCTTCCTCGATCGAGTCTTTGAGTCTGCCGAGCGAGGAAAGGTCGGGCTGGACCGTTATGTCGAAGTCGTCCTCTTGGATACCGAGGAGCAAGGCGATCGCCTCTCTGGCCATCGACTCGACCTGGTCGAGCCGGCGCGCCTGCGAATGCAATCGCCGGCAACTCCGGGACCTCGATCGCCCACCATCGACCGGTCCTCGTCGCTGTTACCCGATATGTGGACCTCATGATCGCCACCAGCCTTCGCCGAGCTCGGGTTCAAGCGATCGACAGATTGACGCCGCCGTGAGCTCGTTGATCTCCCGATGCCTTGGGACGGTCACCTACAGGTGACCGCACTGCCACAGTTCGTGCCTTGCGCCCTGACGAACCAGCTGCCAGGCGACTCCCCTATCGGCAGCCGCGGCGCCTATCCGCCGGAGGAGTCGAAGGCGCTGCACATTGAAAGCCTATACCTATTGTCTGCATTAGGCAACAGATGTTGGAAGGAGTCGGAAGACGAGTCCCAGGGCGGCCCTACGACTATCTCCCGGTCGGAGACCTCTTCTCAGGGGTGGTGCCGGGCTGCACCGTCAGGTAGGGTAGACGCCACGCCGAGGCGAACCCGTCCCCTAGCGTACGTCTCGCCGTTGGCTTCGAGGAGGAGCCCGTCATGGCACTTCCACTCCGATCTCGGGTCGCGATCACGGTCGTGGGTGTTGCCGTCTCGGTGGCGCTGGTCTCCGGACTGGTCTCCGTCATCGACAAGCCCACCGCGACGCCGGCTTCGTCGCCAGCGGCGACTGGCACCCCAGTTGCGGAATCCCCCTACTCGTCCGCCATCGCCGCGGCTACACCCTCGCTTGCGAGTGCGACGGCTGGCGCCTCCGTAACCGCCCCGGCCGCCGGCAGCCCCAAAACGACTCCGAGTTCGAATGCGACGGTCTCACGGACAACCGCGCCCACGCCGAAGATCACTGCCCGGGTTACGGCTACACCCGCGCCCACACCCGCGCCCACACCGCCGCAACCCACGCCTCCACCCACGGCCGCCGCTACGCCGACCCGGCCACCCGCGCCGGCCGTGACGATCATCGCCGCGGGAGACACCCGGACGGATCTCGAGGGAATCCAGGCCACGACCGCTCTGATCATGGCGCGCCCCGGGATCCCGGTTCTCAACGTGGGCGACGACACCGACGACGGTTCAGCCGCCCTCTACGCGGACTTCTTCAACCCAAACTGGGGTCAGTTCAAGAACCGAATCCTTCCCACGCCCGGGAACCACGAGTACGACACGGCGGGCGCGGCCCCTTACTTCGCCTATTACGGCGCGGCCGCCGGCAGCCCGAGCAGGAGCTGGTACAGCTTCAACATTGGCAGCGACTGGCATGGCATCGAGCTGAACGGCAACATCGCCCACGGCGCCGGATCACCGCAGGAGCAGTTCCTCAAGGCGGACCTGGCGGCGAACGCGGGCAAGCACATCATCGCGTTCTGGCACGAGCCCCGGTTCAGCTCCGGCTCGGAGCACGGCAGCGACGACAGTTTCACCCCGTTCTGGACCGATCTCTACGCGGCCCACGCCGAGATCGTGCTGAACGGCCACGACCACGACTACGAACGCTTCGGCCTCCAGAATCCGTCCGGAGGCGCGGACCCGAACGGCATACGCGAATTCGTCGTCGGGACAGGCGGAGCGCCCCTGTACGCGTTTGGCGGTATCTCCGCCAACTCCCAGGCCCGCAACGACAACACCTGGGGCATCCTGATGCTGACCCTCAACGCCAACAGCTACAGCTGGAAATTCATCCCGCAGGCGGGCAAGTCATTCACCGACTCGGGGACCCAGGCCACGCATAGCTGAGGCGATCCAGCAGACGCGCGCGGCATGGCTTCTCGGAGTGGCGTCGATCTCGCTTGGTCCTCCAGAGCCGGGTGGTAAGCGGCGAGCGCCGGCATCGATGCGATTGGCCGTGGTGATCCTCGGATGGTCCAGAATCGCATTCCATTCGAACGCCTCCGTCAGGCGTCCGCAGGGAGGGGCTAAGTGGCTCGGTTTGAGGGTGCCGTCGCCGTGTTGGGCGACTCCTGGCGAGTTCCGGAGGGTTCGAGGTCGGGTGCGCGGCTGGCGGCCTGGTTCGGCGGGTTCGCGGTCGGCTCGGCTTTCGTGGTCATCTCGAGCTACGTAGACGACCTCTTGCCGATGCTCCTCCTGCTGTTCGCGGGGCTCGCATGGCTGAGCGTCTGGTACCGCCATTTCGGGAGCCTCCTGGGCGCGGTAGTCGCCGCCGTCGTCTGGCAGCCGCTTCTCATCGCCCATGCGCAGCCGATCCACGCGGACATTCTGGTCATCTCGTTTCCACACACGGCCCTCGTCGCGGTCGCCGGCTTCTTCATGCCAGTGTTTGCGCACGCCGCGTCGTTCCTGTTCCGCCGGCATCCGGAACCCCCGCATGAAGTCCGAGGCGCAATCGCCTTCGGCCTTGCTTTCGTCCTGTTGGTTGCCCAGGGCGCGTTGGTCAACCCACAAGCGTCGTCTTCCTTCGAACTGAGGTTGCCCGAGGGCTGGACCACGTACCATCCGTCCGCCGAAGACCTGGGCGGATTCCCTGAGATGTACGGCCTGGATTTCTCGGCGTACAAGGGCACTACACCCGAAGCCGGCGCCTATCGACCCTCGACAACTATGGTCGGAACAACCGTCTACGCGGCCGATGCGGACTCGCAAGGCAAAGCCGTTTGCGACGTGGCTTTGTCGTTCCAGTACGCGTACAACAAGGACTGGGTTGCGCCAACGACCCCGCTCGCGGGCGCCGTCCTCCGCGGTTGGAAGGACGACGAAGCCAACGCCTTCTACGTACTGGATGTGCCCAGGACGAGGACTGTCGCCTTGGCGGTTCAACGCCTCTGCTACCAGACCGTCGTCAGTGTTCCGGGATCCTCATCGATCGACGAATCCGAGCTCGATGCGATCCTGCTGGCGTTTCGTTTCCGGTAACCGAAGGCCGCGGCCGCACGAATGGCCCATGTTCCGGGCACCGAGCGGCCTTCACCATAGGAAGCGTCCGGGCCGTCTCGGCTCGGTGATTCCCGCCCATCCCCGCCTCCGCCCAACCGAGAGGGAATGCCCTGGTGCTCGCTCATCTTCGCGCACGTCTGGCGCTCGCCGCCGTGCTTTTCGCCGCAGGCGTCCTCGCCGGGTCGCCGGCATTGTCGTCGTCGCCCGTGGCCGCGGCGGAGACCCACACCGTCTCGGGCACCGTGTCGGATGCTCACGGCGGCCCGATCGCGCACGTGCAGGTGAATGTCTGGTCGCCGGATGGAATGCCGGTGGGGGGTTCCTCATCCACAGACGCCTCGGGCGAATACTCGATCGCGTTGGCGGCCGGGTCGTACCTCCTCTACTTCACTCCTCCGGGCGACCTCCAAGGCATGGGCTGGTGGAGCGCGACGGGTTTCAAGTACTCGAGGACAGACGCAAGCGCAATCGACCTGACGGCCGGCGACGCGCCAGGCACGGACGTAGTGCTGGCCGACGCCATCTACATCGACGGGATTGTCACTGCCGCGGGCTCGCCGATTGCCTCGATCCAGGTCACAGCCTCGCGAAGGGAGGGTGACGCCACCTGGAATTACTACGGCACGACCGACGCCTCCGGCACCTACCGCATTGACGTCCCCCCGGCTGAGTTCACCGTCAGTTTTAGCGACGCCCACGGCGTCTATCCGTTCGTCTACTACTCCACGTCCGGGGTCACTGTGGACGCGTCAGCGGCAAGCATCGTCACAGTCGTCTCCGCGAGCGTCACCGGCATCGATGTGACCCTCACCGCCGGCGTGCATGTCACCGGGACCGTGACCAACATCGACGGCGTCCCGCTCAAGGACATCACGGTCAGGGCTTACACGGCGGACCTCCACGAACTCGGCCACACCTGGACCGACGCCACCGGCGAGTACTCGCTGCCGATGCTCCGGGGCAGCTATTTCCTGATGTTCGAGGAGTACACACGAACCTACCTGTCCGGCTATTGGAGCGCGTCGGGTCCGGTCTATGAGTCAGCCGATGCCGGAGCGATCACCCTCTCGGAATCCGACGTGACGGCGGACATCACGCTGCCGGCTTGGGCGCCTCGACCCGATCCTACGCCGACCCCTACGCCGACCCCCACCCCGACGAGCGCACCGCGACCCAATCCGACCGCCCCGGCTCCCAACCCGACGCTGCCGCCAACAAGCACCGCAGTGTCCAACGCCCACTCGTCCGGTTTGCCCCTCGCGGCTCTCTGGATCGGGATCCTGGCCGTCGTCTTCATGGCGTACCGAATGCTGCGGCGCTCCACCCGCTAAGTAGGACCTGGGATCGCCGTTTCGCAGGCCCTCAATCACGACGCCCAGCCGAGATCCGGCGCTGCGTTTCCGAGCTCAACAACGTGGGTGTGTTGCCGACTACTGGCATAGGGGAAAACCCTGAAATCGGCGCGGTGCGAGTCGCTCGTGGGGACCGCCGAGACACTGCTGACGCAACCATGACGGGTTGGAGAACGCCGGGAGCCAGTGAAGCTATTCCTCACGACGGTCCCGCTGTCCAAGGTTCTGCTGCTCGGTGCGGCAGGGTCTCTCGCGACTGTGGGCCCCGTCTTCCTGATCGGAGGCGGCGTCGGTCTGGCCCTGGACACCGCGCAGCAGGTCGCTCTGGCCACGCTCGCAGTGCTGGTGCTCCTGCGAGCCAAGCGGCAGAGCGGAGAGTTCATGCCGGAACGACGGTTTGTCTCGAAATGGATAGCCGTCGCGTGCGCGCTCGGGGGCGCGGCGTTGTTTTCGTGGGCTCTGCCGTTCGGCAGGGATGTTTGGACGTTGGTCGGCGATGGATTCGTCGCAGCCAGCGTCGCGATCGCGGCCGGCTGCCTCGGCCGGGCGATTTTCGGATCCACGCCGAGGTCGGTGTGGCTTCGCGTTGCCATCGACACAGCCATCCTGCTGTCAGCCTCGATCACCGTCATCTGGCCGTTATGGCACCGAGTAGCGCCCATGGCCAGTCTCGACCCGGGCGATCTCAGCAACGCCGTGGCAGGCACCGTCGCGATTGCGGCTCCCATCGCGGCGGCCCTCGCATTGCTGGACCGGGGCGTTCCGGTTCGGCTGAGCGGGCCGTTCGGGATCCTGGCAGGGCTATGTCTCGCCGGCGTGTCCATGGTCGGGTTCCAGCTCGCATCGCAGTCGCAGCAGGGATCGGCGTTCACGCCGCTGGTAGCGCCGACCGACTATGCCTTTAGCGCCGGCTTGCTGCTCTCTGCGTACGGCGCCGCCACCTGGCTGGCGATCCCTTCGCGCGCAACGAGCCGCCGACACGCCCCTCAGATGGTCGCGGATGCGCTGCCCCCGATCGCCGCCGCAGTCTGCGTGGCGATGCTCATCCTCTGGCCCTCCGACGGAGCGGACTCCGAGGTTCTCAAGGTCGGAGCTGGCATCGTCGCGGCGCTCACGGTCGGCCGGCAGATGCTGCTGACGCGCAACGAACGCCGGGCCATGACTGCCGAGCGCCGATCGATGGCCTTGCTGGAGCGGGAGCTTCGCAGCCGAGAGGCGGTGCTCCGCTCCCTTTCGCGCCTCGAGATCGCCGCAACGGCCGAGGAGACCGCCGCCCACGCCTGCCGTGAGGCCCTGGTGATCGACGGAATCGACAGTGCGGTCCTCGTCGCGTTCATGCCGGGCCGGCAGGCCGTTCTCCTCGGCACCACGCACACGCAGGACGTGCCACGTGGAATCGCCGACGTCTTCCCACCCGAGCGAGCCAAGGAGCTCTACGAACGTGCCGGCGCGGGCCCGTGGGTCGAGACGAAGCGGCCCGACACGACACCGGAACGGGGCGGCCTTTTCGGACCGGACATCGCGTGTGTCGTCAATGCGCCCCTCATCTGGAAAGACGGTACGGTCGGCGTGATCTCGCTGGGCTCGTGCGGGCAGCCGTCGCCGTCCGTCCTGGCCGAGCGCCTCAGCACCGCCCGCGAGTTCGGGGTCGTGACTGGGGCATTGCTCGGCCCGATGCTGGGCGAGCGGGCCCGACTCGAGGAGATCCAGTCCCGGATCGTGGCGATCATCGAGGGCCGAGAATTCCAGCCGGTGTTCCAGCCGATCGTCGAGCTCGCTTCGGGACGCACCGTCGGCTACGAGGCACTCACCCGATTCGCCGACGGCCGCCGCCCGGACCACTGGTTCGCGGATGCGGCGATGGCTGGCGTCGGGGTCCGCCTGGAGGTTGCCACGATGAGGGCGGCCCAGGAGGACGCCGCGTTCCTCCCGGCTGACGCCTACCTGAGCCTCAACGTCTCCCCTGCCCTCGCGACCGCATTTCTTCCCCTGATCGCGACCCTCGAACTGGCTACGCGGGACACGGTGATCGAGATAACGGAGCAGGTTCCAGTAGAGAGCTACGCGGTCTTGCGGGGCGTTCTCGACCAACTGCGCGGACACGTGCGGGTCGCGGTCGACGACGCGGGAGCGGGCTACGCCGGCTTGCACCACATCCTGGAAATCAAACCGCAGATCGTGAAGCTGGACATTGCTCTCGTTCGTGGCGTGAACGCGGATCCGGCACGGAGGGCGCTCATTTCGAGCATGGTCGCGTTCGCCGCCGAGACCAATTGCTCCCTGGTGGCCGAGGGCGTGGAGACGGAGGCCGAACTGGCGACGCTGCGTGTACTCGGCGTGGACTTTGGCCAGGGCTATCTCTTCGGCCGGCCGGCACCGATCGAACAGGTCGTTGGGTCACGGGTTCTGTCGGGCCGCATTCCTGCCCATCAGAACGGATCGGCTGACAAGCGAGCAGTCGCGTAGAGCTTCCTTTCCGCGGGTACCCGGCCGATCAGTACCAGCCGACGCCGGGGACCAGGACGCCGTGCTGCCAGTATCCGTCTCGGAAGGCCAGGGCGGCGCACGGGGATCCGTAGCGCGAGGTCATGTAGTCGATCCCCCACTCCGCCTGCACGACCGGGTTGTCGCGCCACGCCCGGTACAGCCACGCGGCTTCCAGGTCGCCGGCCTTGGCCGCGGCCTGCGCTTTGGCCTGCGCCCAGTCGCCGAGCTTCTTCGCCGGGTGGGCTTGCGGCAAGCCGTACGCGCCGGACGACCTGTTCGTGGCGTGTGGATCCCAGCGGGCCTCTTCCTGGAATATCACGCTGGCGCACTCGGATTGGGGTCTAGCCCAAGGCCGGACCGCTTTGGCGCCCAGCCGAGCGACGAGATACTCCCTGGCGTCCTGGACCGTTGGAAGAGGAAACGCCACCGCCTCGAGTTGGAGGGCCGGGCTCGGCCGGGGCGTCGAGCTCGGCGTCGGATTTGGCGTCTTGGCTGGCGTCGGTCCTGTTGTCGGGTTCGCGGTCGCCGGCACGCGCTCGGCAAACGTCGCGGGACTCGCGGTCTGAAGCGGGACGGCAACATAGACCAGGCTCGGCACGGTCGCAGCCGGCAGGTCACGGGCCAGGGCGGTCGATGGAACGGCGGCGGCACTACCGGCGACGGTCAGCATCAGGATCGCGGCGTACGCGCACAGCCGGGAGCTGACACGCAGGCGAGGGCCCAGCAGCCCCGACGACAGACCCTCACCACGCCCGCAGTGGAGCCCAAAGGCCAGCTCGTCGGAGGCAATCGGGAATTCGATGCCCCACTGGTCGAGCGAGTCGTGGCGTCTCGGCCGCAGCGTCGAGATCGACAGGCGCCAGGAAGAAATGGCCTCGACGAGGCTCGGGGGCGTCGCCTGCAGGAGCTCAGCGGCATCGTCGTAGGGCAGCGGAAACTGGATGCCCCATTGATCGAGGACGCTGGAGGATGGCCGTGGAGCGGCGGTCAGACGCATGGGTCGACTTTCGGGCAAACGCCGCCGCATTCACACCGTACGACCGGAGACTCCCACGCGTCGGATGTACTGCCGCGTTCTCCGTAAAGCCAGTCGGTCTACGACACCGTCAATGACGAGCCGGTCGGCGGTCCCGAGCGTGTAGGTGTGGTGGCAGCAGGAGGGCTGTGGCCGCCGCGACAACAGGTCGCCTCCGCCGACTGATCCGTTACCCGAATCCGGTCGAACAGTAGGCAGAGGGAGTCGGCGCAGACCGACGTCGAACGGGAGGGGTTCCGTGGACTGGGATCGGGAGATCTCGCGACGACCGCCGGACTGGAATCCGGATACATGGCGCGATCCCAACGACTCCGGCGGCCCAGACGATCAAGGCGTGTCCCGGCCCCGCTGGTCCCTTGCGATGGCCGCCGTCGCCGGCTTCGCCGTGGCCAGCACATCCCTCCTGGCGGCGATCGACCTCGATGCCGAAACGCTCGGTTCTGCCGTTCTGATGATCGGCTGCTTCGCGATCGGGATCATGTGGCCGCGCAAGGCCGGACTCCTCGGCGTGTACCTCGGCTTCTACTGCTGGTCGACAGTCCTGGGCGGCGGACACCGGGCGCCCTCCTACTGTGACTTCATGTGCGTCTCAGGACCCAACGGGACGGCGGTCGGCTGGGCGGTGGTTCCACTTCTCGGGTTCGGTGCCTCGCTCGCCCTGAGCCTCCAGCCCGGCCGCCTGTCGCCGAAGCTCTGGTCGGCGCTCGGCGTGGCCTCGGTCGTCGCATTCGCCAGCTGTGGACTCGCAGCGCCCGCAAATCGCAGCTTCGAGGTGTCGCTACCGGAGGGCTGGACAGAACACACGCCGACGGCTAATGGAAGCTTCGAATACGCCTACGGGGTGGACTTCTCGGCCAGCCCTAGTCCGGAAGCGCCAAATCCTTTTGCCGGCCGGCCGACCGTCCCGACCCTCGGAGTCTCCGTCTTTGAGGTAGACCGGACCAGCCGCCCCTGCTCGTTCGACTTGGGAGTGCCATGGTCGATGCGAGACCCGCTCGAGTGGACACCGCCTCGGCCGCTCGACGCACGAGAGGATCTGGCCGCGTACCGCTCACCCGATGGCGACCGGTTCTACTTCTTGACCCTGCGGAGGACGCGCCTGGTGGGCATCGCCAGGCAGCCACTCTGCTATTACGCGGTGGTCAGCGTGCCGCAGGAGTCCACCCTGACCAGCGCTGACGCGGCCGCGATACTTGCCGCGTTCCGACTGCGCTGAAGGCAAGCCCGGCCGGTCCCCTACTCCGGTTTGACGCGCCGGCCGCCTGACGAGCCCGGATCCGGGCCCTCAATCGGCGTCCTCGCTATCCTCCCGCCGACCGCAGCGGAATATCCAGACGGGAGATCCCACCTTCGTCGTCGAATAGCCACACCGATCCATCGATGAACGCGAACGCATCGTTGCCATGGGATGAGGAAGATCGGGCCTGCCAGAGCGTCCCGGACGGCCGCCAGCTGGTGTCCAGCCGCTGCAGGGTCGCCGAACCCTTGGTGGTACTTCTCACGACCCAGAAGGCCCCGCCCTGCACGGTGACGGAGGTCGACGAGGCACCGCCCATCACATTGTTCAGGGCGAAGCGAGGGCTGGTGTACTCGACGCCCAGATCACCGATGCGGACGAAGTGGTCGGGGTGGTCGGCGGCGTACAGATCGGTGCCGGCGGGAGCCACAGCCGCCCAGCACTCGCCTCCGACCGACTCGAGGCCGCCCAGCCAGCCCGGCAGGCTGAACTTCGCCAGGACGGTGCCGTTCGCAGGATCGATGCGGGCGACAGTTGTGCTGGCTTCGTCCGTGGCCCAGTTGCTCCTGGTCAAACCCCAGAGCGAGCCGCAGGCGAACTGAACTCCGGGCATGCCGAACGGGATGCTGCCCTTGTCCTCGCCGGTCTTCGGGTCGAGCTTCCGGAGCGGGCCTTCGGTCGCCTCCATGCCGCCGGTCAGATTCCTGACCCAGACGAATCCAAGCGCCGTGCCTTCGAGCTGGACGTCGGGCAAGTCGAGCGTGTTCTTGCCGGTCGCGACGTCGACCCGCTCGAGATGTCGTACGCCCTTGCACTCACTCGAGCAACCGGAGGTGAAGGTGAGGTCCCACCACAGGCTCTCGCCGTCGACCGCTACGCCCTGGATATAGCTGATGGGCTTCTCGTACCGGAACGTCGCCACGACAGCATTGGTGGTCAGATCCACCCTCGCGATATAGGCACCCGGCGGCACGGTCGAAGGCGTCGAGACTGGAGAGTCCAAGTCAGGTTCGACATCGCACACGACGTAAAGGTCCTTGCCCGAGACCGCGTAGTCCCAGCCAAGCGGGTTCTCGCAACTTGGGACCCGGCCCAGGACGGCAGCGTCGACAGCGATCGCGGTGGGCTGCGGCGTGGGCGAGGGGCTCGGTCGTGGCGACGCGGAGGGGGTTACGGCCGGGCTGATGGTCGGGCTGGTGGTCGGACCGATGCTCGGGCTGGTGGTCGGACCGAAACTCGGGCTGAGCTCGGGCTGCCACTTGGGCTGGTGCTCGTGTCAGTGCTCGGATTGCCACTCGGGCTGATGCCGGCGCCGCTCGGGGTCGTCTTCGTGGACACTCCGACGAGCACGGCCCCGGCCAGCAAGACGCATGCCGCCACGACTGCCAGAGGTCCAGGACCTCCACGGCCCCGTGATACCCGGGTCAACATCATCCCCTCCCCTTCCCCGATAGTCTCGCGCCGGGCAACGGTCATGTCCAGGGACTGCGCCCCCTACGCGGCGGTTACGACGCTCCGAATGACCGTGATGCCTCGCCTGGCGGAAATGGAATTCCCGCCGAAGCGTCCACGACTCGGCGCTCGCCGGAGATTCGGCAGAATGTCGCGATGGAACCGTTCGACCCCTCCCGGCCCACGCCGGCATCCATAACGACTCTGATCACCGAACGCTACCGTGGCGTCGTCATCGCGAATGCCATGAACGCCTGGTTCTTCTCGCTCAACGAGAAGAGCTGGCCGAACTTCGCAACCATCGTGACCACCGACGAGCACGACGCGGCCTCGAACCTCTCACGGCCGGGCTTCTTCCGGCTCAACGTCGGTGTCGGCCGGGCGACCTTCGAGCGCCTCGTCGGCGCCTCGGCTGACCCGGACTTCACCGCCTCGGACCGGCTCTTGCCTCACCCGGTGTACGCGGCGCAGCACTGGGTCAGCATCGTGAACCCGAGTGCGACAGCCCTCGAGACGGTCATCGTCCCGCTGCTCGACGAGGCATACGAGCGCCTGGCGGCTCAGGAAGCGCGATCGAGATGAAGGGTCGACCGGCCCACGCGCCGGCCTGAGCGTGCCGTGCGCCGCTCGACGCGCCAGGGCCGTTCGACGCACCCGGGCCTCTCGGACGCCTTTGCGGCTAGCGCAGACCCAGATCCACGTCGACGTCGTCGTAGATGCGTGCCGCGGCGAGCTTGCCCGAGGCGCCGCGTTCGTAGATGCCGATCCCGGCCTGAGGCTCGAACTTGCGTGGACCCCAGCCATCGGCGATGAACTCGACCCCGCAAGCCACGCCGTCGTCGATCACGGAGCAGTGGCGCAGGTGGATCCCACCGACTTTGTAGAAGGCTTCATAGACCTGGCGGATTCCCTCCGTGCCCTCGAAGAGGTTGACGCCGCCGCTCGGCTCTCGGAAGTATCCCGTCGGCTCGAACACCGAGAGGCTGCCGGCGAGATCGGCTGAGTCGAGAGCCTTCATGTATGCCGCGACGACATCCGGAAGGTCCAGATTCGGGTCCTCCGGGATGATGGGCGGGCGAAGTCGGTGACGCCCTTCCAGAGGCCAGTTGCTGTGGTAGATCCGGACTTCTCGCAGCTCGCCATCGGGCTCGACCCCGACGACGGCATACGGAAGCTCGGTCCGCTGGCCGTTCACATTGAGGTGGAGCAGCGTCTCCGTGACCGACCGGCCTGCACCCACCGTCGTCCGAATCGGCTCGAATGCCACGTCGTGATCGCTCATCCACCTTCGTTGAGAGGCGATGTAGTCGCGTACGGCGGCCCGGCCGACGATTCGGCCGGCGAGGGGATCTTCGACGACCGGCTCGCCTTTGAACAGATCGAGGATCTCATCTGGTGGCCCTGCTGCCAGACCCGGTAGGAAGGCCGGAGTCGCGGCCTCTTTGACAGCCATGTCGTCTCCTCGTGACTTTGAAGAACCAGACTGCGCTTCCTCGGCGAACCCATTCGGCCCAACGCCCGGCGTCGCGCATCACGGTCCGGGCCAGGAGGTCCGGGCGGCGCCGGAAGCGCCGGCGGCCCCGCCCACCCCGGTGAAAGGGCCGCATTTCGACTGCCGGTCGCACGCTACGATCTGCGTATGCAAGCGACACGACTTCTACGGGGCTTCGCGGCCTTCACGTTCCTGGTCGGCGGCCTGACGGCGTGCTCCGGCGGAGGCTCGACACCTTCCCCGACTGTCGGGCACCCTGCCACGAGCGCCTCATCAGCCACCGAAGTTGCGACCGGCGCCGGCGCCACGCCCGGGGCGGGAGCGACGGCCGTCGCCGCCAGCGGCACCGTCTCGATCAACGCCGGCGGCCCCGCATCGGGAGCGTTCTCCGCCGATCGGTTCTACGGCGGCGGCGCCACCTACGGCAACGACGCGACGGTCGACCTGTCGGGCATCGCCTCCAACCCGCCACCCGCGGCGATCTTCGCCTCCGAGCGATACGGAGCGATGACGTACACCATCCCCGACCGAACTGGCCCCCAGACCGTCACGCTCTACTTCGCCGAGAACTACGTCACTGGTGCCAAGCAGCGGCTGTTCAGCGTCTCCATCAACGGCGCCTCGGTCCTGTCCGACTTCGATATCTACGCAAGCGCCGGCGGCCCGAGCCGGGCCGTTGCCAGGACGTTCACGACAACGGCGAATTCGAGCGGCCAGGTCGTTATCCAGTTCGTTGCCGGCTCGGTTCAGAACCCCACGGTCAACGGCATTTCGGTCACCGGCGCCGGCAGCACCGCCACGCCCCCGGCCGCGACCCCGACTCCAACGCAGGCCCCGCCGCCCACCAATAGCGCCGATGCGAGGGCAAGTGCCGGTTGCGGCAAGGCGCGCTCGCTCCAGAACGGCACCGTCAGCGTCGAGAGCGGCGGCACGCGTTCGTACATCCTGCGAGCCCCGGACAACTACGACAGCAACCACCCATACCGGCTCGTCGTCGCCTTCCATTGGGCGGGCGGAACCGCGCAGGCGGTGGCTAACGGGACCGGAGCTACGGAGAGCCCCTTCTACGGACTCTGGGATCTGGCGAACAACAGCACCATCTTCGTGGCGCCCGTTGGACTGGGTTCGGGCGCGAACACGGGCTGGCCGAACGCGAACGGCGGGGACGTCGCTTTCACGGACGCGATCCTCGCCCAGCTCGAGGCCGGCCTCTGCATCGACACGAGCAGGATCTTCGCGACCGGGTTCAGCTACGGCGCCGGCATGTCCTACTCGCTCGCCTGTGCGAGACCGGATGTGTTCCGGGGCGTAGCCCTCTTCTCCGGTTCGCAGCTCAGCGGGTGCTCCGGCGGGACCAAGCCCATCGCCTTCTACGCGTCGCACGGTCTGAGCGACAGCGTCCTCGACATCTCGGGCGGCCGAAGCCTGCGCGACCACTTCGTCTCGGTCAACGGCGTGACGCCCCAGACTCCGCCCGAACCTGCCGTCGGCAGCGGGACGCACACCTGCACGACCTACGCCGGTGGTTCGGCCAAGTATCCGGTCGAATGGTGCGCCTTCGACGGCGATCACACCCCGAACCCACACGACAGCGGCCAAAGCTCGAGCTGGAACCCGCCCCAGGCCTGGGCCTTCCTCAGCCAGTTCTAGGGATGTGAGGTCCCGCGAGTGACCGGCATCGGGGTTGCGTATCCGCTCACTCCGTGAGGAGCAACTCTCCGCCCCACGTATCGGGCGCCACGTCGTCGAGCGTTTCCGAGAACGTCCATTGGTGGCCGGCGAAGTCCTCGGCGTGATACTGCCGTTCTCCGTATTCGAAGTCGGTCGGCTCCATGATGATCCGGGCGCCATGTGCCCGGGCTCGTTCGCAATGTGCCCGCGCGTCCTCGACGCGCACCAGGACGTACTGGCTGACCGATCCGGGCTCGGGCGGATGTCGATCACCGCGGACGTCAGCGACGATCAGGTCTCCGTCGCCGAGCCGCAGCTGGGCCCGATGGTTCTCCCCTATCCGGAGCCGCTCGACAAATCCGAAAGCGCCGTTCAACCAGGCGACTGCCTGGCCCACGTCCGGGTAGATGAGCACTGGTATGACGGCGGAACTCGGAATCGAGCGATTGGCCTTCATCTCATTCGCGGTTCATCGTCGTCGCGATGTCCGCCTCGTTGCCGGCTGCATCGGCGAGCGTCCACCACATCGGCGCGAACTGGTCGCGGACCATCCGGCCGCCGGCTGCCAGCGCCGCGGCGATCCGAGCTTCGGCCTGCTCGTATGGCACGAAGACGGCAATGTGGATGGCGCCGCCACCGCCCGGACGCGGCTCCTTCATCTGCTCGAACCAGAACGACGTTCCACGGCCGCGCGGATCCACGAGGTCTTCGTCCGGGGTGTCGGGGCGTGGCTCGTAGCCGAGGACGGCACGCCAGAATGGCATCACCTCGGCAGTCGACAACGCACCCGGGACGATGAGCAGGCTCTGGACCGCGGTCGGATCGGCAGAGAGGCCCTGCTCGCGAGCGATGGCCGAAATCTGCCGGGCCAGCTCGACGTCGCGCCGGCTCATCCCCCAGCCCTTTGTCGCTCGCGGTGAGGAGTCGCACGGTCACGCCATCGTGGCGGATGTCCACGTCGGGGCGATACGGCTCCAGATCCTGCAGCTTGCCGATCGCCCCAACCAGCCGCGCACCGATGGCGAAAGATCCGGTTCGGAAGTAAGCGACCGCTCCCTCGCCGAGGACTCGCCAATCCTCGACGCCTTCGGATTCGTGGAACTGTTTGGGCGTGATGCCTTCGGCCATGGCCCGAATCTAGAGCCCGGGCACTCCCCGGGCAAGCGATGGATCGAGGGCCGATGCCGTGCCGGTAGTCCGGCCCACTTCCGCAGGCGGTCGCACCCGCGCTCAACCGGCGGCGGGATGATCCAGAATTAGCCAATGCTGACTCTCCGACCCGCGCTGCCCACCGACGCGCCACTGATCGTGAGTTTCGTCCGCGAGCTCGCCGAGTTCGAACGCGAGCCCGAGAAGGCCATCCTCACCGAAGCCGACATCGTCCGCTACGCCTTCGGCGAGCAACCGATCGTCCGAGTAACCATGGCCGAGTGGGACGGCGAGCCGGCGGGGTTTGCCCTCTGGTTTCTCAACTTCAGCACCTGGGAGGGCAAACCGGGGATCTACCTCGAGGATCTGTTCGTCCGCCCGGCATTCCGCGGCCATGGAGTCGGTAAGGCGCTCCTCAAGCATCTGGCCGGCATCGCCGTGGCAGAGGGTTGGACGCGATTCGTCTGGCAGGTGCTCGACTGGAACACCCCGGCAATCGAGTTCTACGAGGCTCATGGCGCCAGACTCCTGCGATCGTGGCTCACCTGCCGCGTGGAAGGCGACGCGCTCGCGAGGCTCGCCGCGAGCGACGACTGACCGCCGAGGGCGGACCTCGCCGCGCTACCATGTCCGGGTCGAGGGCGAGGGCATCTCGACAGAGGGAATGAGGAGAGCGGATGCCTACTTACGCAGCCGGGGCAACCGTCGAGCGGCGCTACCCGGGACCGGACGCGGAACGGGCCAGGGCCGCGGCAGGACCCCAGATCGAGGCCTTCGTCAGGGCCGGCTTTTCGATCTCGAGCGAACGCTGGGAGGAGGACCTTGCGTCGGGAGGCGCGCCAATCGGCGACGCTCTAGCCTCGGGTTCCATAAGCCAGCTGGCCGGCCACGGCGGCGCGCTGATGATCACCTACGTCGCGAACGCGGCCTCGGACCTGCCGGCGGACGTCCCCGTCTACACGATGGTGGACCCTCGAAGGGCCAACCTCCAGACCTGGTCTCAGCTCCAGCTGGTCCTGGGGGTCGTTTTGGTGGTCGTGTTCCTGATCTTCTTCCTCTCGATTCTCGGCCAGATGAACAGCGGCCCCCACATGCCGGGCTTCGCTCCGTAGCAGGCGCGGCGGGCGAACCGATGCCGACCCGCCCGACGACCGCATCTAGCCCAGGCGTTCGCCGAGGAACGCCACAGTCCGCTCGAAAGCCAGGTCCGCGGCAGCGGGCCGAAAGGCGTCTCGAGACGGCTCGGCGAACCAGTGACTCGTACCTGGATAGCGGTGGATCGTGACGTCGCGCCCGGCCCCGCGCAGGGTGGCCTCGAACGCGGCCACGTCCTCGTCCGTCTCGTACGGATCCGTCTCCGCAAAGTGACCCAGAACGGGCACGTGGGCCCGAGTCAGGCTGCCGCCCTGGAGCGTGCCGTAGTACACGACCGAGGCCACGAGGCGGCCGCGCTCGGCGGGACACCACATCGACCACGCCGCGCCCATCGAGAAACCGAGAGCGCCCAGGGCCGCGTCCGGGCCGAGCGTGTTGGCGAGCCGGTCCACCGTCGCGAGGGCGAACAGCATCGCCGGCTTTCGGATCCAGAGCGGTCGAGAGCCGTTCCGCATCCTCGACGGTCGCAACGACCTGGCCACCGTACATGTCCGGGGCCATGACATAGAAGCCATGGCCGGCCAGCCGCTCGGCGTAGCCTGTGGCGTCCTCGTTGAGCCCCCACCAGGGATGGAACAGGACGACACCCGGCGCTCCGGGACGCGCTACTCCGGCAAGGAAGACACGCGAGGTCTCTCCGTTCGCCGTGACCGAATTGAACGTGCCCATACCACCTCCTCGTATGGGAGGCAGTCTATCTTCGGACTTGCCGGATTTCGTCAGGTATCGCGGGGATCTCGGCCGCCGGCGCCGGCAGCGGCCTCGTACCGTCTAGTACCTGGGACGACGGGTCGTCTCTTCCTTCTTCGGAGGGCGCGGCTCGTGGCCGGGGCGCGGCGGATTCGGCATCGTTCCCGGAGCCATGTCGGCCGGGCGCGGTAGCGGACCGCGTGCGCGGGCTGCTTCTACTTCGAGCGTGAAGGCGGCCATCCGTTCCGGTGGAATGGCGCGCTCCCAGTCGGCCGTGATCTGCTTGATCCGCACATTTGCCGCGGCTCGCTGTTCCCGCTCGTATCTAGACCTCTTTGTCATCGGTTCCTCATCTGGAGTTCCGGCAGCTTCGCCGACTGGTGCGCAATTCTGCGCTCATCCGCGTCGCCTGTCGCGGGCTCCGTGTACCGTAGGACGGCGCGCTCCGTTTCCGGCCGAAATGATCTGCCAGAGTTGACCCCCTATGGGCCCAGCCGACGCCAAGCGCATCTTTACCGGCATCGCCGCGACATACGACCGCGTGGCCACTGTCCTGTCGCTCGGCCAGGACCCCCGATGGCGGCGTGCGGCGGTCGACGCCATCGACGCCCGACCGGCCGATCGCGTCCTCGACGTGGCAACTGGTACCGGCATGGTCGCGCAAGCGCTCCGCGATCGATACGGCTGCGCGGTCGTGGGGATCGATCAAAGCGCCGACATGCTGCGCCTCGCCCGAACCCGCGACGGCGTCTACGAATCCGTGGTCCAGGGCCGGGCCGAGAGCCTGCCCTTCCCCGACGCGAGCTTCGACCATTTGACCTTCACGTATCTACTCCGATACGTGGACGACCCCGCGGCGACCATGCGGGAGCTGGGCCGGGTCGTGAAACCCGGCGGCCGCGTCGCGATGGTCGAGTTCGGGCGGCCCCGCGGCATCTGGCGGCCATTCTGGTGGCTCTATACGCGCATCGGGCTGCCCGTGCTGGGCAGGGTCGTCTCCGCCAAATGGTCGGCCGTCGGCGCGTTCCTCGGCCCGAGCATCGAGGGTTTCTACCGGCGCAACCCGCCTGAGATCCTGGAGCGCTACTGGCGCGACGCGGGTCTGGGCGACGTTCGAATGCGGCGCATGAGCCTGGGCGGCGGCCTCGTCATGAGCGCAACCAGGGTGGCTCCTCCGACCGCCGGCACACGACCGGCCGACGCGCACGCGGGCGGTCGAACGAGCGAGCGTGGCGGGCCCGAGTCCGCTGCCACGCTCCGACCCGCCTTCTACGCGGCCAACGCCGGCGGCGGCTGGCGGGACTACTGGACGCTTCTCCACCCGCCCTACACCGTCTGGCATCTCTCCTACGTGCTCCTGGGAGCGGCGCTGGCGCCCGATCCGGACCCCCGCACGGTCGCCGGTGCCCTGGTCGCCTTCGGGCTGGCCGTTGGTGTCGGAGCGCACGCTTTCGACGAACTCAAGGGACGTCCGCTTCGGACGCGGATCCCCGGTCCGGTGCTGGTCGCGATGGGCAGCGCGGCGCTGGGGATCGCCGTCCTGATCGGCCTGATTGGCGCCTCGATGTTCGGCCCGGCCTTTCTCGCGTTCGTCGTCGTCGGCGCCTCGCTCGTGGTCCTCTACGGCCTCGAGGTTCCGCTCATCCACTCCGACGCCGGTTTCGCGCTCGGCTGGGGCGCATTCCCCGTTGCGGCCACAGCTTTCGCGGTAGGCGCGCAACCACTCCCCACGTTCCTCGGCGCCACGGCCGCGGCGCTGCTGAGTCTGGCCCAACGACGCCTCTCGACGAGGGCGCGGGCAATCCGCCGGCGGGCTGTCTCCGTCGTGGGCGAGATCCTCTATTCGGATGGCTCGCGGGAGTCGATCGATCCGCGCAGCCTGATCCGCGCCCCCGAATCGGCGCTCTCGATCCTCTGGATCGCCGTCTTCTCGGTGTCGCTCGGCGCCCTGCTTTCGCGCTGGCTCTGAACCATCGCGGCAGCGAGAGAGCCCGACGCCGAACCGACCGGCCCGGAGCGGACCGCGTCCCGGCTGAAACCTCAGCCGCGGCGGCCGTGCCAGATCGCAATCCCGGCCGGCAGCGCCGGGAAGCTCGAGGGCCGCCTGCGAGACCGTCCGTCGGGCGCCGGACACCAGCTCCACGCAGCTCGATTCCGTCGGCGATGCCCGCGTTCGACAGGTCGAGCGGGCCGGCGGCGCGGCTCTCGGGTCCGCGGTTCGCCAGCACGATAGCCACGTCTTCGTCCGTGTCCCGCAGATACGCGATTGAGTCAGGCCCAACTTCGAGGACCTGGAAACCTCCGTACAGCAGGGCCGGCAGACGGCGACGCTCCCCGATCAGTCATCCGGACAAAGGTGAGCAGGTCTTCGTCCCATCCGCCATCCCAGGGAAAGGTCCCTGTGCCGCCAGACGAGCCGCCGGCCTCGAGCCCGATCTCGTCGCCGTAGTAGATGCAGGGGGCGCCCGGGTATGTCAGCAAGAGCCCGAAGGCCGCCCGCAGGAGGGCACCGTCCGCTCCGAGCATCGTCTTGATGCGGGCGGTGTCGTGGCTCCCGAGGAGCAGCATCTGCTGGCGGGCAATGACCCACGGAACGGCTGCCCGAAAAGCCGTGAGCGTCTCCGCGAAAGCGGCCGTCGAGATCGGCCCCGCGGACGAATGGCTTCGATCGGCAGCGGGCTGCTCAGACTCACGCCCGAGAGCCAGTGCAGAAGCGGCGTTGTGAAGCCCGCGTAATCCATCGCCGCGTCCCACTCGTCACCCATCAGCTGTGGCGTCGCGTCGAACCAGTTCTCGCCGACGAGATAGGCGTTTGGGTTCTCCTCCCTGACGGCGCGTCGGATTCCGCGCGCCACAAGGGTCCGACCTGCGACGGGCCGAGGCGACCGGCATGTTCGCGACGTCGACCCGCCAGCCATCGATTGCGTAGGGCTGGCGAAGCCAGCGGCGCATGATCGCGTTCGGGCCCTCGTACATCGCCAACCGCAGGGCTTCGCTCTCGTAGTTGAGCTTGACGCAGCGACTTGCGACCGAGCCAGGTTTCGTACTCCTCGGGATGCTCGATGAAGGAGAAGAAGCCGGCGGTCGGAGCCGCGGGATCGGCCTGAGCGGCGGCGAACCAGGGATGAGCCACGCCGACGTGGTTGGGCGCGATGTCGAGGATCAGGCGGATGCCGCGTTCGCGAGTCGCTGCCCGAAGCGAAGCCAGCGCGGCATTCCCGCCGAAGTGAGCGGCGACGTGCTCGTGGTCGATGCAGTCGTAGCCATGGTTGGATAGCGCCTCGAAGATCGGGGTCAGGTAGATCGTGTTGATGCCGAGGGACCGCAGGTAACCGAGCTTCGACTCGATGCCCGCCAGATCTCCGCCGTAGAACTCGAAGAGCGCTTCGCGACCCCTGCCGACCGGCTCGCCCCAGGCCCGGCGTGACGCGGGCAGGCCGAGGGACCGGCCACGTTCGATCAGCGCCTCGACCGGATCGACGCATCAGGGCGCCCGCCGTGTCCGCTCCCCTCCTCTGACTCGATGCCGCAAATCGATCCGGGAAGATCTGATAGATGACCGCGTCGGCCAGCCAGTCGGGCGCGTCGTACCCCGCGAGCAAGCGGAAGTCCGCGACGTCGAGCGGCGTCGCTTCCTGGATTCCGGTTCCGTTCAGCCATCTGATCCCGTCTGCCGTCAGGATCGAGAACCTGTAGCCGACGATTGGCTGGGTCAGCTTGATCGTGGCCTGCCACCAGCGGCAGGCCTTGCTCGCGTCCCCGGCCGGGCCGGCGGCCCCGTCGGCTGCCACGGCCGACATCTCGCCGAATACCTGTTCGCCATCCGGTGCCGTTCGGAGCAGAACGCGCTCGATGGGCGCGTCCGGCGGCAGCGCGCAGCCTCAACGTCACCTCATCACCAATCCGAAGCCGGTGGTAGCGGGCGTTGCCTTGCGGCGTGACGTATCTCGGCGAGCCGTCGTGGTGGATCGAACGAAGTCGGGGTGTCCGAATCTGCGGGTCCCGGGGCTCAGCGGTCCGATCGCGAGACGCGGGCGCGCGAGGACGAGACGAGGATGGCGGCGAGGAGCACGGTCGGCAGCCACAGCCAGGCCCAACCACCGGGGTCGCCGGGCCCGGGCCGCAGGCCTCCACCGCATCTTGACCACGGGCTTGGAGGCGACTTCGAAGCAACCCTCGTCTGAGGCACGCCACGGGTTCACGCCTTCGGTAAAGGCCGAGAGTCCGGCGTTCCTGAGGATCGTTCGGAGCGCTGCTCGCCGTCGGGCGGATCCCACGTTGGGCGACGCACGAAACGTGCCAGGGCAAGGCGAGGATGGGGCGCCACGACCACCCCCCAGAAGCCGGAGCAATCGATCGACCTGGTGCGGCCGTACCGGCCCTGAAATGCCGGCGCGGTGGTTCGCGTAGTCCCTCGCCGAACGGGACCTCCGGTCCGGCGGCCAGGTTCGAATGCATGACATAGCCGCTGAAACGATGCGTGACAGAGGGTCGGGTCGGCGCTTGAAGACCGGTTCACGACGAGGGACTCGGACAGGCGGAACCGGAAGTGCATCGGACACTCGCCAGCAATTCAAACGCTGATCGGAGCCGGGGCCAAAGAGCACGGCCAAGCGCGGGATCTGGTCGGCCGGCTCGACAACTCTCTCGCCTTCGTGAACAGGTCGGTCGGATGAGTCGTTGCCCGGCAACCATGCCACGAAGAGACGCCCGTCTTGTCTCCAAGGCGGGCGTCTTCGTGTGCGCTTTCCCCGGACCTGGCATCATCGGCCGGTTGAGCGGTTCAAATGGGAGGTCGCGGTGCTGGATATCTCGGGCAAGTGGGTTCTGCTGACGGGGGCGAGTCGCGGCATCGGCCGTCAGGTCGCCGGGAGCACTCGCCGATCGCGGCTGCGTTTGATCCTGCAGAGCCGAAGCACGGACCACACCGCCGGCGATGGCGGCCGAGTTCCGCGCCCGCGGCCTGACGGTCCACACCCTCGCGGCAGAGCTATCGGACCAGGATCAGGTGCTCGCCCTCGGTCGCGAGGCGCTTCGCCATCTCCGGCGGCATCGACATCCTCTTCAACGACGCGGCGATCCAGACGGGCTGGCACGAGGACAAGTTCGCGACGGACGCGGACGAGTACCGGCGCAGCTTCGAGGTCAACACCATCGCCCCGATCACGCTCTGCAATCTGATCCTGCCCGGGATGATCGAGCGCGGCTTCGGCCGGGTGGTCAATGTCACGTCCGGCATCAAGGACCAGCCGCAACTGATGCCCTACGCCGCCTCGAAGGCCGCGCTCGACAAGTACGTCTACGACATGGCCCCGCACCTCGCCGGCACGGGCGTGACTATGAATCTGCTCGATCCGGGCTGGCTTCGCACGGATCTCGGCGGATCTCAGGCCCCCAACCCGGTCGAGAGCGTCCTGCCGGGCGCCTTGATGCCGGTTCTGGTCGAAGACGGCACCTCTGGCAAGTGGTTCAACGCCCAGGACTACCGAGAGTAGCTCAGGGTGTAGCGCCAGGGCACCAGGCTCCGGCCGCCCCGGGACGCAACGCCTCTACGGGATCCAGTTGAACTCGTCCGGGTTCGGGCCCCGGCGGCCATCGCGATGAAGACCCGTGATGGCCGCCATGTCGGCGTCCGTCAGCTCGAAATCGAAGATGGCGAAGTTCTCCGCGATCCTGGCCGGCGTGACCGACTTCGGGAAGACGATGTTGCCGAGCTGGATATGCCAGCGGAGCGTGACCTGGGCGGCGCTGCGGCCGAGACGGCGAGCGATTGCGACCACGACCGGATCGTCGAGGACCTGGCCCTGGGCGATCGGCGACCAGGCTTCGGTCGCGATGCCGTGGGCGGCGTCATAGGCCCGCAGTTCCGTCCTGGTTGAAGTAGGGATGGATCTCGATCTGGTTGACCGCCGGAACGGTGCCGCGTTTCGCGCGCCAGGCGGTCCAGATGATGCGTCTGGAAGTTCGAGACGCCGATGGCCTTCACTCGACCGGAGGCGTAGATCTCCTCCATGGCCTTCCAGGTTTCGACGAAATCGCCGACCGCGGGCAGCGGCCAGTGGATCAGGAACAGGTCGAGGTACTCGAGCTTCATGAGGTCCAGAGAGCGGTCGAAGGCCTTCAGCGCCGCGTCGTGAGCGTGGAAGCCGTTGTTCAGCTTGCTGGTGACGAAGATCTCCGACCGCGGGATGCCGGAATCCCTGATCCCCTCGGCGACCTCGGCTTCGTTGCCGTACATCTCGGCCGTGTCGATGTGGCGGTAGCCGACTCGCAGCGCCTCGAGAGTGGCCGCCCGCGTCTCCGCCGGCGGGATCTGGAAGACGCCGAAACCGAGCTGCGGGATCTCCACGCCGTTGTTGAGGCGGATGTTCGGGACTGCGCTCACTGGCTGTGTCTCCTCTATGGCCGCTTCCTCGGACGAGCGGCTCGAGCTTGCCGCCGCGGGGCCGCCCGGGCACTGGTCCCGATACTAGCCGGAACCCTACGACGGCACTCGCGAGAGCCATGGCCTCCGCGCCGGCGGACCGGGGATTGCGCCCAAGGCTCGCGCCGCGACACGCGCAATGCGCCAGTCGAACCCGTTCGACGAGTATCGGCAGAAGGCATCCGACCGGCGGCTAGGCTGCAGTCCAAATCCGCGACAGAGGAGCCAGGCTTGCCCACCCAGAAACGGCCCGCGACCGTGACCCCCGGAGCCAGCGCCAAAGGACCCCGGATCGACCCGGCCCGCCCGCCCGACCCAAAGGTCGCGCAGTTCGACAAGGAAACGAACCCCGTCCGGCGCTGGTTGGGGGTGCTGGGTCCGGGCCTGGTCACGGGCGCATCGGACGACGACCCCTCGGGCGTTGGCACCTACGCGCAGGCCGGCGCCAGTTACGGCTACGGCCTGTTGTGGACCACGCTCCTCATGTTCCCGATGATGACCGCCGTCCAGTACATCTCCGCGAAGGTGGCGCTGGTGAGCGGCCGCGGCATTGCGGGGGTGCTCAGACAGCGGTATCCCCGCTGGGTTCTGTATGGCTGTCTCGCGTCCCTGGTCGTGGCGAACACCCTCAACGCCGGAGCCGACATCGGCGCGATCGCGGCTGCTCTCAACCTGCTCGTGCCCGTGCCGACGGTCCTGCTGGTGCTGCCGGTCGGGCTGGCCATCTGCGTCGTCCAGGTATTCGGCTCGTACCAGAGCCTCAGCCGGATCATGCGCTGGATCGCCATGGCACTGGTCACCTACATCCTTACCGCGTTCTTCGTCCATCCCGATCTCGGCGGCGTCCTGGTTGGCAGCCTGGTGCCCAGGATCCAGCTCAATGCCGCGTACCTCGGCATTCTCGTGGCCCTGCTGGGGACGACGATCTCGCCCTATCTGTTCTTCTGGCAGGCGAGCCAGGAGGTGGACGAGCAGATCGCGATGGGCAGGCGGCGCTTGTGGCAGCGCCAGGGCGCCAGCCAGAAGGAACTCCGCCACGCCTGGTGGGATACGGTGGCGGGCATGGCCTTCTCCGAGATCGTGGCCTACTTCATCATCCTCACGGCAGGTTCGACGCTCTTCGTCGCCGGCCAGCACGACATCAACTCGGCCACGGACGCCGCCAAGGCATTGCGGCCCCTGGCCGGGGACATGTCCACGGTCCTCCTCGCGGCGGGGCTCATCGGAGCCGGAACGCTGGCCATACCCGTGCTCACAGGATCGGCCGCGTACGGTCTCGCCGAGGCCTTCGGCTGGAAGTCCGGCCTCAACCAGCGCCTGCGGACGGCGCCCCAGTTCTATGCCGTCATCGTGGCGGCCACGATCGTTGGCATCGGCATCAACTACGTGGGCTTGAACCCGATCTCGGCGCTCGTCTTCTCGGCGGTCATCAACGGGGTGCTGGCGGCACCCATCCTGGTCCTGTTGATGCTCGTCTCGAACGACCGCTCCGTGATGGGCGGCCGCAAGAACGGCCGGCTCCTCAACGTCGTCGGCTGGACCACGACCGTGGTCATGGGAGCGGCCGCAGTCGTTCTGGTGGCGACGACAGCCCTGGGCTGAGTCCAGCCGCGGCGCCGGTCGAAGGTGGCGCGCCTGCCGGCGCGCTAAGCGCTTCCGACGGTCGAGGATCCGGTGCGAGGCCCGCTGGTTTCTCGATCCAGCGCCCGTGCCTGCTCGTCGAGCTTCTCCATCTCGCCGCCAAGGGTCGCGACCGGAACTTCTTCCGCCTCGCCGGCCGCCGGACTGGGATTCGGATCGACGTCGAGGCGGTAGCCGATGCCCATGTACGTCTTGATCCGGCCCGGTTCGCCGGGCTTGGCGCCGAGCTTGCGGCGTACGCGGCTGACCCACACCCGGAGGTACTGCGTGTCGTCGCGATACTCCGGGCCCCAGACCTTGCTCAGCAATTCCACGTGGAGGATCACCTTGCCGGCATTGGCCGCGAGGTGCTCGAGGAGATGCCACTCCGTGCGCGAGAACGGCACGAACTCGCCGCCCTTGGTCACGAGCCGCCGCTCGAGGTCTATCTCCACGTCGTCGAAGGCGACGATTCCCCGCCCTGGCGCGCCGCCGGACGCCCGCCGCAGGATTGCCCGCACCCGAGGCCCGAGCTCGGCAGGGTGGAACGGCTTGGCGATGTAGTCGTCCGCGCCCAGGTCAAGGCCCTTGGCCTTGTCGGCGATGGAACCCTTGGCCGTGAGGAGGACTACCGGAACGGGTCGACGCTCTCGAAGCTGTTGCATGACTTCGATGCCGTCGATGTCGGGCATGACGATGTCGAGCAGGACGATGTCGGGCCGATACTGCTCGGCCTTCTGCAGCGCTTCTTCACCGCTGCCCGCGGAGATGACGCGAAAGCCCTCTTCCTCGAGGGACAGGGATACCAGCTTTGTGATCCTCGGCTCGTCGTCGGCGATTAGAACGAGGGGCTTTGCACTCAATTGTTGGGCGCCTCCTACGCGGACAGCATCGCACCGGCTGATGGCGTTGGGGAGATGGTGGCCAATCGTCTCATTACGTGTCCAGCGTGTTCCGTGGACGGGCAGGTCTACCTGTGCCGGTGGATACCCGCCAGAGCGGACCCGCGGCCCACTGCGATAACTCTGAAACGCGACCGCCGCGAAACGATAGGCGACCTCTGCTTGGCGCCGGCAGCCCCGCGGCTCCACAATCGGGCAGGAGGCTTTTGCGCATTTGCTGATGTCGAACGCCGCTCCGGCGGCTCGCGGCCTGATCGGTCCGTCGCCGGCGACGGGCTTCCTGCGGCGAGTCATCGTCGGCGTCGCAACCATCGCGGCGGCGATCCTCGTCAGGATCCCCCTTGAGCCGGTCCTGCAGGGCCACAACACCTTCATCGTGCTCGAGCCGGCGATCGCCATCGCCGCATGGTATGGCGGCAGGGTGTCCGGCGGCACCGCCACCGTCACGGGCGTCCTGGCAAGCATCGTCTTCTACCTGCATCCGACCGGTCCCCTGTTCCTGCCTTCCAGCGACGACTCCTTTGCGCTGTCGCTCTTCGCCATCAACGGCTTCATCCTCACGTTCCTGAGCGCCGGACTGAAGAACTCCTTTCAGCGTGCGACCGCGGCGCGGCTTCGGGCCGAGTGGTCGGCCGCCAGGAGCGACCGGCTCCAGATCATCTCCCTGGCCCTGAACCGGCCCATGTCGACCGCGCTGCTCGCCCAAACCGCGATCGAGCAATCGGTGGAACTCCTGGGCGCCAACGGCGGAGTCATGGCCGTGGGCAGACTCGACGATCCGATGCTCCGGATCGTGGCCGTCCATGGATACACCGGCGACATCCAGACCCAGATGGACGTCCCAAACGAGGCTCCGAGCCCGCTTGGCGAGGTCATCAGAAGCGGTGAATCGATCATCCTCCATGGCCGCGAAGACCGCGATTCAGCACTACCCGGACCTCGCCGGCCACTTCCGATCGGACGGCGACAGCATCGTCATTCCCCTCCTCTATCAGGGGACTTCCACCGGGGCCATCTACCTGAACTTCGCCGGACGGTCCACCTACGGACCGGAGGATCGCGAGTTCCTGCGCTCCATCGGAGCCCAGTGCGGTTCCGCGCTGGAGCGGTCCATCTTGATCGAGCGAACGAACGTGATGGCGGCCGAGGAACAGGCTCGCGCGGCGGAGCTGGGCACCGTCCTCGAGGCCATCGGCGACGGCGTCCTCGTCGGCGACGCGGCGGGTCGAGTGATCCTGGCGAACAAAGCGGTCGAGCGGCTTCTGGGGACGATGCCGAAGAACATGGGCGACCTGCCGGAGCGCGTCGACGACGCGCCGAGCCAGCCAGGTGCCGGAAACGGCTACCTCGCCCGGTCGCCAATTCGCTACCGCGGCTGGCTCGAGGTCGTGCGCTTCCCGGTCGTCGCCGCGGCCACGAGTTCAGACGTGATCCTCATCCGCGACGTCACTCGTCTCGTCGAAGCGGACATGCAGCGCGACGCCTTCCTGGGGGTGCTCTCACACGAGCTGCGAACGCCGGTGACGTCGATCCTGGTCGCCGTGGACCTTCTCCGCCGGGGCGATGGAACGGCGCGCGGTCGGCGGCTCGAGTTGCTCAGCGACATCGACGCCGAATCCGCGAGGCTGCGCAACATCGTCGAGGATCTACTCGTGCTCACGCGTTCGGAACGGGGCGCGCTCGACGTCACCGGGGAGCCCGTCCTCGTCCATCGGCTCGTCAGGCGATGTCCTGGACCGGGCTCGCGAGGAGTCACCGGGGACCGAGATCGTCCTCGACGCCGAAGGAGACCTGCCGCCCGGTGGAAGCCGAGCCGACGTACGTCGAGCAGATCGTCCGAAACCTGGTATCGAACGCCCTCAAGTACGGACTGGCCCGAGGAAAGCCGATCGAAGTCTCGATTCGGACTCGTGGTCAAACGGTCGAGACGCGGGTCCTCGACCGGGGCGTCGGGTTTGGCCCGGGCGAGGCCGATCGCCTCTTCACGCTCTTCTACCGGAACCCCAAGGCCGTACGAAGCGCGCCCGGCGCCGGCATCGGCCTGTACGTCTGCAGGCTACTCGCCGAAGCGATGGGCGGCTCGGCGTGGGCTCGATCGCGTCCGGGAGGCGGCGCCGAATTCGGCTTCTCCCTGCCGCTTTCCAGCGAGGACTTCCGGCCGGCGAGGAGCTTCGAGCATCGAGGCCCGGTCGGGCGTGGGAAGCGGAAGCGTAAGACCTCTGTAACGGCAGCCTGGAAGACGTTGGCCGGGTTGCATCGCCCAACGCCCGAAGGTAGCCAGAGTCGCCACTCGATTGGCGACGTTCCATCGGAGGTTCAGACATGGATGACCGTCCAACGGTCGTGGATCCCGCCGGCCGGCCGGTAGAACCAGCCGGTTATGGGCTGCGGGCATTCGTCGTCCGCCTGGTCATGCTCCTGTTCGCGATTCTGCAGGTCGCGATCATTCTTCGGATCGTGCTGCTTCTGCTGGCCGCGGATCAGGCCAACACGATCGTGAGCGACATCCTCAACGCCACGGCTCCCTTTGTGGACCCGTTCAAGGGGATGTTCAAGGTCAACGACCTGCCCACTACTCCTGGCTCGTTCCTGGACGTCGCCGCGGTGGCGGCCCTCATCGGCTGGACGATCGCGGAAGGCATCGTGGTCGGAATCCTGAGTCTGCTCGATCGTTGAGGCGCGCCCATGCCACAGAACTCCTGGTCCGACAAGCGCGAACGCCAGTACGAACACATCAAGGAGAGCGAGCGCGAACAGGGCCGTTCGGAGGACCGATCCGAGGAAATCGCGGCCCGAACGGTGAACAAACAACGAAGACAGTCCGGCGAGACGAACCAACGCTCGGGTCGCGACCGGCGCTCAAATTGACGCAATCTAGGAGGTCCTTCTGATGCTTTACGCCCTCGTACTACTTCTGTTGCTGCTGTGGATCCTTGGCTTCGCCGCCTCGATCGGCGGCGGCCTCATCCACCTCCTGCTGGTCGTGGCGGTCATCGTCTTCCTCTTCCAGCTTCTCTCCGGCCGGGGCTCGTCCGAGCTCTAGAGCGACTCCAGCCATCCTTGCGGGCCGGCCAATGACCGGCCCGCTTTTCATGTCTGGAACTGGGCGGGAGCCGAGACGAGCTGTCGCTCAGTTGTGGATCGCGTCGAGCGTGATCCGAAGGGGGTGGATTCGGACGATCACTCGGGTCTCACGATCGCGCTGCTCGAGCGGATAGACGTGGCCGTAGAAGCAAGGGTGAGCCGTGTACTTGCGGGTGAGCACGTCCAGATGCTCGATCGCTCCCTCGCGTACCAGCTCCGCGATCCCACGTATCTGGACGAAGCGACCCGTGTTGTCCGGGTCGACCACGAGCAGGCTGACGCGATCGTCGGCGAGCATGTTCCGGCCCTTCCGGCGCTCCAGCGTGGTGTTCACGAGGGGACAATCGCCATCGACGTCAACCCATACCAGGCTCGATTGCGGCTGGCCATCTGGAAACAGGGTCGTGAGGACGCCGTGGACCGGCCGGGTCAGCAGGTCGCGGTGGCTTTCCGGCAGGTTCGGTGGCTCGGGCATCAGGCGTCCTCGCAGTCGAGGGTCACGATCCGGGTCGGACGGATGCGACAGAGGACGGGCGTCTCGGTGGCCTTGAACTCCTCGGGAATGCATCGCCCGAAATAGGGCGCGGCTCCGGTGTACTTGAGCGAGAGCGCGTCGAGATGATCCAGGGCGTCTTCTTCGGTCATCTCCTCGACCCGGCCGCGTATCTCCAGCGAGCGCAGCGGCCTTCTGGGATCGAAGCACAGGAGGGTCACACGCGGGTTCGCTCGCATGTTCTTCTCCTTGCGAAAGCCGCGCATCGTGTTGACCCTGATGAACGTCCCGTCGAAGTCGCACCAGACAACCGAAGTCTGGGGCGAACCGTCGGGCATCAGCGTGGTAAGGGCCGCCACCGGCGGACACTCCGCAAGGTCCAGGAAGGCGGCTGGGACCGTTGCCGCTCCGGGCGATCGTGTTTCCACTGACCCACCTCCGCCGAGTCGATCCGCAAGGGGACGACAGCTCGGGGCGAGTGTATCAGCGCCCTCCGCGATGTCGGAGCGCGTCTGCGTCGACCCGCGTCTCGGGGTCGCCCGGCACCGCTGCCTTCGGCCGCATTCCCTATAGTGCGGGAGAAGCCGGCCGCGCCTCTCGCGGCCCACGTAGCTGCGATCTGGAGGCGACCCGGTGGCATCCGCTGAGCCCGGCATGGAATCGGACGATTCCGTCGAGCCCGCGATCCGGCCATGTGGCGAAGAAGATCTGCCGGCGGTCCAGAAGATCTACGCCCATTACGTCCTTCACGGCACGGCCACCATGGAGACCATCCCGCCGAACCTCGGGGACTGGCAGCGCAAGCTCGCCGAGATCGCCTCCGTCGGTCTGCCGTTTCTCGTGGCGACGTCGTCGGGCGAAGTCGTCGGTTACGCCTTCTGCTCGCGCTGGCGGCCCAGGCCTGCCTACCGCTTCACCGTGGAGGACTCGATCTACATCGCCCCGGACGCCGTGGGTAAGGGCATCGGCAAGAGACTCCTCGCCGCGTTGCTGGCCGAGTGCGAGGCAATGGGAGCGAAGCAGGTCGTCGCCGTCATTGCAGTCGGCGACGTGACACCGTCGCTCGGGCTCCATGCCGGGTTCGGCTTTCGCGAGGTTGGCCGTCTGACGTCGGTCGGCTTCAAGTTCGACCGCTGGCTCGACACGGTTCTCATGCAGAAGGAACTCGGGACGGGGCACTGACGCATCGGCCCGCCCGGGGTGGCGACGGCGCCTGCGGGTGCGGTGGCTGCGGCCGCGGCCGCGACCCCACGCTTGAGTCCTCCGAGGCTCGCCGCCTCGCGGGGCGCACCGCGGGTTCCGTCAAGGGGTACGTGGCCCCGTTCGTCTGAATAGCTGCGGCGATCGGCCTATCCTGCCGCCCTCCATACCTGAAGGAGGCAACTCATGGCCTTCGAGAACCGCAGAACCGTGGCTACGAGCCGCGGCCCAAGCGCGACCGAAAGCCTGCGACGTCTGGCGGTAGTCGTCTTCGCCATCGTCCAGGGCTTGATCGTCTTGCGGATCGCCCTGCTGCTCCTCGACGCCCGCCAGGAAAACGGCCTGGTCCGTTCGATCATCAACGCCGCGCAGGTGTTCGTCGCGCCGTTCGAGAACATCCTCAAGACGAACGTCGTCAATTTCGGCGGCCCGGCGCTCGACGCCGCGGCGGTCCTGGCCCTCATCGGCTGGACGATCGTCGAACTCTTCGTCATCGCCGCGCTGGCCATCTTCCATACCCCGTCGCGGACGGAGACCGTCCGAACCGTCGACGGTCTGCCTCCGGCAAGGCCACCCGAGGAAAGGGCGGCCACTCTGGCCGCACCTGACGGCACTTCTTCACCGCCCGACCAGCCGCCCGCGACCTGACGCCCTCGGGGTCGCCTAGAGAGGCGGCAGTTCCTGCGCCAGCGAAAGGGCCGGCGCAAAGAGGTCTCCGCGCCGCCCGACCCGTTCGAGGATCGTGGCGATAGTCCAGCGTGCGGGGCGCAACTCGGGATCGTCAAGCTCGTCCCAGTCGATCGGGGTGGACACCGGCGCGCCCCTGGCCGGTCGGAGCGAGTACGGCGCGACAAGGGTCTTGTTCCAGGCATTCTGGGTGTAGTCGAGGCGGGCGAGGCCTTCGCGGTCGGACTTGCCCCACTCCCAGCTGACCATGCCGGGCGTGGCGGCCGCGATCGTCCGGGACAGGGCAGCCACCCAGTCTCGCGTCTCATCGAAGCTGTATTTGGGCGCAATCGGCACCCAGACCTGGATTCCCCGCTGGCCCGTGACCTTGGGGAAGCCCACCACCTTCACATGCTCCAGAGCGGTGCGATACAACCGGGCGAACAGGACGACATCCTCCCAGCTCGTCTTCGTTCCAGGGTCGATGTCGATCAGGGCCCAGGTGGGCGTCTTGGGCGCGTCGAGCCGGAAGGTCGAGGGGTGGACGTCGATTGCCGCCTCGTTGGCTATCCAGGCGAGCGTGGCGACAGCATCCGCCACCAGGTATTCCGTGGGTTTGCCCTTCCCCGCCGTCGGCCACGGCCAGCGCTCGATCCAATCGGGGGTGTGACCGGGAACCTGCTTCTGCCAGAACCCCTGCCGGCCCACGCCGTCCGGATAGCGCTGAAGCGTGAGAGCCCGCCCTTCCAGGTACGGAAGCAGGTGCTCGGCGATCGAGACGTAGTAGCGGATCAGATCTCGCTTGGTTATCCCGTCGTCCGGCCAGAGAACTTTGTCCAGGTTGGAGAGCTTGAGGGTCCGGCCCCCGATCTCCCACATTCCACCCTTGCCCGGCAGTTCGTCGAGCGCAGCGAGCTCATCTGGAGTGGCCGACGCGGGCGTGGAAGCCGAACCGGCGACGCCGGTGCCGGCAGCGGCCGACGTCGCGCCCGGGGCGACCGTCGCCGTCGCGGCGCTCGTCGCGACGGCGCCTGCGTCCCTCCCGGGAGTGGCCTCGCCCCGCGCCGTGGCCAGAAGCTCCCCGGTGGGCTTGGGGCGCTCCCTGGTGACCGCTCCTGGATCCGCGTCGGGATCTATGCCCTTGAATGAGGCGGCTCGCAGATTGCCGTCCGCGGTCCATTCGGCGAACTCCACTCGAACCACGAGCTTTGGCTCGACCCAGTGGACCCCCTTCTCCTTCGGCACGGGCCTGAACGGAGCGGTGGACCGAGCGAGAGGCTCCATCGCCTCGATCAGCTGGCGGCGAGCCCGGGCGTCGAAGCCCGTGCCGGCCTTGCCGACAGGCCTCAGCTGTCCATCCTCGTACACGCCGAGCAGGAGCGCCGCGAGGTCCGGCGAATCGCCGTCTCGCGCGGTCCACCCACCCACCGCGAACTCCTGCTCCGATCGCCTCTTGATCTTGAGCCAGGCCGATGAGCGCCGGCCCGGCTCGTACCGGCTGGTTCGCAACTTGGCCACGATCCCTTCCAGGCCTCGCTCGGAGACGGCCTCGTAGAACGCTTCACCGTCGCCTTCGAAGTGACCGGCGTAGCGGATTCGATCCGAATTCGCGCAGCACCGATCGCAGGATTCGCTTCCGCTCTTCCAGGGGCACGTCGACCAGCGACCGACCGTCGAGGTACAGGAGGTCGAAGACCTGGTAGACGATGACCGGTCCCTGTCCGTTGGCCTGCCCGGCGACGTTCTTCGAGCCGAACCTGTTCCGGCCCTGGAGGAGGCTGAAGCTCGGCTGTCCATCGGCATCGAGAGCGACCACTTCCCCATCGAGAATGGCCGTCTCGGCCGCGAGCCATGCAGGCGGCCCCGAGATCTCGGGGAACTGGCTGGCAGCATCCAGCCCGCGCCTCGAGTACAGAGACACGTGCCCATCACGGACGTGGGCCTGGATGCGATAGCCGTCCCACTTGAGCTCGTACAGCCAGGCGGGGTTGCTGAATGGCCGATCGGCCAGGGTGGCCTTCATCGGGTCCAGGAAATCGGGCATGCGGGCGGGCACGCCCATTTCGGGCGCAGCGGCCGCGGTCGGACCTGGCGCACTGGCCGCCGCCGAGGGCCGGGCCGGCACGCCCGCGGCCACCTCGTCGTTCGTTCGTCCCGACTTGACCGACCGGCCGTACTCGTTGACGTCCCAGCCCGAGACGGCGTCCGCGTCGCGCTTCTTGATCAGGAGCCAGCTCTCTCGCTCGGAGGAGCCTCCTCGGCCGCTGCCGCCGTCCCAGCTCCTGGTGCGAACGAGTGTGAACCGGCCGCGGAGCTTCTCCCCACGCAGAACCAGCTTCAGCTCGCCATCTTTGAGAGCCTTGCCGGGATCGTCCGTCGCTTCCGGCTCGTAGTCGCCCCAGTCCCAGACGATCACGTCGCCCGCGCCGTACTCGCCGCGTGGAATGGTCCCTTCGAAATCGTAGTAGTCGAGCGGGTGATCTTCGACGTGGAATGCCGCGCGCCGCACGCCCGGGTCCAGCGACGGGCCCTTTGGGATTGCCCAGCTAGCCAACGCTCCGTCTACCTCCAGGCGGAAGTCGTAATGGAGCGCTCGCGCCCGATGGCGCTGGACGACGAACCGGCCCCCGGCCGCCCTGGCGACCGCGGTCGCCGAGCTACTCCCCTGCCCGGGCGAGACGTCAGCTCGTTCGGGCGAAGGCCCACCGCTGGGTTCGGGGGTCTTGTTGAAGTCGCGCTTGCTGCGGTACTTGTCGAGGCTCACGGGAGCTCCTCCACGAGCTCATCCCGAAGCAGGTCCAGGAGCAGGCCGTCATGCCAGCCGCCATCGGGACCGCGCTCGTATGCTCGCATAACCCCGACTCGCCGGAAGCCGACCCGTTCGTAGGCCCGGATCGCGCGTTCATTCGCCAGGGCGGGATCGATGACGAGACGGTGATGGCCCCGCTCGTCGAAGAGGTAGCGGGCAAGCACGCAGATCGCCTCCCGGCCGAACCCGCGGCCCTGGTGCGCTCCGTCGAGGAAGACGTCCAGGCCCGCGTGCCGGTAGTCGGGCTCCAGTTCCTCGTAATACTCGATCGCGCCGATCACGGCCTCGTCGAGCTCGATGGCGTATACCACCTCATCGCCGCCGAACAGGCCGTCTACGGCCGCCTCTGGGCCGCTGGGCGCCCACCAGCGCGCGACTTCCGGTTCGGCCAGGATGGGTTCGAGCGCAGGTCGATCTTCCGGAGTGATGCGTCGAAGCGTCACCCGCCTGCCGGGGATCCGGTCGGGCGGCCTCGAGGACGGCTGCGGTTCCATGGTCAAACAGTAGGCGGCCGCCGGAGCGGCGCCGGCCGCGCGAAATCCCGGCATGCCTGACGGCACGAGCGTCTCAGGATTTCCGGATCGCGACCCGCGCTCGGCGGATGGGAGCTACGCGGGCGGCGGACGTCGCGCGGACGTATGCTCGCGGTGTGTCGCCGCTCGAACTACCCACCTGGACTCAGGACGTGCGGCTCGTCCACGAGGGCCGCGAACGCAGCTACCTGCTCCACGTTCCACCCGGGCTCCCCTCGCCCGCTCCACTGGTCCTGGAGCTTCACGGCCGGGGCGTCGACCCGCTGCGGTTCGACTACATGACGGGCCTCATGGCCTCGGCGGACGAGCGTGGCTTTGCCGTGGCCGCGCCCTCGGCAATCGACGAGGTCTGGGACGACGGCCGTGTCGAACGATCAGACACACCGGCCGACGCCGAATTCCTCTCCGCGGTACTCGACGACGTGGCGCGCCGAGTCGAGATCGACGCGGCGGCCATCTACGCGACGGGCATGTCGAACGGGGCCGCGATGATCGGTCGACTGCTCTGTTCCGGAGCTGCCGGCCTGGCCGGCAGGTTCGCCGCAGTGGCGCAGGTCGCCGGAACGGTCCTGAGCCCCGTTCTTGCGTCGAGCGACGGCGCCGCCCCCGTGCCCGTCCTCCAGATCCACGGGACCGCCGATCCCTATTGGCCGTATGACGGAGGCGTACCTCACGGCCTGCGAAAGCGGCTCTTCATGGGCGTCTCGCCGGTAGAGGGCCTTGGCGTCGACGCCTGGGCTCGGAGACTGAACCAGGCCTCCGGCGATGGGTCGGCGGTGGCGATGGAGACGGTCGTGTCCGTCGACGCCGCATTGCGCCGCTGGCATGGCTTCGGCGAGGCGTCCGAACTGGCGTTCTACCGGGTCCAGGGCGGCGGCCACACCTGGCCCGGGGCCAGGATCACCCTGCCGGCCTTGATCTTCGGACGTACCACTCACAGCTTCGACGCCACGGCGGAGATCCTGACCTTCTTCTCGAGGCACCGGCGGAAGGTCGAGGCGTCGGGTAGTGGCCGCGCAGGTTCCGAATCCGCCTGAAGTTGGAGCAATGGGCAGGGTTCTCCGGAGGCTGCCGTATCCTTTGATCGCAAACCAGAACCACGAGGTCCCGATGAGCGAAGACGGCGACAAGGTCCAGTCGCGGGACGCCCAGGACGCGATGAAGGGCTTCGATTCGGTGGATGCGTGCCGGCTCCGGCTGATGTCGCTGCGAGCCCGAATCGAGTCGAACTGGCCCAGCGGAGGCGGCATCCTCCGCCGCCGAGGGCCCGGTACGGATTCTCTGGACACCATTTCGCGGCTCATGGCCGCCCTGCCGTCACCGCTGCCGCTTGCCCCCGGAGGCAACCCTGAGCAAATCGTGAGGGAGACGGACGCGGATGCTCGACAAGCCGCGGCCCGAGCCGTCGACGCGGCCCTGGCCCTTCTCGCCGCCGATTCGCTCGACGCGACCTACCCGGGCCAGGTCACGATGCTGGGCCTTCCACGCGGCACCCAGAACGCCAAAGCTGGGGCCGCGGAAGCGCCTGAAGGCATCGAGATATCCGACCCCACGATTGGTCTTCTCGTGGCCACGATCATCGGGACGCTCGACGCGGTCTCCGAGCGCCTCATCCCCGCCACGGGGGGACGCAATGTCCGCGGTTCGTGAGCTCTACCGGCCGAGTCTCGCCTGCCTGACGGACCTCTATGAACTGACCATGGCCGCGGGCTACGTAGACACGGGCATGGCGGACCGGGACGCGGTCTTCTCGTTGAGCTTTCGCGACCTGCCCTTCGGGGGCGGCTATGCCATCGCCGCGGGGCTCGATGACGCGCTCGAGATCGCGACGGGACTCCTCTTCGAAGCTTCGGACATCGACTATCTGAGCGAGCCTCGAGGGCGGCCGCGGCAGGCGCCTCTTCAGCCCCGACTTCCTCGAGCGGCTGGCGGGTACCAGGTTCACCTGCGATGTCGATGCCATCCCCGAAGGGACGGCCGTCTTCCCGAACGAGCCTCTGCTGCGCGTCCGCGGTCCGCTTCTCCAGGCCCAGATCGTGGAGAGCGTGCTCCTGACCGTGATCGGGTTCCAGACGCTGGTCGCGACGAAGGCCGCTCGGGTGGTGGAGGCCGCCGGATCGGCGCCCGTCCTGGAGTTTGGCCTGCGGCGCGCGCAGGGACCGGACGGAGCCATCAGCGCGGCCCGGGCGGCGTACATCGGCGGTGTCGCGGCGACCTCCAACGTTCTGGCGGGGCGCCTGTTCGACATTCCGGTTCGCGGCACCCACGCCCACTCGTGGGTCCAGGCATTCGGCGACGAGCAACTCGCCTTCGACAGCTATGCGGAGGCTCAGCCGGACAACGTCACGCTCCTGGTGGACACCTACGACTCCATAGCGGGCGTGCGCCACGCCATCGAAACCGGCCGGAAGATGCGCCGCAACGGCGGGGAGCTGGCGGGCATACGGCTCGACTCGGGCGACCTTGCCTACCTTTCCATAGAAGCCCGACGGCTGCTCGACGAGGCCGGCTTCCCGGACGCCAGGATTGTCGCCTCGAACGATCTGGACGAATACACGATCGAGTCGCTTCGCGAGCAGGGCGCCCGGATCGACGTCTGGGGCGTCGGAACCAGGCTCGACACCTGCTACGACCAGCCCGCCCTCGGCGCCATCTACAAGCTGACCGCGATCCGCGACGGCGAGGGTTCGTGGCGCTATCCCGTCAAGGTTTCCGAGCTCAGCGCCAAGACCTCCATCCCGGGCATCCTCGGCGTCCGTCGGTTCGTCGACTCGACGGACCGATTTCGCGCGGACGTCATCTACGACGAAGACCTGGCCGAGCCCGAAGCCGGCGATCTCATGGTGGACCCGGCCGACGCCCTCCACCGTCGCCGCGTCGAGGCCGATTGGCGATGTGAGGAACTCGTCACGCCGGCTCTGCGGCACGGCGCCCGCGTAGCCGCCGCACCGAGCTCTGGACGAGATCCGCGACCGGGCCCGCAAACAGGTCTCGAGCCTTCACCACGGCATCCGGCGTCTACTCAACCCGCACATCTACCCCGTCGGTCTGGAGCGACGTCTCCACGAACGCCGGACCGAGCAGATCCTCGAACGCAGGCAGACCGAGACGCTGCCTCAGTAGCGGCGAGGTACTCCGTGGAAATGTTCAGGCGGCCCCGGGGCAAGGCCGGCGCCGCCTGAACGCAGATCGCGGGAGGGAGGGGGCGTTACCGCCGTTTGATCCTCATCGGCGCCAGGGCGGCGACGCCCAGGATCGACGACAGGGCGAGCAGGATCAGCGGCAAGGCCGGTCCGTTGCCGTCCGAGCCGCCAGAGGGCAGCGTCGAGGTTGGCGGAGGAGTTGAAGTCGGGCCCGGGCCGGACGTTTCACCGGCGAACGACTCGAACGGAGTAGGCGTAGCCACGGGGGTCGAAGCCGCGGGGGTTGAAGCCGCCGGCGTCGGAGTGGCCGCGGGCGTCTCGGTTGCGCCCGTGACCTGGACGGTCGCGCACTGAGCGCCGCCGCTGGCGCCGCCGCCGCCACCGCTGATGTTCTCCACGGAGTTGTCACCGTTTCGGCCCGTGCCGCCCGCCGTCATGCTGTGCCAGCCCGTCGTCTTGAAAGGCTTGACTTCGCCGAGGTCGTAGATGATCACGCAGGCCATATACGTGCCCGGCGCGGCGTAGGTATGACTGATAGGGCCCCAGACGCCGCTGGTGCCTGAGGCGGGCGAGGTCGGCTGCAAGACCACGTTCGTTGCTGCCGTGCCGTCACCGATGTGGTAAGGCCCGATCGCGTTGCCGCTGGTGACGTCCCCCCACGAAACGGCGTAACCGATGAAACTCGGCCGTTTGGTGGTGGTCTCTCCTGGCCACGTCCAGTTACCCGATGCCTGGACCGTGAGACTGCTGACAGACACGCTTATCGAACTTGGTTTGCCCGTGTGAGCGCTTACCACGCTCGCGAACGCCAGCAGGGCCAGCGCGACGCTGGCCGTCCCGGCCAGCAATTGCCTGCCCCGCCGCAGGTGGGGACGCGGTGCCATCGTTGCCTCCCATAGCACACTTTTGGGAAGACCCCAGTGCGCTGCTAAGGCAACCTACTCAACTGAGTCGGCACGCAACAGTCCGCGCCCGAGCCGTGAACAAGCGGGTGCGCAGGTCGCGACGAGGCATGCCCGGGGCCACCCCAATAGGCGGTCGGCCTGCCCGGAGAACCGTTCGGCCAAAGAGAAGGGGTAGGTACTCGATCAGATGGCGGGCTCGGGCGATTCCGGGTCCGTCTGGCTGCCAACCGGCGCGCCGTCGCCGTTGGGATTGTCGGGCTCCGGCGCTAGTGCCTCGAGTTCCCCGACGACCTCGAACGATTCGACGACCTCGAACGATTCGACGACATCGACGAGGCCCACCTCGGCCGGCCCGACTGTCTCGACGACTTCGACCGTTTCGACGATGTCGACCGTCTCGACGATGTCGCCCACCGCTTCCGATTCGACGACCTCGGCCTGGGCCGTTTCGGCCTCGACCTCTTCGCCCTCCGCCGGCTCATCCTCGGCGACGGTGTTGACCGTGGGAGCCACACCGGGCAACGTCCACGAAGGGTCGATGAGCAGGTGGAGGACGGCGGGCCTGCCGGCGTCGAGGGCTTGCCGGAGAGCCGGCTCGAATTCCTCGTCGTTCTTGACCGTCAGGCCAAGGGCGCCGCAGGCTTCGGCGACCGCCGCGAAATCGACCCGACCGAGCGTAGTCGCGACGCCGGGTTCGCCGCCGCGCTGGCGCTGATGGCGGTAGATGGTCCCGTACCGGGAGTTGTCGAAGACGATCGCGATGACGTGAGCTCGTTCCCTCACCGCCGTCTCGATCTCGGCCATGGTCATGGCGAAACCCCCGTCGCCGGCCAGCGCGACGCCGAGACGACCCGGTCGGGCGAGAGTCGCGCCGATCGCGGCCGGAAGGCCGTAGCCCATCGGTCCGGCCGCGGATCCCAGGAAGGTCCCCGGCCGCCGATAGCGCAAGCCCCGCGCGGCCCACGTTCCGAAGTCGCCGGCATCCGTGGACACGATCGCCTCGACGGGCAGTGCGAGGCTCAGCGTGGCGACGGCCCGGCCCGGATGCACGCCGATCCCCGTGCCTTCTTCCTCGTCCACGACCGAAGCCGCCTCGTAAGCCGCCCGATCCACGACGTTGGCGGCCGTTCGCTCGTCGAAGGAGGAGGCCTCGAGCGCGGCCCGCGACAGCACTCGCTGGGCCACTCGCAGGAACGCGCCCGCGTCCGCGGACATGACGATGTCCGGCCGGACGGAAGGGCCCGATTGCGGCTCGATGTCCACCTGGGCCCAGCGCGTGTCCGGGCCCGGCAGCTCGTAGCCGTAGGTGGTGATCTCCCCGAGCCGCGAACCGAGGACCAGGAGAGCGTCCGCTTCAGCGAGACGCGCCCGGACCGTCTCCGGCGCCCCATTGCCGGTCATGCCCAGGTAGAGCGGGTTGTCGTTCGGGAAGACGTCGGCCCGGCGCCAGGCGGCGATGACCGGAACTCGAACGGTCTGGGCGAAACGGACCAGCGCGTCCGTGCTGCGAGCGCGAAGAACGCCCGCTCCGGCAAGGATCAGGGGTCGGCGGGAGTCGGTTAGCAGATGCAGGACCTTGCGCACGAGAGTCGGATCCGGTTCCACGTGCTGCTCGGCATGCGGCGCGGAATGGCCTCCCGAGACGTAGCCCTTCGCCGGGCTGTCGAGGATGTCAGCGGGCACCGAGAGCAAAACTGGCCCGGGCCGCCCTTTGATCGCGGCCGCGATGGCCCGCTCGAGAAGCGGCACCGCGTCGGCCGGATCCTTGACCTCGCCCGCCCACTTCACCAGGGGCTGGAATACCGAGACCAGGTCCATCTCCTGGAAGGCTTCGCGTCCCCGCAGCTCGCGCCGGACCTGGCCGACGATGGCGATGAGCGGCACGGAGTCCGCCTGGGCCGCATGCAGGCCGATGGCCAGGTTCGCCGCGCCCGGGCCCCTCGTGGCGATGCACAGCGCGGGCCTGCCCGTCAGCTGCCCAACCGCGGCGCCCATGAAGGCGGCCGCTCCCTCGTGCCTGGCGGCGACCACTCGGATCCGGTTCTGCCCCAGGCTCTCGATCAGACCGAGGACGGTCTCGCCTGGCACGGTGAAGGCGACCTTCACGCCAGAACGGGCCAGCGTTTCCGCCAGCGCAGCGCCGACCGTGACGGTGGCGCCCTGGCTCTCACTAGAAGACATGGCCGCTCTCCTTCAGATCCCCGCGCCGGCAGACCGGGCGGTTCTCACCGGTAGTTCGTGAATTGCAGGGGTACCGGTTCATCGAGTTCCCTCAATCGGGTAATTACCCGTTGAAGATCGTCTCTGCTCTTGCCGAAGACGCGAAGCGCGTCCCCCTGGATCTGGGCCTTGTTCTTGGGGAATTCGTCTCGGATCATCTTGCTGAGCTTGCGCGCCAGGTCTTCGTCGAGGCCTCGCCGCAGCCCGATCTTCTGCCGGACCGTGTTGCCGCCGGCCGGCTCGAGCTTGCCCCAGTCGAAGATCTTGAGCGAGAGATTGCGCCTGACCGCCTTCGACTCGATCAGCTCTCGGATCGCCTTGGCGCGGAACTCGTCGTCCGTGACCAGGATCAGCTCCGTCTTGGCCTGCGTCAGATCGAACGTCACGCCCTTGAAGTCGTAGCGCTGCTGGACCTCGCGCCGGACCTGGTCGAGCGCGTTGCGCATCTCCTGGTCGTCGAAGTCACTGACGACGTCGAATGAGGATTCTCCTGCCATGGACCCTCCTGCACCGCCCGGGCTCGCAAAGCTCGTCCGCGGCCGGCCCGCGGACGCAAACGCTACATGTTGCCGGAACGATTGTCGCCCACCGGACCCGCATTTGGAAATCGCACTGGCGCGCTCAATCGGCGACCGAAGGCGTGGCCTCGGCGACTGCCCCTGATTCGCGCAGCGAGGCCACGAGCAACTCGGCGATCCGGTAGCTCCGGCCGCCGCCCATCACGAGAACGGCGTCGCCCCACCGGACCTGGCCCGCCAGCCAGGCGGCCGTGGCTTCGACCGAACCCGGGGCTTCAGCGACGATGCCGGGCCGCCTGCGGGCAACGGCTTCGGCCAGCGCCGCGGCCGAGGTCATGCTGGTGTCGGGGTCGCGGCTGGCCCAGATGTCCGCGATCGCGACCGCGTCCGCGGTCGCGAGGACGGCGGCGAACTCCTCGAGCATGGCCGCGGTCCGGTGGTACGTGAGCGGCTCATAGACCGCCCAGACACGCCGGCCGGGTTCGAGCTGCCGGATGGCGGCCAGGGTTTCCCGGATCGCCGTCGGGTGGTGGCCGTAATCGTCGTAGACGACCACTCCCCTGCCCTCGCCCTTTCGCTCCAGGCGCCGACCGACTCCCGCGAAGGAACCCAAGCGCTTGGGCGAGAATGTCCGGTTCCACACCCAGGGTCAGGGCCGCGCCGGCCACTCCGAGCGCGTTCGCGGCGTTGTGAAGTCCGGCGAGCCGCAGGTGAACTCGGAGCGGCATGTCCAGGCGCGAGCCTTCGAGCTCGAGGGTCGTTCCACTCGGGTCCGAACGAATGATCCGTCCCAGGAGAGTCTCGCCCCCGGGTTTGCGAGCTCCGGGCTGGCCCGCGGCTCCGGGCCTGCCGGCGGCGCGCGTACCCGGCGCGTGGGACGTCCCCAGGAGCTGGACGCGGACTATCTCGCCCGCCCAATCGGTCAGGCGCTTCGCTATCTCGGCGACGCCGCCGTCTCCGACGTTCGCGACGAGCACGGGTCGCTCGACGGTCTGCGCCGCCTGCCTGAGCCACTCGCCGAAGCACTCGAGGACCGCCTCGCGATCGGCGAAGACGTCGGGATGATCCCACTCCGCGCTCGTCAGGACGGTCAGGTTCGGGCGGTAAGGGTCGAAGTTGCCCGCGTACTCGTCCGCCTCGACGACGAACGGCCTGCCCCTCCCGAGCCGCGCCGTCGAAGCCATCGCCGGGCCGTCCGCGCCCGCCGGCACCGACGCCACGGCCAGCGCCACGGCTCCGGCCTGCGGCGCCACCGCGGTCAAGGCCGGCGGCAGCAGCGCGCCGACGAACGCGGCCGGATCCAGACCCGCGGCCGTCAGGACGTGGACCAGCCAGCCGGAACTCGTGCTCTTGCCGTGAGTACCTGCCACTCCAACGAGGTATCGACCTGCGGCCGCGTCCGCGATCGCCTGCTGCCACGGCTCGACCGGGATGCCGGCGTCGCGGGCCGCCTGTAGCTCGGAGTTGTGGGGGTCGATCGCGGTGAGGGCCTTGGTTACCGCCAGCCGCTCCGGGGCCACGGCCCGGAGAACGTGGCCGGGGTCGTGGCGCCACTCCATATCGATCCCGGCGGCCAGGATCGGCGGAGTATATGGCGATGGGCCGCCGGGATCGCAGCCGCTCACCTGGGCGCCGGCGGCATGAGCGAGGAGCGCCGCGGCGCTGGCGCCGGCGCCCGCGGCGCCGACGACGTGGATCCGCTCGCCGTCCCGAATGGGCCGGGCGGGCCGCGCGGGTCGAGGCCGCTGCCTACCGACGCCTTGCCCCTCGGCACCGTCATCGAGACCTCACCGGTCGTGCTCGGCGCCGGGCCGCTCGCCTTACCGACTCGCCCGGCCGGCGATTTGTCATGCCGGCGACTCGGTCTGCGCCGGAGCGTTCGTGGTCTCGAGGCCGGCCAGACGGTCGAGGGCCATTTCCAGGGCCACTCGAGCTGCGTGTTCGCGATTGGCGATCCGGTCGCCGGCCCAGACGAACCGCCGGACCTCGACGCCGCGAGCGTCGGCCACGCCGACGTACGTCAGGCCGACCGGCTTCGCGGCGCTACCGCCGCCAGGTCCGGCCACACCGGTGATGGACAGGGCGAGGTCCACTCCGAAACGCTCCCGGGCTCCCAGGGCCATCGCCCTGGCAACCTGGGCGCTTACCGCGCCGTGGGCGTCCAGCTGGTCCTGGGGCACCCCCAGGAGCCGGACCTTGATGTCGTTCGAGTACGACACCACGCCGCCAAGGAAGTAGTCGCTCGAGCCTGAGATGTCCGTGATGGTCTTGGCGACGAGACCGCCCGTGCAGGATTCGGCGGTCGCCACCTTGACGCCGAGCTTCAGGCAGCGTTCCTGAAGTCGGCCGGCCAGCTGGTCCAGTGGTGGGCCGTCCATCGCCGGCTAGCAGGCCGAGACGCTCTTCGGCGGATGGGTCGCGTCGATGAGGACGCGTATGCCGCCGTACTGAGCCACCGTCCCCATGTCTGCCCCGTTCACCGTAAAGAAGACGTTGCCGGGCTTCGCTGACCAGATGCAAACCGTCTTCTTGCCGGTCACGGTGACCGTAGTAGCCGTTCGAATAGGTGCTCTGCCCGATGGCGACCCCGTCGCGGAAGTACTTCATCCACGCCTGGCCTCCCGTGACCTGGATCTTCACTACGACCCCGGTGAAGGGCACGGCAACGGTCCTGGTGACAGCCGCCGATTTGCGGCCCTGCGGATCGACGCCGACCAGCGACAGCCGCCAGGTCCCCGTTTCGAGCTGGAAGCTGAACGTGAACCCACCGTCGGAGGTTACCGGGGTCGTCGCCGGAGGAAGCGCCGCCGGCGCCGAGCCGGCGGGAGTGGGCGCGCTCGAAGCCTTCGGCGTCGCCGACGCACCGGGCGCGGGCGTGGGTCTGGGCGAGGTCGATGCCCCCGGAACGGGGGTCGGGGCCAACGGGCCCGGCGACGCGCCCGGAGCCGGTGGTACGCCCAGGTATGTGGTGGTGAGCGTGACATCCGTGACGTTGCTGCTGGTGCCCGTGATCGAGATCTTGCCGTCGGCGCTGATCGAGTTGTCCGCGGGCGTCTGGAACGCGACGATCGGGAGCGCCGGAGTGGGCGTGGGGCTCGGGACGGTGATGTAGATCGTCACGGGCTTGGTGGCGTGGTTGTTGTCGATGTTCTGGGCCGTTATGTCGAACTCGTTCTGGCCCGGCACCAGAATTGCCTGGTACGACCAGTGGCCACCGTCGTCGGCCTGCATCGTCTTGGGGTCCTGGCCGTTCCAGACGATCGAGACCGTGCTGCCTGCCGTCGCGGTACCTGTCAGGAAGTACGTGCTCGCTCCGAGGGTGGCGGTGATGTGGAGGACGCCGCCCGCGGAAGCCGAGCATGCCTGTGCTGCCTGCGGACGGGCCGCTCGTGCCCGTGCCCACCGGCACGACGACGAGGCCGGACGCTCCGGAAGCCTGCGCTCCCGGGCACACGACCGTCAGCGTTGGATTCGAGAGGAACCGCGTCACCTGATAGCCGAAGTAGACGGCCACGATCGCCACGATCAGCACGACGGCAATGAGGACCATGTGGCTCGTCTGGAGGAAGAATCCGCGGCGCGGCAGAACCAGTGGCCGCGGGGCGCCGAGCATGGCGTGAGCGGACGGCTGGGGGGTCGAATTCGGTCCGCCACTCGTCGATGATCTCGTCCGGATCCAGGCCCAGGTACGTGGCGTAGTTGCGCAGGAAGCCTCGCGTGTACACGTCGCCCGGCAGATCGGCGTATTCGCCGCCCTCGAGGGCCTCCAGGAACTTGTGCCTGATCTTCGTGTCGCGCTCAACCCGATACAGGTCCAGCCCCTGGACCTCGCGGGCGTCGCGTAGCCGGTCGCCGACGTGCACTCGGCCGTTGCCGTTGGAGCCGTGCCCGTTGGTGCCGTTGCCGTTCGTCCGCCGGCTGGCCCGGCGAATGGGGTTGTTGGCCGTCATTCCTCATCCTCGCCCGGTCCGAAGGTCGAACTGGGCGACACCGCGTCTCTGCGCAGAACCTGGCGCGCGTTCGAACCGTCGAAGGGCCCGATGTAGCCGCGGGCCTCGAGCTGGTCGATTATGCGCGCGGCCCTGGCGTATCCGATCTTCAGGCGGCGCTGGAGGAGCGACGCCGAGGCGCGATCGTATTCCTGGACGACGCCGACCGCATCCTGAAGGAGGCGGTCCGCCTCTTCGTCGGGCTCGTTCGACGCCTCGACCGTCTCCTCGCCCGTCTCGACGATGCCCAGGTCGTAGTGGGGCTCGCCGTCGGCTCGCCAGTGCTCGGTGATGTTCGAGATCTCCCGGTCCGAGACGAACACGCCCTGGAGCCGGATCGGCCGCGGCAAATCCGCCGGCTGGAAGAGCATGTCGCCGCGGCCGATGAGGTCTTCGGCGCCGGGCATGTCGAGGATCGTCCGCGAGTCGATCTGGGATGCCATCGCGAAGGCGATCCGGCTCGGGAAGTTGGCCTTGATCAAGCCCGTCACGACGTTCACCGACGGGCGCTGCGTGGCCAGGACCATGTGGATGCCCGTGGCGCGGGCCTTCTGGGCCAGCCGCACGATCGGGTCTTCGACGTTCTTGCCCTCGCGCATCATCAGGTCCGCCAGCTCGTCGATGATGATGACCAGGTAGTTCATCCTGTCGGCGGGATCGGCCCTGGTTTCGTTGTAGCCGGCGATGTTGCGGGCGTTCGCCCCCGCGAACTTCCGGTAGCGAGTCTCCATCTCCGCGACGGCCCACTTGAGCGCGGCCTTGGCGCGTTCGGGCTCGGTGATGACCGGAACCATCAGATGCGGCAGGCCGTTGTAGGCGGACAGCTCGACGCGCTTGAGGTCCATCAGGACCATGCGGACTTCGTCCGGCGTGGCGTTGCAGAGCAGGCTCGTGATCAGGGCGTTGACCATGACGCTCTTGCCCGAGCCCGTGGCGCCGGCGATCAGCAGGTGCGGCATCTTCGCCAGGTCGGCCGCGCGGGCGTGGCCGGCGACGTCGCGACCGAGGGCGAAGGTCAGCTTGGAGGCGACCCGCATGTCGACTTCTTCGAGGATCCGCCGCAGGGCGACGATGTTGAAGTCCTTGTTCGGGATCTCCAGGCCCACGACGCTCCGACCCGGGATCGGCGCCTCGATGCGGATCGTCCGAGCCGCGAGCGCCATGGCCAGGTCGTCCGAAAGGGCCTCGATCCGGCTGACCTTGATCTCCGGCGAGGGCTCGATCTCGTATTGGGTGACCACCGGTCCGGCATTCCAGTTGGCGACTCGCGCCGGGATGTTGAAGCTCGCGAGCTTGGCGGAGATGATCGCCGCGTTTCGCTCATGGTCCATCGTGCTGTCGCCGTTGCGGGGCTCGATGTCTTCGAGCAGCGCCAGCGGCGGCAGATGGTATTCGTGACGGGGTACGAGCAGGGAGAGCTGGTCGCCGACCTCGCCCCCGGCCGGGGCGGCACCAACTCGCGGGCCGCGGATCGGGCCGCCGTCGCGGATGGATGGACCCTCGTGCGCCGGCTGGTCGGCCGTGCCCGTGCCGTTGCTTCCGGAGACGACCGAGGATGCCACGACGCTCCCCGGCGCGGCGTTTCCGTTGGCCCCGAAGCCACCGCGGCTCGGGGACATCGCCGGCGGCGCGAAGGTCAGAGAAGTCGGTCCGGGATTTGGAATCGCGGCCGGGATGGATCCTGTGCGGTCCTGCAGGAAGTGCGGCGCCTCCGCGGCCTGAAGCGCCGCCGCCCGGGCGGCCTTCTCAGCCTTGAGTGACCTGGCCGTCGCGAGGGGTGAGCTCGCGCCCGCGGTCGTCTCCGGGTCGCGCGGCGGTGCCGGGCGGAAGAGACGATCCGTGGACCTGGAAATGAGGCCACCCAGAGGAGCCATCGCCGCGGGGAAGGACATGTCCAGGACCAGCAGGATGCCGGCAATGGCGAGGACGATGAAGAGGAGACCTGCTCCCGGTCTCGTGACGAGGTCTCCGAGGGCGTTGGCCAGGCCGCTGCCCACGGTTCCCGCCCTGCCCGGCTGCACGAGGCCGGCCACTCCGTCGATGGAGAGGAATGCCAGGAAGCTACCGAAGAGGGTTACCTGCCAGTCCCGCGAAGTGGCGTGGGACTGCACGAGCTCGTAACCCGAAACCATGAGCACGAACGGCAGGAGCCATCGGACGGTGCTGAACCAGGGCGCAAGGATGAACCACTCGTAGTCCGTGAGCTTGCCATTCTTGAAGGTCAGCCCGATCAGCAGCGTGACGCCCACGATGAGCATCGCGTAGCCGGCGATCTGCCGGATGATCGGACCTGGAATGGACCAGTTGCGGGACTTGCGACGACGGGCCGACGCGGGACGTGGCGATCTCGTCGAACGCGTCGAGGTGGCACTCGTGCGAGCCGGCATCTACACCTCCACCACGACGGGAAATACGAGCGGCCGACGCCGCGTTTGTTCGTAGAGGTAGCGCGAGACTTCGTCCTTGACCTGGCTCTTGAGCAAGCCTACCTCGCTGGTGCGGTCGCCGGGGCTCTCAATCGCAGCCATGATGTGCTCCACGGCGCCATTGAGAAGCGGGTCGCTCTCGTTCCCGTGGACGAAGCCACGGGTCACGATCTCCGGCCTGGTCACGACCCGGCCGGTCTGCTTGTCCACGGTCACGACCACGATGAACATGCCGTCGCTCGCGAGAGCCCGGCGGTCGCGCAACACGACCTCGCCGATACCACCGACCGAGAGCCCGTCGACGAGGACGTAGCCGGAGGTAACGGGCGCGGCGCGTCGGGCGCTGCCGTCGGCGAAGAACTCGATTGCCTGGCCGTTCTCGATGATGAACACGTTCTCCGGTGCGACGCCCGTCTCGACGGCCAGCCGGCCGTGCTGGACGAGCATCCTGAATTCGCCGTGTATCGGGATGAAGTACTTCGGCTTGGTCAGCCCGAGCATCAACTTGAGCTCTTCCTGACTGGCATGTCCTGAGACGTGCGCGTGCTTCACCGTGTGGTAGAAGACGTTGGCGCCGGCCTTGAAGAGGTTGTCGATTGTCCGGGCCACGTACTCTTCGTTGCCGGGAATGGGGCTGGCGCTGACGATGACTGTGTCGCCCGCTTGGATCTCGACGAAGCGATGGTCGCGATTGGCCATTCGGGCAAGGCCGGCCATCGGCTCGCCCTGCGCCCCGGTCGTGGCGATCACGATCTGGCCGGAAGGCGTGGAGCCGATCTGGTCCTTGCCGACGATCTGGCCGGGCTTGAAGGTTAGATAACCCAGGTCCGTGGCGATCCGGAAGTTCTGTTCCATGGACCGGCCCACGACGGCGACGTGCCGGTCGAAAGTCGCGGCGGCGTCGATGACCTGCTGGATGCGGGCGATGTTGCTGGCGAACGTGGCGACGATCACGCGGCCGGTGAGCGGTTCCATGATCTCGCGGAACGTTTCGCCGACCGTCCGCTCCGAGGGCGTGTAGCCGGGATTCTCAGCCCGCGTGGAGTCCGAAAGCAGGCAGATGACGCCCTGCTCCCCGAGCTTGGAGAGCATGGCGAAGTCCGATCGGCGGCCATCGACCGGGGTGTGGTCGAACTTGAAGTCGCCGGTGGTGACGACGGTCCCAACGGGCGTATGGATCGCCATGCCCATCGCGTCCGGGATCGAGTGGCTGATCCGGAACGGTTCGACTCGGAAAGGCCCGATCTGGAGATTGTCACCGGGATCGAGCGGCAGGAGCGGGTTGTCCTTGAGCTTGTGCTCCTTGATCTTGATGCCGAGCAGGCCGCGGGCCAGCGTCGAGGCGTACACGGGCACGCCCGGGAAGTACGGCAGCACGTACGGCGAGGCCGCCGACGTGATCCTCGTGAGCGTGGGTGATCAGGAACGCGCGGACCTTGGCCGCGTTCTCCCGCAGGTAGGTGACGTCCGGAATGACGAGGTCGATGCCGAACATCTCCTCGTCCGGGAACATGAGCCCGCAGTCGACGATGACGATGTCGTCGCCGTACTCGAAGACGTACATGTTCTTGCCGATCTCCCCCACGCCTCCGAGGGGGATGATCCGAAGCGGTATCTGATTGTCAGGCATTGATTCTCATGTGACGGAGGACGCTGTCGCGTCCATCCTAAAAGAGGGTGAGCTGGTCCGTCGGGTCGGTTTCGGCGTCGGCGGCGGCGGAATATGCCGCGGGCTCGATCGCGCTGGGAACCTCGCCGCTGGTCGAAGGCTCTGGGTTGACAGGGACTGCCGCGTCGATCGCGGTTTCAGATAGGGCCGAAAGCTCGGCTGCCGGCGCGTCCTGGCCGTCCGCCACGCGCTCCTCAGCGGCCGGCCGCGGGTTGGCGGCGGTGGCACGCGCCCTGGCGGCACGCACTTCTCGGGCCTCGATCAGCGCGGCCGGGACGCCGGCCATGTCACGGTAGGACATCGCCTCCACGCCGGGATCGCGGAGCGCCGCCGCCGGGTGATACATGAAGTACGCGAGGGCGTTCGGCGCGCCGGCTTCCGGCGGGGCGGGTCGATAGGTCCCGTGGACCTGCCCGATCCTGGCTCCGGGGTTGAACCGGGCCATGGAGAAACGGCCCAGCGTCACCACGAGCGCCGGATCGAGGGCGGCAAGCTGGCGGCTCAGATATGGGCTGCAAGCGGCGATCTCATCCGGCTCTGGATCCCGATTCTCGGGTGGCCGGCACTTCACGACGTTCGCGATGAATACCTCGTTCCTGGTCCAACCGATCGAAGCAAGCAGCTTCTCGAGCAGCTCGCCCGCGCGGCCCACGAAAGGCCGGCCCTGGCGATCCTCGTTGAAGCCCGGACCTTCGCCGACGAACACGACTTCAGTGTCGGGATGGCCCTCGCCTGGAACAGCTCTGGTTCTCGTCTGGTGCAAACGGCATCGTGTGCAAACCGCCACCTCCCCCGCGATGGCGTCGAGCGCCCTGTGGCGCTCGGTTTCCGTCACACGCCCTCCCCTACCCCGGCTTCGCTGCCCCGGCGCGACCGGGCTCTCACCCAGCCGCGCTCGACCAGCATTTCGGCGATCTCCACCGCGTTGGTTGCGGCGCCCTTGCGCAGGTTGTCGCTGACGACCCAGAAGGCCAGGCCGCGATCCACCGACGGGTCCGTTCTCACTCGCCCCACGAAGACCTCGTCCTTGCCCGCCGCCTGGGTCGCGATGGGATACGTGTGACTGGCGGGATCGTCCATGACCACGACGCCGGGCACGCTCGCGAACGCCGCGCGGGCCTCGGCAGGGCTCATCGGCCTGGTCGTCTCCACGTGAACCGCTTCCGAGTGGCTCACGAAGACCGGAACTCGGGCAGCCGTGCACGAGATCCGCAAATCCGGCAGATGGAGGATCTTCCGGCTCTCGGTGACGATCTTCCACTCTTCGCGCGTGTAGCCGTTGTCGAGGAACACGTCGATCTCGGGCAGCACGTTGAAGGCGATCGGATGCGGGTAGACGCTCGCGACCTTTGGTTCACCAGCCACGTGGGCCCGGATCTGCGTCTCGAGTTCTGAGAGCGCCTCGGCGCCGGTGCCGGAGACGGATTGATACGTGTCCACGACGACGCGATCGATACCCACGGTGTCGCGGATCGCCATCAGGACGGGCACGAGCTGCATCGTCGAGCAGTTGGGGTTGGCGATGATGCCTTCATGCCACTCAGCGTCGCCGGGGTTTACCTGGCTGACTATGAGAGGAACGTTAGCCTCCATGCGCCATGCGTTCGAGTTGTCGATCACGGTGCAGCCGCGGGCGGCAGCCGCCGGCGCGAGCTGGCGCGAGACGTCTCCGCCGGCTGAGAAGAGCGCGATGTCGACACCCTCGAAAGCTTCCGGAGTCGCCTCCTCGACCGTCATGGTCCTGCCCGCGGCGCTCACGGTAGTGCCGGCAGATCGGCCCGACGCGAGCAGGCGAAGCTCGCCGATCAGGAACTGCCGTTCGGCGAGAACCTGGATCATCGTGCGACCGACGACGCCCGTGGCGCCGACTACCGCGACGGTCAGAGGGTGGCTATTGACAGACATGGCTCCACTTGCATGCGGCGTGGCGGACCGGCCGAGTATACCAGCGAGCCGCCCGGTCTCGGCCTCAGCTGCATAGGCGCCGCCGTTTCCGCATTCTTATGCGGCGACAGCCCACTCTATGCTCGGCCCACGGCTTTGTGTGTGGAACGTGGCCCGGAGAATCGAAGAGCCGGCGGTTGCCCGCCGGCTCCTGCGCTTTACGAGCGGTTTGCGACTACTCGCCGTCCACGCGGGCCAGGTGGCGCTGCATCGCGGCCTTGCGGCTCAGGTTGATGCGGCCCTGGCGGTCGATCTCGGTGACCACGACCATGACCTCGTCGCCGACAGACACCACGTCCTCAACGGAGGGAACGTGATAGTCCGCCAGCTCGCCGATCCGGACGAGGCCTTCCTTGCCCGGCAGGATCTCGACAAAGCAGCCGAAGCCCATGATCCGGGTGACCTTGCCCAGGTAGAGGCCGCCGATCTCCACGTCGCGGGTGATCGACTCGATCCACTGGACCGCCTTGCGCGAGCTGTCGCCCGACACCGCGGCAATCTGGACCGTGCCGTCGTCCTCGACGTTGATCTCGGTGCCGGTTTCCTCCTGGATCTTGCGGATCACGGAGCCGCCCTTGCCGATGATGTCGCGGATCTTCTCGGGGTTGATCTTGATGGTGATGATCCGCGGCGCGAAGCGGCTCATCTCCGTCCGGCTGGCCGGCATGACGGCGTCCATCTTGTCGAGGATCGCCATTCGGGCGGCATGCGCCTTCTCGAGACCCTGGCGGATGATCGCTTCGCTGATGCCCTTGACCTTGATGTCCATCTGCAGCGCCGTGACGCCCTCTCGGGTGCCGGTCACCTTGAAGTCCATGTCGCCGAACGCGTCTTCCTTGCCGAGGATGTCCGTCAGGACGACGAACCGGCCATCGGGCTCGCTGATGAGGCCCATCGCCGCGCCACCGACGGCGGCCTTGATCGGCACACCGGCGTCCATGAGCGCGAGGCTGGAGCCGCACGTCGAAGCCATCGAGGTGGAACCGTTGGACGTCACGCACTCGGAGACGAGGCGGATGACGTACGGGAACTCCTCCTCGGACGGCAGCACGGGCAGGAGCGCCCGCTCGGCGAGGTGTCCGTGGCCGATCTCTCGACGGCCGGGACCGCGCATCGGCTTGTTCTCGCCGGTGCTGTAAGGCGGCATGTTGTAGTGGTGGAGATACCGCTTCTCGGTCTCAGGGCTGATCGTGTCGATGCGCTGGACATCCGAGTTGGGTCCGAGCGTGGCCACCGTCAGCGCCTGGGTCTGGCCGCGAGTGAAGAGGCCGGAGCCGTGGGCGCGCGGCAGAACGCCGACTTCCACGGTGATCGGTCGAAGCTCGTCGAGCCCGCGGCCGTCCATCCTGATCCCCTCGTCGAGGACCACGTTGCGGGTGGTCTTCTTCTGGACGAGCTGGAAGAGGCTCTTGCTGACGCGCGCCTGGCGGCGTGCCTCCTCGAGCAGAGCGGCCCCGGCATCCGCGCCATCGCTGCGGATGGCTCGGATCGAGATCTTGATCGCGTCCTGCAGGGTCTCGATGCGACCCGGCAGATCGCCGGCGATCTTCAGCAGGATCTCGGCGGTTGCCTGGGCGTCGGAGAGGCCGCGGTGGGCGCTCTCCATCGAGACGCCGAAGAAACGGGCGACGTCGCCGAGCTTGTAGGACTCGAGATCCGGGTAGCCGTCGCGGACGATCGCCAGCGTGTCGAAACTGGCCGCGGTCGTGAACTTACCCGGCTGCGCGGCGGCCTGGTCCAGGAACGAGAGATCGAAGCCGACGTTGTGGCCGACCAGCGGCGCGTCGCCCGCGAACTGCACGAACTTGGCCACGGCCTCGCTGGCAACGGGCGCGCCGGCGACGTCGGAGTCCGTGATGCCGTGCATCTGGACGCCGAAGATGGTCCGGGCGGGGTTCACGAGCGTGGAGAAGGTGTCCACGACCTGGCCGTCGCGAACCTTGACGGCGCCGATCTCGATGAGGTCGGCAACCTTGGGATCACGACCGGTGGTCTCGACGTCCACGACGACGAATTCGGCGCCGGGCTGGCGAACCTTCTTCACGAACTCCAGGACGGAGCCGGTGCCGGGTTCGAGGTAGCTGACGGACTTCGGCTTGCCGACCGCGGCCCGCATCTCTTCCTGGATGTCGATGAGCGGCTGGAGGGCGCGGTGGCCGAAGAGGATGGCGTCGGCCATCACGTCCTCGGGGACGATCGAGGCGCCGGCCTCGACCATCATGATCGCGTCACGCGTGCCCGAAACGACGAGGTCGATGTCCGAGTTCTCGAGATCGCCGACCGTGGGGTTGACCACGAACTCGCCGTCGATGCGACCGATCCGGACCGCCCCGATGGGGCCCAGGAACGGGATGGCGCTGATCGTCAGCGCGCATGAAGCGGCGAACGTGCCCAGCACGTCGGTGTGGTTCTCCTGGTCCGTCGAGAGGACCGTGATCACGATCTGGATGTCGTCCTTGTAGCCCTCGGGGAAGAGCGGCCGGATCGGGCGGTCGGTCAGCCGGCAGGCCAGGATGGCCTGCTCGGACGGCCGCGACTCGCGCTTGATGAAGCCGCCTGGGATCTTGCCGGCGGCGTACATGCGCTCTTCGAACTCGACTGTGAGCGGGAAGAAGTCGAGGCCGGGCCTCGGATCGGACCGGTTCGCGGTCCCGAGGACCATGGTGTCGCCAAAGCGTACGGTGACCGCGCCACCGGCAAGCATGGCTATCTTGCCGGTCTCGATGGTCAGGGTTCTGCCGGCGAATTGCGTCTCGAATGTGTGAGACACGGGTTTGCATTCCTCCTGAGCCAGGAGGAGAAGCGTGTCCTTTGATCTCGCCTGGACGATGCGAGCCGATGCATGCCAGCGCGGGCGCACCCGCGCTTGGAGGCGATGCGCTAGCGGCGAAGTCCGAGCCGTGCGATCACGGCGCGATAGCGAGCGTTGTCCTTCTTGATCAGGTATGCAAGAAGGCGGCGTCGCTGTCCGACGAGCTTGAGGAGGCCGCGGCGGGACTGACTGTCCTTCGGAAAGCTCGCGAGATGCGCGTTGAGCTCCTTGATCCTTGCGGTCAGGAGCGCGATCTGCACTTCCGCAGAGCCCGTATCGCCATCCTTGACGGCGTACTCCGTGATTACCTGGTCCTTCGTCTCCCGCGCGAGCGGCACACGATCCTCCGAATAGCTCTCTATGACTGGATTTTCTACTCTCTAAATGCCTGGCGGATGGTATCAGGCTTGGGCGGCCCGTGCCAAACCGCGCCGCCGGTGGCCCTTCGACACCGGGGCGGCCGGCCCGACCGCCGCTCCGCTCAAAACGCGTGGCGACTCGCTCCGCGGCGGCCGGACCGTCCGGCGGGCGAAGCTCAACTTACTGCGCCGAGCCCGCAAAGACGATGCGCACGCAGCCCGAGGGAAGAGCGGGCGCGCCTTCGAGGGAGACCGAGCCTGACGCCACCACCGCGACGACCGACTGGCTGGCTGGGATGGGCCGGCGGCCGATCGACCACGGCGGCCCTATCAGGGCGGCGTAGCGGCCGTCCGGGGGAAGCTGGACCGGAAGCTCGAAGGTCACCGACAACCGCTCCTCGGGCATCCCGGTCGAAGTGGCGACGATGCCGGTCAGCGAAAGCGGCCGGCCCAGAAGGGAGCGTGCGCCCTCGAGGTCGCCCGCGGCGATACGCCCGCGGATCTCGGAACTGCGAACCTGCTCGCCGTTCGAGAGGAACGACGGCACGACCGTTACCGAGAAACCATCCCGCGCACCCAATTCCGTCAGTGCCTCGGGCGTGCCTCGCCGCTCGAAACCGAAGGCGGCGTCCGGGGTCATGACGAAGCCCGCCAGATCCACGCGCTCGCGGATCGCGGCCACGAAGCTGTCATACGTCGTCATCCGGAGGGCGTGGTCGAAGTGCTGGACGACGGTGACTTCGACTCCCGCGGCCTGGAGACGAACCAGCCGCTCGTCCGGATCGCAAAGCAGCGGCGGCGCGAGACCCTCGATCAGTTCTTCGGGATGGGCGTCGAACGTGACCACCGCGGGCCGCGCGTCCGCTTTCTCCGCCGCATGGCGCATCTCGCGGAGCAGGTACTGGTGCCCCCGGTGCAACCCGTCGAAGACGCCCACGGCGATGTAGAGACGGCCCAGGTCGGCGGTCAGGGCGTCGATACCCGAGACGACGACCATGCGATTGCGGGGCTTCGTGATCCGAACCGGCATCTCCACGAATGGCTTGGGCTTCGGCTCCTCGCCGTCGTCGTCCCGAGGCGCGCCCCCGGCCGTGACGAAGATCTTCTCGGGGACCAGGCGGCCCGCCTTTCCAGGAACCGATCCCGACGAGGGACTCGTCCTCAGCCACCAGCCGGACCCGTGCGCCCGCCTCGACACCGGGGCGATGCTCAGGCTTGACCTGCTGCCCCTTGGCGATCGCGAGAACCTCGGCCCCCGTCAGCGTGGCGTTGGGAATGCCCTCGAGGCCGGCGTCGATCGGGAGCATCAGCGACATCACCTTGCCCGGTCCATCGACTGCGGCGGCCCGAACCTCGTCGAGAGAATGGGCCTGGCCGCGAGCTCGAACGGGCCGCTGGCGGTCCGCGTCAGGGCGCCCAGATACGCTCCGCAGCCCAGCTGGGCGCCGAGGTCCCGGGCGAGAGAGCGGATATACGTACCGGCGCCGCATACGACTTCCACGGTTGCCATCGGCCGCGTCGGATCGGATTCGTCCCATTCCACGAGGTCCAGGCGGTGGATCGTGACCGGGCGCGGCGCAAGGTCCGCCGGCGTTCCGGCTCGGGCAAGCTGATAGGCGCGACGCCCGCCAACCTTCAGGGCGCTGTAGGCGGGTGGCCGCTGCAGGATCGGCCCTCGGAAGTCGCCCAGGGCCGCCTCGACAGCCTCCCGCGACGGACCTGGCGCACCCGTCCAGACCAGCTCGCCATCTCGATCGTCGGTCTCGGACGTGGCCCCAAAACAGACCGTGGCCCGGTAGGCCTTGTCGTCGCTCATGTGGTACTCGACCAGGCGCGTGGCCATGCCGACGAACACGGGCAGGACCCCGGAGGCGAACGGGTCGAGCGTGCCGCCGTGGCCCACTCGCTTGGTCCCCGTCAGGCGCCGGACGAGCGCCACGACGTCGTGGGAAGTGTGGCCCGTGTCCTTGCAGACGATGAGGATGCCGTCCATGGGCCGGCGCGCTCCCGCACGACCAGCCGTCTGGGGTTGATCGACCACCGTGTCCGAGTCCGCCATCTCCGCCACCGCTAGCGGCTCACGGCGGCAACGAGCTCCGCGGCTCGCGCCAGGACTGCCTTGCGTGCTTCGTCGAGCGGCAGCGAGAGCGGTCGCTCCGGCCGCCCGAGCGTGGCCGCCGCCGCCGAACGTCCCGGTGAGAACGGTCGCGTCCACTCCGCCGTCTCGCGTTCGGACGCTGATCCGAGTGGCGCCGTTCGTCCCTTCCTTGAACAGGATGGCGGCCTCCGACGTGGACGACTGGGCCAGGAGATCGATCAGACCCTCGGACTCCGCCGGGTCCGCGCCGGCGGCTCGAGAGATCGGCGAGCTCGAGCGTGGACCAGACGAGCCGGCCGTCCAGGTCCGAGCTCATCCGGGCGAGCACGCGGCCGAACAGGACGAGCTGGGTGTTGGGCTTGGAGCGGTAGAGCCGCCGCGCGATCTCGCTGAGTGGCGCGCCCGCTTCCTTGAGCGCCGCCGCCACGACCATGGTCCGCGGCGTGACGTTGGGATGCTGGAAGCTGCCCGTGTCCATGACCACGCCGCCGGCGAGAGCGCTCGCGAGCATGCCGTCGAAGTCGTCGAGTGGCACGCCGAGGCGCCAGGCGACCAGGGCGATCATCTCGCACGTGGCCGACGATCGCGAGTCGATCCAATCGAAGGCGCCGAACCGCTTGTTCGACGCGTGGTGGTCGATGTCGAGTATCGGCACCCGCTCGAACAGGCCGCGGTGAGTCTCCAGCACCGGCCCGACGCGCTCGAGCTCGCCGCAGTCGCCGACGACGAGAAGGTCGTAGTCGATCGACGGATCGGGTGTCTGGCGGAAGCGGTCCATGCCGGGCAGGAACTTGTACATGTCGGGCATCGGATCCGCGCACACGGGCGTGGCCACTCCGCCGAGGCGCTCGACGAGGAGCGCGGTCGCCAGCGCCGAGCCGAGGGCATCGGCTTCCGGGTTCTCGTGGCAGATGGTCAGGACGCGGTGGGCGCCGCGCAGCCGCTCCAGGACCTCGTCGGGGACCGCGGCCGCATAGGCGCTCAGATCGACGCGCGCGGCGACCTCGGTCATCGCTTCCTCCGCTTGTCCGGGTGCGCTCGATCGCTCGGCCGGCCCGAGGACCGGTCGGAAGATCGGTCGTTCGAGCGATCCGTCGGCCGACCCGTCGATCGGTCGGTCGATCTGTTCGTGGAGTGGCTCGACCTCGCCCGCCGGGCCGGTTTCGGCGCCCCTTCCGTCGTCGGCTCGGCCTCGGCATCGCCTTCGTGGGGCAGCCGCCGGACCGGCGTGGGCAGGGACTCGGGCAGCGGCGTGAGTGCCTCCGCGCCGAGGCCCGGCCGCGAGCTCGTCGAGGATGTGGAGCATCCTCGTTCCGCGCTCGGAGGTCTCGTCCAGACGGACTTCGAGCTCGGGGATGCGGCGCAGCCGGATCTTGTTGTTGAGCCCGCGCCGAACGAACGGCATGGCACTTCGAAGAGCCGCCAGGCTCGCCTTGCGCTGCTCGGGCGTGCCGATGATGCTGACCCACACTCGCGCGTGGGCCAGATCCGGGCTCGTCTCGACGTCCGTGACCGTGACGAAGCCGATCCGAGGGTCGGTCACCTCACGCTCGAGCGCCTGGCCGATCTCCTGGCGAAGCAGCTCGTCGATCCTGTCGGTTCTCTGGGTCATCGAAGCTGGCCACTCCGGCTTTCGCGGCGGCCGGAACGGCTCAACGCGCCGCCCGGCTCACCATCTGCTGGGTGTAGCACTCGATGATGTCACCTTCGGTCAGGTCGTTGGAACCGGCGAGGCTGATGCCGCACTCGAAGGTGGTGGCCACTTCCCGGACGTCGTCGCGGAAGCGCCGCAGGCCTTCGATCCGGTCCGTGATCACGACCTTGCCGCCGCGCCAGACCCGCGCTCCGCCGCCGCGGACGATCCGCCCGTCGGTGACGTAGCAGCCGGCAATGACGCCGGTCTTGCCGACCTTGAAGATCTGGCGGACTTCCGCTCGGCCTTCGACCGTCTCCACGAGCTCCGGCTCGAGCATGCCGCGGAGCGCCGCGGAGATGTCGTCCGTGAGCTTGTAGATGATGTCGTACTGGCGGACGTCCACCTTCTCCGACTCGGCGGCACGCCGGGCCGTGTCCGTGATCTTGGTATTGAAGGCCACGACGATCGCGTCGGACGCCGCGGCAAGCATGATGTCGTTGTCCGTGACGTCGCCGGCGGCCTCGTGGAGGACGTTGATCCGGACCTCGTCCGTGGACAGCTGCTGCAGCGAGTGGGTGATGGCACCCAGCGATCCCGACACGTCGGACTTGAGGATGATCCTCAGTTCCTTGGTCTGACCGGCCTGGATCTGGGCGTAGAGGTCTTCGAGCGTGGCCTTGCCCGTTCCTTCGGCTCTCGCCGCGGTGGCGGCCTTGCGATCCTCGACCATCGATCGGGCGATCCGCTCGTCCGGCACGACCCGAAGGATGTCGCCGGCCTGCGGCACATCCGAGAGTCCGAGCACCACGGCCGGGCTCGAAGGGCCGGCCTTGGTGATCCGCTTTCCGAGCGTGTTCTCCAGGGCACGGACCTTGCCGTAGGTTTCGCCGACGACGATCACGTCGCCGACACGCAGCGTGCCGGTCTGGACGACCGCGGTGGCAACCGGGCCGCGGCCCTTGTCCAGCTCGGCTTCCACGATGGTGCCGATAGCCGGCCGCTTGGGATTGGCCTTGAGGTCCTGGAGGTCCGCGACGAGGATGATCATCTCGAGCAGCTCGTCGAGACCGAGGCGCGCCTTTGCCGAAACCGGCACCATGGGCACGTCGCCGCCGTACTCCTCGACCAGGACGCCGGCCTCCGCGAGACCGTTCTTGACCCTGTCGACGTTCGCGTCCGGCTTGTCGATCTTGTTGAGGGCGATGATGATCGGCACCTTGGCGGCGCGCGAGTGGTCGATCGCCTCGAGCGTCTGGGGCATGACGCCGTCGTCGGCCGCGACCACGACGATCGCGATGTCCGTGACCTTCGCGCCGCGAGCTCGCATGGCGGTGAAGGCTTCGTGGCCCGGGGTGTCCAGGAACACGATGTGCCGGCCGTCCTTGACGACTTCGCTCGCGCCGATGTGCTGGGTGATGCCACCGCGCTCGCCGGCCGCGACCTTGGTGGTGCGGATGGCGTCGAGGAGCGATGTCTTGCCGTGGTCGACGTGGCCCATGACGGTCACGATCGGGGCGCGCGGCTGCAGGAGGCTCGGGTCGTCCTCCTCGTAGAGCTGCTCCTTGGTCGCGGCACTGACCGGCGCGGCTTCCGCCGAGGCGCCGTCGTTGCTGGCGACCACAGGCGCGGCCTCGGCCGTTTCGAAGCCGAGCTCCTCGGCCACGAGCGACGCGGTCTCCCGATCGATGCCCTGGTTGATGTTGGCGAAGATGCCGCTCTTGATCAGCTCGCGGATCACGTCCGCGGGGTTCACGTCCAGCAGGTCCGCAAGATCCTTGACGGTGATCGTCGAAGGAAGCTCGATCGCGCTTCGCTCACGCGGCTCCGCGACCTGAGCGGCGACGCCCTGGCCCGGCACGTCGCGGCGGACGGGCTTTCGGGGGCCGCGTCTGCCTCTGGTACCGCTCCTACTCTTGGCCATCGCTACTACCTCCTCCTTCGATAATGCTCGCCTCCCCTACCAGCTCGGCTCGGAGCTCCACTGGGATTGGCACCTCCAGCGCTCGCTGGAGCGATCCTTTGTCGACAGAATTCTGCCGGCACTCTGCTTTGTCACAAACGTAAGCGCCGCGGCCGGCCATCCGGCCGCTTGGATCCACGACCACGCGGCCGTCGGGCGTGCGGACGATCCGCAGGAGCTCTCGCTTCTGCCGCGCCGTCCGGCAGACGACGCAGGTCCGGGTTGGAAAGCGCCGCGGCGGCGCGCCCCGGACTACGGGGACACCTCCCCGTCTTGGGGAACTTGCCCGTCGCTTGCGGCCGTTCGAGCGGACTTGCGCCTGCTCGGCTTGGTTGCTACCGCAGTCGCGGGTTCGACAACTTCGACTGGCGCCGGCTCGACCGCTTGCGCGGGCTCGACCGCCACGGTTGTTTCAGATGCTTCCGCCTCGGCGCTGACCGGTTGGACTTCGGCGTCCGCCGGTTGCGCCTCGACGTTGGCCGGTGCCTCCGCCACAACCTGCTCCGCGGCCGGTTCCGGCTCTGGCTCGGCGATGGCCACCGCTTCCGCGACGGCTTCTTCCTGATGATCCGTCCGTGCGGCTTCCGCCACGGAGACGTCGCTTCTGATATCGATGCGCCAGCCGGTCAGCTTGGCGGCCAGGCGGGCGTTCTGGCCTTCTCGGCCGATCGCGAGCGAAAGCATCCGCTCGGGCACGACGACGTTCGCGATCCGGTGCTCTTCGTCGATCCGGACCTCGATCACCTGGGCGGGGCTGAGCGCCTTGGCAACGAACGCCGAGGCGTCCTCGAACCATTCGATGACGTCGATCTTCTCGCCGCCGAGCTCGGCCACGACGGCCTGGACTCGCGCGCCCCGCTGGCCGACCGTGGCGCCGACCGGATCCAGACCGGGCTGCCGGCTCGCGACGGCAACCTTGGAGCGGCTGCCCGCCTCGCGGGCGATGGCCTTGATCTCCACCGTGCCGGCGTGGATCTCCGGGACCTCGAGCTCGAACAGGCGTCGCAGGAAACCCTTGTGGGTCCGGCTGACGTAGATCTGGGGTCCCTTGGCGCTGCGCCGGACCTCCAGCACGTAGGCCTTCACGTTCTGGCCGATGCGGTAGTGCTCGAGCGGCGACTGCTCCGTGGTGGAGAGGATCGCTTCGGCCTTGCCGACGTCCAGGACGATGGCCCGGGGCTCGATCCGAGACACGGTGCCGGTTATCAACTCGCCTTCGCGGCTCGCGTACTGGTCGAAGACGACGTTCCGCTCGGCCTCATGAAGGCGTTGCAGCACGACCTGCTTGGCGGTCTGGGCGTGGATGCGCCCGAAGGCCTCCTGGTCGAGCTGTTCGGTTTCGATGAGATCGCCGGCTTCCACCTCGGGGTGGTCTGGCCCGCGCTTCGGACACGCTGATCTGAGTGGCCGGGTCCTCGACTTCGTCGACGACGAAGCGGGCCCGGAATACTCGGACCTTGCCCGACTCGCCGTCGATTCGGACCTGAACGTCCTCATCGCCGGGCGTGCGCCGATAAGCCGACTGGATCGCCTCCTCGACGGTCCGAATCAGCTGCTCCCGTGAGACGCCCTTTTCCGCGTTGAGTTGCAGAAGGGCGCCGACGAAATCTCGACTCACTTCGCGCCTACCGTCCGCTTACGCCGGCCCCTCCACGGGAACGGCTGGTTGGACTTCGACCGGCGCCTCGACGCCGGTGCCACTACCAGCCACTCAACAAAAGACGTGGGGGTCACCCACGTCAGAGCGGCCGGTAATTTACGCAGAGTATACACGTCAACCCTGGACCATCCAAGGAAGGGCCAGGGTAGAACCCGCAGGCGAACCGCCCCGCGGGCGCCATTTTCGGCTCATAACCGAGGGCTTGCGTGGCCCGCTTCCGGTCCGGTTTGGGTCGCCCGAGTCAGCCGCAGGGCGTTCGCCAGTCGGCCACCAGGTAGCCCCGGTCTGTTGTAAATCGCGAAGTGGTCGGCCGTCGAACTTGGTCCCCTGGAGAGCCGGCCTGACGACCTGGCAGGCGACCCGGGCCCTGCGGAGTCCGGCACTCCGGGCGAGACGAGTGACGGTAGAATCGCCGACGCCGTTGTTCCAGTTGTAGCTGGTGGATTGCTGACCTGGCCGCCTGAGTCGCTCTGTGATCTTGGAGGAGACCATCGATGGCCGGTAGCGAGCGTCGTCGCGATCACGAGCTACGACAGCCCGCGACGAGGATCGCGACCAGACCAAACGCGCAAGAGGACGCCGACGATGCACCCCGTCCGCCGACGAGCGCTGACCGGCTGCGGGGGCGGAGGCCAGCCCGGCCCCCAGACGCCCGGCCATAGCCGGGTACTGAGGTAGCCGGGTACTGAGGGTAGCCGGGGTACTGCCACTGGCCTGGATACTGCGGGTAGCCGGCCGGCGGCGGGGTCCAGCCCGCTTGTGGAGGCCATCCCGCCGGTCCCGGCGGCGGACCCCAACCCTGCTGCTGGCCCGGCGCCCATCCCGGCGAACCTGGGGGCGGAGTCCAGCCTGGCGGATATCCGCCGGCAGCGCTATCGGGCAACGGGGTCGGCGAGGGCGACGGAGCGCCTTCTCCCGCCGGTGGACCGTTCTCCGGATTCCAGGACATCGAACCCCTCGCTGGCGGCCTTGGCCCCATCCGACGTCGCGCGGAGCCGGGCCGCTCTCAGTATGCGCTCCTCCGAACCCGCTTCGCGCTCGTCGCCCGAACGTTCGATCCCTTCCTCCGGAGGCCTCGAGCTGCCACTACCGGCCGCGCCTTCTGGTCAGATTCCAACCATGGCGACGCTAAGCGAGAAGCGAGTCGCAACATGCCACGAGTCCGGACCGCCGAACCCTGCCAGCTGCAAGATTTCTGGCTTCCAAGGGTCGGAATTGGAGGCAAACCGGGCAGAGCCGGCGCGTCGAACCCAATCGGGTCACCCAGGTTAACGCCCCATCGAGCCGAGTGTCGTCCTGATTGACATTTGTCAGGATGCAAGGCCTGCCGGCCGGATAGCGTCGCAGTGGTTGCCCTTTGGCAGAAAGAACGCCCGACAGACGGGGCGGCGGCCACGAGCGGCGCCGGCGGCGCCTCACCCGGCTCGAGCCGGGCCGCTCTCAGTATGCGCGGGCGAACAGGACGCGGCGAGGCGACTCGGCGCCGCAGACGACGCACTTGCCCTTCTCGTCGGGAGAGTCGAAGGGGATGCAGCGGATCGTCGCGCCGGTTTCGTCGTTGACCTGCTTCTCGCACTTCGCGTCGCCGCACCAGGGGGCCATGAAGAAGCCACCGGTGGTCTCGAGCCCGTCCTTGAGCTGCTGATACGTGTCGACGCGGAACGTGTTCGCCTCGCGGAACTCCAGGGCGCGGCTGAACAGCTCGGCCTGGTACGCGCGCAGGCGGTCCGGCAGCTCGGCTGCGAGTCGGTCTAGCGGCACGGGCTCCTTCGACCGATCGACGCGCTTGACGAGCATCGCCTGGTTCGCGGCTACGTCGCGGGGGCCGATTTCCATCCGGAACGGCACGCCGCGCAGCTCCCAGTGGTTGTACTTGAAACCGGGGGACTCGTCGCGCCAGTCCACCTTGACCCGAACCGCCTTGCCCTCGGGAGTCGCGGCCAGCGCGGCCGTGAACCGATCGATCGCCTCGGCGACCGCAGCCCGCTCTTCGTCCTTGCGGAAGATCGGGACGATGACCACCTGGACAGGGGCCGCGTTGGGCGGCAGGACCAGACCGGAATCGTCACCGTGGACCATGACCGTGGCGCCGACCATGCGCGTCGTGTAGCCCCACGACGTGCCGAATGGGTTCTTCCGAACGTTGTCCCGGTCCAGGAACTCGATGCCCGCCGCCCGGGCGAAGTTCTGGCCGAGCATGTGGCTCGTTCCGGCCTGGAGGGCCTTGCGGTCCCGCATCATCGTCTCGATGGACCAGGTCCAATCCGCGCCGGGGAACTTCTCGCTGTCGGTCTTGCGGCCCTTGATGACCGGGATTGCCAGCCAGTCCTCCGAAACGGCCCGGTAGCACTCGAGACCGGTCGCAACTTCCTCGGCCGCCTCTTCCTGCGTGGCGTGGAACGTGTGGGCTTCCTGCCAGAGGAATTCCGTGGTCCGGAGGAAGAGTCGCGTCCGCATCTCCCAGCGGACCACGTTGTTCCACAGGTTCATCAACAGCGGCAGATCGCGGTAGGACTGGATCCAGTCCTTCACGCTGTCGGCGATGATCGCCTCGGAAGTCGGACGGATCGCGAGCCACTCGTCGAGGGCCTTGCCGCCGGCGTGGGTGACCCAGGCAACCTGGGGATTGAAGCCCTCGACATGTGAGGCTTCCTTCTCCAGGAGCGACCGGGGCACGAACAGCGGGAAGTAGACGTTCTCGTGGCCCGTCGCCTTGATGTGGCGGTCGAGCTCGCCCTGCATGGATTCCCAGATCGCGTAGCCGTAGGGCCGGATGATCATGCAGCCGCGAACCGGCGAGTAGTCGGCCAGCTGAGCCTTCAGGACCACGTCGTTGTACCAGCCCGAGAAATCCTCGGACTGGCGGGTGATGCTCGTGACGAAACCCTCTTTGGGCACGAAATTCTCCTCCTGGGCGATCCGAAGGCCGCTGGCTGCCCAATCGTAGCGCCTGAACGTGCGAGGCGGACTTTGGCGCGGAGCTGGCGGCCTCCTTCGGCCCCCCGGCATCCTTTACGATGTCCTCGATGGGTCTTCGAACTGGCCTCGGACGTCTCCTCACCTGGTTGACCTCGGGTTCTCGCCCGGTGGCACTGTCGCCCCGAGCTGAGCGCCGTCGGGCCGCCCGCGAGCGCCACCGCGCCGGCGGCGAGGCGTGGGGCGCGAACGACCGGCAGCCACCCGAGACGCCCGAGATGCCGATCTCGGAGTCCTCCTACGTCGACCCCCGGCTATTCCTCAACCGGGACTGACTCCCTCGACACAGGCTGTGCCTATCGGGCCTGAGCGCGGCGAGCGCCAGCGCGGCGGGTCCGGGGCGTCGATACTGCGCTCATGATCCGCCGTGTGACCGCAACCCGATACGTGACCCCGCTGCGCGAGGGCGGCTCGCTGCCGGCCATCGTCGAGGCGGACGACGACGGGCTGTACGTGGCCAAGTTCCGTGGCGCCGGCCACGGCGAGAAAGCCCTCGTCGCCGAACTGATAGCCGGCGAGATCGCCCGGGCGCTCGGGCTGCTCGTGCCGGAAATCGTGCTCCTCGATTTCGACCCTCAGCTGGCCGCGGCCGAGCCCGACGCGGAGATTCGCGAGCTGCTCCAGCGCAGCAGCGGCCTGAACGTCGGACTCGATTTCCTGCCGGGCTCGCTGGGCTTCGATCCGGCCACGGGCTTCCGGCCGGCACGCGAACTCTGCGCGGACATCGTCTGGTTCGACGCGTTCGTGACCAACGTGGATCGGGATGCGCGGAACACGAATCTGCTGGTCTGGCACAAGCGGCTGTGGCTCATCGACCACGGCTCGGCGCTGTACATCCATCACACGTGGCGCGATCCCCAGGGCCACGCACTCCGGCCGATGGTGGAGATCAAGACCAACGTCCTGCTGCCGTATGCCGGCTCGATTCTCCAGGCGGACGAACGGCTCGCGGCACGGTTGACACCCGATCTACTTGCCGAAATCGTCGCCCTGGTCCCGGACGACTGGCTTGGGGCCGGAACCGTCGCGGCCGGATCGCGCGGATCGTCCGGACCTGTCCACTCCGGCGGCCCATCGTTCGGCATATGTCGACTACCTGGTGCGCCGGCTGGCGGCGCCGCGGGCGTTTGCGGAGGAGGCGGAGCGTGTCCGAGTCTCGTAGCCCATTCGCCTACACCGTGCTGCGGGCCGTGCCGCGCGTAGAGCGTGGCGAGTTCATCAACGTGGGGGTCGTGCTGTTCTGCCGCGAGAAGAAGTTCCTCGGCGCGCGCGTGGGACTCGACAGCCGTCCGACTGCTGGCGCTCGATCCGGACGCCTGCGTGGAGGAGATAGCCGATCAACTCGAAGCCATCGTGAGGGTCGCCGATGGTGCGGTCGGCGGGGGCCCGATAGCCGGCCTCTCGCAGTCGGAGCGATTCCACTGGCTGTCGTCGCCGCACAGCACCATCGTCCAGCGTTCCGAGCCCCATACGGGGCTGACCGACGACCCGGCGACGACGCTGGAGCACCTCTTCCGGAGCCTGGTCCTGACGCCTGCCTCGGCGTAAGCGCTCCGCCTCCCGCGACGCCGCGCATCGATGCCCGCGACTTGCATGCCGATCCAGGCGTCCGCATTACGCAACTCGCCGAACGAGAGTGAACCCGCCGCGGCCTCCGGGCGTAGCCCCTTTGCCGGGTGAAAGCCCGGTAGAAAGCTGGTGAACCCCATGCTCCGTCGATATGTGAATCGCTTGCGGGAGGCCGTCTCGACCGCCTTCCGCCCCAAGAAGCTCGCTCGTGTCCCGGTCGTGGTCCGGTCGCGGATATGGTGGCTGGCCCTCACCGCCTTGCCGTTGATCGTGGCGGCCTGCAACAACGGTTCGGGCGGCAGCGGCTACTGAGGACCCTCGCCCGCCGGCGCCGGTCGGCTAGACTCCCCGTGACGGTCAGGGAGTCAGGAGGCGGGTCGAATTGAGGCTGCTCGAGCAGCTCATCAAGGTTCGGTTCTTCGTCGGCGCGACGTCCGTCATCTTCGTCGCGAGCGTGCTGGCCGGATCCGTCGCCGGTAGAAGCCTCGCCATCGCGACGCTTGCGCTCGAGCCGCTGCTGCTCCTGGGCTGGACCTGGTCGTGGCACTCGTACCGGAAGGGCATGCTGGCGAGCTTCGAGAATATCGAAGAGACGGCCAGCGGCGCCTCCGAGGATTCCGTGCCTGACCGGCTGGCGACCATGAACGACGACCTTCGGAGCCTCGGGTTCCGGCCCGCAGGCCAGCTCCGCCGGCGGTTTCCGTGGCAGGACTTGCAGACGGTCTGGCTGTATCTCGATCGCGATGGCATCGCGGCCGCTCAGGTGACCTCGGACCGGATCCTCGATTTCGTCACGTACTGGGCGGACGGTGCCCTGGTCGTCACGACGAACGGCGCTCGGCCGGTGCGCGTGGACCTGCCAATGCTGAGGCGGCGAAACTCGGCGGGCAGGCCCGCGGATGCCTACCGGCGCCACCTGGACGAATGCCAGTCATTCGCGGTGGAGCACGGAGAGGCGGTTGCTCTCGGTTCGGCCGCAGACGTTGCCGATCGCGAGGCACGGGCCAGGCCGTTCCGTCGGGATGCCTTCGCAAAGCTCGCGACCGGCCGCGGAGCCACGTTCACCGAGATCGCGGTGTGCGCTCTGGCGATCGTCCTGCTGATCTTCGAGCTCGCGGCGCTGATCTGACGCTGGGCACGGGAAACCGTCAACTCGAACGTGGCGGCTCGTCTCAAGCCGGAACCGCGAACGGTCGTGGGCGAGGAGGTGGGGAATGATGTGAGCGTTTTGGGCCAGCCCGGCACGGCTGGACCTGGTGGGCCCTCATGCCGGACGGAGGTCTCGCGGCCGTCTGGGAGTGGGATTGGCTCGACAAAGCGCCGGAATCGATCCTGATGCGCTGGCTCCCCGACGGGAGCCTGTCGCCCTAGCGGCGCACGCCCGGCGCGGGAAACCGCCTGTCGACGTATCCCTCGAGGAGCTCCTTGAATTCGGCCGCGATGCGATCGCCGCGGAGGGTTCGGTCCAGCGCTCCGTCGACGAACACGGGCGCCACTGGCTCCTCGAACGTGCCCGGCAGACTGATGCCGATGTCGGCGTGCTTGGACTCGCCCGGGCCGTTGACGACGCAGCCCATAACGGCAACTCGCAGATCCTCGACGCCGGGATGCGCTTCTTTCCAGACCGGCATCTGGTCGCGGAGATACGTCTGGATATCCGACGCGAGTTCCTGGAAGTACGAGCTGGTGGTCCGGCCGCAGCCCGGGCAGGAAGAAACCTGCGGCACGAACGATCTGAGTCCCAGGGACTGCAGGACCTGCTGGGCGACGGTCACCTCTTCGGTTCGATCGCCGCCGGGCTGGGGAGTAATCGAGACGCGGATCGTGTCGCCAATTCCCTCGGCGAGCAGGAGCGACAGGCCCGCGGACGAGGCCACGATCCCCTTCATGCCCATGCCCGCCTCGGTCAAGCCGAGGTGGAGGGCATAGTCGCCACGGGCGGCGAGGCGACGGTAGACCTCGACCAGGTCGCTCACGCCCGAGACTTTGGCCGAAAGGATGATCCGGTCGTGGGCCAGACCGGTGTCCTCCGCGAGCTCGGCCGACCGAACCGCCGACTCGACCATGGCGTCGATCATGACGGCGCGTGAATCCCGAGGCTCGGCCAGGCGCGCATTGGCGTCCATGAGCTCGGCCAGCACGGCTTGATCGAGCGAGCCCCAGTTGACCCCGATCCGGACGGGCTTGCCGTTGTCGACCGCGATCCTGACGATCGTCGAGAAATGGTCGTCGTGGTGACGGCCCGGGCCGACGTTACCGGGATTGATGCGGTACTTGGCCAGGGCCCGCGCCGTTTCCGGGTACTCGGTCAGGAGCTTGTGGCCGTTGTAGTGGAAGTCGCCCACGATCGGGACGGCGGCGCCGAGGCCGCGGACCTTGCGGACGATCTCCGGGACGGCCGCCGCGGCCGCCTCGTTGTTGACCGTGATGCGAACCAGCTCGGAACCCGCGTGAGCCAGGCGAGCGACCTGGATGGCGGTTGCGTCGACGTCCGCGGTATCGGTGTTCGTCATCGACTGGACGACGATGGGCCGGCCGCCGCCCACGATGACCCCGTCCACGTCCACGGTGGTGGACGGCCGGCGGGCCAGGAACGTGCCCATGGTTATCCGCCCGACCCGATCCGTATGACGTCGAAGTAGCTGATCCAGAGGACGAAAGCGATCAATAACGCGAAGCCGATCAGGTTCGTGACGATCTCGTAATTGGTTACCGCCCGCACTCCGAAGGCCTTCTTGATGACCATGATCGCCATCTTGCCGCCGTCGAAGGGTGGGATCGGCAGGACGTTGACGAGGGCCAGGTTGGCCGAAAGCAGGGCCGCCACCAGGAGCAGGATGATCGGGCCGTAGTCCGTCAGGACGATCCCGACCGTCTGGGCGATGCCGACTGGACCGGCTACGCCCGCCGGAGCCTTGCCCGGGTTTTGGGCGAACTGGCCAACGATGTTGTCGAGCGCTTCGCCGATGAGCCTCAGCGAGCTCCAGGTCTGGTCCGCGGCCACGGACACGGCGGCGACCGGGTTCGTGGGGCTGTACATGATGGATTCGAGGCTGCAGGTGGATCCGGCCGGAGCGGTGGGCGGCAAGCAGGCGACACCGAGGATGCCCTTGCTGGTGTCCGTTCCGAGCGTGACGTCGAGCGGACTTGTGAGCCCCGCCGGCGTCGACATAGCCGACGGTCACCTGTTTGCCGGCCTTGCTGCTGATCGCGTCGCGGAGATCCTGGCTGCTGATGAAGCCATAGCTGTGGCCGTCCACCGACTCGACCTTCGCGCCGGCGGGCAGGCCCGCCCTCTCCGCGGCCCCGCCCGGAATGATGTAGTTGGCGTTGAGCACGATCGTCGGGTTGAAGAACCAGGCGACCACGAAGAAGAGGAAGAACGCGGTGATGACGTTCATCGTCACTCCCGCGACGAGGACCAGGAGTTGCTTCCTCAGGCCCGCGTTGTTGAACGAGTGAGGGTCGTCGGAGTCCTGCTCTTCGCCTTCCATGCGGACGAATCCGCCGATCGGCAGGTAATTCAGCGTGTATTCGGTGCCGCCTCGCCGGGCGAGCAACTTTGCCCGTGGCGGGAATCCAAATCCGAACTCGAGGACGCGGATCCCAACCAGGCGTGCGGTCACGAAATGGCCGAGCTCGTGGACGAGCACCAGGAAAAAGATGATGAGCAACGTCGCCAGGATGGCCGTCGCCACGAACAAGAGCCCACCGATGGTCAACGGACAGCCTCCGCGAATGAGCCGACTTCAGCGTCGAGCGTGATGATTTCCTGGAGAGAAGGTTCCCGCGATCCCGCCTCGCCAAATCTGGCGACGGATTCCTCCAGGACGCGATGGATGCCTTGGAAGTCGAGGGTACCACCCAGGAACCTTGCGACCGCGATCTCGTCGGCGGATATGAGTGCAGCACTTGCCCGCGGTCCGGCCTCGCCGGCCGACCGGGCGATTCTGAGCGCGGGGAACCGCTGCTCGTCCGCGGTACGGAAGTCCAGGCGACCAGCCGCGATCAGGTCAACGGGCGCGGCGGGAGATGGCCGCCGTCGCGGGTATGTCAGGGCGTACTGGATGGGGAGTCGCATGTCCGGAGTACCGAGCTGGGCCTTGAGCGATCCATCGACGAACCTGACGGCCGAATGGACGACGCTCTGCGGGTGGACCACGACCGATATCGCGGCCAGAGGCATGTCGTACAGCCAGCGAGCTTCGAGGATCTCGAGGCCCTTGTTGACCATGGTTGCCGAATCGATCGTGATCTTGGGGCCCATCGTCCAGGTTGGATGTCGAAGCGCCTGCGCCGGCGTGACCGTCGCGAGATCCGCGACAGCCCAGTCCAGAAAGGGCCCGCCAGAGGCGGTCAGGATCAGCTCCGCCACGTCGGAGTGGTGCTCACCGACGAGACACTGCCAGATCGCCGAATGCTCGGAATCGATGGGCCGAAGCCAGCCGAGTGGATGTGCGAGTGGATCGCGGGGGTCCTTCTCGGCCACTCGCGCGGCTAGCCTGTTGACGAGCGGCATCACGAGGTGCCCGCCCGCGACCAGCGTCTCCTTGTTGGCCGTGGCCACGATCTTGCCCGCTTCGAGCGCGGCCAGGACGGAACGGAGTGCGACCAGACCCGCCGGTAGCCACCACGACCATGTCCACGTCCGGTCGTGTCGCCAGGGCTTCGAGCGCGTCGCCGCCGCCGATCTGCTCAGTTCCGGAAGGCAGGTCCAGGACCGCCTTGTCGTCGGCCAGGGCAACTGCCTTCGGGTGGAGGCGGCGGGCCTGCTCCTCGAGGAGGCCCGCTTGGGAGCCCGTGGCGAGGGCAACGACCCTGAGCAGATCCGGGTGCCGGGCGATGACGTCGGCGGTCTGGCGCCCGATCGAGCCGCCGGATCCGAGCAAGGCGATGCGGATCGGGCCGGCAGCTCGCTCCTCGCCAGTCGCGAGGGGCGCGTTCGTGGCCACGTCAGTGGACCAGCGCTGCCACGAATATCGCCGCGATGGGAGCGGCGAAGATGAATGAGTCCACGCGATCCAGTATGCCCCCGTGGCCCGGGATGAGCCCGCCGGAGTCCTTCGCGCCCGCGGCGCGCTTCAGCATCGACTCGGCCAGATCGCCCGCCTGGGCAAACGCGCCGATGAGCGGACCCCAGACCAGGCCCAGGAGCGGAGGCTGGCCAAGGGCCCAGAGCCCTGCCACGGCCACGGCCGTCGAAGCGATGAGGCCGCCAAGCGACTCCCCAGTAGCTCTTCGACGGCGAGATGTGGGTCAGGAACTTGCGCTTGCCAAGGGCAATGCCGACGCAGTACGCGCCCGTGTCGAAGGCCCAGACGAGCAGGATCACGAGAAGGATCCAGCCTCGTTCGGCGCCGAGCTGGGCGGCGGGAGCCGAGTCGGCGAGCGGGCTCGCGACCTGGCCGAGCCGGACGAGGCTGCCCAGCAACCCAACGTAGACGGCCACGAAGGCCGTGCCCATCCAGGCCGCGAAGCCGAGTTTGGTGTCCTTGTTGGCGAAGGCCGCGATGCCGGCCGCCACGAGGACCAGCGCCACGCCCATGTCCGCGTATGGCCGGAAGGGCTCCAGGGAGGCCGCGTCGGCGGCCACTACCAGGGCGCCAATCACGGCGGCCGCCGGAACGGCTCCGTAGCCCGCGCCGCGAACCAGACGGGCCGCTTCCCAGGCCGCGATCGCGACGAAGACCGCTATCAGCGCCCCGAAGAAGGGTTCGCCCAGCGCCACCACGATGAGGAGCGGCGGCACGAAGACGAGCGCACTCAAGGCCCTCTGGCGAAGCATGCGGCGTCCCCTAGCGCCCGAACCGGCGCTGCCGGCTGGCAAACTCGATCAGCGCGTCATCGAACTCCGTGGGCCCGAAATCGGGCCAGAGGACGTCCGTGAAATACATCTCGGCGTAGGCCGCCTGCCAGATCAGGAAGTTCGAAAGCCGCGCCTCGCCCCCGGTCCTGATGACCATGTCCGGGTCCGGCAGCCCCGCCGTATAGAGCGCCGCCGCCAGCGTGTCCTCGTTGATCGCCTCCGGCTGGGATTGCTCGCAGACGAGCCTCCGGGCCGCGTCCACGAGTTCGGTCCGGCCTGAGTAGTTGAAGGCGATGTTGAGCTGGAGACGGCTGCCGCCGGCGGTCTCCGCCAGCGCCCGGGCGATCGACTCGCGCGCGCCTTCGGGCAGCTCGTCCATCCGTCCGAGCAGCCGGACCTGGGCCCCTTGCGCCTTCAGCTCGGCCGTCTCGTTGCGGATGACTTTCTCGAGCAGGAAGAACAGGCCGCTGACCTCGTCGTCGGAGCGGGCCCAGTTCTCCCGGCTGAAGGCATACAGCGACAGGACCGCGATGCCGCGCCTTACGGCGTGCCGGATGATCTCCCGGATGCCCTCGACCCCCGCCGCGTGGCCCTCCATCTCGCTCTGGCCACGGGCTCGAGCCCAGCGCCGGTTGCCGTCCATGATGATGGCGACGTGGCGGGGCAGCTCCTCCGGCGGCACGCTGAACGGCTCCGTGGGAGCCGCGTCCGGGGCGACGGGCGGCGGTGCGGTCACCTCCGCGTCCGGAGCGCTCCGGTGGACCAGCGCCGGAGCATCGGTCGGGCGCGAGATCCTGCTGGTCCACTAGACCTCCAGGATCTCCTGTTCCTTCACGGAGCCCACGCGATCCACGTCGGCGATGTGCTTGTCGGTGATCTTCTGCAGGTGCTCATGCTCGCGGCGCGACTTCGTCGGCCCCGAGCTTGCCGTCGTGCTCGTCCTTCTTGAGCTGGTCCGCGGCCTCGCGACGGAGGCCTCGGATCTCGACCCGCGCTTCTTCCATGCGCTTGTGGACCTGCTTGACCAGGTCCTTGCGACGCTCCTCGGTGAGCGGCGGGATGTTGAGCCGCACCACGGAACCGTCCACGTTGGGGACGAGGCCGATGTCGCTCTTGATGATCGCCTTCTCGATGGCCGTCAGGACGCTGCGATCCCACGGCTGGATGACGATCTGGTGGGCCTCGGGCACGTTGATGCCGGCGATCTGGTGGAGCGCGGTCGGCGTGCCGTAGTACTCGACCATGATCCGGTCGACGATCGAGGTCGAAGCCCGGCCCGTCCGGACGCTCTGGAGGTCGCGTTCGAGGACCTCCACCGCCCTGGCCATCTTGTGCTCGATGGCAGACAACGACTCGCTGCTCATGCGGGGCTGCCTCCGGTAATCAAGGTGCCGACGGGCGCGCCGGCGGCGACACGGGTGATGTTCTCAGGCTCGTTGAGATCGAAGACGATGATCGGAGTGTCGTTCTCCATGCAGAGCGAGACCGCGGTCGCGTCGAGGACCTTGAGGCGCTGGGCGAGGACCTGGGAGTAGGTCAAACGCTCGTAGCGTTTGGCGCCCGGGTTCTGGACGGGATCCGAGTCGTAGACGCCGTCCACCTTCGTCGCCTTGAGGATCACCTGCGCCCCGATCTCCACGGCGCGGAGGGCAGCGGCCGTGTCCGTGGTGAAGTACGGGTTGCCGGTTCCGGCGGCCAGGATGATCACCCGGCCCTTTTCGAGGTGGCGGACGGCGCGGCGCCGGATGTACGGCTCCGCGACCTCGTTCATGGCGATGGCGCTCATGACTCGCGTCTGCACGCCCGCCTTCTCGAGGGCGTCCTGGAGAGCCAGGGCGTTCATGACGGTGGCGAGCATGCCGATGTAGTCGCCGGTGGCGCGGTCCATTCCTCGAGCGGCGGCTGCCAGCCCGCGGAATATGTTCCCGCCACCGACGACGATCCCGATCTGGACTCCGGAGCGATGGACCTCCGCGACCTGGGCCGCGATGAAGGCGCAGAAGTTGGGGTCGACGCCGTACTGCCGGCTGCCGAGGAGAGCCTCCCCGGACAGCTTCAGCAGGATCCGGGTATAGACCGGTCGCGCCGCACGTTCGCCTGCCGGCTCGGGTTTGCCTGAGCCGGCCTCACCCTTGGCCGAGGTGGCCTCGCTCACGGTTTACTCCCCCAGTTCGAAGCGGACGAAGCGTCGCACCCGGATATTCTCGCCTGTCTTGGCGATGGCTTCAGTGATCAGCGCGCCGACCGTTCGATCTTCGTCGCGGAAGGGCTGCTCGGTCAAGACGACTTCGCTGAACCACTTCTTGAGCTGGCCGTCCACGATCTGGGCGCGAACCGCCTCCGGCTTCGCGGCGACCACGTCGGAGTCCATCAGCTCGGCCTCGCTTGGCCTCGAGAACTTCGGCCGGGATCGCGTCGACGGTCGTGTAGACGGGTCGAAGGCCGGCCACCTGGACGGCGAGCGAACGAACGAGCTTCTGGAACTCGTCGGTGCGAGCGACGAAGTCGGTCTCGCAGTTGACTTCGATCAGGACGCCGATCCGGCTGCCCGGATGGATGTAGCTGGAGATCAGACCGTCGCGAGCTTCGCGATCGGCGCGCTTCGCCGCGGCAGCCTGGCCGCGCTCCTTGAGGAGCGCGACGGCCTTCTCGACGTCGCCGTCGGTCTCCTCGAGCGCGCGCTTGCACTCCATGACGCCCGCCCCGCTCTGCTCGCGGAGCGCCTTGACGGTCTCCGCAGTGATCGTCGCCATTTGTTCCAAATCTCCTGTTGTCTGCGCCGGCCGGCCGGTCTATCCGAGCTCCGGCCGAGCGCTGGTGGTAGATGCGGCCCGGATCGCCGGGCCGGAGAGTGGTCTCACCGGCCCGCGGTCTGGCGGCTTCTCTCAGTGAGCGGCGCGAGGAGTCTCCTCGGCTTCCGGCTCGGCCGCGTGCGGGTGGACGGCCGCGCGGGCTCCCGGAAGGAGTTCTTCCTCTTCGACGTCCGGCTCGAAGGTCAGGGCCGCGCCGCCGGCAAGTGCCGCGACGAGCTCGTCGGTGGCCGCTTGCTCGACGCCGGGCTCCACGATCGGCTCGACGACTTCGGGCTCGGCATTTCGGACGCCGCGATCCCGCTGGCCTTCGATGCACGCGTCGGCGACAAGCTGGCAGAGCAGCCGGATGGCTCGAATGGCGTCGTCGTTGGCCGGGATGATGTAGTCGAGCTCGTCCGGATCGACGTTGGTGTCGCCGGTGCCGATGATCGGCAGCTCGAGCTTGCGAGCTTCGGTGATGGCGATGCGCTCGCGATGCGGGTCGACGATGAAGACCATGCCGGGCAGGCGCTTCATCTTGCGGATGCCGCCGAACGCGGCCCGCAGATGCTCCATCTCCTCGACGAGCTTGGCGGTTTCCTTCTTGGTCAGCCGCTCGAAGTCGCCGCTGGCCTGCCGCGCCTCGAGCTGGTCGAGGAGGGCGATGCGCTTCTTGATGGTGACGAAGTTGGTGAGCATGCCGCCGAGCCAGCGCTTGTTGACGTAGGGCTGGCCGGCGCGCGTCGCCTCCATCGAAACGGGCTCCTGGGCCTGCTTCTTGGTGCCGATGAAGAGGACGGACTCGCCGCGGGAGACGGTCTCGCGGGCGGCCTCGAGGGCGAGGTCAAGCCGCTTGACGGTCTGGGCTAGGTCGATGATGTGGATCCCGTTGCGCTCCGCGAAGATGAAGGGCTTCATCTTGGGATTCCAGCGCCGGGTCTGGTGGCCGAAGTGGACTCCGGCTTCCAGGAGCTGTCGCATCGATGCGGACGCCATGAACGAACCTCCTGCGGTTGTATCCTCCGCAGCGCTCGAGTCGGAACCGGCTTCCCTCGCGAGGGGTTGACACCGGCACCGCTCCGACGCGGTGGCACTGCGTGTGAGCTCCGCCGCCGTTGGGCGGGCGGGTGCGGCCGCTGATGCGGCAGCCGCGGGAGTTTAGCACAGCGGCGAGCGGGATCCGCCAGATAGAAGAGGCCCCGGCAGCTGCCGGGGCCTCCACTTGTTAGCGAGTTGTCCGGATCAGACCTTCGGGGCCTCGACCTTGTTGGCCGGATCGTTGATGTTGGTGATGTCCAGGGTCATCTCGAACGTGGCCGAGCCGCCCGTGGACTTGATGGAGACGCCGACCGGGTAGCCGCCGTCCTTGGCGAGCCAGACGTCCGCCGACCACGTTCCGCCGGTGACTCCGAGCATGCTGCCGTAGGTGGACATGATGCTTGCGTCGGCCTGGTAGTGGACCGTGGCCATGCCGTTGTGCTGCTCTTCGCCGACGGCCTTGTAGCTCGTCCGCCGCACTGCCCACGTAGGAGCCGAAGAGCTTCTCCGGGGCGAAGCTGTCGGCCATCGAAGTGCTCGACGGGTCAGTGGACTCGATCCAGGACGTGCCCATCTTGACGTAGCTCTTGCCGTCGACTTCGATGATCTCCATGCCCATCACGGACATGTAGGCGGCCTTGGTCGGCTTGGTGACCACGGTGCCCTTGATCGGGTCGCTGCCGAGCAGGTCCCCGTAGGTCCCGCCCTTCATGACCATCGTGAACTTGTAGCTCGTGATGTCCGAGAGCTTGCTGTACCGACCCGGCAAGACCGCCGCCGCCGTTGTTGGCGGCGGGAGTGGTCTTGGCCCCCGTGCTCGGGGCCGGCGTGCTCTGGGCCCCGCTACTCGGGGTTCGAGCCGCCATTATTGGGGGCCTGAGTGGATGAGCTGCTGGCTGCAGCCGCCGAAAGCGACCGCAACACCCATTGCGAGCGCGAGAGCGCCGGTAAGGCGAAGCGTGCGCGCGGTCGAAGACTTCAATTTCTCTCCTCTTGGAACGCCAGTCTTGACCCGTGACGGCGGATCGTGTCCGGCCCTGCTCATAAGGGTAGCAAAAGAGCCACGCTCACTCGTTCGAACCGCGGTGCGCCGATGCCACACAGACTGGCCGCTTTCAGGCAGACAGGGCGTTTCGGTAGAGTCTGGCGACGAGGGCATCGCCCAGCAGGTTCCACGATCGCGAGGTCGACGGCGATCGGCAGGCGTGGCAGCGGGGTTCCGTCGGGCAGGCAACCGGCCTGCAGCAGCCGGCCGATGCCGAGCCGCAGCTGGGCCTGCTTTCGATGATCGAACGTCTCCTCGGGAAGACCGAATTCCCGCGATCGGCGAAACCGGACTTCGACCACGACAAGCCGACCGGGCGGGCCGGGGTCCACGGCGACGATGTCGAACTCGCTGCGGCCGACGTGGAGGTTTCTCGCGAGGATCCTCCAGCCCCGTTCGCACAGGCGGTCCGCGGTGAGCTGCTCCGCCGCGTCACCGGCCATCTGCTTGCCGGTTCGCCGTCCGATTGGCGCGGCTGTCACAGACCCTCCTCGGATCCCGGGCGGCGGTCAGTCGAGTTGCGCCACCGCCTCGATCTCGAGCCCCTTCATCGACGATTCTTCCTCGTCGCCGGCGCCTCGACGCCGTCGCCGCAGGGCGAGCCGCTCGGGTCATTCTCCCAGAGGCTCATTTGCTGGCGCTCACGGCAGGGCGCGAAGGAGATGCGGTGGATCGGGGTGAGGCCCAGAGCCTCGAGTCCGGCCCGGTGCTCCGGCGCGGCGTAGCCCTTGTTGCTCGCCAGGTCGTAGCCCGGATAGAGCACGTCCAGCTCCTCCATCAGCGCGTCGCGGGCGACTTTGGCGACGACCGAAGCGGCGGCGACGGATGCGCACAACCGATCCGCCGACACGAGGACACGCTGATGGACGGGCACTTCCGGCAGGGTGACGGCGTCGAGGAGCAGCGCGTCCGGACGGATCGGGAGGCGGGCGGCGGCAAGGGTCTGGGCCAGCAGCGTCGCCTGGAGGATGTTGATGCGGTCGATCAGCTCCGCGCTCACGAAGGCGATCGACCAGGCCACGGCGTGCGCCCGGATCTCGACGTCGAGGCGGCGCCGTTCCTCGGGCTTGAGCAGCTTGGAGTCGCGAAGTCCGCGGGGCTTCCAGTCGGGCGGCAGGATCACCGCGGCGGCGGTCACGGGGCCGGCGAGGCAGCCACGGCCGACTTCGTCGATCCCGGCCACGTGCCGGTAGCCGCGCTCCCAGAGGATCCGCTCCTCCACGAAGTCCGGGTCCAGGCGGGCCTTGTGCCACGGCTCCACTTCGCGGCGACCGCCCGCGGCGGACATGGCGGAAACAGTCGGACCCCGCCTGACGCCGGAGGGCGTTCGAACGGGGTCCTCGCCTGGAGGGGCTGAGCGACGGGCGGATGGCATGTCGCTCGCGAGCGTCTAGCTGTTGGTGCGGCGCTCGCGGAGCGTGGCTGCCTTGCCGGAGCGACCGCGCAGGAAGTAGAGCTGGGCGCGGCGGGCCTGGCCGTGGCGCATCACTTCGATCTTGTCGATGCGCGGGCTGTTGACCTTGAAGGTCCGCTCCACGCCTACACCGGAGGCGACGCGGCGGACGGTGATCGAGCGCTGGATGCCGCCGCCGCGAAGGCGCATGACGGTGCCTTCGAAGACCTGGACTGCGTTCGCGGTTGCCTTCGACGACCTTGGCCGCTACGCGGACAGTGTCGCCCGGGCTGAGTTCCGGAATGTCCGTCCGGATCTGATCCTGGAGTGATCTCGTCGAGCACGTTCACGTGCTGGTCCCTACTCTTCGTCAAGCGGCGCGGCTGCGCTCATGGTGTGTTCTCCGCAGCCTGGCTGCGATGAAGACACATTCGAAGAAGGCCGACTCTGCGCGGCCGACGGCGAAGGATAGCACAACCGCTCGCCGGCCGCGGCTGGACAGGGCGCGCACTGCCGCCAGGACACGACGAGACGCGCTGCGCTCCGCGCCGACTGCCGATTCCTAGTCCTCGGCCGGCGGCCTCTCGAGCCGGGCGCCGTCTCCGCGCCGGCGACCTCCGCGGCACCTCGGCCTCTTCGGCCCGAACCTCGGCGAGGAGCTTCGCCTCTTCCTTGCTGAGCGCCGCGTCCCTCGAGGAGCTCCGGCCGGCGGCGCAGCGTCCGGCGCAAGAGCTTCCTTGAGCCGCCACTTGCGGACCGCCTCGTGGTTCCCGCCGGTGAGGACCGCGGGCACGGTCAGCCCCGCGAATTCCGGCGGACGGGTGAACTGCGGATACTCGAGCAGGCCGGTGGTGAACGACTCCTCGGTCGTCGACTCGGCGTCGATCGCACCGGGGATGAGCCGCAGGATCGTGTCGATCATGACCATGCGCCGGAATCTCGCCGCCCGAGAGCACGTAGTCGCCGATCGACAGCTCCAGGTCCACCATCGAGCGGATCCGCTCGTCCACGCCCTCGTAGCGCGGGCAGAGGATGACGATGTGCGAGCGCACGCGCGAGGTCGTGGGCGCGAGCCTGGCCGAATACCTCGCCGCCCGGGTCGGGCAGGATGACGGTCGAGTCCGGCCGGCGAACCGCTTCGAGCGCGGCCGCTACGGGCTCGGGGCGCAGGACCATGCCCGCTCCCCCGCCGTACGTGTAATCGTCAACGGTCTTGTGGCGGCCCAGACCCCACTGCCGGAGATCCTGGACGCGCACCGTGGCCAGTCCCCGGGTCTGGACGCGGCCCGGAATGCTCTCGGCGAGCGGCCCGGCGAACATGCCGGGAAACAGCGTCAAAACGTCGACCTCCAGGGGTCGACGTTCGATGTTTGGCTCGGCCGATCGGTCGCCGGCCGCGGCGGGTCCGGACGACTCGTCCAACTCCCCGGTCACTCGGTGCCGTCGCGAGTTTCGATGCCGTCGACGGCGGCTTCGCCCGCTTCGGGCTCATCGTCCGGCTCTTCCGTCAAGCCGAGCGCATCGACGTCCACGACGATCTCGCCTCGAGACAGGCGCGAAGATGCGCACCACCGCTCGAACCAGTGGGATGTCGAGCTCGCCGGAAGGACCGCGGACCAGAGCGACTTCGGCACCCCCGGCCCGATACAGATCGACGACTTCACCGAGACTGTTGCCTGCGGTATCGACCACCGCGCAGCCGATGACCTCGTGCCAGTAGAACTCGCCCCGCGGCAGCTGCTCGCCGGGAGCCACCACGACTTCCAGGTAGACGTCGCGCAGCTTCTCGGCCGCCGTCCGGTCGGGAACCTCGGCGAAGCGCACCCGCCAGCCGACCTGGTCCTCGTTCGATTCGACGATCGTGAGGGCGGCGTCCGATCCCTCGACGAACAGCGAACGACCGACCGCGAACCGTTCGGCGGCGCGGTCGGTCAGAGATTCCATCCGGATCGTGCCCTTGAGTCCGTGGAAGCCGCGGACGCGGCCGACTACGAGCCGCTCGCCGACGCTCACGACGCTGGCCGCTTGCCGACGCTCACGGCCTTGGGCTGCCCACTATTCACGTAAAGCTCAGCTGATCTCGAGAGAGACCGATTCGCCATCGCGCGCGGACATGACCTTGAGCAGGGTGCGGAGCGCCTTGGCAACGCTGCCGTTGCGCCCGATCACCTTGCCCATGTCGTCTTCGGCGACGTGAAGCTCGATCACGGTCCCTTCGGGGCCGGTCGTGAATCTCCACAACCACTGAGTCGGGATCGTCGACCAGATTCTTAGCGACGTACTCGACCAGATCCTGGGCTGCCATGAGCCTCCTCTATGTGTGCGCTGCGGACTGCGCAGTTCGACTCGAACCAGGACCCTATTTGGCCGCGGCCCTCTTGGTCTCGACCTTGGGGATGACGCCCGCGTTCTGGAGCAGTCTCGACACGGTGTCAGACGGCTGTGCGCCCTGCGCGAGCCACTTCTTGACCTTGTCGGCGTCTACGGCGAACTCGACCGGGTTCATCCGGGGGTTGTAGTGGCCGAGGGTCTCGATGGCCTTGCTATCCCGCGCGCTGCGTCCGTCCATGACGACGACCCGATACGCCGGCTGCTTGGTGGCCCCGACTCGGGTGAGGCGAATTCGAACTGCCATGTGCGAGCTATTTCCTCCTAAAAGATCGGCGGTCGATGGTGGGCGAGTCTACCTTGCCATCACCACGAACCGCACCATTGACGTGGAGCCATCGATCGAGGCGTAGCCGATGCCACCCAGATGATCGAAATATGGCTTGTAGTTGGTGGTCCAGTTCGACGGACTGGTTGCCATCTTGCCGAGCTGGTCTTCGAGCGCCGGCACGTTCAGATAGAACGAAGCCTCGTTGCTCGCGCCGACCGCGTTCATCACGGCGTTGTAGTCCGACTGCGCGGAAAGCGCGTTCGATGACGTCGTGTCGATGACGGCCTTGGCAAAGTCGTCCTGATATCCGGCGACGATCAGGTTGTCCTTGGTGGTGAGCGCGATCGTCACGGCCGGTGTCCCGATGCTCGAGGTTTGCGGCACGGTGATGGTCGTGATGGTCTGGCCGTTGTACGTCTCGGTCGAGCTCTTGAGCCCGCTCGAGCCGCCCGCCAGAGCGACGAAATTGGTGAGCATCGCGAGCTTGGTCTTGGCCGTCGCGGCGTCGGGAGTCTGGACGACCAGGCCGCCGCCGAAGGTGCCGTTGTGGTCCGTGACCGCCACCGCGGTGTCCTGGAGCCAATCCACGCCGCCGATGAGGGCGAGCGCGTCCTTGACTTGCTTGATCTGCGCCGCGTCGATGCCCATCGCGGGTCCCATCGAGGAGAACGAGTCGAGGACCGTGTTGACCTTCTGCCCGACCGAGTGGATTTCGAAGGTGGCGACCGTGTCGCCGGGCAGGCTCGGGGCGATCTTGCTGTTGTGGTTCGAGTTGCCGGAGCCGGCCGCGGAGGACGTGGCCTCCATGACAATGCGATCGGATTCTGCCCGCACCGAGACCGCCGCCCACGTTGGTACCTTGTCGAGGGTGAGCGCCGATGTGCTCGCGCCGAGCATGCTCAGGCTGCCGAGAAGAGGCTGGAGGACGCCGCGCGGGTTCACGTAGAAGCGCGCCAGGCTGTCGCCCGAGAGCGACTTCATGGCCGCCTGGTAGTTGGCGTCGTCGGCCAGCGAACCCTTCGTCTTGCTGTCCAGGGCGGCCTTGACGGCGGTGGTCGTGCCGACGATCAGGGCGGAGTTGGTGATGGCGTAGCTGCCCGGCTCGCCGGACATGGCGACCGTATTGAGGGTCTCGCCCGCGTATGTCTGGGAAGTAGTGGTCACGTGGTTCTTGCCCAGTTCACCGGTCACCCACGTTTGCGCGGCGGATCGATCCTTGAGGGCAACGATCACGACCGCGTCCTCAGGAGCCATCCCGGAGGTCATGCCCGTGGGCATGCCCATGTCGCCGCCGAGAAGACCCGATAGGTCGCTGGGAAGCGGCACTCCGGAAGGAACCGAGAGGGGGGGTAGCGTAGGGATCGCGGCGCCTGTGCCCGGCAGGACGGCGATCGAAATCTCGCCCTCCATCCAGGGTTTGAACGCCGAGGTGTAGGCCAGATCCGACGAGACGCTGCTGGTGAGCTTGTTGAACATCTCGTCCAGCGCGTTGTCGAACTGGGCCCGGTCCGCGAAGCCCGGGAAGTGGCTCATGAAGTCCGCAAGCTTCTGATGCTGGTCGCCCGGAAGATCCGTCCGGAGTTCCACGAACATCCAGGCGTTCTTCGGCGCCACGCTCGCCGTCAGCGACTTGCTGCCCGAGGCTCCGGCGAGGACGAACGCGCCCGCCGCGGTGACGAGCGCCACCGTCAGAACGATCGCTCCGGCGATTGCCCAGCGGAAGCGGTGGGAACGGGCCTTGATCATGACGGGCTGAACCGGGACTTCCAATCCAGTCGGCGCGTAGCCCGGTTGCGGATAAGGCTGCTGATATTGGGGCGGGAAAGCCTGCGGCGGGTACCCCGGCTGCCCGTAGGGCTGTTGATACTGCTGTGGGTATCCCTGGGGCTGGGGCGGATAGGCCGGCTGCCCGTACTGCAGCCGGGTACCCGGGCTGTGGCGGATAGGCCGGGCTGCGGCGGATATCCGGGCTGTGGCGGATACCTGGCTGTGGCGGATAGGCCGGCTGCGGCGGATATCCGGGCTGTGGCGGATACGCCGGCTGCCCGTATTGCTGCGGGTAACCCTGGGGCTGTCCCGCATCCGGCGGCGTTCCGGCTTGCTGGTCTGACTGCTGGCCCTGCGGCCGATCCTGACCTTCGAACGGATCCATGGCGCTTCCCTCGTTACTTCCCCAGCATTCCGGGCATTCGGCGGATGCCGCGCATCCCGCCCATCTGCTTCATCATCTTCTGCAGTTCGCTGAACTGCTTCACGAGTTGATTGACGTCCTGAAGTCGGGTACCCGATCCCTGCGCGATTCTGCGCCGTCGGCCCGCATTCAGGATACCGGGGTCGTTGCGCTCCGCCGGCGTCATGGATCGGATGATCGCCTCGACGCGTTTGAGATCGCCGCGATCTACGGAAGCCTGGGCCTGCTTGGCCATGCCGCCCAGCCCCGGGATCATCTCGATGACTCTGCCGAGCGGGCCCATCTTCTGGAGCTGCTGCATCTGGTCGAGCATGTCCTGGAGGGTGAAGCTGTTCTTGCGCATCTTCTCGGCCATGCGCGCGGCCTGCTTCTCGTCGAACGTCCTCCTGGGCGCGCTCCACGAGCGTCAGGACGTCGCCCATGCCCAGGATGCGGCCGGCCAGGCGATCGGGATAGAAGGGTTCGAGGGCGTCGGTCTTCTCGCCGGTGCCCAGGAACTTGACCGGCAGGCCGGTGACGGCGCAGATGGAGAGCGCCGCGCCGCCGCGAGCGTCGCCATCGATCTTGGTGAGGATCAGGCCCGTGACGGGAACGGCCGTGGCGAAGGCCTGGGCCACGTTGACGGCTTCCTGGCCGGTCATCGCGTCCACGACCAGGATCGTCTCCGAGGCCTTGATCCAGGTGGACAGGTCCGCGATCTCCTTCATGAGCGGCTCGTCCACGGTCAGTCGACCCGCGGTGTCCAGGATGACGGTGTCCCGGACTTGCTTGCGGGCGGCGTCCATGCCGCCTTTGGCGATGTCCTTGACGCTCGTGCCGGTGGGCGCCCGATGGACGGGCATGTCCAGGGACTTGCCCAGCGTCTCGAGCTGGTCCGCCGCCGCCGGCCGATACGGGTCCGCGGCGACGAGGAGCGGCCGGCGGCCCTGCTTGTGGAGGTGCCGGGCAAGCTTGGCGGCGGTCGTCGTCTTGCCCGAGCCCTGCAGGCCGACGAGCAGGATGACGGCCGGGTTGCCGGTCAGGTGGAAGGATCGATCGCCCGCGGAAAGGAGCGCGACGAGCTCCTCGTTGACGATCTTCACGACCTGCTGGCCGGCCGTCAGGCTGTCCAGGATCTCGGCCCCGGTGGCGCGCTCCCGCACGCGGGCCACGAAATCCTTGACGACCTTGAAGTTGACGTCGGCTTCGAGCAGGGCCAGCCGGACTTCGCGCATGGCCGCGTCCACGTCGGCGGCGCTCACCCGGCCACGGCCGGTGAGTGTCCCGAGGGTCTTGCGCAGCCGCTCGCTCAGAGCGTCGAACATGGGCGGTTGGACTCCCGATCCGTCTCGCCGCCACGGTAGCGTGGGGCGGCGTTGGGCCGCGGATTCTGGCGGCACCTAAGGCGCGCGGAGTGTACCGCATCGGCGTCCCTGACGACAGAGGGACGGTTGGATGAGCCACTCGAATGGGGCCGGACGCGGCATTGCGTGCGGTAACGTTCGCGACGTGGATGAGCGATCGAACCCGCTGCGGCGTCTCTCCCGAGGGAGGACGGACCCGGGCGATTCCCGCCTTCGCCACGGCGCGGACCTGCTGGCCAGAAACAAGCCCGAGACCGCCGAGCAGGTCTTTCGGTCGGTCCTCGCGGAGTTCCCGGACTCGGCCATTGGCTACGCGATGCTGGCGATGGCTCTGTCGGACCAGGGCCGCGGCCGCGACGCTCTCTTCAGTGCCGATTTCGCGGTCGCACGGGACCCGCGCCTGGCGCTCGCCCACGCCGCTCGCGCCTGCGCCCTCGAGACGATGGGCATGACCTGGGAAGCCGAGATGGAGGGCCGCCAGGCCGTCGCGCTCGCGCCCACGGATCCCAACCGCCACTCCGAGCTGGCGGGCATCGTGGGCCGGGCGGGCCGGTACCAGGAAGCGCTCGACATCACCAACCGGGGCCTGTCGCTCAACCCCCAGCATCTGCCCTCGCTTCACTGCCGCGCCCTCGCCCTGGTTTCGCTGGGCCGGACGGAGGAGGCCCGCCAGGTGCTGTCGTCGGCCCTCCTCGAAGACCTGGATCTGGCTCAGCTGCGAGCCAGCGTCGGCCTCGCGCTCGAAGGCAAGGGCGACATGCCCCAGGCTGCGATCGAGTATCGCGAGGCGCTCCGGCTGGATCCGTCGGTATCGGCGGCCCGCGACGGGCTGCGTCGCCTCGAAGGCCGCTACCAGCGCCTCCTGCCGGCGAGGCTTCGGCGGAAGGGCGGGGCCTGAGCCGATCTGCCCGGGTGGCCGCGCGAGCAATTCGCGAGTTTCACGCCGGGCGGTCGTTATTCAGTCGGATGGCCCGATCTCGGTGACACACTTGCCCGGATATCCGGGCAAATCACGGCGTGAAGCCCGCGGCACGCTCATAACGGCGAAGCCGTGACGGTCAACGCTGTATCCAGAGGCGCGGACGCGGAATAGGGACCGCTCCGGGTGAAACTCGCACAAACGACTCGCCTTGGCGAGGAGTCGTCGGGGACCAAACCGAGCCGTGAGCCGTGAGGCGTGGGCGCCTGGTCAACCGCCTCGCGGCTCAGGCGAGCCCGGCTACGCGAATAGCGCCGCCACGAAGGCGTCCGGGTCGAACGGGAGCAGGTCGCCGAGCTTCTCCCCCACCCCGACGTAGCGGACCGGGACGTGGAGAGCGTCTTCGATGGCGAAGACGATGCCGCCCTTGGCGGTCGAATCCAGCTTCGTGAGCACGATGCCGGTGAGCCCCACGGTCTCGTGGAACACCTTGGCCTGGGAGAGGCCGTTCTGGCCGGTCGTGGCGTCCAGGACGAACAGCACCTCCGGCACCGATCCGGGCAGGCGCCGATCCACGACCCGGCGCATCTTGGCCAGCTCGTCCATGAGGTTGGACTTGGTGTGCAGCCGGCCGGCCGTGTCCGCGATGACGATGTCCACGTTCCGGGCGACGGCCGCGTCGAGCGCGTCGTACATGACCGCGGCCGGATCCGCGCCCGGGGCATGGGCCACGAACTGGCTGCCGGAGCGATCGGCCCAGATTCGGAGCTGGTCGATGGCGGCGGCCCGGAACGTGTCGGCCGCGGCAAGGAGCACGGACGAGCCTTCGGCCCGGTAGTCGTAGGCCAGCTTGCCGATCGTGGTGGTCTTGCCGGTGCCGTTGACGCCGACCATGAGCATCACCGCCGGTTGGCCCGGCGGCGCCGGCGCTGCGGCCGCCAGTTCGGCTCGGCGGGCAGCAGCCGCGACGCGAGCTCGGCGCGGACGGCGGCCTCGGCGGAGGGAGCGTCGCGGCGGGCGCGGGCTCTCTCCACGATATCCGCCGCGAGCATTCCCGCCCACGTCTCCGGAGATCAGCAGCTCCTCGACCGACTCCCAATCCTCGTCGGTGGGGCCGCTGCGCAGGATTCCCCGCAACCGCGACATGAAGCCGCCGCGGCTTCGTTCCAGGCCCGCGGCCAGATCGCCCGGGGCTTCCAACTCCAGCGGAGCCGTAGGAGCGGGCGCGGTCGGCTGGTTGTCTCCGGCAAAGCGGGAGACGGCCTCCTCAGGCGATTCGTCAGGCTGGGCGGGGGCGTCGGGGCTGGCGTCGACCGGCCATTTCCAATCGGCACCTTCGTCGTCCGCGCAGGTCGGCGTCGAAGTCGGTCTTCGGGTTTGGGTTCGTCCTTTGGTTTGCGTCGGAGGAACAGGGGAAGCCTCCCGTCAGCCCGCAGCCGTGGCTGCCTTGTTCGTCACCTGGTCCGCCAGCTCGCGGGCCTCCTCGAGCCTGAGGCTGATCACGCGGCTGACCGCATCCTCGCCGACGGTGACTCCGTAGAGCGCGTCGGCGTTCTCGATGGTGCCGCGATTGTGCGTGATCACGATGAACTGCGTCTGGTCCGACAGGGTCCGGAGCGCGTCGGCGAACCGGTAGACGTTCGCCTCGTCCAGGGCCGCGTCCACCTCGTCGAGGACGCAGAACGGGACCGGATGGACCTCGAGCATGGAGAACAGCAGCGCCACCGCCGTCAGGGCCCGCTCCCCGCCCGAGAGCATGCTCAGCGGCTGGGCCTTCTTGCCGGGCGGCCGGGCCACGATCTCGATGCCGGTCGCGGACAGGTCGTCGGGCTCGGTCATGCTCAGACGGGCGAAGCCGCCGCCGAACAGCTGGCGGAAGCGCGCGTCGAAGGCGGTCTCGAGGGCGGCGAACGTCGTCCGGAACTGCGTCGCGATCATCGCGTTGAGCTGCTCGATCAGGGCCCGCGTCTTGGCGATGGCGCTGGTGAGGTCGTTGCGCTGGGCCTCGAGGCCGTCGAGCCGGAGCCTGACCGCCGCGTACTCCTCCGACGCGAACGGGTTCGGCGCGCCGAGCTCGTGGAAGCGGCGTCTCAGCGAGGCGAGCTTTGACGGTGGCGGGCGGCTCCGCGCCGGGGCTCTTGCGCCAGGTTGCCGCGGCGGCCGCGAGCAGCTGCTCCAGCTCCGAGTTCTGCGCCTCGGCCTCGGGCGTGTCGCCCGCGGCGGTTTCCGCCGTCTCTGGTACGAACCGCGGAGGCCGCCCTCACGCTCGCCAGGTCGTCGCCGATCTCGTCGACGAGGAGCTGCGTCCCGAGCTCGCCGAGACCGGCCAGCTCCACGAGAACCTGGTCCCGGATCGAGTCCAGCGCCAGACGAGCTTCGAGGGAGCCGACTTCGGCGGTCCGGGTCTGTTCCTGGGTCGAACGCAGACGCTCGCGCGCCCGGCCGGCCTGCGTCTCCGCGTCCGCAAGCCGCGACCGGGCGATGGCGGCCGCGGTCCGCAACTCCTCGAGCTCGGCCCGAAGAGCCGCCTCCCGAAGCCCGGCCGCCGCCAGCTCTTCGCCCAGGCCTTCGCGCTCGACGGCCGTGGCCTGTTCGCGCCGGGCAAGCTCGGCTGCCTGGCCGCTGGAGGCGGCGATGCGCTGCTCGTCGAGACTGGCCGAGGCCGAGGCTCTGGCTCGCCGGCTCTCAGCTTCGCGGCGGGTGGTCTCGAGCGCGGTCTCTTCCGCGGCGAGCTGGTCGCGGCGCGTTCGCAGCGCTACGACGCGCTCCTCCCACTCCTGGATCGCGGCGGCCCGGTCGTCGCGGGGTGCGGCGGCGGTTCGGGGCGCGACGGGCGCGTCGCCAGTGGCGGCGGCGGTGGCGGCTCCGGCTCCGGCCAAGGCGGCGGCCGTGGCGGCGGCCCCTGATCGCGCGGATTCCGGAGGCGCGTCTTGCTGCCGGACCGTCTCGCGGAGCCGGTCTCGATCGGTCTCGAAGCGATCCGCCTGGGTCCTGCGCCACGACGCGTCGCGCGAGGCCGCGTCCAGCTTCCGAGTGGCCTGGCGCTCGATTTCCTCCGCCGCCCGTCGTGCCGAGCCTGCCCGCCGCTCCGATTCGCGAGCGGCGTCGAGAGCGGTTCGGGCCGCGACCGCCGCACCGGCCGCCTCGAGCGGCTTCCTTACGCGCGGCCTCCATCTCCGTCTCGAGGCGGGCGACTTCCTCGGCCAGACGATCCAGCTCGGCGCGCCGCTCCAACAGCGACTCGGACCGACCCATCGCGACGACACCGAGCTGAAGTCGCCACGCTCCCATCCCGCGTGATAACGATCCAGCCCGCCGGCAGCATCGCCTGCACGGCGAGGGCCGCGGCCAGATCCGGCACCCACAGAGCTCGGGCGAGGAGACGAGTGGCGGCACCGGCGGGATCGCTGCGAAGGGCATCGCCGAGTTGCCGCCGCCGTTGGCAACGGCCGCGGCCACCACGGCATCCGCTCCGGGCTCCGATCCCCGCTCTCGCCGTCCGTCGGCCACGGCGGCCTCGAGAACCAGGACGCCGCGCTGACCGTCGAGGGAGGCGAGCGCGTCGCGAGCCACGACATAACCCCGAACGGCCTCTCCGAGGGCCGCTTCCACCGCGACCCGGAAGCCCGCCTCGACTTCCATCCCTTCGGACAGCGGCCGGCCGCCGGCGCGCCGCGCCGCCTTCGCGATCCCGCGTGCCTCGTCCTCGGCGAGTTGCCCGCGGAGCGCTTCGAGGCGTCCGCGCAGTCCGGCGACGCGGCTGCCCGCCGCCGCGGCCCGCTCGGAAGTGGCCTGGCGCGAGCCTTCGCGGCGGTCCAGTTCCGTACGGGCGGCTTCGCGGACGACTATCGCCGCCTTCTCTTCGTCGATGGCTGCGAGCGAGCGCGGCTCGGGGCTCGACGCACGCCGCCTCCGCCTCCGCGAGCCGCCGCGCGGCTTCGTCTGCCGCCGCTCGCTCGTCGGCGGCCTGGCGTTCAGCGTCGGAGAGCCGCCGGCGAGCGGTTTCGAGCTCGGCCGCGCGAGCCGCCTCCACTCGACGGAGCGCGGCGAGGGCCTCACCCTCGGCCTTCTCCGCGGCGCGAACGGAGCTGAGTTCCTCGAGCGCTTCGGTGAGGGACCGGTCCGCCTCGGCCACGGCGGCGGCCAGGGCAAGGTCGCGCGCGGGCACCGCGGTGGCGAGCTCGCGGCGCTGCGCCTGCAGGTCCGCCTCGGCCGCCGCGAGCTCCTGCTCCAGGCGGGCGCGATCGCGCTGGGCCGCGGCCACGTCGCTGGCGGCGCGGGCGTCGCGCAACTGCAGTTCCGTGAGGGCCGCCCGCGCCGATTCGTGGGCAGCGCGCCGTTCGGCTTCGACTTCCGAGCTGGAGGCCAGGCCGCGGGCAAGGGCGGCCGCCTCTTCCTCGGCCTCGCGCAAGGCCGTCAGGGCCATGTCGGCCAGGCCCCGACCGGCGGCGAGTCGCTCTTCGGCCTCCGCCCGGCGTCGCGCGGTCTCGAACCAGCGGGATCTGGCGCCGGCGATGATCGCCCGGCCGTATTCGACGCCCGCGGTCTGGCGGGAGGCCTGCTGCTCGGCCTGGGCGGCCAGCCGGCGCGCCTGCGGCCGCAGCTCGGCGAGCACGTCTTCGACCCGGGCGAGGTTGGAATCCGCTTCGAGGAGCTGCTCCTCGGCCTTCTTCTTGTGGCGCTCGTGGCGCCGGACACCGGCCACTTCCTCGAACAGCGGCCGCCGCTCCTCGGGCCGGAGCGCCAGCGCCTGGTCCACCATGCCCTGGCCGATGAACAGGAACGCGTTGTCGGCGAGGTGGGCCGCGTCCAGCAGATCGACGAGATCCTTGAGCCTGACCCGCTGCTTGTTGAGCAGGTAGTCGTTCTCGCCGGATCGAAAGAGCCGCCGGCCGAGCTCGACCGTCTCGAAGTCGATCGGCAGCAGCCGGTCCTCGTTGCCGAAAACCAGCGTCACGTCGGCCATGCCGAGGGCGGAGCGCTTCTCCGAGCCGGCGAAGATGACGTCCTCGGACTTGCGCAGTCGAAGCGCGCGGCCTTGCTCGCCGAGCGCCCATCGCAAAGCGTCCGCGAGATTGCTCTTGCCGGCGCCGTTGGGTCCGACGACGGCGCTGATGCCGGGACCGAACTCGACGAGCGTTCGCTCCCCGAACGATTTGAAGCCCTGCAGGCGAAGTGCCAGGAGTCGTGCCGGGGCGGTCACGGAGTGCCTCGTGCGGCCCGTCGCCGCCGACCGCCCGCCGCGGGGCTCTTCTCGGCCGGACGCTCGAGCGCCTCCGCCGGTTCTGCCGGTTCTGGCTCCGCCGGCTCTGCCGAGACAGTCGGGAGGATGTCCAGGTCGAGCTCGATCCAGGGTTCATCGGCCCCGGAGGCGACGCTCTCCGGGAACTCGTGCGCAAAGCGCTGCATGCCGGCCCTGTTGGCCGACGGAGTGTTGACGTCGGGTTCGTCGGGCTCGAATTCGGCCAGCTCGGGCGCGCGCTTCGGTCAGATCGCCGGACTGCTCGCGAAGCGTCTCGATGGCTTTGGCCGCGGCGGCTGTCTCGGCGATCCGCCGCGAATGGCCTTCACCGACGCCGATCACTCGCCCGCCGACTGCCACTTCCACCCTGAACACCTTGTCGTGGTCCGGGCCCACCGCGTCGACCAGGTGGTATTGCGGCCGCTCGCCGGAGAGGCGCTGGGTGAACTCCTGGAGACGGCTCTTGGGACTCTTGAGGGATCCGAGCGGACGATCGCTCGTCAGCTCCGGAGCGGCCAGAGCGGTCACGAAGGCGCTGGTCGCCTCGTACCCGAGATCCAGGTACAGAGCGCCGACCAGCGCTTCGAAGGCCGAGGCCAGGAGGCCGGGCCTTCGACGTCCGCCACGTTGGGATTCGCCTTCGCCGAGCAGCAGGTACTCACCCAGCTCGAGGCGATTGGCCAATCGAGCCAGTCCGGTCGTGCTCACGATCGAAGCCCGCCGAGCGGACAGAACGCCCTCGTCGTCGTCAGGATGGCGACGATAGAGGGCGTCCGAAATGGCCAGGCTTACGACGGAGTCGCCCAGGAATTCGAGGCGCTCGTTGTGGCCGGCGGCCAGGTCCCGATGCTCGTGCAGATAGCTGCTGTGGATCAGCGCCTGCTGCAGCAGATCGAAATCACGGACCGGGAGCCCCAGCCGCTCGGCGAGAGCGGCTGCGGGGCGCATCAGTCGAGTCGCAGGTTAGGCCGCGTGCTCGTCGATGTAGTCGGCGGCGTCCTGGACCGTGCGGATCTTCTCGGCGTCTTCGTCGGAGATCTCGGTGCCGAACTCTTCCTCGAGGCTCATGATCAGCTCGACGAGGTCCAGCAAATCGGCGTTCAGGTCGTCGACGAACGAGGCCTCCGGCTTGACCTCTTCTTCATCGACACCGAGCTGCTCGACGACGATCTTCTTGAGTCGCTCGTAGGTAGTGGCCACTGACGCCCTCCTGGGGAACCTTCTTCGGCTAGCGTTGACGGTTACTGCGGCCCCGGCTCCGGGGCGCGGCGCGCACCGGCTTCGGAGTCGCGAGCAATCTTCCCGAGTACTCCGTTGACGAGTCTACGGGCCGGCTCGCCGCTGTAAGTGCGTGCCAACTCGACCCACTCGGCTATCGCCACCCGGGACGGCGTGCCGGAGTGTAGCACCTCGCCGATGCCGCTACGCAGCAGAGTCCGGTCCATCCGGGCGAGCTGGACGACCGGATACTGGGGCGCGGTGCGCGTTATGAGGGCGTCGATACTCTCGCGCTCCGCCACGACGAGCCCGACCAGCTCGCGTCCGAAAGCGGCGGTCGCCTCGTCTGCCGCGGACTCCGCGAGATGCCGCTCCAGGATCGACTCCGCCGTCCTCTGGCCGAATTCGGCCTCGAACAGGGCCGCGAGGACCAGCCGGCGTCCGAGCCGGTGAGAGTTGACTTCGTCGCTGGAGCCGTGTTCGCCCTTGGACGATTTCGGTCCGCCACGAAATGACCCGCCCTGGGACGCCTTTGCCTGCGGCGTTTCGTCCGGGCCCGCCTCGCCGGCGCCGTTCGTCACTGGCCGTGGCTCCCCACGCCGTCGATTACGACCGTGACTTCGCCGAGCTCGAGACCCAGGAGACGCTCCACCGTGGCCGCGATTGCCTGGCGGACCTGGCCCGCGAGCGGACGGAGAGCCTGGCCGGGCCTGGCCACGAGCCAGACGCGGACCGAGACGCGCCCGTCGCGGACGCGAGCCCGGACCGGTGAGCCGGCAAGCCAGTGCAGCGGACCGCCGCGCCCGACGTTGAGCACGCCGGGGACCTCGAGAGCGGCCAGGCGAACCATCTCGACGATGACGTTGTGGCTGACGGTCAGAGGACCCGGCCGGCGGCCCTTCGGCTGCTCCGGCGATGCCGGGCGCTCGCCGTTGGAGCCGCTCGGGCCGTTCTCCAGATCGCTCATAGCTCGGCCTTCTTCAAGCTGGCGCGACTCTCGCCGCGGAACATCTCCGCGATCGCCTCGGGGATGCGGGCACGGGCAGAGGCTGCTCCCGCTTCCACCGCGAACTCGATCATGCGCCGTTTCGCCGAGCCGTGCGTGATCAGGACCATGCCCTTGACGCCAAGCAGCGGCGAGGCGCCGAGCTTCTCGTAATCGAACGTCTGGCGGATGCGACTCACCCCGGGCCGCATCAGCAGATAGGCGAGCTTGCCCCTCGGCCCGCGCCGGAACTCCTTCTCCCACAGGCCAAAGATGAACTGGGCGAGACCCTCGAAGAACTTCATCGTGACGTTGCCCACGACGGCGTCGCATACGGCCACGTCCGCCATGTGCTTCACCAGGTCGCGCCCCTCGACGTTGCCGACGAAGTTGAGCCTGCCGTCCGCGTCGAGCAATTCCGTGGCCTGCTGGATCGCCGCGTCGCCCTTGCCCTTCTCCTCGCCGATGGAGAGCAGGGCGACACGGGGCCGCACCACTCCCAGGACGTGCTCGGCGTACAGGGCGCCCATGCGGGCGAACTGGTAGAGGTTCTGGCCGCTCGAGTCCATGTTGGCGCCGATGTCGAGGAGCACGAACGGCCCGCTTTCGGTGAGCATCTGGATCGCCAGCGCCGGCCGATCGACACCCTGCAGGCGGCCGAGTCGGAGGACGGCGGCGGCCATGCCGGCACCGCTGTGACCGGCGGTGACCAGAGCGTCGGCGCGGCCATGCTTGACGAGGTCCATGGCAACGAGGATCGAGGAATCCTTCTTGGCCTTGAGCGCCAGGGCCGGAGATTCGTCCATCTCGACGACCTGGCTGGCCGGGACGATCTCGACGTTCGGCGGGATGGGGCCGTCGGCGCACTCCCGGATCCGTTCGGGGATGCCGACGAGCAGCACCGTATCCGCCGGGTGCTTCCGGGCCCAGGCCAGGGTGCCAGTTACTACTTCGAGTGGCGCGTGATCGCCACCCATGGCGTCGACCGCGACTCGGACCGCCCCGCTATCGACCGTGCGAACCGTAGAAAGGTCCACGCCACAAGCCTAGGGCGTCTGCTGCGGCTTTTCCTGCTTGAGCTCGATCGTCGGCCGGCCCGCGTAGAAACCACAGTTGGGGCAGACGTGATGTGACTGCTTGGGCTGGTGGCAATGCGGGCACTCTTCGAGCTGCGGAAGGCCGATCGCGAGATGTGAGCGGCGGTCGCCCTGTCGAGCGTGCGAGACTCGCCTCTTGGGAACACCCATTCCTGTGTTTTCTCCTTTCGCCTCGGCGCGGCGTCAGTATTGCGGGGCCAGATGGCGGGGGCCGGGCAATCGCCGAGGCGCGCGATCCAGTCCGTGACGGGGTACAGCCAAGCATACCCCGCGCATAGGGCCGACGGCGGAGTTTACCGGGTCCGGGCGCCGCTGTCACCGCCACTCGCGATGGCCGCCCACGGCAGCCCTCTCGTCAGTTCTGTGGATGCTCCGTGAAACCTCGGAGCGCCTCGAGGCGCGGGTCGATGTCCTCGTCCGGATGATCGTGCGGACCGGACGCCATTTCCTGGCCGCAGATGGGGCACAGTCCGGGGCAGTCGGGGCGGCAGAGCGGCGCGATCGGTTCGGCCAGCAGGATGGCGTCCCGGACCGCCCCTTCGAGCTCCAGCTCGTGGTGGTCCGTGAGTCGCAGCACATCCGGCTCGGCCGAAGTATCGAGCGGCGACCCACTGGCGAGGTCGACGACGGCCAGGGCCTCCTCGTCGATGCGGATGTCCACTCCCCAGTCCAGATCGCGAAGGCAGCGGCTGCAACTCTGGGCGATCGAGGTGTGCATTCGGGCGTGGATGAACAGCCCGCGGTTGGTCCGGGTCAGCTTCAGCCGCCCCGCGATCGCGCTCGTGAGCTTCAGCGGTTCCCCGAGCTCGTCCTCGAGTTCCGGGTCCGGCTCCCAGGCCATGTCCAGCGGCGGAGAGGAGACCTCGATCTCGCGAATGGTGCCGGCGGGTTCGGACAGCAGACCGGCGACGTTGAACGTCAGGGCTTCAGCCGCCGACTGGCTGTTCGGCATCTGTTTCTTCGTATTCGTCCGAGTCCGTCTCTTCATCCTGGGTTTCGTCGGCTTCTTCCGGAGCTTCCGGGGCCATCGCGGCGGTGGCGGCCTCGGCAGCGGCAGCCTCCGCGGCGGATCGCCTATCGTCGAGCAGCTCCAGGCCACCCTTGATCGTCTTGAGGGTCCGCATGACCTCACGCTCGAGGCCCACGAGGACCTCGGTCGCGTAGTCGTCCGCGCCCCGCCGGACTTCGTCCGCCTCGGCCTGGGCCTGGCGGATGATCTCGCGGCTGACCTCGTCGGCCTGGCGAGTCAGCTCGCGCTCTTCGATCAGGTACGTAGCCTGCTCCTGGGCATGAGCCAGGATGTGCTCGGCTTCCTCACGGGCCTGCTCGAGGAGCCGGTCCACTTCGCTGTTGACGCGGCGGGCCGACTTGATCTCCTCGGGAATGGTGACGCGAAGCTGGTCTATCCACTCCAGCGCGGAGGCCTGATCGACTATTACGTTGTTGGTCAGGGGAAGGTGCCTGCCGTTCGCGACGAGCGATTCCAGTCGCTCGATCAGGACGATGATGTCTATCGAACGAGCCCTCCTTGGGCGGTCGCAGGGCTGCCGCTTGGCGCGATTATAGTCTCCGACCTCGCTCGGCCAGGCGCCTCGAAACCGCGGGGGGCACCATTTCGGAAACGTCGCCGCCGAAATGCGCGATTTCCTTGACCAGACTCGAGCTCAGGTAACTCTGATCCAGGGACGTCATGAAGAAGACGGTGTCGATCTCCGGCGCGAGCTTCCGATTGGTGTGGGCCATCTGGAGCTCCGATTCGAAGTCGGACACGGCTCGCAATCCACGGACGATGAACGTCGCGCCGGTTCCGCGGCAGAAGTCCACGGTGAGCCCATCGAACGACTGGACTTCGATCCGCGACGCGACATCCGCGGGGCAGAACTCGTCCACGGACTCGCGAATGACCTGGACCCGGACATCGATCGGGAAGAGCGGCTTGCCCTTCTGGGGGTTCACCAGGACGGCGAAGTAGATCCGGTCGAAAACGGCGCTCGCCCGGGTGACGACGTCGAGATGACCGTAGGTGATCGGATCGAACGAGCCGGCGTAGACGGCGATCCTGCTCATTCTGCCTCTGCCCTCTCCCCTTCTCGCTCCGCGGTCGACGACTGGCCGGCCGGACGGTAGAAGGTCAACGTCGTCTCCCCGAAGCGGCGGCTCCGAACGGATGCTAGCAGCCCCACGCGCTCGGGTGGCGGAGTTCGCCAGAAGTGCTTGGCGACGACCCAGGATTTGCCGCTCAGCAGGCCGGCCGTCGGCGCGCGCCCAGCGCCTCGAGCGCGGCTTCCATGGCGGCCGTGTCGGCGTAGGGCGGGTCGACCAGGACGACGTCGAACGGGCCGGACGCCGTCGCGGCAGCGGATCGCGGAGGAACGTCGCGACGTCGCGTCGGTGGATATGGGCCCGAGCTTCTACATGGGCTCGGGCCACGTTCTGGAAGATGGTGGCGACGGCGGTCGCGTCCCGTTCCACGAAGTCGGCCGAGGCGGCTCCGCGCGAGAGGGCCTCGATGCCGCCTGCCCCCGAACCGGCGAACAGGTCGAGCATGCGCGCGCCGCGCAGGTCCGGCTCGAGGATCGCGAAGAGCGTCTGCTTGACCCGATCCGACAGCGGCCGGGTTGCCTCGCCCGGCGCGAGGAGGCGGACTCCTCGGGCCGAGCCGGCGATGACGCGGCCTGCCTCAGCCACGTCGCCGAGCTCCGGTGGCGCGTGCCGCGGCCGCACGGGGAGCGCGCGCGCGCCCGCTGGTGACGCGAGAGACAGGGGCCGGTGCCTTGACGACCTGCGGTTCGTCGTCCGGTTCGTCAGCCGTCTCCGCCAGTACCTCGCCGGCGCCGACACGAGCCAGCCAGCCGTCGCGAAGCTCCGCGGCGAGTCGCTCGAGGCCCGGCCGCAGCGCGGCCTTCTCGTCGACGAGCGTCTCGGCGATCTCCCGAGCGCGCACGGCGCGGCGGCGATCCTCGGGATCCTTGAGCGAGGCGATCCGAAGCGTGGGCAGGCCGCTCTGATGGAGCCCGAGCAGCTCGCCCTCTTGCCGCAACTCGAGGTCCAGCTCGGCCAGCTCGAAGCCGTCGGTATTCGCGACGAGCGCCTCGAGCCGGGCTTTGGCCGTGGCATCGGCCGAATCGGACACGAGGATGCAGTAGGACTGCGCCTCTCCCCGGCCGACGCGGCCGCGGAGCTGGTGGAGCTGGGCCAGCCCGAAGCGATCCGCGTCGAGGATCAGCATCACCGTGGCTTCGGGCACGTCGACGCCCACTTCCAGGACGGTCGTGCCGACCATGACGTCGATCTCGCCGCGCCGGAAGAGGTCCATCCGGCGATCGCGCTCGGCCGCCTTCATCTGGCCGTGGACGACTCCGACGCGTGGGGCCGGTTCCGGACGCGCCGATGCGACGCGCGGCTTCGGCGAGTTCGGCCGGCAGCGCGGAGGCAACTTCGTCGGCGGAACGCGCGGCGGACTCCTCGTCCTCTTCGACGAGCGGCACGACCACGAAGGCTCGGTGGCCTGCCAGGACCTCCCTGACGATCAGCGGGTAAGCGCCCTTGGACGGTTCCTGCACCGCCCCCGCAAGTCCGTCGGAGTGGCGGATCCCGGTGAGGATCCGCTGCCGGCCCGCCGGGAGCGACCGCAGATCCGAGACGTCCAGGTCCGCGAGAAGGATCTGGCCAAGGGTCCGCGGGATCGGAGTGGCCGTCATCAGGAGCATGTGCGGCGGCCACGCCCTTCGCTCCGAGCGCCTCGCGCTGGGCCACGCCGAAGCGGTGCTGCTCGTCGACGACCGCGAGGGCCAGGTCGGCGAACTGGACCGCCTCCTGGACGAGGGCGTGCGTGCCCACGACGATCCGGCCGCTCGTAAGGCCCATCAGGCCCGTGCCCGCGCTCGGGGCGGCGAGCAGCTCCAGCGCCGCCCGCTTCTCGGCCGCGGGCAGCGAGCCCGGTGAGCAGCGTGACGGAGTGGCCGAGCGGCTCGAGCAGGCGCCGCAGCGCGACGGCGTGCTGGCGGGCCAGCAGATCCGTCGGGGCGAGCAGCGCTCCCTGGCGGCCCGCGTCCGCCACGAAGGCCAGAGCCGAGCGCGGCCACGGCCGTCTTGCCCGAACCCACGTCGCCCTGGAGCAGCCGCATCATCGGCTGCGGCCGGCCCAGGTCCGCCGCGATCGCCTGAACGGCCGCCGCCTGATCGTCGGTCAGACGAGCGGCCACGTCCGTTCCGGTTCGGGCCTGGAGCTGCTCCGTCAGGGCCGCCTCCACGGCCGACGACTCCCCGTTGGATCTGCTCGGCGTGACCGCCACGGGCTCGCCCACGGCGACGCGGCGCTGCCGCTCGCGAACCACCATCCCGATCTCGAGGGCGAGCAGCTCGTCGAATCCGAGCCGGCGCAGCGCGGCGTCGCGCGCCGGGAACGTCTCGGGGTAGTGGGCGCTCTCGAGCGCCTCGCCGACCGGCATCGCTCTCTCCGGAACGGCTCCGGAGCTCGGTCGTGAGGTAGTCCTCGTACCTCTTCCCGACCGCGTCGAGCGCCTGCCGGATCGCCCGCCGGAGCGTGGCCGCGGTCAGACCCGCCGTGAGCCGGTAGACGGGCACGATCCGGCCCGCGTGCAGGAGGGCGGAGCCGTCGTCGGGCTGGAACTCGGGGTTGTCGAGGGATGCGGTGAAGCCGCGGCGGCGGACCTTGCCGCTGACGATGATCCAGTCGCCCTCGTGGAGCCGCCGCTCGACGTACCGTCGCCCGAACCAGGTCGCCTCGACCTCGCCGGTGTCGTCGCCGAGGTAGGCGGTGGTCCGCTGGACGCGGCGCCGGAAGGTCTGCTCCACGCGCAGGCCGCGGACCTGGAGCCGGGCGCTTGCCGGCGTGCCCTCGGGGACGTGGTTGAGCTCACGTGCCGTGCTCAGGGCCCGCAGGTCGTCGTAACGGCGGGGCAGGTAGAAGAGCAGGTCGCGAACGTTCTTGACGCCGATGCGCGGGCCCGCTCGTCGCAGGACGGTGTTGCCCGTGAGGCCGCTTCGGCCGATGGGTGTGTCGGGACCGATCGGGCTCCGGCGCCACCGACGCCGACGTGGAACGCCCCCTGGCTGCCATCCCCTACTCGGCCGAGATCAGATACCGGTAATGGGGCTGCCCGCCGGCGAGCACCTGGACTTCCACTCCGGTCCGCCAGGCCTCGATGCGCCGGCCCATCGCCTCCGCCTCGGCCGGGTCGGCGGCGGCCCCGTAGTAGAGCGTGATCACCTCGAACCCGGGCTCGAGGGCTTCGAGCGCGGCAGAGCACCGCGGCCGATCGGTCGTTGCCGACGGCGAGCAGGCCGTCGTCCGGGTCCAGGACGATGGTCTGGCCCTTGCGAACCTTGCGGCCGCCGACCACCGCGTCGCGGACCGCTTCGGTGACCTGGAGCGTCTGGACGGCCCGTCCGGCGAGCGTCATCACCTCGGCGTTGGCGGTGGCGTCGCGATCGGGATCGAGGGCCAGAAGGGCCGCGAAACCCTCGGCCGCGTTTCGAGTGGGCACTACTCGGACGCGGCGGGAAGTCATCTCGCTCGCCTGCCTTGCCGCGAGGACGACGTTCGGGTTGTTCGGCAGCAGCAGGATCTCGTCGGCGGCGATCCTCTCGACCGCGTCGAGCAGCTCGCCCGTCGACGGGTTGGCGCTCTGTCCGCCCCGAACGACCGCGGCGACGCCGTAGGAGTTGAAGATGCGGGCCAGTCCGTCGCCTGCCGCCACGGCGACCACGGCGAGCGGCACCGTCTCGACGACGGCCGTGTGGCCGGCCGGCGCGGTTGCCAGATCCGTCGATGTCGTTTGACGTGGCTTGGGACCGGCGGCCGACGTCTCGGCTACGGCGCGGACCTCGATGCCGTACGTCTCGAGGTCCACATGCGGCAGCGGCCCGGCCTCGCGCCGGTCTGCGGGCAGACGATGGTCGATCGGCGCGGCCACGGTCTCGGCGGCGTTCTTCTCGCGGACCTCGTACGACTGAGCGTCCAGGTTCTCGACGGTGATGCGGGTCAACGAGCCGAGCGTCAGGCCCAGGGCGATCACCCGGTCCGGCCGATCGTTGTGGACGTGGACCTTGACCGCGCCCGCGTCGCCGGCGACGAGCACCGACTCACCGAGCCGCTCGAGCTCGCCGCGTAGGGAATCCAGGTCAAGTGGGGTCTGGCCCGCTCGCAGGACGAACATCGTCTCGTAGCCGAACGCGCCATCGGCCGCCGCACTCGACCCATCTCGGCCATTCGCCCCCGGGACCGGCGCGCCCGCGGCCGGCCGTCCGGGCTCGACCGCCGCTCGTCTTGGGATGCGCTCCTGCGAGATACATCTCCGCGCCCTGCAGGAGCCGGAACAGGCCCTGCCCGCCGGCGTCGACGACGCCCGCGTCCCGCAAGACCGGCAGCAGCGACGGCGTCTTGGCGACGGCTTCTTCGCGCCCCGGCGACCGCGGCGGCGAGCACCGCGCCCAGGTCGCCGCCCGCCTCGGCCTTCTCGCTCGCGGCCAGGGACGCTTCGCGGATCACCGTCAGGATCGTCCCTTCGACAGGCTTGACGACGGCGCGGTAGGCCGTGGCCGCGCCCTGGTTGAGCGAGTGAGCCAGGTCCTGGCCGTCGAACCGCTGCTTGCCACCGAGCCCCTCGGCCATGCCACGAAAGATCTGCGAAGCGATCACGCCCGAGTTGCCGCGGGCGCCCATCAGCGCGCCATAGCTGATCGCCTGGGCGATCCGGTCCGCCGTCGGCTCGACGACGGCTTCGGCCTCGGCCAGCGCCGCCTTGACCGTGGCGAGCATGTTGCTGCCCGTGTCGCCGTCCGGCACCGGGAAGACGTTGAGGGCGTTGACCTCGTCCACGTGGGCGGCGAGATTATCCACGGCCGCGCCGAAGGCGCCGAGGAGCCCGCGGCCATCGGAAGCCCGGCGGCTCATCGGCAGACTCGATCTGTCATGCGCTCTTCGATCTTCTTCTCCGCGTCGGAGCCCCATCCGCCGATGCCGTCGCGGTCGGGACCGGTTCGGGTGACGCCGCGGGCTCGATGTGCTCGGCCCGCTCGATGGCCTGGGCCCGCTGGACCGCGGACGGCTCGTAGCGGAGGCCGTCGACGTGGATCGCGAGCGCCGCGACCTCGACTCCGGTGGCTCGCCGCAGCGAGTAGCGGACCGCCGAGTCCACCTGGCGGGCTACTTCCGCGACCGGAATTCCGAAGGCCACCTTGACGAACAACTCCAGGCGAAGCCCACCGTCGGTCGTGAGTCGGATCCCCGGGCGGTCGAGTCCAATCCAGCGCAGAATGCGCCGGCCGAGAGATGGATCGGCGAAGCCCGTTACTCCGTAGCTGCTCTGGACCGCGGTCCGGACGATGTCGACGATGGCGCGGCGGGTGACGATCGATGTGCCGGCCACCGATGGTTCGGGCATGGCATGTCACTCAGTTAGCAGGGGCCCCGGAACGGTGTGCTATCATACCGCCCCGTTCGGTCCCGGTTGGGACCTCACTTTTTGCGACTTCTTACACGTGAGGACCTTATGGCTCGCTCCTGCGCCGTCTGCGGGAAAGTCTCCATGGACGGCTTCAACCCGCAGTCGTCCGGAATGAACCGGGTCCGCGCGCACCGCCGCTACTACCCGAACCTGCAGAAGACCACGATCCAGGTGGCCGGCAAGGCCGTCAAGGCGCTCGTCTGCACGCGCTGCCAGCGCACGCTGTCTCGCGCGGCCCTCTGATCGTTTCGCGTTCCGGCGGACTCAGTTCCGCGAAACCTCGATCGGCGTCGAGCAACCGCTCGGCGCCGTTTCTGTGTCCGGTGAATCAGGCGCCGCCGAGCAGGGTCACTCGACGTCCTGCCAGATCGACGGCTCCTCGATCAGGCCTCCGCGCCGGCGGGTTACAGGCCCTGCGCCCCAGGCACCGTGGCTCCAGCCGACGACGACCATGAGCAGGCCAAGTCCGACCATGTTCAGATCGCGCCGCCACGAGCCAAGGGCCATGACCGCGTCGCCGGCCAGTCGGATCGCGGTCGCCTCCGAGGTCATGTGCTGGAGCACGTAGCGGCCCGCCTCTGTATCGCGCAGGCCGTCCACGTCGCACATCGTCATCACGACACCGGAACCGGCCATCGGCAAAAGCGTGCGGACGGCAATTCCCGCGCCCAGGCGATGCTTCCAGAGGAGCACATTCGAGAGCATCGAAGCCGAGACGTCCGCCGTCAGCTTGAGCGGATGGACCTGGTGCAGGAGCACGGCATCTCGATCCATGGCCCGATCCTAGACGCGATGAAATGCCGACACCCGCGCGGATGCGGCCTGGATCAGCCTCCGGTCCGAGCCGCGAGGCCCATCTCCTCGGAGTCGAGCCACACGGTGAAGGGTCCCTCGTTGACCAGTTCGACTTCCATGTGCGCTCCGAAACGACCTCGCGCGACGGAGATGCCCAGGGATTCCAGCTGCGCGCAGAAGGCGTCGTAGAGACGCTCGCCGAGCTCCGGGCCGCCTGCCCGGATGAATGACGGCCTCCTGCCCTTCCGCGTATCCGCATAGAGGGTGAACTGGCTGACCACCAGGGCCGCTCCGCCGGTGTCCGCGATCGAGAGGTTTGTGAGGCCCTCCGCGTCGGCGAAGATCCGCAGGACGGCGATCTTGGCCGCGAGGGCCGCCCCGACGGACTCGTCGTCCTCCGGTGCGACGCCGAGCAGGATCAGAAGCCCCGGTCCAATCGTGCCGACGACCTCACGATCGACGCGCACCTCCGCCCGGGAGACACGCTGGAGCAGGGCGCGCATCCCCTCCTCCGGTCAGCGGCTGACGAGACCGGCCGCGGCGCGCCACAGCCCGCCCAGGATTCCGAGCCACGGCAGCAGGTACAGCGCCCCGTGCGAACCGCCCAGGAGGCCGAAACCGGCCATCAGACCGGCCGCGATCGCGCCGACGACGGCCACCGCAAGTCCCTGCGATACCAGGCTCCAGCGGATTCGGCGGCCCAGACGGCCGAACGCTCCGACCTCTCCGCCATCTTCGGCCTCGACGCCGGCTTCGATCTCTTCGTCCGCGATCTGGTTCATGAAACGGCGGGCCCAGGCCGGGCCGCGCAGGATGACCAGATACGCCGCCGACGCGTACACGACACCGCCGACGATGTCGAACACCCAATGCTCGCCCAGATAGACGATGGCGAACCAGATGCAGAACGTGTAGGCCAGCATCAGCCAGCCGGCCTTGCCGAAGGCGTGCCGGGCGAACAGGAATGCCAGGAATGGGTAGGCGGCATGCAGCGAGGGGAACGCCGCCACGTCGTTCGAGCTGATGCTGTACAGGCTGTACGAGTAGAAGTAGTTGCCGAAACCGAAGAGGTTGGTCAGGCCCTGGAAGCCGTTGTCGCGCAAGTGGAGGACCCCCGTCACGCAGGGACCTCCACAGGTCGAGGCCGCTTTCGTCGCATCGGCCGCCCACCAGGGGGGCGCGACAGGCAGGAGCAGGAACGTCACGAAGGCCGCCATCGAGAGCACGATCAGCGCCCCGACGTAATCGTAGTAGGCGCGTCGTTCGTGGATCCAGAGGAGGAAGCCGATGGCGAGGGGCAGTGGGAAGTGCAGGAAGTAGAAGATGACCGAGATGGTCGCCAGGTTGTCCGGGCTCGCGGCCGGGCCCGAGTGGAATAGTCCCTGGAGCCAGACCGTCGGCAGGCCGCCGAGCCCGATGATCTTCTCGATGGAGATGACGTCCGTCACGTGGATCGGCAGGCCGAACTTGTCCGCGTAGCCCCGCATGAGCTCGTAGGCGAAGAACAGCGCCACGAACGGGATCCAGTCGCGCAGGAATAGGCGGCCTCTGCCGAGCAGGATGGCAGCCAATCCGAAGGCCACGACGATTACGTCCGGGGTAACGGAAATGCCCCGGGCGATCATCAGGAACGAGAGCAGGATCGCGTAGGCGGCCACGGCGGCAAGAAGGAGGCGATCGTTGCGCCGGCCCAGGTGAGTGTGCGCGGGAGCGGGCATGTCCGTGCCGGCACCCTCGCTTGCGGGTCGGGCCGTTGCCCCGGTTCCGGTCCCACCGGGGGCTCGGGCTTCGGTCGGGCCACCGGCCGCGGCGCCCGCGGCCGCGGCGCCGGCGGATCCGGCCGCCAGCCTGCCGGCGAGAGCCGCTTCGGCCGCCGCGCCTCCCGGTGGCGGCGCTGCGATCGGAGGGATCCGTCGCTCTTCTTTCACCCGGCCACTCCGGCCGCGACGAGGTTGGAATTGCGCTTGCGGGCTTCGTCCGCGAGGGCTTTGATCGTCTTGATCTCGCGTTCCATGTCGTGGCCCTTCTTCCAGAGGACAGAACCCACGACCAGGACTTCAGCCGCTCCCGCGCCACAGACCGCCGCCGACGCGCGGTTGACGCCGCCATCGACATGGACTTCGCGGGCCGAGGGCTTATCCCCGGCCCTGTCCCGGAAGACATCGTGCGCGGGCCCAATCTTGGTGGCCGCGTCGGCGATGAACTTCTGGCCCCCGAAGCCCGGCTCCACCGTCATCACCATCACGATATCCAGCAACTCCGCGTAGGGCGTCAGAGCGGATAGTGGCGTGGCCGGCTTGACGGCCAATCCGGCTAGTATCCCCGCCTTGCGAATCTTGAGCAGAGTCGGCTCGATCGGCTCCTCGACCTCGACGTGGAACGTGATCGAGGTGCAGCCGGCGGCGATGAACTGGTCCATGTAGCGGCCGGGCTCGGAGATCATGAGGTGGGCGTCGAAGGGCCGCTTGGTCGCCGGCCTGAGGCTCTTGATGAGCGTCGGGCCAAAGGTGATGTTGGGCACGAAGTGGCCATCCATCACGTCGAGGTGGATTCGGTTGGCGCCCGCCTTGACGGCCAGTCTCGTTTCCCGGCAGAGGTCCGAGAGATCCGAATCCAGGATGCTCGCGCTGACCTGCGTTCGACGGCCCATCAACGGGTCCCTCCACGTCCCGACCGCCCGGCCCCGACGGCCCGTTCGAGGTCTTCGGCAAGTTCGCCGGTCGTCCGGTCGCCCCGGAGCGCGGCCTCGCTGGCCCGCAGGATCGTCTCGCGGCGATGCGCGACAGCGGGAGCGGTGGGCTCCCCTGCCCTGTCGGCGGCGAGCTGGCCGCATGCGGCACCGGCATCCTGGCCGCGATTCGCCCGGACCGTCACGCCGATCCCGGCTCGCCTGACCTGAGCCGAGAAGCTCGCGATCCGATCCGCACTGCTGGCCTGCCAGGGAGTGTGGGCCACTGGATTCATCGGGATCAGGTTCACGTGGGCCAGGTCGCCTCGCAGCAGGTTGGCCAGGGCATCGGCGTCTGCGTCGGTGTCGTTGACCCCGGAAATCATCACGTACTCGTAACTGATCCGCCGGCCGGTTACGCGGGCATGCTCCCGAGCGGCGGCAACCACCTCGGCCACGGGCCAGCGTCGGTTGAGCGGAACGAGCACGTCGCGGAGGGGATCTCGCGCCGCGTGGAGACTCACCGCGAGGGTGAACTGCGGGCCCATGGCGGTGAGTCGCTTGATGCCGGGGACAACTCCGGACGTGGACACGACAATGTGCCGCGCGCCAAGCCCGAACCGGCGCGGATCGGAGAGCGCGGCGACGGCCTCGAGGACGCGGTCCAGGTTGAGCAGGGGCTCTCCCATGCCCATGAAGACGACGTTGGTCAGGTGCCGGCCGGTCGCCGCCAGCCGCTGCGCCGCGTGGCGGACCTGGTCGAGGATCTCCGACGTGTCCATGTCGCGATTGAAGCCAAGCTCGCCCGTGGCGCAGAAGGGACATCCCACCGCGCAACCCGCCTGGCTGGAAATGCACAGGGTGTGGCGCTCCCGATGCACCGTCCGGCCCGGACCGGCATAGCCTCGCGCCGGGTAGTGCATGAGCACCGACTCGACCATCGCGCCGTCCGAGAGCAGATGCAAGGTCTTCTCGGTCAGTCCGCGGTCTGAGACCGTCACTTCGTCGGCTTCGATGGTGTCGATCCGGAAATCCTGCGCGAGCGCATCCCGGACGGCCGCGGGCAGCGTCCGAAGCTCCTCGGCGTTGTTGGCGTGGTGCCGCCACAGCGCCTCGTGGATCTGGTGGGCGCGATAGGGGGCCTGGCCGTGGCTCACGAGCCACGACTTGAGGACGTCGTCCTGGACTCCGCTCAGGCCCGGCCGCGGATCGGGAACGGGCCTGCGGGCCACGCTCGGAGCACGCGGAGGCTCGACGAGCGCGACCGACGGCGAGCCGGCTCGCTGGCCAGGGCGGTCAGAGGCGTCGGCGGCGGGACGGTCGGCCCCGAGCGGGTTGGAAGGGGCGCCGGCGGAGGGGCCATGCGCTTCGAGGTGACTCACGGAGCCACGATTATCGCATGCCGGTAAGGACCGGCTCCCATCGCCCGCGCCGGGCCGGATGTGCGCACCGGACTTGCTTGTCGGACCGCACTGCCGGCTAGGCGCCGCCGACCCTGGCTCCCTCGAGGTTCGGATAACCGCGCCGGAGCTCCGACGCGCTCATTCGTCGCTTGCCCGCCAGCTGGACCTCTTCCAGGCGGAGCCGACCCTCGCCCGCAGGAGCGTGAGCCCCTTGTCATCGCTGACGATGATCCCCGGAACGTCGCCCGCCTCGCCGGGACGCACCGTCGCCGAGCAAACGATGAGCCGCCCCTGCGGGACCTCCAGGTAGGCGCCGGGCCAGGGCTGGTAGGCCCGGATCTGCCGCTCGAGTTGCGCCGCGGGCTGCTCCGGATCGAGCCGGCCATCGTCCCGGCGGAGTGGCCGCGTGAGCGTGATCCCCTTTTCGGGCTGGGGCCGGGGCGCCAGCCGTCCGGCCAGCCACTCGGGCAACGCGTGCCGCACCAGGTCCGCGGCAACGTTCGCCGCCCGCTCCTCGAGCGTCACCGCCGTGTCGTCCGGCCGCACCTCAAATGCTTCCGTGGCGACGATCGGGCCCGCGTCCATCTCGTCGGTGACGACCATCAGCGCCACGGCGGACTCGCGGTCGCCGGCCAGGATCGTGGCCGGGATCGGCGCCGCGCCTCGGTGGCGCGGCAGCGCCGAGGGATGCAGGTTCAGGAAACCCTGTGACGGCAGCTCGAGCAGGCCGCGGGGAATCAGCTGCCCGTAGTCCGCGAGGACCGCCAGGTCGGGTGCCAGGGCGGCAATCTCCGCCACCGCCTCCGGCCGGCGGACTCGAACAGGTTGGAGCACGGGCAGGCCGAGCCGGCGGGCACGAGCCGTCACGGGCGTAGGGGTCACGATGGCTTTGCGCCCGACGGGCTTGTCCGGAGCGGAAACGACCGCCACGATTCGAACGCCCGGCAACTCCGCGAGGGCATCGAGAATCGGTACCGCGAACGACCCGCTGCCGAAGAAGATCGTTCTGGCAGGCGTCGAGCCGTCGGCCGCGGCGACGCTCGAAGGCTCGCCCGCCGACTCCATCAGGCCAGCGCTGTCGCGGCGACTCTCGAGGATTCGCTCTCGCTCTCTTCGTCGCCGGGGGTGACCTCGATCAGCTCGTCCATCGAATCGAGGTAGTCGATGTAGAGCTTGCCGTCCAGATGGTCGATCTCGTGCTGAAAAGCGCGGCCCAGCAGGCCGCTCCCGGCGACCTTGATCTTCTTGCCCATCCGGTTCTGGGCGACGACCCAGACCTTCTCACGGCGGGTGATGTACGCCACGTAGCCCGGGATCGAGAGGCAACCCTCCAGGTCGCGGTCGTCGCCCTCGGCACGGACGATGCGCGGGTTGACCAGCTCGTGGAGCTGGCCTTCGACGTCCACCACGCAGGCTCGAACCGCTTCGCCGATCTGCGGCGCGGCGAGGCCCGCTCCGGGCGCCTTTCGAACCGTCTCGGTCAGGTCGTCGAGAAGCTCGCGAATGTATTTGCCGAACGAATCGACAGGCTGGCCCTTCATGCGCAGCCGGGGATCGCCGAGGAGAACGATGGGTCGGACACTCATGAGGGCGAGTATACCGGGCTTACCGCAGCTCGCCGGCACGCCCAATTCGGGTGGCTCGAAGCACGGTTCGGAGCGCGGTTCGGTGCGCGCCGTGAGGCGCCACGCTCACAGCAGCGAGTCGGGATCGACGTCGATCGACCACGGGGGGCCCGGCGGCGGGTCGAGCAGGCGGCGGGGATCGTCTCCCCGAAGAACCACGTTCCAGCGCCAGCGTCCGGCGCGGCGGGCCACGTAGGCGGGAGCCGGCCCGAGAACCGCGATTCTGCCGGCTGGCGGCGAGGTCGACGGCGAGGCCGGGGCCGATGCCGCCGCGGCGGCGAGCCGGTCCACCATCGCTTCGGCCTCCTTCTGGGCGGCCACTGGATCCGGCAAGCCGACGGTGAGCTTGACCAGACGCCCGAAGGGGGGCGAGCCGAAGAGCCGGCGGGCCTCGAGCTCGGCGTCGTAGAACGCGGCAGGATCGGCCGAAGCGACTGCCGTGATCGCGGGGTGGTCCGGCTGGTAGGTCTGGATGATCGCGAGTCCGGGCCGCTCGCCCCTGCCCGCTCGGCCGACGGCCTGGGTGAGCAGCTGGAAGGTTCGCTCCGCGGCGCGCTCGTCGGGGAGATTGAGAGCGACGTCGGCCGAGACGACGCCGACGAGGGTGACCTGCGGCACGTCGATGCCCTTGGCCACGACGCTGGTCCCGACGAGGACGTCGAGGCGGCCTTCCGAGAAGGCATCGAGCACGCGCTGGACGGCGCCCTTGTGCTCCGCGACGTCGCGATCCAGCCGGCCGATCCGCAACTGCGGAAAGGCGGCCTTGACTTCCTCCTCGACGCGTTGGGTCCCGCCGCCCAGATACCTGATCCGTGGGGAACGGCAGACCGGGCAGCGCGTCGCGAGGGGCGAGGCGGTCCCGCAGTGGTGGCAGCGGAGCGTCACGCCGGCCTGGTGGTAGACGAGGCTGCGGTCGCACTCCGGGCAGCGCTGGACATGGCCGCAGTCGCGGCAGACGACGACGGACGCGGTGCCCCGGCGGTTGATGACCAGGATGGCCTGCTCTCCCTCCGGGAGCGAGTCCAGCGCCGAGCGGAGCGCCACGGAGAGGAGGCCGCGGTTGCCGGCCGCGAGCTCGGCCCGGAGATCGACGACCTCCACTCGCGGCGGCGCGCCCGACGGCCGATCCGGAAGCGGGGCGTGTCGGTAAACGCCCTGACGGGCGCGGCCGACGCTCTCGACGGACGGAGTCGCCGAGCCCAGTACCAGCGCCGCACCCGCCAGGCGGGCCAGGGCGATGGCACCGTCGCGGGCCTGCAGGCGAGGAGTCCGATCGCTCTTGTACGCGGCGTCGTGCTCCTCGTCGACGACGATGAGGCCCACGTCGAGCCAGTGGCGCGGTCAGGGCGATCCGCGTTCCGACCACCACGTCCACGGCCCCGGAGCGGATACGCCGCCATTCGTCGGCCCGCTCTCCCTCTCCCAATCCTGAGTGGAGAATGGCGATCTCCGCCGCGAGGTCCGTGCGAAGCCTGTCCACGAGCGGCATGGCCAGGGCGATCTCCGGCACGAGAACCAGGGCGGGCCGGCCCTCGGAGATGACCTCGGCGATTGCCTCGGCGTACACCGTGGTCTTGCCGGAGCCGGTAATCCCCTGCAGGAGGAGCGGCGTCGGATCGCGCTGCGCGGCCGCTTCAACGATGAGTGCCAGCGCCGCGGCCTGCGGTTCGGTGAGCGCGGCGCCCTCTGGCCGGGTCCCGCGCCGGCCGGCACGCCGTCGCTCCAGCGGCCGGCGCGGACGTTCGCGAAGCTCGGCGGCGACGAGGCCGCGGCGGACAAGGTTCGTGGCGGTCCCGGAGCCGTGGCGCTGAGCCGCTTCCGGTCCGGAGAGGCCCGCCTCGCCGGCACTGGCGAGATCGGCCAGGAGTGCCCGCTGCCGAACTCCAAGCCGGCCGGTGGCGCGCCCGGCCCCGGGACCGATCGCCGCCACGGACGCCGCCACGGCCGCGGCCCCCACGGCCTGGCCCGCCGCCACGGCCTGGCCCGCTGCCACGTCCACGCCCGCCGCCACCGCCGCCACCGCGCGTCCCTCGTCCGTCAGAGTGAGCCAGCGTTCGTAGCGTGGGCCGGCGCTCGCCGCGGTCAAGGTCCACTCGAGCCGGAGCAGACCCCGCGCCGCCATCGACCGCAGGCGCCGCAGGGTCGCGGCGCGGCCGTCGTCGCCTTCGAGGTCCGGGACCGGCAGCGGCCCAGACGTGAGCCGCTCGCGGATCGCCATCTCGGCAGCGCCGACTGGCTCGGTTCCAAGCCCGCCCTCTTCGCTTTCGGGCAACCACTCGGCAACCAGGTCCAGCCGCTCGAGCATCCCGGGTGGCAGCATCGATCTGAGCACGGCAGCCGGCGGCGCGAGGTACTCGGCCGCGATCCAGCGCGCGAGTTCCAGCGACAGGCGCGGCAGCAGTGGACCATCGGCCCGGACGCGGGCGAGGATCGGTTTCGGGGCGAACGCGGGGTCGGCCGACGCGACCGAACTCAAGACGACGCCAAGGGCCTGCCTGGCTCTGCCGAATTCGACCAGCACGGCCTCGCCGTCCTCTACACCGGCCAGTCGCTCGGGTACCGCATAGGTGTAGGTCCGCGACGCCCCCGGAGCGTCAACGGCAACTTCGACGAATGTCGAGGCTCCGGATCCGCCGTCGTCGCCGACCAGGTCCCCCGCCACGCCCCCGGCGACGTCTCCGGCGACATTCGGATCGGCCGCGGCAAGCGGACTTCCGTCCGTGCCGGCCGGCGGCTCCAGATCGAGCTGCAGTTCCTCGGTATCGCCCGTCAACTCGCGCCCCCGATCGCCCACGGCGTCAGACCGTAACCACCCGTCGGGATCCGAGCCGTTCTTCTTCGCTGATGATCTCCTCGATTCGGGCGGCCGTGACGTCGACCCGGCCCTCCTCGTTGACCACCACGTAGTCGTAGTCGTTCTGGCGGGCGAGCTCGATGGCGGCGTTGCGCTGCCTGAGCTCGAGCTGTTCGGCCAATTCGGTCCGGCGCGCCTTGAGGTGTTCGACCAGGGTCTCCATCGTCGGCGGGACGACGAAGATGAGGAGCGCTTCCGGGACGCCGCTCTTGACCACCTGGGCGCCCTGGACGTCGATCTTGAGAATGGCGTGCTGGCCGTTGGCCAGCGCCTGCCGGACGCCCGACCGAGGAGTCCCGTACCAGTTGCCGTGCACTTCGTTGGCTTCGAGAAGCTCGCCGCTGTCGCGGAGTCGCATGAACTCGTCGGCGGTCACGAATTGATACGAGACGCCGTCGGTCTCGCCGACCCGCGGCGCCCGAGTGGTGCACGTCACGACGTAGTGGTAACCGGGCACATGGCCTCGTCTCTGGAGCGCCTCGATGATCGTGTCCTTGCCCACCCCCGAGGGTCCCGAGATGATCACGAGCATCGGGTTGGGATCGGCCCCGGATCCGGGCATCACCGAAAGACGCTCCGCCGGGCGGCCATGGCCCGTCCCGGGCGCGGATGCCGGCTCGAAGGGCAGGCTCATGCGGTTTCACCGTCGGCCGGTCGAGTGGGCAGGCCGGTGGCGACGGTCCTGAGGCCGGCGAGCACCGATTCAAGCTCGGGAGGAAGCGGCGCTTCGACTCGCAGGAGGTGGCCATCGCTGGGTGCCTGGAGCTCGATCCGCCAGCTGTGGAGGAACATCCGGGCCAGTCCCTCCGGGCCCCGGCGGGACGTGCCGGTCCCGTAAACCGGATCGCCGGCCAGAGGATGACCCAGCGCCGTGAGATGGACGCGGATCTGGTGTGTGCGCCCGGTTATGAGGTCCAGTTCCAGCAGGGTCCAGCCGGGCAAACGTTCGCGAACCCGATAGCCGGTGACGGCCTCGCGCCCGCCGGGTGTCACGGCCATCCTGGTCCGGTGCTGTGGATCCCGACCGATCGGCGCTTCGATCCGGCCGTTGGTCGCGGAAACGACTCCCATCGCCAGGCCCAGATACGTCTTCTTGATGCCTCGGGCTTTGAGCTGGGCCATGAGGCTCGCCTGGGCGCGGTCGTTCTTGGCGACCATGAGCAGGCCACTCGTGTCGCGGTCGAGCCGGTGGACGATGCCGGGCCTCGCGACTCCGGCGATGCCGCCGTATTCGGTGTCGCGGGCGAGAAGCGCGTTCACGAGCGTTCCGCCGGAGTGCCCGGGGGCCGGATGGACCACCAGCCCGGCAGCCTTGTCGATGATCAGCATGTCCGCGTCTTCGTAGAGAACGGACAGAGGGATGTCCTCGGCTTCGAGCTCGAGCGGCTTGACATCCGGTATTTCGAGCTCCAGCACGGATCCCGCCACGGCCGTGTCATTCGACTTCACGGGCCAGCCGCCCAGCGTCACGCGGCCTTCGAAGATCAGCTTCTGGACATAGCTGCGGGACAGCCCTGAGAGATCGGCGACGAGACGGTCGACCCGGCCCTCGGCGGCTTCGGGCACGGTGATCGTCAGCCGCCTCATCGGCTAGCGGCCCTCGCCGTCGGTACGGCGCTCCCGGATGACGGCCCCAGCTCTCGCGTCCTCGGCCTCCGCCTCCGGGTCCCGAGCCGGTCGATCCAGGTTATCGCGCGACTCGGTCTGGCCATCTAGCGTCAGGTGGATGCCCAGAAACGGTCCGATGATCCAGATGCCGAGCATCAGCAAGATCGCCGCAGTGACGGCCGAATCCGCGATGTTGAATATGTAGAAACGCCAGTTCCCTATCCCGATGTCGGCAAAGTCGACGACGTATCCCAGGGCGATCCTGTCGATGAAGTTGCCGACCGCACCGCCGAGCAGCAGGCCCAGCGTTATCGTGACGATCCAGCTTCGCCAGCCCGATCCGAGCTCGAGGGCCGTCATGACCGCGGCCACTGCCACGGTTACTGCCGGCGAAGACCAGCGCTTGCCCCTGAAACAGGCCGAAGAGTCCGCCCTTGTTCTGGATGTAGTCGACGCGCAGCCAGTCGCCGAGGACGTTGCTCGGCTGGTCGATGTGGTAGGTCGCGACGATCCATTGTTTCAGTAGCTGGTCGCTGAGGGCTACGACCAGAGCGAGCAGGACGAATATGGCGAGGGCCGTCGGCCGCCGAGCCGTGAGCTTTCTTCGGGATGCGCTTCGCTAGCGTTCAGGTTCTGGCCTCCGATGGTGTTCCGCTAAGCCTAAGGGGCGACCGCGCCGGGCATCAAGCCGACTCGTACGGTCCCGCCGTCGAGATCGACGGATTGAGCGTGAGCCGGACCCACGCCGAACTCGATCCGGCTGCGCGTTTCCGACGCAACCGAGCCGAGGAACGGCCGGAGCGCATCGACGATCGACGCCGGCGCCTCCACTCGGATGAGGACTTCTTCGTCGAGCTCGACCCCGGCATCCTTTCGAGCGTCCTGGATCGCCCGCTGCAACTCCCGGGCATCGCCTTCGGCTCGCAGTTCCGGCGTGAGCTCCGTGTCGATGACCACCACGAGACCCTCGTCGTGGGCGACGGCCGTGCCGGGCCGCGGCGTGGCCTGGATCTCGACTTCGTCCGGGGCAAGGGTCACGCCGCCGATCGCGACCGACCCGTCGGGGAGAATCTCGAACTTGCCCTCGCGGGCGGCCGCCATGACCGCCGGGATCGCGTTCCCGAGCTTCTTGCCGATCTTGGGCAGGAGCGGCTTGACCCGACGATCCACCAGCTCCGATTCGTCGCCGATCAGCTCGATGGACTTGACGTTGACCTCGTCGGCCACGAGATCCAGCAGCGCCTCCTGCTCGACGAGCCGGTCGACTCCGGGCAGGGCCAGCCACATCCGCGCCAGCGGCTGGCGGGTCTTGAGTCCCGCCTGTGACCGGAGGGTTCGAGCAAGGTCCACGGCCCGCATGACCGTCTTCATCGAGGCCTGGAGCGGCCGATCGTTCAGGTCCTTCAGGTCGTCCGTGGGCCAGGTGGTGAGGTGGACGCTGTCGGGCAGGTTCGGCTCGACCGCGACGATCAGGTTCTGATAGATCGTCTCCGACAGGAACGGCAGGATCGGGGCCATGATTCGCGAGAGAGCCACGAGCACGGCGTGGAGCGTCGAGAACGCCTGCTCGCGGTCCGCTGGCTCCGCCGACGCTCGCATTCGATCGCGCGAGCGGCGCAGGTACCAGGTGGAGAGATCCTCGATGAAGTCGTCGATCTCGTGCGTCGCGTCGAGAGCGTCGTAGTCGTGGAGATCGCGCTCCACCTCTTCGGCGAGCCGGGCCGCCCGGGCGAGGATCCAGCGATCGAGCGCCGGCCAATCGCCGGCAGCCTTCATCGCCGCGACGATGCCCCGCTTGGGTGCCCAGCCGGCCAGCCGGGCGTAGGTCACGAAGAACGAGTAGACGTTCCAGAGGACCAGCAGCCGGCGGCGGGCCTCGTCAGCGGCGTGCCAGCCGAAGTTGATGTTGTCCTCTGGACGGGCCGTCGCGAACATCCAGCGCATGACGTCGACGCCCATCCGTTCGGCCGCCTCGTCGAACTCGATGGCGTTGCCCCAGCTCTTGTGCATCTGCCGGCCGTCTTCGCCGAACACGAGCGCATAACCGAAGAGCGTCTTGAACGGGGTTTCGCGGCGCAGGACCGTGCTCATCGCCAGGAGCGAGTAGAACCAGTTGCGGAACTGGCCCGGGAAGCTTTCCGTGACGAAGTCGGCCGGGAACCAGCGGCTCCAGTACTCCGGATCCGAGCGGTAGTGCATCGTGGAGAACGGGACGATGCCCGCGTCGAGCCACGGATTACCCACGTCCGTGATGCGTGAAACCGGCCCGCCGCAGCCCGAGCAGGCGATCTTGACGGCGTCCACGTAAGGCCGGTGCGGCGTATGGCCCTCGAAGGTGCCCCAGCCTTCGATCGCCCGATCGGCAAGCTCTTCCTCGCCCCCGATGACGTTCACGGTGCCGCACGCCGGGCAGTCGTAGATGGGCAGCGCCAGGCCCCAGTACCGTTTCTTGGAGATCATCCAATCGTGCATGTTCAGGAGCCAGTCGAGCTCCCGCTCATACCCGAAGCCCGGGATCCACTTGATGTCCTTGATGACGTCCATGATCTGGTAGCGGAGGCTCGCGTCGACCTCGGCGGGCGTGAGCTGCTCTCGCGGCTTGTCGTAGACCGGACCCATGGAGATGTACCACTCGTCGACGAGTCGGAAGACGAGCGGCGTGCCGCAGCGCCAGCAGTGCGGGTAGCGGTGGGTGATGGTCTCGAGACGGTAGAAGCGATGCTCGTGCTTGAGGCACTCGATGATCGGGTCCTTGACGTCGCGCACGTCGCGGCCCGAGTACGCGCCAAACCCCGGGATGACGATGCCGTTCTCGTCGAGCGGCGCGATCATCGGCAGGCCGAGCTTCTTGCCAAGGGCGAAGTCCTCGGCGCCGCAGCCGGGCGCGATGTGGACGATGCCCGTGCCCTCTTCCTCGCCGACTTCGTCCCAGAGGACGACTCGGTGCTCGTAGTCGTTCCCGTCTCGACCGGCACCGGCAAAGGCCGCCTGGACCGCCGGCAGTTCGTCGAACGGGCCCGAGTACCGCCAGCCTTCGAGCTCGCGGCCTGGCCGTTCCTCGACGACTTTGAAGTCGCCGGCCGGGGCGTGTTTCAGGGTCCCCCGCGCCAGCCAGAACTGGTCGTCGCCCTGCTGGATCTTGACGTATCGCAGATCCTCGCCCACCGCCGCGGCCACGTTCGAGGTCAACGTCCAGGGTGTGGTGGTCCAGACGAGCAACGCCTCGCCCGGGCGGTCCAGGAGCGGGAACTTGACAGTGAGGCCGGGGTCGTCGCGTTCGGCGTAGCCCTCGGTCATCTCGTGCTGGCTGATGCCGGTCCCGCAGCGGGCGCACCAGGGCATCGTGTCGTGGCCCTTGTACAGCCAGCCGCGCCGGTGGCACTCGGCGATGAAGTTCCAGATGAGGTAGTTGTTCTCGTTGGAGAACGTGAAGTAGCTGCCGCCCAGTTCCGGCATGCCCAGCCGCCCCACGGCCTGCTCGGCGGTGTCCGTTATAGGCTTGCCGTCGGTGCTGTGCGTCGTCACGGTCTGGGCGGGGTTCTCTGCGAGGAGGTCGCGGAGGCGGCGCAGCTCGTTGGGATCGTTCCAGTCCATCCACATGCCGAGCCGGATCGACTGCTCGGTCTGGCGGGCGGCATAAGTGAGGACCCGCTGCTTGCACAGGCTCACGAACGCGCCGATGCCGTAGTCCTCGATGTCGCGCTTGCTCGTGAAGCCGAGGTCTCGCTCCACATTGACCTCGACCCAGAGACCCTGGCAGTCGAAGCCGTTCTGGTAGCGCTGGTCCTGGCCGAGCATGGCGTGGAACCGCTGGAAGAGGTCCTTGTACGCGCGGCCCCAGGCGTGATGCACGCCCATCGGGTTGTTGGCGGTGATCGGCCCGTCGAGGAAGCTCCAACGCTCCCGCCCCGCGTTCTTGGCGCGCAGTCGGGCGAACGTCTTGCGTTCATGCCAGAGGGCCAGGATCTCGTGCTCGGCAGCGACGAGGTCGGGCTTGGAGCTGACTGGTCGAAACATCGTCCTCGGGGCTCAGTGGCGGCGGCAACTCCACGATCCCCGACTGCCGGTCGTCGGAGGTGCGGCTCCGCCGCTCTTGTCCGTTGACGAGGGGAACGTGTGCGCCTCTATCCTACCGAACCGCGGGCAATGGCAGGCGAAAGGGCGCGGCTCCCCCGCTCGCCGGCGGCGGCGCTCAGGGGACGTCAGGCCTTTTCGGTGACCCGGTACTCCAGATAGCGACCTGTGAGAAGCCGCGTTTGGGCGTCGAGGGCAGGCAGATTCGTGAAGATCAGCCCCGACCGGTGGCAAAAGGATCCACTGCGCCCACGAGACGAAGTGCATCCAGATCCCCCACTCTGGCGGACGCGGCGGTGCCAGCTGGTCCTCGATGAAGATCAGGACGATGAGCGCGGCGAGCGCGCCCGGTGAGGAGCCACGAGGCGTACACCGGCAGCTGCTGCCCGAAGTACGTCTGGGCGAACGTCTGGTTGAGAGCCACGGGCAGCGTCGCCCCCAGCACGATGACGAACGGCGCGATCGCCCAGTTGATGTGCTCCACCCAGAGGTCCAGCAGGCGGGCGGCGCGCTCGCGAAGCGGGATCTCGGTGTGCGTCAGGGCGTTGCCGATGAAGAACGGGATGTCCGTCACGCCCCAGGCCCAGCGTCTGATCTGGGTGTATTGCTGCATCAGGCTGCGCGGGTACGACTTGGCCCGGACCGCGTCGCCGTAGACGGGCAGGAAGAGCGGCTCCGAGCGGAACTGGCCGCTGTAGCGGAAGAAGCTCTTCCAGTAGAAGCGACTGTCCTCCGGAATCGCGTCGACGGCCCAGTAGTCCACTTCGTGGATCGTCTGGAGGCAGACCGCGTAGGAGCTGAAGCTGACGAGCCGTTCCGGGGTGAGGTGATGCCACATCTGCACGTGCGTCGAGCCCACGGCCACCAGGCGGACCGGCAGCGGGCACTGCCAGAGGTTGTTGTGGAACATCGGCACGGGCTGGTAGAGGCGCCGATACCGGTCCCGGTTGGTGATGAACTTGATGCGTGAGATAGCCGAAGTACTGGCGGTGGACCCGGTAGTCCGAGTCGAGGTCCGTGACGATGACCTTCCGCGGATCGAAGCCAAGACGCGTCAGCTCCTTGTAGAGCCAGCGGCCGCCGTACGCCATCGCGCTCGACTTGCCGACCACCACTCCGGGCTCGAGCGGATCGAGGATGTGGAAGAAGTGGCGGAACTGCGGCCCGAAGAGCTCACGCAGCTTGGTCACGTTCTCGCGGCCCTGGAGATCCGTCTCGCGGGTGATGATCGCGACCATCCGCATGTCTTTGGGATAGTCCGTCTCGGCGAGCGCTTTGACCGTCTCGTAGAGCTTCTCGTACGGCTCGGTGTAGGTGGGAACGAGCGCCACATGCCAGAGCTCGTGCGGATCCGGCAGCTTCTCGTCCAGGGCCACGATTCGCTCGAGGCTGCGCTGCTCCTCGATCAGCCGGTGGAGCTCCCGCCGGCCGCCTCGCGCCGCGAGCTTGTTGCCCGCCGCGTTGAGCTCGGCGATCCGCACTCGCACGGTCGGGAATGAGCATCGCCAGCTCGTCGAAGCGAGCCTGCGGGTCCGAGAGGGCGAACGTCCGCTGCCGCCAGTCGACGGCCATCACGCGCCTGATCCGGCGGAACGAAATGCCCACGCTGACGGACAGCGTCATGGCCCGGTAGAGCCAGTAGAAGTCGAACGACAGCACGAAGATGCCGAGGATGTAGGGCGCCTTGATGGCAAGCGGAACCATGGCGAGGATCAAGACCCACGTCACGACGCCCGGGATCTTTTCGAGTACGAGGTAAGAGCGCTTCCTCTTGCTCGCGGCCGGCAGGCTTAGCCCGACTGTCGGCCGCAGGGCAGAAGAGTCTCTTGCGGCTAGCTCACTCACTTGTAGACGGGTAGCACCCAGTGTCTGAACTCCGGCAACCGCCCACGCACGGCGTCGAAGTATGTCTTACCGATCTTTCGGGAGATGGGCCCGACGTGACCGTCGCCGACCGGACGATGATCCACCGAAGCGACAGGTGAAACCTGGGCGCCCGTGCCGCAGAGGAAGACCTCGTCGGCGATGTAGAGCTCGCTGCGGTCGATCTGGCGCTCCTTGACGGGGATGCCAAGGAACTCGGCGATCTCGATGATCCCCGCCCGCGTGATGCCTTCGAGGATGTCCTCGCTGACCGACGGCGTGATGAGCACGCCGTCCCGAACCATGAACAGGTTCTCGGCCGAGCCTTCGGCGACGTGGCCGTCCGCGGTTAGCACGATCGCCTCGTCGAAGCCGTTGAGCATGGCCTCGCTCTTGGAGAAGGCCGGGTTCACGTAGCTGCCGGTGATCTTGCTGCGAGACGGGATCGAGACGTCGCTCGTGCGTCGCCACGAAACCGTGCAGGTGGAGATGCCCTTCTCCGTGTCGATGTAGTCCCCCATCGGGATCGCCAGGACGTAGAAGTCGTGCGTCAGTCCGTGGAGGCGAACGCCGATGGCTTCCGTGGTCTTGTAGACCGACGGCCTGCAGTAGGCGTCTTCCTTGAAGCCGTTGCGGCGCAAGACCTCGAGAACGATCTCGGTGAACTCGTCAACCGACGGCAGCTCCGACATCAGCATGATCTTGCTCGAGTTGCGCAGCCGAACGACGTGCTCCTTGACTCGGAGGGCGTAGAGCTGCCCCTCTTCGGCGTTCCAGTAGGCCCGAACACCTTCGAACACGCCCGTCCCGTAGAGGAAGGCGTGGGTCATGATCGAGATGCGCGCGTCGCCGAGCGGTACGTAGTTGCCCTGGAAGAAGCAGACGTAGCTGTTCTGGTTGGGCTTTGCCGCAAAGTTGGAGGCTGTGGCCGCGGCATTCTCGGTGACCATGTTCTCGGCGCTCCCTGTACTTAGACCGCCGGTTCTACCGGCGAGAGGCAAGTATAACGGGGCACCTGAAGGCCAAGCCGGCGCTCGGATACCGAGTGGAGAGGCTCAGGTCCTGGTCTGAGTGAGCGTGAAGATCACGAGGCTCAGGTAGGAGAGGTAGAACGCTCCGCCGACGAGCAGGCCTCGGGCGGTAAGCCGCCGGCGCATCACCATCGGCAGAAATATGGCGGCGGACGAAGCGAAGGTGATGAACGCCGACGAAAACGCGACTCCCGCCCCCACCACGGTCCACGACTCCGTGGCGAAGATGAGTCCGATCGACGTTGGGATGGCGCTCTGGAAGACCATCGCCCCGGTGATGTTGCCCATCGCCAGGGTGTCCTTGCCGCGGCGGACCCACAGGACGCTGTTCAGCTTCTCCGGCAGCTCGGTGGCAATCGGGGCGATCACCAGGGCAAGGAGCGTTCCGTTGAGGCCCAGCGATGCGGAGATGTCCTCCACGCCTCGAACGAAGCCCCAGGCGCCGCCGATGATGCAAGCCAGTGAGAACACGACCTGGACGGTCACGATGACGAGCCGGGGCGGCTCCGGATGCGGGCGGAGCGTTGCGGTCGAACTTGTGGAAGCGCAGCGGCGCCAGGCCCTCATGCTCGGCCGCGTCGGCCTGGAGATGGCCCCAGACGTAGTAGCCGTACGTGAAGATGAGCAGCAGCGCGATGAGGCGGCGCGGCCACTCGAAATCGCCCGGAAGGAACGCCGCCCCGATGGCGATCAGGTATGTGACCGCGAAGTAGGCCATGTCGTGGCCCAGGACGCCGATGTCCACGCTCAGCCGCTCGCCCGACGCCCGGCGGCGGCGCATGAGCAGGATGGCCGCGCCGGTGACGAACATCGCCAGCGTGCTCAGCATGAACGGGGCGCCGAGAATGGCCCCGACCCCCACTTCACTGCCGGCGATGCCGCCGCCGAAAACGATGGCGATGAACGGAATCATCGTCTCGGGCAGTGCGGTGCCGACGGCGGCCAGAACCGACCCGATCGCGCCCTCGCCAAGCTCGAGCTTGTGCCCGAACCACTCGATGCCGTTGGTGAACAGCTCGGCGCCCACCAGGATGACCACGAACGAGACGACGAGAACGACGATGTCCATTCAGTCTCCGAAAGCCCGAGCGTCCGCTATGCCGAGAAGCCGATACGCGCTATGGCGAGGCTGTGCCAAGGAGGCGCCGAGAACCGCCGCGAGCGGACTCGAACGTCCGTGAGCGAGGATCGCAGGCGCCGAGACCGGCACAGGCCACCACATAAACCGTAGGCGCTATGGCGAGGCTGTGCCAAGGAGGCGCCGAGAACCGGAGCGAGCGCACTCGGACGTGCGTGAGCGAGGATCGCAGGCGCCGACACCGGCACAGGCCGCCACGTAAACCGTAGGCGCTATGGCGAGGCTGTGCCAAGGAGGCGCCGAGCACCGGAGCGAGCGCACTCGGACGTCCGTGAGCGAGGATCGCAGGCGCCGACACCGGCACAGGCCGCCCACGCGAACCGTAGGCGCTATGGCGAGGCTGTGCCAAGGAGGCGCCGAGAACCGGAGCGAGCGGACTCGGACGTGCGTGAGCGAGGATCGCAAGCGCCGACACCGGCACAGGCCGCCCACGTAAACCGTAGGCGCTATGGCGAGGCTGTGCCAAGGAGGCGCCGAGAACCGGAGCGAGCGCACTCGGACGTGCGTGAGCGAGGATCGCAGGCGCCGACACCGGCACGGGCCGCCAGAGCGACTACGGGCGGACGTGCTGGGGGGCGTAGGGGAGGAGGGCGACGATCCGGGCCCGCTTCAGGGCGACGGCCAGCTGGCGCTGGTGGTTCGCGCAGGTGCCCGTCTTGCGTCGCGGCTCGATCTTGGCCCGCTCCGAGAGGTAGCGGCGCAGCCGGTTGACTTCCTTGTAGTCGATCATGACCGTCTTGTCCGCGCAGAAGGTGCAGACCTTGCGGCGGCGCCGGTCGCGGTAGTACTCGTCTCGCTTCGTGCGGGTCTTATCGCCTCGAGAACTGCTAGGGGGCATATCGATCGTTCCTCAGTCCGTGACCGCGCAAAGCGCGGTGGTTTGGTTCGTGTTGGGGGCCGGCGCCGTTGCGCCGGCAGGTTCGGGATGTCAGAACGGCAGCTCGTCCAGATCGCTCGAGCCGAAGTCGTCTCCGCCTCCGCTCGGCTCACCGGATCCACCGGGTCCGCCTGGGCCGCCGGTCCGCGCCGGACGGGAGCCCGCGAATTCGGGGGCGCCTTCCTCGCGCGGCGGCCGCGGATCGAGACCCGTGACCGTGTTGGCGACCAATTCAGTGGTGTAGTGCTTCTGGCCGTCCTGGCCTTCCCAGTTGCGAGTCTGCAGGCGTCCTTCCACGTAGACCTTGCGGCCTTTGCGAAGGTACTCGGCGGTCCGTTCGGCCAGGGGTCCCCAGGCTACGACGCGGAACCACTCCGTCTCTTCCTTCCACTCGCCACTGGCGTCCTTGTAGTTGCGGTTCACGGCGACCGTGAACTGCGTGACGGCCTGGCCGTTGGCCGTGTACCGCATCTCCGGATCGCGGCCGAGATTGCCGATGATCATCGCCTTGTTGAGCGACATCGAGCTTCCCTCCGTACCGCTCTACCCGGCCGGCAAGCCGGGTCGCGGCCTCAGTCGATAGCGGCAGGCGCCGCTTCGCTCTCCGACTCGTCGATGAACTCGCCCTGGTCGTCGGGCTCTTCCTCGTCGACGGGCAAGCGTCACTTCCACGTCAGCCTCAGCCTCGGTGCCGCGGCCACGGGCTGCCCGGACGGGGCGCTCGACGCGCGTGACGAGGTGGCGGAGGACTTCCTCGCTGATGAGGAGTCCGCGCTCGAGCTCCGTGATGGCCGTCGGCGGAGCCTCGAACAGCAGGACGTAGTACGACCCTTCGCGATGATGGTCGATGGGATAGGCCAGTCGGCGGCGGCCCCACGGGGCCTGCTTGACGATCTGGCCGCCGCCGGCCGCGATGGCTCGGGCGGTTCGCTCGAGAGTGCCCTGGACCTTGTCGTCCGGCAAGTCCGGACGCAGGACCAGCATGAGTTCGTATCGGCGCATGCGCCAGTGTCTCCTTCCCATGGGGATGCCCCGATGCGCGAGCGGCAACGCCGGTCGGTCGGAGCCGAAAGGACCGGCGAATGATAGCAGGCTCGGTTTCCTCGGCTTTCGGGCCCGCGATCGGGTCGGTGGCCACGGGCGCCGGGACGTGCCCGTGGCGTGCTGTCAACGCTAGCTCATCGGAACTGGGGCAAGTACCGCCGCCACAGCTCATTTGCAGTACGAAAGTTATGCAGCGGTCTCAACTCGTTGGCATATGCTGACGGTCGGGATGCCGGGCCTTTGATCATCTTTCTTATTACTGGCTCGGTCTACCTGACAATTCATGCCCCGCGGCTCAGAAAGGAGGCCTCATTGTTCTCGGTCCTTCGCCGCGAGGAAGGACAGGGTCTCGCGGAATACGCACTTATCCTGGCACTCATAGCACTAGTGGTCATCGGTGTGTTCACGGCATTCGGCACCAACGTTTTCACGCTCATGGACGACATCGCGACCCACATTCGGCACACTCTAGGCTCCAACTGCAGACCGGAAACAGCGGCGGGTCGCCACCACGGCGACCCGCCTTTTCGATTCCTCGTGTCCCTGGTACCGGAGCAGGGGCTCGAACCCTGACGCTCCACAGGGAGCCGCGGATTTTAAGTCCGCCGCGTCTGCCAATTCCGCCACTCCGGCCCGCAGCGCAAGGTTAGCGTGCGGCGTCCACTATCGGATGGCGAGCCTCGCGCCACCGCCGCCCCAGTCTCGGGATCTAGCCGGTCTGCACGGTGCCGGCGTAGGCGGCGAGGAAGGCATCGACCGCGTCCGGGTCCCATTGCTCCCCCTTGCCGTCTTCGAGCCGCTGGAAGGCGGTTTCGAGCGACATGCCGGCGCGATACGGGCGATCGGTCGTCATGGCGTCGAACGAATCGGCTACCGCGACGATGCGGGCCGAAAGTGGAATCTCCTCGCCGCGGAGCCCATACGGATAGCCGGTGCCGTCGAACCGCTCGTGGTGATGCAGGACCACGGGCTCGGGCGCTTCGAACGAGCGCAGCGGCCGGACGATCTCCGCACCGGCTTCTGGATGCTTCTTCACGAGCGCGAACTCCTGACGATCGAGCGGCCCGGGCTTGAGCAGCACACGGTCCGGCACCGCGATCTTGCCCAGGTCGTGGAGCAGGCCGCCCATACGCACGCCTTCGACTATCTCGCTCGGACATGCTCATGCGCCGGGCAACCTCGACCGCCCTGTCGGCGACACGCCGGAGATGCTTCTCGGTGTAGTTGTCACGAGCTTCCACCGTTCTCGCGAGCGCGACTACCACTGCCTCGCTGCTGACCAGATGGTCGGTCACGCGCTTGGTCCGAAGGAGCGATCGGACGCGGATCAGCAGCTCCTCGATGTCGAACGGCTTGCCGACGAACTCATCCGAGCCTGCCTCGAGCGCTCGAAGGCGCTCCTCTCGAACCGTCGAGCCGGTCACATGGATGATCGGCGTCAGGTGCATGGCAGGGTCGTTCTTGACTTCGCGGCATATCTCCACGCCATCGATGTCGGGCATGGAGATATCGAGGATCAGCAGGTCGGGAAGGTCTTCGCGCGTCAAATCGAGAGCCTGGCGACCCGTGGCCGCCTCGGTGACTTCATAGCCGGCAGGCTCGAGGATCCGGCGGAGCAGCGCTCTGGCCAACGGCTCATCGTCGGCAATCAGAACCCGGGCCGGCCAGGTGGCGCGAAGGGGATCGGTGGTGGGCATCCCCTCTAGCCCACAGGATGGCAGGGCAGCATCTGATGATGCTAGTTGCCTGACCTTCCTAGGCCAAAAGGGTTGGACCAGACGGGACAACTCTGCTTTACATTGAGCAACTGCGGAGTGCGACAAGCCCCGCTCGGCTCGCTTTCCTCGTGCATCGCTGCCTAGAGGTGCGCACAAGATGAGCAAACGGCCTCAAAGACTGTCCGGTTCGGCCGAGTGGTCTAGAGAAAGAGACTCCCCGAAGCCAGGAGAGGACGTGAGGCAGTTCCAGGAAGAACCGGCGATCGCCACCCAGGTGATGCTCGAGACGCTCACCGGAGAAGAGTGGCAATCCCATCCTGCCGCGATCGCGGATCTCACGCGTCAGGAGCTGTGGATTGCCATCGACGCTCCGCTCGGGACTCCGCTCGATCCCGGCCGGCAGGTCCGTCTCGTTCTGCGCCATCCGAACCGGCCGACCCAAACGGCCGAGACGATCGTGCTCTGGCATCTTGGCCGCAACGGCACGGTAGTCGTCCTGAGGCGGCCTCGGCTGTGGGATCCGCCCTCCAGGCGCGAGCACGCCCGCGTTCCGCTGTCGATCCCGCTGTACCTCAAGGTCGACGAGTACTCCGACCCGGTGCCGGCCATGAGCACCAACGTGAGTGTCGGAGGCGTGTATTGCGTCGCCTCTCTCCCGGTCCGGATCGCCCAGCGACTGGACGCGACCCTGCAACTCACGCCGGCGAGGACATTCGACTGCGAGGCCGAAGTGGTCCGCGTCGAGAAGGACGCCGCCGATCCTTCGGGCCAGCAGCTCCTGATCGGGCTCCATTTCCTGAAGCTCTCCCAGGACGACCAGGCTTCCCTGGCCGAGTCGCTGACCGAGCTGGCCGAAGACCTGGACGAGGAATTCGTGCCTCGGGCCTGGCGCCCCGAAGTGTCTGAGGCGGAGGCCTAACAGCGGCGGCGGTCGCCGGTGGTCCAGGGGGAAAGTGGAGGCGACGGCCGGGATCGAACCGGTGAATAGAGGTTTTGCAGACCTCCCCCTTAACCACTTGGGTACGTCGCCTCGGACGGTCCGGCAGGGGAACCGGCGTATGTGATCGACTCAGTTAGGCTCGGACGGGCTCGATGTGCGCCCCGCGGAGACTGGCTGCCCCTCGAGGATTCGAACCTCGCCTAACGGATCCAAAGTCCGCTGTCCTACCACTAGACGAAGGGGCAGAGGGTCGAGCTCTCGGCGGATCGCCGTCCGGGTCGGCAGCAAGGAAAAATGGAGCGGAAGACGGGACTCGAACCCGCGACCCTCACCTTGGCAAGGTGATGCTCTACCAACTGAGCCACTTCCGCTCGAAAACCACGCCAGTTCGTTTGGTGCCGAGAGCCAGGATCGAACTGGCGACACCGCGATTTTCAGTCGCGTGCTCTACCAACTGAGCTATCTCGGCCCGGTCAGACGAACTGGCTGCCCGTCGGCGCGGGGAAAGGTACCACGCGGGACCGAAACGCTGCAAGAAAGCTCCCGCGCCCTGGCGAAAGGCGTCGCTCCCCTACTCCAGGCCGGTCAGTTGCCGCACCGCGGCCGGATCCAGAGGCGGATCGCCGGTGAGCTGGCGGAGCCGGTTGATCCGATCGACGATCGGCGGATGCGTCGAGAAGAGTGCCGAGCCGCCGCCCAGCTTCTTGAGTGGATTGACGATGTAGAGGTGCTGGGTCGCCCCGTTGGCCGAGTGCAGCGACTCGTTGTCCGTGGCGAGCTTGGCCAGGGCGCTCTCCAGGCCGTGCGGGTTTCGGGTCAACTCCACGGACGAAGCGTCGGCCAGGTACTCGCGCTGCCGGCTCACGGCCATCTGGACGAGGGCCGTGAAGATGGGCGCGAGGATGGCCAGGACGACCCCGATCACCAGCATGACGACGGCGAAGCCGCCACCGCCGCCCCTGTCGTTGTCGCGGTTCGAGCGGCCGCCGCCGAACCAGAACGTGTAGCGCAGGAACAGCTGGGCCAGGAGCGCGATGCTGCCGACGAGCACGCCGACGATGAGCGTGAAGCGGATGTCGTAGTTGCGGACGTGCGACATCTCGTGGCCGATGACGCCCTGGAGCTCCTCCCGGTTCATCTTCTGGAGAAGGCCGGTCGTCACCGCGATCGACGAGTGCTGCGGATCGCGGCCGGTGGCGAAGGCGTTCGGGGACGGGTCGTCGATGACGTAGACCTTGGGCATCGGAACGCCCGCCGCGATGGCCATCTCGTTGACGACGTTGTACAGGCCCGGGGCCTGCTGGGGCGTGACCTCCTGGGCGTGCGAACTGGCCAGCACCAGCTGGTCGCCACCGAAGTAGGAGCCCAGCGCGCTGAGGATCCCGAAGGCCACGGCGATCGCGACCGCGCCGATGCCGAAGGCGACCTCGTTGCCGCTGTTCGTAGCCGATCACGTAGCCGATGATGTAGCCGAAGACGCCCAGGAACGGCGACGACGACGATCGCGAGCAGGAACGAGTTGCGGCGGTTGGCCGACTCTTCGGAGTAGAAGGTAGTCACCGGAATTTGCGCCTCAGGCAGCGGGCTGCGCCGACTGCGCGCAGCCCGATTGTGCCGTTTGCGGCTACGAGCCGAGGTTGACGACCGGGACCTCGGCGGCCTCCGGCTCGGCCTCGAAGAACTCGCGCTTGGTGAAGCCGAGCGGCCCGGCGATCAGGACGTTCGGGAAGACCTGCAGCGAGTTGTTGAAGTCCAGGACGGTGGCGTTGTAGTGCTGGCGGGCGAACGAGATCTGGTTCTCGGTCGTGGTCAGCTGCTCCTGCAGCGAGAGGACGTTCTCGTTGGCCTTGAGCTGCGGGTAGTTCTCGACCACGGCGAAGAGCGAGCGGAGGGCGCCGGTCAGGACGTTCTCGGCCTGGGCCTGGGCGGCCGGACCCTGTGCGCCGGCGGCGATGGCGCCGGCGCGGGCTTCGGTCACCTGCGTCAGGACGCCCTTCTCGAAGTCCATGTAGCCCTTGACCGCGTTGACCAGGTTCGGGATCAGGTCGTGGCGGCGCTTGAGCTGGACCTGGATCTGCGAGTTGGCCTCGTCGACGCGGTTGCGCTTCGTGACCAGACCGTTGTAGATGCAGGATCAGGACGACGGCGAGTACGACGATGACGCCGACGATGATTAGCGGGACGTCATTTGTCCCTTCCTCCGATCGATGTTGGCCGCAACAGCAGCGTGCGGGTTTTCAGTCTAGCAGCCGGCTTTGGCGGTAGCGGGCACGCTTCCGGGCGCGTGGCCCGGGCACCTGCCCAGCTACCGATCTGCTAGACCGCGCCGGCAGGCCAAAGGTTCGGCCGGGGCCGTTCGAGCCCAGCCCGGCTACGATTTGACCGTGAAAGCCCTTCGACTCACCTATCTGGCGCTGGGTTCGGCCACGGCGGCGCTCAACCCATTCCTGGCGGTCATCCTGTCGGTCGCGGCATGAGTCCCGCCCAGATCGGCGCGGTCTCCGCCGGTCAGCGCGTGCGGCCTCATCGGCGCGATCGCCGTGTGGGGCCATCTGGGCGATCGCGTCCTGGGCCGGCGGACGACGTCTCGCGATCTGCGCGCTCGTCGCCATCGCCGTCGCCGCGGGATCGCCATGCCCGTTCCGCCGACTCGTGCTCGGCGGTCTCGTGGTCGCTTTCGGGTGCAGCCAGGGCGTCCTGCTGGCTCTCGCCGACTCCGTCGCGGTCATCTCCTCGACGACCCGGACCGGCAGTACGGGCGCATCCGGCTGCTGGCGAGCCTCTCGTTCGCAATCACCTCGATCGCCGTGGGATTCGTCTACGACCGGCTGGGCTACGGGGTCGCCAGCGTCGCGTACATCGTCTTCGCGATCGTGCTGGTTCTCGCGGTGCTCCGGACGTCGAGCGAGGGACGGCCGCGGCGTGGGCGCGAGGCCGGCGGAGCTCCCGCGGGGATGCCTGCGCAGGTCGCGTTTCGGCTCGACCGGAATGGCCTTCCGGCCCAGCCGCATCTCCTTCCCATCCTCGCGGCGGTCGCGGTGACCTGGTTCGCGGTCATCGTCAGCTTCACGTTCCTGAGCCTGCGGATCGTGGGCCTCGGCGGCCAGGCGTCGGACGTCGCCCTGTCGTTCGGCGTGTCGGCCTTCGCCGAGATCCCGGGCATGATGCTGGCGGCCCGGCTGGCCAATCGAATCGGCCTGCGGGGCATGTTCTGCGCCGGCGCGTTCCTGTACGGGCTCGCATTCCTGTTGTGGGCCGTCCTGCGCTCGCCGGAGGCGATCGTGGCGACGCGGGCGATCACCGGCGTCGCCTACGGCGCCATGACGGTCGGCATGGTCCTGACGATCGAGCGAGCTGCTCCCGGCGCACCTGCAGGCCACCGGCCAGGCGCTCTACCAGGGCACCGCGACCGGGATCGCGGCCATCGCAGGCAACGTGGTCGGCGGCCTTCTCTACGACGCCGCCGGACCGCCCTTCCTGTTCGTCGCTCTGCGCGGCGATGTGCGCGACCGGCGGCCTGATGGCCCTCGCGAGCCTGCCCGGCCGAGTCCGCGTCCGGTACGCGCCGGACAATCCGAACGAGCGGGAGTCCGCATAAGCCGCGGGCACGACTCGCCGGAGGAGGAATGTGGTGGGCGGTGCAGGATTCGAACCTGCGACATCCTCGGTGTAAACGAGGCGCTCTAACCACTGAGCTAACCGCCCGCGAGCCAGACTCTAGCGGAATCGGTGGGCCACGAGAACCGCCAATCGAACCGACTCTGGCGGATCCGGGGCGCGGCGCAGGTACTGCGCGCTTCGCTCACAGGCTGGTCGTCGCCAGGGAAGGTGGTGGTGCCCAGGCCGGGACTTGAACCCGGATGGATTGCTCCATACGCCCCTCAAACGTACGCGTATACCAATTCCGCCACCTGGGCACGAGAGATTGCGACGGCTCTACGTCGCTGCGCCGAGTAGGTTACCTGGTGCCGAGGAGGGGATTTGAACCCCTACACCCTTGCGGATACTAGCTCCTGAAGCTAGCGCGTCTGCCATTCCGCCACCTCGGCGCACACAACGACCGGTGCTACCGGTCGCTGGCGAGGCGCCAGTCTACCACATCCCAATATCGACCTGAGGGATCCGAAATCTGGTTGGAAAGGAGCTTCTGGACGTGCCCGCTGACCACCAGGTCGTACTCCCGATAGCCCAGCGGCAGGATCGGCACGGTCGTCGAAAGGTACTGTTCGAGAGCCTGCAGGGCGGCCAGACGATCGGCTGGGTCGACGGTCTTGCGGGCGGCGAGCAGGAGCTGATCCAGCACCGGATCCTGGACGCCCGACACGTTCGACCCGCCGGAACCAATCTGCGATGAGAGGAGCAGCGGGCTCAAGTCCGGCTCGAGTCCCACCTGGAAGTCCACGACCGCGGCCGTGAAGTCGCCACTGTCCAGGCGATCGAGGTAGGTCGTGAGCGGCACCGCGTCGATGGTCACCGACAGACCGATAGCCCGCCAGGAATCGGCCACGAACTTCGCGGTCGAGTACAGGAGCTCGATTGCTCGACTGCGTGGGGCTGAGCAGCTCCAGCGAGTAGGCGGTCGAAGGGCTCGCTTCCGGGCGACCACTGCCCGCCTGCCAGGCTCCAACCGGCGTCGCTGAGATAGGTCGCCGCGTCGGAGGGGCTGTAGGGAATCGCCGTGGCGGCGCCCAGGTCGTACGAGGGCGACCAGGCCGGTATGCGGCAGCTCGGTGGCTGGAGCCCCGTCCGCCAAGCACGGTCGAAATGAGCTTCTGCCGATCGATCGCGGCGAGCAAGCCGGTCCGGGCGTTGGCGTCGCGCATCTCCTGGTGGTCGGGCCGCTGGTTGAGGACCACGCCGAGCATGCTCGCCCACTGGTATGGCACGGCCCTGGCCCCCGCGGCCGATGCCGCGTCGGCGGTCTGATCGGGCGGCAGATCCCCCACCGCGTCGAGCCTGCCCGCCTTGAAGTCCGCCGCGGCCGCGGCCGGGTCGTCGTAGAAGACCAGCTCCATCGAGCCGATCTGGGTCAGGACCTTGCCGCGTGAGGTCGATGAACTGCGTCGGGCTCGGACTGGGCGTGGGCGTCGGCGCCGGAGTCGGAGACGGAGTTGGTGCCGCGGTGGGCGGTGTGGTCGCGGACGGCGGCCGCCGAGCCGCCGGGTTCTGGGCGGGCGTCGGCACCGGGGTGGGCCTGGCGGTCGGAGTTGGGGAGGCGGTCGCCGACGGGCTCAGGCTCGGCTGTGGGGAGGGTGTCGGGCTGGCGGTCGGGCCGGCCGTCGTGGCGGGTATCACGGAGCTGACCCGCTGCAGGAGGGCGTGGGAGTAGTCGATCTTGAGGATCCGGAAGGGACCGTCGCCTATCGGCCTGGCGCTGTAGCTCGAATCGGCAATGTCGGTGACAGTCGTGTCTTTCAGCAGGTGCTCGGGCAGGAGTGGCAGGGTCGCGAGCCGCAGGAAGCCCGCGTTCGCCAGCGACATGCTCATCTGGACCGTGTAGACGCCCGTCGCTGTCGCGTGGACGCCCTGCCACGACGCCCCGGCCGGGCCCGCATACCGGGAGTCCTGGAGCAGGCCGACCGTGAAGACGACATCGGTCGCGGTTACGTGGAAGCCATCCTCCCAGAAGGCGTCGTCGCGCATCTGGAACGACGTAGGTGCGGCCGTCGTCCGCGACCGTCCAGCTCTTGGCCAGGTCCGGCAGGAGCGAGCCGTTGGGTCCTTCTCGAACCAGGCCGCGGAAGAGCAGGGCGACCAGATCCCGGTCGGCCTGCGTGCGGGCCGTGAGCGGGTTGATCGAGCTCGGATGGCCGAGCACGCCCTCCCGATACGGAACCTCGGAAAGGGCCGGCGTGGGCGACGCAACGGGTTTGGCCGGGAGCGGGCATGAGCAAGGCCGCGCCGATCGCGGCCAGGATCAGCAGCATTCCGCCGATCGCGATGCGATCTCGGGTCTTCATCGACGCGATCTCGGCGGCCGGGCAGCGTCGACACGGGTTTCGGGACCCGCGCGATGGATCCAGGCTGGGATGCCGTCCGGCTCCGGGCTGGGCCGCCTCAATGAATTGAGGAAGCTCGCCTCGGAGAAGAAGCAGAACAGGATCGCCGAGGAGGATCGTGAACTGCCAGAGGCGGCGTTCGATGCCCCGGCGACTTCGATACACGGAAGAGTCGCCACCGAAGGTGGCGGACAGGCCCGATCCTCGCGCCTGCATGAGGATCGAGATCATCAGGAAGATCCCGATGATGTCCTGGCCGATGGCGATGGGTGCGTTCACGTCGGGGGAAACCTCGTATGGCTGCCGGACAGCGGGCGAATGTTAGCACGTCGGTCCGCCTCGGGCGGACCGACGTGCGATCCGCGAGCTGGCTCGTGCCGTTACTTGTCCGCCAGAAGCGAGTGCCCGACGACCGCCGGCCAGGCGGGCACGCCGCCGAGGTCGATGAGCGTGGGAGTGACGTCGGCGAGCCGACCGTCGAGAAGCCGCTTGCCCGTCATGCACCGCCCGATACCGACGAGCGGCACCGGATTGAGCGAGTGTTTGGTTACGGGGTTGCCCTTCTCGTCCTTCATCTCGTCGGCGTTGCCGTGGTCCGCGGTGACGAACATCACGGCTCCCGGGGCGGAAGGATCGTCGGCATCGACCGCGAGGACCGCCTCGGCGACGCGACCGAGGGCCGCGTCAACGGTTTCGCAGGCGGTGACCGTGGCGTCCCAGACGCCCGTGTGGCCGACCATGTCCGGGTTGGCGAAGTTGGCGACGATCAGGTCGTACTTGCCGCCGTTGATCGCCTCCACGAGCGCGTCGCAGACACCGGCTGCCGCCATCGTGGGCTGGAGGTCGTACGTGGCGACGGTCTTGATGCTCGGCACGAGCTTGCGGTCCTCGCCCGGCCACGGCTCCTCGCGACCGCCGTTGAAGAAGTAGGTGACGTGGGCGTACTTCTCCGTCTCGGCGACGTGGAACTGCGTCCAGCCGGCCTTGCTGACCGCTTCGGCGAGGGACGGGACCACTTCCGGACCGAAGACGACCTTGACCGGCAGATCGCCCTCGTACTCGGTCATCGTGGCGTAGAGGATGCCTTCGGGCATCGGCGCCGTGGCATTTCGGTCGAAGCCCGCGAAATCGGCGTCGGCGAGCGCGTGGCTGAGCTGGCGGGCGCGATCGGCGCGGAAGTTGCAGTGGAGAACGGCGTCGCCGTCGGCGATGGACCCGTGGTCCACGCCGTCGATGACGGTGGGCACGATGAACTCGTCGTTCTCGCCCCGAGCGTAGCCCTGCTCCACGGCCGCCGTCGCGGACGGGGCGTGGAAGTCGGCCGACGGCGTGGACGATGGCTTCGTAGCCCTTGCCGGTCCGCTCCCAGCGCTTGTCGCGGTCCATGGCGTAGTAGCGGCCGCCGATCGTGGCGAATCTTGGCATCCGGGTGGGCGGCCGCCAGGCGCTTCTCGAGGTCCGGCACGAAATCGATCGCGGAGCGCGGCGGCGTGTCCCGGCCGTCGAGGAGACCGTGGACGCGAACTCGCTTGACTCCCTGATCCGCGGCCATCTTGGCCACGGCCACGAGGTGCCGGTCGTTGGCGTGGACGCCGCCGGGACCGACCAGGCTGATCAGATGGAGGGTGCGATCGTCCTCCTTGGCTCGTGGCGCAGAGCTCGAGCAAGAACGGGCCGCTCGAAGAAGCTCCCGGTTTCGATCGCCTTGTCGATGCGAGGCAGATCCTGGAGAACCGGCTGGCCGGTGCCCAGGTTGAGGTGTCCAACCTCGGAGTTGCCCATCTGCCCGTCCGGCAGACCGACGAAGCCTTCGGAGGCTTCGAGCGAGCTGTGGGGCCAGCGCTCGAGCATCTCGAGGTAGTTGGGCATTCGAGCCTGGGCGATGGCGTCCACCGAGGGGATATGGCCGATGCCGAACCCGTCGAGTACCACCAGCACGATCGGCCGGGGGCGCCCGGCGGAAGGCACGGAGCTCATTCGCCTTTTCCCGCGGCGGCGGCGCGAGCGGTCGCGGTCACGGCGGCGCGAGCCACCATGCCGGCCATCTCGTCGGGCTTGAGGGAAGCGCCGCCGACGAGACCGCCGTCGATCGAGTGCTCGTTGAGGAACTCGCCGATGTTGGCCGCCGTGACGGAGCCGCCGTACAGGACGGGAACCTGCTCCGCGGCGCTGTTCCAGCCGAGATCCGCGGCGAGGCAGGAACGGATGGCTTCGGCCATGGCCGCGGCGTCGGCGGCGGATGAGGTCCGGCCGGTGCCGATCGCCCAGACTGGCTCGTACGCGATCACGAAGCCACCGGCGAGGAGCGACTCAATGTCTTTGCCCGCGAGGGCGCCCTTGAGCTGGGTGCTGACGACTTCGATGGCTCGACCGGCTTCGCGCTCCTCGAGCAGCTCGCCGACGCAAAGGATCGGGCCGGAGGCCGGCGGACAGGGCGCGGGCCAGCTTCTTGCCGATGAGCTCGTCGGATTCCTTCTGATCGCGGCGGCGCTCGGAGTGGCCGATGATGACCCAGGTCGCCAGGCCGCTGAGCATCGCGGCGGAGATCTCGCCGGTATACGCCCCGCCCTGCTCGTGGTGAACGTTCTGTGCCCCGACGAAGACGTTCTTGCCGGCGAGGGCGTCCTTGACGGCGGCCAGGCAGACGTATGGCGGGCAAATGACTCGCGTGACGCCCGGCTCCTCCGTTCGGGCGGCGATGGTCGCGGCAAGCTGTCCGGCGTCCGCGGGGGTGGTGTTCATCTTCCAGTTGGCAGCGATAATCACAGGTCTCATAGCCGGGAATTCTGACAGAGTGAGCAGGCGGCCCGCGCGGGACAGTCGGCCCCTCGTGGCACGCCAATTCGGCCGCCGGCGAGTGTCAGTCGGACCCGAACCTGATTGACGGGAATGAGGTCCAATAGAAAAGATGCAACGAGGAGGGCGCGAGTTGGACGACATCGATTGGTCGAACGATCCGGGCGATACGGATGGGACCGAAGATCCGGCGACCATCGGGCATATCGAAGCTCAGCGTATGTCCGTCGGCGAGGCGTATAGATCGCTCCAGTTCTTCCCCGATTTCGTCGTTCTCTGGCAGATCCGGCGTCGATGGACGGCGGTGATTCTGGCGGCGCTGTACGCGGGCCTCCTGGGCTCGGCCGCGATCGCCGCGTTCGTCCAGAGTGCGCTGGCGATCGGAGCGGTGGTCGTCCTGTTCCTTGTCGCCGTTGCCGCGTCCTTGTACGTCCTCTTCGCCCTCGAGAACTGGGTCATCGAGTTCAACGAGACCGTGGACGATGAGCTCCGGCGGGTGATGGGCCGTCGCTGACCTCTTTCCTCGTGCGAACTTCGTGTAAACGCGGCCGGCTTCTGGTGCGTCTTTGGAGTGGCGGCCGATGATTCGACACGGAGCGACGGACTCTTGACCGATCCTGCGAACGCGGATGGTTTCGAAGCCTTCTACCGCGGCGCGATCGATTCGGTCTATCGAGCCGTGCTGCTGGCCACTCGCCATCCGGAGCGCGCGGAGGATTCTGTGCACGAGGCGTTCGCTCGGGCGCTCGAACGGTGGGACCGGGTCTCCGAGCACGAGAACCCGAAAGCCTGGGTCATTCGCGTGGCACTCAACCACAACCGCTCGGGCTGGCGGGTCTGGCAGCGCGAAGCCCCCGAACCGCCGGAGATCGCGGTCGAGGATGAGCTGCCGATCGACCCCTGGCTTCTCCGCACCGTCTGGCGGCTGCCGAAGCGGCAGCGCCAGGTCGTGGCCCTTCGAATTCTGCTCGACCTGAGCGCCGAACAGACGGCCGAGACGCTCGGCATCACGGTCGGCGCCGTCGGCGCCCATCTCCATCGAGCACTCGGAACGCTTCGCACCATGCTGGGTGCGTCGGCGTTCGCGGAGGTGACCGAATGAACGACGAACAGCTCGCGGCCGACATCAAGCGCGTCTTCGGCCGCTACCGGATGGAGGCCGCGCCGGTCGAGGCGCCCCTCGCACTTGCCCCTACCCATCCCCCGCTCCACCGACGGCGGGTTCTGGGCGGGCTCTCGTTCGCCGGCGTCGCGGCCGCGGTGGTCCTGGCGTTCGCGCTCACTTTCGGCCTGGCACCGGGCGGTAACCCGCCCAGGTCCGCCTACGCCGGCTGGCAACCGATCCCGACGAAGAACGACCCGGCTATGCGGGCCGTGGCCGATGCCAGCTGCCTGCCTATCCTCGGCAAGCAGACGGTCCTGCATCTGACGCTGCAGGACCAGCGCGGCGCGGTCGCCCTCTTCTTCTATCGAGGTCAGGGCGACTACTGGGCATGCTTCCTGACGCCGAACGGGCACGGCGGATACGACCCGAGCGTCACCGGGATCAGCGGCGCGACTGCCCCGTATATCGGCGTCGATCATTTCGGCTTCACCGGCGGCGGCACCAATGGCATCGCGCCGGCCGTCGCGGTAATGGGCGAGACTGACGCCGGCAAGGTCGTGATCGAGCGCCAGGATGGCGTGAACGTCGAGGCGACTGTGAGCGACGGCTTCTTCGTGGCCTGGTGGCCTGGCTCGGCGGGCTTCAAGAATCTGATCGCCTACGACGCCAGCGGGTCCGAGATCGGCGAGCGGTCCTTCGCGACTCCCTGCATCTGCCGGGTCGAGCCATCGGCCCCGAATGCCGGCAATTAGGCCCGCGAGCCGCCGCGCCGGCCAACGCCCTCGTCGGGGTGGAGGGCCAGGCGTTCCATTCGGTCCAGGGCCCGTTGGACGGCCGAGCGGTGCAGTTCCAGCCGCTCCGCGAGTTCGGTCAGCGTGGCTTCGGGGATATCGCGGCGCGCGTCCGCGACGAGACGAACCACGTACGGCTGCTCGCCCAGGCGGCCGTCCGCCTCGAGGGCAGCGATCGCCTCCAGTTGCCGCGCCGCGGCCCCAACCGCACGCTGGAGATTGGCCAATTCGGCGTTGATCACCCGGTTCAGATCGCCGCGTACCGAACGCGAAACCTGGCGCGACTCCAGCTCCAACAGCGACGCGCCGCCGCCGAGTGTCTTGAGGAACGTGACGACGGTCTCGACGCTCTTCCACGTCACGACGCCCCGCCCGCGGCGCACCCGCCAGGCCGCCGGCATCTCCATCTCGCCGAAGCGCACGCACAAGGCACGTGCTTCTTCGATCGGCACCACGAATTCAAGGTGCGTGCGGCCGGAGGCAAGGCTCAGCGATCCGTGGGCCAGGAAGCGACCGCGCAAGTACGCCACGCGGCAATGCTCGGCGGCCTTGTCCCAATCGAACTCGGGGGCTGGAGCGGCGACCGCGGGGTCGGCAGCCACAGTCCCCTCCCCCGGTCGCTCCGCGTGCGGCCCGCCGAGCCGGAGGCCTAGCCTGATCGTCTTTCGCCGTCGGGCTTCGGATGCGCCGGCCAGGCCGGCAAGTTCGGCGACCCGGCAGCATCGCCTCGGCGGGACGATGACCGCGAGCTCGGCACGCAGGGAATCGACGAGGTCGCGCTCCGCGGTCGTCACCGGCCGGACCCCACGATCACTCCGGCGACTCCGCTAGGCCGTTCTGGAGATCCGGGAGCGCCGCCGTCCATCTGCCTCGCGCTCGTAGACGCGCATCAGGGCCGCCGCCAGTCGCGCCGAATCGTGGTGGTGGGCATTCTCCGCGTCCACGACCTCGTCCAGGACCAGCCGCGGCATCGCCAGGCCACCGAGCGCCCTCACGGGCGGCCAGCGAAGCTTGACCGGTTGGGCCTCGTAGCCGCCGCGACGCCTGGCGTCGAACTTGTTATTGGCCAGGACCACGTCGATCAAACCCGGGCCCACGTGGCGCTCGATCGCGGCGACGTGGTCCACCAGGTCGTAGCCCCACGTCTCCCCGTTCTGCGTGGCCACGTTGCAGATGAAGACGCGAAGAGCCGCGGACTGGCGGATGGTGTCCGTGATCTGGTCGAGGAGCAGGCTGGGCATGATGCTCGTGTACAGGCTGCCGGGCCCGATCACGATCATGTCGGCCTCCTCGATCGCCCGTCTGGCATCGTCACAGGCACTCACGTCCTCGGGCGTCAGCCAGACGCGATCGATCCCGACGGCCTTCGCGATCTCCGACTGCCCGCTGACCAGGCCCCCGTCCTTGAGCTGGGCGTGGAGGACCACGGGCGTCGCCGTGGCCGGCACGACCTGGCCGCGGACGGCCAGGACACGGTTCATCTGCCGGACCGCTTCCTCGAAATCGTCGCCCTGGACCGAGTTCATGGCCGCGAGCAGCAGATTTCCCACCGTGTGGCCGCCCAGGCTCGCCTCTGTCCCGCCCGGAAATCGGTATTGCAGGAGTTGCGCCATCAGCGGCTCCGAGTCGGCCAGGGCCGCGATGCAGTTGCGAATGTCGCCGACGGCCGGGATCCCGAGCTCTTCGCGAAGCCGCCCCGAGGAACCACCGTCGTCCGCGACCGTGACCACGGCCGTGATGTTGCTGGTGTGCTCCTTGATCCCGCGCAGCAGCGTCGAAAGTCCCGTGCCACCGCCCAAAACCACGATCTTGGGCCCGCGAGACAGGAACCGCTTCTGGTAGATGACCTCGACGAGCGGCTGGTTGGCGTCCGAACTCAGGAACGGACCCATCAGGACGCGGATGGCTCGCCAGGATCCGTAGATGAACAGGCCCACCCCGAGCCCGCCGACGATCAGGCCGCGGAGCCAGTAGGGCAGGAACTGCAGGGTCAGCACGTAGAGAACGCTTTGACCCGGACTGCCCGAGAAGTCGTACTCGCGATACAGCTGGCGGAGGAGCAGGGCGCCGGCGAGGGCCAGGAAGGCCTCGCCCGCGAAGACGATCACGAGCCAGCGCTTCAAACCGATACCGGGAGTCAGCCAGCGACGAAGGGTTGGCAGCGTGAGGTTGAACCCGGGGAGCTTGAGCGAGGGCCTCATCCGCGCTCCAGTTCGCGGTGGAACACCGCGACGGTGCCGAAGCCCTTCTCGTCGAGCCACTTGCGCAGCTCCTCGGTGATGGCGATGGAACGGTGGTAGCCGCCGGTGCAGCCGATGGCGATCGTCAGGCGGGTCTTGCCCTCGCTCTTGAAGCCGGGCACGGTCAGCTCCAGGAAGCGCGCCAGGAAGTCGAAGAACTGCTGGGCGATCGGCTGTCCCATGACGTAGTCGCGGACGGCGGGAGTAAGCCCGGAGAGGTGCCGCAGCGAGTCCACGTAATACGGGTTCTCCATGAACCGAACGTCGAACACCAGGTCCGCCTCGAGGGGAACCCCGTACTTGAAGCCAAAGCTGATGAGCTGGAAGACGAGGCCTTCGTCCGAAGGAACGTCGCTCAGATGGGCGAAGATCCGCTCCTTGAGCTGCCGGAGCGAGAGATCGGACGTATCGACCACGATGTCTGCGTCGGCGCGAATGGGATCCAGGCGCCTGCGCTCCTCCGCGATCGAACCCGCGATGCCGCGACGGCCGCCCAGCGGGTGCCGGTGGCGCGTCTCGGAGAAGCGGCGGATCAGCACCTCGTCGCGAGCTTCGAGGAAGATGACCCGGGGCTTGATGCCGCGGCCCTCGAGAGCGCCGCGCATCGCGGCAAGCGCGAGTGGCGCGTTTCCGGCGCGGACGTCGAGCACGATCGCCACTTTCTCGAAGCGCTGCCGGTCCACGGAAACGAGCTCGGCGAGGTCCGGCAGAAGCTCTCCGGGCACGTTGTCCATGCACGTGTAGCCGAGGTCTTCGAACAACTTGGTGGCGGCGGTCTTGCCGGCTCCGGAGAGACCGCTCAGGATCACGACGTGCTGCTCGGGCTCGTGCTGGCGAACCGTTCGACTGCCCGCCCGGGTCGGCGTTTCCGTGCGAGTCGGAGAACGACGCTCCAGCAGCCGAGCCGGCCAGTTCGGGCGCGTCCGCGTTCTTTGCCATGACTTCATAGTAGCGCGACGATCCCCCGGCGCCCTCTCGGCCCTGGGATCGGGTCAATCTCCGAGGTCCGGCGATCGCGCTCGCGTACCGCTCGCGCATGGCTCTCGCGTAGTAGCGCTTGGCGCGATGGTCCGTGCCCTTCTCGGCGGCGTGGGCGATCGCGTCCCAGATGTGCTCGTTGTCGAGGTAGAACGCGGCCCTGATCAGCCACGGCAGGCGCGCCAGATCCTCGGTCCTGATCCTGGCCGTGATTTCCGCCACGTCGCGGTCCAGACACCAGCCCAGGACCTCGAAAGACTGCTGCGAGGTATTCCGTGTCCGGCCAGTCGGCCAGGACGCTCTCGATCTCCTCGCGGAGCAGCGGATCGCGCATGATCAGCAACTTCCAGGCGGCGAGGTCGACGTCGACCTGACTGGCGGCCTTGAGCCGAGCCCTGATGGCGGGCCAGAAGGGCTCCCCTTTTTCCGGAGCCAGCTCGACGAGACGATCGAGGGCCCGGTCGGCGACATCGGGGTCCTCGTCGGTCTGAGCGATGCGCTCGAGCATGTCCACGACCAGGACGCCGAAGCGTCCCGAGGCATTCGAGGCGATCCACTTGCGAACCCGCGGGTCGGTGCTGTGCGAAAGCGCGTTGACCACGGCGAGTGCGGAGTCGTCCGGTTCGTCGGCCAGCCAGGCCAGCGCTTCCATGTCCGCATGGCGCCTGATCAGGGCCACCAGGCTTGCCGATCGCGGCTTGTCCGGGAGTCGGGGCCACCGGCGTCACGGCCCGATCTCCCGTCCAGATCGCCACGGCGGCGGCGACATAGACCGAGGCGAGAAGGACGATCGCGACGCCGAGCATGCTGTCGTCCCACTGGAACCGCTGGCCGCTCGCGGGCACGCCGAGGATCCTGCTGAGCACGAACAAGACCGCGATCCCCGCCCCGGCGCCCAGCAGCAGGCCCTTTGGGGCCGGCGGGTTGGAGGTCATGAGCCCGCGGAACGGGTCGAAGCGGCGCTCCACGTAGAACCACAGGCAGCCCGCCGCCCCGAAGGACACCAGCACGGCCACCACCAGGTTGGGCAGGAAGCCCGGAGTCATGATCCCGAACGGCCTGATCCACAGGATCACGAGGGGCGAGATCAGGCGGACGGAGAGGTCGATGAGGTCCGTCTGACGTGGGTCGATGGACGCGGGCTTGCTCATCCGATGGCGCTCGGTTCGCTCGCGGCCAGGAGCTCGAGGCTAAGGCGCTCGGACCAATCGCGGGCCGCCGCGGCGATTTGTTCGGCGACATCTCCCGGTCCCTTAGCCGCGCCCGAGATGCCGCGGGAGATATTCACCAGGAGACCGCGTCCGGAGCCCGGCGCGGCCGGAGACGCCGTGGCCGGTCCGAGTCGAAGCACGGGCTCCACTTCCCCACCCTGCGCCCCAACGCCGGGGACGAGGAACGCCAGCCCGGGCGCGACCGATCGAATTCGATCGAGCTCCGACGGGGCGGTGGCGCCCACCACGAGGCCGACGGTTCCGCCCGGGCCCCATGCCTGTGCTCTCCTGGCGAGGCGCGCGTAGAGGGGCTCCGCCGGCGCGCCGAGCGACGGATCGGCGGCGACTTCGAGGTTCTGGAGCTCCCCGGCGCCCGGGATTCGATGTCCGGCAGAGCAGGTACGCGAAGCGGTCGCCACGCTCGATCAGGGGTGCGATGGCCTCGGACCCGAGATATGGGTTCACGGTGACGGCGTCCGCGCCGAGGACGTCGAAGAGAGCCACAGCCTGACGGGCGGCCGTGCTGCCGATGTCACCCCGTTTTGCGTCGGCCACAAACGGCACCGCCGCAGGAACCCTGCCACGCAGCCGCTCCAGGGCGGCAATTCCCTCGTGGCCGAAAGCCTCGAAGAAGGCGAGGTTCGGCTTGACCGCGGCCGCGTAGGGCAAGGCCGCCTCCAGCAGCACCTCGCAGAATCGCTCGACGCCCGTAAGAGTCGGGGCGAAGCCCGCGGGCAGCGCCTCCGGCGCGGGGTCCACGCCCAGGCACAGGACGCTGCCAACGGTCCGCGACCGGACCGCCAGTCGATCGAGGTAGCTGCTCACGTCGCGAAGGTTACCGGAGCGGAGAACCCCGCGACGGGCCACTTGACCACGTCAAGGCCGTGGAGCACTCACTTTGGCCCAAGCCCTGCCGCGGCTACGACTCAGGGATCTGGGTTCCGGCGTCGGCCACGTCGAGGATTTCGAGCTGGGTGGTCTCCAGGCCGCCGAACGTCCGGACGGAGGCGCGGGCGACGACGTCCACCAGATCGCCCTCATGGAGTGCCGTGGCCAGGTCCGGGCGGCGGAATGCGATCGCGTCGAGCACGTCCCTGGTCCGGCGAAGAACGAGCTGGGTGTGGCCTCCATTGGCCGCGCGCGCCCTGACGACGCGAAAGCCGGTGATGCCGACATTCGGCCTGGGGTTGCCGGGGCCGGTGGGTTCCAGCAAGCCCATCTCCCGCACGAACCCGAAATCGACCGAATCGGCCGGCAGGACGATGTCCACCTTGATCTCGGGCTTCGAGGGCGGGACGGCCCTGGCCAGCGTCAGCTCCAGGAAACGGCTGGAGAAGGCGGCCCAGTTGTCCGAGAGGATGTCGAAACCCGCGGCGGCTTCATGGCCCCCGTGGCGGATCAGCAGATCCGAGCAGTCGACGAGAGCTTCGGCGAGGTTCAGGGTGCCGCCGCTCCGGCACGAGGCGCGGAGGCTTCCGGCTTCGCCGTCGAGGGTCGTGGCCACGATCACCGGCCTCGACAGGTCGTCGGCCAGGCGGCCGGCTATCAGACCCACGATCCCTACCGGCCACTCGCCCTTGATCAGGATTGCCGCCGGCAGCGTTTCCGGCAGCGTCTCTGGCGACTTCGTTGCCGCCGGCGCGATCGGGAGCATCTGGAGCGCCGTCACGGAGGCCGCCGGAACGATCGAGCCCGCCGCGGCCGAGTCCACGACCAATTCGACCATCTCCAGCGCCAGCACTTCGGCGTCCGGTTCGCCCGGCAAATCGATCCGAAGGCTGCGGCGGACTTCGGCCAGCGCCGCGCGGGTAATCTCCCGGCGTTCTCGGTTAGCTCCGTCGATCTCCTCGGCGAGCGCCTCCGCCTCGGCCGCGTCCTCCGCGAGGAGCAACCGAGCGGCCCGGCCGGCCTCGCCCATCCGTCCCGCGGCGTTCAGACGTGGCGCTACGGCAAACCCGATGTCCTCGAGGTCGATCTTTGCGCCATCCAGATTTGCGCGGGCGATCAGCGCCGCGAGACCGGGCCGCGGCTGATGCCGCAGGGCTTCGAGCCCCAGGCTGGCGATGGCGCGGTTCTCTCCGAGCATCGGCGCCACGTCCGCGACGCTGCCGATCAGGGCCAGGTCCGCCATCGCCCGGACGCGCGCCGGCAGCCCGCCGTCCGCTTCCGCCGCCACGCTCGCGCAGCAGCAGATGGGCGAATTTCCAGGCGACACCCGCGCCCGTCAGTCGACGCTCGGGATACTCGCTGTCCGCTCGCAGCGGGTTCACGACCGCCACGGCCGAGGGAGGTATCAGCGGCGCGTGGTGATGGTCCGTTACGAGGACGTCGATGCCCTGTGCCCGGGCCAGAGCGATCTCCGGCTCGCTGCTCGTCCCGCAGTCCGCGGTCACGATCAGGGTCCTGCTCTCGGCGACGGCTCGCTCGATGGCCCGGAGCGAAAGGCCGTGCCCGTCGCCCAGCCGTTCGGGTACGTACGGCGCCGTGTCCAGCCCGAGATCCCGAAGGGCCAGCACCAGGATGGAGAGGCCGCACAACCCGTCCGCGTCGAAGTCGCCATAGACGAGAACGCGTTCTCCCCGCGCCCGAGCCTGGTCCACTCGCCGAAGCGCGGCGGATGCGTCCGGCAGCAGTGCCGGGTCGTGCAGCCCTTCCTCGGGCGGGGCCAGGAAGCTGGCGAGATCCGCGGCGGTCGTGACTCCCCGGGCCGCCAGGAGGACCATCAGCCGCCGCGAAATGCCGCGCTCTTTGGCGAGATCCACGCAGCCGCGCTGTACGGACACGGGAGCGGGCAGGCGCCATTTGAACAGTGGTTGAACCATGCCGCTCAGGATGCCACGGGCCGCTTATCGCCGACGTATTCGCCGCTCATCGCGAGCCCTCTCGACGACGCTCGGGGCAAAAGAAAAGGCCGGCGGCTGGAGCCGCCGGCCTTTGGAAGCCGATTTCAGCGTCGACCTCGGGCAGCCGCCAGGCGAGCCGCCCGGCGATTGTCCTCCCAGAGCTGCCAGACCACGAGCAGCGGGCTGGCGTTGAAGATCGACGAGTACGTCCCGGAGATGATGCCGATCAACAGGGCCAGGACGAAGTAGTGGATCGCACCTCCGGCGAACAGCAGCAGGGCGAGCAGCGTGATCACGACTGTCAGGCTGGTGTTGATCGACCGGCCGAACGTCTGCATGATCGAGTGGTTGACGATCTGGTCGAAAGGTTCGCCCGCGTGGCGCGTCTTGTTCTCGCGAATCCGGTCGAAGACGACGATCGTGTCGTGGACGCTGAAGCCGATGACCGTCAGCATCGCCGTCACGAATAACGAGTCTATCTGGACTCCGAAGATCGTCCCCAGGATCGCGAAGATGCCGACGACCACGATGACGTCGTGGAGCAGGGCGGCCAGCGCCGTGGCGCCGAACTTGATGCTGCTGAACCGGATGCCGATCCAGATGAGGATTCCGATGCGACCCGACGAGGATCAGCAGGACGGCTTGCTGGATGAGCTGAGCGCTCACCACCGCGCCGACCGTGTTCTCCAGGCCTGTGCAGGCAATCGGCCCGAGAGCCGGATCGGCCTGGAGGGCGGTGGCCAGCTTACCGAGCTCGCCGGACTTGGGGATCTGGAGGTCGCAGGTATGGCCCTGCGCGTCGACGCTCTTCACCGAGCCGGGTATGGCCGTGGCGCTCGGGCTCGCCGACGGGGCGGGCGTTGGCGACGCACTCGGCGCCGGCGTCGGAGACGCTCCGGCGGCGACGGCACTTGCGGCCGCGCTTGCCTGAGCACTCGCTCCCGCGCTGGCTCCCGCACTCGCAACGGCACTGGCCGAGGCGCTTGCGTTCGCGGCCGTGACGGCGCTCGCCGAGGCGCTCGCCTGCGCGGGCGGCAGCGTCGGCGGCAGCGTCGGAAGCTCGATGAGGTCCGCCTGCTTGGTGCTGAGCGTGAACTGCTTCGAGCGTGTCCTGCGTCAGCGAGAAGTCCTTGTTGATCTTCGGCTGCGCCTGGATCACCTTGCGAACTTCATCGATCGAAACGTTGGGGTTCTTGAACTCGAACTGCCAGACCGTGCCGCCGGTGTAGTCGATCGAGAACTGGAGCCCGGCCTTCCCGTTCGTGAGCGGCGTCAGGAGGATGAAGATGATGCCGGGGACGAGGATCAGGCCGGAGAAGAGGAAGAACCAGTTGCGTTTGCCGATGACGTTAAACACGCCCTCGAGCCTCCCGTCGGGTGGTGAACCGTGAGGTCGTCGCCCGAGCCTGGAACTCCTCGTCCGTCACTCCGAACAGCCAGGCTTTCTGAGCGAACTCCTGGTGCACGACGAACCGCATGCAGCGTTCGCGAGACCGTCACGGCCGTGAACATCGAGGTCGCGACACCGATGATCAGGACCAGGGCGAAGCCCTTGATCGTCGACGAGCCGCCGAAGTACAGGATGCTCGCGGTGATCAGCGACGACACGTTCGAGTCGAGGATCGAGTTCCAGGCACGGTTGAAGCCCGCCTCCATCGCTGTGGGGAGCGACTTGCCCGTGCGTAACTCTTCTTTCGTACGCTCGAAGATCAGGATGTTGGCGTCGACCGCCATACCTACCGAGAGCACGAAGCCCGCGATGCCGGCCAGGGTCAGCGTCACCGGCACGATCCGGAACATCGCCAGAACCGCGACGCCGTAGTAGCTGAGGGCCAGAACGGCAATCGCGCCCGGCAGCCGGTAGTAGATCAGCATGAAGATGGCGACGAGTCCGATGCCGATCCCGCCCGCGAGCAGCGTCTGGTTGAGGAACGAAGAACCGAGGGTCGCCGGGACGTCCGTGCTGGAGAGCTCGTTGAGTGGATACGGAAGGGCGCCGTAGGACAGGATCGTGGCCAGACTCTTCGCGTCGGCCTGCGTGAAGCCGCCGGTGATCACGCCCTTGCCGCCCGTGAGCGAGGATTGGATCGTGGGGCAGGACTGGACCTTGCCGTCCAGCGTGATGCACATGTACCCGCCGACGTTCTGCCCGGTCCAGGTCTCGAAGCTGCTGGCGACGTTGCTATTGAACCCGAACGCGATCTCCCATTTGCCGCCGCCGTTGGGTTGGACTTCTGGATTGATGAGCCCCGCGTTCAGGTCCCGCCCATGGAATTCCGCGGTCGCCAGGAGAGCGGGGTCCATCTGGGAGCCTTCGGCCGGAATTGGTTTGGTCCCTGGGACCGCGGCCGCTCCAGTGATTGCGGCACCGGTGCCGTAGTCGGCCTTCGGAAGGAGCACGAACTCGAGGTCGCCGGCCTGGCCGACGAGGTTCGCGATGACGTCTTTGTTGCTCGCGCCCGGCACCTGGACCAGGATCTCGTTGGATCCGACGGTCTCGACGATGGGTTCGGAGACGCCGGTGCTGTCGACGCGCTGCAGGACGATGGATCGGATGGTGTCCATCGTGGAGCTACCCGGATCGACCGGCTGACGCGTCAAAGGGTCGACGGCCTGATACGTGATCTCGAAGCCGCCCCGCAGATCAAGGCCGAGCTTGGTCTGGAGCAGCGAACTTGGTCCTGCGTTGATGTCGCTCAGCAGGAAGAACCTCGAGCCGCTTCCCACCCCGGTGGTGCCCGGCCAGAAGTCGATATAGAGGGCGACCGCGCCCAGAAGCAGAATCAGGATCGGCAGCAGTCTTCGCACGAGGCGGGATGATACCAGGGTTGGACGCGCCGTCGCGCGTCGCCCGCGGAGCCATGAGGTGGACCCGGGGAAGCCACCCGTAAGGGGCCCGCTCCCCTACTCGTCCAGACTCGCCTTGATCTTCGTCGCCAGCGAGAGTCCGATCCCGGGAACCGCGGCAACCTGCTCCACGGGCGCCTCGCGGACCCGCTTGGCGGAGCCGAAGACCCGCAGCAGCGCGGCGCGACGCTTGGGGCCTACGCCGGCCATATCGTCGAATGCCGAGTGAGTCGCCGCCTTGGCGCGGAGGGCGCGGTGATACGTGATCGCGAAGCGGTGGGCCTCGTCGCGGAGCCGCTGCATCAGGTACAGGGCCGGCGACGTGGTCGGCAGCAGTACCGGCTCGTCGCGGTCCGGCCGGAAGATCTCCTCGCGCTCCTTGGCGAGGCCCACCACCGCCAGATCGTGGTACCCGAGCTCGTCGAGGACCTCCTTGGCCGCCGACATCTGGCCCTTGCCGCCGTCGATCACTACGAGGTCCGGGAGCTGCCAGCGCAGCTCCTCCGCGTTGCCCTCTTCGCCGGCCTTGATCCGGCGGAAGCGTCGCCGCAGAACCTCCTGATGGCTTGCGAAGTCGTTGGCGCCGACGACTTCCTTGATGCGGAAACGCCGATACTCGCCCGTCCGGGGCTTGCCGTCCTCGAAGACGACCATGCTGCCGACCGATTGGGCGCCCTGGAAGTTGCTGATGTCGTAGCACTCGATCCGCGTCGGCAGGCCGGGCAGATCCAGCGCCTCTGAAAGCTCCTCCAGCGCGGAGAGCGTCTTGCCCTGGTCCGCCAGCCACCGAGCGTGTTCTCGGGCGATGGTCTCGGTGGCGTTGCGGGCGGCCAGCTCGAGCAGCTCGCGCTTCTCCCCGCGCCGCGGCACGTGAAGGTGGACGGCGGTGCCACGCCTCGCGCTCAGGAACGCTTCCAGATCCGCGGCGTCTTCCGGCAGGCAGGGCATGAGCACCGTGGGCGGAATGCTGGTGGCACGCTCGTAATACTGCTGGACGAAGCCCGAGAGGACGATGGCATCGTCGGTTTCGCGCGGCGCGTCGAGGAGGAACACGTCCCGGCCGACCATCTTTCCGCCCCGGACCGCGAACAGCTGAACTGCCGCCTGAGTGTCCTGACGGGCCAGTCCGAGCACGTCCTCCTCGGTGGCCTTGTGGGCGGCCATCTTCTGGGTTTCCATCGTCCGTTCGATGGCTTTGACCTTGTCCCGCAGGGCCGCGGCGCGCTCGTATTCGGTCGCGGCGGACGCCTCGTCCATCTGGCGCCGCAGCTCTCGGGCGACCACTTCCTGCCGGCCCTCGAGGAAACGCTCGATCTGCCCGATCTGAGCGCGGTAGTCGTCCTTGCCGATGTAGCCGACGCACGGCGCCTGGCAGCGCTTGATGTGGTACAGCAGGCACGGTCGCTCGATCGCCTTCTTGCCCTCGTGGATGTCGAGGGTGCAGGTCCGGAAGGGGAAGAGGCGCCGGATCAGGTTCATGGCGTCGTCGACGCTGGACGCGGACGCATACGGCCCGAAGTAGCGGCTGCCATCGGCCGGCAATCGCCGGGTCCGTTCGACTCTCGGGAAATCCTCGGCCATGGTGATCTTGATGAACGGGTAGCTCTTGTCGTCCTTGAGCCGGACGTTGTAGCGCGGCCGGTAGCGCTTGACCAGGTTGATCTCGAGCAGCAACGCCTCGGACACGGAGTCCGTCATCGTGTAATCGAGGTCGGCGATCTTGTCGATGACGCTCCGGACGAGCTGGCCTTCGGGCCCGATCGACTGCTTCTGCCAGTAGCTCCGGACGCGGTTGCGCAGGCTTTGCGCCTTGCCCACATAGATGACCGTGCCGCGGCTGTCCTTCATGAGGTACACGCCGGGGCGGTCGGGCAGGCCTTTGAGCGTCGCTTCGAGATCCGGGGTCACGAGCCAATTCTAGGCGGCCTGGCGTTCCGACCGGAATTTCCGGGCAGTCGCTCCGGCTAGACTGGCCGTCGCCGGATACACGGATCGCGCAGCCCGGCAGCGCACCCCAGGAGGAGGAGACGGTGGACGATTTCGTCGCGAACGTTCGGCAGGTCCTGGTGACGACGCCCGACCGCTGGCTGAAGTTGACCGATTCGGTAGACGCCGAGGCGCTCCGTCGCTGCCCCGCCGATGGGCAATGGTCGGCCGCCGAGTGCCTCTCGCATCTCGTCGATACCGAGGTGGGCGCCTTCCAGATCCGGCTCGAGTCGTTCCTGGGCGGGGCCGCACGCCTGGCCGCTTTCAACCCGGAGGCAGCCGGATCCAGGCCCGATCCATCCGGAGATCCGCGCGCGGTTGCCCGCCGGCTGGCCGAGGCGCGCCAGCGGAGCCTCGTGGCGCTCGAGCGAGTGTCGACCGCCGATCTGGATCGAACGTGCGAGCACGCCGAGTACGGCCAGGTAACCCTGCGGGAGATGCTCGCCGAGTGGGCCGGCCACGACCTCAACCACACGGTCCAGGCCGAGCGCGCCCTGATGCAGCGGTTCATCGACGCGTGTGGGCCCTGGCGGTCCACCTTCACGGACCACGACGCGAATCTGGAGAGCGGCGCCTAGCTAAGGCTGGCTCCATTTGCCTGGCGGCGATGCGGCGCTCCATGTGCGTAGCGGCACGGCTGGCCCGCGGCTGGCCTCCGCTACGCACCCGGCCCCCGAGCCCGGCTCCGTGTGCGCGTGGCGCCGGACTCGCGCCGCGCCGGCCGCTCCCTTCGGGCAGGAATTGACTGCCGGTCAACAGCGCGATTCGCCGAGATGGGCTGTGCATGGGACTGGGCGCACGGACGGCCGCGAGAGAGCCGAGAGCGGCGGCTCCGACCCGAATATGGACGTCAAGCCATCCAGGACTGGCCAAAATCGCGAGTTCGCGGCGCCGAACATAGTCCCTTGCCGAGCGGAGAGCCAGATCGCGTTGATTGCCGGTCAAGAACGGCGGGTCTGATCTCGTGCCGCACCTGGGCTCCGGAGGGCTCGCGGCCGAGCGACTCTGGCGCGGGGGATCGCCCCGAACTCAAGAGCTGGGGCTAGCGGTAGTTGGGAGCCGATCTCGCGAGCTCGATGTCGTGAGGGTGAGACTCGATCTGTCCCGACTGCGTCAGCTGGACGAAGCGCGCCTTGACGCGCAGATCCTCGATCGATTCGGCGCCGCAGTAGGTCATGCCAGCGCGCATGCCGCCCATCAGCTGGTAGAGGATGCCCGAGAGCGGGCCCTCGACCGAGATGCGCGCCTCGACGCCTTCGGGGACGAGCTTATGGCGGTCGATCTGCGGATAGCGATCGCTCCCGGCCGACATGGCCCCAAGCGAGCCCATCCCGCGATACTCCTTGACGACGCGACCGCCGACCCGCTCCGACTCGCCCGGGCTTTCTTCCGCCACGGCGAGAAGACGGCCGAGCATGACCAAATCCGCTCCGGCGGCCAGCGCCTTGACGATGTCGCCCGAGTAGCGGATGCCCCCGTCCCCGACGATCGTGACCCCTGCCGCGTGCGCTACCGCGGCGCACATCATGATCGCGGTCAGCTGCGGAACTCCGACACCCGCCACGATCCGCGTGGTGCAGATCGAACCCGGCCCGATGCCCACCTTGACTCCGTCCGCACCCGCCTCGATGAGCGCGGCCGTTCCCTCGGGAGTGGCCACGTTCCCGGCCAGGATGTCGATCGCGGTCCCGTAGGCGGCCCGGTAGCGGCGGATCGCTTCGATGACGTTGCGAGTGTGGCCGTGGGCCGTGTCCACCACGAGGGCGTCGACCCCGGCCTTCACGAGAGCCTCTGCTCGAGCGATCGAATCGACGCCCACTCCAACGGCGGCGGCGACTCGCAGACGTCGGGTCGAATCCACGTTGGCGAGAGCGAGCTCCTCGGGAACGACCGCCGCCTTGACCGCCGCGACTTCCTCCGCCTGGCGCTCGGGCGCCTGATTTCGGTGGATGACGCCGATGCCGCCCTCGAGGGCCATGGCGATGGCCATCCGGTCCTCGGTGACCGTGTCCATCGCGGCGCTGACCACGGGCGTGTTCAGCGTGATGTGGCGCGAGAAACGGGTGGCCACGCTGGCATCGCCGGGCAGGATCTCCGAGTACTGCGGGATCAGCAGCACGTCGTCGAACGTCAGACCCATGAGCGGCTGGCCGAGCGCCACGCCCGATACATCACCGGAACCCTCGCCCGTTCCGGCCCTCCCCATCAACGTCGCCATGTGGACTCCTCCGTCCTGCGGTCGTGCCTTCAATTCATACCTGCCGCCGGATCGGGTGATCCGAGGCTCGTCGGTGCGGCTTCGCCGGAGCCTGGTTGGCGGACATTCTAGGCCTCGTGCGGGGCCGGCGGAGCCGCGGCGGAGTCGGCGGCAGACTCGGCGGCCCCGGTTGAGGGCAGTGCCGGGTCGCGCTTGGCGAGACAACCGGCCACCGAGCCCCGGCGCCGGGCAGGACGCCCGTAACAAGCCCGCCGGGTGATCGTTCCGGCAGTCCGTGACACGCGCTCCAATGCGCAGCCGCAACAAGCAACAGAAAGGCGAGTGTCTGAATGCGGACTATCTCCAGCCACGTGAACCCCGGGCGACTCGCAATCGCCCTCGTCGGCACGGCAGCCTTGCTTGCCCTGCTGTCTTCGGCCGTAGTCGCGGGCGCGCCGGGCGCTTCCGCTTCGGCCAGTCTCTCGGCCAGCCCAAGCCGCTACGGCGACCGCCACGGCTTCCGAAAACGCAACCTCTAAGGTGGAAGGCGCGACCGAGTCGCCGACCGCCAGCCCATCGAAGACCGCCGCTCCTACCGCCTCGGCCAGCTGCGTCCCAGGTCCAGCGGGTGTCAAGGACGTGGACAAGAACGGCGCCGCCGGCGCCGATCGCAACGGCGACGACGTGAACGGAGCGAAGGACGTCGACGGCAATCAGGGCGGAGACACTGACGACGCCACGGCCTCGCCGAGCGCGAGCCCGACGATGAGCCCGAGCGCCACTCCCTCGACAATGCCTTCGGAGACCCCGTCGGCCATGCCGTCGATGACGGCCGCGCCACTCACCGGCAAGGCCGCCGCTTCGGCCGTGGATTGCGATGACCGCGCACCCTCGACCGACAAGGACGATGCCGCGGCCACTGCCACGGCTTCGACGACGCCCGCGGGCAAGTCCGGAGACGGCGACCACGGCACCGGCACGGACTCCCGGAACGGCAAAGGCTTCCAGGGCGGCTTCGGCAACGGAGACGGCCACGGCAAATCCAATCACTGACCCGAGTCGAGGCGGATCGGAGTGAGGTTCGGCTAGACCCGAGCCCCAAACCCGGCGCCGCTACGTAACCAGAGCCCAGCCCTGAGCCCACTGTCATTCGGCGGTGGGCTCAGTTCGTCACGCCGGCGGCGCGCCGCTCCGGCGACATGCCTCAGGAGACTTCGAACGGTCTCCGATGGGCCAGCTCGTCGCGCAGCGAGCGGCGCAGGGGGGTCATCTCCTCGAGCGGATCCGCATCGTGCGCCCAGGTCTCATACATGCCGTGGCAGCTCGGGCATTCATAGGCGACTCGATTGCCTATGTCGGGGTAACGCCGCGAGGCCGGCGCCACATACTCCACCTCGAGGAGGATCAGCCAGGCTCCACAAGAAGGGCAACGGTCCCGGGTCAGGGTCGTCATCGCGACCATCCTACCGTCCGGGTCCAGGGTGCGGACGCAGGGGTCGCCCGCAAAGGGGCTGTGGGATGATCTGGCGGTGAGCGAACGCACCGAATCGGCCGGCGGTCCGCCCGCCGCGGCCGGGACAGCGGACAGTGGCGTCGAGCCCGGCGCAACCGAAGGCGCCCGGTTAGTCGCGCTCCTGCTCGGCAGAAGCCTGGACTCGTTGTACGGGAGCTTCCTGCTGCTCATGGCCTGCCTCGTCCTGGTCGCGGGACTCGGCGTCGTCGCCGCGTCGAGAGACTGGGGCTTCACCTATGGCGGTGCCTGGACGCGGCATCCTCTCGCAACTCGGCACAACCGGTCCGGCCGCCCTCCTGGTCGGGGCAGCGCTGTCGGCCAACATCCTCGCGGGCGCCATCGTCGTCCGGCTCACCGCCACGTCACCGTTCCGGTCGCTATCCGACCTGATCCTGGCCGGCTTTGCCGGCGCAGTCGTCGTCGACTCGGCCGCCCTGTTCGTTCTGGGGAGCGTGGGCCTGTTCGGCTGGCCCGAACTGGTCGCCCTCCACCTCGCGTGCCTGGCCTTCTACCTTGGAGCCGGCCGGTTTCGACCGGGTTGGTCACTCCTGAGCAAGCCGGTCCGGCTCCACTTTCGGCGACCGCTCGCCTGGTGGCCGCTCGTCCTGGCGATATGGGCAGGACCGCTGATCATCCAGCTCGCCTCGCCCGCGGTCCCGTTCATGGACGTGCTCCCGAACCACGTGGCTCCGGTCGAGCACGTGCGAATCTTCGGCAGCTTCGCCAACCTGACCACTTCACCCTCGCCCATCTATGGGCCTTCGCGGCTGATGCTCGGCTACGTCGCGACACTGAGCCAGCTGACGACGATCACGAACCTGGACGCGATCCTGGCCGAGGCCGCATTTGCCACTCCGCTCGCGATTCTCCTGGCGGTATCGCTTCGGCGAGTGGCGTCGGCGATGTTCGGCGGGAGCGCGAGCTTCTGGATCCTCCTCACCTTCCCGCTCACCTTCACGTTCTTGCGGATTTCGGACTCTCGCGGAACCGTCGCGGCCTTCCCGCTGGCGCTCTGGGCCCTGTCCTGTGTGGCGGACGAGCTGCGGGTGATCGCCGAATGGCGACCGGCGCCGTCGTTTCGACCGGACCTGGGTCTCACGTTCGCGTTCGGCGGGGCGATCCTCATGCATCCTCTGATCGGATCGTTCGCTCTGGCAGCCGCTGTGGGGGCTCTGGTCCTTTACCCGATCCAGCTCGGCCCGAGGTTGATTCCGGTCCTCGGCGGCGCCGCGGTCATGGCCATCCCGCAAGCCTTGACGATGGCCGCGATCGAGACGCCATCGTGGCTCGGTTTCGTGGCCCTCGCCGCGGGCGTTGGCATGGCCTTCGCCCTCGCTGCCGGCATCGCCCTCATCGTTCGGGCGCTCGGCCGGACCGACATCGCCTCGGTGGTCTCGGATTGGTCCTTCGACACGGCCGAAACCGCGGCCATCACTCGTGCCGTCCTCATCGTCATCGGGATCGCGGTCCTGCTCCGGATCGCCCAGACGCACGTCAATCTGGCTGAGGACTATCCGATCGTCCAGCTCGACATGTTCGGCCGGCTCGCGGCCGCCTGCGTGGTCGGTGCCGTGCTCGCGCTCCTCCGGCCGCGGCGCGGCTGGATCCTTCTGGGGAGTCGCGATCGGAGCCGGTGCGGCGGCGTGGGCGGCGGCCAGCATGTTCGGAGTCGCCAGCCTGACGGAACAAGCCGTCCACTACGAAGTGCCCAAGACGGTCGAGTACTGGCTGCCGGCCTTGCTCGCCCTCGGTGCCGCCGCGGCGATCTCGTCGGTCTGGAGGCTTCGACGGCTCGGCGTAGTCCGCCCGGCCGCGGTCTTCCTGCTCCTCGCGGTATCCGTCTACCCGCTGACCGAGCCGGTCGCGCTCGGCCCCATCACGCTCAGGACGTCGGTGCTGGAGGCGCCACAGGCGACGAACCTGCAGATCGGCGAGCACCGGGGCGCGGAGTCACTCGGTCTGGCACTGCGCGAAGCGGAGACGGGCTACTGGACGTTCCTTGGCTACCCAGACCCACGCAGAATCATCGACGCTCCGCGCCAGGAGGTCGTCGACGAGATCCGCTCGCTCGAGACCTCGGGCAGGCTCGGACCGGCCAGCGTCGTCCTCCACATCGCCGGCGACTTCCAGCAGTGGAGTTCGGTCCCGATCGGCGTGTTCACGGGAGCCATGGAGACATCCATCTCACTCAATCCACTCCTGAACATCCACACCGAGGGCGGCCGTCTGCTCGGCTTCGATCAGCTGCCCAGCCAGCTCGCCGGCCAGACCGGGGTTCGTGGTCGTGGAACCCGCGGGCTTGAACCAGTCGATGGTGGTCGCGGTCGAGAGCCAGATCGCCGCGGCCGGCTACCACGAGATCTGGTCCAACCCGCAAGCCACGATCTACGAGCGCAACTAGTCCTCGACCCGGCTGCCGGCGTCCTTGCGACGCCACCAGAGGCGCATGCCGGCCGCCACGATCCAGATGGCGTTCCAGGACCACGGCGCCAGGTCCGGTCTGGCCAGCGCGATCGGGATCGACGCTAGGAAGACGAGCGGGGCCGTCGCGGCGTAGGCCATGAAGGCCCGAAGTTGCCGGGGGTCCAGGTCGGCCGCCAGCAGACCGGACCGGCTGGCGTGCCACCACATCGAACAGCATCGCGGCTCCGATGACGACATTGGTCGTCGCGTAGAGAACGATTGCCGTCGCCAGGGATGAGGAGCGCCCGAGAACGGACGTCGGAAACGGCAGGAACGCCACCGCCGCGAGGAAGACGAAGTTCAAAAGGAGGATCCGGCGGTCGCCCCGGCGCAGCGCGGCGAAGAGCCGGTGATGGCCGTTCCACCACACCGCGATGACGGCGAAGCTCAGAAGGAAGGCGACGAACGGCGCTTCCAGGGCTCTGAGCTGGTCCTGGAGGGCGCATCCGTCTGCGCGACCGTGTCGGGCAATCGGAGGTCGAGAACCAACAGCGTGATGGCGATGGCCATGACGGCGTCGCTGAACGCGGCGACGCGCGTTGGATCGAATTCGGGCGTCCGACCTTCCCCGCGGTGGGCGTTCGCCGGCCGCTCTTGCCGACTCCGCGACCGTGGTGACGCTGTTCCGACATCTCGATCAGGCACCCGTGGGGCTGGGGCCTGTCGAAGGGGGCGACCTCCGGTCAAGGCGGCGGCACCGACCAGATGACCGCCCCCGATGATGACCAGCAGGGTCAGCGGCCCGTAAAGAGGGCTTCGACAGGTCCCTCAGTCCCCAGTTCGATCGCATACGCGGCGACGTAGGCAACCATGAAACCGACGACGGCCGCGGCCCATGACGCCGGCGCATCGCGGAAGCGGCCGGAAACCAATCCCGCGCCGATGCCACTGCCGACCCAGACCAGCAGGGCGATCGCTCCCGGGTTCCTGGCCACGTCGCCGGGCATATCCCACCAGGCGTACAGAACAGCAACGCAGATGGGAAGTCCGGCGACCGTCGCGGCCAACAAGGATCTCCGACGTGGCATCTCGGCCCACGCGCCCAGGAAATGACCGCCGCCGATGAATGGCACGAGAAAGGCCGCGTTGAGGAGTTCGTGCCCCGAGAAGCTCGAATCCGGCGGCGGCAGGCTCGGATCGATGAAGACGTGGCGGTGTAGGCGAGCCAGCTGCCGATTACTGCCGCGGCCCAGGAGAGCGGCGCGAGGCGGAAGTGGCCGGACGCGAGACCCGACGCCGCTCCGACGAGGATGCAGGATCAAGATGACGGCGCTGACCTGCGGGGTTGGCAGGCCGCCTCGGGCGCTCCACCAGGTCCAGGCGCTGAGAGCGCACGTGCCAAGACCGGCAACGGCCGCGCCACGAGCGTCCCGGCCGAGACCGCCGTTATTGATCCCCGAGGAAACCGCCATGCTCGCACCCCCAAACGAGTTGACAATCGCACTCGCCGATGAGCGAGTCAACACCAGATCCAGGTTGGACCTCCGCCGCCCCAAGTCGCCCTGTCTTCTCGTCACAGACCGCGATAGACTCGCGGCCTTGCCGCGGCGAGCGATTGGTGTCGGGCCGGATTGTTGGAGGGGAATCGTGCAAACCCTGCGTTCAAGGTTGACCGCCGTCGGCACGGCCGGACTCGTGGCCGGCATCGTCGCCGGCTGCGCCGGCGCCGGGGGTCTCGCCCTCAGCCATTCCGACGATGAGGTCGGCGCTCGCCGCCCATACCCCCGCCGTGGACGGATCCACAACCACCGGGCCTCTCGCCCGCTTGCTGGCCTGCGACCTGCTGGCCGTTCCTTGTGTCTGGTCGGCTCCGGCGTCCGCGAACATCGAGCGTACATACGTGCCCGATCCCAACGCCGATGTCTCATCCCGACTCGCATCGAAGATCACCGGAATCAGTTCAGCACAACGCACAACGCCTACGTAAACCTGATCGACGGCAAGACGGACGTACTCCTGGAAGCTCGCCTGCCCTCGCCGGACGAAGATGGCGGAGGCGAAGGCGAAGGACGTCGAGCTCGAGACGCACGCGTTCGCGCTCGACGCTTTCGTGTTCCTCGTCAACACCAAGAACCCCACGGAGAACATACCGCTCTCGACGCTGCGAGATATCTACGCGGGCAAGATCAGTACGTGGCGTGGAGCGAGCATCGACGTTGGCGATCCGGCGGCCGTGATCAATGCCTACCAGCGGGAACCCAACTCCGGCAGTCAGGAACTCATGAAGCAGATGGTGATGGGGACGACCGCGATGGTCGAGGCGCCCCGCAGATGGTGGTTCAGACCATGGCCGGACCGTACAACACCATCGGCGGCAACCCCGTGACCGGCGACGGCGGCGACAGACTCGGCCTGGGTTTCTCGGTCTACTACTACGCCGCAGTCATGTTCTCCAATCCGCAGGTCAAGATGATCGGCGTCGACGGGGTGAAGCCGACGTCGACCACGATCTCCTCGCGTGCCTACCCGCTCGCGGCCGAGGTGTACGTCGTGACGCGCAAGGACGCGGCGGCGGGAAGCCCGGCAATCACATACAGGGATTGGCTGCTCTCGCCGGATGGCCAGCGCGTCGTGAAGCAGAGCGGCTACGTACCGGTTTCAGTGCCGGCTGCATAACCCGGCGGCGCCGGACCTACGGCTGTTGCGTCAGCGGCATGTGATAGAGCCTCACGCCTACGGGAGGCAGCGGCGTCAAGCCGGCCCTGGCGATCGACCCCGGCACTACGGCATACACGACGGTCCGACCTGCCGGATCGACGACGAAAGCCTCGAGCGAGTCGATCGCCGGCGCGAGGCAGGCCAGCGCTTCCGCGACGTGGCCGAGGCGCTCGAGGACCAGGGGATCGGCAGCGTCCGCGGTACCGCGCACGGTCCACTGAACTTCCACGCCGACGTCGTCGGCTGAATTGGGTTTTGGGTTGCCCGGTTGCACGAGCCTGGCGCCGATGATGAGGTATGCGGCCGAGTTCTCCGACGCCCCGAGATACGTATGGATGGCGGCTCGCGCCTCAGGCCAGCCGCACGAACCCGCCGGCAGCGTCTGGGGCGCCTGCGGCGCCTGCGGCGCCACCATGCGAGGTTCCGCGAGGGCCGTTCCTGCGGCCCCGACCGCGGCAATCAACTCGTCCGTCGTAGGGCCGTCCAGTCCCACGAAGGCACTGACCGGCAGGAAGTCCTTGTACCAGTGCTGGAAGTGGCTATCCACGATCATGGGGTTGACCTGGTCGAAGACGCGCCGCGTGCAGGGGATCTGGTCGACCAGCTGGTATGCGGCCGAAAGACCGCGTGTCACGGCCTGGCGCTCGGCCGCTGCCATGGCGGACTGCCGCGTGGCGGGATCTATCTCCGGATCCACCAGCCAAATCGAAAGCGTGAACTTGTCGCCGATGGTCAGGTAATGGGTCTCGAAGTCCTGACCGGCGTATAGCGAGCGGACCTGCTGGAGCACCAGGTCGGGCGTGCATGCGACCGACGGCGACGGCAAGAGCGTGGGGCTCGGCAGGGTCGTGGCCGTCGGGCTCGATGTCCGGGTCGGCGTGTGCGAGGGCGAAGCAACGGGTCCCGCGCAGCTCATCAGCGTCAGACCCAAAGCCGCGACTGCTGCCCGTGAGAGAGCTCGTGGATACGTCATCAGGGTTTGAGCAACCAGGTCTCGGCGATCATGCCGGTGTCGCCCCAGCCGCCGGCGATCAGGATCGTCCCATCGTCGAGCTGCGTCGCGGTGTAGCCGTTCAGGCTCGGGAATCCCGTCGCGATCTGCTGGAAGGTGCCGCTGTCCGGATCGAAGGCTTCCACCGTATCGGCAGGCGCGCACTCCGCGGTCATTCCCCCGAAGAGCACCACTCGACCATCTCGGATCCGGACGGCGGTCGATCGGCTGCGTGGCGACGTCATCGGACTCACAGAAGTGAACTCCTCGGCCTCAGGATCGAAGACCTGCGGCGCAACAGGTGCACAATTTGAGGAGCTGTCGTCGGTTGCCCCTCCCGCAATGAGGACGCGTTGGTCGGCGAGCAGAGCGGAAGTTGTAGCAGTCTGTGATTCGATCAGCGTCGGCCTGGCCAGCGGTTGCGAAGGATCGATCAACTCGGCGTCGTGCCTGGAGTAGCCCCTGCCGTCGAGGTCGTAGTAGTCGCCTCCCACCACCAACACTCGTCCGTCATGGAGCAGCGTCGCAGTCGCTCCCAGTCGTGATTCGGCAAGCGTCGGCCCCTTGCTCAACTTGCCGCTGGCGGGGTCGAGGATGAAGGTGAGGTCCGAGGTCACGTAGTTGTCGTCCCAGAATCCGCCGGCGATGAGCACTCTGCCGTCGTCGAGCAGGACGACCGAGGAAGCCCCCGGCAACTTCGGTGTGTCCGCAGGTGGCTTGACCACGAGTGAGGTCTTCTTGAACGGGTCGTAGATTTCCATCGTGGAGTCGTCGTAGCCGCCTGGCGCCACGAGCACACGACCATCGTCGAGCAGCAGAGCGGTCGCCCAGTGGTGCTGCCCGATCAGCGAGCCAAAGTGGCTGAACTTACCGGACTTGGGATCGTAGACCTCCACGCTCTTGGTGGGAGCGTTCGTACACGCCATTCCTGTGCAGATGCCGGTAAATGGAAAGACGCCGCCCATCATCAGGACGCGGCCATCCGCCAGTCGAACGGCCGTGTGGCCCTCGCGCGCGGTTGGCAAGTTGGGGCCCCGCTTGAGCGTGGCGGGTGACATCGGACGCGGGCTGGGTGTCGGACTGGGAGTCGGACTGGCGGTGGGGATCGCGGCGAAGCTGGGCGTCGGACTCGGGGAGCGCGTAGATGACGCCATTGCGGACGGAGTAGCGCTCGCGCCGACTGTTGGACTCGAGGTGGTGGCGTTCGAGCAAGCGGCCACGGCCAGCATCAGCAAGATCGAGCCCATTCGGGCCAGACGTTCCATTCGACCCTCTCCCCTTCCAGAACCACCCGCGGTCCCAGTCGCATCATGACTCCCGACCGACGGTCCTTGTTGCGGCTGATCGTCAGGGCTTGAGGAGCCAGGTCTCGCCCGTCATGCCATTGGCACCAGAGCCGCCGGCGATCAGGATCGACCCGTCGTCGAGCAGCGTGGAGCTGGAGCCGGTCAGCTCCGGGAAACCGGTCGCGATCGTCTGGAACGTGCCGCTGTCGGGATCGAAGGCCTCGACGGCATCCACGCCATTGCAGTCTGCCGTCCTACCTCCAAAGAACACCACGCGCCCGTCCTGGATCGGGATGGCGGTCGATCCGAGACCCGGAGCATTCATTGCACTCAATGGAGTGAACTCCTCGGTCGCGGGATCGAAGACCTGCGGGGCTACGGGCGTGCAACCCGTAGCGAGGTCGAACGTTCCTCCTCCTGCCACAAGGACGCGTCCGTCGGAGAGCAGCGTGGCGGTACTCGCGTCCGGGGAGTTGTTGATCAGAGTGGGTCTGGCCAGCGGCTGGGACACATCGATCAACTCCGCGTCCTGTCTGAATGATCCCTGGAGGCCGAGGTAGAAGAGGCCTCCCACTATCAGCACTCGCCCGTCATGGAGCAGCGTCGCGGTCGCTCGTTGTCTCGATTCGATCATCGTCGGTCCCTTGCTCAACGTGCCGCTGGCCGGATCGAAGATGAACGTGAGGTCCGAGGTCCCACCTGTGTCGTCCGTGGAGCCCCCGGCGATGAGCACTCTGCCGTCGGCGAGCAGAACGACCGAGGGATCCCTTGGCATTGGCGGGCTACCCGCGCGCGACTTGACCACGACTGAGGTCTTTGTTGCCGGGTCGTAGATCTCGATGGTGGCGTCGCCGTACAACCCTGGCGACACCAGGACGCGGCCGTCGTTCAGCAACAGAGCCGTTGCATACGTCCGGGGCTTGACCATCGAGCCGTAGTGGCTGAACGTGCCCGACCCGGGATCGTAGATCTCCACGCTCGTCGTGGGAGGGTCTCCGCACCCCATCGCGCCGCAGTCGCCCTTGGGAGGAAAGTAGCCGCCCATGATCAGGACCCGGCCGTCCGCCAGACGAACGGCCGCGTGAACGTTGCGAGCGGTCGGCAGCTTTGGACCCTGCCGGAGCGCGGCCTGGGCCATCCGCCGTGGACTGGGGGTCGGATCGCCGTTGGGCTGGCGGTCGGGCTCGGCGTTGGGCTGGCGGTCGGGCTCGGCGTCGGGCTCGGCGTCGGGCTCGCGGTAAGGCTGGGCGCACTGCTTGGGATCGGCGTAGCCGTCGGGATCGAGGACGCCGTCGCCGGGGACTTGCTCGTGACGACGGTCGGACTCGGCGTCGCGACGTTCGAACAACCGGTCACGGCCAGGATCAGGAAGATCGAGCCAAGTTGAGCTAGACGTTCGGGTCGCACTCTCTCCCCTCCCGATAACCATATGGCAGAACAACGTTCCCAACTATCCGGACCATCATGGCTCCAGGAACCAGGTCGTTGCCGTCATGCCGTTGTCATCCACGCCACCGGCGATGAAGATCGATCCGTCTTCGAGCAGCGTCGCGCTGTAGTCGCTCAGCGCCGGCAATCCGGTCGAAATCACCTGGAACGTGCCACTGTCGGGATCGAAGGCCTCAACAGTGGCTGCGACCCGGCATTCCGCGGTCATCCCTCCAAGGAACAGCACTCGGCCGTCCTCGATCCGGATGGCGGTCGATCCGATGCGCGGCGTGTTCATCGGACTCACCGGAGTGAACTTCTCGGTCTCGGGATCGAAAACCTGCGGGGTCACCGGTAGGCAATCCGCGGGGTCGCCGGCGATCCACCCGCCCGCGACAAGGACGCGTTGGTCGGAGAGCAGCGCGGAAGTTGCCGCGTTCTGGGAGTCGAGCAGCCTGGCCTTAACCATTGGTTGAGACGGATCGATCAACTCCGCGTCGTTTCTGTTCGAGCCAACGCTATTAGCGAAGGAAGCGCCGCCCACCAGCAACACTCGCCCATCGTGTAGCAGCGTCGCGGTTGCTTCTTGTCGCGACTCGGCCAGGGTCGGCCCCTTGCTCAAGGTGCCGCTCGCAGGGTCGAGGATGAATGTGAGGTCAGTGGCCAGGTAGTCGTCATCCCAGAAGCCCCCGGCAATGAGCACTCTGCCGTCGGCGAGCAGCACGACCGAGGAATCCACCGGCATCCGCGGGATGTCCGCGGGCGGTTTGACCACCACTGAGGTCTTCCTCGCCGGGTCGTAGATTTCGACCGTCGAGTCACCGTATCTGCCCGCCGTCACCAGCACGCGACCGTCGTCCAGCAGCAGAGCAATCGGAGACTCACGCGGCACGGCCATCGAACCGTTGTGGCTGAACTTGCCCGACTTGGGGTCAAGGATCTCCACGCTCGCTGTGGGAGGAACGGTGCATGCCATGGCGCAGGTGCCGGTAAATGGAAGAATGCCTCCCATGATCAGGACGCGGCCGTCGGGCAGCCGAACGGCAGCGTGCCCATCGCGCGCGGTTGGCAGCTTTGGACCCTGCTTGAGCGTGGCCTGGGCCATCTGCCGGGGACTCGCGGCCGGGCTCGGGGTTGGGCTGGCGGTCGGACTTGGAGCGAAGGTTGGGATCGGCGTTGCCGTCGAGGTAGAGGACGCCGTCCCCGGCGGTTTGCTTGCGACGGTCGGGCTCGGCGTCGCGGCGTTCGAGCAACCGGTCACGGCCAGGATCAGCGAGTAGCGTCGAGCCCACTCGGGCCAGATGTTCGGTTCGCACCCTCACCCTCCAAGGCCATCGTGTGGCAGTCGCATCATGACTCCCAACCGGGGCTGTTGTGGTGCGGATGGAGGCCGATTCCGGCGACGGCCGCTTGAGGCCCGAGAGTTGGTAGCGGCGCCAGCCCCGGCCAGGCGCCGGCGATGGGTGAGCAGAGGAGCGATCCATCCATCCAGGGCCGCGAGGCGCCCGCAACCCCGGTGCGTCCGCGCACCGCCCGGTTCGGCATCCCGCCTGACATCGCGACCCGCTAGAAGGGACTATCGGTCTGAGGATTTGCCCTTAGCTACGAGGCCGAATGGCCACCCTCGATCGCGGCGGCCACAACTTGGCTCTTCTCGGCAGTGGTCAATGCAAGGTATTCCGTCCCGGTAGAACCACCCGATGCCCTAAAAGGATCGCCACAGAGATTCCGGTTTGGGTACTTGCCCGGCCGTCCCGCTGAGCCGCCGCCCAAAGAGGACCGAGTGAACGCTATGAGCAAGATCAACCTGTCCATCCGGATGAAGTTGCTGGGAACCGCGGGGTGCCTCCTGTTCTTCATGGGCGTCATCGGCGCCCTTTCAGTCATGAACCTCGGTTCCGTCAACAGCAACTCTCAGACCGCTTACTCCGGTGGGACCGTCCCGATTGAGCAGCTCGCCACCGTCGACGCCGCGGTAATCGACCGCGCAAGGCTCTTGAGCTACGGCATTGTCGAAATCGACAAGCCGGACATCCAGACGACGATCGACACCGGCCTTGCGGCAGACGAACTCGCGATCACCGATGGGCTCGCCGCTTATGAGGCCGGCGGGCTGACCGATGCTGAAGTCGCCGTCGTTGCCGACTTCCGGGCAACCAACGCGAAATACGAACCCATTTTCGCCACGGGTCGATCCGCCACCAAGGCGCACGATGCCGTCACGGCGAGCGCGCTCCCTGGATCAGCTGCTCACGCTCCGCGCGACGCTCATGTCGGACGTAGTGAAGCTGTCCGATATCAACGACAAGCAGGCCCAGGCCCTCAACGCCCAGGTCGAGTCCACCTATCAATTCGGTCTTGCCTCGATCCTCGTCCTGCTCCTGGTCGCGATGGCCGTCGGTTTCGCCCTCGCCCTGTTCCTCGCCCGCTCGATCACCGGCGGCGTCAGGAAGGTCCAGGACACGCTCACTTCCATGGCCGACAACTGCGCCAAGTACCTCGAGAACGGCCTGGCGGCCTTCGCCCGAAACGACCTGACCGTCGAAGTCAAAGCCGTCACCCATCCGATCGAGAAGTTCGGCAGCGACGAGATCGGCATGACCGCCAAAGTCACCAACAAGATGCTTGGCCAGCTCCAGGCCACGATCACCTCCTACGAAACGGCTCGTGCCGGCCTGGCGGTGACGGTCGGCGAGGTCAAGACTGCCGCCGACTCCGTGGCCCGCACCTCCGCCGAACTCAACCTCGCGGCGACCCAGTCGGGCACGGCCTCCACGCAGATCGCCCAGACCATCAACCAGGTCGCCTCCGGCGCTTCAGAGCAGGCCCAGGCAAGCTCCGACACGAGCACTGCCGTTGGCGATCTGACGGGCATCATCGCCCAGGTTGGAGCAGGCGCATCGAACATCACGACGAAGGTCGAAGCGGCATCGCTCGCCTTGACCGACATGGCCAGCGCGATCAAGAGCGCCTCCGCCGCGTCCGCCGAGGTCAGCACTGTGGCGGCAAATGCGGCCGAAGCAACCGACCACGGTCAGAACGCCGTCCGCGAGACGGTCCGAGAAATGGAACGGATCAAGCTGACCGTGGAGCAGGCTTCCAGGAAAGTCACCGAGCTTGGAGCCAAGAGCGACCAGATCGGCGCCATCGTGGAGACCATCGACGACATCGCCGAGCAGACCAACCTCCTGGCGCTCAACGCCGCCATCGAGGCCGCTCGAGCCGGCGAGCAGGGCAAGGGCTTCGCGGTCGTCGCCGACGAGGTTCGAAAGCTCGCCGAGCGCAGCATCTCGAGCCACCAAGGAAATCGCCGCCCTCATCGGCGAGGTCCAGAGCGGCACGGATGAGGCCGTCAAGGCCATGACCGCCGGCGCGGCCGAGGTCGAGCACGGTTCCGAACTTGCGGCCCAGGCCGGCGTTTCGCTCGACGCCATCAGCACTTCCGTCACCGCCACCAAGCTGGCAGTCGAGCGCATCACGGCGGACGTCGAATCCATGAGTCGCGCTTCTGCCGGCGTGGTCGCGGCGTCCGACGCGATCGCCACCATCGCCGTCCAGACCAATGAGGCCGCGGCCCGGATGACATCGGCAGCCGGCACCGTGGCAACCGCCGTTCAGTCGATTGCCGCGATCAGCGAAGAGAACTCGGCGGCTGCCGAGGAAGTCTCCGCCTCTACCGAAGAGATGAGCGCCCAGGCTGAAGAGGTCGTGGCCAGTCGCCGGATCCCTGGCCCAGATGGCCGACGAGCTCGATGAGGTGGTTGCTCGATTTGTCCTCGAAGGACGCTCGGGCGGCGCCCCCAGCGGCATCGCGACGCTGCGAGGCCGTACGGACTCGGACGTTCCGTCGAAGACCCGGCGCAACAGGGCCGCATAACCTCTCAACCCTCCACGACTCCGACGGCGGCTCCGGACAAATCGTCCGGGCCGCCCGAGGAAATCACCCCGCCGCGCAGGAGAAGTCCCATGAGTGAGTTCCAGGTGGTCGTCTGCCAGCTCGGTCAGGAGAGCTATGGCCTCGACATCAGTTCCGTCTTCGAGATCATCCGGTTCCGGCAGTGCACCGCCGTGCCCGCGTCGCCTGCCTTCGTCGACGGTGTGATCAACCTGCGCGGCCTCATCATCCCCGTCATGGACATGGCAAGCCGTTTCGGACAGGCCCGATCCGAGACGACCAAGTCGACCAGAATCATCGTCGCCGGGACCAACGGCATGCGCGTCGGCCTCGTCGTGGACGCCGTAACCGAGGTCCTGATGGTGTCCGAGGAGGAAGTCGAGCCGACCCCGGAGGTCGCTTCCGGCTACGACGCGGCCTACATCCGCGGTATTGCCAAGCTCGGCGAGGAACTCGTGATCCTGCTCGACCTCGGCGCCCTGTTCGGCGAGCAGGTTCAAGCTCGAGCGGCGTAAGGCGCTCCGATAAGCCCCGGTGAAGTCTCGCCTGAGATCCTCCGGGGGTGCTCCCCACTGCCGTTGCCGAACGACTCGATCGCCTCGCTCCAGACCAGCGGGCCGCGGCCACCGCGCCGCCGGGCCCGGTCTTGTGCGTCGCGCCGGCGGGGAGCGGCAAGACGACGACGCTGGTCGCCAGGATCGCCTGGCTCGTGGCCACGGGCGCGGATCCGGCCACGATCACGGCGGTCACGTTCAACAAGCGCGCCGCGGACGAGATGGCCTCACGCGTGGACGCGGCGCTGGAGCCGCTCGGGCTGGAACCCGGCGCGGTCCGCGTCAAGACGTTCCACGCACTCGGGCGGGAGATCCTCGCGGACGCCGGCGTGTCCGTGGAGCCGCTCCTCGATCGAGAGGCCGTCCTGCGCGACCTCTGGCCGGACATCACCCGCGGCGCCGTCCGTCAGCTCGACGACGCCTTCAGCCGGCTCAAACTCGACATCGGCGTCACGGCCACCGAAGTCGGGAAGGATCCCGAGCCTGGACCCGTGGCGCGGGCCTTCCTCGCATACGAGCGGGCGCTCGAGGATGCGGGCGGCCTCGACTTCGACGACCTGGTCGGTCGGGCGCTACAGGTACTCGATGCCAGGCCTCGCGTGCTGGCCCGCTGGCGCGAAGTTGCCGACACCTGCTGGTGGACGAGACGCAGGACGTGGACCGCAGCCAGCTGCGACTCGCCCTCACGCTGGCGGCGCCGAAGAACCAGGTCTTCTTCGTTGGCGACGACGACCAGACGATCTACGGCTGGCGTTTGGCAGATGTCCGGCGGGTAATCGGGCTCGCGGAGTCGCTGTCCGGCCTCCGGCGGATCGACCTGACGGTCAACTACCGATGTCCGGCCAGCGTCGTCGAGCGGGCGGTTCGGCTGGTCGCCCACAACAGCGAGCGTTTCGCCAAGACAATCAATCCCGGGCCCAGGGCCGAGGGCCGGCTCCTGCTCGCGCCGGACGCTTCCGACGAGACGATCCGCATCCGCCGCCTTCTCGAGTCGTGGCCGCAAGACGGCGGGACCAGGGCGATCCTTGCCCGGACGAATGCCGAGCTGCTGCCGGCGGCGGCCGTCGCTCTGGAACTCGGCATGGCCTTTCGGGCGCCCCGGCTGAGGCTTCTCTCCGAGGATCCCCGAGTGGACGCCTTGCTGGCGCTGCTCCGCTCGGAAGCCGCGGCCGCCGGCTGCGAGGACTCGGGCGAACTGCTGCCCCTGCTGGTCCGCCTGGGGACGCGAGCGGGCGACCTGGAGCTTCCGATATCTGCCGGGCCGCCCGGCCGGGTGAGTGGCGGCGACCCGGACAAGCGCGTCGAGGAGGATCTCCTGCCCATCGAGTTGCCAGATCTGCTGGCCTCGATGATCGGCTGGGCGGCACCCTACCGATCGCTGCCGGACTTCGTCGCCGCGATCGCGGCCCACCGCGCCAAGCTGGCCGAGCTCCGCCGGGACGACGCGCTTCTCACGCTCGCGACCGCACACTCCACCAAGGGCCTCGAGTTCGACCACGTCGGGGTCATTGGGATGGACGCGGGCCGATTCCCGTCGGCTCGGTCGCTTCGCGACGCGCCGGACCCGGCTCGAACCCTCGAGGAAGAGCGGCGTCTCGCCTACGTCGCCTGGACGCGAGCCCGGCGCTCGCTGACCCTCGTCTACGACCCCAACTCGCCTTCCCAATTCCTCCTGGAGGCATTCACGCCCGACGAGCTCGGCCTGGCGGAGATTGGCTGAGTGGCCCGAGCCGACCGCGCGGAGGTCCGTCGGAAGACCGCGACGGTCAGCCGGCGACGACCCGGGTCTTGAGGAAATGGTCGTGAAGGCCCTGACGGTTGGCGTCCGAATTGGTCGAGTAGAACAGGTAGGCGGACCAGCCGAGAGCCAGCGCGGCCACGACCGGCGAGATGGCCAGCGGCGTGATCGTCACCAGAGCGAAGGGGCCCTGGAGAACGGCCCAGCGAACGATCGCGTCCATCGCCGACATGGCCTTGCCGTCCGATTCGCCTACGACCGAGATGCCAAGCAGCCTCTGGCCCGGCGTCCCCCGCCAGAAGGTCCAACCGAGGACGAAGTAGACGAGCTGGATTGCCCCACCCGCAAGGCCGGCCAGGATGTACGTCCGCTCGTTCGTGAGGGACGCGCTGGAGATTCCGGACTCTGGCGATACGGCGCCCACGACCGCTGTGAACATCAAGAGAACGAAGGCGGAGTCGATCACGTATGCGCCGATCCGGCGGCCCATCGCCGCGGGCTCGAGGGTCGCGGGACGTGCCTGGCCCGAGGACGCATCCTTGAGTCCCACCTTCCAGGGCGGAACGCCCGGCTGGGAGTCCGGTGGCGGGGGCCCTGAGTGGAGCATCGGTCGGCTCGGCGCCCGAAGAGCTAGCCGTCGGAAGAGGTGCGCGGAGTGGGTCCGCCGGTGGCTGAGCCCAATTCGGCGGCGCCATCTGGCCGGGAGGTGTCCAGTAGCCGGGGGGAGTCCATCCCGGAGCAGGACCTGGTCCTACGCGGGGCGACCCGGGCAAATCGGAGGCCGGGCCGGGGCCGGAGCTGGCGCCAGGGCCGGTGGCCTCGTTCCCGGAGGGACCAGGCACGCCCGGGTACGGACTCGGATAGGGAATCGGATACGGGTATGGATAGGGACCCCAGCCCGTCCACGGCACGGTCGAACGTCGCACGGAGATGACGATCGAATTCACCGATCCGATCGTGGACTCCTCGCTTCATCGAGCCGTACGCGATCGACACGGTCAGGACGAAGAGCCAGGCGAGCCCGAGGATGAGGACCGTTCCGAGCAGGTCCACCCATGACGTAAGGGCGCTGCCGGGCCCGAGCCCATAGGTGTTCACGTTCGCCCCGGTGTCGTTCAGCGGGACCGTCGCGAGTCGCTCGAAGGTGAGTACGCCGTATGCGCTCGCCACCGCCCCAGCGGCCGCGTAAACGGCGATCGCTCGCCCGAGCGCGGCCGGGAATCTGAGTTGCTTGCCCGTGTCGTAGTCGAGGACCCGAATTCCCAGGGCCCGCTGTCCGGGCAGGCCGCCGAGTCTCCACCAGCAGGCCGCCACGTACAGGACCATCAGGATTGCGATCGCGATCGAAGCGACGACGATCAGCTGGAGGCTGATGTGGAGAGCCGGTACGTTCGGCAGCACGTCGGGGTTGGCGTCGTATTCGCGGAGCCAGTCGGCGTCGATGGACCACGCTCCGAGCAACCCGGCGATCACGTAGCCGAGGACGCTGAGGGCCACCATGACGAGCGTGTCGATCAGCAGGGCAAGCGCCCGAAGACGGAGCTTGGCGGCCCCGACGGTGCTCGCCAGCGGGTAGCCCGAAGGCCAGCTCGGCGGCTGGTTTCCGGGTCCGAACAAGCTCGTTCCTCCAGTCCAGGATGCGGCGCGCGCCACACGCGGCCGGTTCGAAAGAGGATACCCCGGGGCTCAGCGGGCGGCGGCGCAGCGGCATGTGTCGCGCCCGGGCAGCGCCCGGGCAGCACCCGGAGGAACGCGAGTCTCGCGACCCCGACTGGATCAGCGATCCATGGCGTCGCGGGCGAGAGCCTTGATCAGCTTGTCCAGGTCGGCGAGAAACGGCTCCGTGAGATCCGAAGGGAGAGCGTCGCGGACGGAATCCTTGGGCCCGTAGGCCGATCTGGCACGGACCGCGGCCGCCCGCAGCTCCTTGAGACCCGCGTCGCGGAGCACGTCCGGCACCGGCGCGAAGAACTCCGCCCAGCGGGTAACGCCGCGCTCCCGCGCACTCTCGAGCAGCCTCTCCGCGTCGCGCGCGGCGCGAAGGGCGGCTTCGTCTATCGCCGGCCGTTCATGGCGTGCCGGCTCGATTGCCCGTTGCATCAGGCCAGGTACTTCTGCTCGGGCAGCTGGTTGCCGATCTGGGCGACCGTCAGGCTCAACCGCTTGCGTTCCGAGCCGTCGATCGTGATCCGGACCGCGTGCTCGCCGGCCGCCTTGAGCTGGAGGCTCCAGAGGTCGATCGCGATGGTGATGACCACGTCCTCCGCCTCTGCCGGGCCGTGAGCCACGACCTTGCCCGAAGCGTTGGCTACCTGGCTTCCATCGGGCGCGGTCAGCACGAAACCGAGATCGTGCTCGCGGTTGCGCTCGGGCGCCGTGAGCCGCAAGCCGACGACGAGGGACAGGTGGGGATGGATGAACGGCAGCGACGGCCCGGTGATTCGAGTTACTCCGCCGCCCAGGACGTGGAACTTCTGGCCGGGCTGGACCTGGGCCGCGTCGGCGAGGAAGGCGTACTCGATGTCTGGCATGGCCTCATGCTATCCGACCCGCGGACGAAACTTCGGCGCGGAATCCCACAGTTGTGACCGTCGTGGGACGGTCCCTGGGCAGTCAGTCCTGCCGGCGCGCTCCGGCCGCGGCTGCGCGCTTCTCGGGTGCCGTCACGAGCTCCACCGGCGCCCCGGACGTGTGACTCCCGTCCGGCTTCCTGGGCGAACGTGACGGCCGAGAGCGGAACGAGCGGCTCGCCGCGAAGCACCCGGGCGAGATACTCCCCCGTCGCCGAGCCTTCGGCTCGGGCGACCTGCTCCGGAGTGCCCTCGGCGATCACGTAACCGCCCCGGTCGCCGCCTTCCGGTCCCAGATCCACGAGCCAGTCCGCCGTCTTGACCACGTCCAGGTTGTGCTCGATGACGATGACCGTGTTGCCCGCGTCCACGAGACGGTGGAGGACGTGAAGCAGCTTCTCCACGTCCGCCATGTGGAGTCCCGTGGTGGGCTCGTCCAGGACGTAGACCGTCCGACCTGTCGCCCGCCGGCTCAACTCCGTGGCCAGCTTTACCCGCTGGGCCTCGCCGCCGGACAGGGTCGTGGCCGGCTGGCCCAGGTGGACGTAGCCGAGGCCGACGTCGTTGAGGGTGGCCAGCTTGGTTCGGACGTTGGGCACGGCCGAGAAGAAGTCCAGCGCCTCTTCGATCGTCATTTCCAGAACGTCCGCGATCGATCGGCCCTTGTAGTGGATCTCCAGCGCTTCGCGGTTGTAGCGCTTGCCGTGGCAGATCTCACACGGCACGTACACGTCCGGCAGGAATTGCATCTCGATCTTGAGGATGCCGTCGCCCTTGCAGTGCTCGCAACGGCCGCCCTTGACGTTGAAGCTGAACCGTCCCGGCTTGTAGCCCCGGACGCGGGCGTCGGGCGTCCCGGCGAACAGCTCACGGATCGGCGCGAAAAGGCCGGTATACGTCGCGGGGTTCGAGCGCGGCGTCCGGCCGATGGGGCTCTGGTCGATGTCGATGACCTTGTCGATCGCCTCGAGGCCTTCGATGGCGTCGTAGTCGCCGGCCCGCTCGCGCGCGCCATTCAACTCGTGGGCCAGCGCCCGGTACAGGATGTCGCTCACGAGCGTGCTCTTGCCCGAACCGGAAACGCCCGTCACCGCGACGAACCGGCCGAGCGGGAACGAGACGTCGACGTTCTTGAGGTTGTGCTCGCGCGCGCCTCGAATGGTCAGGTTGGCGCCGCTGCCCTCGCGCCGGCGTTCCGGGACCGCCACCGCCAGTTCGCCGCGCAAGTACGCGCCGGTGATGGACCGCGGCTCGGCCAGGACATCCTCCAGCGAACCCGAGGCGATGATCTCGCCGCCGTGTTCGCCGGCGCCGGGGCCGATGTCGATGACCCAGTCCGCCGTCCGGATCGTCTCCTCGTCGTGTTCGACGACCAGGACCGTGTTACCGAGGTCTCGCAGCCGCGTCAGCGTCGCGATCAGCTTGGCGTTGTCGCGCTGGTGCAGGCCGATCGACGGTTCATCGAGGATGTAGAGGACGCCCATCAAACTCGACCCGATCTGGGTGGCCAGACGAATCCGCTGAGCCTCGCCGCCTGAGAGTGTCTGGCTCGTTCGATCCAGCGTCAGATAGTCCAGGCCCACGTCCACCAGGAACCCGAGCCGGGACGTGATCTCCTTGAACAGCTGCCGCGCGATCGTCTGCTCCCGCTCCGTGAGTAGCTCCGGGAGCTGGGTGATCCACTGGCAGGCCGCGGTGATCGACAGCGTGGAGACATCCCAGATGTTCCTGGCGTCCACCGTGACGGCCAGGATCTCCGGCTTCAACCGCTTGCCGCCGCAGACCGGGCACGGCCGGGAGACCATGTACCGCTCGATCTCGGTCTTGATGTACTCCGAGTCCGTCTCGCGGTAGCGGCGCTCGAGGTTTGGCACGACGCCTTCGAACGTGGCGCCGTACGTGTTCTCGCCTCGCTCGTGGCGATAGCCGATGACCACCCGCTCGCCGCGATTGGCGAACATGATGTAGTCCACCGCCTCCTTGGGCAGCTTCTTGACGGGAGCGCGGTAATCCCAGCCGTGCTCGTTGCAGACGGCCTCCACGATCTTGCCGTGCCACGAAGCTTCGAGCGACATCCGAGCCCACGGCACGATCGCCCCTTCCGCGATCGACAGATTCTTGTTGGGGATCACCCGCTCGGCGTCGATCTCCAGCCGGCTGCCGATGCCGGTGCAGGCCGGGCAGGCGCCGTGGGGCGAGTTGAAGCTGAAGCTTCGGGGCTCCAGCTCATCGACCGTGGTTCCGTCGTAGGGACAGCTGTAGCGCTCGCTGTAGCGGCGCTCCTCGAAGCTCGGTTCGTCGCCGTCCCGCGGGACCGGGGCGATCAGGACGATGCCCTCGCCGAGCCGGAGTGCCGTTTCCACGCTGTCCGCCAGGCGGCCCGCGTCCGGCGGGCGGATCGGCTCGCCAGTTGGATCCAGGGCGCGGCCGAGGTCGTCGCGCGGCGCGTCCTCCGGAATCTCCGCGTGCCGAACCACGAAGCGGTCCACGACCACATCGATCATGTGGCGCTTGTAGCGATCCAGCGGCCGCGTTTCCGCCAGGTCCATCAGCTGTCCGTCGACGCGAACGCGGGCGAAGCCCTGCCGGCGGATCTGCTCGTACTCGCGGTTACCCTCGGTCTTGCGGTCCTTGATGACCGGGCCAAGGACCATCAGCCGTGTCCCCTCCGGCAGGTCGTAGATCTGGTCCACGATCTGCTGGATGGACTGCCGTTCGATCTCCCGGCCGCAGGTGGGGCAATGCGGATGGCCGATCCGGGCGAACAGCAGGCGGAGGTGGTCGTAGATCTCGGTCACCGTGCCGACGGTCGATCGCGGGTTTCGGCTGGCGCCCTTCTGGTCGATCGAGATGGCGGGGCTCAGCCCGTCGATCTGGTCCACGTCCGGCTTCTGCATCTCGCCGAGGAACTGGCGGGCGTACGCGGACAGGCTCTCCACGTATCGGCGCTGGCCCTCGGCGTAGATGGTGTCGAAGGCGAGGCTGCTCTTGCCCGAGCCGGACAAGCCGGTGATGACCACGAGCCGATCGCGCGGCATGGAGACGGTGACGTTCTTGAGATTGTGCTCGCGCGCCCCGCGCACGACCAGAAGTTCCTGAGGCATGGGCCTGCATTGTAAGGGAACGTGCCAATTTCGAACAGACGTTCTCGACGAGCATCGCGCGAGAGGCGCGACGGCGTGAGGACGGTACTCTAGCCCGCCAACCTGACAGCCGACGTCAGGCTTGGATCGCAGTTCCAGTGTCGGCGGGCCGGGGCTCGTCCTGGCACTCGGCGCCGCAGTTCCGCGGAATATCGGCCGCGGCGATGCTATCGGCCGATTCGCGGCCGTACGCCACTCAACAACGGCAGGCGCAATCTTCGATGACGTTCAGCCGGCTCGGCGGCGGCGGAGGGTCGGCCGGTCCTCTCCACCCAACCTTCGCCAAGCGTGAGGAATGGATACTGGAAGCCCTTCGCGCCTACTCGTGGCCGGCGAGGCCTCCTGGCCTAACTTTGGATCGCCCGGGGCGATGTTGAGCGAGGACGGGCCCTCGGCGAGCGGGCGCCGCCGATGATTGGCGGGCCGGCCGGACGGCATTGCTCGTTCGTCCGCTCAGCCTTGGTCGATCAGCCTGGATTTCGGGATCGCCGAACGAGTAACGCGGCTCTGATGCGAAGACCGCGCCACGGTCGAATTCAGGGTCGCAGACTCGTCTCCGGGATCTGACCGTGATCCTTCGAATGCCGTCGCGAGCGACAGTCGACCGGCTCGAGCTCGATCGAGATCCGATCGGCCGACCTCCGTCATGGTCGACCCGTCCGCTTTCTCGAGTCCGACCTCGTCGCGGTCGCGAGCCGATAGCAGACTGGCGTGCCGCACCAGGTGAAGGCGAGCGAGCCGGCGGGCATGGACCAGGACGCCTCCCGGCCCGCGAGGTCGACGTACTGGAATTCGAACGGCTCGGCAGCGAACTCGGCGCGATGGAGCAGCCGCGGGGCGAAGCTCACCCGACCGCCCTCGGCTCGGACGCCAAGCTCCCCCCAGCGAGTCAGGATCTCCTCCTTGACGAGGCCGGTCATGCCCGGTTGCTGAGCCTTTCGGTGGCGCGGCGTGTGGGAGTAGGGATCGGCCGGGAAGGCGCCGTATTCCTCGGCCGTCTTGCGAAAGCCCAGGCCCTCGCGAATCTCGTCGTAGGCATTGGCCAGCGCGGCTGCCAACTCCGGCTCGCGCGCGGCGTCCACCGCCTCGAACGTCTCCTGAACCGCGAGCAGCAGCTTGGCGACCATGTGCCAGTAGATGCTGCCCAGGCCCTCGAACATGAAGAAGGTCCGGCTGCGGCCGGTGAACTGGCTGTGGTGGAAGGTTCGCTCCCAGAGGTCGAGGACGGCGCGGCGCGTAGCCGGATCCACGGCGGCGCCCGCCCCCGCCGCAACCACCGCGTCCAGCCGGGCCGCCACGTCGGCCACGTTCCGCAGGTCCGCCTGGAAGTGCCAGCCACCGGCGGCGTCCCGCGTGAACAACCGCGGATCCGTGACTGGCGGCGGCTCGGGCAGCGTGTTCCGGTCCAGCAACGATGGCAGCTCGACGTCCGGATAAAGCAGATAGCTCTTCTGATCGGGCCGGTAGAGCGCGCTCGAACTGAGCGCCCGAAGGACGCCAAGCGACTCGGCCGGCGACAGGACGCCCGAGCTGATGACCGCGACCTGGGCCTCGAGCATCGGATAGAGGTGCCGGACGCGGGCCGTTTCGCCCTCGACCTCCAGCACGTTGTAGCCGTCGTAGAGGCCGTCGTCGCGTCGCGCGCCACGAATCGACGCATCCAGTACGGGCAGCACGGCGCCGGCGAGATCGTGGATGGCCGAGACGTCCACCTCGACCGAAGGGTCGGCGCGCGGCCGCGTAGACGGCCAGCCGATGGCGCTCCCCTGCCCTGCCAAGCTCGGCGAGCATGCGATAGCGGGCAGCATCGTCGAAGGCCGCCGGCGCGGCGCGGAAGATGGCGGTGACCTCCGCGAGCAGCCGCGCCACCGGCTCGGACAGCCGGAACGAGGGTCCGCCGGCAAGCAGCCGGTCGATGAGCGCGAGGTACCGGCGCGCGTAGGCGACGGTGATCATCGACAGGCCCCAGCCCGCCAGCGCGTTGTTGGCGTCGTTCCACTCGGGCCGCTGGGTGTTCAGCCAGGCGCCGCCCTCGGGCACGAAGTTGGTCAGCTTCACGAGGATCGGCAGGAGCAGCTTCTCGGCGAGCGAAACCAGCAGCGGCTCGCCGTCCGAGCCGGCCACGAGCTTCGCGTCGGCGCCCATCTCCGCCGTCCGGGCGAGGAGTTCGTGGTGCAGCCCCTCGTCGAAGTGGATGGTGGCGTGCGGGTTGCGCAGCATCTCGTCCAGGCCGGCGATCCGGTACGGAACGCGCACGGAAGCGAATCGCTCCTCGGCGAGACGCGAGCGAAGCGAACCCGGGTAGTAGGCGTCGTGGCTCTCCAGCAGCCGGGCGAGGTAGACGAGCTGGTGGTCGCCCCAGTAGCCGATCGACGCCCAGGGATCGCTCGGGTTCGGGACCTCCCAGTCGATGCCGGACTTGGTGACCCGATAGGGGTTGTAGCCGTCGGCGGTCGAGGCGTTGAGGAAGACCGACACGATCGAATCGAGCCAGCCCGGGAAGCTTCGGCCGAGCGTCTCCCAGTTCTGGAAGATGTCGCGCCAGTTGCCTTCGTAGCCGAGGATCGGCTCGCCTAGCTCGTCCTTGAGCCGGATGGCGAAGCGGTTCCACGGCCGGCTCGGGTCGCCATGGCGGCGGCTGAAGGTGATCGGCAGGTATGCGTCGACGAGGCGTTCGAGCTGGCGATCCCCGCGGCTCGCCGCCTCAGCTCGAAGGTCGGCCAGCTCCAGGATGGCCGGCAAGGCCTCGAGCCAGGCGCGATGGCGCTCGAACACGGCTCGGTTATGGGTTCGTAGGTACCGCCGCAGATCCGCCGCCGGGAACCGGTACGAGTCCGGAAAGGTGCCGCCGCGCATCGAGTTGAAGAGCACGTTCGAGTAATGGTGGACGGAGGCCATCTCGTCGCCGGTTCGCTGGATCGCGTCCGCGCCGGCGATCCGGTGCCGCAGGCCGAGGCGGTCTTCTTCGATCGCGGCACGCAGGTCGCGCTCCAGTCGAGCTGGGTCACGCAGGCGTTCGCGCAGGTCTACCAGCGCCGCCTGATCGAGGTTCGTGTCCGCGACCGTGAACCAGGAGAAGCTGGCGTTCGGCTCGATGACCGTCCGATCGGCAACCAGAAAGGCGCCGATCTCGCCACGCACCGAACTCGCGGCCTGGCGCGGCGCCGCCCGAACGCCAGTCCCCGGCCTGGCGGTCGCTCAGCAGCAGCCGCGGATCGCGATGCCCCAGCGACCACGCGCAGGCCGATCTGAGCGACTCGTTCGCCTCGGGGTGATCCGTGATGGCGGCGTTGAGCGCGTAGACGGCAAGTGGCACGTCCGGGGCCGCCTCGGCGCGGGCGTACGAACCGGCGAGGTAGCTGAACCGATCCCAGAGGGTGACCCCGATGCCCGGCGGGACGAGCTCGTGCCAGCCGTCGAGGTACTCCACCTCGGCGGGCTCGGCCGTGTCCGCGGCGAGGTTCTCCAGAGCGGCCTCGCGCACGAGCCCGAACTCGTCGCAGGTCGTGAGCGACCAGCTGAACCGGAGCCCAAGGGGCTCGTTGATCTCCTCGTAAACGATTTCGGTGGAGTCGGTCCGCTTGTAGAGGTTCCGGCGGGCGCCGGGGGCCTTGTCCGCCGACCAGGGCTGCCAGACGACTCCCTCGGCCTCCGCGCCTTTCGGCGGACCCGGAAGAGCGTCGTGGCGCCGCTCGTGTCGTTGTGGCGCATCAACTTGTCGGCGGTCACATACGGAAAGAGCGCCGTGTCGGGATCGACGCGGCCGGCGGTGAACGGCGAGTTGCTCCCGGCGAAGACCCAGACGTCGCCGTTGCCGACGAGGTGCATGAGGAACGGCTCGAGGCGGTCCACGTCGAAGATGGCCGCGTAGCGGACGCCGTCGCGAGTTACGAACGCCGGGTGCTGCTCCACCGAGTTCCCCTCCGTCCGGGCAATTTCCCCGAACGAACTCTATCGGGTGGCGATTCGATCCGCGCCACGGCGGCTCATTGGGCGGCGGCTCTCGGGCGAAACGGCGGCTTCGGTGGCGAAACGGCGGCTCCGCCTACGGCTGTCTCTCGTCCGCGAGGAACTCGACGCGCGCCGGTCTCCAGGCTGTAGATCGCGCCGACGACGGCGAGTTGGCCCGCGACGACCCGGCGGCGAATCGGCTCTGACCAGTTCTGCAGCAGCTCGACCGTCCGGCGCACGTTCAACTCCACCGCGGCCCGCCAGGCGTCCGGCGAGCGCGGAGAGCGTCGTCGTGGAGCCGAGCTCGGAGCGGATCGCGAAGACGAGGGAGCTCAGATGCATCGAACCCGAGGCGTCGGGCGGCGGTTCCGCTCCCGCCGGCAGCTTGTCGAGCGCGGCCACGATGCCACCGCATTGGGTGTGGCCCAGGACCACCAGCAGCGGGCAGCCCCAGCGGGCCAGCGCGTACTCGATGGAGCCGATCTCGTTGGTACCCGCGACGCCCGCTGCCACCCGGACGACGAAGAGCCGGCCGACGGTCTCGTCGAAGACGATCTCCGGCGGCACGCGGCTGTCCGAGCAACCGAGGATGACCGCATACGGCTCGGCCGTCGCAAAGGCCGCCAGGGCCGCGCCGGGATCCGCGGACGCCGCGATTGCCGCGACCAGGCGCGAGTTGCCACTCGCCAGCATGTCGAGGGACTGGTCCGGCGCGGCGTCGCCGTCGCTCGATCCGAGGTGGGCTTGGGCGATCGATGCCGCCCGATCCATGTCCAGGTTCATCTGGTCAGGCCCTCCGAATGTCGTCGCCACTCGCCGAAGCAGCATAGTCCGCGCTCTGGGCCGCGGTCCGGTAGGATCGCACGACCCGGTTCCTGCTCGGAGGGCAGGCTCCGGCCGTCCTATCCGGAGATCCGCTCGAATGATCGGTGCCACCGCGCCTTCGGCCAGCCGGGACGAAGTCGCGCAGTCGCGAAACCAGATGCTGCGGGATGGCCTGGCCATCGCGGCCTATGCCATGCCCGTCGGGCTCGTCTTCGGCCTGACCGCTCTCCAGGCGCACTACTCGCTGCTCGACGTCATCGCCAACTCCGCCATCGCGTTCGCCGGAGGAGCGCAGTTCGCGGCAGCGGGCATGGTCAAGGACGGAGCGTCCTGGCTCGCGATCGCCGGCGTCGTGGCGCTGGTCAATGCCCGCCATCTCCTCTACTCCGCCGCTCTCGGACCATATGCCGGCGACAGGCCGAGGCGCGAGCGAGCGGTCATGGCCCATTTCCTCACGGACGAGACGTTCGCCCTCGCGCTGACCCATTTCCGGCGGATCCGAGGCTTCGATCGGCGCGGCTACTGGATCGCGGCGATGGCGATCTTCATCCCCTGGCAGGTCGGCTCGATCGTCGGCTACCTGGTCGCGGGCAGCGTCGACACCCACAGGCTCGGGCTCGACGTCGCCTTTCCGGCCGCCATGGCCGGCCTCTCGCTCGGGCTGGTGTCGGGCCGCCGGGACGTTGCCGCCGCGGTGGGGGCGATAGCCGTGTCGGTGCCGGTGGGCCTGGCCGGAGGAGCTTCGCTCGGTCTCGTGGCGGGCGCCTCCCTTGGCCCGGTGTTCGGCTTGCTGGTTCCCGCGTCCGAGCACGACGAGTCGAGCCGGCCCGATGAACCCGAGCCCTCCGCCACGGCGGGCCTGCCATGAGCATGGGAATGGCCCTCGTCCCTCTCGCGATCGTGATGTGGGCGGTCACGTATCCGTCCCGATCCCTGCCGATGCTCGCCCCCGGCCTCGAGCGGCTGCCGAAATGGGCGGTCACGTACCTGCGGCTCGCCGGGCCGGCCGCTCTCGCCGCGCTGGCGGCCACGGGCAGCCTGCTTTCGGGCGACACGCCGCCGCGGCTGGTCTTCGGGGTGATGCCCGTGGCGGTCGTCGTGTGCGTGATCCTGGTCTGGCGGACGCGTCTCCTCCTCGTGGGAGTTGCCGCGGCGGTAGTCGTCCTGGCCGTGGCCCGAGCCCTGGGAATCGCCGCGTGACCGCCGCTCTGCCCCTCGTCCGGCCGAACATGCGCGTTCGAGGCCGCGTCCGTGGCCGCCGCCTTCATGCTCAACGGCATGTCCTTCGGCCTGTGGGCCGCCCGAATCCCCGCCGTCAGAGCGCAGACCGGCCTCGACGAAGCCGGGTTGGGCTTCGCCCTCCTGGGCGCGTCCATCGGAGCCGTGCTGACGATGACGTTCGGCGGCTGGCTGGGCAGCAAGTTCGGCACCCACGTCCTGACGCCGGTGACGATGGCTGGCTGCGGCATCCTCATGGTCGCCGAAGGGGCCGCCTGGGACTTCGCCAGCCTGACGCTCAGCCTTCTGCTCTTCGGCATGTGCCAGGGCACGATGGACGTCTCGATGAACGCCAACGGCATCGCGGTCGAGCACGCCGGCGGCATCAAGATCATGTCCCGCCTCCATGCCTCGTGGAGCATCGGCGCATTCATCGGAGCACTGGTGAGCAGCCAGGCCGCGGCGGCGGGAGTGCCGGTGCTGCCCGAGTTCGCGGCGATGGGAGCGGTGATGGTCGTGGCCGGCATGGTCCTCCGGCTCACGATGCTCCCGGACAAGCACGCCGAAGCCGGAGGCTTGCGCCTGCCGACGGGGCCGCTGGCCTTGCTTGGCGCCCTCGCCCTTTGCGGGCTCATGGCCGAAGGGTCCGCCACGGACTGGAGCGGCCTGTACCTCCAGCGGACGATGAACGCCTCCGAGGGGCTGGCCGGCCTGGCCGTGACCACATTCGTGGGCTCGATGGCGATCGCCAGACTTCTCGGCGATCGGCTGGCCGGGCTGCTCGGCTCGGCGAGGCTGGTCAGTGGCGGCGCCGCCCTGGCGGCATTGGGTCTCGGGCTGGCGCTGGCGGTCCAGATACCGGCGGTGGCAATCGTGGGCTTCGGGATGATGGGCCTGGGCCTCGCGGCCGTGGTGCCGACGCTCTTCCGGGCTGCCGGATCGCAGCCTGGGGTACCCGCGTCGGTGGGGATCGCGGCCGTCTCGACGATGGGCTACGGCGGCGGCCTCATCGGGCCGCCGTTCATCGGCACGATGGCGCAGTTCGTAACCCTGCGCGGCTCCCTGCTGGTGATCCTCCTGACGCTCGCCCTTCTCGTGTTCGGCGGCTGGCGAGCCCTCGCCCGACAGGGCCGCTGATGCGCCTGACTCCCCTCCGCGTCCATTTCGCGGCCGCGGCTTCGATCTTCCTGGCCAACGGAATCATCATCGGGGCCTGGGTCGCCCGGATTCCCATGATCGCCGCCCAGACACATCTCGACGAAGCCGGCCTGGGTTTTGCCCTGCTCGGTCCGACCGTCGGCGCCGTTCTGACGATGGCGGTGGGCGGGTGGCTCGGCGGCAAGCTCGGCTCGCACGTCGTCGCCCCGCTTCGCCACCCTCGGCTGCGGCCTCTCGCTGCCGTTGATCGCTTCTGCCTGGGACTTCAACAGCCTCGTCGTGGGGCTCTTCTTCTTCGGCGTGGCCCAGGGAACCATGGACGTCTCGATGAACACGAACGGCATCGCGGTCGAGAAGGCGGGCGCGGGGCCGATCATGTCCCGACTCCACGCGATGTGGAGCATCGGCGCGTTCTTCGGAGCCCTGATCAGCACCCAGACGGCCGCACTCGGCGTGCCCGTGCTCACGGAATTCGCGGCGATCGCGGTCGCCTCGGCGTTCGCCGCCCTGGCGATGAGTCGGACCCTGATCCACGACAAGCACCCGGGCGGCGGGCCGGCCTTCCAGCTGCCGAGCGGACGGCTGTTGCTGGTCGGCGGACTGTGCGCCTGCGGACTCCTCGCCGAAACCTCGGCCACGGACTGGAGCGGCATGTACCTGACCCGCGACATGGGCGTCGAGGCCGGGCTCGCGGGCCTCGGCGTAACGACGTTCACGGGCTGCATGGCCATCTCGCGGCTCTTCGGAGATCGCCTCACGCTCGATCCTGGGCACGACCCGGGTCGTGGTCGGCGGGTCCGCCCTCGCGGCCGCCGGCCTGACCCTGGTGCTCGGGCCGCAGAGCCTCCCGCTCGCCATCCTCGGCTTCGCGCTGATCGGGCTCGGTCTGGCGGGCGTCGTGCCGAGCTTCTTCCGGGCCGGCGGAACGCAGGCCGGGATTCCTTCTTCCGTCGGGATCGCCGCGGTATCGACGATGGGCTACGCCGGGGGCATGATCGGGCCGCCCGTGATCGGCTCGCTGGGCCACTACTTCAGCCTGCGGGGCTCGCTGCTGATCCTGCTCGGGATGATGATCATTCTGGTCATCCTGAGTCCCAAGGCCCTGGCCGGAACGCCCGCGGCAGAGCCGGCAGCGGAGGCAGGCTTCGAACCGCGCAGCTCCGATGTCAGAGCGATAGGACCGACCGATGACTTACCGGGCATCCCTTCGAGTCCAGACCGCGTCCGTCTTTGCGGCTTTCGCACTCAACGGCTTTGCGTTTGGGATGTGGGCCGTGCGAATCCCGGCGATCAAGGCTCAAACGGGCCTCGACGATGCCGGCCTCGGCCTCGCTTTGCTCGCGTCGTCGATGGGCGCCGTCCTGACGATGGTCCTGGGCGGCTGGCTTGGAGGCCGACTTGGCAGCCACGTGATGACGTCACTCACCCTCGCCGGCATGGCCGTAATGCTGCCGTTCATGGGCGGGGCCTGGAACTATCCAAGCCTCACCCTGAGCCTGTTGCTGTTCGGAATGTGCCAGGGAACCATGGACGTCTGCATGAATGCCAACGGCGTCGCCGTCGAGCGGGCCGGTGCGAGGGCGATCATGTCCAAGCTCCACGGCAGCTGGAGCGTCGGCCAATTCGTCGGAGCGGTTGTCAGCGCCCAGGTCGTATCGGCCGGGATAGCTCCGTTCCCCGAGTTCACCGTCGAGGCGGCGCTGCTCCTGGCCGCGGCCCTGGTGCTGCGGCTGACGCTGCGACCCGATCGACACGTCGAAACGGGCGGACTGCGGCGACCAAGTGGCCCCCTCGTTCTCCTGGGCGCTCTCGCGCTGATCGGACTCATGGCGGAAGGCTCCGCCTACGACTGGGGCGGCCTGTACATGAAAGGCACGGTCGGCACTTCCGAGGCGACGGCCGGCCTGGCCGTGGCGGCTTTCGGAGTCTGCATGGCGGCGGCGAGACTGAGCGGAGACCGGCTCTACGCCTGGCTCGGTGCAGCGCGACTGGTAGGGGGAGGAGCGCTGCTCTCGGCGCTGGGCCTGGCGATGGCGTTGCTGCTGGCCGAGCCGGGAGTGGCGATTATCGGTTTTGGCCTCATGGGTGCGGGCCTCGGAGCAGTCGTGCCGACGACCTTCCGAGCCGCCGGAGCGCAGCCGGGAATTCCGGCTTCGGTCGGGCATAGCCGCGGTCTCGACCGTGGGGTACGGCGGCGGCCTGATCGGTCCGGCGATCATCGGCGGCGTGGCACAGGCGACCTCGCTGCGGATCGCACTCGGCATCACCCTCGTGCTGCTGGTCGTGCTTGCGGCCGGCAGTCGAACCGCCCTGAGGCCTCGCGGTTCCGGCGACGGCTAGGCCGGGTTGGTCCGAGCGGCGAGGCGGCGCTCCATCCAGTAGCTCCAAACGTCCAGGTCCGGCGACTCGAAGCCGTTCGCCGAGAGGATGGTGCATATCTGCGTGCGGTGGTCGTTGCCGTGATGCAGCGCCTGGGCGATCAGCAGGTTGGTGGCGTGCGGCATCTCCGGCCGGTCGCCCCGGGGCGCCAGGGTGATGTCCAGATCCGCGACCCTGGCAAGAATCAATCGCCAGCGGACGGCATGGTCGCGAAGCTCCTCGGCCAGATCGCCGAGAGGTCGAGGGACGTCGTCGCCGGGGGGCGGCGAGGAACCTTCCAGATAGCGCAGATAGCGCTCGTCCGCGCCCACGAGATGCGACAGCGTGGCGATGACCTCGCCGTAGACGCCCTCACCGCTCGCCGTCAGCGCATCTTCCGGGAGAGATCCGAGGTGCTCGATCAGCTTCTCGGTGGCCCACAGATGATGCTGAAAGGCCTCTTCGAGAGGTCCCACGGTCGTCGCCTCCTAATGCCGGTGCCGGCCCCGCGGAGCCCTCGTGCCGGTTCTCTTGATGACGTTGGGGGTCACGGTGTGATCCCACGTAGGCCTGTCCAGCCACTTGGCCGACCAGCCGTCGTCTTCGTGCTCGTCGCGAATGCCCGGAAGCCAGTCCGAGGCGGTATCTGCCGCGGCATCCTCGGCCGGCGTCACATCGTCGAAGCCTTCTTCCGCCGGCAGGACCCGAATCTCCGTGACCTGGAAGGCGGAGTCGTCCGGCGCGGCACTATCGCCGCGGCCGGCACCGTCGCCGCCACCAGCCGAGTGGCCATCCGCTCCGACCGCGCCCGCGGCCACGGCCTCGCGCCGTCGAGCGTCGCGGACCGGCTTGATGACTCGCCCGGATCTCGCCGGAGCCTTGAACGCGCCCCGGTCCGTGCCCGAATCCCTGGCCGCCTTCTCCGCGGACTTCGCGACGATGACCGAGGCGTCTTCTTCGAGGACTCGCAGCCGGATCTCCTGGACCTCGTCGCGCAGCGCTGCCGCACGTTCGAACTCGAGCTCGCGGGCGGCCTGGCGCATTTCGGCTTCCATCTGCCCGACCAGCTTCTCCACCTGGTCGCGGGCCATCTCCGACAGATCGCGACCCGGCCCGGAACCGTCCCCGGCGTACCCGCCGTTGGCCTCGGCGACCGCGCGCAGCCGGTCGTTGATGTCGCGGATGCCCTTGATGATCGTCGTGGGCACGATGCCGTGCTCGGTGTTGTAGGCCACCTGGACCGCCCGGCGTCGGTTCGTCTCGCCGATCGCCGCCTTCATCGAGTCGGTCATCCGGTCGGCGTACATGACGACCTCGCCGCCGATGTTGCGCGCCGCCCGGCCGATCATCTGGACCAGCGACCAGGCGCTCCGCAGGAAGCCCTCCTTGTCCGCGTCGAGAATCGCCACGAGCGTGACCTCGGGCAAGTCGATCCCCTCGCGCAGGAGGTTGATGCCGACGATCACGTCGTAGATGCCCAGGCGCAGGTCGCGCAGGATCTGGACCCGTTCCAGGGTGTCCACCTCCGAGTGGAGGTACTGGACCTTGACCCCGAGCTCGTGCAGGTAGTCCGCGAGGTCCTCGGCCATCTTCTTGGTGAGCGTGGTGACGATGGACCGCTCGCCGCGCTCGACTCGGCCGCGAATGAGCTCGAGAAGGTCGTCGATCTGGCCCTCGGTGGGCTTGACGGTGATCTGCGGGTCGACGACGCCGGTAGGCCGGATGAGCTGCTCGACGACCTGCTGGCTCCGCTCGAGCTCGTAGGGACCGGGCGTCGCGCTCATGTAGACGACCTGGTTCACGCTCGCCTCGAACTCCTCGAAGGTGAGCGGCCGGTTGTCCAGCGCCGAGGGCAGGCGGAAGCCGAAGTCGACGAGGATCTCCTTGCGCGTCCGGTCGTTCTTGTACATGCCCACGACCTGCGGGATGGACATGTGGCTCTCGTCCACGACCAGGAGCCAGTCCGGCGGGAAGTAGTCGAGCAGCGTCCACGGCCGCGAGCCGGCCTCCCGGCCGGAAAGGTGGCGGCTGTAGTTCTCGATGCCGGTGCAGTAGCCGAGCTCGCGCATCATCTCCAGGTCGAACGTCGTGCGCTGCTTCAGCCGCGCGGCTTCCAGCGCTCGGCCCTGGGCCTCGAGCTCGCCGACCCGAACCTCCATCTCCTCGCCGATCGACTTGACGGCGGCCATGAGCTTGTCCGACGGCGTCACGTAGTGCGTGGCCGGGTAGACGTTGAGGTCCTTCCGCTCGGCCAGCAGCTCGCCGGTCAGCGGATCCAGCTCGGTGATGCGCTCGACCTCGTCGCCGAAGAACTCCACCCGGACGAGGTGGTCCTCCGCCGCGGGGATCATCTCCAGGGTGTCGCCACGGACCCGGAAGCGGGCCCGGGTCAATGCCTGGTCATTGCGCTGGTACTGGAGATCGACGAGGTGGCGGAGCACGGCGTCGCGCCGATACTGCCCGCCGACGCGGAGCCGGAGAATCGTGGCGCCGTAGTCCACCGGCGCGCCCAGGCCGTAGATGCAGCTGACGCTGGCGACGATGATCACGTCCCGCCGCTCGAAGAGCGCCTTCGTGGCGGCGTGGCGGAGCTTGTCTATCTCGTCGTTTCGGCTCGAGTCCTTCTCGATGTACGTGTCGCTGCGCGGCAGGTACGCCTCGGGCTGGTAGTAGTCGAAGTAGCTGACGAAGTACTCGACCGCGTTCTCCGGAAAGAACTCCCGGAACTCCGAGTAGAGCTGGGCGGCCAGCGTCTTGTTGTGGGCCAGCACCAGCGTGGGCTTCTGCTGGCTGGCGATGACGTTGGCGATCGAGTACGTCTTGCCTGAGCCGGTGACTCCGAGCATCGTCTGATGGCGCAGGCCTTTGGCCAGGCCCTGGCTCAGCTTCTCGATGGCGTCTGGCTGGTCGCCGGTGGGTTTGAAGTCGGCGACGAGCTTGAAATCGGGCACTTCAACCTCGGCAGCGGTGAGTGGAGTATACCTTCCGGGGCAGGTTTAGAACGCGCGTTCTGCACGCGCAAGCCAACCCGCCCACCGGCTGTCCAGAGAACTTATCGCCCGGACCTGACCGATCCTGTCAGGAATCCGTCCCGCGTTCCCCGATCCGGGACTGCGTCGAAGTCGAAGCGTGCTAGTGCCCGCCGAAGAATCCCATCGAGATCATGAAGCCGTTCCCGGCTATGGTCTTCAGGTCCTCATCGGAGAGCTCGCCACCCTTCGCGGCTCGGGCCTTCGCGTAGCACTCGTCACAGAGATACGTCCGAGGTGCTCCTGGGACGTCGATGTCGTGCCGGCCGGCAAACAGGACGGTCCCGGCCGCCGTCTCTTCCCCGCAGCCCATGCATCGCTGTTCGTTCGGGCTGTTACTCATGGCTGACTCCCTCAGTTGCGATCGCGAGCAAAGCTGGGTCAGCTTAGCCCTTCCGGACAAGCTGAAAGCGATCGACTTTCGACGCGGCCGCGGCTCAAATCGCCATACCCGCCGGATCCGTCGCTTCCGGCCCGGGTCGCCGCGTCGCCGGCACAGCCGTCGCCGGCACAGCCGCCGCCACGGCCCCCGTCACTTCTACGCCGGTTCGCGGGAGCCGAGTTCCACCAGCCCGGATTCGTAGGCCAGGATCGCCGCCTGGACGCGATTCTGGAGCTCGAGTTTGCCGAGGACTCGGGCAACGTGGGTCTTCACGGTCGTCTCACCGACGACGAGGACCTCGGCGATCTGGGCGTTCGAGTAACCCCACGCCACGAGCTTGAGCACTTCGAGCTCTCGCTCGGTCAGCTGGGCCAGGGCATCCGCTGCCCTTGGACGTGGCGCCTTTGCCACGAAGGCGCCGATCAGCCGGCGCGTGATCGAAGGCGCGAGCAGGGCGTCTCCCGCCGCCACCACCCGGATCGCGGCGCACAACTCCGCCGGCGGCGCGTCCTTGAGCATGAAGCCGCTGGCGCCGGCCCGAAGGGCTTCGTAGACGTATTCGTCGAGGTCGAACGTCGTCAGGACCAGGACTCGGGCGCCGTACGGGGAATCCGGACCGGCCAACCGGCGCGTCGCCTCGACGCCGTCGAGGTTCGGCATCCGGATGTCCATGACGATCACGTCCGGCTTGAGCCGGTGGAAGGCTTCGATCGCCTCCCGGCCGTCGGCGGCCTCGCCGACGACGGTGAGATCCGCCTGAGCGTCGACGATCATCTTCAGGCCGCCGCGCACGAGCGCCTGATCGTCGACGAGCAGCACTCGAATGCTCAAGCCTCTCCTCCTTGCCGTTCGCGGTCCAGGGTCCGATCAGCGGCTGCCGCTTCGCCACGAGCGGGTTCGTCGCCGTCCGAGCGGCCGCCACTGCCGATCATGTCCCCCGGGCCAGTTTGATCGATGGGATCGAGCGGGAATTGGGCCAGCACGCGGTAGCCGCGGCCGGGCAGCGGCCCGGTTTCGAGGTGGCCGCCGAACAGGATCACGCGCTCCCGCATGCCCACCAGGCCGTGGCCGATCCCCTGCCGTGCCCGCTCGACGGAGCCCACCGCCGGAACTCCTCGGCCGTCGTCCGTCACCTCTACCGTCAGCATCGCGGGCTCATACGCAAGGCGGACTCGGGCGGCGGTTCCCGGGCCTCCATGGCGGAGGGCATTGGTCAACGCTTCCTGAACGACCCGGTAGATCGACAGGTCGATGCCGGCGGGCAGCCGGCGCGCCTCGCCCCGGATCTCGGTGGTGACGCTGACGCCGGCCTCTCGGGTCCGATCGCACAGCGCGGCAAGGTCCGCCAGACCCGGCTGGGGAGCCCGGCCGCCTTCGGCTCCCGTGCCCCCGGCTGCGGCTTCCTGCGAGCGGAGCAGACCCAGCATCCGCCGCATCTCGGCGAGGGCCTCGCGGCCGGTCTCGCGGATCGCCTCGATCGACTGAGAAGCCGCCGCGGCATCGGGCGGCAAGCTGGCCTGGGCGGCGCCGGCCTGGATGACCATGACGCTCACGTGGTGCGCTACTACGTCGTGGAGTTCGCGCGCCAGGCGAGCCCTCTCGACGGCCACGGCCTGGCGCGCCATCTCGTCGCGCTGGGCCTCGAGCTGCTCGCGCTCACGCTCCAGGTTGAGGTTCCGGTCCAGGAGCGACTGGATGAGATACCGCCGCCGGGCGATCCACCGGCCCAGCGCGACCAGCACGACGATGCTCACCAGCCACGCGGTCAGCGCGCCGGCGGCCTCGTAGAAGTCCTTCCACAGGGAACCGACGAACGCGACGGTGACCACCATCGCGAGCGAGAATGCGCAGCTCTCGAGAATTCGGCGCCAGGTGGCCTGCGTGGCAACGGTGTAGATGGCCGCGGAGAGGACGAGGTCGCCGGGCACGGACACCTGAAGTGCGGCGGCCGCGAGCCAGCAGAAACCGGCTATGGCCAGCAGCTTCTGACCCAGGCGCGGCCTCCACAACAGCGCGACGAAGGGAATGGAGCCGATGACGACTCCGGCCAGGCGATGGGGGCTGACCTGCTTGTCGGGGGCCAGGATGATCTCGATGACCCAGATCGACGAAAGCGCCAGGCAAAGGCCCAGGTCGCGCCAGGACGAGGGTCGCAGGGCGGCCAGGCTCAGCCGGGCGGGGTCGAGCCGAGCCCGCCATCTGGCCGTCCGGGACGCGAAACCCGGATCTGAAGAAGGGGTAGCGGCCACGCCACCGAGAGTAGCGTGGCCGCTCGACGCCGCTTCGCGTTGCCGCCGCTCCACGGGTCATCCGCTAGAGCTCGTCTCGGTCGAAACGTGAGCTGGGCGGCGACGAGGAGCACGACCACGCTCGCGAGCCAGACGACCGCGAGTGACGGCCTGGAGCGGCTTGCCGGCGCCGAAGCGGTGATCCAATCGCTCATGGAGATCGGCCACCACGGAAGGCGGCCGGCCAGAAGGCGGCCACGAGACCCGGAATGATCATGCCGACGGAAAGGGCGATGCCGGCCACGGCCCGCTGGTTCTTGAAGAAGATGCTGGTGGCCAGGTTGAGGGCGATGAGCAGCAGGGCGAGCGAGGCGCCGCTGAGCGCCGGCCAGACGATCGAGTCGGCGCTCGGGAAGTCGCCGTAGCCAGCGAGCCTGGCGACGAAGTGGCGACCACCTCGGGCATCAGCACCACGCCGACACGGCAGGGCCGGAGGCTCGTCAGGAGCTTGGAAGCGAGAACGGCAGAGCCGCGTCAGAGGCATGGACAGCGACCACGCGAGGGTCCGGTTCTCTCGTTCGGCGACGAGATTCCCATCGTGCAGAACACCGCGAAGATCGGCAGAGGGTCTCCCAGCCGGCCGATCGCATGTTCTCGCTGGCGTTCGAGCGTCACGTGCCGATGGAGCCGTCGAGCGATGGGCGATCCTCGACGCGGCGACGCCGAGAAGTCACCAGGGCGGTCGCGGCAATGGTGGTCCAGAGGAAACGCCTGGTCCGGAACCACTCGGCGAAATCCTTGCTGCGCGAAGTTGCGAAAGCCCGCGAAGGCGCCCTCGCCGCACCCGCAGCCCGAGGGTGCTGGAGATTTGCGTTCGCGATGGCAGTCATGCTGCGATCTCCTGGTTGCCGACGAGGCGAAGGAAGACTTCTTCGAGGTCGAGGGTTTGCGGCCGGGCCTCCACGACGGTCAGCCCGTCGGCGTAGGCGAGGCGCGTGATGCCGTCTGGACGGATTGCGGACGAGACGCGATCGTCGACGGTGACGGCGAAGGCCGCGGCGGTCTGGCCGAGCGTGTCTGCGATCGAGAGCCGTCACTCCCGTCACGCCCGGGATCGCCGCGAGCCTGAGCGCCGTCTCGGGCAGTGCCGCCGATCAGCTCCACGCGGAGCCTGTTCTTCGAGTAGCTCGCGAGCAGGTCGGCGGTCTCGCTCGGCGAGCAGCAGCTTGCCGCGGTCGATGACGGCCACTCGGTCGCTGACCCGCTGGACGTCGTCGAGGATGTGGGTCGAGTAGAAGATCGTGGTCGTTGTCGAGCGCAGGCTCTCCATGAGATCGAGGACGCTCTTGCGGCCGATCGGGTCGAGGCCGGTCGCGGGCTCGTCGAGAAGCAGGACCTCGGGCTTGCCGATCAGCGCGGCTCCGATGCCGAGGCGCTGGCGCATTCCGCCGGAGTACTCGGCTTGCAGCGGCGATCGGCCGCCTCCTCGAGGCCCACGAGAGCGATCAGAGCGATCGACTTCAGCTCCGGCGCGCGAGCCGAGCTCCGGGTGAAAACCCGCGGCGTAGCTGAGGACCTCGCGGCCGCTCATCCAGCCGTAGAAGGCCGGCTCCTGGCAGAGGTATCCGATGCGGCGGCGATAGGCCGTGCCCTCGTCGCTGGCTGACGCCGGCGACCTCGATCGGAACCGGCCGTCGGGCGAGCGAGGCCGGCGATCATCCGCAGGGTCGTCGTCTTGCCCGCGCCGTTGGCGCCGAGGAAGCCGAAGATCGATCCCTTCGGGACGTCGAGCGTGAGTCCGTCGACTGCTCGAACCCGTCCGAACGACTTGGTCAAGCCTTCGATGTGAATTGCGGAACTGGGTGAGGCGGCTGTCATCGTCCATTCCCTGATGCGTGGCCGCATCGAGCGGCTCGCCGGCCGTTCGGCCGGCATGCATCAAGCTAGAAGCGACGACGCGTCAGAACGTCCCGAGATGTGGCGAATCCACGCTCATCAGAAAGGGCGAGGAGCGCCAGACCGAATCACTCGAAGGCGGGAGACAGGGCGCGCCATTTCGCCAGGGAGAACCTACAGGCCGACCTCGACCGAGGCGGCACCGGGATCGCCGAGCGAGAACTCCGCCTTCGCGCCGTCGGCCGTCAGCTCGTAGTCGCCGAGCCAGCCGTTGAATCTGATTCGGCCGGCTTCGTCGGTGACCATCTCCGTGGGCGCCAGCCACCAGGCGCCCTTGATCAGCGACTTCATCGCCTCATACGAGGGCTTCGGCGAGTAGTCGGCGCGAACCAGGCCGGACGGGGCGTGGAGCCAGCCGTCGTCGGCGATGTCCCAGTAGGTCATGGCCTTGACGGCGGGATGCGAGAGCAGCGTCTTGTAGTGGCGGACGATTTCCTCGGCCTGGCGCGACTCTCCGACTTCGGTCGTGGGCCAGTCGGTGACCTGGTAGTCGTTGAGGTCGACGAGCTCGGGCGGCATGAGGTGCCCGGACATGATCGTGCTCTCGGTGAAGTGGATCGGCAGGCCGTAACGCGAGAAGCGGTCCAGGACGTCGAGGGTCTTCTCCTCGCCCCAGTAGCCCTGGTGCATGTGGCTCTGGAGCCCCAGGACGTCGACCTTGATGCCGGCCGCGAGGACGGCTTCGATCAGGCATTCGTAGGCGGTCGACATGTCGAAGTCGTTGAGCAGCAGTGTCGCGGTCGGGTCGGTCTCCCGGGCCGTCTCGAAGGCGAGTTTGATGGTCGCGATCCGGCCCTTCGCCCGGCAGATCCTGGTGATGCCGTTGTCCTGGCGGTCGAAGACGGGCATGATCACGGCTTCGTTGATGGCATCCCAGGTGTGGATCAAATCCTTGAAGTCCGATACCTCGCGGCGGATGCGGGCCTTCTCCGCCTCGTAACGTCTCGTCGACCGAAAGGTCGAGGAGCCAGTCGGGCTGGCTGGTGTGCCAGCACAGCGGATGGCCCTTCATGGGGATGCCACGATCGCGGAACCAGCGGGCCGTCGCGAGCAGCCGAGCGGTGTCGGGCTTGCCCCGGACGGGCTCGAACTTGCCCCAGTAGAAGGGCAGCGTGGCGAAGTTGAAGAGCGTCAGCCACTCCTCCTCGAGGAGCTCGAGCTTCTCCTTGTCCGCACCGGCGGCCTCGCCGTTCGCGAGAGGGATGAACTGGAAGCCGGTGGAACCGAACAGGAAGGCGTGGCTCTTCTGGGCGACCGTGACCGGCCGATTGGCAAGCGGCGATCCTCCGCGACTGATGGTGACGGTCGCGTCCGACGTGCGGTTCGCCCGTATCGGAGCCTCGGCCCACTGTCCCGCGCCGGCAGCCACATCAACCATCGGATAACGCTCCTCGTCTGCCCCCAGTTCGATCTCGTGTCGGGCAATAGTGACGCAACTCCGGCCCGAACGCCGGAGGACCTCGGTAGAGGGATGCGAACCTCCAGGGTTCGTCTCGGGCCGCGGCGGGGCCGGCGCCTCTACCAGACGAAGCCCGAGCCAACCGTGTCCTGGATGGCCGACACCATCTCCGACTGCGGCGATTACGTGGACCTGGCCGTTCTCGATTGCCGCCGCGCGAGTTGCAGGCGCGGCCGCAGGTGTCCAGGTACGTGTAGGTCGGCGGGTTCGCGGTGTTGTCGTAGCCGACGATCGCCACCGAGTGGCGGATGTGCGGCGTGGCCGAGCCTGCCTGCCAGTTCGGCAGATCGTGCGTATCGAGTTCCGCGACCACCGGCACGCCGTCGCGGCCGACGTCGAGCATGACCGCCATCCGCAGGTCGCGCGCCATCGTCGGCTCGAAGCGCATCACCGACGTGTACCAGAACTCGGCCCACGCTTCAGCCGCCTGGCCGGACGCCTCCCAGTTGAGAGCGGCCTGGATGTTCGTCCGCGGGGCGCCGATCGTGGGATAGAGAGGCTTGCCCGTCGAATCCGCGTATACGGCCTCGCCGGCCGACTCCCAGCCCGGAAGCCGGATGGCCATCCCGATGTAGGCGATGTAGCCGCGGGCATGGGCGGTGTAGCCGTCGATCGCGTCCGAACCGGACCAGTAGGTCCCGATGCGGCTGGCCGTCCGGACATGGCCGACGCGAGGCCCGGGCGACGGCCAGGCCGCGCCTTCAGCCTCGTACGGATCCAGGAAGTAGCCCGCCGTGCCGGTCACGTCCGGCCGGCCGGTGAGCTGCTGCCAGTAGTAGAGGGCCGCGGTCGTGGCCCCGGCTTCGCACAGATTCCAGAAGTTCTTGTCCGAGTAGGTGTTGCCCTTCGCGTCCTTGCCGTAGCCGAGCGGCTCGATGATCCAGCGGGAGTACGAAGTGTCCAGGAGGCTCGTGGCCTCCACGGCCTTGCCGGATCACCGGATTGAGGAACGGATCGGACGTGCGATCGAGAACGACCGTCCGGCCATCCACGAGCGCGATCCGGCCGGCTGCCTTGAGCCGCAGCCACTCGGCCGATTGAGCCGGCACGGGCCGGCGAGGAGCCGGCGAGTCGACCTGGTCGGTGGGCAGGGCGCCGACGGCGGGCGGGCTCGTCGGGACGGCGAGGAGATCGATCGGGACGAAGGCGAAGTCCGAGGGCGTCGCGGTTGGCCGCGTCGTCGGGCGTGGCGGTCGCCTCGGGCGACGCCGTCCCGCCCGCAGCGGAGCTGGCATCTGCCACGCGTCCCGTGGTCAGCGGGCGAAGCCGAGGGACCGGCGGTGCCGCCGCTCAATGCGCAGGAGCCCAGAGCAACGCCCGCGAGCAGGATCGCGGCCAATGCCGAAACCAGGGTCAGGAATGTCCGCCGGCGAGCCCTCATCACGATGCGAATTGTGGCCGAGGATCGCGGCGACTACCAGACGAAACCCGAACCGACCTTGTCCATGATCGCGGCGACCATCTTCGACTGGGCGACCACGTGGACCTGGCCGTTCTGATTGCCGCCCCGTGAGTTGCAGGCGCGGCCGCAGGTGTCCAGATACGTGTACGTCGGTGGATTGGCGGTGTTGTCGTAGCCGACGATCGCCACCGAATGGCGGATGTGAGGCGTGGCCGAGCCCGCCTGCCAGTTGGGCAGATCGTAGGTGTCGAGCGCGACCACGACTGGCACTCCGTCCCTGCCCACGTCGAGGGTCACCGCGGCCTGGAGGTCTCGGGTCAGCGTTGGATCGGCCCGAGTCACCGACGTGTACCAGGCCTCGGTCCAGTTCGCCGGATCGCGGCCGGAGATCTCCCAGTTCAGGCCGGTCTGAATATTGGTCCGGGACGCGCCTCGCGTCGGATACAGCGACTGGCCGGCGGCGTTGCCGAACACCGCGATCCCGGTGGCGGTCCAGGCCGCGGGCTGCGAGAGCATCGCCATGTACATGATGAAACCGCGTCCGTGGGCACTGAAGCCGTTGGTCCGATCCGTGCCGGACCAGTAGGTCCCGATCACCTTGCCGCCGGCCGCCGGGAGACTCGGCCCGTGAGATGGCCACGAGACCCCGTCCGCCGCGTACGGATCGACGAAGTAGCCGGCCGTGCCCGTGACGTCCGGGTGGCCGGTGAGCTGCTGCCAGTAGTAGAGGGCGACCGTGGCCGCTCCCGGGCCGCACAGATTCCAGTAGCTGAGGTTCGAGTAACGGCTGCCCTTCTCGTCGGAGCCGTAGCCCGGAGGCTCGACTATCCAGCGCGACCAGCTGGTGTCGAGGGCGGCGGCCTGCGGAAGTGGCGCGCCGTCGGCCCTGGTCATCGGGTCGGTCGGGGCGGGCTGAACCACGATCCGGCCACTCGCGATGGCGATCCTGCCCGCGGCCTTCAGGACGAGCCAATCCGCGGCCTGGGTAGTCGCGGGTCGTCGCGGGTCGAAGGCGAAGAACGAGTCGGTCGGTCCCGGCCCGCGAGAAGGAGCGGGGCTGGGAGTCGCAAAGACGTTGATCGGCGCGAAACCGGTGAACGGGCTGGCGGTCGGATCGGCGCCCAGCGTGGCCACGGGCGAGGGGCTCGCCACCGTGGGCCGCGAGACGGACGGCAGCCCGATGCTCACCGTCGGATCGATCGAGGACGACGGCACGCCGCCGGAGGGCGCGGCCAGCGCCGCGCAGCCGCCGAGTGCGGCGAGGAACGCGAACGAACACACCGCCGCCAGGGCGCGGCGGAGCCGGAGGGACGCAGCCATCCACGGCATTCTATGCCGCCCGCCAGCACATGCCCCGCCGAGTGGTTGGGAACTCAGCCTGAGCCGCGGACCGCGCTCCTCGACTGGATGAGCTCCGCGAATGCCGCGTCGACCGCGGCCCGAACCTCCGGCGGTTTCCCGTCCGTCCGGACGATTCGCGTGGCAGCCGAACGCCAGAGCGGCAGCGAGGCCGCCTGCGCGGCGATCCGCTGGCGGGCATCCGATTCGGCCATGCCGCGGCCCACGAGTCTCGCGAGCTGTGCCTCGGGCTCGCAGATGATCAGCCAGACCTCGTCGCACCAGTTCGCGTGGCCTGCCTCGACGAGCTTGATTGCCTCGACGGCGATGGCCGCGGGCTTGCGCATGTCCGCGGACCGGATGGCTTCGCGTTCGAGCTGCTCGACGGCCGGGTGGACGATGGACTCGAGTTCGGCCAGCCGCGCCGGGTCGGCAAACACGAGGCGTCCAAGAGCGGCTCGATCCAGCGACCCATCCGGATGGCGGAATGTCGGTCCGAAGCCCGCGATGATCGATTCCGTGACCGGGGCGCCCGGGCGTCATGAGGGTCCGAGTCAACTCGTCCGCGTCGATGATCGCGGCGCCGTCGTCGGCGAGCCATGTCGCGACGGTCGATTTGCCACAGCCGATCGGCCCGATGAGGCCCAACACCGGAGCATGCGTCCCGAGCGAGCCGCGACGGCTCTCGACGGAGGCATCGAAACCAGGATCACTCATGGCGCGGCTTCCTCCAGCACGAGCCAGGCTTCTTCGGCGGCCGCCAGCGCGTCGTTAACGCTGGCGAGCTCGCCACTTACTCGTCGCAACTCGACGAAATTGCCATGGACGGCCGGATCCTGCAGGGCGGCCTCGAGCTGTTGCTTTCGGCTGGACAGGCGGACCACTTCTTCGTCGATCTGGGCCTTGCGCCGCCGGTAGAGGTCCTTGGAAAGCTTCTCGACGGGAGGCCGGGGCACGGTCTGGGTTGAGACTCGTGAGGCGGAGCCGGCCACTGCCTCCGACTCGACCGCTGAGCCTGTCGACCCCGGACGAGACGTCGAGCTCGGGCCGATTCCAACGCCAGCCGACCCGCGCGGGGCGGCGCCGGCCGTCTTGCGTCCGTTGTGCTGGGACGGACGCCCGCCATGAAGCCTGGCGCCTTCGCTTTCGACCGCGGCCTTCACGGTCCATCCGTCGGCGATCGCCTGCCGCCAGGCGCGATATCCGCCTTCGAACGGCGCCGCGAGTCCGTCGTCTACCACCCAGAGTGAGTCGCAGACGGTTTCGAGCAGTCGACGGTCGTGGCTGACGATGAGAAGCGTCGATGTCGTCGTGGTCAGGAACGTCTCGAGAGCCTCGCGAGCCGGGATGTCGAGGTGGTTCGTCGGCTCGTCGAGGAGCAGCAGATTGGCCGGTAGCAGGAAAAGGAGCGCCAGCTCGAGCCGCGAGCGCTCTCCGCCGGAAAGCGCCGAGATCTCCTTGAAGACGTCGTCGCCCCGGAACAGGAAGCGGGCGAGGTGGCTCCGCGCAGCCCCTTGCGTCAGTGGAACCTCGTCGAGGATGGCGTCGAGGATCGTGGCGCCCGGAATCGGCGCCTCGCGGAGCTGGGCGAGGTAGGAGAGCTGGACGTTGCGACCCAGGTCCAGGGCCCCATCGAGTATCGGCAGCTCACCCGCGATGGTCTTCAGGAGGGTCGTCTTGCCGGCGCCGTTGGGCCCGACGATGCCGACCCGATCGCCTCGGCGCAGCTCCAACCACGGAATGCGGGCCACGGGCACCGGCGCCGGCGGGCCGGCCGGGCCGGTAGAAGCGGCCGCCGGCCCCGCCGCGGCTGGCCCCGGCGCGGAAGAGGTCCGCGGCATGGACCCAGGCTGGGCCGGCCGAGCGCCTCTCGGCGGTCCATAGCCCACCACCAGTCCCTCGGCTCTCACGACCGACTCATACGAGCGGGCTGCCGCCCCGCCGACGAGCGCCTCGCCCGGAAGGTGGAGCCGAGCGTCGGCGTGCCGCTTCTCGAGTGGCTGGAGCGCTTCGAGGCGGGCCTCGTGCTCGTGCATCTTGCCGTGCTTGCGCTGGTGGCGGTACTGCTGGATGAGCTCTTGCTCGCGGGCGATCTGGCCGGCGCGATCCTCGGCTTCCTGGGCCGCGCGGATGTCCCTTTCCTCGCGCTGGCGGGCGAAAGCGGCGTAATTGCCGCGGAAGACCGTCAGTTTGCGATCCCGCAGCTCCCAGACCCGGTTGACCGTGGCATCGAGGAACGCCCTGTCGTGGGAGGCCACGAGGAGTGAACCGTGCCGCCGGCTGAGGTGGCCCTCGAGCCACTCGAGAGCCCCCAGATCCAGATGGTTCGTCGGCTCGTCGAGAAGGAGCAGCTCCGGGTCGGACAGGAGGAGACGGGCAAGAGCCGCCCGGGTCTGCTCGCCGCCGGAGAGGTTCACCGGCGCGCGATCCCACTGGTCGGGCTCGAAACCAAGGCCGGACAGCGCGGCTTCAACCCGCTGATCGAGGGAGTAGCCATCTTTGACGTCGAACTCGTGCTGGAGCCGCTCGTATTCGGGTTCGGTCACCCGGCCCTCGTGCTCGAGCCGCCGGAGTGTCCGCTCGAGTTCCTCCAGGCGCCCCGCGCCAGCCCGGACCGCTTGCCGGAGAGTCGGCGAATTGATGAAGGCCGAGTCGACGTGGGCTTCCTGGGACAGCATCGCGAAGTGGAGGTTGCGTTTGCGATGGACCTCGCCGCCGTCGGGCTCGTCGATCCCGGAGATGAGGCGCAGCAGGGTGGTCTTGCCCGCTCCATTGGGGCCGAGGAGGCCGACGCGGTCGCCGGCGGCCATCGACGCGTCGACATGGTCGAGGATCACGAAGTCGCCGACTTCGCGAGTGACGCCTTCGAGGCGAAGGATCGACATCAGGCGGCTCCGGGCGTTGGGCGGTCGGTAGAGCCGGTCCGTGCGGCGAGGCGACGGGTGGCGCCGGCCCTCCGGTTGGCTTCGGTTCGCCGGCGCCTCTCTTCGACCGACGCCTCTTCGACGGCGGTTCGGCCCAGGGCACCCGGTCCGTCGATCTCGACCCAGCGCGGACCGCGGCGCGGCTTCTCGCCTGCCACGGCGCCAGCCTCGGTCACCGCGGCATGACTGTGGCCCCGAGGCAGCCGCTGGCACCACGAACAGAAATGCGTGGCCCGGCCGCCCACCACGATCCGCCGGATCGGCCGGCCGCAGCGATCGCAGGGTTCGCCGGCTCGCTGATAGACCTGGAGGTACTCCTGCATGGAGCCGTCGCCCTCCGGCGCCGTGTAGTCGTCCACGGAGCTGCCGCGCCGCTCGACGGCTTCCGCGAGGACGTCACGGAGGGCCTGGTGGAGGCGCCTGGCGTCGGCGCGGCTCAGCGTGGCGGCGTCGCGGAGAGGATGCAGTCGGGCCCGCCACAACGCTTCGTCGGCGTAGATGTTGCCCACTCCGGCCACGAAATCCTGGTTGAGGAGCAGGGACTTGAGCCGTCCACGCCGCCGCCCTATCAACTCGGCGAAACGGCCCGCGGTGAACGCTTCGGCGAGGGGCTCGGGACCGCGGGCAAGGACGCCCACGGCTTCGCCCTCGACCGGTTCGCCGGTCACCGGGTCTTTGCGATACAGCCCGATCCGCCCGAACTTGCGGATGTCCCGGAATCGAAGCTCGCGGCCGTCCTCGAGGCCCAGGACGAGATGGACGTGACGGTCTCGCGGTGTCTCGGGCGAAACCACGAACAGCTGCCCGGTCATCTTGAGGTGGACCGTCAAGACGGCGGGGCCCGGAGCACGACGCTCGGCCCTCCCCGGCGCCGAGCCAGATCAGGAGTTGCTTGCCGCGCCGGCCCACTCCCTCGATCTCCCGCCCGGCGACGGCAATCGCGAATTCCTCCGGCGAGTGGCTGCGAATCGTCTTGGGCCAGTTGCTCTCGGCCGTGACGATTCGGGCGCCCTGAACCAGGCGACGCAGGTCGCGGGCGATCGTCTCGACTTCTGGCAGCTCGGGCATGATCGGGATCGTAGCCTCCCGGGCGATCTCCCGTGTGGATCCGGCACGCGCCAACCGATCCCTCCTGCGGTTCCATATTGGCCCCGGGCAGTGTTCCGTTTTCGCGACTCGCTACCATCCGCATAGTGGGGCCGCGGTCCCCGCGACACGGGAGGTTCAAATGGGCTTCCTGAAGCACCCGGCGCCGGCCGGCGAAACGAGTTCGAATGCCGATCTGTCGGCCGTGATCGCGCGCCTGAAGAAGGAAGGCGGGGATCCCGCGGTTCCGCATGTGACTCGCCACTTCATGTACATCCCGGGCGTGAAAGCTGCTCAGCACGTGGCCCGTGAAGTCAAAGCACCCGGCCGAAGCGTGGAGATCGAGACATCGGCCAGGAGGGGCTTCTGGCTCGTCGTCGTTTCGCAGTCCATGCTCCTGACCCAGGACGGGGTGTCGTCCGTCCGAACGGAATTTGAGTCGGTGGCGCGTTCCGCTGGCGGCGAGTACGACCGCTGGCAGGTGGACCTGGCGGGCGGCTGAACCGCCCACTCCCGCGTCAGGCCGCCGGCGCAACCTTCGCCTGCAGGTCGCGGCAGACTTCCGCGGCAATCTCGGCGAAGGCAATCTGGGCCGGCGATCGATATCGGTCCCTGTGCCATGCCAGGGTCAGGACGCGGGGCGGGACTCCGGTCGGGACGATGGCGCATTCGGCGTCCGATTCGTCGACCGTCAATCGCGGCACCAGGGCAACGCCGATGCCGGCTCTGACCATGGCCTGAACCGTCGTGTTGTCGTCGGAACGGAAGATCCAGCGCGGCTCCGCACCCGCCCCCCGCAGGTAGTCCTCGGCCGCGGCGGTGCTCCGGCAGTGGCGAAAGCCGATGAGCGGCATCTCGCCGATCTCGCGCGCCGAAATTGGCCGGTTCAACTTCGCCTGAGGAGACCCACTCGGTACGACGAGGACGTACGGATCGCGGAGCAGTTCGACGCCTTCGAATGGGCCCTCGCTCAGTGGATAGACCGCGAACGAGAGGTCGATCTCGCCGGATTCGACGAGGTCGAGCAGACCGTTGTCGCTGTTCGTCTCGACGACGTGCACCTCGACGCCCGGCCACTGGCAGGTGAAGATCCCGAGCGCGGCGGGCAGCACTCGAGCCCCGACACTCTGGTACGTCCCCACCCTGAGCAGCCCCGAAGCGCCTTCCGTGTAGGCCTGAAGGTCGGCCCGAACTGCCTGCATCCGGGCGACGATCGCGTCCGCGTGCTTCATCAGCAGCGTGCCGGCTTCGGTCAGACCGACGTTTCGCCGGCCTCGGGAACGCTCCAGCAGCCGAACCCCGAGCATCGACTCGAGAGCGGCCACGTGCTGGCTAACGGCCGACTGGGTGTAGTCGAGAGAATCGGCCGCTTCATGGAAGGAACCGGTCTGGGCCACGGCCCGGAAGCTGAGCAGATGGCGGAATTCGATGTCGGCGAAGTGATCAGTAGCCATGATCACTAAGTGAACTACATCGACTTGCTCTTATCAAGTGCCGGGCCCATGATCCGGGCATGGAACTGATCGCATTCGTCCTGATTCTTGCATTCCTTGCGGCGGCGGCCCTGGACTGGGGAGCGGACACGCGCCCCAGCGAACGAGATCACAGCCGCAACTGGTAACCCTCGACACACACTGAGCTAGAGTCGACCGGTCTCGCGCAGCAGGCCAGATCGACGGACTCGAGCTTTTGACCCGGCCTGAGAAGCGACTCCAAGCGCTTCCCTGGCCGGGTTTTCTTTTGTGGTTCGGTCAGGCCTGACCGTTGGTCAGGAATCGAGAAGCGCCGGTCGCCCGACCGCACCTAGCATGGCCGCCGTTGACATCACCCACCACGACTTCAGGAGGTGACCAAATGGCCGGCTCTTCCACTCAGGGAATCAAGACCGTACTCCACCCCGTGTCCGACCTCGCCGCGAGCAAGGCCGTTTATACGGCATTGCTCGGCGTGCCGCCGACAAGCGACGCGCCCTACTACGTCGGCTACGAGGCCGAGGGCCAGCAGATCGGGCTGGTGCCGGGCGCTGCCGCCCAGGGCATGACCTCGCCGGTGACCTACTGGCACGTCCCGGATATTCAGGCGAAACTGGCGGAAGTGACCGCCGCGGGTGCCAGCCTCAAGGAGTCCCCGCACGACGTCGGCGGCGGCCGCCTGGTGGCCACCTTCACCGACCCCGACGGCAACGTCCTCGGGCTTATTCAGGACCGCTGAGTGCAAGGCACCGTGGAGAGGAACCGATGAGCATGGCTACGAGGATGGACACGCGGTCGCCCGGGCCGCAGGTCGCGGACAGCCACGACCTGATCCGCGTGGTCGGCGCCCGTGTCAACAACCTCAAGGACATCAGCGTGGTGATCCCGAAGCGCCGGCTGACAGTGTTCACCGGCGTCTCCGGCTCGGGCAAAAGCTCGCTGGTGTTCGCCACGATCGCGGCGGAGTCGCAGCGGTTGATCAATGAGACGTACAGCGCCTTCGTGCAGGGCTTCATGCCGACACTGGCACGGCCCGAGGTCGACGTACTCGACGGTCTCACGACGGCGATCATCGTCGATCAGGAACGCATGGGCGCGAACGTCCGCTCGACGGTGGGCACGGCGACCGATGTGAACGCCCTGCTCCGGATTCTCTTCAGCCGGATCGGGCAGCCCCACATCGGCTCGCCCATGGCCTTTTCCTTCAACGTGGCGTCGGCCAGCGGATCCGGTCAGGTTGTGGTCCAGAAGGGCAACCCGAAGGCCCTGAAGCGCTCCTTCACGATCACAGGCGGTATGTGCCCGCGCTGTGAGGGCATGGGCTCCGTGAACGACATGGACCTGGCCCAGCTGTTCGACGCCACGAAGTCCCTGGCCGACGGGGCGCTCACCATCCCCGGCTACCAGCCGGGCGGCTGGAACTATCGCCTCTACGCGTCCTCGGGCTACGTGGACCCGAACAAGCCCGATCCGCGACTACACCGAGCAGGAGCGCCACGACTTCCTCTACCGCGACCCGGTCAGGATGAAGATCGAGGGCATCAACATGACCTACGAAGGGTTGGTGCTCCGGATCCAGAACTCGTTCCTGTCCAAGGACGTGGACGCCCTGCAGCCTCACATTCGGGCGTTCGTGGAGCGGGCTGTGACGTTCAGCACCTGTCCCGAGTGTGGTGGCACGCGGCTCAACGAGGCAGCCCGCTCCTCGAAGATCCAGGGGATCGACATCGCCGAGGCTTGCGCGATGCAGATCAGCGACCTGGCCGAGTGGGTCCGCGGCCTGGACGTGCCGTCCGTGGCGCCGCTGCTCGAGGGCCTGCGGAAAACGCTCGACTCGTTCGTCGAGATCGGGCTGGGTTACCTCAGCCTCGACCGGTCGTCGGGAACGTTGTCCGGCGGCGAGGCTCAGCGGACCAAGATGATCCGCCACCTCGGGTCGTCGCTCACGGACGTCACCTACGTCTTCGACGAGCCGACGGTCGGGCTGCACCCCCACGACATCGCCCACATGAACGAGTTGCTGCTGCAACTCCGCGACAAGGGCAACACCGTTCTCGTGGTCGAGCACAAGCCGGAGACCATCGCAATTGCGGACCATATCGTCGACCTCGGGCCTGGCGCCGGGGCCGCGGGCGGCACCGTCTGCTACGAGGGCACCGTCGAGGGGCTGCGCGACAGCGGCACGATCACGGGCCGCCACTTCCAGGACCGCGCCGCCCTCAAGGGCAAGGTGCGGAAGCCGACCGGCAAGCTCGAGATCCGCGGCGCAAACGCGCACAACCTGCGCGACGTCGACGTCGATATCCCCCTGGGCGTTCTCGTCGTCGTCACCGGCGTCGCGGGCTCCGGCAAGAGTTCGCTCGTCCATGGCTCGATTCCGGCAGGCGCGGGCGTGGTGTCGGTGGACCAGGGATCAATTCGCGGCTCGCGTCGGAGCAACCCGGCGACGTACACCGGTCTGCTCGACCCGATCCGCAACGCGTTCGCGAAGGCGAACGGCGTGCCGGCGGCGCTGTTCAGCGCCAACTCCGAAGGCGCCTGCCCGACCTGCAACGGCGCGGGCGTCATCTACACGGACCTGGGGATGATGGCCGGCGTCGCCATCCTCTGCGAGGAGTGCGAAGGGAAGCGGTTCCAGGCCGCGGTGCTGGAGTATCGGCTGGGCGGCCGGGACATCAGCGAGGTGCTTGCGATGTCCGTGAGCCAGGCCCTGGAGTTCTTCGGTTCGGGTGAGGCGCGCACGCCCGCAGCGCATGCGGTCCTCGATCGGCTAGCCAGCGTCGGACTCGGATATCTGACCATCGGCCAGCCGCTCACGACGCTCTCCGGCGGCGAGCGGCAGCGGCTCAAGCTGGCCACGCACATGGCGGACAAGGGCGGCATCTACGTCCTCGATGAGCCGACCGCCGGGCTCCACCTCGCCGACGTCGAGCAGCTGCTCGGCCTCCTCGATCAGCTTGTCGATTCGGGCAAGTCGGTCATCGTGATCTCGCATCACCAGGCGGTCATGGCCCACGCCGACTGGATCGTCGACCTCGGTCCAGGCGCCGGCCACGATGGCGGCCGGATCGTCTTCGAGGGCACGCCCGCCGAACTCGTGGCCGCCCGATCCACCCTCACCGGCGAGCACCTCGCGGCCTACGTCGGCTCTTGACCGAGACGCTCGCGGAGGCCGCAACATGTGCACCTACTTCTATGCGTTCCGAGCACCGCCCGCAAGAAGTGGCAAGATCCAACCCGTGACCAGCGGCTCCGATCCTGAGCGGCACCTGCGCGACCTCGCGTGGCTTCGCCGCGTCCGCGACCGAATGGATCGGGAGTACGCCCAGCCGCTCGACGTCGAGGCGCTCGCCCGCGGCGTTCATATGTCGGCCGGGCATCTCAGCCGCGAGTTCAAGCTCGCGTACGGCGAATCGCCCTACGGCTACCTCATGACGCGCCGCATCGAACGCGCGATGGCCCTGCTGGATCGGGGCGACCTCAGCGTCACGGAAGTCTGTTTCGAAGTCGGTTGCTCGTCCCTGGGCACCTTCAGCACTCGCTTCACGGAGCTGGTGGGCATGCCGCCGAGCGTCTACCGGAGCCTCGCCGGGCGCGCCACCGCGGGGATTCCCTCGTGCGTCGCGAAACAGGTGACCAGGCCTATCAGGGCAGATCGTCCGTCCGGGAACCGAGAAGCGCCCGTCCCCGAGCCGATAGCAGGATGACCGCCATGGATATCACCATTCACACGAGCTCCCTGCCACACGACGATCCGGACGAATCCCTGAAGTTCTACCGCGATGTCCTCGGCTTCGAGGTGCGCATGGACGTCGGCAAGGGCAAGATGCGCTGGATCACGGTCGGCCCCGCCGGCCAGCCCGACACGTCGATCCTCCTCGCGCCGCCGGCCGTGGACCCGGGCATCACGGACGACGAGCGCCGGACCATAGCCGAGATGATGGCCAAGGGCACCTACGGCTGGATCCTGCTGGCGACGAAGAGCCTCGACGCCACGTTCGAGCGGGTGCAGGCCAGCGGCGCCGAGGTCGTCCAGGAGCCGACGCAGCAGCCCTATGGGATTCGCGACTGCGCCTTCCGCGATCCCGCGGGCAACCTGGTCCGCATCCAGGAGCTGCGCTGAGCCATTCGGCGGCGCCGCCAGCGAGGGCTCTTAGCCCGCGACCACTTCGGCCGGCGCTTCGCCCATCTCCGCGAGCACGGCGTCTTCGCGCGTCAGTGGCCGCATCGACTCCCAGTCGTCGCCGACCTTGAGATCGACGGTCAGCGGCACGTCCAGCTTGACGGCGCTCTCCATGACGTCGCGCAGGATCGGCGCCGTGGCGTCGACCTCGGAACGCGGCACTTCCAGAACCAGTTCGTCGTGGACCTGGAGCAGCAGCCGGGCGTTCAGGCCGGCGGCCCGGAGGCGGCCCGGCAATCGGATCATCGCGATCTTGATGATGTCCGCCGCCGTGCCCTGAATGGGCATGTTGATCGCCATCCGCTCCCCTGCCCCGCGCAATGACGGGTTGGACATCCGCAGCTCCGGGATGAAGCGGCGCCGTCCCAGAAGGGTCGAAACGTAGCCCTGCTGGCGGGCCAGCTCCTTGATGTGGAGCATGTAGTAGCTGATGCCGCTGTACGTGGCGAAGTAGTTGTCGATGAAGGCATGGGCTTCGGCGCGGGAAATGCCGGCCCGGGACGACAGACCGAAGTCGCTCATCCCGTAGGCGAGCCCGAAGTTGACCATCTTGGCCATCGAGCGCTCGTCGTGGGTGACATCCTCGCCGGCCTTGTGGAGCACCCGCGCGGCCGTCTCGCGATGGATGTCGGCGCCCCGGGCAAACGCGTCGCGGAGGTGCTCGTCCCCGGAGACGTGGGCGATGATCCGGAGCTCGATCTGGGAGTAGTCCGCGGCCATCAGGGTCACGTCCGGCCCGCCGGCCACGAACGCACGGCGGATCTTCCGCCCCAGCTCCGAGCGGATGGGGATGTTCTGGAGGTTCGGGTCGGAGGACGAGAGGCGGCCGGTGGCGGCGACGGCCTGGTGGAACGTGGTGTGGAGACGGCCGTCGCGCTCGGAGACCAGGACCGGCAGGGCTTCGATGTAGGTCGAGCGCAGCTTCGAATAGAGGCGCCATTCGAGCAGCTTCTCGATCATCGGATGCGCCGGCTTGAGCTCTTCGAGGACGGACGCGTCGGTCGAGTAGCCGGTCTTGGTCCGCTTTCCCTTGGGCAAATTCAGCTCGTAGAACAGGATCTGTTCGAGCTGCTTTGGCGATCCGAGATTGAACTGGTGGCCGACGTCGAGATAGATCTCGGACTCGAGGCGGGCCATCTCGGCCCCGAACTCCCGCTCGAGCACGCCGAGCGCTTCGCGGTCGATCGCGACACCGGCCGCCTCCATCTCCGCGAGGACGGGGATCAGCGGCATCTCGATCTCGTTGAAGAGCCGGTCGAGGGTCGATTCGGCGAGGGCCTTCTCGAGCGGCTCGCGGACGGCCAGCGCGGCCAGCGCGTCGAGGCCGACGCGGACCTGCGGGGGAACGTCGCCGGAGGGCGGCAGCGTAACGTCGAGGCGTTCATGCGTGACGTCGGCGATGCCCTGGCTGCGGAGCGAGGCGTTCAGCAGATAGGCCGCGACCTGCGTGTCGAAGGCAACGGGCAGGATCTGGGTGGCGCCGCCGGCGATGTTCGCCACGACGAGCTGCTTGGCTTCGTGGCCCACGACGCATGAGCCCGACTCGAGGAGCAGGTTCCCGAGCCGGCCGATCGCCTCGTGGCTGTCCGCCACGAGCACGCGGCCATCGTCCCCTGCCAGAGCGAGCGCCTGCGGCAAACCGCGCATCGGGCGCGGATCGGTCATCAGCAGCGCGGCGCCCACCTCGGAGTGGGCCGCCAGCCACGCGGCCGCGTCCGCGGCGTCCTCGTCCGTATCCTCGAAGCGGTCCATGAGGGTCGGATCGGCGACCGTAGCCCGAAGTGCCGCGGCCAGATCCACGGGCCGGCGTCGGCCCCGCGCTCCAACCGGGCACGGGCCGAGCTCGCGGCCGGCAGCGCCGCGCCGTCCGCATCGGCCGCGGCGAAGTCCATCGTCAGCTGCAACCCCTCGCCTTCGCCGATGAGCGAGCGGCCACTGCCTCCGCGCGCCGCCGCGGCGTCCCGGCGAGTCCACGAACCCGCGCCGGCTCCCCCGCCACCGTCGCCCGCCACTCGAGCCGCGGGCACGGACCCGGCCACGCTCTTGAGCGCCTCGGCCGCCTCGACGGCCGATTCGCCGGCGAGCGGCGGCAGCCGATCGATCAGGGTCCGGAACTCGAACTCGCGGAAGAGGCGGACCACCTCGGCCCGGTCGTAGTCGTCGAGGCGGGCGGCCTCCAGATCCAGGTTGATCGGCAGATCGCGGACGATGCGGGACAGCTCGCGGCTCGAGAAAACCTGCTCGCGCGCCTCGACGAGCTTCTCGCGGAGCTTGTCCGGCTTCACCTCGGCCAGCCGCTCGTAGATCCCTTCGATGGAACCGAACTGGCCGACGAGCTTGGCCGCGGTCTTCTCCCCCACTCCGGGGATGCCCGGGATGTTGTCCGTGGCGTCGCCCTTGAGGGCCTTGTAGTCGATCATCTGGTCCGGCCGCAGCTCATACCGCTCCCAGATCCGGGCCGGGTCGTAGTAGACCGTCGAGTCGACGCCCTGGCGCGTCGTCATCAGTCTCGTATGGTCGGTGACGATCTGGAGCATGTCGAGGTCGCCGGTCACGACGGTGGTGTCGATGCCGCCTCGCCCGTCGAGGTCGCGCGTGATCGTCCCGATGACGTCGTCCGCCTCATAGCCGGCCATCTCGTAGACAGGTATACGCAGAGCGGCCACGACTTCCCGAACCTTGGGGAACTGCGAGCGGAGATCGTCCGGCATGGCCGTCCGCGTGGCTTTGTACGCGGCGAACTGCTCGTGGCGGAAGGTCGGCCCGGGCAGGTCGAAGCAGGCCGCGACGTAGTCCGGCTGAACGTCCTGGATGCCGCGCAGGAGGATGCTGCAGAAGCCGAAGACGGCGTTGACAAGCTCTCCGCGGCTGGTGGTCAGCGGCGGGAGGGCGTGGTAACCGCGATAGATGAGGCCGTTGCTGTCGAGCAGCATCAGACGGGTCATCGAGGCCTCGAACTCCAGACCGGCGCGGGCATGGGCCGGCTCGACAAGTTTACCTTTCGCGGAGTGGCCGCCCTCAGCAGCTCAATCCGCCGCCGCTCCCGCCGCCGGAACCGCTTCCGGCCGCCGGAACGTGGTCCAGGCCGTGGGCGACGATGTCCCTGACCGTGGCCCAGCGCGGCACCGTCAAGAAGCCCACCGGATTGCCGGTCACGGATGGGATGAGCTCGACGTTGTTGACGTTGCCCGTGCCGACCCGCTGCGGCGAGCGAAGCCAGCGCGGCCGCGTCCCCGACCGGCATGTCCGTCCAGAACGAATCGCCCAGGTCCGAGATGAGCGTCGGGATCCTGGTCGCGAGCGAGCAGGGGTTGAGCTGCTTGCGAAGGGCGATCAAGACGGCCTGCTGACGGTCCATGCGCCCATAGTCCGAGTCCTGGTGGCGGCTGCGGGCATAGGCCAGGGCGGTCAGGCCGTCCATGTGCTGCGGTCCGGCCTTGATGTCGATGGTGATGTCCTTGCCGTCCTGGGGCCGAGAGTACTGGCTGTCGTGGAGGGCGGTCGGGACGTCGATGTTGAGCCCGCCCAGCGCGTTGATGAGATTGGCGAAGCCCATCAGGTTGATCACGACGGCGCCATCGACATGGACGCCGAGGTACTGCCCGATCGCGCCTTCGAGCGCTTTGAAGCCACGCACGAAGTCCGAGCCCGCATATGGGTAGGCGGCGGGACGGCGAACGGCATCGAGCCACAGGGCGTTCAGCAAGTTGGGATACGGGAAGCAGTGGCAGGGATAGGCGTTGGCGGCCTCGGGCGGCAGGGGGATGTTCTCGAGGTTGCGGGGGATGCCATACATCGCCGCCTTGCCGGTCGAGATCTGGACCTGGAGCAGGATCATCGTGTCCGGCCTGAGGCTCCAGCGACCCACGCCCTGGTCGATTCCAACGAGGAGCACGTTGAGATAGCCGTCGCTCCTCCACTCCGACGGAGTGGTATTGGCGCCGCCGACGTTCTCCACAGGAAAGATTGGCAAGCCGTCGCCCGTCGTCGGACCCGCGGTGGGTAGAGCCGTGACGGCCGGCGAGCCCGAAGCGGACGTCGACGCGCTGGCTCCGGCCGAACTCGTGACCCCAGGCACGGGCGTGCCCGCGGACGGCACGGGTGTGTCGTCGAGGGCGCCGGTGCTCAACGGCAGCGTCGGGACCGCTTCGCCGGCCGCCACGTTGCCATTGCCGAACCAGCACGGCGCGTCGGCGTTGAAGGCGCAGTTGAGCGTGTCGCGGATCTGGACATCCACCGCTCCGAGCGCGAGGTGCGTGCCAAATGTCGCGACCAGAACTGCCGCGAGAACGACGCTGCCGGCTCGCTTGCCCGCAATCGAAGGCAGCTTCTTCGACTGCTCCTTGCCCTGCGGGATGGCGGTCAGGTAGGCGTCGAAGATCGCCCAGACACGGTAGAGAAGGACCGCGACGTCGATCAGAAGGATCGCGAGCAGCGCGTTTTCAGAGAGCAGCGTGTCGGCGATCTGGCGCCGGGCAAACAGGACCACGCCCACGCCGATCAGGATCAGGAGAATCATCGGCAGGGCGACGAGGGCGCCCGCGTCGCGGCTTGCCGGCCGCGGCCTGGCCGAGGCCCGGGAAGACGAACGCGAGGAAAGCCGCAGCCCCGGGGCTGGCGAGAGTCGCGGGTTTTCTCATCGTCCTCTCATCCGTGAGAACTCCGACGCTGGCCGGCTAACTATGCCCAATGCGAGGCCCGCCTGCCTGCCGCGCAAGCTCCGGGTATCAAGCTCGCCGGCGGGCGAGCCGCAGCAGCCGCGGCCCGACCAGCAGTGCCACTCCGAGGAGGAAGGCAAGCCCGAAGCCGAGCAGGCCGAACGTGCGAGCATCGATGCCGCCCGGACCGCGGACGGTCGACGTGGCCTGGCCGCCGGTCCCATCGCCGCCCGTATCCGTGACCACCGATCCCGTTCCGTTGCCCGGATTGCTCGACTGGGTCGCGGGCTGGTCGTTGGCGTTTCCCTGGTCCGGAGCGCCGTCCTCGGCACGTGGCGGTGAAGCTGCCGCGGCCGGACTGGAGCCGGACTTCTCGCCGCCGGCCGTGCCGCCTCCATTGACGAGTACGGGATTTCCGCTCGGCGGCGGCCGGCACGGGAGGCGTAGCCGCGGCGTATCCGTACGATCCGGACGCGGCGGAGGCGGGAGCGTCGGAGGCGGCCGTCGCGCCGGCGGGACTGGCGCCTGGCGCCGGGAGGTCTACGGCCGGACCGGTCGTAGCGACCTGGGCATTGAGATCGCCGGTGGCCTGGAATCGTGCCTGAGTCGGAGTGGGAGACCGGACCGAGCAGGCTGCCCGTTCCCGATGAGAAGCACTCCGACGAGTCCGAGAGCGGCCAGCGCGCCACCGAACGACCGCCGGACGACGGGCCAGCTCAAACGCTGCCGCAGTCCGCCTGGACGGCTCAATCGAGCCGCGTCCGCTTCGCTGATGGTGAAATCGCGAGGCCTGGGCGGGCTCGGCAGCAGCCTCGTGCTTTCGGCGATGGATCCGAGGTCCGCAAAGAGCGTCGCGCAGTCGTCGCACGAGGCGATGAGATCCGTGGCCGTCTCGCGCTCCCGCGCGCTGACGTCGCCGCCGTAGAGACGGGCGATCAGCAGCGCGTCATGGCGATCGTGGCGGCGGGGTGGGATTTGCTGTGTCACGGTGCTCAGACGACCTCAACCACGGAACAGTTCCACGTCCTTCTCGAGTCGTTGCCGCAGGGCGAGACGACCGCGATGGATTCTCGATTTCACGGTGCCCAGCGAGATGCCCATGATCCGTGCTATCTCGGCGTAGTCGTAGCCGCGGACGTCGAAGAGAACGATCGCCGTCCGTTGCTCATCGGGCAGCAGCGCCAGTGCTCGCGCCAGGACGCGAGACTGCTCGGCCGTGACGGCGCGCGCCTCGGGCTGGGCCGTCTCGCCGGCGGGCGGCTGCCAGCTCTCGTCTTCGAATTCGGGATAGGGCTGCGAAGGCTTGCGGCGCTTGGAGCGCTGCATGTCCATGGCGGCGTTCACGGCGATGCGCCCGAGCCAGCTCTTGACACTTCCGCCGCGGTACGAAGCGAGGTTCCGATACGCGCTGAAGAAGGCTTCCTGGACGGCGTCCGAGGCTTGATCGCGGTCGGGCACGAGCCGGTAGACGAGCGAGAAGAGCTGATCCTGGTGTCGGCGGACGAGCTCGTTGAAGGCGTCGAGCTCGCCGCGCAGAGCCTGCTCGATGAGGGCGGTGTCGATCCGCTGTCCGGCGTCGGCCGGTGCCGGCTCGCCAGGGCGTGCGGCAGCCTCGAGCCTCGCCGAGCTCGGCGTACCGCAAGCGAGCCGAAGCGGTCGGCCCTCGGGCGCTCTCGACGGATCGGGCGCTTCGACGCTCTGCGGCGAAGTCGCCGGCCTCGTCGGCTCTGGGATCCCCGCCTGCCTCGGTCCGCGTCACGGCTGGCTGACCTGCTGCTCGTTCATCGAAAGGCGCTCCGCCACACGGCGGCAGGGTGGCCGGCCGCGGCGGCGCGAGGATAGCATGGGCCGCCGGACCGGCGACGCCGGCACGGACGCGGCGATCGTGTCTCCAATCCCCGCGCCAGGCTGTACCATGCCCGCCGGACCGTGCCGACGTGGCGGAACTGGCATACGCGCTCGACTCAAAATCGAGTGGCCGTGAGGTCATGCGGGTTCAACTCCCGCCGTCGGCACCACTCGTCCAACTGTCGCGCCGCCGCTTTCAGGCGGCCGGAGTCGCCGTCGCCGTGGGCGAAGCTGTTGGGCTCGGGCTCGGGCTCGGGCTCGTGAGGGGCCGCGGCGTCGGCGTCGGCGTCGCACCCGGAGTGGCCGCCGGAGATGATCCCGGAGCTCCGGTCTGGATGAAGTAACCGGCCGCGACAAAGCCGCCCGCCCCGGGCTGTCCCTTGTCGATCTTGATCCAGCTGTTCTGCGACACGCCCGCGAAGGTGTAGGCACCTCCGGCGACAACCGGGCCCGTGATCGTTTGCCACTGCCGCAGGACCTTGGTGGTGGCGAATTGGAGACCCGCGCCGGAGTGAACGCGGAGCCTGTCCGCGATCGGCATCCAGACGACGGCGCCGCTGCTCGATCCAGACGGCCCCGTGGTCGGCGTTGCCGAAGGGAACGAGGACGAAGCGGCCGGCCGCGGGGTCTGGGCGGGGGCTCTCGGACTTTGGGTGGCCGCGGCGATTGCCACCGGGTCTGTCTCCGGGCAGGGCGAGCTGCCCCGCATCACGCACGAGTTGAGATCCACGGCTCCGAAGAAGGCGTGCACGCCGATCGTGGCGACAACCAGGCCCACGGTCGCGGCGAACTCGAGCGGAATGCTCGCCCGCCGCCCCGAGACGCCCCTCATGCCCTGCTGGACGAATGGCGGCTTGATCTCACGGTAGGCGTCCACGACAGCCCACACGTGATAGACGCAGCCGATCACGTCCACGAACAACAAGCCCGTCAGGGTGCCCGAACTGCCGATCAGCGACCGATTGGCGAACAGGAAGATCGGCAGGAAGACGAAGAAGAACGCGACCGCCGGGAAGGCGATGATGGCGCCCCTGGTCGGCTTGCCACCGACCGCCTGGCCCAGGCCGGGCAGCAGGAAGGACAGGACCGCGGCCCACCCGGGATTCTTGAGTGGAAACCTCAAGCCGCGCCCTCCGCCAGTTGCCTTGCCGTTAGCAGGTGAAGCCGCCGCCGCTCGATTTGCCGCTCCCCGTGGCCGCGGGAACGGAGTCCAGCGAGTGGGCGACCATGCTCTTGATCTTGGCCCATGAAGTGGCGTCCACTGCCGGATAGCTGGCCACGTACGGCATCCCAATGTCCGTGGGAGTCAGGACCAGGCTCTTCACGCTCGCTCCGAGGATATTGTGGCCGAGGGCGGCCCAGGCGGAGACGTCCGCGGAGTTGTTGAGCGGCAGGTCCGTGTTGAACGCGTACCCGATGTCGCCGATGAGCGACGGAAGCCTGGTAACCATGGCACAAGGATCGAGGCCCGTGCGCAGAGACCTGAGCACTTCCTGCTGACGTGCCTGGCGGGCAAAGTCCGTGGTGTAGATGCGGGTTCGCGAGTAGGCCATCGCCCAATCGCCGTTCAGATGGTGGAGGCCCGGGTTCATGACGAAGGCGACGTCCTGGCCCTTTTGCCAGGCAACCGTGGCTCCGGCCGCGGCGGCTCCATCGCGCATCTTCTGGACGCCCGAGAGATAGGTCGGAACGGAGTACCCGTTGTGGCCGTCGGCGCAGGTCGATGTGCCCGGTACCCCGGTGATCGAAGCGCCGGCCGTCTGCTGCCAGGAACCCTTCGGGCCGCACGGCTTGTCGTAGATCTTCGTCGTGACGTTGATGTCGATCCCGCCCAGGTCGTCGATGAGGCTCGTGAGACCGATCGGGTTGATGGTCACGGTGCCGTCGACGGTAACGCCCAGCAGATTGCCGATGACGGTCTCGAACGCCCGCATCCCTCGCCGGTAGGCGTTCTCATCCCTGGATTGACCGCAGGTCTCCGGGTAATACGGGACTTTTCCGCAGGCGCCCCAGGACAGCATTCCGACCGAGTTCAGCATCGCCGAGTACTGCCCGGCCGGACACGTTCCCGCCGGGAAGTGAGAGGCCATTTCCGCCGGGAGAGGAACGCATATGAAGTTGCGGCCGACGCTGATCATGGCGGCCTTGCCACTCTTGAGGTCGACGTGGACGACCATCATGGTGTCCGGCCCGAGACGGCATCTCAGGTCCGAGTTGGGAGCCGGACAGGGGTTGTCTCCGCCGATGCCGACGCCGAGGAGAAGGACATTGAGCTGGCCGTCCTGGGCCCAATTCTCGGAGACTGTCGTCGGGGCGAACGAGGCCAGGGTGGCCTGGGCGATCGGCGCAATCGACGAGACGGAAGCGCTCGAGCCGCGCCGAAGGGTCAGTACTGGGAATGTCGAGGCTCGCCGACCGTACGGGTTGCCACTCTCGTTCGAGTCGGGTCCCTGGGCGATGCCGCCCGGGGCCTGGCACGGGTTGATGGCCGTCAGGCAGTAGAGGCTGTGCTGCCAGGTCATGTCCACGCTGGCAGCCCCGGCATGGACGGCCATCGTTCCGGAGATGATCACGATCACGCCGACGATCGCCGGCCAGCGAGGAGCGTTGCTGCGCCTGCGCCTCTCGTCGCGGACGCGGCTCTGGGTCGCCTGCGAGGCAAGCAGATACGAGTCGACGATGGCCCACAGGTGGTAGACGAAGGCGACGATGTCCAGCCAGAGGAGACTGGTCAGCCAGCTCTGGTTGACGGCCAGGCCGAAGATCGATCCCCGATCGAACAGGAAGATGAGCAGCAGCACGCCGGACAGGGCGAGGCCGGGGATCGCGACGATGGCCCCGCGGCGCGGCGAGCCCGCGGCAGCCTGGCCAAGGCCTGGGAACACAGCCGAAAGCGCTGCCGCCCCGACCGGAGTCCGAAGGTACTTTGGAAATTGCATGCTCTGGCTGTCTCCCCTGCGGGCTTTCCCTGGCGGGCCTTCCTGACGACAGGAGCCTCAACTGCCGATCGGCGGACGTCAGGCCGTGCGTATTCTGCCCCATCGGGAGTCTGTCAGGCCCGCCGCAAGACGAACGGGCAGTATCGGGAGGTGACGCTCCCGCCTTAAGAACCCTTAATCGAGCACTTTCCGGCCGGTTTTGGGCCGCTCATGGCTACTCCGGCGAGCCGACTTCGAGCCTCACGAGGCCCTCGCCGAGGCGGCGCTGGACTTCCACTACCAGGTCCGAGTCATAGGCCACGCAGAAGCGGACTTCCATTGGCAGAGTGGCGCCGTTGGACTGGGGGACGTGGAAAACCACCGGAGTGTCGCCGGGATGAGCCTTCAGTAAGGCCCGCAGCTCCTGCATCGCGGTAACGATGCGGCCCGGATCCGCTCCCCGGGTAAAGCGAACGTTCAGGTGTCCGGTGCCGGGCGCCTCCAGCGGAGTCGTCGGCGCCGCCGAAGCTCGGGCGGCGGCGCTCCGCGCTTCGTCCGGGAGCGCGGGCTCATCTCGATCCGGAGCCAGTGTGGCCAGATCCTCCGGCGAGGGCGCGGCCGATAGCGGTTCCGCGGGCGCCGGAGCCGTCGCGCCCAGTGCGGCTCCGCCTCTGAGGGGCGAGACGCGTGGAACGGCCGGCGATGAGGCCGACGAACCCGAAGGCGCCACGGCTGGCGCCAGGGCCGGACTTTGGAGCCTGGCCCGGAGCGGCGGCGGGGGGTACCGGCCGGCCGCCCCCGTTGCCATTTCCGTTTCCGTGACCGTTGCCGCCGCCGCGGCCCTCGCCGTTGCCATTGCCCCAGCGCCGACCGCCGCCCCTGCGTTCGCCGGCGGCGACTTCGGCGGCGATCGTGGTTACGCCACGCGCGACAGCGTCCTCCCAGACCCAGACCGCGTCGGCGAGCAGCGACGCCTCGTCGCCGCGATGGTCCACCTTGCCGGCCACCAGCAGGATCGCGCCTTCGGCGAATGTCGCCGCCCTGCGTGGCGTACATCCGCGGGAAGACGACCACCTCCAGCGTCCCCTGGAGGTCCTCGAACGTGGCCACGGCCATGGTGTCCTTGTTCCGCGTGACCACGGTCCGAAGCCCGGTGATGATGCCGCCCATCACGACCCGCTGGCCGTCGAGCGATTCATCCTTGAGATCGCCGGAGTACGCGGAGACGAACTGGGCTATCTGGTCGGCCAGAGACCCCGAGCGGGTGCTCGGAGAGGTACAGCCCGAGCAGCTCCTTCTCCCAGCGCAGCCGCTCCCGGGAAAGCGCCTCGGGCACGGACGGCAGCGCCTTCTCGAGGACCACCTCGTCCGAGCCCATGTCGAACAGCGAGGTCTGCCCGGATAGCCGGTCGCGCTGCGTTGCCTGTCCGGCGGCCATCGCGTCGTCGAGGGCCTCCAGTAGCTGCGCCGGATGCCCGAACTTGTTCATCGCCCCGACCTTGATCAGGGACTCGAGGACACGGCGGTTGGCCAGCCGGAGATCCACCCGCGAACAGAAGTCGAGGAGAGAGCGGTACGGCCCGTCGGCCTGACGGCAGTCGATGATCGACTGGATCGCTCCCTCGCCGACGTTCTTGACGGCCAGCAGACCGAAGCGGATGGCCGCGTCTTCGACCGTGAACTCGACGAACGAGCGGTCGACGTCGGGCGGCTGGACCTCGATGCCGAGACGCCGGCACTCGGCAACGGCGGCGGCGACCTTCTCCTCGTTGTCCCGGAAGGCCGAGAGCACGCTGGTCATGTATTCGACCGTGTAGTTCGCCTTCAGATACGCCGTCTGGTAGGCGATCAGGCCGTAGCAGGTCGCGTGCGCCTTGTTGAAGCCGTAGCGCTCGAACGGCTGGAAGGCCGCGAATACGGCGTCGATGACCGCGGGCTTGACGCCCCGTTCGGCCGCCTGGGTGACGAACTTCTCGCGCATCTCCGCCATGAGCTTGGATTTCTTCTTGCGGATGGCGTAGCCGAGCATGTCCGCCTCGGGGCCCGTGAAGCCGGCGAGGGCGGTCGAAGCGGACATGATGTCTTCCTGGTAGACGAAGACACCGTAGGTTCGATTGAGATACGGCTCGAGCAGCGGATGGAGGTAGCTGACCTTCTCGCGGCCGTGCTTCCGGGCGATGTACGAAGGGATGTTGTCCATCGGCCCCGGCCGATAGAGCGCGACCATGGCCGCGAGGTCGAAGACCGTGGTGGGCTGGAGCTCGCGGATGTAGCGCCGCATGCCCGCGGACTCGAGCTGGAAGACGCCGGTCGTTTCGCCTTCGGCAAGCAGGGCGAAGGTCTTGAGATCGTCGAGCGGGATCTGCTCGAGGTCGATCTCCTCGCCCCGGTGGAACTTGATCAGGTCGACCGCGACGCGAAGGATCGTCAGGTTCGAAAGCCCCAGGAAGTCGAACTTGAGAAGCCCCAGCGCGTCGACGGCGTGCATCTCGTACTGGGTCATGACCGCGTCGGAGTTCGTGGCCTTCTGGAGCGGCATCAGCTCCGTGAGCGGCTCGCGGCTGATGACCACGCCGGCGGCGTGCGTGGACGCGTTGCGGGCGACTCCCTCGAGATGCCGGGCGAAGTCGATGACCCGGCGGACGGCCGGCTCGCCTTCGACCATCTCCTTGAGCACCGGGCTCGTTTCGATCGCCTCGTCGAGCTTGATGCCGAGCTGGTTGGGGATGGCCTTGGCGATCCGATCCCCTTCGCCGTAGGTCATGCCCACGACGCGAGCCACGTCGCGGATGGCGGCCCGGGCAAGCATCGTCCCGAAGGTGATGATCTGGGCCACGTGGTCCGCGCCGTATTTGCGGCTTACGTAGTTGATGACCTCTTCACGGCGGCCGTCCTCGAAGTCCACGTCGATATCGGGCATCGTCACGCGGTCCGGGTTGAGGAACCGCTCGAATGGCAGCTGGTAGTGGATCGGGTCCACCGGCGTGATGCCGAGCGTGTACGTGACGATGGAGCCCGGCGCGGAACCCCGGACGGTGATCGCGATGTGCTGGTCGCGGGCGAACTTGGTGAAGTCGGCCACGATCAGGAAGTAGCCCGCGTAGCCCATCCGGCAGATGACGTCGAGCTCGTAGTCGAGGCGCGCCTGGAGCTCCGGCGTGACCGTCCCGTAGCGGCGCGCCAGGCCGAGGTTGCATTCCTTGCGAAGCCACGTCTCGATGGTTTCGCCGTCGGGCACGGGGAAGCTCGGGATCCGCAGCTGGCCGAACGGGAGCTTCATGTCCACGCGCTCGGCGATCTCGCGAGTGCGACGGATCGCGTCCAGGTTGTCCGGGAACAGCGCCGCCATCTCGACCGCGGACTTCAGGTAGAACTCGCTGCTGTCGAACTTCATCCGCCCGGGCGTGTCCAGGTTGTTGCCCGTGCCCACGCACAAGAGGACGTCGTGGGCTTCGTGCTGGTCGCGGCGGACGTAGTGAAGGTCGTTCGTGGCGATCAGTTTCAGGCCGGTTTCGTGGGCGAGCTTGATCAACTTGGGGTTCAGGGCTCGCTGCTCCGGGAGTCCGTGGTCCTGGAGCTCCAGGAAGAAGTTGTCCTTGCCCAGGATGTCCGCGTAGGTCGTCGCGACCTTGCGGGCGAGATCCCAGTCGTCGACCTCGAGGGCCTGGGCGACTTCGCCGCCGAGGCAGGCCGAGCTGCCGATCAGCCCCTTGGCGTACCTGGCGAGGTGTTCATGATCGATCCGGGGCTTGTAGTAATAGCCCTCGAGATGGGCATCCGTGATGAGGCGGCAGAGGTTCTGATAGCCCTCCCAGGTCTGGGCGAGCAAGACCAGGTGATACGGCTGAGCGTCCGCCTTGCCCTCTTTGTCGCGCATCCCTCGCCGCGCGACGTAGGTCTCCACCCCGACGATGGGCTTGATGCCGTTGGCGGCGCAGGCCTGGTAGAAGCCCACGGCTCCATACAGCGCGCCATGGTCCGTGATGGCCATGGCATCGAAACCGAGCTGCGACCCCTGTTCGGCGAGCTCGTTGATGCGGCCCAGGCCGTCGAGCAGGCTGAACTCGGAATGCAGATGCAGATGGACGAAGTCATTCGGCGCGACGGTCACGGGCCCAATGGTAGCGGGCCTGGGGCCCCTGGATGGCCGCCGCCCACGGGCCGTCGGTCGCGGTCTCTGGGCCGTTCCCCTCGCCGGCCCGGCCACCGGCGACGGCGGCGGTATGGTCCGGGCATGGCTACCAGGATCGCTCAGCCGGAAGTGATCGCGACGGGCCTCGACAATCCGCGAGGGCTCGCCTTTGGACCCGACGGCGGATTGTACGTAGCGGAAGCGGGCCGGGGTGGCGACGCGTCAACCGTCGGCACCCATCGCCAGATACCGCCACCTGTCGGGCCTTACACGGGCGGGATGACGGCCCGCATCTCGAGGATCGGGCTGGACGGGCGGCGCGAGGTCGTGGCCGACAACCTGCCCTCCAGCCGGTCCACTCCCGGTTCGGGCGGGTCGGTGTCCGGCGTCGCCGACGTGGCATTCATGGGACGGGAGTTGTACGCGCTGGTCTCGGGCGCCGGCCCCTCACACGGTCTTCCGGGGACGGCCAACGGGGTCTACCGGATCGGCGACCGCGACCCCGAGTTGATAGCGGACTTGAGCGCCTACCGGGCGAGCACGACGGTGGCCGCTCCGGATGCCAACGACGACGAGTACGACGGCACCTGGTATTCGATGGTCGCGGCGCGAGACGCCCTCTGGGCGGTCGAACCGAACCACGGCGTCATCGTCAGGGTCGGCCTGGACGGCCGGATTTCGCGGCTCGTGGACATCTCGCAGAGCCAGGGTCACATCGTGCCGACCGCCATCACCTACCACGAGGAGGCGGACGCGTTCTTCGTCGGCAACCTCGGCCGCCTGCCCGCCGCGCCGGGCTCCGCCAGGATCCTCCGGATCGAACGCGACGGACGCGTGAGCGTGTGGTCCGAGGGGCTCACGATGATCCTTGGCCTGGTATTCGACGGGAGCGCTCGGCTGTACGCGCTGGAGAACTCCACCTGCGACGAGCCGTGCCGGCCACGCCCCGGCACCGGCCGCCTGGTGCGCGTGGCTGGCGATGGATCGATCGAACCGATCGCGACCGGTCTGATGCTCCCGACGGGGATGACGACGGGCCCGGCGGGAGACGCGTTGTACGTGTCCGTCGGCGGATTTCAACGTCGCCGGAACCGGCTCGATCGTCCGAATCGCCCTCTAGGTCCCCTGCGAATGCGCCAACTCACCTAGTCGGCCGCGCCATTCGGCTGGTCCGGAGCGTACGGCTAGCGCAAACGCGCCATGACCAACACGTCATGGTGCCTGCCGGGCCGCCAATTTCATACTCGGCCCCTCGCTGAGGAAACCCGAGCCGTGCCAGGCCGGGAATCCGGAGGGTGTGCCGAAATGAATCCGAAGGGGTCTCACTTCGGGGTGGCAACCAGGCTCGCTATCGCGTGTCTGGCGGGCGTGGGTCTGTTCGCCGTCCTGCTTCCCTGCCCCCCTGCCCTGTCCGCTCCTCCGGTCGCCTCCACGCCGGGCAGTGCCTCGCAAGCGGCGATCGCCGACGCCGGCGGCACCACCACGATGGACGGCCAGGGACTCACGGACGCCGAGACTCCGACCGGCCGCCGGGCCGGGACCGGGGCGGGGGCCGGTGCTTCGAGCGCAGGTGGCAGCGGGCCGGTAGCCACGAATCCTCCGCGTGCGACGGTCATACCCGGCGCCAACGGTCCAACCGGCACTCCCCGCGTGTTCGCCCGCTCCTCGGACAAACCGGTTCTCCAGCCTTTCCGTCCACCCGCCTGGGAACCAGGGGACTCGATCTCACCGATCCTCCCGACGCCGACCCCGGGCGCGACTCCGACTCCGACGTCCCGGCCGACCGCCGGCATCACTCCGACTCCACCGCCGACCGCGACGCCGCCGGCAGGCGGCTACTACGTCGCGACCACGGGCAGCGACTCCGCGGCCGGGTCCGCGTCCGCGCCCTGGCGAACCCTCCAGCACGCGGCCGACGCCGCCCCTTCCGGAGCCACGATCTACGCGCACGCGGGCACGTACGGGCCATTCGCGATCAAGCGGTCCGGACTCACCTTCACCCAGTACCCGGGCGAGACGGCCGTTATCAAGGGCAGCTCCAATGCCGACAACGTCGTCGAGATCAACGGCGTGAGCTCCGCGACGCTGACCTATCTGACGGTGACCGGAAACGTGGTCCAGTACGGATCCGGGATCGCGGTCGACTCGTCGAGCGGCGTGAAGCTGAGCCACCTGAGCATCCACGACAACACCAGCTTTGGCATCCGCACGACCCACTCCAGCGTGACGATCGAGCAATCCGACATCTTCCTGAACCACTCCGGCGTCGAGATCGCCTACGAAGGCACGGTCAGCGTCACCAACAACGACATCCACGACAACAACAAGATGGTGGACCCGGGGGTCGGCGGGCAGGGTGTCAGCTTCTACATGACGACCGGCTCCGTGGTCGCGGCCAACAATCGCATCTGGGCCAACCGAACGCTGCCTGGCGACCCCGAAGGACCAGACGGAACCGGCTTCGAGGTCTACGGCGCGAAGAACGTCACGATGACCGCGAATGTGTTGTACGACAACATGGACACGCTCGAAACCGGCACGGACGCCGCCAGGACGGCGTGCACCAATGTGACGTTCACCAAGAACCTTTCGTACAAGTCGAGCGGAACCGCCGAAGGGATAATCATCCGCTGCGCGGATCACAGCCTCTTCGCCGCAAACACCCTCGTGGGCCTCGACAAGTTCGCCTTCGACATCTCCTCCAACTACGAGGAGTTCGGCGGCTCCATCGAGGGTCTGCGCATCGTCGACAACCTGGTAGCGAACGGCCGGACCTACAGCATCGACAACGCGATACCGGCCTCCGTCGTCATGGACTACAACCTGGCCTACACCACGAGCTCATCGAAGGCCGAGTTCGGCACCTATGACGCCTGGATCGCCAGCCACGACCAGACCACGAGCCTCGCCCAGTTCCAGTCCTGGACGGGCCAGGCGGCTCACGACGTCTGGGGTCGAAGCCCGCTGCTGGATACGAACGACTGCCCAACGTCCGGCTCGCCGGCCATCGACGCTGGGCTGAACGTGGGCCTGTCGTTCAAGGGCGCCGCGCCCGATATCGGCTACTGCGAAATCGGCTGAACGAGGCCGGCCGCGGAGGAAGCCTCTTCGGCGGTGGGCGTCGTGCCGCCGGCGGTCGAAGCGATGGACGCGGTGGTCGCCGCCCGCAGTCTGAGCAGCCAGACGAGCCTGGAGCCTGCCCACAAGCCCGTGACGGCCTGAACGGCCAGCCAGGCCGTGGCGATGCCTACCAGCCCGTAGCCGGGCGCCACGAGGACCGTGGCGGCGAGTGAGATCACGGCGCTGATCGAACCGGTCACGATCGCCTCGCCGAGGCGGTCCATGGCCCGGCAAACCGCGCAGTAGACCTCGATGACGGTCATCGGGACGACGGCGATCACGACGATGCGGAATGGCATTTCGCCTCCGGCGGCATAACCGTGGCCGAGCATCGAGAGCGGCAGGCCCACCAGCGCCGCGGCAACGAGGGCGCAGGCGATGCCCACGCCGAGCGACAGCCGGAGCGACTGGATGGCGAGCCGCTCGATTGCCGCGCCCCGATGCGACAGTTCGGCAAACAGGCTGACGCCGACCTGGATCGGGATGAAGAACACGACCGAGGCCATCATCCAGGCCCCGTACCAGATCGCGCTGTCGCCCGCGGAGATGGCCTGGGTCACGACGATCGGCAGGACAGTGCCGGGCAGTCGGAGCGCGAGGTTGAGCGCCTGGTTCGGAAAGCCGCCGGCCAGGAGAGGTCGGCCAAGCGAGTCGATCGACTCCGGGCCGGTACAGGTAGCCGACGGGTCTGGCGGTGAACTGGCGAAGGCCGATCGCGACCATGACGACCGAGCCGGCCGTCCAGGCCGCCACGAGGGCCAGGCTGCGATCCAATTCGGCGGCCAGAAGCGCCGCCGGCACGATCGCGAGCGTGATCAGGCCGCGCATCAGGTTGCGGGTCATGGCGTGGTCGCCGCGCCGCATCACGGCCGAGATCTGGTCGAACAGCAGGCCCAGCGTCCCGGTGACGCCGAAGGCCACGAAACAGAAGGCGAAGCGCGGATCGACGGCCAGCGGTCGCAATTCGCTCAAGGCCACGGCGGCGATCGCGAGGCAGACGATGGACGCCAGGATCGACGCGAGGCCGACCAGGGTGATGGCACTGTCGAGCAGGCGGTGCTGGCGCTCGTGATCGGGAAAGAGCCCGATGAACGACCAGCCGATGCCGAGGATCGCGAACAGCGCGACGAGGTTCGTGGCCGCGACGGTGGTGGATGCCAGGCCGACGACCGGTTCGGGGAACATCCGGGCGGCGACGAGCCAGCACAGGAAGCCGATACCCAGGGCCGCGACCTTGGCCACGATCAGGAAGAGCGAGTTGGCGGTCATCGACAGCTGTTCGCCGGCCGTGGCAGCTCGGCGCCACTCCGCGAGACAATCGCCGATCATCCGCAGCGGAGCCGCGAGCTGGACGAGGAGCCTCGAGCGCAGGGGGGCAGGCCGCGGTGCCATCAGCGGGTCCGCCGTGGTGGATGATTCGCCGGCTTTGGACGCCGCATCCGCCGGACCCTGGCGGTTTCGCGCCATGCCCCACAGGGTCCCGAGCATCGAGGCGTAGTTGAGGGCGCAATACGCGGCGTAGTACGGGACGAACTGGGGCTGGCGGCGGGAGATCGTGACCGCCACTCCGCGCGCCGCGGCCGCGGCCGGCAGGAAGAGCAGCCACACGCCGCCGCGATGCCGGGCGGTCATCCGGGCGAGGCCGGCGCCGTCGGCGCGGAACTGCCCCCGCGCGAACTCGAGCGTGTCGCCGAAGCGATGCCGCACGAACGTCTGCCGCGAAACCCCGATCCGATTGCCCGCTCTCGTGAGCCGCCAGCGCAGGTCGATGTCCTCACCGGAGGCGTACGTGGAGTCGAGCGGGCACTCGAGGAGCGTATCGCGGCGGAAGATCGTGGCCGCCAGCCCGAACCAGTTGCGGCTTCGACCGGTGTTGTGGTGGGCGGCCAGGGCGCGGCCCCAGTAGCCCGGCCCGGAAGTGCTGCGGAAGGCGGCCTGGAGCGCGTCGTAGCCACCCGACTCGAACTCGGCGAGCAGTCTCTCGAGGGCGCCCTCCGGCAGGACCACGTCGGCGTCGATCAGGGCCACGAGAGGCGTGGCGGCCGCGCGGACTCCGATCATCCGCGCCGCGGCCACTCCCCTGCCCTCGTCGGAGAGGATTCGGACGTCGAAACCGCGGGCCAGCTCGAGGGTTCGGTCCGTCGAGAGGCCGTCGACGACGATGATCTCTAGCGGTCGGGAGCGGACGACCGATGCCAGACAGTCGGGCAGGAAGTCCTCGGCGTTGCGGACGGGAATGACGACGGACAGGGGCAGTCGAGCCGCGCCCGGCTCCGGAATCGCGGCCGAGTTCGGCGACCCCGCTCGAATCGAGGCGCTCCGGTGTCTGGATCATTTGAGGATCCCGATCAGCGTGGCCACGTGGTAGCCACAGACGCCGATGACGACGAGGCTGAACCCGGCCGCGGGCAAGGTCATGCGGCGGGCGAAGGTCTGGGCACGCGCCCGATCCTTCAGGCTGGCGCACGCCTCCACCGTGACCGCGAGAAGCACGCCAAGAGCGCAGAAGAGGATCAACGGCAGCGGCGCGCTGGCCTTCTGCTCGGCCCAGGCGCCGCTGAGCATGCTGTCGGACGCCGTCGGCTTGACCAGCGGTCGACGGCTTGTAGAGATAGACCCGGAAGTCCGGGTTCGCGTAAACGCGCTCGTAGTTGGGATCGGCGTCCATCTGGGCCGTGGCCTGCGCGATGAAGTTGGGCCGGTTCGTGAACAGGGTCATGTCCGCAACGTCGCCGCGGCTGATGCAGACGTACAACGGCCAGTCCTTGTGGACCCACGTGTACAGCCGCCACGGGTCGGCGTAGTCCGCCAGCGACGTCGGCTCGCCCGCGGCGAACGTGAAAGCGTTGCGGGCGTCGAGGCGGATCATGTTGTACGTGCTGCCGGCCGGGAACCCTCCGAACACGTTCGCCGGGCCCAGGGTGCTCACGTACTCCATTCCGGCGATCTCCCCCGGCGACACGTAGTCCAGCTGCTCGTTGCCGTACTCGGTGAGGATGTGCAGCGGCGCCATGACGAGGAACGACGCCAGCATCAGGCCTCTGAACCACTTCTGCTGGACGCCGAAGGCGATCAGGGCGCAGAGGGCCGGCAGGCAGAAGAACAGGACGCGGATGAGCATCTCGCCGCCGTACGCGGAGGCCGGCGCGATCAGGCCCGTGCCGATGATCGCCGCCGTCGGGAACGAGACCGCGCGCGGCAGATCCGGCGGCCGCCAGGCGACGAGGCTCGCGAACGACTCGCGTCGCTTGAGCTTGGGCGCCGCCGCCTTCACTCGGCCCGGCCAGGAGGCCACGACCCTGGGCGTCCGGCGAATGCGCCGAGATGCTCGGATGGCGGATCGCCGAACGCCAGCTCGGCCGGAGCAGCGAGCGACAGGACGGCCAACGCCGCCAGGGCAAGTAGGGCAGGCCCGAAGCCAGGACCCGCAGCTGGGTGATGAACATGTGGCCGGGGTCGCCCCGCACCCGCCCGCCCAGGTTCGCGCCCAGGAAGTTGGTGATGCCCAGAACGCTCGACATCAGCTGAGAGCTGTAGTAGACGAAGAACGGCGCCGCCACCGTCACCTGCCAGACGATGAACATGAGTCCATAGGTGATCAGGAGCGTCGGGCGGCGTATGTGGCGAGTGGCGACGAGCGCGAAGACGACGCCCAGGACGACGAGCGACGTGAGCACGTGCGTCGCCACGATCAGGGCGAAAAGTCCCAGCGCCGCCACGGTCAGTCGCGGTGTGAGCTCCCCTTCCCGCTCGATCGATGCCCAGGCGAGCACGCAAAGCAGGACCAGGAACACCAGATACGCCAGGGCCTGCGGGCTGAAGTACTCCTGCTCGGTCCAGTCGAAGAGAAAGTAGCTCCACGCGGCGAATGCCAGGCCGACGAACCAGCGACTTTCGAGACTGGAACCGCCGGCCCAGGATCGCCACGAAGCCGACGACGACCGCGGCGTACAGCAGGACCATCACGATCGGCCACCACGCGAGGAGCGTGAGCGTGGAGACGTTCGTGACGTCGATGAAGCCGGCCAGCAGCAACGGGAACACCGGCCAGTTGTGGTAGATGATCGCCCCCGGAACCAGCCCGTAACCGCGGATGATCGGGTCCACGTAGCCGAGGTTCTGATAAGCGCTCCGGAAATGCGGCGTGCCCTCGAGGATCAAGGGCGTGACCCAGAACAGGAACCCGAAGACGAACGCGTAACCGAGGAAGAGCCAGGGGCCCATTCGGCGATCCACCAACGCGATCGCGCCCGAAGCCACGAAGACGACGAGCCCGAGGACGTAGACCTGGCTGAGGCTCGGCAGCAAGCCCAGGCTGTCCAGGCGAAGCTGCGAGGAATGGAGCGACACGATGATGGCCGCCAGAGTCGCGTCCACGGCGACCAGCGAAATCAGGCTCCAGTCCCATTCCTGGAATTGCAGGAGCGTCCGGCCGAAGGTCCAGGCGGATATCGGCACCGAGGGGCCCGATGGCGCGGACGCCTGGTCTGCGGCGGCGCCGCTCGACTGGTCCGCCAGGACGGGCCGCCGGAACGCCATGTCCCTGGGCTGTCCAGCCGGTCTCGATCGGCTGCTTGGAACCGCAAGCGATCGGGGAAGCGGCTGACTCATTGGGCCCGGGCCGGACCATCCCAATCGCCTCGGCCGCCAGCGCGGCCTCGAGAGTGGCCCTTCCGGCACTGCCAGCCCGCTGGTCGGCGATCGAACGCTCGGTCGGGGAAGCCGCTCGCACCTGGGCCGTTGCCGCTGCCGCGGCCTGCGCCAGGCGACGGGATAGAGCCTGAAAGCGGTGTCCCAGCTCGGCCGCTGAGGATCGCCGCTGCCCGGCCGAACGTGGGTGACGGAGACCGCTTCGACTGGGCCTTCGGCAACGGCTTGCGCTGTGAGCGCGGAAGCCGTCCTTCCGCCGTTGCCGGCGGCCGCGGCGAGTGCCGCGGAGCGCGGCGGGGTCGTTCGCGGCCGCGGGCGACTTCGGGGTCGCGGCCGCTCTTCGGGCTCGGTTTCGCCGCCGGCCTCGAGGTCGGTTTCGTGGCCGCGGGCGGAGGCAGCCTTCGGGCCCAGCTTCGTGGCCGTCGACCGCTTCGGCTTCTCAGATGGGAACCGCCGCAGGCCCCGAAGCTCAACGGCGGCTTGGGCTGGCGAGCTGGCGCGGACGGCGTGCTCGGGAGCGCTGTCGTCTCGGATGCGACTGGCCCGAGGAAGCCGGATGGCACGAGGACAGACGGAGGCTTCGTCGCGGGCTCGGGCTGGAGCAGAGGGAGCTGTCTGACGTCGAGGGCTTTGCCGCGCGACCAGCGCCTCGGCTGGGTTGCCCGGCCTCGGCCGATTCCGCAACGCGGGCTCGATCGCTCCGCGACGGTTCTCGGCGTCTCGACGCGTGCCGCCCGGCCGGCGACCGCTTCCGGCGACGCCGCTCCCAGCGGCATCGGCCGGTCGGGGCGGCGGGCGGAGGGACCGCGTCACCGAGCCGCCTTCTTCTGCATCGCCTCGGCCGGCCCCTTCGTGCGGCCTACGAGCCCAACGAGGTAGCCGAGGCCCGCGAGACCGAGGCTGCCGGTCAGCGCCGCGATTCGCTTCGTCCGGGTGCGAGGCTTGCTGAGTCGCAGGATGCCCAGCAGGTCGCGCCCCACGGCCCTGGGGATGACGGTCAGGGCGTAGCTGCGTTCCGTTCCCAGGGCTTCCAAATCGGCCAGGCGTCGAAGAATGGCCTTGCCGATGCCCTCGTAGTAGCTGCGCCGCCAGAGGTAGGTCAGGTTTGCCCGCTCGCCGGGAACGTGATGTCTCACGACCGCTTTCGGCGCCATGACGATGTGGCTATCGGGATCCTGCCGTCGCAGGCGAACGCAAAGCTCCGTCTCCTCGCAACCGAACGGCAGCGCGCCGAGGCGACCCAGCGTCGGGTCGAAAAGTCCGGCGCGATGGACGGGTTCGGCTCGGAAGGCCATGTTGCAGCCGAACGGATTCCGGATCTCGCCTTCGCCGACCATGCCGCGGTAGCTGCAGCCAACTGCCCACAGCAGCTCGTCGGGGAACCAGGGAGGAGTCGCGCCTTCCCAATGAGGCAGCGCGAGTCCTCCCGTCGAGACCACGGAGGCGTCGGCGAAGGCCTCGCAGATCGCGTCAGTCCAGCCCTGCGTTGCCTCCGCGTCGTCGTCCACGAAGGCCACGATGGCGCCCGTGGCGCGGGCCAATCCGGTGTTCCTGGCTCCGGAGAGACCCCTCGGTCCGTCGTTCGCGAAGACCGCCGCCGAGAGACGCTCGCCAAGCTCGCGGCGAAGCTCCTCGTTGTAGTCGACGACGACGATGACCTCGAGCGGCGGCGGCTCCTGGGCAAGTAGTGAGGCCACGGCCTTGATCGTGAGTTCCAGCCTGGCCCAGGAGAAGGCGCAGACCACGACGGAGAGGTCGCGCTCCGGCTGCGGCTTCCCGCCGGCGGGCGCGGGCCGCGGCCTCTCCTCCGCGACCGGCGCGGCGGCAGATTCGGGTGCCTCGACGTAGCTCACGAGCCGACTACCCGGGCCGTCGGCGCGAGGCGGTTCAGGCCGAGCGAACGGCCCAGCTCGAGCAGCTGACTGCTGCCGAACGGCGTCGGGACCACGATCCGCGAAACCGGCGCGCAGGCGAACGCGTGGCCGAGCAGGCCGGCTTCGACCCTTTCGGTCGCCGCCAGGCAGGCTGCCCAGGCGTCGCCGCAATCGGCCAGACGCCGCCGCTGCTCGCGGAGCGCCTCGATCCCGAAGTCGATCGCCTCGCCCGTCGTCGCCTTGACGAGCCTCGCCTCGCCCGGAGAGGCCGACCTCTCCAGCAGCACGATTCCGCCAACCGGCCTGGGGGCCGGCAGCGTTTCCTGGCCAAGGTGGCCGCGACTGAGGGCGAGAGAAGGTCCAAGCCAGCCCCGGCTCGCGGAACGGACGGCCCGTCGAACCTGGAGCCGAGCCCGTGCGGACCTGGGAAGGCGCTGGTAGGCCAGCGGCACGCGATGCCGGAGATCCGGATAGAGCCGCAGGCGGCGCGGGAACGGACGGCAGGCGCCGTCGGGCGTAAGGAGTATCTGGTCATCGCCGAGGACCGGCAGGCCCAAGGCCATGGCCTGCATGCTCAGCGACGTCTTGCCGCTGCCCGAGAGCCCGATGACGACGAGAGCCTTGCCATCCACCTCGAAAGCCGCCGCCGGCAGCAGAACCACGCCCGAACGAGCGGCGGCGATCGATAGCAGCGGCTCCACGAAATAGCCCTGCACGAGCGAGAGTCCAAAGCCCCGCGGCCAGCCACTCAACCGGATCGTGGCATCGAGCCTGGACTCATCGGGGGCGCAGAGCCTGGCGCGCCAGCGCATCGTCTTGTGACCGCCCTCGATCCATTCGCCTGGGCTCGATGCGTCGACGTGGTTGCCGGCGCCGAAACTGATGTTCAGATCCGGTGCGACGACGCCGCTACACAGCGCCGCGCCGTACTCCGCCACGAAATGGCGTCGCGTCGCGCCGTTGCCCTCTATGCGCAGGATCGGGCCACCGTCGAACCTGAACGTATCGGCAGTCATGGCCTAACCCCCGCGAGGGCTTCCCCGATCGCGGCGGCGAGCCGGCGCGGATCTTCCGGAAACGCCGTCCGAGCCTGGAAGAGTGGCACACCTTCTAGCAGGCGGACCAGAACCGCACGTTCCGACCTCCGCGGCTTCGTCCGCGGACGCACGAACCGGCCGTCCGGCGGCGTAGGCGATCCGCGGGGCGACCGAGAAGTAGCTCCGACGCTCGAACGCGGCGGCGCCCGCCAGGCGTCGTGCCATAGTTCCCGCGTCCATCGACTCGAGCGAAGCGTGGCTTCGACTCCCGGCCGTCGTCAGCAGGACGACCGCTCGAACCGGTACGGGCGTGCACGGATCGCCCGCCACACCGTAGATCCGGCGTACTCCCTCGACGGTCATCGGGATGCGGTCCGCCATGTCGCGAAGCGGCTGCGGCCAGGCCGGACAACTCGTTGACGATCGCGCCGGATGCCCGCCGGTCGCGAAGCGGCCGAGTCACGGTGGCCGCCACTCGTGCCCCCGCGAGCTGGACTCGGGCCGTGGCGCCGAGCCCGGCTCCGAGCCGCGGCAGGTAAGGGACCACCCATCGGCGAACGCCCACCGATGCGGGGAAGGGCGCCACCTTGCCGTCGCGGGTCAGGATGGACCACTTGTCCGAGAGGAACTCCCCGCCGGCCTCGGCCAGGGCGAGAGCCACCTCCGTCTTGCCGCTCTCGGACCAGCCGGCCACGAGGACCGCGCCCCCGTCCACGACGACCGCGCTGGCATGGAGCACCGCGCCGTCCCGACGGAGGGCGGCCAGGCTCAACAGGGGCTTGACCATCGACGCCCATACGTCCGAAATCGGAAAGCCCGGTTCCATGGCGAGGTCGGCGGGATCGTCCCGCAGTGGATCCGGCAGGACGCAGCATCGGCCGCCCGCCAGCAGGAAGGCTCTCTCCCCGTCCCAGGCGGTCGTCAGCCCATCCCCCGCCGAATTCTCGACGTCGAGCCAGGCCGGTCGCGCCCCTTGGAGAAGCCCGATACGAAGCGTTCCGGGGCCGGCGACGTCCGCGGCCCGGGGCCGGCCATCGACGTCCTCACCGGGCTCGGCGGCCGTCTCCGCCGTGTCGGAAGGCGCGTAGGGGGCCATCTGGCCGCGCACGTAGCGAGCGATCCGCGGGCTTACCGCCGGATCGATCGAGAGACCGACCGCTCCCGCAACGTCGTACCGCATCAGGCCGCGCCGATTGGCCCGCGATCACTCTCGGCGAGCAGTGCCGTGGCAGCTTCCGCCCCAACGGCGTCGTCGCGGACGCCGCTCGAGGCGCCGAGAGCTGCCGGGGCGTTCTTGACCAGCTTCGGCGGATTCCGCTCAAGGCGGATCTGAACCATGCGCTTGAGGATGCTGAAGCCGTCGCCGATCGAGCTGAGACCGCTGCGACCCGCGACCCGCGGTGAGCGAACGGCCGGGACTTCGATCACCCGGCCACCGGCTCGCAGGATCCGGAACGCCACGTCCACCTCGATGTCGTATCCGGCGGCCTTGATGCCGACCGTTTCTATGGCTTCGCGCCTGACGGCCCGGAAACCCGCGCAAGGGTCCGTGATGCCGGATCGGAAGAGCAGCCGTGAGATCAGGTTGATGCCCTGCGTGCCCAGCCTGTTGAAGCGCGTGATCGCCCCGTTGTTGAACGTGCCCACGAAACGCGAACCCAGGACGAGGTCCACGTCCGGCGCGAGCGCCTCGAGCATCGCCGGGATTTCTGAAGGGTCGTCCTGGCCGTCCGCGTCGATGAAGACGAGCACGTCTCCTCTCGCGGCACTGACTCCGGCCTGAAGGGCGAGGCCCTTGCCGCCGTTGCGTTCGAGCCTGAGGACGCGGGCGCCCGTCGGGGCGGCCTTCTCGCTGGTGCCGTCGACGGACCCGTCGTCGACCACCAGGACCTCCGCCTCCGGCACGGCCGCCTGGATCTGCGCCACCACGGTCGCGATGGTCGGCGCCTCGTTATGCGCCGGTACGACGACCGTGACGTTGGAACCTAGACCACGCATCGAGCGTTCCCCCCTTCAGTCGCCCACATGAGCGCCTGCGTCGCGAAGATGGTTACCCACGTGTTGACGTCGCGGCTGTTGGGCGAGTAGCGATAGCCGCCGCTCTCCGTTCGGAGCCCTTCGAGGAAAGCCAGCGCCGCCGAGATCTCGCCGGCGAAGGCCGTCCTATCCACCAGTGACCAGATCCGGATGGCCTGGGCGGTGGCGTCGCCACGCAGCTCGCCCCACGAGGCGAAGCCGTTGTTGTGAGCTCGGACCCCACCCGACTCGTCCTGGATCTTGCCCAGCCAGAGGGCGCCCCGCCGGATGATCGGCATGAGCCAGCCTCGCGGCGACGCGGCCTCGATCACCGACAGGCCCTCCAGGGCGTAGCAGTGGCTGTGGAGATACGAGTAGTCCTCGTGGTCGTGGATCCGGAAGCGCCCATTGTCGGCGAGCGGAGTCAGATCCGCGACCAGCTGATTGACCAGCGCCGGAGCCCTCTCGTCGCCGAACGCGTCGCCGTAGGCCGTGATCGACTGAGCCATCTTGAGGAGATGACAGCCGTACGTGGTGCTCCAGTGAGCGCCGCTGCCCATCGTCGGTGCCGTGGCTGCTCGCCGGGCCTTGATCTCCGTGGCGATGAACTCGAAGAGCCGAGCCGGGAGATTCGGGTCCGGAAGCTCGCCGGCGACCTTTCGCTCGGCCATGAGGCCGGTCAGGACCATGCCGGTGTCGAAGACGTAGCCGATGCCCGCGCCGTCCCAGGCCGCCTTCGGGCGAGACGTCCCGACCGATCCTCGTCACGATGCGCTGACGGATTTCCGGGTTGGAGTCGGGCTGCTGGGCGAGAAGGTTCAGCAGGTAGCCGGCTATCTCCGGGTACGCGTAACCGTCGTGGTTGGGGTTGGACCAGGACAGTACGGCTCCATCTTCCATGACGACTTCGTCGCTCTGGAGCCAGGCGATGGCCTGACCGATGGCTGTGCTCCGGGTTGCCGCTTCCATTGCTCCCTCTCTTCAAGGATGCCTTGGCTGTCGATTCGACTTGGTGGCGTCGGGCCGCCTGAGCGGGTCCGACGAGTTTCCTGATGAAATGGAGACCGGCGTCGCCCGCCGCTTCTGTCGTGTCAACTCGCCGCGCCCGTGAGCTCCCCGCCGATAACCGGGTCGGACTTCTCGTGGACCCTCGGGATGCGGTCGAACCTGGGCTGATGAGCGAACCTGGCGAGGAGATCGTCCCGAATGCGCTCCGCGGAGTGGCCGTCGCCGAAAGGCATCGCCGGCCGCGCCATGGCCCGATACGTGACCTCGTCGTCGAGCAGTCGCAGGACCGTGCCGACGATGGCCTCGCGGTGAGCTCCCACGAGCAGCGAGCGCCCGAGCTCGGCCGCCTCCGGCCGCTCGGTCACGTCTCTCGTCACCACAACCGGGCGGCCGAGATACGGAGCCTCTTCCTGAACCCCGCCAGAGTCCGAGACGATGACGTCGCTCTCGCTCATCAGCCGCAGGAACTCCGGGTACGCCAGCGGCTCGATGAGGCGGACGGAGCGACAGCCGGACAGGATTTCCATGGCCGGGCCGCGGGCCGCCGGGTTGGGATGGAGGATGTAGGAGACCTCCACGTCCGAACGGAGCGACACGATGTCCTTGACCGCGCGGCAGATCGACACCATCCCGTCGCCGAAGCTCTCACGGCGATGCGCCGTCACCAGAATTCGGCGAGTCCGATCTCCCCGTCGCCGGTCGTTGCGCAGCGACGGCCCGAGGATCGAGTACATCGCATCCACGACGGTGTTGCCGACCACGGCGATGGAGTCGCGAGCGCAGCCTTCGGAGATGAGGTTCTGGCGCGACCGCTCCGTGGGCGCGTAGTGCACCCAGGCCAGCCGATCCGTGACGACCCGGTGCATCTCCTCCGGAAATGGACGAGCCATGTCGCCGCTTCGAAGTCCGGCTTCCACATGGGCGACTGGCGTGTGCTCGTAGAAGCCGGCCAGGCCCACGCCAATGTTCGTCGTCGTGTCGCCCTGGACCATGAAGAGATCCGGCTTCTGCCGGCGGATCAGCTCCGAAAGCGCCGGGAGCATGCCACCGAGGATGGAACAGGTGCCCTTCTCTCGCGGACCCACCGGAACCATGACTTCCGGTACGAGGTCCCAGTAGCGCAGGCAGTCTTCGAGCATCGTCGCCTGTTGGGCGACGGCGCACGAGCGTCACGATGAAGGCCGGGTGGGCCCTCAGGGCGTTGATCACAGGGGCCAACTTGATGACTTCTGGCCTCGTGCCCACCACGGCCGCGATGTGCCAGCGCCGGCTATGTTTCGGTGCGGTGTCCACCGACCACCACATCGACCTGACCTCCCCCTTGCGGGAATCTGTTCGTGCCGCCTTCGGAGGGCTACCGAGCAGCCGCTCCGAAGACGTCACGCCCTATTCCACCGCCTCTGCGCGGGACCCTTTTGCGAGCCCGAATTCACCCCGGCAAGCGCAGACGCGGGCACCGGCAGCCGGTGCCTTCTCCTCCAGCCCGTCCTGGTCGTGCCTCCCAGCACGCCATCTGGTCGATAGCCGTTCCGGCCCCGGTGCTCCCCATCAGGGCCCTCACCGCTCGACCAATAGTCCCAGGACAAGTCGGTACATTCGTACCGGCAACGTGGCGCCGTGAGGGCCATTTGTCCTAATCCAAAGGGACCAAGAACCTCTTGCGTACGGTGCCCACAGGAATAACGTCCGGCCAGGTAGCCCCGTTGCCGGGGTCGGAAACGCGGCGCGAAAGAAGGTCGAACGGGCGTCGAGATCGCCGGCAGGGAGCGTAGAGGGGGCCTTTTGAGCGTGGATGGAGGAGTTGTGCGGGCCCGAACCGCCCCGAGACGTCGCAGGCGCGCGGCCGTCCTCGCGGCCTGGGCGGCGCTTGCGGCCAGCGGCCTCCTGTTGTCGGCCGGCACCACATTTACGCGCGCTGCCATCCCCGCGGACGCCCCTGTCTTCATCGGCGCGGGCGATATCTGCGTCGCGACGACCAAGGATCGGGCCACCGCGACAGGTGACCTTGATCCTCGCCGAACTCGCGACGAATCCGAGCGCGACTGTCTTCACCGCCGGTGACAACTCCAACGACGATGGAACCGTTGCCGACTACAACAACTGCGTGAACCCAACGTGGGGCCGATTCAAGGCGAACATCCGCCCGACGCCCGGAAACCATGACTACACAACGGCGAATGGCGCGGCGTACTTCTCCTACTTCGGCAGCGCCGCGGGAAGCATCCGCGCAGCCCTGGTACAGCTACGACCTCCCGTACGGCTGGCATGTCATCGCGCTCGACTCCGAGGCGTGTCTCACTGGAGGCGCTGACGTGCGGGGCCGGCTCGCGTGAGGAGCTCTGGCTCCGCCAGGACCTGACGGCAAACCTGGGCAAGCACATCATCGCCTACTGGCACAGGCCCAGATTCAGTTCCGGGCGGCAACGGCAGCGACCAGAAGATGGATGCCTTCTGGCGGGACCTGTACCAGGCCCGCGCGGACATCGTGATCAACGGCCACGACCACGACTACCAGCGCTTCAGCTCAGCAGAATCCCGACGCGCAAAAGGACTCCGAGGGAATTCGTGAGTTCGTCGTCGGCACCGGCGGGGCGGAGACAGACACAATCCATGCGCTCCTCCCCAATGTCGAGAACTCCCAGGACGAGCGATACGGAATCCTGAAGCTCCGGCTCGGGCCCGCGAGCTACAGCTGGGACTTCCTGCCAATCGACGCGAGCGACATGGAGCCGACCCGGGCGAGACGGCGACGCACACCGCCTACACGGGGCCCGGGCCCGGGTCAACCGCCACGCCGACGCCCACTCCCACGCCGCCGGCGCAAACGAGCGTCTTCGCCGACAACTTCGAGACGGAAACGCTCGCCGCCTGGAGCAAGACCACGACGCGGTGACGGGACGGCCGTCATCCAGGGCTCGACGGTCCATCGGCAGTAGCGCATGGGCCGCGACGGTGTCCGAGTCGGCCACGTCGGGATCCGTCGCCTATCTCCGTCGGCGACCTGGGTGCGGCATACACGGAGGCAACGGCGACCGCGTGGTTCAACGTGGAGGCGGAAGGCGCGGCCGGCGGCAACGTGCCACTCCTTCGGTTCTACGATCCGCGCCGGCACCCGAGTCCTGACCGTTTCCCGGTTCGAATCTCCTGGCGGACACGGTCGGCTTCTCCGTTGACGTGAAGTACGTACCCACCCTTGGACGAGTGCCACTCCATTCCTGGCATTCGGTAAGCGCGCGGCTGGCCGAGAATGCCGCGGGCAGCACGGTCGAGATCCGAGTCGACGGCGTGCTCGTCTACTGGACGGCCGCGCGACACCAGCGTGGCCGGCATCCGGTACATCCAGCTGGGCACAGAGTCGAGTGGCCAGGCATTCTCGGTCGCGGTCGACGACGTGGCAGTGACGGTCCCGCAGAGCGAACCGCCCGCTACGCCGACGCCGACTGCGACCCGACGCCGACACCGACGCCGACGCCGACACCGACGCCGACTCCCATACCGACGCCCACGCCCACCCCGACGCCTACGCCCACGCCGACGCCCACGCCGACGCCGACGCCAACGCCTACGCCCACCGGGCCCGACCCCCGGGACCTACCATTCGCTGGCCCCGACACGAGTGCTGGACACGCGCTCGGGCAACGGCTACCCGGCGAGGCTGGTCGCCGGCGTTCCTGCCACATTCAAGGTTTCCGGCCGACTGGGCATCCCGCTCAACGCCGTCGCGGTCACCGGGAACGTGACCGTGGTCAAGCCGTCGGACGGCTGGGCCCTGTACCTCGGTCCCCAGCCGAGGTCCAAGCCGGCCACTTCCACCATCAACTTCGGGGCCGGCCAGACGGCGGGCAACGGGCTCACGGTCGCGTTGAGCGACACGGGAACCTTCAGCGCGACATTCATGTCCAGCACGGGCAGCACGTGCGACCTCGTGGTGGACGTGACCGGCTACTTCACGCCAGACGGCCAGGGCCAGACGTATCACCCGATGCCACCCCGGTCCGTGAGCTCGACACCCGCTTTGGAAATGGGCTTTCGGGCAGACTCGACGCGAACACCCCCAGAACGTTCACGGTGGCGGGCAGGAACGGCGTGCCGGAGAACGCCCTGGCCGTGACCGGAAACGTGACCGTCGTCAGCCCGAGCGCCGGCTGGGCCGTATACCTGGGGCCGGAGTCGACCAGAACCCCGTCCACTTCGACCGTCAACTTCGAGGCCGGCGTCAACACCGGCAACAACTTGACGGTGCCATTGGGCCCGAACGGAAGCTTGTCGGCGACGTTCATGTCCACGACCGGCTCCACGACGGATCTGGTTTTCGACGTCACCGGCTACTACGCCGCGGACTCGACCGGCTACAAGTTCGTGCCGATGGAACCCGGACGCCTGCTCGACACGAGGAGCGGCAACGGGCTCTCGGGCACGCTGCCTTCGAACAGTCCACGGAGCTTCGGCGTCTCCGGCAGGTCGGGAATACCAGGCGCGGCGGCCGCGGTCACGGGTAATCTCACGGTCGTGGATCAGACCGCGGGCTGGGCGCTGTACCTGGGCCCCGGCGCGCAGACCTGGCCGACGACCTCGACGATCAACTTCGCCGTGGCCGAAACCCGCGGCAACGGCCTGGCGGTCGCGCTCTCGCCGGGCGGAGGCCTGTCCATCACCTACATGTCGAACCCGGGGGCCGCCTGCCACGCGGTCTTCGACGCCACAGGCTTCTTCGTGCGCTGACCCTCGGCGAGAACCGCGGCCGCAATCGGTTTGGCGATCAGGAGACCGGCTGAGTCCGGTTGAGCTCCCAGGTCGTACCTTCCGGCGAGTCGTGGATCTCGATGCCGGCCGCCAGCAGCCTATCGCGGATCGCGTCCGCGGCCGCCCAATCTCGATCCGAGCGAGCCCGAATCCGCTCGGAGAGCAGCGCGTCGACGAACGGGGCGATCAACTCGCGCGGGTCGCGCGAACCCTCCTCCGCCATTTCGCCAAGACACACGATCGCCCCGCGCAGCGTGGAACGGGCCACCGCCAGAGCGTCCGACTGGTCCGTGTCGCCGGCCCAGGCCTGGATCGTCTCTTCGAGAGCCAGGATCGCCCGGACCGCAGCGGAAGCGTCGCACTGGTCGAGCGAGGCGCTGAAGACCGCGTCGAGCCGAGCGATCTCGTCGCGGAGCGGGTGGCCCTCCGCGGGAAGACCGGGTTGTGGCGCCGGCTCCAGGACCGCGGAGGCGACGCCGGCCGGAGCCGCGTGGCCCCTGGCCGCTTCGACGAGGTCCGCTATCGAGACGCTGGAGCCCGCGGGAAACACCGTGCTGCGGCCGTCCTTCCGAACGGTCACCACTCCGAGGCCAATCACATCCCCGCGCCCCGAGTCGAGGTCGAGGACGAGGGCGGTGTGGCCGTCCACGCCCAGGATGAACACCTCGGGCGGCAGCTCGGCTTCGAGCACGCGCAGCCGGCGCTCGCCCAGGTAGCAGAACCGCGTGTCGTGGTTGCCGCCCTCCGCGTTGTCGTAATGCGGGACGACGGCCACGGGCAGGCCGAGCGGCGTCAAGAGGTCCAGGCCCGGCAGCCAGCGCGGATCCTCGCCGACTTTGTAGATCTCGTAGACCGGGATGGTGAAGCGGCCGAGGGTCAGTGCCGCCGCGCTGGCCATCGTGACCGCGCCGCCACGGGCCAGCTTCTCGGCCAGGAGGCGCGGGACTTCCGTGCCGGCCCACTGGCGGAGCGCGTAGCTCGGACTCCCGGGGCCTGCGAAGGCAAGCCGCGAACCGCGGATCCGGGAAACGGCGGATTCGAGAAGGAGAGGATCGATGTCGGCCGAGAGGAGGGACGCAACGGTGATCGGATGACCGACCGAATCCCGGAAGTACTCTCCCGCCCGGCTGGATATGTCCCCGGCGTTCTCCTGGAAGCCGTACGGGGTGTCGAGCAGCACGGCCGGCACGGGCTTCGGTCCCAACCGTTCGAACACCGCCCGATGGACGCGGACCATCGTGGGCGTCGTCTCGCCCGAACCCATGATCGTCAGGATTCGAGGCAGTCCCTCGTCAGGCATCGATCCCCTCCATGGCAGTTCCGAGCATCCTCACGAGACTCGAACCTCGCCGAACAACCCCGATCTCTCGGCCTCGAGAATGGCGGAGGCAAGCTCCGCGGGGCGTTGGGCGTGGATGTCGTGATCGCCGCTGAACCACTCCACTCGAACCGGGGTCCCGGTCTGGCGAGCGGCCTGGAGCGCGACCTCGACGCCGGCCCGTTTGGCGCTCGTCCAGTCGTTCTCCCCGCCGTCCACCGGAATGACCAGCGCCGGAACGCGCAGCTCATGCCAGAGGTCCGCCGTCCGCTGGCCCCACATCGCCTCGAGGATGGCCTTGTGCCGGTCCCGAGTGAGCCAGGGCGCGATCGTTCGATCGGGCCGAATCTCGAAGTTGCCGAGGGAGCCTTCGATCCCGTCCTCCGGCCAATCGGCGTGATCGGTCCGGAAGTAGCTCTCGATCGCGTCGAGGGGCAGGCCGACCAGCTGCGGGGGCGCGAGGCGCTGCCAGCAGACGTCCCAGGTCGGGAAGGCGTCCCGCATATTCGTAAGGCCCCCGTCGACGAGGACGATCCCGCGGACAAGCTCGGGTTCTCGAACCGCGAGGTCCAGGACCACGCTCGCGCCCCACGACTGCCCGGCCACGATCGGCCGGCGCAACCCCAGGCGGTCGATGAGCGCCGCCAGGTCGGCCGAGACCGTGGCGAAGTCATAGCCCGAATCCGGCTTGTCCGACTGCCCGTGTCCGCGCAGGTCCACCGAAACCGAGCTTCGGCCGACCGCGGCCAGGCGGCGTGCCATGCCGTCCCACAACCTGGCATTGGAGGCCAGGCCGTGGACGAGCAGAAACGGCGGCAGGATCTCCTCGGCACGGTCGTCGTCGGGCTGGGCTTGCCAGCGTAGAACCCGGAGGCACACCTCGCCGACGTCGACTCGCTCGTCGATGGGCGTGATCCGGTCTTGAATGCCTGCCATGGCCGCTCCCTGATCGAGGCCTCGCCGACTCCGGTCGGCGATTTGACCGCCCAATCGTAGCCGCGTGAGGAACGTCTCTCCCCTCTCCGACGGAACGGAACCCTACGGCGCAACTGCCGGCGTCCCAAGCGAGTCCCTACAATCGACCGCGCGGCTCGGACCGAGAACGTCGACGGGCTCCGTTCCGCAATTTGGAGGGCACTCGAACGATTCGCTGGACATCTTCTGCGGATAGGGCTGCGGCTGCGGCCGTGCCGCGGCTGGCCGCGCTCGCGGGGGCGAACGGCGGCCGCGTCGCATCGGTCCGCGCGGTGCTGATCGCGGTCCTCGCCCTTGGCGTCGCGGGCTGTGGCGTCTTCTCGAGCCCGCAGGCTTCGCCGAACACTCCGGGCAACCGCCGGCACCTCGCAGCGGACCGCCAGCCCCACGCCCACATTCACGCCCTCCCCCACCCCACAACTCGTCCATTCGCTCACCCTCGTGACCACGCTGGACACCGCCCAGGATCCGGTCGGGACGCTGCCCGTGTCCTCGCCGGCGGGTCTGGCCTGGAGTGGAGTCCAGGACGCGGCGGCGAACCTGGGGTCAGTCCGAGACTCGTCGAGCCGCCGACCAACGCGGAACTCGCCGCCGCCATCGCGACCGCGTCGGATCAACCCGCGGCCGTGGTGGTAACCGTGGGGCCGGCGGCGGCATCGGCGGTTGTCGCGGCGGCCGCTGCCCATCCGGCGACCCAATACCTCGAGCTCGGAGTGGCCGTTCCGGATGGTTCGCCCGCGAACGTCCACGGCATCGTCTTCGACCAGGCCCAGGCCGGATACCTGGCGGGATACGTGGCCGCGTCATTCTCGACGAGCGGCAAGGTTGGGCTCGTGGTGTGAGCCCCACGGACGTGGCCACCTCCAACTACGCGGCGGGGTTCACGGCCGGGGTACGGCAGGCCGGCGCGGACGGGGCCGCGGGCACGGCCTCCGCCGGAAGCGGCGCCGCCTCGGATGCCCCGGGCACCGCGGGTGCCACGGCGAGCGTCTCGTTCGTGGGCACCGCGACGGCCCCCGAGAAGGGGCGGACCACATCCGCGGCCCTCATCAAGGCCGGCAACGATGTCCTTACGGCCATGCCCAACTTGAGTGGCGTCGGGGCCATGCGCGACGCATGCGGCCGAAAGGCACGCCTGGTGGGTCTGGAGTCGGACGCCTGGCAGACCGCTGCCGGACGTTCAGCCCTGCCTGATCGCGAGCGTCCTCAACCGATCGGACGTCGCGGTCCGGGACGCGGTGCTGGCGGTGGCTCACGGCGCAGCACTGCCTTCGCTCGTCGTGGAAAATGTCGGCAACGGCGGCCTGGGTCTGAGCGAATTCCATGTCGCGCAGCCGGCCGGCTTTGCCGCTCGCCTGGCGGGCGTCATGGCGGCGATGGGCTCGAAGTGAGCCAGAAATGAACGAAGGCCTTCCTCCAGTCCGCTGCTCGACGATGCCCAGATCGTCGAACTGCTTCGGACGTCCAGACGCATAGCCGTCGTCGGCGCGTCGTCAAATCCGGCCCGGCCTTCGCACGGCGTATTCCGGACGCTCGATGAACGCCGGCTACGACTGCGTGCCCGTAAACCCCAACGAGTCGGAGGTCCTGGGCGTCCCGGCCGTGCCGACGCTCGCCGAAGCCGCCGCGGCCGGACCGATCGACATCGTCGACGTCTTCCGCCGCCCGGAGCTGACCGAGGAGACGGCCCGAGAGGCCGTGGCGATCGGTGCGAAGGCGCTGTGGCTCGAGCTCGGCGTGGTCAACTGGGAGTCCGCGCGGATCGCTGCCGAAGGCGGTCTGGCGGTCGTCATGGACCGCTGCACGGCGATCGAGCTGGCGCGCCTCCCCCGCTGAGGCCAAGCGCTTCGCTGGGCCGTCGGGCCGACGGGCCTCGGCGGGGGTTGGTCGCGGGCCGGCGGGGCTGCTCGGCCCTCGGACCGCTCCGCCGCCTGATTCGCTGGCTCCGACACAGATACGCGCGACGCCGCCCTTTCGGACGGCGTCGCGTGTGCTGCCTGGGATGTGCTGCTTTGTGGTTCGCTTCTGATTGACCAGAGCTCCGGCCTGGGCCTCGTCTCGTTCGTCAGTCTCTGCGAACGGCAGAATGATGTCAGGGCGGCCGGCGTCTGCCCCTCCGCCCTCCGTCTCAAAGGTCGTGTCACCTTCGGGCCAGGGCGGAACGATGCGTGCGACGTATCGATCTACCACCCTTTCGGGCAGTTCCGCGGCGGGGCACGATCAGCCCTCGGAGCTCGGGACGGCTCCGTGGCCGAACCGCATCCTGCGGACGGGCTTTCGGCGTCCCCAACCGTGGCCTCGGACGCGGGTTTCGTGTCCGGCAGCCAGTGCAGGAGCACGACCACGCCGACCGCGACGACCGCGGCGCCGAAGACCGTGGCCGTGGACATACCCGAGACGAAGGCCTCCCGGGCCGCGTTCAGGACGGCCGTGCCGGACTCGCCGGGCAGCTGACCCGCGGCGACGACCGCGGAGCCGATGGAGTCGCGGACGCCCCCCCGACGGCCGGCGGCAGGCTGCCGACGCCACCCGGGATGTCCGCGAGCCGGGTCGCGAGCGAGTCACGGTAACCCGAGGAGATCAGGCTGCCGAAGACGGCCACTCCCAGTGCCGAACCCAGCTCGCGAGTGGTGTCATTCGTGGCCGACCGACGCCGGCACGTTCCTTGTCGACCGCGCCCATGATCGATTCCGTCGCGGGAGCCATCGCCAGGCCCATGCCGCCTGAGAGGAATGCCAGCATCGCGGCGAACATGATGTACGGCGAGTCGACGGTCAGACGAGAGATAAGGAAGAGCCCGATCGCGATGCCGGCGAGGCCGCCCGCGATGAGGTAGCTCGGGTTGACCCGGCCCTGGAGGTCGTGACCAGGATCGTGCCGCCGATGACGCCGAACGCGATCGGCATCATGGAGAAGCCGGCCTGGATCGGCGTCTGGCCCCAGACGAACTGCAGGTACTGGGTCAGAGCGAACATCGTGCCGACGAGGGCGAAATGGGCGACCGTCTCGGCGAAGCTCGTCGCGCCGAAGGCCGGCCGGGCGAAGAGGCCGATGTCGAACATGGGCTCTCGGTTGTGGAGCTCCCAGATCACGAACGCGGCCACGAACGCGAGACCAAGCCCGATCCGAAGGATCGTCTCAGGGGCCGTCCAACCGGGCCCGGGGGCTTCGATGATGCCGTAGACGAGGACCGCGAGGCCGACGATCGAGAGCAGCGCGCCGACGGGATCGAGGCGGCCCGGCCGCGGGTCGCGCGACTCCGGCATGAGAGCGAGCGCCCCGAGGATGCCGATCGCGGCGACCGGGACGTTGACCATGAAGACCGAGTTCCAGCCGAAGGCGTCGAGAAGGGCACCGCCGAAGATCGGGCCGATGACCATGCCCAGTCCCGAGACCGCGGCCCAGGTGGCGATGGCCCGCGGCCGTTCATTAGCCGGGAACAAATTCGTGATCAGCGACAGCGTGGCCGGCATCATCAGAGCCCCGCCCATGCCCATCGGGCCGCGGATGACGATCAGCTGATCGGCCTCTGGACGAAGAGCGTCGAGGCGGACGCGAGCCCGAAGATCCGAGGCCCGTCAGCAGCATTCGCCGCCGGCCCAGCCGGTCGCCCAGCGTCCCGGCGGTGAGGAGCAGACCGGCGAAGACGACGATGTAGGCGTCGACCATCCACTGGAGTGCGAGCCGCTGGCGCTCAGATTACGGGCGATCGTGGGCAGCGCCACGTTGAGGATCGTGTTGTCCATCGTGACTGCCAGGAGGCACAGGTCGATGACGATCAGGGCCAGCCAGCGGCGTGGATCGGGCGCTTTCTCGCCGCCAGCGAGATCTTGCGTGCGAGCGGGAGCCTTGGCCTTCGACCGGCCGGCCGGGCCGTGCATTCCGTTCATTCCGTGCATCGATTGGGTTCCTTTCTCTCGTTCCGGCCGGGCCCGCGCTGTCGTGCGTTCTTCTGGCCTTCGGCTCGTGCGTACGGCGTTACTATAGCGTACGCTGTACGCATTGCGTCAAGTGTTTTCGCACAGAAATGCTGTTCGCAGTGCGAACACGGTACTACAATCCACGCGACAACCGGAGGAAACAAGTGACTCCAACCGAACACCCGCCCTATCTCGGCATATGGTCAGACTCGACCGAGACCGGACGATGGCGCCGCCCGTGAGCCGCTCAGCCGCGGCCGGATCGTGGCCGCCGCCGTCAAGGTGCTCGACCGGGACGGCGTGGAAGGGCTCTCGATGAGGACGCTCGCGCAGGAGCTGGACACTGCCGCCACGTCGCTCTATAGCCACGTCCACAACAAGGGCGAGCTGCTCGACCTGGCGGTCGACGCCTTGATGGGCGAGGTCGCTGCCGCCAGAAGGGACGGACTGGCGGACGGCGATGCGAAAGGTCGTCGCTCAACATGCGGGCCGTCCTGATGAGTCATCGCGACGCGGCCATGCTCCACGGCTCGCGGATGGCCATGGGCCCGAACACGCTCCATCGGATGGAGTTCCTGTGTCCACGCTCATCGCCGCGGGTTTCTCCGAGGAGCAGGCGGCCGCCGCCGGGGCCACCGTCGATCAACTACACCGTGGGCTCGGTCCTGGGCGAGATCATGCCGACCAGCGCCCTCGAGGCTCGGGCTACAGCTGGGACCAGTTCGCGGCCGAGATGAGCGAACGAGTGGAGGCCTTGCCGCTGGACCGCTACCCGACCATCCGCCGGATGTTGCCCATGCTCCTGGGCCACCACCACGATCAGCCCTTCGAATACGGCCTGGACGCGCTGCATCGACGGGCTGGAACTGCGGCGCGGCCAACCCGCCCCAGTTGCCGAGGCCAACTCAAGGCAGTCGGACGACCCGCCCGCGGGTCACCCGATCCACCGTGCCGCAACCGGCGTCACGGAGCGAGGGCGGGCACTGAACGCCAAGCGCGCCAAAGCCCGCCGCTCGGGCCGACCGGATTGAGCCGAAGCTAGTTGTTGATGAAGTAGCCGGTCACGTCGAAGACGAGATCGGTCTTGTTGGCGCCCGACGACATGTAGGTCGCGGAGAGCGTGCCGCCACTGCCGAGGGCCACGGTCAGGCCGTTGCCCTTCACCTCGCCCACGCTGAAGTTGATGGTGGAGGTGGTCGGCGAGGCGATGGCGCCGGGGCCCAGGTAAACGGCCCAGCCCGCGCTCTCGCCGACGACGGTGACGTTGCCGGTCACTCCGATAGCGTTCGCCGGGACGCCGAGCCGCCCGCCAACCGCGAAGGGGACGGGGCTGTTGGCCGTCAACTTGCCCGAATGGCCGTTGCCATTTCTCGTGTCGAGCAGGCGGACCGGAGTCATGGGCATGAAGCCCGCGCCCGTCAGATCCGCGGTGTAGTAGCCGGTCACGTCGAAGACCAGGTCCGTCGTACCGCCCGCGCTGGAGATCAGCGTGGCCGCCAGGTAGCCGGTGGTCGAGAGCTGGACCGTCAGGTTGTTGCCCGCAACCTGGCCCGGATTGAAGTTGACCGTCGAGGTGGACGGCGAGGCCAGCGGATCCGGCCCCAGGTAGGCTGCCCAGCCCAGGTTCGAGTTGACCGACGTGATGTTCCCCGTCACCGCGATGGCGTTCCCCGGGACTCCGTTCCGGCCCGCCACGAGGAACGAGCGCGGGGTCTTGGCCGCGAACTTGCCGGACAGCCCGTTGCCGCCGCGGCTGTCGAGGAGTCGACCGGGGTCATGGCGTGATAGGTGGCGCCGGTCGTGTCGGAGGTGAAGTAGCCCGTGACATCGAAGACGAGGTCGGTCGTGCTTCCCGCGGTGGACATGAACGTCGCGGATAGCATCCCCGTGCCACTGAGGGAGACTGTCAGGCCGTTGCCCACGACCTGCCCTTTGCCGAAGTTGACGGTCGAGGTCGCGGGCGCCGCGGTCGCGACGGGGCCCAGGTAGACGGCCCAGCCGTTGGTCGAGTTGACGACGGTCACGTTTCCCGTGACGGCAACGGCATTGGCCGGAACGGTCAGCCGCCCGGCTACCTGGAACGTCCTCGGCGAGTTGGCCGAGAGCTTGCCCGAGAGTCCGTTGTTGGAGCGCGTGTCCAGCAACCGAACCGGCGTGATAGGATGGAAAGTCGACGACGCTCGAGGCGTTACGGCGTTCGACGGCAACGAAGCCGGGCCGGGCCCGCTGAGGTTGCCCGCCGTGACGGTGAACGTGTAGGTGGCTCCGTTGGTGAGGCCGCCGACGACGCAACTCAGCGCGCCGCTCGTCTGGCAGGACTTGCCTTCGGGCGAGGAGACCGCCGAATAGGAGTTGATCGCCGAGCCGCCGGCGACCGCGGGCGCGGACCACGAGATCGTGGCGGAAGTATTGCCCGCCACGGCGGTGACGTTGTCCGGCGGGCCGGGCACGGGCGTCGGGGTCATGGCCGCCGAGGGATCCGACGCGGGACCGGTGCCGATCGACGTTGGTGGCGGTCACGCGGAACGTGTATGGCGTGCCGTTGCGTGAGGCCGCTGACCGTGCACCGCAACGAGCTTCCGGCCGCCGTGCAGGTCCTGGAGCCGGGCGTGGAGGTCACGTGGTATCTGCGTGATGTCGGCGCCGCCGTCGTTGGCGGGGGCGTTCCAGGTGACGATCGCGGAGCCTGAGTAGCCCTGCGCGGCGACGCCCGTGGGCGCGCCGGGGACCGTCAGGTACGGCAGTACGACGTTGACGTTGGCCGGCGAGGGCGACGAATCGACAGTCGCCGCCTGGCTCGACTTGCCGGACGAGAGCCGGACGGCGCCGTACCAGCCCGAGCCGTAGACGGCCAGCGGGTCCACGAACGCCATCTGGAAACCGGCCGGCGGAACCAGGATCGAGTAGGAGCCAACTCCCTGGGACGGATACGCGACTTGATAGACCTGGCCGTTGTGGATGGCTTCGGCGACCGCGTTGAGCCCCGCGCCGTCTTCGTTGGCAACCCTGCCCGAGATGGTCCGCGCCGCCGGTACGGCCATGTCTATGCCGTCTACGCTGTTCGACACGTTGAGGGACGTGGCGTCGGGCGCGTCGATGGTGAACCCGGCCGAGGCGTACCAGCCCACCAGGATCCCTGCCGCCGAGTCCCCGGGTTCCGCGACCGTGTAGGTCCCGGCCGGGACCGGAATGCCGTAGTAGCCGTTGGCGTCGGTGGCGCCGAGCGACGCGGACGAGCCATTGATCCGCGCCTCGACTGAGAACGTGAATAGCCGCGCCGGCAACAGTGAGGCTTGCCCGATTATGTAGTGGGCGGTCGTGAGCGTGACGTTGACGGTAACCGGGCTCGCGCCCACGGTGACGACGGTGTCGTTTCGCCAGTCCGGTGTGAGACTGGTGCCGCCGGCATACCAACCTCCCGCGAAGTTGAGGTTCAGATCCCAGTACCACATCTCGAGGTGTCCGGGCGGAAGCATCGATCGAGTAGTGGCCGCCGGCGTCCGTCAGGCCTGAGTGCCACCAGACCCCGTCGATCCAGGCCTCCGCGTGGACGCCGCCCAGGGCCGTGCCGCTCGGGTTCCGAATAGTCCCCGAGACCGTTACGGTCGCCGGGAGCACGATGCCGATCCCGTTCACGTCGGCCGCGGCCACCGTGACGATCGTCGCGTTCGCCGAGGAGATGGCGAAGCCCCCGGGGCCGTACCAGGCCGAGGCGAAGCCGGTCGTCCCATCGGCGGCGAGCAGGTACTTGCCCGGCCTCACCGAGGCGGTGAAGACGCCGGCGGCGATCGAGGTTTCCGCCGCCAGGTTCCCGTAGAGGTCGTAGAAGTGGACCGTGCCGCTCGTCGCGGACCCGGCGCCCCACAGGACCGTGCCGGAGACGTGCCGGCTGAGCGGAACGACCAGGTCTATGCCCGCGACGTCGGCCGAGACCGCGACTCCGCCGCCCATCGAGGAGACCGGCGCCATCGCTCCCCCGCCGTTGTACCAGTAGCCCTCTTGCGTATTGGGGTAGACGAGTCCGACCTTGTAGGTGCCCGGGTTCAGGGCGATCGAATACTGGCCGGTGCCGGCGGCAGAGACGGCGCTGCCGACCACGTCGCCCCTGACTTCGCCAGGACCGACAAGCCGGCGGCTGCGGAGCCGTCCGAGAATCGAACGGTGCCGGCTGATGTGCGCGGTGGCGGCCATCGGCTGGGCGGACAGGCCGTCGGAAGCCGGCTTCGCCGCCGACGCCGCAGCCGCAGCGGCAGCATCCGCCGCGGCGTCGGCCGACGCGGCGCTCAGGCCCTTCAACTTGAGCGGAAGCAGACCGCCGGCCGAGGGAGCGGATTGCTCGGCGACGCCGGGCAGATGAGCGACCGGATCGCGCGTCTCCACCAGGCCCGCAAGGGAGGGCTGGGCCTCCACTGACGCTGGATCCATCACGGCCACGGAGGCGCCTGGCGCGTTCGACTCGATCCCGGGGGTCGCGCCGATGGCGGTCGCGGGAACGAGAGCCGCGACGAGGACCGCTACGACCAGGCACGCCGTCACGCGCTTGATTCGGAACATCGTTGCCCCCGGCGCAAGTGCCGACGTCGGTTCCGGCACGAACCGACGGACCGGCCGTCGGGATTATGGCCAGCGGGCAACGCCAAACGACAGCCCGACGATCATCTCCCGCCGCATCCCCCAGATGTCGGGAGTACGGTCGGGGCGCGGGATCAGTGAACGGCGAAGCCGGCGAAGATCAGGACCACGCCCACGAGCAGGACCGCGCCCCAGAGCCTGAACCTGGCCCGCAGCTCCTGGGCCATGATCGAGGCGGCGCTGGGGCCGTCGTCCGGAGCCGGGTGCCGCGCCAGCCTTCGTAGCGGGCGATGTTCGCTTCCTGCGACTTGAGCTGCTGATATCGGCTCCACGGGCCTCGGGCGCGCGAGTAGCCGACCGCGATGAGCACGACTCCGAGCACCCAGAGCGCCAGGTTGAGCGCCGTCACGATCGCCTCCCCGCCTACTCGGACTTGTCCAGCCGTTCGCGCAGCGCGGCCTGGACCATGGCCGCGTTGGCCTGTCCTCGAGTTGCCTTCATGACCTGGCCGACCAGGAAGCCGATCGGCCGCCGTGGTGCCGGCGCGATAGTCGGCCACCGCGGCCGGGTTGGCGGCGAGCACCTGCTCCACGGCCGCGCCCAGGACGCCCGCGTCCGAGATCTGGCGGAGGCCGCGCCGTTCCACGATCGAGGCGACCGGCGCGCCCGAGCCGAAATGCTCGGCGAAGACTTCCTTGGCGTTGGTGCCCGAGATGGTGCCGTCGGCGACCAGCTGCAGGAGCGCCGCGAGCTCCGCCGCGGACACGTGCGACTCTCCGCCGCCCTTGACGCAGGCGCATGTACTCGCCGGTGACCCAGTTGGCGGCGAGCTTGGCGGACAGCCTCGAGCCGCCGGCCGAGAGCAGCGCCTTCGAACAGCTGCGCCCGCCCCGGCGTCGTTGACGATCACGCGCCGCATCGTAGGCCGACAGGCCAAGCTCCGATTGGTAGCGGGTCCGCCGCGCCGCCGGCAGCTCCGGCAGGCGGGCCTTGATCGCGGCTCGCCACTCGGGAGTGGTGATCAGCGGCGGCAGGTCCGGCTCGGGGAAGTAGCGGTAGTCGTTCTCTTCTTCCTTGGGCCGCATGTGGTACGTGGACTGGCGAGCCGTCGTCCCAGCCGCGCGTCTCCATGTCGGACCGCGCCGCCGCCGTCGATCAGCTCGGCCTGGCGCTCGATCTCGAAGGCGATCGCCCGCTCGACGGCCTTCATCGAGTTCATGTTCTTGACCTCGACCCGGGTCCCGAACGCTTCACGACCGACGCGGCCGGATCGAGACGTTGGCCTCGACCCGCATCTGGCCGTTCTCCATCTCCGCGTCCGACGCGCCGATGGTCTTCATCAGCAGCCGCAGTTCCTCGGCGTAGCGGCGGGCCTGTTCGGCCGTTCGGATGTCCGGCTCGGTCACGATCTCCATCAAGCGGCATGCCCGAGCGGTTGTAGTCGATCAGGCTGACGCGTCGCGCCGGGGCGCCGGCCTCGCCCGCGGCCTCGACGTGCATCAGCCGGCCCGTGTCCTCCTCGAGGTGGGCCCGCCGCACGCAAACGGTGAACGGGCCCTCGCTCGTGTCGAACGTCAGCTTGCCGTTGGCCGCCAGCGGCAGCTGGTACTGGCTGATCTGATAGCCCTTGGGGATGTCCGGATAGAAGTAGTTCTTGCGATCCCAGCGAGTCGTGGTCGCGATGTCGGCATCGATGGCGAAGCCGGTCGCGATGACCCATTCGACCGCCTGCTTGTTGATCGTCGGCAGGGTCCCCGGCAGCCCCAGGCAGACCGGGCAGGTGCGGCTGTTCGGCGGCGCTCCATCGATGTCGGTGGAGCAGCCGCAGAACATCTTGCTGACGGTCTTGAGCTGGCAGTGGATCTCGATGCCGATGACGGCTTCGTAGCGAGTTGCCACTGCGCCGGCCAGGGTCACGAATCGCTCCCCAGCCTCTTCACGAAGCGCTCGATGCGGACGAGGGCCTCCTTGAGCTCCGCCTCGGACGTGGCGTAGCAGCAGCGGACGTGGCCTTCGCCGGCCTCGCCGAACGCGGAGCCCGGAACGACCGCCACGGACTCCTTGCGCAGCAGCTGCTCGGCGAACTCGTCGCTCGTGAGCCCCGTGGAGGTGATCTGCGGGAAGACGTAGAAGGCGCCCTTCGGCTCGAAGGTCCGCAGGCCGATGCGGTTGAACCCTTCGACGAGGAGCTGGCGGCGGCGGTCGTAGTGGCTGAGCATCCAGCGCACGTCCGACTCGCCGGACTTGAGGGCTTCGAGCGCGGCGTCCTGGGCCACCGTAGGCGCGGACATGATCACGTACTGGTGGACCTTGAGGATGCCCTCGAGGATCTCCGACGGGAGCGCAGATGTAGCCGATCCGCCAGCCCGTCATGGCATACGCCTTGGAGAAGCCGCCCATCAGCACGGTGCGGCGGCGCATGCCCGGCAGCGACGACATCGTCCGCATCTCGTAGCCGCCGTAGACGAGCCGGTCGTAGATCTCGTCGGAGTAGACCAGCAGGTCGTGGCGGACGGCGATGCGGGCGATCTCGTCCTGGACGTCGTGCGGCAGCACGGCGCCGGTCGGGTTGCAGGGGTAGTTGAGGAGCATCGCCTTGGTCCGGGGCGTGATGGCCGCCTCGACCTTGGCCGGATCGAGGGCGAAGTCCGTCGTCGATCGTCGTGTTGACGCCGACCGGCACGCCGCCGGCGAAGATGATGCACGGCCGATACGACACGTACGAGGGCTCGTGGACGATGACTTCGTCGCCCGGATCGAGCGTCGCCCGGCAGGCCACGTCGAGCGCCTCGGAGGCGCCGATCGTGATCAGGATCTCCTCGGTGGGGTCGTAGCGGACGCCGTACAGCCGCTCGAGGTGGTGGGCCAGGGCGCGGCGCAGCTCGATGGTGCCGTAGTTGCTCGCGTAGTGGGTCCGGCGAGCGGCCAGGGAATGGCGGCCCGCTTCGATGACCTGCTCGGGAGTGTCGAAGTCCGGCTCCCCCACTCCGAGGCTGATGACGTCGGTCATCGTGGCCATGATGTCGAAGAAGCGCCGGATGCCGGAACGCGGAACCTCGTCCACGCGCTTGGCGAGGACGCGAGTCGAGAGCGGCGGGCGCTCGGGTTCGGCTTCGGAGTTGAGGATCGATGGGTCGGTGGTGAGTCGATTGGTACCGGGCTGGGTTGTGGTCACGTGAGGGTCCTCAGGCTTGTCCGCCCGTTGCCCCGACGGAGGCGCGGTTGGCGCGCATCCGCTCCATGGGGCTGGGCGTGGAGGGATCGTCGGTCAGGCTGAGCTCGGCGGGATCTAGGTCCCGCCAGGGTGCTCTGGCCGTGATCCCTTCGTAGGCGCGGGCCAATCGAAGCATCGACAGCTCGCTCCACGGGGACCCGATTATCTGGAGGCCGACCGGCAGGCCATCGGAAAGACCGGCGGGTATCGACAGGCCGGGCAGGCCGGCCATGTTCACTGGCAGCGTGCAGGTGTCGGACAGGTACATCGCGACCGGGTCGTCCACCTTCGCGCCGAGCGGGAAGGCGACGGTGGGACTGACCGGCGCGCAGATCGCGTCGAAACCGGCAGCCCATACCGCGTCGAAGTCGCCCTTGATGAGTGTCCGCACTTTTTGCGCCTTGAGGTAGTACGCGTCGTAATAGCCAGCCGACAGAGCATAGGTGCCGAGCATGATCCGGCGCTTGACTTCCGGACCGAACCCGGCGCCCCTGGTCTTGAGGTAGTCGGCAATGTACTCGCCGGAGCTTCGGTCGTTGTAGCCGTACTTCACGCCGTCGTACCGGGCCAGGTTGGACGACGCCTCCGCCGGGGCGATGATGTAGTAGGTGGCCAGGCCGTAGTCCGTGTGCGGCAGGCTCACTTCCTCGACGCGGGCGCCGGCCTGTTCCATCGCGGCGATGGCTTCGCGGACCCGGGCTTCTACTCCCGGCTCCATGACCCTGCCCGAAATACTCCCGTGGCAGGGCGATGCGGCGGCCCTTCAGGTACGCGGCGGCTTCGTCGTCGCCGGCCGGGAGGTTGAGGAGCTCATCGGGAACGTCCACGGGCGCGGACGTGGCGTCGCGGCGGTCGTGGCCCGCTACGGCGTGGAGCAGGGCCGCGGCATCGCGCGCGTCGCGCCCGAACGGCCCGATCTGGTCCAGGCTGCTGGCGAAGGCCACGATCCCGTAGCGGCTCACACGGCCGTACGTGGTCCGGAGGCCGACGATGCCGCACAGCGAAGCCGGCTGGCGGATGCTGCCGCCCGTGTCCGTGCCGATCGCCACCGGGGCGTGGAACGCGGCGACCGCGGCCGCCGAACCGCCACTCGAACCGCCGGGGACGCGGGTCAGGTCCCACGGGTTGGCGGTTGGGCCGTAGGCGGAGTGTTCGCACGACGAGCCCATGGCGAACTCGTCCATGTTCGTCTTGCCCATGAGCACCGCGCCGGCTTCCTTGAGCCGGGCGGCCACGGTCGAGTCGAACGGGGCCACGTAGCCCTCGAGGATCTTCGAGCCGGCGGTCGCCTGGCCGCCCTTGACCGAGACGAGGTCCTTGAGCCCGACGGGGATGCCGCACATGGGATGGATGGCCTCGAGCGTCTGGCGCCCCGCCGCGCGGGCCTCGGCCAGCCGCCGGTCGGCCGCGTCGGCCTGTTCGAGAGCGCCCTTTCGATCGATCGCGAGCCAGGCGTGGAGCGCCCGGTTCTGCCGTTCGGCGGCGGCGAGATGGGCTTCGACGAGCTCGCGCGAGCTAACCTTGCCGGCCCGCAGGAGCGCGGCCATTTCGTGGGCTTTGAGGCGCGTCAGGTCGTGCCCCGGAGCGCTGCCGTCCATCGTCACGCTACGCCCCGCCCTCGCCGCCGCCGAGGATGGCGGGCACGACGAAGTGGTCGCCGCTCCGTTCGGGAGCGTTGGCGAGCGCATCCTCGACGCTGAGCGACTCGGTCACGGCGTCTTCGCGCAGGATGTTCTCGAGCTCGATCGTCTGAGCCGTGGGCGGAATGTGCTCCGTGTCCAGCGTCGTGAGGATCGCGTACTGATCCAGGATGTGGTTGAGCTGGCCTTCCAGGCGCGCGAGTTCCTCCTCGGTCAGACCGAGGCGCGCGAGATGGGCGACGTGCTCCACATCGGCACGTGTGAGGGCGGCCATGCCGGCGATGATACCGGACGCTCCGTCCTCAGCGCGAACACCCGGACGGGGGGCCGGGTCCGGATGAGAACCTCTGGGGTTCGTGTGGTGCCCAGGCGGGGCCGGTCGTGGACCTGCGCGCTGCTCCGCGTACCTACCAGTGAGACAGGACCCGAACCGCGTAGGCGGTGATCAACAGCATGATGCCGACCCAGGGAACCAGCAGGAACCCGATCACACCTCCCCAGAACAGGGCCTTCCAGACCCACCAGGTCCAGATGCGATCGAATCTGAGCCCGCTTTCGGCCGCGGCCGCCTCCAGGTCCGAGACGCTCACCACGATCCGGATCGGCTTCTTGGTCTTGCTTGCGACGAAGGTTCCGGACGGCCCGACGACGAAGCCCGGCTCCTCGGCGAGCGGCACCACCTCTCCCCAAGAGTCGCGGGCGGCCTCGGGCCAGGACCGGATGCGGATTCCGTCCGCCTCCAAGCGAACCTCGGTGGGGCGCGGATGCCACAGCCACGCGGCGATGAGCCAGATGATCAGCGCTCCGAAGACGACAGTCTCAGGCGGCTCGGGCGTTCCGAGCAAGACCCTTGCCACGGCCCCGAGGACGAAGACCCAGGCCATCGCCGCGCCGACGGCGAGCGAGGGCAGGGCGATGCTTCGGACGGGATGCGGCGGGCGCGGGTTCACGACGAGAGCGTCCTCGGGGATCACATCGGGCGCGCGCCCTCCGAGACCCTCCGGCGTGTACCGCTTCAGCTCCGCGAGCGCTCCGATGTCGCCTGGCTCTGCTTCGTTCGGCTCGGCTTCGTTTGGCTCTGCTTCGTTTGGCTCTATCACGTCTCTCTTCCGGACAGCTTGCTGGTCGCTCCCGCTTTCGCGGACGCGGGCGCGTGCGGCGCATAAGGATAGTCCGAGCGAGGATGGCGGTCCGCGAGCGGTCGGCGCCGCGAAGAGGCTACTGGGCCCCGGGCTTGATGCGGACGGCCACTACGACCGGGACGTCTCCGGCGGCTCCCGGTCGGATCGTAGATCCCCCTCCGCAGTTGTCCAACGCTCGCCAGGTGAGCAGTATCCAGAAACGGCGGCCCGGAAGGCCGGCTTTGCGGGCTCGATGAGGGCGGATGAGCCGCTGCGACCGCGAAAGCTTGGCTCGGAGCCCGGGATTCGGCCGAAGATGGGCACTTCGCCGCCTCCGAGACCCGCCTGCGAGTCCGCGCCAGGGTTCCGTCCTTGAATAACGCTCACCCCACGAGCGATGGGCAATTCCGCCGCCGCTCGAGCCGACTCGAGCCACGATAACCACTCGCCGGCGCCGCCGAGTCACCCGGAGGCCGGCAGTCCTCGTCGGCGGCTCCGGCATGCTATGTTGGCGACCCGGCTCATCTGCCTTCCGGAGCGCCCAACCCATGAGCGACCTCACGATCCGACCCATGACCCCCGACGATGTGGCCGTGGCCGCGGCGGTGATGGAGTCCGGCGGCTGGCGAGGGCGCGGGTCCTACATAGCGTGGTGCCTGGCCAACCCGACGATCGATCCCCTGGTCGGGCTGGCGGACGGGCGTCTCGTCGCCACCGGACAGGGAGCTCGCAACGGGCCGGTTGGCTGGGTCGGCTCGATATTCGTCGACCCGGCGATGCGGCGCCGCGGCTACGGCCAGGCGATCACGCAAGAGGTCTGCCGGAGGCTCGAGGCGGCCGGCTGCACGACCCTGGCCCTGATCGCGTCGGATCTGGGGCGGCCGATCTACACCGCCATGGGCTTCCGGATCGACGCCTGGTACCAGATATGGGAGGCGCCGCCGCTCGAGGCCGAGCCGATGCCGCCCGCGGGAACCCGCCTGCGGGCGATGACGAGCGCGGACGTGGACCGAGTCGGGGCCCTGGATCGGCGCGCGACCGGCGAGGACCGCCGCGGACTGCTGCGCGAACTGACGGACAGCACCTCGCTCCTGGAGACGGACGACGGCGCGGAGATTCTGGGCTTTCTGGCCCAGGCGCGCGCCGAAGCGGGCACGATCGTTGCGCCCGACCCCGGCGATGCGGCCGTGCTCCTGGACCTCCTTCGGAAGCGCGTCTATGGCGTGGCGGCGGCGGCCCGGGCAGCGCTCGTAAGATCACCCGACGGCGAGGTCGCGCCTCGGGCTCGGGCGCTGCTCGCCGATCGTGGCTGGCATCCCTCCTTCGAGACGCCCCGGATGCTTCGCGGCCCCTCGATCGATTGGGATCCGACGCTCATCTGGGGCGTTCTGGGCTTCGCGTTCGGCTGAGTTGCGTTGACGTGGCCGCCCTCACGATCCGGGCGATGACCCCGGCCGACGCGCCCGTCGCGGTGGCGATGGCACGGGCCCAGGGCTGGCGCGATCGGACCCGCTTCTACGATTTCGTGCTGCGAGTGGCGACCTGCGAAGCCCTCATCGGGGAGATCGATGGGCAGGTCGTGGCAACCGGAACGGCCGTCGCGAACGGGCGGGTTGGCTGGCTCGGCGGGCTCATCGTCGATGCCGCGTGGCGCGGCCGCGGCTTCGGCCGGGCGATGACGGAGGAACTGATAGGCAGGCTGCGGCGGGCCGGCTGCGCCACGCTGTCGCTCGAAGCCACGGACCTGGGCCGGCCGATCTACGAACGGATGGGGTTCCGGATCGAAACCTGGTATCACCAGCTCGAAGCCGGCCGCCTGGCGGATCCGCCCGAATTCCCGACCGGTGCGCGACTCCGCTCGGCTCGTGGACGCCGATCTCCCCGCGGTCATCGCCCTGGACCGGGCCGCGACCGGCGAGGATCGGAGCGTGCCGCTGAGGGTCCTCGCGGAAAGTTGGGGCGGCTACGTCCTGGAGCGCGGCGACTCTCTCGCGGGCTTCCTGCTGCCGGCGGAACGGGCCTACGGAGCCGTGGTCGCGCCGCGTTGGGAGGACGGCCTCTTCCTGCTAGATCTGCATCGCACGCTCGTCCCGGAGGGAGCCGGCGTCCGCGCAGGCATACCTCACGAGCACGAAGCCGCGTGGCGCGAGCTTGCGAAACGTGGCTGGACCGAAACCTGGCTGGCGCCCCGAATGCTGCTCGGCCCATCGATCGAGTGGCAGCCGGAGTGGATCTGGGGCCAGATCAACTCGGCGATGGGCTGACGCGACCTTACGTTGCCAGAGGGGTTGGGGTCGGGACCGGAGTATCCGTCGGCAACGGCGTCGGCGTGGGTGTCGGCGGCGGCGTGGGTGTGTCGGTCGGCAGAGGCGTGGGTGTGTCGGTCGGCAGAGGCGTGGGTGTGGGCGTCGGTGGAGGCGTCGGGACGGGCGTGGGCGTCGGCGTCGCGAACGGAGTCGGAGTAGGCGTGGGCAATGGCGTCGGCGTCGGGAACGGCGTCGGCGTAGGCGTGGGGAGCGGAGTCGGCGTCGGGAACGGGAAGGTGGGCGACGGCGTGGGTGCCGGGAACGAGAAGGTCGGGAACGGCGTGGGCGTGGGGAACGAGAAGGTCGGGGAAGGCGTGGGCGTGGGGAACGAGAAGGTCGGGGAAGGCGTGGGAGTCGGGTTCCCGCTGGGGCTCGCGCCGGGGGCGGGTGTCGGCCGCTGCCCTCCCGACTTCCCGGGTACAGGTCTTGGCGTTGGGGCGGGCCCGGGAGTGCGGTTCGGCCCGGAAGTCGCGCCGGCGACCTTCTGACGCGGCGGCCCGAGGGCCACGGGTGGCTGGCCTGAACCGGAGAGAACCAGCCCATCAAAGTTCGCGGTCCGCGCAGGGGGCGCCACTGCGGTTGTCTGGAGCGGGAATGCCCCTTCCAGGGCAAGGATGCTGATCATCAGGATGCCGGCGACAAGGCCCAGCTTGGCCACCCCGCCGGCCGTGATGGACGTGTGAGAAGCGAAGTCGACGGATTGGACTCCCGGGAGCCGAGACGGATCGTGGCTGTTCAAGGCTGACGTGTACCTCGGGGGACCGGACTACGGGGACGCGCCGGCAGAGCGAGTCAGAGCCTAGGAGTAGGGCGCCTGGAGTTCAACGCGGGGCGCATGCTCCGGCACACCGGCGCGAGCGGGCAGGATCTGATCCCTCTGCCGGGACAGGATCGCCGCAACTTCTCCTACCTGCCCGGGTGACCGCTACGCGCCGGTTGGGTGGTAAGTCAGAACGACCACCCCGTTGGGCAACGGAAGAGTCTCCACCAGGCTTAGTTGTCGCCTCGGTGCCCGGGCGAACAGCCGCCGGGTCCCCTCCCCCAGCACGATCGGGTGGAGCATCAACCGATACTCGTCGATGAGCCCGTGCTCGGTGAGGTAGTCGACGAGCTGGCCGCTGCCGCCGATCAGGAGGTTGCCTCCGTCGGCGGCTTTGAGCCTGCGGACTTCGTCCGCGACCTCGCCCTTGATGATCGTCGCGTTCCACGTGGCCGAGTCCAGGGTTCGGGACGCCACGTACTTGGGCATCGTGTTCATCTTGACCCCGAACCCTCCGGTGCCCTCCTCCATCGTGGGCCAGACCGCGGCAAAGCCTTCGTACGTCACCCGGCCGAGAAGCAGGGCTTCGCTCTCGGCCAGTTCTTTCGCCTTGAACTGTCCCGCTTCGTCACTCCAGAAGGGGAAAGACCACCTGCCCGGCTCGTCGATGAACCCGTCCAGCGTCACGTAAGTGCTCGCGACCACGCGTCGGGGCATCAGGCACGCTCCGTCGCGCTCACGGGGTCGGGACCGGCGTCGGCGCCGGAGGTGGCGTGGGCGCAGGCGTAGGCGGCGGCGTTGGCGCGGGCGTAGGCGGCGGTGTTGGCGCGGGCGTCGGGGGCGGCGGGAACGTCGGCGGCGGTGGGAAGGTGAACGGCGGGAAAGTCGGCGGCGGTGGGAAGGTGAAGTGCGGGAATGTGGGCGCTACGGTCGGAACCGGTGTCCGGGTGGGAATCGGGGTTGGAATTGGGGTCGGAAGGGGCGGGCCAACTGGTGTTGGAAAGGGGAACGGAAAGGGGGCCAACGTCGCAGTTGGAAACGGGCTCGGGACTGCGACCACGGGCGCTGGCGTAGGCACGGGCGTGGCCCTCGGGGGCGTAGGGGTTCTCGGCGGGGAGGTGACTCCGCCGACGATCACTCCGGGGACCATGCCGACGACCGTTGCCGGCGGCGCGGTGGTCAGCGGCCTTCCCGAGGGAGCCGGCGCGCTCGGCGTGTCGTCCCGGATGGGCTGGCCGGTCGCCGGTACGACCAGGCCCAGGTTGTCGTTGGGACGGATCGAAGGCGTGACGGCCTGGGTCTGCCATGGCAGCACGCCCTCGATCGAGAGGATCACGGCAACGCTGATGGCCACGACGAGGCCGAGCCTGGCGGCGCTCGAAGCGGATATGGGGCTCGATGTCTTGCGATGGACGGACTCTCTCTCGAGATCGTCCGGGGTGTCGAGTGGATACACGTATGCGCCTCCGAAATGGGCAGGGGCTGGTCGGAGAGCGCCTCGATGAGACGCCGGGGGAAGGTCACGAGCCTACGCATGGGGCGACGGTCGATCAAGTTAGGCCCGCTCGGCGGCACGCACCTCTGCCCCTGGGTAGGCCGGGCATCGCGTCAAGGCAGGCCCAACTCGCCAGCGGGGACAGGCGCGGAGCTAGCGGATTTCTCCGTTGAGGAGGCGCCTGAACCCATCCTCGTCGAGCACGGGTACGCCGAGCTCGGTGGCTTTGGTGAGCTTGGTTCCGGCCCCTTCGCCTGCCACGAGGTAATCCGTCTTTCGGCTCACCGAACCCGAGGCATGGCCGCCCGCGGATCGAATCGCCTCTTCGGCCCCTTCCCGGTCCCAGCCGGTAAGTGACCCGGTCACCACGACCGTCTTGCCGGCGAGGGGCCGGGCAGCCGCCGCTCCGGCCCCGGCAACCGTCGTCCGTCTGGCGGGGGCCTCGGCCACGACTCCGGCATCGACGAGATCCTGCAGGACCGCCGCCGACTCGGGGTTGGCGAAGTAGCCGGCGATGGCGCCTGCGACCACACCTCCGACGCCCGGAACCTCGAGGAAGGCATCGGCCGGGGTTCCCGGCAGCGCGGCGGCGACGCGTCTGAACCACGCCTCGTCCGACTCGCCATCGCCCTTGGGCCAGCGCTCGGCCACCCAGGCCGCCAGATCGATCGCGGTCTGCTCGCCAACCTGGGGAATGCCGAGGCCGTTGAGTACGCGGGCAAGCGGCCGGCGGCGCGACCGTTCGATCGAGGCCTTGAGGTTCTCCGCGCTCTTGCGGCCGAATCGCTCCAGGCTCTGCAGGTCGTCCACGGAGAGCCGATAGAAGTCGCCGCGGGTCTTGACCAGGCCGCGCTCGAGGAGCTGGGAGAGGACGTGCCAGCCCGCGCCCTCGATGTCCATCCCGCCCCGCCCGGCGAAGTGGCCGAACTCCTGGGCGAGCCTCGCCGGGCACTTGGGGTTGGGGCAATAGTGGCGGACCGCGCCCTCGTCCCGAGCGATCGGCGTGCCGCACACCGGGCAGGTGGCCGGCATCTCGAAGACACGTTCCGAGCCGTTACGGCGTTCCGGAATCGGTCGGACCACCTCCGGGATCACGTCGCCGGCCTTCTGGAGGACGATCCAGTCCCCTATTCGCAAGTCCTTGCGTCGGACCTCGTCGAGGTTGTGGAGCGTGGCCCGGGCCACGGTTGAGCCGGCCACTTTGGCGGGCCGCATGTGCGCCACCGGGGTGAGCGTCCCGGTCCGGCCCACGTAGGCGACGATATCCTCGATCACCGTCTCGACCTGTTCGGGCGGGAACTTGAAGGCGATGGCCCAGCGCGGGGCTCTCGCGACCATGCCGAGCCGCTCCTGCTGGTCGTAGCGATCCACCTTGACCACGACGCCGTCGGTTTCGTAGGGCAGCTCGTGGCGCTTCTCGCGCCACTCCTCGAGGAAAGCGATCACGCCCTCGATGTCCTTGCCCTCGGCGCGGTCCGGGTTGACCGGGAAGCCCAGGGTCGCGAGGCGGGCGAGAGCCGTCGGATTGCGCGGCGACTGCCGGCCGGCCGTCGGGCCCGTCCTCGAGGAGCTGGTAGGTCCAGCTCGAGAGGCGACGAGCGGCCGTGATCCGGGCGTCCTGCTGGCGCAGCGACCCCGCGCCGCTGTTCCGTGGATTGGCGTACGTGGGCAAGCCCGCCTCTTCGCGCTCGGCGTTGATCCGGGCGAACTCGGCCTTGGGCATGAAGATCTCGCCTCGGACCTCGCCGCTGAAGGGCTCGCGGGTCCGGTCCGGGAGCGCCATAACGGTCCGCAGGTTGGCGGTCACGTCCTCGCCGGTGGTTCCGTCGCCGCGGGTCGCGCCCTGGACGAAGCGGCCGCGCTCGTAACGGAGTGAGATGGCCAGGCCGTCGATCTTGAGCTCGGCGACGTACCGCAGTTCCGGAGCCGCGGCCGGGGCCGGCGGCATCCCGAGGCCGCGCCGGACCCGCGCGTCGAACGCCTCGCAACTCGGCTTCGTCGAAGACGTTGCCAAGCGAGAGCATCGGGCGGCGGTGGACGACCTCGCCGAACTGGCCCCCCGGCGCGGCGCCGACGCGCTGGGTCGGCGAATCGGGCGTCACCAGGACCGGGAAGGCCGTTTCGATGGCGACGAGCTCGCGCATGAGCTGGTCGTACTCGGCGTCGGAGAGCTCGGGGGCGTCGGCGACGTAGTACAGCTCGTTGGCCCGGCGGATGATCGGCACGAGCTCGTCGTGGCGGGCCCGAGCTCCTTCCTCGCCGAGCGCGTTCGCGCGTTCGACCGCCTCGACCGCCACCGGCAGCGACTCGACGGACTCGACCGGCTCAGCCGAGTCGGTGGACGCGGCTTTCCCCGAAGACACCCCGCCTTCCGGGGCATCGCCGGCAGATCGAACTTCCGGCCTCATGCGCTCGATCGAATCCGTCACCGCCGAACCCTCCAGCTGCAGCGATTCGCTAGTTTCGCATCGATCGTCGCACGGGGCGCCGGAAACGGCCGCCGGTGCCTCCGCTCGGTCGGTCGTCGGGTCGGTCCTTTCGCCAGTGGTATGCCGAGGCCTGCTCGTGTGGGCCCTAGGCGTCGACGCCCGCCGGCGGAGTAGCCGTCGCGGTCGCGACGCTGGGCGGCCGGTCGAGGCCGTGGACCGTCTTCTCCCAGAACGACGGCGCGGTGACGAGCTGGATGGCCGCCTTGGTCGCCGCCAGCGACATCAGCGCCCAGTAGAACGGCACCAGCATCGAGGCGTAGACGAGGTTGCGACAGCCGGCCAGGCGGGCGCTCACGAGCCAGCTGTAGAAGAGCGACACGTTGCCCAGGATCATCACGAACAGGCTCAGGTAGTAGAGCCAGGCCGGGAAGAGCGCCAGGATCACGGGCGGGTGGAGCAGGAACCAGGCCGCGGTCAGGGCCCAGAACACGGGGTTGACCAGCGACAGGAAGGGCGTGCCGGCGATGAACAGGTGGAAACCGAGGAAACCGCGCCAGCCGAGCTCGCGTCGCAGGGCGATGGGATGCCGCGCGTGGACGAGCCACGTCTGCATGTAGCCCTTGTACCAGCGAGACCGCTGCTTGACCCAGTTGATGACGTCGCTGTTGGCTTCCTCGTACGTGGTGCTGTCCAGGACGCGGGTCTCGTAGCCGCGCCGGGCCAATCGAATCCCGAGGTCCGCGTCTTCGGTGACGTTGTAGGCGTCCCAGCCGCCGATCGCCTTCAGGACGGATGCGCGGAAGTGGTTGGAGGTGCCGCCGAGCGGCAGCGGGCCGCGCTGCGCCACGAGTCCCGGGAGAAGGCTCGAGAACCACATGCCGTACTCGATGGTGAACCAGCGGGTCAGCATGTTCTGCTCGGAGTTGTAGTAGGAGAGCTTGGCCTGGAGGCAGGCGATGCTCGGGTCCGCGCGCTCGAAGGCGATCACGGCCTTGCGGAGCTGGAGCGGGTCGGGGCGGTCCTCGGCGTCGTAGATGGTCACGAAGTCGCCGCGGGCCTCGACCAGGCCGTAGTTGCAGGCCTTCGGCTTGGTCTTGGGCCTGGAGTCGGGTACGCGGATCACGCTGAACTGCGGGCCCGGGTGGGCGCCGACCGCCGCCGCGATCGTCTCGGCGTCGTCCTCTTCGAGGAGCAGCCTGATGTCGAGCTTGTCGGCCGGGTAGTCGAGCGCGGACAGGCGGGCGACGAGCTCGGCGATCACACCGGGCTCCCGATATGCCGGCACCAGCACGGTATAGACCGGCAGCAGCTCGTCGGGATAGGCCCGCGCCTCGTCGTCCGAGATCGAGACGATTTCCGGATGCTGGACCGATAGCCAGAACGCGGCCAGCCGGTAGATGAGCGCCGCCAGGTAGGCGAGCGTCACGGCCGCGATCAGCGCCACGCCGGTGGTCAGCGGCCGCGTAACGCCCGCGAACGCGAGGGCGGCGACGATCAGCAATCCGAGCGCCGCCTGCGAGCGCGAGACGGTCCTCGAGGCTGACTCCTCGTCGGGCAGCCCCGGGTCGAACCGGCGATGCAGGTCGGCGCCGACGAGAAAGGACGAATCGGTCGCGGTCATGGCTTGCTCACGCGCTTTCTGCTGCTTCCTCACGGCTGAGCCGCTGGATCCGGCGTGGGCGCGGTATAGCGCATGGCCTGCGTCGTTATCTGACGCGCCACTCCGGCCAGGGTGGATTGGGCGGTCTCGAAGGTGGCCACGGACGTCTTCCCGCCGGGCTGATCGGCTTCCGCCATCGGGGCGAGCAGGACGAGCCGCTCGAAACGCGTCTGGCCGCCGGCGTTGTACGGCCACTCCCACCACAGGATCGACCAGTCGGTGCCGCCGGTGGGGCTGCTGAAGCTCGAAGCGTTGGCCACGACTCCGGCCCCGACGTCCGCGGTCGCCGAGGTGACCTGGGTAAAGCCATGGAAGTTGTAGCAGGCCTCGACGCCGTAGGCGCGTCAGGCGTGCCCGAGTCGTCGGTCCGGATGACATCCAGGTATACCGTTCCCGGGCCCCGTCGCCTGAACCCGCGAAGCGAAGGCGATCCGGACCCACGAACCGTTGGCGCCGAAGTACTGCGTCGCCTGGCCGAATTCGATCGGATCCGAGCCCTGCCAGCCCGGGATCACGATGGTCGCGGGATCGATGGTCCCGAGGGTCGGGCTGCCGAAGGCGTTCACGAGCGAGTCGTAGTTCGCGAAGCCATGTTCGGAATGGCCAGCGCGGCCCCGAAGATCAGGCTCGCGACGACGGCCGCGGCCGGCTTGCGAACCTGCGGCAGCGGCTTCGGCCGGAGGGGCGGACGCGGAGCCGCGGGCTCTCGCATGCCCGGACGATGGAACGTGACGACCGGCTCGGACGCGCCGGTAGAGGGCGCCACCGGGACTCTCAGACCGAACAGCGGCGCGATGCCGAGCATCGCCAGGGCGCCGACGCCGAAGACGATGATTCCGGCGACGGGGTGGAGGACGTCGATCGCGAACGATTCTCCGAGTACCCAGCCGGCGACGAAGATCAGATCGATCCGCACGACGTTGAGCAGTCCGACGACCACGAGTCCCGCGGCCAGCCAGGCCAGCCGGCTCAAGATGCGGCCGCGGAAGATGGTGTTGAGCGCGGCGCCGAGGATGAGGAACCCGACCAGGCTGTTGATCCCGCTGCACGCCGATCCAACCGCCAGGCTGAACGGTCCCGAGGCGTTGTCGATGAGGAAGGTCCCGTTGCCGAGCGAATGGGCGAACGGCAGGAACACGAGCGAGGCGCCGACGACGGCCAGGGCCAAGTCGGTCGAAGAGCCGATGGCCGACGCGAGGACCGAGACGTACGGATCCGGCCAGGCCAGGAACAGGAAGGCGATGGCCCAGCGCATGGCCCAGAGCCGTCTCACGCCGTAGACGAGCGTCACCACTCCGGCCGCGAAGAACGGCAGGCCCAGCATGTCGAGGCGATGGAGCCAGTAGTCGGCCGAGTAGCCCGACGGCAGCAGCACCGTGAACACGGCGGCCACGCCGATCAGGAGCAGCCCCAGGATCCAGTCCACCTGGCGGTCGTGGATCGCGGGCAGGACCGGCTGCAGCCGCAGGTTCGCCGCTCCCAGGAGAACCGCGATCGGCGGAACCAGGGCCAGATAGGCCAGCGGCGTCTGGAGATCGAGGCCGCGCAGCAGCGTCTGGAGCGAGTAGTTGTAGGCCAGCGCCACCGCGACGACGACCGCGACCGCCCTGACCGGGATCCGGTCGAGCGGCAGCGTTTGCGAGCTGGCGCGGAACGACGCGCTCAGCGATCGAGCGACGCCGCCGAAGCCTGGCCGCGCGCTCTTGGTAGAAGGATCTGAAGCTGGAAGTTCCAAGATGTCCCCTTGCGATGTAGATCGGTGCGCTCCGTCCCGCGGCAATGCCTGGGGACGGAGCGACCGGGACACCACCGGGGCCGGGCCGGGGCAACTCGCCGATCCTCGCGGATCCGGAGGTGCCGCCGGGCGCCGACTAGCCGATGCGAAGCCAGTTGGGTCGCGGCAGGCGGATGCCGACCACGCGCGCCCCAACGATCCCGACTACGGGCAATGCCCCGAGAAGCAGCAGCCCCGTGGACGGGGCCTCGGGAACTCGGAAGCCGCACTCGTCACGGTTGATGATCCGCGACGAATAACCATCGTCGGTGTAGACCTTGTACTCCTGGAACCGATGCTTGTCCGACTTCGTATTGAAGCTGAACAGATACACCGTCTGGCCCTGGACCACGTTTACGTTCGTGGTCAGCAGCGTGTCAGTCCAGGTGTTTGAGTTCGTACGCCCGAACAGATGCAGCGTAAAGGGACCGTGCGTACCCGGAGCTACGCCGAACGACCCGTCGATGACGACGTTGTTCTGGTTGTCTGGAGTGGCCCACACGGTCAAGTTCTCGTGCCGGATGCCGTTCGGACTGCTCGCGAACGCGGGTACCGCGCTCACCAGCATCAGGCCGAGGGCAACCACGGCGGTGATGGCGAGTCTTTTCATGCCTCCTCCATTGGTGCATGGCTCGTATCACTTCGAGTCGCATCGCGGCGAATACCGCCAGTCGTAGTTCGTTTCGCCGGTGCGCTCGACTCACTCATCGTCATGGATATGTCGCGGCGGTTCACCATTCCTTTCCGACCTTGGGGTCTTCGTTCCTGCTGGTGGTCCCAGGGCATCTAGGGCCCGGGAGAGAAGTTGACGTTGTCAAATGTCGCGGTTCCGAGCGTGCCGGACTTGTGTGAGCATTCGAAGATGCCCACGGTCGCGGCGGTCGGAATTGTCGAGAGCGTCTTGCCGGCAAGGACGGTCGTCCAGGTCACTCCGTCCGGACTGACGGAGGCGCTGAACGTGGCCCCGGAGCGAACGAGCTTCATCCATACGTTCGGATAGGCGAACGTGCCGCCGGACGCGTCGCCGCTGAAGTCGTACTGGACCTTCACGACCCCGGAAGGTCCGGACTCGATGAGGATGTAGTCGCTACCCGAAGCGGTGGAGGCCTTCCATATGACGCCGGCTTTGCTGTTGGAACTGCCCGTATTCGATTGCGAGGTCACGCGCGCGACAATCGTCCCGTTGCCGCTCGTGGGCTGGTAGACGTAGTTGAACTGGTCGGACGTCCCCCAGATGTCCACGCCCGAGCCTCGCACGGTGAAGACGCCGCCGGCGAACGAGGCGGATCCCGCCGGACTCGGCGCCCCCACGTCCGTGTCGAGCCACGGACTCGGCAGCGACCCGGAAACCGGCGTGGGCGTCGGCGTGGGAGTCGCGCTTGGCGTGGGCGTCGGCGTGGGGGTCGGAGTCGGGGTCGCCGTGGGAGTCGGCGTGTGGGGTCGGCGGTCGGCGTTGCCGCCGGCGTTGGGGTCGGCGTCGGGCTCGGTCCGCCGGCCGCGAGGCTCAGGGAGTCGAACCTCGCCGTGCTCGCGGCCGTCGACGAATGTGGAGGTGACAGCCATTCCGGCAAGCACCGCGCCACTGATCGTGAACGAACCCGCGGATCCGGAGATTGGGGTCCACGTGGTTCCGTCGGCGGACATGGCGGCGTCGACCGCGGAGCCGCTCCGGTCGATGCGGAGGAATACCGGCGCGGCGCCCGACACCGTGGCGAGGGTCAGCACCTGCGCCCCGAAGCTCGGCCGCTCGATGACCCAGACCCCGGCCCCGGGCGTGGCCACGGCGGCGTAGAAGGCCGCGGCCGGATCCGAGGACTGGCGGAACATGACTCCCGCCCTGGCCCGGCTGTTGGTGTTCGTCTGCGAGATGACCCGCGCCGTGAGCGTCGCGTCCGCGGCGATCGGCTGCGAGACGTAGTGGAACTGATCGGATGTGCCGCCGATGTCGCGGCCCGAGCCGCTGATCGTCCAGGTCCCGCCGGACACGGAGTCTGAGCCGGCGATCGGCGGCGAGCCGATGTCGGCGCCCGTCCACGAGGCCGAGGCGGAGCCCCAGTTCACCATCGCCTGCGTGCTGAACGAGCCGACGGTCGTGACGGACGCGGCAACGACGTCGATTCCCGTCGCGTTGCCGGCATAGCTGAAGGCCGCCTGGCCGGACGAGTCCGTCGTGGCGGTCCCCGTGTGCCCGGCGTTGGGGCCCGAGACGACCGAGAACGCGACCGCGGTATTCGGCAGCGGCGTGCCGCCGCCGTCGACGAGCGTGGCGGTCTCGGTCACCGAGGTGCCCAGCTGGGCCGAGGCGGCCGACGGGGCGAGGGTCAAGCTCGCCGAGTACGAGCCCTGGCTGCCGATCGGGCGCCACTGGATCGACTCGTTCTTGCCACTCGAGTTGCCGCAGAAGCCCAGGTCAATGCCACCGGTGTCGAGCACGTGGGTGCTGTCGGCGAGGGTCGTCGTCTGGCTCCCGACCTTGATCGTGACCGTCGGGACCACCGTGATCGGAGTGCAGACGTTGCCCGGGAAGCCACTCGTGTCGAAGTCGTCCGACGTGGCCTTGTCGCCCGGAGGGTTCTCGGTGAGGATGACGGACTCGTGGGCGGGTACCGTGAACGAGCCCCACAGGTCGAAGACCTTGCCGCCGCTGATGCTCGAATGGATGTCCACCGAGACGTCGGAGACGGCGATGTCGGCGGCGGTGGGGTTGTCCAGGCGGACCGCGCCGGCGTCGAAACAGCTCGGCAAGCTGCCGCACTGGGTCGAGCCAGTCAGCGGCGAGCCCAGGAAGACGACGTTGGGCGACCCCTGCCAGGGCGTCGGGAAGTTGGCCGGGTTCGGGTTGTTGGTTTCCTTGTCCTCGGCGTAGCCGACGAACACGGACAGGCCGCTGGCGCTCGATCCGGCCGCGGACGCCGGGATGGCGGCCGCTAGAACGAACAACGGCGCGGCGAGCGCGATGAGCGTCGCGACCTTGGTCGTGCGCGAGACGAACAGACGGGCCAGAAGACGGGACATGTATCTCCCCGGCTGAATGACGTGGACGTGACGCGGGCTGGACGGATTGCCAATTCGCGGAGATGAAATTGCTCTCGCCGAGGCAATATTGCCGCCCAGGATTAACGCGAACAGATTCATGCCACGCAGCGGGACGAGTGTCGCGAAATACGAAATTCATCGCATGGCGAATCGTCAGGCAAAGCTACGTGCTAGAGGCGCACATGGACGCGAGTCGCACCCACACGTATGGGTGGCACCGCCCCATATGTCGTGACAACCGACCAGGTCGCCGGGGTGTCGGGACTGACTTCGTAGCTCGACGGCCCCTTCTGGCAGCCCATATTCCAGAATACGAAGCCTGCCAGACCGAGCGACAACCCGGACGAGTAGACCGCCCGGAAGAACGGGCCGCGGCCGATCGAGAGGCCGTTGAAGGCGGAGCCGCCCGAGAACGAGGAGTCACCGTACTGCTGCGGCATTCCGAACTCCTCGTCCACGGCGGGCTTGTGGATAGACCCCGCGAAAGCGGCGATGGCCGGCATGAGATCCAGGTCGTGTTGCGAGTAGGTCTTGAATCCGACGATATCGTTGCCGGGTAAAGAATCGATTGCCTGCCACCAACCCAGCGCAGGAGAGTCCTCCATATGATTGAACCCGCCCGCCGTGATCAGATGGTTGGGGTCCGCGGCCCGAAGGACTTCGGTCGTGGAACTGTAGAAGGAGACGAGGGCGTCGAGTTGCTGCTGGTTCTTCGGCGGGGCGGGTTCGCCGGCGATCGAGTAGAAGGCCACGTTGCTCGCATCCCGGTATCGTGCCGCGACGAATCTGATGAATGGCGCCCACAAATCCGCGCTCATCGGATCCAGGCCCTGGCTCATGAGCAGCCAGCGAAACGCCGACAGGTCGACAACGACGAACGTTCCCCGTTCACGAGCGGCAGCGACCAGATAGTCCATGTTCGCCCAGACGGTCGGATCGTCGTAACTCTGGCCGGGCGTGTTCTTGTCCCACTGATCGGTGGCCCGGATCAGGTTCTGGCCGGACGCCCGGCCCATGTCCAGCATCTGGTCTATGTAGCCCCGGAACGAAGCCTCATGCCATGCCCTGGCTCCGCCGATGAGCGCCGGATAGAACGTGTAGCCGGTCATCGCCACGGGATGGTCGTCGCATGTCAGGGCCCGGCCGTTCGTCCGAACGTATGGGCCTCCGGAACTCGAGGCCAGGCAGGCGCCGCGGCCTGGTCGTTGGCCAGTTGCGCCGGAGTAGGTGCCGGCGTGCGGAAAGCGGGACGTGGGTTCGGCCGGGGCCCGCGTCGGCCCGGCCGGAGATGAGAGCGGGCGGCTCGAGGCCTCCGGACTCAGCCGTCCCACGCGCTGTCCGGAGAAGTACGTGGCGACCACCGCGATGACCGCGACGATCGCCACGACTATCGAAATGCGCCTACGGCGCGGGTGTGAAGCTGACATTGTCGAACGTGGCGGTGCCAAGGACGGCGTTGTTATGAGAGGTAACGAACAGGCCTACCTCGGTTGGGCCCGTGAAGGCGATCGTCTTGCCAAGGACCTGCGTCCAGGCGACGCCGTCAGCCGAGGTGTATGCCCAGAGCTTTCCCGACGAGTCCCGGAAGAGCTTCATCCAGACGTTCGGGAAGGTGTAGGTGGCTCCCGCCACGGAGCCGTTGAAGTTGTACTGGACCTTGATCCCGCCGGCGGGCATCGCCGCGATGAGCAGGTAGTTGCTGCCGGCGGTCGTGTTCTGCTTCCAGATGATGCCGGCCTTGGCGTTCGAGCTCGTGTTCGTCTGTGAGCTCACACGCGCGATCAACGTGCCGTTGGCCGTCACGGGTTGGTGAACGAAGTTGAACTGGTCGTTCGTCCCGAAGATGTCGGCCCCGGACCCGCTCACCGTGAAGACGCCGCTCGAGAACGAGGCGGAACCGGCGACTCCGGGGCCGCCGACGTCGATGTCGGCCCAGGGCGACGGCAGGCCGCCGAGCACCGGCGTCGGGGTCGGGCTCGGGGTCGGAGTTGGACTTGGGGTTGGGGTTGGGCGTTGGCGTCGGCGTCGGCGTGGGTGTCGGAGTCGGAGTGGGCGTGGGCGTCGGCGTTGGAGTCGCGGTCGGAGTTGGAGTCGGCGTGACGCCGCCCGGCAGGACGACGCTGTCGAAATTGGCGGTGCCCAGCGCGCCCGTGTTGTGCGAGGTAACCGCGAGTCCGACGAGCGCGACGCTCGACACGCCCGGGCTCGCGGTACTGCCGGCGATGGGCGTCCAGCCGATGCCATCCGTGGACCAGAAGGCGGTGAACTGGGAGCCGGTCCGCGTGACTCTCAGGAAGACCGGCACGCTTGCGGTGACCTTGGGGCTCTGCGATGTGGTGGCGCCCAGGGCGTTTCGCCACTGGACGACGATGCCCTTGGTGGGCGTGATCATCGCCGCGTAGTAAGGCGACGTGGGGTCGGTGGAGGTCCGGACCATGATGCCGGCCTTGGCCGACGCGTTGGTGTTCGTCTGGCTCGCGACACGGGCTGAGACGGTTCCGTCGCCGCTCATGGTCGTGGCCGCGAGGTTGAACTGGTCGCTCGCCCCGTAGATGTCGGAGCCCGCGCCGTTCACGGTGAAGACGCCGTTCGCGAAGCCGGCCGATCCAGTTATGGCGGGCGCGCCAATGTCGGAGTCAGTCCAACCCGTCGGAAGGGGCCCGAGCGGCGGAGTCGTCGAGGTGGTGACTGAAACCTGGTCGAAGGCCACGCTGCTGTACTGGCCAATGTCGTGCGACGTCACGAACAGCCCGATCGAAACCGCGGCCGGCATCGTGACCGTCGAGACGCCAAGCGGCGTCCAGGAACTCCCGTCGGCCGACAGCCATGAAGTGAACGTGTTGCCCGCGCGCTGGAGCATCAGCCACTTGTTCGGCGCGCTGAAGCCTGCCGGGTAGCCGGCGGGGAGCAGCGAGCTGGCGAAGGAGAACTGCTGTCGTGCGCCGTTGCCACGGGCCGGAGTGATCGGCTGCAGCGGGCTGACGCAGCCGTCGGCGGTGCAGCCGACGCCGTTCACGTTGGGCGAGTTGGGGCTGACGTCGGGCGCGACGAGAGCGTCGACGAACGGGCTGCCCGTCGCGGTCGAGGCCGTGATCAGCAATCCCGCCTTGGCCCACGGGTCGGAGTTGGACTGGTATCGGACCCGGGCGACGATCGTCCCGTCGCCGTTGAGCGGCTGGCTGACGTAGTGGAACTGGATGTTGGGGCCGTAGACGTCGGCCCCGCCGCCATCCACATAGAAGGTGCCGGTCGCGCTCGAGTAGTCGGCCGTGCCGGCCATCAAGGGGCTGCCGACGTCGGCGCTCGTCCAGGGGGCCGGCATGGCGGCGGACGCGGCTTCGTAGTTGGCCGTGAATGAGCTGGCTGGCGGAAGTCGCGGTGAAGCTATCGGTCAGGGCGCTGCCGTCGGCGAAACCGGAGAAGCGGTAGCGAGTCGCGCCAACGGTCTGGGCCAGGGGCATACCCGCGAGGATGTGCTGGACGCCCACCACGTCGGTCGTGGTGAACGGGCCCGTGTGCCAGGCTCCGTCGACGGCGTAACCCGGGCCGGCGACGTTCGTCGCGACCGACCAGGTCGTCGTGTTCGGATGGAGGTCCCGGGTGACCACCGTCTGGAGTCCGAGCGAATTCGTGACGGTGGCCGTCACGCCGGTAGAAGCTCGTGGGCGTCTGGCTTGGATCGGTCGGGATCGTGAAGCGTGCCGGAAGTCACGCCGCTGATCGGGCCCGCGAACGGCACCGGCACGTCCGCCACGAACGACGGCTCGAGGACGCCATTGTCGAAGAAGTCGACTTTCCAGCTGAACGCGGAGGCCGGCTCGGTGCCGTCGACCGCGTCGGTGGCGCTGGCGCTGAAGCCGATGGTCTGGCCCGCGTTGTAGGTGCTCGGCACGGTGACCGAAACCGAGGGGGCGGTCTGGCCAACGGTGACCTGGACCATCGCGCTCCCCGTCTGGCTGCCGTCGCTGACCGTCAGGATCGCCGTGTAGGTTCCGTTGGTCGCGTAGGTGTGCGTCGGATTGGCCGCGGCGGAGCCGGGCGTTCCGTCGCCAAAGGACCAGGAGTACGTGAGCGGCAAACCCATCGGGTCCGACGAGCCCGCCGAGGAGAACTGCGTGGTGAAGGGCGCGTTGCCGGCGTTCGGAGTGGCCGCGGCCGCGGCGGTCGGCGGGAAGGGTCCGGTGGCGGAGATCTTGAAGAACGTGCCCGAGAAGATGCTGACGTAGTAGAGACTGCCGTCGGGGCCCACTTGCAGGTCCGCGATCGTGCCCGCGGCGCTGTTGAAGACCGTGTCCGACACTACCGTCTGGTAGGTCGGATCGAAGGTGATCGCTTCGATGTCCTGGCGCACGTAGTCGCCGACGAAGACCGTGTTGGCGTACTGCTGTGGAAAGGCGGAACCGCTGTAGGCGGCCATCGCCGATGCCGCTCCGTCCTCCGTCACGTGGCCGTAGGAGTAGACGGGGTTGATGGCGCCGCAGGTGAAGCAGTTGCCTTCGTAGTAGTCCCAGCCGTAGAAGCCGCCGGACTGGATCGTGTCGAGCTCCTCTGCGAAGCTCGAGCCGGTGTCCTCGGTCATGGCCCGGCCGTTCGGCAGGAAGGTGAAGCGGAAGGGGTTTCGGAGTCCGTACGCGTAGATGTACGGAACGGCGTTCGGGACGTTGACGAAGGGGTTGTCCGACGGGACCGAGCCGTCCAGGTTGAAGCGCAGCATCTTGCCGTAGATGTTCGTGAGCGTCTGGGCGTTGCTGATCGACGGATCGTTGTCGCCGACGCTCCACCACAGCTTGCCGTCGGGGCCCAGGCGCAGGTCGTTGCCCGGGTGGTGGCCGTTCTGGGCCTGGTTCCCCTGGTAGTAGACCCTCTCGGTCGTGGTATCGAGGCTGCCGTTGACGACCGTGAACCTCGAAAGCCTGCTGAACGGCACGACCGTTCCGGAGCTGTTCGTCGTGGACAGCACGTACGAGACGTAGATGAAGCCGTTGCTGGCGTAGTTCGGGTCGAGGGCGATGCCAAGGAGCCCGCATTCCACCTGGCCGTAGACGTTCGGAATCGTGCCCAGGGGCGTGGCGAGGAGCTTCCCCGCGCGGAAGATGCTGATCTTGCCGGCCTGCTGGCCGATGTAGATGTCGCCGTTGGGCGCGAACGCGAGGACGATCGGGTTGGCCAGGCCGCCGGCGAGCTTGGTCTGGGTGAAGCCGGCAGGCAGGACGCCGGCGACCGTGCCGGTGGCGGACGCGGAGACGCTGAAGGCCGCGGTTTCCGTGCCGGTCAACGTCGCCGAGCTCGAGACGCTGCCGCCGGCTGCGGCGGTCACCTGGCCGGTGATCGAGACGGTCCAGGTCTGGCCCGCGGGTAGCGAGGACGCGGTGCAGGTCAGCGTCGGATCGGCGTAGCTGCACGAGCCTGTGCTCGTGACCACCCAGGGGGTCGTGGCGCCCGGGCCCACTCCGGATAGGGTGTCCGTCAAGGTGAGGCCGGATGCGTCGGCGCCTCCGGTATTCGGGATGGTGATCGCGTACTGGATCGGCTGGCCGCTGGCGACCTGCTGGGGGTTCTGGACGACGGAGATCGTCGGCGCGGCAACGGCCGACGCCAGCGACGCCTGGAAGAACAGGTTCGCCGCAAGGAGCGGGACCAGAGCGAGAGCCCGCGGAAGCAATCCCCGAAAGCCGCGTGGCCGCGGACTGTCCGGCCTCGGATCTCTTGGCGGCGTGCCCTGCGGTGGCCCGCCGGCGCGTGGTTGGGCAGCCACAGTTCCGGAGAAGAGAAGGAACCCGGGACGCTTCACTTGGAATTCTCCTCAGCCAGGGGTCAGTTGAGGGCAACGCTGTCGAACGTCGCGACACAGGCGGCGTTCTGGTTATGGGATGTGAGGGCCATGCCGGCCGTGAACGAAGAGCCGAGCGAGAGGCTGTGGGCCGACCCGGACAGGGCCGTCCACGTGGTCCCGTCCGGTGACGTATAGGCGGTGTAGGTTCCTCCCGACACTCCGATCCGGAGCCAGGCTGGGGCGGTGCCCGTGAACTTGAGCTGGGACGTGCCTCCCGCCGCGGCCGATCGCCACTGGACGGCGATGCCGTTGCCGGGCGTGACGAACACGCCGTAGTAGGCCGACCCGGGATCCGTGGTCGAGCGGACCATGAGGCCCGCCTTGGCCCAGGCGCTCGTGTTGGTTTCCGAGGCGACGTGGGCCGTGATGGTGTTGAGGGCGCTCAGATTCTGGTAGGCGTACTCGAACTGGTCCGAGGTGGAGTAGATGTCCGCGCCGCCGGCGTTGAGGCTGAACACTCCGCTCGACGCTGAGGTCCAGCCGGGAATCGCGGGCGCGCCGATGCTCGCCGAGGCCCACGGGCTCGGCAGGGCGGCCGGCGCCGCGCTCACCGTGATCGTGACCTTGGCGGTATGCGTGGCAGAGGGCGACGTCCCGGTGATCGTGAGCGGGTACGTGCCCGCGGCCGCGGACGTGGCCACTCCGATGGACAGCGTGGACGCGGCGCCCGCCGTGACCGAGGTCGGGGCGAAGGTGGCCGTAAGGCCGGCTGGCATGCCGGAGACGGCGAGGTTGACGGTCTCGGCGGAACCGCTCGCGACCGCGGTGCCAACGCTCGTCCAGCCCTGCGTGCCCTGCGGCATCGGCAACGTGGACGGTCTGGCACTCAATGAGAAGTCGTTGGTGGGCGGCGGCGTGACGGCGGTGTTCGAGAGGCTGAACGTGTCGTAGCCGGCCGTGCCTAGCTTGGAGGCGCTGTGCGAAGTTGCCGCCAGACCGGCGAGCTCGGCAGCGGGGAAGTTGAACGTGACCGCCGAGCTCGGGACGAGCGTCCAGGTCGTGCCGTCGGGCGACGTGTAAGCGCTGAACGTGGAGCCGGATCGGGCGACCCGCAAGTAGATCGGGGCCGTGCCCGGGGTCACGATCTGGGTCGTTCCCCCGCCCTGGGTCTTGCGCCACTGGACCGCCACGCCGTTCCCGGGCGTGACAAACGCGGCGTAATAGGGCGACGGCGGGGTCCGTGGTGGCGCGAATCATCGGGCCCGCCTTCGCCCACGAACTCGTGTTGGTCTGCGATGAGGTCCGGGCCGTGAGCGTCGCGTCGCCGGAGGTCGACTGGTAGGCGAAGTTGAGCTGGTCGGACGCCCCGAAGATGTCCGCCCCGGACGCGGTCTGCGAGAACGTACCGCCGGTATCGGTCGCCGAACCCGCGAGCTTGGGCGCGCCGATGTCGGCGTCGTTCCAGAAGGGCGGCAGCGGCGCCATCCGGAGACTGTCCAGGGTCACCGAGCCGAGGACGCCCCAGTTGTGGGACGTGATCGCCATCCCGGCCAGAGCGGCGCCGGTCAGGCCCAGGTTCTGGGTCGAACCGGGCACGAGCGTCCAAGCGACGCCGTCCGGGGACGTGTATGCGGAGAAGGTTCCGCCCGATCGGCCGATCTCCAGATAGACGGGCGTCGCCCCGGCGACGAGGGCCTGGCCGGACGAAGCCGGCCTGGGTGGCACGCCACTGGACCGCGACGCCGTTGCCGGGCGTGATGAACGCGGCGTAGTAGGGCGAGCCCGCGTCGGTCGTGGATCGGATCATCAAGCCCGGCCTTGGCCCACGGGCTCGTGTTCGTCTGGGAGATCGTCCGGGCGCTCAACGACAGGTCCGTCGAGACCGGCTGCCAGACGAAGTGGAAGTTGTCGCGACGTGGTCCAGATGTCGCCGCCGCCACCGGTCACGGTCCAGGTGCCGGCGGTCAACGATTGCCCGCCGAGAACGCCCGTGGAACCCACGTCGGCGCAGTTCCAGCCGGTCGGACAGGCGTCCGGCGGTGGTGGCGCCGTCGAGGCCAGCACGACGCCGTCGAAGGTGACCGAACTGAGCGAGCTCGTGTTGTGGGAGGTCACGGCCAGGCCCGCCAGTACCGCGCCGGTGATCGGGACGTTGACGCTGGCGTTCGGGATGGCCGTCCATGTCAGCCCGTCGGCCGAGGTGTAGGCCGTGAAGGTCGATCCCGAGCGTCCGACCCGGAGCCAGGCCGGCACGGTCGCGGTCGCGAGAACCTGCGAGCTCGATCCGCCCTGGGCCGTGCGCCACTGGACCGCGATCCCGTTTCCGGGCGTCATGAACTCCGCGAAGTAGGGCGAGCCCGGATCCGAGGTGGCGCGGATCATCACGCCGGCCTTGGCCCAGACGCTCGTGTTGGTCTGGCTGTCGATCCGGGCGCTGATCGTCCCGTCGGCGGCCAGGGGCTGGCTGAGCAGCCGGAAGCTGTCGGACGTGCCCCAGATGTCGCCGCCGCCACCCAGGACGGTCCAGCTGCCGCCCGCGCCGCCGACCACGTACTGGGCTCCGGCGGGAACCGGATTGCCGAGGTCGGCGCAGGTCCAACCGGAAGGGCAGGCGCTCGGCGGCGCCGACGCCGACGGCGACGGCGCTGACCGAATCGATCGTGTCCGTGGCGGCGGTCCCGGTGGCCCCGGAGCTGACCGCCATCCCACCGACGACCCCGCCAGCTCGGCCCGAAGGTCAGGCTCGAACCGATGATCGGCGACCACGTGGCCCCGTCGGTCGAGGTGAACGCGGTGTATGTGGTCCCGGAACGCTGGATCTCCAGGTACTGGGGAGCGGCGCCGGAGACGCCGACCATGGCGGTCGCGCGGGCGCCCTGCGACGTTCGGTACGAAACCGCGATGCCGTTCGACGGCGTCACGAATGCCCCGTAATAGAACGCTCCGGCGGTGGTGTCGCCACGGAACTCGAGTCCGGCCTGGGCGCCGGCGGCGGTGTTCGGCTGCGTCGCGACGCGCTCGGAAAGCGTGGCGTCGCCCGCGAACGATTGATAGACGAAGTGCATCTGGTCGGCGTAGTTGGCGTTGCCGGCGCCGGCGCCGGAGATCGTCCAGGTCCCGCCGCTCAGCGACTGGTTGCCGACGACGCTCGGGTTCCCGACGTCGGTGCACGACCAGCCCGACGGACACGGCGAGGCGGAGGCGGGCGGCGCGGGCGACGGCGCCGGGCGGCCCGATGGAGACGCCGGCGATCGTCGCCGTCGCGGCCGAGCCGTTCGCTCCGGAAGAGGCGGCGAGGCCAACCATGGCGCTACGTCGGCATGACCACCGACGCGCTCGAGCCAGCCACAGCCGTGTAGCTGGTGCCGTCGGCGGAAACCGCGGCGACGAAGCTGTCGCCCAGGCGCTGGATCTCGAGGAAGAACGGCAGCGCCGGCGAGGTCTGGCTCACCGTCTTGAGGGCGCCGCCGAACGCGGTGCGGTACAGGACCTTGACCGTCCCACCGCCGGTCCGAGTGACCGCATAGAACGGCGAGCTCGGGGCATTCGATTGGCGGACCATGATGCCGGCGACTGAGGCCGACCCCGACTGCGCGGAAAGCTGCGCCGCGATCTGCGTGTCGCCGGAGACGGGCTGGCTCATCAACCTGAACTGGTCGGTGCCGCCGGTGAGGCCAAGGCCGCCGCCGCCAACCGTCACGCTCCAGGTTCCGGAGGCCACGTTCTCTGTGCCGGCGGGCGAGGGCGAACCCAAGTCCTGGCAGGTCCAGCCGCTCGGGCAATTGGCATCGGGGGCTGGAGTGACCGCCGCGGCGGGCGCGAAGGCGTACTCGTTGCCGTCGCCCGAGCCGATGTAAACGGTCCCGTTGGATATCGACGGCGGCGAGTAGATGACGCCGCCCGTCTGGTAGTCGTAGAGCACGTTGCCGGTGGCGGCATCGAGGACTTCGAGGTACTTCCCCACCCCGGCGAAGATCATGCCGTTGTCGTAAGCGATCGCCGGGACGACCGGACTCGCCAGGCCATGGGCCCAGAGGACGTTCCCCGTGGCCGGATCGACGGCTCGAATCGCGCCCGCGTAGCCGACGCCGTTGATGGTCGTGTTGCCGCCGGGCACGAAGAGCGTGCCGCCGGCGAAGGCCATCGAGGCGACGCTGCCGTCGCCACATGTCGGGCAGATGCCGCTGACCGCGACCTGGTCGGACCAGACCGGCCCGGCGGCGACGTTCGAGCGCAGGAAGGCGTAAAGGAAGCCGTTCTTGTTGATGCCGGCGACGAGGGCCCGGCCGTTCTGGTCCGTGAAGAGGATCGGCGACGTACCCCAGTCCGAGTCCGCGTTCATCGTGCTCTGGGGGATCTGCCAGGCGGACTTGATCGCCAGCGTCGTGGCGTCCACCGCCACCATCGCCTCGGAATTCTGCTGAGTGGCCTGGTTGAGGGTGCCGGTCGTGACGAAGACCGTGTTCGTGGCCGCATCGATCGCCGGGGAAGTCCAGACGCCGCCGCCCACCTGGCCGGCCGGCACGAACGCCACGCTCGCCACGACGGCATGCGTGGTCAGGTCCACCCGCAGCAGCTGTGCCCTGAACGAGCGGGCAGTCGCCCAGGCTCGCAACGCCGATGTACGCCGAGTTGCCCACGATCAGCGGGCTCGCCCAGTTGTAATAGCCGCTGGCCGGGTTGCCGATGGTTATGGACCACAGGACCGCGCCCGTCGTCGCGTCCAGCGCGTACCAGTTGCCATCGCCGCCGCCCACGTAGACGACACCGTTGACCACGGCCGGGATCGAGGAGACACCGATGCTCGGCGGCGAGCACTGCGGCGCGTTCGTGACGCCCAGGCTGGTCTTCCAGATCTGCGCGCCGGTCGCGGCGTTCAACGCGTACTCGAAGCCGTCCCACGAGCCCACGTAGGCCACGCCGCCGACGACCGTGGCCGAGGCGGCGATCACGCCGCCGGTCTTGAAGGTCCACGCCGGAGCGAGACTGGGGGCCGCGGCGGGAGTGAGGATCGTCTCTGAGCTTGCGCCGGTGAGCTGGCCGTTGGCCATGTACTCGGGCCAGTCGATCGACGAAGCGGCGGCGGCGGAGGGCACGACCGCAAGACCCGGGAGCAACGATTCCAAGAAGCAGCGCGCCCAGAGACAGAACCCGAACCGCCCCTTCCGGACGCTTCACGACAGACCTCCAGATGCCCCCATGCCCCGAGAACATTCCGAGAAAGGAGAGAACCGCTACGACGAGACCCGATAGAGCCGCCAGTTGTTGCCGCCCGACCCGAACTGGGCGGCGAGCGTCGGCGCGACGGACGCGCCGTTGTCGTATATGCCGGGATAGGCCCGGTTCACGGCGTCGAGGCTCTGGTAGCCGACCGCCTCCGGGACGAGGAGGTACCGCACGCCGAACGAGACCGGATCGAGCAGGGCCTGCTGGAAGTCGCGGTCGGGCGTGGTGATGAATTGCGCCGGGTTGTTCGATTCGAGGATGATCGGGAAGCCCATCGCGCCGTCCACGAGGACCTTGCCGCTGCCCAGGTGCAATCCATCGAGGTACGTGGCGGCCTGGCGGCCGACCTCGTACTGGCCCGTGGGCGTGTATTTCTCGGGCGGCTGGTTGGCGTTGAGCACGGGTTGGAGCTGGAACGCCTCACCGCCGTAGAGCGGGTTGACGTCCGGGTTGAGCATCGTGGTCAGGCCGGTCGGCAGGGCCAGGGCGACGGCCACGAGCATCGCTCCGCCGCTCGCCATGCCGACTGCCCGGCGTACGGGATGCCGGGCGGCCAGGGGCAGACGCAAGCGTTGAAGCATCGACGCAGGCCCGGAGGCCTTGGCTTGAACCTTGGACTGGCGACCCGCGGACGGCCTGGGGGCAAGGACGGCCAGGGCGAGGAGGGTGACCAGCGGGATCTCGGCGATCGAATAGCGCAGCCAGCCCAGGGTCTTGCCGGTAATGAAACCGAAGACGGCCCAGAACACGACTGCCGCCGAGCACGGCGACCGCCGGAATGGTCAGACCGTGGCGACCCCTGAACGTCACGACGAGCCCGAGCATCGCCGCCAGGATCAGGCCCGGCTCGAGGCCGAGCAGCTGTCGGGCGCTCCACACGTAGGCAGCCGAGGTGCCCTGGCCGGTGTACTGAGCCACCGCGGTCTGGGCCACGTTGAGTTGCGAGACGACACCGTAGACGGACGTGAACTGCTCGAATGGATTGCCGACGATCAGCCAGCTCGCGATCGCCCAGGCCACGAACGTGGCGGCGAACGGGGTGAGGAAGACGATGGCGTCGGCGAGACCCTCCTCGAGCCTGTCGCGCCAGGATCCGTGGCCGCTCCAGGACGAGACGATGACCACGGACAGGACGCTCGCGACCGCGGCAACCGCCGCCTCGTATCGGGTCATGTAGGCCGCGGCCATGGCGATGCCGGCCAGCACCAGAGAGCCGATCTGGCGGTCGCGAGACCAGCGGGCCAGGTAGCGGACGGTCAGGAGCATGGTCAGGATGAACATCGCTTCGCTCATCCCGTTGGCGCCGTAGTAGACGATCATCGGGTTGAAGGCGAAGAGGAGGGTGACGGCGATCGCGGCCCATCTCCGCACCTGCCAGTCGAGCGCTATCGCGTAGACGACCCAGACCGAGGCGGCCATGCACAGCGCTGACACGATGCACCCGGCAAACCCGGTCGCGGCCATGTCCGGCCAGATGAACTTGAGAGGCAGAAGCGGCATCACGGCCAGCGACGGCAGTGGATTCCAGACGAAGCCGATGGCGGCCAGGTGCGGGTCGCGGCTGAACAAGACGTAGTAGGCGTTCGCGACCCGGCTCCAGGCGTCGCCGATGATGCTGTGAGCCACAAGGACGATCACGACGGCCGCCAGGAGATACGTCAGCAGCGACGCCGAGGCGATCGCCACTCCGGCTCCGGGCCGGCTCCAGGCGAGAGAGAAGCCACGGACGTCGGGTAGAACGTCGGCGGCGACGGGGACGGCCGCTGGCCGGTCCCGCTCCCAGTCCCAGGACGTCCGGTCCACGCGCCGCGCGACCCCCGTCCAGTCTCCAGACCGATCGTACGGACTCGCGCTCACGCGATACTCCCGGTCCGGGGTGAGGGCGACGTCGGTTGGCTGCGATGCCGACTCGCTCGAGGGCAGAGACCAGATTCGAGGCGCATCCATTCGCGAGCACGGCGATCCTCGATTCCTCCCAGAAAGCGATGGTCGACGATCCGCTCGGCCGGGGCCACCCTGCGGCAGCGACGGGTCTGCCCGCCCGAAACACGTCCGTAGCTTCAAGATCCGGTGTTAACGGTTCAACCATGGGGCCAGGAGGCGCAACGAACGGGCGCCCGCACGAGCCGGCAGCGTATCTTGTCCCGCTGCACGACCCCGGCCCGGTTCCCATCCGACCGTGCCGGGCCACACCGTCCGTGTGGCTCCGGACGTGGGCCATATGGACCATGGAACCTGGCCCTATGGGGCTGGGTATGCCAGAGCCGATGTAGTCAGATGCTTTCGGCCCGGCCGAGGCATACGGTTCGACCGTCATCGGATGCCTGCGGGCGTTCCTCCCGCCACCGTCACTCGTCTCCCGTCGATACCCGACTCCGCCGTCAGGAGCCGGCCCGTTGGAGCCCTGCCGATCCGCCTGACCTGCACGGCTGCTCAACGAGGAGGTAAGTCCTTGAACCAGCTGTCTCTGCGATCGCGCCACCCGCGCACCGTCACTTCTCGCCGGCCTCGTGGCCGTGCTCCTGATCCCTCTCACCGTCATGGCCGCCACGAGCGGCAGCACGTACTCGCTCCAGGACTCCAGGTCCTCGAGCCGGACGTCACCCGTCACGCTGGCCGGCTCCACGGTGAGCGGCAGCATCTACGTCTTCGTCACCCCGACGTCAGGTGTTACCGAGGCCGATTTCTGGCTCGACAACACGGCCCGCACCGGAACGCCCCGGCACATCGAGCGCTCGGCGCCCCTGGACTTCGTCGGCACCGACACCGCCGGCAAGGCCAAGCCCTGGGATACCGGCACCGTCGCCAACGGCACGCACACGATCAGCGTCAAGGTCGTGACGGGATCCGGAACGTCGACCTTCACGAACAACTTCGTCGTCAAGAACGGCACTTCCACGACGCCCCCGCCGACGACCGCCCCGACCGCCAAGCCGACCCGTGGCTCCGACGCGCGACGCCCACCGCGGCGGCGACACCCACGCCGACGACCGCCCCAACGCCCAAGCCGACCGTGGCTCCCACGGCGACGCCCGCGCCGACGGCCAAGCCCACGCCCGCCCCGACGACCGCCCCCTCGTCGTCCGGCTTCGTCGGCCGCTCGGGGACCCAGCTCACGCTCGGCGGCAAGCCCTTCGTGTTCACCGGGTTCAACATCTACCAGGCCAACAGCCGCTCCAACTGCTCGTACACGATGGGCACCGGCAGCGCGCTCGATACCGCTCTGAGCGGTATCGGCTCGGGCAATCAGGTCTTCCGAAGCTGGTTCTTCCAGGCCATGGCCACCTCCAAAGGCGTCCGTGACTGGTCGGCATTCGACCACACGCTCGCGGTCGCCAAGGCCCACGGCGTCAAGGTGATCGCCACGCTCGCCAATCAGTGGGGCTCGTGCGAGAGTCCGACCAGCCAGTACAAGTACGCGAGCTGGTATCAGGGCGGCTACAAGACCCAGGTCCTGGCCACGACCACGGTCCCGTACCGCCAGTTCGTCCAGGAAGTGGTGTCGCGCTACAAGAACGATCCCACGATCGCCATGTGGCAGCTCATGAACGAAGCCGAGATCAAGACCAACAGCTCCACCTGCGGCTCGACCACCGACCTCTACAACTTCACTTCCGACGTTTCCAAACTCATCAAGTCCATCGACTCGAACCACCTCGTGTCGCTCGGGACGATGGGCAGTTCGCAGTGCGGCACGCAAGGGCGCCGACTACGCAAGGCTCCACTCGATCTCGACCGTCGACATCTGTGAGTACCACGACTACGGCCACGAGACCCAGTCGATGCCCGCCAATCTCGCCACCGACATCGCGGCCTGCAAGAGCCTCAACAAGCCGATCTTCGTCGGCGAGTCCGGCATCAAGGCCAGCGACGTCGGCGGAACCCTCGCCGCGCGCGCGTCGGCTTTCGACGCCAAGCTCAAGGCAATGGTGCCCGCGGGCGTCGGCGGCTTCCTGATCTGGTCGTGGAACAACGCCGGCTCACAGACCAGCGGCTGGCAAGTTGGCGCAGGCGATCCGGTTCTCCCGGTGCTCGCGAAGTACTAGCTACTGGCTCACGACCTCGCTGAGAGATCGTCCGGGCCCGGCAACTTGCCGGGCCCGGACGGATTCATGGCCCTGCGGCCGGCATCGAGAGCCCAGCGCCCGGCTCAACTTCTCGTAGTGGGAACCCGGCCAGTAGATGGCCCCGCAGCCCGGACACTCCGCGAACGTGTCGAAGTAGCGCAGCGTCCGGGGCTGGTCCGCGAGCCTCTCGGCGACGGCCGCTCGGCTCGTCGCAAGCAGCATCGCGCCGCAGCGGACGCATCGACTGAACGGGCCGGGCGCGGGCGGTCAGGTCGTATCGTTCCGCGACCTCGGCCAGCTGCCGGCGGGGATCGTCGTCGCGGGGCAGGTAGCCCAGGCGGACGATCGACCGCTTCAGCAGGCCGCGGTCGCGAGTCAGCAGGATCCGGCCTTCGCCGGCCGAGACACTCGCCAGCCGATCGTCGGCGGCGCGGTTGTCGTACCAGGCAGTCGAAACCGAGGACGCGCAGATAGCGCGCCAGCCGGCCGAGGTGGCCGTCGAGCACGAACCGAGGCGGGTCGGGCGGCGAAGGGATGAGGCCCGGCAACGAGGCCAGCTCCGGCGGGTCGATCGGCCCCGAAGACATCGAAGTGGTCGTTGGGCCGCGCGTGGCCGTTCAGGGCCATCGGGGCTCCCTCACGCAGCACGAGGTCGACTTCCGGATGCGGGACGCCGAGCGACTCGACGGCGTCCTTCAGCGACGGCGGCCGCTCGAACGAGAGGTCGGCGTCGGGTTCGCGCCTGGGCCGGAAGAACAGCAGGGATCCATGGAAGGTGAACGTCGCACGCGCCATGTCCGAATGGTGGCGCCTCGGGGCCGCGGCGGGAAGCCTCCGTCGGCGGCCGTCAACCTATGAGCCGGGCGGCGGACTTCAGGCGGATCGGAGCCGCCTCATCGCCTCGAGCGCGGTGAGCCACATCAGCGTCGACTCGGCACCCTGGTTCTCACTCGGACCCTCACGGACTCAGTCCGTCGCGGCAACCTCCGCCCTCGACGTCGGCGACCGCCACGCGCAGGTCGTTGTCGCCCAGGAACCAGCCGTATGCCGCCTCAGCCGCGATTCGATATTCGGGGACGCCCGTGGCCAGATAGGCCTCCACGGATGCCATGACCATCGAGGCCGCCTCGATCGGCTGCTGGTCGAACTGGGCTCGGGTCCCGCTCCTGGGCCACCAGCCGCGGTTGCCGATCGGCGAGAAAGTGCCCGAGGGGGTTGTCTGGACGCGGATTAGCCAGTCGAGGGCTTCGCGGCCCCGCCCCGTGAGCCTCTCGTCGCCGGTTTTCGCGCCGACGGCGATCAGGGCCCGTGGAATCAGGGCGTTTTCGTACGTGAGCGTGCCCTCCGGCCACGGCCAGTCGGCGTCCAGAGCGTCGAAGGCGGCAGCCAGACGCTCGCCGAGAGCCGCGAACGTTGTCGCCGCCTTCCCGAACCCGCCGTCGATGGCCTCGCGACATGCCAGTACCGCCGCGGCGATCGGCCTCAAGGCCCTGAAGTCGGCGGCCGCGGGGAGCGCGCGGAAGAAGAGAGCTTCGGCCTCGGGCGTCGTCGTCCTCACGGCGCCAGCCGAGCAGCGTCCCCAAACCGAGCAAGGCCCGAGCGTGGCAATCCTCCGAGTCGAACCCGCCCAGCCAGTTGAGGTGAGCGTCGCGCATGTTGCGGAACCGACCCGTACCGGCATCGAACGCTTCGGCGAGGAACCGAAGCGACCTCTCGACCGAGGTCGCCACGGCCGTCCAGCCAAGCATCCGGCCGTGGAGTACGTCGACGACGAGGGCTCGAGCCACGTCGTCCGTGCAGTATCCCTGGCTCCGGTCCGGTACCGTCCCGACCGCGAACTGCCAGATGCCCGTGTCGTCGGACATCGCGTCCAGGCGTCCGCGGTTGATCGGAGATAGAGGCAAGAGCAGCCGGGGTCTTCGCTTCGGGTGGCCCGCGCGAATGTCCGTCGAGCTCTCGTCCGTGGTCCGAGAGGCGTCAGCCATCGTCGTGCCGGGCCCCTGGAGCGGACCTCGACGTCCGCAACGAACGGGTCGACAGCGTCGGCTGCGCTACGACCCGTGCCGGCCGCGGGGCCGGAAGCGCGGCGGAGGTCCCGCTCAGGCTCCCGACCGCGGGCGCGGCCGCGCGGACGTCTCGGGCGAGTGCGCGCAGCCGCCGCAAACGGCGCGATGCGACACGGGCGAAGATCTCCCGATACCGGGCTCCGACTTCGGTCCAGACCATCGAGCGGCTCCGGGCGTAGGCCCGCTCGCCCAGGGCTTTGCGGGCCTCGTCGTCGCGGAGCAGGCTCGTGAGCCCTTCGGCCAGGGCCTTTGGCGAGCCCGGTGGAACGAGCAGCTCCCACTCCCGAGTCCAGCATCTCGCGAGCGTAGGCGTACGTGGTCGAGACGATTGCCTTGCCGGCCCCCATGGCATACGAAAGCGTCCCCGAAACGATCTGGTCGGGGTTCGGGTAGGGCGTCACGAAGATGTCCGCCGCCTCGAGCCACCGGCCCAGCTCGTCGAGGTCGACATATCGGTTCACGAACAGGACGCGGTCGTCCACGCCGAGACCCTGGGCCAGGCGGGCGAGCCGGCTGCGATACGCCTCTCCCTCTAGCCGGAGCAATTCCGGATGCGTCGCCCCGAGGATCACGTAGACGGCTCGCGGCTCGATCCTGGCCACCTCCGGCATCGCCTCGATGGCCGACTCGTAGCCCTTTCCGGGCCCGATGAGGCCGAAGCTGAGGATCACGGGCCGAAGCTCGAGCCCGAGCGCCGGCTTTACGGAATCGGGCTCGACCAGGGGCAGATCCGGGACACCGTGGGCAACGACGTCGAGAGCGCCTTCGTCGAGGCCGTAGGTCTCGCCAAGGACACGTGCCGCGGACCTGGACATCACGACGGTTGCGGCGGATGCGGAGACCAGGTCCACGAGGATGCGACGTTGAGCGGCCGATGGGCTCTGCGGAACGGTGTGCAGCGTCGTCACGACCGGCTTTCGGAGGGCCTGGACGAAGTCCAGCACATGTTGGCCGTCGGGTCCGCCCCAGATCCCGTATTCGTGCTGCACGGAAACGGCATCGACGTCCGAGCGGTCGATCGCGCCGGCCACGCTGAGGTAATCCTCGAGTTCATCCCGCCGGATCCGGAAGGCGACCTCTCGAGGGTAGGCATCGGGATCGCCGGCGTAATGAAGCGCGGCGATGCGTCCGCCCCCGACGGCGCTCGCAAGGTCGGAGGTGAACGTCGCTATTCCGCAGCGGCGTGGGGGATACGTGGAGACGAAGGCGGTTTTCGTGACACAGACTCCTGCCCGCGAGAGAGGCGCGGGCGAACGAGCTCCGGAAGGTCAGCTGAGAAGGCGGCGGACGACAGACGTCCGGGTCGGCGACGACGTCGAGATCCGGTCAACCCGACGTCATACGAGTGCGCGTGCTCCCGCGGCCGCACTGCTGCTTGGTCGACGGTCGCACCGTAACCCCGCCGCCCGCCCGGCACAACCGGGGGCCCGGATCGCGGAACCTGCCGGCCGCCGGATCCCGCCTCCAACGAGCCGGTCTACCCTGGAGTCGCGGGGCCCAGCCGCATTTGGAGACGACTCCATGGATGACAAGACCGTAAAGACGGTGACCCTCGAAGTGTCGCCCGAAGAAATCAGACTCATAAAGGACGGCCTCGATCTGCTGCTCATGGTCGAGAGCGACCACGAGGCGATCGCAGAGCTCAAGCAGCTGCTCGAGCGGGTCTCGGAACGCCAGACGGTGGCCGCAAGCTGAGATCGCCGGCCCGAGGAGTGCCGCGGTCGGGGCGGCCTTCGGCACCAGGCCCGGTCGCTACCTGAGCAGTTCGAGGTTGGCGATGCTGGCCAGCAGGACCTTGACTCCGCCTCCGTGCGAGAAGGCGATCGTCACTTCTTCGTCGTTCCGAGTGAGTTTCGACGTGACCACGATCCCCTCCCCCAGTCGGGCGTGGCGGACACGGTCGCCGTCGCGGAACTGGCGCTCTCCGGGGATCCGCGGCCGCTGCGGAACGCTCGGCGCCGGAGCCGGCGTGAAGTCCTCCCCGCTCTGCCGCTCCGGAACCGGCGCCCGGGAGTGGCATCGGCCGTGGCATCTGAAGACTGCCCGACCGGGCGCCCCCGTCGTACGCCTCGCGCTTCGCTCCCAGGTCGCGACTGGGGCGGAATACCTCGCCCGGCTTCGGTGCCCCTGCCGGCCCGCTGCCGAGGCGGAAGGCGCCGCCGCCGGTCCTGATGGGCGTCCCGAACCTGCTGCCGAGTCGACGCCCGAAGACCATGTCGGGATCGACGCCGCCAAAGTCGTCGTCGAAGGCATCGGCGCGCTCGAGCCGCGGCCCGGTCATGAGTTCGGCGGGTATCTCGAAGAGGAAACGGCTCGGGTACCGATAGTCCACCCTGGCCCCACGTGGCCCGCCGGGCGGCGTGCGACAGGAAGAGGCGCCGCTTGGCCCGGGTGATGCCCACGTAGGCGAGCCGTCGCTCCTCCTCGAGCTGCTTCTCATCGTCGAGCGAGCGGCTGTGCGGGAAGACCCCCTCTTCGAGCCCGGCAATGAAGACGATGGGGAACTCCAGGCCCTTGGCCGCGTGGAGCGTGATCATCGTGACGGCGTCGGCACCCGTTTCGTACGAGTCCTGGTCGGCGACGAGGGCCGTCTCTTCGAGGAAGCGGTCCAGCGCGTCGTCAGGGCTCAGGTCGTCGTAACGGGTCGTGACCGAGCGCAGCTCGAGCAGGTTCGCCCAGCGCTCCTCGCCGTCCTCCGACCCATCCGCGAGCATGGCCCGATAACCGGACTCTTCGAGCACCGCGTCGAGCATCTCCGGCAATGCCAGGACGCCGATGCGCGTCCGCAAGCGGGCCACCAGCGTGGCGAAGCCGCCGAGAGCCGTTCGGGCCCGGGAACCGAGCGTCGGCACCCGGCCCTCGCCCGCGGCAACGATCGCCCGCCAGTACGTGGCCGTCTCCTCGTTGCCCGCCGGCCCCTCGGCGCCGATCGTCCGCCCGCCGGCCGCCGTCGCCCGAAGCTCTTCGATCGTCTTCTCGCCGATTCCCCGCTGGGGGACGTTGAGGACCCGCTCGAAGCTGATCTGATCCGTATCGCTGCGAAGGATCCGCAGATACGCGAGCGCGTCCTTGACTTCGCGGCGCTGGTAGAACCGCGTCCCGCCTACGAGCTGGTAACGGATGCCGTAGCGCAGGAACGCCTCTTCGATTGCCCGGCTCTGGGCGTTGGTCCGGTACATCACCGCGATATCGGAGCGCGACCAGCTCTCGGCGTCTTCGTCCGCCCGCCGGGTCAGGATCGACGACCGAGTCCCGGTCAGCTCCTCGACCTGACGCGCGATCCACTCCGCCTCTTCCTCTTCGTTGTAGGCCTCGAAGCGGGAGATCTGCTTGCCGCCCGCGATTTCCGTCCAGAGCTTCTTGTCCTTGCGGGCCGAGTTGTGGGTGACGACGGCGTGGGCGGCATCGAGGATCAGCTGCGTCGATCTGTAGTTCTGCTCCAGCTTCACCACGGCCGCGTCCGGATAGTCGCCCTCGAAATCGAGGATGTTGCGGATGTCCGCGCCCCGCCACGAGTAGATCGACTGGTCGTCGTCCCCGACGACGCACAGGTTCTTGTGGGCCGCCGCGAGGTACTTGACCCACAGATACTGCGGCCGGTTGGTGTCCTGGTACTCGTCCACGTGGAGGTAGCGCCAGCGGCCCTGGTATCGCTCCAGAACCGAGGGCGCGTCGTGGAAGAGACGGACCGCCTCGAGGAGCAGGTCGTCGAAGTCGAGCGCGTTGGCGGCCTTCAGCCGGCTCTGGTATCGGCGGAACAGCCGGGCGATCTCCCGCTCGCGATGCGTGTGCGCGTTGGCGGCGATGAAGTCCGCGTCGAGCATCTCGTTCTTGGCCCGCGAGATGGCCCCGAGAATGGCCGACGGCTTGTATTCGCCGGTGATCGGCAGGTCCTCGTCCTTGAGGACCTGCTTCATGAGCGACTGCTGGTCGTCCGAGTCGTAGACGACGAAATGCGGATCGAGCCCGATCGCCTTGCCATCCCGCCGGAGCACCCGCGCGCAGAGCGCGTGGAACGTGCCCATCGCGACTTCGTGGCCCGCTTCCTCGCCCACGAGCCCGGTGATGCGGGCACGGAGCTCCGCCGCGGCCTTGTTCGTGAAAGTGACGGCCAGGACCTGCCAGGGCCGAACGCCCTTGACGCCGATCAGGTACGCGACCCGATGAGCGAGAACGCGCGTCTTGCCGCTGCCTGCGCCGGCGAGGATCAGGACCGGGCCGTCCGTCGTCGAGACGGCGCGCTGCTGTTCGGGATTGAGACGGACCAGGATCTTCTGGGCGAGGGCCTCGGTCGCCGCCTGGCGTTCGGCGAGCGCGACGGGCTCGGGCTCGAAAGGCGACGGCTCGTCCGGCTCGATGCGCGGGCCGTCGAAAGCCTCGGGCGGCGCGTCGTCGGGCGGCGGAGGCAGCTCCGGCGGCTCCTCCGCCGGCAGGGGCCGGCCCGGCGTCGTCGCCGAGGGGCGCGGTCAAGGCCTCGCGCGGCACCGGCCACCGTCTCCGAATCCGGCGCCGGCTCATCCCACCAGCCGGCGTCCGAACGGATCTTGGGGGCGCCGGCGCGTGCGCGTGTTTGCGGCCCGCGGCTCTGTCTAGGCTTCACCCTGGAATTGTATTGGCGCCGAATTCATGCCGAATTCGCGGCTGCCATCCGGACCGGCTCAGGACGGAACCGCGACCTGGATGGCGGGCGGCGCCGTGATCGGCGAGACGTCGTTCCAGTTCGACAGGACGAGCCGGATTGCGGCGCCGCCCGCGGAGTCCGCCTGCGACCACTCCATCCGCTCGAGCCAGAAGTTGCCGTCGGCGGTGATCCAGAGGTTGAGCGTGCCGCCGCCGAAGACCTGGCCGAGCGCGCCGAGCTTGGCGTTCGCCTTGGTCGCCGGGACGGACACGCTGATGTGATACGCGGATCCGGTCGGCTCGTTGTCCGTGCCGACGAGCTTGGGCTCCAGGGTTGGGTCATTGGCCAGAGCCAGCAACTCGTTGACCACCAGGACCGTGGAGTCGGTGCTCAGGGCCGGATTGAGCGACAGCTGCGAGTCGTCCATGCTGTTGAACTTGGTCTGGCCCTGGGTCCGGAAGTAGGCGTTCGGGTGGATCACGATCAGCTCGCCGGACAGGTTGGGCACGCCGGGCATGCCGCCGATGATGTGAGCGGACTGGTTCGTGAAGTCGAGGTCGCCGTCAGCCGTGGACCCATTGAGAACGAACGGGACGGCCGTGAAGACCGGGGCCGGGGTCGGCGTCGCCGGTGTCGAGGCGGCGGGCGTCGGCGTTGGGCTCGGCGTCGGCGTGGGAGTCGGGGTGGGGGTCGGGCTCGGCGTGGGAGTGGGTGTCGGGGTGGGGGTCGGGCTCGGCGTCGGCGCTCGCTCCCGGCTTGGCCGAAACCGATGGCTTGGCCGATGCGGAGGCGGAAGGGCTGGCGCGTCGGGGTCGCGGTCGGCGTCGGCGTGGGCGTGGGCGTCGGGGTCGGCGTGGGAGTCGGCGTCGGCGTCGGGCGTCGGCGTGGCCTGCAGCCCGAACAACATCTGGCCGCCCGCTTCGATATGGACGTGAACCGACTTCAGGTTCGGTGTCGTCTGCGACGCGGACGTCGCGGTCGACATCGCGACCACGGCCTTGGTCAGGATCTGGCGCGGATCGGTCTCATGCGCCGACGAGCAGCCAGAGACCAGGGCCACGACAGCCAGAAAGCCGGCGGCGCCGACAGCGATCGATTTCCGACGAGCCACGAGAGTCCTCCACACGAAATGCCCACACCGGACTGTAGGGCATCGCAGTCACCGGCGCTGGCCGGACCCGAGTCCGGCCGCGGGCAACGTCCCCGGAGAGTTTAGCGGCAGATCGCCGTTGGCTTCCTGAATTGGCGCAGGCGATTGGCGCGCCGCTACTGGCCTTCCACCTGGTCCGCCGGCGGCGCTTTGATCGTAACCGGCTGGTCGTACTTGGTGAGGGTTGCCAGGACGTCCACGTTGCCGAGCGTTGGCGAGCTCGCCTTCAATTCCAGCTGGGCGGGCTGGAGCGTATCGCTGTAGACCTGGTAGTCGACCGAAGCGCTGTCGAAGGCCGGCGCGGCCGACAAACCCGGCATTGCCGATCGAAGCTCGCCGTTCAGCCTGTCCGCCGGAATGGACAGCTCGAGCCGGTAGGCGTCCCTGCCGTCCACTTTGGAGTGGCCGGTCAGCGTGGCGGTCGCCCCGGAGCTTTCCAGCAGCTGGCGAATCTGGGCGACCAGATCCACGACGCCGCCGCTCGCTCCCGGGACCGCGCTCGCGACGGCCGAGACGTCGGTTTTCGACTTCGTGTACTTGTCGGAGGTGAGGTTGATCTTCGTGTAGCTGTAGCCGTCCACCTCGATCAGGTCGACGGTCAGGCCGAAGAGCTCGGAAAGGACACGGTGACGTGGGCGGCCTGGTGTGCCACATCCGCGTCCCCGGCGATGGTGCCGCCCTTGAGGTCGAGCTTGCCCGTCAGACCGAGCGAAGAGGAGCCGCCGCTGAGGCTGCTCAGTCCGTTCATGTCGATCGATCCGGAGATGGTCCCCGTGATGTGGACCGTCTTCGCCGCAGAGAGATTGACCAGGCTGCGGGCCAGGATCTCGTTCGGATCGGATAGCGGGCTTGGAGTTGGAGTGGCTGTGTTTCCGGAGCAGGCGGCCACGACGGCGAGCACGAACGCGCCCGAAAGCAGGGCGCGCGGGAATGCGCGACCGAGCACGTGACCGATTCGAGGGTTGAACAAGCGGGACCTCCAGGGATTGCGTCTCCGGCGAAGGTAGTTGCCCTTGCGAAGGGCTGTCAAATGGCCGCCTCGCGCCCCGCCGCAGCGCGGCGGCTCCGTCCTGCCCGGCCCCAACCACAAAAAGGACCCCGAGCCTGGAGGGCTCGGGGTCCTGCGAATTCACCCGTGACTCGATTTCGGCCGGCGGCACCACCGGGCGCCGCGGGGCGAGCGATCAGGGGAACAGCGGCGCGGCGCTGCTGATCTCGCTCGCGGCCGGAGGCGCGATGGTCACCGGCTTGTCGTAGTTCGTGAGGGTCAGCATCAGGTCGATGTTGCCCACCGCCGACGAGGCGGCCGTAAGGTGGATCTGGGCCAGCTGGTTGTTGGCCGGGTAGATCCAGACGTCGAGCGTGGCGGAATCCAGCTTGGCGCCGGCCATGGCCGCGGCCGGTGAAGCGCTCGCCGCCGCTGCTGAGATTTGCTGGTTTATGTAGTCCACCGGGATCGTGACGTTGATGTGAGTCGCGTCGACGCCGCCGATCTTGTCCGTGCCCGCGATGGTGACCTTGGTCCCCGCGGCCTCGAGCTGCTGGCGGATCTTGGCGATCTCGTCGGTCATCCCGGACATAGCCGACGCGCCCGGCGTGGGAACCGCCACGGGCAGGCCGCCCGCGAGGCCCGAGAGACCGCTCGAGAGGCTCTTGAGATCCACCATCGAGTACTTGGTCCCGCCGAGCAGGCTGATCTTGTAGTACAGGGCGTCCTTCGCGGCGATCAGGTCCGCCGTGATCGGGACGCCGCCGAAAGAGGCGATCGGCGGGGACGTTGACGGCGAGATGAGCCGCCGAATTGGCGACGTCGATGTCGCCCTCGAGCGACGTGCCGTCCAGCTTGACGTCACCTGACGACGCCGCGGCGCCGCCGGTCGCGTCCTGGAGCGCGGAGCCCTTGAGCGTCCCCGACGCGGTCACCTTGATGTGGAACGACTTGACCTGAGAGCTGCCCGACAGGGCGGCGGTGATGAGAGAGCTTGCGTCGTTGGCGTTCGGCGCACTCGATACGCCGGGCGCGACCGAGCCGGCCGGGGCGGCCAGCGTGGGAGTCGCGGCCGTGGAACTGCCGCAGGCAGCGGCAACGGCCACGACGAGACCGATGAAGGCTCCCATGGCCGGCTTTCGAACGTTGATCACTATCGGTGACCTCCTCAGATGGCATCTTGCGAGTAGCGCGTCGGGACTCGTGGAATCGTGACTCCCAAGAGTCTCGGCTACTTGCCGGCAAATCGGGCGATTGTCCCGCCTGCGAGCACACTTCTCGGGCTGCCCAAATGGATGGGTGCGCTGGACAGTCCAGATGCCGCGGTTCCGGGCAAAAAGAAACCCCGGACGTTGCCGTCCGGGGTTTCGAACCGATTTGCGTATCGGACTAGAAGTCCATGTCTCCGCCGCCGTGGTTGTGGCCACCGCCGGCGGATCCGTCCTTCTTCTCCGGGATGTCCGTGATCAGCGTTTCCGTGGTCAGGACCATCTTGGAGATGGACGCTGCGTTCTCGAGGGCGGAGCGGGTCACCTTCGCGGCGTCCACGATGCCCTTCTCGAACATGTCGCCGAACTCGCCCCTGAGGGCATCGTAGCCGTGGCCGACAGGCATCTTGCGGACCTGGTCCACGACGACTTCGCCTCGCGCGCCGGCGTTGTCGGCGATCTGGCGGATCGGGTACTCGAGCGCCCGGCGGACGATGTCCACGCCCACCTGGGCGTCCGCGCCCTCGACCTTGAGCTTGGCGAGAACCTCCTGGCAGTGGAGCAGCGTTGCGCCGCCGCCCGCGACCATGCCCTCTTCGAGGCCGGCACGCACGGTGCTGAGCGCGTCCTCGATGCGGTGCTTCTTCTCCTTGAGCTCGACCTCGCTCGCGGCGCCGACCTTGATCACGGCGACTCCGCCCGACAGCTTGGCAAGGCGCTCCTGGAGCTTCTCCTTGTCGTAGTCGGAGGTGGTCTCCTCGATCTGGGCCTTGATCTGGGTCATGCGACCCTTGATCTCGGCCGGAGTCGCCGGCGCCATCGACGACGGTGGTGTCGTCCTTGGTGGCGACGACACGGCGGGCCTCGCCGAGGTCTTCCATCGTGACGGAGTCGAGCTTGCGGCCGACTTCCTCGCTGATGACGGTGCCGCCGGTGAGGATGGCGATGTCGCGAAGCATTTCCTTGCGGCGATCGCCGAAGCCCGGCGCCTTGACCGCGAGGACCTGGATCGTGCCCTTGAGCTTGTTCACGACCAGCGTCGCGAGCGCTTCACCGTCGACGTCTTCGGCGATGATGAGCAGCGGGCGGCCGATCTGGACGACCTTCTCGAGCGCCGGGAGCATGTCCGGGACGGCCGAGATCTTGCGGTCGGTGATGAGGATCCTCGGATTGTCGAGGACGGTCTCCATGCGATCCGCGTTGGTCACGAAGTAGGCCGAGATGTAGCCTCGGTCGAACTGCATGCCCTCGGTGTATTCCTTCTCGAGGCCCAGCGACTGGCCCTCTTCGACGGTCACGACGCCGTCCTTGCCGACCTTGTCCATGACCTCGGCGATGATCTCGCCGACTTCCGGATCCGCGGCGGAGATCGTCGCGATGGCGGCGATCTGCTCGCGCGAGTCGATCGGGCGGGACTGCTTCTTGATCTCTTCGACCACGGCCGCGACGGCCTTCTCGATGCCGATGCGGATGAGCATCGGGTTCGCGCCCGCGGTGACGTTGCGGATGCCTTCGTTGATCATCGCCTGGCCGAGGACCACGGCGGTGGTGGTTCCGTCGCCGGCCACGTCGTCGGTCTTGGTCGCGACTTCCTTGAGGAGCTGGGCTCCCATGTTCTCGAACGGGTCTTCGAGCTCGATGTCGCGAGCGATCGTCACACCATCGTTGGTGATCGTGGGGGCGCCGAACTTCTTGTCGAGGACGACGTTGCGCCCCTTCGGCCCGATGGTCACCTTGACGGCTTCGGCCAGACGGTCGACGCCCTTCTTGAGCGACCGACGAGCGGTTTCGTCGAATACGAGCTGCTTAGCCAAGTGTGTATGTCCTCCAAATCGAACCGGCGGGCCGAAGCCTGCGCCGGGATGCCTCGAGCGTGGGCTCGAACCTAGTCCTCGACGATCGCGAGCAGGTCCTTGGAGCTGATGACGAGGTATTCGTCACCGTCGACCTTGAACTCGGTGCCGGCGTACTTGGAGTACAGGACGCGGTCTCCCGCCTTGACGTCCATCGGCTCGCGCTTGCCGTCGTCGCCGATCTTGCCGGGGCCGGCCGCGATGATGAGGCCCTCCTGGGGCTTCTCCTTGGCCGTGTCCGGTAGAACGATGCCGCTCTTGGTCATTTCCTCGCGAGGGGTCGGCTTGAGGACGACACGATCGCCAAGGGGCCGGAGCTTGTTGCTGGTGGCCGTTGCCAACGCGCAGTTCCTCCTGGGGACGGCTTCGATCGCCGTCACAACTCCGTTGATCCGGTCCAGATCGGCGCCACAGAGCGCCGCCGGATTTCGAATGCTCCTCCAAATCGGGCGATCCAGCCGGTACCCGCGGGGACACGACAGCGACCCGATCGGAAGAATTAGCACTCTACTGGTGAGAGTGCTAACAGCCTACCCAAGCCTCCAGAACGTGTCAAGCCGGGCATGCGCAAGCATCGCACTGAAGCCGGGATCGCGCCGCCGGCGCTCGCCGCCGGGGCTGGCCGCCGGACCGTTCGGCGGGGCAGAGGGCTTCGCGCTCTTAGTGGGCCGAGCCGGGCGAGGCGGACGAGATGCTGACCGGGGCGACGATGACCCACTTGCCATACCACTCGACGTACGAAGGCGTGGCGCCCGGCATGTAGGGGTCGTCGGCGGGGCTGTCGCGCCAGGTGTAGGGCTGGAAGCGGTAGGTCGTGGGGCCGGCCCCGAAGGCGGAGTACGCGATCCGAACGTCGCGGAGACGGTCGGCGCCCAGCGGGTCGGTCAGATAGACCGCCTCGACCGTGAAGTCCGACGAGACGCGCCGGGTCGCCGCCGTAGACCTCGTAGCCGGTCATGATCTGGGCATGGCCGCCGGCCCAGCCGAGGATCCCAACCGGCTGATTCTCCGTCGCGATCGCCACCACGGCGGCCTTCACCGCCGACGCGTAGGAGGAATAGGCGAGATCCTCATAGTGGCGCGTACCCGGGCTGGTGAAGTCGCTCCAGCCGTAGTAGTTGAGGGCATTGCGCCAGCCGTGCGGGTCGGACCCGGGCGCCCCGGATTCGAGCGTATCGTTGGCCCGCTCCCAGGCCAGGATGTCCTCCTGGACGCCGTACGAAGTCGTCGGCTGCCAGACGAAGCCACCGCCGGCGACGCCCTGGCTGGCGGTGAAGTTGAGCATCAGCTGCGTGGCGGTCGCGGTGCAGGCGGTCATGTCCGGATCCTGGTAGCGGACCAGCGAGCCGTCGTAGAGGTCCTTCTTGTACAGCTGCGCGGACGCGAGCGGCTGGGGGGCTGGGCCCGGCGTGGCGGCCGCCACGACCGCGGGTTTGGCGACGATCGGGGCCGGCTTCGCCGTGTTCGCCGGTCTGTCGCCCACGATCTCCGGCTGCGACTCGGGACCCGGCCCGGCGCCGCCGGCGAGATCGGACGTACCGACGGTGTCCAGGCCCGCCACCGACGGCGGAACCTGGCTGTCGGGCAGGTCGGAGAGCTGGACCCGGGCTTCCTGTTCGGCAAGCTGGACCGCCAGAGAGGTCGTCTTGAGACTCCCAACCAGGTAGTCGCCGCCGGAGTTGGCGGCGGGCGTCGTGGAAGCCGCCGCCGAACCGCCGGCGGTGGACGGCCGCGTCGAAACGCCGCCCTGCGCGGGGATGAAAGCCAGCAGGATCATGGCGACCAGGGCGCCCAGGGAGAGTTCAGCCCGTTTCCGAGACCGCGCGCGGGCGCGGTTGGACGGCCCGGGACGCGGTGACACGGCTCCGAAATTGGGCGCCGCCCAGGGCAGCGCGACCGCGTCGCCACACATACAACAACAAACCCCTGACCCAAACCTGGGGGACGTGGACGGAATATGCCCCGCGAGGCTCAAGTCCACAAGGGAGTTAGCGGCTACGATCGTGGAAGCTTAACGAGACTTTGGTACTTCGACCCCACATCTGGGGCCAGATTCGGCGAGGAGAGGGTCGTGTCGACTGGATCGCCACTTCCGGACCACGTGCTCCGAAACAGGGCCGTGTGGGACCGCTGGGCTCCCGATTGGGCCGGCGCGGGTGAACGCAACTGGGCCGCCGCCGCTCCCGACTGGGGGGTGTGGGGCTATCCCGAGACCGAGCTCCACCTGATCGACGACGTGGCCGGGCTCGACGTCATCGAGCTCGGCTGCGGCACGGGCTACGTGTCGGCCTGGCTGGCCAGACTGGGAGCTCGACCGGTCGCGATCGACAATTCGGCCGCCCAGCTCGAGACCGCCCGCCGGCTTCAACTGGAGCACGGCATCGAGTTCCCACTGATCCACGGCAACGCCGAGGAGGTGCCCTATCCGGACGCCTCGTTCGACATGGCGATCTCGGAATACGGCGCGGCCATATGGTGCGATCCCTACGTTTGGATCCCCGAGGCGGCCCGCCTGCTCCGCCCCGGCGGCCGGCTCGTCTTCCTCGTCAACGGATTTCTGGAAATGCTCTGCGCGCCCGATTCGGAGGAGCCGTCGACCGACCGGCTGCTCAGGCCCCAGTTCCGCTCGCACAGGTTCGAGTGGTCGGACGACGACTCCGTCGAATTCCACCTCGCCCACGGCAAGATGATCGACCTGCTCCACGAATCGGGCTTCGAAGTCGAGGCGCTCATCGAGCTCCAGGCGCCGGAGGACGGCGCCACGCGCCACAAGTACATCACCAAAGAGTGGTCGCGCCAGTGGCCGAGCGAAGAGGCATGGAAGGCGCGAAAGCGATGATCCGAGGCACTCTGGTCTGCGAAAGCATCCGCACCGGATCGATCCTCGAGGATCTGGCCTGGACCGTCAGGGGCATCCGGCGGGTGGCTGTCGGGAGTGCCACGGCCGATCAGCCGAGCCGGTGGACCCTGATCGACTTCGAAGTGGCGGACGATGCGGCCGACGCGCTCGCCGAATGCCTGGCCGGCGTGCTCGACGAGCCGGGCTGGTACGTCGACTACCAGACCGAGTCGGACAAGTTCATCGTGTTCGCCGGCCGGACGTTCAGATACCCGCTCGGCCAGGTTGACGGCCGCCACGCCGCGGCCGACTACGCGCGAACTCACGGAGTCCCCGAAGCCCAGATCGACTGGCCCGAGTAGATCGGGAGACGGGCGTGCTCGTCCCTCTCCCGTGTGCTCGTCCCTCTCCCGCGTGCTCGTCCCTCTCCCGCGTGCTCGTCCCTCTCCCGCGTGCTCGTCCCTCTCCCGCGTGCTCGTCCCTCTCGGGATCGCCGCTGCAGGGTCCCAGCGGCAGCCGGCCGGTTCGGGGCCGCGGCCAGCCGGGCCGATTCTGGCCCCGCGGGCGGCCGGGTTTGCACCGTGTGCAAACACCGATCGCCTATCGGTCGGATTCCTTGCGTCGCACGCACGAATCGGGCGGATGGTCGGTTTGTTTGCACTGGAGGCACATCCCCAGCTCATCGAGCACCGATTCCTTGCGTCTCATGCACGAATCGCGTGGATGGTCGGTTTGTTTGCACTGGAGGCAAAGCGCCCAGGACGGCTGGGAGTCTGAGGTTCAAGCCCGAGTCCCGCACCAGGCCGAGGCCTAGGCCCGCACCAGGGCCCGCACCACGCCGAGGCCTGAGGCCCGCCCCACGGCCCGCACCACGCCGAGGCCCGAGGCCCGAGATACCGGCCACGGTCCACCGGGCATGGACCACCGGGGCGCGAGCTCGCTGGCCGGCGCCCTTGTCCTGGGCCAGACCCTCAGCGGCGAGCGAGGGCGCGGTCGATTTCGTCCAGGTGCTCGACGCGATGGAGCGACCGATCCAGCACGGCCGGCCGCTCGGCCAGGATCTGGGCGATGGATGGGGTCGCCGGCAGCGAGCCGATGAGCGAATCCACCTCGTCGGCGGCCGCGACCACTTCGGAGCGAAGCGCCTCCACCCCCGCGGCCGCCAGGGCCGCCCACTGCGCCGGCTGGGCCTCGTTCAGCAGATCCGCGATCTCGTGGGTGACGGATACCGGCGCAGTTGTGCCGCCGGCCAGACCGGATCGCCAGCGCGCGGCGAGGAAGCGGTCCCAGAAAGCCATGTGGGCCATGAGCATCCCCACGTTCCAGGCCCCGTCGCCGACCGGCCGCGCCAGGTCCGAATCGGTGAGCGCGGCGGCCAGCAACGCGAGGCGGCCCCGCGTGGCGTCGTTGCGGGCGCGGAAGCTTGTGTCGGTGGCAGCGGCCGCGGCCGGCCGACCCGCGGCAAGACCCCGCTCGATCTGATCGAGATGCGCCTCGCGGTGGATCCAGCGGTTCAGGACCCGAGGCGTGACCGAGACCGCGCCGGCCGGCAGCCGGGGCGCCATCTCCTCGATGACCGCGTCCAGCGACTCGGCCGCGGCGAGGGCTTCCGCGGCCACCGAGAGGCCGAGCTTCTCCGTCCACGACCCGATGAGCTCGGCCAGTGGCCGATTGATCGCCTCGGTGGCGCCGCCCGGGAAGTACGCCGGTTCGATCGGACCGTCGCCGGCGCTCGCGCGGGCCATCTCCCAGCGAGCCTGTAGCGAGCGGTCCCAGAAAGCCAGGTGGCCGAGAACCTGGGCGATCGTCCAGCTGCCCTCTTCCGTGGTCTCGGTGAGCAGGGCCATGTCCTCGACACGGAGCCGCTCCACGACACTGGCAAGGCGGCGGCGCGAAGCCGCGTTCCTCTCGGCGAACGAGCCGTCGCGGGCGGCGCCCGCGGCCCCCGCCACGCCGGCGGCCGCCGCGGCGATCGAGCGCTCGATATGGTCCGTGTGCTCGTCGCGATGCCGGTGGCGGTGAACCATGTAGGCTGCCGGACCGGCCTGGAGCTTCGCCACGAGTTCGTCGGGAGCTGAGGCGATCAGGGCGTCGAGCCGCGTGGCCGCCTCGATGGCCAGCGCCGGCACGTCCTCGGACTTCACGCCCGCCCAGTAGGGATGCAGCGCATCGTTGGCGAGATGCTCGGCCTCGATGACGGAGGCGTCGTCCGCAGGCCACTTGCCGGCGAGCATCGCCTCCCAGCGCGAAGCCTGCCAGCGGTCCCAGAAGCCGGCGTGGGCCAGCGCCGATGCCACGGTCCAGCCTTCGCCGAGGTCGATCGACAGCTGAGTCGGAGTCAGCGTCGCGGCGAGGCGGGCGAGTCGTTCTCGCGATTCGTCGTTCAGGCGCTGGAAGCTCCGGTCCATGGCTGTCTCCTCGGATGCTTTTCCGAGCCACCGGGCGGCGCGCTCCACGGGATCGGCCGGTCGGCCGAGGCAGCGCCCGGAGCGACCGTCAACCCGGGGAGTGGCGCCGGAAAGTGGCGTCGTAGGCCGTGACGAGGCCTTCGCCAATGCTATCGGGTGTCACGCCGCGACGCTCCGCGAGCCACTCGACCGTGATCCGGACCCACTCCGGCGAGTTACGGCGGCCGGAGAAACCAGGTCCGGAGTGACGTGGGACGCCGGGCGGCGCCAGATAGGGAGAGTCGGTCTCGACGAGGAGGCGATCCGCGGGCACGAGCCGCGCCACCTCCGCAGACGCCTCTTCACCGCGACGAAACACGAGCCCGCCGAAGGCGATGGCGGCCCCGAGCTCGAGCGCGGCCTCGGCGTAGTCGACGGGTCCGGAGAAGGAATGCAGCACCGCTGGGCCAGGAATCGCCCGCATCTCGGCGATCAGCAGGTCCTGGGCGTCACGGCCGCCGGCGGCCGAGCGGCAATGCAGAATCGCGGGCTTGCCGGTCTCGGCCGCGAGCCGCAGATGACGGCGGAGGTTGGCAACCTGCTCGTCCACGGTCGAGTGCATTCTGTCGAAATCCAGCCCGGTCTCGCCGATGGCCACGACGCCGGGGTCTGCCGCGAGCGCGACGATTTGGGACCACTCCTCGTCCGCCGCGCGAGCCGCGTCATGCGGGTGGATGCCGACCGCGGCGTCGATCCGCCACTCCGGGTCGCGGTAGCGTCCGGCGAGCGAGACGGCGGCCGCCGAGGAGGCACCGTCCCAACCGGGTACGAGAAGTCGCTCGATCCCGGCTGCGCGCGCGCATTCGATCGTCTCGTCGCGGTCGTGGTCGAAAGGATCCGACTGCAGGTGGGCGTGGCTGTCGATGAGCCGCATCGACGGTCTCCTTCGCGCGTCGCCGGGCGTGGCTGCCTAGCTGGCCGGTGCCGCGGCTTCGATCTCGATTCGGGGGAACAGCGGCTCCGGGGCGGCGAGCTGGCCGGCCTGGCCCGCGTGAGCTCCCCAGCGCGCCTCCTCGAGGAGCGCTGGACCGCCGTTGCCGTCGGCCGCGTACGGGTATTCGTAGCCGAGCTGCGCGAGAACTCGTGGCGCGGCCGCGGGCATGAACGGCGCGACCGCGAGGGCGATGACCCGGCAGGCTTCGACGAGGTCGCCCAGGACGCCCCGAAGTCGAGCTTCGGCGTCGGCATCGCCGGCCTTCATCGCCTTGGCCAGTGTCCACGGCTGCTCGATCTCGACCTGGCGGTTCGCGGCGTCGACGAAGTCCCAGAGGGAGGCGATTGCGTCGCTCAGCTGGCAGGCTTCGAGCTTGTCGCGGTACGCGGGCAGGGCCGCAGCCCAGGCCGTGGCCAGCGCACCCGGGGTTGCCTCCGGCCGCACGCCCGCAAAATAGCGATTGGCCATCGATACCGTCCGGTTGACGAGGTTGCCGAAGTTGTTCGCCAGATCCGCGTTGTAGCGTCGGACGAAGGAGTCCCAGCTCACGTCCGTGTCGCGATCGAACGCAACCTCTCGGAGGGTCACGTAGCGCGCGCCGTCAGGGCCGAGCGTTCGCACGACGTCTACCGGATCGAGGAAGTTGCCGAGGCTCTTGCTCATCCGCTCGCCCTGGGCGAGCAGCCAGCCGTGGACCCAGACCTCGCGCGGCAGGGGCAGGCCGGCGCTCATGAGCATGGCGGGCCACATGATCGTGTGGAGCCGGTTGATGTCCTTGCCGATGACATGCAGATCGGCCGGCCACCACAAGGCGAATCGTTCCGGATCGTCCGGGAACCCAACGCCCGTCACGTAGTTCGTCAAAGCGTCGAACCAGACATACACGGTCCCGGCATCCGCGCTCCAGCTGCCGTCGGAGAGCTGCGACGTCGACCCATCGGCAAGGATCGGAAACGGGATGCCCCAGGGCGCCTTCTCACGGCTGACCGAGAAGTCCTCGAGACCCTGCCTGATGAAGCCGAGCATCTCGTTCTTCCGATACTCGGGCTGCACCCAGTCCGGATGCTCCGCGTAGTAGCGCTCGAGCGGCTCCTGATACTTGGACAACCGGAAGAACCAGTTGCGCTCGGTCAGCCACTGCAGCTCCACGCCCGGATGGTTCGGGCAGTGGACGCCGGATGTGTCTTCCACGAGATCGCTCTGGGCCTTGAAGCCCTCGTTTGGGCAGTACCAGCCTTCATAAGTGCCCTGGTACAGGTCGCCGTTGGCGTACGAGCGCCGGATCATCTCGTGCACGGCCCGAATGTGGTCCGGGTCCGTCGTGCGAATGAAGCGGTCCGGGCTGATGAGCAGGCCGTTCTCGGCGGTCCGGAACAGCTCGACCATTTCGTCGACGAACGCCTTGGGTGACTTGCCCAGCTTCTGTGCCGTGTTCGCGATGTTGACGGAGTACTCGTCGGTGCCGGTGAGGAAGCGCGTCTCGTCGCCCTTCATTCGATGCCAGCGGGCGATGACGTCCGCCCCGATGACCTCGAAGAGGGTGTGCAGGCCCGGCCGGTTGTTGGCGTAGGCGATTGCCGTGGTGAGGTAGAAACGAGTTGCGCTCATGCCGCCGATGGTATCAGGGGAACCGTGCGGTCATGCCGCGTGGCCGGATGGCGCCTGATTCACCTGGTCGCGGCGGCGAAACGGTCCGCGAGCATGCGCACTCGCGCCACCAGTTCCGGCGGCTCGCTGACCTCGAAATCGGCGTCGAGGAAGGCAAGGTAGACCGCCAGATCCTCCAGTCGATCGGCTCCCGCGGTTAGAACGCTCGAGTTGTCGTCGAGGGGCGTGACCGTCCCGATCCACGGCCCGAAGCGCTCGATCAGCACCAACGCGGGCGCATGTACGACAACTCTCGCCTGGTGCCGGCGAGCTTCGGGCGGGACGCCGCGCGAGATCAGATCCTGGACCTCGGCGTCGCTCAGGGGCCGCGGCGTGAACCTCACGGCAGCCGACGGCGCGTCTTTGATCCGGTCCACCCGGAAGGTTCGCCAGTCGCCGCGGTCGAGATCCCAGGCGACGAGATACCAGCGCTGCCCGGCGTTGACGATCCGATATGGCTCGGCATGCCGGTGGGTGATCTCCCCGCGGCGATCCGAATACCCGAATCGAACGGTGAATCGCTCTCGCGCCAGGCGGGCGAGCTCCGTCAGCACGGCCGAATCCACGCCCGCCGCCTGACGCCGGCGGGGAACATGGACCGTGACCCCCTCGAATGTCTCGAGCCGCCGCCGGAGCCGCGGCGGAAGGACCTGCTCGAGCTTCGCGAGGGCTCGCAGCGACGTCTCCTCGATGCCGGAGACACCGCCTTGCGTGGCAGTCCGTAGCCCGATCGCGACCGCGAGCGCCTCGTCGTCGTCGAGCAGCAAGGGCGGCATCGAAGCTCCGGCCTCCAGGCGGTAGCCGCCCACGGATCCGCGAGTCGCATGCACCGGATAGCCGAGGTCTCGGAGCCGCTCGATGTCCGCCCGGACCGTCCGCGGGCTCACTTCGAGCCGATCGGCCAGCTCCGAGCCCGTCCAGTCCCGCGGGGTCTGGAGGAGTGAGAGAAGTCGCAGGAGTCGCGCTGAGGTTCCCATTTCGAAATGGAATGTACCGCGCAATTAGGAACGAAATCAACCTAATGACCCGGTAGTTTCCAATTCGTCAACGACAGACCCAGGTGAGGTGCTCCAAGTGTCCCAGGCAACGACGCAGCTCGACTCCCGCCCCGCCGATCGCCCGCCGATCGAGCTCCCCCACCCCGTCAGGATGCGAATCCTCGGCGCCGTGATGGTCGGCGTCTTCCTCGGGGCCCTCGACCAGACGGTCGTCGGCACGGCCCTGCCCCGGATCATCACCGACCTCGGCGGGAACAACCTCTACACGTGGGCGTTCACCGCGTACCTGCTGACTTCGACGATCAGCGGCCCGCTCTACGGCAAGCTGTCCGACCTCTTCGGACGGCGGCCGGTGTTCCTTTTTGGCATCAGCGTCTTCATGCTCGGCTCGGTCTTCTCGGGCATCTCTCATGAGATGTGGCAGCTCGTGGCCGCTCGGGGCTTCCAGGGTCTCGGGGCCGGCGCGCTCTTCCCGATCGCGATGGCGACGATCGCCGACCTCTTCTCGCCGTCCGAGCGAGGCCGGTATCAGGGCTTCTTCGGCGCCGTGTTCGGGCTCTCGAGCCTGGTCGGTCCGGCGATCGGCGGCGTCATCACCGACACGGTCGGCTGGCCGTTCGTCTTCTTCGTCAATCTGCCCGTCGGGGCGTTCGTCCTCATCACCGTCCGCCGCTACATGCCGGCCTACCACCAAACCGGCCGCAAGGTGAACATCGACTACGCGGGCGCGGCCCTGTTCGCCGCGGCGCTCGTCCCGATCCTCGTCGGGACTCACGAACAAGCAGTCGGCTGACTGGAGCGATCCGACGGTCGGCGGGCTCATCGCCCTCGGCGCCGCCGTTCTCGTCGTGTTCGGAGTGGTCGAGTCGCGCGCGAGCGAGCCGATCGTCCCGCTGAGCCTCTTCCGCAATCGGGCCTTCACGGTGTCCGTGGCGTCGGTCTTCCTCGCCGCGACGGGCTTTCTCACCGCGGCGGTCTTCCTGCCGCGCTGGTACCAGGTCGTCGGCGGCGCGTCCGCGACCGTCTCCGGCTACGAGATGCTGCCGCTGCTGGGCGGCGTCATCATCAGCGCCATTGCCTCGGGCCAGATCGTCGCCCGAACCGGCCGGTATCGGCTGCTCATCTTCGCTGCGCTCCTGACGCTGGCCGCCGGTCTGGCGATGCTCACGCAGCTGCGGGCCGGTACGCCGCTGCCGGCCTTGTGGGCGGCGATGTTCGTGACCGGGCTGGGAATGGGCCCCGTGTTCTCCGTCTTCGCTCTGGCGGTTCAGAACAGCGTGCCAGTCACCCAGATCGGCGCCGCGACGAGCAGCCTCTCGTTCTTCCAGCAGGTCGGCGGCTCGGTGGGGCTGGCGATCACGGGCACGGTGTTCGCCAACGCGATGTCGAGCGAGCTTCCGGCCAGGATGAGCGCCGCGGCGATTCCGCCCCAGGTCACGGGCGCCGTCTACCAGTCGGGCGGTCTCCAGGTCCTGACAGGCGCCGGGACGTCCGGCCACACGTTCCTGGCTTCGCTGCCGGGCGGGACGCGCGAGCTGGTCGCGCCGTACATGCCGGCGCTCATCGACGCGGTCCACTCGGCGTTCTCGATCGCCACGGCCAGCACCTTCAGCGTCGGCGTCGTGACCGCGCTGGTGGCATCGGGGTTGGTCCTGCTGTTCCGGGAGTCGCCGGCGACGGTGCGAGCGGCGCAGCCGGTGAAGGCTGCCGCGGCCGAGCCCTGCCCGGAACCCTGCGACGCGCGCGAACTGGGAGGCGCCGCCGCCTGACCACTCGCCAAAGCGCGCCGGCAGTCGAGTGGCTGCCGGCGCGCCTCGCCGTCTACTTTGGGCCGTGCCGGAGCAGCCGGACGTGGTCTTCGCGCGACGGGACCTTGGCCGTCCAGGAGGGCAGGACCGCGTTGACGAAGGCGTCCCGGCCAAGGGCGTCGTAGAACGGCCGCTTCCACTCGTAATCCATGAATGAGGCCACGTCTTCGCGATAGACGAACGGCGTCGGCGTGGCCCAGATGACCAATCCCCCATTCATCGTGCCGGCCGATCGCGCTCCGAGCCCGTCAAGCTTCTCGCCCCACCGCTCGACGTACGCGGGTCCGAAGTAGTTGAGCCAGTAGACGTCGCGGACCGAGTGGCGATCGCTCTCCGGTCCGGGCGCCATCGGAGCCCACCTGTTCCGGCGCCGCAGCCGGCCGAACTCGCCGGCCTGCTGATGGATCATCTGGTAGTCGGCAGCGTAGCCGTAGGAAGCGTCGAAAGCGCCGGCCAGGCGGCCGAAGAGGTTACCGAAGACCTCGAGATGCTCGTCCTCGAACAGCCAGTCCCGATCGCTCTCGGCCATCTCGGCGCGCAATCGATGTGGCTGCTCCGCGAGCTCGTCCGGACGATACGCGGGCGCCGACAGCTCGCCGCTGATCTTCGGAAAGGCTCGCCGCTCGAAGAGGACATCCCCTTCGGCGAGTGGACCGGCCGCGTCGCCCAGATAGGCCTCCGCGCTCGCGACCACGTTCCGGACCGGTTCCCGGACGTCCATCCGCTCGACCTTGAGCCGTGGCTCGGAATCGAAGGCGCGTCCGAGCGCGGCGAGCGCACCTGGGCGGCGCAGATCGGCAAACGAGCAAAGCTCGAACTCGAGTCGAAACATGGCCTCTTAGATTGCCTTGATTTGCGCGGGAGCGTCGGGGGCCGTGCCACGGGAACGTGGTGGCGAGCGGTCCGCGGCCGCAATTCAGGTTTCTGCTCAATGACGGCACCGGAAGCACAAAACGGGTTCGAGCCGCATCTCCGGCCTCGGACGCCGGCCGGGAGGGTTCTCCGGGCGGATCTGTTAGCCGTCTGCGGCTAACTTGCCTGTGCAGCGGCCGTCCACGGGTGTCGGGAATCTGCGTTGTGCTTCCGGGGCCGGCAATGAGCGGAGACGTCGGCTGGGCCCGGCGCGGCGGGCCCGGCACGGCTCCGTGGCCGGCTCGGCTCGGTGGGCGTGGTCCGGCCGGTTGCGTGGCCGCGGCGAAGTTGCCTGTGCAGCGGCCGTCCACGGGTTCGGGAATCTGCGTTGTGTTCCGGGCCGGCAATGAGCGGAGACGTCGGCTGGCCCGGCCGGCGGGCCCGGCACGGCTCCGTGGCCGGCTCGGCTGGTGGGCGTGGTCCGGCTTGGTTGCGTGGCCCGGCGCTGGGGCATCGGCTCTGGCGGCGCGACCGCGCTGCATGGCTCGGCGCGGTGCCGGCGGGCCCCCGCTTAGTGGCGGAAGTGGCGCGTACCCGTGATCAGCATCGTGGCCCCGGCACTCTCCGCGGCAGCGATCGCCTCCGCGTCATGGATGGAGCCGCCCGGCTGGGCGAAGGCGGTCACGCCCGCTTCCAGGCAGACCTCAACCGCGTCGGGGAACGGGTAGAACGCGTCCGAGCCGCAGGCCGCTCCACGCAGCGCGTCCGCGCCCTGGAAGGCGATGGCCTTGGCCACGGCCTGGCGGGCGGCGTCCACGCGGGAGGTCTGCCCGGAACCCAGGCCGATCTCCATGCCGTTCTTGACCAGCACGATGGCGTTGGAAACGACCCCGCGGCAAAGCCGCCAGGCAAGGTCCAGGTCGCGCTTCTCCTGGTCGGTTGGCGCCCGGGAGGTCGCCACTCGCCACGTGCTCGGATCGTCCGGCAGCACGTCCGGCGCGGTCACCAGGACGCCGCCGCCGGCGACTCGGATGGAGCCCAGTGGATCCGGGGCGGGCGCGGCCTCAGTGGTCCGCAGGATCGGGTCCACGAGCAGCCGCAGATTTGTCTTGCGGGAGAGGATCTCGAGCGCGTCGCCGGTATATGACGGCGCCACGATCACTTCGAGGAAGATCTTGGCCATCTCCTCGGCCGTGACCGCGTCGATCTCGCGAGTGACCGCGACCACACCGCCGTAGGCGGAAAGGGGATCGCCGGCGAGCGCGTCGCGCCACGCTTCGGCGAGGGTCGCGCGCTCGGCGGCGCCGCACGGGTTGGTGTGCTTGACGATCACCACGGCCGGGCCACGCAATCCGCGAGCCAGGGCATCGGCGCCGGACGCGTCGAGGACGTTGTTGTACGAGAGGGCCTTGCCCTGGAGGATGCCGCCGCCGGTCGCGAACGGCCCGGCCCATTTGGTCGAACCCGGACGGCGGTAGCGGGCCGCCTGCTGGTGCGGGTTCTCGCCGTAGCGCAGCGTTTCGATCTTCTCCAGGCCCACGACGAGCGTCGGCGGGTACGGGTCCGCGCAACCTGGCATGCCCGGTTCGTCGGGCAGCTCGATGCCGGCGGCGGCCATCCGGCCCGGCAGCTCGGACGAGATCCGGGCGTCGTAGGCGGCTGTGTGCCGGAAGGCCTCGACCGCGAGGGCGCAGCGCAGACCCTCGCCGATCGAACCGCGCGCCTCGAGCTCGGATAGCACCGCGGCGTAGCGCGAAGGCGAGGTCACGATGGCAACCGAAGCATGGTTCTTGGCGGCCGCGCGGACCATCGACGGCCCGCCGATGTCGATCTCCTCGACCAGGTCGTCGAACCGAACGCCGGGCTTGTCGGCCGTGGCCGCGAACGGATAGAGGTTGACCACGACGAGGTCGAACGGATCGATCGAGGCCGCGGCGAGCTGCTCTCGATGCGACGCCAGGCGGCGATCGGCCAGGATGCCGGCGTGAACCCGCGGATGGAGCGTCTTGACGCGGCCGTCGAGCATCTCGGGAAAGCCCGTCACGGCGGCCACGTCGGTGACGGGAAGCCCGGCGGTTCGCAGCGCTCTGGCCGTGCCCCCGGTCGAAACCAGCTCGTAGCCCAGGCGGACCAGGCCGGCCGCGAATTCGGCGAGCCCGTTCTTGTCGGAGACCGAAAGCAGCGCTCGACGCGGGACGGGCATCTTCTCGGCGGCTCGGGAGGCGTCGATTCGAACGGTACGGCCGTCCGCGCCGATCGAAAGCGCGCCGGCCAGGGCCAGGCCGACGGCCTTGGGCAGAAGCCGGTGCTCGACCGCGTGAATTCGCTCGAACAGCGAATCCTCGGTGTCGCCGGGCAGTACCGTCACCGAGTCCTGGAGAACGATCGGGCCGCCGTCGAGGGAGGAATCGACGAAATGGACCGTCACGCCGGTCATCTTCACGGCCGCCGCCAGCGCGTCTCGAACCGCGTGGGCACCGGGAAAGCAGGGCAGCAGGGCCGGGTGGAGGTTCAGGATCTTGTTCGGGAAGGCAGCCAGCGTCGCCGGGCCCACGATTCGCATGTAGCCCGCCAGAACCACGAGTTCGGGCGCTATCGCGGCCAGCGTCTCGGCGAGGATCCGGTCCTCGTCCGCGCGGCCGGCGTCGTCGCCCCGTGGCGCAGCCGGCACGAGCAGCGTCTCGATCCCCTGCTCCACGGCCCAGTCCAGCGCCGCGCACTCGCGATCGGCGAATACGAGGACGATCTCCGCGTCCAGCGCGCCTCGTACTGAGGCCGCCTGCAGCGCCCGCAGGTTGCTGCCAGTTCCCGAGACTCCGACCGCGATCCGATGAGCCAACGCCGCTCCTCCTCCAACTCCGTTCGTGACGCCGGTTCGAGCCGACGGATCAGGACTCCGAATAGCGCCCTCCGAGCGCTTCCACAGTACCCACGACGCCGACCTGCCAGGCCTCGAGACCGTCGTCGTCGAGGCTGCAGATCGCGGTTTCGGCGGCCTCGGCCGGCACCGCGCAAACCATGCCGAGCCCGCCGTTGAACGTCGATCGCAACTCGGCCGGCGACAGCCCGCCGAGCGCGCCGATCAGCTGCATGACCGAGGGCATCGGCCAGTTGCCCGGGAAGACATGGGCCCCGAGGCCCTCGGGCAGCATCCGGGGCACGTTGCCCGGCAGTCCCCCGCCGGTGACGTGAGCCACGCCCCGAAGCTCCGCGCCCGTCTCGGCGAGCCGGCGCCGCAGCCGCAGGATGGACTGCGAGTAGATGCGCGTCGGCGTGAGCAGCACCTGCCCGAGCGTACGTCCGCCGGTCTCCGGTTCGGGCGCCGTATCCGGACCGAGGATCCGGCACAGGAGCTGGTCGTAATCCTCGGAGAGGTCGAGGTCGTTCTCGGCGACGATTCGCCGGATCAGCGAGTAACCGTTCGAATGGAGCCCCGACGAGGCGATGCCGATCAGCGCGTCCCCCGCCCGAGCCAGGGTCCCGTCCATGAGCCGATCGCGCTCCACGACGCCGACGCAGAACCCGGCGAGGTCGAAATCGTCGGGCTCCATGAGGCCCGGATGCTCGGCCGTCTCGCCGCCGATCAGCGAGCAGCCCGCCATCGAGCAGCCGTCGGCGACCGACGCGACGAGCGCGGCCACTCGCTCGGGGAAGATGCGGCCCACGGCCACGTAGTCGAGGAAGAAGAGCGGTTCGGCACCCGCGCAGACGAGGTCGTCGGCGCACATGGCCACGAGGTCCTGGCCGATGGTGTCGTAGCGGCCCAGGGCCATCGCGATCGCCGTCTTGGTACCCACGCCGTCGGTCGAGCTCACGAGCACGGGATCCTTCATCCCCGCCGGCAGGCGCATCGCCGAAGCGAAGCCGCCCAACCCGCCGATCACCTCGGGACGGCGAGTGGCCGCGACGGAAGCCCGCATCATCTCCACGGCCTTCTCGCCCGCGTCGATGTCCACGCCCGCGGCCCGATAGGCGTCCCAGGCGCCCCCGGCTTTCGCGCCCGCGCGGCCGCTGGCCTCGCTCTCGGCCGCGCCCGCCTCGCGCTCCACCGGCCCGCCCCCGCCCTCACTCATGGCGCAGCTCGCTGAGCTCGCCGCGGGAGAGTGGCTCGCCGTCCGCGTCTTCGAGCACGAACTTGTGGCGGGCCGTGTCGTAGGGGACCGGCACCGGGTAACGACCATCGAAGCAGGCGAAGCAGAACCTGTCGTAGGGCAGATCCAGCGCCGAGAGCACGCCTTCGATCGAGAGGAACGTCAGCGAGTCGGCGCCGACGAACTCGCGGATCTCTTCCACGGAGTGAGTGGACGCGATCAGCTCGGTCTCGATCTGGGTGTCGATGCCGTAGAAGCAGGGGTGGTGGATCGGCGGCGAGGAGATCCGGAGGTGGACCTCCGTCGCGCCGGCCTTGCGCAACAGCGCCACGATCTGGCGGGTGGTCGTTCCACGGACGATCGAATCGTCCACGACGATGAGCCGCTTGCCGGCTACGACCTCGCGCAGCGGGCTCAGCTTGACGGTCACGCCGCGCTGGCGCATCGCCTGCGACGGCTGGATGAACGTGCGGCCGGAATAGCGGTTGCGGACCATGCCCTCGCGATACGGCAGGTGCGAGCCCTCGGCGAACCCGGCAGCAGCGGGCGCGCCCGTATCCGGAACGGGCATCACGAGATCGGCGTCGACCGGCGCCTCTGCGGCGAGCGCCACGCCCATCCGGCGCCGCGATTCGTAGAGGTTGCGGCCGAGCATGTACGAATCCGGCCGGCCGAAGTAGATCATCTCGAAGACGCAAAGCTGCTCGTGGCCGGGGGCGAAGCGGACCGAAACCGGCTCGCGCCCTTCCTCGAGGATCACCATCTCGCCGGGCTCGACGTCGCGGATGACGGTGCCGCCGGCGACGTCGATCGCCGCCGACTCGGAGGAGATCACCCAGCCGCCCGAATGCTTTCCTTCCGGATCGTCTTCGGCCGGATCGAGGCGGCCCAGGACGAGCGGCCGGAAGCCGAACGGATCGCGGACGCCGATCACCCGCTTCTCGTCGAGGATGGCGAGCGAGTAGGCGCCCTGAACCGTGGGCAGGACGTGCTTGAGAGCTTCGACGATGTCGTCGGCCGGATCGTCCGCGAGGAGCGCCGTCAGAAGCTCCGTGTCGGTCGTGGCCGGCAGGCGCGTCTTGCCGCCTTCGAGGTGAGAGAGGAGCTCGCGGGTGTTCACGAGATTGCCGTTGTGGCCGATGGCGATCGATCGGTTTCGACCGAGCCTGAAGGTCGGCTGGGCGTTCTCCCAGACGGTCGAGCCGGTGGTCGAATAGCGGCAGTGGGCGATGGCCAGCGAACCGCGCAAGCTCGGCAGCCGCCGCTCGTCGAGAACCTGGGCGATGAGGCCCAGCTCCTTGTAGAGCATCAGCTGCTCGCCGTCGCTCACGGCGATGCCGGCCGATTCCTGGCCGCGATGCTGGAGCGAAAACACGCCCAGCGCGGCGATGCCCGCGGCGTCCGAGCCCGGAGTAACGGCGCCGAAGATGCCGCACATCGCGCTACTCCGCGACCGGGGTGGCCGTGGTCGCCGGGCGCCGGACCGCCGGAGCGTGGCCGCCGCTCGACTCTATGCCGAGGGCCCGGGCCAGGCCGTGGTCCCAGATGTGGCGCAGGTCCGCGATCGAAACGTCGAGAGCGTCCGCGACACGAGAGCCGCGTTCCTCCGCCGCCCCGGTCGCGCCCTGGCCGGTGAGCTCGATCCGCAGCCGGTCGCCGCCGACGGTTCCGAGCGTCTGGGCGTGAAGCCCGAACTGGCGGGCAAGCAGCTCCAGCGCCGGGGCGTGGCGCACCCGGCACGAAAGGACCAGACGGCTCGGGCTCTCACCGAAGAGCTCGATCGCGGGCGAGCCCGAAACCCCGAGCCGGAGGCTGGCCCCGAGGCCGCCCCAGACGCAGCATTCGGCGATCGCGACCGCCAGGCCGCCGCCGGAGACGTCCTGGGCCGACGCGACAAGCTCGCGGCCGATGGCCTCGCGGATGAACGACTGGAGGGCCGCCTCGCGCTCGAGATCGAGGCTCGGCGGGGAATCCTCCGATGAAAGCCCGGCGAGGGCCGCGTACGCGGAGCCGGCCATGCCCGGAGTGGTGTCGCCGATCGAGCATCACCGCGTCGCCTTCCGCGGCGAAGGGCGGCCGGACCAGGAGCGAGATGTCGTCGAGCAAGCCCACGACGCCGATGACCGGCGTCGGCGAGATCGCGCCGCCGGGGTACTCGTTGTAGAGCGAGACGTTGCCGCCGGTGACGGGCAGGTCCAGCGCCCGGCAGGCCTCGCCCATGCCACGGACCGCTTCCTGGAGCTGCCAGAAGGCCTCGGGCCGCTCCGGGTTGCCGTAGTTGAGGCAGTTGGTGATGCCGAGCGGCCGCGCGCCCGTGATGGAGACGTTGCGCGTGGCTTCCGCCACGGAAAGCTGGGCGCCGAGGAACGGATCCGCGGCGCTGACGGTCTGGTTGCCGTCGGTCGTGGCCACGAGGGCCTTGCGGGTTCCCTTTACGCGGAGGACGGACGCGCCGTGGCCCGGCCACTCCACGGTGTTGCTCTGGACGCAGGCGTCGTACTGCTCGTAGACCCAGCGGCGGCTCGAGAGATTCGGGCTGCCGAGCAGGGCCACGAGAACGGCGGCCGGGTCCATGCCACGTTCCGGAAGCCCGTCCTGAGCCGTCAGCGGGATTCCGGGCGCCGGCGCCTGCCGGCGCCGCGTCGGGGGCGTGGCCAGGCGGTAGTGGACGATGGCCTCGCTGGTGAGGGCTTTGGCCGGAATTCGGGCGATCTCCGTGGCGCCCGGGTTCGGCTGCCCGTCGGCCCCGATGCCGCCCTCGATGATCGCGATGTCGCCGTCCGTGGTGACGCGGCCGACGAGCGCGATCGGGATGCCCCAGCGCTCGCAGACCTCGCGGACGTCGGGATAGCGCTCCGGCGTGCAGGTCGCGAGCATCCGCTCCTGCGACTCGGAGATCATGACCTCCCACGGCGCCATGCCGGGCTCGCGCCGCGGAATCGCGTCGAGGTCCAGCAGGATGCCCGTGCCCGCCTTGTCCGCGGATTCGGAGCTGGCGCAGGTGATACCCGCGGCGCCGAGGTCCTGAATGCCCACGACGAGGCGCCGGCTGATGAGCTCGAGGCTGGCCTCGATGAGCAGCTTCTCGGCGAACGGGTCGCCGACCTGAACCGTGGGCCGCTTGTTGGGATCGCTGTCGGCGAAGGTGGCGCTGGCGAGGACGCTCGCCCCGCCGATGCCGTCTCGGCCGGTCGTCGAACCGAACAGGACGACGTAGTTCCCCTCGCCCGGCGCCTCGGCGAAGATGAGGTTCTTCTCCTCGAGAAGCCCGATGGCCATGACGTTGACGAGTGGATTGCCCTGGTAGCTCGGGTCGAAGACGAGCTCGCCGCCGACCGTGGGCACGCCGACGCAGTTGCCGTAGCCGCCGACGCCGCGGACGATGCCGTCGACCAGGTGCCGGGTGTGTGGATCCGTTGGGTCGCCGAAGCGGAGAGCGTCCAGGACGGCGATCGGCCGCGCGCCCATGGTGAAGATGTCGCGCAGGATGCCGCCGACGCCGGTCGCGGCGCCCTGATACGGCTCGACCGCGGACGGGTGGTTGTGGCTCTCGATCTTGAACGCGACCGCCAGCCCGTCGCCGATGCGGACCACTCCGGCGTTGTCGCCGGGGCCGGCCATGACGCCGGCGCCGCGTGTCGGGAGGGTCTTGAGGAGCGGCTTGGAGCTCTTGTACGAGCAGTGCTCGCTCCACATCACGCTGAACATCGCGAGCTCGGTGTGGTTGGGATCTCGGCCGAGCTTCTGGCGGATGACCTCGAGCTCCTGGTCGGTGACGCCGAGCTGGCGGTGGAGCGGCTCTACCGGCTTCTCGGCAGTGCCGGTCGATCGCGGCTGATCGGTCATCGCGCCACCTCCGCGGTCGCTGCCGCCGCTGCGCCGTGGCCACCACTCGCCTGCCGTTTGCCTTTGGCCGGCCGGCGGCCTCCCACTCGGCGGCGCTGTCGACGAGCGATCGGATCAGCTGCATCCCCGTGTCGTTGCCGAGGATCGGATTCGGACATCCGCTCGGGATGCGGCATGAGCCCCGCCACGTTTCCAGCGGCGTTGCAGACGCCCGCGATCGCGCGCAGCGAGCCGTTCGGATTGGACGGATCGTCCGGATCGAGCGCCGGAGCGCCGTCGGGTCGGACGTATCGGAACAGCACCTGGCCGTCCCGTTCGAGGGCGTCGAGCGTCGCGTCGTCGGCGTAGTAGCAGCCTTCGCCGTGGGCGATCGGGACGCGAATGGGCTCGCCCGTGGCGGCGCGGGTGAAGGGCGAGTCGAGCCGCTCGGGCTTGATCGCCACGATCTTGCTGGCGAAGCGGAGCGACCGATTCCGCAGCAGCGCGCCCGGGACGAGACCGGACTCGGCGAGGACCTGGAAGCCGTTGCAGATGCCGAGGACGTGGCCGCCCGCGGCCGCGAACTCGGAGACGCCGCGCATCACCGGGCTGAACCGGGCGATGACCCCGGCGCGAAGGTAATCGCCGTAGGCGAAGCCGCCGGGCAGGATGACGGCCGAGACGCCCTGCAGGTTGGGCGACTCGTGCCACAGCGAGACCGGCTCGACGCCCGCGACCGAGAGGGCGTTGAGCGAATCGACGTCCGAATTCGAGCCCGGGAAAGTGACGACGCCGATCCTCACGAGGCGGCTCCGGCGGTCGACGTCGCCGACGAGGTGGCCTCCAGCAGCTCGACCGCGAAGACTTCGATGAGCGGGTTGCTGAGCAACTCCTTCGCCAGGCCGTCGACCACGCCTCTGGCCTCGGCTTCGGTCGAGGCGGTCACGGTCAGTTCGGCTCGCCGGCCGATCCGGACCTTCGAGACGTTGGTGACGTTGAGATGCGGCAGGCTCAGCTCCACGGCGCGGCCTTGCGGGTCGAGGATGCCGGGCTTGGGCAGCACGTTGACGGCAAATCTGAAGTCGCTCATAGCGCGATCACGTCCTCCTGCAGGTAGCGATCGAAACTGGCGCCGGTGATGCGCTCGAAGGCGGCGACGTAGCGCCGCCGGGTGTCGGCCACGATCTCGGGCGGAAGCTCGGGACCGGGATAGGTCTTGTCCCACGGCTGGGTCTCGAGCCAGTCGCGGACCGGCTGCTTGTCGAAGCTGTCCTGGGCTCTGCCGGGCTCGTACTCGGCGGCGTCCCAGAAGCGGCTCGAATCCGGCGTCATGACCTCGTCTATCAAGATCAATTCGCCGCCGTCGAGCGTTGTCCCGAACTCGTATTTGGTGTCCGCGACCAGGATGCCGGCCTTCTCGGCGATCTCGGCTCCCCGGCGATACAGCGCCAGGGCCATGCCGCGGACCTTCTCGGCGATCTCGCCGCCCACGATCCCAACCATGGCGTCGAAGCCGATGTTCTGGTCGTGGCCGACTTCCTCTTTCGTCGAAGGGGTGAAGATCGGCTCCGGCAACCGGTCGGACTCGCGCAAGCCGGCCGCCAGCTTGATGCCGCAGATCGAACCCGTGCGCTGGTAGTCCTTCCAGCCGGAGCCCGCCACGTAACCGCGAACGATGACCTCGACCGGCAGCACCCTGGCCTTCCGGCAGAGCATCATCCGGCCCTTGAGCTCGGCCTTGCCGGCCGTGTCCGCATAACCCTCGGGCAGGTCGTTGGGGCTGGTGCCGAGAAGGTGGTTCGGGACGATGTCTCCGGTCTCGGCGAACCAGAAGCGCGACACCGCCGTCAGGACCCGACCCTTGTCCGGAATGGGTGTCGGCAGGACGACGTCGAACGCGGACAGCCGATCGCTCGCGACCAGAGGAGCCAGCCAGCGCGCATCTCCGACGTCGAACAGGTCGCGAACCTTGCCCGAGCGCATGAACCCGGCCGCGCCCTGAAGCGTGTGACCCGCTGCTCGCGGATCCCCAGGGTTGGTCATCTCAGCGGACACCGGCGGCCTCCTCTCGGGCTGGAACGAGTTCGTCGAGTCGCGCGAGGGCGATGGCGACGTTTCGGATGAAGTGGGCCTCGTCGAAGCAGGCGTCGAGGACCTCGTCGGAGAGGCGCTCGGCGACCTGCGGGTCGGCCAGCAGCAAGTCGCGAAGCTGGCGCCGCTCGTCGGCCGCGCGCATGGAGTTGCGCTGGACGATGGCGTAGGCGTCCTCGCGCGACAGACCGCCCTGCTCCACGAGGGCGAGCAGCACGCGGCTCGAGCAGTGGAGACCGAGCCCGCGCTCGATGTTCTCGCGCATCCTCTCGGGCCGAACGACGAGCCGCTCGATCAAGCCGCGCGTCTTGACGAGCATGTAGTCGAGCAGGATCGTCGCGTCGGGGAGCAGGACGCGCTCGGCCGACGAATGGCTGATGTCGCGCTCGTGCCAGAGCGGCTGGTTCTCCATCGCCGCGGCCGCATAGCCGCGCAGCAGCCTGGCCATGCCCGCGATCCGCTCGCAGAGGATGGGGTTGCGCTTGTGGGGCATGGCGCTCGAGCCCTTCTGGCCGGCGCGGAACGGCTCCATGAGCTCGCCGATCTCGGTGTGCTGGAGGTTGCGGATCTCGGTGGCGATGCGCTCGAGGCTGCCGCCGGTGATCGCGATGGCCGCGATCAGGGCCGCGTGGCGGTCGCGCTGGACGATCTGCGTGGAGATCGGGTCGCGGTGGAGGTCGAGCGCGGCGAGAACTTCCTCTTCGAGGTCCGGCTCGAGGTGGCTGTACGTGCCCACGGGCCCGGAAATCTTGCCCGTGGCCGAGTCGTCCGCGGCGGCGACGAGGCGAGCCCGGTCGCGGGCGATCTCGAAGGCCCAGCCGGCGATCTTCATGCCCATCGTGGTGGGCTCGGCGTGGACCGAATGCGTGCGGCCCATCATCACGGTGCCGGCTTCCGCCTTCGCCCGGGCGACCAGCGCCGCGATCAGCCCGTCCGCGTCCTCGATCAGCCGCCGGCCCGCGGCCTGGAGCTGGAGCGCCAGGCCCGTATCCACGACGTCACTGCTCGTGAGGCCGAGGTGCAGGTAGCGGCCCTCGTCCCCGACCGTCTCGGCGACCTGCGAGACGAAGGCGATGACGTCGTGATCCGTGGTCCGCTCGATTTCGGCGATCCGATCGACGTCGATCCGGGCGCGCGTTTCGATCGCCCGAAGGGCCTCCGCAGGGACGAGCCCACGGCTCACCTGCGCCCGAGCGACGGCGATTTCGACGCGCAGCATCTGCTCGAAGCGAGCCTGGTCGGTCCAGATCGCCCCCATTTCCGGAAGCGTGTAGCGAGGGATCATCGGAGGCGCCTCCCCTGGGCGCCGGCGCGCGGTCGCGTTCATCGGGCGTCTCCGAGATCCCAGTCCGAGGCCCTGATCGGAGCCGGACCGGCGGGATCGTGCGCGCCGGGCAACCTCGCGGCGATGTCGTGGCGGCGCTGCATACCGTCCCAGGTCACGTGGTCCGCCGCCGCTTCCGCGCAGGCGCGAGCGGCCGCAATCGTGGATCCGAGGGCCACGACCGCGAGAACTCGTCCGCCCGCGGTTTGATAGCCCGCGTCGGTTCGCCGCGAACCCGCGTGGAAGACGATCGCTCCCGCCGCGGCCGCTTCGTCGAGGCCGTGGATCGCGTCGCCGCGTCGCGGCGCGTCGGGGTACCCGGCGGCGGCCAGGACCACGGCCACGGCCGCGTCTCCGGTCGTGGGCAGCAGCCGCTCGTAAATCCCGAGGCTGGCCGCGGTGCCCGCGAGATTGCCCTGCGCCGCGGCCATGCAGCAGCGGGCTCAAGGGCGCGGCCAGACGGGGCAGGATCGCCTGCGTCTCCGGATCGCCGAAGCGGGCGTTGAATTCCAGGAGGACGGGCCCTTCCGGAGTGAGCATCAAGCCCGCGTAGAGGGCGCCTCGGAACGGCATGCCGCGCCGGGCCATCTCCGCCAGGACGGGCTTGTGGATCAGGTCCAGGAGCGTCGAGCAGAGGCTGTCCGGCAGATCCGGCACAGGGCTGTAGGCGCCCATGCCACCCGTGTTGGGCCCGGCGTCGTCGTCGAGCAGGCGCTTGTGGTCCCGAGCCGGCGGCAGGGCGAGCGCGTCGTGGTCGTCGCAGAGCGCGATCAGACTGGCTTCGAATCCCTGGAGGCGCTCCTCGATCACGAGGATCGGCGCGGCCGATAGCTGGGCCGGGATTCCCTGGAAAAGGGCCTTGATCGCCGCCTCGGCGGTGGCGAGATCGGTGCACACGGTCACGCCCTTGCCGGCCATCAGACCGTCGGCCTTGACCACGACGCCGCACGACCCCGGCGCTTCCATGAGCTGCCGGGCATAGGCGAGTGCCGGCGCGAGCGCGGCGAAGTCACGGCCCTGGGCCATCCGAACGCCGGCCGCCTGCGCGACCTCGCGGCAGAAAGCCTTGCTGGACTCGAGGCGAGCGGCGGCGCGGCCAGGCCCAAAAACGGGCACGCCCGCGTCGTTGAGAGCGTCGGCCACTCCCGCCGCGAGCGGAGCCTCCGGACCCACCACGACCAGGTCCACGTCCTCACGCGTCGCCAGATCCACCACCGCGGCCGCGTCCGTCGCGGACACGTCGCCAAAGCAGCGGACCTTGGGCTCGGCCGCGATCGCGTCACTGCCGGGGGCCACGAGCACGGACACGATCGACGCCTCGCGGGCCAGGCTCCAGGCGAGGGCGTGTTCGCGCCCGCCTCCGCCGAGGACCAGGACGCACGAAGGTCCTCCGGCCACGAGCTCCCCCGGAGCGTGCGGTGAGCTCATGGCTTGGTAGCTGCGGCCTTGAGCGGCACGTTGCCGCCGGCATCGCCGACTGGAAGGCCGAAGGCCGGCTTCGGCCGCTGCGGCCTGGGCAGGCGTTCGATCGTCTGATGACGTTCCGGACCGACCGAGACCAGGCAGATGGGCGCGCCCGAAAGCCGTTCGACCGCGTCGACATACAGCCGTGCGTTCTCCGGCAGGTCGCTCATCGTCCGGCAGCCATGGAGCGGCTCGCTCCAGCCGGGGAATCGCTCGTACAGCGGGCGTGGCGCGGGCCAGCACGTCCGCGTCCGATGGCCACCAGTCGACCCGCTTGCCGTCGACTTCGTAGGCCATGCAGATCAGGACTTCGTCGAGACCCGAGAGGATGTCGATCTTGTTGAGCATGATCGAGCTGACGCTGTTGACCGCGACGGCATACCGAAGCGGCACGGCGTCGAACCAGCCGACACGGCGCCGACGCCCGGTCGTGGTGCCGAACTCGCGGCCGCGATCCGTGATCCCCTCGCCGATCTCGTCCTCGAGCTCGGTCGGGAACGGGCCGGCACCGACTCGAGTGGCGTAGGCCTTCATCACGCCCAGGACTTCGTCTACCTGGAGCGGACCGATGCCGCCGCCCGTGCAGGCGCCGCCGGCGATCGGGTTCGACGACGTCACGAACGGATACGAGCCATGATCCAGGTCCAGCAGCGTTCCCTGCGCGCCTTCGAACAGCAAGTGCTCTCCGCGGGCCAGGCGTTCCTGGACCAGCTGGGTCGTGTCGGCCATCTGGGGCTCGAGGCGCTTGCCCCATTCGACCGCCTGGGCGACCAGGTCTTCGAGGTCGAAGCCTTCGACTCGATGCTGGCGCTGGAGCGTGGCGTTCTTCTCGGGCAGGATCCGGGCGAGCTTGCTCCGCAGCGCCGAGGCGTCGAGCAGGTCCTCCATCCGGATGCCGATCCGCCAGGCCCGATCCGCGTACGCAGGCCCGATGCCGCGTCTGGTCGTACCGACGGCAGCCTTCGCGAGACGGGCTTCCATCGCGCCGTCGAGGGCGATGTGGTACGGCATGATCACGTGGGCGTGCTTGCTGACGCGGACCCGATCCACTTCCAGGCCGCGGCCGGCGAGCATGTCCAGCTCGGAGATCAGCGTGGCCGGGTTGACCACGACGCCGTTGCCGATGATCGGGGTGATGTGCGGGTAGAGCACGCCGGACGGGACGAGGTGGAGCTTGAAGACCTCCTCGCCGAGCATGATGGTGTGGCCGGCGTTGTCACCGCCCTGGTAGCGGACGACCGCCGTCACGTCTTCCGCGAGGAAGTCGGTGGTCTTGCCCTTGCCCTCGTCGCCCCACTGCAGACCGACGATTACGGTAGCCGGCATCTAGTTCTCCCCACGGTGCTGGCCCCGGCTTTCGTCGCGCGAGGGTGCCAGGTGATTGAAGTTGCCCTGGCGTTCCGAGGCGCGCCAAAGGCTCCGAGAAATCAAAAGGCCCTCGGCCCACAGGCCGGGGACCTGGATAGACTGCCCCTCCGTCGGAGCTGCGGCGGCTCCCGGGGGAGCGAAGGTGGTGGTTCGTCTCACGGGGCGAACTGCACGCCTTCCTGGGGCAACGTGCACTCCTTGAGGTTGTTGGGACTCGGGCGCCAGGGGTCCTCGGGACCCTGGACCGGGGCAGTATAGCAGGGGCGATTGGCCCCCAAGCGGCGTCGGAGCCGTATGCCGGCATCGTCAGCCTGGCGGCGGCGGCGAACTCTCGCCCTTCGCCTGCAGTCGGCGCCGCGTGGGCGGATCCGGTTTCCGCGCGACGACGGCCTGGACAGCAGGCCAGGGAGTTGTGGCACCCGACGCGAGGCCCGCTCCCAACTTCAACGCGGTCCAGCGCCCGGATCGACGCTCATTCCCCTGCCTCAGCCAGGCCACGCCGGTCACTCGAGAGTAGTTCAACCCGATGGACCCAAGCCGATGCCGCACTCTGCTGTTCTGGACGGCATCGAGTGGAAACGGAGGCGAGCCGCGGACTTGATACTGGCATGGCCTGCGGGGAGCGGCCAGCTCGCCGGCCTTCGAGCCGTGGCATCTGGGCGTCGGTGCCTGGCAAGGCGCTCGCGGCCGGCATTTCTCCGAGATACCGATGGTGGCGGTACCTACCTAGAAGCCACGGAGCGGCGATCTGACCGAAGGGGCATCCGAGCCACTTCTGGGCCACTTCTGGGCACTTGCCAGCGCCCCGGAGCGGAAACGGCGACCGCAACAGACTTCCGGGCGCGAAAGGCGGCAGTCCAGCCCCGCAACACCGCCACCATCGGTAAACCGGAGTTACGGCCGAGGTTGGTGGGTGAAGCCCGCGCTACGGGCGCCGGCGACGATCGGCTGGGTGCGTGGGTGAGCCGCGCTACGGGCGCCGGCGACGATCGGCTGGGTGCGTGGGTGAGCCGCGCGCCAAGGGCCCTGGCCCGCCCGCGGAGACACCGGGCGGCCGGCGACCTGCTCGCCGCGGCCCCTACTTCGCTCGAGCCGCCAGAGCGCCGGCGACAGCTTCCCGACCGCGCGACCGCCACTCCGCGGCGATGGAGGCAGTGGCCGTGGCCCCGCAACGGCACGCGCCGGCGGCGAGAACGGCCAGCAGGGCGTCGAGCGTTCTAACGCCGTGCGCGGCCTTGACCCCAACACTGTTCCCAACCACCCGCCGCATCAGAGCGATCTCGCCCGGTTCGGCGCCGCGCGGCGAGAAGCCGGTTCCGTTCTTGACGAACGCCGCGCGCGCTTCGACGGCCACGCGACAGCCGGCCTCTACCTGCTCCGGGGTCAGATACGCGGTCTCGAGGATGACTTTCACGGGCGTGGGAGCGACGGCGTAGATGAGGTTCGCCAGCTCGTCACGGACGTAACCCAGCTCGCCCGCCCGCAGCGCGCCGATGTTGATCACGACGTCGAGCTCGACCGCGCCGTCGTCCACGGCCATGACGGCTTCCCGCTCCTTGATGGCGGGCAGGTTCGCGCCGTGCGGAAAACCGACCACGGTCGTCGGCCCGACCGGCGAGCCCCGGAGGCGCCCGACCACGAATTGGAGGTCGGCCGGCCGGCAGCACACCGTTGCCGTCTCGTATTCGATTGCCACGTCGCAGCCAGCCGCGACGTCGGCTCGCATGAGCTCGGGCTTGAGCAGCGAGTGGTCGATCACGGCCATGAGGGCCTTCTCGTCGAGCAGCGTGAGATCCAGGGGCGCGCGATTCGCGAGCCGGGCCTTGCGTGTTTGTTCCATGTGTCTCCCTGGACGCGGCGTCGCTGACGGTTGGGTCGTCAGTCCCGGGTCTTGCCGCCAGCCTACAACGGTTACTGGACCGAAGCTGGCGCCTCGGTGACCGCGTCGACGATACCGACGACGACGGTCCGGATCGGCGCCCCCGGGGCGCCCAGGACCTGCCGGGCGGAGTTGCCCTCGTCGAGGATCAGGACCATCTCGCCCGCTCCCGCGCCCACCGAGTCCACGGCGATGAGGTAGCCGCCGGCCGGATGGCCGGACGGATCGATGAGGTCGCAGAGGAGGAGCGTCCGATTGTCGAAATCGGGCGAGTTGATCGTCGAAACTACGGTTCCGACGACGCGGCCGAGCTTCACGGCTCTTCTCCCGCGAGCATCGAGACGGCGTCGACGATCCCGACGATGGCGTGGTCGACGGGCACGAACGGATCCGGCATGGCCTGGGCCGCTTCACGGGCGGCCACGAAGTAGACGAGCTCTCCGGGCCCCGCCATGTGGACCGCGTCGGCGGCCACGAGCTGGCCTCCAACCGGCTTCAGCGACTTGTCGAGCGGCTGGATCACGAGGAGCTTCACGCCCTCCAGACCCGGCGACTTGACCGAGGCGACGACTGTACCGATCACGCGGGCGAGCTGCATGTCGCTACCTGGCCCTGCGCCGAGCCGGAGACGTGGCCGCCGGAGACGTGGCCGCCGGAGACGGTGCCGGCGCTGAAGCGCGGCCATCCGCGGCCCCGTTCTTCCGAACCCGATCCCGGAACTGAGCGTCCGCGGCGAGGTTCGCGGCCATCTCGGAGTGGAGCTGAGCGACGACGCAGGACGCCAGACCGAGCGACCCGGCAATCCGGCCGACGGCAATCTCGACGGCGGCCTCCACCTCGCTGATCGGCCCGTCGAACAGCAAATAGCCCTTGCCGCCCAGATCGTCGGCGAGGCGCAGCTCCACGAGGCGCACCCGGGCCCCTTTGAGCCCGGCGTCCGCGGCCTCGATGATCGCCGCGACGGTAGCGGTCTCGATCACGCCCAGGGCCTCGCCCGTCGCTTCCCGGCAGGTTCCGCCGATCGCGGCGATCAGCTCCGGGTGGGCGTTGGGCAGGAACACGACGTCGAGAATCGCCGATGCCCCGACTTCGCGGCCCGCGGTCAGCGCCTCTTCGACGTCTCCGACCGAGCCGCCCACGAGGACGAGGTACTTGCCGGGATGAGCGGTCCCTGCCCGGAGGACGTCGATCGGGGCGCGTTTGGCCATGGCGTCGCCGGTGGCGATCCCCGCCGAGATCGAGTCGAGCTCGATGAGCGCCAGAGCGGGTTCGAACGCGAGGTTGTCCGGCACGTCAAACGATCCGGAGCGCGCCGACGACGGTAATCCGCCGTTCGCGCGAGAAGGTTCGCGGCCGGGTCAAGCCATCTCCGGACGGGCTGGCGATCGAGAAGGAGGTGAAACCTTCGCCGCCCTCGCCCAGGCCGGCGAAGTTGGGCCCGTTGGTCACGAAGATGCTGCAGTTCATGGCGCGGGCCATCCTTGTGATGGTTTCGACGTTGGTGGAGTGGATCGAGGCCGTGTGCCGGAAGCCATGCTCGGCCCGAACCGCCAGATCGATCGCCTGATCGACCGTGCCGACCCGGACGACCGGCAGCAGCGGCATCATCTGCTCGGTCCAGACGAGGCTGTGGTCGCGCGGCACGTCGGCGATCAGGAGGCGCGGGGCCGCGTCCGTTTGGACGCCGATCTCGGCCAGCATCTTCGCCGCGTCCTGGCCGATCCAGGCGGCGTTCATGACGCCGGGCTTTCCGGGCTGGCCGAGCTCCTTGAAGACGACGCGTTCCAGGCGGCGGAGCTCGTGCTCTTTGAGCAGGTACGCGCCGTTTTGCGTCATCGCCCGGATCAATCGGTCGGCCACGGTGTCCACGACGATGGCGAGCTTCTCGTCGATGCAAACGATGTTGTTGTCGAACGAGGCACCGCGGACGATGTCGCGGCCCGCGCGTTCGATGTCGGCGGTCTGCGTCCACGACCGCGGGCGGATTGCCCGGTCCGGCCGTAATGGCTCGCTTGTCGGACTTGAGCGCCTCGCGGACGACCGCGGGACCGCCCGTGACGAGCAGAACCCGGACGCCAGGATGCGTCATCAGGGCGCGGGCGGTGTCGATGGTCGGCGTGGCGGCCGCCGACACCAGGTTCCGGGGACCGCCGGCACCGACGATCGCGCGATTGATGAGCCGGATCGTTTCGGCGGAGCATCGCTTCGCGCTCGGGTGGGCGTTGAAGACGACGGCGTTGCCGGCCGAGACGATGCTGATCGTGTTGTTGATGATCGTCGAAGTCGGGTTGGTCACCGGAGTGATCGCGGCCACGACGCCGAACGGCGCGAACTCGGTGACCATCATGCCCGCGTCACCGGTGGTGGCCTGGACTTCGAGGTCCTCGGGGCCGGGCGCCTTGGAGGCGACGAGCCGGTTCTTGACGATCTTGTCCTCGACCCGGCCGAGGTGGGTCTCCTGGTGGGCCATCCGCGCGAGCTGCTCGGAATGATCGAGCATGGAGCGTCGGACGGCGTCGATGATGACTTTCCGGCCGGCCAGACCCTGAGCCTGGAATTCCGCGAATGCGCGGGCGGCCGCGGCGACGGCCTCGTCGATCGTGGCGTGGATGCCGTCGCCGAGCTCGGCCGTGGCGGCAGCGGCAGTCGCGAGCTCGGCCTCGGCGCGCAGACCCTCGCCGGGCCGCGCCTCGCCGGCCGCCGACACGCGGCGCCGGACCCGTTCGATGATCTCGGTGATTTCGCGTTCGTCGAGCTCGCTCATGGTGTTCGCCCGCTACTTGCGGTAGACCTCCGTGCCGCCGATCTCCCACGTGTCCACGATGGCCATGATCACGGCGTCGCACGGCCGGTCCCGCGTCGTCTCCGTCTGGCGGGCGGAGCTTCCCGTGGCGTACAGGACGACCTCGCCGACGCCCGCGCCGACGGTGTCCGCGGCCACGACGTAGCCGCCGGCCTCATGGTTCTCGGCGTCGAGCTGGCGCACCACGAGGAGCTTCCAGCCCTCCATCAGCGGCTCTTTGCGACTCGCGACAACGGTCCCGGTAACCCGTCCAAGGAGCATCTCGTCACCGCCTGCTCGAGCGGCGCGCCGGGACGAGGCCGGCGCGCCGCCACTCTGCGTGGGCTACTTCTGGCCGACCTCGGCCTTGGCCTCCTCGAGCCGACCGAGCGGCAGGACGAGGTCCACGTTGACATGCGGGCGGGCGATCACGTGGCTGGCGACCACTTCGCCGACCTTGGCGGCGTTTCGGACGCCGGCGTCGACCGCCGCCTTGACGGCCGCGACGTCGCCCCGGACCACCGCGGTCACGTATCCGCCGCCGGTCTTCTCGTAGCCGACGAGCTCGACCTTGGCCGCCTTGACCATCGCGTCGGCGGCCTCGACCACTGCCGCGAAGCCGCGGGCTTCGATCATTCCAAGCGCTTCTGCCATCGAGCGTGTCTCCTTCTGGTTTCGGCCGTCCGACCTCTCGATCGCCGCCGCTGTCGCTGCCGTTATGCCTTCGCGTCTCGTCCTTCGAGCCCTTCGATCGCCGCCAGCGCCGCGCGCCAGCCGACGTCGATGTCGCGCTCCTCGCCGCCGAGGTAGATGCGACCCATCGAGCCGAAGGACCGGACTTCGAGGATGTTTATGTGGGCTGCCTTCTCGGCCTCGTTTGCCGCCAGCGCGGCGTAGGCGGCCGGTTCCAGCTCGAGCACGTACAACGTCTGGCCGGGGATCAGCATCTGGCCGTGGCGCGTGCGGTTGATGAGCTGGGCCTGGTGGTCGTCGATCCGGCGGATGATCTGCGAGGACAGGACATGCGGCTTGATCCGGTCCGTCTCGGCCAGGCCGATGTCGGAGAGGATCGCCGCGCCGGCGGCTCGCACCTCGGCCTGCGACGACGAGTGGATCTCGAGCATGCCGTAGTAGCGCTCGATGATCTGCATGCCGGGCTTGACCGTCGTCGACTTGAGGGCGATGTCGGTCAGGCGGTTGATCTCGATCCCTGGCGAGATCTCGATCTGCAGCGAGGCGTCTCCGGCGAGCGGCAGGAAACCCTGCGCGACCGTCCCGAGGAAGGCTGCGTACTGGGCCTGGAGACTGTCGAGGAAGACGTAAGCCCGAAGGTCAATATTGGCCATGTGCGCCCTTCTCTCCCGTGACGATCTTGACGCCGGCGGACGCCCCGATCCGGGTCGCACCGGCCGCGATCATGTCCTGGACGTCCTCGGCGGTGCGAATGCCGCCGGAGGCTTTGACACCCATCTTTGGGCCGACGGTCTCGCGCATCAGCGCCACGTCGAAGACGGTCGCCCCGCCCTTGGCATACCCGGTGGACGTCTTGACGAAGTCGGCCCTGGCCAGCTGGGCCAGGCGGCAGGCGACGACCTTCTCGGCGTCCGTGAGGAGGCCGGTCTCGATGATCACCTTGCAGATGGCGCCCGACTCGTGGCAGGCCTCGGCGACTCTGGCGATGTCGTCGCGGACCTGGGCCTGCATGCCGCTCTTGAGCGCCCCGATGTTGATGACCATGTCGATCTCGCGGGCGCCGTCTCGGATCGCCCGCCGGGCCTCGAAGACCTTGATCTCCGTTGGCGTGGCGCCGAACGGGAAGCCGACGACCGAGGCGACCCCGACGTCCGAGTCCCGCAGCTTCTCGGCCGCGCGATGAACCCAGGTCGGGTTGACGCAGACCGCCGCGAACCGGTACTCGGCCGCCTCCGCGCACAGCTTGTCGATGTCGCCGATGACGGCGTCGGGCCGAAGGAGCGTGTGATCGATGTAGCGGGCGAGATCCGTCGGCACGTCGGCGGCCTGGCCGTGGTATTCGACGCGCGAGGCACCGCCTGCCACGACATCTCGAACTCGGACCGCGCACTGGGCGGCGCAGGCACCCACGCATGTGGCGCAGGGCCCGTCCTGGCCGGTCAGCGTGGCCGCCGAACCCGCCGGCCCGAGCCCGCCCAGCGACGCCATCACCTGGCTCGTGATCCGCTCGACGAGCTCGTCGCGGTTGATCTTCGCCTCCGTCATCGTCGAACCTCACCGGCCTCAGCCATGTAGCGGCGTTCTACCGCCGTGATCTTGTCTACCCGAGCGGCATGACGTCCGGGAGCCCACGCCGTCCCGAGCCACGCCCGAACGATCTCGATCGCGAGCCCCTCGCCGATGAAGCGAGCGCCGAGCGTGAGCACGTTGGCGTGGTTGTGCTCGCGGCTGTTCCGGGCGCTCGAGAGGTCGTGGCAAAGGGCGGCGCGAATGCCCGGCACCTTGTTGGCCACCATGCAGGAACCGATCCCCGCGCCGTCGAGGATGATCCCCCACTTGCAGGTTCCGTCCGCGACGAGGCGGGCGACGTCATGGGCGATGTCGGGGTAGTCGACGGGGTCGCTGCCGTGGGTGCCGCAGTCGCGGACCGCGTAGCCGGCCTCGGTCAGCATCCTGGCAAGCACGTCCTTGAGCGCGGAGCCGCCATGGTCGGCGCCGATGGCGATGGTCTCGGGGCCGGCGGCGGCCGGAGCGGCGGTCGCGGAGCCGGGTCGCCGTGGCTGTCGTGAGCCGATGCTGGGCCGGTCGTCGGCACGCGTCGCGCCGCCCCGTCGCCGCCGAGCGTCGCGTCGACGATCCCGCGCACGATCTGCGCGGACCTCGTCCGCGGTGGGATGCATCCGATCTCGCGGGTCATGCATGGTCGATCACCCACTTCGCGGTTTCTTCGTCCGTGACCATGACGTTGATGCAGCCGGATCTGAGCGCCGCGAGGGCGATGGGGCCGCGGCCCGGCCCTGCCGCAACTCCCACGGTCAGCGACTTGGCGCGGAGCTCCTCGAGCGGCAGCCCGATCGTCCGCCGGTCGAGCGACGGCAGCGCAATTCGACCGTCGATGGCCAGGAACCGGCCCAGCACGTCACCCACCGCACCGGCAGTGGCCAGCGCCGCGAGGTCCGGGTCGCCGATGAAGCCCGACGCCACGTGGGCGCTCTCCGCGCCCAGGACGCCCATGCTGAACACGGCCGTCTGCGCCGCGCGGGCAGCGGCCAGCGTCTCGCCGATGGACGCGTCCTTCTCGAGCGCCTCGCGCAGTTCGGGCGAGCCGACGATCGCGGGAGCCGGCATCAGCTGGATCGAGGCACCGCTGGTCAGCCCGAACCGCTCCACGACCTCCTGGGCCCGGGTTGGGCGGGCGGAACGGGACATCGCGCCGTTGAGCTGGACGATCTCCGAAGCGGCGGTCCAGCCCGGCCGAAGATGGGCCGAGACTTCGAGCATGGTGCGGCCCCACGACACGCCGATGGCCCCCGTCGGCCTCAAGGCGGTCAGCTGCGCCGCCGCGGCCGCGGCGACGCGCTCGCGCGCGAGAAGCTCCTGGTCCATCGCGGAGGTGGTGGGCGGCACGTCCACGACCACGGCACTCCGCAGGCCGAACCGGGCGACCAGGCTGTCCTCGAGTTCGACGAGCCGGATGTCGGGATGGACGATCTCGATCCGCACCACCGATTCACGCAGCGCCCGATCGAGCAGGCGGCCGACCTTGAACCGGCTGACGCCCAATCGCTCTCCGACCTGATCCTGGGTCAGGTGCAGCCGGTAGTAGAGCTGCGCCGCACGGAGCATCAGCCGGGTCTCCAGACCCAGCACGTCCTGGCCAAGCGTCGCCGCGGCGGCTGTCGGTTGCATGCTCAAATGTGCGGCCATGCTGCTCATATGTTCAAGACTATGCCGCGCGGGAACCAGCGTGTCAAGAGGGGCCGGATCGGATCCGGTTCAGATAGGCAGCCAGCTCGGCCACCAGGGCGGGACATTGCCGGGGCACGTCCCAGAGGCGCCGGGCGGAGCAGCCAGAAAGGCGGCCGTTAGCCCGTAGGCGACGACGATCGCGACGGCCAGCGCGGCGACATACCCGAGCCGTCGTGACGACAGCCGCACAACCACGACGCCGACGATCACGGCCGCCGGCGCGGCGAGCACCCCGATCGTCCACGCCAGCAGCAGGCCGTAAAGGGCGTTGGTGTCGGGAGTCAGGGCATGGCAATCGTTGCGAGCCAACGTCCAGACAAGGCCTGCGCTCACCGCCAGTGCGAGGGCGGCGGCGAACCCCGCACAACCGACGTCGAACACGGCGTTGCCAGTGGCACGGCTCGTCGTTACTTGCGGGCCCTCGGCGCCCTGCGCCAGATTGTCCTCCGCTAGCCCCGCTCCGCGCGGCCCGTTTTGCCGGAGGACTAGATCATCGGCTGCAGCAGGTCCGGGATGACATAGATGTACAGCCCGACGATCACCAGGATGCGCGATCACCGCGACAGCCACAGGATGTCTTTGGATGGCGGCCGCATCGGGTGCCACATACCACTTCCCTCCGACGATGACTGCTCTGGCGTGACGCAGGGCAATCCTACTCCGCCGGTCCACGAGGCCCTTGTGGAGATGGTGCCTACCTGAGGTCCTTCCCGAGGCCTGGAGGGACGCCGGCCGGCAATTGGTCGCGGAGCGGCCCTCGCAGATAAGCGGCAGGTAAGTGGCGGTGAAGAGGCGCCCTCTACCTTTCGCCTCACCCGCCGTAACGAGAGGGCGCCGTCGGAAGGGGCGGCGCCGCGAGAGGAGATCAGGACCGTGAACAAGGTCCTTCTGACCGGCCGGCTGACGCGCGATCCGGAACTGCGATCGCTGGCCAGCGGCTCATCCGTGGCCACGTTCGCCGTGGCAACCAGCGAGTACCGCGGCGCCGGCAAGGAGCATGCGGAATTCCACAATGTGGTCGTTTGGGACCGCCTGGCCGTCGTGTGCGGTCAGTACCTCGGCAAGGGCCAGCAGGTGGCCATCGAGGGCAGGCTCCAGACGCGCCAGTGGGACGACGACCGTGGAACCAGGCACTGGAAGACCGAAGTCGTCGCCACGTCGGTAGAGATGCTGTCGGGGCGGCGCAAGAAGGACTACCAGGCCGACGCGCTCGCCACCCAGGCCGCGGCCGAAACGACGACCGACGAGTCGGCCATCTCGCCGAACGAGGCGGCCGAGGTCGGCGTCAGAACGATGCCCGACGAGGCGGCCGAGGAGCAGCCCTCGGACGACGAGGAAGTCCTCGTCCTCGCCTAGCAGTCAACCCCGGGGCGCGGCGCGTTCTCCCCCACTCCGCCGCGCCCCGGAAATTCGAATCCGGGGCTCAGCTCTCGGGAACGGCCTTCACGTTGGCGCCGATCGTTACCGCGGTGGCCTGCGTGATGTTGTGCATGATCAGGAAGTAGGCGTTGGTCTTGCCCGGGTTGATGATCATGAGGTAGGTCTCGGGTCCGCCGTACGAGGCAAGGTTGGTGGAGATTCCGTCGAAATGGACGCCCGACTGGACGAGGATGAGGGCGCCTCCGGTGCACTGGATGGCGGGATCCAGGCAGAAAGCCCCCTCCTTGATCTCGAAGGTCTGGTTGGTGTTCTTGTACTTGTAGGTCACGTCCATCCAGCCACCGCTCTTCGTGCCTTGCCAGCTGCCGGAGGTAATTGCCCAGCCGCTGGGCAGCTGAGTCGGGCAGTAGACGGTGGCCGTGATGCCGTGCGCGGCCTTCATGAAGAAGGCCTGGTTATCCGCGGTTCCCGAGCAGAATGCGGCCGGTGACGTCGGGGTCGCCGACGGAGCCGATGAGGGCGTGGGCGTCGCTGCCGGAGTCGGGGTCGCTGCCGGAGTCGGGGTCGCTGCCGAACTCGGGGTCGGAGTCGCCGCCGGGGTCGGTGACGCGGTCACGGCGGCGGTCGGAGTGGCTGCCGGGGTGGCGGTCGCCGTCTGGTCGGCAGTTGGGGTCGCCGCGGGAGTGGTCGTGGCGGTCGCGCCGGCTGTCGGCGTCGCTGCCGGAGTCGCGGTCGCGTCGGTCGTCGGTGTGGCTGCCGGGGTGGGTGTCAAGGTCACTGGTGTTTGAGCGCTCGACCCGCAAGCGGCGAACACCAGGCTGGCGGCTGCGACCACGGCCAGGATCCGAATCGGAGCGCGGTGACTCATGCATGCCTCCTCCACCCGTCGGCCCAGCTTCGCGCTCGGCGGAACGGGTGCCCGGCGATTGTATTCCCGCCGCAAGCAACGGAGCGGCCGCGACGGGCGTCGCCTGGTCGGGCCGATTCGGGAGATGCTTCGCCGTCGCGCGCCCGATGGGCCCCGACCTCCGCGGTCTACAACTCGGCGACGAACCGGGCGATCACCCTGGCGAGCCTTGGGCCGGCGGCCTCGGCGGCGGCCAGCACCTCGGTGTGCGTGAGCTGCGCGGCGGAAAGCCCCGCACCCGGGTTCGTAACCAGCGAGACGCCACAGACACGGATGCCGGCCCAGTGGGCGGCGATAGCCTCGGGCACGGTGGACATGCCCACGGCGTCCGCCCCGAGGCGGCCCAACATCCGAACTTCAGCCGGTGTCTCGTAGCTGGGACCGGTCAAGCAGCCATACACGCCCCGCTGCAGCTCGACGCTCTCGGCTTCGCCCGCCGCGAGGAGCCGCGCCCGCAAGTCGAGGTCCCAAACGTTCGTCATGTCCGGGAACCGCTCGCCGATCGCCGTGTCGTTTGGGCCAACGAGCGGATGTCGGCCGGTCAGGTTCAGGTGGTCGGTGATGACCATCAGCGTTCCCGCGCCGAACGCCGGGTTGACCCCGCCGGCCGCGTTGGTGAGCACGACCACGCCCGCCCCCAACCGACCCATCAGCAGCACGGGCTGGACAACGAAACCGGCCGAGTGGCCTTCATAGAGGTGGAACCGGCCTTGCTGGATGACCGCGGGGACTCCGGCGAGGCGGCCGAACAGCAGTCGTCCCGCGTGTCCGGGCGCCGTGGCAGGCGGCCAGCCGGGCAGATCGCCGAACGGAACCGCCTCCTCGACCTGCATCGAATCGGCCAGACCGCCGAGGCCCGATCCGAGCACGAGGCCGACGCGAGGCTCGAGCCCCGTCCGGGCACGAACCGCCGCGACGAGCTCGTCCAACCGCTCACCCTGCTCGGCCGGCGCGATCTCCCGCCCGAGCTCGAACGATCGGCCTGCGCTCACGCTCGGCCTCCTTCCGACGGCGTTGCCGGATCGGTCCGGCGTCGTGGCTTCGTCGGCGGCCTGGCCCTGCGCGGGTTCGGCCGCGTCGAGGTTCTTCGCCCAGAAAGCCAGCGGCAGAAGGTCGGCAAGCCGCGCCGCGTACACGCCGTTGCCGACGCTCGAAGCCGCGAATATCTGCATCTCCGGTCCGAATTCCGCGAGGAGCTGGCGGCAGATCCCGCACGGGCTCGAGGGATCGGCGGTTGGCGTCACGACCACGCAAACCCGGATGGCATTCTCACCGGCCGCAACCGCGCCAACGACCGCACTCCGCTCCGCGCAGATCGTGGCTCCGTACGACGCCGACTCGACGTTGCAGCCGATGTGGATCGCGCCGCTGCCGGTCAACACGGCCGCTCCAACCTGGAACCGCGAGTACGGAGCCCGGGCCCGCGATTGGGCGAGCAGCGCCGCCTCGAGCAGGCGATCGAATTCGGGCAGCCGCCGGGACGCCTCGGCTCGATCTATCAGTTCGATCCCCGGACCGGCCACGTCTCACCTCATCGCTGCCGTCTGGTTGCCGGCGGCTTACCCGAAGCCATCTCCACGGCCCGGCGAGCACAAGACCGCAAGAGTGATAGCTTCTGCCCAACAAGCCCCGCGGCGAGGAGAGCGACGAGCGATGGCAGCAGATCCGGCGACCACGTCTTCCACCAATTCCGGCAACCGCCGCGCCGACGCCCCGACCAATGAGGCGGGGGCACAGTATCACCTTCATCTTTCCGCGGGCCAGATCCCTTCGACCATCCTGATGCCGGGCGACCCGGGTCGCGTGGATCGGATGCGCCAAACCTGGGACGACGGCGTCGAACTGGCCTTCCATCGCGAATTCCGATCCGCGCGCGGGACCTACAAAGGCGTCGAGATCGGCGCGATATCGAGCGGCGTGGGCGCACCCTCGCTGGAGATCGCCACGCACGAGTTCGCGGTGATCGGCGGCGAAACGGTAATCCGCGTCGGGACGTGCGGCGCCCTTCGGCCGGAGATCGAGCTCGGGGACTTGATAATCCCGGTGGCCGCCGTTCGCCGAGACGGGATGACGGACCGATACCTGCCGCCGGAGCATCCCGCCTTCGCCGAGCCGGAGGTCTACATGGCCCTCGTCGAAGCGTGCGAGCGGCTCGGCTTCCGCTATCACCTTGGCGTCGTGGCCAGCGTGGGCTCGTTCTACCTGGGCCAGGAACGGCCCGTGACCGGGGGCTTCTGGCAGTCGGCCGCGGACGGGGTGATCGACGATCTCCGAAAGGCGGGCGTCGCCTGCCTGGAGATGGAATGCTCCGCCCTGTTCTTGCTGACCCGGCTGTTCGGCATGAGAAGCGGCGCCGTCCTGGGCGCAGTCGCGAACCGGGCGACGAACGCTTTCGGCGACAACGGGGCCGAGGAGCGCTCGATCGCCGCGGCCAACGAAGCAGTTCGTCGTCCTCGACGAGTGGCGCCGGGTCAAGCAGGCCGCGGGCAAGTCCGTCTTCTACCCCTCGCTGCTTCGCAACGCCTGATCTGCGGGGCCGGGCCGGGCCGGGAGGGCTCGAAATCGACGGCTGACGTCGCCAACCGACAGGCGGGCTCGAAATCGACGGCTGACGTCGGAAACCGGCAGGTCGCGCGTTCGATACCGACATCTGACGTCGCCAACCGACAGGCGGGCCCGAAATCGACGCCCGACGTCGGAAACCGGCAGGCCCCGCGTTCGATACCGACATCTGACGTCGCCAACCGACAGGCGGGCCCGAAATCGACGCCCGACGTCGGAAACCGGCAGGTCGCGCGTTCGATACCGACATCTGACGTCGCCAACCGGCAGGCGGGCCCGAAATCGACGCCCGACGTCGGAAACCGGCAGGTCGCCCGTTCGATACCGACATCTGACGTCGCTAACCGACAGGCGGGCCCGAAATCGACGCCCGACGTCGGAAACCGGCAGGTCGCCCGTTCGATACCGACATCTGACGTCGCCAACCGACAGGCGGGCCCGAAATCGACGCCCGACGTCGGAAACCGGCACACCCCTGGTCCGATACCTACGTTCCACGTAGATTCAGCTCGATCGTGCGTTCGGAGGAGCGGCAGTGAGCGACATCGTCGTGTTCCTATCGATCACCCTCGACGGAGTCATGCAGGGTCCGGGGCATCCCGACGAAGACCGGCGAGGCGGCTTCGATCGCGGCGGCTGGGCGGCGCCATACGCCGACGCCATCACGGCGGGGATGGCGTCCGAGGGTTCGGGGACAACCGGCTCGCTCCTCTTCGGCCGCCACACGTATGAGAACTTCTACTCGGTCTGGCACGGCCGGACGGACAACCCCTTCAGCCCGATCCTGGACAACTCCAGCAAGTACGTGGCTTCGCGCACGCTGGACGGGCCGCTGCCGTGGGCCAACTCGACACTGCTCAAGGGCGAGGCCGAGGAGACGGTAGCCGGCCTCCGGGCCAGGCCCGGCAAGGACGTGCTCATCCTGGGCAGCGGCGAGCTCGTCCGCTCGCTCCTGCGGAGCAACCTCGTGGACCGGATGATCCTGCTGATCCACCCGTTGGTGCTCGGCGCCGGTCAGCGGCTCTTTGCCGAAACAGGGCCGACGATTCCCTGGCGGCTGACGGACTCCCGGATCTCGACGACCGGCGTGATCATCGCGACCTACGAGCGCCCTGCCTGACGACCTCGGACGATGCGCCTCGTCGCTAGCGCCGAGAACTCAGCGGACGCGGGAGAGGATATCCCTGGTATTGGCCAGACTGGATCCTTCTTCCTGCACGACGAGCCCGTAGAAGTCGCATTGAAGGCAGCTTGCCGCCTTGGCCACGAATGACCCCTGGACCTTGCCACCGCACAGGGTCCCGGCGATCGCCCAGCACGCCCGCCCGCCGTTGCGACCACGATTGGCGCCCGCGGCTCGGGCCTCGATGGCTGCCTGACAGACGCCGAGGTCCTTGGCCCGCGGGCCTCCCGGCTCGCGCCCGCACCGTTTGAACTCCCAGCAGTTCTGGATCGCCATCGTCGCCACCCGCACTCGGCCCGGGCAGCGTCGATTCGGAAGCTCGGCCCGAGCCCCTGAGGTATCGGCCGGAAACCGGACTACCGGGAGGTCAGCTCGCCGACTCGCGCTCGTACGGCTTGACCGTCGGCCGCCGGGGCGATCGATCGCCCCACGACGCCCGGCCAGAATCACGATCGTGATGATGTACGGCAGAGCGTCCCAGAACTCGGAGGGGATGTAGGAGAACACGTTGCCCAGATCGCCCGTTGGCGGCGAGATGGTGATCGAGAGGCTCAAGCCGGTCGCGGAGGCGAAGAGCAGCGCCGCTCCGAACGCCCCCACGGGCGACCAGCGGCCCACGATCATGGCCGCGAGGCCGATGAATCCGCGCCCGTTGGTCATGTTGGCCTGGAACTGCGTCCCGTACTCCATGCTCAGCCAGGCGCCCCCGAGGGCGGCCAGCGCTCCGGACATGACCACGTTGCGGTAGCGGAGTCGAATGACGTCGATGCCCACGGTCTCGACCGCTCGAGGGTGCTCGCCGGCCGCTCGCGTCCGCAGTCCCCAGCGCGACCGGAAGAGCATGATCTGCAAGACGATCACGATGATGATCGTCGTGAGGCCAATCGGACCCTGGTTCAGGACGGCATTCAGGAGCCAGCCGACCAGCGGCACGTTGACGATTTCCGGGGGCACCGCGAGCGGCGTGAACTGCCCGGCGCCCGTCAGCGACTGGCCGGACACGAGGGTGTAGAGATAGCCCGTGATCCCGGCCGCGCCGATGTTGATGATCGTGCCGCCGATGATCTGGTCGATCCTCGCGGAGATGGACAGCCAGGCGTGGAGCAGCGAAACGAGCATGCCGGCCACGATGGCCGCGAGAACGCCGATCATGAGAGCCGGCGTCGCGCCGAAGATCGGGAAGGGCGTTTCTTCCGGTCCGAGAGCCCCGGCGACCAGTGCGGAGGCATACCAGCCGACGAAGGCGCAGATGAGCATGATGCCTTCGAGGCCGATGTTGACTACGCCTGACCGCTCGCACATCACGCCGCACAGGGCCGCGAGAGCGATCGGCACCGAGACGGCCACGGTCGTGGCGGAGATGGGGTTGATGTTCTCGATCAGATACCCCAGGAGCTGGAATACCAGGCCGATAAGCGGTATGGCGTCGAGAGCGCTGGGGATGCCGCTCATGGAACCGACTCCGTGCTGTACTTCCCGGCCGTCAGAGCCGTCGGCTCGGGGGTGGTCGTGCCGGCCCGGCGCCTGGCCAGGACCCGTCTGAGTATGTTCACGATCAGGAACAGCAAGATGATCGCCTGGAGGGCATTGATCAGGTCCGGCGGAACCCCGGCCTGACTCTGCATCGCCGGAGAACCGGCCCGCAAAGCCCCAAGAAGCAACCCGGAGAACAGGACGCCGATCGGGTTCGAGCGAGCCAGAAGCGCGACCGTGATGGCGTCGAAGCCGATGCCGGTGTCGTACCCGAACGAGGTCTGGTGGACCTGGCCGAGCAGGGTGACGGATCCGGCCAGGCCCATCAGCAGGCCGGACATCGACATCGTCAGGACGATCAGGCGCCGCGTCTTCATGCCCGCGTACCTGGCCGCGTCCGGATTGGCGCCGGCGGCGCGGATCTCGAAGCCGAGGGTGGTCCTGTAGAGCAGGAACCACACGATCGGCACGGCGAACAGGGCGATGAAGACGCCGATGTGGAGGTCTCGGGTGAACGGGCAGGATGTAGAGCGCGCCGTTCAGGCCGCTGACGTCGTGGGTGGTCGGCTGGGGAGCCCGCGGAAGCGTCAGCGGTCCCTTGATGGCCCAGTTGCTGACGTAGAACAGGATGTAGTTGAGCATGATCGTGGTGACGACTTCATGCGCCCCGGAGACGGCCTTGAGGAAGCCCGGGATGAAGCCCGCGAGAGCCCCCGCCAGGGCGCCGGCAAGCAAGGCCAGCGGTATGGCGATCCACGGACCGGTCGAACCGCCGATCGCCGAGATCACGGCGACCGAGGCAATGGAGCCCATCAGGAACTGGCCGCGGCCGCCGATGTTGAACAGTCCGGCCTTGAAGCCGACCGCCACGCCCAGGCCCCCCAGGATCAGTGGAGCGGAATAGACAAGCGTCGAAGTCAGGCCGTTGAAGCTCAAGATGCCGCCGACGAGGGCGCTGTAGGCGTCGATAGGCAGCCGCGCATCGAATGGCTGACGGCCCGGAACCAGCCCGCTGAGCAGGAAGATCATGATTCCGCCCACGAGGAGCGCCAGGAGGATGGCGGCGAGTGGCTCGGCCAGGCTCTGGATAACTCGTCTGGTCACGCCGTCGCCTCCGCCCCGGCTTCCTTGCCGCCGGTTGCCATGTACAGGCCGACTTCGCTCTTGTCGGCCGTGCGGCCGTCCATCTCCGCCACGATCCGGCCGCGGTACATGACCGCGATCCTGTCCGACATCTCCATCACCTCGTCGAGCTCCGCCGAGACCAGGAGAACTGCCGCGCCGGCATCGCGCTTGGCGATGATCTGGTTGTGGATGAACTCGATGCTGCCCACGTCGAGGCCACGGGTCGGCTGGTCGAGAACGAGCAGCTTGATAGGCCGGTCGAATTCGCGGGCGACGATGATCTTCTGCTGGTTGCCGCCCGAGAGCGTCGCGGCGGGAACGTCCACGGACGGCGTCCTGATGTCGAACTTCTCGACCTGCCGGACGGCGAACTCCTCGATGGCCTCGTCGTTCCACAGGAAGGACCGGGAGTACGGCGGCGCGTAGTAGCTCGTCAGCACCAGGTTGTCGTGGACCGGGAAGCCCAGGATCAGGCCGAAGCGGTGCCGGTCGCCGGGAACGTAGGCGACTTCGGCGATGTTCATCTTCCTCGGCGAAAGGCCCGTCACGTCATGGCCGTCGAGCGTCACCTTGCCGCCCTGGGGTGTCCGCATGCCGACGATCGACTCGACCAGCTCGTCCTGGCCGTTGCCCGCGACGCCGGCGACGCCCAGGATCTCGCCCGCTCGGATCTCCAGGGACAGGTCCGGGATGATGTCGCGGTGACGGGCGTCGGCGACTCGCAGCCCTTCGATACGGAGCATCGGCCGGCCGACGTGGGATTCGCCCCGGTCGGCGGTCAGCTCGACCGCGCGGCCGACCATGAGCTCGGCCAGCTCCTCTTCGGTCGTCTCCGCCGGACGGCGCTCGCCGATCACCTTGCCCCGCCGGATGACCGTGATCCGATCCGCGATCTCGAGCACTTCATAGAGCTTGTGGCTGATGAAGAAGATCGACCGGCCATCCGCCGCGAGACGTCGCAGGAGGCCGAAGATCTCCTCCGTCTCCTGGGGAGTGAGCACGGCGGTCGGCTCATCGAGGACCAGGATTCGAGCCTCGCGGTAGAGCGCCTTCAGGATCTCCACCCGCTGCTGCTGTCCGACGGAGAGCGACCCGACCTTGGCCTCCGGGTCCAGCTCGAAACCGAACCGGCCGGCCAGGTCGGCGATCTTGCGCCGCGCCTGCTTGCGATCGAGGAATATGGGATTCGCCATGGTCTCGGCGCCGAGGATCACGTTGTCCGCGACGGAGAGCACCGGCACCAGCATGAAGTGCTGGTGGACCATGCTGATGCCGCGCGCGATGGCGTCGGCCGGGCTGGCGATGTGGACGGGCTTGCCGTCGAGAAGGATCTCGCCCTCGTCGGGCCGGGCAAGGCCGTACAGGACGTTCATGAGCGTCGTCTTGCCTGCCCCGTTCTCACCGAGCAGGGCGTGGATCTCGCCCGGGCACACATCCAGATCGATGTGGTCGTTGGCGACGACGCCCTGGGTAACGCTTGGTTACGCCACGCATCTCGAGCGCGGGGACGCCGGGTCCGTCCTGTGTCATGGCTGCCTCGCCGTGTTGAGGTATGCCGGATATACGGAGCGGGTCGACCGGTGAGGGCCGACCCGCTCCAAGGTTATCGCGTGCTGGAAGTTACAACCGAGGCTACAGGCCGCTGCCGCACGTGGCCGGGCAGGTCTTGAGGGTACCTGCCTTCATGGCCGCGAGCGCCGCGTCGAGCTTGCCCTGAAGATCGGCCGGGAGCGTCACGGCCGAGTTCTGGAACTTGGAAATGCCGATGCCGTCGTTGGTGGCGTCGAACTTGCTGATGCCGCCCTTGGCGGTACCGCCGACGATCGCCTTGATGGTCTGGTTTACGGCGCTCGCGAGATGCTTCTCCGCGGAGGTGACGATGCACTTGTCCGCAGACGGATAGCTCTGGTACTCGTCGACGTCAACGCCGATGGCGAGGATGTTCGCGGCGCAGGCGGCGTCGAGAGCGCCGTTGCCGGTCGCGCCCGCAACCTGGAACAGGACGTCGACCTTCTTCTGGCTGATGAACTGCTGGCTGAAGGTCTTGCCGAAGACCGGGTCGCCGTAGGCCTTGGTGATGTCGCCGGTGGAGAAGAAGCCGGTGTCGACCTTGGTGGACGCCTTGTACGCCACGGCGCCGAGCTGGTAGCCCTGCATGTAACGGACGACCGCCGGGTTGCTGTTGATGCCACCGAGCTGGCCGATGACGCCGGTCTTGCTGACGGCGGCGGCGACCATGCCGGCGAGGTATCCGGCCTGATCTTCCTGGAACTGGATGCCGATCAGGTGCGGCAGGAGCGTGGCAGCGTCGCCCTTGCAGGCGAAGGTGCTGTCCGGGGCGCCGGTGGCATCGACGCACGGGGCGACGTCAACCGCGATGAACCAGGTGTCCGGATTGGCCTTGGCAGCCTTGATCGTGTCATTGCCCAGGTTGAATCCGACCGTGACGATGACGTTGGTCTTCTGGTCCACGAACTGCTGGATGTCCTTCGCGTACTCGGTGGCATCCTTCGGGACCAGATAGCTGACGCTGGCGCCGAGCGAATCCGCGGCATCCTTGGCGCCCTGATACGAATACTGGTTGAAGTTCTTGTCGTCGACTCGGCCGACGTCGGTGACGACGCCGATCTTGAGCGCGGACGAAGCGCTCGCGGACGGTGCCGGCGTGGCGGCCGTGCTGGCAACTGGCGTTGGCGTGGCCGGCGGCGTCGTCGGGGTCGCCGTGGGCGTCGGCGAAGCGGCGGCATTTGTACAACCGGCAACGATCGCCGCAGCGGCGAGCAACGCGAACGCAATCCGTGGCTTTGCGGTCATGCGAGCCTCCCTGTCTCACAACCAGAGGTCACAGCGCAACCTCTTCAATATCCAGATTGTATAGCCCGGACGAGTAAGAGCCCATTTCGGGCTACCGGCCGCAGGCGGGACCGCTAGATGTCGCTCCCTTGTCAGTCGGGCCGATACAACGTCCGTCGATCGATTCCGGTCGCGGCGACGATCTGGCGGACGGCCTCGCTTCTCCGCAGGCCCGTGGCGACCAGGCGGTCGACTTCCGCGCGTGCCGCGGCGAGATCCGGCGGCGAGGTCGTGGCGTCGGCCTCTCCCGCGGCACGTCCGGCGGACCCGTGTCCGGCGGAAGCGAGTCGGGCTTCGAGCACGATGGCGAATTCGCCGCGCGGCGTGATCCGGCCCTCGGCGGCAAGGGTGGCCAGATCGCCCAGAGCGCCCCGAACGACCTCTTCGTGGAGTTTGGTCAGTTCCCGGCAAATGGCCGCCCGCCGGTCCGGGCCGGCAGCCGAGGCGAGGTCCCTGAGCGTGGCTCCGACGCGGCCGGGCGCTTCGTAGATCACGCAGGCCCGATCGTCCGCGGCGATCCGTGCCAGGCGCCCCCGGCGATCCTTGCCACTCCGCGGCAGGAACCCCTCGAAGGTCCAGCGTGGCGCGGCCAGGCCCGCGGCAACGAGCGCCGCCAGGGCAGCGGATGCGCCCGGGATCGGGACGACGGCCCCGCCCTCCTCGGCCCATGCCGCGGCGAGCTCCGCGCCCGGGTCGCTCACCAGCGGAGTGCCCGCGTCGGTTACCAGCGCAAGGTCCAGCCCGGAGCGGAGATGCGCCAGCAGCTCTTCCTCCCGGGCCGGGCTGCTCCGAGCGTGGTAGCTGATCAGGCGCGTCGTTATCTCGTACCTGTCGAACAGGCGCCGCGTGAGCCGCGTGTCCTCGGCCGCCACCAGCGGGACGGACTTGAGCGTCTCGATGGCGCGAAACGTGACGTCGCCGAGGTTCCCGATGGGCGTGGCGACGATGTAGAGCCGGCCCCTGGGCCCGCCGGCGCCGGGAGGATCCGTGCGGTTCGGCAGTTCGGGCGATGCCGGACCCGGCGGCGAACCCGTCGCCGAACCCGTCCCCGCTCCCCTCCCCTTGCTCATCGCCTGGCCGATCCCGGCCGGCGCCTCGGATACAGGTAATCCACGCCGGTCGTTCTGGGGCCCAGCTTCGCGACGGGCGGGACCTGGCGCTTGAACTCGGAGACGGCAACCATCCGCTTGACGCGATCGATCGTCGCCTGGCTGAAGCCCATGGCCATGAGCTCCTCCTCGTCGCGGCGCTTGTCGATCATCCAGAACAGCAGCCGGTCCAGCTCCGGGTATGTGAACCCCGCTTCGGACTCGTCGGTCTGACCCGGCCACAAGTCCGCCGACGGAGCCTTGCGAATGATCTCGTCGGGGACGCCGACGGCGGCGGCGAGCTGGCGGACCTGGCTCTTGTAGAGGTCGCCGATGGGATTGAAGGCGCAGGCCGAGTCGCCGAAAAGCGTGGTGTAGCCGATGAGCGTCTCGGTCTTGTTGCCCGTCCCCACCACGAGGCCGCCCCACGCCACGGACCGGTCGTACAGGACGCACATCCGCTCGCGGGCCATGAAGTTGCCGCGCCGGAGCGGAGCGGCCTCGAGTCCGGCCGCGCCCGCCGCCCCGACGTCCGTGGCGCCGGACCCGCCGCCGAAATAGCCGTCGACCATCGGGCTGATGTCCACGAGATCGCTGGCGCAACCGAGCCGATCCACGACCATGCGGGCGTGCTCGACCGACTCGGGCGAAGACGTCCGGTAGGGCATCAGAACGCACAGGAGCATCTCAGGCTTGATCGCGAGCGACACGAGATACGCCACCAGAGCGGAGTCGATGCCTCCGGACAGCCCCACCAGCGCCCGGTCGAAGCCTGCCTGTCGCAGCTGGTTCCGAATGAAGCCGACGGTGACGCGCTTGGCGACTTCGACGTCGATCGCGAGCTCGGGCGGGAGCTCGAACAGGTCGCTGAGTTCTTCCGCCGACCGCCCGCTGGGCATCCCGGCGCCTGTCATCGGTTCGCTCTGGCCTTCGCCGGCGGCTCGGCGGCCGTTCCATCGATCGGCTCCGCGCCGACCTCCCCGGCCTTGCCGGCGTCGCCCGCCTCGCTCGCCAAATCGACTGGCATGTCCGCTCGCCCGGCGAGTATCCGGCGCATCTCTCGCAGATGAAGCTCCGGACGTTCATCCCGCAGGAGAGGGAGTCCGATCCGCTCCCGCCGGACCTCCGCCGCGTCGATGTCTACGAAGTGCAGCCCCTCGTCGAAGAGCGGCGCGGAGAAGACCGCGTCGCCGTTCGGTGAGATGACCTCCGAGCCACCCCAGAAGGTGATCGTCTCGTCCACCCCGACGCGGTTGCAGAACACCACATAGCTCGTCGTGAGCTGGGCGTAGGTCCGCATCAGGTTCCGCCACGAAGCCGCCGTCCCCAGGCCCACTTCATGGATCGCCGCGAGGTCGCGGCCGGGCGACGAGGAAACGTTTATGAGGATGTGGGCTCCGTCGAGGGCGAGCGTTTCGGGGACGGAGAGGTGCCAGAAGTCCTCGCAAACCGCCAGACCGAGGCGCACTCCGAGGCGCGAATCGACCGTCCGGAGACGATCGCCTGCGGCGAAGAAGCGCCGCTCGTCGAAGAGGCCATAGGTGGGCAGGAACAGCTTGCGGTGGACGAAGCGGACCTCGCCGCCTTCGAGAAGCGCGGCGCTGATGAACAGCCGGTGGTCGTCCGATTCCTCGACGAACGACACGACCGCCGACATCGGCTTGACGGACTGCGGTCTGGGTCGGCGGCCTCGCCGGTCCCCTCGGCGTGCGCGGCGAGCTCGGCAAGGCGTGGATCGTCGCGTCGCATCGCCACTTCGCCGGCCAGATCCTGGAGCAGGTAGCCGGTCAGCCCGAGCTCCGGGAATACGACGAGATCCGCTCCACCACGCCGGGCCTCGTCGAGGAGCGCGTGGTGACGGGCGAGGTTCTCGTCGAGAGCGCCGAGCCGAGGCGCGAGCTGGGCCAAAGCGATCCGAATGGGCTTCACTAGACGAGTCTAGCGGCGCTTCGGCCCGGACGGGATCCTGGCGGTTCGGTCACGCCTGTCCGGTCGGGCGCGTGCCCGCGGACGGGATTACCGGCAGGTTGGGCCCGGTCGGTGGAACCGCCTCCGGGTGGGCCTGGGGGGTCACGGGAGAAGCGAGCTGGAGCTTCTGCTCGGGTGAACCGTCGACTTCCTCGGCGAAGTGGCAGGCAACCTCATGCCCGGTGCTCAGCGCGCGCAATGCCGGGACCTCCTCCACGCACCGCTCCGGGTTGCCGAGCCTGGTCCGCAGCCAGCAGCGGGTGTGAAAGTGGCAGCCGGGCGGCGGACTCGATGGACTCGGGACGTCGCCGGCCAGGATGATGCGCCGCCGGCGACTCTCGACCGCCGGATCCGGTATCGGCACCGCCGACAGAAGCGCCACGGTATACGGGTGGAGTGGCCGGTCGTACAGCTCGCGAGAAGTGGCGGTTTCGACAAGGCGGCCCAGATACATGACCGCGATGCGATCGCTGATGTGCCGGACCACGGACAGGTCGTGGGCGATGAACAGGTACGTCAGACCGAATTCGCCCTGGAGCCGCTCGAGCAGGTTGATGATCTGGGCCTGGATAGATACGTCCAGGGCGCTGATCGGTTCGTCGGCCACGATCAGATCCGGGTGAAGGGCCAGGGCGCGGGCCACGCCGATGCGCTGCCGCTGGCCACCGCTGAACTCGTGCGGGTATCGATCGCCGTAATCCGGATTGAGCCCGACTGTCTTGAGCAGGTAGCCGACGCGCTCGCGCCGCTCCTGCTTGGACCCGTACTGGTGGATCTCCATGGGCTCGGAAATGATGCCCGAGGCGGTCATCCGCGGGTTCAGGCTCGCGTAGGGGTCCTGGAAGATCATCTGCATCCGGCGCCGGATGGGGCGCAGCCGGGAGCTTTCGAGGTCCGTGATTGGCTGGCCGTCGAAGACGACGCTGCCGCCGGTCGGCTTGTAGAGGCGGAGGATCGTGCGCCCCACCGTGCTCTTGCCGCAACCCGATTCGCCGACGAGACCGACCGTCTCGCCCTTCTGGATGGTGAGCGCGACGCCGTCGACTGCCTTGACGTCGCCGACGTGGCGATTGAAAAGAATGCCGCTCGTGATTGGGAAGTACATCTGGAGGTCTTTGACCTCCAGAAGCGGCCGCCCTTCCACGGCCGCCTGGGCGGCCGCGGCTGCCTGGGCGGCCACTGCCCGGCCGACGGGCACGCCCTGCTGGCCGTTCGTTTCGTTCATCGTCTCGCTCATGGGGCCGGCTCGACCGACGCTGGCGGTACGGCTGGCACAAAGCCGGATCGCTCCGGACGGGCGTCTCGAGCCTCGTCCGCGGTTGGCACGTTCCAGCAGGCGACCCGATGAGTGACGCCCGGGCCCGTCGTCTCGACGGCGACCAGAGGATCGATCGGATCGAGCGGCGGCATGCTCTTCCAGCATTCCTCGACAACCCAGGCGCACCTCGGCGCGAAGGGACAGCCCACGGGTGCCTGCCGAAGATCCGGCGGGGCGCCTTCGATTGGGAGTAGTGGCTCACCCGGCTGTGCGTCCAGGCGAGGCATGGAGTGGAGCAGGCCGATCGTGTACGGGTGGCGTGGCCGAGCGAAGAGATCCGGCGTGGACGCGGCTTCCACGACGAAGCCGGCATACATCACGTTGGTCCGCTGGGTCCTGCCGGCGACGACGCCGAGGTCGTGGGTGATGAGAACCAGGGCCGTGTGGCGTTCCGCGGCAAGGCTGCTGAGAAGCTCCAGGACCTGAGCCTGGATGGTCACGTCGAGCGCGGTCGTGGGCTCGTCAGCGATGAGGAGCTTGGGCTCGAGAGCGAGCGCCATGGCGATCATCACTCGCTGGCGCATGCCGCCGCTGAACTGGTGCGGGTAGTCCTTGAGCCTCTTCTCCGGTTCGGGGATGCCGACCATCCTCAGCAGCTCGATCGTGCGGAGGCGGGCATCGTCCTTGGAGATCTTGCGGTGGGCCCGGATGGTCTCGACCATCTGCTCCAGGATCGTGAGGACCGGGTTCAGGCTGGTCATCGGATCCTGGAAGATCATCGCGATGTCCTTGCCACGCAGGTCCCGCATCGCGGACTCGTCGAGCTCGAGGAGATTCTGACCTTCGAAGTTGATCTCGCCGCCTTCGATACGGCCCGCAGGCTTTGGCAGGAGCCTCATGACCGCAAGGTTGGTCACGGACTTGCCGCAGCCCGACTCGCCGACGAGACCCAGAGCTTCGCCTTCGTCGAGGTCCAGCGAGACTCCGTTGACGGCGTGGACCGTGCCGTCGTGTGTTCTGAACTGCACGACCAGGTCGCGAATGCTGAGCAGATGCATGGTGGGCCCTAGCGCTTGAGACGCGGGTCGAGGGCCTCGCGGAGCCCATCGCCCAGGAGGTTGAAGCCGATCGCGCTGATCACGATCGCGGCACCGGGGAAGAAGATGAGGTACGGGTAGTTCTGGAGGAAGCTCGAGGCGTCGGTGAGCATCTCGCCCCACTCCGCGATTCGCGGATCGCCCGGGCCGAGGCCCAGGAAGCCAAGCCCGGCCACATCGATGATGGCCGTAGCGGCCGCGAGCGTGGCCTGGACGATCAGGGGTGTGAGGGCGTTCGGGAGCATGTGGCGCAAGAGGATCCTGCTGGGAGACGCGCCCATAGAGCGAGCGGCGGTGACGTAGTCCGATTCGCGCAGTGCCAGGAGGCTGCCCCTCAGCAACCTGGCGAACTGCGGGGAGTAGGAGATGCCGACGGCCAGGATGATCTGGATCTCGCCGTGGCCGAGCCACGAAACGATGCCGATCGCGAGCAGGATGCCGGGAACGGCGAGCAGCACGTCGATGATCCGCATGAGTGTGCCGTCGACGATGCCTCCGGCCGCGCCGGCAATGGAACCGACGATCGTTCCGCCGATCAGACCGAAGATCACCGCGACCACGCCCACGGTGAGGCTGATCCGAGCCCCGTAGAGCACTCGCGTGAACTCGTCTCGACCCAGCTTGTCCGTGCCCATCAGGTGCGTGAGGCTGGGACCCTGGTATCGGTCGGACAGCGAGCCAATCGTGGGGTCGAAATGTGAGATGTACGGGGCCAGGATGGCGCCGAGGACAAAGACGGCGATGAAGAACAGCCCGACGAGGGCGGGGCCGTTGCGCATGAGCCGGCGGAAGGCGTCATGCCACAGGCCGGCGCTGACGCGTGGGGCCGCGGCCGCAACCGATATCGCCATCTAGCTGTACCTGATGCGAGGGTTGAGGAAGGCGTAGCCGACGTCCACGATCAGGTTCACGGTTATGAATATGACAGCGAAGATGAGCACGAGCGACTGGACGACGATGAAGTCGTGGTTCTGGACGGACGTGACGACCCACGAGCCCACGCCGCTCCAGGTGAAGACCGTCTCGGTCAGGACCGCGCCGGCCAGCAGCGCACCCGTCTGCAACCCGATGACCGTGGTCACGGGCAACCACGCGTTGCGCATGATGTGGCGGTTGTCCACGCGCCGATTGGTAAGCCCCTTTGCCCGGGCAGTCCGGACGTAGTCTTCGTTGCTGACTTCGATCACCGATGCCCGCGTGATCCTCGTAATCACCGCGAGCGGAATCGAGCCGAGAGCGATCGACGGCAAGATCAGATGCGAGATCGCGTCGAGCACGTTGTCGGACTTGACGGTCAAGAGCGCGTCGATGATCGCGAAATGGGTGGTCGAGGGTATGTCCAGGCGAGGGTTGAGCTGGCCGAAGGTGGGCAACCAGTGGAGCTGGACCCCAAAGATGAAGGCCAACGTGTAGCCGAGGACGAAGACCGGGATCGAGATCCCGAACAGTGAGATCACCGTAACCATGCCGTCGATCCAGCCGTTCGGGTGGCGCGCCGCGAGACGTCCCAGGGGGATCCCCAGGCCGACGGCGAACAGCATCGCTCCCAGGGTCAACTCGACCGTCCCAGGGAAGCGGATCAGAAAGGTCTGCGCGACCGGCCGACCGTCGATGAAGCTCGATCCGAAGTCGCCGTGCAGCAGCCTGCCGATATAGATGAAGTACTGCTCGTACAGCGGCTTGTCGAAGCCCTGGTTGGCGTTGATCTGGGCAACCAGCTGCGGCGTAGCGTGCTGACCGAGGATGGCCTCCGCCGGACCCCCACCCGGAAGAAGCCGAAGGAACAGGAACAGGATTATCGATAGTCCCAGGAGGACCGGCACCGCGACGAGCACGCGCCGGACGATGAACCTCAGCACGCCGAGAAAAGGTCCTCCATTAGTGCGAGCCTCCCGGAGTCTTGAGTGACCCCGGGAGGCCCCGTTGAACCAATCTTACAGCCCGAAGGCGCGGCGGAACCGCGCCTCAAGCCATGCCCGGCTCGAGCGCCGGGCCCTCCGAGCTACTTGCTCAGAGTGACCGTGTTGAAGTACTCGATCGCGTTGCCGGCGGGCACGAAGCCCTGGACTTTCGTCGTGTACGCACCGGGTGGTGTCGAGTTCACGATCGGCACAACCGGGAGATCCTTGGCCAGTTCGTCCTGGGCCTTGCCCCACGCCGCGTTGGCCGCGTCCGTGGACGGAGCCTGGAGGGCGTCGAGCATGTCCTGGTTGGCGGCGTCGTTCTTCCACCCGAACTGGAGGTTCGGCTTGCCACCCTGGTATCCGAACCAGGCCGTGTAGAGGAAGTTGTCGGCGCCGGCCCAGTCGCAGGTCCAGCCGAACAGGTAGAGCGAGAACTTTCCGCCGGTTGCGTCGCTGACGTAGCCGCCGTGCCAGTCCTCAGTCTTGAGATTGACGGTGAACCCGATCGCCTGGAGGTCCTGAGCGATGGCCTGGGCGATGCCCTTCGGATCCGGCATGTACGGCCGCACGACGTTCGAGGGGTAGTACAGGTCGATCGTCTTCTGGGCAGCGGTCAGGTTGGCCTTGTCGAGGTCCGTCTTGGCCTGAGTGGCGCTGAAGGAAGGGAGCGTCTCCGCCTTGAAACCGATGGTCGCGGGCGGCATGAAGCCGGTCGGAACCTTGCCCTGGCCGGCATAGAACGCGTCGACATAGGCCGACTTGTTGACGGCTTCGGAGACGGCCAGTCGGACGTTCTTGTCCGCGTAGATGGTCGCCTTGCCGCCGACACTCTGATTCATGGCCAGGTTGAGCTGGTTGCACGACTGGCCGCGATTGATGATCGTGAGGCCGGAGCTCTGGGCGGTCTTGACGTCCAGAGGGGAGATGGAGAACGCAAGATCCACGCCACCGGACTGCAGAGCCTGCAGCTTGGCGGTCGAATCGCCGATGGGCTTGAAGGTGATCTGGTCGAGCTTGGCCGCGTTGGCGGCATCCCAGTAAGTGGGATTCTTGACGATCGTGATGTGGTCGCCAGGAGTCCAGTCCTTGAAGATGAAGGGGCCGGTGCCGACCATGTCGGCGCCCTGGGCGAGAGAACCCTGGGCGTACTTGTTGTCCTTGATCGGGGTGGTGTCGGCCTTGGCGGCCTGGAGAGCCGTGGGGCTCTCAATTCCGAAGACACCCAGGGTCTGGGACAGCAGGAAGTTGGACTGGGGGGCCTTGAGCGTGACAACCACCGTCGAAGGATCCGAGGCGGCTACCGAGGCGACGTTGGAATCGGTCCCGAAGCCACCGAAGACGGCGCCGTAGTAGTAGGCGTTGTCCTGGAGGTCACCCTTGGTGAAGGCCTGCCAGCGCTGGTAGTTGAACACCACCGCGTCGGCGTTGAAGTCGGTCCCATCATGGAACTTGATGCCGGTCCGAAGCTTGAAGGTATAGGTCTTGCCATCGGCGCTGACAGTGGGCAGAGCCGAGGCCAGAACCGGGACGACGTCGCTGATGGTTCCGGGCTTGAGGCCCACGAGGCCCTGGACGACCTGGGCCTGGACGTAGAGCGAGTTGCCGTCGCTCACGAGCGCGGGGTCGGCAAGGACCATGTCGCCGTCGAGGGCGACGACCATGTTGCCGCCGCCGGCCGCCGGCGCGGGCGTCGGAGTCGCGGCCGCCGGAGTCGGCGTGCCACCGGGGGCCGGCGTCGCGCCGGGGTTGCGCTCGGCGTTGCGCTGCTGCTGGTGCAGGCCGACGCGACGAGCGCCACGACGGCGAGCATCGAAGCCAATTGTTTCTTCATGTCCACTCCCTTTCTCTTGCGCACTCGACGGCCCGGTTCGGGGCGATGCCAGCTGGGCAGCCGGGTCGACCTCCTCCAAGAACGGCCATCACATCCACCGAAAAACACGGCGAATAGCTGTCAAAACCCTATACCAGATAGCCCCGGTTGTCACACAACTATACGAATCTGGACGGCAGAACAGATGAATCATCGATCGGGCGGTTATTCCACCCTGGTTTTGGATGGGCCAGCTATTTGTCGAGCCAGACCGATGACAGGATCTCGACCATGTTGCCTGAGGCGACCATGCCTCGAACGTAGCTCCGGGCGACGGCCGGCAGCTTGGCGGTCACCAGCGGCACGCTCGGCATATCGGCCGCCACGAGGTCCTGGGCCTTCTGCCAGCCGGCCTTGACCGTGGCTTCGTCGGTTGCGGAGAGGGCGGCATTCATGGTTGCGTTCAGGTTGTCGTTGGCGTACGAGAACTCCGGCGACGGCGCCCCAGCGGTGTAGTGGAAAAACGCGGTGTTCAGGAAGTAGTCCGCCGAGTCCCAAACACACGTCTGGCTCATGATCCAGGCCTGGAGCTTTCCCGCGGCGGCGTCGGCCGTGATATTGGCCAGCGGCTCCGTCTTCAGATTGACCGCCAGCCCGATCGTCTTGAGATCGGCGACGACGGCGGTGGCGAGAGCCTTGGGATCGGCCAGCGAGGGGGCCACGCCGGCGGCGGGATACCAGAGGTCGATCGTGGCCTTGCCACTCGCAAGCCCGGCCGTCGTCATGTATCCGCGGGCGCGATTGACGTCGAAGGCCGGCAGGTATTCCGGTTTGTAGTAGAGCGCGCCGGACGGCAGCCAGTTGTCGGCAACTGACGCGGCCCCGGAATACAGCTCGCTCACGTATGACTGCTTGTTCACGGCCGACGCGATTGCCATGCGGACGTTCCGGTCGGACAGGAGGTTCGGCGGCCCCGTTCAGGGTGTCGCCGTCGTTCAGGGCGAGCTGAGTCAGATCGCAGGAGTCGCCCCGGTCGAGGACCGCCAGATCCTTCGAACCGGTCATGGCCTTGAGGTTTGCCGGATCGACCGTGTCGATCATGTCGACCGTGCCGCTCTGGAGTGCGTCGCTGGCTGAGGCCGCGTCGGCGAAGACCTTGAACACGATCTCGTCGAGGTATGGCGAAGGGCCCCTGGCCGAGTAATCCGGGTTCCGGACGAGTGTCACCTGCTCGCCCTTGACCCTGTCGCTCCATTCGAACGGTCCGGTCCCGACCATCGTCTTTCCGGATCCGCCGCTGCCCTGGGCGTACGGGTTCTTGGCGAGGCTCGGATTGTTGCCGTCGTTGGCCCCGATCGAGCTGGGGCTCAGAATTCCGAACGCGACGTTCGCCTGGCTGATCAGGAAGTTGCTTTGGGGCTTTCGGAGCGTGATCACGACGGTCTGAGCGTCGGGCGCGGCAACCGAAGCGAGATTCCCGGTCTCGCCAAAGCCTCCGAAGACGGCCCGAAAGTCCAGCGCCGAGTTCTGGAGATCCCCTTTGGGGAAGCTGTTCCAGCGGTCGTAGTTGAACTTGACCGCGGCGGCGTCCAGGTCGGTTCCGTCCTGGAACTTGATCCCGTCCCGGAGCTTGAAGGTGTAGACGAGGCCGTTGCCGCTGACGGCCGGCAGGGCGGCGGCCAGGACGGGCACGACCACGCTATTGGTCCCGGGCTCGAGGCCGACGAGGCCCTGGACCACCTGGTTGGCGATGTACGTGGATGTCACGTCATTTGCGACGGCCGGATCCGCGTAGACCAGGTCGCCGACCATGCCCACGGTCAACGTCCCGCCCGTCTTGAGTCCCTCGGGATGAAGGAGAAGCGTCGCCGTGCTGCTGCTCGCGCAGCCGCCGACGATGCCCGAGAGCGCTGCCGCGATTGCCAGGACCCACACAAAGCGCTTCACTGAGACTCCCCTGGAGACATGGCCGGCTGACGACACACCGGTAGCTCACGCCAGGCGCCAGCCGCGGGGATGGCCACGAATTCGCCCTTCGCGTGAGCCCTCATCGTAGCCCGGCGCCGTTCGCCGGGAAACGAGCCGACTCGAGCTTCAGTCGACCTCGGCCGCGGCGGTGTCGATCACTGACTGCCTTGCCGCCGATTCCAGGGCCGCCTGCGGAGACACCTGCTCGGCGAAATGGCATGCCACCTGGTGCCGGCTTTGAAGGGTCCGCAGCGGCGGCTCGGTTGTCGTGCACTCTGCCGGGTTTCCGAGCTGCTCGCGCAGCCAGCAGCGCGTGTGGAAGCGACACCCAGAAGGGGGGTTCGCCGGCGAGGGCACGTCGCCTTTGAGAACCAGGCGCTTCTTGCGAATCCGTGGATCCGGCTCCGGCGTCGCCGAGAGGAGCGCGACCGTGTACGGATGCATCGGTTCCTTGAACAGAAGCTCGGCGTCCGCGACTTCCGCCATCTTGCCGAGGTACATGACGCCGATCGTGTCGCTCGCGTACTGGATCACCGAGAGGTTGTGCGCGATGAACAAGTAGGTCAGGTGGAATTCGCGCCGGAGGTCCAGCATCAGATTCAGGATCTGGGACTGGATCGACACGTCCAGGGCGGAGACCGCCTCGTCGCAGACGATGAAGTCCGGATCGAGGGCCAGGGCTCGGGCGATCCCGATCCGCTGGCGTTGGCCGCCGGAGAACTCGTGCGGATAGCGGCGGGTGTATTCGCGCCGCAAACCGACCGCCTCGAGCGTATCCCCGACCTTCTTGCTGCGCGCCTCGGCCGGACTTCACGACCCTGCGCCAGCAACCCCTCGCCGATGATGTCGCTGACGGGCATCCGTGGGTTGAGAGATCCGTACGGGTCCTGGAAGATGAGCTGCATCCGGCGGCGCATGCGCCGAAGCTCTTCCGCCTTGAGCGTCCCGAGATCATGGCCGTCAAAGACGACGCTTCCGGCAGAGGGGCGCTGGAGGTAGAGGACCGTCCGGCCCAAAGTGGTCTTGCCGCAACCGGATTCGCCCACGAGGCCGAAGACTTCGCCCTTGCGGACCTCGAAACTGACTCCGTCGACAGCCTTCACGTCGCCGATCTTGTGACGCAGCAGGCCGCCCATTATCGGGAAGTACTTGACCACGCCCCGAACCTGGAGCAGCTCCGAAGCGTCGGAGTTGCCTGTGGTTTGGGCGACCGGTGCGGATGTGACGTCCGGTGACGTGGTGGCGTCGTAGGCCGAAGTGCCGCTCATCGCCGACCCACCCTCTCGGTGGTGACTGGTTCGGTGGAGACCGCTCTCTTGACGGGCAGCTCCGCCTGCGGATATTGGAGCCAGCAGGCCGAATGGCGGCCGGGTCCCAGTTCTCTCAAGGGCGGATTGAAGTCCTTGCAGGGTTCGAAAGCGTGGGCACAGCGGGGCTGGAATTTGCAACCCACGGGCATCCGGAATGGGTTGGGAACGGTGCCCTTGATCACGTTCAGGCGTTCGCCGCGCAGCCACGTTCGAGGGATCGAGGTCAGCAGCCCCTGCGTGTAGGGGTGCTGCGGCTTGAGGAGCACCTCCTCAGCCGTGCCGTTCTCGACGATCCGGCCCGCGTACATCACCGCGATGCGCTCGGTCGTTTCGGCCACGACGGCAAGATCGTGGGTGATGAGAAGCAACGCGGTGCCGGTCCTGCTGCTGGAGTTACTTGATCAGCTCCAGGATCTGGGCCTGGATCGTGACGTCCAGCGCCGTGGTCGGCTCGTCGGCGATGATGAGCTTGGGGTTGCAGCTCAAGCGCCATGGCGATCATCACGCGCTGGCGCATGCCCCCGGAGAGCTCGTGGGGATACTGCTTCGCCCGCCGTTCCGGAAACGGGATCCCAACGGCCGAAAGCATCTCGATGGCCCGGTTCCGGGCCTCCTTCTTGCTGACGTCACTGGTGGGCCTTGACCGCCTCCGAGATCTGGTTGCCGACGGTGAAGACCGGGTTGAGGCGTCGTCATCGGCTCCTGGAAGATCATGCGCGATGTCGCGCGCCGCGGACGTGCCGCATCTCGTGGCCTGGAAGTGACAGGAGATCCCGGCCGTCGAACCATGATCTCGCCGGCCGCGATCTCGCCGGGCGGGATGTCGATCAGGCGCATGATCGTAGGGCCGTCACGCTCTTGCCGCAGCCGGACTCGCCCACGAGGCCGAGCGACTCGCCTCGCTTTATCTGGAAGTCCACGCCGTCGACGGCCTGGACGGTTCCGTCCATCACGTGGAAGTATGTCCGCAGGCCGCGGACCTCCAGCAGGACATCGTCGGCTGGTTTCGGCCCGAGCGCGTGCCGGCTGGCGCGGCGGAGACCTGGTTGGTGTCGACTACCTTGGTCACAGTCGCGGCTCCTCGGGTCGAGGGCGTCACGCAGTCCGTCGCCCATGAAGTTGATCCGAGAACCGTCAGCGACGATGGCCATGCCCGGGAAGAACGGCCACCACCAGTTGCCCTGGCCCATGAACTCCTGCGCCGTTGGATGAGCGCGTTGCCCCAGGTGGGCGTCGTCGGGTCCACGCCGAAGCCGAGGAAGCTGACGAATGCCTCGAGCACGATGATCGGACCGGCGACGAGCAGGGTCGTGGCGACGATGATCGGGCTGAGGGCGTTGGGCAGGATGTGGCGGAAGATGATCCGCAGGTCGCTCACGCCGACCGCCCGGGCCGCCTCGACGAAGACCTCCGTCGCGGAGGGTCAGGAACAGGCTCCGGACGAGCCGGGCGATAGGCCGGCCAGCCGAAGACCGCGAAGACGACAGGATGACGCGACCAGTCTGCCGTGGCCGAAGAAGACTGGACGCCACGATGATGACGAAGAGCAGCGGGATGCTCAGGATCACGTCGACGATCCGCATCAGGAGGTTGTCCACCAGCCGCCGAAGTAGCCGGCGATGCCGCCGACGATCGTGCCGATGACGCCGAGAAGAGGGACGCGCCGAACGCCGATCGATCAGCGAGACGCGCGCGCCGTTGACGACGATCGTGAAGACGTCGAGCCGCAGGCGCCCGTCGGTGCCGAGACGGTGGCTCGAGGTGAACGGAGGGCAGCCGCTGTACGCCAGCCGGCTCGCTGCCTGGCAGAATGGCGCGCCGGAACGTCGATCGGGTCGTACGGGGCGAACGATCGGCCCGATGATCGCGACGAGCGACGATCGACGATGAACAGGCCGGCTCCGAACAGCGCCAGCCGGTGCCGCTTGAACCGGCGCCAGGCGAGCTGCCACTGGTTGAGGAGACGAGCGCTACCTCGTAATCGGGCGACGTCGGGTCCGATACCCGGCAGTGGCAGTTCCAGGTCTTCAACGCGTGGGTCCATCGTCCGGCCCTCAGTCGTACTTGACGCGGGGATCGACCACCGCGTACAGGATGTCGGCCAGCAGGTTGGCCATGACGACGATCACCGATGTGACGAGCAGGATCCCCATCAGCACCGGATAGTCGGCGTGGCCCACCGCCTCGATGAACAACCGGCCCATGCCCGGCCACGAGAAGACCGTCTCGGTCGCGATGGCGCCGCTGAACAGGAACGGGATCTCCAGCCCGACGTTCGTCACCACCGGAAGCAGCGCGTTGCGCAGCGCATGGCGGAAGACGACGCGCCGCTCCGGCACGCCCTTGGCCCGGGCCGTCTTCACGTAGTCCTGGTTCAGCGAGTCGAGCATGCTCGACCGGATGAACCGCGAGTCGCCGGCGACGCTGACCAGCGACCAGCGTGAGCACCGGCAGGGCAAGATGGCGCGCGAGGTCCGTCAGAGCGCGTCGAGCGGTTGCGACGCCAAGAACGCCCAGTACTCGTTCGGTCCCGAATATCGGGACAGTCCGCGTGTCCCACATGCCGCCGACAGGGAACAATTTGAGCGGCCCCCCGCGAAGGAAAGTGATGAGCATGAGGCCGAGCCAGAAGGTCGGGAACGAGAAGCCCACGTAGTTGAAGACGGTCAGCGCCGAGTCGAATAGGCCGTACCGTCGAACGGCCGCATAGATGCCGGCGAGGAACGCGATCGTGACCCAGATGACGTAGGCCGTGCCGGCGAGGATGAGCGTCGGCAGGATGCGGTCGGCGATGACGTCGACGACGGTCCGGCCGTCGGTGATGGAGTAGCCGAAGTCGCCGTGGATGATGCCGTTGTCGCCGCCGGGCAGTTCGATCGCCAGGCCGGCGATGTTGAGCGTGCCGCCGGGAAGGGCGTTGAGGAGGCCCTTGTCGCCCCAGACGCCCGAGCCACTTGAAGTACTGGAGCCGGAGCGGGTCGTCGAGACCCCAGCGATGCTTGAAGGCCTCGATCTGCTCCTGCGGTGATCCTTGGGTTCTGGGCGAACCGGTCGGCCGGGTTGCCGGCTGAAGATGCATCAACACGAAACGTCACGATCGTGATGCCGATCAGGACCGGGATCGCCTGGATGAGCCGCCGGACGATGTACTTGATCATCGATCGCCGTGTGCAAGAGGGCGACGAGTCCGAAGGCTCGTCGCCCTCTTATTGACGACCAGAAGGATTGATCGCTCGATGGCCGTCGGCTTACTGGCCGAGCCACCAGTCGCCGATGTTCCATTCGGCGGCGGAGGTGGTCGGGTTCGCCGGTGAAGTTGTTGACCTTCGGGCTCGACGAGCCAGACGTCCTTGCGGTTGTACAGCGGCAGCTCGTAGGTGTTCTGGTCCGAGCGTGTAGATGTCCTGGATGGTGCACATCGCGTCGCTGGACTTGCCGAAGTCGACGCTGCTCTTGACGGTGTCATAGGCCTGGTCGAGAGCCGGGAGGTTGATCCGGGTGATGTTCTGGCCGTTGTGCGGAGCGATTGTCCGGGATGCCGGCTGGAGTGGTAGACGTTGTAGCCGCCGAGCGGATCGAGCGGCGAGACGTATGCGAACTCGGCAACGTCGAAGTTGCCGTGGATCGAGGTTGCACGAGGTGTCGGCCTTGGATGTCGTTCCAGCCACCGAACACGTCGCTGGCGCGGCTTGGCGTTGACGTCGACCTTGATGCCGATCGCCTTGAGCTGCGACGCCACGAGCTTGAGGGTGTCGCTCGCGGACCTGGCGGGTCGTGGTGCAGTAGTTGAGCTCGAGGGTCTTGCCGTCCTTGGCCAGATAGCCGTCGGAGCCCTTGGCCCAGCCGGCGCCGTCGAGGAGGCGTCGTGGCGCCGGCCGGATCGGCCGTCGGTCGGTCGCCGCCGATCGTTCTTGTAGTACCAGGTCAGCGGCGAGACGAAGTTGTTGCTGACGGTGACGTTGCCGGCGAGCGGGCCGGCGGCGATGGCTGGCGATCGGTCGCCAGCATGATCGCCTTGATGATCGGTCCTGGCGTCGGCGCCGAACTTGGTGGTGAAGCTGGCGTTGTTGAAGGCGATGGAGCTCGTACGTGCAGCGAGTCGTGAGCGACGACCTGCTTCTGGTCGATGCCGGCCAGCGCCGGGATGTCGGCGTCGTTGAGGTCCTGGCCGAGGTCGAACTCACCGGCCTTGTAGCCGGCGATCATCGTGCTCGGCGATCGCCGTAGTACTTCCAAATGAGCCTGTCAGATACGGGCGCGTGGCCGCCGATGGTCGCCCAGTTCGGGTTCGGCGTGAGGTCGATCTGCGCGTCGGCGGTGACGCTGGCCGGGATGTACGAGCCGCTGTAAACGCCCGAGCTGAGATTGCTGAGCGGGTAGAGCTTGGTGGGGGCGTCCTTCGCCGGGATCGTGCTTGATGTAGTGCGCCGGGAGGAGCGGCGCGACCAGGCTGAGGTAGCCCTCGTAGAGCTTGCTTGAAGTGCATGACGCAGTTGGTGCCGGTGCCGCCGTCGACGCCGGTGATGTCCTCCCAGCCGATGGTGCCGCCGGCGAGGCCGGTGTTGTCCTTGTCCATGATCCACTTCCAGGTGCCTTCGAGGTCGTCGCAGGTGATGGCCTGGCCGTCGGACCACTTCATGCCGGGCTTGAGGGTCCAGGTCACGTCCATGCCGGCGCCGTTGACCATGACGCCGCCGTTGTCCACGGTCGGGACGTTGGTGGCCAGGTTCGGCGATGTACTTGAGGTCCGGCGTCACGTTGACGAGGCTGTCGAACATGCTGCCGGAGACTTCGATGTCCGTCTCGGCCTGGGCGTAGTAGGGATTGACCGTGTCCGGGTACTGCCACTCGGCGAGGACCAAGGTGCCACCCGTGTGGGCAGCGGCAGTCGCCTTGTAGGTGGTGCCGGTGATCTCGACCTTGCCGCCGGCGGAGGAACTGGGGGCGGTTGTGCCCGTGGGTGCGGCCGTCGTCGCGGCGGACGAGCATGCACTCGCCACTAGTACGGCAACCGTGAGAACGCCGACGATCCGTTTGTTCATATGAACGCCTCCCTAAGCGGCCAACCCAACGAGCCGATAGTTGGAGCTTCGGCGAATGGCCCCGAATTGAGGACCAAGGGGCCGGGCCCCGATTTGGGCGCGAAGGCTTGTCGGGTGCTACTGAGCGGTACTATGCCCACGCTCTTGCGGGGTGTCAAACGGGACTGAAGTGGATGCCCACCGCCAGAAGGTGTAATTCCCTTACTCGAAGTTTTATGCGAGGCGATACCGGCACTTTCTGGTTGCGGTCCGGTACTGCGGCTGGACCAGACATCGTCCTTCCGGGCAAATGAAACCCTCAGGCAACGTCCATCGGTCCCGGGCCTGGAACAGTGGATTTCGAGGTCGGTCGCCAGCCAGGCCGTAGCTCTCCTCGCGTGGCAGCTCAGCCGATCCACCAATCGCCGATGTTCCAGGTCCCGGCCGCGAAGGTGGGCCCGCCGACGAAGTTGTGAAGCGTTCGGCGACACAAGGAATACGTCCTTACGGAAGTACAAAGGCAACTCGTACGTGTTCCTGTCGGACACGTAGAGATCCTGTACTGCCGCCATCGCCTCTTTGATCTTCGTGCAGGTCGACGCGTGGCGATGATCGTGCCGTACGACTGGTCGAGGATGGGGTTCTGAACGCGGCGTCAGGTTCTGTCCGCTGTGATCGGCCGTCGCCTTCCGGGCGACTGGGTTGACACATAAGCCCTAAAACCCGGGTCCCGGGTCCAGCGAAGAGACGTAGGAGAACTCGGCGACATCGAAATTGCCGCGAACCAGGCTGCAGGCCGTGTCCACTTTGGTGTTGGCCCAGTTACCGAAAATCGTGGAGGGTGGCTTGGAGCTGACGTTCGCCGTTATGCCGATGGCTTTGAGCTGGGCGGCGATCAGCGTCAGGGTGTCCACTCGGACCTGCCGATTGGTCGTGCAGAGGTCCAGGGTCAGGGGCTTGCCGCCCTTGGTCAGCATCCCATCGGGACCTAGGCTCCAGCCCATGTTCGCCAGGAGCGTCTTCGCGGAAGCCACGTCCGGAGTCGCCGGCATGTTGACGGGCTTGTAGATACCAGGACAGCGGCGAGACGAAGTTGTTGGCGACGGACACCTCGCCGGCCAGAGGCCCCGCGGCTATCGCCTGGCTGTTGATGGCCAGGCCCACGGCCCGAATGACCATCGGCGGAGTCCGAGCCGAACTTCGTGGCGAACGAGGCGTTGTTGAACGCAAGAAGCTCATAGGTGAGCGAATCGCGGATCGCGATCTCCGATTCGGGAACCTCCGAGAGCGCCGGCATGTCGGCCTCGGTCAGGTCCTGGGCAAAGTCGAAGCCCCCGGAGGCGTAGCCGGCCGCCATCGTCTTCGCGTCTCCGAAGTACCTCCACTCCACCGAATCCAGATAGGGCGGGTGGCCGGAGATGGTCTGCGTACTGGGGGTTCGGCTTGAAGGTGATCTTGGAGCGGCTTACGACCGAGACGGGCAGATACGGCCCGCTGTAGACGCCGCTGCCGGGGTCGTCCATCGGGTAGAGCTTGGTCCGCGCCTGGGCCACCGGGACCTTGGCAAGGTAGGCCGCCGGCAACAGCGGATCCACGAGCGAGAGGTAGGCCTCGTACACGCGGCTGAAATGCATGACGCAATCCGTTCCGGCGCCGCCGTCCACGCCGGTCACGTCCTGCCAGCCGGCCGTCCCGTTGGCGAGGCCCGTGTTCTGCGGATTGATGATCCACTGCCACGTCGCCTTGATGTCGTCGCAGGCGATCGAAGTGCCGTCCGACCACTTCATCCCCTGCTTGAGGGTCCACTTCACGTCCATGCCGTTGCCCACGGGGACGACGCCGCCGTTCTCCAGGGTGGGGACGTTCGTGACCAGATTCGGTAGATACCGCAGGCTCGGCGTGACCTTGAGCAGCCCGTCGAACATCGCGCTCGAGAGCTGGAGGTCGTAGCTGTACCTGGCGAAATACGGCAGCAGCGTATCCGGATACTCCCAGGCCCCGACGGTCAGCTTGCCGCCCGTCGTCGTCGCCGGCGCCGGCTGGTAGGTCGTGTCGGCGATCTGGACAGTGCCTCGGGGACGCTCGATGCCGAGAGGAGAATTCGCTCGCGAGTCCGCGGGCGTCGATGGGTCCGAGCCGGTCGCCGCCTCGAGACGGAGGACCTGGCGTGGCGACGACGATCCGCACCCGGCGGCGGCGATTGCCACGATCGCCGATGACACCGGCCAAGGAACCTTGGGCCTCTGAGCATGAAACCTCCGTTTGGCGCGACCGCGGAGCGGCCGCTAGTCCGGGCAGGGCGTCTGGGTGCCCGTCATGGCGGACCAGCGCAGGTTGGGCTGACGCGCGGCGGTGGTTTCGTCGAGGCGCCGGACCGGCGAGCCGTGAGGCGCGGAATGGAGCAGCTCCGGATCCTCGGCGGCCTCGCCGACGATGCATCGAATCGCTTCGGCGAACGCGTCGAGCGTTTCGACCGACTCGGACTCCGTCGGCTCGATCAGCATCGCCTCGTCGACGGTCAACGGGAAGTAGATCGTCGGCGGATGGTAGCCGTAGTCGATCAGGCGTTTGGCCACGTCGAGCGTTCGAATACCCGTCCGCGCCTTCAGGGTCGAAGCCGAAGCCACGAACTCGTGCATGCAAGCGCGCTCGAAAGGAACGTCCAGAATGCCCGACAGGCGCTGTCTTCAGGTAGTTCGCGGCCAGCACCGCGTCTTCGCTGACTTCGCACAGTCCCGAGCCACCCTGGGCCCGGATGTAGGCGTAGGCCCGCACGAGAACACCAGTGTTGCCGGCGAACGCGCGCATCCGGCCGATGCTCGTCGGTCGCTCGCCGGGAGCTTCGAGCCGGAAGCGGCCGTCGGGCAGCGCGAAGGACCCGCGGCGAAGGCAGGAACGGCAGCAGCCGCTCCCCCACTCCCACCGGACCGGCGCCCGGGCCGCCGCCGCCGTGGGGAGTGGAGAACGTCTTGTGGACGTTGATGTGGACCGCGTCGAAACCGGCCTCTCCGGGCTTGAAGCGGCCCATGATCGCATTCAGGTTGGCGCCGTCCATGTAGGCCAGGGCGCCGGCTTCGTGGACGGCGTCGAGCAGCTCGCAGAGCCGCGCCTCGAAGAGCCCGAGCGTGGACGGGTTGGTGATCATCACCGCGGCCGTCCGGGGACCCAGAGCGGCCCGGAACGCGGCCACGTCCACGCCGCCGTCCGGGGCGGACGGGATGGACACGGTCCGGAAGCCGGCCATCGAAGCCGTGGCGGGGTTGGTGCCATGGGCGGAGTCCGGGACCAGGACCTCGGTCCGCTCGAAGTCGCCGCGGCTGCGGTGATAGGCCCGGACCATGAGGATGCCGGTCAGCTCGCCCTGCGCCCCGGCCGCCGGCTGGAGCGTGACGGCCTTCATGCCGGAGATCTCGGCGAGCGCCTGCTCGAGCTCCCAGAGAAGCTCGAGAGTGCCCTGGGCCGTCTCGTCCGGGGCGAGCGGATGGAGCTCGGCGAAGCCGGGCAGGCGGGCCGCCCATTCGTCGATCTTGGGGTTGTACTTCATCGTGCACGAGCCGAGCGGATAGAAGCCCGTGTCGACCGAATAGTTGAGCTGGCTCAGGTTGACGTAGTGCCTGACCAGCTCGGGCTCCGCAACCTCAGGGAGGCGCGGGCCTTCGGCTCGAAGCTGATCGGCGGGGATCCGGGCCAGGGCGTCGTTGCCGGCGTGGGGCACCGTCGCGGAGCCGCGACCGGGCCGGGACCGCTCGAAGATGGTTGGACCGAGCCGATCGCCCGCGACGGTCATCGGATGGACTCCTTCACGTTCCCGGTCCGCGGCCGACTTCCGTCGGTGCTCGGAGCAGCTCGGAGCCGAGGGCCGTGGCGAACGCCTTGATGTCGTCGGCCGTCGTGACTTCGGTCGCGCAGACGAGCAGCGCGTCGGCGAGGGACGGATCCGCCGGGTAGTAATCGCCGAGGGGCAACCCGGCGAGCACTCCGTGGCCCAGCAGCTTCTTGTGGACCGCTCTCGCGTCCGGGACCCGGACCGCGAACTCGTTGAGGTAGGCGGCCGAATGGATGCGCGGTGCTCCGGCCCCGGCGAGCGCTCGCTCCAGCTCCAGCCGCCCGGACGGCACCGAGAGCCGCCACGTCGCGCAGCCCGTGCGGGCCCGACCGAGCTCAGATAGATGCCCGCGGCCAGCGCGCAGAGGGCCTGGTTCGTGCAGATGTTGCTCGCGGCCTTTTCGCGGCGGATGTCCTGCTCTCGGGCCCGGAGCGTCATCACGAAGGCCCGCTTGCCGTCGACGTCCTTGGTCATGCCCACGAGCCGGCCCGGTATCTGCCGGACGAGCGGCTCGCGGCAGGCCAGGATGCCCAGGTACGGCCCGCCGTACGAAAGCGAGATCCCGAGAGGCTGGCCCTCGCCGGCGGCGATGTCGGCGCCGTACTGGGCCGGGGTGGCGAGAACCGCCAGCGACACGGGCTCCACCACCGCCACGAAAAGCGCGCCGGCGGCATGGGCCAGGCGGGCGATCTCGGCCATCGGCTCGAGAAGTCCGAGGAAGCTCGGGTTGGCGACGACGACGCCGCCGACCGGATGCTCCTCGTCGGCGAGCATCTTCTCCAGCGCGGCGAGATCCGTGGTTCCGGCCGCGGGACCCTCGGCCGCCAGCGGGAATCTCGTCGGCAGAGAGCGACGCGCCGGCGAAGTACGTGCAGAGGGTCTGGCGGTAATGCGGGATGAACCGCCGAGCTGATCAGGACTCGCTCGCGCCGAGTCGCCCGGCAGGCCATCAAGCGCGCCTTCGGCCGTGGCCGTGGCGCCGTCGTAGTGCGACGCCGAGACCACGTCCAGGCCCGTCAGCTCGGCGAGCATCGACTGGTACTCGTAGATCGTCTGGAGCGTGCCCTGGCTGATCTCCGGCTGATACGGCGTATACGCGGTGTAGAACTCGCCTCGGAGGAGGAGCTGATCCACGACGGCCGGAACGTAGTGGCGGTAGGCGCCCGCGCCCAGGAAGCTCGCCAGGTCCACCCGATTGGCGGCCGCAAGGCGTCGCAGCCGCGCCGCCAGCTCGACCTCCGAATCCGGGGGCGGCAGCTCCAGACCGCCGGCTCGGAGACTCTCCGGGATGTCGGCGAATAGTTCGTCGATCGAGCCGACACCGATAGTCTCGAGCATCCGAGCGCGATCGGCGGCGGTGTGCGGGCTGTAGGCCATCTTCAGAGCTCCAGATTCCTGCCAGGCGTCCGAACGCCGTCCGAGCCGAGGCCAGGCGATCGGCGGTCGCGAGACGGCCGAGATCCGGCCGCCTCGGCGTCAGGCCTCCGCGACCAGTTCGTCATACCCCGCCGGGTCGAGAAGGTTGTCGAGCTGGGCTTTGTCCGAGACCGAGATCCGGAGCATCCAGCCGGCGCCGAACGGGATCGCTGTTGAGCAACTCCGGTTTGGCGGTCAGCTCCGGGTTAGTCTCCACCACCTCGCCGCCGATGGGAGCGAAGAGGTCGCTGACGGCCTTCACCGATTCGATGACGCCGACCGGGCATGAGCTGGGTCGACGGTGCGCCCCACCTCGGGCAGCTCCACGAAGACTACGTCGCCGAGCTGGTGGGCCGCGTAGTCGGTGATGCCGACCGTGGCGACGTCGCCCTCGAGGCGCACCCACTCGTGCTCTTTGGTGTAACGCAGACCCTGGGGCACCATCGCCTCGCTCCTCCTGATCCCGCGAGCTATGCGTTTCCGACGCGTTCGGCAGCCGCCGCTCGCGCCGGCTAACTGGGTCGCTTGTAGAAGGGCAGCGGCACGATCTCCGCGGATACCCGCTGATCCCTGACGCCGACTTCCAATATCGTACCGGGCTCGGCCAAGGATGGGGCCACGTAGGCCATCGCAATGGGCTCGTTGAGCGTCGGCGACAGGGTTCCGCTGGTGACGACTCCGACGCGATCGGCGCCCGAGAAGACTTCGTAGCCGTGACGGGCGATGCCGCGACCGCGGACGACCAGGCCCACGAGCTTCTTGCGAGGACCATCGGCCTGGGCTTTGGTGAGGGCCGCCCGGCCCACGAAATCGCCGGGCTTGTCGAGTTTGACGACCCGGCCGAGCCCGGCTTCGAACGGCGTCGTGTCCCGGCCCGAGCTCGTTGCCGTAGAGCGGCATCCCGGCCTCCAGCCGCAGCGTGTCGCGGGCCCCCAGGCCCACGGGAACGAGACCCGTCTTGCGCCCGGCGTCCAGGATCGCGGCCCAGACCTTGACCGTCGCCGCGACGTCGGCGAATACCTCGAAGCCGTCCTCGCCCGTGTAGCCGGTTCGCGCCAGGAGGGCCGGCACGCCGGCCACGTTGCCTTCCGCGATCGAGTAGTAGTGCTGCTCGGCCAGGGCCACGTCCGTGAGTGGCTGGAGAATCTTGAGCGAAAGGGGCCCCTGGATGGCGACGAGGCCGGTGGCCAGCGAGCGGTCGTCGAGGACTACCTCGAAGTCGTCGATCCGCTCCGCGAGGGCGTCGCTCACCGCGCCCGCGTTCGAGGCGTTGGCGACGACCATGAAACGGTCCTGGCCGAGCCGGTAGACGATCAGATCGTCGAGGACGCCGCCTTCCGGGAAGCAGATCATGGAGTAGTGGGCCCGGCCGATTGCCAGCGCAGCCGGATTGGTCGTCAGGGCATAACCGAGGGCTTCGGCCGCCTGGGGCCCTTCGAGGAACAACTCGCCCATGTGCGAGAGGTCGAAAAGGCCCGCTCGGGAGCGGACGGCCCGATGCTCCTCGAGAATCCCCGCATAGGACACCGGCATGAGCCAGCCGCCGAACTCGATCATCCGAGCACCGAGAGCCTTGTGCTCGTCCACGAGCGGCGTCATGCGGGTTTCGAGGGACTGAGCCATCTGCCGGCCTCCGCTCCTATTGTCGGGCAATTCGGCGCGATGGACTCCGGGAGCGGCCTCGAGCGCCGATCAGGCGGCCGTCCTGGGAAGGCGCGTCGCGGCAAGCGCCACCAGCGCGCGCTCCGTTTCGAATGAGAGCATGAGGGACGCTTCGTCGAACGTGATCCAGCGGACTTCTTCGAACTCGTGATCGTGGTCTTCGAACGCGCCGCCCGTCCCCTCCATGATGAAGTAATGGACGGTCTTGTGGATCCGACTTCCGCGCTGGACGAATTCGTACTCGATCGAGCTCAGCGGCGAGACGATCCGGACCGACAGGCCCGTTTCTTCGCGGACTTCACGCAGGGCCGTCTGCTCGACGGTCTCTCCCGGAATCGGAGTCCCCTTGGGCAGCGTCCAGGTTTCTCCCTCGCCGTCGCGCACGCGCTTCCCGACCACGAATTGAGGATCCGACTCGAGATGCCGGATGACGATGCCGCCGGCCGAAGTCGCGGTACCTGTCCTCAGCCGCGCCACGGTGCGGCGGCAAGGCTCGAGCGGCGATTGGCCCGGGGGTTGCCGGCTCCTACCCAGTGGACGGCCACGTTGCATCTGACCAGGCCGCTCGGGGCAGCCTGCCGGCTCGAAGTCGCGGGACTCCAATCCGCCGCGGTAGCCCGCAGGGGTCGCAGGACCGTCCGCCTCACGGAGGCCCGCTGAAATGAGAGGCTCGAGTGAAGGCCGAGCCGTCGCTCCCACTCACGGCCGACAGGCCGAACGAAGCGGGCGGACGGCCACGCCACGTACTTGGCCGTTATGGTGCGCTGCATACAGCAAATCGTACCCGGTCAGCGGACCTTTGCAAGCGCGGTCGCGACGCGGTTCACCTGCTCCGGTGTCAGGGCGCGCCGCTCCTCCGCGATCTCGAGCTCCCGCCGGGCCAGAGCGAGGTACAACTCGACCGCGTCGGGGGCAAGTTCTTCGAGGGCGGCGAGGTGGGCGGCCACGGTTCCCGCGTCTCCCCGAACGATTGGACCGGTGAGAGCCGAGGCCACGCCGGCGGCCCGAGCGTTGGCCAGCGTCTGTTCCAGCAGCCGGCCGTAGATCGCCAGGCAACCCCGCTCGTCGATGCCGGCGGCGGCTCCGAGCGTCGTGATCCCGTCGAGGAGCGCGATCAGCCCGCCCGATGCCAGGACCGCGGCGGCGTGGTAGGCGGGCTTGCTGCCCGGCGGCAGCCGGACCGGGCACCGCTCCAATCGCTTCGGCGAGGTCCGCGAGCAGGCCGACCAGCCGGTCGTCGCCCTCGACCGCGACCGTGGCTCCGGCGAGCCCGGCCACGGACCGCTCCACGTCCGACGTGAACGAGGCGAGCGGATGGAAGGCGCCGATCTGGCTGCCCGCCGCGAGCACCGGAAGCGAGAACCTCGGCACCGAGCAGGCCGCTCGTGTGGACCATCGCCTGGCCGCCGTACAGGCGGAGTGGATCCACGACTGCGGGTATGGCGTCGTCCGGGCACGGCCAGGATGAGCAGCTCGACTTCGTCGAGGACGGCGATCGGGTCGATGAAGGCGCGGGCGCCGGGCACGAGGCTGACGAATCGGTCGCGGCGGTCCGCGATCGCGGCTGGCGACGGCCTTGACCGGCCAGCCGGCCCGGCCGATCGCCACTCCGAGCGCGGTCCCAACCGCTCCCGCTCCGATGATCCCGACGGTCGGAGCCGCATCGTCGGCGCGCTCGCGAGGTCGCGATTCGAGATCTGGTTCGGGTGGCGGCGGACTGGCCGCTCGCCTGCGTCGGTCGATAGCCCGTGTATCCGACCTCGAGCGGTCGGGGCCGGTTCGCATGGGAGCGCTTCGGGGCTCGCGCTCCGGATCGCCACCCGACAGCTCCACGTGACTTCCCTCCATGTCCGCGAAGTGGCGGTATGCTTCGAGCAGGCCTTCGGTGGCCGCGATTGGACGCCCATGAAGCGCCAACCGCAAAGCTACCGCAGGACCGAGTTTAGCTTCCCAGGCGGCAGAGGCGCACCTCCGCCCGGGCCCAGGACAGTCGGCCGTGGACGGTCGGCGCCGTTGATCGCCGCTTGCGCCAGAGTGCTCGCAAACGCCACCGGCAGGCATCTTGCCGAGGCTCGGGCGGGCTCCGCAGGCAGCGATTCGGCGTCTGCTCCCGCAGCCGGCGAGGCTCGCAAAAGGAGCTACGCGACATGGCTGCCGGCGATCGCTTTGGCGTCCGGACCGCACTCGGTCCCGGTCTGCCCGACTACTACTCACTCTCCTCGCTCGAGCGGGATCGTCAAACCGGCGCTCGCTCTCGAGAAGATCCCCGTCACGGTCAAGATCCTGCTCGAGAATGTCGTCCGGAACGCCGGCTCCTCGATCGTGCGCGACGAGGAAGTGGCGGCCCTCGCCTCCTGGGAGCCGGGCGTTGCCGATCGGACGCCCCAGACGGCCGAAGCCCCGGACCTCGACGCCGCGTCTGCCGCGGAATCTCCGGCTTCGGATCCGGTGGCCCGCGAGAGCGTCGGCGCGGCATCCGATTCGGTCGAGATCCCATTCCTGCCCGCTCGGGTGATCCTCCAGGACTTCACGGGAGTTCCCGCGGTCGTGGATCTCGCGGCGATGCGCGATGCCATGGCGGAGCTCGGCGGCGATCCTTCACGGGTCAACCCCCTCGTGCCGGCGGATCTGGTCATCGACCACTCCGTCCAGGTGGACCGCTACGGAACCCCGGGCGCGTTCGCCTTCAACGTGGGGCGCGAGTACGAGCGCAACGGCGAGCGATACCAGCTGCTCCGCTGGGCCCAGACCGCGTTCCGCGACCTGCGAGTGGTGCCGCCCGGGACGGGCATCGTCCACCAGGTCAACCTGGAGTACCTCGCCGACGTGGTATCGAGGCGGCGCGCGGTCGACGGCGCGGAGATCGCCATCCCGGACACGCTCGTCGGCACGGATTCCCACACGACGATGATCAACGGCCTCGGCGTCCTGGGCTACGGCGTGGGCGGCATCGAGGCCGAGGCCGTGCTTCTGGGCCAGCCGCTCTACCAGCCGCTGCCCCGGGTGATCGGCGTCCGGCTCTCGGGCGAGCTGCCGGAAGGTGTCCACGGCCACGGACCTGGTCCTGGTGGTCACCCAGATGCTCCGCTCCTATGGAGTCGTGGGCTCGTTCGTCGAGTTCAGCGGCGATGGGCTCGCGGGCCTGGCCATCGCGGACCGCGCCACGATCTCGAACATGTCTCCCGAGTTCGGCGCGACGTCGACGCTCTTCCCGATCGACGACGAGACGCTGGCGTACATGCGCCTCACCGGCCGCGAACCGCGAGCACGTGGCTCTCGTGGAGAGATATGCCAAGGAGCAGGGCCTGTGGCGCGATTCCCGGCGTCGCCCCGGACTTCGACGCGCTCCTGACGCTGGACCTCGGGTCCGTGGAGCCCTCTCTGGCGGGGCCTCGCCGTCCGCAGGACCGAGTCGCCCTTCGGGATCTGGCGCGCAGCTTCCGCTCCGTTTACCCGGCCCCGGCCACGGCGCCGAGATGAAGACCGGAGCGCTCGCCACTTCACAGGCCGCGCCGGTGGCGTCGGCGGCGGCGGAAGCCGCGGCGAGCTATCCGAGCGTCAAGGTCGAGGCGGGCGGTCGAACGGTCGACATCTCGTCGGGCTCGGTCGCCATCGCCGCGATCACGAGCTGCACGAACACCTCGAATCCCACGGTGATGGTGGCCGCGGGCCTGGTCGCCCGAAACGCCGTGGCGCGTGGTTTGACCGTGCCGCCGACCGTCAAGACGAGCCTGGCGCCCGGTTCACGCGCGGTGACCGAGTACCTCCGTGGCGCCGGCCTGCTCGAGCCGCTCGAGAAGCTCGGTTTCGCCCTGGCCGGCTACGGCTGCACGACCTGCATCGGCAACAGCGGTCCTCTCGACGAGCCCATCGCCAAAGCCGTCGAAGCCAACGATCTCGCGGTCGCGGCGGTGCTCTCGGGCAACCGCAACTTCGAGGGCCGGATCCACCCGCTCGTGAAGGCGAGCTACCTCGCCTCGCCGCCGCTCGTGGTGGCGTTCGCGCTGGCGGGCACGGTGGACATCGACCTCACGACCCAGCCGCTCGGCTTCGGCTCGGACGGCCGGCCGGTGATGCTTTCGGACCTCTGGCCGTCCGCCGCGGAAGTGCGCCGGACCGTCGGGTCGGCCGTCAACGGCGATCTGTTCCGGGCCGCATACGCGTCCGTCTTCGAAGGCGGGCCCGAGTGGAAGTCGCTCGACGATCCCGAAGGGCGATCGATATCGCTGGGACGACGCTTCGACATACGTCGCCCTGCCGCCGTTCTTCGTCGGGCTGTCGGCGGAGCCGGACGCCGCGGCCCTCGGCACCGATCGTCGGGGCCCGCGTCCTGGCGGTCCTGGGCGACTCGGTCACGACGGACCACATCTCGCCCGCCGGGTCGATTCCGGCCTGGTCCCCCGCCGGCAAGTGGCTCATCGAGCACGGCGTGTCGCCGGTCGAGTTCAACTCATACGGGGCGCGGCGGGGCCATCACGAAGTGATGATGCGCGGCACGTTCGGCAACATCCGGCTCCGGAACGCGCTCGCGGAGAAGGAAGGGCCGTTCACGGTCCACCTGCCCGACGGCGAGCCGACGACGATCTTCGAGGCCTCGGAGCGCTACCGCGCCGACGGCGTGCCGCTGATCGTCATCGCCGGCAAGGAGTACGGCTCGGGTTCTTCACGCGACTGGGCGGCCAAAGGGCCGCGGCTGCTCGGGGTCCGGGCGGTCATCGCCGAGAGCTTCGAGCGGATCCACCGCTCCAATCTCGTGGGCATGGGCATCCTGCCGCTCCAGTTCCTGCCGGGGCAGAACGCCGCGTCGCTCGGGCTGACAGGCCGCGAGTCCTACCGGATCGAGCTTCCCGACGGCGTGCCGGACCAAAATCGCGAGTCCGGGTCGTGGCCCGGTCCGACGATGACTGGCGCGGGCGGGGCGGGGGCCCGGGCCGCGGGCGCGGCCGGATCCGGGGCGCCAGCGGCGGGGTCGAGCGCCGGTTCCAGGTCACGGTCCGGCTCGACGGCCCCATCGAAGTCGACTACTACCGCCAGGGCGGCATCCTGCCGGCGGTCCTGCGGCGACTCGCCAGGGAGTCGGCCAGGGCTGACAGCTGACCGCGGACCGGGGCCGATCGCCGGCGGTCCCGCCGGGGCCAGGGCGGCGCCGGGGCCGAGGGCGGCGGCGGGCAGCCTCGATGCGCATCCGCGGGCTCGAGCGGCCTGCGAGCGTGTGCGCTCGCGCAGGTACACGACGTGCGCCGATTCGACCGCATGGCGTCCACGTCGCAATTCCGCGCTCCGCGAGGCCGACCGGCACGTCCAGACCGGCGGAGTGTCGAAGCGGTCGCGGCCAGGCTCGACATGTACCTCGCGCATGCACAAGCGCGCCGCGAATCGAGGCGGCTGCGGCGCCTGGGGCAGCCGACATGTATCTGCCGACGCACACGGCCGATGCCGGCATAGGCCAGCGCACCGCCGGGACTCGGCGCCGGCGGATTCGGCCCGGCCCGGCGTCCGGCCCGGGCCTCGGCTGCCACGCGGCCAGGCGACCGCCGACGCATGCCGCGGCCCGGTCGCCAGCGTGGCCGCTACTGGCTCCACTCCGTGGGAGTGCGGTCCCAGCGGTGCTTGCGAAGCTGGGCGATCAGCTCGGGCGGGAGCGGCCCGGCGGCGGCCGCGGCCACATTCGCCTCGACGTTCGTGGACTTCCGCATCCCCGGGATGACCGTGCTCACGTCCGAGTTCGAGAGGATGAACCGGAGCGCCATGTCCGCCATCGTGCAGCCGGCCGGAATGAGCGGCCGCAGGGCCTCGGCGTGGGCGACGGACGCTTCGAGGTTCTCCGGGACGAAGTACGTCGCCCGCCAATCGCCGGCGGGCCAGGTCGTGTCGCGAGTGAGCGAGCCCGTCAGCGTTCCTTCGTCGAATGGGACGCGGGCGATGACCGCCACGCCGTTCTTCCGGCAGGCGGGCAGCAGCTCGTCCTCGGGCGCCTGGTCGAAGATGTTGTAGATGACCTGGATCGCATCGACCAGGCCCGACTCCACCGCTTTGACGCCGTTCCAGGGCTCCCAACGGTTGAGGCTGATGCCGAACGCCCGGATCGAGCCTTCGCGCTTGAGCTCGGAAACCGTCTGCTGGAGCTCGCCGGAAGCCAGCCAGTCGTCCTCCCAGACGTGGAGCTGCAGCAGGTCGATCGTGTCGACGCCCAGATTTCCGCGGCTGATGTCGACGTACTGGCGGACGTAGGAGCGCGGAAAGACGCTTCGCAGAGGCACGCCGCGACGGCTCGGCCACTGCCGGTTCTTGGGTGGAACCTTCGTCGCGCCGAAGATGCGTTGGGCCGTGTGGCGGGCATCGAGCATGCCCAGCAGCTGCTCGCTGTGACCGTCGCCGTAGGCCTGGGCGGTGTCGAAGAAGTTGACGCCTTTCGACAGGGCGAGCTCCAGAGAGGCGAACGACTCCCGATCCTCGGAGCCGGTCCAGCCGCCCATTCCCCACATGCCGTAGCCGACTTCGCCGACCTGCCAGCCGCTCCTGCCGAACCTCCGGTACCGCATCTTCCCTCTTCCTCCGCCGTCCCTGACCGCTGCCATCGCCGCAACGCACGCACCCAGGAAATCGTAGGGGAGGAAGTGCGCAGGTGTAGACCGAGACCACCCCATGAGCCAGTCCGAATGCCTCCCCCATTCAGGCAGATGGGACCTGTCACGGGTATCCGACTCAGGCGGGCAGGAGCGGCCGAGGCCGTGTCCCGGCCGTACGCGCCGGCGAATTGCGCGAATTCCGGATCTCGCTCCTCCGGGGCCGCGACTGACGCCCGTCCACGGCTCAGTCTCCGGTACGGACCCGGACTATCTTCCGTCCTTGGACCTGTAACGGAATCGGCCGTCTCTCGTTTCCGCATGCAGACGCCACTGAGGCCGTCCCACTCGAAAGGCGGGTCCGATGCAGGTTCCAAAAGCCGTGTTCACTCGTCGAGCGTTCCTCGGGCTGGCAGGCGCCACGGCCATGCTGGCGCTCGCCGCCTCGGCGGCCTTTGCCGCGGGAATGCCCGCTCTCGCCGGTTCGGGCGATCCTACCTCGGGGGGCAGCCCGACCCTCGGCGCCAGCCAGACGGCCTCCGCGACGGCGAGCGATCGGGACGATGCCGCAACCCTGAAGCCGAGCGAGAACCCGTCGAGCGAAGCGCGAGGGACATCGGAACCCAGCGAAGCCGCGTCTCAGGGAATCGGCAAGAGCGATCTGGTCGGGGCCTGCAACGCTCTCCACGGCCAGGCATACGCCGGTCATCGGCGGCATCGTCGCGGATCGTGAGGCCGGCATCAAAGGTCATAAGCCCGTTTCGTCGGCGTCGCCGGCGGTGCCGCAGGGCCTGCAGAAGGTCTACGACCGGCTCCAGGAGTGCGCCAGCAATCGACCGGCGGAAACGAACGAAGCCAGCGCCACCCCGACCGAACCCTCCGCGGAGTCGTCGCCCAGCCTGGGTGAGCCGTCTCCGGTCATCGTTCCCGGAAAGCACGCCAAGGATCTTCCCTCAGCTGCGAGCGATCACGGCCACGGAACAGACCACGACCACTGAGGCACGCACTTGGGCGCCGTAAGCGAGAAATCAGCGATGCACGACGACGGCGCCCAGGTCCGCTCCGCCGGCCCGGAACGCGACGGCCGGCGGTTTGCCCCGGCCGCGCCGCCGACCGATGATCGCCCCATCCGGGTCGCTGCCGGGACGACAATCGGGCCCGCCGGCTCCGTCGGGGCCGCCTCCACCGCTGCCGGCACAGCCGCTCGCGCCGGCACCGCCGCCATTGGACTCCGCCGCTGGAACGAGGAATGCCCGAAGAGGAGATCGACGAGTTCGTGGAGCGTGCCCGCAAGGGCGATCGGGCCGCCTGTGCGGCTCTCTACGACGTCTACGCCCCTCGCGTCTACAGGTTCTTCCGCTTCCGGGTGTCGTCCCCGGAGACTGCCGAGGATCTGATGCAGCGAGTCTTCCTGAAGATGGTCGAGACGCTGCCCAGCTATGAGCCGCGCGGCGTTCCGTTTGGCGCGTGGCTCTTCCGGGTGGCGCGGAATGCGTGGATCGACGAAAGCCGAACCAGCCGGCCCACCCTCTCGATCGACCGTCTCGCGGCCGAGCCGGCCCACTCCGGGGATCCGCACGACTACGCGGCGGCCTCGATCGACGGCGCATTACTCCGGCAGGCGGTTGCGGCCCTTCCCAGGGATCAGCGCGAGGTCATCGCCTGCCGGTTCTTCGCCGGGCTGACACCCCGCGAAACGGCAGTGCTCATGGGCCGCAGCGAGGGTTCGGTCCGCGTGCTCCAGCATCGGGCACTCGCGGCATTGCGCCGTCTCCTGCCCGGGCTGGGCAGGAACCTTCGCCATGGACATGGAGATCAGCGGACGATGAAGCTGCCGTCCCTGTTCCACGGTAATCGCGGCAAGGACCGGCGGAAGGCCGGCATGCCGATCCGTGGCGGAGCTTCGCCGCTGGATTCCGGCTCCTGGGCGGAGGCCCGGGGCGGCGACGTCGTGCTCGAGGACCTGCTCAACACGTACGCCGCGGAGGCGCTCTCTCCCGACGCGGCTACTCTGGCCCGCGGCAGAGAGGCGATGCTCGCGGCGATGGCGGCGAAGGCTGAGAGGGCGGAGTCGCCCGGTCCAGCTCTGGTCGCCGGCAGCGGCGCAGTCTCGAAGGTGGATCGCCAACCGACCGTGGCTCCGGCCGGGTCGTTCGGGCCATCGGTGGGCGGCCGTTCTCACGGCGGCAGGTCCACGGGCTCGATGAGACCGAAGCTCTTCGCCGCCATGGCTGCCGTCGCGATCCTGCTCGTCGGGGCCGTCGGAGTCGCCGCCGAGAGCGGTCCGGGCCAGCCCTTCTACCGCTTGCGTCTGAACGTCGAAGCCGTCGACCTCCCGCCGGCGGGGTCGACCGCCCGAGCCCAGGCGGACCTCACCCGAGCCCAGGCTCGACTCGACGAGATCGTGGGCAAAGAGAGCGGCGGCGATTGGAATGCCGCCGCCGACGCTGCCAGCGCCTACGATCAGGTGGTCGCCTCGATGGCCACTCCTGCCGCGGGAACCGCGGGCCTGGCCGACCGCCAGAAGCTCGAGGACCAGCTGGCAAGCTTGCTGGCTCTCCGGGATCACTGGCACGGAGAGGAATCGCAAGCCCTGGACAAGGCGATTGCTCGCCTCCAGGCCCTCCTCGGCCAGGCTCCTGCCGCCTCCCCGAGTCCCTCCGCTACCTCATGCGCCGCGCCGGGCAGCGCCGGCGACGGCCACGACGGAACCGGCAACGGCAACGGCAACGGCCGGGGGGACGGTTCGGGCCACTCAGGCGACTGCCAGGGCTCGAGCTCGTCGTCGCCGGCCGCGGGCAATCCGGGTGGCGGCTCGAACCACTCGGGTGAGACGGCCGAACCCGGGCCGAGCGGCCAGTCCAAGGGTGGTCCGGGCGACGGATCGGCGTCCACGCCCTCACCGAGCGCCGGCCACGGCAAAGGCGGCGGCAAGCCCGAGGGGACCGCCGCACCGTCCGATGGCGGTCACCACGGCCAGTCGAGCCCGGAACCGTCCAGGAGTCCAGGCGACTGACCGCGGCCGGACAAGCGCCGGGCGCAGCTAACCCGCACGGGCAACGGCCGCGGGCTAGGCTCCGAGCAACTCCTCGGACTCGAACAGCCGTATCCCCGCGCCGGTCAATGCCGCGACGGCCCGGTCGGCGTCCTCGAAGCGGAAGACGATCGCCGCCTTGCCGGCCCCGCAGGCCGCCCCGAAGTCGTACATGTACTCGACGCCCAGCCCGGCTTCGTCGATGGCTCGCAGGACCGACGCCAGGCCGCCCGGCCGGTTCTCGACCTGGACCGCCACCACCTCGGTCGTTCGGGTCACGAGGCCGGCTTCCTCGAGGACGCGTCTGGCCCGCTCCGGGTCCTTGACGATGAAACGCAGGATCCCGAACTGGGCCGTGTCGGCGAGCGACATGGTCAGCAGGTCGATGCCGGCCGCCGCCAGAACCTCGCACGGTTCTCGGAGCTGGCCGGGCCTGTTCTCCAGGAAGAGCGAGAGCTGCTGAAGCTTCATCTTCGTTTCTCCCTCGATGGGATATGGGGCCGAGACGGCGAGAGCTTGCGGCTGACCGCGCCGCGCCGCCGCCGGACGAGCGACCGGACGCGAGCTACATGTTTCGCAGATCCGTCACTCGCTTGGCCTTGCCTTCGCTTCGGGCGATCGACTTGGGCTGGACGAGGGTCACCTTCACCCGCAGGCCCAGGATGTTCTCGATCGAGGCCTCCAGCTTGCTGCTGGAGCGCTTCGAGCTTGCGGATCTCGTCGGAGAAGACCTCCGGCGTCACTTCGACCTTGACTTCCATCTGGTCGAGGCCCTTGTCGCGGGTCAGGACGATGTGATAGTGCGGCAGCGTGCCTTCGACCCGCAGAAGCGCCGTCTCGACCTGCGAGGGGAAGACGTTGACGCCGCGAATGATGACCATGTCGTCCGATCGCCGGCCGATGCGCCGGATGCGGCGGAGCGTTCGGCCGCAGGCGCATTGCTCGGACACGAGAGCCGTCACGTCTCGGGTCCGGTAGCGGATCATCGGCATGGCCTGCTTGGACAGGGTCGTGAGGACGAGCTCGCCTTCGGCGCCTTCCGGCAGCACCGCGCCCGATCTCGGGGTCGACGATCTCCGGGTAGAAGTGGTCCTCGAAGATGTGCAGGCCGCGCCGCTCGACGCACTCGATTCCCACGCCGGGGCCGATGATCTCCGAGAGGCCGTAGATGTCGTGCGCGCGGATGCCGCTGTCCTCCTGGATCCGCTCGCGCATCGCCTCCGACCACGGCTCGGCGCCAAAGACGCCGACGCGCAGCCGCGAGAAGTCGATCTTCATCTCCCGGGCCGCTTCCACCAGGTGCAGGAAGTAGCTCGGCGTGCAGCAGATCGCGGTCACGCCGAAGTCCTGCATCACCATCAGCTGGCGTTCGGTGTTGCCGCCGCTGATCGGGATGACCGTCGCCCCGAGCAGCTCCGCTCCGTAGTGCGCACCGAGACCGCCGGTGAACAGGCCGTAGCCGTAGGCGTTCTGGATCACGTCTCCGCGATGGATTCCGCAAGCGGCGAAGGAGCGGACCATGACCTCGGCCCACACGTCCAGGTCGGCCTGGGTGTACGCCACGACGATTGGCTTGCCCGTGGTCCCGGACGAAGCGTGCAGCCGGACGATCTCCTCCATCGGGCTGGCGAACAGGCCGAACGGATACGTGTCGCGCAGGTCCGTCTTGACCGTGAACGGCAAATCCGCGATGTCGGCGAGCCGCCGGATCGAGGCCGGCGTCAGATCCCGCTCATCCATGCGCGACCGGAACAGCGCCACGTTGTCGTATGCCCGCGCGACGACCGATTGGAGACGCTGGAGCTGGATGGACTCCAGCTGCTCACGAGGCAGGTAATCCGGGGCGCTGACCGGGTGGAACCCGCCAGGCGGATCGTTCCACATGCTCAAGATGAGCCTCCTCTTGCCGGCCGAGGCCTGTGACGGTCGGCCTCCGGCCATCTGATTGTGCCGTGTGCGGCTCGGACTTGTCGGCCGAAATCGAATGTGCGGCTGCGCCGCCGCCTCCGGCCTACCGGCCGCACCTCGGCCGCCATGTCCCGCAGGCAGGCAGCAGCGGCGGACTGAACTCGCCCGCGACTTCTCAACGCCGGCCACTTCCGGCGCTTGCGCGCCCAGATCTGACGTGCTAGCCTGACACCTGTCAGACAATCCTTACATGTGAAAGGAGCGCATACGAAAGATCCCCCGACGGGCGACGAACTGGTCGGAGTACTGGCTGCCCTGGCCAACCCCACCCGGCTTCGCATCGTGGCGGTGCTGGCGGGCGGTCGCGACTACGTGAGCCATCTCGCTCGCGAGATCGGCATAAGCCGTCCCCTGCTCCACATGCACCTTCAGAGGCTGGAGGAAGTCGGCCTGATCGTCGGCAGCCTCGAGCTTTCGCTGGATGGCAAGGCGATGAAGTACTTCGAAGTCGCCGATTTCGATCTCCACCTGACCGCCCCGGCGCTCGTCGATGGCGGCCCGGACCCTCACCCACTCGGACCCGGAAAAGGGCCCGAAACCTTAGGAGAAAACCACATGGAATCCTGGACCTGGCCGCAGGTCATCCTCATCCTCGGCCTGGCGCTGGTGGCCTTCATGATCTTCATCGGAGTCATTTCGACCGTGGTCGAGTACCGCAAAGTGAAGATCGGTTCCGACCAGGTCGAAGACCTGCGCAAGCTCGTGCAGCGATACGAGCAGCTCGCCGAGAAGACGCTCGACGCCCAGCAGCGGACCGCCGTGGACGTCGCGGAGCTCCGATCGCGAGCGTCGTCGATCGAACAGATCCTGCGGACCGTGGAATAGAGAGGGACGGTCAGATGAAGGACATGAGGGTCGCGCTGCCCATTCTCTGGGTATTCATGATGTTCAACTACCTGTACTGCGACGTCCTGTCGCTCTTCGACCCGGCGGTCCTCAAGGACGTCATGGCCGGGCATGTCGCGGGTGGATCGGTCGATTTCACGCCGGAGTTCCTGCTCGCCTCGGCCGTGCTCATGGAGATCCCAATGGTCATGATCCCGCTGTCCCGAATCCTCGGGCAGAGGTGGGCCCGCTGGGCCAACGTCGCGGCCGCGGGGTTCATGGCTTTGGTGCAGATCGGCTCACTGGCCGTGGGGACGCCGGCCTCGTACTACCTCTTCTTCACCGTGATCGAGGTCGGGACACTCGCCCTGATCGCGGTGCTGGCCTTGCGGTGGTCCGCGTCGCAAGTTCCGTCGCAGGTTCCATCGCTCGGCGGCCGCCGCCTAGTGGCCGTTCTCCCCTGCCCTGTCAGCCGCGCTCGCGGTCCCTGCGGCACCGGCTGCCGCCCGCCGCCCGAGCTCGAAGGCTCGCTCGTTGACCTCGTGGAGGCGCTCCGGCAGCGCGGCCCGCATCGCCTCGAGCAGCGCGTCGACCGGCAGGTCGAGATGGCGGCTCAGGGCCCCGAGCAAGGCGACGTTGAGGCTCCGCTTGTTGGGCAGCTCGGCCTCGGGAATGAGGTCCGGCGCGAGCAGGACGCCGCCCGCCCGCAACGACCCGCGGGTCACCTCGACTTCCGACGCGGCGAGGACGACGAGGAAGTCCGCCTCGCCGCGCGGAACCATGGGCGAGAGAACGCGGTCGGCTGGAGCCGTCCCAAACCGAACGTCAGAGGTCACCGAGCCGCCGCGCTGGCTCATGCCGTGGACCTCGGCCTTCTTGACGTCACGACCGGCGCGCAACGCCGCGTCGGCGAGGATGTCCGAGGCTTTGATCACGCCCTGGCCGCCGAGCCCGGCCAGGACGACGTTCACGACGCGGCCGCTCACTGCTGCTCCTCCACGACCGGCAGGTCGAACACGGCTTGTTCCGGCGACGCCGCCACGGCCGCCTCCAGCGCCGAGCCTCGCGTCGCCGCCGCCTGCTGCTCGTACCGGCGGATGTCCGCGGCGGCGAGGATGCACGGCCTGCGGGCGACGATTACCGAAAGCCCGGGCGCAGCCAGGCGTTCGGCAAGCAGGCTCTCGAAGCCTTCGGGGTCGGCGTACGGATCGGTGACGGTCACACTGTCGATGCCGATCGCGGAAGCCACGCCCTCGATGGACAGCCGGGCGGTAGGAACGTGGTCGAGCCGGCGGCCCGTGCCCGGATGCTCCTGCTGGCCCGTCATCGCCGTGGTCCCGTTGTCGAGGACGATGACCACGTGGCCCGTTTCCGGCGGGTTGTAGGCCATCTCCACCAACCCCGAGATCCCGGAGTGGACGAAGGTCGAGTCGCCGATGATCGAGACCACCCGCCGCGCTTCTTCCGGCGGGAGGACGTGGCGCAGTCCCAGCCCCACTCCGATCGATGCGCCCATGGCGACGCAGGTGTCCATCGCCTGGTACGGCGGCAGCACGCCAAGCGTGTAGCAGCCGATGTCGCCGGCGGCGATCAGGTCGAGCTTGCGGATCGTGGCGTAGACGGTGTGGTACGGGCAGGCCGGGCACAGCTCCGGCGGCTTGCCGCGGGCCGGGGCGGGTTCCGGGGTCGTGTCGCCGGCGAGGATGCGGCGGACGCGTGCCACGTCCAGCTCCCCGAAGCGATACATCTCCGCCTTCGATTCCACGGCGATGCCGGCCGCCCGGAACGCGTCGGCGAGAACGGGATCGCCCTCCTCGATCACGACGGTGCGATCGACGGATGCGGCGAAGGAGCGGGCAAGGCCCAGCGGCAGCGGGTGCGTCATCCCGAGCTTGAGGAAGCTCGCCTGTGGCGCCGCCTCCGCGGCGTGCTGGTAGGCCACTCCGGAGGTCACGATGCCGAGCGACCGGTCGCCCGCGCTCGACACGGTTCAGGGGCGCGGTTTCCGCCCACTCGGCGATCTCGGCGAGCTTGGCGCGGAGGCGACGATGCGCCGGCCGAGCGTTGGCCGGGATCATCACCCGGCCGGAGATGTCGTGCTCGAAATGGGTTGCCGGCGGTGGAGTGGGACCGGTCATGGACCCTGGCGTCGCAGCCGCCGGCGCCGCGGAGGCGCCGTCCCCGCGATCAGCGGGCGTCACGACGGACTTGGAGTGGCAGACGCGGGTGGTCATCCGGTAGAGGACGGGCAGCTTCCACCGCTCGGAGATTTCGACAGCCGCAAGGAAGAAGTCGTAGGCCTCCTGCGAGTCCGATGGCTCGAGCATCGGCAGGCCCGCGGCGACGGCATATCGGCGGTTGTCCTGTTCGTTCTGCGAGGAGGACATGCCCGGGTCGTCGGCGCTGACGACGATCAGGGCGCCGCTGACGCCCGTGTACGCGGCCGTGAAGAGCGGATCCGCGGCGACGTTGAGCCCAACGTGCTTCATCGTGACGATGACTCGGGCGTTGGCGAAGGCGGCGCCGAGCCCGACCTCGAGGGCGACCTTCTCGTTGGGCGCCCACTGCGCCCGGCCGCCGAGCGCGTCGAAGGTCTCGAGAATCTCGGTGGATGGGGTGCCCGGATAGCCGGTCCCGAGCGCGACGCCCGCGTGAAGCGCGGCGAGGGCGACGGCCTCGTCGCCGGAGAGGAGTTGTCGATCCATTCGCCCGGTAACCTCGTGACGGTGTACGCGCCGGGCGATCATACGCAAGAAGAGCCCCGCGCGAGATGCGCGGGGCTCCAATCAAGCGAGTGAGGCGGGCCGGGGCCAGTCGGCCGCGGGTTGGCCGATCAGGACTTGGGGACCTTGCTCAGCGCCGCGGCCAGGGCCACGAACTTGGCCTGGGTCAGGTTGGTGCCGATGATCGAATACCCCTGGCTCGATCCCGGATCCACATAGACGACCAGGACGTCCGGCGGAGTGCTCAGGACGTCGAGCATTCCCGGCTTGTCGCCGAATGCCGCGGTACCTCGAATCGAGACGTGCGGAGAGCATTCCGCGGAGCTCGTGACGCAGTAGGCGCCTTCAGACAGCGCCAGCGTCGCGCTACCGGGACCCTTGTAGCTCACCGTCAGCTTGCCGCCGTTGGGCAGCTCGTACGACGCGGTCTGCAGGAACCAGCCCGTGGGGAGCACGGCGCAGTAGACGTCGAACGGCAGCTTGCTCGAGGCTTCGGCAAAGAAGGCCTGATGCTCCGGACTTCCGGAACAGGCCGAAGCCGGCGAACTCGGATTTGGCGTGGACGATCCGCTTGCGACGGGTGTCGGGGTCGCGGTGGGTGTGGGCTTCGCCGCGGATGTCGGCGTTGGCTTGGGCGTGCTGACAGGGGTGGCGGTGACATCGGCGCTTGGACCAGGCGTGTCCGTCGATCCCGCGCTCGGGCTCTGATTGGGCGGAGTGGGCGTCGGAGCCACCAGGGTGTTCGAACAAGCCGACAGGACCAACACCAGGGCCAATGCCGCGACCCCTCGGGCGGGCCTCCTATTCATCGAAGACATGCTCCACCTCCCCTGACAGCATCGGCCCATCCCCCGGGCACGACATCATGAGGCCACATGACGTCTGAGCCCGCAACTTCGTTGCGAGGGACAAGGTTCCGATTGCGTTCGAATTCGCCCTGGTCTCGGCGATACCGACACCAGTCGAGCCCCTGCTCGACGGTGTGCCACGTAATCATCGCACGAGGGCGTCCCGAATTGGCGTCGGAGTCGACCGATGTGGTGCCGCGGTCGACAACGAGGCGCGGTCGCGGGGAAATCGGGCGGCAACGTCGGTGGCGGCGAGGAAGAAATGGTGGGCGATACTGGACTCGAACCAGTGACCTCGCGGATGTGAACCGCGCGCTCTAACCAACTGAGCTAATCGCCCGTGCTGCCAACTCCGCGCTCCGTGTGTCTCGGATGCTCTTTTCTGCCTGTGTATGCACTCCGAACCACTGGAAAACCACTGGAGTCTGTTGCCGCTGGCGGCCATTCTGCACCCCCATGGGGTCCAGCCGCGCGACGCGCAGGCTATCGTGATTCTGCTGCCCGTCGCAAGCCCATTCGGCCCATGAATCATAGCGCCCCGGGAGAAAGCTCTCTCGGGGCGCTGCTGCTGGCAGCCGGTAATCGATGGAGGCCATCCTGTCGGGCGGGTCGGCGGCCGGCAAGGATGGAGCGGTCTCCGCCGGAGCCCTTGGCCTCGCCTACCCTGCTTCACGAAGTAGCCCGTGATGTCGAGCCAGAGATCCGTCTCACCCTTCGCTCGAGCGGCGAGGGGTCCCCGAGCGAGAGCACTTCCATGAGTAGCCGAGCCGTCGGGCCAGGGCATCCGAGGGGTGCGCAAGAGCGTCGTGACCAGGCGGCGGTAGTCGACCATGGATCGGTGGGCGAGCGCGAACACGACGGCGGAGAGGCCACCGGAGAGATCGGGCCGGTCAAGCGCGTCAACGATCGCCTTCTCCTTGGAAGCGATCACAGCCTCGCCGGATTGCGCCGGTCTGGGGGATATTCGCAGCGGCGCGGTGGTCGGGGGCGAGTAGTATCAGGAGGCTCGCACCTCGGGGGCCGAGATTTGAGGGGTCCCCAGCGGGCCGAGGAGGATGCCATGAGACCAGCTCGGGGACTGTCTCTTCTCGCCGCGATGGCGATCGCGATCGGAATGGTCGGGGTCCAACCCGCGGTCCGCAGCGACGGCGCAAGGGTGCAGGCTGCGAACACCGCACAGAACGCGATCGCGGCCCTCGCCATCGCCAATATCAATCACGGACCGTGCACGGCAACGAGCAAGGGGGGCATCTTCACCGCGCCTGACGGCACGAGGAGCTGCAGTTCGTCCGGCGTCCCGAGGATGGGATGGTGCGCGATCTTCGCCAGCTGGGTCTGGGCAAACTCGGGACACGTAGATTACACGTACAAATTGACCTACGGGCCAGAGTCATTCCAGAGATACCGCTTTTCCCCACTTGTTCCGGCGGTCAAGGGCGTCAAACCGTGGGTCGGGGATGTGGTGATCTTCAGCAGCTACAAGCCCAATCCCAATGGAAATGCCGCCCACGTCGGGATCGTCTACTCGATCTCCGGCAACACCGTCTACGTCATCGCCGGCAACGACGGTCCTTCTGCGAGTGGATCCGTAAGCTGGCGCACCTTCGACTACACGACGCTCGCCCAGTCCAGCCCGACCACGCCATCCCCCTACTGGCCCTACCAGTACGTGACGCCCTATACCCACTGACCTCCGAACGCGGTGAGCGTAGGGCGGCACTCCGTCGCCCTGCCTCGCCGAAAGAGCCTCCCGCTCAACATCGGCGGGGTCGCGCTATCCACCTCTGGAAGTGCGTTTCCGCTTAGGTTCATATGTGACCCCGACTCTGAACGCATTTCGCAGGTCAGGCTCCCCCTCTGGCCGCGCGGCTAGTTGTAGTCCCCAGACACGTCGTTGACAGAACGAGAGTCCTCGATTTCGGTTGGGGTGTTCCAAGCTCCTAGCCGGACGGAGGACTCGCCGTTGGGAATCCGTTGGGAAAACCTATGCCGCCACGAAAGGAAGTTGGGGCTGAGAGTCACGCCGGAGAAGTCATTCGTGCGTGAAGGACGAGTCCGCCAAGGCGGGATCGGGCCGTAGATCTCGCGGATGTGAACCGCGCGCTCTAGCCAGCTGAGCTAATCGCCCGTCTATACCTTGAGGCCCGGCCAGCGCTGTGAAACGCCCTCCGCCGTAACCCCTTCCACGACGATGAGCTTGTGGCGGCCCGTTGCCCCGGCGACCAGGCGAACAGAGGTCCGGGAAACGTCCAGCTCGTCGGCGAGGAGCCTGACCAGGGCGGAGTTGGCGGCGCCGCCGACCGCCGGGGCCGCGACGCGGGCCTGCAGGACCCCGTCCTCGGACACTCCGTCGACCCTGTCGGCGCCTCCGCGAGGCATCAATCGCACGGAGAACCGAACCGAGGCAGGCGATCGATCTGGGAAGCGGCGCATCTCCATGGGCTCGATTATCTCCGGCCGGGGTGGACTAGCGCGCCGACGGTTCGATAATCGCACCTAACGGCCCGGCTGCCGGAGCGGACGCTCACCGAACAGGTCCCGCCCGACGCGGACGATGGTGGCGCCTTCTTCGATGGCGATCGGGTAATCCGCCGTCATGCCCATAGAAAGCCCGGACCCAAGGGCGCCAACTCGAGATCGAAGTCGCGCGGAAAGCTCGCGCAGGCGAACGAACGTAGGTCGGGCTTCTTCGGCGGTCGGGACCTGACGGCCCACGGTCATCAGTCCGAGCAGCCGCAGATTCGGCAACTCGCCGATCTCCGCCAGCTCCGACTCCAGGCGCGCCGGATCCAATCCGGCCTTGGCCTCGTCGTTGTCGACGTTGATCTGGAGGTACACGGAATAAGGCGAGCGATCGAGCTCGTCGGCGAGGCGGTCGAGACGGCGCGCCAGCTCCACGGAATCGACCGACTCGATGACATCGAACAACTCGACGGCCTTGCGGGCTTTGTTGGATTGGAGCGGGCCGATGAGATGCCAGCTCGCGCCGGGCAATTGCGGCGCCTTGGTCTCGGCTTCCTGGACGCGGTTCTCTCCCAGGATCGTGAGACCGGCCTCGACCGCGGCGCGAAGCCGCTCGGAGGGAACGGTCTTGGAGACGGCGAGGAGCGTTATCTCCGCTGAGTCGCGATGGGCGCGCGCGCACGCTTCCGCGATCGTCGAGAGGGCGCGCGCCCGGGCAGCGGCGAAAGTCGCGACGAGCTCCGCGTACGAGTCAGGTTCCGCCGCCCGATCCAACTTCCCGCGCGTTAGCCCTTGTCTTCCTGCGGCGGGCGCCGGAGGAAGCTCGGGATCTCCAGATCCGCGTCGTCGTATGTTCGACGCGTGGGCTGGTAATCCGGCGTTGGCCTGTGGATGGTCGAGGGCTGGACGGGGATCGGCACCGGCTGTCGCTCCGGAGCGCCCGTGGGCCCATACGTCGTGGCGGAACGAAGATGCGGAGCCTGGGTTTCCTGGCCGCGCAGCCGCTGCCGCTCGAACTCCTGGAGGAAGTCCGCGCCGTCGTATCGCGAGGCGCTGACGGCAACCGGAGTAGCCGACCCGGACTCGCGGCGCGATTCCCGGCGAGGTCGGCTGGCGTCGAAGCCGGTGGCGATGACCGTGATCATGACCTCTTCGCCGAGCCGTTCGTCGAAGCTCGTTCCGAAGATGATGTTGGCTTCCGGATCGCACACAGCCCGGATCTCCTCGGCCGCCTCGGTGACTTCGAAGAGGCTCAGGTTCGCGGAGCCGGAGATGTTGAACAGGATGCCCTGGGCGCCGTTGATGTTGACTTCCAGGAGCGGGCTGGCGATCGCCTGACGGGTCGCGTCGAGGGCGCGGTTGTCGCCGGCCGCCCGGCCGATGCCCATCAGCGCGGAGCCGGCGTCCTTCATGATCGTCCGGACGTCGGCGAAGTCCAGGTTGATGAGGCCCGGCACCGTGATGATGTCGCTGATGCCCTGGACGCCCTGGCGGAGGATGTCGTCGACATAGCGGAACGCCTCCGACATGGAGGTGTTCTTCTGGACGACGTCCCGCAACCGGTCGTTGGGGATCGTGATGAGGGTGTCCACCTTGTTGCGGAGCTCTTCGGCGGCGCGCTCGGCCACGAGCTTGCGGCGCGAACCCTCGAAGGAGAACGGCTTGGTGACGACGCCGATGGTCAGGGCGCCAAGATCCTTGGCGATCTCGGCGACGACCGGCGCGGCGCCCGAACCGGTGCCACCGCCAAGGCCGGCGGTGATGAAGACCATGTCCGACTCGCGAAGAGCCTCGGTGATCTTCTCCGAGTCCTCTTCCGCGGCCCGCTGACCGATCGACGAGTCGCCGCCGGCCCCGAGGCCGCGCGTGATCTTGTCGCCGATGCGGATCTTGTGGGGAGCGTCCGACTGGAGCAGCGCCTGTGCGTCCGTGTTACAGGCGATGAACTCGACCCCCATCATTTCGGCGCGAATCATCCGGTTGACGGCATTGCTGCCACCTCCGCCCACGCCGATTACTCGGATTAGTGCGAAGTTCTCGGAATCGGACCGTAGCGGCATTCCCTATCCTCCGGTCACTCCGGCAGAGACACTTGTCGTTCGGTCCGGCCCCCCCGAGTTAGGTAGAGAAGTGGGCGCGTGACGGGGTCGGCTCGGATGGTTTGGAGTATACGCTTGCTAACGATTTCATGGGCCACCGTCTCACATGATTTTTCCCTATCTCACGAAGGGCATGTGAACAAGCGTTCCAGTGCCGAGCGGGGCCGCTCGGATTCCCTGAGGACCCCGGTGGGCAGTGTGGGAAGGCCTTACGAAAGTACTATCCCCTTCTGTCCTAACCTGCGACGAAAGCCAGCCGAACGATCCTCGTCGAGTTATCCGAATTGGGGTCCAGCAGGGCAATCGACTGCCACGTGCCGAGTGTCAGCCGGCCGCCCACAACGGGAATGACGATCGACGGCGGCGCGAAGATCGGGGCGAGGTGATCGGCCCCGTGGCCGCTCGAACCATGCCGGTGAACCCACCGATCGTCGCGAGGAAGGAGCGTGTCCAGCGCTCTGACTAGATCGACGTCGGAGCCCGAGCCGAGCTCCATGATCACGAGGCCCGCGGTCGCATGCGGCACGAACACGGTCAGGAGTCCGTCGTCCTCGCCCGCGACGAAGCGCTCGCAGGCATCGGTCAGGTCGAAGAGGCCGCGCCGGTTGCCGGTTTGGATCGTCAGCTCCGTTGTCTTCATCGGACGTGGCGCCCTGAGACTCCGAGAAGCGATCTACTCGTCAAGAGGCACCGCTTCAAGCTTGTACGTGACCGGCCGGAGGCCGTCGGTGCAGGACTGGATCTTCACCTGGTCGTTGCCGGCGTGGATCCGGTGGATGACAGGTCGCATGTCTGCCCAGGCCCACGGGCAGAGCCCTTCCGGTGGATACCACGGGCTGAGCGTCTCGAAGACCTGCCCGACCTCCTGGATGCCGCACGCCCCCGGATAACCGGCCGGAAACTGCTCGAACAGGTCCGCGCGAAAGTCCTTGCGCAGGACGCTGATCCGGCACCTGAAGCGTTCGTTCGGCTCCGATGGCGTGCGCGCCATGTCTTCTCCTACGGGAAGAGGCTCCGGAGGGCGTCCCGGACGCGGGACGGCAGACCCATCGCGGGAGCGGACTCGTAGCTCGCGTACTCCCCCGCCTCGAGGCCCTTGGCGCCCCAGTACAGCAAGCCGATCGCGGTGCTGAAAGCCGGGTTCATGATGTTGTCCGTCAGGCCGCCAACGCCGACGGGCCCCGCGACACGGACGGGCAGATTCGAGAACCTCGCGGCCCAGAGCCGCGGCACCCGCGAGCTGGGCGGCACCGCCGGTCAGGACGACGCCCGCCGGAAGCATGCCTTCACCGGCCGCTCGGATCTCCGCGTGGAGCATTTCGAAGATCTCGCGCATCCGGGCTTCGATGATCTGGCAGACGTCCAGGCGGCTGATCTGCATGCCCGAGGTATCGCCGAGCGTCTCGACGTTGATCACTTCGTCCGGGGAGATCCCCGACAGGTCGCAGCTGCCGTACTGGATCTTCAGCTCTTCGGCCACCTGAAGGGTGGTCTTGAGCCCGATGGCGATGTCGTTGGTGACGTTGTTGCCGCCCACCGGGATGACGATGGTCTTGAACGGCGATCCGTCCAGGAAGAGGGCCAGGTCTATCGTCCCCGCGCCGATGTCGGCCACGGCGACGCCCAGGTCCCGTTCGGTCTCGTTGAGGACGGCCTCCGCCGAGGCGAGCGAGTTCGCGACCAGCTCGTCGATCTTGACGTTGGCCGCCTGGACGCATTTGGCCAGGTTCCGCACCGCCGTACCGCCGGCCGTGACGATGTGCGTCTCGATCTCGAGGCGGACGGCGCTCATGCCGAGCGGATCCTTGACGCCCTCCTGGCCGTCGACGATGAAGCCGCGGGGCAGGACGTGGAGGACTTCGCGGTTCGACGGGATGGAGAGCGCGCGCGCCACTTCCAGGGCGCGGTTCACGTCTTCGCGGGCGACTTCGCGGTTGTGGCTGCTGACGGCAACCGCTCCGCGCGAGTTCTGGCTCTCGACGTGCTGGCCGCCGACGCCGACGAAGGCCCTGTCGATCTGGTAGCCGGACAGGCGCTCGGAGTGGTCGACCGCGCCCGGTGATGGAGCGGACGGTCTGGTCGATGTTGACCACGACGGCCTTCTTGAGGCCGCTGGCCGGCACCACGCCCTTACCGACGATCGTCAGGCTGCCGTCTCGCGCCACCTCGCCGATGAGAGCGCAGACTTTGCTCGTGCCGACATCGATCCCGACGAGCACTGCTTCGCGTTCCACTCGCTCCCGTCCTCGGCTAGCCTCGCGTGTGAGGGCTTGTTTCGGTGGCAGTTGACGGTGCCGGCATCCCATCCGGAGTACTGGTCAAGGCTACCCGACCCGAGGGAGGCCGGGCAACTGAACCCGCAACATCGTCCGGCTCGGACGCGGCCGGCGCGCCGATGATCGTCATCGGGGAATGACCGTGTTGGAATGGTTCTCGCTGACGTCGGCGACGAGCCTGACCCAGGCGATCTTGTCCTCGCCCCATTGGCCCAGAGCGGACCTCAAATCGCGAACCTGATACGGAATGACCGAAGTCTTGCGGACCGTCGGCGCGTAGAACCCGAACTCCGCGACCCAGGCCGCCGGAATGGGGCTCAGGGTGAAGCCGTGGACGTCGTCGACCACAACCCCCAGCGACGTGGCGCCACTTCCTACGTCCTCGGGTTTGAGCGCCCCGAGCCGGTAGCCCGCATCGAGGTTGATGGGATCGATCGAGTCGCCCAGCTTGAATTCCGCGTCGGAAGCGCGCCGATCGAACACCGTCGGCAGCTTCTGGACCTGGGGTCCCTGACTCGCGCTCGCCGCCGGGCGCGGGCGGCGGAGCGATCGACGGCACGAAGGAAGGATCGAGCGTGGGAGATGGCGTCGGCGTCGGTGCGGGCGTGGGCGTTGCCTTGCCGGGCTTCACGGACTTGCCGGGCTTGGGCGTGGGAGTCTTCGGTGCCGGCGTCGGTTCCGGAGTCGGCGTGGGTGCAGCCGATGCCTTCGACGACGGTTCGCCCGAACCGGCGGGGCCGCTCCCCGACGAAACGGGTGTCGGCGTCTCGAGAACGGGCTCGGTTGGCGTCGGCAGCGGACCCGCGTTCGACGGAATGGGATTCCCGGCGTCGTCCACCAGTCCGAACATCATTCCGGACTGGTCGAGCACGTATCGGCTGGAACCGATGACCCAGATGATCCGTGGCTCGCGCTCGACCAGGCGAACAACCAGGGTCGCAGGCAACTGGACCTCGACGCTGGCCGAAACGACCGCCGGCAGCCGGGCCAGCTTCGCCGCCGCCCTGTCCGTCTGAATGCGGAACACGTTCGGCGAGGAGTCGAGGCCGAGGATGCTCTTGACGATATCGCCGCCGGTGAACCTGGCGCCGTGGACCTCCACCGTCGCGACTTCGAAACCCGGGGCGACCATTACGCCGAATGTCGCCGCGGCGAAGGCGATCGTCGCGAGCAGCCCGAAGATCTGGATGAAAGCCAGCTTCGGCGTGGGCCGCCGGCCCGGCTTGTGCTGGACCTGGGCGGCGTAGGGGCGGATCGGCCGGTAGCGATGCACGTCAGCGGGGCAAGTCTGCTGTGGTCAGGAGTCGCCTGACGCGGCCGGCATGGCGTTCCGCGGCCAGATCCACGATGCGCTCGCAAACGGCTTCGAACCCGCCCAACCCGGCTGCGGCCAGCTGAGGGAAGAGGCTTATCGGGGTGAAGCCGGGGATCGTGTTGATCTCGCTCAGGTAGAGCTGGTCGGACTCGAGGAGGAAATCCACACGGGCAAAGCCTTCACATCCGATCGCCCGGTAGGCTTCCTTGGCCATCTCGCGGACCCGATCCGCCAGCGAGTCGTCGATCCGCGCGGCGGTCAACGTCTCCGACACGCCGTCGGAGTACTTGGCCACGTAGTCGTAGAACTCCCGCCCGGGGAGCACTTCTCCGGGTCCAAAGGCCTGGAGCGAATCCGGATCGTTGCCGAGGACCGCGACCTCGAGCTCTCGCGGATGGTCGAGATAGCGTTCGACGATGACGAGATTGTCGAACCGGAAGGCTTCGTCCAGGCAGGCGGCTCTCTCGGCGGCCGAATGGGCAATCGCGAGGCCAACCGAGGAGCCCATCCGGGCGGGTTTGACCATGAGGCGGCTGGAGCCGATTCGCTGGGTGAACGCCTCGATGTCGATGAGGACTCGCGGCCGATCCGCGGCCCAGGCCGTCGCCGTTATCTCGCACCAGTCGACGACCGTCATTCCCAGGCCACGAGCCAGGCGCTTGTAGAGGGCCTTGTCCATGCCGACCGCGGAGGCGGCCACGCCCGCGCCCGCATACGGCAACTCGTAGGCGTCCAGCAGTGCCTGGATCGTGCCGTCCTCGCCGAAAGGACCGTGCAGCGCCGGGAAGACGATGGGCCTCGGATGCCGCGCCGCGATCCGCTCGAGCGCGGTTGCGGGCGTTGTCGGACCCGTCGCCCCGACCGCCACAGGGTCGTCGAAGGAGCCGGGCCGCGGCCGGCCCACCGAAGCGGACGCCGGCATTTCCCACCAACCGCCACGGAGGTCGATGTAGACACGTTCTACGGACCATCCGGCTCCCGCGAGCGCGTCCGAGATGGCCCAACCGGAGACGACGGAGACGTCGTGCTCGGCCGAGGGGCCGCCAAGGAGAACGACGACGTCGCGGCCGTCGGGGCCCGGACCGGACGATCCCTCGTGCGACGCTTTGGGGCCGCTGCCGTTCGTCATTTCGCCTCCTCCTGCCAGCCGGACCAATCTCCGACGAAATCGACTTCGAACTCCAGCCTCACGCCGAACCGCGATTCGACCTCGCGACGGGCTCGATCGGCCAGCCGGCGGACGTCCGAGGCGCTCGCTCCCCCGGCGTTGACGATGAAGTTGGCGTGCCTGGGACTGATGACCGCTCCACCCTCACGTGCGCCCTTCATGCCTGCCGCGTCGACGAGACGGCCCGCGGAGTCGCCCCCCGGGTTGCGGAAGATGCTACCGGCACTGGGCTGGGTGAGTGGCTGGTGTTCGCGCCGCCACCGCCGAATGTCATCCGAGCGAGCCCGAATCTCCTCGGCCGGCGCCGCCGACAGCTTGAAAGTGGCCGAGACGACCACGGCGTCGAAATGCTTGAGGCGGCTGTCGCGGTACGAGAGCTCGAGCTCCGCGGTCGGGACCCTGGCCACCGAACCGTCGGGCAGGAGCAGCGCCGCGGACTCGAGAACGGCGGCGACGTCGGATCCGTGAGCGCCGGCGTTCGCCCAGACCGCTCCACCCACCGATCCCGGTATGGCCAGCCCGAACTCGAGCCCGGTCAGGCCCGCGAGGCCGGCCGCGGTCGCGGCCCGGGCGATGGCGACCCCCGACGCGGCGGTCAGCCGGCTTCCCTCGACCTGCAGCTCCGCGGTCCTGTTGAGAACTACCAGACCCCGGAATCCCCCGTCGGCGATGACCAGGTCGCTGCCGCGACCGACGACCAGCAGCGGTAGGCCGCGGGCCCTGGCAAACCGGATCGTGGCAGTCAGAGATGGCGCCGTCCTGGCTTCGACCAGCAGGTCGGCCGGACCGCCCACGCGCATGGTGGTGTGCGCGGCGAGGAGCGCATTCGGGCGAGCTCGCAACCCGGTTTCGCGGTGAAGGTCGGCCGCGAAGGTCGGGATGTCGTCGCCGGCGACGACCCTCCCGTCGCGCCCGTCGCGTTCGTCGCCCGCGGCGGGCCCCGTGGGCTCGCTCTCGCCGGGCGCCCTCACGACTTCGCCCCGGGTTGAGCGAGGTGGAGGCTGCCGCGCGACATCGCGGCCAGATCCTCGGCGTCCGGGAGCGGCTCGCGTGTGGCGGCCGCGATGACGAGCGCGGCGACGGCGTCAGCCGCCCCGGGGCGGGCAAGGGACCGCGCCGCCGCGGCCATCGAATCGTGAAGCTCGGGATCGTCGAGGATCGCGGCCGCGGCGAGGAGCGCATCCGCGTCGAAGTGCTCGTCCTCGACCAGCCGCGCCGCCCCGGAGCGGACCATCTCCTCGGCGTTGCGGCGCTGGTGGCCGGCCGCGTGAGGGTACGGGACGACGACCATGGGCAACCCGAACGCGGCCACCTCGGCGAGCGTGGACGAGCCGGCCCGGCCGACCACCAGGTCGGCGGCCGCGAGGGCGTCGGTCATCTCCTCGCCCAGGTAGCGCACGGGACGGTATCGGCCGCGAAGCGCCTCGGGCAGTCGATCCCGGCCTTCGACCGCTTCGTCGATCCCCGCGTCGCCCGTCACGTGGAGGATCTGCGCCTTCTCGACCAGTCGCGGCAGCGCCTCGGCGACCGCGGAGTTGAAGCGGCGGACCGCCTGCGAGCCGCCGAACACCAGGATCAGCTTGTCGTCGTCGGGAATCCCAAGGCCCGCCCGTGCCGCCGTCCGACTGACCAGGCCGGGATTCCGGATCGGCGTCCCGGTAACGAAGCAGGGTTTGCGCCGGCTCAGCGTCCCGCAGGTGCTCTCGAACGTCACCGCCAGGCAGTCGGCCAGGCGGGCGGTCACCCGAACGCTGCGGCCGGGAACCACGTTGCCGTCCCACATGACCACGGGGATCCGCAGCGCCGAAGCGGCCAGGAGCGCCGGCAGCGAGACGTAGCCGCCGGTCGTGAAGATCGCGGCCGGCTTCCGCCAGGCGAGCATCGCCAGAGCCTGAGGCACCGACAGGGACAGGCGGATCGGGTCGAGGATGACGTGGAGGTCCAGCTCCACCGAGCGCAGCGAACGAAGCGCCAGTCGCCGGAACGGGATGCCCGTCTCCGGAACGACCTGCGCTTCGAGGCCCCGGTGGCCTCCGATCCAGGTCAGCTCGACGCCCTGACGACTAGCCTGAAGCGATCGAGCCACGGCGAGAGCCGGGTATATATGTCCCCCCGTACCCCCGCCCACTATCAGCACCCGCACCTACCCAACCTCGTTCAACGGTTTCGCGCGAGACAGAGAGAAGCACGCCCACGGCCGCCAGGCTCACCGTGAGCGAGGAGCCGCCGGCGGAGACGAACGGCAGCGTGATGCCCGTGACGGGGACGACCGCGACGACGACGCCGATGTTGATCAGCGCCTGGAAGCATATCCAGGCCGTGACGCCGGCCGCGATCAGACCGCCGAACGTGTCCGGGGCCCGCAGAGCGGTCCGGATGCCGGCGTAGCCGAACGCGACGAAGAGGAGGATCACCACCAGGCCGCCGACGAGGCCCATCTGCTGGGTGATCACCGAGAAGATGAAGTCGTTGACGTCCTGCGGCACGTCGACCTTGGCGTTGCCCAGCCCCGTTCCGAAGAGCCCGCCCGCGGTGATCGCTTCGAGGCTCTGGACGGTCTGGTAGCACTTGCCCTGGGCATCGAACCAGGGGTCGAGGAAGCATCGGATGCGCTCGACGGGATAGTGGCCGATGTCGAGCATGACGAAGAGCCCGCCGGCGCCTCCCGCCACCGCGATCAGGATGGCCTGCCAGAGCCGCGCTCCGGCGGCGAAGTACAGCGAGAAGGCGATCAGGACCAGGACGGCGGTCGTCCCGAGGTCCGGCTCCCGGACGACCAGGAGCAGGAACGGCACGGTGATGATCCAGTAGGGAATGGCGCCGTCGAAGAAGCTCTTGATGGCTCCGCCGCGATTGGCCAGCCAATGGGACAGGTAGACGACGAGGGCCAGCTTGGTGATCTCGGCGGGCGAAAGGTCCGGGACCACGCGAGCGAGCGGTCCGGGCAGGATGGCTCCGAGGTGGAGCCACCGCGAAGAGCCGTTGAGCGTGACGCTCAGCTCCCCGAGCTTGCCCGGCAGCGGGATCAGGACGATGACGAGCAGCACGAACGCGGTGCCCAGGAGGGCGACGCTGAAGACGCGCAGATAGCGGTAGTCGAGCCGCGTCAGAACGAACATCGCGGCGAAGCCCGCCAGGCCGGCCGTCACCTGCGGGGCCACCAGCGCGAACGTGTCCTGGTCGTTCGCGTACGCCGGAATGGCCGAGGCGGAGTAGACCATCAGGATGCCGATCGCGAAGAGGGCGATGACCGTCACGAGGATCAGGTAGTCGGGCTCGTGGGCATCTCGTACGCCACGACGCCGGATGCTCCAGAACGCCCACCTGGCCGCGGCTGACCGTGCTGGGGCGGCTGGGTCCAGTGCTCCGTCTGACCTTCTCGCGACCGGATTGGCCGTCGCGGCCGCCTCGTTCATCGTGGCCGTTGAACCGATCCGAGCGGCCGGCGTTCCGGCCGAACCGGCTCGCGTTCCGGCCGAACGAGTACTCGCCGCGCTTCCGGCCGATCATCAGGCCACTCCCCCGCGCGGTCGGGCCGCACGACGCTCTGCCAGAGCCGCCACCGCCGCGCGGAAGGCCCGGCCGCGGGCCGCGTAGTCGACGAACATGTCGAAGCTCGCCGCGGCCGGGCTCATGAGCACGGTCGCCGGCCCTGTGACCGCCGGAACGCCCGGGCACGGCTTGACCGCGAGCAACTCTCGTGCGATCTCGTCGGCACGATCGACGGCTTCTTCCAGGCTGTCCGCCCGTTCGACTCGCTTCATGCCCGCGGCCCGGAACAGCTCGCCGAGGGCCGGCCCGGACTCCCCTATCAGCACCGCCGCGTCCGCCCGTCGCGCCGCCACGGGTCCCAGGCCGGAGAGGTCGACGCCCTTGTCCCTGCCGCCGGCGATCAGGACCAGCGGCCGCGGAAACGCCCGCAGGCCGGCGATGACGGCGTCGGGCTGGGTGCCCTGGGAGTCGTTGATGAAGCGGACGCCGTCGACCACGGCGACCTGCTCCAGGCGGTGCTCGACGCCGGTGAAACGCGGCCGCTGCCCGTCGGATGCGCCTCGGCATCCACGCCGAAGAGGAGCGCCGCGGCCATGGCGGCGAGGGCGTTGGAGACGTTGTGCTCGCCAGGGATGGCGAGCTCGGCTACGGGCATGATCCGCCCGCCGGCACCGGTATGGGCCCCGTTCCCGCCGACGGCAGGCAGACAGCCGATCGCCGAAGCGAGGATCCAGCCGTCTCGGACACCCAGGCCCGGAGGTACGGGCAAGCCCCGCCGGTAGGTCACGATCGGAGCGCCGGTCGTGGCTCGATAGTCGCGGACGACCGGATCGTCGGCGTTGAGAACCAGCGCGCCGGCCGGATCGACCAGCTCGGCAAGGCGCTTCTTGACCTTCCGGTAGGCCTCGAGCGAGCCGTGCCGGTCGAGGTGATCGGCCGTCACGTTGGTGTAGACCGCGACCGTGGTCCCGTGCGACAGCGTCGGCAGCTGGAGCTCCGAGAGCTCGATGACGACTCGGTGTTCGGGCGTGAGCTCCGGGAGCCGTTCGATCAGCGGGATGCCGATGTTGCCGCCGAGGATGGCCGGATGGGCCGTATCGGCGGCGAGCAGCGCCGCGGTCAGCGACGAGGTGGTGGTCTTGCCCTTCGTGCCGGTGACCCCGATCGTCGGGCAAGGGCACATCCGCAGGAACAGGTCCGTCTCGCTTACCAGGGCCGGGTTGCGGTCCGGATCCGCCAGATTGGCCGCGACGACTGCCCGCAGCGCCGCCCGGAGGCGGGGCTCGGCCGTGGGGAAGTCCGGGTTGATGCTCGGCGACGTGGCGATGAGGTCCGCGTCGGCCCAGGCGGTGGCCGGCTCGACGTCCGGACCCAGGCACAGGCTGATCGGCCGGCCGCCCAGCGATTCGATCGATGCCGCCAGGTCGGCTTCGGTCCGGCCGTCGTAGACGGTGACGTTGGCGCCCGAGTCGGCGAAGAAGCGGGCCAGGGCGACGCCGCTGCGGGCCAGACCGAGGACGGTGACGGAGCGGCCCTTCGAGGATCCCCCACCGCACGCCTTCGGCGGTGAGGATCTCCAGGTCGATGACGCCGCGCTCGCTCATGGCCTAGTTGCGCAGCGAGGCGACGAACAGCGTCACCCCGAGCATGCCCGCCAGACCCGACACGATCCAGAACCGCATCGTGATCTTCTCCTCGTCCCAGCCGCCGAGCTCGAAATGGTGGTGGAGCGGGGCCATCCGGAAGACCCGTTTGTGGCGGAGCTTGTAGCTGCCGACCTGGATGATGTCCGAGGCCACTTCGAGGACGAAGATGATCCCGATGAGCGGCAGGATCAGGACCTGGCCGGCGATCAGGGCGATGACGGCGAGCATTCCGCCCAACGAGAGCGACCCGGAATCCCCCATGAAGACCTGGGCCGGGTGGACGTTGAACCACAGGAACCCGAGCAGCGCTCCGATCGTGATCGCGTTGACGAGCGCCAGGTTCTCCTGGAACGGCTCGTTGAGGAGGGCGATGATCATGAAGCTGATGAAGGCGAAGACGAGGGTGCCGCCGGCCAGGCCGTCCAGGCCGTCGGTCAGGTTGACGCCGTTGCTCGCGCCCACGATCGCGACCACGGCGACGACGATGAAGAGGAGCGCGCCGATCTCCAGGTTCCGGTCGATCAGCGGCAGCCAGATCGTGTTGGTGTCCTCGAAGTTGCCGAGGAACGGCACGCGGAAGCCGTTGAACCCGAAGTGGTTCTGCACGTAGATGGCCACGCCGATCGCCACGACCAGCTGCCAGAGGATCTTCTGGCGGCCGCGGATGCCGATGCCCGTTCGGGCGTTCAGGTAGTCGTCGACCGCGCCCAGCGCGCCAACGACGGCAAGGACGAACAGCGGCGAGTAGGTCGAGGCGTCGAGGGCGTCGAACACGAACGCCAGGACCAGGATGACGGCCACGATGAGGACGCCGCCCATCGTCGGCGTTCCCTGCTTGACCAGGTGCGTTCCCGGTCCTTCCTCGCGGATCTGCTTGCCCATGCCCAGCCAGCGGAGAAGCCGCAGGAACGGGGGCATGAGGATGACCATGCAGGCGAAGGCGAGCAGCAGGCCCTGGATGAACTCGACGCCGTGTTCCTTCACCCGGCCTCCTCATCGCCGCGGGGCAGATCCGACGCGGCCGAGCTGGCGGCGAAGTCCCCGCCGCTGATGTCCATCTTCTCGATCCGCTCCACTATCCATTCGAGGGCGACGCCCCGGGACGCCTTCACCAGGACCGCGTCGCCGGGGCGCAGCTGCTCCCGCAAGACGGCCAGGGCCGACTCCCGATCGGCGACGAGCGTGACCCGATCGCCCATCCCGGCCGCTCCCGACGCGATCGCAGACGCGCCCGGACCGACGACGACGAGCCGATCCACCAGCCTGGCGGCCGCCTCTCCCACCCCGAGGTGACCCTGCTCATGGGCCTCGCCGAGCTCTCGCATCTCGCCCAGGACGGCCACGTGACGGCCGGGCAGCGACGCGAGCAGCTCGAGTGCGGCGAGCATGGAGGCAGGCGACGCATTGTACGTGTCGTCGAGGATCGTCAGCTCGCCGTTTCGCACCAGGCGATCGCGGTGGTCGGCCTGCCAGCCGACTCGCGAGCCCGGCGGCGATCGCCTCGAGGTCGATGCCGGCCGCGAGCCCGACGGCCGCCGCCGCGAGGCCGTTCTGGACCCCATGGCGTCCGAGCGCGGGCGTCGAAACGGCGATCGAGTCTCCGCCCGCCGACCAGCGTGAAGCGCATTCCGTCGGCGCCGGCGGAGACGACGTCCCGGGCGGACACGTCCGCCTCGGGCGCGAAGCCATAGGTGATCGTCCGGGCCGCGGTTCGGGCGCTCATTCGGCGCACTCGCTCGTCGTCGGCGTTGAGGACCGCGACGCCGTCGGCCGGCAGGGCCTCGACCAGCTCGCCTTTGGCCTTCTCGACCGCGTCGATGCTGCCGATCCGCGAGAGATGGACCCCCAGCACGGAGGTGACCACGCCGATGCGGGGCATCGCGATCTCGGCCAGCGCGGCGATCTCGCCGCCCACGTACATGCCCATCTCCAGGACGGCGGCCTCGTGTTCCGGGCCCATCCGCAGCACGGTGAGCGGCAGGCCGATCTCGTTGTTGGCGTTGCCCTCGCTCTTGAGGGTGCGGTACCTGGTGGCCAGGACGGCGGCCACGGCCTCTTTGGTGGAGGTCTTGGCGATGCTGCCGGTGATGCCGACGACGAGCGGGCGAGAAGCGCCGCCGCCAGGCCGCGGCGACGGCGTGGAGGCCGAGCAGGGTGTCCGGCACCGCCACGATGCCGAAGTCGCCCGCGAGCTGCGACCGCCTTCGCGGCGTCGAACTCGGCGCCGTCCCTGACGAGCAGGCAGGCCGCTCCGGCGGCGACCGCCGCGCCGAGGAATCGATGGCCGTCCGTGTTCTCGCCCGGCAAGGCCACGAAGAGATTGCCCGGCTCGACCTTCCGGGAATCGACCTCGGCCCCTCGGACCCCGCGCGTCGAAGGGCGGATGAGGCGCCCTCCTGTGGCTTTGGCGATCTCGGCGCAGGACAGGGCGAGCGGCCCCGCCCCGGGCCGGAGATCCGGCTGACGGGTGTCGGTCACCCGTTCAGTGTCGCACAGCCACGGGACCAAGGTGGCTCCTCCATCAGCCCAGCGACTGGGTCTTCTTCTTGCCCGGCGCCTTGGGACCGTTGGGGTTCGGGGGAATGCCGATGGCGTTGACCGCGTCGGTGGCGACCCGCCTGAAGAGCGAAGTGGACTGGACGGGCATGTCCAGGACGCCCTGGGAGGCTTTCGTCGGCCGCCCCTGGTAGATCACGACGCCTACCGTCAGGTCCGGAGAGCTGTTGCCGATCCAGCCGTAGAAGCTGTAGTTGTAGGTGTCGTTGCCCATCCAGTCGCCCTTGCCGCCGTTCGCGGTCGGGTCCCAGATCTGGGCCGTGCCGGTCTTGCCGCCCACGTAGTAGCCGGGGACGTAGGTCGCCTGGGCATACGAGGGAACGGTCGTCACGACGTGCTCCATCAGGCCCAGTGAGCGAAGAGGCCAGACTCGCCGAAATGACCCTCTTGGGCCCCGCTGGTGCGAGCGGTCGCGGTGGGCGGGTAGGCGTGGGACTGGTGTTGCCGTAGTCGAGCTGAGCCACGTGCGGCGTGACCGCGATTCCGCCGTTGATCATTTCGGAGTAGGCCTTCATGAGCTGGATCGGCGGCACCCGGACCGCCTGGCCGAAGGAGCGGTTGGCGAGGTCGATCTGATACCAGGGCGCTTTGGCTGTCGGTTCCGGGAGCGTAGCCGGCCGCCTCGCCCGCGAGGTCGATGCCTGTCTTCTGCCCGATGCCGTAGGTCTGCCAGGTCTGGTAGAGAACCTTGGAGGCGGCGTCGGTGGACTTGCCCAAGTCGGAACGCCGCCTTCGTCACGCCGACGTTGCGCGAGTAGGCGACGATGTCGGCGAAGGTGCGCATTCCCGTGGCCTTGCGATCCGCGTCGGCGACCTCCTGACCGCCGGCGAGCTTCAGGATGCCGGTGTCGTTGAGCTGGGTGCTCAGGGATGTCGTCCCCGTCTGGAGAGCCGCGGACGCGGTGAAGAGCTTGAACACGGAGCCCGGCTCGTACGTGTCGCTGATGTTCGGGTCGGTGAAGCGGGCCGGGTTCTGGTTGGCGACGTCCTGGTATTCGTTGGCGTCGTATGAGGGGTAGCTCGCCTCGGCCAGCAACGCCCCGGTCTTTGGGTCCATCACCATCGCGGATACGGCCTGAGCTCGGTCGGCCAGCCACGTGGCGAAGACCTCCTGCTCCACCTGGAGCTGGAGGCCGGCATCGATCGTCGTCCGGATGTCCTGACCGGGCAGCCCCGGGTCCAGGACCTTCCAGCCGGTGGGCCCCGGCTTGTTCGGATCGACCTGGACCGTCTCGGGCCGTCCGGCGAGGATCGAGTCGTACTTCTGCTCGAGCCCGTACTGCCCCACTCCCGAAGCGTTCACGAAGCCGAGCATCTGGGCCGCCAGCGACGTATGTGGCGCGCCGCCGGTCTGGGGGTAGATGCGGACAGGAGTCACTTCGAGAGTGACCTGCGGTCAGCTGGCCGAGTCGCCTGAGCCGCCGAGATGTCCTGGGCGGTGGTCGCATCGACGTTGCTGGCGAGGGGGACGTAGTAGCCCTTGCCCTCGAGGATCTTGCGCAGATCGCTTGCCGGGCCGGCGTCGAGCTCCAGGTAGTCGACCAGGAGATCTCCGTAGCGCTGCCGCTCCGCGGTCGTGAGGTCGTGGAGGTTGGCGACGAGGCGGTAGCGATCGACCGTTTCGGCGAGCACCACGGTGCCGCTGCGGTCGTAGATCGTGCCCCGCTTGGCGGGTATGGTCAGCTGACCGGCGCGTGTCCCGCGTGACCAGGTTCGAGTACTCCTCATGCCTGTTCACCTGCCAGTAGGCAAGCCTGAACGCCATCCCGCCCGCGACCAGGGTCACGGCCAGGAAGAGCAGCAGGAGTCGCGCCCTGGAGTCGGTCCTGTCAGACACCGGGTTCCGGCCTCGTCACCGGGCCGGGATGACGATCGGCGGCGGCAGCTGGGTCAGGCCGGTCGCGATGGCCTGGCGGCGGATGGCGGACTCGCGATCGAGCCGCCCGATGTCGGAAAGGTTCTGCTGGCGCTGCGCTTGCAGCTGCACGTAGTCGCCGTTGAGCTGATTGACGTCGAACGCCGAAGTCGACACTCGAATCGTCTGGACCAGCGAGAAGAAGCTCAGCATGAATGCCACGACGATCAGCGCCGATCGCCATGGCGAACAGCCGCGGACTCCGATGTCGGGCACGCAAGACCACGCCGGTCCGGCGGCGAGGGAGCGCCGGCGCCTGGGGGCGGAGGAGGGAGGTATCCAGGCGCCGGCGAGGTTGGAGCAACGAACGAGGGCGCGCGCCCTCATAGACCGCCATCAGCCAAGGCCTCCACAGCCCAGGCCTCCGGGTCGCAAGGCGGCGAATCCGCCGCGAACGAGAAGCTGATCCTGATAGCCCCGGTTCCAGTCGAGGAGGTCGGCCTCCTCGGCCCAAACCAGGACGTCGGCCATTCGATCGACGCGCTCGTGGAGCTCGTGCTGTCGGCGACCGTAGGTCCGGCGACGGCTGGCCGTGTGGCGCTTGCTCACCGCTGTCTCCTTCCCTGTCGCGCTATGCGGCAACGAGCTCGGCGCCCCGAAGACGGGCGCTTCGCGAACGTGGATTGGCACTGACTTCTTCATTGCCCGGGGTCTGCGACTTCCCGAGCGACCGCATTCGCGGCTGGCGTCCGCAGACGCAGACCGGGATCTCCGGCGGGCAGACGCAGCCGCGCTGCTCGCTGGCGATGAACCGCTTGACGATCCGATCCTCGAGGGAGTGGTAGCTCAGGACCACGAGCCGGCCACCCGGCCGGAGCAGATCCAGCGACGCCGCGAGGCCCGCTTCGAGAGCACCCAGCTCGTCGTTGACGGCGATCCGCAACGCCTGGAATACCCGGGTCGCGGGATGCGTACGACGCTTCTTTGGGGCCGGCACCGAACGCGCCACGAGAGCGGCCAGTCCTTCGGCCGTGTCCACCGGGGCCTTGACCCGAGCTTCGACGATGTTTCGGGCGATCCGCCCGGAGAACGGCTCTTCGCCGTATTTGCCGAACAGCGCGGTCAGCTCGTCGGCGCTCAGCGTGGCCAGGAGATCGGCCGCGGAGCGTCCCTTGCCCGTATCGAAGCGCATGTCCAGCCGGCCGCCGGCGCGGAACCCGAAGCCCCGCTCCACGTCCACGAGCTGGTAGCTCGAGAGCCCGAGGTCCAGGAGCAATCCGTCGACCTGGCCGAAACCCGCCTCCGGCGCCACGGACGCAAGCTCCCCGAAATTGGCCTGGCGAAAGACGGCCCGCGGCCCGAAACGAGCCAGACGTCGCGAGCTCCGCTCGATCGCCGCGGCGTCCGCGTCCAGGCCGAGCAATCGACCGTCCGGCGAGGAAGCGTCCAGGATCTTCTCGGCGTGGCCGGCTCCCCCGAGGGTGGCGTCGATATGGAGGCTGCCAGGACGTGGGGCGAGAGTCGCCATGACCTCGTCCACCATCACCGGCAGGTGCCCTACCTCCAGTTCGGCGCCCCCCTCGGGAGAGCCAGTCGCGTCGCGATCGGCCCGCTCCGACAGATCGCGCTTGGTCTTCCTGCTCATCTCAGATACCCAGCCCGGACATCTGGGCGGCCAGCTGGTCGGCCGAGCCGACGCCGCTCTGGACGCTCTCCCAGCGGGCGGGATTCCAGATTTCTACGTGGTCGTGAGCGCCCACGACGAAGGCTTCCGTGGCCAGGCCGGCCCACTCGCGGATCGCGGGCGGCAGGACTACACGGCCCTGGGCGTCGCTTTCGACGTCGAAGGCGCTCGAGAACAGAAAACGCGAGAAGGAACGAGCCCTCTCGTCGGCAAGCGGCAGGGCGGCCACTCGGGACGCCAGCTGCTCGAAGCCGTCGCGGGTGAAGATGGCCGCGCAACCGTCGACCCACTTGGTGACGACCGCGCCCTCGTCGAGCTGCAGCCGGAAGCGGGCCGGGATGGCAACCCTGCCCTTCGCGTCCACGGTGTGCGTGTAACCGCCGCGGAACATCTTCCTGCCGTTCCTCGCTGCTTCGCTCGACCGCTGTAGCTCGCTAGATGCCTCGTTTCACCGCTGAGGAGGTGGATTGCGCGCCTTCAACCGTTCCTGTCTGCGCCATTTCACCACCTGCCCCCACTGGGTGCCACTTCATGGATCATACACCCACTCAGGTGACCGTCAATGGGTTCCGGGCGTCGCCCGAAACAGGGATTTGGGCTGCGGAACGGAGGCGCAGTCGCGGGGATTTACCGCCCCGCTCCGCCGCCTGGCTCACAATTGCCCCAGGCGCCCGCGCAACAGGACGGCGGGCGTGGCTCACACGACCGCCGGAGGGACAAATGCGAATCCTGGCCATCGAGCGGGAGATGCCCGGGGTAACGCGCGGACCAGTTCAGCGCGGATCTCGGCGCCAGGGAGGCGCGGCGAGTCTGGGACCTCCAGCAAGCCGGGACGATCCGCGAGGTCAGCTTTCGAGCGGACGAACCGTCGGCAGTCCTGGTCCTCGAATGCGACGCCGTCGCCGATGCTCAGGCGGCCCTCGACACGCTCCCTCTCGTCGCGGCGGGACTTATCCGGTTCGAGATCCTGCCGCTGCGCGCCTACCCCGGCTTCGGGCGGCTGTTCGCCCCTATCGAGCCGTAGTCACGCAGGGAAGCACCGTCTCGGGTCCCGGAATGTAGCGCGCGACCCAGTCGGAGAGCTTGCAGGTCAGGTCTTCCGCGACGGCCGGCACCGCGCCGCCGCGCTCGAAGGCGAGTCGGAAATCGGCCATGATCCGGATCAGTTCCGCCCGGGCGACGCCGGTCCAGCGGATGGCCGGGCAGAGGCCGCGGAGATGGCAGTCCTCCTCGGCGGAGAAATGGCGAACCGAGTAGTCGCCGAACTCCTTGAGAGCCTGCTCAACGGTCGCGCGGTCCCGTCCGTTGACGATCGCCTCCAGGAGAGTGTCGGCCTTCTCGACGAGGGCGCGCCGCTGGGCGTCGAGAATCGGGGCCCCGGTCGCCATGCTTTCCTGCCAGCCAATTGCCATCCTCGGGTTCCTCTCGATCCTCGTGTCCGTCGCCGTGCTCGGTGTCCGTCGCCGTGCCATTCGTCGGTCGCCGCGCGACGTGTCCGTCGCCCACGACCTTGGTTTTCACGGTACTCCGGCAAGCTGTTTGCCGCGCACGAGTATCTCGCCCGATCCGGGGTCGCCCGGACAGTGCCATTGCGCCCGGCAATCATGACCGGCTCGCTCCGACATACCCTGTCCGGATGAGTAGGGCGGGTGGCCGAGGCAGGCGCGCCGGGTCTGCTATCGGCGGGTCAGGCCGCCCATCGCGAGTCCGCGCTCGTGTCCCGCGCCGCTTCGAAATCCATCGACGCCGGCGCGCCACGCTTGCCGATCCGGAACCTCGAGGCGAGCGCTTCGAGTTCCCCCGCCATCTCGGTGAGGGACGTCGCCGAGGCGATCACCTCTTCGGCCTGGGCCGAGAGCTGCTCGGTGGCCGCGGAGACTTCCTCGGCAGAGGCCGAGTTCTCCTCGCTGATGGCGGCGATGGACTCCACAGCGGCCGTCACTCGCTCGGCGTTCTCGGTCATCGCCTCGGCGGCCGCGTTGGTCTCCTGGGCGATGGCGGCGATCGCGTCGGAGGCCGAAACCAGACCCGAGCTCAGGGATTGCATGTCGCCCATGGCCTTGACGATCCTGCTCGCGGCCGCGTTGGAGGACTCGACGGCCGATGCGATAGCGTCCAGGGCGTCGCCCGACCGTCCCGCCAGCTCGGCGCCGGCCTCGACTTCGCGAGCGCCCACCTGCATCGCCTTGACGGCCTCGTCGGTTCCCTTCTGGACCTGGGCGATGAGGGTGGCGATCTCCTTGGTGGCATGGCTGGAACGTTCGGCGAGCTTGCGAACCTCGTCGGCGACGACGGCGAAGCCCTTGCCCTGTTCGCCGGCTCGGGCGGCCTCGATGGCGGCGTTGAGCGCCAGCAGGTTCGTCTGCTCGGCGATGTCGTCGATCGTCTCGACGATGGCGCCGATCTGCTCGCCCTTGGCGCCGAGCTCGGTGACCTTGACCGCGGCGCCTTCGACGGCGTCCTTGATCCGGGTCATGCCCGCGACGGTCTGGCGCACAGTCGCGGCGCCGTTGCTGGCGGCTTCACTCGCGGCGGCACCGAGACTGCTGACGTCGGCCGAGGCATGAGAGGCCGATCGAAGCGTCCGCGTCATCCGATCCACGGCCGTTGCCTGGGCCTCGACGCTGTGGGCGGTCTCGGCCGCGCCACCGCGGACTTGTTCGATCACGGTACGCAGCATGCCCACCGCGTGCGAGGTCTCCCCGGCCGCGTGTGCCTGATCGGCCGCACCCGAGGCGACCTGGCCGATGGTTCGCGCGATCTGCGAAGAGCCTTCACCCGATTGCAGCGCCGCTTGAGTCAGCTCGGAGGAGGTCCGGGTAACGGACGCAGCGGCGTCATGAACTTCGCCAAGCGCGCCGGCGAGGCTGGCCCGAGCCCGCTCGTAGTTCTCGGTGGTCTGTTGGAGGCTCGCCATCATCTCGTTGGCGGCCTCGGCCATCTGACCGACTTCGTCACTGCCGGGGTTCGAAATCGGGATCGCGGTGTGCTCGAGCCGCATCGTCAAATCGTTGCTGGCCAGCGCTTCGAGCCCGGCGGCAAGGCCGGCTACGCCGTCGTGGGCCATGCCCAGAACCGCGGTGCTGACTTCGCCGATGCCGGCCGCGAGCTTGCCCGCCAGGACATAGGCAAGTCCGATGCCGATGAGCACGGCCAGCAGGCACCCGCCGATGGTCACGAGCGGCAGCAGGCCCAGGAGCGAGTTCACGTCCGCGGCGCCGCTTGTCGGTCGCGTCCGCCAGCGAGACTGTCAGGTCGTCGAAAGCGACGTCCAGCGCGTCGTAATCCTTGGAGATCTGGCCCAGCTGAAGCGATTGCAGCTGGGCGACGGGATCCCCGGTGGCCACGTTCGCGGAAGCCGAGAGGTACCGCTGCCAGTCGGCGGTGACGACGGCCAGCTTGTCGGCCGGGTCCGCGGGTAGATCCAGGGAGGTGAGCTCGGCGAGGGTTGCGTTGACCTCGCCAAGATGCCTGGCCATCGCTTCCTTGGCCGCGTCGAGACGTGGCCGGGCTTCCGCTCGTGACGAAATTGATCTGGTCGCGGTTGAACTCGGCGGCGGCGAGGTGGAGGTCGCCGATCGCGGCGGTGGCGGGCAGATACGTCTGGCTTACCTTCTCGGCGTCGCTGCGCGCAGCGGTCGAGAAGAGCAGGACGACGCCGGCGGCGGCCATCATCGCCACGAGGACGAGGCCGAAGATCGCCACGAGCTTCGCTCGAAGGGAAAGGCGCATGACAACCACCTTTCGCGACCTCACGTCTTCGGTTCGCCTGCGGGGACAGGCAGAACCCCGAGGCGGGAAACGGACGGCGGCAGACGAGTCGCGGAAGGGCCACGTCCGGGGTACCCGACCGAGGCGTCGGCGGTCGCGGGCCTGGACTTAAGTCCTACCCCGCCTCGGTCAAACGACGGCCACTCTCCGATGGGCGCAACGAGATCCGGCAGACCTACGAGGCTTGGTGGGCTCCGGTCCCGGGTGGATCCGCGAGGTGCGGAAGTCAGCGAGTCGGTGGCGGGATCTTGATCTGCTGGCCGGGCGAGATACCGCCGGCGGCCGACGGGTTGAGCTCGAGAACCGCATTGAGCTTGACGCCGAAGAACGTCGCGATGCCCTCGAGGGTGTCGTTCGACTTCGAGCCGTTCTGGGCGGCCGACCGAGCGGTGTAGAGGTAGCAGTTGGGCTGATCCGTGCACGGGGTCAGCATGTTCATCCGAGAGGCCGTGGCGCCGGGAGGCCAGGTCGCCGACGGGGCCGGTGTCGGAGTGGCGGCCGGCGTGGGGGCCGGAGTCGGCTTTGGCGTGGCCTTGGGAGTCGGCGTTGGTGCGGGACTGTCGCTCACGGCCGGCGTGGAGGCTGGCGTCGGAGTTGCCGTTACGATCGCAGACGCGGAGGCGGACGGAGAGCCGCCGGCGATGATCGCGGCAGAATGCGAAGGCGACGCGGTCGAACCGCCGCCGAACAAGCCGAGTCCGTTCGTGACGAGCACGAGCGTGCCGATGATCACCACGGCAACCGCCACGAGGGTCATCAGCGGGAAGCGGGGCTTGGTCTCGGCTCCCTCGGGCCGAGCTTCGGCCTCGGAGGCGAGCAGCGTCCCGCGGACGTAACGCGGGCAGCTCACGTGGACGCGCTGGAGACAGACCAGCTCCTGCTGCCGCAACGACAGCGGAAGCGGGTCCCCGAAGGCGGCGCAGCGGTGAGCGGGAACGGCCGTCAGCTGGGCTTCGGTGAGCCTGCCGTCCGGTGAGACGGTTCGAAGGAAATGGCAGCGGAGGGGGACGGTGCTGCTCTGTGCCGGCTCGGACCAGGGCCGGAATCGGGGCGAGAGATCGATCGTGTCGGGACCGTCCTCGGCATCGACAGCCGTGGCCTCGGGCCGCTCGGGCGCGCTGCCGCCGATGAGCTCGCCGCCTGGAGGATCGTCGCTGCCGTAGCCCTGAGCCAGGCGTGCCCGGCCGAGCCGCATCTGCTGTTCATCGGGCGGAATGCGCGACGCTTGGTCCTGCCCGTTCCCTCGGCCGTCTGGATCCACGACCTCTCCTGCCCCGATCTCATGGCTTGCCCGGTGTCGGTCGGGCGTTGTCGCGGGGCAGTCTAGTACCTTTCGACGCTTGCCGTCCCGTTATCTGGAATGCTAGTTTGGCGCCCCTCGGAGGTCCCGTCACTTCTATGGCACTTTCGCAGCTCGCCACCCCCCTCGAACCGGCTCAGATGCCGGCTCCGGCGGCCGCGGTTCGGCGCTGCACTTTCCGCCGCCTTGGCCGGATCTCAGACGATCCCGGAGCCGGCTACGAGGTCAGCTGCCTGTACCCGGACCGGCGCGTGGCCCTTCCGATCGGCGACCGAGGGACGAGCGCGGCGGTCTGCGCCAGCTGCGCGGCCACGCAGATCTTCCGCCCAGACGAGGACTGACTGGGCTTCGCCCAATCAGTTGGGCGAAATCGGCGGGAGCCGATTTCGCAAGGGCCGTTCCGGCGTTCAGCGAGGGTAGCGGGCCTCGGCATTCATCCCTGCAACGCCGCCGGCGCTCCACCGAGTAGCCGCGCTAGGGCGAAGCCGGAGTGGCCGGAGCCGAGTTCGGCGCGTCTGGCGAGCGCGGCGAGGTGAGCGCCGAACGGAAGGCTGCGAGCCGATCCGGCGACAGTGGCCAAGGTTAGGTGGCGAGTCGGCCTGTAAGCCGAGTTCTGTACCACGGCCGAAGCCGCGGTGACGATCATCCATCTGTGGTCGCCGGTTGCCCGACGACTCTAGCGGCCGACCCGAGGACTGGGCAGCGCCACCTCTTCCGCTGGACACCGAGTTGCCCCGGTCTCCAACCGCGTCCTCCTATTTGGCCTTGCTCCGAGCAGAGTTTGCCGCGTTTCACAAACTCAATTCGACCGAAGTCGATTCGAGTCCTCGTCTCTGTGGCACTGGTCCTCGCCTCACGGCGGACGGGCGTTACCCGCTACCCTGCGCTGGGGAGCTCGGACTTTCCTCGGGCTCGGCGCTGATGACTCCGAAGAGCCGCCATCACCGAGCACGCGATCGTCCAGCCGACTCACCAATCGGAGATTCTAGTCGAAGGACGGAGATCGCCCGTATGACGTCTACGCCGGACCACCAATCACGAGGCGCGGCGGGTTCTGACGAAGGGCGGCAACCGCAGGCGAACCCTCCGCCGTCGATCCGGCGCGCCGTTCCGGACGACGCCCGGGCCATCGCCGAGATCAACGTCGCGGGCTGGCGGGCTGCCTATCGCGGGCTCATGCCCGCCGAGTTCCTGGCGTCTCTCTCGGTCGACGCGCGGGAGGCGGCCTGGCGGGCGAGGCTCGAGAGCAACGAGGACGATCCCGCGACCGCCTGGGTGGCCGAGCGGCAGGCGTGTGCCGATCGGATATGCCGTGAGCGGGCCGCCACGGGATGAAGATGCCCCGCCCGACGCCGCCGAGATCTACGCGATCTACGTATCCCCGGCCACTGGCGCTCGGGCGCCGGGACGCGCCCTGCTCGCCGCCGCGACGACCGAGTGGGCTCGACGGGGCACCCGAATCCTCCTTCTATGGGTCCTGGAAGGCAACGCCCGCGCACGCGCTTTCTACGAAGCGAATGGCTGGGTCGCGGACGGGAGTCGCAAGGAGTTCGACATGGACGGCTTCTCGACCCTCGAAGTGCGCTACCGCCGTTCGGACCTCACCTCGACCTGAGGGCGCAGCGGGCCGGGGGGCGGCGCGCGTCGGCTGCCGCGGCCCCCTACCCGATCGGCCCCGCCCGAAACGGCTGGCCCCATTCCAGCGCGGCTCTGGGAGCATCGGTCGGTGGCGGCGCGAGGCTGCCGATGGTGTCCTGACCCGGACCAAAAGGGCTGGGTCCGGCCGCCTCCGCGGCCCGGGCGAGTTCCTCCGCAGCAAGAGGACCCTTCACCATGGCCAAGCCGACGCCCCGGCAGTCGTCGCGTCCCTTCCACTGGCCCCTCAACCGTAGCGTTCTGAAGCTTGCCTTCTTCGCCAACGCCGGCTTCGTCGTCTACCTGTGGCTTCGACACGGCAGCGGCGACACCGCGACTTCGTCGCCCGCGGCGTTCCTGACCGCGGCCGGTGAACTCGCCGCGCTCCTGGGCACGTACCTTGCGCTGGTAGGCCTCCTGCTCGTCGCCCGCTCCCCATTCATCGAGCAGGTGTTCGGCGAGGACAGCCTCCGGCTCCACCGGCGACTCGGCTTCTCGACGGTGATGCTCCTCGCCGGCCACATCGTCTTGACGGTCGCCGGGTTCGCGCTCATGGACCGGCTCTCCGTCGTGGACGAGCTCGGGTCGATGGTCCTGACCTATCCCTACGTGCTCGCCGCCGCCGCCGGCTTCGGACTCTTCCTGATGATCGGCCTGAGCAGCATGCCGGTTATTCGACGCCGACTGTCGCACGAGACCTGGAGCGGCCTCCACCTCTACGCCTATCTGGCCATGGTCCTGGGCCTGGGACACCAGCTGGCGGTCGGGGTCGATTTCGCCGACCACCCTCTCGCGCGGGTCTACTGGGTCGGGCTCTTCGTCCTGGTCTTCGGGCTGATCGCGGTCTTCCGCGTCGCCGCCCCGTTCTTCCTGTATGCCCGCCATCGGTTCCGCATCGAGCAGGTGGTGGTCGAAAGCTCCGACGTGGTCTCTATCTACGTCGGCGGTCGAAACCTCGACCGGCTGCCGGTCCGTGCGGGCCAGTATTTCCGGTTCCGGCTTCTCGTCCGCAACGAGTGGTGGCGCTCGCATCCCTTCTCGATCTCGGCCGAGCCGGACGGCCGCCAGCTCAGGTTCACGATCAAGTCGCTCGGCGATTTCTCGGCCCGGCTGCAGTCGCGGGGCCATGGCGCCCGGGTGATGCTCGAGGGCCCTTGCGGCTCGCTGACTTCGGCTGCCCGAACCGCGCCGCGCGTCGCTCTCATCGGTGGCGGAATCGGCGTCACCCCACTACGGGCCCTGTTCGGCGAGATGGCGGGCAAGATCGACGTCAAGCTCATCTACCGAGCATCCACGCCGAAGGACACCGTCTTCTCCGAAGAGCTCGACCAGCTGTCCCTGCTCCCCGGTGCGGACGTGGCCTACGTCGTGGGAAAGCGCGGCAACCCCAACATGCCCGAGAACCCACTCGGCCCCGAGATCATTCGGAGCATCGTCCCCGACATCGACTCGCGGGATGTCTACATCTGCGGGCCCGACCCGATGATGGAGGCCGTCGTCGAGAGCCTCGACCGGCTGGGCGTGCCCCGCGATCGCATCCACTCCGAGCGGTTCGCCGCCTGAGAGGAGGAGCCATGTTTCCCAAGCGCGGCGCCGTCGCCACGGTAGTCACGGTCGTTCTGCTCGTCTTTCTCCTCAGCTTCAAGACGCCCGACCCGTCGTCCTCGGCCGACCTGATGGCCGCCGGCGGGCCCGCGGACGCGGCTTCCCTGCCCGCGTTCTCGGTCGTGGCATCGCCATCGCTCGGCCCCGGCGTTTCACCCTGGCCGTCGTCGGGCGCCTACGCGAGCACCGGCATGGCTTCGTCGCCAGGCGCCACCGGGTCCGGCGGGGTAGCTTCCGGCGCGACGCCCATGGCTCCCGGCTCCGCTCCGGGTTCCGGCACGCGAACCTCGCCGGTGGGACCTGTCTCCGGGCCACCGACGGGCGGGCCTCCGGCAGGCGGACCACCCACGGCGACAGCGCCTCCGGGCTCTACGCCGCCTCCGGGCTCTACGCCGGCCCCACGGGCCACTCCCCCGCCCGCGGCCGTGACGCCACCGCCGGCCGCCGCGACCCCGGCCCCCACGCTCGCGCCACCGGCCGGCTTCAGCGGCTCCATCAGCGGCGCCGTCTCGTCGACGAAGTACGGCCCAATGCAGGTTCGGGTCGTCTATGCGGGCGGCAAGATCACCGACGTCGTCACGCTCCAGATGACGAACAGGGACTCACACTCCACGTCGATCTCGCAGAACGCCTGCCCGATCCTGCGCTCCGAAGCGCTCAAGGCACAGAGCGCCGCCATCGACACCGTCTCGGGAGCCACCTACACGAGTGACGGCTACAAGGCCTCGCTCCAATCCGCGATCGCCAGGAAGCCCTGATCCGGCTCCCGGCGTCGCCTCTGGCGATGCGAGCGGCGCCACCCTCGTAGGATGCGTGGTGGCGCCGCCGAGATCGACGGTCGCGGTGAGAGGAGCGTTCGATGGCATCGAGTTCGTCGGAGGTGAGTCTTCGTCACCTCCTTCGGGTCAAGCCCGGCGACAAGGTTGACCTGGGCCGTTTCGATTTCGGGGCGACCTTCGGACGCAAGAAGGACGAGGCGGAGGAGCATCTGGCTCACCACCTGGCCCGCCTGACCGAGTCTGCAGGCGCGCCTCTACGCCGAAAACAAGCATGCCGTGCTGATCGTCCTGCAGGGCATCGACGCGGCGGGCAAGGACGGCACGATCCGGGTCATCGCCGGGGCCTTCAACCCGCAGGGCACGCCGCGTGACCTCTTTCAAGGTGCCGTCGGTCCACGAGGCGGCCCACGACTACCTGTGGCGGATCCACGCGGCTGTTCCCGCGAAGGGCGAGATCGGCATCTTCAATCGCAGCCAGTACGAGCAGGTTCTGATCGTTCGTGTCCACAAGCTCGAGCCGGAGGAGCACTGGCGTCGCCACTACCGCCAGATCCGCGACTGGGAGCGGATGCTGACCGAGGAAGGCGTGACGATCCTCAAGTTCTTCCTCGCCATCGACAAGGACACCCAGCGCGAGCGATTCCAGGACCGCGTGGACGATCCGACGAAGCGCTGGAAGTTCTCGAGCGCGGACCTCGCCGAGCGGAAGCTCTGGGGCGACTACCAGGCCGCCTTCGAGGAGATGCTTGCGGAGACGAGCACGGACTTCGCGCCCTGGTATCTGATCCCGGCGAACCGCAACTGGCTGCGCAACCTCGCCGTCAGCGAGATAGTCGCCGACGAGTTGGACGATCTGAACCCGCAGTATCCCGAGCCCGAAACCGGCGTCGAGGGCACGAAGGTCCAATAGCGGCGGCGCGGTGCCGAACTGGCGACCGCCACATCGCCTCGGAACGGCTGGCGCCACTCCGGCTGGCCCGGCCTACTTCGGCCGAACCACCACGACCTTTGGCCCGCCGGACTGGACGCGGTCGATGGCCTCGTTGCAGAGGGCATCGGCCTGCTTGTTCTGGGCCCGCGGAACGTGATTGGCCGTCCAGCGGGAGAGCCGCGCGAGCCGCGTCCGGGCGTCGGCGTGGAGAGGGATCAGCTTCGCGTCCTTGACCCGCCAGCGCCCGTGGAGCTGTTCCACGATCAGCTTCGAGTCGAGCAACAGGTCCACCGCCCGGGCCCCCAGCTCCTCGGCGAGGGCGAGGGCTCGGACCACGGCTATGTATTCGGCCACGTTGTTGGTCTGGATGCCCAGGTACTCGGAAATGGTGGCGATCGGTGGGGCGTCGGGGCGTGTGGCGCCCGGCAGGGACGCGTCGATCAACACCGCGCCCGAACTCGCCGGCCCCGGATTTCCCCGGGCGGCGCCGTCCGTCCGAACGATGAACGTCTTGAGGGCCGACTGGCCGCCGGCGGCGGGCAGGCTGCCCTTGCCGGCAGCGCCGATTCCGCCGGTGTCCCGGGCAACGACCGAAGCGCCGCCGACGCCCGAACCACCGGCCGCGGTCGGCCTTTGGACCGCGGGCTTCGACGGCTTCTCGGCCGCCGGTTGGCTCGCGCCGATGGAGCCCCAGAGCGACTCCCAGGCGGAGTCGCCTTTCGGCTTGCCGCTCAACCTCGTCGGGTGACGATCGACGAGGAAACCTCGAGGATCGCCTTGGTGATGTTGATGCCGCGCGGGCAGGCGTCCACGCAGTTGAAGATCGTCCGGCAGCGCCAGACGCCGTTCTCGTCGGAGAGGATCTCCAGGCGTTCCGGCGGCGCCTTCGTCCCGGGAGTCGAAGATGAAACGATGGGCCTGGACGATCGCCGCCGGCCCGACGTACTCCGGCCGAGCCCAGAACGACGGACAGGCCGTGGTGCAGGCGGCGCACAGGATGCACTTGGTCGTGTCGTCGAAACGGGCCCGTTCCTTCTGGGTCTGGAGCCGCTCTCGCTCCGGCTCGGGCTCGTCGTTGATGAGGAACGGCTTTACCGAGCGGTACTTCGTGAAGAAGCCGCTCATGTCCACGATCAGGTCCTTCACGACCGGCAGACCCGGCAGCGGCGCTACCGAGATCTTCTTGCCCACCATGTCCACTCTGGTCTTGCAGGCCAGGCGGTTGCGGTTGTTGATCAGCATCGCGTCGGAGCCGCAGATGCCGTGGCCGCACGAGCGCCGGAAGCTCAGCGAGCCATCCTGCTCGGCCTTGATCCTGATCATCAGGTCGAGGACGCGGTCCATCGGGCTGGCTTCAACCTGGAATGTCTGCCAGTAGGGTTTGGGTCCAATCTCGGTCTCCGGCACTCCGGCAGAAGGCTTGCCTTCGGCCAAAGGCGGCGAAGCTCGCTCCGGGTCGTAACGGAGGATGCGCAATTCGACATTCATCGTGGCGTCCTCAGTACGTCCGCGGCTTGGGTTCGAAACGGGTGATCGACACCGGCTTGTACTTCAGCGTCGGCCCGTTCTTGCCCGTGTATGCAAGCGTGTGTTTGAGCCATTTCTTGTCGTCCCGCTCCGGGAAGTCCTCGCGCGAGTGAGCGCCGCGACTTTCCTGGCGGGCCAGGGCGCCCACGACCGTCACCTCGGCCAGGTCGAGCAGGTAGCCCAGCTCGTTGGCTTCGAGAAGCTCGGTGTTGAAGACGTGGCTGCAGTCCGCGATCGAGACTCGATCGTGTCGCTGCTTAAGTTCACGAACTTTCGTCAGAGCCACTCCAAGGAGGCCGGCGTCGCGGTACACCCCGACGTTGTCCATCATCACGTCCTGGAGCTCGCGCCGGATGACGGCCACGGAGTCCTCGGCGTTGCCGCTGGTCGCCCGTCCGCGGATCGCCTCGAGATGCGCCCGGATTGGCTCGGTGGCATCGGCAATCGCGAGCGGACGATCCACCTGGCCGCAGTAGCGGGCCATCTGCCGCCCGGACCGCCGCCCGAAGACGAGCAGGTCCACGAGCGAGTTGGTGCCCAGGCGGTTGGCCCCGTGGACGCTGACGCAGGCGCACTCGCCCGCCGCGAAGAGCCCGGGAACCACCGTGTTCTTCTCGTCGCGGGTCACTTCGGCCCAGACGTTGGTCGGGATGCCGCCCATGGCGTAGTGGGCCGTCGGTTGGACCGGCACGGGCTCCTTGAGCGGCTCCACTCCCTGATACAGGCGGGCGAACTCGGTGATGTCGGGGATCTTCTCCTCGATCACCTTGCGGCCGAGATGCCGGACGTCGAGGAAGACGTAATCCTTGCCGCCGATCCCGCGGCCGGCCCGGATCTCCTGGTACATAGCTCGGCTGACCATGTCGCGCGGTGCCAGCTCCATGAGCTTCGGCGCGTAGCGCTCCATGAACCGCTCGCCTTTGTCGTTGAGGAGCGTGCCGCCTTCGCCGCGGGCCGCCTCGGAGAGCAGGATGCCGATGCCCACGATCCCGGTCGGGTGGAACTGGAAGAACTCCATGTCCTGGATCGGCAGGCCGTGCCGGTAGACCATCGCCACGCCGTCGCCGGTCAGGCTGTGGGCGTTGGAGGTGATCCGGAACATTCGCCCGAAGCCGCCGGTCGCGATGAGGACGGCCTTGGCCCGGAACGTGTGGAGCTGGCCATCGGCCAGCCGATGGGCCACGACGCCCGCCGCCCGGCCGCCCTTGGCCGGATCGCCTTCGAAGAGCAGGTCCACGACCTGGAACTCGTCGAAGAACTTGACCCCGTGCTTGATGCACTGCTGGTAGAGGGTCTGGAGGATCATGTGGCCCGTTCGATCGGCGGCGAAGCAGGATCGCCGGACAGCCGACTCGCCGTAGTTGCGGGTGTGGCCACCGAAGCGCCGCTGGTCGATCTTGCCTTCTGCCGTCCGGTTGAAGGGGAGGCCCATGTGCTCGAGCTCGATCACGGTCTCGATGGCCTCGCGAGCCAGGACCTCAGCCGCGTCCTGGTCGGTCAGGTAGTCGCCACCTTTGACGGTGTCGAACATGTGCCATTCCCAGTGATCCTCTTCGAGGTTCCCGAGAGCGGCGCAGACGCCGCCCTGGGCGGTGCCGGTATGAGAACGAGTGGGATAGAGCTTCGTCAGGACGGCGGTGTTGACGCCTTCGCGGGCCAGCTCGAGAGCCGCCCAGAGACCGGCGCCACCGGCACCGACGACGACCGCGTCGAAGGGATAGTCCATCGCCTACGCTCCGCCGGGCATCTGAACGGACAGGACGACCGAGGTGCCCATGACGAAGATGATCACGCCGACCAGATACAGCGCCGTCAGGGCCAGGGTTCGCCAGCCGCCCTTGATGTAGTCCATGGTCACGGTCCGGATGCCGAGGAAGGCGTGCGAAACGACCATCATCAGCATCAGCCAGTCGAAGCTCCGCCAGAAGACGCTGTTCCAGCGCTGGTCGAAGATCCACTGACTCGTTTCGTTGGCGGGATCGAAGAGGAAGTGCTGGAGGCTGAAGTGGGTCAGCGCCAGCACGAACAGGGCCACGCCCGAGAGCCGCATGTAGTACCACGCGAACAGCTCGAAGCCACCGCTCTGGGGTCGGGGCCGGCCGGATCGGGAATAGAGCGCCATCTCGCCGCCTCCCCTACAGCCCGAGCGCCGGGCGCATGATGATGAACGCCGCGGGCAGCCCGACGACGATGAATATGGCCCAGTTCACGTACCACATCTGCTTGTGATACAGGGTCATCCGGGGCCAGAAGTCCATGATCAGGATGCGGATGCCGTTGAGCGCGTGGTACAGCAGCGCCGCGCCAAGCAGGACTTCGAGGATTCGGCCGGGCGTGCTGCCGTAGAACTTCAAGATGTCGTCGTAGACCTTGGGGTTGCCGCCGGCCAGGTAGATGTCCAGGACGTGCAGCATCACGAACAGCCAGATGCCGATGGCCGAGATCCGGTGGAACGCCCAGGCCACCATTCCCTCGGACCCTCGATACCGAAACAGCATGGAGCCTCCTGAACGTGGGCCTGGCTCGGACCGCCGTCTCCGGCGGCTGCCAGATTCTGGTTAGGCCGTAGTGGCGATCGACTCCAGGCGGGCGACGATCGCGTCCGCGAACTGGCTGGTCCCGGCCGTGCCACCGAGATCGTAGGTAACCGTGCGACCCTCGGCGAGGACCGCCCGGATCGCCGCCTCGACACGCTCCGCCGCGGCCTGCTCGCCGATGTGGCGCAGGAGCAGGACACCCGAGAGCATCAGGGCGGTGGGATTTGCCTTGTTGAGCCCGGCGTACTTGGGCGCGGAGCCATGGACGGCTTCGAAGACGGCGGCTTCGGTGCCGATGTTTGCGCCCGGAGCGACGCCCAGGCCGCCGACGAGGCCCGCGCGCGAGGTCGCTCACGATGTCGCCGTAGAGGTTGGGCAGGACCAGGACGTCGTACAGCTCGGGCTTCTGGACGAGCTGCATGCACATGTTGTCCACGATCCGGTCTTCGAACTCGACCTTGCCTTCGTAGGCCGCGGCGACGGTCCGGCAGGACGCGAGGAACAGGCCGTCCGAGAGCTTCATGATGTTGGCTTTGTGGACCGCCGTGACCTTCCGCCGGCCATTCGCCACCGCGTAGTCGAAGCCGAAGCGGGCAATCCTCTCCGACGCGGCCCGGGTGATGATCTTTATGCTCTCGGCCGCGTCCGGACCGACCATGTGCTCGATGCCGGCGTAGAAGTCCTCAGTGTTCTCGCGGACGATGACCAGGTCCACGGCGTCATATCGGGTCTTGAGGCCCGGGATGGACCGGACCGGGCGCAAGTTGGCGTACAGGCCGAGGGCCTGGCGGAGGGCCACGTTCACCGACCGGAAGCCTTCTCCGACCGGCGTCGTGATGGGGCCCTTGATCGCGACCTTGTTGCGCAGAATCGAGTCGAGGACGTATTGAGGGAGGGGCGTCCCCTCCTTCGCCATGACCGCTTCGCCGGCTTCGACGACCTCCCAATCGAACTTGACACCCGAGGCGTCGAGGACTCGCCTGGTTGCCTCGGCCAGTTCGGGGCCGATGCCGTCTCCGGGAATCAGGGTCACTGCTTGAGCCATGCCCGGGATTGTAGCGGGATGACATGGCCGGAGATTCAGGATCGGCTGTCGCGTGAGGGATTACGGAATATCGGCACGGTGTGTGCCATAAGCCTCCCACTCCGGGTATCGCCCTTCGGGTAGGCGCAACACCTGGCTGCAGCCATTCGCGTGCCTGCTAGGATCAGGCCACGCTGCCGGGGAGCCGCACATTGGCTTGCGCCTTCGGCCTCGCTAGATAACGGAGCTGCAGAGCGTGAAGATCCAGGAAGCGGACGCGAAGTCGCTCTTGCGGGCACAGGGGCTGCCCGTTCCGGGCTGGGAGCTCGCCAGGACGCCGGACCAGGTGAAGGAGGCCGCCGCTCGGCTGTTCGCGGCGGGAGCCGCGCAGGTCGTGATCAAGGCGCAGGTCCTGGTTGGCGGGCGAGGCAAGGCCGGCGGTGTGAAGCTCGCGGCCTCGGCCGAGGAAGCCTTCGCGGTCGGGAGCCGGATCCTCGGAATGGACATCAAGGGGATCACGGTCCGCAAGGTCATCGTCGCCAAGGCCGTGGACATCGTGAAGGAGTACTACCTCGGCGCGATCATCGACCGGGCCAGCCGGCGGATCGTCCTGATGGCCTCCGCCGAGGGCGGCGTCGAGATCGAAGAAGTCGCCAGGACGAACCCGGGCGCGATCCATCGCGTCGCCGCTCACGCCGAGCTCGGCCTGCTCCCCTTCCAGGCGCGCAGCCTGGGCCTGGCCATCGGCCTTCGGGACTCCCTGCTCAACCAGTTCGTGGCCATCGCGCAGGGCCTCTACGCCACGATGAAGGCCAACGACGCGGACCTCGTGGAGGTCAACCCGCTTGGTGTCGTCAACGAAGCCGGGCCAGATGGGGACGTCTCCCCTCGCCTGCTCTGCCTGGACGCCAAGATCACCCTCGACGACTCCGGCCTCGGGCGCCATCCGGGCCTCGATGCGATGCGGGACCTCGACGAAGAAGACCCAACGGATGCCGAGGCCCGGAAGCTCGGCATCAACTTCATCCACCTCGACGGCTCGATTGGCTGCATGGTCAACGGGGCCGGCCTGGCCATGACCACGATGGACCTGGTCAAACACTACGGAGGCGAACCGGCCAACTTCCTCGACGTGGGTGGGGGCGCCCGTCACGACGTCGTGTGCGGGGCGATGGAGCTGATCCTCGCCGATCCGAACGTCAAGGCCATCCTGGTGAACATCTTCGGCGGCATCACCCGAGGCGATGAAGTGGCGGCAGGGTTGATCGAAGCCAGACGCACACAATCGCGGACGGTCCCGATGGTCGTTCGCATCGTCGGCACCAACGCCGAAGAAGCGGGCAGGCTTCTGCGCGAAGCGCATCTCGAGACGGCGAATTCCCTGGACGAAGCCGCCGAGAAGGCGGTCGCGCTGGCGAAGGGGGCGGCCAAGTGAGCATCATCGTCGGATCGGACACGCGGCTCGTGGTCCAGGGCATCACCGGACGGGAGGGCGAGTTCCACACTCGAGCGTCCATCGCCTACGGCACCAGGGTCGTGGCCGGCACTCGCCCCGGCAAGGGTGGACAGAAGGCAATCGATGGCCAGGTGCCCATCTTCGACACCGTCGCCGAGGCCGTGACACAAGCCGGGGCCAACACCTCGATCATCTTCATTCCGGCCTCCGGCGCCCCGGACGCGATCCTCGAGGCCGTGGAAGCGGGCATCAAGACCGTCGTCTGCATCACGGAGGGCATTCCCGCGCTGGACATGATCCCGGTCGTGGATGCGGTGCGGCTCGCCGGCGTTCGACTGATCGGGCCCAATTGTCCCGGCGCCACGTCACCGGGCAAGGCGAAGGTCGGAATCATCCCCGCGTCCGTCCACAAACCGGGCCACGTCGGGGTGGTCTCGCGATCCGGCACCCTCACCTACGAAGCGGTCCAGGCTATGACCGACGCTGGTCTGGGCCAGTCGACCTGCGTGGGCATCGGCGGCGACCCGATCATCGGCACGACGTTCCTCGATGTCTTGAGGCTCTTCCACGACGATCCCGAGACGGAAGCGATCGTGATGATCGGCGAGATCGGCGGATCGGCCGAGGAAGAGGCCGCGGCCTACGCCGCCGAGCATCTGCGTGGCGTGCCGATGGCGGCGTTCATCGCCGGCCGCACGGCCCCGCCGGGACGGCGCATGGGCCACGCCGGCGCCATCATCTCCGGCGGCTCGGGCACGGCCGCGGACAAGATCGCGGCTCTCGAAGCGGCAGGTGTCCGCGTGGCGGATTCCCCCACCGAATTGCCGCGGCTGCTCCGCGAGGCCGGCTACAAGGGCTGATCGGCGACCGGGTCTGACAGCGCGGAGGCTTCATGGGCGTAGTGATGGATCTCGTCGCCGGCGACGCGCGCGACATCCTGCTCGCCATCGGGGTCGAGGACTGGCAGGGTCTTCGCGACCCAACCAGATTCGACGCATACCTACCGCTCGGCGGGCGGATGGACCCTGCCTGGCTGGATTTGTTTGCCCAGGCCGTGCGCGAAGTGACGGCCAGCAGAACTCCGGGCGCGTTCACGGACGCATGCTGTCCGCTTGAAGATCGCCGATTGGGTAGATTGCGTGGCTCAGTGGATCGGACGGTCGAACGATTGGATCCGCACTGGGTGGACGAAGTAGCGCTCGTCCCCGAACGATCGCTGGACCGGATCGCGGGCCGATGGATCGAGCTCATCGATTGCCAGCAGTGCGAAGTCGAAGCCGACGACAAGCCGATGATCAGGTCCGTCGCCGGCGAGCTCGTGGGTTTCTGCCGGAAGGCCAGGGTGTCCGGAGACGTGCTCCTCGCATGGACGATCTAGCTCGGCTACCTCGTTCCTTGCCCGCTCCCCTCTGAGCGGCCGCCAGGCTGAGCGCGAGGTCGTGCCCGCTCTACTGGCCCAGTGCGGTCCAGGCAGGTCCTCCTGGAGCCTCGACCAGCTCGACGAGCACGCCGTGGCAGCTTTTCGGATGGACGAAGGCGACGGGGCCATCGGCGCCCATTCGAGGCCTGGTATCGATCAGCTGCAGTCCCTGGGCGGCCAGCTGGTCAAGAGCCGACTGAATGTCCGGGACCTCGAAGCAAACGTGATGGAAGCCCTCGCCCTTGGCTTCGAGGAAGCGCGACACGCCGGTGCTCTCGTCGGTTGGCTGGACGAGTTCGATCTTGACCTCGCCCACGGCCAGAAAGCCAATTCGAACGTGATCCGAGGCTATCGGCATTACCTTCTCGAGCTCGAGGCCCAGGTTGTCTCGATAGAGTCCCAGTGACGCCTCGAGATCCCGCACGACGACGGCGACGTGATGGATCTTCCCGATTGCGATGCCGCCGGGCAAGGCGGTGGCGAACAATTCCATGAAGCTCCCGTGGTGCTGTCGTGGACCCGACGATAGTCAGCGGACCGGACGAACGTTCGAACCTGCTCGCTCGATCCAGCGCGCTCCTGAGCTGGCCAAATGGTACGGGAAAGCCATTCCTGCGCGTTTGGCGAGCGAACTTTGTGCTCAGGCCAGCCCGGTGGCCCGCGCCGCAACTCGATGGCGGCAGCTGCTAGCAGCCGCGGTCCGACTTGGTTGGTCTGCCGGGTCGCAGTCGCCGCAGCTGCGAACTTCCTGAGGCTGTGCAGCCCGCCCGGAGAGCTAGACCGTGATGAGTTCTCGGTGTTCGCCCCATATCTCCCGCAATCGGTCGCAGATCTCACCAACCGTGGCATAGGCCTGCACGGCTTCGATCATCGCGGGCAGCACGTTCTCATTGCCCCGAGCGCACTCCTCGAGTCGCCGAAGGCTCGCCTCCCAGGCGGCGGCATCGCGCTCGGCTCGGACCTTGCGGACTCGCTCCACCTGAAGGCGCTCCCCTTCCGGATCGATCCGCTGGAGGGACGGCGTCGTGCTCTCCTCGTCTCGGAACTTGTTGACACCCACGACTACCTTGCTGCCCGCCTCAATCGATCGTTGGACGGCGTATGAGGACTCCTGAATGTGGCGCTGCTGATAGCCCGCCTCGATGGCCGCCAGGGTCCCGCCCAGCGCCTCGATCTCACGGAGGTACTCGTTGGCGGAAGCTTCCAGCTGGTCGGTGAGGGTCTCGACGTAGTAGCTGCCGGCCAGAGGATCCGGCGTCTCGGTCACGCCGCATTCGTAGGCAAGGATTTGCTGTGTGCGGAGGGCCAGGCGCGCCGCTTCGGCCGTGGGCAGAGCCAGGGCTTCGTCACGGGAGTTGGTGTGCAGGCTCTGGGTTCCACCCAGGACGGCCGCGAGAGCCTGGATCGTGGTACGAACGACGTTGTTGTCGATCGACTGGGCAGTCAGCGACGAGCCCGCGGTCTGGGTATGGAACCGGCAGGCGGCGGAGCGTTCGTTCTTCGCGCCAAATCGCTCGCGCACGATCTTCGCCCACATTCGCCGCGCCGCACGGAACTTCGCCACTTCCTCGAACAACTCGCTCCAGGAGGCGAAGAAGAAGCTCAGCCTGTCGGCGAAGGCATCGATATCGAGGCCTCGTGAAAGGGCGCCTTCAACGTAAGCGATGCCGTCGGCAAGGGTGAAGGCGAGTTCCTGCGCCGCGCTGGCTCCGGCCTCGCGCATGTGGTAGCCGCTGATGCTGATGGTGTTCCAGCGCGGCAGCTCCGTGGAACAGAACTCGAAGATGTCGGTCACCAGCCTCATGGAGGGTCGCGGCGGGAAGATGTACGTGCCGCGGGCGATGTACTCCTTGAGGATGTCGTTCTGGGTGGTGCCGCTGATCTGGGCTCGCGGCTACGCCTTGCTTCTCGGCCGAGGCGACGTACAGCGCCAGCAGGACCGCGGCCGAGGCGTTGATCGTCATGGATGTACTGACAGTGCCGAGGGGCAGGCCGTCGAGGAGAACCTCCATGTCCGCCAGAGAGCTGATCGGGACGCCGACTCGCCCGACCTCGCCCTCGGCCTGCGGAGCGTCGGAGTCGTAGCCCATCTGTGTCGGCAGGTCGAACGCGACCGAAAGGCCCGTCTGGCCTTGCTCGAGCAGGTACCGAAAGCGCCGGTTGGTGTCTTCGGCGGTCGAGAACCCGGCGTACTGGCGCATCGTCCAGAGCCGGCCGCGATACATCGTGGGCTGGACGCCTCGAGTGAAAGGAAACTCGCCCGGCCGGCCGAGATCCGCGTCTTCGTCCAACGAGCGAACGTCCGCCGGCGTGTACAGATCCTGAACCTCGAGACCGGACGAGGTGAGGAAGCGACCCTGGCGCTCGGGCGACCGGGAAATGGCTCTCGCACGTGTCGTGGCTCGCCACTTCTCGCGTCCCGCGTCCGCGCCGGGCTGTCCTTCGGGGTCGTCGTGTCCGATCGTCCGATCCTCCGCCACGTGGTTCCTCTCGATCTGCCTTGGTCGCTGTTCGAAGCTTTCGTTGCGGCCCGCATGATGGCACGGTCCGGGAGAAGGACGCCAGTCCAGGCTCCGCGGTCGGTCGGAGACTACCCCGGGGAGAGTCGGACCTGGCTCAGAGCCAGGCAGCGCCGAAGCGCCGGCACCACTCGGGGCGATCCGCTAGAGGCACTCCCCTAGCCTGCCCGTCTTTGCGCAAAGACACGCGGAGCCTCGGGCCGGTCCTCCGGCCGTCTAGTCAACACGAACTGGAAGGTTCGGCCCGATCGGGTACTGGAGAACTCAACGTGATATCCACAAAATCGGTGAACAACTTCGCAATTCTGTGGATAAGGCCGACCGCCCGCAGAAGCGCGTGGGGTAGCATCAGGTCCAAGACTCCTGAACCGACAGCTCGTCGCGATACCACGACTCAACAGGCGACGACGCAAGCCGGTCCGTGCCGTCACGGAAACAGGCCCGCAGCGAGGTGAAGCCCCGGTGGCCAACGTCATCGCGATCGCAAACCAGAAGGGGGGCGTCGGCAAGACGACCACCACGATCAATCTGGCTGGTGCCTTCGCGGAGAAAGGATTCCGCGTCCTCTGCATCGACATGGATGCCCAGGCCAACCTGACCGTAGGGCTTGGCATCAACCTCGGCCTTGTCGAGCGATCGATGGCGCAGGTCCTGTCGGGGCCAAGGGTGCGACTCCGCGACATCATCGCCCACACTTCCACCCAGGGTCTCGACGTCGCCCCGGCTACCCTCGATCTGGCGTCGACCGAGGTTGATCTCCTCAGCACGATCGGACGAGAATTCGCTCTCTCCGAGGCTATCGATGAATGGGCACTCGGCCACTACGACTACATCCTGATCGATTGCCCGCCGACACTCGGGCTTCTCACCATCAACGGACTCTGCGCCGCGAGCGGCGTGATCATTCCGGTCCAGACTCAGTACTACGCCCTCAAGGGGCTGGCGGCACTGGTCAAGGTCATAACCACAATTCGGGGCAAGCTGAATCGGGACTTGCGAATCCTCGGCCTGCTACCCACCTTCTACGATCCCCGTACCGTCCTCGGCCGCGAGATGCTCGAGGAGATGCGGGAGAACGGCGAGAACCACGTCTTCGACACGATCATCCGGAACGCCGTCAAGCTGGGCGAGGCTCCCCTTACCGGTCAGCCCATCACCGTGTATGCCGCCACGTCGGAAGCCGCAAACATCTTCCGCGAGCTGGCGAGAGAGGTAATTGCACTTGGCTAGGCCCGATTTCCGAGCGGCAGCGACCGCCCGTCTGAACGAGGAACGAGGCCAGGGCCTCTCACAGAACGTCCTCAGCCTCTTGAGCGCGGACGACACGACGGTGGTCCGGCCGACCTCGGTCCGGAACATCCCCGTTGACCGAATCGAACCGAACCCCAACCAGCCCAGACTGGCCATGGACAAGGCCGGCCTCGAGGACCTCACGTCCTCGGTCAAGGAGCACGGCGTCCTCCAGCCCGTCCTGGTGCGCCCTCTCACCGGCGGACGCTATCAGCTGATCGCGGGCGAGCGCCGCTGGCGGGCGGCGATCTCTGCCGGCCTGGAGGCCGTGCCGGCTCTGATCGAGGATATCGACGACGAGACCGCCCTCGAAATCGCCGTCATCGAGAATCTCCAGAGAGAGGACCTCTCCCCGCTCGACGAAGCGCTCATCTACGACAAGATGATCCGAGAGCACGGTTACAGCATCCGCAAGCTTGCCCAAAAGCTGGGCAAGGACAAAGGCTATCTGGAGAACAGGCTCCGACTGGCCGACGCTCCGGCCGAAATTCGCGAGCTGGTGTCTCTGCGCAAAGACACCCTCTCCCATGCCTACGAGCTCCTGAAGGTTGAGGATCCGAAGAAGCGACGGCATCTCGCCGAGATGGTCGCCCGGGGCGAGCTGTCGTTGATCAAGCTGCGGGAGAAGATCGAGGGCGCTCCTCGTGCCAAGCGGCCCGCATCGGATAAGACACCTAATGGTTCTCCCCGAGCCGGCACAGTCGAAGACGCAATCGAGGCTGAAGCCCAGGCCGACTGGCTGGCGAGCGGATCCAAGAAGCCCGTCACGGACAACTCACTCATCGCCGTGCGGGCGAGTCTGACCGACTCGATGGCCGACCTCGTCGAGCTTCTACAGTCCGACGTGATGAAGGACATCGACGAGCTGGACCGCCAGAACTTCGCCAAGTTCCTCATGATCGTCCGCGTCCGGCTCGAGAACGCCATCGGCGTGGTCAGGCGAGGCGTGCCCGAGAAGTAGGCCGGGGCCGAGGATCGGCCGCCGGCGAGCGGCCGGGAGTCCCGGCCGCGCCGTGGCTCAGTTCGGGTTTCGGATTGGGTCACCCGGAAACGCCATTGTTTCGAGTCCGGTCAGTCGATTACGTCAGCGGGCCCTCAGACGTAGACGATGTCGTGGAAACCTGCGACCAGATAGTCGATCAGCCGGTCGCGAGCATCGGGCCGGTCCGCGCGGAGGCCCGAAACGAGGCAGTGGAGCGAGATCGTGGGGACGATCAGGTGCCCCTCCGCGTCCTTGCCGACTGTCTCAGGGGCTCCGCCGCCTCGCGCAAAGACCCTCCGGAAGGCGCCCTCGTCGAGGCGGGCGACCTTCTGGACCTCCGCGACCACGCCGATCACGCCCTTCCGCTTGGCCACGTCGCGCAGCAGCTCAGCCGTCCAGGCATCCAGCTGGCGATCCGGTTGCTGGCGCAGCCTGTCTCGGTACTCGGAAGGGTTCGCCGAGAGACCAGTCGTAACCACGTCTCCTCCTTTGTGTCTTCGCGAGTATTGCAGACTGCCCCTGGATCGCGTCCTGGAGATCGTGGCAGTGTTCCTGCCGCGCCGCCTCCGAGCGGGCTCAGACTGGCCCCGCTCCCGGCCGCCGGCCCTCGGGCCAGTCGTTGAACAGCTCAGTGAGCCAGCGTCCGACGCGACCAGGCTCTGGCTGCTCCGGGAACTCCCTCACGAGACTCGCGAGCGAAGCCTCCAGACGTGACGTCAGCTCACGCGATTCCTCGCTCCTTGGGCGGCCAGGACGCGCGGCGACAGCTCGTAGCGGGGCGCCTGCGCGGACGCGTATTCGCCTTCGAAACCCGAGCCACCCGGTACCGTTGATCGCCAGGGGCACGATCGGGATGCCGGCTCGCAGGGCGATGTAGGCCGCGCCATCCTTGAGTGGTAGTAAGGTTTCCTCACCGCAGTGAATCCGTCCTTCGCCCGAGATCGCGATCGATGCGCCCCCGCGGGCGAGCTTGGCCGACCGATCCGTCGCGGCGAGGAGCCCGCGGGCCCCAGGAGCGAAGGGGATGACGAGGCCGAACCAGCGCATCAGTCGGTTCCGCGCCCCACGGCGCATGTCGCTCTGCTCCGGTCCGAAGAAGTAGATCCGCGGCCGACGCGGCAGGACGGCCAGCACGTACATCGGATCGATCCAGCATTGATGGCTGAAGCAGTAGAGCACCGGCTCCAAGGGGACATTCCCCAGGCCTTCGACCTCGATGTGGGAATAGCCATGGGCCAGAAGCGTGAGTCCACCACGGGCCAGCTGATACCTGCGCTCGGGACGGCCTGGCGCCTGCATCTCGAAGGAGCCGTCTTTGCGCGGCGATGGCCCACGACTCGAGCCGGATCGGTCATGCTCAACGATGGACGGGGCTGGCATGTGGTGAGTATCCCAGGATGCGCAGTCAGATGCCCTGACCAGGGCCCACGACGTAGGGGCCGGCACCTATTGAAGGCGTTCTCGGCCGTGAGTACGATTGTTGCCGTGCCTGAGAACAGTCGTTCCATTTACGAGAACGCTCGTTCTCTGCGTTGAGGACGATAGTTCTCATGTTCGAGAACACCCAGCTAGCTGAACTCGCGGTCGGCCGGTCTTCGATCCGGCAGCGCATCCTGGCGCTCCTCATGGCCGAGGAGACGACGCGCCTGCACCTGCGGGCGATCCAGAGACGAGCTGGGACCAGCCCGGGCACGGCCAGTCGCGAACTGGCCAGACTCGTTGCGGCAGGTCTGGTCGAGAGGGAAGCCGAGGGGAACCAGGTCTACTTCCGCGTCTCCCAGAGCCCCATAGCCGCGATGATGCGCCAGCTCCTGATCACCCGGCCCGAGATCGCGCCCGCCGCCGCGCCGCCACGTATCGCGAGGGCCCGGCGAGCAGCCTCCCCAACCGGGCCCGCAAACGCGAACGAGACGGGCACGCCTGCGACGCCTGCGCCGGCGTCGCCCGAAGACGACTCGACGGAAGCGGGCTCATGGACCACGCCTCCCGAGATGGACGCGAGCGGCTCGAGGGAAACCCACTCCGCGGACGTCGTCCCGACGGCAGGCCCTCGGGACCGGGCGCCCGGGGCAAGTGAGTCGGTTTACCCGGCGCCGCCGGCTGCCAGGCCGGCTCCACTCCCAGATCCGCTGGCGCTGGTCGTTGCCGCGCGGTTCACGGCCGCGGTCAGGCCCCTATACGAGACGCGCCTCAAGGCCGTGTTCTTGTATGGCGCCCGGACCTCGAGTCCGGCGCCGGAGGACGCCGACGTGGAACTGCTCGTCGTCCTCGACGAGGTGGAGCAGTACGGAGACGAACTGGAGCGCACGAGTTCCATCTGCGCCCAGCTCTCGCTCGAGCTTGGCCTGGTCGTCAGCAGAGTCTTCGTCGCGGAAAGTCAGTGGACGGATCCAGGCCCGGGCTTCGTTGCCGTGGTCCCGCGCGGGGAGGCGACGCCGTGACTCGGTTGACCCCCCGGCTCGCGGCGCTGATGGAAGGGGCCGATCAAGCCATCGCTGCCGCGCAGCGCGAGATGGAGGCCGGCGACCTGGACACAGCCGCCGAGCGCGTGTGCGTCGCGATGCTCCGTCTGGCAAAGGCTTGCCTGGCGATCGATGGACTCACGCCCGGGCCCGCGAGCGCCGTCTGCGTGGCGTACGGCGACCATTTCGCCAGGGGCGGCCGGATGTACTCCGCCTACCATCGCTGGCTTCTCGACGCGGCGGACCTGCGCAAAGCCGGTGGCATCGAGGTCTCGGCCGCGATCGATCATGGCGCCCTCGAAACGGCCCTCGAGCGCGCGGAGATATATCGAGACGCGGTCGACCGTTTCGTCCGCCAATTCGGTGCGGGAGAACCGGCCTGACGGCGAATGGCCAGGGCTAGTGCGACAGAATCGTCTCGATCGCCTTGACCGGCATGCGAGTTCGGTGCGAAACGTAGAGCGCGATTCGGGCCGGGTCGCAGCCGCATCTGGCGAGGGCCCGGCGATCCAGCCGCGGCCAGAGCGCCATCGCCCGGAGTTGGGCCCGGCACCAGTCCTGGTGACGGGTGTTTCTTGTCCTGCGATCTTCGAGCAAGGCAGCGGCAGCCATCGACGTCCTCCCCGGAGAGGTTAGCTCGGGTACCCGACGGCTCCCTGCCACCGGATGCGGGAGGACAATCCTAAGTACGTAAGTTTGCTATTGCAAGACCGCGCGACAAGTCTTCTGTGGATAAACGCCATACCACGGCGGGACCTCGCTTCGACAAGGCGGCAGGCATCCCACGGCTCGGCTAGGATCGAGCCATGGAGTCACCGGAACCGCAGGAAGCCGACTTTGGCGTCTACGACGATTGGCGTTGGCATACTGGCGGCGCTTTTCCAGCCGGCCGCGCCCCGGCGCAGGGTTACGTCCACATCGGCGTCTTCGTGGCCTGGCTGGTTCGGCACGGAATGGTCGAGGCGGCGGGAATCCCCGATCCGGCCGCGAAGCTCGCGATAGCGGACATAGAGGGCCGCCGCGGCGCGCCGACCGCGCTGCGCGAGCCGACGCAAGGCCGGCTGGCGGTCGACATGCTGACCGACGAAGGTCGCGCCTTTGCGAGCGCTTACTACGCGCCCGAGTACGGCTATCCCCGAGACTGGCAGCGGGCGTTCGGACGTCGAGCGGACGGCTACGACGTGCCCGACAACTGGCAGACGTACGACTTCGTCGAGCCGATGATCGACCGACGCTATCGGGACTGGGTCAGGGGCGGCAGGCCTGAGCTCCTGCCCTTACCGGGCCTCCTCGGTCGACTGGCACGCTTGCTCGACCGGCGGCGCCGACCGTAGGTCGTACACGGCCGGCCGGTGACCTCGGTTGCCGAGATGCTCCTCCTCGCCTGTCTCAGGAAAGCAGCTTGGCTTTCGCGGCGGCGAATTCCTCGTCGGTCAGCGATCCGGCGGCGTGAAGGTCGGACAGCTCGCGCAAGCGAGAGGTGAGGTCCGCCGATCGTACCGGCGTGCCAGCCGGCTCCGGCGGTGCCTTGCTCGCCCGCCCGGCGACAAAGCCCAGCCCTCCGATCAAGGCCGCGCCCAGCAGTCGGGGGCGTCGAACCATTCCGACACGGCGTCTGAACATCGCATGTCTCCGAAGCCGATCGGGTTCATTGCTGGCGCCTTTCCGACCGGAGTCTCGATAATGCTGCCATGTCAGACTCGCATCCTCAGCAGCGGACCCAGCCTGGAGTGTCCCTGGCAACGACTCCCCTGCCCGACCTGCGCCAGGTCCGCCAGATCATGGGCACCGCGATCGTCCTGGACGTCAGAGACCCGTTCGTCGAGCCGGCGGCGCTGGAGGACGCCTTCGAGTTCCTCCGCGGAGTCGACGCCCGATTCAGCACGTACAAGCCCGAAAGCGAAGTCAGCCGGCTGATCGGCGGTGAGATAACGGAAGGGGAAGTCAGCCCAGACCTGGCCGAAGTGCTCGAGCTCTGCGAACAGGTCAGGGTGACGAGCGACGGCTACTTCGACATTCGAGCCCACCGAACCGACGGCCGGCCCGACCCGACCGGGCTGGTGAAGGGCTGGTCGCTCGAGAAGGCGGGCCGAATCCTCGAAGCCGCCGGTGCGGCGAACTACTGCATCAACGGCGGCGGGGACATCGTGGCCCGTGGGGAAGCCGCTGCCGGCCAGCTCTGGAGAGTCGGCATACGCCATCCGCAAGTTCCGGACAGGCTCGCGACCGTGCTTCGGGTCGGGGATGGGGCCGTCGCCACGTCCGGCGCGTATGAGCGCGGCGATCACGTCCGAGACCCCTTCACCCTCAAACCTCCTTCGGGATTGCTCAGCGTCACGGTCGTTGGGCCGGATCTCACATTCGCCGATGCCTATGCCACGGCCGCCTTCGCCATGGGTCCGACCGGGCTCGCCTGGATCGCCGGCCTCGACGGCTACGAAGGCTGCTCGATCACGGCCGATAGGGACGGCAGTGACGGCAGGATCAACTGGACTCCGGGATTCGATAGCTGGCTGGCCGATCGAGACTGAGGACGCCAGCATCGTCGGTCAACCCGGCGTCGCCTGGCTCGGCCGGTCTACGCCCGAACGTCGCTACCTACCAGAGGAACGGTCGAAGTCCCAGAAGCTGCTGGTCCGCGTAGGTCGCGAGGTAGCCCAAAATCAGCAGCAGCCCGACCGTCAGGTGCAGCCGGATGTTGAGGGCCATGGTGGGCATCAATGCGTAAGGATTGTCGTAGAACCGGATGAGTCCGCGATGGGTCTCCCGCGCCAGCGGGATGGCCATCAATGAAAGCAGCACGGGCAGTGGGAGAAGACCCACCGCGACGCCGACGCCGACGACGGCGAATGCGGCTCCCACCGCCAGGTCGAACCCGAGGATGACCTGGCGCTTCGGCCATCGGACCGGCAGAGTCAACTTGCTCGCCTCCGCGTCGCCGGCCCGGTCCGGGATCTCGTTCACGTACAGGATCATCGCTACCAGGAGGCCCACCGGAACCGATATCACGGCCGCGGCGAGCGATAACGTGCCACCCGACTGAACCGCGTAGGCGCCGAGCAACATGACGGGTCCGAAGCCGATGGCGGTCGCTATCTCCCCGAAGCCGCGATACACGAACTTGAGCGGCGGCATCGTATATCCAAGGCTGATGACCAACCCGACGGCGACGATTGCCACGAGGGTCGTCGAGCCACGGAGCTCCAGAAGCGCGAGACCCAGGACGCCGGCGACGACGTAACAGGCGGCCGCGAGCACCGACATCTGGCCGACGGACACGAGCGCGTTCTGGATGACCCGCGACCCCCCGCTGAACTTCGTGGGGTTGGCGTTGGCATCGTCCGCCCCGGCGAGCGTGTCGAAGACGTCGTTGGCCACGTTGAGACCGAAGTGCACCAGACAGGCCGCCGCGATGGTGACGATGGCGGTGGGGGCGTCGAAGAAACCCATCTGCGCGGCCAGGGCCAGGCCCAGGACCACGGGCACGAGCGTCGCGCTAAGGAAAGGAGCGCGCGTGGCCCGAAAGAGGAGCAAGCGCAAGTCCATCCGGGGACGAACGCGGAACCCCTTCTCGCGCGACAGCTCCTCGAAGTAGCGCCTGGCTTTCGGCAGGCTTCGTTCGTAGGCGGCGGGCGGAGGAACTTCGGTCTCGTCCCATATCCAGGCCCGTTCCGGTCGGAGGACGAACCGGCCGCGCGGACGAGCCACGGACCGGCCCCAAATGGTGACGTGGCTCCGCTCGCCGAAACCGCCACTGGCCCGCGGCCGAATGTGGGTTCCGGTGACGGCTATCTCGGCGCCGGCGGGCAGCTGGAACCCCGTGGGGGTGTCAAATCGGACGAGGCCTTCGCGCGGGTTCACCTCGATGGGGATATCCACGTTCATCGGGTACCCGTCCTCGGCGACCCAGCTGAGGACCACGTCTTCGAAAGCGACGAGCCGCGCGAGGGCGTCCTCGACAACGGACAGCACGACCTCGGGCTCCCCGACCACGTCCGAAGGAGCGGCCGACGGAGCCCCGACGCCGGCCTCTTCCTCTCGATCCCCGGACGGCGCCACTTCCAGCGGCGAGAAGCCGGCGGCGGCCAGGCGGGCCGGATCGAGTCCGGCCGCGCGTGTGCGGTCGATCGACCGCGTGTCGCCGACGGCGCCGGCTTCTGTCGCAGTGCCGGGCTCGGCGCCGGCTGCCGTCACGGGCGCGGACTCGGCAGCGGCTTCGGTCGGCGCAGCGGCTTCGGCCGGCGCAGAGGCCTCGGTCGGCGTGGCGGCCTCGGGCCTGGCTCCGGCCCCGTCTCCGCCTCCCGCCTCGGCATCGGACTCCGCCGCCGGCCGCTCGAGCGTCGAGTCGCCGGCGTGGCTGCGCCGACCGATCGCCGGGAAACGCAACCGGCTCATCGGGCAACCTCCGCCGCGACCGAAATCTGAGGCGGTTTCTCCGTGTTTCCGTCGGGCCAGTACCAGGCCTTCCTCGGTGTCAGCTCGATCAGGATTCGCTCGAGCAGCAGTGGAAACGCCAGCCTCGAAGCCAGCATCTCCCGGATGGAGGGGTCCTTCTTGGACCAGCCCGCGATCAGTCGCTCCCATCCCTCGTGGAGGTCGTCCTCGGAAACGCGGGCGTCGCATTGGATCGTGACCCGGCCGGCCATGGTCCCGGTGGCGTCCGAATTCGTGACCGAGAAGCTGACTCGGGGGTTGGCCTTGATATGCGCGACCTTGGCGCTGTCGAGCACGCTCGAGGTCATGAAGATGCGGTCACCCCAAAGCATCGGGATCATGGGGTACGTGATGGGCCGGCCGTCCGCGCCGACCACGGTCAGTTCGCCCACGAGAGCGGTGTCGACGAGGCGAGCGACCGGGTACGGAAGCGCGGGCAAGACAGTCTCCTGAGCGAGAGCGGGGCCACAGATTCTGGCGCCCGCATGACCGCGGGCATTGTACGGACCTCAGCCGCAGGCGCACACCCAAATGGCGCCGGTCAGCGGTTCCTATCCCGATCGGGAGTTCCCGAGAACAGGCGGATGGCCGCCGCCCCGGCATCCTTCTGCGCCTGGGTGATGAGCCCGCGGCGATCCATCGTGCTGTTGTGAGCGTACTCCGCGAGCGTCTTCTGGAGTTCCTCCAGGCGTGTCCGCTGAGCGGTCAGGATCCTGGACCACCGCGCGGAGGCCTCTCGCGAGCCGGCCGCCGCCGTCCAGAGCGCGTAGAGATCTTCCAGGCAGATCTCGGCCACTCCCAGTGCCGTTGCCCAGCCGCCGTCCTCGGAGAGACCGACCAGCCGATCGGCGGCAGCTCTCGAGGCCTCGCCGACCCGCGCACAGACCGGACAATGCGGATCCGCGAGCTCCGCCAGACCGCGTTGCTGGGCCGCGGCATCTGCCGTGGCGAGCTTCTGGAGCGTGGCAAGACGCCGGCGGAGGACCGCGTCGAGGAGTACGGCCGTGGCGAGCTGGCTGCTCGTCTGCAGCAGCTCCATCTTCGAGAGACCGAGACTGTGCGGCTGGCAGAACGCCAGGCCCTTGTCCATCTGGGCGCGCAGGCCGCGATCGGTCGCGCCTTCTCTCGCGAGGCCACGCAGGGCGGCAAAGGCCGCTTCCTGCCGGGCGTCGCACAGAGGGCAGCGGCCGCGCTCCAAAGCCTCGGCGAGCCTTATCTCTTCGAAATCCCGGGCGGGCAGTCTGGCGGGGCCGGTCATGCCCGACAGCCTAGCGTTCGGCGCAGTCGTTCGTCGGCCGCGCGGATCGCCGAGCTCGCTCGGACCAGTGCCGGCCGTCCTCGAACTAGGTCCGCCGGGTCATGGCCACGTACGTCACGCCGAAGCCCAGCACGCACCAGATGGCGAGTGTCAGGAATGCGCCCATGGGCAGGCCGAACTGGTTGGACGCGAGCGTCCCGCGAGTGACTTCGCCCATTGCCTGGATCGGAAGGATGCGGTGGATTGCCTCCAACCAGGCGGGCAGCTTGTCCGGCAGGAAGGTCAGCGGCGAGAACATGAAGACGAAGACGACCATCGCCTGGGTAATGATCACGGTCAGCATGTAAGGCAGGACCGAGGCGATGGCATAGCCGACGCAGGCGGAGGTGACGGCCACCATCAGCACGGCCGGGATCACCAGCGGGCTGACCTGGAGGTCGAGGCCGAACCGGTACGCTCCCACGACGACGCCGAGAACCACGCCCGGGATGACGATCGCCAGCCAGACGGTTAGATCCGCCATCAGGTAAGCCAGCCGCGGGACGGGCAGCGAGCGCATGTAGGCGAGGCTGCCTTCGGTGCGCTCCTGACCGACCGTCTGCGGCAGACCGACGAGACCGACCGAGATCATCGAGATGGCGGGCGCGCCGGTCGCGATCAGGTAGATGGAAGTCTTGTCCAGCGTCGGGAACAGGAGCGGATAGCCCAGCACGATGCCGAGCGAGAAGAGCGTCTGGACCGCCATCATCAGAGGCAGATAGCTCTTCTTCCGAAGGGCCTGCCAGGTGACGAGCAGGCGGTAGCTACGCAGCGGATGCATCGAGAACCTCCTCCAGCTGGTCCGGCCCGTCGAGGCCTTCGACCAGCGCCACGTACACGTCTTCCAGGGTCGCCGGGCCGAGCGTGAACTCGTCCACGGCGTGAGAGCTCTGCAGGGACTCGGCCCAGCTGACGGCCAGACCGGCATCCTCGATCGGCACGCCGACCATGAGACGGTTGCCGACCTGCACGGCCGCCAGCCCGAACGGCGATTCGGGAAGGCCGGCGGCGTCGGCATCGAGAACGAGCTCGAGGCGGAGGGCGGCGCCGAGCCGGGCCTTCAGCTCGGCCGGACTGCCTTCGGCGATGACCCGACCGGCGTCGAGGATCGCCAGCCTGTCCACGGAGCGCTCGGCTTCGATCACGTTGTGAGTAACGAGCAGCACCGCGGCGCCGTTGTCGGCGAGGTGGCGGACCTGCCGCCACAGCATCCGACGCCGGACCGGGTCCACGTCGTTGGTCGGCTCGTCGAGCATGACCAGGCGGCCCGGAGCCACGGCCGCCATGGCGAAGGCCACGAGCCGCTTGACGCCGCCCGAAAGTCGGGCCGCGTCCGTGTCGATCCACTCCCCGAGATCGAGGGCGGCCACGAGTCGGTCGCGGCTGGCGCGGACATCGAGTCGGGAGGCACCGCGGAGCTGGCCGATGAGGTCTATCGCCTGGCGCGGCGTGAGGCCGTCGATCGGAACGTGTGCCTGCGCCTGGAATGAGCAGAGCTGCCGGGCCAGGCCGGGATTGGCGACCATGTCGCGGCCGTCGATTCGGATCGAGCCTGCGGTCGGCCGCGACAGCCCCACGACCTGGTTGACGAGCGTCGTCTTCCCTGCCCCGTTGTGGCCCAGCAGTCCGAAGACCTCTCCCTCGGCAACCTGGAGGTCGATGCCGTCATTGGCCCGCGTCCCCGTTCGGTATACCTTCGTCAGCTCTTCGATCTCCAGCAACATCGCTCGGTCCCTTCTCGGCTCCGCGGCTTCTCCGCGCGTTTCCAGGCAACAGCTATCCAGGCCGGTCCGCGCAAGGCGTTCCGGATCGTTTCAACGGGAACTCGCGGCGGCCAATGGCCGCCCCGCTACTCGATGGCTATGCGAACCTCGTCGCCATGGTCCGAAACCTCCAGGATCGGCCCGGTGATCCCGTTCTGGATCGCCTCCACGATCCGGGAGCGGTGATCGGGCGACAGGCCGGGCACCTGGTCGATCGCGAAGCCCGCGGCAGCGAGCGGGATCGTCAGATTCACGACGGGGCGGCCGCCCTCAGCGACAAAGACACTGATCCTCCGGCCGGCGAGAGCGTCTCGAGCCGAAGCTCGCCAGGCATCGGGGCCGTGGCCCTGGCTGGCGGATCCGGTCGAGCCGGCGCTGCCGGTTCTCGATTGACGCCCGTCCTGGCGGGCCTTCTCTTCGAGGGCGGCGACGATCGGCGCCGCTTCCTCGGCTGTGATCTTTCCTTCGGATACGAGGCGCAGCAGGGCTTCCAGTTCACCCGACATTGCCCGACCTCCTTGCCCGCTCCAGGCGAGCGGCGGCCTCGTCGACATCGATGTCGCCCCGCTCCAGCGCCTGGAGCACGGTCAACTCGTCCGGAGCGTCCTGGTCCGAGCTGGCTCGCTCGGTGTCTTCGGCAGAAGCGGTGTCCGGTGTCTCTTCGAGGCTCCAGGTTTCTTCGGCGGTCGTACCCGATTGGAGCGCTTCGACAGGTGCTTCGCCGGCGGCGGCGTCCGTCGTCGACGACGCGTCGGCCGAAGCGGGGCCGGCGGCCACTTCCGGACCAGTGGGCTGGCCTTGCGGCGCGGCCTCGCCGTACGGCGGCGCGGCGGGCGGTGGCGTATCCGGCCCGGGCGCCAGTATTCGTAAGCCCCCGGAGGTGGAGTTCACCTTGAACACCGTCCGACCGTCGCCGACGATCGCCCGCCAGAAGCCGCGTCCGCCCTCGACGCGATTCTCCAGCTGCGAGGACAGATTGCCCGGAGATGGTTCGGAGCTCGGCGGTCACGCCGGAGAGCGGCGTCAGGCTGACGCTGCCCGAGATCGAATCGGCTCGGTAGTCCCCCGCCGGATCCAGCGTGCCGATCGACGGCGATGCTGCCGCTCGTGGTGTTGACGCTCATTCCATAGAAGCAGCGGGCCCGAACCTTGACCGCACCGGAGATTGAGCTCGCCCGGATCCGAACGTCGCCGCCGCTGTCCAGCGTGACGGGCCCGGAGATGGAGCTCGCCTCGACGAGCCCGCCGAGGCCCCACAGGCGGATGTCGCCCGACACGGTCCGGTACTTCTGGTCGCCGACGAGCGAGCCGGCTTCGATCGAACCGCTCATCGTTTCGAGGCGGACGTGCGTACCCCAGGGAACTTCGAGGGTGATGTCCGCGCTGACGCGGGCGCCCCCGAAGAGCCAGGCGAGGCCCGTCGAGAGGCGTCGCTCGGGAGTCTCGACTTCCAGCGACGAGGGCCCGCGGTCCAGCAGCACTCGGCCGGTCTCCAGCGCGCGTTCGGCCGCGGCCTGGTCCGCGGCGCGGATGCGGTACGTGACGGTCAGCCTGGCTTCGTCGCCGTCCGTGCCCCTGATGCGCATCAGGCCGCTGATCGTCTTGACCGAGACGCGTCCGTCGGTTCCGATCCGGTGGGCGAGCGTCTCAGCCCTAACGAGCGTGCCCATCGCCTACTCCTTCCGCGAGCGAAGCAGGGCCGCCGCTTCGTCCGCGCCGATTTCGTGCCGGGCCAGACGCTCGAGGACGTCGCGGCGCATCTCGGCCGATTCGCCCGAACGGCCCAGGCCGTCTCCCCCATCGTCGAGCAGCGGCCCGTCCGCCAGGCCGAGCGCTCTCACGAGTGCCTCGATCCTCGCCCGGACGGTGGGATACGAAACCTTGAGCTCGCGCTCGAGTTCCTTGGCGTTGCCCCGGGCTCGCAGGAAGCTTTCCAGCAGGGCGAGCTGATCGCGGCTCAGGCGGCCGAAATCGACCGACGTTGAAGTCGCCTTCGATCGCCGTCCCGCAGCCCCGGCATTGAAGCCGGGTGATGGACAGCTCGCTCGAGCAGACCGGACAGGTTGAGATGACGTCTCGCGGCATGAACTAGGTCTCACGTTTCCGAGCGGAGCTCCGGCCGTGGTTTGGTGTTCGACCGGCGATGGCTTGTCGCTCGCCACTCACACAATGACATGTCTGCCTTTCCATTTGTCAAGTTCGTCTTGCTACTTTGACACTTCCAACCCGAAAGAGTGGGCTCGGCCGACTCCCAGGCCACGGATGCTGCCCCGAGCGCCGCGGCCGAGGCCGCGACGCCCGGTGCTTCGGCGCGTGGGCTATCCCCCGATACGGACGCCGTCGGTATAAATTCGACGTGCGCAGATCGCGCCATCCGCGTGGAGGCCCGATGCCAGGACGCGTCTACAACTTCGAGAACCCAGAGCGATTCGTGGCCGGAACCCTCGGCCAGCCCGGTAGCCGGACGTTCTACCTGCAGGCCCGCGACGGGCCGCGGATCATCTCGGTCCTGATCGAGAAGGTCCAGGTTTCGCTCCTCGCGGAGCGGTTGACCGAGTTGCTCACCGAGGTCCGAGAACGCGGCGCCAACGTGCCGGATGATCCGATCCCGCCCGAGGTGGACGCCGGCGCCCTCGAAGAACCGATCAACGAGCTATTCCGAGTGGGGACGATGGCGATCGTCTGGAACGGCGACGACGAAACGATCCTCGTCGAGGCGCGGGCCATCAGCGAGGACATCGAGGAATCCGAGTCCGTCGAGGAAGAAGAGGACGACGACGCCGACGTCGTGCGCGTCCAGCTCCGCCCCAAGCAGGCCCTCGCCTTCGCCCAGCGAGCGCTCGAACTCGTCGCCGCGGGACGGCCGCCGTGCCCGTTCTGCGGCCAGCCCCTCAACCCCGAGGGCCACATCTGCGCCCGGCGAAACGGGTTCATGCACTGAGAAGCGATGGCCGGATCCACGGCGGGTAGTTCCGAACCGCGCGAGACGCCCGAGGCGGGCCAGACGGCCCTGACTCGCGCCGAAATGGAGGCCGCGGCATTGGCCGGCCGCCAGATCGCCGGGCCACTCGATCGGGCGTCCGCCCTGCGACTGCTGCGCGAGGGCGAGATCGAGGTGGTGGGCCGGCTGCTGACCGCTTCGAACGCTACGTTCTTCTGCGTCGTGTCCGGACCAGGCGAGGATGGCCGGAGCATCTCGGCGAGTTGCGTCTACAAACCCATTCGGGGCGAGCGGCCGCTGTACGACTTCCCCGACGGCACGCTGGCCTGCCGGGAGGTGGGCGCGCACGCCGTCTCGGAGGCGACGGGCTGGGACATCGTCCCGCCGACCGTCATGCGCGACGGCCCATTCGGCGAGGGCATGCTCCAGCTCTGGATGGAGACCGACGAAGCCGTGGACGTGACGGCGCTGGTGATGTCGGACAACCCGGCCCTGCGGCGGATCGCCCTCCTCGACGCGGTGCTCAACAACGCCGACCGCAAGGCGGGCCATCTCCTGCCGCTGCCGGACGGCCGGATCCAGGGCATCGACAACGGCCTGTGTTTCGCCGTCGAACCCAAGCTCCGAACCGTGCTCTGGCGCTGGCGCGGCGCACCCCTCACCGACGAGGAGAAGACGGTCCTGGAGCGGCTCCGGATCGAGTCTGGGCGGTCCGCTTGGCGAAAGGCTGAGTCCACTGCTGACGCCGCACGAACTGCGCGCGATGCTCCTCCGGATCGAGACGCTGCTCGATTCCGGGCGGCTGCCACGTCCGGACCGAGGCAGACCGGCCATACCCTGGCCGCCATACTAGACGGCCTCGCGGCCGGTGATGCGCGCGGAAATCGATCCCATCCGCGGGCCTGGAATCCAACCGAAAATCGAGCCGAGGGAGTGTCTTGGTGCTCGCCTACTTCGACAGAGAAACCCGCGTCATCGGCCTGCTGGCGGTCGTCGCCAGCCTGGCCGCCCTCGGTCTCCGGATGGGCGGCGGCGCGAACGTGGCGATCTTCACCGCGTCCGCTCTGGGGCTCGCGGGGCTGGCCGCCCTGGTCGGCAAGGGCACCGATCAGCTGGGCAGGCGCCTCGGACCGTCGGCGACAGGCGTCCTCCAGTCCGCCCTCGGGAATCTGCCCGAGTTCTTCATCGGCATCTTCGCCCTGCGCGCCGGTCTGGTCGACGTGGTTCGCGCGGCGCTGGTCGGCTCGATCCTGGCCAACACGCTGCTGGTTCTGGGCCTCGCCTTCCTGGCCGGCGGGCTTCGCCACGGTCCCCAGCGGTTCGGCGCCGACCAGACCAAGATGATGGCCACGCTCCTCGTCCTGGCGGTCGCGGCGATGGCCATGCCGACCATCGCGACTTCGGTGGGCGAACCCGACCACGGCCACGAAACGGAGCTGTCCGTCGTCGTCTCGGTCGTCCTGCTCGTCGTGTTCGCGGCCAGCATTCCGGCCTCGATCGGAGGCGGCGCGGCCGCCGCGCCTGCCGGCGAAACCACGGGCCGGACCTGGCCGCTGTCGCTGGCCGTGGGCGTGCTGGTCGTTGCGGCCGTCGCCGCCGCCTTCGTGTCGGACTGGTTCGTGGCAGCACTCGAGCCGGCGATGGCCTCCCTGGGCATGTCGCAGGCATTCGCCGGCCTCGTCGTCGTGGCGATCGCCGGAAACGCGGTGGAGAACGTGGTGGGCGTCCAGGCGATGCTGGCCAACAAGGCCGACCTGGCCATCAGCGTCATCCTCAACTCGAGCCTTCAGGTGGCGCTGGCGCTGACTCCGGTGCTCGTGCTCGCGAGCCTGCTTCCTGGGCGGGGCCACGCTCACGCTTGTCGTATCTCCCCTCTTCGTGGCCGCGCTGGCGCTCGCCGCGTTGCTGGCCGCGCTCGTCGTGATCGACGGCGAGTCCACCTGGCTGGAGGGAGTGGCTTTGATCGGGCTGTACGTGATCCTCGCGGCGAGCGTCTGGTGGGGCCCGACGGTCGGCTGAGGGATCCCGGCTGCGGGCCGGGAGCTGGGTCGGGCACGCGGGGCAGGGCCGGGAGGCGGCACGGTGCGGCGCGCCAGGGCCCGCGAGACGATCAGCCGCGCCGAAGGGCGTTCCAGGAGGCCACGTCGAAGCGCCCGGCAACGAGGGGCCACGCCCCGACGAGGCCGACGTCCGCCCCGAGCTGTGCCGGTACGACTCGAACTCGCGCCGCGGGCGCTCGAAAGGCAGTCCGCCGGATCTCCTCGCGGGCAGGGCCCAGCCATCGCTCACCCTGGCTTTCGGCAACGGTTCCCCCAACGACGATCCGTTCCGGGTTGAAAGCGTTGACCCAACCCACGCATGCCAGCGCGAAGGCGCGCCGGGCACGCGACATGAGCAGCCCGCACAGTTCGTCGCCGGCGTCTTCGCCCTCCGCGACGTCCTTGCCCGCGATCGCCGTCGTGGCCGCCCGCCGCGCCAGGAAGGGCGAAGTGGCCGGCTGCGCCGCGAGCTCGCGATCCCCATCCGAAGCCCAGGCGAGCGACCAGCCGGCGGCTCCGGCGATTCGGCCGGTCGCGATCGCCGCTTGCGCCTGCCCGCCAGTCCCGAGCCCGAGGCGATGGCCTCCAGATGGCCGGACCCACCACAGCCACACGGCGGACCGTCGACCGGCATCAGGCAGATGTGGCCGAGCTCGCCGGCCGAGCCGTCGGGGCCAAGCAGCAGCCGGCCCTCGCGAACGATCGCGCCGCCAAGACCGGTGGAGACGGTGATGTAGAGAAAGTCGTCGCAGCCCTTCGCCGCCCCGAGCCATCGCTCCGCCAGGGCGGCCACGTTCGTGTCCTTGTCCAGCCAGGCCGGCAGTCCGACCCGCCTGGCCATCTCGTCAGCGAGGGGCGCGTCGCGAAGAGCCGGCACATTCGGCGGATCGACGACTGTCCCAAGCCAGGGATCGACCGGGCCCATCGACGAAATGCCGATCGCCGCCAGGCGGCTTCGGAGTTCCGCCGGGAGGCCATCGCGAACGGCCTGGAGCAGCTCCGCGCAGGCCGCGTAGATCGCCTCGGGTTCGATGCCCCTCGGCGTGGGCGTCGACCGACGTTCCAGTCGTTGACCATCCGGCAGGATCGCGGCGCAGCGGACCTGGGTGCCGCCCAGGTCGAGACCAAGGACGATGGCGTCTGCCGGTAGAGTGCTATCGGCCACGTCGGCGTCGGCCGGTCTTGGCGGCAGTCGGACCCTTTCGGGGCTCCTTGGGCGCCTCGGGCTCGGACGCCTCGGACGCGTCGGCCTCAGGCGCTTGGCCAGCCAGGTCGGGAATCTCGTCGGCCGCGCCGCTAGCCGTTTCGGCCGCGCCGCCGGCCGTTTCGGCCGCGTCTCGTCTGGCCATCGGCGTTTCCGAGTGGCTGGGGTGTGGAGTCGCCGAAACGACCCGCGATCGTTGGAGCCGGGGCAGGCGCCGGCGCCAATCCGCGCTCGACGACGGCTCGTGAGCCTGGCCCAGATCGCCGGTTTCCTCCGAATAGAGCTCGTGGAGGATGACGTTCAGGGCGGCCGCTACAGGGACCGCGAGCAATCCTCCCAGGATGCCCCAGGCGCTCAGCCCAACGAGCACGGCGAATATCGTGATGACCGGATGCAGATGAACTGCCCGTCCGATCACGAGCGGCATGATGACCTGGTCCTCCACCTGGCGGACAACGATGTACAGCACGAGAACCACGATCGCCGTATCGCTGCCCCTGGTGGCGAAAGCCACGGTCCCCGCCAGACCCGCGGCGATGATCGGCCCGACGAGGGGAATGATCTCCAGCACGCCGCTCATGAGAGCCAGGATCAGCGAGTACGGGACGTGGAGGATCGGGCCCAGGATCACATACAGGACGACCGCCACCAGGGCGATCAAGAGCAGCTGACCGCGCAGCCAGCGGCCCAGGACCACGTGGATCCGACCGGCGATCCGCAACGCGTCGGCTCGCTGCTCCCGCTCGAGGAAGCGCAGGACGAACAGCCCGAACCGGCGGCCGTCGAGCAGGAAGTAGAAGGTGACGATGAGCGTCAGGATGACCTGCAAGCCGATGCTCAGCGCCCGCTCGGCCATATGGACCGCGTCTGTCGGCGCGGCGACGAGTCCAAAGATCGCGTGGCGAATCTGGTCGTTGATATCGGCGACGGAATACGTGTTGCCGGCGATCACGACCGAGTCGCCGAAGATCTTGTGAAGGGCGTTGAAGAGGACGTCATGCCGGCCGGAAGACAGATCGCGCAACTCGGCGCCGGCGCGTTCCGCGGCGACATAGGCCAGGAGCGCGAAGGCAACCAGGACGATGGCGTACCCGATGCCGATGATCGCCGCGCGGGGCAGACGCGTCCGCTGTTGGACGGCCGAGACGATGGGCGCGAATGCGTACGCCAGGACGGCGGCGACGACGAATGGCCCGATGACGTCTCTGGCCAGCCACAGAAGCCCGAGGACGACGATCAGCAGCACCAGGAGACGGAAACCGCGGCGAGACAGGGTCAGGCTGTCTTCGTCAGTCACGTGGTTCCCGCTCCATTTGCGTAGCCTAGCGGGTCCCTGGAGCGGACGCTCCGGGCGTCGCGGTCCGCCGATCGGGAGAGGGATGTTACCCTCCGGCTATGGATGAACAGCGGCCCGATACGCAGATCGACACGCCGGCGGACCGGGGGAACCGTCCGCTCGGCGACGAGTTGCTGGGTGTCGGCGAGCGCGAATCGGCCGGCGGTCGCGAGTCGGAGCGCGGCTGTTCCGCCCAGGCCGAGAGCGTGGAGACAGCCGGGGCCGAAAGGGCGAGGACGACGATCGCGGATCCGCCGAAGTTCGGCCGCCACTACCGACCAGAGGGCGGCGAGGACCTGGAGGGCGAGGCGGGTCTCGATGCCGACGGCGATGGCCTTTCGGATTCGGAAAGCCCCGCCGGATTCGTCGGTCATCTCGTCAGCGCGGCCGAGCCCGTCATGACCGCGGTCGAACCGATCGTCGAGCACGTGGTGATGCCGGTCGCCGGAGCCATCGGAAACGCGATCGTGTCGGCGAGCCAGGCCTTCGGGGTCCGCGACGCGATCACGGATCGGTTTCGCCGCTCCGCGCCGGAGCCCTTGCCGAACCTGTACGAAGTGCGGCCGGAGGCTCGGCTGGCGGCCCCGCGGGAGCTCGGATTCCGGTTCGTGCCGATCGAGGACATCCGCGGCACCGCGGTGGCCGGCATCGCGCAACGCGGCACGGATTTCCAGCCCCTGCCTCCCTTCCGGGGAGCCAACTGGGAGGGGCGCTGGCAGCGCATCAGAGACGCCTACACGCGCCTTCAGCCGCTGCCCCCGGTGGACCTGATCAAGTACGACGGCGAGTACTGGGTCGTCGATGGGCACAATCGGGTGGCTGCCAGCCTCGACGCGCACGGCGTCGGCCTCGATGCCATGGTGGTGGAACTGGTCCCGATGGACCGTCAGGTCAGCGAGAGGCCGTCGGGCGTGCTCTCGTTCATCGGCGACGGGGGAGCTCTCCGGACCGCCGCCCAGGGCCACCGGCCTGCCGTGGGCACGCGGATCTCGGTTCCGGGAGCGGAGCGCGCGGCCGGGCCGGCGGACGAAGAAACCCCACAGCCGGCCGACCCCGAGGCTGACCGGGAATGACTCACCGTCTCGCTCTCGAGTGGCCGGATAGGCGCCCGTTTCGAGATCGAGACGGAGCTCCCATCCAAATCCTCGCCGTCTCGGACGTGCTCGAGCCGACGCTGACCGACCGGCGAAACAAGGAAGTCCTGGGCGAGATCGACTTGATCCTCGGTTGCGGCGACCTGGAATTCGACGATCTCGCGTTCGTCACGGATGCCTTCAACGCGCCCCTCATCTACGTTCGCGGCAACCACGACACGGGCGAACAGTGGGAGCACTCGGCGGGCACGTGCCCGGTACCCATGGCCTCCAACACGGTGGCTCATGTCTGTGGTCTGAGTATCGGCGGATTGAGCTGGCCCGGGATCCGTGCCCGCGAATTGGGGAGGAGCGATGGCGGCGCCTGGCGGCAGGCACTCGCCCTGGCGGCCCGGCGAGTGGGCCACCCGGGACCCCTCCTGGTCATCAGTCACGTGCCGCCGGCGGGCGTCGGCGACGTCCCGACCGACCCGTATCACCGGGGCTTCAACGGCTACGCGTGGTTGCTCAACAAGCTGCAGCCAAGGCTGTGGCTCCACGGTCACACGCCGCTGGCGTCCACTCGCGACTGGCACATGACCGCCGGTCCGACCGAGGTCGTCAACGTGACCGGCGCGGTGCTGATCGAACTGCTACCGCCCGTCCTTGCGCCGAGCCACACGAATGGCCGGAACGGCGAACGCGCCACCGATCTGATGACCGAGAACGAAGCCGAACCCGCGGGGACGACCGGGTCCGAACGCTAGAGCGCCATCGGATCGACCGATTCGGGGTCGATGCCGAGTTCCATCGCGAACGCTGCCGCTTCCTTCGGCGACATGCGTCCCGCCCGGCTCAGACCCACCGCTGCCGCGGCGGCGATATGCGGAGCGTCGATCTCGAACAGGCTGCGCAGATCTTCTCGGGTGTCCGATCGACCGAAGCCGTCCGTCCCGAGAACGATTCGACTTTGCGGCAGCCATGGCGCGACGAGGTCCGGATACGACCGAATCCAATCCGTCGCGATCACGATCGGGCCGCCTTCAGGTGGCAGCACCTGGGCCACGTGTGGCGTCCGCTGAGCTTCCGCGGGATGCAGTCGATTCCAGCGATCGGTCGCCAGCCCATCGCGGCGCAACTCGCCGAATGACGTGGCGCTATACACCTCGGCGGGAATGCCGCGCTCGGCGAGAAGGTCGCGAGCGGCGACGACCTGCTGGAGGATCGAGCCGCTGCCGACCAGGCGGACCGGGGGGCCGTCGTGGCGGGGCTTCTTGCCCACCTCGGGCGCGGCCGCCAGGCGATAGATGCCGCGAGCGATCTGTTCGTCCGTCAGGTCGGCCGGCCGGGCGGGCATCGCGTAGTTCTCGTTGTAGAGCGTGATGTAGTAGTAGACGTCCCGATCGAGCGACTCGAGGCCAACCCTCGAGACGTCGTGGGGAGTCGAGCCGTTGCCGCTCGCAGGTCCCCCGCCATACATGCGCTCGATGCCGTCTCGGACGATAGCCGTGAGTTCGTAGGCGTATGCCGGATCGTAGGCTCGAACGTTGGGCACGACTGAGAAGAGCAGGTGGGAGTGCCCGTCGTCGTGCTGGAGACCTTCTCCGGTGAGCGTGGTCCGGCCGGCCGTGGCACCCATGACGAAGCCTCGGCCGCGAACGTCCCCGAGCGCCCAGAACTGGTCGCCGGTCCGCTGATAGCCGAACATCGAGTAGAAGATGTAGAACGGGATCAGGGGCTGGGCGTGAGTGGCGTAGGCCGTGGCCGCGGCCTGCAGTGAAGCGGCGGCACCGGCTTCGGTGATCCCCTCCTCCAGCACCTGGCCGTCCACTGCCTCGCGGTAGCTCAGCACCAGATCCGAGTCGACGGGCTCGTAGCGCTGCCCGAAGGCCGCGTAGATGCCGACTTCCTTGAAGAGCGGGTCGAGACCGAAGGTTCGAGCTTCGTCCGGAACGATCGGGACGATCCGCTTGCCGATGCCGGGATCGCGGATGAGGTTCCGGAGGAGCCGGCCGAAGGCCATCGTGGTACTGACCGGCACGTTCGACCCGGCGGTGAACTCGGCATCCGTCTCTTTTCTGGGCGAGGGCAAAGCCGCGGCTCGGACCACACGTCGCGGTACGAAGCCGCCGAGGGCTCGGCGCCGCTCCAGCAGGTACTGGATCTCGTCCGAGTCGGGGTCCGGGCGGTAGTAGGGAGCGTCGTGGAGCTTGTCGTCGGGGATGGGCAGCTCGAGGCGGTCTCGGAAGATCCGCAGCTCGGCCTCGGAAAGCTTCTTGGCCTGGTGAGTGATGTTCCGCGCTTCCACGCCCGGGCCCAGGGCCCAACCCTTGATCGTCTGGGCCAGGATCACGGTCGGCGCGCCGCGGTACTCCGTCGCCGCCCGATACGCGGCGTAGACCTTGCGATAGTCGTGGCCACCCCGCCGCAAATGGGCGAGCTCGTCGTCGGAGAGATGGTCGACGAGATGGCGGAGTCGCGGGTCCGAGCCGAAGAAGTGCTCTCGGATGTAGGCGCCGCCGGCCACCGAGAACTTCTGGAACTCCCCGTCGACGGTCTCGTTCATCTTGTTGACCAGCACGCCGTCTGTATCGCGGGCCAGCAGGTCGTCCCACTCCCGCCCCCAGATGACTTTGATGACGTTCCAGCCGGACCCGCGGAACAGGCCTTCGAGCTCCTGGATGACCTTGCCGTTGCCGCGGACCGGGCCGTCAAGGCGTTGCAGGTTGCAGTTGATCACGAACGTCAGGTTGTCGAGGCCGTCTCTCGCCGCCAGCGAGAGGGCTGTCGTAGCTTCCGGCTCGTCCATCTCGCCGTCGCCGAGGAACGCCCAGACGCGCGAGGCGGAGGTGTCCGCCAGGCCGCGATTCGACAGGTAGCGGTTCAGCCTTGCCTGGTAGATGGCCGCGATGGGACCCAGGCCCATCGAGACCGTGGGGAACTCCCAGAAGTCCGGCATGGTGCGAGGGTGCGGGTAGCTGGGCAGGCCAACCCCGGACAGCGCTTCCATGCGGAAGTGGTCCAGGTTCTCCTCGGTCAGGCGCCCTTCGAGGAAGGCGCGGGCGTAGATGCCCGGCGCGGCATGGCCCTGGAAGAAGATCTGGTCCCCCGACGATCGGGCGCCCTCGGCGGTCGGGCTGCCGGCCGAGCCGGTGTCGCCACGTGAGCCGGCGGCCCGTGAGCCGTCGCCGCCCGGGGAAGTGTCTTTCCCCTTGAAGAAGTGGTTGAACCCGACTTCATAGAGCGTCGCCGCGCTCGCATAGGTCGCCAGGTGGCCGCCGATCCCCGAAGCTCGGGCGTTCGCCCGGATCACCATCGCCACCGCGTTCCAGCGAATCAGCCGGCGGATACGCCGCTCGATCTCCTCGTCGCCGGGGAAGAAGGGCTCCTGCTCGGGGCTGATGGTGTTGATGTATCTGGTCTGGGTGAGCGGCGGCAACCCGACCCGGAGCTGGCGCGCCCGCTTGAGAACCTTGTAAAGGAGGAACCGGGCGCGCTCGTCCCCTTCCTGGGAGTGGATCTGGTCGAGCGCGTCGAGCCATTCCTGCGTCTCGGCCGGATCTACGTCGGGCAACTGGTGTTTGAACTCGTCGATGTACATGGGCGTCTGCCACGACTGGTCCGGAGGCGACGGGCGAGTAGAGCGAACCGGACCCGCTGCTACCGGCCGGAGCGTAGCCCAAAGGGACGCCGGAGGCCCGGCGGCGATGGGTTCGATGCGCGGGGTGGGCGATTCCCCTACCCGGCGGCACGAGGAGGCGGCAGCAACGTCGCTGCAAGAACTCACTTAGTCAACCTTTCGATCTCGCATTGCGGCGGGATTTGGGGCACAGTTACGGGCGACACTCGAAGGAGTCCGCCGGACGCTTCCGCAAAGTGGCGCCGGCAGCCACGGGGAGGATGTCTTGAGCACTCAGCCACTCGTGCTGGTAGCCGACGACGAGCAGCGCATCACCAAGCTGGTGTCGATGGCCTTGAGCGACGAGGGCTTTCGAGTGATCACCGCGTCCGGTGGCGAGGAAGCGCTGGTCAAGGCCGAGGAGATACGGCCGGACATCGTCCTGCTGGACATCGTCATGCCGGACATGGACGGCATAGAGGTGATGCGCCAGCTCCGGGAACGGCGTTCCGTGCCTGTCATCCTCCTTACGGCCAAGGGATCCGCGGCGGACAAAGCCAAGGGCCTGGACCTCGGCGCGGACGACTACGTCGCCAAGCCGTTTCATCCCGACGAACTTGCCGCTCGCGTCCGGGCCGTCCTTCGTCGAGCGTCGGGCAACGCCGCGTCGTCGGGAGCGGTCCACTTCGACGACGTCGAGATCGACCTCGAACGCCGGATCGTCACCAAGAACGGCGAGCTCGTCGAGCTTTCCCGGACGGAATGGCTGCTCCTCCAGCACCTGGCCGCGAACGCGGGCAAGGTCGTCCTCCACACGGAGCTGCTGACCAAGGTCTGGGGTCCCGAATATCGGGACGACCTCCAGTACCTCCGGGTCTGGATCAGCCGGGTCCGCCGAAAGCTCGGATCCAAGCCGGGCGATCCGGGCCGGATCAAGACGTTCCAGGGCATCGGATACCTCCTCGACGTCTCCGAAGTGACGATCGAAACCCGGGAGGACGGCCAGAATCCCGCGGCGGCCCACGACGGCGTCGGGCATCCGGCGGCCACGGGCGAGGCGACCGGGGCGACATCTCGGGACGGCACCCGCGGCGGCCAGGCAGGCTAGCCCGGCCGGGGCTCGAAGTCCGAAGCGCACTGCAGCGCTGGCGCGCGCCCGGGGCTGCCGCCCGGCCGGAAAACCCGGAACACAAAAAGACAAGCGGCTCGAGGAGGGGGACCCGAGCCGCTTGCTTCTCAGTGAAGACGCCCCGTCACCGGCGTCTCCAGGTAGGTTATCTAGTGAGGAAGGAGTAATTGCTCAGGAGATTAGATGTCGGGGCCTGACGGGGGCCTCTTGGGTTCTTCGTGCTTCATTGCATCCGTGTTGCAGAGCGCTCTTCCGGCGGTCTTTCGCCGCCCGACCGGTGGAGACCCGGGCAAGGCTTGCCATCTCGAGCGCCATGCCTTACAACCCGTTGCGTTCCTAGGTGGACGCCCCGCACCGACAGACCGGAAGGAAGAAAGCGTTCATGCGAGCAGGCTGGAGCGCCCCGCAACCTGGTCCCTGGCTCCTCGACGACCCGGACGCCCGATACGATCCTCTGGTCGCGCTCGTCGTCGTGGACGTTCAGAACGATTTCGCCGATCCGGCGGGCTCACTGTCGGTAAGGGGCGGCTCGGACATCGCTCGAGATCGTGAATGCCGAAATCGAGAGGGCTCTCGCGGCCGGGGCGGCCGTCGCCTACACCGCGGACTGGCACCCGCCCCACACTCCGCATTTCGCCGCGGACGGCGGGATCTGGCCGGTCCACTGCGTCGCCGACACCTGGGGCGCGCAGCTCTACTCCGGCCTCACGGTGCGTGGCCCGGTCATCCGGAAGGGCTCGCACGGCGAGGACGGCTACTCCGGCTTCTCGATGCGGAACCCGGCGGGCGGAGCGTCCGGTCCCCACCGAGCTCGACGCCACCCTGGCTCGTGGCGGGGCCAAGCGAATCGTCGTCTGCGGCCTGGCGACGGACTACTGCGTCAAGGCCACGGCCCTCGACGGCGTCCGGCTCGGGTACGAGACCGCGGTCCTGCTCGATGGGATCCGGGCCGTCGATCTGAAGCCCGGCGACGGCGAACTCGCGCTCGAGGAGATGGCCGCGGCCGGCGTTCGGCTGATCGGCGTCCGGAGCGACGTGGACTTCCGGACGGCGGCGGACTAGCTTCGCGACGCGATGCAGATCCACCTCGTCGACGCCACCTACGAGCTGTTTCGGGCCTTCTATGCACCTCGTCCGACGACGCGAACGCCGGCCGGCCGCGACGTCGGCGCGGTGGTGGGTTTGCTCTACACCCTGCTCTCGCTGCTGCGCGACGAGGGTGCGACGCACGTGGGCTGCGCCACCGACCACGTCATCCGGTCGTTCCGCAACGATCTGTACCCCGGCTACAAGACCGAGGCCGGAGTCCCGCGAGAGCTGCTGGACCAGTTCCCCCTCGCCGAACGAGCCATGGAGGCTCTGGGTCTGGTGGTCTGGGCCGAGACCGAATTCGAGGCCGACGACGCCCTCGCGGCCGCGGTCTCGCGTTTCTCGGCCCGCCCGGAGGTGGAGCGGATCTTGATCTGCACGCCCGACAAGGACCTCGCCCAGTGCGTCCGAGACGATCGAGTAGTCCTCCGCGACCGGCGCCGCGACCTCACGCTCGATCGATCGGCCGTCGTGGAACGTTGGGGCGTCGAGCCCGAATCGATCCCCGACTACCTCGCCCTCGTCGGCGACTCCGCGGACGGTTTCCCGGGCCTGCCCGGCTGGGGCAAGAAATCCGCCGCCCTCGTGCTGGCCCGGTTCGGCCATCTCGAGGCCATCCCCGCGGACGTGGCGGAGTGGCATCTGGACGTGCGTTCCGCGGGCGCTCTCAACGCCGCGCTGCGAGCCCAGTGGTCCGACGCGATGCTGTTCCGACGGCTGGCCACCCTCGTGCCAGATGTCCCGCTTCCGCAGACGGAACCTGACGAGCTGCTCTGGCGAGGGGCCAGACGACGGGACGTTCACCGACCTCTGCGCGGAGCTCGGACTCGCCCGCCTTGCCGAACGGCCGCACCTCTGGCAGGACTGACGATCTAGCTGAGGATCTCGAGGATCGTCGCGTGGTGACGTGGCGACGCGGCCAGACACGACCACTTCTTGGCGGGCGTGGCCAGGTCGAACCAGGGCTTGCCGTCGAGCGAGGTGACCCGCGCCCCGGCCCGCTCGGCGATCAGCCCGGCCGCGGCGACGTCCCAGGCGGACAGGCCGGCGCCCTGGGCGTAGACGTCGAAGCGGCCGCAGGCCACGTAGGCGAGGGTCAGCGAGGCGGAGCCCATCGATCGATGGGCTCGGATCTTCTTGAGGGCTTCTCGGCGCTTGCGCACGGTTCCGCGTCCGCCGACCGCGAGCGTCGCCACGGCGTCCTCGAGATGCTCCTTGTCGCCGACCTCGATGGGATGGCCGTTTCGCAGCGAAGGCCCATCGATGGCCCCGGCGAAGGTCTCGTCCCGCGTCGGGTCGTACACCACGCCCACGATCGGCCGACCGTCGGCCACGAGGGCGATGGAGACGCAGAAGAACGGGATGCCGTTGGCATAGTTGATGGTGCCGTCGAGCGGATCCACGATCCAAACGCGGCCGGCCTTGACCGCCGGCCCGGACGCGATCGCGGCGCCGCCGCCATTGCCGCCGCCCGCCAAACCGGCGGCCGCGACCTCGCCGATTTCCTCGGCGTAGAAGTCGTCGCCGGGGTAGCGCTCCTGGACGGCTCGCATGACCAGCCCTTCGCAAAGGTGGTCGACCTCGGTGACCACGTCTCGCGGGCCCTTGGCTCGAATGTCCTCGAGGCGTTCGTACCGATCCATCTGGATCTGGCCCGCCTGGTGAGCAAGGTCGATCGCCAAAGCGAGCTCGTCGGCGTATGCCGCCGACGTCCCGAGAGGCTCGAGTCGGACAGACTGCGTCATCAGACCGCGATCCCGGCTTCGAGGGCGATCTCGATGGTCCGTTCGATGGCCTTGTTGAGCTCGTCGAGCGGCAGGTACGAGTCCTCCGAGGACGCTTCCTCGGAGAGGACGTCGCTGACCGTCAGGATGGTCGCCGCGGCGACGTCGGCGCCCGCGGCGTGGGCTCGGGAGGCCAGGTAGTAGAGGACGGACGTCTCCATCTCGAAGGCGAGCACTCCCCGCTCGCGCCACCGAGAGAAGTAGTCGGAGTCCGGGTTGTAGAAGACGTCCACGGTCGCCACCTGGCCCACGTGGGGCTTGATCCCGCGCTTCTCGGCGGCCTCCACGAGTGACCGGATCAGACCGAAATCCGCGGTGGGGGCGTAGGCCTCGCCGTGCAGATACGTTCGAGTCGCGCCATCCACCGGAGCCGCGGCCGAGGCGACGACGATGTCCCCGGTCTTGATGCCGCGGCCGATGCCGCCGCACGTCCCGACCCTGATCAGCCGCCTGGCGCCCAGTCGGAGCAGCTCCTCGACCACGATCGAGATGCTCGGCGCGCCCATGCCGCTCGTCTGGACGCTCACCGGCACGCCTTTGTAGGTGCCGGTGTAGCCGAGCATTCCCCGGTGGGCATTGACCTGCCGCGCCGCGCCCGCTCCGCCGTCGAACTTCTGGGCGATCCAGGTTGCGCGGTTGGGGTCGCCGGGCAGGAAGACGATGGGCGCGTAGTCGCCGGCTTCGGCTCGAAGGTGGATCTGCGGCATTTGCATCTCCCTGCTGGAGCGGTTGGCGGCCACGGCGCGAGGTCACGCGCGGTGCTGACCGGATTCTAGGGGCTGCGACGCATGTGCATCGAAAGCCGCTGCGAGGACTGACCGGCCGGCCCGGGCTTACATTCGTATGCACTACTCAGACACCACACAAAAAGCGACGGCTCCGAACATTCTTGTGGACAAACGGGGCGAAACCTGGGAGTTTATGCACAGGCGATCGTCACGAGTCCGCCGAGATGTCGTATGGTACCGATGGCCGCTGGCCAGATAGTACTTTTGGTATAAGCAGGCGTAGGTGGCGCCTGACGCGCGAAACTAGAGACTCTCCTGAGCCCTCGATTGGCCGGACCCGTCTCCCGGCCAAGGTGCCCGCCGCGGGGGCCGAAGGTAATGAGGAATCAGCGTGCGATTTGGTCATGCACGACACGCGGCGGTGGAGCGTCTCCTCTGGTCCCGTGACAGCCGCCTCGTCTCACGGATCGCCCAAAGTGTGCCCCACGCCCGCATCGTCCCGATGGCGGATTCCGGGTGGTGCGTCGTCGCGGCCGGCGCCGACCTTCCTGACGGGCTCGTGGCCCGCCTGTCGCAAACGGCCGTATACGGTGTCAGCGACGTCGACTCTTCCCTGCCGGCAGCGGAGCGCTACGTATCCGCGCTCGGCCAGGCGGTCCAGAGCTCCGGGCTCGGCGATCGCATCGTCATCGACGAGACGCCCGAGATGGCCAAGCGCAAGGTCCTGGACTACTTCTTCTCACTCAAGGAAGGCCACCGACGTCGAGTTCCAGCCGATCGTGGATCTCCGGACGATGCAGGCCTACGAATGGGAGTGCCTCTTCCGGCCGCATATGCCGATGCAGCCCCACACCATCGGCGCGATGGTGGACGCGGCCCTCGAGGCCAAGCGACCGGTCGACTTCGACGCCTTCGTGGTCGAGGCCACGCTGGCCCGCATCGCCGCAGTGTCGCCGATCGCGCGAGCTCGGTCCGCGGCTCCGCTTCAGCATCAACCTTCTGCCGGCCAGCCTCCTCGCGCCCCACTTCGAGGCCAGCGCCTTCGACGAACGCGTCCGGGCCGCCGGGCTTTCGCCCCGCCAGATCGTGGTGGAATGCACCGAGCAGCAGGCCATCGGCGACGTGCCGCGGCTCAAGAAGCAGGTCCGGGCGCTGCGCCGCTACGGCTTCGGGTTCGCCATCGACGACGCGGGCGCCGGCTACGCCAGCTTCACGATCATCGCCGCCCTCGAGCCATCGATCATCAAGATCGACCGCGAGATCGTCTACCGCATCGGCAACAAGGACAGCGAGGCCAAGAAGGCCCTCGTCGAGGCGTTCGTCTCGTTCAGCCGCCGGATCGGGGCCAAGGTCGTGGCCGAGGGCATCGAGAACCGCCGCGACCTGCTGGCCCTCCAGGAGCGCGAGGTGGACTTCGGGCAGGGATACCTGCTCGGCCGCTCGTCGGAGTTCCCGCAGGGACCGCGCCGCGTGATCTCGCCAAAGGAGCTGCCGCTCGTGGTCGCGAGCGTGGGCGGCTGGGAAGCGGCCGTGCCGGCTCGTCCCCGCATCGTCTCGTCGCGGTAGCCAGCCCGGCGCGAGCGCTCACCGAGGCCCGCCCAGGCGCAACCGCCATCACGAGGAATCGTTGCGTCCGCAACGTGGCGCTACCATTGAGCCGAAACCTCAGCCCAGCTCCCTCGTTCGGTGACGCCCATGCCCCGCCCAGTTGAACCCGCGCTCGACCCGATCTCGCCCAGCCGCCTCTCCGGCAAGGCCCGCAGATTCCTCGCCGAGCCTCGGTTCGCCGCCGTCTCGGTGCTCAATCCCGATGGCTCGCCGCTCCAGGCCGTCATCTGGTACGCGCTGGAGGACGACGCGATCGTCTTCAACAGCCGCGTCGGCCGGCACTGGCCAACGAACCTGACGCGCGACCCCCGCGTCTCGATCGTCGTCGCCGACGGCTACGACTACGTGGAGATGCGCGGCCGAGTCGAAGTCGACTGCGATCCGGTACGGGGGCTCGACGTCATCTCCGAACTGACGCATCGTTACCAGAAGGACGCCGGCGCCGCGGCCGCGCAGATAGCGGGCTTCGCACGCGAGCAGCGGGTGACATTCACGCTGCGCCCGGAGCGCGTCTTCGAGCGCCTCTCGGACTAGCGCAAGAGAGCGGCGCCGCACGCCCGGCGCCTACGTAACCAAACCCAAGGCTGCCGCCGGGGAGGAAAAATGGCCAGGGCCAAGATCGGCTACGCGGCGATGCTCGAGCAGTTCGCGCCCGGCGAGGTCGTCGACCTGTGCGCCCACGCGGAGGCCGCCGGCTTCTCGGGCGTGATGGCCGCGGACCACTTCCAGCCGTGGATCCCGCGCCAGGGCAACGCTTCGTTCGTCTGGGAAGTGCTCGCGGTGACGGGTGCCCGGACGCACGGGCGACCTCGGCCCGGGCGTCACGTGCCCGTCGTTCCGGATGCATCCCGGGATCGTGGCCCAGGCCGCGGCCACGCTCGAGGTCTTCTACCCGGGCCGGACGTGGCTGGGCCTCGGTTCCGGCGAGGCGCTCAACGAGCACGTCTTCTCGGGCTACTGGCCGGAGACGCCCGAGCGCATCAACCGCATGTTCGAGGCCATCGAGATCATCTCCAAGCTGTTCAGCGGCAAGGACGTCAAGCACGACGGCCGCTTCTTCAAGATGGAGACCGGGCGGCTCTGGACGCTGCCGCCGAAGGCGCCGCCGATCTACGTCGCCACCGCCGGACCCGTGACCGCCAAACGGACGGGCCAGTTCGCCGACGGGATCATCACCGTCGGCGCGCCCGAGGCGAAGCTCGAGACGGTCTTCGCCAAGTTCGCCGAAGGCGCGAAGGAGGCCGGCAAGGATCCATCGACGATGCCGAAGATCCTCCAGCTCCACCTCTCCTGGGCTCCAACGGACGAAGAAGCCGTCGCCAACGCGGTCACCGAATGGCCGAACGGCGGCATGCCCTACCCCAAGCAGGACATCCGCTCGCCGATGGACTTCGAGCAGATGGCGAAGTTCGTGCGGCCCGAGGACTTCAAGGGCCGGATGCTGATGACCGTCGGACCTGGAAGTTCATCGCCGCGAGATCCAGAAGTTCCTGGACATGGGCTTCGACCAGATCTACCTCCACAACGTCGGGCCGCAACCAGACGGAGTGGATCGACACGTTCGGCCGCGACGTGCTGCCGAAGCTCACGGCCTAGACCTCGGTCGTTCGACGGCGTCACGGTCTGGCCCCGGCGGCTCGATCAACGCGCCGCCTCGGACCTGGAAGCCACGAACCGGAACGGCACTTGCCGTTGGTATACGTATATGTATACTGGCGCCATGACGACTCCGAACACTGGGAGTTAGGATGCTCAGGTGCCGAACAAGACGATCTACGTTTCAGATGGCGATCTCCCCGTCTACCAGCGGGCTCAGGAGCTTGCCGGCGGCAACCTCTCTTCCGCCATCACGACTGCGCTGCGGCGTTTCGTGGACGTGGAAGAAGGCCGCCTCGAAGGCTTCAAGGAGATCGTCGTTCGCGTCGGGCCGAAGGGCGACCGCAAGAAGCGCTTCACCGGCAGGTTGCTTGGGGAATGGGGCAACTCGACCAATAGCCGGATGGAGATGTACCGGGTTTACGGGACCCGCTCCGGCAAGTTCGTCCTGCACGTCGAGAAGTCTCCGGAGTGGGCCGGACGCGACGCGGACGGAAATCCCGCCGCCGGCCTTCCGCAGCTGGCTCGGCCTGGGCAACTACAGCTGGACGTTCTCCTCGGGCGAATCGACCCTCGAGATCTTCGATTCGGTCGAGCAGATGCGCGACAAGATCCCTCCCCAGCTCTACGACATCGTCGTCGGAACGGTCAGCGAGCCCACGGTCGAAGACCTCGACATCTAGCCCGCGCGCCGGACCCGATCCGGGCGCCCTGAGGCCGCGGCGGCTCGCGCCGACGCCCAATCCAGGCCGCCCTTCGGCGGTCGATCGAAACAGACCCTCACGACACATCGGGCATCCCTGTGCGGGCCGCCTCCGGCCTTGCCATGCCCGCGACGCTCCAGAGAAGCAAGGAAGAGACCATGGCAAACAACCACTCCCCCGCCGCAATCCAGGTACACGGGTTGCGCAAGTCCTACGGCAGCCAGGTGGTCCTCGACGGCATCGACTTCGAAGTCGCGCAGGGCACCGTCTTCTCGATGCTCGGCCCGAACGGCGCCGGCAAGACCACGACCGTCCAGATCCTGTCGACCCTCATATCCGCCGACGGCGGGCAGGTCCAGGTCGGCGGCCACGACCTGAGCCTCGAACCGGATGGCGTTCGGTCCGCGATCGGCGTCACGGGCCAGTTCTCAGCGGTGGACAAGTTCCTCACCGGCGAGGAGAACCTGGTCTTGATGGCCGACCTGCGGCACATGGGCAAGAGCGCCGGACGCCGGCGCGCCGCCGAGCTGCTCGAGCAATTCGATCTCGCGGAGGCCGCGCGCAAGCCCGTGTCGACGTACTCGGGCGGAATGCAGCGTCGCCTGGACCTGGCCATGACGCTCGTCGGCGACCCGCGGATCATCTTCCTCGACGAGCCGACGGCCGGACTCGACCCGCGCAGCCGCCGGACGATGTGGCAGATCGTCCGCAGCCTCGTCGCGAGCGGGGTCACGATCTTCCTGACGACGCAGTACCTGGAAGAGGCCGATCAGCTGGCCGACCGGATCGCCGTGCTCGACCACGGCAAGCTCGTCGCCCAGGGCACGGCGGCCGAACTCAAGCGGCTCGTGCCGGGCGGCCACATCAGCCTCCAGTTCGGCGACGCGGCCGTTCTCGAGCGGGCCGCTCGGCTCCTGGAGCCGACGTCGCGGGACGACGAGGCCCTGACTCTCGACCTCGCCGGAAGCGGCGACGTCCGATCGCTGCGCTCCGTGCTCGACCGCCTGGACGGCGCCGGCATCGAGGTGGACGGGCTGACGATCCACACGCCCGACCTCGACGACGTGTTCCTGTCCCTTACCGGCCGGCCCCAGAAACCAAGTCCGAAGCCGCGGCCCGAAGCGCGGCCCGAGCACCCAGGAGGCGATTGCCCGATGAACGCCCTTGCCTACACCGTGAGCGACTCCGCCACGATGCTGCGCCGGCAGCTGCGCCACATGGTGCGCTACCCATCCCTGACCGTGCTCGTGGTCGGGATGCCCGTGATCTTCTTGCTTCTGTTCGTGTTCGTCCTCGGCGGAACCCTGGGCTCGGGCCTTGGTCCGGCCGGCGTCGCCGGCGTCACCGGCGCTTCCGCCGCAGCCGGCGCTTCCGGCGGCCGGTCCGCCTACCTCGAGTACGTGGTTCCCGGAATCCTGGTCATGACCATCGCCGCCGTCGTCCAGGGAACGGCGATCTCGGTCGCGATGGACATGACCGGCGGCATCGTCGCGCGGTTCCGGACGATGTCCATCTCCCGGGCATCCGTGCTGACGGGCCACGTGCTGGGAAGCATGGTCCAGGCCGCGCTGGCCCTCGCCCTCGTGTTCGGCGTGGCCGTGCTCATCGGCTTCCGGCCGAGCGCCAGTCCCATGGAGTGGCTCGGCGTGGTCGGCCTCCTGGCGATGGCCTCGTTCGCGCTGATCTGGCTGTGCGTGGCGCTCGGCATGGTGACCGACAGCGTCGAGACCGCCAGCAACATACCGATGCCGCTGATCTTGCTGCCGTTCATCGGCAGTGGCTTCGTGCCCACGGATTCGATGCCGGGACCGCTGCGCCTCTTCGCCGAGTATCAGCCGTACACGCCCATCATCGAGACGCTGCGCGGCCTGCTGACGGGCACGTCGTTCGGCAACCAGGGAATCCTGGCCGTGGCGTGGTGCGCGGCCATCGCCGCGGCCTCGTATTTCTGGGCCATGAGGCTGTACGAGCGGCATTCGGTGCATTGACGCCTTTGCGTCCGGGCGTGTCGGAAGGATCGGTTGGGCCTCGGCGAAGTGGCCGGGGGCACTGGACCGGTCTCCGGCCCGCCCGGTCGCACCGGGTTCCCCGGAGTCGCCGCGCTCTCTAGACTTGCCCCGTGAGAGGAGAACACGATGGGAACGAACTGGCGGCACCTGAGACGAAGGGAGTCGCGGACGAGTCTGCTCGCAACGGTTGACCTTGGCCCGGAGATAGAGGGCATGGAAGGGCGCCAGCTTCGAATGCGCATGGTGACCATCGAGCCTGGTGGCGTCTTCGGCCCGATTCACGACCACAAAGGCAGACCGGGCACCGTTTACGTCCTGCAGGGAACGATCACCGACCATCGAAACGGCGTCGCCACGGACTACGGGCCCGGCGCGGGCTGGCCCGAGGATCGGAACACGACCCACTGGCTCGAGAACACGGGAACGGTTCCGGCGGTGGAGATCTCCGTCGATATCGTCTCGATCGAACGGAGCATGAGTTGAGCGATATCAAACTCGGGCTGCTCAACTGGAACCAGAACACGGCCTGGGGTCCGCTGCTGGATGCGGCGGTCCGCGCCGACCAGCTCGGCTACGACTCGCTGTGGGCCTGGGACCACCTCTACCCGATCGTGGGCGATCCGCACGGGCCTTTCTACGAGGGCTGGCTGACGATCACCGCCTGGGCCATGGCCACGCGACGGGCTCGCGTGGGCCTCATGGTCGGAGCCAATCCCCTCCGCAATCCCGCGATCGTGGCCAAGATGGCATCCACGCTGGACAACATCAGCGGCGGCCGCGCGTATCTCGGCATCGGCGCGGCCTGGAACGAGAACGAGGCACGCGACTTCGGCGTCGAATTTGGCTCTGGGCCGCCCGAGCGGCTGCGCTGGCTGGCGGAAGCGCTGCCCATCATCCGGGGCATGCTCCGCGGCGAGGAACCGACGGCGGCGGGCAACCGCTACCACGCCCTCCACGTCCGAAACGATCCGCCGCCGATCCAGCCCCACCTGCCGATCCTCATCGGCGGCGGCGGCGAGAAGGTCACGCTCAAGCTCGTGGCCCAGTTCGCGGACGCCTGCAATCTCGGTGGCGGCTTCGAGACGGTGAAGGAGCAAGGACGCGATACTGCGGCGGCACTGCGAGGCCGTCGGCCGTGACGAACGCGAGATCGAACGGACGGCGGGCGTGGGAATCGTGGTCATCCGCGACTCGCACGCTGAGGCGGAACGGGTCTTTGCCCGCCTCAACGAGAACAACCGGATCGCCCATCCGTGGGAAAACCAGCCCGTCGGCACGCCCGAGGAGGTGACCGACTTCCTCACGCCGTTCGTCGAGCTCGGCTTCCGTCATCTGATCGCCGGACACCCGGCGCCGTACGACGAGGAGACCGAGACGCGGCTCGCCCGCGAGGTCCGGCCAAAGCTCGAGGCGCTTGGCTAGGATCGACTCCACCGACCTCGCCGGAGGGTCGAGGCGGATCGGCGTCGGCCGGCCTTCGACTCCATGGTCCGGCCGCGCTACGCTTCGCGCAGCCAAGAGCAGGCGAGCTGCCGCCGCCATGCTGTTGCCGATGGGAGAAACCATGCGTGTCGTGTGCCTGGCCGGGGGCGTCGGCGGAGCGAAACTTGCCGACGGCCTGGCCCAGGTCCTGGAGCCCGGTGAGCTGACGGTCGTCGTCAACACCGGCGACGATTTCGAGCGCCACTCGCTCGTGGTCTGGCCGGACCACGACACGGTCCTCTACACGCTCGCCGGCATCGCCGATCCCGTCCAGGGCTGGGGACTCGAGGGCGAGACCTGGAACGTGGTCGATCGGCTTGCCGAGCTCGGCGAGTCGACATGGTTCCGCCTTGGAGACCGCGACATCGCGACACACCTGTACCGAACCGACAGGCTCCGGCGCGGCGCCCGGCCGACGGAGGTCGCCCTGGATCTGGCGAGCGCCCTGGGCGTCAAATCGACCGTCCTTCCGATGACCGACCAGCCGGTTCGGACGCGAGTGCGGACCGACGACGGCTGGCTCGACTTCCAGGACTACTTCGTCCGACTCCACCAGGAGCCGGAAGTCCGCGAGGTCGCGTACGGCGGCGCCCAGCTGGCGGTCGCCACGTCCGAGGTGGAGGCGGCCATCGCGGCCGCGGAGGCGATCGTCGTGGCGCCTTCGAACCCGGTCGTGTCCATCGGCCCGATCGTGGCCGTACCGGGCGTCCTGGAGGCAATCCGCGAAGTTCGATCGCGCGGCGTGCCCCTCCATCGGCGTCTCGGGGATCGTCGGCGGGAAGGCACTTCGCGGACCGGCGGACAAGATGCTCGCGAGCCTCGGCGAGGAGTCGAGCGCCCTGGGAGTCGCTCGCCGATACGCCGCGTCGGGCCTCCTCGATGGCTTCGTCATCGACGAGCCAGGATTCGCGGCTCAGCGGCGCGATCGAGGGTCTCGGGATGGAGACGCTCGCGACGGGCACCGTCATGACCGACAGGGCGTCGCGGGCGACTCTGGCCGGCGCCGTGCTGGCGTTCGCGGCCCGGATCGCGGACCGCAAGCGAGCCGAGGCGGGCGCAATGAGCGGCGCGGACCTCTCGCGGATCGTCGCCGTCGTTCCGGTCCGGTCTCTGAGCGGGTCCAAGTCCCGGCTCGGCGAGCCGTTGGATGCCGAAGAGCGGGCAAGTCTCATCCTCGGGTTGCTCCGCCGGACCGTGTCGGCGGCGCTCGGAGCGCGCCGGCTGTCGGGCGTCGTCGTCGTCTCGATGGACCAGGAGCTGCTCGACTACGCGGCGGCGATGGGCGCCGCGACGCTTCTCCAGGGGACCGACGGACTAAACGAGGGGTTGCGAGAAGCTCAGGCGGCGGCCCATGCCGAGGCGACGGCCGTCCTGATCCTGCCCGCCGACCTGCCGGAGGTCGGCGAGCTCCTCGATCGACCAGCTGGCGGAAGCGGCCGACCTGACGGTCGGCCAGGACCCCGATCGGCCCGTCGTCGCCCTCGTGCCGGATCGGCATGGAAGCGGAACGAACGCGCTCCTGATGTCACCTCCGGGAGTGATCGACTTCAGCTTCGGCGACGGCAGTCGACGGGCCCACGAGATCGCCGCTCGTCGAGCCGGGGCCTGCTACGTGGAGCTCGACGGGCCGCTGAACTTCGACCTGGACACGCCCGAGGACCTGCTGCTCGCCGACCTTCGCGGGCTCGACCACGAGGCCGGGCGATGACCGGCGGCGGACGCCGGCAGCGACCCGGCGACGGCCAGCTCTCCGTCGTCGCGCTCGACGGAGTGCCCGAGGTCCACGTCGGCGACGACCTCGCCGCGCTGCTCATCGCCGCCCTGCGGACGACTCCGGGAGCGCTTGCCGCTCACGCGCGGCCGACGTGCTGGTCGTGACGCAGAAGGTCGTGTCCAAGGCGGAAGGCGCGATCGTGGATCTCACGACGATCGCGCCCCGGCCCGAGGCGGTCGAGTTCGCCAGGCGGTGGGATCGCGATCCGCGGCAGCTGGAAGTGGTCCTCCGAGAGGCTCGCCGAGTTGTGCGGATGGCCAACGGAGTGCTCATCACGGAGACGCCGCACGGCTTCATCTGCGCCAACGGCGGCGTGGACGCGTCCAACGTCGGCCCCGAGAGCGGCGAGCATCGTCACGCTGCTGCCGGTGGACCCGGATGCGTCCGCGGCGCGCATCCGAGAGGCGATCCGCCGGCGAACTGGATGTCGACGTGGCGGTTCTGATCTCGGACAGCTTTGGCCGGCCATGGCGCTGGGGCATCACGGACGTCGCCATCGGCGTGAGTGGCATGGTTCCGCTCGACGACCTGCGGGGGGCGCCGGACGCGGACGGGCGAGTCATGAAGAGCACCGTCCGTGGAACCGCCGACGAGATCGCGACCGCCGCGGAACTGGCCATGGGCAAGGTCACCGGCCGGCCGGCGGCCGTCGTGCGGGGAGCCCATCCCACTCGCGGCGAAGGCCGAATCGCGGACGTTCTCATGCCCGGCGAGTTCGACCTGTTCAAGTGACCTCCACCGGCGCCGATTTCCGCGGATCTCGATCGCGCCGCTCTGCCGATGCGGACGATCGTCGCCTCGTGGCCCGTTTCGAGGCGGACGGTCCGGTGGACCTGCGTCGAACGCTCGGGCCGCTCCAGCACGGCGGCGGCGATCCGACGATCAGGTTCCTGCGCGACGGCGTCTGGCTCACCCGACGAACGACCGACGGGCCGGCGACGCTCCACCTGCGCGAAGAAACGACGGCGGCGAAGCCCGAACCGGGGGCGCGGGCGACGCCACGGGCCGGTACCGGCGCGGCCGCCACCGGCGCGACGATCGTCGCCGAGGCATGGGGGCCCGGGGCGGCGCTCGCCCTCGACGCCGCGCCTGCTCTCGTCGGGCTGCTGGACGAGCCCGCCGTCCTGGTCTGGCGCATACCCGCTTGTGCGACGAACTGGTGCGCCGGATGCCCGGCTTCCGGATGACCCGCACGGGCCAGCTGCTGCCGGCCCTGCTACCCGCCGTCCTGGGCCAGAAAGTGACGGCGACGGAGATGATCCGAGGCTACGGCGCTGTCTTGCCGGCGACTCGGCGAGCCGGCTCCGGGACCCGGCGCGGCGATGGGCCTGCGCGTCTGCCCAACGGGCGCGCAACTCGCGGCACTCCCCTACTTCGAGTTCCACCCGATGGGCATCGAACGGCGGCGGGCCGAGCTGCATCCGGCGCATCGGCGGGCGCGAAGCCGCGATCGAGGCGCTCATGAACCGCGGGCCGGCCGAAGCATCCGAGCGACTCATGACGATCCCCGGCATCGGGCCGTGGACCGCGGCCGAGACAACCCGGCTCGCCTTCGGAGACCCGGACGCCGTCAGCGTCGGCGATGCCCACATACCGGACATGGTGGCCTGGGCTCTCGCCGAACGAGCCTCGCGCGGACGACGCCCGAATGCTCGAACTGCTCGAACCGTACCGGGGCCAGCGTGGCCGTGTCGTGGCGCTGCTGGAAGCGGCCGGGATCAGGATTCCGCGCTTCGGACCCCGGTTCTCACCCCGGCGAATCGAACGGATCTAGCCTCGTGGGCGCACGGGACGGCCGAATCCTGGACCTCGGACAGCGCCGCGGACCCAACGCCTCAGCAGCCGGCCAGGTAGCGGCACGGGTTCACCGCGTCGGAGTTGTTGCCGAGGGCCCACGGATAGCCCAGCCAGACCTCGAAGTGGAGATGCGGGCCGGTCGCCACGCCGCTGGTCCCGACCCGGCCGATCACCTGGCCCGCGCGGATGTTCTGACCGACCTTCACGCCCACGTACGAGAGATGGTTGTAGGTGGTGTAGAGCTTGGTGCCTTCCTTGACCCAGATCACGTTGCCGCCGCCCGTGTACGAACGCCAGCCGGCGTAGACGACCGTCCCGGCCGCGGCGGCGTAGATGGCGCTGCCGTAGCCAGTGGCGATATCGATGGCGTGATGCCCGGACCAGAAGAACTGGCTGACGTAGTTGTCGCCGCCGAGCGGCCAGCGCCAACCTCCGGGAGCGGCGCGACGGTCGCCTTGACGACCCTGGGCTTGGGGATGGGACCGCCGCTCGCGCCCGGGAATGATGACCGCCTCGCCGAGGACGACGGTCGCCTCCGGCAGGTTGTTGGCGTCGACGATGTCCTGGGCGGCGATGCCGTACTTCTTGGCCAGCGAGTCGAGCGTGTCCTTCGGCCCGACTTACGACGATCAGGCCGTCCATCGGCGGGATGACGAAGCTCTGACCGATGCGGAGCTTGCCCGGATCGGGGATCCGCGTCTTGTTGGCCCAGTAGATCGTCGTCGAGGCGAGCCCGAAGCGCGCCGCGATCTTGCGCGATCGTGTCGCCGGACTTGACCGTGTACGTGCCCAGCAGCGCCCTGACGTCCGAACCCGCGGCCCGGATTCTGCATGGTGTTGGCGATGGACCCGTCGCCGAAGTAGAGGTCGTTGACGTCCGCCGCGGCAGGGCCGTCTCCGGCGCCGTACAGCGGATCCGGCACGGAGCCGCCCGTCGTCGGCCGGTGTCCGCCGAGGGTCGCGAGGTGGCGGCCGCGGCGGAGACGGTGTCGCGCGGTCGGCAGCGAACTGACCAGCGCGGCGACGGCGATCAGGCAGCACAGGCCGATCGGGAGGAGCTTCTCCAGCCCCTGGCTGGCCCGCACCCGGGATGCGACGCGAGATGCCAGCCGCACCGACTTCGAGCGGGGCCTCGGCCGCGCTCGACTCATCGTCTGGGGGACGGCGCCACGAGGGCACGGATGCGGTCCAGCAGGACCGGCGCTCGCTGCAATACAGACTCCAGCTGGACGGTCCCGGAGCTTCGGACGGCCAGGAACCGCAGTGCGAACCGGCGCCAACCGTAGCAGACGACCGGCGGACTATGCAAACGAGGAGGGCAGCCGCGCGAGACTCGACGACCGCTCCACGGAGCACGGTCCGGAGGCGTTCGCGCTCGATCGTGCGGTGCTAACCTTTGGCTGCCGCTACGAGTCCCCCTGCCGGCCCATTCGCCGGCGACCCGTGCGATACCTGGAGTGGCCAGTGAAAGTCGGGCTTCAGATTCCGTCGTTCACCTGGCCTGGCGGAGCCGCCGCCATCGGCCCGACGCTTGCCCGCGTCGACCGAAACGGCCGATGCGGCCGGCTTCGATTCGCTCTGGGTCATGGACCACTTCTTCCAGATCGGCGGCGTCGGTCCGGCCGAGGACCCGATGCTCGAGGGCTGACGACGCTCGGCTTCATGGCCGCCCATTCCAGGACCGCGACGCTGGGCCTGATGGTCGGCGGCGTCCACTACCGGCAGGCCGGGTCTGTGGGCCAAGGCCGCGACCACCCTGGACGTCCTGAGCGGCGGGCGAGCATACCTCGGCATCGGCGCCGCCTGGAACGAGCAGGAGAGCCACGGCCTCGGCTTCCCGATGCCGCCCCTGGGCGTCCGTTTCGAGATGCTCGAGGAAACGCTCCAGATCTGCCACCAGATGTGGCAGGGAGAGCGCGGCTCGGAAGCGGCCTTCGAGGGCAGCCACTACCAGGCGGCCCGGCTGCTCAACTCCCCGCAGTCGATCAGCCGTCCGCATCCCAGGATCCTGATCGGCGGCGGCGGCGAGCAGAAGACGCTGCGCCTCGTGGCCCGCTACGCGGACGCCTGCAACATCTTCGGCGGCCCGGAGCAGCTCAAGCACAAGTTCGCGGTGCTCCGGCAGCGCTGCGAAGAGGAGCAGCGGCCGTTCGAGCAGATCGAGCGCAGCAACCTCCAGTCCGTCGACCTCCGGCGCGAGACGCCGGCCCAGATCGTCGAGCGCTTCGCCGCCCTGGCCCGCGGTCGGCGTGCAGCACGTCATCTTCAACCTGGCCGACGTCTCCGATCCGGCGAACATCGAGCGTCTGGGGAAAGAAGTGCTGCCTCAGCTCCATGACATCGAGCCTCGGCCATCTAGCGGAGCCCGCAACGGCTCGAAGGCTCCGCGGGGACCCGCGCCGGAGCGTCTCAAAATACTCCCCCCTAGTATCCACAACGTGCTAGGATTTTGGACATGAGCGACGAAACACCCAAGAAGCTGAACCTCGGCGGCCTCAAGCTGCAAACCCTCGCCCCGGCCGACGGCGACACGCCGGAGCAGGTCGCCGTGCCTGTGGCCTCGGCTCGGTCTCAGGCATCGGGCGAGCCGGTTTCGACCCGGGTGGCCATCGTGGGTTCGGGCCCGGCCGGACTGACCGCGGCCATCTACGCCGGCCGCGCCAACCTCGCGCCGGTCGTCATCGGCGGCCTCGTGGGCGGCGGCCAGCTCATGATCACGAGCGACGTCGAGAACTACCCGGGCTTCCCCGAGCCCATCGGCGGCCCGGAGCTGATGGACCGCTTCAGGGCGCAGGCCGAGCGATTCGGCGCCCGCATCGTCGACGCCGACGTGGATCGGGTGGACTTCGGCAGCCGGCCGTTCCGGCTGTGGGCGTCCGGGGTCGAATATCGAGCCGACGCGGTCATCGTCGCCACCGGCGCCGAAGCGATCTGGCTGGGCATCGACAGCGAGACGCGGCTGCGGGGCAAGGGCGTCAGCGCCTGCGCCACGTGCGACGGCTTCTTCTTCCGGGGCAAGGACGTCGGCGTCGTCGGCGGCGGCGACAGCGCCCTCGAGGACGCGCTCTACCTGACCCGCTTCGCCAACGAGGTCCACCTGATCCACCGCCGCGACGCCCTGCGGGCCAGCAAGATCATGCAGGCTCGGGCCGTCGCCAATCCGAAGATCCAGCTGCACCTCAACCGGACCGTCAAGGAAGTCCTCGGCTCCAATGTCGTCGACGGCGTGAGGCTCGAGAAGACGGACGAGCCCGGCGAGGAGATGCTGCCGGTCGACGGGCTCTTCGTGGCGATCGGCCACCGGCCCAACGTCGAGGTCTTCCGAGATTGGCTGGACCTCGACGACAAGGGCTATCTGCGCGTCGACGGCCGGACCACGGCATCCAACATCGACGGCGTCTTCGTCGCCGGCGACGTGGACGACCACCGCTACCGCCAGGCCGTCACCGCCGCCGGCGAAGGCTGCCGGGCCGCGATCGACGCCGAACGCTGGCTCGAGGCTTCCGAGGCGCTGGCCTCCGAGTCTCGCTCCGCGACCGCTCCCAAGCCGACGACCGCGACGACCGCGAGCTGATCAGACTCGGCCGATCGATCTCGACGACTTGTCGTCGTAGACGCCCCTGTCCGCCTCGGCGAAGGCCGAGGATATGGCGGAGCCGTTGCGAGCCACCCCGTAACCGATCGAGGCGCTGACCGACGGACCGTCGATCGTCCCGTCGGCACCGCGTAGAGATCGCCTGAGGGTCTCGGCGATTCGTGTCGTCCGCCCGGCGAGGCTGCCCGGAAGCAGGATGCCGAACTCGTCGCCGCCCAGCCGGGCCGCGATGGCGCCTGAATCGCCGGGCGCGGCCTCGGCGATGATGTGGGCGATGGCCACGAGCAGCCGATCCCCGGCGTCGTGGCCCAGGGCGTCGTTGGTGGCCTTGAGCCCGTCCACGTCGGCGAGGACCACGCCAACCGGCGACTGGCGGGCGGTGTGATGGGCGATCGCCTCCTCCCAGGCCAGGCGGTTGCGGAGCCCGGTCAGGACGTCCCGCCGGGCCCGGTCCGCGCTCTGAGTGAACGCCTCGCTGAGCACCACCGCCCGGTCGATGTTGCGCTCGCGGTCCTTCTGGAGCATCAGCAGGAGCACGGTCGGCCCGACCAGGAACAGAAGCGCCGCCACCGAGCCGGGAGCTGCCACGGCCGCGGCGATCCCGATCGGCGCCAGAGTCAGGTCCGCGAGGAACGTGAACCGCAGGGCGTCGACGAGCTTGCGAGTCGAGACTCCGAGGCCGTAGCAGTTGCGAATCCACGACGAGGCCGCGTCGCAGCCGAACTGCGCGCCGATGGCGAGGGCGTAGACGCCCAGGGCCTCGAGTCCCAGGCCGCGCTGGCTGAAGACGGCGAACACGGCCGCCGGGCCCATGGCGTGCCAGGACGAGCCGGCCAGGACCGAAAGGCGCTCACGCCGATCGGGATCTCGGAGACGGGCGATGACGGCCGCCGCGATGAGGCCGGCGAACGGGACAACCGGTACGAGCTGGGGCGGCAGGAGGAACAGGGCAACATAGAGAACGGGCGTCGTCGGCAGCGCCGTGCCCGGCCCGATTTCGAACTCGATGGATGCGGCCACCGTATGGGCCAGGATGCAGGCGGCCAGGATGCCGAGCGGGAACGACGCCACGGGTGCGGCCAGGAGCCAGCACGCGAGAACCAGCGCGAAAGAGCCGCCCGTGAGCAGGCTCGACATTCGATCGGGCACGCGGCGATCGGAGTGGGCTCGGTCTCGGGCGTCACGGATCGTGGCGGCCACGTCGATGGCCTCGATGAGGTCGGGGTCCCGCTCGGCAGGCGAACCCCAGCCGACGGAGGGGTGCCGGTTGCGATGAGCCGCGGCGGCTGAACGATCCAGCTCGATGGATGCCATTTGCTACCTGTATGAGGTCGCGAACATCACCAGGATTTGAACGGATCGATGTGAATGTCGTCGATGTACCAGGTTGCCGGCGCGCCCCGAGTCGTGAACCGGAGAGCCAGGTTCTCGGTGCCGTCTCCGCCAAAGAGGTTGGGGATTCTGAAGTTGCATGGTGGGGGCCCAGGGCGAGGATGGAACGTCGCCGTTGACGTCGAAGGCCGTTACCGCGGTTCTGCCCGTCGCGGGGTTCCGGGCGATCGCCTCGACGTGGAGGATGGCGCCCGATACGTGCTGGTTGTTCGCGAATAGCCTGACGATGTCCTGCTCCATGGAGACGCACATGGTCCGCGACTCGGCGAAGCCGCCGGCGGGGATGCGGAGACTGTGCGAGTCGGCGGCGCCGCCGACGAAGTAGGACTCATTGCCGGAGACGACGCCCGCCCCGCCGCCGAGCGACCAGTTCGTGGCTCCGCTCTCGAAGCCGCCGTTGGAGATCCGGAAGTAGGTGTTCGTGTCGCCCCAGGGTGCGAAGACCGTCGATTGCGCGGGAGAGGAGCACGGCAGCGCCGAGCCGTAGCCGAGGGTGGTCTGAGCGCCGGCTCCGAGGACTCCGGCGGCCAGCGCGAAGGCCGCCAGGATCTGGGCCAATCGTTTGGATTTGCCGATCGCGAGCGTAAGGGCGATCCCGTGGCCGGCCCGTCGGCCATTCGTGTCGATCATTCGGCTCCTCTCGGTACCTCTGGCGATCCGCGCGTCGCCCCGGCCCTGTGGGAGTGTGCGCCGGCCCAGTACGTCCCGGCTATGGAACGATGGAGCGACCCGGGTCCCGTGCCGGGGTGCACCGGTGCGCCTTGTCACCGGTGCCGGGGCGCACCTCCGGTACTACCCAGTACTTGAGTCCTTTCCGGGCTACGTCCACGTGTGGAATGCGACCTGAACGCACCGGGGATCGGCCTCGGATCGCTTCCCGCCGGGCACGGTGAATTGCTCGAACGCGGCGAATCGGGCGCCGGGGCGCGGGCCCCGGCGTTCGTCGGGCTCTCCTGGTAGGGTCTAGCCTCAATCCAGGAGCCTCCGCCTATGTCCTTCTCCGGAGGCGGCCGACGACGTTTCGCCGCCTCGACCCTTCGCAATTCCCAACCGCCCGTCCCGCCGGGCCAGCGATTCGAGACCGCCCTCAAGATCATCGGCTTCTTCGGGCCCTACAAGCTCGAAGTCGCGGTCGTGCTGTCCGCGATCCTGCTGACCAGCTTCCTGGGCGTCATCAACCCGATCCTGCTCAAGCTCCTGATCGACGTCGCGATCGGGCACCGGGATTGGGTCCTGCTGAACGTCTTCGTGGCGCTGATGATCGTGATCCCGATCGTCAGCAGCCTCATCGGCGTCGGCCAGAGCTACCTCAACAACAAGGTGGGCCAGAGCGTGATGCGCGACCTGCGCCACGCCCTCTACACCCACCTCCAGGCGATGCCCCTGCGCTTCTTCACCGAAACCCGGACGGGCGAGATCCAGAGCCGCCTGGCCAACGACGTCGGCGGGATCCAGTCGGTGGTGACCGACATGGCGGCGAGCATCACCAGCAACGTCGCCGTCGTCACGAGCACGGTCATCGCGATGCTCTTCATCGACTGGCGCCTGACGGCCCTGTCGCTCGTGACGCTGCCGCTCTTCGCGATCGTGGCCAACCGCGTCGGCAAGGTCCGGCGGGCGGCCTCCACGGAGACCCAGAAGTCGCTGGCCGACATGACCGCCGCGACCGAGGAGACGCTGAGCGTCAGCGGCATCCTGCTGTCCAAGACCTTCGGCCAGCAGGCCGAGTCGGTGGCCCGGTTCGACGAGCTCAACGAGCGCGTGGCGGCGAATCAGATCCGCCAGGCGATGGTCGGGCGGTGGTTCTTCGCCCTGATCGGCACGATCATGTCGATCATCCCGGCCTTCGTGTACTGGCTGGCCGGCTACCTGGCCATCAACCACGACCCGCATCCGCCCACGATCGGCGACATCGTGGCCTTCACGACGCTCCAGAGCCGGCTCTTCTTCCCGCTCGGCCAGCTGCTCAACGTCCAGGTCGAGCTGCACGGCGCCCTGGCGCTGTTCGATCGCATCTTCGAGTACCTGGAGATGAAGCCGGAGATCGCGGACGCGCCCGACGCCATCGCCCTGGATCCGGCCAGGGTGAAGGGTGCCGTTCGGCTGCGGGAAGTCCACTTCCGCTATCCGACCGCGTCGTCCTCCTGCGGCCGAGCGGTCGAGCGGCCGCCGAGAAGCGCGCGAACGGAGCGCGGAGCGGGCGGCGCGGCGTCGAGCGCCGACGGCCGCGCGCCGGACGCCGGATGGCCGACGGCCGACAGCCGGACCGCACGCCTTCGCCCTCGAAGGGATCGACTTCGAGGTCAGGCCCGGCCAGCTGGTCGCGCTGGTGGGGCCTTCGGGAGCGGGCAAGACCACCACGACGTATCTCGTGCCGCGCCTCTACGACGTGGATGCCGGGTCGGTCGAGATCGACGGCGTCGACGTCCGGAAGATCCAGCTCCAATCGATCGGCGAGATCGTGGGCTTCGTGACCCAGGAGACGTACCTGTTCCACAGCTCCGTCCGCGACAACCTGCGCTACGCCCGGCCGGAAGCCAGCGACGCGGAGCTGGAGGTCGCGGCCCGAGCGGCGGCGATCCACGAGCGGATCATGGAGCTGCCCGAGGGCTACGACACGATCGTCGGCGAGCGCGGCTACAAGCTCTCCGGCGGCGAGAAGCAGCGCATCGCCATCGCCCGGGTCCTGCTGAAGGACCCGCGCATCCTGATCCTCGACGAGGCCACGTCCGCGCTGGACACGGTCAGCGAGCGGCTGATCCAGCAGGCGCTGGAGGGGCTGGAGGCCGGGCGAACCACGATCGCCATCGCCCACCGGCTCTCGACGATCCTGCGCGCGGACCTGATCCTGGTCTACGACCGCGGCCATATCGTCGAACGCGGGACGCACGCCGAGCTGCTGGCCCTCGACGGCCTGTACGCCCGGCTCTACCACGAGCAATTCGCCTCTCCGGACGCGACAGAAGGAAGCGGCGGCAACGGCAAGGCAGTGCCCGCCGGTCACTCGCCCGGATCCAGCCCGCTGCCCGACTTGATCTAGCACGCCAGTCTCGAGCGCCGCGGCAAGTCCGCGAATCAGGAGGACATCGTTTGGGCAGCAAGAAGGTCAGCCTTCGGCACGAGGGCGGCATGAGGTTCGTGGCCACGACCGGCTCCGGGCATGAGATCGTCGTGGACAACGCCGACCGGCGACTGCGGAGCACGGCCGACCGAGCTCGTCCTGGCGGCCATCGCCGGCTGCACGGCGATGGACGTGGTCGAGATCCTCGCCAAGAAGCGCCAGGTTGTGACCGGCTATCGCGACCGAGGTCATCGGGCGAGCAGCGCGAGGAATCGCCGAACGTGTACCTCGAGATAGACGTCCTCCACGTCGTCGAAGGCGACGTGACGACCGAGGCCGTCAGGCGCTCGATCGAGCTCTCGGCGACGAAGTACTGCACCGTGAGCGCCCAGATAGCCACGGGCGTCGCGCAAATCCGCCACCGATACGAGATACGACGCCCGTCCGGGTCGGAGCTTCCGGCACACGAGACCGGTGAAGTGGTGGTGACCGGACCGGCACTGACGCTCGCGGCCGTGTAGGGCCTTCGCGAGGGCAGTCCAGCGCGGCCGTCGAGACGCGGGGCCGTCGCCAACCCGCCGGTTCGGGAAGGCGGCGGCGGTCCATATACTTCGCGTTCATGAATACGGAAGCCGCGATGCCGGCCGACCCGACTTCCAGGGCGGCGATCCGGGCATCGTCCGGCGATCTGCTCTTCTACCTGGCCGTCGTTGCCGGGTACGTGGCCGCGACGTTCGCCGCGTTCCAGTGGCACTCGCCGGTGACCGGATCCTTCCCCGATCGGATGCTGATCCTGGCCCAGCGCATGCTCGGCGGGCCACCTCGATTCGCCTCTCTTCCGCGGCACCGTCGACAGCGTGGACGTCGGCGGCCGGTACTTCATCGCCGTCGGGCCGCTCCAGGTGATCCCGTATCTGCCGCTCGCGGCGATCGGCGGCTTCGAGCAGACGGCGGGATTCCTCGTTTCCGGGGGCGTGGGCATGGCGGCCGGGTTGCTCGCCCTGCCACTCGCCCGAGCCTGGGGGGCCAGGGGCGCCAACGCGTACTGGGTGGCGTCGCTGACGGCGTTCGGAACGCTTCTGTTCTTCCTCGCCGTGTTCGGCAACTTCTACTACCTGGCCCAGGCCGAGTCATTCCTGCTGCTGACGATCTTCCTGATCGAGTGGGCCGGCCCGCGGCGGGCGGCGGTGCTCGGGACGTGCCTCGCCATCTCGTTTCTCGCGAGGCCCACGACTCTCCTGGCGGCGATCCCGTTCGGGCTGGCGTTGCTCTGGCGTCAGGACCGGCCGATCCGGCGCGCGCTCGCCTTCGGCCTGCCCATCGCGTTGGGCCTGGCTTTCTACGCCTGGTTCAACTGGGCGCGCTTCGGCTCCCCTTTCGAGTCCGGGTACGACATCTCGTACCTTCCGCAGCCGGGGCTCGAGGCCAGGCGCGCGCTGGGGCTCTTCTCGATCGCCCAGGTACCCGAGAACTTCCGCCTCGCGTTCCTCAGCGGATTCCAGCCTCTCGGCCACGCTCCGTACTTCACCGCCAATCCGTACGGACTTTCGATGCTCCTGGTCTCTCCCGCGCTCGTCACCGCGGCCTGGGCCGGGCTCCGGGATCGCGACGCCGGCCTGCTCTGGGCTGCGGCCGATCCTGGTCGCGATGCCGGTGTTCCTCTACTACGGCGGCGGCTACTTCCAGTACGGGTTCCGCTATTCCCTCGACTTCACCCCGTTCCTGATCGCGCTGGTCGCGATCGGGACCTCGAGATGGCGCGGCTGGCCGGAGCGGCTGCTCGTCGTGGCCAGCATCGTGTCCGTCGGATACGGCATCCTTTGGTGCGGCAACTCTGTGCTGAGGGCGTAGGAGGGAGTCTTGAGGATTGCCGGTCCGCCGCTGACGCGGCGGGTGATGGCGCTGCCCTGGGCGGCAATCCTGGTCGGGGCGGCGCTCTTCGTGCTGCTGGCCGCCTTCGTATCCGCCGATCCGGCCGGCAACGTCACCTTCAGCAGCAGCCCGTTCTCCGACGAGGGCTTCAACCTCGTCAATGCCCGCAACCTCGTCCAGCTCGGCCGCTGGGACACGGACCAGTGGAATCTCTACCTCGTCAATCTGCCCTACAGCCTGCTGGCCGCGGCCTCGTTCCGAATCCTCGGCGTGGGCATCGACTCCGCCCGACTGGTCTCGATCGTGTGCGTCTCGGCGACGGCCGGAGCCCTGGCCTGTGGGTTGCGCCGGTCGCTCGGGACCGCCTGGGCCGCGTTTGGGGGAGTTGCCTTCGCGACGAGCGGGCTCGTCCTCTTCTACGGCCGCCTGGCATACGTCGAGGACCTCGTCGTGCTCGGGCTGGCACTCGGGAACGCTGGTTCTGGCGTCGCAAGAGCGCCTGAACCTTCGTTGGGGCCTCGTCGCGGGAGCCTGCTTCGCCGTCGCGATCGGGACCAAGCCAAGCGCCATCTTCTCGATCGCCGGGGTCTTGATCGCGCTCGCGGCCGTCTGGGGCTGGCGGAGCGACGCCGTCCGGCGCTGGCTGGCCGGGGCTGTCGTCTCGATCGGCCTGTTCGGGCTCGCCTGGATCCTGCTCATCTGGCTGCCCAACCGCGACGCCGTGGCGCATCGACCTTCGCATCTGGGCGCCGGTCCAGCTGAACCTCAGCCCCCTCGGGATGGCGCGCTCGCTTTCGAGCTATCTGCGGGGCGGCAGCGACGGGATTCTCGGGCCGCTGCTGGCGCCCCTGATCGGCCTGGCCGCCCTCGGAGTCGCCGGCATCGTCGCGTTTCGAAAGCGCCTCGACGAGGATCAGGCCCGCCTGGCGGTGGCAGCGTTCGGCTGGGTCGTCGTCGGCTTCTGGGTCGTCGTCGTGGCTTCGTATCGGCCCAACCGCTACGTCATGCCTATCGTCCCCGGGCTCGCGATTCTCGCCGCGATCGGATTGAGGTTGGTCGCCGGTTGGGCCTCGGAGTGGCTCGGCGAGCGGCTTGCAAGACGGCAGATCGCCCGGCCGGCGTCCGCCCGGAGTGGCATGGCCCTGGCGGCCTGCCTGGCGATGGTGATAGCCGCCGGCCCCGGCCTCGGGCTGTTCTATTCCTGGAACCACCACGCCACGAACGATCTGCCCCGGGTCCAGGACCGCTTCGCCGCGCTCGTGCCCGCGGGCGAACGGGTCGCCGGTCGCGAGTCCGGCCTGTTCCTCATGAAGTCCAGGGCGATCACGATCGAGGTACAGCTGACCCAGACGGACACGGCAGCCAACGCCGGCGATCTCTACTCGGGTGGTGTCCGCTGGTATCTCCAGCCGACCACCGCGCCGGTTCCGCCCGGCGTCCCGGCAGAGGCCTGGGCACAAAGAGAGACCCTCGGTTGCGTGACCTGGAATCGACTTGACGAATGTCTGATCAAGCTGCCGTAGGGACCGCGGCGGCTGCGGCCGTGGCGGTACTGGCAAGAGGAGACGCGCCGGCCGCTGTCCAGGCGTCGCTGCCTTCGGCCGCGATGGCATCGGCCAGCGTGCCCTCGGCGGCAGCCCTTCCGGGCCTTGCGGCCCTTCCGGCCCTTCCGGCCGCGCCGAGCTCGGCGAGGCAGTGGCTCATCTGGGGATCTTCGCTTCGACGCCCGGATCGTCCAGGTCGTCAGCCTCACGACCCTGATCCTGATCGTCGGCTTCAACAATCGCTTTCTGGGCGGCGAGTACGACCGCTTCTTCCTCGAGTTCCTGGTCCCCGTCGCCTGGATCGTGGCGGTTTGGCGCGAGGATCCGCGCCGCTTCGGCATGACGATCGGAGACTGGCGGCTCGGGCTGCCCATCGCGATCGGCGGCGTCGTCGCGATGGCCGTGGTCATCTGGTTCCTCGGCCGGTTCCCCGAATTCCGCTCGTACTACACGGGCACGATCGGCGGCCGCCCGAGCTGGCGCCTCGTCATCGACGCCGGCATCGACATGTTCGCCTGGGAATTCTTCTTTCGCGGCTGGCTGCTCTCGTCGCTGGGGCGCAAATTCGGGGCGGAGGCCGTCTGGCTCCAGATCGTCCCCTTCGCTCTCATGCACCTCGGGAAGCCCGAACTCGAGCAGATTTCGACGCTCATCGGCGGCGCCTTCTTCGGCTTGCTCGCCTGGCGCACGAAATCCTTCGTGTACGGCTGGCTTCTGCACTGGTTCATGCTCGCCTGGGTCCTCATGGTCGCCGGCGGGTACGTCTAGGTTCTCGCTCGGTGACGGCGGCATGCATGGATATTCAGCGGACTGTATACTCCCGCGCATGACTGCCGCCGACAGCGCCACGCAAATGTCCACCACAGCACCCGAGCGCTCGCTCGGTCCGGCCGCGTTCCGCCACCGTCCGGGGAAGCCGACGGTCACGGTCGGCATCGTCGGGGCCACGGGCTATGCGGGCGGCGAGCTGATCCGGCTTCTGCTGGGCCATCCCCAGGTCAAGGTCGTCGGCCTGTACGGGCGTAATAGGGACAACGTGCCGGTCGCGGATTCGCACCCCCACCTGCGCGAGTCGGGGCTCGTCATCGATCAGGCCATCCCGGCGGCGGACGCGATATTCACGGCCCTTCCTCACGGGATCGCGGCGGGCATGGCCGCGGAGATCGTGGGTCGTGGCTCGGCCCTTCTGGACATCGGGCCGGACTTCAGGCTCCACGATCCGGCCGACTATCCCGCCTGGTACAAGTTCGAGCATCCGGCGCCGGAGCTTCTGGCGGAGGCGGTGTACGGCCTGCCGGAGCTCCATCGCGAGGAGATGCGCGCCGCGGCGGACAGGGCCATGACCGTCATCGGCCTGCCCGGCTGCTATCCGACGGCCACGATCCTGACCCTCGCCCCGCTGGCGCGGGCCGGTCTGATCGCGGACCTGTCCGTCGACGCCAAGAGCGGTGTCTCCGGTGCGGGCCGCGAGCCGAAGGCCGATCTCCTCTTCTCCGAGGTCAACGAGAGCGTCAAGGCATACGGCCTCTTCAACCACCGGCACACGGCCGAGATGGAGCAGGAGCTGCAGGCGCAGGGAGAGTTGGGGCCGCTCGCCAGCCGGTCGGCGAATCCCGGGGTTGCCACCGTGGACTTCCTGCCCCACCTGATCCCGATGACCCGGGGAATCCTGACCAGCTGCCACGTCCGAACCACCAGGCCGGTCACGCAGGCCGAGCTCGACGCGCTCTACGCGGAGGCGTACCAGGACGAGCCGTTCGTGAAGGTCATGGCCGAGCCACCCGCCACGAAACACGTCCTCGGCAGCAACCTGTGCCGGGTTTGCGTGAAAGTCGACCCGAGGAGCGGCCGGGTGATCGCCATCGGCGCGATCGACAACCTGGTCAAGGGCGCGGCGGGCCAGGCAGTGCAGGCCCTCAACGTCGTCTTCGGACTGCCCGAAACGACGGGCCTCGAGCAGTACCCGATAGCGCCCTGATCCGGCGGCCAGGCGGCGCGACCGGGTCCGGAGTCGACTTTTCCACGAAGGGAAGCAGATGCAGCCAACGGTTCGATCCTCATCGGGAGGCCTGACGAGACAACCGCAACCCGCCGCCCTCGAGCCGCTGCCGGTCCGGTTGCCCGCGGTCGAGGAGCGAGCGGCCCTGCCCGCCGGATTCCGCGCCGGCGGGATCGTGGCCGGCATCAAGGCCTCCGGCCGGCCGGATCTGGCGATCGTGGCCACGACCGGTGAGTCGGCTGCCGCGGCGGCAGTGTTCACCCGCAACCAGGTCGTCGCCGCTCCGATCCGCCTCTCGCGGCGCCATCTGGCGGCCACGGAAGTCACGAGCGGCGGGCGATTCGGCTGGGTCGACGCGGTCATCTCGACGGCGGGCTGCGCCAACGCGGCGACGGGACCGGAGGGCGATGCCGACCAGTACGAGGTCGTCAAGGCGGTGGCGGCGGCCCTCGGGACACGGACGGAAAGGACGCTGGCGCTGTCCACCGGAGTCATCGGAGTGAGGCTGCCGTTGACCCGGGTCCGCGATGGGATCGTCCGGCTCGTGCCGAACCTCGTCGAAACCGACGACGGCCTCGAGGCGGTCGGCAACTCGCTCATGACCACCGACACGAAGATCAAGCTCGCGACCGCCACGGTGGAGCTGCCCGGGCCTCACCGCGAACCGGTGAGCGTGACCGTTTCGGGCGTGGCCAAGGGCGTGGGCATGATCCATCCCAGGATGGCCACGATGCTCGCGATCCTCATGACCGACGCGAGCGTGGCCCCGGCCACGCTCCACGCCCTCCTCTCCCCCATCGCCCAACGGACGTGGAACCAGACGAGCGTGGACGGCGACACGAGCACGAACGACACGGTGTTCCTGCTCGCCTCGGGCGCCTCCGGTGTCTCGGTGGCGGCCGCGAGCCCGGAGGCGGCCGCGCTTTGGCGCGGCCGTGGAAGCGGTGGCCAGGTCCCTCGCCCGCCAGCAGGCCGCCGACGGGGAAGGCGCCACGACCCTCATCACCTGCCAGGTGACGGGCGCCGGGGACGACTACGACGCCCGGGCAATCGCCCGCTCGATCATCTCGAGCAACCTGCTCAAGGCCGCCGTCCACGGCCGCGACCCCAACTGGGGTCGAGTGGCGAGCGGCGCCGGCAACGCCCGCCTCCCCGACACGGAGATGCTGGAGGCCGCCGGCATGCACCACTCCGAGGCGGTGGCCCGCGGCGGCCGCCTCCCGGACATGGACCTCGACAAGCTGCGGATCGCCATCTGCGGGACGCTCGTCTTCGCGGGATCCCCTCTGCCCTTCGACCGCGACGCGGTGAGAGCCGCGATGGACGCGCCCGAAGTGCTTATCCGAGTGGATCTCGGCATCGGCGGCGGGACCGGCGAGGCATACGGCTGCGATCTGACCGAGGGTTACGTCATCGAGAACGCGGAGTACACGACGTGAGCGAAGTGCTCGTCCTCAAGCTCGGCGGGACTACCCTCGCCGATCAGGCCCACGTCCTCGACGAGGTCGCGACGGTGGCGCGCCAGCGTCCCGTGGTTCTCGTCCACGGCGGCGGCAAACGCATCACCGAGTGGCTCGAACGGCTCGGAGTCCCGAGCAAATTCGAGGGCGGGCTGCGCGTCACGGACCAGGCGGCCCTGGACGTCGCCGCGGCCGTCTTGCGTGGAGTGGTCAACTCCGAGCTCGTGTCGGATCTCCGCGACCGCGGCGTGGACGCGGTTGGGCTGAGTGGCGTCGACGGCGGCTTCATGATCGCCGAACGCGTCCCCAACCTCGGTCTCGTGGCCCACGTCGTCGGCGTTCGCCGCGACTTCCTCGACCAGCTCCTGGTGGCCGGCCAGGTGGCCGTGGTCGCGCCGCTCGCCCGCGACGAGCAGGGCATCGTCTGCAACGTGAACGCCGACGACGCCGCGGCGGGCATCGCCGCGGGGCTCGGTGCCCGCCAGCTGGTCCTCATGACCGACGTGGACGGCATCCGCGGCGCGGACGGGACCAAGCTCTCCACCATGACAGCCGACGAGGCCGAGGGCCTGATCGCCGGCGGGGTCATCAAGGGCGGCATGGTGCCCAAGATCCGAGCCGCTCTTCAGGCCGTGGGCTGGTCCGGGGCCGAAGCCGTGATCGCCGACTCGTCGGATCCTCACGCCCTCACCCGCGCCCTCGGCGATCCCGGCTTCGGGACGCGAATCAGGGCCCGCGAAGCCACGCAGGCCGCGGGACCGGTGTCGGCGAGGTGAGCGCCATGGCCGTCAACCTCCACCCATCGGCGGTCAAGCAGCGACGCCAGCGGATGCTCCTCGAGCTCATCGCCCGGAGCCGGATAGGCAGCCAGGAGGAGCTGGTCGAGCTTCTCCGCCAGGCCGGTTTCGAAGTCACCCAGGCCACCGTCAGCCGCGATATCGCCGAGCTCGGACTGGTGAAAGCTCCGCGCGGCGACGGCCACGTCTACGCCACGCCGGAAACGGCGTCCGGCGGCAACGTCTACGACGCTCGCCTCCACCGGCTCCTGGAAGACATCCCTGTCCGAATCGGCCGCAGCGGGCTCAGCCTGGTCCTGCTCGCGACTCCGGGATCGGCCGGCGCGATCGCCCAGGCGATCGACCAGTCCAGCCTCAGCGATCAGGTCGGGACACTCGCGGGAGACAACACGCTCCTCGTTCTGTTCGGCGACGAAGCCTCGCTGGAGCGCTGGCTCGTCCGCTTCAAGACATTCCAGCCGGCCGACGCCGAAGGGCTTCCGCCGGTACTTCCCTACACACTCACGGAGGCCCCTCGATGAAGAAGGTAGTGCTCGCATATTCCGGCGGACTGGACACCTCGGTCGCGGTGGCCTGGCTGCGCGAGCAGTACAACGTCGAGGTCGTGACCCTGACCGTGGACCTGGGCGGCGGCGTGCTCAAGGAAGACGTCGATCGCCGGGCAATCGGCGCCGGGGCTTCGCGAGCCTATGTAGTGGATGGCAAGGAGCGGTTCGTCCGCGACTTCTGCTGGCCGCACGTCCAGGCCGGGGCGCTCTACCAGGGCGTCTATCCACTCGCGACGGCGATGGCCCGGCCGCTCATCGCCCAGCTGCTCGTCGAAGTGGCCCACAAGGAAGGCGCGGACGCGGTCGCCCACGGCTGCACCGGCAAGGGCAACGACCAGGTCCGCTTCGACGTCGCCACGCACGCGCTCGATCCCAACCTGGCCGTCATCGCCCCCATGCGAGTCGGCATGGGACTCAGCCGCGAGCAGGAGATCGAGTACGCCAAGGCTCGCAATATCGAGATCACGATTTCCAAGGAGTCGATCTACTCGATCGACGTCAACCTCTGGGGCCGCTCGATCGAAGCCGGCATCCTCGAAGACCCGTGGGTCGCCCCCCGGGAGGACGTCTATCGCTGGACGGTCGATCCCGACAAGGCCCCCGCGCCCGTGGAAGTCGTCATCGGCTTCGAAGGCGGCGTGCCCGTCTCTCTCGGGGGCGAGCGGCTCGACCCGGTCACCCTTGTCGAGAGACTCCACGTCCTCGCCGGCCAGCACGGCGTCGGCCGGGTAGATCACGTCGAGGATCGCCTGGTCGGCATCAAGAGCCGCGAGATCTACGAGGCACCGGCGGCCACGGTCATCCATCGCGCCCACCGCGCCCTCGAAGGCCTGACGCTCAGCAAGGACACGCTCCGCTTCAACCGAATCGTGGCCGACGAGATGGCTCAGCTCACCTACGACGGCCTCTGGTTCAGCGCCCTGCACCGCGACCTGCGCGCCTACGCGGCGAGCAGCCAGCGCGTCGTCAGCGGCGACGTCCGGGTCCGGTTCGACCACGGCAACGCCACCGTCGTCGGGCGACGGTCGCCGCTCAGCCTCTACGAGAAGTCGCTGGCGACCTACGAGGCGGACGACACCTACGACCATGCCGCGGCCGTTGGCTTCATCGAGATCTTCGGCCTGCCGCTCCGAACCGAGGCGGCCCGCCACGGAGCCGTGGGACGCCACTACGGCGCGGCCTGGACCTGGACGGACCCGCTTCTCGAAGGGCTGCCCACCAAGGTCTTCGACGCGCCCGCCGCGGTGAAATGACGCCGCGAACGGTGACATCATGGGTCGCGTGAGCACCACCCCCAAACGATCGTCCGAAGAAAAGAACCGACCCGTGGCAGGTGGCCGTGGCCCGGCCGGCCTCGGCGGCGCCGCGCTGCCGGAGAACCTGGACGGCGACGCGGCCGAGCGGAAGATCCGCGAGCTCTCGTTCCTTCACGAGTTCGCCAAGCTGCTCACGACCACCCGCAACTGGGATGAGTTGATGAGGACGATCGTGGATCGGACCACGGACGCCCTGGACGTGGAGGTCTGCTCCGTCTACCTGATGGAGCGCGACGAGGCCCGCCTCCGCCTTGCCGCGACCAACGGCCTCGATCGCGACCAGATTGGCCGCGTGACGATGGGACTCGGCGAAGGGCTCACGGGCCGGGCCGCGGAAATCGCGCAGCCTGTGGCCTCCACGGACGTCAGGGTGGATCCGCGGTTCAAATGGGTGCCGGGCTTCGACGAGTCGCAGTTCGTCTCGATGCTCTCGGTTCCGCTGCCCTGGAACGACACGATCGTCGGCGTCATCAACGTCCAGGCGATCGAAACCCGGACCTTCTCCCCGGAGGAGGTCGAATTCCTCGTCACGATCGGGGCCCTCCTGGGAGGCGTGGTCGAGAAGGGCCGGCTCCAGGCCGAAGCTGAGGAACAGCTCCAGACACTCACCGCCCTCGACGGCGCGCGGGCCGAGCTGCTCGCCGTCGTCACGCACGAGCTTCGGACGCCCCTGGCCGTCGTCCGAGCGTACGTGGACCTGCTCGCGGACGCGGCCCTCGACGGCAGCGCGGCCGGACCGAGCGGCCGTCGCGGCGGCCCCGACGGCGGATCGAAGCACGGCCAGGCCGCCGGGCCCATGCCCGGGCCGAACGCCGGCCAGGTGGAGGAGTGGCGGACTCAGGCAATCGCCCAGGTCACCCGCCTGGATCGTCTGGTCGATTCGATCCTCGCCTCCGTTCGGGGCGACGGTCTCGCGGCCGGACTGGCGCGTCTGCCGTTCGACGCCGCCCGGGCCGTCAACGACACGATCGCGGAGATGACTCCCCTCCTCCGCGGCCACCCGATGCGCCGGACGGGTACGTGGGAAGAGCTCATCGGCATCGGCGACGAGGGCCGCTTCCGGCAGGTTCTCGAGCACCTCCTCGAGAACGAGGTCAAGTACTCGCCCGAAGGCGGGGCCGTCAGCGTCGGAGTCCTGCCACACCAATCGGAGATCCATATCTACGTCACGGACGACGGCGCCGGCATTCCGGAGACGGAATGGGAGTCCGTCTTCGAGGCGTACGTCAGGACCGCGAAACGGCCTCGGGGCTCGGGAATCGGCCTGTACGCGGCCCGGCGGCTGATGGATGGTATGGGTGGACGTGTCTGGTTGGAATCAAATGGGTACGGTGGGAGTCGTTTTATGGTCGCGGTGCCCAAGATGCGCGACACTGACGAGAACGGCGGCGGCCCAGAGGCTGGTGCTATGTCCGAGGCGGGTCCCGAAAGCTAGTCCTAGCGGAGGCGTGGTGTGAACGGAATCGGCCAGGGAGAGACGAGCCTGCTGGTCCTCGTCGTCGACGACGAGCCGGCGATGGTTGGGGCAGTCTCCGCTCTCGTCGGCCGGGCCGGACACCGCGTCGTCACGGCCTACGACGGCAACACCGCCCTGCGCCGCTTCACCGAAGAGCGGCCGGACCTCGTCTTGCTGGACCTCGCCATGCCGGGGCTCGACGGCGTGGAAGTCTGCCGGGCCATTCGCCGCATGTCGCAGACCCCGATCATCGTCCTCACCGGCGAAGCCGACGAGCGCGCCAAGGTCGAAGCGCTCGACACCGGCGCGGACGATTACGTCGTGAAGCCTTTCGGCAAGCAGGAGCTCCTGGCCCGCATCCGGGCGGTCATGCGCCGCCGGGGCAACGATGCCGAGCCGCGCGGCGTGGGCGAGCTCCGCTGGGGTTCGATCGTCCTGGACCGCGGCCGCCACACCGCGTCCGTAGCCGGCGAGGAGCTGATCCTCACTCGCACGGAATACAGCCTCCTCGCATCCATGGTTGCGGCCGCGGGACACGTGGTGTCGCATTCGTCCCTGCTTGCCGCCGGTTGGCCGGGCGAGCCGAACCCGGACCCGCAGTGGCTCAAGCCCCACCTTGCCCGGCTCCGATCCAAGCTCGAAGAAGCCGGCGCGCCAATCCCCGCCTCCGTCCGCGGCGTTGGCTATCGCCTCGAGGAAGCCGGCTAACTCGACATCTCGCAGCTCAGCGGCGCAACCCGGCCACGTCGAAGAATTCGCCGCGCAAAGACGGATCCTCCGTGTACGTGCCGCGGTAAGAAGTCGTCCGCGTCTTGGGCTGGAGTTCGCGAACGCCGCGCATCTGCGTGCAGAGATGGTGCGCTTCGAGATACACCGCCACTCCGTGCGGCGACATCATCCGCGTCAGCTCGTCGGCGATCTCGTGGGTCATTTCCTCCTGGACGCCGAAACGGCGCGTTACGACGCGCACGAGTCGAGTCAGCTTGCTGATCCCGATGATGCCCTCGTGGGCGACGTAGCCCACCCACGCCTCGCCGTAGAACGGCAGAGCATGGTGCTCGCAGAGCGCGAAGAACGGGATCGGCCCTTCCACGACCTGGGCGAGCTGGCAATTCGCGCCGCCGTGACAGGCGGTCGGGAACGCGGTCAGGATCTTGGGGTCGCCCTCATACCCGACGGTGGCGTCGTAGAGCGCTCGGAAATGCCGGCGCGGCGTGTCCTTCGTGGCCGGCGACGCGAGATCCAAACCCAGTGCGGTGAAGATCTCAGCCAGGTAGCCCTCGTACTTCATCCGATCTGCCTCGCTGATGGAGCGACGGTGGATCAGATCCTCGATGGGGCTATCCGGTGGCGTGGGTTCAAGGGTCCTGCCAGTCATGTGCGACCTCCTTCGGGTCCATCTCCACTCGCTGAGCCTATGACCGCCCGACCGGCTCCCCGGCATTCTCCGCCTCCGGGCTGGGCTTATGGTCGCCAGCCCTGGGCTCCGCGCCGGACCGCTGTGTGGACGGCGTCGCGATGAGCCGAACCGGTCGGTCGTAGAAGAAGTAGTCGATTCCCCAGCTGATCAGGGCCACGACACGATTTCGGAAACCGACGAGAAGGGCCAGGTGAACGAACAGCCAGACGAGCCAGGCAAGGAAACCCGTGAAGCGCAACGGACCCAGCTCGGCCACGGCCTGGTTACGCCCGATCGTGGCCATGATCCCGAGGTTTCGATATCGGAAGTCCCGGAGCGGTCGCTCCTCATGGATGGCGACCAGGTTGCGCGCCGCGAGGCTACCCTCCTGGATGGCCGCCTGCGAGACCATCGGAAGCGGCCGGCCGTCCGTCGGGACCGCGGCCAGATCTCCGATCGCGAACACTTCTGGATGGCCTGGCACCTGCAGCGTGGGCAGCACCCGGACCTGACCGCGCTTCCCGAGCTCCAGGCCAAGCGTCCGAGTCAGGTCGGCGGCCCGTACTCCCGCGGTCCAGACGACGGTGCCGGCCTCAATCACGCGTCCATCGGTGAGGCGAACGCCGGTTTCGTCGACCTGGCTGACCAGCCCGGCGAGAGTCAGCGTCACCTGCTTGCGGGCGAGGGCCCGGCCGGCGGCCTTGCGCGACGCTCCTCGGAACTCGGGCAGGACGAACGATTGCCCGTCGATCAGGGCGATGCGCACTTCGCTCATGTCGAGTTCCGGGAAGTCCTTCCGCAGGACCAGGTGGATCAGCTCCGAGAGCGCGCCGGCATATTCGACGCCCGTGGGTCCGGCCCCGACGATCGCGAAACTCATGAGCCGGCGACGCTCGACGGGATTGGTTGTCGCCGACGCCCGCTCGAACTGGCGCAGGATGTGGTAGCGGAGGGCCAGGGCTTCTTCGAGGTTCTTGAGGGAATACGTTCGCTCGGCGATCGAGTGGTTGCCGAAGTAGTCGTTGACCGAGCCGGCGGCCAGGATCAGGTAGTCGTAGGGCAGGGTCTCGTCGTCGACCGTTATGAGGCGTTTCTCGAGGTCCACTGCCCGGACGGTCCCGAGTCGGAATCTGGCGTTCTTGAAGCGCCGGGCCAGAGCTCGGGTGGGATACGCGATCTCGGAAGGATCCAGCAGCGACGACGCGACCTGATATAGCAACGGCGTGAAGAGGTGGAAGTTGTGCTGGTCGATGAGCAGCACGTCCACCGGAGCCTTGCGGAGTGCCTTGACCGCGGCAAGTCCTCCGAAGCCGGCCCCAACTACGACGACGAGCGGCCGAGGCTTCGAACTGACAGAACCCACGAAGCCAGGATAAACGGACCGGCCCGCCCGGCTTCCTCGGTGCCCCGAGCGCGCCGGCATATGGGACCGACCGCCGAGGTCGGCGCGAGCCGGGATTGGAGGCCGAGCTTCCGTGTGCGGCGCCGCAAGTCCGTCGCGACCGGGACCGGAGCTTCGATGCGCTAACGTTCGGTCGTGGAGACTGTCGCTCGACCCAACCCCGTATCGCCGGCGACCACTCGCCTGATCTGGGTGCCTCGCCAGCACGGCGCGTGGGCGATGCTGGCCGTGCCGTTCTTGCTGGGGATCGCCGCCACCCGACTCGATGCGTGGGACGCCGTCCTTGGCGTCGCCGCGGTCGCCGGCTACCTCGCCTCCGCCACGGCTCAGACGTGGATCCGGGCGCGAAGCCGCCGGCGGTACACGGCGTCCCTGATCGCCTACGTCCTCGTGGCCGCCTTGCTCGGAGCCGCGCTCGTCGCCACGCATCCGGTCGTGGCGCTGGCCGTCCTCGTGCTCGTCCCTGCCGGCGCGGCAACCCTGCTCGCGGCGAGGCTGGGCCGCGGTCGCGGGCTCGTAGCCGGCCTGGCCCAGGTCGCGGAGGCACTTGTGCTCGTCCCCGTGGCGGCTTCGATGGCCGCTTCAGTCGAATTCGACCGCGGTTGCCCGAGCGACGCTGCTGGCGGCGCTGTACCTCGTGGGCACGGTCCTGGCCGTCCGCTCCGTCATTCGAGAGCAGGGCAACGCCGGTTTCGCGGCCGTTTCGGTCGGCTTTCATCTGGCGGCCACCGTGGTTGGGGCTTTCCTTCTACCGTGGCCGTTGGCTGTGGTGCTCGGCTTGCTGGCGGTCCGTGCCGCCGCATTGCCTCTCGTGCAGCGCCGCCTTCGCGGGACCGCGACGCCGCTCCGGCCGGTCCACGTCGGCATCGTCGAGATGGTTGGCGCCTCGCTCGTCGTCGGCGTCGCCTTCCTGGCCCCGCTGGCCTGAGCCGCGGGAAGCAGACCCCGCCGATGACCGCTCCCCTCGATCGCGCCATCCGGCTGCGGCGGGCGTATGAGGATCCGACCGGTGACGATGGCTACCGCGTCCTCGTGGATCGGCTGTGGCCACGCGGACGGACCAAAGACGTCCTGCGCCTCAATTCGTGGGCACGCGACCTTGGGCCAAGCACCGAGCTTCGCAAGTGGTTCGGCCACGATCCGGCGCGCTGGGACGAGTTCCGGGAACGCTACCGGCTCGAGCTGGACGATCCCGCCCGCAGCCAGGCACTCGACGATCTCGTGGACCATGCCCGCAAGGGTCCGGTCACCCTCGTCTTCGCCGCTCGCGACGTCGAGCACAATGAAGCTCGTGTCATCGCCGAAGTGCTGGCCGAACGCCTCACGGCCCCCCGCGGGAGCGGCGTCCCTAACGCCGATCGAGATCGGCGAGGGTATTGACGTTCAGGAACGCCTGCTCTGGCGAGGCGATCGGGTCGCACGGAACCACGGCCAGGCCCAGCCGGGCAAGGAGATCCCCAACACGGAGTGCCCCCGCGTCCAGCTGCGATGACAGGGCCGGCAGGATGGATCGGCGATAGAGGGCCGGGAACGGCGACACGCCTCGCCGAGTCGCAAATACCGTCGCCTGGGCGTTGGGGTGAGCCTGACCCTCGATAACCAGGGCGGAAAGCATCACCGCCGTCAGCTCCGGCATATCGATCGGCAGGACCAGGGCCAGGTCGTGGCTCGCCGCGGTCAACGCGCCCTCCAGACCGGCCAGCGGACCTCCCTCGCGCAGATCGAACGCGAGCCGCACGGACCTGCCGCCGTACAGCCCTGGATCCGGTGGGTCGTCCGCGCGGCAGCCGATGATGACTTCGTCCGCGATCGATGCCGCCAGATCCAGCGCGATCGAGAGCATCGGCTTCCCGTTTACGATCAGGCCGCGCTTGTCGCTGCCCATCCGCCGGCTGCGGCCGCCCGCAAGCACAATGGCGCTGAGCGCCTGTCGAGATCGAGAGCCCGCGAGACCCGCCGGCGACCCGACCTCTGACCCTCGGTCGCGCCGGCCTGCTGCTCCCAACGTCTCGTCCACGGCACCCACGATATCGCCGGCTCGGGTTTCGCTCTCCGATTGTTATGCGATTGTCACGCTCCGGCCCGTGGCCAACGCGGCGATCGCCATCACCCGGGCGCCAACATTCCCGGCGGGGCCTGCCTTTAAGGGCAGGTATGCGCACAGGCCCGAATACCACACAGCGCAGCCAAGACTCGTTCGCGTCCCAGGCACTCGTTTCCGAAGCCTTCCTGCTGGAGGAGCTTTTCGATGCCTGACCGCCGCGGGCAGATGAGTCCCGACCCGATCATCGGCACGGTCCTGCGGGCCCGACGCCTGTTGCGCAAGGACTCCTCCGACGATCTCCGCACCGTCACGTACGAGGGTGGCCGGGAAGCCGATTCCTTCTACCGCGACCGCTGGACCCACACCAAGATCGTCCGGTCCACCCATGGCGTGAACTGCACCGGTTCGTGCTCGTGGAAGGTCTACGTCAAGGACGGCATCATCAGCTGGGAGACCCAGCAGACGGACTACCCGTCGATCGGCGCCGACTTCCCCGAATACGAGCCCCGGGGCTGCCCGCGCGGCGCCACGTTCTCCTGGTACACGTACTCGCCAATGCGCGTCCGCTACCCGTATGTCCGGGGCGTGTTGCTCGAGATGTATCGAGAGGCCAAGGCCCGCCTCGGCGACCCGGTCGATGCCTGGGCCGACGTGATGAACGATCCGGAGCGGCGGCGCCGCTACCACCACGCCCGGGGCAAGGGCGGCCTGGTGCGGACCAGCTGGGACGAGGCGCTCGAGATCACGGCCGCGGCCCAGATCCACACCATCAAGCGCTGGGGCCCGGACCGAATCGCCGGCTACTCGCCGATCCCGGCCATGTCCATGGTCTCCCACGCGGCCGGTTCGAGATACATGAGCCTGATCGGCGGCTGCATGCTGTCGTTCTACGACTGGTACGCCGACCTGCCGATTGCCTCGCCGCAGGTCTTCGGCGACCAGACGGACGTCCCTGAATCGGCCGACTGGTACAACGCCGCGTACCTGATCGACTGGGGCACGAACATCACGATGACCCGGACGCCCGACGCGCACTTCATGGCCGAGGGCCGCTACAAGGGCACCAAGCTCGTCGTGGTCAGCCCGGACTACTCGGACCACACCAAGTTCGCCGACGAGTGGCTGCCGATCAACGCCGGCACGGACGGCGCCCTGGCCATGGCCATGGGCCACGTCATCCTCCGCGAGTTCTTCGTCGAGCGAGAGACCCCAAGCTTCCGGGACTACGTCCGCCAGTTCACGGACATGCCGTTCCTGGTCACGTTGCGCGAACGGCCGGATGCGAAGGGCAGCTATGTGCCCGACCACTTCCTCACCTCGGCGGACCTGGGCGGCAAATCCGACGGCGACGTCTGGCGGCAGGTAATGCTGGACGTGGAGACCGGCAAGCCTTTCGTCCCCAACGGCTGCATCGGCGATCGTCGTAACGCCAGCGGCGCCGGCAAGTGGAATCTGGATCTGGGCGAGAACGTCCCCGCGTTGACGGTCATGGGCCGGGGCGAGAACGTGGCCGTGGATCTGCCCCGTTTCGACCTCAACGACGGCGAAAACGAGGGCGGCTCCATCGTCCATCGAGGAGTGCCGGCGATCCGTGTCGGCGGCCGGCTCGTCACGACCGTATTCGATCTGGTTCTCGCCAACTACGGTGTGAGCCGGCCCGGGATCCCCGGCGAGTGGCCGGAGGACTACGACGACCCGACGCCCTGCACTCCGGCCTGGCAAGAGCCCATCACCGGAATTCCGGCCGCGACCGCCGAGCGGATCGGCCGCGAGTTCGCTCAGAACGCCATCGAGTCCGGCGGCCGCTCGATGATCCTCATGGGCGCCGGGACCAACCACTGGTTCCACTCCGACGAAACCTACCGGACGATGCTCGCCCTGCTGATGATGACCGGCTGCCAGGGCAAGAACGGCGGCGGCTGGGCCCATTACGTCGGCCAGGAGAAGATCCGGCCGCTGACCGGTTGGAACCAGCTCGCCTTCGCCCAGGATTGGTCGCGGCCGCCTCGCTGGATGGCCGGCGCCTCGTGGTTCTACCTGTTCAGCGGCCAGTGGCGATACGACTGCTTCAGGGCCGACGACCTCGCCACTCCCCTTGGCAAGGGGATCTTCCGCGGCCGAGCCGTCGCCGACGCTCTGGCGCAGGCCACCAGGCTGGGCTGGACGCCCTCGTACCCGACCTTCGATCGCAATCCACTGGATCTCGTCGACGGAAGCGGAGAAGGCCAAGGCCGAACCGGTCAAGTACGCGGTGGACCTGCTGCGAGAAGGGAGATCTTCGCTTCGCCTACGAGGACCCCGACGCTCCCGAGAACGGGCCGCGGGTGATGATTTCCTGGCGCGGTAATCCTTTCGGCTGCAACGGCAAAGGCAGCGAGTTCCTGCTTCGCCACCTGCTGGGCGCGGACAACGCCGTCCGGGCTGAAGAAACGCCTCCGGAGCTGCGGCCGGTCGACGTCGATCTGGCGCGAAACCCCCCTGGACGGCAAGCTCGATCTGCTCGTCTCGCTGAACTTCCGAATGACGTCCACAGACCTCTTCTGCGACGTCCTCTACCCGGCCGCCACCTGGTACGAGAAGTACGACATCTCGTCCACGGACATGCATCCCTTCGTCCATTCGTTCAACGCGGCGATCGATCCGCCCTGGGAAACCCGCAGCGACTGGGACACCTTCGTGGCCATGGCACGGGCATTCAGCAAGCTGGCCGAAGGGCATCTGGGTGTCCGACGCGATCTCGTCGCCACTGCCCTTATCCACGACACCGCGGGTGAGACGGCGCAGCCGGGAGGCCGCGTGCTCGATTGGCGCAAGGGCGAGTGCGAGCCGATCCCCGGCCAGACAATGCCCGGCCTCACGGTCGTCGAACGCGACTACGCCGCGGTCGGGGCCAAGATGACCGCCCTCGGTCCGCTGATCGAGCGGATGGGCTCGGGGGTCAAGGGCGTCGTCGTCAAACCCGACGTCGAGGTTGACCTGCTGCGCGGCGTCTGCGGGACGGTGCGAGGCGGAGTTGCTGACGGGCGACCGGACCTGACCCGGGCCGAGCATGCGGCCGAGGCGATCCTGACCCTGTCCGGCACGACCAACGGCAGGCTCGCGGTCGCGGGCCTCGAAGAGCTCGAACGCCAGACCGGCCGCAAGATCGCCGACCTCGCCGCCGACGAGGAGGGCAATCGGGTCACGTTCGCGGCCACGCAAGCCCGGCCCCAGACCGTCATCACTTCCTTCGAGTGGTCCGGCACGGAGCACGGCGGCCGCCGCTACTCGCCTTTCACCATCAACGTGGAGCGGCTGAAGCCGTGGCACACCCTCACGGGCCGCCAGCAGTTCCTCCTCGACCACGACTGGATGACCGAGCTCGGCGAGCAGCTGCCGACGTACCGGCCGCCGCTGAACATGGCCCGCATCTTCGGGCCGCAGGGCGGAGCGGGGCCGGGACCGGAGGTAACGGTCCGCTACATCACCCCGCACTCGAAATGGTCGATCCACTCCACCTATCAGGACAACCCATACATGCTGACCCTCAGCCGCGGCGGCCTGACCATCTGGATGAGCCCCCAGGACGCGGCCACGATCGGCGTCAAGGACAACGACTGGATCGAGGCCTACAACCGCAACGGCGTAGTGGTGGCCCGGGCCATCGTCAGCCACAGGTTCCCCAAGGGCACGGCATTCATGTACCACGCCCAGGATCGCGCGGTGGACGTGCCCCTCTCGGAGCTGAGCGGCCAGCGCGGCGGCACGAACAACGCCGTCACGAAGATCCTGATGAAGCCAAGCCACTTGATCGGCGGCTACGGCCAGCTCTCCTACGCCTGGAATTACTACGGCCCCACCGGCAATCAGCGCGACCACGTCGTCGTCATACGGCGCCGCTCGCAGGACGTGACCTACTGATGCGCGTCATGGCCCAGCTGGGCATGGTCATGAACCTGGACAAATGTCTTGGCTGCCACACCTGCTCGATCACCTGCAAGCAGGTCTGGACCAACCGCCCCGGCATGGAATACACCTGGTACAACAACGTCGAGACTAAACCCGGGCTCGGTTATCCGCGCACCTACGAAGATCAGGAGCGCTGGCGGGGCGGGTGGCAGCGCAAGGCGGACGGCCGGCTGGAGTTGCGGGTTGGAGGCCGCCTCCGCCGGCTGCTCCGGATCTTCGCCAACCCCGAGCTGCCGAGCCTGTCGGACTACTACGAGCCGTTCACCTACGACTACCAGAACCTGATCAACTCGCCGGCCCAGGCACACCTGCCGGTGGCTCGGCCCAAGTCCCTGGTCACGGACAAGCCGATGTCGATTCGGTGGGGAGCCAACTGGGACGACGACCTGGGCGGCGCGCCCGAATACGCCCCGAACGATCCGGTGCTCCGTCCGATCGCGGATCGCGTGAAGCTCGACTACGAGCAGGTCTTCATGTTCTACCTGCCTCGGATCTGCGAGCACTGCCTCAACCCGTCCTGCGTGGCCAGCTGCCCCGCCGGGGCGATCTACAAGAGGGTCGAAGACGGGATCGTCCTCGTGGATCAGGACGACTGCCGGGGCTGGCGGTTCTGCGTCTCGGGTTGCCCATACAAGAAGACGTACTTCAACCACAAGACGGGCAAGTCCGAGAAATGCATCCTCTGCTACCCGCGGATGGAAGCCGGCGAGCCCACCGTCTGCTCCGAGACCTGCGTCGGCCGGTTGCGTTACCTGGGCGTGTGGCTGTACGACGCCGATCGGGTCCTCGAGGCGGCCTCGGCCGTCGACGCGGACCTCGTGGAGGCGCATCGCTCCATTCTTCTGAACCCTGAGGACCCCGAAGTCATCGCCGGCGCTCGTGCCAACGGCATCCCCGACGACTGGATCGACGCCGCGGTCCGCTCCCCGGTGTATGCGCTGACCAACCGCTACCGAGTGGCCTTGCCGCTCCACCCCGAGTTCCGGACCGTGCCGATGGTCTGGTACGTCCCGCCGCTCTCCCCTGTCGTCAACGCCGTCATGGCAAGTGGACTCAACAGCGAGGACCAGGGGACGCTGTTCCGGGCGATCGACTCGTTCCGGGTGCCGATCGAATACCTGGCCGGGCTGCTGAGCGCGGGCGACCCGGCCCCCGTGGCCGAAAGCCTGAAGCTGATGGCCGCCATGCGAGCCCACATGCGCCGCAAGAGCCTCGGCCAGGAACCGGACGAGACCATCGGCTCCTCGATCGGCCACACGTCCCGGGACCTGGAGGATCTCTACCGCCTCCTGGCAATCGCCAAGTACGAAGAGCGCTACGTCATCCCGATCGCCCATGAAGAGCCGGCCCGGGCGGGCGCGCGGGGGCCGAGCTTCGAGCACCAGGAAAGCTCCAATCGCCAGACCGCGGGACCCGAGGGATCGGCGTCATGAGGCTATCGATGTCCGATGCCGATCGGACGGCGATCTTCGCCGTGACCTCGCGCTTGCTCCAGTATCCGGATGAGGAGTTGATCGACTGCCTGGACCCGATCGAAGTGGTCGCCCGGCGGCTTCCACACGCGGCCCAGCGCGCCCTGCTGGACATCGTCGCCTACTTGCGAGGCGCTCCGCTCCTCGAACTGCAGGCCTCCTACGTCGAGACCTTCGACCTCCGCAACCGCAACTGCCTGGATCTCACGTATCCGCAGGCCGGCGATACCAGGCGCCGGGGCATGGCCCTTTGCAGCTTCGCGGACTTGTACCGGCGCCGCGGCTACGCGCAGACGAGCGGCGATCTACCCGACTTCCTGCCCGCTCTGCTCGAACTGGCAGCGGAGGCCGAGCCGGAGGATCGGGAGCCGTTCGAGACTCTGGTCCAATACCGGCCTGAGGTCGCCCTGCTGCGATCCTCGCTCCAGGCCGATGGATCGCCCTACGCCAGCGTGCTCCAGGCGCTCGAGCTCGCGCTTCCCAAACCGAGCGCGGCGGTACTGGAGCTGGCCCGGCGTCTGGCCGAAGAGGGCCCCGCCAAGGAGCGAGTCGGTGTCGCACCCGACGCCGTCTGGCTGGGCCTCGGCGCCGCCGGAATGGATGCCGCGGAGATTGACGAAGCCGAGCCAGTGGAGGCGCGCCGATGAACCTCTTTGTCTGGGGCGTCTACCCGATCATCTGCCTCGCGAGCTTCTTCATCGGACACGTCTGGCGGTACCGGTACGACAAGTTCGGCTGGACGTCGCGCTCCTCACAGATGTACGAGGAGAAGGTCCTCTCGATCGGCAGCCCGCTCTTCCACTACGGGATCCTGGCGGTCTTCGCCGGCCACTTCCTGATGCTGGTACCGGAGTCCTTCACGCAGCAGATCGGCGTCAGCAACGACATGTACCACATGGTCGCCGAAGGACCGGGCTCGATCGCCGGGGCGGCCGCGATCATCGGGCTGATCATCCTGGCAATTCGGCGGGGTTGGACACGATCCATCCTCAAGGTCACCAGCCGCATGGATTACGTGATGTACGTCCTGCTCGGAGCGATCGTGATCCTGGGCATGTACAACACCGTCTTCGTGAACGTGTTGGGCGCGGAGCACGACTACCGCCTCGACGTCGCGGTCTGGTTCAGGAGCCTGTTCGTCGGCCAGCCCGCGATCGATCTCATGGCCTCGGCCCCGTTGTCGTTCCAGATCCACGACGCGGTCGCGTTCGCCCTGTTCGGGATCTGGCCGTACACCCGCCTGGTTCACGTCTGGAGCGTTCCGCTCGCCTACATCGCCCGCCCCTATGTCGTCTATCGAACCCAGGACAAGCACGGGGGCGGCCGCGAGCCGCGACGAGGTTGGGACAAGCCCGGCTTCTGATCGACCGGCACTTTTGGCGTCACCCGAGAGAGGATCGCGAGCGATGAAGCGTCGTTACTGGGGCTTGCCGGCGGCCTTGGTCGTGGCCGCCGGCATCGTCGCGGCCGGCTGCACGAGCGCCGGCGCGAGCCCGGGCGCAAGCCAGGGAACCGGCCCCGGCACGAGTGCCGCAAGCGCGACGGCCACGGACGGCGGCAGCTTCAGCGTCGTCGACGCTCTCGGCCGGACGGTGAAGTTCGCGAATCCACCGTCCCGCATCGCAATCGCCGGCAAGGCTTCGTTCCTGGTCGCGGACGCCGTCTACATGTTCCCGGAGGCCTCCAGCCGGGTCGTGGCCCTCTGCAAGACCACCCAGGGCAGCGTGGACTTCATCTCGGCGATCGATCCGGCGTACGCGGACAAGACGATCCTCGACGGCAACGCCGGCGCGGACCAGGTCGCGGCCGTCAAACCGGACGCCGTCATCGCCAAGAGCAGCAGCAAGCAGTCCCTCGGCGATCCTCTCGAGGCGATCGGGATCAGCGTGGTCTACGTGGACTTCGAGACGCCGGACCAGTACACCCGCGATCTGGCCACGCTCGGCGCGCTCTTTGGCGACCCGGCTCGCGCCCGGCAGCTGACCGCCTACTTCAGCGACCAGATGAGCAAGGTGAAGGCCGGGGTGGCGGGACTGGCGAACGCCGAGAAGCCGGACGTCTTGCTCCTCTACTACTCGGCCAAGAATGGCGTGACGGCCTTCCAGGTGCCGCCGCTCTCGTACATCCAGAGCGTCGAAACCGAGATCTCCGGAGCGAACCCGGCCTGGAAAGGCGCCCAGCTCGGCAACGGCTGGACGACCGTAAGCCTCGAACAGATCGCGGCCTGGAACCCCGACCAGATCTACGTCATCGCCTACTTCGACAACCCGGCGGACGTGGCAAAGCAGGTTCTCTCAGATCCCCAATGGCAGGGTCTCGCCGCGGTCACGTCACGATCGGTGTACGGGTTCCCGGGCGACTACTACAGCTGGGATGAACCGGACCCTCGCTGGGCACTCGGCATGACCTGGCTCGCGATCCATGTCAATCCCGCCCTTGCCGACCGGCTCGACATGCGGGCGGAGGTCCGCGTGTTCTACGCCACGGTCTACGGCCTGAGTGGGGCCGACTTCGAGACGAAGATCCGGCCCCAGCTCCCGGCGGAGTTCCGCTGAGCGGGGCCGCGGCTCCGATTGCCGGCCGCTCGACGGCGGAGCGGAGTCACGTTCTGCCGATCGACCGCCGGCTGGGCCTGGTGGCGGGTCTGCTGGTCGCGGCCGCGCTCGCCTCGCTGCTGGTCGGACGCTACCCCTCGCCGGGGCTGCTGCTCCCCGATCGCCTGCTCTCGGACGATCTCGCCGCTCGCCTGGTCGCGAACCTGCGGCTTCCCAGGGTGCTCATGGCCGTGCTGCTGGGCATGAGCCTGGCCGGCGCGGGTGCGGTCTTCCAGCAGATCTTCGCCAATCCGCTGGTGGAGCCGGGCTTCCTGGGAGTCTCACAGGGAGCGGCCTTCGGCGCTTCGCTCGCGATCGTCGTGCTCGGCTCGAACGCGCTCCTGGTCCAGGCTTCGGCCGCCGGATTTGCGCTCGCCGGCCTCGGCCTGTCGTACGCGCTTGCGGGGCGGAGCCGTTACGGCGGCTCGATCATGCGGCTCATCCTCGCCGGAATCGCGGTGTCGGCGATGTTCTCGGCGGGAGTCGGCGCGCTCAAGTACATGTCCGATCCCCTTAGCCAGCTGCCGGAGATCACCTTCTGGCTGCTGGGCGGACTCGCGGGAGTGACCTGGACGCAGTTCTGGACGACGGCTCCTGTCGTGGCCGTGAGCCTGTACATCGTCTACCGGATGCGATGGCGCCTGAACCTGCTATCGCTCGACGATTCCACGGCATTCTCCCTGGGAGCCACGCCAGGGCGAGAACGGGGGCTGGTACTGGGGGCCGCGGTCGCCGCGACGGCGGCCGTGGTTTCGGTTTGCGGCATGGTGGCCTGGGTCGGGCTGGTCGTTCCGCACATCGCCCGCCGGCTGTTCGGCTCGGACGCCCGCAACGTCATTCCCGGTTCGCTGCTCATCGGCGGGCTGTTCGGGCTCCTGTGCGACGACATCGCGCGGACGGCCGAGCCGGGCGAGATACCGATTGGCATCCTGACCTCACTGGCGGGCGCCGCGTTCTTCGTCGCGGTCATGACCTCCTACGGCCGGTCGGAGGAGCAGCGGTGAGCGAGCTCCTGTCGTTCGATCGGATCGTGTTCGGCTACGGGTCCGGCGCGCGGCCGATCCTGGGCGGACGAGACGGGCGCTCCACCGGCGTCGACCGGCGCGACGGGGCCCGGACGACCGACCAAGCGGATGGGGCCGGCGGCACGGGTGGGGCGGACGCCGGGCCGGACGGCGGCCTTGGCGCCGGGCTCAGCCTTGGGGTCGAGTCGGGCTCCGTATGCGCCATTCTGGGCCCCAACGGCGCCGGCAAAACGACGCTGCTCCACATCGCCCTGGGCTGGCTCAAACCCCGGAGCGGCCGCGTTCTCCTCGACGGGTTGCCGCTCGGCACCTTCTCGCGCCGCGATCTCGGGCGGGAGATAGCCCTCGTGCCGCAGTCGGAGCGAACGCCCTTTGCGCTGTCGGTACTCGACTACGTCATCCTGGGCCGCGCTCCCTATATCGCACCCCTGGCCATGCCGGATCGGCAGGACGCGAGAATCGCCTTCTCCGCGATCGAGGAAGTCGGACTGGAGTCCGTGGCCCATCGTCCCCTCACGACGCTAAGCGGAGGCGAACGCCAGCGAGCGGTCCTGGCCCGCGCTTTCGCCCAACAGCCTCGGCTGCTGCTCATGGACGAGCCGACGGCTCACCTGGACCTGGCCCGCAAGGCAAGCCTGATCGGTGCGTTGCGTCAGCGGGTGGCCCGCGGATTGACGGTCCTGCTGACCACCCACGAGCCGGAGGTCGCCGCTGCCGTGGCCACTCATCTCGTCCTGATGCGAGACGGCCAGGTCCGCCGCGCCGGGCCGACGGACGCGGTGTTCAACGAGGCCGATCTCAGCGCCACCTACGGGGTCCCGGTTCGGATCGGCAGCGTGGACGGTCGGCGGGTGGCCGTATGGATATGACCCTGCACGAGGCGCCCGATGAAGTCCGCACCGGGAGTGTTCCGGACAGGCGGATCCTGGTGTTGACTGGCAGACGTGGATCCGGCAAGACGACGGCGTGTCTCGAGCTGATCGAGGACGCCCGGCGGCACGGCCTCGATTGCGCGGGACTGGTCAGCCCCGCCAGGATCGAAAACGGCCGCCGGACCGGGTCCGACGTGGTCGACGTTCGAACGGGCGAGCGAGGCCCATTCGCGTTCGCGGTCGAGGACGAGGGCGGGGTGAGGAGGCACCGTTTCGACGACGACGTCGCCACCTGGGCCCGGGCCCGCCTGGACGCCGCGTGTCCGTGCCGGCTGCTCGTCGTCGACGAGCTGGGCCCACTCGAACTCGAGTTGGGTCTCGGCTGGCCGAACGCGCTCGACATCCTCCGCGCGGCTGACTTTGGAATCGCGGTGGTTGTGGTCCGTCCGTGGCTGGTGGGCGCTTTCCTGGCCCTGCTCGGCGGTGTCATGCCGGGGCAATCGGACGGACCAGTCGTGGTGATGCCGGAGGAGCTGCGTTCAGGGTTTCGCATGATGGTCGGAATGGAGCGAGAGCATGCCAAGCTGGGGACCCGCACTCGATAAGGCGGCCGGACGCCGGGGCCTGTGGGACCTGGTCGCCGGGACGATCTCGATCGTCTTGATCGGCCTGGTGGCCATCGCGACGGCCCAGCCTTTCGTCTTTCCGTCGCTCGGGCCTACGGCATTTCTCATCTTCGACGCGCCGAAGATCCCGGACTCATGCCCGCGCAACGCGATGTTCGGCCATCTCGTGGGCGTCGCCTGCGCCTGGGCGTCGCTGGCCGTGTTTGGACTGCTCGACGCGCCTTCGGCGATGGTTGCGGGAGTTACTCCGGCGCGCGCCCTGGCCGCCGGCTTCTCGCTCGGGCTGACCAGCGCGCTCATGACATGGCTCCGAGTCCGCCACCCGCCCGCCTGCGCGACGACGCTCATCGTCGGGCTGGGAATTCTCGCCAAGCCGGAGCAGCTACTCGTCCTGATGCTCGGCGTCACGGCCCTGGTGGTGCTGGGTTTCGTCATGAACCGCCTGGCCCGCGTCGATTACCCCGTCTGGTCGCCCGCGACGGTCCCGGGCCAGCGCTAGTCCGCTCCCCTTGCCGCCTACCCGTTGGAGTGGCAAATCGACCCACACCACGGATCGAGAACGCGCGCCCGCTATGCCGTTCCACACCCGATTGGTATGTTACGTACTGCGTCGGGCGGAGGGGAGGATTCCGCTGACGTGTACCCGGGCCGTCTATCAGGAACCTGGAGAGCGAGGCGTGCATGAGTGCCCTTGACCTGGCGCGTTGGCAGTTCGGGATAACCACCGTCTATCACTTTCTGTTCGTCCCGCTGACCATATCGCTCGGTTTCATGGTCGCCTCGTTTCAGACGGCCTGGTTTCGGACGGACAAAGAGAAGTACCTCAAACTCACGCATTTCTTCGGCGAGTTGTTCCTTATCAACTTCGCGCTCGGGGTCGTGACAGGGATATTTCAGGAGTTCCAGTTCGGTATGAACTGGAGCGAGTACAGCCGTTTCGTAGGCGACATCTTCGGCGCCCCGCTGGCGATCGAGGCGCTCCTCGCCTTCTTCCTGGAATCCACGTTCCTGGGGATATGGATCTTCGGCTGGGACCGGGTCCCCAAAGCGGTCCATCTTGCTTCGATATGGCTGGTGGCGATCGGCAGTCTCTTGTCGGCCATCTTCATTCTCGTGGCCAACTCGTGGATGCAGAACCCGGTGGGTTTCGCCGTCAATCCCGCGACGGGCAGGGCGGAACTCAAGGACTTCATCGCCGTTCTCACGAACCCGGAGTTGACATGGACGCTGCCCCATGTCATTGCGGCCTCGTTCCTGACCGGCGGCGCTTTCATCCTGGCAATCTCGATCTGGCGAATAGTCCGGCGGCCTGACCACGACGCCGACGTATTCCGGACCGCCGCAAAGGTCGGCGCCGGGACGGTGCTGGCGATGGCCGTGGTCCTGCTCTTCGTCGGCGATCAGGCCGGCAAGTACGAAACGGTCAATCAGCCGATGAAGCTCGCGGCTTCGGAAGGCCTATACAACACGGCTCAACCCGCACCGCTGTCGCTGTTCGCCATCTGGGGACCGGACGGCAAACAGATATTCAACTTCGACATGCCGTTCATTCCCGGAATGCTCTCGTTCCTGGCAACGGGCGATTTCAACGGCCAGGTCCAGGGCATCAACAACCTCCAGGAGCAGTACCGGGCCCAGTATCCGCAATACGGCGCCCTGGATTACTCCCCTCTCGTGCCCGTGACCTACTACTCGTTCCGCCTCATGGTTGGGGTGGCCGGACTGGCGGCCCTGGGCGCGCTGTGGTTCCTGTGGAGCCTGCGCAAGGGTCGCACTCCAGGCCGAGGCGCCATCCTGATCGCCTCGATCCTGCCGTTCCTGCCCTTGGCCGCCAACTCGGCGGGCTGGCTTCTGCGGGAGATGGGCCGCCAGCCATGGTCCGTCCAGGGCTTCCTATTAACCCAGAATGCCGTCTCGCCCAACACCGGCGCGATGATCCTGTTCACCTTGATTGGTTTCACGTTCCTGTACGGCGTTCTGGCCGTCGTCGAAGTGGGCCTGGTGGCGAAGGTGGTTTCGACCGACGAGATCGCCACTCAGCCGGCCGGGTCGGACGAGCACGGCAACCCCGCACCTACGTTCGGCTACTGAGGGCCAGGTCATGCTGCACGATCTCTGGTTCCTGCTGATCGCCTTCCTGTGGACTGGCTACTTCGTGCTCGAAGGCTTCGACTTCGGCGTGGGCATGCTCATGCCCTTCCTGGGCCGCAACACGCGTGAGCGCGGCGTGGTGATCAACACCATCGGACCCGTCTGGGACGGCAATGAGGTGTGGGTGATCACTGCCGGAGGCGCGACCTTCGCGGCCTTCCCCTACTGGTACGCAACGCTGTTCAGCGGCTTCTACATGGCCCTCGCCCTGATCCTGGTGGGTCTGATCCTGCGTGGAGTGGCCTTCGAGTTCCGCAGCAAGCGAACCAGCCCCGGCTGGCGGACGACCTGGGAAATGGCCATCTTCTTCGGCTCGGTCGTTCCCGCGTTCCTTTGGGGCGTCGCCTTCGCGAACATCGTCGGCGGGCGTGCCGATCGACCGACAGGGCGACTTCACGGGAAATCTCTTCACCCTGCTCAACCCGTACGGCCTCCTGGGCGGCGTCGTCACCGTGACGCTCTTCGCCACTCATGGCGCGGCCTATCTGGCCCTCAAGACAACGGATGACCTTCGCGCCCGGGCCAACGCGGTCCTGTTTGGACTCGGCCTCGTGGCCGCCGTCGCGGCGGTCGTCTTCCTGGCCTGGACCGCGGCGAGCAAGGCCGTGCCGGGCTCCATCGCCGCTTCCGTGGTGGCGGCGCTGGCTCTCGTTGCGGCTCTGGGTGCCAATCGGCTGCGGCACGAGCTTCTCGCCTTCGCCGCGACGGGCGTGACCATTGCGCTGGCCGTGGTCGCTCTCTTCGCCAATCTCTATCCGAACGTGATGCCCTCGACCACTAACGCGGCGTTCAGCCTGACGATTACGAACGCCTCCTCGACGGACCTCACGCTCCAGATCATGACCGTGGTCGCCGTGATCTTCACTCCCATCGTGCTGCTCTATGAAGGCTGGTCCTACTGGATGTTCCGACAGCGCGTCGTGTCGCCAAGGGTCACGACCGAGAGGGCCGCGGTGGCGGGTGGCTCGCTCGGCGGACGCATCTTCAAGGTCACCGGAGGGGGTGCCAATTCCGGAGTCGAGGCTTCCGGCCGCGACAAAAGCTGACCGGCCGATAGCCAGCTACAGGAGGTTCACAAACTGAGGGCGATCGACCCTCGGCTCCTGCGCTACGCGCGGGCCACCTCGCTCGCCCTGGGCGCCGCCGTGGCGCTCGGCGTCGTGAGCGCGGCCCTCGCCGTCGCTCAAGCATGGCTGCTCGCGACCGCGGTCAGCTCGGCATTCGCGGGCGGTGCGGGAGTCGATCAACTCTGGCCCACGCTCCTGCCGCTGGCCGCGGTTCTCGCGGCCCGTGGCGTCATCGCCTGGGCCCAGGAAATGGCCGCTCGGCTATCCTCGGCCGCTGTCAAATCCGAGCTTCGAATGAAGCTCATCGCGGCGGCGGCGATTCCCAGACCCGGCCACGACAGCAGATCCAGCGGTGAGATCGTCGCCCTCGCGACACGCGGGCTGGACTCCCTGGACGCGTATTTCGCCCGGTACGTGCCCCAGCTCGTGCTGGCCGGGATTGTGCCCGTCGTCGTGGTCGTGTGCCTCCTGGCTTCGGACGTGGTCGCGGGCTTGACGGTCCTGATAACGCTGCCGCTGATCCCGTTCTTCATGGCCCTGATCGGGTCGATGACCGTGCGACGGCGACAGCGCCGCTGGAATACGCTGGCCCGCCTGTCCAGCCACTTCCTGGACGTCGTGGCCGGCCTGCCGACGCTGCGCATCTTCGGCCGTGGCGCGGCCCAGGTGGCGCGCCTGGAGGCGGTCACGGACGAATACCGGCGCGAGAGCCTCGGCACGCTTCGGATAGCCTTCCTCTCCGCGTTTGCCCTGGAACTCGCCGCGACCCTATCCATTGCCCTGGTGGCAGTTGGCGTCGGCCTGGAGCTCGTGGATGGGGCGATCAGCCTGCGGACCGGCCTCTTCGTCATCGTCCTCGCGCCCGAGGCTTACTTGCCGCTTCGACAGCTCGGGGCCAGCTTCCACGCGTCGGAAGAGGGCCTGACGGCGGCCGCGAGCGCTCTGGCAGTCATCGAGGAGGCGGCCGCCGCTCGCGAGCCGGCCGGCGAGCCGAAGCCAGGCCACGCATCTCCGGCTCAGGCTCGCCGCCGGAAGCACTCCGCGCGATACGCGTCGAATCGGTGAGCGTCCGCCACGGCGGTCGGGCGCTGGCCGCCCCGTTCGAGGCCTCGCTGACGATTCGACGAGGCGAGGTGACCGGCGTCGCGGGACCCAGCGGCTCGGGCAAGAGCACCCTGGCCGAGGTCATCCTGGGTCTGCAGGACGGCCGACTCGGGCCGGGTCGACCTCGTTGGCGCGGATGACACGATCCCACTCGGGGAGTTGGACCTGGCGGCATGGCACCGTCGGGTGGCGTGGGTGCCGCAGCATCCTTACTGCTTCCCGGGCACCATCTCCGAGAACGTCCGCCTCGGGTCTTCCGGCGCGACGGACGCGGAGGTGGCCGAGGTTCTCGGGCAGGTGGGCCTGGGCGATCTGGATCCCAGGACGCGCCTCGGCGAAGGCGGAACGGGCATTTCGTCCGGCCAGCGCAGGCGCATCGGCGTCGCGCGAGCCCTGCTTCGAGGCGGCGATCTGCTGATCCTCGACGAGCCCACCGCGGGCCTGGACTCGGAGGCCGAAGCGGTAGTGCTCGCGGCGATCGAGTCGGCGGCCCGCGAGAAGGGGCAAGCGGTGCTCCTGATCGCCCATCGGCCGGCCGCGCTTCGGATGGCGGACACGATCGTGTCCGTGTCGGCCCGCACCGATGCCTGGGCGGCGAACGAGCAGATCGAGGTGCCCGCGTGAGCCGGCTTTCCTCGATCGGGCGCCAGGCTCCCCTGGTTCGAGTCGCGTCGATGGGCCGGCCGTTCGCGCGCCCGGCTCGCTCTCGCCGTTCTCATGGGCAGCGCCGCCGCCGGCGCGGCGATCGGCCTCGCGGCGACGTCGGCATGGCTCATCTCCAAGGCTTCCCAGCAACCGCCGATCCTGGACCTGATGGTCGCCATCACCTCGGTCAGGTTCTTCGGCATCAGCCGCGGCGCGTTCCGATACGCAGAACGCTTGTCGTCGCACGATGCGGCCTTCCGGGTGCTGGCCCAGATCAGGGGCCGGGTCTACGAGCGGCTCGAGCGCCTGGCGCCGGTGGGCCTGGGCGAGTTCCGCTCCGGCGACCTGCTCGCCCGACTCGTGGACGACATCGACGGCCTGGCGGACGTCTGGCTCCGGGTCCTGATCCCCTACCTCACCGCCGCCTTCACGACGGCCGTGGCGGTCTTCGTGGTCTGGTACCTGGTGCCTTCCGCGGGACTGGTCCTCGGCCTCTCGCTGCTGTTCGTGGCGTTCGTCGTGCCGGTGCTCACCGCCGGCGTCGCGCGCCGCGCGGAGCGGCGGATCGCGGCTGCGCGTGGTGAGCTGGCGGCGGAAACGCTCGAGGTTCTCGCCGGGGCACCGGAGCTCATGGTGGCCGGCGCGACGCGCGACAGGCTCGACTGCCTGGCTTCGATCGACTCGCGGCTGGCGGCCAGCGAAGCACGGACTTCGGCCGGCGTCGGGCTCGGAGCGCTGCTCTCCTCACTGGCGGGCGGCCTCTCCGTGTGGATCGCCCTGATCGCCGGCATCGCCGCGGTTCGAGCGGGGGCGCTCGACGGCGTGGCTCTGGCCGTTGTCGTCCTGACGCCCCTCGCGGTCCACGAGTCGGTCGTGGGTCTCAGCTCCGCGGCGCAGCACGTTCCGGCTCTGGCGGCCATGGCCGGCCGCGTCTTCGAGATCACCTCACGGCCGGATCCGGTGATCGAGCCTGCGGTCCCGGAACCTCTGCCTGACGGCCCCTACGGCCTCAGAATCCGCGATCTCGAGGCTTCGTACTCCGACGGCTTCCTCATCCGGGAGCGCAATGAGCTTCCCCGATGCCGAAATCGGAGCCGGGCAGCGCCTCCTGGTCACGGGCCCGAGCGGATCGGGCAAGACGACGTTCGCCAACCTGCTCGTTCGCTTCCTCGACCCATCGAGCGGGTCGATCGAGCTCGTCACGCCCGGCCGGGCCGTCGATCTCCGCCGCCTCTCGAGCGGCGACGTCCGGAAGGTCATCTGCCTGTGCGAGCAGGAGCCACACGTCTTCGACACCACCATCCTCGAGAACGTGCGGCTCGCCCGCCCGGACGCCTCCGACTCGGAGATAGCCGCCGCCCTGGCTCGAGCTCAGCTGTCGCCCTGGATCGAATCGCTACCCGACGGCCTGGCGACCCTCGTCGGCGAGCACGGCGCGAAGTTGTCGGGCGGTCAGAGGCAGCGACTGGCTCTGGCGCGGGCGCTCCTCGCCGAGTCGCAGGTCGTCGTCTTCGACGAGCCGACCGAACACGTAGACGAAGAAACCGCGACCGCGCTCACGGCGGATCTCCTCGCGGCCACCGCGGGCCGGACCGTCGTGATGATCACCCACCGTCCCGAGTTGATCGACTCGGCAGGTTGGGACGCGCGCCTGGAGCTCGGGTCGGGCGTGACGGAGTCGCCGGAGCCGTTGCTCGTCAGCTGAAGGCCCGCCCTCGATCGCGTCTCTCACCGGAAAACGAAAGACCCGCGCCACCTGCCGAAAGGTGCGCGGGTCCTGCGAGAGTGATCTGGAGGTACGGGATCTACCAGCGCGTCCAGGGAGAGGGGGTCGAAAGAGGGAAGTCTATGCGGCGGGGTTGCGAGAAGGGGCGACGAGCCACCCGATGACCAGAAGGGCGAAGCTGGCGAATGCGATTGCGATCATCTCGTGGCTCCTTCGGCTGAGCTTCGAACTCGTTTCTCGAACCCGTTTCGATATTGGGAGTCTAGGAGAGGCATCGGTCGCAATCAGTAGCGCCCGGGTACAGGATGAGTGGCGCCCCGGTGCCATGAGGGTTGCGCTTCGGGACGAGGCGCCCTCTCCCGCTCAGGCCGCGGCGACGACCTCGCCATGCTGTGAGGCGTCCAGGCCAAGCTCCTCCTCGTCCGCCTCGACCCGCAGGCCCACGAGGGCGTCGACGAGTTTCAGGATCCCGAAGGTGGCGATGCCGCTGTAGGCCCAGGTGGCGACGATGGCGACGATCTGGGTGCCGACCTGGCCCGGGTTGCCGTCGATGAGGCCCGAATAGCCCGCATGGACGGCCGCCACCGCGAAGACGCCGGTCAGCAGCACGCCAAGCGTCCCGCCGACGCCGTGGACAGCCCAGACGTCGAGCGCGTCGTCGATCTTCATCCGCTCGCGCAGCAGGATCGCGCCGTAGCAGACCGCGCCGGCGATGAAACCGATCACGATGGCCGAGCTCGGGTCGACGAAGCCGGAGGCGGGCGTGATGCCGACCTCGCCGGCGATGGCGCCCGAGACCGCGCCGATCACGCTGGGCGAACCCTTGTGCAGCCAGCTCATCGTCAGCCACGTCAGCGCGCCCATGCCCGCCGCGGTATTGGTCACCAGGACCGCGTTCACGGACAGGCCGTCGGCCGCGAGGGCCGAGCCGCCGTTGAAGCCGAACCAGCCGAACCACAGGATGCCCGCGCCCATGACCGTCAGGCGGACGTCGTGGGGCTCGAACCGCTCGGATTCGCGCCGCACCCGCGGCCCCAGGACCAGGGCGGCCACCAGCGCGGCCACGCCGGAGCTGATGTGGACGACGGTCCCGCCGGCGAAGTCCATGACGCCCATCTTCGCCATCCAGCCGCCCTGGCCCCAGACCCAGTGGCAGATCGGCGAGTAGACGATCAGGCTCCAGAGCAACGCGAACAGCACGAATGCCTTGAACCGCTTCCGCTCGGCGAAGGCGCCGATGATGAGGGCGGGGGTGATGATGGCGAACATCATCTGGAAGAGGGCGAAGGCGGTGGCCGGAATCGTGGCAGCGTAGGGACCGGGTGCCACGCCCACGCCCTTGAGGCCAAGGTTGTCCAGGCCGCCGATGATCCCCCAGCCGTTGAGATCCGGGCCGAAGGCGAGCGTGTAGCCGACGAGCACCCAGGTCACGCTGACGAGCGCCAGGATGAACGTGCATTGCATGAGGATGCTGAGCACGTTCTTGCGGCGAACGAGGCCGCCGTAGAAAAGCGCCAGCCCTGGGGTCATGAGCATGACCAGGGCCGTGGCTGTCAGAACCCAGGCGGTATCGCCACCGTTGATCACGCGGAGCTCCTCGCTTCCCTCTCGCAACGAAACCGGACGGAAGGTTTCGGCCTGGAGAAGCGTATGGAGACAAGCCTCGCGAATCAGTAGCGACCGAGTGGCCCAGGAGTAGCGCCTGGGTGGCGCGCGGGTTGTGGTTCGGGACGAGTGGACTTGTCAGCCCTGCCAGGCAACCTCGCCGTGCTGAGAGGCGTCCAGGCCTTCTTCCTCTTCCGACGCCTCGACGCGAAGGCCGACGAAGAGGTCCACGACCTTGAGGATCAAGAAGGTCGCGACGCCGGAGTAGATCCACGTCGCGGCGACGGCCACGAGCTGCTTGCCGACCTGGGCGGCATTGCCGTCGATCAGGCCCGAGTAGCCGCCTACCGCCGCCGTCGCGAAGAGGCCGGTCAGGATCGCGCCGATGGTTCCGCCGACGCCGTGGACCGCCCAGACGTCGAGCGCGTCGTCCACCTTGAGCCGCTCGCGCAGCAGGATCGCGCCGTAGCAAACGGTGCCCGCGGCGAAGCCGATGACGATGGCGGCGCTGGCGTCCACGTAGCCGGACGCGGGGGTGATGGCGACGAGCCCGGCGACCGCGCCGGCGACCGCACCGGTCACGCTCGGGATGCCCTTGTGGAGCCAGCTGACGGTCACCCAGGTCAGCGCCGCCATGCCGGCCGAGGTGTTGGTCACGACGAAGGCGTTGGCGGCCAGGCCGTTCGCGCCAAGCGCCGATCCGCCGTTGAAGCCGAACCAGCCGAACCAGAGCAAGCCCGCCCCGATGACCGTCAGGCGGACGTCGTGCGGCTCGAAGCGATCGGATTGACGCCGCACTCGCGGACCGAGGACCAGCGCGGCGACGAGCGCGGCGACGCCGGAGCTGATGTGGACCACCGTGCCGCCGGCGAAGTCGAGGGCGCCCAGGTTTCGGAGCCAGCCGCCCTCGCCCCAGACCCAATGGGCGATCGGCGAGTAGACAAGGAGGGTCCACAGGAGCGTGAACAGGACGAACGCCTTGAACCGCTTGCGCTCCGCAAACGCGCCGGTGATGAGGGCCGGGGTGATCACCGCGAACATCATCTGGAAGGCCATGTAGGCGCTGCCGGGGATGGTCGGCGCGTATTGCGAGAGCGGCGCCGGGCCAACGCCGCGGAGGCCGATGAAGTCGAGGCCGCCGATGATTCCCCAGCCGTTGACGTCCTTGCCGAACGCGAGCGTGAACCCGAAGAGAACCCAGGTGACGCTGACCAGGGCCAGGGCGAAGAAGCTGTGCATGATCGTGCTGAGCACGTTCTTGCGGCGAACGAGGCCGCCGTAGAAGAGCGCCAGCCCCGGCGTCATGAGCATCACGAGGGCCGCCGAGGTCAGGACCCAGGCCGTGTCCCCTGAATTGATGGCGCTGCCCGCAGCTGGCACGACTCCTCCTTGGATCCTGGTCGACGGTTGGCCAGGGGCAGGCAGAAACCGCTGCCGTGCCCTTTCATGGAAGCCTATGGATGCCCGTCGGCGCTTTCAGTAGCCACGCGGTGAAGGTTCGGTCGCACGCAAGTGGCGGGCCGGTTGCCGTTCGGAACGGCAACTCGGAGGCGGCGGTGTCGCGGGCAGCCGGGCGAGCGCGAAACCCGCGGGCCTCGGCAAAAGCTCAGTCGAGCGTGACCGTCCGATGCGGATCGTCGACACAATCGACCCGGCAGCCTCGAGCGTCTCGACCCGTCGCGCCGGGGAAATGTCGCCAGGCGGCATCGGGGCCGTACGCGCCGCTGTCGCGCAGGGATTCACGGGCCGTCAACCGGCATCCGCAGGCCGCGCACGTCAAGACCACCGATTCCTCCCGACGGATCGCGCGCGGACTCGGCGTCCCTCCGACCGGCTCGAATTCGTACAGCTTCACGTGCCCAGACTAGGCCGGAGCCGGCTCGAATCCAGCACGACCGGGTGCCGTTTTGGAGTCGATTCGGGACGTTGCGGCCGCAACGACCGACACGAGCCGGTACCAAATCGCCACGTCGCCCCCGTCACCGCGTTTCGTAGCAGCAGTCGGTTTCGGGCTCGCACATAAGTCACATCGCAGCGCCGGCCCCATGTCGCTGACAGCGCCAGGGCCACGACCGATGATTCGGGGCATGGTCATCCAGAAAGGAGGCCGCACGATGTACGGCCAGAACGAGATTCGTTATCAGAGTTGGGTCGGCCAGGAATGGGCGGCCGAGACATCCGGATCGGGACCCGACCCCGCACTGGAGCAAGGAGCAGTGGATCGGCGACCAGGGGGCCGGTCTGGCGGAGCGCATGGATGCCGCCGAGATGCCCGAGGGCGACGGCGGATTCAGTGGGTTCCGCCACAACGTCCCGGCTTCCCATTGGGCGCCGGCGCACTAGATCGGCGCGCCACACCAGATCGGGTTTGACTGGCAGAAAGAGGCCGGGATCGAGAGGTCCCGGCCTTGTTCTACCTAAATTCCCAGCCGAGCACGGGCGCCGGCGAGCGCCTCGGCCACTCGCGCCGGTGCGGTTCCGCCGATGACGTCGCAGCCCGCCATGGCTCCCTCGAGACTCGCCGCGGAGCGCAGCTCGGCGGCCACACCGGAGTCGCCCGCGAGGGCGACCGCGGCCGCAGTCTTCGGACGCTGCTAGCGCGGCGGCGATTGAGGCATCTTCGAGTCCATCGAGTCCCACATCCCGTGCGTTCCGCCTCGGCCACGAGCGCCGCGACGATGTGGTGGGCAGATCGGAAAGGCACTCCCCGGCGAACGAGGGCGTCGGCCACGGCCGTGGCGGTCGTGAAGCCCTCGCCCGCCGCCTCTCGCATCGCCTCTCGATTGACCGTCAACGTCGCGACCATGCCGGCCATGACCAGGAGCGAAGCCTCCAGCGTTGCCGTCGCGTCGAAGAGCGGCGGCTTGTCGTCCTGCATGTCCTTCTGGTAGGCGAGCGGCAGCCCTTTGATGAGCGTCAGGAGTCCGGTCAGCTCACCGATGACCCGCGCGGTCTTGCCTCGAACCAGCTCGGCCGGATCCGGGTTCTTCTTGTTGGGCATCATCGACGAGCCGGTGGAGAAGGCGTCGGACGCTCGGACGAAGCCGATCCGCGGATTCGACCACCAGGTGATCTCCTCGGCCAGCCGCGAGAGATGGACCATGCACAGGGCGCAGGCGGCGACGCGCCTCCACGGCGAAGTCCCGATCGCTCACGCCATCGAGTGAATTGGCCGTCACTCCGTCGAAACCAAGCTCGGCCGCCGTCGCCTCCCGGTCGAGCGGATAGCCGGCCCCCGCGAGCGCACCGGAGCCGAGTGGCGAGAGATTGGCTCGGCGCCGGCAGTCGGCCATTCGTCCGCGGTCGCGTTCGAGCATCTCCACGTAAGCAAGCAGGTGATGGGCAAACAGCACCGGCTGGGCCGGTTGGATGTGGGTCATCCCGGGCAGGATCGCGTCCCCGTCGCGAACCGCCAGCCCGACGAGCGCCCGCTCCATCTCGAGGACGGCGGCATCGAGCCGGTCGAGGGTCCGCCGAAGCCACAACCGGATGTCCGTCGCGACCTGGTCGTTCCGAGACCGTCCCGTGTGAAGGCGTCCCGCCACGGCCCCGACCCGCTCGCGCAGGGCCGACTTCGAGGTTCATGTGCACGTCTTCGAGCGCCGGATCCCAGACGATCCGACCCGCTTCGACGTCGTCCCGAAGGCCCTCGAGACCGCCGATCAGCGTGTCAACTTCTTCGGCCGCGAGCAGTCCCGCCCGGCCCAGGCCCCGAACGTGGGCGATCGAGCCGGCGATGTCGTCGAGCGCGAGGACATGGTCGAAGTCGATCGAACGGGTGAACTCCGCCATCCGCTCGTCTGAAGTCCCTGCAAATCGGCCGCCCCACATCTTCATGGCCGGAATGGTACCGGCCGGCCGGGCTGCGCGGGGCACGAACGGGCGCCGAGCCAGGCATGGGCGGTGCCGCCGCCGAGTCCCGCGGCCGCCTCGGGCGAGTCGCTAGGCCGGCGCGGCTTCCGCTTCGACTTCCATGCCGATGCCCGCCTCCGCCCTGGAGGGCAGGACCAGGAGCCCCAGCAGGCCGCCCAGCGCCGCGCAGATGGCCGCCCCGCCGAAGACGCCCAGCGCCCCGCCCGTCTGATAGAGGAGCCCGCCGAGCAGGTTGGCGACGACGGCGGCGAAACCGAAGCAGGCCGCCTGGAGGAGGGTCTGACCCGTGGACTGCAGCCGAGGCGGCAGGATCGCCGAGATCGTCAGGACGAACGAGACGAAGACGCCGGCAAAGAAGATCCCGGAGGCAAAGCGAGTGACGGAGATCGAGATCAGGTCCGACAGCACGACCCAGCTGCCGATGCAGGCCGCGAAGCCGATCGGAGCAAACCGCGAGGACGGGCCTGGCGCCGAAGCGGGCGATCAGCCAGCCGGCCAGGATCATGCCCGGGATCTCCGCGGACCACCCGATCCCGTTCGAAAGGCCGACGCCGAACGGACCGCCGCCAAGGTCCGTGATTCGCAGCGTGACGTAGGTGCCCGAGGCCATCACGCCGATGAAGATGAGCACGACCGAGGCGAGGATGCCGTACATCCTGGGCCTGACCGCGAAGGTCTCCCCGATCGAACCGCCTCGCTGCCGGGGCGGCAGGGCCGTGGCTTCGCTGTCGGTCAGGGACGCCGGCGCGAGGGCGATCGGCTCGTGGCGCATGGGCTCCCGGCCCACGGTGACGAAATGGGCGCAGGTGAAGGTCGCGGCCATGACGCCCAGGTACACGAACGGCGCGGCCACGTAACCGGTGACGGCGTACAGAGCGCCGCAGACCGCCGCCGAAGCCGCCGCGCCGGAGCTGGTGAGAACGCGCAGCCGGGCGTACTCGCGCGACGCGTCTTCGAGCATCGGAACCGCCATCGCGTCGGTCAGGGCCATTCCGGGCCCGCTGCCCAGGCTCAGCATGATCTGGCAGAAGATGACCGCGACGATCGGAAGCGGGGCCGCGAGACCCAGGGCGAACACGGCCGCGGGCAGGCAGGCCAGCTGGAGCGCTCGGCGGGGTCCCGTGATGGTGTCGCTGATGTGGCCCCAGGCCGGCAGGGCCATCGTGTACGAGAGCGAGCCGAGGCTCGTGGCCACGCCGACCAGGGCCGGATCGAAGCCCTTGGACCCCAGGAGCACCGGAATGAAGCCGTACAGGCTGCCGACCGCGAGCCCGTTGGAGACATAGAGAGCCCGCAGCCAACGCATGCAGGAAATCCTATTCGTTCGGGCAGTATCGCGCCTCCTGCGACCGGAGTAGCTCGTCGGAGGACCCGGCCACCCGCCGCCCCGCGGGCAACCTGTTGCCCCGGCGCGTGCCCGATGTACATTGACCCGCGACAGGTCCGCTCCATCCGGCGGGCCATCGAGCCGACTATCCCAACATGGGCGCGCACAAAGCTGCCAGGGCGAAGTCCGAGAAGTCCAAGAGAGACCAGCGGCCGGCCGAAGGGCCAGACGCCGCGATCTCCGGCGCGGACGGGACGACCCTCGAGGGCAGCGGCCACGACTCATCTTCCCCGGGCGGCGGCCGCTACGATCCCTCGACCGGCGACCTGATCCACGGACACCGCGACAAGCTCTCGGTGAAGGACTACGAGTCCGAGCTGATCCGGCTTCAAGTCGAGCTGGTCAAGCTCCAGGAGTGGATCCGCATCCGCGGCCTGCGAGTCGTCTGCCTGTTCGAAGGCCGCGACGCCGCCGGCAAGGGCGGGGTCATCAAGCGCATCACCGAGACGCTCAATCCCCGCGTCGCCCGCATCGTGGCCCTCGGCGTCCCAACCGAGCGCGAGCGGAGCCAGTGGTATTTCCAGCGCTACGTGGCCCAGCTCCCGGCCGCCGGCGAATGGGTCCTGTTCGACCGCAGCTGGTACAACCGCGCCGGCGTCGAGCACGTCATGGGCTTCTGCACAGACGAGGAGTACCGCGACTTCCTGCGGACCGCGCCCGAGTTCGAGCGGATGCTCATCCGCTCGGGCGTCATCCTGATCAAGTACTGGTTCTCGGTCAGCGACGAGGAGCAGGAGCGGCGCTTCCAGGCGCGCATCGGCGACCCCACCAAGCGCTGGAAGATCTCGCCGATGGACGTGACCTCGCGCTCGCACTGGGTGGATTACTCGCGGGCCAAGGACGCGATGTTCGCCGCGACGGACACGCCGGATTCGCCGTGGTGGGTGGTCGAGGCCGACGACAAGAAGCGCGCCCGGCTGAACTGCATCAGCCACCTGCTCGGCGCCATCCCGTACGAGGACACGACGCCCGAACGGATCGTCCTGCCGCCTCGCCAGGTCGACCCGGGTTACGTCCGCCCGCCTCTCCTGAGCCAGCATTTCGTGCCCGAGGCGTACTGAGCTGTCACCGCGCGACACGCCGCCAGGCGGTAGTATCGCGACGTGGATGACCGGCCCGACCAGCTCTCGCTGAGCCTCTCCGGCGACGTGGCGCGCCTGCCCCGGTCGCTTCGGCCGATGCTCGCCCGCCCGGCCGACGCCGCCTTCGACTCCGACGAGCACGTCTTCGAGCCGCGCTGGGGCGGCCGCCGAGTCCTGGCCTTGATCGAACCCGAGCCCGGCCGGCACGCTCGGCTGCACGCTCCTCGACGAGCTCGGCCGCGACCTCGCGCCCCACCTGCCCGAGCTGACGGTGATCGCCGATCGGGTCGCGGATCTGCCCGCCATCCTGGACGGCGAGATCGTGATCCCCGACAAGGCCGGCCGGATGGACGAGGATGCGCTGGCGTCGCGGCTCGCGGACGGACCGAACGTCGACTCGATCCCGGTCTTCCTGGCCTTCGACCTGCTCTGGTCCGCCGGGCGGCCGATCATCGCCCAGCCGCTGCTCAAGCGGCGTGAACGCCTCGCCAAAGTGATCAGCCCGAGCTCCGAGCTGGTCGTCCTGCCGGGCGTGGTCGGCGAGGGTCTCGACCTCTACTCGGCCGTGACCCAGCAGGGCCTGCGGGGCGTCATGGCCCGCCATCTCCGCAGCCCGTACCTGCCCGGACGCCGGAGCGACCTGTGGCGCTGGATCGCCACGCAGCCCGGCGAGATGCGGCTCCACGCGCTGCCCGACCCCATCGCCACTCCCCTGACGCGGCCGATGCTGGCGCTCATCCAGCGTCTGCCGCTCGAGGACTGAGCCGGCCGCGGCGAGCTACGCGAGCGACCCGGGCGGCCTTGAAGATCTGCTCGCAGCCCGACTCGCTGCCCGTAGAGCAGCACGCCGGCGCTGTAGATCCGGGCGGCGACGACGAGCGCCGCACCGATCGACGCGATGAGGATCGCGACGGCGAGCCCGACCTCCCAGAGCGCCACGTGGCCCATGGCGATGCGGGCGAGCATCAGGTACGGGCTGAAGAACGGCACGAACGAGGCGACCTGGACCCAGGTCTCGTCGATCGCCTGCAGGGCGAAGATCGACATGAAGTAGCCGACCATGATCAGCATCATCAGCGGCGAGGTGGCGCTCTGGATGTCCTCCTGGCGGCTGACGAGCGACCCGAGGGCCGCGTACAGCAGCGAGTAGAACGCGAAGCCGAGCACGAACAGGACGAGGAAGCCGCCAATCACCGCCGGGCGTCAGGGTGCCAAAGCCGGAGGCGTCGGATGAGTGGCTGCCGATCAGGGCTCTGAACTCGGTCCTGGGACAGCACTCCCGCTATTCCCGCGGCGAGGATGACCGCGTATTGGGTCAAGCCGGCCGCGCCGTTGCCCACGACCTTCCCGGCGAGCATCTGGAGCGGCGTCGCGGCGTTGAGCATCAGCTCCATCACGCGGCTGCCCTTTTCCTCGGCGACGCTCATCGCCACCCAGGTGCCGTAGGTGATGATGGCCATGAAGATCAGGACGATCAGCCCGGTCGAGAGCAAGCTCGAGGAGATTTCCTGGCCGATGCTGTTCGAGGTCGGAGGAGCCCGGATTGACGGGATCGAGATTGAAGGAGAAGCCCGCCGTTATCTGGCCGATCGAGCTGCCCTTGGGAGCCAGCCTGTCCTCGATCACGAGGCTCTGCAGGGCCGACCTGATGGTCTGGACCTGGCGCCCGTCCGAGGCCATGTCGGTCCGCAGGGAGAAGGCCAGGTCCGGAGTCGCCGAAGAACCGCTCGAGGCGCGGTCGATCGTGAGGACGGCGTCGTACTTGCCGTCCTTGAGATCTCTTTGGGCGGATGTCGCGCTGTCGGCCTGGAGCCAGCTGATCGCGTACGTCCTGTTGGCCGAATCGTCGGTCCCGTTCAGGCCGGCGTCGAAGAGCGCCAGCGCGTCGGACGGCATGTTCTGGGCATCCGACTCGACGACCACGGCGAGGCGGGTCTGACTCTGGGAGACCAGGGCGTCGAAGAACACGGGCGCCTCAGCCGCGGCGAAGGCGATGGCCGCGAGCAGCACCGTCCCGAGCACGAAGCTGCGGCTGCTCGCCCGGCCGCGGTACTCGCGCACCGCGACGTACCAGGCGTTTGGCAATAGGTTCCGGAGTCCGCTCACTGACGCACCGCCTTAGGGGCAAGGGTTCGCTCGGAGTCGTCGATCCGGCCGACCCGTTCAATGAAGATCTCTTCGAGAGATGGATCGGCCACCTCGAAATGCCGCACCTTGCAGCCGCGCGCCAGGGCGGTCTGGAGGACGACGTCGGGGTCGAAGCCGGTGGAAACCTGGGCCTCCGAGTAGTCCTCGCCCCGCCTCGTGACTCGCAAGCCCGAGATGTCGGCCAGCCACTCGAGCTCGCTGTCGCCCTCGACCGCAAGCCGGACGACCTGCCGTCCCGTCGAGGCGCGAACCTCTCGGACGGTGCCGGAGACGACGAGCTTGCCTCGATCGAGGATCGCGATGGACTGGCAGAGCTCTTCGACCTGCTCCATCTGGTGTGTCGAGAACAGGATCGTCTTGCCCCGATCCCGCATCTCCAGGAAGGCTTCCTTGAGGAGGGCGGCGTTGACCGGGTCCAGCCCGGTGAAAGGCTCGTCCATCAGGAGAACGTCCGGATCGTGCAGGATGGCGGCGATGAACTGGATCTTCTGCTGATTGCCCTTCGAGAGCGACTCGGCCCGGCGGTCGGCGTACTCGGGAATTCGGAAACGCTCCAGCCAGTCGCGGGCTTCGCGCTCCGCGTTCTTGCGCTTGATGCCGTGCAGGCGGGCGAAGAAGACGAGCTGGTCCACGACCTTCATCTTGGCGTACAGGCCGCGCTCTTCGGGCAGGTATCCCCAGGTCTCCCGAGGGAGCTGGGTGTTGGAGATGCCATTCCAGATGACCTGGCCAGAATCTGCCCGGAGGATGTCCAGGACGATCCGCATCGCCGTCGTCTTGCCGGCTCCGTTGGCGCCGAGGAAGCCGAAGACCTCGCAGGGCTGGACCTCCAGGCTGATGCCGTCGAGCGCCTGGACCTCACCGAAGCGCTTCGAGACGGAATCGATAGTCAGGCTCATTTGACCTCCGTTGAGATGTCCACACCACCCCTTGGACCCGATCGCCGGTCGATTGGTTCGATGGTCGTTCCCCGGCTCACGGCTGTCGTCGTCCAATCGAATGAGCCGGCGTCCTCACAAGGTGCGGACTTCGAGCATCCCCGGACGCCGTGCGAGATGCCGCGTGCGGAGCGGTCACGACCGCCACCGGAACCACAGGATGCCTCCAAGGTAACCCAGACCGAAGACCGCGGCCATCCAGGCGTAGGGCATGGCGTCTCCGCCAGTCGCCTCGACGGCGACGAAAGCGAGGACCAACACCAGTGCCATCAGCTGAGCGGCCGCCGCCAGAGCTCGCTGGTTGATTGAGTCCCAGCGCTCATCCACGGAGATCCCGGACAAGAGGCTCGCCGTGTCACTCCGAGACCTCAGAAAGAACAGGGCCACGGCATAGGCCCCGAGGATGACGATGGCGCTAAGCGCCACCCAGGGGGAGGCATGCTGGCTCAGCTCGGCGGCGGCGATGATGACGCCCATGGCGACTGCCACCGCGGGAACGAGCCACTTCTCAACTCGGCTCGTCATGGAACACCTCCTCGATGGGACGGCTGAAGAATCGACCGATCGCCAGCGCCAGCGGTAGCGACGGCAGGTACTTGCCGGTTTCGATCGCGTTGACGGTCTGCCTGGAGACGCGGAGCTCACGGGCCAGGTCGCCCTGGCTGAGGGCTCGATCCTCGCGCAGCTTTCGGACGTCGTTTCGCATGGCTGTCAAGTTAGCTTGACAGGCGCGTTGCTGTCAAGTGTCCTTTACAGCAACGTCTCGAGGCCCCCTCGAAACGGCCCGGGCGACTACCGCCCTCCGGTCTTCAGGCGACCCAGGGACGGTGGCGCACGGACCGGTAAACCTCGGCCACGAGCGCGGGCAGCAGCGCGACGCCGGCCACCAGGAGCCAGTCGGTCGCGTCGAGCGGGGTGGCCTGGAACGCGTCGGCGAGGGCCGGGACGAACGGGATGACGATCTGGATGGCCACGCACAGGATCCCGCCGCCGAGCAGCAGCAAATTGGGCCGGCGCAGCAGGACCGGGTAAGCGAGGCTCCGGTTCGCGTTCGCCCGAACCACCTGCCCGACGACCAGGGCGGTGTAGGCGAGCCATCGGGCGTGGGTGAAGTCGGGGCTGTGCTGCTCGATGAGCGCCAGCGCGGCGAACGCCGAGAACCCGCCGGCGAGGCAGATCCGGCCGATGATGCCCCAATCGAGGAGCGGCCGGGTCCGAGGCCGCGGCGGCCGCTGCATCGCCCCGGGCTCCTCGGCTTCGCCTTCGAACGAAACCGCGGTCAGCATGTCGATGAAGACCTCGAGCCAGAGGATCTGGATCGGCAGCAAGGGCTGGCTGAAGCCCGCGATCGGTCGCGATCAGGATGAAGCCGAGCATCGCCACGTGCGTCGAAATCAGGAAGACCAGGCCCTTCTGGACGTTGGCGACGAGGCGCCGGCCCTCGCGCAGGCCGTGCATCAGCGTCACGAACGAGTCGTCGCCGAGGATCAGGTCGGACGCCTCCCTGGCTACCGCCGTTCCACTTCCCATCGCCACGGCGACGTCGGCGTGATGGAGCGCCGGGGCGTCGTTGACGCCGTCGCCGGTCACCGCGACCGTCCGCCCGGCCTGCCGGGCCGCGTCGACGATCCGGAGCTTCTGCTCGGGGATCGCCCGCGCCACGATGTTGAGCCGCGGCAGCTCGGCGGCGAGGCGGGCGTCGTCCCAGCTCTCGAGTTCCGGACCGGTGACCACGTTCTCGCTCGGCAGGCCCGCCTCCTCGGCGATCGCGGCGGCGGTGGTGGGATGGTCGCCCGTTACCACGAGGGGCTGGATGCCCGCGGCCAGGGCCATGGCCATCGCTTCGGCGATTCCCGGCCGGATCCTGTCCGCGAAGGCCAGGATCGCCAGGGGCAGCCAGATCTCGTTCTCGACTCTCCGGGCAAGGAGCAGCAGGCGTTCGCCGGTTTCCGCGCGGCTCTCGATCAGTGACCGCCAGGCCGCCAGCTCGGCCTCGCTGAGCGGCTGGCACATCTCCAGCACCGCCTCCGGCGCGCCGAGCGCCAGGTCTTCTTCCGTCGACTCCCCCACTCCCGCGCCGGCACGGCGAGACCTGGTTCGCGAGAACGGCCGCTCGTCGCTGACGGGCTCGGCGTCGAGCAGATCCGCCGGATCGAGCTCGAGGACGATCGCCTGCGACCGCAGGAAATCGTAGAGCGAGCGGCTGAACGACCCGGGCTTGCTGCCCGTCGCGACGCTCCAGGCATCCTCTTCGGCTCGGATGGCCATCGTGGCCAGCTCGGCGACACGCTCGGGATCCTCGACGATGCCTTCCGGCGTGCGAATCGCGACGAGGGCCAGGCGGTTCTCGGTGAGGGTGCCCGTCTTGTCGGTCACGATCAGGTCGATCGAGCCGAGCGTCTCCTGGGCGGACAGCCGTCTGACGGTGACCTTCATGCGGAGCAGCCTGTAGGCGCCGAGCCCCAGGACGACCGCGACAAGGGCGGGCGGCTCCTCGGGGATGGCGGCGATCGCGGCGGAGATGCCGGCCAGGATGTTCTTGCCCGCCTCGTTGCCGCGGGCGAAGCCCAGCCCGACGACGATGGCGATCAAGCCGATGGCCACGAACAGGAGGATCCGCACGAGCCGGTCCATCTCGCGCTGGAGCGGCGATCGGCGACGTTCGCGGCTGGCGAGCGCCTGGGATATCCGGCCGAACTGCGTCCGGGCGCCGGTCGCGACCACCACGCCCTCGCCGCGGCCGCCGACCACGGCCGTGCCCGCATATCCCACGGAGTGGCATTCCGCGAGAGCGGCTCCGGCGGGATCAGGCTCTACCGATGCCCGCTCCGGCAGGGATTCGCCGGTCAGAGCGCTCCGGTCGAAGGACATTCCGTCGGCGCGGATCAGGCGCAGATCCGCCGGCACGACGTCGCCGGTCCGGAGAAGAACCACGTCTCCGGGCACGAGCGCCGACGTCGGCACGTCCTCGACGATGCCGCCACGCCGCACCCGGGCAGAGGGTGCCGCCGCCTCACGGAGAGCTTCGAGGGCTCGCTCACCCCGGTACTCCGTGACGACGCCCGCCCCGACGATAGGGGCGAGGATCACGAGGACGAGCAGTCCGTCCCTGACTTCTCCGAGCGCGATCGCCAGGCAGCCCGCGACGAAGAGCAGCACGACGAAGGGCTCGCGGGCTCCATCCCAGAAGAGACGCCAGATGGATGTCTTGCGAGCCGGCTCGAGCTCATTTGGGCCGAACTCGACGAGCCGCGCGGAAGTCTGTTCGAGTGTCAAGCCGCTCGAGGTGTCGGTCTCGAGACGGCGCGCGACGGTCTCACCGGACAGCTGCGCGGCGCCTTCGGCGACGTCGAAACGGTCGACAAAGGCATCCACGGCGCCCGGTCGGGCGGAAGCACTCATGGCCAGCATCTCGATCGAGCCGGGACCGCTGCTCAGTACTTGTGCTTTCGGGCGTCCGCCCCGACGCCGCTTCTAGAATGAGGCATGACAACGAACCCCGCAAATCAGCCAGTAGCGATCAACGCCCAACGAGAACAGGGTCTTTTGAGCGTGGAATGGGCCGATGGACATCGGAGCCAGTACACGAGCCTGAGCCTTCGCTGGCTCTGCCCGTGCGCCTTCTGCCGCGGCGAGGCCGGCTCGCCCGGCTGGCTCGATTCGATGCCCGAGCTGACGCCCGCACAGACACAGCTGGTGGACCTGCGGCTGGTCGGCCAGTACGCCATCGCTCCCGTCTGGGGAGATGGCCACGACACCGGCTACTACACCTTCGAGGCACTGCGGGCCAATTGCCCGTGCCCTGTGTGCACGGCAACTCGGATCGGAGCGACTGGCAAATGATCCGACTCGCGGCCCACATGGCTGCGGGCTTTTCGTCCTTTCGAACGAGGAAGCTCTCGTTCGCCGGCCCGACCCCGGCGGCCTGGTCGGCCCCCACAATCGTCGGCAAGCGCGTCCCGCCGAGCTTCAAGGCACGGCATAGAACACACAAGGAGATCGAATGATCGTCGCGACAACGCCGTATCTGGCCGGGTACCGCGTCACCGAAGTCAAGGGCCAGGTCTTTGGTCTCGTGGTCCGCAGCCGCGGATTCGCGGGCAACTTCGCGGCCGGATTGCGCTCGCTCGTCGGCGGCGAGATCCACGAGTACACGGAGCTCCTCGAGGACACCCGACGCCAGGCTCTCGATCGAATGGTCCAGAACGCCACGCTGATGGGCGCCAACGCCGTCGTGTCGATGCGCTTCGACTCGTCCGAGATCGGCAGCACGATGTCCGAGATCGTCGCGTACGGGACGGCCGTCATCGTGATGCCGGACTCGTCCACGGGTCCTCAGGCCGAGTAACCACCAATGCCTGACGTCTACACCTGGATTGCCTGGGTCGTCGCCCTTCTGGCGCTGGTCCTGGGCGTCCAGGTGCTGGGCGTGACCGGAGCGGTGGCGCTGATCGCCCTGGCGGTCGTCGCGCTCACGGTGGGTGCCTGGGCCGCGGGGGCTCGCGTCAGATCGAGACTGGAACGCCGCGAACCTCGCTTCCGACCCACCGAGGAGGTCTTCCGCGATCCGTCCACTGGACGCACCACTCGCGTCCATGTCGATCCGGAGACGGGCGAACGACGGTACTGGAGGGAGAGCTGACCTCACCGGCTCGCCATCCGGGCAGCGCTGCGGAAATCGACGGACAATTGTCGGAACGGTTCATAGAAATGCGGGTATACGCCCACCTACCCGTTGCGTCCCAGCGCCCAGCGGCGAGAATGGCGCCCAGCATCTCCCGGCCAACACGAGCCAGAGCCGATCGGTCGACATGACAGCCATCGTTCGAAGGACAGCAACTCCCCAGGCGCCGGGCCCTGCCGGCGCGGAGCCCGCTTTTCCCTATATCAACCGGGAGCTGAGCTCGCTCGAGTTCAACTACCGGGTGCTCTGCGAAGCCGGCGACGAGCGGACGCCGCTCCTCGAGCGGGTGAAGTTCCTCGCGATCTTCGCCTCCAACATGGACGAGTTCTTCCAGATCCGCGTGTCCGGTTTGATGGAGCAGGCCGAGGCGCACGCCGCGCCGGCCAACCCGGGAGAGAAGCCGCCGGCGGAGCAGCTGGCCGCGATCAGGATCCGTTTCCAGGAGCTCCTGGAGCTGCAGAGGGGCATCGTCGAGCAGGTCTGCGCCGACCTGGGAGAAGCGGGCATCGACATCGTCGACTACGCCGCCGTCCCGGAGCACCACGAGACCATGCGGCAGCGCTTCACGGACGAGATCTACCCGGTCCTGACGCCGCTCGCCGTGGACCCCGGCCACCCGTTCCCGTACATCAGCACCCTCAGCCTGTCGCTGGCGATCCGGATGGAAGACCCCGAAGAGGCGGAGGAGCGCTTCGCGCGCGTCAAGGTTCCGCCGTTGCTGCCTCGCTTCATGCAGATCGAGCCGACCAAATTCGTCCTGCTCGAACAGGTGATCGCCGCGAACCTGGACATGCTCTTCACGGGCATGACGATTCACGAGACTCATTTCTTCCGCGTCACTCGCAACGCGGACCTGGAGCTCGAAGAGGACGAAGCGGACGATCTGCTCCTGGCCATCGAGGAAGAGCTGCGGCGCCGGCGGTTCGGCGAGGCGGTTCGGCTCGAGGTCGACGCGGGAATGCCCACGCCGATGCGCCAGATCCTCGAGAAGGGCGTGGGCGTCGATCCGGCCGACTGCTACGAGATCCCGGGCATGCTCGACCACACGGGGCTCTGGCAGATCGCGAACCTGGATCGCCCGGACCTCAAGCTCGCGCCGTTCTCGCCCGTGATCCCTCCCCGGCTCGTGCCCCCCGACGAGGACGAGCCCACTGACGTGTTCGCCGCCCTGCGCGCCGGCGACATCCTCGTCCACCACCCCTACGAGAGCTTCGCCGCGTCCACGCAGCAATTCATCGCCCAGGCCGCGAGCGACCCCGAAGTCCTCTCGATAAAGATGACCCTCTACCGCACCAGCGGCGACTCGCAGATCGTCCGAGACCTCATCGCGGCGGCGGAGCGCGGCAAGCAGGTGGTGGTTCTCGTCGAGATCAAGGCCCGCTTCGACGAAGAGGCCAACATCGTCTGGGCCCGCAAGCTCGAGCAAGCGGGCGCCCACGTCGTCTACGGACTGGTCGGCCTCAAGACGCACAGCAAGACCTCGCTCGTCGTCCGGCGCGAGGGCACCACGCTCCGCCGCTACGTCCACATCGGCACGGGCAACTACAACTCCGGCACGGCCCGCCTCTACACGGACTTCGGCTTGCTCTCCTGCCGTCCGGAATTGGGCGCGGACGTGAGCGACCTCTTCAACGTCCTCACGGGCCTGTCGCGCCAGCGCGACTTCCGGCGGCTCATCGTGGCGCCGATGAACCTGCGGAACTGGGTCCTGGACATGATCGCCCGGGAAACGGACCAGGCCCGCGCCGGCAAGCCGGCCCGGATCGTCCTCAAGCTCAACTCCCTCGTGGATCCGGCATGCATCGCCGCCCTCTACGAGGCCGCCCAGGCGGGCGTCAAAGTGGATCTGATCATCCGCGGCATCTGCTCGCTGCAGCCCGGAATTCCCGGCGTGAGTGAGGGCATCCAGGTCCGCTCGATCGTGGGCCAGTATCTGGAGCACTCCCGCGTCTTCTCGTTCGGCAACGGCGGCCGCCCGGAGCTATTCATCGGCTCCGCGGACCTGATGGAACGAAACCTGGACCGGCGGGTCGAAGCCGTCGTGCCGATCGAGGATCTCGAGGCCCAGGCCCGGATCAACGACGTCCTGGAGCTGATGCTTCGCGACGACAGGCGATCGTGGCAGCTCGGCCCAGAAGGTTCGTACCGCCGGACGGAGGAGATCACGGGGCGAGCGGGTACCATCGACACGTTCGAGACGCTCAAGGACAGGGCGGTCGAGATGGCGGCCAACTCGGTCGCCCCGCGACGGCCTCACGCGGGCCAGGGGTCGCTCGACCCGCGGGCTTGACAGATAAGGGGGCGGCAGCGTGGCCACGGATCGAAAGGTCGAAGTCGAGGCCAAGTACCGGATCGCCACTCCGGGCGCCGGAGACCGGTATCTCGTCGCGCCCGAGCTCGGGCCCTTTGCCGCGCAGGGGCCGATGCGCCAGGTCCGGATGGAAGACCGTTATGTCGATTCCGCGGATTGGGCCCTCACGAAAGCCGGGTTCGCCGCCAGACTGCGCAAGACCCCCCGAGGGACCGAAATCGGCCTCAAGTCCCGCAACGCGGTCAGCAGCGGCAGCGTTCATCGCCGTGAGGAGATCGAGGGACCCGCGGACGATGGCCTGATCCCGTCCGCCTGGCCCGCGTCGTCGGCTCGAGATGTCGTGATGGAACTCTGCGGCGACCAGGATCTCCTGGAAGTCGTGACCATCCGCCAGCTCCGCCGCTTCCGGCAGTTGCAGGCAGGAGACTCCGGCGCGGAACTGAGCGTCGACGAGGTCGAGGTCGTCTGGAATGGCAACGTCATAGGGGCATTCGAAGAGCTCGAGTTGGAGATCAAGTCCGGGGACGAGGCGTCCTTGCCGGCCGCGGTCGCGGTCCTGGACCACGACCCGGCACTGCAGCGGCAGTCGCGCTCGAAGCTGGATCGGGCGCTCAAGGCCATCCGGGCGTCGATCGCCGCCATGCCCGATGAGGAGAAGCGGCACTGGGAGAATGCTCCGGGCGACATCCTCGGCCGCCGGTCCGGGAAGGGCAGGGGCGCCCGGTCTTCGGCGGCCGGCGAGGGCGATCCTGCCGGCACCGCCGAACCTGGCCGACCCGGCTGACCCGGCCGACCGACGCAGGCGCAAGGGCCGCAAATCGCAGGCGACCGCTCGGGGTCCGGCAAGGCGGCGCGGACGTCCGGCGGCGGACAAGCCGGAGAACGAGGCCGGGGCGGCCCGCGAGCCGGCGGGCCGTGGGTTTCGAGACCGCCGCCGAAGCCCGCGACGACAGCCGCGGCCAAGCCGGATGCGGCGCCTCAGGCCAAGCCTGACGCGAGGACCATCGGCATCCAGGCCGCCGACGGCATGCCGGAGGCCGCCCGCAAGATCCTCGCCTTCCACTTCCGCCGACTCGAAGAATCGTGAGGCCGGCACGCGCGCCGGACAGCGATCCCGAAGAACTCCATTCCATGCGGGTCGCCGCCCGGCGGATGCGAGCGGCGTGGCGCGTCTTCGACGACTCCTTCAAGGCGGGCAAGACCAAGAAGATCCGCCGGCGCCTCGGAGTCGTGGCCGACAGGCTGGGCGCCGTTCGTGACCTGGACGTCCTCCTCGAGACCGCCGAGGCGTATCGCGCGGGGCTCGACGAGGCCCAGCGGCCAGGGCTTGAGCCGCTCATAGTCTCTCTGGCGCAGGGAGCGCTCCCAGGCGCGGAACCTGCTGATCGACGAGCTCGACTCCAGGAACTACGCCGCGTTCCTCGAAGAGATGGAGGACTTCCTCGACTCCGGGGCCAACTCGGCGGCCACGCTCGCCGCGCCAACCGCCCCTCATCGGGTCCGCGATCGCGCCCCATCCGAGATCTGGTCCCACTACGAGTCCGTCCGTGTCTACGAACTGGTCCTGCCCTGGGCGGACGTAGAGACGCTCCACGAGCTGCGGATCTGCACGAAGTGGCTCCGTTACGTCCTGGAGTTCTTCGGCGAGCTGCTCGGCCCGGATTCGGAGCGTCTCATGTCGCGAGTGGCCGCGCTCCAGGATCATCTCGGCGGTCTCCACGACGCCGACGTCGCGGCCAAGCTGACCCGCGACGTCCTCGTGGCCCGCGCCGGGGAGCTGTCCAAAGCCGAGACGGACGCGATCGGCGCGTATCTCCAGTCGCGCGAGCGAGAGGTCGCTCGCCGCAAGCGATCCCTCGGTCCCGTGTGGCGGGCCGTAAACGGAGCTCCCTATCGGCGCGCTCTGGGCCGCGCCACGGCCTCAATGTAGGCTGTAGACGATGGCTCGCGAGATCGCTCTGTTCCTGCTGAGGCACGCGCACGCCGGCGACCCGGAGAAATGGCACGGCCCGGACGACGTGCGGCCGCTGAGCGACAAGGGCCGTCTTCAGGCCGAACGTCTCGGCCTCTTCCTCGCGGACAACGCCTTCTCGCCGGACGTGATCCTGAGCTCGCCCAAAGGCGCGAGCCCTGGAAACGGCCCGCCTGGTCGCCACGCCGCTGGAGCGGCCGGTGGTCGTGCGCGACGAGCTGGGCGAGCCACTGGACCTCGAGGCGGTCGAGCGGCTGCTCGCCGCGGTCGGCAATCCGGGCCGGCCGGTCCTCGTGGGCCACGATCCGGACTTCAGCATGCTCGCGGCGGAACTGACCGGCGCGCCCGAGCTTCCGATGCGCAAAGGCGCTCTGGCCCGCATCGACATCGTGCCGCCGCTGCAACCGGGCCGGGGCATCCTCCGCTGGCTCGTTCCACCGGACTTGTTCGGCGAGTAGTACGCCACCACGCGCACCGGCCCCGCATCCATGCCGGCACGGAGCTGGACCCGATTTGACGACCGGGCGCGGCGCGCTATCGTTCCTCAACGCGAGACCGAAGTCGGGCGGGCCCCGACCGATATCAGGGGAGTCGACATGGCCGACAAGAAGAAATCCGCCGGATCGAAAGCGACGGCATCCAGGACGGCAAAAGCCTCGAAGGCCGCGAAGGCCGCTCCCCGGTTGAAGAAGGCCAAGGGGGCTCAGCTGACGGGCAACGGCCGTGCGCCGCGACTGGACGAGAAGCTCGTTCGAGCAATCGAGAAGCGCGTCCGAAAGCTCGAGGGCAAGCTGACCGAGGCCTCGAAGATCGAACGCAAGCGCCTCCGCGCATTGGAGAGCGCCCGTCAGCGCCGGCAGATGATCGAAGCCGCGCTCGACCAGCTCACGACTCCGCTCGTAGCTCCGGCAGCGCCCCCTGCGCAATCTCCGAGCGAAGCGCCGGCGGAGAAGACCGACGCGTCGCCGGCGGCGGCGTCCGTGGGAGCGGCCGTCGAGCGCGGCGAAGACCCCGAGGCCGCGAACGGCACGCACCGGCGCTACCTCAACGGCCCGAACCAGAACGGCTACGTCCACGCCCCGGCCGCGCCGCGCTGCCGCCAGGCCGGCACCCAAGCCCGAGGGCTGAGACTCACTCTCTGGTGATCGCCTCGCCGGCCGTGCTCCGCCGCGCGGACCTCGTTTGAGGACGCGCGGCGTCGCCATCGCTCTTGACTCGGACGGGCTGCTTCAGCGTCGGAATGGCGAAGGTGAAGGTCGAGCCCGCGCCCTCCGTTGACTCGGCCCAGATTCGGCCGCCATGGGACTCGATCACGTGGCGAGCGATCGAGAGACCCAGCCCGGTGCCGCCACGTCCCCGCACGCGAGCACGATCGACCTTGTAGAAGCGTTCGAAGATGCGGTCCAGGTCCGCCCGGGGCACGCCGATCCCAGGGTCCTTGACCCACACGCGGACTTCGCCGCCGCCCTCGGACACCCCTTCGCCCACGCCGACCACGAGGTCGCCGCCGTTGGGGCTGAACTTGACCGCGTTGTGGAGGAGGTTGATCAGGACCTGGCCGAGTCGATCTTCGTCGCCGCGGACTCGCGGAACTCCGTCCGGCATCTCCAGGACGATGCGCAGTCCCTGCCGCTCGGCGAAGAGGCGGAGCCGCTCGACGGTCGTCTGGGCGACTCGCACGAGATCGACGTCGTCGAGGAGCAGCTGGGCGGTGCCGCTCTCGATGCGCGAGAGATCCAGGAGCTCGTTGACCATCTGGGTCAAGTGGCCGGTCTCGACTTCGATCTTGGCGATTCGGTCGCGCAGCCGCGGCGGTGCGTTCTCGGCATCGCGGGCCGCCGTCTCCGCAAGCAGGCTGATCGTCGTCAGCGGAGTCCGAAGCTCGTGCGACAGGTTGTCGATGAATTCGGCCCGAATCCGCTGCAGGCGCCGCAGCTCGGACACGTCCTCGAGAACCAGCCACACACCGGACACCGGGGAGCGGCGGGCTCGCACGGTGACCGTCGCGCCCGGCCGTCGATCGAACCGTAAGCTCGCCATTCGCGGAGCCCAACTCCATGGAGGCACGGGCGATGTCCTCGATCCGGGCATCGACGAAGGCTTCGAGCGCCGAGCGGTCCACCATGGAACCCAGGCGTCGATCGAGCATCACATGAGCCGCGTTGTTCGCGAACTCGACCGTCAAGTCGTCTCGGAGGTGGACCACGCCGGCGGTCAGCAACTCGGTGAGGTAGTGGGTGTCCTGCCTCGTTTGCGAGGCGTTCCAGCGAGCGTCTTCGGCTTCCTCGATCGCGCGCCTGACTTTGCGTTCGACGTCGTCGGCGTCGGTCGCGTCGACGGCCTCCTCCAGCCGCTCCAGCGCCCGCCCGCGACTGATCGTTTGCGCGGTGATCGCGCCGAGGAGAATTGCGAGTCCCGCGATGAAGACGATGGCGGCGGTATCCACGCCGCGAGCATGGCACAGCCGATCGAGTTCGGCTCGGCCGCCAAGTCTTCATGGCATGTCGGGCCGCCGGACGCTACCCTATCGGTGAGCCTTCGCTGCCCTTTCCTGGGGCGAGGTCGTTGACCTGGGTCGAGCGGACCCGCCGGAGCATCCGGCAGGCTCGACAACCGCTCCCGACCCTTTCCGGAGGATGGAATCTGTGCCGTCGTTTCGACTGATACCGCGCGAGGAGCGCTTCTTCGACCTGTTCGTTGAGGAGGCGGCCAACGTCCTCGACGGGGCCCGCCAGCTCGAGACGATGCTGCGCACCTTCGACAACCCGGACAAGTCCGCCAAGCGGATCCGCGAGACCGAGAGCAAGGGCGACGAGATCAGCCGCAACATCGGCCGGCGGCTCGAGTCCTCCTTCGTCACGCCGTTCGACCGCGAGGAGATCCATGCCCTCATCGGCGGGCTCGACGACATCCTGGATCTGATCGAGCAGGTCGCGGACACCTTCGTCCTCTACAACATCAGCGCCCCAACCAAGACGTCGGTCAAGCAGGCCTCCCTCATCGTCCAGTGCTGCGAGACGCTCCATCTGGCGCTCTCGAACCTGCGCGGGTTCAAGGACCTGGACCAGTACCTGCACGTGGTCTACAAGCTCGAGACCGACGGCGACCGGCTTGCCCGCAATGCCATCGCCGGCCTCTTCGACGACAGCACCAAGACGATCGAAGTCCTCAAGTGGAAGGACATCTACAGCCTTCTCGAGGAAACGATCGACAAGTGCGAAGACGTGGCCCAGATCATCGAGCGCATCGTGGTCAAGCACTCGTAGGTCGCGTCCGCGAGCCGGGTAGGCCCGCCCTACCCTGTTGCGTGTAGCGGGCCGCCAGAAGTCCTGCGAAATCGTTAACAGAACGACAAAGGGCCGTTAAGCGCGCTCTCCGAACCTGCGGTTGGACACCAGAGACGGGATATGCCCGGACTTGCCAGCCCAAGAGGAGAAAACGTGCTCAACGGATACCGACGTCTCGGCGCACTGGCCATAGCAGCGACGATCGTAGCTGCCGCTTGTTCGTCCGCCGGTGCCAGCCCCAGCCCCACGCCAGCCCCGACCGACACGCCGACACCCGCCGCGATCGCGACCGATACTCGCCGGCATCCAGCGTCGCGCGAGCGAGCGCCACTCACACCGCGCCCGCGGCGACGCCCCAGTGCGTCTCCGGCTCTATCACTACTTCCGGCTCGACGGCTCTCCAGCCGCTCGTCGACGCGGCCGGCAAGCAGTACGTCAAGGAATGCCCCAGCGCGACGATCACGGTCAACGGCGGCGGCTCCGGCACCGGCCTCAGCCAGGTCGCCCAGGGCGCCGTTCAGATCGGTGAGTCGGACGTACTCGCCGAGACCAAGCTGACCGCCGCTGACGCGGCCAAGCTGGTCAATCACGTCGTCGCCAAGCAGGGCTGGATCATGGTCACCAACAAGGACGTCACGGTGACGAACCTGACCACCGCCCAGGCCACCTCGGTCTGGACCGGCAAGGTCACCAACTGGAAGGACGTCGGCGGCCCCGACATGCCGATCGTCCTCATCTTCCGCCCGGCCTCTTCCGGCACGCGAGCCACCTTCAAGAAGATCGTGCTCGGCGGCGCCACCGAGGCGACGGGCGGCCAGACCCTGACTGAAGACTCGAACGGCGCCGTCACGACCGCGGTCACGAAGACCGACGGTGCCACGAGCGTCATCGGCTTCGCCTACTACAACGACCCGGCCAACAAGCCGCTGCTCAATGGCCTGCAGCTCGACGGCGTGGACGCGACCATCGCGAACATGACCGCGCGGCACCTACAAGCTCTCCGCGGACGGCAACCTGTACACCAACGGGACGCCCGCGGCCGGCAGCCTGACCGAGGCTTTCCTCGGCCTACATGATTGGCCCCGAGGTTCAGGGCACCATCATCCCGAGCCTGTCCTACGCGCCGATCAAGTAACCCGATCCCATCTCACTCCGGGCCCTGTCGTGTCGAGCGGGGCCCGGAGTTTCCTCATTTCCGGAGGAACGTCGTTGACACTTAGCAGGAGCCTCCGATGGCTCGACTGACCGCTACCGCGGAGCCCCGGACGCTCAAGACCGAGGCCGGCCGGTTCGACGATCGACATCGCCCATGTCGTCGTCTTCCTCGCCGCCGCCTCGATGATCGCGATCGTCGCGCTCCTGCTGGTCTTCATCGCCTGGCAGGGCATCCAGCTGTTCATCAAGGATGGCTGTCTCGCTCGCGACGATCGTGTCGCCAACCTGGGATCCGCTGGCCGACAGCGCCGGCCTTCGGCCTCCTCCCGTTCATCGGCGGCACGCTCGCCGTGACCGTCGGGGCGCTGCTCATCTCCACTCCCCTTTCGGTCGGCCTCGCCGTGTTCCTCTCCGAAGTGGCCCCGCATTGGGCTCGCGCCATCGTCCAGCCGGCCCTCGAGATCTTCGTCGGCATCCCGAGCGTGGTCTGGGGCTGGCTCGGCCTGACGATCCTGGTGCCCTTCCTCGCCGACACCTTCCACGGCCAGATCGCGCTGTCCTTGCCCGTCGTGGGCACGGTGTTCAGCATGCCCGGGCTTCCTGACCGGCTTCTCCTGGATGGCCGGCGCGCTGGTGCTCTCGGTCATGGTCCTGCCGACCATCACGAGCGTCTCGTACGACGCCTTCCGGGCGGTCCCGCAGGAGCTTCGGACCGGATCGCTGGCCCTGGGAACGACTCGCTGGCAGATGATCCGGCACATCCTCATCCCGGCGGCGCTGTCGGGCGATCCTGACCGCCGTGGTCCTGGGCATGACCCGGGCCGCCGGCGAGGCGCTCGCGGTCCAGATGGTCATCGGCAACTCGCCCACCCTGCCCGCGGCGATCACCCAGCCGGTAACGACGCTGACGTCGCAGATCACCCTCGACATGGGCAACACGGTCTTCGGCGAGCCGTGGCAGGACGCCCTCTGGACGATGAGCCTGGTCCTGCTGGTCATCTCGTCTCGTCGGTCGTGCTGGTCCGGCTCATCAACAAGCGGAGGATGGGCCTGTGACCGCCAATCACGTCTCGCTTGCGTCGACGCAGCTCGCGAAGCATCCTGGCCGATCGCGCCGCCACCGTAGTGCTGTGGGCCACGGGCGCATTCGTCCTGATCCTGCTCGGCGCGATCATCCTCCACTTCGCCCTGGCGGCCTGGGGGGTCGTGTCGCTGAGCTTCATCCTGGGCGACCCGAGCAGACACGGCCCTGGGCGGCGTCCTGCCGGTCCTCTGGAACTCCATCTACATGCTCGTTCTGACGATGCTCATCGCCGTCCCGGTGGGCATCCTGGGCGGCATCTACATGGCCGAGTACGCGGGCGACAACATCGTCACGAGCACGATCCGCTTCGCCGAAGAGGCCATCAGCTCGGTGCCGTCCATCGTCGTCGGACTGTTCGGGCTGATCCTGTTCGTCGACGACTTCCACTGGGGCTTCACCGCCCTCGGCGGCGCGCTGGCGCTGACCCTCTTCAACCTGCCGCTGATGACCCGACTCTCCGAGCAGGCCCTTCGGGCGGTCCCGCAGGACGAACGGAGCGGCTACCTGGCCCTCGGGGCTACCAAGTGGCAGACGATCCAGCACGTCGTCCTGCCGCTGGCGATCCCGGGCCTGGTTACGGGCGTGATCCTGACCGCCGGCCGGGTGTTCGGCGAGGCCGCCGTCCTGCTCTTCACCTCCGGCATCGGCACGCCGGTCCACTACGACTTCCTCAACTTCAACGGCCTTGGCCTCGACTTCAACTCGGGCTGGTGGCACTCCTCGCCATGGAGTCCGCTCCGGCCCGCGACGACGCTCTCCGTCTACATCTGGAAGCTGAACACCGAAGGACTCGGGCACGTTCAGGAACCAGCTCGCGGACGGGTCCGCGGCCATCCTCATCGGCATGGTCCTGATCTTCAACCTGGGAGCGCGGGCGATCGGCCGCGTTCTCACTCGAAAGCTGACGGCAGCATGAACATCGGAGACGAGATGCCAACGACGGCGACGTTCCCCCAGCCCTTGATCCGAAGAGTCGAGGTCGGCTCATCCGTCGCCGCCGAGCAGGCCGCCACGGCGCCCGCCGATCTCAAGATCTCGACCGAGCACGTCTCGGTCAAGTACGGCGGCAAGACGGCCGTTCGCGACGTCTCGCTCGAGATACGCGAGCGCTCGATCCTGGCCCTCATCGGACCGTCCGGGCAGCGGCAAGAGCACCTTCCTGCGCTGCTTCAATCGGATGAACGACCTGATCCCCGGCGCCACCGTCGAGGGCGAAGTGTGCCTCGACGGCGAGAACGTCCAGGAAGCCGGCGTGAGCGTCGTGGAGCTGCGACGACGCGTGGGCATGGTCTTCCAGCGACCCAACCCGTTCCCGATGTCCATCTACGAGAACGTGGCCTACGGTCCGCGGCGGCGCGGCATGAACAACCGCGGTCAGCTCGACGAGCTCGTCGAGACCAGCCTCCAGCGGGCGGCGCTCTGGGACGAGGTCAAGGACGATCTGCGCAAGAAGTCCGGCCTGGCGCTCTCCGGCGGCCAGCAGCAGCGCCTCTGCATCGCCCGAGTTCTCGCGACGGACCCCGAAGTGATCCTGATGGACGAGCCGGCCTCCGCGCTGGATCCCGTCTCAACGCTCCGCATCGAGGAGCTGATGCGCGAGCTGCGCGCAGAACTACACCATCGTCATCGTCACCCACAACATGCAGCAGGCGGCTCGGGTCAGCGACGTGACTGCCTTCTTCACGATGGCCGACGACCGGGCCGGCTATCTCGTCGAGGTCGGGCCGACGGGCCGCATCTTCACCAGGCCGACCGAACGTCTGACCGAGGACTACATCTCCGGGCGGTTCGGATGAGCCCGAGCACACACGAGGAGCCGACCATGGACTCGCAGAACGAACCGGTCATGCTGCCGGTCATGGACGATCCTCGGGCCGGCGGATCCGGCGCGTCCGTGCTCGTGGGTCCGACCGAGATGTCACCACGGAGCTGACTCGCGCGGCGCAGAATGCGCGCCGTATGCGCGAGAGCCTGGATTCCGAGATGCGAGAGGTCAAGGACGGCGTGCTGCGCATGGGCAGTCTCGTCGAGGAGCAGATCCTCGCGGCCCTGGACGCGATCGTCCATCGCGACGCGACGCTTGCCGAGAAGGTGATCGCCTCGGACTACCGCATCAACGAGGTCCAGCGCGCGCGTCTCGGCCGTCGTCGCCATGACGATCGCCACTCAGGCGCCGGTGGCTCGGGACCTCCGCTTCCTGCTCGCCCTGGACCGCGTCACCTACGAACTGGAGCGCATGGGCGACCACGCCGGCTCGGTGGCCAAGCAGGCTCGCAAGCTCGCGGGCGTCACGACCATGGTCACGTACAACGAGCTGACGCCGATGGCTCAGCTCGCCGCGCGACAGGTCCGTGACGTGGTCCTCGCCCTCGTGGACATCGACCAGGACCGGGCCCGGGACGTCGCGACACGTGACGACGAGATCGACAGGCTCTATCACAAGACCTTCGAGGACGTTCTCGAGGAGATGCGGACGGATCCGGCCAAGGTCGATCCGGGCACGCGGATCCTCTTCGCGGCCCACTACCTGGAGCGGATCGGCGACCGGGTGACGAACATCGCCGAGGACGTGGTCTTCCTGGCCACGGGCGAGGTCGAAGACCTCAACCCTTAGGCCGCCGGGCCGCAAAGTGAAGCTGCCCGGCGCGCGCCGGCCGGGCAGCCAGACCCGACCGGGTTGCGAGAAGAACCGGTCCAGCCGCGGTCAGCTTCGGCCGTGGAGATTTCGCCTTCGTTTGCGGATCGTTAACGGCAGGCCGGAGGAGCGCAGCGCCCTTAAGTTACCGCCGGCAGCGGAGCCCCCGAGGCCGGACGGCCGTTTGGGTCGCGGGAGACCGGCGGCCCGGGGCGTCTGCTCCAGACGCAGGTCGCCGCCCGTCGTTAGCGGCGCCGCGTCGAGCCAGCCACGTGCTGCGGTGAAATCCGCGCCTCCCCTGCTTGGCCGCGACCTGATAGCCTCTCGTTGACGGTCACTTGGCCGAGGACCTCTCCGTCGCCGCGAGGATCAGCCGGTTGTCACAGGGCACCACTCTGGCTCTGGTAGCCATCTTCGTACTGGCTTTCTTCTTCGACTACATCAACGGCTTCCATGACACCGCGAACGCCATCGCGACATCCGTGGCGACTCGCGCGCTCAAGCCCCACATGGCCATCGCTCTCTCGGCCACAGCCAACTTCGTCGGGGCGATTATCTTCGGCACCGCCGTGGCCGGCACGATCGGCAGCGGCATCGTCCAGGACGGCCCAATCCTGGGCCACCTCACCGTGCTCGCCGCGGCGCTGCTCGGGGCGATCGGTTGGAACCTCATCACCTGGCGCCTTGCCATCCCCAGTTCGAGCAGTCATGCGCTCGTCGGCGGGCTGATCGGAGCGGCCTGGCTGGCTTTCTGGAGCCAACGCCGTCCAGTGGAACAACTTCGTGGCGAAGATCCTCGTGCCGCTTGTCAGCTCTCCCCTCATCGGCCTGCTGCTTGGTTTTGCGATCATGGTCATTCTGCTCAATCTCATCGGCCGTGCGGTCCCGCGTCGCTCGGCCAATCTGGTCAGGCGGCTGGCCGCGAGACGGACCGGCGCGACCCCCGACGAGTCCGGTGAGGGAACGAGTCCGCGCCGCATCAACGATCGCTTCCGCCGGCTGCAGGTCCTCTCGGCGACCTACATGGCTTTGAGCCATGGCTCCAACGACGCCCAGAAGACGATGGGCATCATGACCCTGGCGCTGTACTCGGCCAGGCGCCATTCCGGACAAAACGTCGTCCCGATTCCGGTGATCCTCCTCGCAGCCACGGCGATGTCGCTTGGCACGGCCGCCGGAGGCTGGCGGATCATGAAGACGATGGGCCAGGGCGTGGTCAAGCTGGACCCGGTCCACGGCTTCGCCGCCGAGACGTCGGCCGCGTCGATCATCCTCGCCGCATCCCATTTCGGGCTTCCCGTCTCCACGACGCACGTGATCTCCACCGCGATCATGGGAACGGGCAGCAGCGACCGTTTCAACGCCGTTCGCTGGGGCGTCGCGGGCAACATCTTCACGGCCTGGGTCCTGACGATCCCGTGCGCGGCCTTGATCGCGGCCGCAGCCTACTTCGTCCTCCACGTGGTCGGCTTCTAGCCCCTGCCGCCGCGGATGCCGCGCCGGAGCTCCGAGAACGACGCGCCGGGCTCACGATGCGCCGCCTCGACCCTAGACTCCCTCGGGCCTCCGGAGCACGTAGCCGATGCCGCGGACCGTCTCCAGGAGCGTGGGATTCGCGGGGTCGGACTCGATCTGGCTGCGGAGCCAGTGGATGTGGACGTCCACCGTCCGGGTCTCGCCCGCGTAGTCGTAGCCCCAGACGTGCTCGAGCAGCTGGTCGCGGGTGAAGACGTGGCCCGCGTTGCGCAGCAGGAAGACCAGTAGATCGAAGGCCTTGGGCTTCACCTGGAGGGTATCGCCGTCGCGGAGCAGCCGCCGGCCCGCAAGGTCCACCTTGACCTGGCCCAGATCCACGGTCTCGGGCTCGGACGCCACCGCCTGCGCCTCCGACCGCCTGAGCAGGGCTCGGACGCGGGCGAGCAGCTCGCGGAAGCTGAAAGGCTTGGTCACGTAGTCGTCGGCGCCAAGCTCGAGGCCCACGACCTTGTCCACCTCCGCGCTCTTGGCCGTGAGCATCAGGATCGGCACGCCGGATTCGGCCCGGATGATGCGGCAGACTTCCGTGCCCGAGATCTCCGGCAGCATCAGGTCCAGAAGGATCAGGTCCGGATGGCGCCGGCGGAAGACGTCCACGGCCTCGCGGCCGTCGGCCGCCTGGAGGACCTGGTAGCCCTCCGTCTCGAGCCCGTCGGCCAGGGCTTCGCGGAGGGTCTTTTCGTCGTCGACTACCAGGATCGTGCGCGCCAACTACCCCTCCATGTTTGCGAGGCGAACTGAACGCTCCGCATTCTCGGGTGGCTCCGTTAACGCTCGTAGCATCTCGATCGCCCGATCGAGCCGGGCAAGCGTCCGCTCGTAGCCGAGGGCGACCATGACGTCGAATAGCGGAGGCGTCGCGGTCTTGCCCGTGATCGCCGTCCTGATCGACATGAACAGGTCCCCTGCCTTCCAGCCGTGGGTCGCCGCAAGCTCGCGAAGTGGCGGCTCTATCTCTTCCGATTCCCAGCTGACTCGTCCGACATCGGCGATAGTCTCACGCGCAACGGTCAGCGCCTGGGCGGTCGTGGCCGTGTCCCAGCGCTTGGGAACGAGCGTTGCGGGATCGATCCGCAGATCCTTGACGAAGAGGAAATCGATGAGCTCGATCGAGGCCAGGGTGGGCAGCCGCTCCTGGACGACCGGCAGCAGAGCCGCCAGTTCGCCATCCGTTGGCAGCCACTCGATGCGACCCGTGTCGAGGAGGGTCTGAAGGAAGGGCCGCAGCCGTTCGGCAAGCTCCTCGGGCGGCAGGCGCCGGATCCACTGGCCGTTGAGCCACTCGAGGCGGTTTCGATCGAAGACGGCACCGGCGCGGTTGACGGTCGAGAGATCGAAGCGCTGGACCAGCTCCTCGATCGGGAGGACTTCCTCCTCGGTGCCCGTGCTCCAGCCGAGCAGCGCCAGGTAGTTGACGAACGCTTCAGGGATGAAGCCCTGGGCCCGGTAGTCCGCCACGGCGGTCTGCGTCTTGCGCTTGCTCATCTTGGTCCGGTCCGGATTGAGGATGAGCGGCAGATGGGCGAAAATCGGGATGGGAGTGCCCATCGCCTCGAAGAGCAGGATGTGCTTGGGCGTGTTCGAGAGGTGATCCTCGCCGCGGATGACGTGGCTGATCGCCATCGCCGCGTCGTCCACGGCCACCGTGAAATGGTAGAGCGGCGTTCCGTCGGAACGGACGATCACGAGGTCGCCGCCGAGCGCGTCCGTGCCGATTTCGACGTGCCCTCGGACGATGTCGTCGAAGGCGACGACCCGATCCGGCTCGATGCGGAAGCGGACGACCGGCTTGCGGCCCTCGGCTTCGAAGGCGCGCCGCTCGGCGTCGCTCAGGTGCGCGCAGCGGCCGTTGTAGCGGGGCATCTGCCGGGCCGCTTCCTGGATCTTGCGCTCGGCATCGAGCTCGGCCGGGGTGCAGTAGCAGTAGTAGGCCTTGTCCTCGGCGAGCAGCCGATCCGCCGTCTCGGCGTAGCGAGCCAGCCTCGCCATCTGGCGGTAGGGGCCGTAGGCGCCGACTTCGGGCTCGTTGCCGATGCCCGGACCCTCGTCCCAGCGGATTCCCGAGCCAGTGCATGCCTTCGAGGATGTCCAGCTCGTAGGCCTCGGTGGAGCGGGCCTGGTCCGTGTCCTCGAGACGGAAGATGAACGTCCCGCCCATGTGCCGCGCGAACAGGTAGTTGAAGAGCGCGGTGCGGGCCGTGCCCAGGTGCAGCGGGCCGGTTGGGCTTGGCGCGATGCGAACGCGTACGTCGGTCATTGGCTAAGTGTAGAGGGAGCGCAAGACCGCCTCCGGAGGCGTGGCCGCGGCCGCGCAGCCCGGGTCGCGGACCTTACAACAGCTCCCCCACCGGCGCGAGCTGGAACTCGGCGATCGCCTCGCCGATGTGCTCTCCCCGCGGATCGAGTGAAGCGGGCCGGTGGTACCGGCCGAGTGCCCGCAACGCCGCGGGATCGAGCGCCCCGGCCTGGGCCAGAGCCTCCACCGAAGCCGCCGAGATGGCCCGTTCGAATCCGCCGCCGTCTTCGATCTTGAGTGCCAGGCCGCTCGCCGCCCGATCGTCCGAGGCCAGGAGCGCGAAACCGCGCAGCCCCTCCGCCCCGCCCTTGGCCACGATCCTCCCCGGCGCCGCCTTCATCACCGAAGTGTCGAGACGGTCGTGGCTGCCGGCGACCATTTCCGGGTTGGACGAGCATGGCGTCGCGGATCGAGATGAGTGCCGGGGCCAGGGACGAGCGCGGGTCCGCGGAAGGGATCGCCGCCGGATCGGCCAGCAGGGCGAAGGCGCGAGCGACTTCATGCAGCGGGAACGCGTAGGTGGGTACGCCGCAGGCGTCCGTGCCGATGGTCAATGCCTCGGGGATGGTGCGGAAGATGCGAGCGACCGTGGCCGCGTAGAGGCGCTGGACGGGATGGTCCGAGAGCCAGTACTCGTCGAGCGGCCAGCCGTTGATCTTGCAGAGCAGCAGGAGCGACGCGTGCTGGCCGGAGCACATGTGCCGCAGCGGTCCGGCCTTCTCGCCGTCTCGGGCGAGTCGTGCGGAGGTCAGGGCATCGAGCGGCGCGCCTTCGGAGCCGCAGCCGAGCGAGAGCTGGGAGACGCTGGCGCGGCGGAGGATCCCCTGGAGGGTGCGGACGTGCAGGTCTTCGCCCGAATGGGAGCCGGCCATGATGGCGAGCTCGGCGGGCGTCAGGTCGAACTCCTTGATGCCCCCTGCTTCGACGAACGCGACCAGGCCAAAGGGTTTGACGGCCGAACGGAGATTGACCTTCGACTCGATGTCGCCGAGAGAGCGGCGCACGGCGCCTTCGATCCCGACCTCGACGACCGAGCCTCGGTGTCTGCTCTCCACCGTCTCGCCGCGGATCTGGCGGACCAGGACGGGGGCGGCGCGAAGAGCCTCGCTGTGCCGCGAGGGCTGATCGATCGGGCGGGGCGTCCGAGGGGCGCGAACGTTCTTGATGCTCACCGGTCGCGAAGTCAGTTGCGCCGCCGCTCCGGCCGGGGGCGAGGCTATCGGTTTCGGGTCCACGGGGCGGGTGATGGAAAGCGCGGCTTTGCCGTCACCGGCTTGGCTTTGACGTCGGGGGTAACCGACTGCCCGGACCCGTCAGTGTCGGAAACCGGCGCCACTTTGAACCTCCATGTACGAGCCTCCCGCGCACCAAGGTTACCTCAGCCGGACGCGCGGCGGCCTCGCGCCCTCGGTCAGGTTCGGGGAAGCTCGGGCAACTCGAACAAATCCTCGACCGGCAGCTTGGCGTCGCTGGATCGCACCAGGCGGCCGCTTCGCGGCCTCGGGCCGGGCCGAAGTGCGGTCTCCGACGGCCTGCGTTTTGGCGTCCACGGCGATGACCACTCTTCGAGTCCTCGTGGATCGCGCGGCTCGGCGAGCTTTCAGGTACGACCAGCTGTGGCGGACGGCCACGCCAACCTGCCTGGCGAGCCAGGCAAGCATGACCAGGAGGCTCGGTCCCAGGGCGGCCAGCGCCACAACGGCGGCGAGGACGAGCTGCTCGGTGCCGAGGGACCCGAGCACGTGCGCGTCACGCCAGGTGAAGGCGGCCACGAACCGGGCGGCGGCCCACAGCCCGAGCATGGTCAGGAAGCGGCGGCCGCCGGTGAGCAGGAGCCACGGATGACGAGGGGCGAGCCCCGGTCGGACGATGGAGCGCCACCTGCGGAGCCGCAGGCGAAGCAGCGGCGGGAGGACGAGCATGAGGGCCAGGGCGGCCAGGACGAGACCGCCCTCGAGGGCGGCCGAAGGCAGCGCGGAGTAGCTCGGATTGAGGCTCTCCCACGGCCCGGGGCCTTTGTAGCTCGTTGCCCACCACGCGTCGGAATACGTTCCCTGGCCGGCTCCGCCGAGCACGGTGGCCAGCTTTCCGAGGCCCAGGCCGAGCATGACCGGAGTCGCCGACACGGCCAGCCAGCGGCCCAGGGGCGCGTTCATCAGCCATCCGACGGCCACTCCGGTGATCGTCCCCAGAACGACGGCCAGGGTGAGGTTGAGCGAGCCCTGGTTTATGTCGAGGATGGCCGCGGTGTGGACCTGGTAGTAGTCGAGGTGAACCAGGACGTAGCCCAGGCGGCCACCCACGACGGCCCCCGGAACGACGCCGAAGGCCATGAGGATGAGATCGTCCCGCCGCAGCCTGGGCGGTTCGGCCTGGGCCTCGTCTCGCGTGTCTCGGAAGAGGCCCGCTCCCCTGCGACCGCCACTGAGGCCCGCCAGGACGAGGACCAGGAACATGACACCGGCCAGGGCGAGGGTCTCGAAGCGCACGTCGATCCCAAGGAGCGTCGTGGCCGGGGTGAAATCGAGGCTGATGGAAGCGGGCACGAGCGGCAGTGTACTGGGCGGAGGCGGGGCCGCGCTCCGACACGCGCCCAAGCGAGGAGGGTGTCGCCTGGCCGACAGGTTTGCTGTCAACCAGTCCCTCCCACGAACCAGTCAACTATGGCTTGATTCCCGTGCCAGAGTTGCCGGAAACGACGTGAGGGGAAGCGCTGGCGGACCTGGATCGCCCGATGTGCGATCGAAAGCTCGCGCTCGAGGGGGATCGGACGCTAGCGAGAAGCCTGGCCCCGGTTACTCGGGGGCGGGGTCAGGCGACTCGACACGAAGACTGAATCAGGAAAGCCTCGGCAGGACGGGACCGCCGAGGCTTTCCGATTTCCTGCTTCAGGACACGGCCGCCTTCATCGTGTCGACCAGATCCTTCACGGATGCGGCGGACGCGTTCAGGGCCGCCTGCTCGTCCGCGGTCAGCTTGATCTCGATGATCCGCTCCACCCCGTGCGCGCCGAGCACCACCGGCACGCCCACGACCAGGCCGTCGATGCCGAACTCGCCCTTGAGCAGAACGGCGCAGGGCAGAACGCGGCGGCGATCGTTGAGGATCGAATCGACCATGTGCATGACTGAGGAAGCGGGCGCGTAGTAGGCGCTGCCCGACTTCAGGAGCGCCACCACCTCGGCGCCGCCGTTGCGGGTCCGCGCGACCAGGGCCTCGATCCGGTCCGGGCGTCAGCAGTTCCGGCAGCGGGATTCCGGCGACGGTGGAGAACCTCGGCAGCGGGACCATCGTGTCGCCGTGGCCGCCGAGGACGAAGGCCGTCACGTCCGTCGCCGACACTCCGAGCTCCTCGGCGACGAACGACCGGAACCGGGCGCTGTCGAGGATGCCGGCCATGCCGATCACCCGCTCGCGCGGAAAGCCGCTGACGTCGAGGGCGACGTGGACCATCGCGTCGAGGGGGTTGGTGACGATGACCAGGAACGCGTTGGGCGAGTACGGCGATGGCCTTCTCGACCACTCCCCGCACGATCCCCTGGTTCTTGAGCAGCAGGTCGTCCCGGCTCATCCCGGGCTGGCGAGCCAGGCCGGCGGTCACGACGACGACGTCGGAGCCCGCGGTGTCCGCATAGTCGTTGGTGCCGTGGATCGCCGAGCTGCGGAAATGGAGCGGTGCGGCTTCGGCCAGGTCGAGCGCCTTGCCCTGCGGCAGGCCTTCGACGACGTCGACGAGCCAGACGTCGGCCAGCCCGGATTCCGCGATCCTCTGGGCCGCCGTGGACCCTACGTTGCCGGCCCCGATAACCGTTACCTTGCGCCTGCCGACCGCCATGAGGACCTCCCTCTGTGGGATGCCGCCGGAGCGGCGGTAGCCGATATTGACGCCGGAGAAGCTCAAACCCCGGAGCATGCGGATAGTAGCCGGTTCCCCGCGCTGGCGGCAGCGGACGGGTACCTACGTACCGCGTCGCGATCGGGCCGGTTGCGGCGCGACCGCCGGCGAAGGTCAGGCTCCGATGGCCGCTTTCACCTGCTCGAGGTGCTCGACCAGCGGCGCCGGAAGCTTCGAGCCGAACCTGGCGTAGTGCTCCTCGATCGCGGCGAGTTCGACCCGCCATGCCGCCGGGTCGATCGCGAACAGAGCCGCCATGGCTTCCGGAGTGACACTCAGTCCCGTGGTATCGATGGCGCCGGGTGCGGGCAGCATGCCGATCGAGGTCGACACCGCGTCGTCCTCACCGGAGCAGCGTCCGAAGATCCACTCGATGACACGGCTGTTCTCGCCGAAACCGGGCCACATGAAGTTGCCGTCCTGGTCCTTGCGGAACCAGTTGACCAGGTAGATGCGCGGCAGCTGGGCGCCGGCCTTCTTGCCGATCTCGAGCCAGTGGCCCCAGTAGTCCGCCATGTTGTAACCGCAGAACGGCAGCATCGCGAACGGGTCGAACCGAAGCTTTCCGATGGTGCCGAAGGCGGCGGCCGTCATCTCCGAGCTCATGATCGAGCCGAGGAAGACGCCATGAACCCAGTCGAAGCCCTCTCGAACGAGCGGCACGTTCGTGGCGCGGCGGCCGCCGAACATGATGGCGTCGATCGGCACGCCGGCCGGGTCTTCCCAGTTGGGGGCGATCGCCGGGTCTTGAGAAGCGGGGGCGGTGAAGCGGGCGTTCGGGTGGGCCGCCGGCGTCTGCGACTCGGGCGTCCAGTCCTTGCCGGTCCAATCGATCACGTGGGCGGGCGGCTGCGTCGGTCAGGCCTTCCCACCAGACGTCGCCGTCGTCGGTCAGGGCGCAGTTGGTGTAGATGCAGTTGCCGTACAGAGCCCGGATGGCGTTGGCGTTGGTCTTCATGCCCGTGCCGGGCGCGACACCGAAGAAGCCGGTCTCGGGGTTGATGGCATGGAGCCGGCCGTCCGGGGCGAACTTCATCCAGCAGATGTCGTCGCCGATCGTCTCGACCTTCCAGCCTGGGATCGTCGGCTCGAGCATTGCCAGGTTGGTCTTGCCGCAGGCGGACGGGAAGGCGCCGGCCATGTGCTTCACCTGGCCGTCCGGAGCGGTGACTTTGATGATGAGCATGTGCTCGGCCAGCCAGCCCTCGTCGCGGGCGATGACCGAGGCGATCCGGAGGGCCAGGCACTTCTTGCCGAGCAGCGCGTTGCCGCCGTAGCCCGACCCGTATGACCAGATCTCGCGCGTCTCCGGGAAGTGGACGATGTACTTCCGGTCCGGGTCGCAGGGCCAGGCGACGTCTTTCTGGCCGGGCGTGCAGCGGCGCACCGACGGTATGGACCGCGGGCACGAACTCGCCGGACTTGGCGATCTCGTTGAGGGCCGCGGCGCCCATGCGGGTCATGATCCGCATGTTCACGACGACGTAGGGAGAGTCCGTGATCTCGATCCCGAGGCGGCCGATGGGCGAGCCGACCGGACCCATCGAGAACGGAATGACGTACATCGTCCGACCGCGCATCGAACCCTTGAACAGGTCGTTCAGGGTCGCCCGCATTTCGGCCGGGTCGCGCCAGTTGTTGGTGGGGCCGGCGTCCTCCTGCTTCTGCGAGCAGATGAACGTCCGATCCTCGACCCGGGCGACGTCCGAGGGATCCGAGCGGGCCAGGAAGCTGTTGGGCCGAAGCTCCGGGTTGAGACGGATGAACGTCCCGGCATCGACGAGGTGCTGGCAGAGCTGGTCGTACTCCTGTTGAGAGCCGTCGCACCAGTGGACCGCGTCGGGTGTAGTCAGGGCAGCCACGTCGTTCACCCAGCGAACGATCGGACTCTCCGCAGCAAGACCCTGCGGACGCCCGGCCACACTTGCGCCGATCGTAGTCACCGCTTTCTCCTAGCTCTGCCCCGGGATCCGAGGACGCGGATCCCTCCGAAGATCCCTCGGCCTGCACCCTGATTGATGATTTCGTCCAGAGTTGCGTCTATTTCGGGGATGCGCGAATTGTACGGAGCGGCGGGCCAGTGACGCAAACCGCGCCAATATCGCGCGCAACGACCTGAGGCCCGGGACCGGGCTGGTCCTATGGAGTAGGACCGCTCCGGGGTACCTCCACGAAGGGGTGATGGCGGTCCGGCATACGATTTCGCTGACGTGGATGCCCCTCGGGAGCAGCTGCCGGGGCATCGGGAAGAGATGTGCGGAGGCATCCAGATGATCGCTTTCATCGTCGAGCTCGAGAACCGGGCCGGCGCCGTCGCCGACGTAGCCGAGGCCATCGCCGACCGCGGGATCAACGTCACCGGCGGAGCGGGCATCGGCTCGGGGTCCACCGGCTCCATGGCGTTGACCACCAACGACGAAGCCGCGACCCGGAGAGTCCTCCTTGGCCGCGGTTACAGGTTCCGCGAGATCGAAGTCGTGCCGCTGACCATGGAGGACAGCCCCGGCACTTTCGCGAAGGCGTGCCGCGCGCTCGCCGAGGCAAAGATCAACATCGAAGCCGCTTTCCCCATGAGCGCGACGTCAGACCGGAACACGATGGCGTTCGCGACCGACGACCCGACCAAGGCCCGATCGATCCTCAGCCAGAAGTCCACGGCAAGCACGAACCGCTGAGGACCGTCGAGAGCGCCGGCGCGCGGCGCTCTCGAAGCGCGGGCACGGCACGGGCGCCGGCACGGGCGCGGCGGAGTGGGTGCGAGGCGGAGCACCGCGCGCAGCACGGGTGCGGCGCGAGGCGCGGGCGGTGCGGTGCGACACGGGTGCGGCGCGAGGCGCGGGGACGGGCGTGGGCGCAGCGGCGGGCGCGGGCGCAGCGCGTCGACCGCGCGGCGCGATCTCGCGGATGTCCGCGACGTGCGGACAGGTTGGCCCTGCGCGAGGCGAGCCGGAGCGCGGCGGTTCAAGTGACCCGGCTGGCCGCCCAGAGGACGGGTTCGTGCTCGTCTGAGGCGTTTCTACGCCACGTACCCGAGTCTGTCGCCCCCGGGCGGATGCTTCGGCGGGTCGGCGACGCCATTCGAACGGGATCGAGCCGAATCGTGTTCGCGCCTCGCGTACATCCGCGAGTCCGCTCACCGACGTGGGCCATCGCTCCGAGAGCTTCGGCACCATCACCGCGACGATAAGGCGGCGATGAGGCGCGGATAAGCGGCAGATAAGTGGCAGTAGATCGGCCTCGGGCATCGTTCTGTCCGAGGAGGTCTCATGGGCGGAAGTCGAGCGGGCCGTGGCGCCACCAGGCGCACGCAAGAGCAGGTCGGGCGAGGTCGGCCGGGAAAACGATGGCGACGTTGATGCCGCTCCGGGGCGTTGGGGCGCGTGGCGCCGTCAGGCAGGCGCGGGTTCGGCTCGGTCGGCGATTTCGGGCGGGGCCGCGGACGGAGTCTCTTCCGGATGCCCTCGCACCCACCAGTGGCGGACCAGGATGGCGACGATCCCCGCGACGGCGGCGCCCACGCCGACCAACTGGGCCATCGGAATGCCGAAGAACGTCCAGTTGTAGCCGAAGCGGAAAGTCTCGAGGAGCGAGCGCTCGATTCCGTACCAGACGAAGTAGAGGAGGCCCACATCGCCCACGATCAGAAGTCGCCTGTGCGACGTGAAGCGCCGCCAGAGATAGAGCATGACGCCCACGCCGATGAGGCTCAGGAGTGACTCGTAGAAGAAGAGCGGGATGAAGTGGGCGTCAACGGGCGCCGTACCCGTGCCCCCATAGCCCGGGCAGGCGAACTCCTGGACGCGATACTGGCACTGGATCGCGATGCCCCAGGGCAGGTTCGTGGGCGGCCCGTAGAGCTCCTGGTTCATGAAGTTGCCCCATCGGCCCACGGCCTGGGCAAGCAGGATGCAAGGGGCCATGATGTCGGCCCAGCGCCAGAACGAGACTCCCTTCCGGCGCACGTACCAGAGCGTTGCGAACAGGCCGGTTAGCAGGCCGCCATAGATGCCGAGCCCGCTATACGGCGGAAGCACGATCTGCGAGAGGTGGTCCTTGTAGTAGGCCCACTGATCGATGACGTGGTAGGCCCGTCCACCCAGCAGGGCCGCGACGGCGATGACGATCAGACCGTCGGCGATGATGTCCGTGCGTTCCCCGCGGCTGGCCGCGAGGCGATAAGCAAGCCAGGCCCCGGCGGTGATGGCAGCCACGTAGGCGATTCCGTACCACCTGATGTCTAGCGGGCCGAGGAGCAACGCCACCGGATTGGGAGTGAAATCGATCATGGCCGGAAAGTGTACCCGCCTGCCGGCCGGTCATCGCGGCCGCGGTCGCGTCCGTATACTGGCCGGAACGGCTCGGCCGCCGCTTCGGTCGACGTGACGACAAGCTGTGCAACCCGCCCCGGGGAGGGCCGCAAGATGCCGTGGTACTTCTTCTGCCTGCTGATCGGGATGGTCATCGGAGCGCTGCTGACCTGGTTCATGCTCGCCGAGCATCCGTTCGAGAGTCGCGAAGCGCCCGGCGGGCCTGTGGATCAGCTCGAATCGGGAGTCCTGGCCGGCCAGCTGAAAGATGCCGGGCTCGAGATCGACGAAGCTTCGGTCACGAGGGTCCTGGAACTGCACGGCGCTTACGTTGTCGGCCACCGCGACGATGAGCCGCCACCGGTCACGATCGACCACACGGACGACCTGGCAGGCGGTCCCGGCAAGTCCGACGAAGAACGCCGCAGACCAGCCAATAGCCTGACGAGCCACAGGGGACGGCGCGGCTACCTCAGGAGCGCACGCCGGCGGTGCCCGGCGGGACCGTACCCACGTGCAGGGCCACGGTGCCAAACGCGAGCCGCTTCACTCCCACGTCACGCAATCCCACACGACGCATCGTGGACGCGATCTCCCTGGGGTCCGGGAAGCCCTCGAGGGAACTGGGCAGATACGCGTACGCGTCCCGCCGGCGGAAGAGCGTGCCAAGTGCCGGCGCGAAGACCCGGAAGACGCTCAGGTAGGCCCGGCCGAACCAGCGCGGCCGTGGCGTGGAGAGCTCCAGGCAGACCACCCGCCCGCCGCTCCGCACGACCCTGGCCATCTCGGCGAAGCCCTCTTCGAACGAGGCCAGGTTCCTCATCCCGAACGCGATGGTCGCGGCGTCGAACGTCCCGTCCGGAAACGGCAATGCCAGGGCATTGCCGAGCTCGAACTCGACTCCCGGCATGTCACCGGCCGCTCGGCGAGCTTCGACGAGCATCGCCGGTGAGAGATCCAGGCCGACGACCCGGCCGCCGGGTCCGGCGACTCGGGCCAGGGCGAAGGTGAGCTTGCCCGTGCCGCAGGCGATGTCGAGCGCCGAGCCTCCCTCGGAGATCGCCGCGGCCTTGACGGCCTTGCGACGCCAGCTCTCGTCGAGGCCCCCGGTCATGAGGGTATTCATCCGATCGTAGACCGGAGCGATGGCATCGAACATGGCCGTGACGCGGGGTTCGGGAACGAAGTTGCCGGGCCGGGACTTCATCCCGCTCGGACTGCCGCCCCCGCGGCCATGGGGCCGGCCTCCGCAGCGTCTGGCTCATGCCCCCGGGTTCACTCCGTCGATGTCTCTGGCCTGCTCGCGCCCGTTCTCCCGGGCGGGCTCGCGGCCGGGTGTGCCGGCGAGCCGCAGCGGCCGCCGTTCGAACGCGCTCGAGAAGACGACCTGGGTTTCGGTCGTGAAGACGTGCGGCACCTGCTGTATGGCGTGCAGGACACGCTCCAGGTGGCGAGTGTCCGTCGCGCGGACCTTGAGCAGGTAGTCCGCCTCACCGGCCAGGTGGTGGCACTCCTCGATCTCTTCGATGTTGACGAAGTCGCCCGTCATGTCCGCCGAGATCGTGCCCGGAACCTGCTTGATGAAGATGTAGGCGAGGACCCCGTAGCCGAGAAGCGTCGGATCGACCACCGCCGAGTAGCCCCGGATGACGCCCCGGGCCTCGAGCTTCTTGACTCTCTCATGGGCCGACGGCCCGCTCATCCCGACGGACTGCCCCACCTCGGCATACGACTCTCGACCGTCCCGCTGGAGCAGTTCGAGGATCCTGGCGTCCGTCTCGTCGATCCTGTCGAAAGCACCCATCGCTGCCTTCCTCGGGGAATATTCCTCGGGAAATACGCCGCCGATCGGCCGCGGAACGAGCCGCGCTCCCGGCTCAGCCTAGCCTATCGACGCGGAATTCGACAGAAACGCGCTCGCGCCGAGGCGACGGCGGTGGCGCCAGGAGGCCTCTCGGCTCGCCCTCGACCGCCGTCTACCAGCGACGGCCCCGTCCCTGGACCGTGCTTCCGAGCGTGCCGGCCGGCAAATGGGCTTCCAGACAGACCACGCCCCGCGGTCCCACGACGGCGTCGTGTTCGACGTGGGCAGGCAGATCCAGCCGCTCGCCGGCGGCCAGGACGAAGCCCGGTGGAGTAGCCCACCAGCCCGAACGTCACGGAACCTTCTACCGCGACGAGGACTTTGTCGTAGTCGTGGGCGTGGCTCTGATATCGGTACCCAGGCTCGTTCGACCAGGACGATGGCTCCAGCCCCTCGTCCCGAAGCCTCGCCTCGAGAGTCGCGCGATCGACCGGGTTCACACCGCCTCCGGGCCCTGGTCCGTGGAGATGGCCCGATCGACCGCCAGGCCGTCGGCCACTGCCTCGGCCGCGGCCTGCGGAGCAATCTCCCCCGGCTCCGTTGCCGGCGGTTTGGGATTCGGCCGGCGGCTCAGGCTGGTTGCCGCGCAGCGCGACGCCGCGAGCCGCCGCAAAACCCGAGGCCACGGCCGAAACCGCGGCAAGCGGCTTTCGTTGCGGCTTCTTCTTGTGGTCGGGGCCGGGCATGCTCGCCTGAGCCCGCTCGAGCAGGGTCCGATCGGAGACGGGCGGCAGATCGAGCGAGGCGGCTCGCCAGGCGGCGTCGGCAGCTTCGTCGCTCGCGTCGCTCTTGGTCGCCACGACCGCGAACACGGACGACTCCGACGCCCAGCCTCACGAGCGCGCCGACGATGTCGGTGGCATGGAGGGACGACATGACGAAGAGTCCCACGGCCGCACCGACCAGGGTGCCGACGACCAGGCCTCTTGCTCCTTGCACGCTGCCTCCTTGAGCTCGGACGGAATGCCTCGATCCCTCGGCCAGGCCGACCGTCCGGACATTTCCCGACGAACCGCGATGGGTTCGCGTCCCGGGTCGTCGAAGCCCCGCCTCGGCGGCCGCAATCGTACCGCTACACTCCGAGCGCGCGCACTTCGAGCCGCCCGGCGCGGCACGCCGCTCGGAACGGCGCCACAATTCCTCGAGACTGCCACCACCGCCAGAGGGCCCGACCAGGAGCATGAGACAGCTCAGACACCTCTCCGCTGAAGAAGTCGCCGGGGCGGCGCCAACGCTCATCGAGCGCCTGGGGCTCGCCGAGCTGACGATGCGGGCACTCGGGGCCGGAGCCCAGATGCCGGCCAAGATCGGCGTCCAGCCACGCCAGATCGGGTCGCTCGCCCACGCCATGCCGGCCCTCCTTCCGGGCGAAGCCGACGACGGCAGCGCCGACCTGATCGGCATGAAGTGGATCGCCGGCTTTCCGCTGAACCCGACGCTCGGCCTGGCGACCTACAACGCCCTCGTGATCCTCAACGACGCCGCCACCGGCTTGCCGATCGCGGTGATGGACGCGGGCTCGATAACGGCCCAAAGGACGGCGGCCGTCAGCGGCGTGGCGATTCGCCGCTTCGCCCCGGAGAGACTCGATCGGCCCGCCCGAGTCGCCGTGCTGGGAGCCGGGGCGCAGGCTCGAAGCCATTTGCCGGTGATCGGCCACGTGCTTCGCGGCGCGTCCGTGACCGTGACCGACGTGGAGCGCTCGCGAGCCGAGCAGCTGGTCCGCGAGTCGGGCAACATTCCCGGGCTCGCGTCGATCGCCGTGGCGGGTGGGATTCGCGAAGCGGTCGAAGGCGCGGATGTGGTCCTCTCGGTCGTTTCGTTCGGGCCGGAACGCCAGGCCCTCGATCCCGCCTGGCTCGTTCCGGACGTGCTCTTCGTCGCCGTGGACTACGACATGCAGGCGCCCGCCTCGCTGGCCCGCGAGGCGTTCTTCCTCGTGGACGAGCGAGACCAGTTCCTGGCCACCCGCTCGGCCGATACCTTCGCGGGCTATCCGGATCCGGACATGACCATCGGCGAGGCGTTTCGTGAAGGAACGCGCCGACCTGCCGGCCGAATTCTCGTGTCCCATCTGGGCACGGGCCTCGCGGACGTGGTCTTCGCCTCGGCGATCCTGGCCCGCGCCGAACAGCTGGGCCTGGGCCGTATCCTGCCGAGGTAGGCGATCCTGGGCGGGCGGCGCCGGCCCGAGGGCGGCGCGGGCTCCGAGGGCGGCGCCGGCTCTGAGGGCACCGACGCACCCGGACTTATCGGTTCACCTCGAGCGGGCCTTCCGGGACTTCGATCAGGACGCGTCCGTCTTCCACGACCACCGGATAGACCGCCAGCGGCCACTCGGCCGGCGGATCGAGCGGCTCGCCGGTGTCCAGGTCGAAGCGCGACAGATGCAGCGCGCAGGTGATCGAGTTGCCGGTCAGAAAACCCTTGTCCAGCTCGAAATACTGGTGCGAGCAGATGCCCTGAGTGGCGTGGAAGACGCCCGCCAGGTTCGTGACGAGGACGAGCTCGTCGTCGACCTCGATCAGCTTCATCGTCCCGGGCGCGACTTCGTCGGCGGCGCACAGGTCCAGACGTCTCAACCCGGAAAGCGGCGCGGACATCGGGCGGCTCAGGCTACGGAGGCCGCGGCCTCGGGGTGGCCCGCCCGAGCCTGCCACTTGGCTTCGAGGAGGTCGCGGAGATGCTCTCGAGCGGACTCGAGCGGCACGCGCGCGACCACGGGTTCCAGGTAGCCCAGGATCACGAACTTGCGCGCTTCCTCGGCGTCGAGACCGCGGCTCTGGAGGTAGAAGAGCTGCGACTCGTCGATCGGGCCGACGGCGCTGGCGTGAGCCGCACGCCGGCAATCGGGCTGGTCGATCTCGAGGCTCGGGATGGCGACCGATCGGGCCTGCCGCGACAGCAGCATCCCGAACTCGCCGAGGAAGCTGTCCGTTCCGTGAGCCGTCCGCTCGATCGTGATGAGGCCCTTGAGGTACGCCCGCGACTTGTCGCCGAGGGCGCCCTTGGACAGCAGGTTGCCCGTGGTGTCGCGGCCGACATGGCGCGTGTAGGAAGTCAGGTCGAACAGCTGGTCCGACGAGCCGAAGACGATCTCGGCCTGTTCTACCGTCGCGCCGTCGCCCTCGAGGCGGTTGTCGATCCGGCTGCGCACGACCCGGCTGCCGAGCTGGGCGAGCGCCCAGCGGACCGTGGAAGCCTTGCCCACCACGGCCGACCGATGCTGGAAGGCTATCTGGTGGAGCGGCAGGTCCTGGAGCCCCGCGAAGGACAGTATCGAGGCCTGGCCGAGCTTGACTTCGGTGGTTCCGGCATAGAACGCCTGGGCCGTCTCGACCGCGCCGTCGAGCCCGGCCGGCAGCGAGGAGAACTGCTCCTCGACGACCGAGACTTCCGCGTCGGAGCCGACGGAGATGACCGTTCGAGCCAGAAGCGCGGTGCCGGGCTTGCCGACGGTCCAGCGCAGGACGACCGGTCGCTCGAGCCGGACGCCATCCGGCACGTGGAGCAGCACTCCGTCGGACCAGAGCGCCCGGGTCATCTGGGCGAGCTTGTCGTTCTCGGGCAGGGCGCAGCCGCCGTCGAGAAGGCGTCGGAACATCTCCGGATCGCGGCGGCGAGTCTCAGAGAGCGGCTCGAGGATCAGGCCCGCGGCTTTCGCCTCGTCCGAGATCGCGACCGTGCAGACGCCATCCTCGTTGACCTGGGCAATTGCCCCGGCGCCTTCGGGCATCTCGTCGCAGTCGCCGTGGGAGCTCGCCGGAGGCACGGGTCGGACGTCCGCCAGATGGGCGTTCCGGAGGTCGACGTAAGGCGTGTACAGCTGGTTCGTTTCGATAGGCAGGGCGTCGAACAGCCGCAGGCCTTCGAGCCGGTCGGCCAGCAGCCAATCGGGCTCGCCCGTGGAGCTGGCCAGGGCACGCACGTTGGACTCGTCGATGAAGGCAAGCGTCAGGTCCGTGGGGGCCTGGCGAGGAGGGCGCGACGGCGCTGTTGTCGGAGTGGCGGCTGCGCCGGCGGTTCGTGCCGGCGCCCCCTCGGCGGAGGTCATCGTGCGGTCACCCTAGCGAACCCTCCATCTCCATCTTGACCAGGCGATTGAATTCGATGGCGTATTCCATCGGCAGCTCTTTGGTGAAGACCTCCAGGAATCCCTGGACCACCAGGTTCGTGGCCTCGTTCTCCGTCAGGCCGCGGCTCATCAGGTAGAAGATCTGGTCCTGGCTGATCTTGCCGACCGTGGCCTCGTGGGTCATGGTCGTGTCGTCTTCCTGGATGTCGATGTACGGATACGTGTCCGAACGGCTGCCTTCGTCGAGGAGGAGCGCGTCGCAGCGGACGCTGGCGACCACTCCCGTCGCGCCCGGAGCCACTCGCAGCTGGCCGCGGTACGTGGTTCGGCCGCCGTCCTTGGAGATCGACTTGGAGATGATCCGGGATCGCGTGTTCGGGGCGAGATGGATCGCCTTCGCGCCGGTGTCCTGGTGCTGGTCCCTGCCGGCCACCGCCACGGAGATCACCTCCGCGGTGGCCCCTTCGCCGCGCAGGTAGATGCTCGGGTACTTCATGGTCAGCTTGGAGCCGGTGTTCGCGTCGATCCACTCCACCGTGGCGTTCGTGTGGGCGTGGGCCCGCTTCGTCACGAGGTTGTAGACGTCGTTCGACCAGTTCTGGATCGTGGTGTAGCGGACCTTGGAGCCCGGCAGGGCGATGACTTCCACCACGGCGGCGTGGAGCGCGTCGGTGGTGTAGATCGGGGCGGTACAGCCCTCGATGTAGTGAACCTTGGCCCCCTCTTCCACGATGATCAGCGTCCGCTCGAACTGGCCGGTGTTCTCGGCGTTGATCCGGAAGTAGGCCTGGAGCGGCAGCGGGACCTCGACGCCTTTCGGCACGTAGACGAACGAACCGCCCGACCAGACGGCGCTGTTCAGCGCCGCGAACTTGTTGTCTTCGGGCGGGACGACCGTGGCGAAGTACTTCTTGAAGAGCTCCGGGTACTCGCGCAGCCCCTGATCCGTGCCCATGAAGACCACGCCGATCTTGGTGAGCTCTTCGCGGACGTTGTGGTAGACGACCTCGCTGTCGTACTGGGCGCCGACGCCGGCGAGGAACTTGCGCTCGGCCTCGGGGATGCCGAGGCGCTCGAACGTCGCCTTGATCTTGTCCGGGACGTCGTCCCAGGACTTCTCCTCACCCTGGGACGCCTTGCGGTAGTAGACGATCTTGTCCATGTCGATCTGGCCGAGATTGCCGCCCCACTGCGGCATCGGGCGCGACAGGAAGTGCTCGTAGGCGCGAAGGCGGAAATCCAGCATCCAGGCCGGCTCGTCTTTGATGCGGCTGATTTCTTCGACCGTGCCGCGAGTCAGGCCGTGCTTTGTCTCTTCGAGGTAGTCGACTTCGTCGTGGAAGCCGTACTTGTACTCGCTGGAGACGATCTGTGGGCTGTTCGCCATGTCGCTCCTTGCAGAACGGAAATGTAACGGAGAAGAGAAAGGGTGGCGGTCCGAACGGAGGGGGACGCCGGACCGCCCCGTGGAAATAGGCTAATTCCGAGTCACATTATCGGGATTGCCCGGCGAGCAGTCAAACCATGCTTCCGGTCGATCCGAACGGCCGTGTCTCGGCCGACGTCGTGCTATTCTCCGCGGCCGGAGGCTTGTGGCCCTGGCTGGCCCCTGCCGGCTCTCGGAACCCAGGCGAGCGAGGCCGACACGCCGGTCGCGTCGGCGCATCCGGATGACGAAGAGGCGACTTGAAGCATCTGCACCCTGCGGCCGTTCTGGGCCTGGTGACGCTGTCCGTGGTCCTCCTGGACGCCGTCATCTTCGTCCTGCCCGAGCAGAGGCGAGGAACGAACGTCCGGCAGTCCCACTCCCAGCGCGGAACTCCGGGCTGCGTGGATACCCGGCGATCCGGCCAGGGCTCCCGACTTCCTGGTCGCGGAGGCGCCGCGGGCGACCGAGACTCCGACCCCGACGCCGACTCCCACCGCGACGCCCTCGCCTACGCCAACACCCACACCGACCCCGACGCCGACGCCGAAGGCGACGCCCAAGCCGACCCCGCGCGACACGGTCTGGAACGCCCGGACTTACGTCAAGAACCGGATCGGGGCGAGGCAATACGACTGCGTGAACGCCATCTGGACCAAGGAATCGAAGTGGAACCCGCGAGCCGGTACGCCATCTGGCGCGTACGGAATCCCCCAGGCTTTCCCGGGCTCCAAGATGGCCGCCTTCGGCTCGAACTGGCGCTACAGCCCGCTCGTCCAGGTCAAATGGGGCCTCTGGTACGTGTACGACCGCTACGGATCCGCTTGTGAGGCCTACAGCTTCTACAAGGCCCACGCCTGGTACTAGCCCGTTGAGCGGCCGCACCGCTGGCCGTTCGGCCCGGATCCGGAGGCCTGGCCGCGTCCCCTCATGACCGCCGGCGAGGTTCGGCGAGCCGAGCCTGAAGCGCCCATCAATTCTGCGTAGGACGTGTTGGTCATTCGCGGAATTCGTGCCGGTGCGCCATCCTGCGCGAGTGACATCGATTCGGGCCGTGCCTGCCACTGTCAGCACTCGACTGTGGACCGCCTTCCTGGTCGCCTCGCTTGCGACGTTCGTTTTCGCCGCGGGGGGAAGCATCCAGCAAGGCATCCTGGGCGCCATCCTTGGCCTGGCCAGCGTGGCCGCGGTCGTGGCCGGGATCGCGCTCTATCAACCGCGCCCCACAAGACCGTGGTTGCTCCTCGCCGCCGGCCAGCTTTGCTTTGCCCTGGGGGACCTCGCCGCGGTGATCGGCAACGCGCCGGTCCATGCCGCCCATTTCCCGGCCGCGAGCCAGATCCTGTACCTGGCGGGCTATCCCGTCGTGACGCTCGGTTTCACCCTGCTCGTGGTTCGGAGGCCGCTCGGCGCGGGCTGGGCGGTCCTTCTCGACGGCGGCATCCTGACGGCCGGCATCGCCCTGGTGGCCTGGGTCGTATTCGGCAATCCGATCCTCAACTCGGCTACGCTGGAGCGGGTAGACCGGGTCGTCCAGATCTCGTTCCTGCTATGCGACATCGCCCTCGTCGGCGTGGTTGCCTGCCTCCTCCTGGGCTCCGAGACCGGCACGGCCTCGATTCGCCTGTTCGTGATCAGCGTCATCGCCCTGCTCATCGGCGATGGCCTGCGGCAGGCGGGCGGTCCCTGGGCGGGCTCGTTCTGGGCCGGCGCGAGCATCGTCGTCCACTACGGACTCTGGGGCGCGGCCGCGCTTCACCCGAGCATGTCCCGGCCGGCTCGCCTCAACGTCAACAAAGCCCACCGCATGACGCCGGTGAGGATCGTGACCCTCGTCGGGGCGGGCATGGTCGCGCCGGTGATCCTCGCCGCCCAGGGCCTGGCGGGCACGGCTCCGGACTGGGCCGCGATCAGCCTCGGCGGCGTCCTGATCGTCTTTCTGGCGATAACCTCGATGGTCGGACATGGTCCAGGAGCAGACCGCGGCGGCGGAGAAGCAGCAGGCGCTCGAGGAGCGCTTCCGCCAGACCTCGGAGACGCTGCGGGCCATCCTCGACTCGTCGCCGCTGGCCATCGTCGTCGTGGACCGCCACCGCCGCGTGCTGTTCTGGAGCCGCGCCGCCGAGCAGCTGTTCGGCTACAAGGCCGAGGAGATGATGGGCCACCGCTCGCCGATCGTGCCCGGCGACCAGGCCGAAGGACGCGCCCTCATGCCGCGGGTCTTCGCCGGGGCCTCGGTCACGGAGCAGGAGTTGCCGGGCAAGACCAAGGACGGGCGGCCGATCAACGTCCGCGCCCACTTCGCCCCGATCGCCGACGAGGCGGGCCACATTCTCGGCGCCATCTCGCTGATGGAGGACACGAGCGAGCTGGACCGGCTCCAGGCCGAGCTGTTCGAAGCCAGCAAGCTCGAATCCGTCGGCCGCCTCGCCGGCGGCATCGCCCACGACTTCAACAACATCCTGACCGCGATCATCGGCTTCGCCGAGCTCTCCATCGACGAACCGGCCGGCACGGACCTTTCCGAGTACGTGACCGGCATCCGCGATGCCGCCGAGCGGGCAGCCGGCCTGACGCAGCAGCTCCTGGCCTTCAGCCGCCGCCAGATGCTGGCGCCCCAGGTCCTCGCCGTCAACGACGTGGCTTCGGGCGTGGAATCGATGCTCCGGCGCCTCATCGGCGAGCAGATCGAGCTCAAGATGATGCTCGACCCCGACGCCGGCTTCCTCCGCGTGGACCGGACGCAGCTCGAGCAGGTGATCCTCAACCTGACCCTGAACTCACGGGACGCGATGCCGACCGGCGGCAAGCTCGTCGTCCAGACCGGCCACGTCCACTACACCCACGCCAGCCGGAACCGGCCGCGCGAGACTCAGCGCCGGCGACTACGTCACGATCTCGGTAAGCGACACCGGCGTGGGCATGGACGCGGAGACCCGAGACCACATCTTCGAGCCCTTCTACACGACCAAGCCCGGCAAGGGCACCGGCCTCGGCCTGGCCACCACCTACGGCATCATCAAGCAGTCGGGCGGCTCGGTCATCGTCGATTCGGAACTCGAGCCACGGCACGACGTTCCGCATCTTCTTCCCCACGGTCATGCGCGAGGCGATGCCGATCCGCGAGCCGGCCGCCCGATTCCGACGGCGTCAGGATCGACGCCAAGCGCTCCGGCCGGATCCTCCTGGTCGAGGACGAGGAGGGTCTGCGGGGCATCGCCAAACGAGTTCTCGCCCGGGCGGGCTTCGACGTCACGGCGGCTGCCGGGCCCGGACGAGGCGATCCTCGCCTTCGATTCGATGACCGAGCCCATCGACCTGCTGGTCACCGACGTGGTCATGCCCGAGATGCGCGGCCCGGAGCTGGCGATCCGGCTGCGAAACCGCCAGGCCGGCCTGCGAGGTGCTGCTCGTCTCGGGCTACGCCGAAGAGATCGTCGAGGTCGGCCGCGACGCCTCGGTGCCGTTCCTGGCCAAGCCTTTCTCGGTCGAATCGCTGCTCGCCGCCGTCGATGCGGCCATGGACCGCGACTCGGGGATGGCGTCGGGCGAGCCACTGCTCTGCCATGGGCAACCAGGAGCGGCAAGATCTGGTGGAATCTGGACCTTCGGCCGGCTGAGTGGCAGTCTGAGCCAAGCGGCCGAGTCACATCAGAGGGAGGGGACGTTGAAGGAGGTCTGGCCCGGGAGGCCCTATCAGCTCGGGGCCACGGTCGCCGAGGGCGGCACCAACTTCGCCGTCTTCTCGAGCGTGGCCGACGGCGTGACCCTCTGCCTCTTCGACGGTGCCGGGCGTGAGTCGCGACTGCCCCTCGTCGAGCGGGATGCCGGCGTCTGGCACGGGTTCGTGCCCGGGGTTCGGGCGGGCCAGCGCTACGGCTACCGGGATCGCGGGACCGTACGATCCGGCCGCGCGGCGTGCGCTGCAACCCCACAAGCTGCTGCTCGATCCGTATGCCAGGGCCGTCGACGGCGACGTCAAGTGGGGCGACGAGATGCTCGGCTACGTGCCGGGCCAGCCGGACGTGATGAGCCAGCTCGACTCGGGCCCGAGCATGGTCCGGGGCATCGTCGTCCGACGAGCGGTTCGACTGGGGGACGGACGCACCGCCGCTGATCCCCTACTCCGACGCCATCATCTACGAGACCCACGTCAAGGGCTTCAGCCAGCGCCACCCGGACGTGCCGCCGGAACTGCGCGGCACCTACGCGGGGCTTGCCTCGCCTGCTTGTCTGGATCACCTGACGAGGCTCGGCGTAACCACAGTCGAGCTGCTCCCGGTCCACAGTCACCTCGACGACGCCTACCTGCGAGCCCGAAATCTGGACAACTACTGGGGCTACATGACCCTCGGCTTCTTCGCTCCGCACCCCGAGCTACTCGGCAGAGGTGCGGGCGGGCCGTCCGGAAGGCCAGATCCACGAGTTCAAGTCCATGGTCAAGGCCCTCCACGCGGCCGGGCTCGAAGTGATCCTCGACGTCGTCTTCAACCACACGGCCGAAGGCAATCACCTCGGGCCGACGCTCTCGTTCCGCGGCCTCGACAACGAGGCCTACTACCGCCTGGTGCCCGACGATCTGCGCTTCTACTTCGACACCACCGGGACCGGCAACTCGCCCAACGCGGACAGCCCAATCTGGCTTCGGCTGATGATGGATTCGCTGCGCTACTGGACGACCGAGATGCACGTGGACGGCTTCCGGTTCGATCTTGCCGTCGCTCTCGCCCGTCGACGACGGCGAGTTCGACCGCCTGTCGGCGTTCTTCGACCTCATCGCTCAGGATCCGGTGGTCTCTCGGGTCAAGCTCATCGCCGAACCATGGGACGTCGGCCAGCCGGACAGCTACGACGTGGGCCGCTTCCCGGCCCTGTGGAGCGAGTGGAACGGCCGCTACCGGGACACCGTCCGCGATTTCTGGCGCGGCACGGACGGCACGTTGCCGCAGCTGGCGACCCGCCTGGCCGGTTCGGCCGACCTCTACGGCCCTCGCGATCGACGGCCCAACGCCTCGATCAACTTCGTCACCTCCCACGACGGCTTCACGCTTCGGGACCTGGTTTCGTACAACGGCAAGCACAACGAAGCCAACGGCAACGCCAACGCCGACGGCACCGACGACAACAGGTCCTGGAACTGCGGCGCCGAAGGACCGACGGAGGATCCCGCGATCCTGGATCTCCGGGCCCGGCAGTCGCGCGCGATGCTCGGCCACGCTCGTGCTGAGTCTGGGCGTGCCAATGCTGCTCGGCGGCGACGAGATCGGGCCGGACCCAGCTGGGCAACAACAACGCCTACTGCCAGGACAACGAGATCTCCTGGTTCGACTGGGAGCACGCCGACGAGGCGATGCTGCGCTTTGCCCGGGAGCTCGTGGCGACTGCGCGGCCGGCATCCGTTGCTCCGGCGGCGGCGGTATGCCACGGGGGCGAGGGCCGAGGACATCCGCTGGTTCACGCCGTTCGGTACTGGCGATGACGGACTCGGATTGGAACGCGGGTTGGACTCGATCGGTCATGGCATACCTGGACGGCAGCCGCGACGCCGACAGAGACGCTCATGGCCGCCCGATCCTCGACGACGACCTGATCCTGATCGTGAACGGCTGGTGGGAGGAGCTGTCTTTCACTATCCCGGACGTGGGCGAACCGAGGGTCTGGAGAACGGAGCTCGACACCTTCGATCTGGCCGGCGGGGCCGGCGACTCGATCGCGGGGGCGCGACCTGTGTTGTCGCCCGCCGACGAAGTCAAGGTCGGGCCGCGCTCGGTCGTTCTGCTTGCGGGAGGCGAGCCTGACGTGCACCCGCCGAAGCATCCGGCCCGCCGCCGGCAAAGCTGACAGCTTTCGTCAGAGACATCGGCGACAATCCCCGCATGCCCCTGGAGATAAGCCGCGCGACCGCTCGCCGGTTCCTTGCCATCCGCCATCTGCTCGCGCCGCCGCGCTCGCTACCGCCGTCCCACGAGAGCGTCATGACGGTCGTGGAACGGCTGGGCTCGCTCCAGTTCGATCCGCTGGACGTCGCGGGCCGCAACCACGATCTCGTCCTCCAGGCGCGGGTCTCCGGCTACAAGCGCGAGCTCACGGACGAGTTGCTGTACGGACGCCGGGCCCTGTTCGAGACGTACAACAAGTCGCTCAACTTGCTTCCCACGCACGAGCTGCCGTTCTATCGGGTCAGCTGGGACCGAGCCACGCTGGGCCGGGCCGGCAGCCTGGTCAACGAGCAAGGCGTCCTCGCGGAGAAGATCCTGGCCGAGATCCGCGCCAACGGACCCAAGTGCACGCTCGATTTCGAACGCGAAGCGGCGATCGAGTGGTTCTGGGGGCCCACCACCGCCGTCCGGGCGGTGATGGAGGCGCTGTCCGTCGTCGGCACGCTCGGCCTCGCCCGCCGGGATGGCAATCGCCGCTACTACGACCTCACCGAACGTCTCTTCCCGGCCGAGCTGCTCGCGAAGCGGCCTTCGGAGCGCGACCAGATGCGCCACAAGTTCCTGTCGCGGCATCGCGCCCACGGCCTCCTGGGCGGCACCGGCAGCGCCGAAGTCTGGCTCGGCGTCCAGCCCAGCTCATTGAAGGCGGAGTTCCGCAGGGAGATGGTCGAATCCGGCGAACTCGTCGCCGGTCGCCGTCGAGGGAGTCCGCGGCCCGCGTTTCGTCATGGGCGAGGAGATGCCGATCCTCCAACGAGCCGTGAGCGAGACCGAAGGCGCCACAGCCACTCACCGGGACCTCGACGAGCCCGCGGTCAGCTTCCTCGCGCCGCTGGATCCATTGATGTGGGACCGCTCGCTCCTCCGGCCCCTCTACGACTTCGACTACATCTGGGAGGTCTACACACCCGCGGCGAAGCGCCGCTGGGGCTACTACGTCCTGCCGATGCTCTTCGGCGATCGGCTCGTTGGCCGGATCGAGCCGCGACTCGATCGTCGCGCGAAGGCGGCCCGCATCCTGGGGCTGACCTTCGAGCCCGGGTTCGATCCCCTGTCCGCCCCAGGGTTCGTGGCTGCGTTCGGCGACGCGCTGAACGCGTATCTCGCGTTCGGCGGAGCGCGTGACGCTCGAGCGATCCGAGGCCGTGACCGCCGCCGCCAACCGAGCCCTGTTCCGGGAGGTCGCGTCGCGCGTGCCCATGAGGCGGGCCGTGGCGGTCCCGCTCCGGAAGACGCCCGGTCCAGCTGCCGGCGGCGGGCGGCCGTCCGGCGGCCACGCCCTAGGTCTGCGGTGCCGCCGGCTCAAGGCGTCCCGACAACCGGTCCGTCCAATCGGCCGTCGCCGGCTGCCAGACGCCCGGTGCGAGGATCCCACGCAGACAACTCCGCTGGAACACAGGAGGAACCGCCATGGCGGCCATACGGCGAGCCGAGGTCAGCTGGAAGGGAGATCTGCAGTCAGGCCGAGGGTCCCTCCACGCGATGAGCAGCGACGCGTTCAGCGACCTGCCGGTCACGTGGGCATCTCGAGCCGAGTCCTCCGACGGACGGACGAGCCCGGAAGAGCTGCTCGCCTCGGCCCACGCGAGCTGCTTCGCGATGGCCTTCTCCGGTGAGCTCGCCAGGGCCGGAACCCCTCCGGAGAACCTTGACGTCAGCTGCGAAGTCACCTTCGACCGGATCGACGGCAAGTGGACGGTCGCGAGCAGCACGCTCACGGTCCGTGGCCGCGTCCCGGGCATCGACTCGGCGCGGTTCAGCGAGCTCGCCACGGTCGGCCAAGGACAATTGCCCCATCTCGCGCGCGCTCCAGGGCAACGTCAAGTTGAGCGTCAACGCGCAGCTCGAATCCGGGGTCACCGCGGGCTGATCTCGGCGGCTGGCCTCCTGGTAAGCTGCGCTCATGAGCAAGCAGGATTCGCCCAGGATCGTCGGCTCCGACGACTGGGGCTACGCGCGGAGCTGGACCTACCGGCGTTCGGGAGTGCCGTTGTTCGGGATCTTCCTGATCGTCTTCGGTCTGCTCCTGGTCGCGGGCCAGTTCTTCACGATTGCCCAGGTCACCACGTCGGCCTTCTTCGCGGCAATCGGCGCGGTCCTGATCGGCGTCGGAATCCGGGACAAGAACTCCTTCGCGCTCTACGTCGGCGTCTTCATCGCGGCCCTTGCGCTGGCCGGGTCTTCTGACCTCGGCTTCGGTCATCAAGGGCGACGGCTGGGGCACGCTGTTCGTCGGCGTCGGATTCGCCGCGACCGCCCTGCTGCGGTCCTCCTCAGGCCACCGGGTGGGCTGGATGCTCGGTTTCGGCCTGCTCCTGGCCCTGTGGGGCGCGATCCAGGTCGCGCAATCGAGCCTGAACTTCCCCGCCGACGCAACTCGTGGGGCCGGTCCTGATCGTCCTGCTCGGGCTCTGGATCGTCAGCCGGCGCTACCGCGGGCTCGGCCTGAGCCAATTCCCGAGCGAGAACGTCAGGCGACCTGCGCGGCTCGCCCGGAGCCATCGGCGAGGACGGTCGCGGCCGGCTCTGGCTGGGCGATCTCGCAGCCTTCACCTGAAGCGATGACCGCGCACTGATCGTCGGGAGCCGCCACGGGGCACTTCTCCAGCGCAGTCGTCGAGATGGCCAGCGGCTGCAGCGACGGCATGATCGCGAGGCGGTTGTGCAGCGCCGCGGAGCCCGCCGTGGAAGGGTTCGATGGACGTCTGGAGCTTCCCCTCGACGGCCGGGTCGAGCGGGCGAAGCCTGCCCTACTCGTCGACGATCTTCTCGAACGCGTCCACGATCTCCGGGTCGAACTGCGTGCCGCGATGGGCTCGCAATTCGGCCCAGGCGCGCTCGACCGGCAGCGCGGCCCGGTAGATGCGGTCGGTGATCATGGCGCTGAAAGCGTCGGCGACCGCGATGATCCGGCCACCGAGCGGGATGTTCGCCCCGCTGACGCCGTCGGGATAGCCGCGGCCATCCCAGCGCTCGTGGTGGTGGCGGACGATCTGGGCGATATCCGCCATGGCCTCGTGGACTTCGAGGATGGCCGCGCCGATCTCGGAGTGGCGGCGCATCTCGGCCATCTCCTCGTCGGTGAGCCGCCCGGGCTTGAGCAGGATCGCGTCGGCGATGCCGATCTTGCCGATGTCGTGGAGGTAGCCGCCGATCCGGATCGACGTCCGCTGGTGCTCGTCGAGGCCCAGGACGGCGGCCATTCGCTCCGAGAGGACGCCGAGCTGGCGGCAGTGCTCGCCCGTCTCGAGGTTGCGGGCCTCGATCGCGGTCGAGAGGGTCAGGGCGATGGAGTCCAGGACGGGGCTGAGGTAGCGGTACTGCAGCGCCTCGTAGCGCATCTGCGAGGACGACAGCGCCCGTCGAACTTCGGCGAGCAGCTCTTCGGCGGTGAAGGGCTTGACCAGCATTCCGGTCGCGCCTTCGCGAAGGGCCTGGATCGCCGTGTCCACCGTTCCGTGGCCGGTCACGACGATGACCGGGATCTCGGGCTGGCGCTCGCGCAGGGCGTGCATCAGGGCCAGGCCATCCATGCCGGGCATGTGGATGTCGGTGATCACGGCGTCGAAAACGCCGGGTTCGAACGCCGCGATGGCCGCCGTCGGCTCGGAGAACGGGGTCGGCTCGAAGCCCTGGATCTCCAGAAGGCGCTGGACGAGCTGCAGGATGATTCGCTCGTCGTCGACGCACATCACCCTCGGGCGGCCGTTGCCCGAGCGGGTTCGAAGGTCCCAGGTCATACCGCATGCCCCTGCCGGAGTCCGGGCGTCGGCCGTGGCTGCCTCGACGGGATTCGACGGTGTCTGGACGGGAGTCCACCGGCAGCCAGACGGTGAAGACGGCCCCGCGGCCGGGCTCGCTCTGGACGTCGATGATACCGCCGTGACCTTCCACGATGTTGAGGCTCACCGAGAGGCCGAGCCCGGTTCCATATCCGCGTCGAGCGCGGGCCGAGAAGAACGGCGTGAAGATCTGGTCGCGCGTCTTGCGATCCATTCCGAGGCCGGTATCGGCGACTCGAATGGCTACGCGGCCATCCGCCACGCTCGTCCCGATGGAAGCTCGCCGCCGTCGGGCATGGCGTCGACGCCGTTGGTGCAGAGGTTCAGCAGAACCTGCTTGAAGCGATTCGGGATCGAGCTCGAGGTGAGGCAGGACGCCGTACTCCTCTTGGATCTGGATATGGGCTTCCTGCGCCCGGTATCGAACGAGCTCCACCGCGGACTTCGCCAGGGCGTTCAGGTCCGTTTGCGTTCGCTGGGGCGTCCGCGGCCGGGCGAAGTCGAGCAGCGCTCGGATGATCGTCCGGGCCCGCATCGCCTCGTCGCGGATGATCGCGGCCTCGGTCCGGCGGTGGTCCTCGGGCGGAAGCTCGGCAAGGAGCAGCTCCGCGAAGCCCAGGATTCCGGTCAGCGGATTGTTGACTTCATGCGCGACCGCGGCGGCCAGCTCACCGATGGCGCCAAGCCTGGAGGCCTGGACGAGCTGGCTGCTGGACTCGCTCGACTTCCGCGAGCTGGCGTCGGGCGCCGGCCAGGAGCTCATCGTTCTCCACGGCCACCGCGATCTGGTTGGCCACGAGCTGGGCAAGGGCCACGAACGAAGGCTCCAGGACCCGCTCCCGGTCCGGGTCGATCATGTGGAGGGAGCCCATGGCGCGACCGTCACGGGCCATCGAGCGGAATGGCGATGGCGCTTTCTATCGGCGCGCCAAGCGCGACGGTGTGCTCCGGGAGAACCTGTTCTCCGACGGCGTGACCGTGAGCGCTGAATGACTGGACGCCGACGACTCGCTTCTCGGTGGTACCGGCCGGCATCCTCAGGCCGACGACCTGAGGCGCGAGCGGGCCGTGGGCCGACTCGACCGCCTCTCCGTCCGCGTCCTTCCGGACCAGGAACGACGTGGCGCCGGGCGGGGTGATCGCGGCCAGAACCGCGAGGTAGTCGAGCTTGCGGTCGCCCGCGAGCCGGAGCCCCTGGGTGGCTTCCAGGACGCGAGCAAGTTGATCGGCCCGCGCACGCTCCGTGGTTTCGGCTTCGTGGGCCCTCTCAAGCGCCGCGGCCGCCGTTGCCTCCGCGACGCGAAGGTCGCGGCGATCCAGCGTCAGGACCGCAACGAACGCAACCACAGCCAGCGAGCCGACCAAGGCGACGAGCGGACTGCCGGTAACGAAAGCGTAGGCTGCGGCGAAGAGCGCAAGGCCCGCGGTCGCGAGGACCGACGCGGTCACGATCCCCGGGAGCGGGAGGCCGCTGAGCAGGCGACGACCGTTGCGCCCGTTCAGGGCGTCGTCAAACACACGCTGCTCAAAGGAACCTTCGCGCATGTGGACAAGCTAAGGGGTCGAAGCCATGTTGGCATCACCAACTTTGGCGATACTCGACTCCGCCACACGGCGTAGGTACTGTTGCCTACCGCGGCTTGCGGGGCCGCTCCAGCGGCCTCCCGGCACGCGATTGCGCTCCCGGAAGCGCTTCGGAAGGTCCCTTCGCCCATCCCCGGCATCCGTCATGTGGCGGATGGGAGATCAGCCCCCGGCAACGGCTCCGGCTGGGGCAGTAGCGGCGGCTCGGGTACGTAGATCGGCTACGGCCTTGGGCTCCTGCGGCGGCGCGGACAAGAGCAGCTCCAGGATCGCGTAGGCCTCCCGCCTGGCCTCTTCCGAGCTGATCGTTCCCGAGTTGGCCAGCACGATGAAGCCGCTCGTCATGGACATGAAGGCCGAGGCCACGGAGGCCACGTCGATCCAGGCCGGCAGTTCGCCCGCGGCGACGGCATCGCTCAGAAGGCGGCGGGCAAATGCCACCGATTCCTCTCGCTGCTTCTGGAGCATCGAATGAAGCTCCGGAATGGTGTCTCCCCGAGACCAGGCATGGATCATCGCGCCCTTGGCCGTGAGGTCCCCTATCGCCATCGCGACCGCCCAGTCCACGGCTACGCTCAGCCGATCGGTCAACGTTCCGAGCTCGGCCAGCCGAAGCTGCAGCCGCTCCGTATCGCGTTCGGCCTCGCAGGCGCAGGCCGTGAGGAACAGGTCCTCCTTGCCCTTGAAGTACGTGTAGACGGCGCCCACGGACAGCCCGCTCTCGCGGACGACGTCCTGGATGCTGGCCCGGTCATAGCCGAGCTCGCCGAATACCTTGATTGCCGCGTCCACGATCCGGTTGCGGACTTCCTGTTCGTGCTGGGGGCTGATTCTTGGCATCAGCAGTCCAATAGGAGAACCGTCGTTCTCCACATCTTAGCCGCCGCGTCCATGGCGTCCAACCGGAGCATGCGACGGGACGGGTAGTTGACAAAGAGAATAGAGAATCCCTATTCTCCTTGCACCGGGCCACCGGAGCGGTTCCGCGAGCCGCACCCCGAAATCCCGCCAGGTCGGCCGACCGCCCATTTCGGACAACAGGACAGAGCAGGGCAAGACTCCGCCCCTCCCGGGTGCGAGCGCGCGCTGCGCATGTCGAACTCACGGAAGGGACGGTCATGTTTGCTCGTTGGGGGAGTTTCGTCTACCGCCGCCGTCGATGGGTTGCCTTCGTCGCCCTGGTGGCAGCCGCCATCTCGCTGACGTTCGCAAGCCGCACGTCGTCGGTCCTCTCCACGGGCGGCTGGTACGACCCGAGCTCCGAGTCTCAGATGGTGGCCAGGCAGCTGGCGGCCGACTTCGGCCAGGGCGGCGCTTCGATCGTCGTCCTGTTCCAGGCCCCGGGCCGGACCGACGCGTCGTCGCCGGCCTTCCAGAGTCAGCTGGCCGGCGCGCTCGCGCCCCTGAAGTCGGATCCGCGCGTCGCCTCGGTTGTCGGCTACGCCCAGACGGCCAGCCCCGCCTTCATCAGCAACTCGGGCAACGCGTCCTGGGTACTGGTGAACCTGAACGTCGGCGAGGACCAGGCCATCGCCGTAGTGGACCCGATCCGCTCGGAGATCCACGCCCCGGCAGGCATGACCGTCCAGCTCACCGGCAGCGCGGCCCTATCTGAGGCGCAACAGAACCAGTCGGAAACGGACCTTGCTCGCGCCGAATCCGTCTCTCTGCCGATAGCCCTGTTCATCCTGATCCTGGTCTTCGGCTCGCTCATCGCGGCCGGGCTGCCCCTCACCGTGGCCGGACTGACGATCCCGACCACGCTGGCGATCGTCTACTTCGTGGCCCAGCACACCCTCATGAGCATCTTCGTGACCAGCGTGATCACGATGCTCGGCCTGGCGCTGGCGATCGACTACTCGCTCTTCATGGTCAGCCGCTTCCGCGAGGAGCTGGCCTGCGGCGCCACCGTCGAAGAGGCCGTTGAACGAACCGTGGCCACGAGCGGCAAGGCGGTCGCGTTCTCCGGCACGGCGGTCGCGATCGGCCTCTCCGGGTTGATCCTCTTCCGCGCCCCGACACTCAGCTCGATGGGCATCGGCGGGGCGCTGATCGCGATCTGCTCCGTCGTCTACGCCCTGACGTTCCTGCCGGCGGTTCTGTCGATCCTCGGGCCGCGGGTGGAGCGACTGCGCGTCCCGAACCCGTTCCGGCGGCGGACGCAGGCTGCAGCCGTCGTCGAGGCCGGCGGCGTATCCGTGGCCGATGCCCGCGGCCGAGGCCGCTGTCCCGGCCAATGGCGGGCTTCTGGGGCCGAATCGCCGCCGGCGTCATGGCTCGGCCGTGGGCCGTCTTGCTGCCGATCCTGGCGCTGCTCCTCGCGTTCGGTGTTCCATTCCTGGGCGAGAAGCCGGGTCTGCCCGGCGCCGACGTCCTGCCCGCCACGAGCGAGGCTCGGGTTGCCTGGGACGTGATCCAGAACGACTTCCCAGCCGGCCAGTCCCAGCCTATCGACGTGCTGGTCACGGTCAAGGGCGATCCCCTCTCCGCCTCCAACGTAGCCGCCATGCAGGACTACACGAGCCGACTTGCGGGCCTCAAGGGCGTGGCCGCAGTCAGCGGGCCTTACTCGCTGACCGACGGCAGCGGCAAGCCACTGGCGATGACCGCCGTCTCCGGCCTGCTGGCCCAAGCCCCGACGGCACGTCCGGCCGCGCTCAACGGCCTCCTGGCAGCCGACATCCGGGGATCGCTGGTCCATCTCCAGGTGATCACGCCGACCCCTGGGACGCAGGCGGCCCAGGATCTGGTCCGTTCGATCCGATCGCTCGAGCCGGGACCCGGCCTGACTGCCGCGGTTGGCGGCCTCGACGCCGGAACGGTCGACTTCCTCGACGCTCAGAACGCGCAGCTGCCGATGGCGATCGTCTACATCCTCGCGGCCATGGCACTGATGCTGCTACTCCAGTTCGGCTCCGTTGTCCTGCCGATCAAGGCCGTGGTGATGACGATGCTGTCGCTCACCGCGAGCTTCGGCGCGCTTGTCTGGATCTTCCAGGACGGCAATCTGTCGCAGTTCCTGGGTTTCCAGGCGCCCGGGATGACGATCGCCATCGTGCCGATCCTGATGTTCAGCATCATCTTCGGGCTCTCGATGGACTACGAGGTCCTGCTCCTCTCGCGCATCCAGGAGGCCTATCGGCGGACCGGCGATACCCGAATCGCGGTCGCCGACGGTCTCGCCAGGACCGGCCGGGTCATCACCGGCGCGGCGCTGATCATGGTCTCGGTCTTCGCGGCCTTTGGCCTCGCCCAGATCATCGTCATCAAGAGCCTGGGCATCGGGATGGCGATCGCGGTGCTCATCGACGCCACGATCATCCGGGCGCTGCTCGTGCCGGCCACGATGCGGCTCCTCGGGCCGGTCGGCCTGGTGGTCGCCGCGCGGATCCTGTCTGGCATCACGAGCCGGATGGGCTTCAGCCACGTCGAGACGGAATACGAGTGCGACGCGCCCGACTACGGCCTGGGCACGCCTCCGACACCGACGGCACGGGGCGATCAGCCGAACGAAGGGCCCGGCACTCGACCCGGACGGCTGGCAGGACCTCCTACGCCGGCGGCGGGCTGAGCCTCCTCGCGATGGCGCCCGAATGACGGCGGGCGGCCATGTTCACAAGGGCGCGGCCTTCGGGTCGCGCCCTTGTCTTTGTCGCTAGCCCAGCTTCGCGGCGACCTCGCCGGCCGCGGCGTCGATGGCGTTCGCGACGACGTCGGCGATCTTCGTGAGCTCCGCCTCGGTCGTCACGAACGGCGGGCCGAGCAGGACCGTGTCGCCGTCGATGCCGTTGGCGTTGCCGGTGCCGTGGTAGAGCAGGACGCCGCCGGCTCGGGCGTGGGCCATCACGTTCTCGATCAGTCGAGCCTTGCGCGGGAAGGCGGCCTTCGTGGCTCGATCCGAGACCAGTTCGAGGCCGACCATCAAGCCCCGGCCGCGGATGTCGCCGACGTTCGGATGATCGCCAATTCGAGCCTGAAGGAGGCCGCGCAGTAGCTCGCCCTTGGTTCGGCTCGCCTCGACCAGGTTCTCCAATTCGAGGATCCGGAGCACTTCGCCGGCCACGGCCGCGCCCACCGGGGAGTGGCTGTACGTAAAACCGTGGACGAAACCGCCGGCCTCGCCCCGCAGCGCGGGGCGCGTGATCGTCTCGTAGACGTTGCCGCTCGCGACTGCCAGCGCGTACGGGAAGTACCCGCCGGCCACGCCCTTCGCCGCGGCCATGACGTCGGCCCGAACGCCCCAATGATCCAGCCCGAACCAGCGCCCCGTCCGTCCGAACCCGGTCATCACTTCGTCGGCGACGACGAGGATCCCGTGGCGCCGGCAAACCTCAGCCACGGCCGTCCAATAGTCGTCGGGAGGGGCGACGGCACCGAGGGTAGCCCCGACAATTGGCTCGGCCACGAAGGCGGCCACTCTCCCCTCGCCCGCTTCGGCGATGGTCCGTTCCAACTCGTCGACGAGCGATTGCGTGTCTCCAAGGGCATGGGCGGCGGCCTCTCCGCCCCGATACGGATACGCGGCGCTGACGTGCTGGAAGCGTCCCAGCCACGGCTCGTAGGGCCGTCGCAGCGGTTCGCGGCCGGAGAGGTCCAGCGCTCCCATCGAGTTGCCGTGGTAGCTGCCGTACCGGGCGATCACGACGGTTCGATCGGGCTCGTGCCGCGCGAGATGGTATGAGCGGACGAGCTTGAGGCAGCTCTCGATCGCCTCGGACCCGCCACTCACCGGGTAGATGGCGGGATCGTCGACGGGAAGGTGGGGTCCGACGGCCCGCGCGTACCGCTCCAGCGGCTCGTTGGTGAACGTCGTGCCGTGGACGTACGTGAACGCGGCCGCCTGGCTTTCGCATCGCTTCGACGATGGACTGGCGGCCGTGGCCCACGTTCACGACGATGGCGCCACCCGCAGCGTCCAGATAGGCGCGGCCCTCCGTATCCCAGATGGTCGCGCCCTCGGCCCTCGCCGCGACGGGCAACCCGCCGCCCAGAACCCGCTGGAAGACTCTCCCGGTCGACGTGCCCGCCTCGCGCGGTCTCTCGGTGATGCTCATACCGAGATTGTATTGCGGGCCGACGTCGAGGCCCGGCGGGCCGGTGGCGGGCGGCGGGCGGAGGGCGCGGCGGGCGGGCGGCAGCGGGCGTCTGCTGGCCACCTCGCTCTCAAGCAAGCGCCCGGTAAGTTCCCGAGGCCATCCTTGGCGGTGGGGAGGGCGCGGAGCGCCCCGGTCTGGCGCCGCGCCGAGCCGCGGAGGCTGCCGGGGGCGTCGGGCGCGCACGCACGCAGTGCAGGCCCGCCTGCGCTGGATCGAACGGCGGCAAGCTTTGCCGCACCAAGAATTGAATAAGGTTCTTCAGGCGAAAGTTGTTCGAGATCTACGACAGGCTGGACCTCGTCCAGGGTTGGAAACGGCTGTTGCGGGCGGGTACGTCCCTTGCGGAAGGTCGAAAACGGACAGATACGGGCCTTTGGGGCACTAAGATTCGACTCAGTAGGGTCGATCTCGACGGAACTCCTCGCATAGCGTTCACCAAATGGAATTGCAAGAAATCTGGCCCGAGCCGGCGCCGAGGTCGATCCCGGGGCCTGTCAACGCCGCGTCGCCTGAGCACGACCACCGCCGAAGTGTCATCACGGCCCCCTCCGGCATGACCGCCCACGAATCATCGTGTTGCCGGTCGCAGGTTCCTCGTGCGGCGGCGCCAGAACGGGAAAGAAAGGCCCGGCGCTCGGCTCGGCCCGGCGCTCGGCGCGACCGCCCCCCGCGCGACCGCCCCCCCCCGCGCCCTCGCCACCGAATGGCAACTCGTGACCGACGGACCCGATTCGGCAGGCCTTCCGGCTCGTATGGACCGGGGCGCATCTATTCAGAATGCGACCTATTCGTAGTAAACGCATGACTGCATAGACAGGCGCGGCTGAGGTCGCGGACGGACGGGACGAACGACGGAGGTCAGCTGGCAGATGGTCGGAGCACCGGGGGAGATCTACACGCTGCAGGCGTCATTGCTCAAGACGATGGCGAGTCCGCGGCGCCTCGAATTGATCCATCTATTGGGCCTTGAAGGGCCGATGGAAGTACGCAAGCTGGCCGAGCACTTCGGCATCCCGCAGCCGGCAATCTCGCAGCACCTGGCCGCCCTTCGCGGCGCCGGACTCGTCGACGCCGTTCGCGATGGACGCGAGGTCCGCTATCAACTTGCCGATCCCGAGATCGTGGCGGCCTGCGGCCTGATGCGGCAGGTTCTCATCCGCCGCATCAACCGCCTCGGAGACCTCGCCGCCGCGTTCACCGAACAACCCACGGTCCTGGCAGCGGAGCCCGACCCGGGGAGCGCCCGCGCGCTCGCCACTGCCGCTCCGGCCACGGATCGCTAGTCCCTACTCCCCAGCGTTCCCAACGCGCCCCCAGAAACGGAGCCACCCAATGACCGCTCTCTCCACTGCCGAACTCGAAGCCGTCGCCGCCGCCGAAACCGTCGACGCTCGTGGCGCCGCCTGCCCTGGCCCGCTCCTCGAGGCCAAGAAGTCCATGGGCGGCATCGCCGTGGGCGACGTGATCGAACTGTGGTCCACCGACCCGGTCACCAAGAGCGACGTGGCCGCGTGGTCCGGCAAGGTCGGGCACGAGTTCCTCGGCTCGCTCGAGGCCGACGGCTACGACCGTGTCTTCGTCCGCCGCGGCAAGTAGCCGGCCGCCTCACGGGCCCACTCCACGCCGCGCAATCCGAAGCATTTCCTGACGAGGGACCGCGGGCCAGCCCGCAGGAGCTCTGACTGATGACCGCTGTTGCCGCTCTCGCGGAAGGCGGGATCTCGGCGGCCGTGCCGAGGATCCTGGTCTTCTCGACCAACAACATCTCCGACCCCGGCATCGACCTGGCCGGTAGCAATCACCTCCACTACTCGCCGGGCGTGCGAGTCATCAGCATGCCCTGCACGAGCGGGGTCAGACCCTCCTGGATCCTCCATGCCATCAAGCAAGGCTTCGATGGCGTATTCATCGCCTCCGACGGAGACGAGTGCGCCTTTCTGCCGGATTGCGCGAAGCGGGCCTCGCGAATCGTCGCCGAGGCGCAGGCCCTGCTCCGAGCCAACGGCTACGACGCCAACCGCCTCCGGCTATCGGCTATCTGCTCCGTCTGCGCGGAGAACTTCGCCAAGCACATGAACGGCTTCTCCGAAGCGCTGGTCGTTCTCCGGGCTAAGGAGGCGGCAGCGAAAGAGGCGGCGGCCGCGACGGTGGCGGCTGGAAACGTCGCCGCATCGGCGGCCGCGACGGCCGGCCAATCGAACACGACGGGAGCGACCAAGTGACCACGAGCCACGCCGGCGTCACATACGACGCGCTCGTCGTCGGGAGCGGCATCGCCGGCATGGAGTCGGCGCTCAAGCTCGGCGACATGGGCTACAAGGTCCTCCTCGTCGAGAAGGAAGCCAGCGTCGGCGGGCGGATGATCCTGCTCTCCAAGGTCTTCCCGACGCTCGACTGCGCGAGCTGCATCTCGACCCCCAAGATGGCGGCCTCGATCCACCATCCGAACGTCACCGCCATGACCTACGCCGAGGTCGACGGCATCGAGCGCCTGGACGGCGGACGCTTCAAGGCGAAGGTTCGCCAGAAGCCGCGCTTCGTCGACGAGGCAGCCTGCACGGGCTGCCAGCTCTGCGAACAGGCCTGCACCGTCGCCGTGCCGGATCAGTTCAACTACGACCTAGTCGCGCGGCGGGCGGCATACATCGCCTTCCCCCAGGCCGTGCCGAAGAAGGCCGTCATCGAGCGGGCCGGCACGTCGCCCTGCACCTACACCTGCCCGGCCGGCATCAAGGCCCACGGCTACGTGTCCCTGGTTCGGAGTGGCGAATACGAGAAAGCCTTCCAGCTCGTGCTCGAGGCGACGCCGCTCGTCGGGACCCTCGGCCGTGCCTGCTATGCCCCGTGCGAAGGCGAGTGCAGCCGTGGCTCCCTCGAGGGCACGCAAAGCGAACCCGAGGGCTCGCTCCCCATCCGCCGCCTGAAGCGCTTCGCCGCCGACGCGCACTACGCCTCCGAAAGCGGCCCCAACGTAGAAATCCCACCCACCAACGGCAAGAGGGTGGCCGTTGTCGGATCCGGTCCCGCCGGTCTGACTGCCGCCTGGCAACTCGCCCGCCGCGGATACGCGGTCAAGATCTTCGAGGCCGCGCCCGTGGCCGGCGGGTTCCTTCGCATCGCCCTGCCCGCCTACCGCCTTCCGGCCGAGGTCGTGGAGCAGGACATCGCCAACGTCACGGCCGTCGGCGTGGAGATCGCCACGAGCTCGCGGGTCACGGACGTCGAGGAGCTTCATCGAGTCGGCTTCGACGCGGTTCTGCTCGCGACCGGGACTCCGCGCTCCACTCCCCTGGGCATAGCGGGCGAGAAGCTCGATGGCGTGTACGGCGGGCTGGACTTCCTGCGGGCCGTCCGTCTCGCCGGCACGGCGGCCGCCACGGACAATCCCCTCTCGGATCTGAGTGGCAAGCGCGTAGTCGTCGTCGGCGGCGGCAACGTGGCGATGGACGCGGCCCGAACCGCCGCCCGCCTTGGCGCCACGGAAACGACCATCGCGTACCGGCGAGGGCGCGAGGAGATGCCGGCCCACAAGGCCGAGATCGACGACGCCGAACACGAGGGCGTCCGCTTCTCACTCCTGGTCGCTCCGGTCGAGGTCGTCGGCGACGCCGCCGGCCGCGTGACCGGGTTGCGCTGCCAGCGCATGACCCTCGGCAAGCCGGACGCCACCGGCCGCCGCCGCCCCGAACCCGTCAAGGGCTCGGAGTTCACGATCCCGTGCGACGCCGTCGTCGCCGCCGTCGGGATGGCGGCCAAAGGTTCCGTGTACGGCGGCGGGGTCGGCGCCAACGAGAACGGCACCCTGGCCACGGACAAGCGAACGCTCCAGACGAACGTTCCATGGGTCTTCGCCGCGGGCGACGCGACCACCGGCGCCTCGGACATCACCAGGGCCGTTGGCCAGGGCCGCCGTGCCGCCCACATGATCGACCGCTTCATCTCCGGCGAGGCGCTCGACGGCTTCGAGATGGACGGCCTCCTCGAGGTCGTGGACAAGAAGCAGGTCCTGGGCCGCCAGTCGGCGTACGTCCGCCACGGACCCGTGGGGACGGCCACCCCGGAAGGCCCGGCTCCGGCCGCCGCCCTCAGCTTCGCGGAGATCGAGGCGCCCATGACCGAGGCGGAAGCTCGCGACTCGGCGAGCGACTGTCTCGACTGCGGCGTCTGCTCCGAGTGCCAGGAGTGCGTCAAGGCCTGCCCGTCGGACGCGCATCCATCTCGACATGAAGGAGACCGTCGAAGAAGTGGAGGTCGGGGCGGTCGTCGTCGCCACCGGCTACAAGCTCTTCACCGCGGACGCGAAGCCCGAATACGGCTTCGGCCGCTACAAGAACGTCATCACCGGCACCCAGATGGATCGGCTGCTGGCCCCCACGCGGCCGTTCAACACGGTCCTGCGGCCCGGCGACGGCAAGGTCCCCGAGCGGATCGCCTACATCTTGTGCACCGGGTCGCGCGACGAAACCGTGGGCAATCCGCTGTGCTCGCGGTTCTGCTGCATGTACTCGATCAAGCAGAACCAGCTGGTGATGGGCGCCCTGCCCCTCGCCGAAGTGACGGTCCACTACATGGACATCCGGGCGCCCGGCAAACGCTACGACGAGTTCTACGAAAGCGCCAAGGCCATGGGCGCGACGTACGTCAAGGGCCGCGTCGCGAGGATCGCCGAGAAGCCGGACGGCAACCTGATCCTCCGGTACGAGGACATCGAACACGGCGGGGCGATCGTCGAGGCCGAGTACGACATGGTCGTGCTCGCGGTCGGCGTCCAGCCAAACCGTGAAGCGGAGCGGCTCTTCGGCATCGCCGCCGATGGCACCGAGCCGAGCACGCCCGGCCTCGAGTTCAACGAGTACCACTACGTCACCGAACCGGATGAGGACCTGAATCCGGGCAAGACGAGCATTCCCGGTGTCTTCGTGGCCGGTACCGCGGCCGGGGCCAAGGACATCGCCGACTCGATCGTCCATGCCGGCGCCGCCGTCGCCCAGGTCGCAGCCCACCTCGAAGCGGCGTCTGGAGCCGCAAGAGCCCGCGAGGCCCAGACCCAGCTGAAGGAGTCGGTGGCATGACCGAGCAGTCGAAGCCCACCGCACGCCGCATCGGCGTTTACGTCTGCCACTGCGGCGGCAACATCTCCGACTACGTGGATGTCCAGGCCGTGGTCGACGCGGTCAAGGACGAACCGGGCGTAGTCGTCGCCAAGCACACCGTCTTCGCCTGCTCGGACGCCGGGCAGCAGGAGATGCAGGAGGACATCGAGGCCAACCACCTCGACGGCCTCGTCGTGGCCTCGTGCTCGCCGAAGCTGCACGTCGTCACCTTCCGGGGCGTGGCCAAGCGCTCCGGCCTGAACCCCTACGAGTACAACCAGGCGAACATCCGCGAGCAGGTCTCGTGGACGCACACCAACGACCCGGAAGGCGCCACCCGCAAGGCCATCGGCGTCGTCCGCGGCGTGATCGGCAGGACGCGCCTGTCGGACCCTCTCGAGCCGCTCGAGGTCAAAACGCAGCAGAAAGCCCTCGTCATCGGCGGCGGGATTTCGGGCCTGCGAGCGGCGATTGGCCTCGCTGACGTGGGCCTCTCGGTCTTCGTCGTCGAGCGCGAGCCGCAGCTGGGCGGCTGGGTCGGCAAGTTCGGACCGATGTTCCCCCACGAGCGCGACGGCTGGAGTCTGATCGCCAGCCTCGCCGAAGAGGTCAGGAAGCGGCCCCAGATCACGGTCTTCACCGGGGCCGAGATCTCGAACAAGGGCGGCAGCTTCGGCAACTACAAGGTGGACATCCGAGTCAGTGGGTCGGGCGGGTCCGCCGAGACGATCGCCGTCGAAGTCGGCTCGATCATCGTCGCCACCGGGTTCGACGCCTACCAGCCCGGCGAAGGCGAATTCGGGACCGGCCTGGCCGGCGTGATCACCCTCCCCGACTTCAAGGCGATGGTCGACGCTTCGACCGGACCGCTCCGCTACAACGGCAAGCCGGTTCGAAGCCTCGCCTACGTCTACTGCGTCGGCAGTCGCGGCAACGGCGGCCACACCGCATGCTCGCGCTTCTGCTGCACCGCCACCGCGCACACCTCGGTCCGCGTCGCGGGCCTGGATCCGAAGATCCGCCAGTACCACCTCTATCGAGACATCCGGACCTACGGCTCGTTCGAGCTTCTCTATACGGAGTCGCGCAAGACCGGCTCGGTCTACGTGAAGTACCCCGACGACGCGCCGCCCGTGGTGGCCACCGACGGCGCCGGCGGGGGGCTCAAGGTCACGGTCCGAGACCTGCTCTCCGGCGACGAAGAGCTCGAGATCCCGGTCGATCTCGTGGTCCTGGTGACGGGCATGGTCGCCCGCAAGAACGACGAGCTCGTGGGCATCCTCAAGCTGCCGATCGGCAAGGACGGCTTCTTCAACGAGATCCATCCCAAGCTCCGGCCGGTCGAAACGATGGTCGACGGCGTCCTGATCGCAGGCGCCAGCCAGGGACCGAAGAGCTCGGCCGAAAGTGTCGCTTCCGGCCTGGCGGCCGTGACGCAGAGCGCTTCGGTGCTCAAGAAGGGCGTCGCCGAGCTGGATCCGCTGGTCGCGACGGTAGATCCGGACAAGTGCACGTGGTGCGGCAAGTGCGAGACCGCCTGCCCGTACGGCGCCATCGCGAAAGTGGCCGCCAGCGGGCCGCGAGATCGCGGTGATCGACGAGTCGACGTGCAAGGGTTGCGGAGGCTGCGTGCCAATGTGCCCGGAGAACGCGATCGACCTGCGCGGCTACACCGACGGCCAGATCACGGCCATGATCGACGGCCTGCTCCAGGAGGCGATGGCATGAGCGCCAATCCCGAAGCGTTGGGCAGGCCGCAAGGTCCCGCCGCCGCGCCGGCCAACCCGGCCAACCCGGCCGTCGCGACCGCGCCGGCCGCGAACCGCGACTCACGCGAGATCGTCCGCGAGGAGCCATTCATGCGTCGTCGCGTCCTCGAAGTCCTCGCCGACGGGCCGCATACCATCCCGGAAATCGCCCTGGCTCTGGGCCGGCCCTCGCACGAGGCCATGTTCTGGGTAATGGGTCTGCGCCGCTACGGCTGGATCCGCGAGACCAAGGAACCGGCCGGCGACGGCTACTTCCGATACCAGGCAGTCGAGCGGGAGCAGCGGCCATGACCGCGCGAGTCGATACCAACCTCTACCCCGAGCTCCAGCGCTTCGGAGCGTCGGACATCTCCGCCTGCTTCAACTGCGGCGTCTGCTCGGCGACGTGCCCGCTTTCCGTGGACGGGGCCTCGTTCCCGCGCCGGATGTCGCGGTACGCGCAGCTGGGCCAGCGCGAGAAGCTGCTCTCCAGCCCGGAACTCTGGAGCTGCTACGGCTGCTCCGAGTGCACCGAGAAATGCCCAACCCAGGCCGATCCGGCCTCGTTCATGGCCGCCGCGAGGCGCTACGCCGTGGCGAGCTACGACCGGACTCACCTTGCCTACATGCTCGCGACGTCCCGGTTCTTCGCGGCGGGCTTCGTCGGCGCGCTGGTGCTGCTCTTCGCGAGCTTCATGTACTACGCCCACGGCCCGGCCGACGGGTCGCGGCTCGCCTTCTTCGAGTTCGTGCCCGAAGACACCATCCACTGGATGGGCGTGGCCGTAATGGCGGTCATGGGAGTGGCCGCGGTCATCGGCCTCTTCGAGATGCTCAGGAGAACGCTCCGGGGCCCCGGCTCCGTGACGCGGAAACAGGCCGCTCGGCAAAGCCGTGCCGCGCGGCATGGAACACAGTCGCGGTGGAGTCATTGGGCCAGAAGCGCTTCCGCGAGGACTGTGCGGATGGCGCCGATCCCGTCTTCGCGATGGGCGGGGCCACGGGTACCGGCGGCGCGGCCGACTCCGACGGCGAGCATGCCAGGCCGCTCTATCTGCGCCGGTGGTTCATCCACTTCGCCACCATGTGGGGCTTCATCGGTCTGCTGGCGGCCACGTGCATCGACTACGGCCTCGCTTTCTTCAACATCGTTCCTACAGGGACTCCCGAGCCCATCTACTACCCGGTTCGCCTCCTCGGGACCCTCTCCGGAGCGGCATTGATCTACGGGACCAGCGTGATGATCGGCCGGCGGCTCCGGAAGAGCGATCGGGCCAGCGCCAACTCCACCGTCTCGGACTGGACCTTCCTCTCAATGCTGTGGCTGGCGGGCGCGACCGGCTTCGTACTGGAGCTCGCTCTCTACCTGCCCAAGGCGCCCACCTGGGGCTACGGCGTCTTCCTGATCCACGTATCGGTGGCCATGGCCCTGGTATTGCTCGTGCCGTTCGGCAAGTTCGCCCACGTCCTCTACCGGCCGATGGCGCTCTTCGCCCTGCGCGTGCGGGGTTGAGGGCAGTCGGGCAGATCGTCCGCGCTATCCTCACGGCAACGCCATCGACAAGGAGTGACTTTGGCCCGCAAGTCGCGATCTCGGAACACGGCAGGCTACTCGCGCAACCCTCGGCCCCTGCCCGCTCAGAAGCCTGACCGACGACGGCTGTACGTGGCGGTGACTGGGGCGGTCGCGGCCGTCGCGGTCTTCGCATTCTGGCCGCCGGCGCCCTGGGCCTGTTCGGATCGTCCCAGGCCTCCACCACGTCGGGCCAGTGGACGGTCGCGGGCCAGGGCGGCAGCTGGACGAACGTCAGCTCCGATCGCCTGGCGGAGATGCTCAAGGCCAAGGACTTCACATTCGTCAACGTCAAGACGCCTTACATCGGCGAGATCGACGGGACGGATCTCTACATCCCATACGATCAGCTCAAGGCGCGCACAGCTGATCTGCCGCAGGCGAAGACCACGAAGATCCTCGTCTACTGCCGGAGCGGCGTGGAGAGCAAGGAAGCCGCTCAGACGCTCCTTGACCTCGGCTACACCAACGTCTGGAACCTGGACGGCGGCATGAACGCCTGGCAATCATCCGGCCGGACGCTCGTCAACAAGAACCGAACCTGACGAGGCCGGCGTGGCACCTTCCGCGCTGTCGACCTACCGAGAGGGCTCGCTCCACGCGGCGCTCAAGGCGGCTTACGCGCGGCCTGGCGATCGTGTCGAGGCGGCGGTCGACGGGTTCGTGATCGACGTCGTCCGCGACGACGAGCTCGTAGAGATCCAGACCGCCAGCTTCGCCTCGGCCGCCCGGAAGCTGCGGCGCCTGGTGGAGACCCATCGAATCGTCCTCGTCCATCCGATCGCCGTCGAACGCTGGCTCGTCCGGGTGGACGCCGACGGAGTCATCGCCTCGCGCCGCCGATCGCCAAAGCGCGGCCTGCGCGGCCGACGTGTTCGAGGAGCTCGTGGCCTTCCCGGAGCTGATAGCCCACCCGAACTTCGTCCTCGAGCTGGCCCTCATCCGCGAGGAGGAGATCCGCGGGCCCGTGCCCGAAGGCGCCCGCTTCCGCTATCCCCGGGAGTGGTGGCGCCTGGATCGACGGCTTCTCGATGTCGTCGAGGTCGTCCGCATCGAATTCCCGGAGGACCTCCGTGGCCTGCTGCCGGGCCTGCCCGAGTCCTTCACGTCCGCGGACATACGAGCCGCCACCGGCCGCTCCAAGCGCCTCTCGACGCGGGCCGCCTACTGCCTTGCGAAAGCCGGCGCGGCCGCCTGCACGGGCCGAAGCGGACGGTTGCAGACCTACTCCCTGCTCCAGCCGCCGCCGAACTCGACCGCGACTGCGACCGCAAGCCTGCGCCGGGTCGCCGAGCGGTCAGTAGAGCCAGGGAATCAGCTTCCGGGTTCGCGTCCGGTAGATGGCGTAATCCGGAAAGCGTTCTGCGAGCCAGACTTCCTCGCGCCGCGATTTCAGATCGAAGAACACCGCCAGCAGGACGGCGCCCCCGAGCGCCAGAGGCGACGCCATCGCCAGCCCCCAGCCCAGCGCTCCGACGATCAGTCCTGTGTAGATGGGGTGACGCACCAGACCGTATGCCCCGGAGTCGATGAGGTGGCCGCCCGGTACCGGCGCGGGAAACGGCGTCAGGTTGTCGCGGAGATCGACGACGCCACGAACGGCAAGGACACCGCCGGCGGCGAGCATCAGAACGCCGGCGACGACGGTCACGGCTCTCGCCGACCCCGACCAGGCGTTATCGAGCAAGCCGCCGTAAGCGATGACGCCGAAGATGACCAGCTGGCCGGCGAACCAACCTTCGCCTCGTGGACCGAGGTCCGGCAGCCGGCTCATTCGGGTTAGCCGGCCGTAGTCGTGGCCGGCTGGCCGAGCCGGTCGGGATCGGCGTGAGGACCGGTGACGAGCACCTCGCCCTCGATCGGCTCGGGCAGGTTGGGACCGCTGATCCGGTAGCGGTGATGGAGCTCCATGACCCCGGACGAGAGGATCGCCGCCACCGAGCAGTATTTGGTCGCGGACAGCTCGATGGCCCGCCGAACGGCCGCTTCATCCACGGCCGGCCCTTCGACCTTGTGAAGGATGTCGGCGCGGGTGAAATACGAAGGATTGCCCTCGTGCTCTTCGGCATCCACGGAGACCTCGTAGCCCGTGATCTCCTGGCGCTTCTTCTGGAGGATCGAGATGACGTCCATGGCCGTGCAGCCGGCCTGGCCGACCAGGATCATCTCCATCGGCCGCGGCCCGGCGTCGCCTTCCTTGTTGTCCAGGACGATGTCGTGCCCGGATCCCGATCGCGCGGTGAATCGAAGGCCCGTGCCCGCGTATCGGGCGATTGCTGACTTGCTCACGATGGGACTCCTAGGCGGGACGACGAAGGATCAGGAGAGTATCGATGGGACCACGGCCGGGCGGCTGGACCTGCCGGACGAGCTCCGCTCGTTCGATGGCCAAACTTGGATCGGCGACGAGCAGGTCGGCGGCTACGTCCTCCGGCGTGAAGAGCCGCGTCGTGTCGGGCGGTCCGCCAACGCCCTCGGTGGCGTTGAGGGGATGGTGTCCGACGATGAGCATGCGGCCGCCCGGGGCGACGGCCGCCGCGGCCCGGGCGTAGACCGGGACCCGCTCTTCATGGGGCAAATGGAGGTAGACGATCGCCACCAGGTCGAAGGCGCGCCTGGGCGGCGACCAGTCCAGGAGATCGCGCTCCAGCCATTCGACGGACAGGCCAGCCGCTTCCGCTTTGGCGCGGCCGTTGGCCAGGCCCACCGGCGACCAGTCGACCGCCGTCATCTGCCAGCCCCGCGAGGCCAGCCAGACGGCGTTCGTGCCGCTGCCGGAAGCGAGCTCGAGCGCCCGGCCGGGCGGCAAAGCCGCCACGCCGGCCTCGAGCGTCGAATTCGGACCTTCGCCCTCGAAGTCGCCGGCCTGGTGTCGGGCGTCCCACGTCAGGCGTCTCTCGTCGGCTTTCATGTCAGTCCTTCTCGACCGGGTGCCGCGACCGAATCCAGGCGTCCGTCCCGCCTTTGACGGAGTTCGTGCCCGGAAAACCCTTGACCAGCAGGAAGTGGGTCGCGATCAGACTCCGATTGCCGTGCTCGCAGATTACCGCGAGCGGCTTGTCGTGGGGCAGCTCGGCGATCCGGCCCGGCAGCTGCCCGAGCGGAATGTGGAGCGCGCCCGGGACGCGGCCGCGTCGGAACTCCCAGTCTTCGCGAACGTCGAGGACGTTCACCTGCCCGCCCTCGAGGCGCGTTTCGAGTTCCGATATGTCGATCTCGGGTGTGGCGCCCGAGCCTGGCAAAGCCACGCGTTCATCTCCTTAGGTTCAGCGGACCGCCGCCGCGGCGCGCTTCTCTCTCAACATTACGAGATATCCGACCGGGACCTCGATCGCGTCGATATCGTCCTCCGCGGCGACGACCTCGCCCTTCCGCGGCTTCTGCTGTGCGGTGTCCGGGACATGCCGCTTCTAGTTCGCTCCCAGCCCGAGGGCGGCGTCGATGCGGTTCTGGTCGAAGCCGACGATCGGCCGGCCGTCGATCTCGATGACGGGCACTCCCATCTGGCCGGTTCGGCGGACCAGGTCACGCGCGGCCGCGGGGTCGCGGCTGACGTCCACATCTCGGAAGGCCACTCCCCTGCTCCGCAGATACGTCTTGGCCCTGGAGCACCACACGCAAGTGGGCGATGAGAAGACGGTGACGCTGTGGCTGGCGGCAGTCCCGGGCGCGGGGGTTGGCTTGTGCGAGAGGTAGTTGCCCATCAGTTCGACTCCAATTCTGCGATCACCCTGACCAGCCGCTCGTGCGCGTCGCGGGCGACGGCGAGCACTTCCGGCGAGGTCACGAACCCCATCACGGCGAGCGGATCCATCGCCTCCACCACGGTCGTACCGGCGCTCTCGCGGAGGACGACGTTGCAGGGCAGGAGCGTCCCCACGGAAGGCTCGGCCTGGAGCGCCCGGTGAGCGAGCGGCGGATTGCACGCTCCGAGGATCAGATACGGGTCGCCGTCGATGCCCAGCTTCGTCTTCATCGTCGCCGCGACGTCGATCTCGGTCAGGATGCCGAAGCCCTGATTCTTGAGCGCGGCTTCCACTAGCGGCCTGACGGCCGCGACAGTGGCCTCGATCGTGGTCGCGAGCGTGTATCCGGTCGAACTCTTGGCCGGATTCGCCATATCGTTCATTCGCTGCCTCTCGGTCCGGCCATCTCGAGCGGGCTGGGGGCAACCTTTTCGAGTGGCAGTGGTAAGCTACCACTAGTTGCGTACTTGCGCAAGTACTGGAGGATGTGGCGGTGCCGTCTCGGCGACCGCGGTCGACATCGGGGCAGAGGCGGTGACGCCTCAAGCGGACCTCGGCATCTTCGTGGTGAGCGTTTGCGCAGGGATCGTCGGCGCGCTCGCGGGAGTCGGCGGCGGCATCCTCGTCATCCCGGCCCTGACCACCTTTTTTGGGGTGGACGTCCATCTTGCCGTCGGCGCGAGCATCGTCTCCGTCATCGCCACGAGCTCCGGAGCGGCGGCGGCCTATGTACGGGACCGCATGACCGACATGCGAGTCGGCATGTTCCTCGAGCTCGCCACCACCACCGGGGCCGTGTGCGGCGCGCTGCTTGCCACGTTCGTCGCGCCGGGCTTCCTGTATCTGCTGCTCGGCCTCGTGCTGCTCCTGTCCGCGGCTTCGCAGGTCGCCCGGATCGGCGAAGAAGTGCCGGCGCCACTGCCGCCATCGCGTCTGGCGGTGGCCCTGAAGCTGTCGTCCTCGTATCCGGATCGACGGCTCGGACGTGACGTCCCCTACTCCGCCCGCCGCGTGCCGCTCGGCTTCGCGATGATGTGGATCGCCGGCGCCGTCTCCGGGCTCCTGGGCATCGGCTCGGGAGTGCTCAAGGTGCTGGCCATGGACGTGGCGATGCGGCTGCCGATGAAGGTCAGCTCGGCCACGAGCAACTTCATGATCGGCGTGACCGCCGCCGCGTCCGCGGGCATCTACATTGGGCGCGGTGACGTCGACCCGCGGATCGCCGCGCCGGTGGCGCTGGGAGTTCTGATGGGCGCGCTGACGGGCGCCCGATTGCTCCACCGGATCTCCAACCGGTCCGTCAGGTTGGTCTTCCTGCCCGTACTGATCGCCGTGGGCCTGGAGATGCTGGGCCGCGGGGTGGGGTTGCCCGTATGAACGGCCGCTGGATGGACCCGGAACGCTTCAGGGTCATGGTCAGCACGGTTCTGCTCGTCGGAGTGAGCGTCAGCGCGGCGTTCATCGCGGCGGGTTTCGTGGCCGCCCTGGCAGTCGGCTGGCAGGGGTCGATCGTGGGGGCGGCGGTGCCGGGTGTCGCTTCGGCGGCGCCGACCGATTTCGGCGATCTGCCGGCCCGTCTCGGCTCGCTCGAGCCGCTCGCGATCACCCAGCTCGGCCTCGTAACGCTCCTCGCGACCCCGGTCCTTCGGGTGGCCGCTTCGGTGGTCGGTTTCGCCCTCGAGGGCGATCGGCTGTACGCCGGCATCACGCTGGCGGTCCTGGCCATCCTGCTGGTGAGCATCTTCGTGCTCCGCTGAGGCTACGCGGGCGGCAGGGGCGCGTTCGGCTCGGCGTGTCGCGGGGCTGGAGGCGGGTAGCAAGAGGCCGGGCCCGCTGGCCCGGCCCGATGCGGCAGAGAGGGTCTGGCGCCGCGCCCCGATGCGGCGCCAGGACCGAACTAGATGAAGAGTGTCGAGTCGGCTTCGGTCATCAGCTGGAGCGCGGTCGCGGCGCCGGCCGGATCGCCCATGCCGTCGATCAGGTCTTCGCGCTTGAGACCGAACATGTCCATCGTCATCTGGCACGGAATGAAGTTCACGCCCAGCGCCTGGGCCATCTCCAGTAGATCCTTGGGCTTGGACACGTTGTACTTCTTTGCCAGCTTGAACATCATCCACGGACCCATGCCCATGAAGTTCATCTTGCTCAGTGGCCGATGGCTGACGCCCGGCCGCTGCATGAACGACATCATCTTCTGCATCCAGTTCTCGCCTGTGATGCGCTTGCGGTCCTTCACGAACGTCTGGAGGCCCCAGAAGGTCACGAAGACGGTGACGTCCATCTCCATGGCGCCCGCGGTCGAGGCCAGGATCATCGTCGCCCAGGTCTTCTCGAGCTCACCGCTGTAGTCCACGATCACGAGCTTGCGGGTCTTGACGGCACCCTCGGAGGATTCCTCGGCGACGGGCGCTGCTGCCACGACGGTCATGTGCGTTCCTTTCGGAGGTCGTCAGCCGGGGATGAAGGCCGACCTCGGCTTTGCTCGAGCTACTTGTGTCGGATGACGAAGCGGAACTTGCCGTTGGCCGCGTCTTGCTCGACGAGGGCGTTGCCGGTCGACTTCGACCAGGCGTCGAAGTCCTTGACCGAGCCCGGATCGGTCGCGACGACTTCGACCAGGTCGCCCGAGGAGACGGTCTTCATCGCCTGGGCCGTGCGGACGATCGGCAGCGGGCATGAGAGGCCGCTGGCGTCGACGGTGAGCTTGATATCTGCCACTGTCCGGATCCTTTCGCGCTAGATGAAGAGGATTTGCCCCTCGCCCGCGTTGATGTAGAACGAGGCCACGCCCGCGACGCCATCGACGATGGGATCCAGATCGGCCTGGGTGATCTTGAGGATGTCCATGGACAGCGAGCAGGCCTGGATGTCGACTTCGCCCAGTTCCTTGGCCGCCCGCAAGGTGGCGAGCCAGTCTCCCTTGCCCGTCGCCCGTGCGGCGACGACGGCCGCTCGACCGGCTTCGCCGGCTTCGGGCGCGAGGCCGTGGTCGGCGTCGATCCTGTCCGCGCGGAAGGCGTCCAGAGCCCAGTACTGGAGGAAGATCTTCACGGGCTTGCCGAGCGCGGCCGCGCCCGCGGCGAGAACAGATGCCGCGGAGAGTTTGTCGTCGGTGCCTGAGAAGAGAACGATCGAGACGGTTTCGTCCATTGGTGCCTCAGTCGATTGGATTTGGCTCGGGATCCTGGACGGCACCTGCCCCCGTGGCCTCAGCACGCCGCGCCGCGGCGGACATCCGTGAGATGCGCCTGACGAGAACTCCTCGCATTGCTTCGCAGGCGACAACGATCTCCGGATCGCTGAGCCGGTAGCGGACCTCGCGGCCATCGCGTTCGGCCTCGACCATCCCGATGGATCTCATGACCGCAAGATGCTGCGAAACGTTGGGTTGGCTGATCTCCAGCGCGTCGGCCAGGCGGCCGACCTCACAGGGCCCCTCGGCGAGCAAGTGGACGATCTCCAGGCGCTTCGGATTCGCGAGCGCCCGGAGAATCTCCGCCTGCAGCCTGAAGACCTCGTCCATGTGCCAGAGTGTTTGTCATATGCGCAGATGCGCATAGGTACGCGTGTAACGAACGTTCGGGCCGATCGGCCTGCCGGCGGGGAAAGGCCACGCCGCGACGAGACGTCGGGCGCGGTGTGTCGGGCGCTGGGCGCAGCCGTGCGCGCTCGGGCTCGGGGCTCAGGCTCGGTTTCGGTCGGGAGTGGCTCGTCGTCGGCGAACGCCCGGTCAGTCGGGCGACTGAATGCTCGCTTCGGCCCGGGTCTCGCTCGCCTGGGCGTCCGGGCCGCCGTTCAAGCCGTCGCCCTGCCGCGGAACGGCCTGGCGGTCCGCCGAGGGGACATCGTCCGGCCGATTGCCCTCGCCGCGACTCCACGCGCTCCACCGATCGATTGCCCGCTCCAACAGCTGCCGATCGGCCTGGTGGGTGAGCAAGCGAAGGGCCTCCTCCACGGCCACGAACTTGACTTCGGCGAAGATCGGCTCGTGGTCGATTTCGCCCCGTACGCGGCGGGCGAGATACCAGTCCACGAGCTTCCGATTGCGGGTTCCGTTGTGGCTCTTGAATTCGTAGCGTGTCGGTCCGAGCGGAGACTGGAGCTCGACTTCGATGCCCGTCTCTTCCTTCACCTCGCGCCGGGCGGCCTCTTCGGGCGTCTCCTCTCGCTCGAGGTGGCCCTTGGGAAACGCCCATTCGGATCCGCGTCGGATCAGCAGGCAGTGCCCATCGTCAATGACGACGGCACCGGCCGAATGGTGAAATATCCGGCGGGGCCGGATTGTCGCGTCCGCGCTCATGGCTCGGCCTTTCCTGCCCGACGGCTGGCGCTCCCCAACTCGCCGCAGCTCGAGGAATCGGGCGATTCGAACGCCCGACCAACTGCCCCGATCGTACCGCATGAGAACCCCGAACGCGGGACGGCGTAACTCGAACTCGTGGTGCAAGGGTGGGTAACCTGAGGGGATCCGACACGAGGCGGCGTCGCATTTGGAGGGGCCCTGACGACGCGCCACGCCACTTTCCGTTGGGTATCTCCCGTGGAGATGCCGGACGGAGGATTCGGCCGGTTTTCGCCGGGTATCTCCAGTGGAGATACGGGACGGAGGATTCGGCCGGTTTTCGCCGGGTATCTCCAGTGGAGATGCTATCCGCGAATTGGGGCCGGAAACGGTTGGTTGGCCCCTGGAATTCGCCCCGTCGTCGTGCCAGACGGTGGGTGTTGAGCGTGGGCGAGCGAGCTCTTCGCCTTGCTGACACGCCCGGGACTGCCCGGGTTCCGGACAACATCTCTGCTGGCGATACCTGCTAGAAACCAGATGCCATGAAGGGGACCCGTGGGCGTCCGGAGCCACTGCCGAACCGCGACGGTCCGCGATGGCAACATCGAATCGAGGACGGCCGCCTGCGACGCCACGGAGCGTCGGGCCGACGACTCCTCGGGAAGGACCAGGATCGACGCGACACTGCCCACCTTCCACCCACGCTCGCGGCCGGCCAGCGGCGGCACCACTCGCTCTTTGACGTGCATCGAGCGAAGCGTCTCCTGCAGGTCGACGAGCTCGCTCTTCACTTCGATCAGTAGAAGGATCCGGCACTCGGCGTGCCACGCGAGGATGTCGACCGACCCGCGATCGCCAAAGTATTTGAACGAGTACTCGACAGTCACCGTCCAGCCCGGCCCCAGGCGAGCGAGGGCAAGCCCGACGAGGCGGGCATGGCGGGCGTCGAGCAGTCTCTCTGGATCCCGCAGGCGGCCCTGGAGCGTCCAACCGGTGTCGATCCCGAGCGCCTCGCAAACGCCACGAACAGACCTGACCGTCAAGTCCGCGACTCTTCCTCGTTCCAGGTCCGACACGACGGACTGACTCACGGCGGCCTTGATCGCGACGTCGGCCTGTCTCAGACGCTGGCGACGCCTCTCGGCCCTGATGCACGAGCCCAGTCTCAGGTCGTTCATTGCGGCAGAATGCCGCCCGAGACTCTCCTGGCGCTTATCGGAACTTCCGCAACGACCGGCGGTGTCCGACTGGTTCTCTCGGGAGCCGGGCGCCGACCACGGGCCGTCGCCCCGGCCGCCTCCGAGCGCCGACTCAGCAGATGCGCGGCAGCTGTTCGCCTACGAGCATGTCCACGATGCGTTGGGAGCCGACGATCGTTCGCATCGTGACCATCCGAGGATGATCCGCGACCACGCGGCCGATCTCCACCGCCTCGGCACCGGCCGCGACCGCGCGCATCGCCGAAAGCACGGCCGCGGCCGACTCGGCGGGCACGATGGCCACGAGCTTGCCCTCGTTGGCGACGTGGAGCGGGTCCAGACCGAGCATCTCGCAAGCGGCATGAACGGGGCCGGGCACCGGAACCGTCTCTTCGCGCAGCTCGATCCCAACCCCGGACGCGGCGGCGATCTCGTTGAGTGCGGACGCGAGGCCGCCGCGAGTTGGGTCGCGCAGGACGTGGACGTCGGGGCAGACGGCAACGATCGCCGCGACCAGCTCGTTGAGCGGCTGCGTGTCCGACGCGATCTCCGCCTCGAACCCGAGACCCTCGCGGACGCTCATGATCGCCACGCCATGGAGCCCGATCGGGCCGGACAGGAGGACGGCGTCGCCGGCTGCCGCGCCGTCCGCGCCAACGGATACTCCCGCGGCTACCAACCCGATCCCCGCGGTGTTGACGAAGAGACCGTCCGCCGCTCCCCGGCCGACCACCTTCGTGTCGCCGGTGACTACCCGGACCCCAGCTCGAGACGCCGCCCGGGCGACCGATTCGGTGATCGTACGAAGCGTCTCGACCGGCAGTCCTTCCTCGATGACGTAGGCCAGCGACAGCGCGAGGGGCTGCGCGCCCATCATCGCCAGGTCGTTGACCGTGCCGTTGACCGCGAGCTCGCCGATATCGCCGCCCGGGAACTCCAGAGGCGAGACCACGAACGAGTCGGTCGTGAAAGCGAGCCTCCGGCCGTCGACGTCCACCACCGCGGCATCGTTCAGAGTCCCAGCGCCGGCGGCCCCCGCGGACGCCAGCGCGGGTCCGATCACTTCTCTCATCAAGGCGGCCGACAGCTGACCGCCAGATCCGTGGCCCAGAAGCACTCGCGCTCGCTCGGGGATCGGCGCCGGGCAGGCCAGCTTCGATGGATCGGGTGCGCCGGCCGCCGCCGGGGTCAGAACCGGTCAGCGTTTCGGGCTCGGCGAAGCCGCCGAAGGGATCCGAGATTTGCCGCTCGCTCATCGAGTCGCCTCCTCGGCCGGAGAGGCGCCCCCGCTCGCTCTGAGTCCCGAAAAGTCGAACAGTGGGAAAGCCGTCGGAGCGGCGATCCCGCGTCCCGCGGCGTGATAGGCCGAGCAGACGCCCTCGGTCGAGACCATCGGGGCGCCGAGTGGCTTCTGCGGCGAGCAGAGAACCCCGTAGGCCGTGCAGTCGAGCGGCGTCTTCGTGCCCTGGAGGATCTCGCCGGCGATGCAGGCCGGATGCTCGGACGTGTGGATCGTGCCGACGTCGAAGCGGGCTTCGGCATCGAACAGCGCGTACTCAGTACGAAGGTGATATCCGGAGGACGGGATCATCCCGATGCCGCGCCACTTCCGATCACCGGGTTCGAAGACGCGCAGGACAGTCTCCTGGGCCTCGCTATTCCCTTCGCGCTTGACTGCCCGCGCGTACTGGTTCTCCACCTCGGCCCGCCCGGACTCGAGCTGGCGGATGGCCATGAGGATGCCTTCGAGCAGGTCCAGCGGCTCGAAGCCGGTCACGACGATCGGGACGTGGTATCTTCGCCGCGATCGGCTCGTACTCGGTCCAGCCCATGACCGCGCAGACGTGGCCGGCGGCCAGGAATCCCTGGACCTGGTTCGTGGGCGACTGGAGGATCGCCTCCATGGCCGGCGGCACGAGAACATGTGAGACGAGCACCGAGAAGTTCTCGAGCCCCAGCCGCGCGGCCTGGAAGACGGCCATGGCGTTGGCCGGCGCCGTGGTTTCGAAGCCGATGGCGAAGAAGACGACCTGGCGGTCCGGGTTGGCCGCGGCGATCCGCACGGCGTCGAGCGGCGAGTAGACGATCCGCACGTCGGCGCCGCGGGCCTTGAGGGACAGAAGATCCGTCGTGGAGCCGGGCACTCGGAGCATGTCGCCGTAGCTCGTGAAGATCACGTCCGGCCGGGCCGCGATGACGAGCGCCTTGTCGATCTGCTCGAGCGGAGTGACGCAGACAGGGCAGCCGGGGCCGTGGATCATCCGGACGCCCTTGGGCAAGCGCCTCGTCGATCCCCTGCTTCACGAGCGTGTGGGTCTGGCCGCCGCAGACTTCCATCAGCGACCAGGGCCGCGTCGTGATCCGATGGATCTCGTCGAGCAGCTTGCGGGCGACGTCGCCGTCGCGGTACTCGTCGACGTACTTCATGCCGGAGCCCCCACCGCGCCGCCGCCCTCGGCCAACTCGGCCGCCGCCTCGTCGTCCGGCATGGCGCCGAGCTCCGTGGCCAGGCCCAACTCGTCGATCATCTTGAGCATCTCGAGCGTCCGGAGCGCCTCTTCCTCATCGACCTGGGAGATGGCGAAGCCGACGTGGATGATCACGTAATCGTCGAGTTGAACCTCCGGCACGTAGGCCAGGCAGGCTTCCTTGCGCACGCCACCGAAGTCGACGAGCGCCATCCGAAGCGGTCCTTCGTCGCGGATCTCAACTACCTTGCCGGGAATGCCGAGGCACATGACAACGATCTCCTTGCCGCGCCGCCCTGCGGCCGCGGACTAGACGCTAGGCCGAACCGGCCAGACGGGCGGCCGCGACGGCGGCCTGACCGTAACTGATCCCGCCGTCGTTTGCCGGGACCAGGTGATTTGTATGGACTTCGAAGCCGTCGCGAGTCAGCCGGCGAACGACTTCGCCCGCGAGCCACTGATTCTGGAAGACGCCGCCCGAAAGCACCACCTGGCGGGTCCCGGCGGTGATCGAGGCGTCGGCGACGAGCTCGCTGGTGACGGCGGCCAGGGTCTCCTGGAAACGCGACGCGACACGCTCGACCGACTCGCCCCCGGCACGCGCCTCGAGAAGGCCGCGAATGGTGGGCCGCGGGTCGTATACGAGGAGATCGCCGACTCGAGTCAGGGCATACTCGAGCGGCGGGACGCTTTCCTCCTCCGCGAGCATCTCGAGCTCGATGGCGGCCTGGGCTTCGTACTCGGCCACGTCCCTGATGCCGAGCAATGCGGCCGCGGCATCGAACAACCGGCCGGCGGACGACGCGATGGGGGCGTTGAGCGATCGAGCGAGCTGCGTCCGGACGACTTCGACCTCGCGCGGATCCAGGCGGTCCAGGAAGCCGCGGGTCAGCTCGGGATCGAGCCAGCCGGCGCCTTGTTCGAACGGCTCGGCCGCCAGGATGTAACCAAGGGCCATGCGGTACGGCTTCTTCACCGCCAGGGCGCCGCCGGGCATCGGCGCCCGTCCAAAGCGGCCGACCCGCCGGTAGCTCGCCAGAGTGGCAACGAGCACTTCCCCGCCCCAGAAAGTCCCGTCCTCGCCCATGCCCAGGCCGTCATACGCGACCCCGATGAACGGCTCCGTCAGCCCTGCCTCGGCCGCGGCCGACGCCACGTGGGCGTGGTGATGCTGGACGCCGATCCGCCGGTTCTCCGGGAAGTGGCCGACCGCGTACTGCGTGGAGAGGTATCCCGGATGGAGGTCGTGGGCAACCCACTCGGGCTCAATGTCGAGAAGGCGGCTCAGATGCGCGAGGTTCGTCTCGAACGCGCGGTGCGTGAGCAGATCTTCGAGATCGCCTGTGTGCGGCGCCACGTGCGCGCGCGTGCCGCGCGCAAGCGTGAAGGTGTGCTTGAGTTCGGCGCCGGCGGCGAGGACCGTGGCGCCGCCGGGCAGGGGTACGGGCAGTGTCAGCGGCTCCGGGGCGTAGCCGCGGCCCCTCCGGATGATGCTTTCGCGGCCTTCGACGACTCGGGTGACCGAGTCGTCATATCGAGCCCGGATCTCGCGGTCGTGGGCCAGGAACGAGTCGGCGATGCCGGACAATCGGTCCAGCGCCTCGGCGTCGTCGGTCGCGAGCGGCTCGTCCGAGAGGTTGCCGCTGGTCAGCACGATGGGACGGCCCAAACCCTCGAGCAGCAAATGATGGAGCGGCGTGTACGGCAGGAATATGCCGACGCGGCGGTTGAGGGCGCTGGCGCGGCCGGGATCGGCGGAAACGACGCCGTCGCACAGGTCCGTCGCAGGGTCCGGCGCAGCGGAGTGCGGCGCCGGGCCGGCCGGCCCGGCGCCGCCACTAACACGGCGTTCAACCAGGACGATCGGCCGTGCCGGGGAAGTCAGCAGGGCTTCCTCTTCCGCGCTCAATCGCGCCACTGCCCGGGCCGCTTCCAGCGACACCACCATCACCGCGAATGCCTTGGCCCAGCGGTGCTTCCGGTCGCGCAGCCGGGCCACGGCCGCGGGATCCGTCGCGTCGCAGGCGAGGTGGTATCCGCCGAGCCCCTTGACCGCGACGATCCGACCGGCTCGCAAGTCGGCGATGGCGGCCTGGAGGGCAGCTTCCCGATGCGCTGCCGGAGCCGCGTCCCCGGGCCGCCGGTAGGAGAGCTGGGGTCCGCAAACCGCGCACGCGACGGGTTCCGCGTGGAATCGGCGATTGGCCGGATCGCGGTACTCGGCCTCGCACTCGGGGCACAGCGGGAACACCCGCATCGACGTTCTGGCCCGGTCATACGGAAGGTCGTCGATGATCGTGGCCCGCGGGCCGCAGTTGGTGCAGTTGGTGAAGGGATACCGGTAGCGACGATCCGCCGGATCGAGCAGCTCGGCGAGGCAGTCATCGCAGGTCGAGATGTCCGGTGGAAAGAGGCGTTCCGAAGAAGCGGCGGCTTCGCTCTCCTCGATGAGGAAACCTGCGCCACGGGGCGGCAAGCGATCGGAGCCGACGACGCGAGCCAGGATGTCTTCCACCCTTGCGCGCGGAGGTGCGTCCGTCCGAAGTCGTCCCGCGAAGCTTTCGATAGCCTCGTCCGTCCCGGCGACCGTTATCTCGACCTGGCCGGCCTGGTTCCGGACGCTGCCGTCGAGTTCCAGTTCGTTGGCCAGGCGCCACACGAACGGCCGGAACCCGACGCCCTGTACGACGCCGCGGACCTGGAAGACCCGGCCCACGCGCGGAAGCGCGAGCGAGTGCCCGTCCCCTCCGGAGTGAGCTTCGTGCATGATCGGGGTCTCCATTTTCGCGAGAAGCGGCCGGTCGCGGCCTGGGTCGGCCGTCTTGGGCAGCCGCGGTCGTCCGGCCCACTGCAATATCGCACTGGCGCACTCTAGTTTCCGCCTGCCGAGCGGCCCTCGCCGCCCGCCGAAGGTCCCGAGTACGTCCCCCCGCCGGGTGGTGCCGGAACCGATCCGACCGATTGCCCGCCGGCGGATGTTCGCAGGCCAAGCGTGTCGGTCTCGCTCAGTGGGCGACTCGTTCAGGGTTGGACTGCTGAACGGAACAGTGGTTACGGGAAGGGGTGCGCTCTTCTAGAGTCGACCGGGACGACCCTGACGGGTGGCCCGTCCACGGTTCGCGCTATGACTCACTGGCCATGCCGGCCGGCGCCGAACCCAGTTCCCAGAGCGAATGGATCGGACCGTCCGAGCCCCGGCGCCTGCTCGGGATCTCGGACCCGAGAAGGAGCGCCACGTGAGCTCTCTGCAACCCCACGCGAGTGATACTCGCGACAAGTCGTCGTCGAGGAAGTTGACGGGGCCGGGCCTCAGCTTGAGGCACTCGGCTCGCAATGCTCTGGCCGTCATCGTGGCGGCCATCGCCATCGCCCTCATGCCGGCCACGACGCTGGCCAGCACCCCCGTCGACTGGACCCAGTTCCGCGAATCCCAGACCCATCAGGGCAACAACCCCGAGACCGGGACGGCCCTGACCATGACCAGCGTCAGCAGTCTCTCCGTCGCCTGGACCGGAACCACCACCGCCAACCAGGCCGTCGACTCGTCGCCCGCCACGACCGGCGGTGTCGTCTACGTGGGTTCGAGCGATGGAAATCTGTACGCCTTCGCGGTGGGCTGCTCCAGCCTCGGCGGAGCCTGCACTCCAATCTGGAAGGGTGCTACTGGCGGCGCGATCACGTCCTCGCCGGCTGTGGCAGGGGGCGACGTCTTCGTCGGTTCGGCCGACGGCAAGCTGTACGCCTTCAAGGTCGGCTGCGGCACCGGCGGCGCGACCTGCACTCCCCTCTGGACGGCCACGACGGGCGGCGCCATAGACTCGTCGCCTTCGGTCGAACCTGTCCGTCCTCTACATCGGGTCGAGCGACGGCAAGCTGTACGCCTTCGACACCCATGGCCTGACCGGTTGCGCCGGCACGCCCAAGGTCTGCACTCCTATCTGGAGCGCGACTACGGGCGGGGCCATTCACTCCTCTCCGGCCGCGACTAACGGCTTCGTCTACGTCGGTTCGGATGACACCAAGCTCTACGCCTTCTCGGCGACCTGCGGAACGGGCGGGGCGACCTGCACTCCCCTCTGGACGGCCACGACCGGCGGAGTGATCCACTCGTCGCCATCCGTCGCCTCCGGCAAGGTCTACGTCGGCTCGAACGACGGCACGTTCTACGCCTTCGATGCGGCTGGGCGTGACCGACTGCACCGGCACGCCGGGCGTCTGCACGCCGCTCTGGACCGCCGCCACCGGCGGCCCCATCACCGCGTCCGCCGCCGAGGGCCTCGGCAGGATCTGGATCGCCTCCGAGGATGGAAAGCTCTACAGCTTCTCCAACTGCGCCACCACCGGCGGCGCGTGCACGCCGCAGTGGACCGCCAATATCGGACACGCCATCGACTCGTCTCCGGCCTACTCGGACGACGTCCTGTATATCGGAGCGTCGGACGGGAAGGTCTATGCGTTCCAGGCCGACTGCTCCACTCCGACCTGCACTCCCCTGTGGAGCAGTTCGATCGGGACGGCCGTCAAGTCGTCACCGACCGTGACGAGCGGCGTCGTCTACGTCGGCTCGAGCGACGGCAAGCTCTACGCCTTTGGACTGGTGGTAGACCACCTCGTCGTCACGCCGGCCACGGAGACCATTCCGAGCGGCGCCAGCCAGACAGTACGCCGCCGAAGGCTTCACCGCGGCTAACGTGGATCTGGGAGACCTGACCGCGGCGACGACGTTCACCATCTCCGGTGGTGGCACCTGCGTCGCGAACTCCTGCGGCGCCACGACGAGCGGCAGCTACACGGTCACGGCCACCTACGGCACCGGCCATGGAACGGCCACGCTGATCGTCACGACATACGGGTTCTACCTACCATCCGCTCACGCCGCCTGTCCGGGTGCTCGACACGCGGACCGCCAACGGGCTCTCCGGCAAGTTCAACGCGAGATCTCCGCGCGTGTTCCAGGTCGCCGGGAAGAACGGCATACCCCTCGGGGCGACTGCCGTAACGGGCAACGTCACGGCGGTCAACGAATCGAACGGTTGGGCCTTCTTCGTGGGCCCCACCCCTGAACTCCGCGCCGACGACATCCGCGGTCAACTTCACGGCCGGGCAGCCCACCGGAAATGGTCTGACGGTCGCGCTCGCCCCGGATGGAACGCTCAGCGCCACATACATCTCGACGAGCGGCAATACCTCTGACCTGGTCTTCGACGTGACCGGGTACTTCACCGCCGATACCTCGGGTGACACCTACCATGCCATGACCACCCCGGGGCGCATCCTTGACACCAGAGCGGGCACCGGGCTCGCCGGCAAGCTATCCGCCGGGGTGCCACGGACCTTCGCCGTGGCGGGACACGGCGGCGTGCCGGCCGACGCAGTCGCCGTAACCGGCAACGTGACCGTCGTCGATTCAACCGAGGCCTGGGCCGTGTATCTGGGACCCCAGGCCCAGGCCAATCCGACCACTTCAACGGTCAACTTCTCCAAAGGCCAGGTCCAGGGCAACAACCTGACCGTGGCCCTTGACGGAAGCGGTCGAACTCAGCACCACCTACATGTCCAACCCGGGAAATACGACCGATCTGGTCTTCGACGTCACCGGCTACTACACGGCGGACGCGACCGGCGCGACGTACGTCCCGATGCCGAACCCGGCCCGACTGCTCGACACTCGAGCCGCCAACGGCCTGCCCGGCAGGCTCACCGCCAACACTCCCCAGACCTTCACGGTCAACGGCCGCGGCGGCGTCGCCGCGAACGCCATCGGCGTGACCGGCAATCTCACGGTTGTCGACGAGACCAACTCCTGGGCCGTCTTCATCGGCCCCGCTCCCCAGGCGAGCCCAACGACATCGACCATCAACTTCAACCGCGGTGACACGAAGGGCAACGGCCTGGCCGTTGCCGTGAGCGGCACCGGCACACTATCGGCGACCTACATCTCCACGGCCGGCAACACGACCGACCTCGTGCTCGACGTAACCGGCTTCTTCGTCCCCTAGCGGAAATCGGGTCAGAGGGCGACGCGGTAAGTCGCCCCGGCCCCCAAGAATCGATCGGCCGCCGATAACCTCGGCGGCCGATTTCGTTAATGCCAGGGGCGCTTCCACGGGGCGCTTCACGCGACGACGGGCGAATCCTCCAGGCCGACCCCTGCCAGAGCGTGCTTGCAGCGCGGGCAGCGTCCTTCGACGAGACGCCATTCCGTGACCGCGAAATCGTGTCGCGCGATAAGCGGTTCGCCGCACCGGGCACAGCACGTGGTCGAGGCTTCGACTTCGGGGGCATTGCCCACGTAGACATGCCGCAGACCCACCTCACGCGCGATCGACGCCGCCTCTACGAGCGTTCGCGACGACGTCTCCCGCAGGTCCGCCATCCGATACGCGGGCTGGAAGCGACTCAGGTGCCACGGCGTCTCGGGGCCGAGGGCGCTGCCGATCCACTCGGCCATGGCCCTTATCTCGCGCCGGTCGTCGTTGAGGCCCGGGATGAGCAGGGTCGTGAGTTCGAGCCAGATACCGAGCCGGTGCATCTCGATCACCGACTCGCGCACGGGATCCCATCGCGCGCCGCAGATGCGGCGGTAGAAGTTGTCGTTGGCCGCCTTGAGGTCCACGTTGGCGGCATCGAGCAGCGGGGCGACGAGCGAGATCACCTCGGGCGTCATGTAGCCGTTCGTGACGAACAGGTTGTGAAGCCCGGCGGCACGGGCGCGGGCCATCGAATCGAGCGCGAACTCGACGAAGACGGTGGGCTCGACGTAGGTGTAGGCGATGCTTCGAACGCCCAGTCCCACCGCCTCCTCCACGACCTGGTCGGGAGTGACGTGGCGGCTTTCGGGCACGACGCCTTCGCGATGCGCCTGTGAGATCTGCCAGTTCTGGCAGAAGGCGCAGTGGAAGTTGCAGCCCTGCGTGGCCACCGAATAGGCGTAGCTCGCCGGCAGGAAGTGGAAGAAGGGCTTCTTCTCCACGGGCTCCGCCCTCGAAACCACGACCTGGCCGTAGACGAGCGTGTACAGCCAGCCTCCGCGGTTCTGGCGGACTCCACAGATGCCGATCCGGCCTGGACGGAGGACGCAGCGATGGGCGCAGGCGAGACAGCGAACGCTGCCGGGAGCGAGCGGATCGTCGAACGGCTCGCCCAGCAGTGCCTGGCGGATGTTCGGCTCCGCCTCGGTTCCGGGGCCCAGGTCCTCCATCCGCAGCCCGGCCGGCGGCTCTTCACCTGGGAAGTGGGCGCGAACTCGCTCCGGGACGGCCAGGTTGGGATCGAACTCCACCTCGGGCGCCTTGGTGAAGGTTTCGTGCGTTACCTGGCCGGAGCTTGGGTTCATGTGGGGCCTCAGAGCGGTGCGTTGCCGTGGCTCGGTAACAGGGCCCTTCTCTGTCGCCCTACTCCATTTGCAGTATGCCATCGGATCGAACCCCGAGCGAGCGCCGCTTGACACGTCGGGACCAATGGGTGTGGACGCCGGTCAACGGAAGGCTCATGAGATGTCTCGGACGATCCGCGCCTGATCTCGATCCGGGCTTGCCCCGAGATCGACGGCTGCGGCCGGCCGCGAGCGATTTATGACTCGGATGCTCCCATATTTGAGCTCGTTGGCCACGGCCCGAACGGACCGAAGGTGGCCTGCCCCGGGCTACCCGGATCGGAGGGCCACTCGGCTCTTGCCGGCATGAAGAGCGTGGCGAGAGTCTACGGGCAACTAAGTCCCGTCCCCGGGACTGCCGCCGGCCATGCCGGGGGCTTGTTCGGCGACGGGCTCCACACCGAGGCGAAGAGCCCATGGCGATCAGCATTCCTGCCGCCCCACACCGGCCAGCCGTCCCGACGATGCCTCTGGTAATCGCCGAAGAGCGCTGCAAAGGCTGCGAGCTCTGCGTCGCCGCCTGTCCGAAGGATGCGCTCGCGCTGGACCGCGGCCGGGTCAACGTGCTCGGCTATCACCCGGTCGATCTGGTGGATGCCGCGGCTTGCACGAGTTGCGCGTTCTGCGCGAGGGTCTGTCCGGACGCCGTCTTCACCGTCTGGTCGGTGCCGCACCAGGAACGCGCCCGATGACGGCCTATCGCGAGACGGATCCGGCCGGCGACCGGTCTTCGGCCGCGGAAGACGCCGCCAGGCGCGCCCGGGTACTGATGAAGGGCAACGAGGCCATCGCCGAGGCGGCCATCCAGGCCGGCTGCGACGCCTACTTCGGATACCCGATCACGCCCCAGGCCGAGCTGCTCGAGTGGATGGCTCGCCGGATGCCCGAGGTCGGACGGGTCTTCGTCCAGGCCGAGAGCGAGCTCGGAGCCATCAACATGGCTCTCGGGGCGGCCGCGACCGGGGCGCGAGTCATGGTCTCCTCATCGAGCCCGGGCATCAGCCTGATGGCCGAGGCGATGAGCTACATGGCGGGCTCGGGAACGCCGATGGTGCTCGTCAACGTGATGCGGGCGGGCCCGGGGCTCGGCGGCATCGGACCGTCCCAGAGCGACTACTTCCAGGCGACCAAGGGCCACGGCCACGGCGACTACCGGGTGCCCGTCCTCGCGCCCGCGTCGATCGACGAAGCCGTAGAGCTCGTGGCGACGGCGTTCGAACTGGCCGAGAAGTACAGGACGCCGGTCATGCTCGTCGCCGACGGCATCCTCGGCCAGGCGATGGAGCCGGTCAGCCTTCGCTTCCGGACTCCCGCGCGCCACCCCGCCGATTGGACGCTGACCGGCGCCGCCGGCCGGCCGCCTCGCATCGTCAAGTCGATCGACCTGGTGCCCGAGGTGCTCGAACGCCGCAACCTCGATCTCCAGCACAAGTACCGCGACGATCGCCCGCCACGAAGTCCGCTGGGACGGCTATCGGCTCGACGACGCCGAGTACGCGATCGTCGCCTACGGCACGGCCGCGCGCGTCGCCCGGTCCGCCGTGGAACGCGCCAGAGACAAGGGCATCAAGGTGGGCCTGTTCCGGCCCATCACCCTGTGGCCGTTCCCGGAGCGAGAGCTGGCTCGTCTGAGCGGCAGCCTGCACGGCATCCTGACCGTGGAGCTCTCGTCCGGGCAGATGGTCGAGGACGTCAGGCTCGCGGTGGAAGGACGCTGCCCGGTGGCTTTCCACGGTCGAATGGGCGGCATGGTTCCGACTCCCGACGAGGTGCTCGGCGCTCTCAAGGCGCTTCGAGGCAAGGTTCAGAGGGCAGGGCAATGACCATCGACGCGCACTCCTCCGAGACTGGCGCGGCGCCCGCGGACCAGCGCCTCGTCTATGCCAAACCGGACGTCCTGGCCGATCGATCGACGCACTACTGCCCCGGTTGCGGGCACGGAGTCATCCACCGTCTCCTCGCGGAGGTCCTGACGGAGCTGGAGCTGCCGCCGCACACGATCGCGGTGGCCCCGGTCGGCTGCGCCGTCTTCGCCTACGACTACCTGATGGTGGACTTCGTCGAGGCGCCGCACGGCCGCGCTCCGGCGGTCGCCTCCGGCATTCGCCGCGTGCGGCCCGAGGCCTTCGTGCTCACGTATCAAGGCGACGGGGACCTGGCCGCCATCGGCACGGCCGAGATCGTCCATGCCGCCGCGCGCGGCGAACGCATCACCGCGATCTTCGTCAACAACGGCATCTACGGGATGACCGGCGGCCAGATGGCCCCGACGACGCTCCTCGGCCAGCGCACCACTTCCTCGCCGAACGGCCGCGAACCGTCGCTGATGGGCTATCCGATCCGGATCACCGAGATGCTCGCCCAGTTGCCCGGCGTGACATACGCGGCCCGCGGCAGCGTCGCCGACGCCTCGCAGATCGGCAAGCTCAAGGCGATGATCAAGAAGGCCTGCCGCGTCCAGATGGAGGGCGGCGGGTTCGCCATCGTCGAAGCGCTGTCCAACTGCCCGGTCGGCTGGAACATGACCCCGCAGCGGTCGCTGGAGCACCTCCGGGGAGAGGTTGCGCAGGCGTATCCGCTCGGCGTGATCGTCGACCGGACCGGCGCGGCCGGCCCCAGGCCCTCGTCGACGGCTGCCGCCCAACGCCTCACCCGCCGCGGCCCGAGGAGCGCTGACATGGAGCACTCCGTGGTGTTCGCCGGCTTCGGCGGCCAGGGCCTCCTGTTCGCCGGCCAGGTGCTGGCCCGGGCGGCCATCAAGGACGGCCTCGAGGTCTTCTGGATCCCGAGCTACGGCCCGGAGATGCGGGGCGGAACGGCCTCCTGCACGGTCATACTCGGCGACTCCCCCATCGGCTCGCCGGTAGTGGATCGCTTCGATGCCGCCATCGCCATGAACCCGCCGTCGATGCGCAAGTTCGCGCCCCGTCTCGCCCACGGCGGCCTGCTCGTTGCCAACGCCTCACTCGTCGATGAGCACTCCGAGCGGACCGACATCGACGAGCTGCGCCTGGACTGCACCGAGCTGGCGGCCCGGGCCGGCGACGACAAGCTCGTGAGCATCGTCGCGCTCGGCGCGCTGGTGTCGCATCTCGGCTGGGTAACGCCCGGCTTCGGTACGGGCCGCCCTCCGCGAGATGGTCGGCAAGAAGCGACCCGGCGGCGACCGCTGGCGCGACATCGTGGAGGCGGACCTCAACGCCTTCGAGGCGGGGCTGAGCTCCGGGGCAGCGGCCGCCGCCTCCTGATCACGGACGCATCGCGCGCCCAGGGCCCTCGCCGCTGCGGATCGGTGCGGGTCGCTTCCGTCCCACTGCCCGCATCAGCATCGCGCCGTTCGCGTTTCGCCGCATCCGGGTGGCTACCTTGAGGGGCGGCCGTGCGCGAGGATGCTCATGATCCGTGCCGGCGCGAACCGAGGATAGATGGATGGACACTCCTGCCACCTACATCCATTGGATGTTCATCGACATCTCGGTCCCCAACCTCCTGCTGATCTTGTTGATGATCGCGGTCTTCGCGATGGCCCTGCTGCTGCCGTTTCCCGCGCCACAAGGGCCAGCCAGCTAGCCGGCCGAGTCGGACGAAGGATCGCCGAGCGAAATGGCCGCCGCCGGCGAGCGCAACTGGACGGCGCAGACTCCGAGACGCGATCTCGGCTCGCTGGCCGTGGAACCAGCTGCTCCCGGACCGCAGCCGGCCTACGTGGCTTCGTGGGTCTACCTGTTCGGCATCGGAGCCATCGCGGCGCTGATATGGATCGTGGCCAGCGGCATCATCCTGGTCATCTTCGGGCCGACGTGGTGGCACGTCACGAGCGCCGGGCGGCTCGTCAACAGCATCCATTTCTGGAGCGTCCAGGCCTTCTTCTTCTGCCTGGTGCTCCACCTCTGGGGCCAGTACTGGATGGCTTCCTGGCGGCACGGCCGAGCCATCGTCTGGTTCTTCGGCGTGCTGATCTTCGCGCTCGCGATCGGGGCCGCCTTCACCGGCTATCTTTCACAGCAGAACCTCGACGCCCAGTGGATTGCCCTCAACGGCAAGGACGCGATCAACTCGATCGGCGTGGGCTCCTTCTTCAACATCCTCGACTACGGCCAGATGTTCGGCCTGCACGTGATGCTGCTGCCGCTCGGGTGTCATCACCCTGGTCGCCATCCACGTCATCCTGGTCCGAAAGAAGGGCGTGGTCAGGCCGATCGGTGACGACGTCGGCGAGAACGACGATCCAGCCGTGAGATCGGCGGGCGCCGGTTCCGAAAGCCCGGCGGCCAGGGCATGAAAGCCTCGAAGATGGACCAGCGCCGCTACTACCGCGGCGTCCCGATGATCGGCTACGACCTGATCAAGGAGCTCGTGCTGGCGACGGTGGTGATCGGATTGATCGTCCTCGGCCTCGCCTTCGCCCTATCGTCGCCGGACATCCCCTCGGTCACGATCAAGAGCTGGGCGGCCGCCGATCCCGTGGACTTCGTGACGACGGCCTCGGCGGAGCTCGCCGGCACCAGCGACACCGCGGTCTACGGGCCGCCCTATACGGACGGCTCGGACGCGGTCCAGGCCATCGGTCCGATCGTGCCCCAGAAGTGGGCCGGCAACGCGATGCACATCGACACGGCGCAGCAGTTCGTGCTCGGATCCGCTCACGTCGATGGCCGCCACGGACGCGACTCTGACGAGCGCGATCTCGAGTCGTACGGCGCCGCGACCTCGGATCAGCAGCAGACCTGGATCACCAACTACACCGACGCCCTGGCCAACGCGACGGTCGCCGAGTGGCACGGTGAAGGTCGCTGCCGGCGACTACGGTCCGGTCACGCACGTTGATGGACGCCGAGCTCAAGCTGGCCCAGAACGGCTCGCTCGACGGCATCCTGCTGACGAGTCCGCGCTTCTACCAGACCAACTACTCGGCGCCGCTGCTATTCATGGGCGACGGCGGTTACCTTGCCGGCCTGGCCGAGCAGCAGCACCTGCTGGGCAGCCAGTGGGGCATGATGAACGAGACCGGTCAGTACCCGGGCTCATCCTGGCTCTGGCTCTACACCCTCTGGTATCAGGTCCCGCCATTCAACACGGCCGACAACGCCGACCTGCTCGTCGTCGTCCTGATGGGCTTCCTGACGCTGTTGCTGGCCCTCGTGCCCTTCATCCCGATCCTGCGCGACATCCCTCGCTGGATCCCGATCCACCGGCTCATCTGGCGCCGCTCGGCCTATACCCCCCACGAGCCCACCTCCGCGCCCTGAAATGGACCCCGACTCGATGCGCTAACCTCCGGTTAGCCCGGTCCGATCGCCGGCCAGCAGGAGGATGCCGCGGGATGCAGGCTCGTGCCTTGGACCTGAACGAGGGACCGCTCGGCCGCGCCTGGAAGGCCGTCCTCGAGATCGGCAGGCGGCGCGAGGTCGCTCTGGGCCTGCTCGCTCTGGCGCTTCTGCTGGCCGGGGCCGTGTACGCCAGGAACATGGCCCAGGTCTACCAGGGCGACGCCTACATCTACTGGTCGTACATCCGAACGCCGCACCTGTATCTGACCGAGCTGAGCACCGCCCCGCACGGCTACCTCTACTCCCCGGCGTTCGTCCAGGCCATCTGGCCGCTCCTCCAGCTTCCCTGGGTGACGTTCTACGGGATCTGGCTGGCGCTGGGCATGCTCAGCCTGGTCTGGCTCCTGCGTCCGTTCCTGACGCTCGTGACGCTGCCCTGGGTCTTCATCACGTTCGGCGTCGCGCTGCTGGCAATTCCGCGCCACTCCCTCTCGAGCATGAACGTGACGATGTTCATGGGCATCGCCGTCGCGGCGGGCTTCCGCTGGCCGTGGAGCTGGTCTTTGATACTCCTCACGAAGGTGACGCCCGGGCTCGGGTTGCTCTGGTTCGTGGTCCGGCGCGAGTGGCGGGACCTGGCGATTGCCCTCGGGGCCACGGCGGCGATCTCGGTCGTGTCCTTCGTCATCGCTCCCAACTGGTGGTTCGACTGGGTCACGGTCCTGCGGAACAACTCCAGCTATCCCGAGCCCGCTTTCGCGATCCACATCCTGCCCCTCATCCCGAGGCTGCTGATCGCGGCCGCGCTCATCGTCGTGGCGGCCCGGTTCGATGCCCGCTGGGTGATGCCCATCGCCGTCGTGATCGCCATGCCATACATCGCCGACACGTCGCTCATCGTCCTGGCCGCGGTGCCTCCGCTCCTCCGCCACGATCGCTGGACGGAGACCGCCACCGATCGCCGGGCCCGCGGCGCCCGAACCGCCGTCATGCCCGCGGCGACCAGCCCCGCCTGAAACAAGCGCGAGGCAATCAAAAGACCCGGGGTCCTTTCGGATCCCGGGTCTCTGTGACGGCGATATCAGCGAGCGAACGGCCGACGCCCTTCGGCGCCGGTCAACGCCCTTCGGCGCCCGACTACCTCAGACCGGCCATTTCCTGGAGGAAGTGCCAGTTGCGGAGTCGGTCGTCCTGAGAGGCCTGCATCTCGGCGGAGGGGTTGCCCTCCTTGTCGAAGTGCTGGGCGAAACGACCTTCGGTCCGGGCGAAGGAGATGAAGTCGAACGTCGAGCCGTCGGGGCCCTTGGTCCAGTCTTCCTTCACCGCGGGATTGCCCTGCAGGGAGAGGCGCTCGGCGAGCGATTCGCCGCGGCGCGGATCGTAGGTGAAGAGAGGGAAGGCGCGCGAGTCGATCGCGAGCTTGGCCTGCTTGTTCGCCGCGTCGTCCGGGATGCCGTTCTCAGGCATGCAGGGCGCGTAGGCGATGACGACGGCCGGGCCCGGATACGCGTTGGCTTCCATCACGGCCTTGTAGAAGTGGTTGATGTTGCAGGCCGCGACCTGGGCGACGTAGGCCTCGCCGTGGGCGATCATGATCCGCCCGAGCTCCTTGCGGCGCTCGCGCTTGCCATGCTCGGCCTTGCCGTACGCGGCAAGCTTGGCCACCTGGCTCGTGAACGAGGCCGTGGAAGCCTGACCGCCGGTGTTCGAGTACGCGCCGGTGTCCAGGACGAGGACCTTGATGTCCATGCCCGAGGCAACCATGCGGGACAGCGACTGGAAGCCGATGTCGTACATGGCGCCGTCGCCGCCGAACGCCCAGACACGTCGCTCCGGGTGGCCCGCCTGATCCCAGCGCAGCCGGATGCCCATGGCATCGGCGGGGCTGTTCTCGAAGAGCGAGTTGGTCCACGGAACCGTGAACGGGTTGAACGGATAGGTGCTGGCGAAGACGGTGTTGCAGCCGGTCTCGGCCACGATGCCCATGCTTTCGGGTCCGTGGACCTGAAGCGTGGCCGCGACCAGCATCCGGACGATCGTGCCTTCGCCGCAGCCGGAGCAGGAGCCGCCGCCGCCGACGAAGCCGAAGGCATGCTCGCCGAGCATCAGGTCCGCGAGGGCCTTCTCGTTGCGATACGCCTGAGGGGTCGCGGGCAGGGTTCGGAGGAACTTGATGTCGCGGCGGTAGCGGTCGACCGTGCACTCGCCGCTGGGCTCGCAGTCGCACTTCTCGAACATCGAGAGCGCGTCGTGACCCTGGGCAACGCAGACGTCGACGCACTCGGCGCAACCCTTGCAGTGCATCGGGTCGATGAAGAGGCCGAAGTCCGCGGGCTCGATGCCCTTCTTGGCGGGAACGTCGGCGTACTTGGTGGTATGGACGAAGTGGGACTTCGCCGTCGACGCGGCCAGCTCGGGATCCGGCTGGGTCGCGGCGAACTCTTCGATCGCGCGAGCCAGGGCGCCCTTGGGCTGTGCCGTGGCGATGATGGCGCTGTCCGGGCAGGCGCTGACGCAGGCCATGCAGCCGACGCATTTCTCGGCCGTGAAGGCCGGGATCAGCGGCGACAGGGAGCTGAAGTCGCGGATTCCGGCGGTCCCGGGACCCATGAGGCTTCGGCCCACGCCTTCGTCCGCCGGGAGCTCAACGTCGGCAACACCGCGCCGGTAGGCGTCGATCACCGTCGTGTTGAAGTCCTCGACGTACGCGTCGATGTTCAGGCGCTTTGGGTGCGATGAGCCCGGGGCCCGCCCCGAGCTTCTCGATATCGGCAGTTGAAATCGTTTCGGTCATCGCTCGCTCAGTCTCGGCTTACCGCAACCAGGACCTGACGAGGTCACTGGTCGAGATGATGCCGATTGGTGTGGCCGCTTCGTCGCAAACGACTAGGCGGTGGACACGTCGCTCTTCCATCAACCGGGCTGCCTCCTCGAGGGTGGCGTTCGAGTCGATGGTGAGAGCCGGCTTGGTCATGATCTGGCCAACGGCGAGGCCGGGCCAGCTGGAAACCAGGTGCGAATTGGCTCGAGCGCGGACGAGGTCCGTCTGGCTCAGGACACCGACCACACAACCCTCAGCGTCCACGACAGGAAGACCGGTGATCTTCTTGGTGTCGAGGATCTTGGCGGCTTCCGCGAGGGAGGCCGTCACGAGGATGGAGATCGGGTCGGGAGTCATGGCCTCGCCGACGGTTCGAGCCTGGCTCACTTGGCGGCTCCCGCCTTTTGGGCTACCGCGGCCGTGACGTCGATCACACCGTCGTAGGCGCCCTGGATCACGGCCAGGTTGGCGTCGACGACTGCCGAGCCGCGCTTCCCGAAGAAGCGGGTGAGGTTGCCGCGAACGGCTTCCATCAGCGCGGGCCGGTCGAGACCGGCGCGTTCGGCGAAAGGCGAAACCTTGAGGAACACGCCGACGAGGGCCACGCCGTTCATCCGGATTTCGAGTTCCGGCCGGGGCGCGTACTTCTTGGCGAGCGATGCGCTGTCGAGGGCGAGGAGGCGGAGGTTCCGGGCCGTCATCTCCGCTCGCGTGGCGGGCAGAAGTGCGTCCCAGATCTCCTGCGGATCCGTCATGGGCGTCGGGACGAAGACGGTGCCGCCGTCAACGAGGCCCGCGAGCGGATTGCCCTGCTTGAAGGAGTTGAGGTCGAAGAGCGGCACGAAGTCCACTTCCGTGAGCTCGTTGTGGAGCCGGATCGGCTCTTCGGCGATGGTCAGGAAGTAGGTCGTGGGCAGGCCCTTCTTCTCCGAGCCGTAGCGCGGGTAGGCCTGGACGTACAGATTGAAGAGCTCACCGACGGTGGTGGCCACGAGCTTGTTGGTGGTCACGGAGCCGAAGCCGCCGACCGAGTGGCCGCGCAGGCTGTAGGCGCCCTTGGGACGGATGTTCATGTCCGTCTTGGGGAGCGCCATCGGGTGGCGAATGCCGAGGAATGCCCGCTTCTGCGTTCGCATCGCGTCCGCGTCGGCGATCCACTCGAAGACGGCATCCAGGTCGCCCGGCTGCACGTCGCGGGAACCCAGACCGGCCGAGGCCGAGACGACACGCGGTAGAGGCGCGCCGTTCATCGCCGCATCGGCGAGAGCGGACTTGATCTCGCGGGTCAGTGGATTGTCCGCGGCGGCAGGCTCGTCCGTCCGCTCGACAACGGCCACGACCTTGGCGTTGCGCAGGGCCGCGGCAAGCTGCTCGGCCGGGAAGGGCCGGAAGCTCGTGACGGTCACGCAGCCAACCTTGCGGCCCTCGGCGCGCAGGGCGTCGACGACGGCGAGGGACGTGTCCGCGATGGTGCCCATCGAGACGAGGATGTAGTCCGCGTCTTCGGTGCGATACGTATCGATGAGGCCGTACTTGCGCCCGGTCAGGGCGGTCCACTCGGCCATCGCCCGCTCGGCGATCGGAACGAGGTTGTCGTACCAGGCCCGCTGCCCGATCCGGCCCTTCATGTACGCGTCCTGGTTCTGGACCACTCCGGACATCAGGGCGTCCTTGGGGTCGAACAGATCGCGAACGGTCTCACGCGGGTCGCCGACGAAACGGCGAAGCAGGTCGTCCTCGGGAAGCTGGACGTTCTCGATGGTGTGGGTAGTCAGGAAGCCGTCCTGGGCCACGAACCAGGGAGTCTCGGCATCCTCGGCCACGCGACGGGCGATGGCGGTGAGGTCCGCGGCTTCCTGGCAGTTGCGGGCGAAGAACATGCCCCAGCCCGCATCCGCGACGCCCATCATGTCGTCGTGGCCGGCGTGGATGTTCAGGCTCTGGCTCGTCAGGGCCCGGGCGCCGACGTGGAACACGGCCGGCAGGCGCTTGCCGGAGATCACGTACAGGACTTCCTTCATCAGGATCAGGCCCTGCCCGGCGGTGAAGTTCGTCACCCGGCCGCCCGCGAGGGCGAAGCCTTCGGCCGCGGAGGCGGAGGAATGCTCGGACTCGGGCTCGACGAACCTGAGCTTGGTGCCCCACAGGTTCGGGGTCCCGTTGGCGACGGCTACCTGGTAGACGGCCGCCATCGTCGTAGACGGAGTGATCGGGTAGGCGCAGGCGCCATCGCTGATCCGCGTCTCGACGTAAGCGATCGCTTCCGAGCCGTCGATGATGGCTGGAATGCCTGGGAATTCTGGATTAGGCGAATTCGTCACGATGGTCGGTTCACTCAATGCACGCAGCTGGCGGGCCAGTGCGCTTCCGTCCAAGTGCTTGAGCAGGGTGCCGCCAATCCCGCTGGCGACCGCCTCCCGCTGCTCGTCCGAATGCCAGTAGGAGGCGAGCACCGCGATCTTCTCCGGGGGGATGGAGTCGCGAAGTGCCGCCACGACGGGTCGCCATCCACCGGCGACGTCGGCATCTACCAGGACTACCTCCGGCCGTCCCTTGGCGGCCTCTCGTGCCGCGGTTTCACTCGACGCTTGCGCGACGATGAAACCGTGGCGCGACAGGTGGTCGCAAAGAGCCTCGGTGGCGGCACGGTGCTGACTGACGATGAGCAGTCGGCGAAGGGGAACCTGGGGGTCGGCGAGCATTGCCTAAGGGTGAGTTACGGGCCCTCTAGACCCTAGCGACAGGGCTCCCGATAACCGGGGGCCATATGGCCCGCGAAGTGATGGGTTCCCGGGGATGCGCTACCGCCCTAAAAGGCAGGATCGGCAGAGGCTTTCGGCCGGGCCATCAGTTCGAGGACGGCAGGCCGATCCAGAGCCGGCCGGCGTCCGCGACCAGAACCCCCGTCGGACCCACGGTCCAATCGGTCCCGGACCCGTAGGGCGGTTGATCGCCACTCTGGGTGAGGGCCATCAGCCCGCTGTCCGTCCAGGTCGACAGGAACATGCCATCGCCAAAGGCGTTTTCGAGGGTGGCGTTCAGCCCCTCAAGCTGAATTCCATGCCGGCCGTCGGTCTTGAGACAAGCCTGGCTCTCGCAGTAGAAGTAATCGCTGATGAACAGGGCAAGAGGAATGGCCTGGGTCAGCGGCTTCCATGTTCGGCCGTCGGTGGAGGTCCAGACATCCTTACCGGCAACGTCCGTGCCGTAGTAGTCGAACGCGGCCAGGGTATGGTCGTCCAGGCGCTGCACCCACATCTGGATCCGGTAGTCATCCTTCGCCCCCGGCAGTGCTGCCTTCACCCAAACGGCTCCGTCCGACGACCACCAGGCCGTTGGAACTCTGAGAGGGGGAACCGCACTCGGGGGCCCGCTGCAATTCCGTTCGCCGGTTTTCTGCGTCGAGCCGACGAGGACATATCCGGCCGAGAACGCGGTGCCGGCGTCGATGCGGGAAGTCGCGAAGACCGGCGTATCGAGCTTGACCGGCCGCCAGCTCCGGCCGTCGCGCGAAGTCCAGGCGGCATGGCCGACCGTGTCCACGGCCACGAACCCGGCCGAACCGCCCGACACGTCCCAGATCACGGCCTTTCCGAAGGCCTTCGCGATGTCCACTGGCTGCCATGTGATGCCGTCAGAAGACGCCAGGAGTCCATCCACCCAACTGTCGCCGCAGGCTGTTGTCTCTTCGACTGCGAGCAACCCGGCGGGTCCTTCGTATACGGCACGGATGTTCAGCGGGTCCTTGGTGCGTTGCTGGACGACCGACCCAGACTGCCAATGCACTCCGTCACTCGAATATGCCGTAGCTTCGGTGTTGAGGACGTCGATGCCAGCTTCTCCACTGCTTTGGATCGAGAAGCCCACGAAACCTCGGCTCCAGCCGAACAGCTGGAGGTCCGAGGAGGCAAACGGGTCTGCTGACGGATCTGGCTCGGGCGACGGCGGCGCCAGAAGAGACGCAGCCGGCAGCGATACCCAGCGGATGCTCTTCCACGTCCCCGACGGAGCCAGCGGAACGGTCGACAAGTCGGTCGAGGTGGCGGCCGATGGGGGCGCGGCCGTCGGCGAAGCGATGGCCGTGGCCGTAGCCTGCGGCTGTCGGGACGGCGGTTCGGTCGAGTTTGCCGCCTGCGGGCGTGAGGGGGATACGGTCGCACTCGCCCCAACACAACCTGCCGCGAGCAACGCCGTGAGGGCCAGGAGTGCGCCGCCCCTGCGCCAGCCACGACCCTGGTCGAACATCGACTTCACCGCTCTCCCTCCAGAACATCGTCTTACGCGGCAACGGGGCTGTGACGCGGCGACGAAAGGCGCTGTGATGGGTCGATCGAGGATGGCCTCAACCGTGAACATGCGCCTGGACGCTGGCGGCGCACGAGGTACTAGCGCCACGAACATGTGCCATTCGGCACTGCGCAGCCTGCACTAGCCGCTCCACTATTTGCGCGTGACGAACGCCGGAGGGGACGCCCGGCGTTCGTCCTTTTTCTGTCCGGCACCATGCGGCGCATTCCGTCGTTGGGCCCTCCGGTCCTCGCTCACGGACGTCTGAGTCCGCTCGCTCCGGTCCTCGGACCCGCCTGGGACTGCACTCGCCTGCTGCCGGACAGGGACACTCGACGGCTCATGCCGGCGTTGGCTCGTACGGTCCTCGCTCACAGGCATTCGAGCCTGCTCGCTCCGGTCCTCCTCACCGCCTTGGCCTGAGCTCGCCATCCAAACGGCGGGTTCCTGCGTTCCATGCGGCGCATTCCGTCGTTGGGCCCTCCGGTCCTCGCTCACGGACGTCTGAGTCCGCTCGCTCCGGTCCTCGCGACCTAAAGCTCGTGGTACCTGCGAGCCCACGAGGTGAGCTCGTCGCGGAAATCCGGGTGGGCGATGGCGATCAGCCGCTTGGCCCGCTCACGGAAGCCCTGGCCGAACAACTCGGCCACCCCGTATTCGGTCACGATGGTGCGGACGCTCGAACGCGTGACGGTAACCCCCGCCCCGTCATACAGCTCCCAGGTGATGCGCGAGACCTTCCCGTCGGCGGTGGTGGACGGCAAGGCGATGATCGCCCGCCCCTCCGGTGCCAGGGACGCGCCGCGCACGAAGTCCATCTGGCCGCCGACGCCGCTGTAGATCTTGTGGCCGAGCGAGTCTGCGCAGACCTGGCCGGTGAGGTCCACCTCGATCGCGGAGTTCACGGCGGTCATCCGCCGCTGCCTGCGGATCGTGGCGGTGTCGTTGGTGTAGTCCACCCCGCGCAGCTCGAGCATGGGATTGCCGTCGACCCACTTGTAGAGGCGCGGCGTTCCCATCATGAAAGCGGCCACGACCTTGTGACGGTCGAGGGTCTTGGCACTGCAGTCCACGACGCCCTTTTCCACGAGCTCGACGAGCGGGTCCGTGAACATCTCGGTGTGGACGCCGAGGTGCTTCTTGTCCCCGAGGCACATGCCCACCGCGGTCGGAATGGCCCCGATCCCCATCTGGAGCGTGGCCTCGTCCGGGATCAGGTCGGCGACGTACTCGCCGATTCGGCGCTCCACTTCGCCGATCTCGCCGGGGCTGTAGACGTAGGGCGGCTGGTCGACCTCGACCGCCAGGTCGATCTGGCTGACGTGGACGAAGCTGTCGCCGTGGGTGCGCGGCATCGACTTGTTGAGCAGGGCGATGACCGTCTTCGCGCAACGGATCGCGACCTGCATCGCTTCGACGGACGTTCCGAGCGAGCAGAAGCCGTGCTCGTCCGGAGGCGTCATGTTGGCGAAGACGGCGTCGAGCGGCAGCAGCCCGCTCTCCATCATCTGCGGGACGTCCGACAGCTGGACCGGGACGAACTCCGCCCGCCCTTCGTTGATCGCCGCCCGGGCGTTGGGTCCGATGAAGAGGGCCTTGTGGAAGAGATGGCCGGCCATCTCCGGGGCAAGGTGCGGATGCGGCCCTTCGCAGTGCAGGTGAACGACGTTGACGTCGGTCAGTTCCGGCGCCCGGCGGCAAAGGGCGTCGAGCAGCAGGGTCGGCGCCGCCGCCGCGCACTGGACGTAGATCTGCTGGCCGGACTTGATTCCCGAGACGGCCTCATCGGCGCTGACGATCCTCATCCGTCGAATCTATGCAGCCCGCATAAGGACGCGAGGGCCGAACGACGTATTTTCCGGCGGCTTCGCCCTACCCGATCGGCGCCGGGCGCCAGCTAGCCCCGAACCGAGGTCGCCGGCTAGAGCCCGTACACCTTGCGGGCGTACGCAGTCAGTTCAGTGCGGAAGTCCGGGTGGGCGATGGCGATCAGCCGCTTGGCCCGCTCGCGGAAGCTTTGCCCGAACAGGTCCGCCACGCCGTACTCGGTAACGACATACCGGACATGCGACCGCGTGGTCGTGACGCCCGCGCCCTCCTTGAGGGCGATGGTGATCCGCGAGAACTTGCCGCCGGCCGCGGTCGAAGGCAGGGCGATGATCGGCCGGCCCTCTTCGGCGAGCGCCGCGCCGCGGACGAAGTCCATCTGACCGCCGACGCCGCTGTACATCCGATGCCCGATCGAGTCGGCGCAGACCTGGCCGGTGAGGTCGACCTCGATGGCCGAGTTGATGGCGGTCATGCGGCGCAGCTTCCGGATGACCGACGTGTCGTTCGTGTAGTCGACCTGCCGCATCTCGACCATCGGGTTGTTGTCGACGAACTTGTAGAGCTTCTGCGTGCCCATCATGAAGGTCACGACGATCTTGCCGCAGTCGATGTCCTTCCTCTCGCACGTCACGACGCCGGCTCGACCAGGTCCACGAGCACGTCGGTGAACATCTCGGTATGAACGCCGAGATCGCGCTTCTCGATGGAGGTGCATGCCGACGGCGCTGGGGATGGCGCCGATGCCCATCTGGATCGTGGCCTCGTCCTGGACGAGGTCGGCGACGTACTCGCCGATGCGCCGCTCGACGTCACCGATCTCCGGGTCGGCGATGCATCGTAGGGCGGCACGTCGACCTCGACGCCGTAGTCGATCTTGCTCACGTGGACGAAGCTGTCGCCGAGCGTCCGCGGCATCGATTTGTTCAGCTGGGCGATGATCGTCTTGCCGCACCTGACCGCCGTGATGACCGTGTCCACCGCGGTTCCGAGCGAGCAGAAGCCATGCTCGTCGGGCGGGGTCACGTTGATCAGGCAGGCGTCGAGCGGCAGGACCCCTCGTTCGAACAGCAGCGGGATCTCCGACAGGAAGACGGGGATGAACTCGGCGCGGCCTTCGTTGACGGCCGCGCGCGCGTTCGCGCCCATGAACAGCGCGCGGTGGCAGAAGTGGCCGGCCATCTCGGGGCGCAGATGCGGGGCGGGACCCTCGATGTGCATGTGGACGATCTTCACGTCCTCGAGCTCGGGCGCTCGCGCGACCAGGGCGTCCAGGAGCACCGACGGCGTCGCCGCCGAGCCCTGCATGAAGATCTGCTGGCCGGACTTGATCCCTGAGACCGCCTCTTGGGCGCTGACGATTCGCATGACGGGGAGTTTACGGGGAGCGCGGCGACGAAGGCAGGGTCGAATGGACCACCGGCGAGGCCACCCCGGCTCGTTTGCCGGTGCCGGTGGGTGCCAAATTGGTAACTAGCGGCGTAGTGATGTCCTTGGCGAAGCAAGTGCTCTTCCACGAACTTGCTCACCTTCCCCCATTGCACCAGCGCCAGAGAAAGCAGCGCAAACCCGACGAAGAGGATCCGGAACATCCCGAGGAGCGAGGGGTCGCCGGACTCGGTCGTCCATGGTGACCGCGTTGAAGGCGAAGAATGCGAACGCCACAAACGCGAAGAACGTTCTCATGGCCCTCCCCTTGTCGTCTCCGTTCCTGCCTACGCGCCGCCCTTCAGACGATGGCGGGCGACGAAAGCCGCCGCCTGGGCGCGCCGCTCCAGGTTCAGCTTCGAGAGAATCGAGCTCACGTAGTTCTTCACCGTCTTGTCCGACAGGAAGACTTCGGAGGCGATCTCCTTGTTCGTCTTGCCCTCGGCGACGAGGAGCAGGATCTTCTGTTCCTGCTGCGTCAGCTGGGCCATCTCGTCCGTGTACGTGCCCGTGGCGATGCGGCGGACACGATCGAGGACCTTCTCGGTGACCGCGGGATCGAGCAGCGAATCGCCGCGGCCGACGGATTCGAGCGAGCTGATGAGGTCGCGGCCGCGAATCTGCTTGAGGAGGTAGCCCGACGCGCCGGCGATGATGGCCGAGAGGACGGCCTCCTCGTCGGGATAGCTCGTCAGGATCACGACCTTGGTGGCCGGGAACTCGGCCCGAATCTCGCGGCAGGCCTCGATGCCCGAGCCGTCGGGCAGCCGGACGTCCATCACGACGAGATCCGGCTCGAACTTGCGAGCCATCTCGACCGCCTCCGCGGCAGTTCCGGCTTCGGCGACGACCTGGAAATGCTCGCGTCGCTCGAGCAAGGACACGAGGCCCTGGCGAACCACCTCGTGATCGTCGACCACGAGCAGCCGCAGTGGCCGAGCTTCGATCTGGTCCGTCATGCGTCTCCTTCCCTGACGCGAGCCAAAGGCTCATAAGGCACGTTCAGGATGATACGCGTGCCTGCGCCAGGTGTGCTTTCGATGTCCAGGTTGCCGCCGATCGAGGCCGATCGGTCGCGCATGTTGACCAGGCCCTGGTGACCCGGTCCGCGTTGTTGATGTGGATCGAAACCGACGCCGTTGTCGCTGACGATGAGGCGAACGGCGCCGTCCTGCGTCGACGCCTCGACGGTGCCTTGCGTCGCCTTCGAGTGACGGGCGATGTTGCTGAGCGCCTCGCGGGCGATCGAGAGCAGCTGGGTGATCAGCTCGGTGGGCAGGGCCGACTCTTCCAGCGTCCCCGTGACGACCTCCACGTCCACCATGCTGTTGACCCGGAATTCGTCGGCCAGGGCGGCCAGCCCGCCGACGAGGCCGGCCTGCTCGAGGAGCTCCGGACGAAGCCCGAAGATGAAGTTGCGGATGTCGCGGATCGACTGGTCGAGCGAATCGATTGCCCGCTCCACCCGAGCCTTTGCCTCGTCCGGCTCGTCGGACATCAGCTCCGGCACGTCCTCGAGCGAGAGGCCGACCGCGTAGATGCTCTGGATGATGCCGTCATGCAGGTCCCGGCCGATCCGTTCTCGTTCCTCGACGATCGCGAGGCGCTGGACCTGCTCGTGGAGCCGGGCGTTCTCGATGGCGATGCCCGCGTGCAGGGCGAACATCTCGACCATGCGCTCGTCGTCTTCGGTGAAGTCACCGGAAGGCTGCTTGTTGGTCAGGTAGAGCCGGCCGATCGATCGACCTTTGGTGCCGATCGGGCACGCCCAGAAGCGAGTGCATGGCCGGGTGGTTGGGCGGAAAGCCGTAGCGCCGTGGATCGGCCTCGATGTCGTGGACGCGGACCGGACGGCTCTCCCGGACGATCACGCCGAGGAGGCCCATGCCGTGTGGCGGCGGCCCGATTCTCTCCCGGTCCGCCCTGCTGATGCCGCTGGTGATGAACCGCTCGATGCCGCCCTCCTGGTCCACGATGCCGAGGGCGGCGTACTCGGCACGGGCTAGCTCGCGAACCCGGTCCGTGATCAGCTGGAGGACGCGGTCCAGATCGAGCACCCCGGCGATGCCCCTGGTGGCGGCGTCGAGCGCGGCGAGCTCGTCCCTGGCCTGCCCGGCCCGGGCCCGCGACCAGGCGGCCCCGATGACGATCTCGAGTCCGTGGGCGAGCTCGTCGACCGAGAACATGGCCGCCGGAGGCGCGTCCAGCCGAAGTGTCGCGAGGGCTCGATCGCCGAAACGGAGGTGGTACGTCCTGAGTTCGTTGTCCTGATGAGCGCCGTTCTTGCCGCTCTCGTCAGCGCTCGAGCCCAGATTTCAGCTCGACCTCTACGAGGGGCGGCGCGTCCAGATGGACGTCGCCGCCATCCATCCCGGCAACGGAAACGAGGCGTGAGAAGGCGTCGACGAGCTCGTCGAAGGCTGGCTTTCCGGGCTGGCTCGCCCATCGATCGAGGGCGCTCGCCATCTCCTGCAAGCCGAGCAGGCCAGTCGCATCGGAGATCCCATCCGTAGAACGCGAGGCCTTCATAACAGGAGCCTATCAGGAGCCCGAAACGGCCGCCCGTGAGGCCGCTGCTCAACGTGGGCTTCGAGACGAGGAGCAGGCCTCCCGGGACCGGTGTACCCGGCGGAACGGGCCGGACGTCCCTATGCCCTTTCGGGCAGCACGGCCACCCTTGCCGACTACACGTACCGGGGGAGACGTTCGGCTTGTCGGCCGAATGGGCGAACCCGATGGACAGGTGATGGCGCGGTTGGAGAAGATTCTGCTCGCAACGGATGGATCCCCGGCTTCGGAGCCGGCCAGCGAGCAGGCGATCGATCTAGCGACCCAGGTCGAGGCGCGACTCCTCGTGGTGAGCGTCTTCGGCGCTTCGGCGCGGCCCGTCTGAAGCCGCCGCGGAGTCGGTCACCGATTCGCGCGCCAGCCTGACCAGCAAGGCCCAGGCCATCGTGGCCCGGGCCAGAGCCGCCGGCGTCAACGCCTCGTTCCTGGTCTGGGAAGGCGAGCCCGGCGAGGCCATCGTCGCCGCCGCGGACGCCGAAACCGCGGACATCATCGTGGTGGGCTCGCACGGCAGGAGCGGCGTCAGCCGGTTCCTCATCGGCAGCGTCTCGGACTACGTGGTCCGCCACGCCCACTGCCCCGTCATGGTCGTGCGAGGCGGGCTCGAGCCCAGCCGCCACTACGCCGCTACGCCTACTTCGTGTAGGCGCCGTCCGGGTCGAGCACCTCGCGGATGAGGCGCAGCTCTTCGGCCGTCGGTTCGGGCGTGGTGGCGAGGGGCTCGGCGATCTTCGGCTGCCAGCCCATCGTCTCGCGAACCTGGTCGAGCGTCGCGCCCGGGTGCATCGAGTCGAGCCGCATCTCCCCGGTATCGTCGAAGTGGTAGATCGCAAGATCCGTGACGACCACGGATGGCCCGCGGCCCAGCCAGCCCTGCTCCTTGCGGATGCGAGCGGCGTTCTCGGCGCCGCCGAGATTACCCGGCGACGTCCGGAAGTCGATCCGATCGACGAACGAGCGCTTGCTCTGGCGCATGATCACGAATACCTGGCGGGCGTTGATGGCGATCTCGCATGCGCCGCCCGAGCCGGGGAGCCGCGTCTTTGGGTTGGCGTAGTCGCCGATGACGGTGCTGTTGATGTTGCCGAACCGGTCGATCTGCGCGGCGCCCAGGAAGCCGACGTCCACCAGACCGCCCTGCAGGTAGAAGCTGAAGAGCTCGAACATGGAGACGGCGGCGGTGGCGCCGGTCACGATCGTCGGGTCGCCGATGCTCAGCGGCAACCGCGCCGGCTGCGCACCGAACGCGCCCGACTCGTAGACGAGCTCGAGCTCGGGGGCCACGGTGAGGCGGGCCAGGTTGACGGCGATATTCGGCAGGCCCACCCCGACGAAACAGACGCGCTGGCCGGCCAGCTCCCGAGCCGCGGCCACGATCATCATCTCGGACTTGCTGAACGCGGGAGTGCGCGGCGCCGGAGTCCGTGCCGGCCATGGCGCTCATTTGTAGACCCCGTAGTCGACTTCGCCGGACATCGCCCGGCCGGACGGCCGCAAGGCCGCGATCCGCTCGGCACCGAGCTTCTCGACGTACTCGGCCCGGCCCGAGAGGCCGTAAACCCATTCCTCGAGCCACTGCTGGGTACTGGCCTCTTCGCGGCTGATGGCGTCCCAGTCCCGATAGAAGCGGTTGTCGCGGTCGTACGTGCCCTGGACGTAGCTCGGGTGAGCGCCCCACGGCTCGACCACGACGGCGTCGACGATGAGGCCCGGGATGACCGTCCGGTTTGGGTCCGCCCGGACGACAGACTCGTCGACGAGCTCTTCCACGACGACGATGACCCGCTCCGCGGCGAAGGCGGCCTCCTTCTGGCAGCCGAGCAGGCCCCACATCTGCGTGTTGCCGTGCTGGTCGGCCCGCTGGGCGTGGACGATGGTGACGTCCGGTTTCAGCGGCGGGACCGCGTAGACGATCTCGTCGCCATAAGGAGACTTGATCGGTCGGATCAGCGGATTGGCTTTGGGCAGGTCCGTCTCGAAGTAGCTCCGCAGCGCGAAGAAAGGCAGGTTCGAGGCGCCGGCGGTGTATCGGCCGACCATCCCGAAATGGCTGTACTCCTCGAGCTCGAGAAGCGTGGTCCCCGGCGCCGCGGCAGCGGGCTCCACTCTGCGGCGGATCGCGTGCAACCCGCCGACGCCCGGATTCCCGAGCCAGCTGAAGACGAGCTTGCGCGCCACGCCGGCCGCGACCATCTGGTCGTAGATGAGATCCGGAGTGAGGCGCGCCAGCGTCAGATCTCGCTTGCGCTGGCGGATGATCTCGTGGCCCGCGGCGAAGCAGATGAGGTGAGTGAAGCCCTCGATGGAGACGACGTCGCCGTCGTGGACGCAATCCGCCACGGCGTCGCGCATCGTCGCGACCTTAGTCATCGCCGATCACCTGCCACTGTCCGCCGGCGGGCCGCCGATGTTGGGGCAGCCCGCCCTGAGGCGTACTCTACCTGCCCGCGACCTCGGCCACGGCCTCGCCGAAGATGCGGAGGCCCGTGGCGGCCTCGGCCTCGGTCAGGATGAGCGGCGGGGCCATCCGGATGACCGAGTGGCCGCATTCGAGGGTCAGGAGGCCGCGCTGGAAGGCTTCCCATTCGACGGCGGCCGCGTGGTCGTGAGTGTCGAACTCGATGCCGATCATCAGGCCGATGCCGCGGACGTCCGTGACGAGGCCGGCGTGATCGGCCTGGATCTTCTTGAGGCCGCCCATCAACTGCTGGCCGCGGGCCTTCGCGTTCTCCATGAGCCCGCCTTCGAGGAGCTTGATGGTCTCGAGCGCGGCCACGCAGGCCAGCGGATTGCCGCCGTACGTGGTTCCGTGATGGCCGGGACCCCACTTCAACATCAGCGATTCGCGGGCGATGAAGGCGCCGAGGGGCATGCCGGAAGCGATGCCCTTGGCGGTGCAGACGATGTCCGGCTCGACGTCCCAGTTCTGGATCGACCACATCTTGCCGGTCCGGCCGGCGCCGGCCTGAACTTCGTCCGAGATCAGGACGATGCCGTGCTTGTCGCAGATTGCCCGCAGACCCTGGATGAAGCCGTCCTCGGGGACGATGTAGCCGCCCTCGCCCTGGATCGGCTCGAGGATGATCGCGGCGACTTCTTCCGGTGGGACCAGGCGGTCGAAGAGGACTTCATCGAACCACTTGAGGTCCGCCACGTGGCCGTACGGAGCGTGAACGACACCGGGCAGCATCGGCCCGAAGCCGGCGTGGTACTTGGCCTTCGACGCGGTCAGCGACACGGAGCCGTAGGTGCGGCCGTGGAAGGCGCCGAGGAAGGCGACGATGTACTGGCGACCGGTCGCGTGGCGGGCGAGCTTGATCGCGCCTTCCACGGCCTCGGTTCCGGAGTTGCCGAGGAAGACCCGGCACTTCTCCTTCATCGGGGCGATCCGGGCGAGCTCGGCGCACATCTGGCCGTACTCCGGAATGTAGAAGTCGGCGCTGTAGTGGATGATCTCGCCGGCCTGTTCGCGGATCGCGGCAACCACGTTCGGATGGCAGTGGCCGGTGGAGGTCACGGCGATGCCGGCGTTGAAGTCGAGGAGCAGGTTGCCGTCGACGTCTTCGATCGTGCAGCCGTACGCCCTGGAGGGGACCACGGGATACGCTCGTGGCACGCTCGGCGAGGACCACTGCTTGTCGAACTCGACAAGCTCGCGTGCCTTGGGGCCCGGCAGCTCGGTGACGATGTGCGGGACGGTTTGAGCGTGAGCGAGCTGATCGGGAGCCTGAGTCACGGTTCACCTCGACTTGTCTGGTCGCCGCGCGACGGGAAGAAACGACGACGCCCGCCGCCGACCGGCGGCCGCACCGAATAGCCTTTATGCAGGCTGGATAGTCGACGAAGTATAGCGGACGGTCCGAGTCTGATCTGGTCCGGGCTCGGACCGTCATTCGGCCGCGGCGACCCACGCTTCTGGGCGTGGATATCCCGGCGCCTCAGTCCACGAGGGTCTGTGACTTGCTCCCGCATGAACTGCTGGACGTAGTAGAGGCCGCCCGAGGCCTTGCCCGTCGTGCCCGAGCCCTTCCAGCCACCGAAGGGCTGGATGCCCGGCCAGGCACCGGTGGTCGCGCCGGCTCGGCGGTTGATGTAGATGACGCCCGCTTCGATCGCCTCTTCGAACGAGTCGATCTCCTCGCGGTCCTCGCTGAAGAAGCCGGCGGTCAGGCCGTAGACGCTGTCGTTTGCCAGGGCGATGGCTTCGTCGAGATTGGTGAATGGCATCACCGCGACGAGCGGCACGAACAGCTCCTCGTGCCAGATCCGGTGATCGGCCGGGAGGTCCGTGACGATCGTCGGCGCGACGAAGAGCTCGGTTCCGTGGCCGGCGAGTCGCTCGCCGCCGAAGCGGATTCGGCCATCTCGCCTGGCGTCGGCGACCGCGGCGTCGTACTTCTCGGCGGCCGCGGCATTGACCACCGGCCCGAGCCAGACCTTGCGATCCGTGGGATCGCCAACGTGGATCGACTTCGTCTTGGCCACGAGAGCCTCGAGGAAAGCCTCATAGACCGGGGCCTGGACGTAGACCCGGCTGCAGGCCGAGCACTTCTGGCCGCCGTATCCGAAGGCCGAGCGCATCACGCCTTCGGCCGCCTCTTCGAGATCGGCCTGAGCGCTTACGATCGCCGGGTTCTTGCCGCCCATCTCGACCACGACGGGCTTGGGGAACTGCTTGCTGAAGGTCTTGAAGACCGAGTTGAAGCCGACTTCGTACGAGCCCGTGAAGAGCAGGCCGTCGATGCCCGGGTTCTCCTGGATCTCGGCGCCGACGGTGGCGCCGGGGCCGGTGACCATGTTGAACACGCCGTGCGGGAGGCCGGCGGCGTCGGCGATCTCGGCGAGCTTGACGCCGCAGAGCGGAGAGTCGCTCGACGGCTTGAAGACGACGGTGTTGCCGGCTACGAGCGCGCCGCCCGAGGGCCCGCCCGCGAGTGCCATGGGGAAGTTGAAGGGGCTGATCACGCCCCAGACGCCGTGCGGCTTGAGGACCGAGCGGGTGTGGACAGTAGGGTCGCCAAGGTTGCCCATCGCCCGGTCGAAGCCGTCCGTGGCTTGCATCTGGTCGCAGTAGTAGCGGATCAGGTCGGCGGTCTCCTCGACGTCGCCGAGCGCCTCGAGTCGGTTCTTCCCGACCTCGATCGCCATGAGCGCGGCGAGCTCCATCTGGCGGGCGCTGATGAGGTCCGCCATGCGCCGCATGATCGCGACGCGCTCCGGCCAGGGCATGTGGGCCCAGCCCGGGGCGGCGGCGCGGGCGGCCGCAACGGCATCCCGAACGTCCTGCCGGGTCCCCTTCGCGAACTTGCCCACGAGGCTGCCGTCGATCGGCGAATGCTTCTCGAAGTGCTCGGCGGCCGCGCGCCAGTGACCGTCGATGAAGACGCCGTGGGTTTCGCCGAGCTCGCCACGGGCGATCGCCAGGCCGGCGTCGTACGAAGCGTGGAGTTGCTCGTTGTCGTTTCGGAGAGTCGCGTAGGTGATCTTGAGCCGGGGCTCTGACGTCGCGGTCATCCCGAACGCCTCCTGTGAGGTCCACTGGTCGCGGCTGCGCCGCCGCGCCTGACTCTCCCCGCAGCAGGACGCAGCCCGTGTTGCTGGCCAGTCTAGCGCGGCGTCCGAAGATGGCGCGCGGGGCCAGTTTCGGCTCGAGAATCGCGCCGCCGGCGGCCAGCGGCCCTGCCGCCGGATGTGTCGCCTCCGAGAAGTCCGAGTTACGCATCCGGGTGGTGATAAGCGAATCCTCACGCCGCCGGAGCGGCCGGAAGCTCCGTTTGGTGGCGAGAACGAGTCGCTGGTAGCCGCTGACGGCTAACAGCGCGCCCGTCAAGGGTGCGGCCTCACCTTTGCTTCTCCGTAGCACCATGGTCGTGCGTATCTCGGAAAATGGGCTCTCTACGCCGGCGTAGCGACGAGTCCCGCGGGCGAAGCCACGGGTTCCGCCGCCGGCAAAGCGCCGGTTCCGCCTTCGAAGCCACGCGTCCCGCGGCCCGCTTCAGGCGAGGAGGCGTCAGCCGCTAGCGATTGCCGTACTGCTTCGTCTCCGGGCGTTCGAGCAGGAGCGTATGAGCCACGACTTCCGCGACCGGCCGATGCCGCGTTCCGCGGGGCACCACGAAGACCGAGCCGGGTTCCATGGCCACGGGGCCCTCGCCTTCCAATTCGATCCTGAAGGCGCCATCCCAGCAGAGGAACAACTCGTCCTCGTCGTGCTCGTGCCAGGGAAACTCGCCTTCCAGGCGGGCGACCCTGACGATGGCGTCGTTGACACGAACAAGGTCCTGGGGCTTCCACGGCCCGGGGAGTTGGTCGATCGCCGCGGCGATTGAGATTGCCATCCCGGACCCTTCTGGCTCGCTCATTGCTCCTCCATCGCCCTGCCGCCGATCGACAAGGCAAGCTTGGACGACTTCGACGATCGAGGCCTCGTGGCGTCCGGGTCTCGCTTGGGCTCGGCCGCGGGAGCGCGCGGGCGTCCGTTCAGCGTGCCGCAGACGCCGTTGCTCACAAGGTATCCTTCACCGGAACCGCCGCCACGCGTCACATCGGTTCCACCCCACCCGGGAGGCGACAAACCCGGGAAACCGTTGAGCAGTACCCGCCTGGCGTGGCCCGGCGGTCGCCGGAGAATTGATGACCGACTCCAGACCTCTCCACAGCGTGGTCCTGGTCAAGCAGGTGCCCGACACGCACAACGTGACGGGCGACGTGATGACCAAAGACGGGACCATGAACCGAAACGCCCTGCCGGCCATCTTCAATCCCGAGGATCTCAACGCCCTCGAGATGGCGCTCCAGATCAAGGAGCGGACCGGCGGCACGGTCACCGTCATAACGATGGGCCCGCCGAAGGCGGCAGCCATCCTGCGCGAGTCGCTCTTCCGCGGCGCGGACAAGGTCGTCTTGCTGACCGACCGAAAGTTCGCCGGGGCGGACACCCTCGCGACGAGCTACGCCTTGATGTGCGCGATCCGAAAGATCGGCGAGTACGACCTCGTCCTCGCCGGCCGCCAGGCCATCGACGGCGACACGGCGCAGGTGGGGCCGCAAACGGCCGAGAAGCTCGGCATCCCGCAGATCACCTACGCCGAGCAGATCCTCGAGATGACCGACACCCACGTGACGGTGCAGCGCGCCCTGGACTCCGGCTCGGAGATCGTCCGCTGCAAGATGCCGGTCCTGATGACGGTGGTCGGGTCCGCGAACGAGCCACGCCCGGCCAACGTCCGCCGGCAGATGGAGCGCAAGCTCGCCGCCACTCCGCTCGAGTACGCGGCCATCCGCAAGGACTGGCCCGAGTTCGAGACCGACGAGCAGCTGGACGCCTATCTGGGCGGCCGCAACCTTCGGATCCCCGTCTGGTCCGCCGAGGACATCGGCGCGACGGAGGGAAGCATCGGCCTGGCCGGCTCGCCGACGCAGGTCCACAAGGTCAACTTCGTGGTCCTCGAGAGCACGGAGAGCAAGACCGTCACGGCCGATCAAGAGGGCATCGCGGCCATGATCGCCGAGCTCGTCCGCGAATACATCGTCGGGTAGGCGGAAGATGACGAACGAACTCGCCCCCACCAGGGCCATCTGGGTATTCATCGAACACACGGACGGTGTGATCGCGGACGTCAGCCTGGAGCTGACCGGCAAAGCCCGCGAGCTGGCCGATCATCTGGACCAGACGTCAGGCGGGCGGCCCGAGGTGGTCGGCCTGCTGTGCGGCCACAACGTCGACGCGCTGGCCACGGACGTCATCGCCCACGGCGCCGACCGCGTCATCCTGGCCGACGATCCCGAGCTCGAGCTGTATCGCACCCTGCCGTACGCCCGGGTCGCGATCACCGAATTGCGCAAGCGCCAGCCCGAGATCTTCCTGATCGGCGGAACCCCGAACGGCCGCGACTTCGCCCCGCGCGTCGCCTCGGCCATGCGCTGCGGCCTGACCGCGGACTGCACGGACCTGCAGGTCGGCGACTACTACGTCAAGAAGGAAGACAAGACCTACAAGGACCTGCTCTTCCAGATCCGGCCCGCCTTCGGCGGAAACCTGATCGCCACGATCGTCAACCCGCACACGCGGCCGCAGATGGCCACGGTCCGGGAAGGCGTCATGCGCAAGCCCGCCGCCGACGCGAGCCCGCCAGGGCGTCGTCGAGAAGATCGCCGTTGCCCTGCGAGCCCGGCGACCTCGTCCTCGAGGTCCTGAGCCGCCAGGTTCGGAAGTCGACCGTCAAGCTCAAGGACGCGGCGGTCGTCGTCGCCGGCGGCGCCGGCGTCGACGGGGCCGAGGAGTTCGCGCTCCTTCGGGACCTTGCCAACCTGCTCGGCGGAGAAGTCGGCGCCAGTCGCGAGCCGCGGTCGACGCGGGTTATGTCGACCGAGCCCACCAGGTCGGCCAGACCGGAACCACCGTCCGGCCACGCCTCTACATCGCGGCCGGCATCTCGGGCGCCATCCAGCACCGAGCCGGCATGGATCAGAGCTCCAAGATCATCGCCATCAACACGGACCCCGGCGCACCGATGTTCCAGATCGCCCACTACAAGATCGTGGGCGACGTGGGCGAGGTGCTGCCGCTGATCATCAAGACCCTTCGAGAGCGCTCCATGGACCAGTCCGATGGTCACGCGGGCGAGGCGGACGAGGCATGAGCGAGAACTTCTTCACCGACAACCCGGACATCGCCTTCCGGCTCGCCCAGCTCAACATCGACGAGGCCCTCGGCCTCAAGGAGAAGGGCTACAGCGACTGCGCGGACGTCCCGGGCGCGCCGCGCAACTACGCCGACGCCAAGGACAACTACCGGATCGTGCTCGACGTCATGGGCGAGATCTGCGGCGAGCGGGTCGCTCCGCGAGCCGCCGAGGCCGACGAGGAAGGCGCCCACTTCGAGGACGGCGTCGTCACCTACGCCGCGCCGACGCTCGATGCCATCGAGGCGATCCGCCAGGCCGGGCTGTTCGGCGCCATGCTGCCCCGCGAGTACGGCGGCCTGAACCTGCCCGAGTCCGTCTACTCGATGCTCGTGGAGATCGTCTCCCGAGCCGAGAGCGGCCTGATGACCGTCTACGGTCTTCAGGAGATCGCGGACATGATCGAGGAGTACGCCGACGAGGAGACCAAGGACCGGGTGCTGCCGAAGTTCTCGCGCGGCGAAGTCTCCGGGGCGATGGTCCTGACCGAGGCGGACGCGGGTTCGGACCTTGGCGCCGTGGCCACGAAGGCGACGTTCGACGAAGCCACGGGCCGCTGGTACCTCAACGGCGTCAAGCGCTTCATCACCAACGGCCTCGCGGACGTGTCCGTCGTCCTGGCCCGGTCCGAGGAAGGCTCCACGGACGCGCGCGGCCTCTCGATGTTCCTCGTCGAGAAGGACGACACGGTCAAGATCCGCCGGATCGAGCACAAGATGGGCATCAAGTCGTCGCCCACGTGCGAGATCCAGTACAACAACACGCCCGCTTCGCTGATCGGCAAGCGCCGCTTCGGGCTCATGCGCTACGCCATGAACCTGATGAACGGTGCCCGGCTGGCGGTCGCGGCCCAGGCCCTCGGCATCGCCGAGGCCGCCTATCGCGAAGCCGACCAGTACTCGCGGGAGCGCATCCAGTTCGGCAAGCCGATCCGGGTTCTGCCCGCCGTCGGGCCGGCTGCTGCTGTCGATGCGAGTCGACGTCGAAGCGACGCGCGCGCTGCTCGCCGAAACCTCGACCTGGGTGGACAACTGGAAGGCCTACGAGCGGGCCGTCGCCGCGGACGAAGTCTCACCCGAGACGCGTGCCCGCCACAAGCAGTGCGTGGCCCTCGCCGAGACGCTGACCCCGATGGTGAAGTACTGCTCCACGGAAATGGGCAACCGCGTCTGCTACCAGGCCATGCAGGTCCACGGCGGCGTGGGCTACATGCGCGAGTTCAACATCGAGCGGCTCTTCCGCGACGTTCGGATCACGAACATCTACGAAGGCACGAGCCAGCTCCAGGTCGTCGCGGCCATCGGCAAGCTGCTCAACCGCTCCCTCGATCCGCTCCTCGCCGAGTGGTCCGCGGCCGAGTACCCGGAAGACATGGCGGCCGAGAAGGCGACGCTGATCGAGCTGACCGGCGTCTTCCAGCGGGCGGTCGACTCGCTCAAGGCCCAGCCCGACCGCGCGAAGGTCGACTACTACGCCTGCGATCTCGTCGATCAGGCCGTGTGGATCATCTGCTCGTGGCTGCTCATGCGCGACACGAACTTCTCCGAGACCAAGAAGTCCATCGCCCGAGCCTACGTCGCCTCGATCGCCCCGCGCCTCCGGGCCGCGGCCGGAGATCGTGACGGGCGCCAACACCGTTCCGCTCGAGTCGATCACCGCGCTTCTGGGATAGAACCTGGGCTCCTGCAAGCACGACGGCCGCCAGGTAAACCTGGCGGCCGTTCTCTTTCCGGCGGGCGGCATGGCCATTCGCGAACACCGGGGCCCCGGTCGCCTATTCGGCCGGCACGAGCGGGGGTTCGCTGCGAGTGCTTCGCCTGGTACATGCGCTGGTCGGCCTCGACGATCAGTTCCTCGAGCGTCTGCGGCCGTTCCGGGTCGAAGATACGCGAGGCCGAAGCTCAGCGACAGCGTGTATTCGCGGCCTGGGATCTCGTTGGCTCGCTGCAGGGCGTCCTCGACGCGCTTCACGACGCGGGCATCGTCCGTTCGGGTTATCTCCGTGGCGAGCACCGCGAACTCGTCGCCGCCGATCCGAGCGACGAGATCGGCCCGCCGGAACGATCTCGTCCTGGAGCAGTTCGGCGATTTCGCGCAGGGCGCGGTCCCCGGCTTCGTGCCCGAGGTTGTCGTTGATGTCCTTGAGGCCGTCGAGGTCGGCGAACATGAGCCACAGTCGGTTGCGCGTTCGGAGCGACGTGCGCAGTTGCTGATCGGCGAGCGTCGTGAAGCCGCGCCTGTTGAGCAGTCCCGTCAGATCATCGGTGAGGGAGAGCCTTCGAATGGTTTCGACCATCTGGCGGCGCTCGCTGACGTCCCGAAGCACAACCAGACAGCCGGCCTCGCGCCTTCGCCCGTCCCGGATTTCGGTGACCCGAACGTTGAACCAGCGGTCCGCGGCCGGTGAGATCGGCGGCATCTCGAGCTCGGCCGTCGAGGACGTCCCGGCTCATCCGGATCTCGGCCTCGTGATCGGCCGTTGTCCGGCAGATCGGCCACGAGGTCCGGGAAACGGCGCGAGCACGTGTTCGACCTCCTGGCCGAGCGAGTCGCCTCCGATCCCGAGCAGCCGGCCGGCCGAGGGGTTGAGAGCCGCGATCCGGTGCGTTGGATCGAGCACGACGACGCCGTCCGCAAGAGACTCGATGAGGGTGGGCCAGGCCACCGGCACGAAATCGAGCAGTCTCGATCGAAGGACGGCCCAGGCGGCAACGAGACCGGCAATCGCGAACGCGATCGAGCTCAGATCCGCGTGAACGTCGGCGTCCAGACCCGCGACGTAGGCCGCGCTGCCCGCCGCGGGCACGAGCGAGCCGGCGATGACGAGGCGAATCCTGGTCCGAGTAGATGCCCGGATAGCGATAGATGGCCACGACCAGGGGCCAGGAGCCCAGGCCGACCAGGCTGTAGGCGTAGCCGACTTCGATCCAGAACCAGGGACCATGCTCGTAGATCGCCGTGACCCCCCAGGCATCCACGAGCGTCACCTTGGTCCAGAGAAGGTGGTGCCATTCGTTGGTCGCCGCCAGGCCGACGGAGATCGCGGGCACGAGCAGCAGCAGCGCGGTCCGAGGCCCGCGTCACTCGTTTGTCCTGGCGGGTCCAGGCCGAGCACGAACAGCACGTAGAAGACCGGCACCAGTTCGATGCCCGGATAGGCGACCACGGACCAGGCGATCTTGGCCGTCCTGGAGACCGAGGCCGCTTCGAGCGCGTTTGCGACCAGCCACCAGACGACGGCGATCATCAAGAGCGCCAGACCGAAAGCGCCGACCAGGTGGCGCCGACGCCAGGCGGCGACCGCGACCACGGCCGAGACGGCTGCGGAAGCCAGATACGACAGGACGAGTAGGTTGAGCTGCATTCGTTCTCCGAACTCGCCGGGAACGTTCTCGCGTCTCAACGCATCCTATCCGTCTCCTGCTCGCAACGCCGTCCCTGCCTAATTGTGTAGTACGCAAGTGCGGGATATTCTGCGTAACGCCGGACGCGGGACGGGGTTAGGAATGGATTGAAGCGGCCGCACCCGGGCCGGCAGCCAGCGAAGGACGGACGCCACTGATGAAACTGACACGACCGACACATCCGGCCGCATCGGCCATGGCCGCGAACATCGGCGGCGGCCGAGTCCATGACCTCGGCCGAGTCACGACGCCAGTTCCGCGGCGGGACGCCGCCGGCCGAGCCCACGGAATCGCGGCCGCGGCCGTGCGGAATCGCCCTCGCCGACTTCCCGCCCCCGAAGCCGCCGCCTCGCCCGTCCAGCCGACGACTGCGCCCGCGAAGGGCTGCTGAAGGGCAAGAAGGCCCTCGTCTTCGGCGTCGCCAACGACCACTCGATCGCCTGGGGCATCGCCAAGGCGCTCTACGACCAGGGCGCCGACGTCGGGTTCAGCTCGATGGCGTCGCTGATCAAGCGCCGCGTTCGGCCGCTGGCCGCCTCCATCGGCTCGACCTTCGTCGAAGGCGCCGACGTCCGCGACGACGACGAGATCCGCAAGGTCTTCGAGCACTGGCACGCCGAAGGAAGGCGAGCTCGACATCCTGGTCCACGCCGTCGCCTTCGCCGAGCGGGAGGACCTCGACGGCCACTTCACGGACATCAGTCGCTCCGGCTTCCACACCGCCTTCGACATCAGCGTCTACTCGCTCATCGCCATGGCGCGCGAGGGCCGGCCGTACATGAAGCCCGGCTCCTCGATCATGACCATGACCTACTACGCCGCCGAGAAGGTCGTGCCCAACTACAACGTCATGGGCGTGGCCAAGGCCGCTCTCGAGGCGACGACTCGCTACCTGGCGGCGGACCTGGGCCCGAGCGGCATCCGCGTCAACGCCATCAGCGCCGGCCCCGTCCGGACCCTCTCGGCCCACGGCATCGCCGGGTTCCGGACGATGTACGGCGCTTTCAAGGACGTCACTCCGCTGCGGTCGCACATCAGCATCGAGGACGTCGGCAACACGGCCGTCTACCTGGCCAGCCCGCTATCCAGCCAGACGACGGGCGAGGTGATCTACGTCGACGGCGGGTTCAACATCCTGGCCCTGCCCGTCGCCGGCGAGGAATAGCGCCGCCTCGCCCTGCGAGTCTACGTCGACGGCAGCACGTCGGCGCGTCGCCAGAACCCAGGCCGATCAGCGCGGCCAGCCCGACGCGCCCGACCGAGTCGATGCCGACGTCCAACGGCGATGGGTGCCGGCCGCGCCGTGAACGACTGGTGGAACTCGTCACTCGCCGCGTAGAGGGCGGCCAGGAGCCAGGCCACAGCCATCGGCCGCGCGTAGTCGCGGCCGCCGCGCAGGGCTCGCCAGAGCAGCACGGCCAGCACGCCGAAGACGAACATGTGGCCGGCCTTGCGGACCGACGAAGTCGAGGTCGCTCTCGGCTCGAGAAGCCGAAGGTTCGGCTGCGCGGAGAAGCCGAAGATCAGCCCCGCCCAGAGGACGACCGGGCAGCCACTCCAGGCAGCAATGCCGCCGGCCAGCGATCCGCCGCTCGCCGACAGTCACGCCCGTGGGCTCAATCGCCGCCCGGCAGTTCGAAACGCATCAGCTTCCAGGTCGCGACGACAAGGGTGATGACCACGAGGCCGACCGCCAGCGTCACGCCCGTTTCGGGGCTGCAGGCGAGCCGTCTCGACCGGCAGCTTGTAGATCAGGCCGCCGGCGCCGAGCGCGTACTGGCGGATCGAGTAGTTGGCGATGCCCGGACAGCAGAACCGAGAGCGCGCCTTCCCAGATCAGCATGTAGCCGATGCCGATGACGAGCGCACGCCGCGTGAACAGGCTGACGGCCATGAACAGCGACGCGTAGCAGACCGAGCCCACGACCACGGCGAGCACCTGGGCTTCGACGACGCGAATGCCATCGGCCGTCGGAGCCCAGCGACGATGAACGCCGGCGACAGCCGGTCGAGATGCCGGTCAGCAGGACGGCCATGATCATCGCGCTCAGCGCCTTGGCCAGCACGATCCACACCCGGCGGACCGGCTTGGCGAGCAGGTAGACGACCGTGCCTTCGTCGATCTCGGCACCGAAGGCCCCGGCGCCGAAGAGGATCGCGACGAGCGGCATCAGGATCGTGACCGTGATCGCGTTGAAGGAGGTGCGCGTGAAGCGCTCGATGCTCGGTCGAATTGGCGAGCCGGAAGGCCACGGCGAGGAGGATCGGCAGCGCGGAAAGCAGGACCAGGAGCAGCGTCCGGCGCCGGCCCATGAGCTGCCGGACGGTGATCCGCGAGATCTCGAGGACCGCGGTGAGCGGAGCCAAGGGTTACTCCTGTTGATCGCCGCACTGTTCATCGCCGCACCAGATAGTCGAAGACGCTCTCGAGCGACTCGTCGGCGGACACGACCTCGGTCAGCCGAACGCCGGCGTCGCGGCTCTTGCCGGCGATGAGCCGCCGGAAGACGTCGAGGTGCGACGTCTGGACCGACAGGCCGGTCGCCGTCAGCTCCACGGCGAAGACGGCTGGTCGGCCATCAGGGCGGTGGCGAGCTTCCGATCGTCGCGTCGAGCGGATCGTGATCTGGTGCGGCCGGTCCGTCATCAGCGCCCGGATGGCCCGGAAGTCGCCGGAGGCGGCCAGGCGGCCGGCGACGATCACGAGGATCTCGGTCCCGACGCGCTCGACCTCCTCGAGGATGTGGGAGGAGAAGAGGATCGTCCGGCCCTGCGTCGGCCATCTGCCCGAGCAGGTCCATCATCGCCAGGCGCTGGCGCGGATCCATGCCGTTGAACGGCTCGTCGAGGAGCAGGACCTGCGGGTCGTGGACCAGCGCGCCCGCGACCTTGGCCCGCTGGCGCATGCCCTTCGAGTAGGTGCCGACGGGCCGGTCCATCGCGTCCGTGAGGCCGACGCGGGCGATCGCATCGCGGGCCGCGCGACCGGCGTTCGGCAGACCCTGGAGCCGGGCGTTGAAGGTCACGTAGTCCAGGCCGGTCAGGAACGGGTAGACCGCCTCCCGCTCCGGCACGAGGCCGATCTGGCGGTAGACCGCCGGATCGCGGTGGGGGCTCCGCCCGAGGACCCGGACCTCGCCTGCGGACGGGCGCGAGGAAGCCGGCGAGCATATGGAGGAGGGTCGTCTTGCCGGCGCCGTTGGGCCCGAGCAGGCCGGTCACGCCGGCGCCGAGGCTGAAGAGATGTCGTTGACGGCGACGACGTTGCCGTACCAGCGGGCGGCGTGGATGAGCTCGATCGCCGGTGCGGCACCGCCGGCGCTGGGCGCCGCGGCCGCGTGTCGTCGAAGACAGGCTGCCGCTTCGACTGGGTCTGCGTCTGCGGTGGTCATGCTGCGACCCTGCGGTATCGGAACATGAGGACGCCCGTGAAGATCACGACGCTGGCGACCGCGGCCAGCAGGTACTGCATCGGCCGTGAGCGACCGAGGAAGTCCTGCTGGGTCGCAGGGCTTGCCGAAGAACCAGGCGTGGCGCCCTGCGAGCGCCGTCATCGGGCGTGAGCAGGAACAGCTTGTCCGATCCAGGCTGCTCGCTGCCGCGCCGACTGGCCGATGGAGTAGATGCGCCGCCGGGATCGCTTCCATCAGCAGCACGTAGGCCACGAGCCCGATGGCCGCGTAGGCGCGCCGAGGCGTGAACGAGGAAAGCGCGAGCGAGATCGCCGCCAAGCCCAAGGGCGATCAGCAGCGCTCGCCGGGATCGACGGCAGCGCCTTGGGCACTTCGTTGCCGATCGCCGAGAACGTGTCCGTCTTCATCAGGATGTCGCCGACGAACAGGGCGATGTTCGGGACCATCAGGACGATGAAGATGCGCGGTGGCGAGCGAGGCGAGCCGCGCGGCGGCGTATTCGATCCGGCCCAGCGCCCGGGTGAAGTACAGCGGCAGGACCGAGTAGCGCTGGTCCCGGCAGACAACTTCAGGCGCCTGGGCCACGCAGAAGAAGAACAGGAAGAAGCCACATCGCGGAGAAGTAGTCTGCGTAGGTCACCAGCGTCGACGTTGTTTGCCCTGGGCGATCTCCCTGGCGAAGACCGAGGAGAAGGCCAGCTGGATCAGCGCGTAGAACGCGTACAGCCCGGCGAGGATCAGAGGCGACCGCCTTGGCGGCCATCGGCCGGCCGAAGCCCCAGATGCCGCGCAGGCTCTCCACGTAGAGGGACCACATGGCCCAGACCGCGGCCGCGCCGCGGGCCTTCGTAGTGGCGATATCCCAGGTCGTAGATGTTCCCGGTCGGCGCAGCTCGCCAGCAACCGGGCGGTTGTTGCGTCATGGTTGCACCTCCGCCTGCCGGGCGCCGGATCTCGGAAGATGTCCTCCAGCCGGCGCCGCTCCTGCTGGATCCGGACGAGCGGCAGACTCAGATCCGCGACCGAGTCGCGGACCACGTCGTACACGCCGTCGTCGTCGAGCGCGACGAGCACGCAAGCTGCCGTCCACCGGGCGCGGGCGCCCTTGCTCGCCAGTGCCGCCGCCAGCTGTTCGGCGCCCTGCTCGACCTCGACCGCGAGCACGGGCGTGCGCTCTGGTGAAGTGCGAGATCGGAGCGGCGTTGAGCAGGTGCCCGGCATCGATGGCCAGCAGGTAAGTGCAGACCTGCTCGATCTCGCCGAGCAGGTGCGACGCGACCATGACGGTGATGCCGAAGTCCGTGCCGGTCCGCTTGATCAGGTCCAGCATCTCGTCGCGGCCGGCCGGATCGAGGCCGTTGGTGGGCTCGTCGAGAAGGAGGAGCTTGGGATCGTGGACGAGCGCCTGGGCGAGCTTGACCCGCTGCTTCATGCCGGTGGAGTAGCCGCCGATCTGGCGGTAGCGCTCCTCGTACAGTCCGACGTGGCGGAGCACCTCGGCCGTGCGTTCGCGGGCCGCCGTCCGAGGCAGGCCGGAGATGCGGGCCATGTGGGTCACGAACTCGGTGGCGCCCACGTCTGGCGGCAGGCAATCGTGCTCGGGCATGTAGCCGACGATCTGGCGGATCTCGCGCGTCTCGGTGACCGCGTCCAGACCGGCGACGGTCGCCTTGCCCGAAGTCGGCGGGATGAGCCCGAGCAGGATCTTGATGAGGGTGCACTTGCCGGCGCCGTTGGCGCCGACGAGGCCGATGATGCCGGGCTCGACGCGACGTTCAGACTGTCGAGAGCCTTGACGGATCCGTAGTGTTTGCTGAGACCAACGGTCTCGATCAACGGCATGGCCGGGATGCTCCTCCAGAGCGTTGGACCGTCATGATAACGGCGTAGCCCATCTGTAGGGTCCTGCGAAGGTCCACAAGGCGTCATCCTTGAGGTGGATTCCTCATCGAGGAAGTGGCTTCGACCGGCGCCGATCGAGCCGGACCGATCGAACGCCGAAATTGCGACCAGGACCTGCGCCGGGGACCTCAAGACGTGAGCCGAGAAGCCGAAAACTCACCCGTGGAAGTACTGACTAGCACTACTCTCGACAGGGCGCGGCAGATCGTCCAGCACGCCCATGCAATAAGCCCGTCCGCGAGCCTGCTGCGCCTCGAGCAGCAACTCCGGCAGGGCGACTCGAACGCGCGCCAGCTTGCCAAGCTGATCGACGGCTCGCCGGCCCTCGCGGCCCGCGTCCTGCGGATGGCCAACTCGGCCTTCTACGCTCCGGCCGAGCCCGTGACGACCCTCTCGAGGGCGGTGGCGCTGCTCGGGGACACGGTCCTCCGCCAGCTGGTCCTCACTTCGCTGATCGTTTCGCGCCGGGCCGGCAACCGCAGCCCGCGCGAGGCCCTGGCCGCGGCCCGCCTGACCGGCGACGCCGTCCGTTCGGCCGTGGTCGGCAAGATCCTGGCCCAGATGTGCCGGATGTCGGATCCGGACACTGCCTTCGCCGCCGGCCTGCTCCACGACCTTGGCCACGTGTACCTGCTCGACGACGTCGGCGAGCGCTACGCGAGCTACCTGCTCGATCCGCACGCCCACGACGCCCGCAACACCGCGGGCCAGCTCGACATGGAGATCGAGCTATCGGGCACGACTCACCAGGACGTCGGCGCGGTCTTCGCCTACGAGTGGAACCTGCCGCCGGTCATCGCCCGAGTCCTCTGGGACCACCACGTTCCGAGCCCCGGTTCGCTCGGCGCCCTGATCGCCGGCGCGGACGTGCTTCTCCGCGAGCTCAGCTATCCGGCCGTCGTCGACGCCTCGGACCGTCAGCTCGAAGGCGACTCGGTCCTGAGCTCCCTGAACATCACGCGTGAGCGTTTCGAAGAGAAGACCCCGGGCATCCGCGAGTCCTTCTCCGAGCTGCTCTCGATCTTCGACGTGCAGGCCGCCCTGACCTTTCGACCTGCTCGGCGCCGCGTTCGCTGGCTGCATCCCGTCTTGTGCGACGGCTGCCCGCCGGAGTGGCGTGACGCGGGCCGCGGCCCGGTTGGGCGGCGACAGACCTGCGCCGAGGTGGCCCGCACGGAGTGGTGTGTGCGTCGCCAGCTACACGACGGCAGTCGTGACCCAGGTCGCTCCTCCATTCCCTCGGCTCAGATGTGCGTCGTCAGATACACGTCGATCGCACTGGGGGCAGATCCTCGTCGGTGCGAACGGCCTCCGGACACGCTTGGCTGGGCCGTGTTGGGCCCGCATGCTTGGCGCGAGACGCAAAGATCGGAGGGACTGGCCCGGCGCGGCCGGCTCGTGGCCCGGCATTGCCATGCGCCCGACGCCTGGGGCCCTAGCTTGCGCGGATGGTTCGGCGGTCGTACCAGCGGATGAAGAGCCAGCAGAGGAAGAGGATCGCGAAGCCGATCGTCCCGGCGGCTCTGGAACGGCGCCGAGGCCGCGATCTCGCTCGCGGTGTCCACGATCGTCGAGGTCGTCGGCGGCTTGGTGGTGGCCAGGGCCGCGGATGGCGGCGTCGTGGACTTGGACGACGCGGACGGCGAGGCGTGGCCCAGCCCCAGGAAGAGCGAGGATCCACGAGGGACGGCGGCCATGGCCACCGGCGCTCGATCGGCGCTGAGCTCGAGGGTCCGCTGGAGCTTGCCCTCGGCGTCGAAGACCTCGACGCCGGTGGATTCGGCCACGTGGACAACGGAGCCTTCGTCGCTCGGGGTCAGGACGAGGATCTGCTTGCGAGCCGTGGCAAACGGGGCGGCGGTCTTGCCGTCCACTTTCCAGAGCTCGGTTGCCCCGGCCACGACGATCGTGGACGACATCGCCGCGACCGCGACCGGAGTACCCGGCAGCGGCACGGTCCAGGTCGTCGCGAGCGACGTCAGGTCGACGAGGAGCAAGGCGTTGGGATTTCGAGTGGCAACGGCGACGCTGCCTTTGTCGCGGTCGATCGCCAGCGCGACGATCTCGCCCGCCACGGTGGCCTTGCGCATCGTTTCGGTGCCGGGATCGACGACCTCGAGCCAGTTGGCGCCCGCCTCCGCGACGGCGACTCTGGCCTCGCGTCGGTCGCCCGCCAGGATGTTCCCCGGCCCGGGAAGCTGGGCACTCTCATCCGTCTTGCCGCCGTGGACTGTCACGAAAGCGAGGGTCCGGCGCTGCGGCATGGCCGCCACCAGAACCTGACCGGCCGGGAATGCCAGGGCCGAGACCGGGCCCGGGACCGTCAGGGATGCCTGAACGTCGAGGGTCTCGATGTCGATCGGGGTGACCTTGGAGCCCGCGGTGCTGGCGAACAGTGTCAGGCCATCCGGGCTGAAGGCCACCGACTGCGGCGAGGGAGCAACCGGAATCGTGCTCACGACGGTGGACGTCGCGACATGGACCTCGAGCACGCCCGCGGGGCTCGCGACGTAGAGATCCCCTACTCCGTTCGCCAGTGCGGCGCTCGGGGTGATGAGGATCGTCAGCAGCGCCGTGAGCGCCGCGCTCGACGCCAGAAGCTTTCCGATCTTCACGCGACTACCTGCGTCAATCTTTGATGCCTTTCGGAGGTATCGGTTCACGAGCCCGGGTCCAGAAGGGGCGGAGGGCAGCCATGCGGCCCGCGGAGGTGTGTGGCGGACCCGCGAGGGCCCGCCACCACCGTCTACCCCGTCTGTGCCGGGACGTGTTCGGTTATCGCTTGAGGTTGACCAGTTCCTGGAGCATCTCGTCCGAAGTCGTGATGACCCGGCTGTTGGCCTGGAAACCACGCTCGGCGGTGATCATGCCCGTGAACTGGGTGGCCAGGTCAACGTTGCTCATCTCCAGCGCGCCGGTCATCACGGTGCCGCGGCCGCCCGTTCCGGCGGCGCCGATGTTGGCGGCGCCGGAGGCGGACGTAGCCGAGAAGTTGTTCTGGCCAGCCCGCAAGAGACCGGCCGAGTTCAAGAAAGATGCGAGGGCGATCTGGCCGAGGACCTGGGTCTGGCCGTTCGAATACACGCCCGAGAGCTCACCGGCGTTGCCGACGGCGAACGTGACGAGGGTGCCGGAGGTGAAGCCGTCGGTCTGGCCGGCCGGCTGGCTGGTGCCGCTGAACTGGGTCATCTGGGCGAGCGAGATGCCCGGCGTGGTCGCCGTGGCGCCGCCCGGGAAGGTGAAGCCGAGGGTGCCCGTCTGGGCCGAGAAGACGCCGCCGGTGGTGTAGGTGAGAGTTCCCGTGTTGGCGCCGGCCGTGAGCGAAATGCCCGTGTCGGACGGATCCTTGCTGGCAGCCCAGCTCCACTCGTTGTCCACGACGGGAGGTGTCGCGCCCGCGTCGGCGGCGAGCTTGGTGAAGGTCACCTTGACGGAGTGGGACACGCCCAGGCTGTCGAAGACGGTCATGGTCGTCGGGACGGCCGTGCCGACGGCCGCTCCGGCGTCGAGATTGCCGCTGATCGTCACGTTCGAGGTCGCGAGGGCGGTCGTGCGCTGGCCGATCGGGATGGTCAGGTTGGTGATCGGCTGGGTGATGTCGATCTTGCCGGCGCCGTCCGCCTGCCAGCCCTGGACCTTGAGGCCGCTGGCCGGGTTGGCCAGACGAGCCGTCGAGAGCGATGTCGAAGGCGCCGTCGCGGGTGTAGGTAATGCCGGAGCCGTCGGACTCGATGAAGAAGGCGTCGCCCTGGATGGCCATGTCGGTCGTCTTGCCGGTGGACTGCAGGTTGCCTTGCGTCTGAAGGACGTCGATGCCGGCGACGGTCATGCCGAGGCCGATCTGGGCGGGGTTGATGCTGCCGAGGCCGCCCGACGGGGCCGTGGCGCCGTGGAGCGTCTGGGAGAGGATGTCCTGGAAGTTCACGCGGCCGGACTTGAAGCCAACCGTGTTGACGTTGGCGATGTTGTTGCCGATGACGTCCATCATGATCTGATGGCCGCGGAGTCCGGAAATGGCCGAGAACATGGAGCGAAGCATTGGAGGGCCTCCTGAGGCATAACGCGATTGGCATTCGCGGCCAGGCCAGCTTCCTCAGAGAGGTCCGGCTATGTACCTGGCGCACGCGGCGAATGTTTGGTTTGGAGCGCCGTCCCCGCTTCGGGGCGGCCGATGTTTTCTAGGCGATCACGCGTCAGTGCCTAGGCAATGACGACGGAATCGATCTGGGTGAACACCTTGTCCTTGCTCTGGTTCGAGTCGACGGCCGTGACGACCGTTCGGCTTGGGGCGTTGACCACGTAGGCGTACTGGTCGAGCATCACCAGCGATTGGCGGCTGCCACGCTGGCTCAGCTGGTCGAGGGCGTTGCTCAAGCGGTCGAGCTGTTCCCCGGCCATTGGGATCTGACGCTGCTCGACCCGCTTCATCGCATGCTCCGAGAGATGGAGCGAACGTTCGTCGGCGGCCGCGGTCAGCAGGTCTCGGAATGAGAGCCCGCCTCCGGAAGGCGAGGTCCCAGCGGCCGGCTGGAGTTGTGGATTCGAGCTCGGCGCCTGGACGTGGTCCCCGATGAGACCCGCGGCCTGGCGTCAGGTCGGATCCGATTCGATCGATCGTAGAAATCACCTCCTTGTCGTTTGGATTTGTCCGGCTGGGCCGGTGTCTGCGATTACGGAGTGGTGGATGCCGCAGCCGTCACGTTCACGACGCTGTCCGGCTTGATGTACTGGCTGCCCACCTGGAGGACCAGGCCGGCATCGTTCGACTGGGTGACCGCCGTCACGACGCCGTTGACGGCCTTGCCGTCCACGTCGAGGCCGGTGACGTTCTTGCCGATCAGGGCCGACGCCTGGGCGAGCTGCGAGCCTTGCAGAGCCGTCTGGATGCCGTTCATCGTCTGGATCGATCGACATCTGGGAGAGCTGGCTGAGCATCTGCGAGTCGTCCATCGGCTTGGTGGGGTCCTGGTTCTGAAGCTGGGCGAGGAAGAGCTTCATGAAGTCGTCGGTCCCGAGTCCGAAGGAGCCGGTCGTCCCGTCTTTGGTGATCGTCACCGGATCGCCGGAGCCGGCCTTGGGTCGGGTGACGCTGGCGTCTGGACTGGCCGTGCCGCTCGTCGCGGACGAATAGGCCGAGGTGCCGAAGGTGCTGAATGCCGAGAAGCTGGTGGCGTTGACGCTCATCTGTCGGCTCCTTTCAGGCCCGGATGTCGAGGAGCGACCTTCGGTCGCTTTGGGGAGCGCTCGACTGAGCCGAGCGAAGCGTTCGATCGGGAATGAGTGCGTTGGGCGTGGCCTGGGATGCGTTTGGCGCGGCCCGTGAGCCATCCTGGCTCGCTCGACCGCCGGAGCCGTCGCCACTCAGGAAACCGGCGGGCGTGCCCTGGGTCTGGTCGCCCTGACCGGCGCGGCCGTTCTGGCCACCCGAGGCGGCCGAGCCGTCGTTCGAGCCATAGCCGCCGCCCCAGCTCGTACCGTCGAAACCGCTGCCCGTCCGTCCGCCCGTGGTCGAGCCACCGCTCTCGGTACGGACCGTGACGCTCACCCCGGCGAGGCCGTCGCCGGCGCCGTGAGCCCGGGCGGCAGCCTGCGTCAGGGCGTCGGCGGCGGCCCGATCTCGGACGATGAGCTGGGCTTGGACGACCTCGCCCGCTCTGCCGGTGACGACCACTCTGACGTCGCCGAGATTCGGATCGCTGACCCGCGCTTCGAGGCCTGGACCGGCGCTGGTCTGGAAGCTTCGAACGGTCTGCACGACCGTGTTCATCAGCCGATCGGCCGCTTCCACGACCGACGGGGTGTGTGGCGCGAGCACCGAGCCGGCGGCCGTCACGGCCTGGCCGGGAACGGTCGAAGCGGCGGCGAGAGCGGCGGCCGCCGAGGCGAACGTCGCGGGACCGGCGGCCGCGGAGGCCGGCGTGGAAAGCGCGGGCGGCGCGGCGACCGCCTGGCCGTCGGTGGAGGAGTCCGATTGCGTGCCCGTGGCCTCGGCCGACAGCGCCGCGGCGACCGCCGGGACTGCTCGCGCGGCCGCGGTAGCTACCGCCGGGAGGCCCGGCATCTGCGGGAAGCCCGAGTGGCGCATCGCGGAGCCGAGACGCATCACTCTGGGAGCGGTCTCGAGCACCGCCTGGGCCGTCTGGATCGAGCTTGAAGCGGCCGTGTCGGTCGTCTGAGGAGTCGGAGCTGCCGGCGCGACGGCGGGGTCCGGCGACGCGACCGGGAGGGGAGCGGCGGCGGCGGAGCCGGTGTTGGGGACGGTCGTGTTCGCCGCGGCGCCGGACGCAGGGACGGCCGGCGGCAGGCCCGGGATCGAACCGGTCGGCATCGACTGGACGGCACCTGCCGGGGCGGATGCGGAGTCCGATGCCTGGGCGGGGGCCGGCTGTTCGACGAGCGATCCGGCGGCGGCTTGTGTCACCTGGGCCGGGGACTGGACCTGGGCTGCGGCCTGGGCACTTGTCTGGGTCCCCGGCCTGGCCGGCGCGGCATCCGCCGATGCGGCGGCGCTGGAGCGGAGTTGCGGGCCGTCCGCACCGCCGTAAGCAGGCCGTCGGACCGCGGGCCGGCTGCCGTAAAGCCGTGCGAGGTCGGCGGTGTTGACGACGCGGGCGGAGGTATCGGAACCATGGGCCAGAGCGGCCGCATCGCGCAATGGCAGTTCGCCCGAGGCGGCAGCGGTGGATGCAGCGTTGTACGAAGCCGGTGCCGCATCTGCGTTCGACGCTGAATTCGTCGCTGCGTTGACGGTCGTGGAGCTGGGGCCTGTCGCGGGCGCCGGAGCCGACGGCGAAGCCGGGGCCGACGGGGAAGCCGGGGTCGAAGGGGTAACGGCGGAATCACCGGCAGCCGAGGCCGTGCCTGCAATCGGTGCGGCCGTCGACTCGGCGGCGACTGGCGTGGCCTTCTCAGCGACGGCGCTCGCCGGAGTGTCCGAGCCGATCCCGGTCGAAACGGCGCCGGAAGCCTGTGGCGCCGGGGTGGCGGCAGTAGAGGCGGGCGCTGCGGTGTAGCTCTCGCGCGTCCCTTGCTCGCTCGGCCTCGCAACCTGAGCTGGGCCTTCCGGCCCGACGGTCGCGGCGCTCTGGTTTGCCGGGGCGGCCGCGCCCGTGGTCGCGGTAGAGACCGCGGGCTGGTTGGCGGGCGACGCCAGAGACGCGGCGCCGGTCGCAGCCACACCGTCCTGCGGATTCGCTTCTGGATCCGACGCGCCGGCCGCGGGCGAGGCAGCCGAAGCAGCCGAGGCGGGGGTGGAGGAACTGGGCGTCGTAACGGCTGCGTTCGGATCGCTTGCGACGGCGGGGCCGGTCACGTCTCCTTCGACCGAGGCGACGGACGAGACCGTGGCGCTGGAAGTCGTATCGGGCGTTCGCGCCGTTCCCGCGGACCCCCTGGTTCCAACGGATCCCACGGCTCCCGCGGCGTCAGCGGCGCCGGCCGAAGAGTCGGCGACGGACCCGGATGAGGCACGGAACGCGGCATCGGCGGCCGCCGACGTGACGGCTGCGGCGAAGGTGTTGTGCGCGGCCACCCCGCCGGCGATGTTCGATGTGTCGTCGGTCTGGAGCGAGGCGGCGGGGTCCGCCTTCCGGGTCCGAGAGCTCTTCGTGCGTTCGCTCTTCGTGGAACGGCCGGTCAGCTTGTCGTTCTTCCGAACGGTGCCCGCGGCGCGTTCATCGGAGCCCGCGTCGTCGGCGCGGGAACTTGCGGACGAGAGGAGCACGCTCGGCGACGAGGATCGAGCCCATGCCGGCGAGCCTGAGCCGGGGCGGAGGACCGAGATGGACGGATCGGTGGGCGCCGCGATCGGCCGAGCGGAGGTCGTTGAGTCCAGCGGAGTTGGCCACGGCATCGGAGCGGGCGGCGGAAGAATTGTGCGCGGCCAGGCGCGTCGTCTGGGCCTCGCTGAAGGCGTCGCTGAAGGACATCTCGTCGGCCCCGAGCGGCGACGTCGGAGACACCCGCGGGCAGCGGCGCGACCGGCCGATCGAGACTGACGTTGGAAGAGAGACCGCCCATTGCTACCGCCCTCCGAGGACGTCGTAGAGCTGGTTGAACTTCGAGGTCATGAGGCGCGAGTCCGCTTCGTAGGAGATCTGGGTTTCGGTCAGGGCCGTCATCTCGGTTTCGAGGTCAACCTTGTTGGCGTCGTTGCGCGTGTTCTCGGCGGTCGTCGAGACCGAGGCCGCCGAACCGTTGCCGAGATTGCCGACCGACGTGAAGTGGCGCGGGTCGGTGGCCTCCATCGCGACGTCGGCCGAGGGAGCCGTGGTCGGGGCGCTCGCGTAGGTCGGCGAGGACGAGGCGGAGGCGATCTCGTTCTGGAGGGCCGTCTTGAAGTCGACCGATCGGGGCGAGTAGTTGGGCGTGTCGATGTTTGCCAGGTTCGACGAGATGACGCTCTGCTGAGCTGTCAGGCCGTCGAGCGCCTTCGTCAGGATCGACATGGTTCGATCGATCATCCCGCTAGCTCCTGGTAGCTGGTCCACTTGCCAAGGATCTTCGAGACATACCCCTTTGTGGAATTGGGGACTGCCCCGAGACGGCTGATAGCTCCGGGCCCGGCGTTGTAAGCCGCGAGGCCCAGATCGACTCGGCCGAAGTTGCGGATCTGGCGGGCGATGTACGTCGCCCCGCCGTTGAGGTTCTGCTGCGGATCGAACGAGTCGGAGACGCCCAGGCCCTGGGCGGTGCCGGGGCATCAGCTGCGTGAGGCCCTGCGCTCCGCAGCTGCGATACCGCGTTTGGATGGAAGTTGGATTCGGCATAGACGAGCGAGCTCAGCAGCAGCGGGTCGATGCCGTTGGCGACGGCGGCCTGGCGGATCTCGGCGGCGTACGGGATCTTCGAAGACACGGCGTCGAAGCGAGCCAGCGTCGCGGCTCCCGATTGCTCGGTCAGGACGGCGGGATCCGCCGCGGACGGAGTAAGCAGGCTCGTCGGGATCCGGCAGGGAGCCGGACTTGAGCGCGCTCGTCGGATCGATGGCCTTGCCCGCGGTGTCGTAGAGGCCAAAGTGGAGATGCGGGCCGGTCGTGTTGCCGGTCATCCCGACCTTGCCAAGGGATTGGCCTTCGGAGACCTGCTGGCCGACCTTGACGTCCAGCGACGGGATCGAGGTGGGCGTAGAGGCTGACGTAGCCATCGTCGTGGCGGACCTTGACGACGACCGCGCCGTCCGACTGGCGGCCGGCGTAGGTGACCAGCCCCGCGCCGGCGGCCCGAACCGTGGAGCCGAGAGGGGCCGCCATGTCGATGCCGTTGTGGTAGTGGGCGTAGGTGACGCCGTTCACCGTCGCGCTCGGCTCGAGGCTCTCGGTGGACGGGCCGAAGGCCTGCGAGATCGTCCCGCTCGGAAGCGGCGAGGCGAACTCCGCGGACGGCGACTGCGAGACCCGGCCGATGACGTTGAACTTCTGCCCCGACGCGCTCGAAGCCACGTTGGCCGTCGCGCCGTTCGCGGCCGCGGGAGCCGCGGTCCCGGCGCTGCCGTCGAGACCCGTGAGACTCTGGAGGACGCCGGAAAAGAGCGAGTTGCCCGAGATCACGCCCGGGTAGTTGGCCATCGAACGGCCGCTCGTGGCCCATTGCGGATCCACCGCCGCATCAGCGTCTCGAGCTCCGAGATGCGGGCGACGCAGTCCGAGTAGCTCATCGGACGTTCCTCGCGGCCCGACCCGCGTGCTGGGTAGAGGCGATCTCCGCCATGGCCATGGCGTCCTGGCGCTCGACTTCGCGCCGTTCGGCGGCCAGGAACCGATCGCGCAGCCGCTCCACGACTTCGCGCTGGCGAGTGGCGTCGGCGAGAGAGCGGCGCGCCTGGAAGAGCGCGTCCGTGGCCCGGCCGAGCTTCTCCTGGGCAACGGCGATGGCCCGTTGGGCGCTTGCGGCGGCCGAAACGGCGCTCTGGAGTTGGCGCGCTTCCGTCGTCTGATGCTGCAGGTCGGAAAGCCAGCGCTGCTCCTCGCCGGCCCGGCCCTGAGCCGCCTGCACCGAAGCCACTGCCTGCTGATGAGCGTCGAGGGCGTGGCCGAGCTGGATTCGAGCAGTCTCTTCGGCCATCTCGCGGAGGCGGAGGACGATGCCGAGGCGGAAGCGGTTGCTCATCGCCCGGCCTCACCGCGGAACATCGCGGGCATCTGGGCCTGGGCCGGCTGCGCGGGTCGGACGGGCTGGGCGGGCTGGGCCGGGCGGGCGGAGCCGCCGCCGGGATCGCGCGCGGTCGGGGCGAGAGCGCCGCCGCCCATGAGGGCATGGGCCGCGAGCACGCCCGTCGACTCCATGTCCCGCCGAGCGGAGACGATGTCGGACGACTCCTCGAGTTCCTGGCAGAGGAACCCTTCGAGCGCGGGCCGGAGGGCGATCGCTTCGTCGATCGAGGGGTTGGAGCCGTGGGCGTAGGCGCCCACTTCGATGAGGTCGCGAGCGCCCTCGTACTCGGCCAGGGCGGCGCGAACGGCGCCGGCGACGCGCATGTGGTCCTTGTCCACCACCGCCGGCATCGCCCGCGAGACCGAGGCGAGGACGTCGATAGCCGGGTAGTGGTTGCGCTCGGCGAGCGAGCGGGACAGGACGATGTGGCCGTCGAGGATCGAACGGACCGTGTCGGCCACCGGCTCCGTCATGTCGTCGCCTTCGACGAGGACCGTGAAGAAGCCCGTGATCGTGCCGTATTCGGTGTTGCCGGCCCGCTCGAGAAGGCGGGGCAGCATCGAGAAGACCGACGGCGGATAGCCGCGCAATGCCGGCGGCTCCCCTGCCCCGAGGCCGATCTCGCGCTGGGCCATGGCCAGGCGAGTGACCGAGTCCATCATGAAGAGAACGTCCTTGCCGTCGTCGCGGAACGATTCGGCGATCGCCGTGGCGATCTCGGCGGCCTTGAGGCGGAGCAACGCGGGCTGGTCGGACGTGGCCACTACCACGCAGGAACGCTTCAGACCCTCGGGGCCGAGCTGCTCGTCGATGAACTCCTGGACTTCGCGGCCTCGCTCGCCGATGAGGGCGATGACGTTGACGTCGGAGGAAGCATGGCGGGCGATCATCGCGAGGAGCGTCGACTTGCCGACGCCGGAGCCGGCGAAGATGCCGAGGCGCTGGCCCTTGCCGGCGGAGAGCATGCCGTCGAGGGCGCGGACGCCGGTGGAGATCGGAGTCGAGATGCGGGCCCGGCCGAGCGGATGCGGCGCGGTGCCGCTGACGACCCGGTACTTGGCCCGGAGCGGGCCCTGGCCGTCGAGCGGCCGGCCGAAACCGTCGAGGACGCGGCCGAGGACGGCCGGCCCGATCGGGACGCGGAACTGCTGCTCGCGCAGGTGGACGGCGGAACCCGGCCGCACGCCCGAGAGATCGCCGAAGGGGACCAGGGTGATGAGACCGTCTCGGAAGCCGACTACCTCGGCGCTGACCATGCCCTCGGGCTCCAGGTCGATCCAGCAGATCGAGCCGAGCTGGAGGATGAGACCCGCGGCCTCCACGGTCGTGCCAACGACCCGGACCACTTCTCCGGTGGCCTGGAATCGCGTTGCGGCTTCGGCGGCCTCCATGAGGTGGCGCAGGAGCGGCGAGAGCGACGGGTCGCCATCGAAGCTGGAGCGGACGTGGCGCCGGGCCGCGGACATGGACATCGAGACGGGCTGGCCGATCACGCGACGTCCTCGTTATCCGCGCCACGGGCGAGGCCCGGGATGGCCCGGTCGAGGGCAATCCCGATCTCCTCGAGCTGCGCCTCGAGCCCGGCTTCGACGAAGCCATGGTCGTAGCGAAGGGTGCAGCCGCCGTCCGGCAGGGTCGGATCGCCCTCGAAGATCCACTTCTTGCCGAGATAGGCCCGGCCGTGGAGCGCCTCCCAGGCCTCGCGGACCGGCTCGACCGCGTCGGGGTTGAGCAGGACGTGCGCTTCGGGCGAGCCGTTGATAGTGCTGACCGCCGCCTCGAGCGACGAGCAAAGGATGCTGGGCTCGACGCGGACTTCGTGCTGGAGGATCCGCTTGGCGACCGTCAGCGCGAGCTCGGCGATCGCGTGGGCAATCTCGGAGGTGCGGTCGGGCGCGAGCTGGTCGAGGCGTTCGGCCATCGCCGACGCACCGTCCACCGCGGTCCGGAGCTCGGCTTCGGCGCGCTTGCGCCCGGCCTCGTAGCCACGCTCCTCGGCGATGCGCTCGATCCGCCGGATCTCCTCGGCCAGGGCGGCCTGATCGATCGCCGCGTTTGCGTCCCCCTGGGCGTTCGGCGGAATTGATCAGAGCGCCGGGACCGCCGGTGTGTCGTGAGGATTGGCCCTGGCCGCGGAAGACGGTCCCGTTGGAGGACGTCCTCTCCAGGGCCGCCGGTGCGATCTGACGCGCCGCCGGGCCGGTGGACAGGCGCGCCGCGCCGATGCCCGAATGGGTTGCCGCGTCTGCGATTTCCGGCACGGGTTCATCCATCCCGTCCGAGCGGATCAGCCTCCAGCTAGACGAACGCATCTTCGGTGCCTCCGCGGTTGACCGTGATCTCGTCGCTTTCTTCGAGCTTCTTGATGATGTCGATGATTCGCTGCTGGGCTTCCTCGACGGCCTTCATTCGAACCTGGCCCGCCAGGCCCATCTCCTCGCGGAGCATGTCGGCGGCGCGCTGTGACATGTTGTTGAAGAACTTCAGCCGCAGGGCTTCGGTGGCGGGCCGCAGGGCCAGGGACATGTCCTTGGCGTCGAGCTCGCGGATGACGCGCTGCATCGCCCGGTCGTCGAGGAGGACGACATCGTCGAAGACGAACATGTAGCGGCGGACTTCGTCGGCGAGCTGCGAGTCCTGTTCGCCCAGCGCCTCGAGGATCTGGCGCTCGTTGGTCCGGCCGACCTGGTTGAGGACGTGGGCAAGCGGCCGCGTGCCGCCCACGGAGGTGACCTCGGTCACGACGTTGGCGAGCTTCTTTCGAAGGCCTTCTTCGACGATCTCCACCGCCTCAGGCGTGATCTGCTCGGTCAGGGCGATGCGCTTGGCCACCTCGACCTGGAACGGCGGGATCGAACTGGGTCAGGATCTTGGCCGCGCCTCGGGGATCCAGGTGGGCGAGGACGATCGCGATCGTCTGGGCGTGCTCATCGGCGAGAAGGGCGGCGGCCTGGGGCGCTTCGATGTCGCGCATGAAGTCGAACGGGATGATCTGCTGGGCGGCGTGGACGCGGTCGAGGAGCTCCTGGGCCTTGTTGTGGCCGAATGCCTGGCCGAACAGCTCGAGGGCGTAGTTCTCGCCGCCGGGCAGGACGCCGGCGTGGGCGAACAGGCCCGCATACGCCTCTTCGAGGATGGCGTCACGGGTTCCGGCGTCGACGGCGGGCATCCGGAGCAGCTCGAGGGCGACTCGATCGAGCGCCTCCGGCGGAAGCCGGGCGAGAAGCTTCGCGGACGCTTCGGTCCCGAGGGTGATCAGCAGAGCCGCGGCCTTGCGCGGCCCGCTCAGCGTGAGGGCGCTTGCTTCAGTGGTCATGATCGCCTGCGATCCTCTTCACGCAGCCAGCCGTGCATCAGGCCGACCAGGGCATCGGGGCGCTCGTCGGCGACGATCCGGAGCCGCTCCTGGATGCGGGCCTGGGGCGTCATGTTCGGAGCGTCCGCCGCTGCGCGGAGCCTCGGAGCCAGGCACGCCGGTCGTGGCAGGAATGCCGGCTCGGGCAGCTACAGCCGCGAGGGCGGGGGTCGCACTGCCGGGGCCCAGATCGAGGACCGTTTCCTCGGCCCGGCGTCGGAGCGCATTGGAGTTGGTCCAGAAGAGGACCAGCATCACGAGCGCCAGGAGGATCCCGAGGATCGTGCCGCTCATGCCGCCGACGGTCGAGATCATGTCCGGGCCGGAGCTGGCGGCGGCGACCGGGGCGGACGACGCGACGGCCGCGAACGGGACGGCTTCGACGGCGACGACGTCGCCGCGGGATGCATCGGCGCCGATCGCGGCGGCGATGCTCGTCTGGAGCGTCTTTACGTCGAGCTGGCCCATCGCGGTCTTGTCGACCAGCACGGCCACGGAGACCTTCTTGACCACGCCGGGCGCGGTGATGATGTGCTGGACGGTCTGGGAGACGCTGTAGTTGATGGTCGTCTCTTCGTGGAGGTAGCCCCGAGCCCGTGCCGTCGGCGGCGCCGGAAGCCGCGGGCGCCGGAGTGGCGGACGCCGCCGGGCTTGCCGAGGCGGAGGAGGACGGAGCCGGAGTCGCGCCGGGAGCGGCGGTCGTGCCGGCGGCCGGACAGACGCCCGGGTAGGAGGAGAGCCCGGGAACGTTGGAGTTGGTGCCGGGGACGCCGCAGGCGCCGGCCGAGCCGTTCGCGCCGTATGTCTCGACGATGTTGTGGATGCTCACCGGCGGGTTGCTGCCCGACGGGCGCGTAGGTGGTGATCTCCTGCTCGACCTTGCTCGAGTCGACGTCTGCCGACACGGCGATCGACGCGTGGCCTTTGCCGAGCGCCGTGGCGAGGAGGCTGTCGATCTTCGTATGAAGCTGCTGCTCGACGGCGTCCTTGGCCTGGGCGGCGGCGGTGTCGGCCGAATTGGCGGCGCCGGCGAGGACGTGGCCCTGGTCGTCGGTCACGACGACGTTGTCCGTCGAGAGCCCCTGGACGGACCGCGCCACGGTATTGACGATCGCCTGGACGAGGCCGTTCGACGGGGTCTGGCCGCCGGTCATCGCGAGCACGACGGAGGCGCTCGCGGGAGTGTCCTGGGACGAGAGGGCGCCCGTCTGGGCCAGCACGATCGCGATCCGGGCGGTGGAAACGCCGGTCATCGCCTGGATCGTCCGGGTCAGCTCGCCCTCGATGGCTCGCTGGTAGGTGACGCTCTGGTCGAACTGGCTCTGACCGAACCCCTGGTTGTCGAACAGGTCCCAGCCCTTGACGTCGCGAGCCGCCGGTCGTGTAGCCGGCGGTGCCGGCGGCGATGCGGGCATTGCCGAGCGCCTCGACCGGCACTTCGATCGTCGTGCCGGCGTCGGCCACCTGATAGGCGATGTTCGCGGTGCGGAGTGCGCCTTCGATCGTGGTCGCGTCGGCTGCGGTCAGATTAGTGAACGCGGGCGTGTATTCGGTCTTGCTGGCGAACATGACCAGGACGCGCGATCATGGCCACGGAGACAACTGCCGCGCCGATGATCCCGATTCGCTGGCTGATGCTCAGCTGCTTGAGGACCGATTGCACCTGGTCGTTCATCGATCAGCCACCCTCACAGCTGCGTCCGCATGATTTCCTGGTAGGCCTCGAGCAGCTTGTCGCGAACGTCGACAGCGGTCTTGAGGCTCAGGGAAGCGCTCTCCATCTGGAGCATCACGGTGTGGAGGTCGGCGGAGCCGCCGGAGGCGAAGTTGGTGGCCGCGGAGTCCGCCGCACCCAGCTGGCTGTTGAGCTGTCCGAAAGCGTCGCCGAGCGAGCTCAGGAAGTCGTTGCCCGGAGCGGAGCCGCCCGTGGTGCCGTCGACCGCCCCGGAACCGTTGATGCTGCTCGCGCCCGAAAGCGGCGAGACGGAGCCGGCGCCCGAGACGCCGGACAGGCTCGAGACGGACGAGATTCCCGAGATGCCGGAGATAGCGCCGATGGCGTTCATGTCCTACGCCCTTCCGAGGTCGATGGCGTCGAGCGCCTGCTGCTTGGCTGCCTGGGCGACGGTCGCGTTGACCTGGTAGGAGCGCGCGGCGCCCATCATGTCGGTCATCTGCGAGGCGACGTCGACGTTCGGATAGGTCACGAAGCCGGTCTGGTCGGCATCTGGGTTGTTGGGGTCGTAGACCCGCATGTTCGCCCGGGTCGACTGCACGATCGCCACCGCGGAGACGCCCTGGTCGGCGAACGCGGGACCCATCTGCTGGGCCTGGAAGACGACGGCCTGCTCTTCGTACGGCTGGCCGGCCTGGCCGCCCTGCGTTCGGGTCGTCTGGGCATTGGCAAGGTTGCTGGCCGCGACGTCCATGCGGAGACGCTGGGCGGTCAGTCCTGAGGCTGCGATGCGGATCGTGTCGAAGACGCTCATCAGATGCTTCCTCGTGGCCGGTGAACGTCCCCTCTGGGATCGCCCGATCCCGGCTGTTCAGCGGAACCGTTCGCATCTTCGGCAACCTGAGGAGCTCTCGGTATCGGGGTCTACCCTGGGACCTGAGTACCGTTGGTACGACCCCCGCGTCGGCGCGCGGACCTCCCCGCGCGGACCCTCCCCTCGGGGGCCCCTGCCGGGCCAGAGGGGCTCGTTACTCTCTCCGGTGGACCGGCCTGCGCCGGATTGGGCACGAAAAAGGCGTGGCGGCGGGGCGGGGCGGCGGAGCGCGGAGCCGGGGGCGGGGCGGCGGGGCGGAGCGCGGAGCCGGGGGCGGGCGGAGCCGGCGGGCGCGTGGCACCGAGGGCGGCGGGCCGCATTGGCGGCGGGCGCAGAGCCAGGGCGCGGCGGCGCGAGGTGGGCGGCACGTGGCGGCGGGGGCAGGGCAGAAAGTGCCTATCGCCCGCCAGGAGAGCGCTATTCAAGGATGCGTGGTTCTGGCTGCCTCCGGTCCCGCCAACAAGGTTCGGATTCGACTTGGAGAAGCCTCTTACGGAACGATGAGGCCGATTGCAGCCGCCAACGGGGACGGTACCAGCCGTCTGGCTGTCGTCGAGACGCCGACAACTTGCACAACGCTCCCCTGATGAGCATTGGACAAGAACTGCCGGGCCCTGGATGGACGGCGCGCCCGCCGACCGGGCCCTATCTGCCCGCCACGCGTCGCCATACACTGACGGCGATGGAAGAAGACGAACGATCCGCGGCCCGCCACCTCGCCGGGGCCGAGCTCTGGGCCCGAGCCACGGTCGATGCCGGGGGCGCAACTCGGGCCGGGCAGGATAGCGGGGACGGCGGGACCGGGGCCGACGGCAGGGCCCGCGGCTCCGGGGCCGCGACTGGGACCGCCGCGGCCGCCCGTCGTGCCGGAGCAGCGGCAAGCGGCTCGACCGCTGCCGGGCCGCTCGCCCTCATAGCGGGTTGGGAGGACGGCGAGCCGTTCTGCGCCACCATCTGCTCCACGGACGTGGGCCTGCTCTTCTGCCGGAGCTGCCCGGAGGAAGTCGCCGCCCGAGTCCTGGCCACGGGCCGCCCCGCCCGCGGCAAGTGCAAGTCGGGCGGCCTTCTCCTGGGCTTCCCGGCGCCGCGGGGGTCGCGCACGACCGCCGCGGTGCTCCGTGTCGGGCCGCCCGCCCCGCGCGAAGCCGCGGCCGTGGCCGGCAAGACGCGGGTGGCGCCTGCCACGCTCCGTCGAGCTGCCCGGCAGGCGCCACCCGCCAATCCCGGCCGCGGCTTTGGCCGCCGCTCGAATCCTTCGCAACCCGGCCAGCGCTCTTCGAGTGGCAGGTCCAGCAGCGGATGCGCGGCTCGGACCGGCGGCGCACCGCGACCGCGGCCCTGGCCCAGATGGTCGCGACGAGCGAGGAGTTCTACGAGCTGTACCGCGACTCCCAGCGGCAGCGCCGCGAGCTGGAGCGCAACCAGCGGCAGCTCGACCGGCTGGCCCGCCAGACGCTCCGGGCCAACGACCTCGAACGGGCCCGGATCGCCCACCAGATCCACGACACGGCCGCCCAGTCGATGGTCAGCGCCTTCCGATTCCTGGACGCCGCTCGCGCCTATGCCGCCAACCATCCGGGCCAGTCGGTGGACTCATATCTGGAGTCGGCCTCCGACCGGATGCAGGTCGCGATCAAGGAAGTACGGGCCGTCCTCAACGACCTCGTGCCTCCGGGGCTCGAGGAGTTGGGGCTTCGGATGGCCATCGAGAGCCGGATGAGGTCGCTGGAGGCCGAAAGCGGACTCGACATGACGATCGAAGGCGAACTGCCCAGGCTCGACGACTGGGTCGAGCAGACCATCTACGGCATGACGGCCGAGGCCATGACGAACGCCGTCCGGCATTCGCGGGCTCGATCGATTCGAACGGACCTTCGCGTGACAAAAGGTCGGGCGGTCGTCACCGTCCAGGACGACGGTCATGGCTTCGACCCCGAAGCGGCCGAACGGAGAAGGGTGAAAGGCGGGCTCGGGCTGGTCGGCATGACCAAGCAGGCTCGCTGGCTCGGAGGCGCCGCATCTGTGCGCTCCGTCATCGGGCATGGCACGCTTGTCCGGATCTCGATCCCTATCGCCCGACACGCCGGTACTCGGGCAGGCTACCCTGGCACGAGCAATGAAGCTGCCAACGCAGCACGGAACGGAGATGGCAAGTCGTGAACGAGAAGGCACGGGTCCTGCTCATCGACGACCACGAGATGGCGCGCCGGGGACTGCGCGCGATGCTCTCGTCGGCCGACTGGATCGAAGTCGTCGGCGAAGGCAATTCCTGCGAGAGCGGCCAGAAGCTCGTGGAAGAGCTCCAGCCCGACATGGTCCTCCTCGACATCCGAATGCCCGGCATCGACGGGCTCACCTGCCTCGAGAGGATCAAGGCCCACTATCCGGGCGTGGCGGTAGTCATCGTGACGCTGTACGACGACCGGCGCTACGTCCTCGAGGCGATCCGGCGCGGGGCGGCGGGCTATCTGCTCAAGGACGCCTCCACCGCTGAAGTCATCGCCACGCTCCATAACGTGGCCAACGGCCAGCTGGCCGTGGAGCCGCAACTCCTGCGCGAGGCCCTCGCGGTTCGCGAAGAGGCGCCCGCCGGCGAGACCGCCCGCCAGAGAGCGGAGCAGTACGCCCTGACCCCTCGCGAGCACGACGTCCTGCTGCTCGTCGCCGAGGGGCTGACCAACAAGGAGATCGGCGGCCGCCTCTCGATCACCGAGGACACGGTCAAGAAGCACGTCCAGAACATCATCTGGAAGCTCCGAGCGGCGGACCGCACCCAGGCCGCGATCATGGCCCTCAAGCTCGGCCTGCTCGAACAGCCCGCGTAGGTTTCGACCGAGCGGAGCTCGGAGAGCAGCCCGCGGCGTCGCCCGGCCTTCGTCCGCCGACAAATAGCCGCGTAACCGAGGGATAAGCGCGCCCGCCCATCCTGTCCGTCATGAACGACATTCAGGTCGGCTCGGTCATCCGGGCGGTTCGAATCCGGCGAGGCCTGCGCCAGTCTGACGTCGCCGATGCGGCCGGGGTGAGCCAGGCGACCGTGTCTCTCATCGAGCGAGGCGGGCTCGAGGGGACGTCGCTCAAGCTGGTTCGGCGAGTCGCTCTGGCGCTGGGAGTCTCCCTGCCGATCGAGCCGCGCTGGCGTGGAGCCGAGCTGGCGAAGCTTCTCGACGAGAGGCATGCCGGGCTCGTCCGCGAAACGATGTCCCGCCTTGCCGCCGGCGGCTGGGAGGCTCGGCCGGAGCACACCTTCGCAATCCAGGGTGAACGGGGCTCGATCGACATATTGGCCTGGTTTGCGGCTCCCCGTGCCCTCCTGGTCGTCGAGGTCAAGTCCGAGATCACCGACCTGCAGGACACGCTGTCCACGCTCGACCGGAAGCGCCGCCTCGCTCCCGCCATCGCCAGAGCGGCCGGGTGGAATCCGCTCGTCATCGGCACGGTGATCGTGCTGCCCGAGGAGACTCGCGCTCGCAACGAGGTCGATAGACACGCTCCGGTCTTCGACCGGGCGTTTCCCGCGCGGACTCTGGCCGTCCGTCGATGGCTGCGCCAGCCCCGACAGGACATTCGTGGCATCTGGTTCCTGCTCGTCAACGCCCCGGGTAATCCAAAACGGAGACGAGGGGGCTCGCTCAGAGTCCGAATCCGGAGGAAGGCGAGTGGAGTGCCCGGCTCGTGCGCGCCCGACAGCCCGACGCCGCCGGCGGAGAGGCCGAGCTGAGGTCCGGCGCCTCGGGCGCACATAAGATCGCCGGGGCCTTTGTCGAGCGGTGATCCCGCCCCCTGGGAGCATTTGGATCGCCGGGGGCAATGTCGCGGGAAACGGGCCGGAGAGCGCGCCCGCGCCGCTGGGTGGGGACCGCGCCACTGGGCGGGGACCGCGGCGCTGGGTGGGCGGCGACCCAGCGTGGGTGGGGACCCGTGGGCATGCCCCGGTCCGCTGCCCCCGGTCCGGCTGCCGGCCTAGCCGCGGCGCCCGATCGAACGCCAAATTCGAGGCCCGGCGAAAGGGTCAGTCGAGCCATGACCCCTCTTCGTTGGCCGCTGGCACCGGTTTCGGTGGAATCCCTGTCAGGGAAGACCCCTAAAGGGTCAAGTCCACGGCCCGCTGCCCGAAGCCTCAATCACTCAGATGCCAACCAACGACCTGCTCCAGACGGCACTCGTCACCACCGGATCCGCTCCGGCGGCGATCCCGCAGTACAGCGCTCCGGCGCTGACGCACCGGGATCGCTTCGCCACGCAGGCCGGTCCCGACGTTTCCTACAAAGGGCCGAATGGGCGCACCGAGGCATACGCGGTTTTCCAGGTCGATCCGGCGAGCAACCAGCTCCAGGTGATGATCGTGGACGCGGAGGGAAGAGTCCTCCGCGCAATCCCGCCCCGCTCGGTGGCCCAGATGATCGAGTCGATGAGCCGCTACCGCCCATAGGTCGGATGCGGCTCCGCTCCTCTCATTCGGTCCTGAACTAGCCGTGCGCCCGCCCGGGCCGGGGCCTTCTCTCTGACCCTCGCGATCGAAAGCATCCCGCCGCCCCCCATCCGCCGCCCCAAGCCGCGCCGGCGCTCCCGCGTCCCGCGAGGGCCCACCGCCTTCCAGGCTCGGCCCCGGCAGACCGGGCTCCAGTCTCTCCCGATAGTCGCCGACTCCTCGGCTGGACCAGAGCAACGTTCGCGTGTCGCCAATGGCGGCATGGATCTCCTTGCCGCGGTTCCAGACGTAGCTCAAGGGATCTCCGACAAATGACCCTGACACTCTCGGAAGCGGGCCAGACCGTCGTCGCCGGGACCTTCGGACGGGCGATGAAACGCGCCGGCGAAGCTCTCGGCTCGATGAGCGGCCAGATCATCGAAGTCCAAACACCCATGCTCCGGCGTTGCACCGCGGCGGATGTCCTCAACATGGCCGGCGGAGCCGACACGGTCGTGCTCGCCGTTTACGTGGGCATCACGGGCTCGATGCAGGGCCACGCCCTCCTGCTCTTCTCACCCGAGGACGCCCACCGCCTGGCCAACATCCTGCTGGCCGGCCTGCTGGGTCCCGGTGAGCTGCCGATGGATCATTCGACGGACGTCCTCCACTACGACGAGCTCGAGCTGTCGGCGCTGCAGGAATCCGGCAACGTCACCATCTCGGCGTTCCTCAACGAGCTCGGCATGCACCTCCACGAGCCCGTCCAGCCGACCCCACCGCAGGTCGTGATCGAGATGGCCGGGGCGATCCTCGACGCCGTCCTGCTGGATCTCGTCAGCGAGCAGGACCAGGTGCTGGCGGCCAAGACCACGTTCTCCGAAGGCGGCCGCGCGATCGACGGAACGATGTTCGTGCTGCCCCGCCCCGACAGCCTGCGGGTTCTGCTGGACGCTCTGGGGGCGATCGGCATATGACGGTCGCGGAAAGCCCGAACCTGATGGTTGCAGGGATCGGGGAAATGGTCATGAGCTCGAGCACCGAAGCCCACCTCGTCGCCTACGGCCTGGGTTCCTGCATCGCGTTGGCGATCTGGGATCCCCGAGCCAAAGTCGGCGGACTGGCCCATTTCATGCTGCCGGCGGGTCCGGCCAATGCCGCGAGCCCCGTCAAGTTCATCGATACGGGTCTGGATCCGTTCCTGCGAGCCCTCGAGGGCAAGGGCGCGATGCTGAGCCGGTCCTCGATCAAGGCCGCCGGGGCCGCGGCGATGTTGACCGTCGGCGGCGGCCTGGCCATCGGCAAGCGGAACGCGGAAGCGCTCCAGGCAGCCCTCGCGGATAGGGGTCTATCCCTCAATGCTTCAACTCTCGGAGGAAATGCCGGTCGAACCGTTCAACTCGAAGTGGCCGACGGCCAATTCCTCATCAAGAGCTTGTCTTCTGTCACAGAACTGTAGTTCGAGTAGTAGGGAGTACCGACGATGGCAAAGATCCTCGTCGTAGACGACGCGGCCTTCATGCGTCTGCGGGCGGCGAAGTTGCTCGTCGAGGCTGGCCATCAGGTCCTCGAAGCCGAGAACGGCCGAATCGCGGTCGAGACGTACCTTCGTGAGCGGCCTGATTGCGTCCTGATGGACATCACCATGCCCGAGATGGACGGCCTCGAAGCACTCGCGGAGATCCGGGCGAAGGATCCGCACGCACGAATCGCGATGCTGACCGCGATGGGCCAGCAGGCGATCGTCATGGATGCGATCAAGCGCGGCGCTCGCGACTTCGTCGTGAAGCCGTTCGCGGCCGATCGCGTTCTCGCGGCAGTGAACAAGCTCCTGGCCGCCTAGATCTCCATCGCCGGCCACGAAGACCGGCGAGGAACCAACAGCGGCCCGAGTCGGAGTCTTGTCATGGCCACAATCCGCGTCCTGATCGTCGACGATTCGGCCTTCATGCGCCACGCCCTCGGTCGCCTGCTCGGCGAGTCCCCGCTCATCGAAGTGGTCGGCGCCGCGAGCAACGGCGAGGAAGGCCTGGCCACTGGCTCGGGCGCTTCGCCCCGACGTGATCACCCTCGACGTCGAGATGCCGATCCTCGACGGCCTCGGCATGCTCAAGCGCCTCATGTTCGAGTCGCCGACACGCGTCGTGATGCTGTCGAGCAAGACCACCGCCAACGCCCGAACCACGCTCGACGCCCTCGAGTTCGGCGCCATCGACTTCGTTCCCAAGCCGTCGGGCTCCCTCTCGATCGACATCGGCCGGGTCGGCGAAGACCTGGTCGCCAAGATCGTCGGCGCGGCGGGGATGTCCGAAGCCGCGTTCCTGCGCCATCGCCAGGTCTCGGTGATGAACCTGACGATCGCCAACAACGCCGCGGCAAAACTGGCGGCGGCCTCGCGGCCGGCGCCGCTCCGGCGGGCGGCCCGGCCGCCCCTCTGGCAGGCTCCGCCGGCGACCCAGCTCTGCCGGTAGCGCGCAGGCCGGAGCCCGAACGCCCGGCAGGACGTCGAGCGGGCCTTTCGTCTGGTCCCAGCCCCCTCGCAAGCCGCGCTCCACCACGCGAATCGCCGCCCGAAAGCTCGTCGTCGTGGCCTCGTCGACCGGCGGCCCGAGCGCCCTCCACTCGTTCGTGAAGCTCCTGCCACCCACGCTCGGGGCGGCCGTCGCGATCGTCCAGCACATGCCGCCCGGGCTTCACCGCCTCGCTGGCCTCGCGACTGGATTCCGTGGGCACGTTGCGCTGCGCCGAGGCCACCTCCGAGGACATCCTGGTCGAAGACGAGATCCTGCTCGCCCCGGGCGACCGGCACATGATCAGCTCGCGAAGCGGCCACATCCAGCTCGTGCACCTGCCGCCCGTCAACGGCGTCAGGCCGGCCGCGGACGTGACGCTCCAATCGGTGGCGCCGATCTGGGGCGAGCGGCTTCTATGCGTGGTCCTGACCGGCATGGGCGTGGACGCCCGCGACGGCGCTCGGGCCGTCAAGCAGCACGGCGGCACGGTCTTCTCCCAGGACGCGGCCACGGCGACCATCTACGGCATGCCCGCGGCCGTCGCCGAAGCGGGCCTCTCCGACGGCGTCTATCCGCTCCACGAGATGGCGGGCGCCGTCGCGAACTGGTGTGGCCTGGGTCGGACGGGCGTCGGGTCGCCCGCCGAAGGGGAGGTGTCCAGAGCCGCCGACGACGGCGCTCGGATCGCTTCATGAACCTCGCCCGCCTAAGGGTCTCCCCTACTCAGCCGCACAACGCATCCACCGATAACTACGACACAGCCCATAGCCGGACCTTGTCCGGGCCAGCGAAGGAGTAACAGCCGTGGCCGAGAAGCCATTGTCCGGCGGCAGTGGTCGTTCCGGGGAGCTGCAGATTGTCGTCTGCGAGCTCGCCGACGAGCACTACGGCCTGGACATCGCCAAAGTCTTCGAGATCATCCGACACCAGCCGATCACCCCGGTCCCGCGAGCGCCGATGTTCGTCAAGGGCGTGATCAACCTCCGCGGCCGGATCATCCCGGTCGTGGACCTGCGCGGCCGCTTCGGGATGCCCGAGGTCGAGCCGACCAAGGAGACCCGCATCGTCGTCGCCGAGAGCTCGCACACTCGCGTCGGGCTCATCGTCGACAGCGTCTCGGAAGTCCTGCTCGTCCCGGCCGAGTCCGTCGAGTCGACTCCGGAAGTCGCCGCCGGCGCGGACGCGGAGTACCTGCGCGGTATCGCCAAGCTGTCCGAACGCCTCGTCCTCCTGCTCGAGCTCGACGGCCTCTTCGGCCTCGAAGAGCACGAAGCGCTGGCCGGAGCGGCATGAGATGAGAGTCCAGATAGTCAACCGCTACGTCCAGTCGGCTCTCAACGTCCTCAGCAAGGAGACCGGACTGCCGGTCGAGCGCGGCGGGCTGCTGCTCGAAGGCAATCCCTACACGACTGAGGACGTCACCGCCGTCATCGGCATCAGCGGCCAGCTATGCGGCTCGATCTACCTGTCGATGGCCGAGATGGTGGCGCTCAAGATCATCAGCTCCATCCTCGGCCAGGACACCGCCGAACTCGACGACCTTGGCCAGAGCGGCATCGCCGAGCTGGCCAACGTCATCGCCGGCACGGCCGGCATCGAGCTCGCCGACGAAGGCATCGAGACGACGGTCAACCCGCCGCTCGTCCTCGTCGGCCGCGGCGCTCGTCTTTCCACCGTCGAGATCCAGAGGCTCGTGGTTCCGCTGACAACCGCCCACGGCGAGATCAAGCTCCACGTAGCCCTTCGAGAGGCCGCCTGAAATGCAACTGACCTTCGACCTGCAGCCGGGTGACGACCGTCTATTCACGGACGAATCGCTCGAGCAGATCGAGCGGATCGAACAAGGCCTGCTCGTCCTCGAGCAAGGCCTCGATCCCGCCGTGGTCAACGAGGTATTCCGAGCGGCGCATACCCTCAAGGGCTCGGCCGCGACGATCCGCCATCGCCGGATGACGGAACTCACCCACGCCATGGAGGACCTCTTCGGAGCCTTCCGAAGCGGAACCCTCTACGAAGTCAAGCCCTTCGCCGACGTCCTGCTCTCGACCATCGACGTGCTCCGCGCGTTGGTGGCCGAGGTCCAGGAAGGCGAGACCCTGACCGACGCGCCCGAGGCGCTGACCAAGCAGCTGCGCGAGCTCCTCTCGACCGCCACCGCCGCGGCGGCGGCCCGCTCGTCGGTGCCGCATCCGGCCGCGCCGACGCCAGCCTCACCTCTCATTACGTCGCCGGCGGCCGCCGAGGCCGCGGCGGCATTGGCCGAAGCCGCTCGCCGAGGACCAGGCCGGCGAGCCGGTCGATCCGGCCGCCGAAGAAGGCATCAGCAACATCGCCGTCGCGCCGCTCATCCATCGCCTCCTGACCGAGGCGCCGGGCGGCTACGAAGCGCGCTCCATCGTCGTCTGCCGGGTCGACCCGATGAGCGAGTGGCAGTCGGTCCGGCTCCTCCAGCTGGCCCTCGAGGCCGAGGACTCGGGCGCCCTGATCGCCTCCGCGCCGAACCGCGTCGAGATCGAGGCGGGCCTCGGGCACGACGATGCTCGTCATGCTGGTCAGAGGCCGGCCCGTCGAGCTGCTCGAAATGCGCAAGCGAATGGCCGCGATCGACGACGTGGTCGCCGTCGACGCCGTCGCCGCTCCGCTGGGTTCCGGCGAGGCTGAAGCGGTCGAGACGCCGCGGAGCGTCGACGTCTACGGTCCGGGCGACCCGGTTCCGCCGCTCGGCGCCGCCCGGTCCGACGACGGCGAAGCCGCCGGCGCGCCCACTTCGGAGCGCCGCCAGGCCGATCTCGGGGCCGAGGTCCGTGGCCTTCCCGCCAGCGATCGGATGACCGTCGCGGGCGATCGGCTCAAGGCCGCCCAGCAGACGATCAGGATCGACGTCAGCCGCCTCGACGAGCTCATGAACCTCGTCGGCGAGCTCGTCGTCCACAAGACGCGTCTGGCGCAGAGCGCCCAGCTCCTGACCGCCCGCCTCGGCGACGATCCCCTGGCCCGCCAGGCGGACGAGGACTCGCAGCAGTTCTCCCGCATCGCCGGCCAGCTCCAGGACCAGGTCACCGGCCTTCGGATGCTGCCCATCGAGACCGTCTTCAACCGCTTCCCGCGAGTCGTTCGCGACATCGCCGCCCGCCTCGACAAGGAAGTCCAGCTCGTCATCGAAGGCAAGGAGACCGAGCTCGACCGCTCCGTCCTCGAGGAGGTCGGCGACCCGCTCGGCCACCTGGTCCGCAACGCCCTCGACCACGGCGTCGAATCCGCCGAGGAACGCCGCCTGGCCGGCAAGTCACTGCCGGCGACGGTCCGTCTGACCGCCCGCCACGCCGACGGCCGCATCCTCATCACGGTCGAGGACGACGGCAAGGGCATGGACCCGGCCGCTCTCCGCAAGGCGGCCGTGGAAAAGGGCGTCATGACGCGCGAACAGGCCGAGGCGACGTCCGACGCCGAGATCCTGCGCGTCATCTTCGCGCCCGGGTTCTCGACGGCCAAGGTGGTCACCGAGGTCTCCGGCCGCGGCGTCGGGATGGACGTGGTCAGGAACAACATCGAGCGCCTGGGCGGCTGGGTCGACGTGAGCAGCACTCCGGGTCAGGGAACCCGCGTCTCGCTGTCGCTGCCGCTGACCCTCGCGATCATCGGAGCCCTGCTGGTCAAGTCCGGCGCCCGCGTCTGCGCTCTGCCGCTCACGGGCGTCGTGGAGACGCTGCGGGTCGAACCTCGGACCCTGGCCCGCGTCCGCGGTCGAAACGTCCTGACACTCCGCGATCGGGTCATCCCGGTCGAGCAGCTCGACAGCGCCCTGGGCGACGCCCGACGGCAGCTCGAAGTCCAACGACCGCGGCTTCATCAACCTCGTCGTCGTCCGGTCTCGAGGCTCCGAGATGGCGCTGGCCGTTGACACCTTCGTGGGCCAGCACGAGATCGTCCTCAAGTCCCTGAGCGAGGTCACCGGCGAGCGCGCGGGCCTGGCCGGAGCCACGGTCATGGCCGACGGCACCGTTGGGCTCGTGGTGGACATCGCCGCCCTCCTGGATCGCTCCGTCGGGCGAGCAGCCGCGGCGTCGTAGCCTCCCGGGACGGCGAGCGCAGCCGCCGGGGCGTGCGGGCGAAACCCGATCGCATCCGATTCGCGACCCAAGGGAAACGTGGAGCCCGGACGAGGGTGGCTACGCTACGCTCCATGGACGGAATCGGCGCTGCGGTCACCTCTCGCGATCGCCATCCGAGAAGCCGCCGATCCCGATGCGTCCTCTATCGCACGGATCTACAACCAGGGCATCGAAGATCGGACGGCAACGCTCGAGACGGCGCCCCGATCGCCCGACGAGCGCCGCGAGTGGCTGGCTTCCCATGGCGAACGGCACCCGGTGATGGTGGCCGTGGATGCGACCGGCACGATCGTTGGCTGGGCGTCGCTCAATCGCTTCAATCCGCGGGCGGTCTACGACCACGTGGCGGACATCTCGGTTTTCGTGGCCCGGGAAGCCCGCCGTCGCCGCGTCGGCGTTGCCCTGGTCGAGGCTCTCGAGGATCGAGCCCGCGCCATTGGCTACCACAAGCTCGTCCTGGCGGCCTTCGCCGGCAACGTGCCCGCGCTCAGGCTGTACGAGCGGCAGGGGTTCCGCGCGGTTGGGACGTACCACGAACAGGGCCTGCTCGACGGCCGCTGGATGGACGTCACGATCATGGAGAAGATGCTGCGGTAGGCGGCCGCCTCGCTCGACTGTCCGCGCCCGATTCCGCGCCAGCTAGACGGCGCGCATCACCGCGGCAAGGTCCGGCGTGCCGGCACCGGCGGCGAGGGCGTTGAAGCCGCCGAGGAGGGTGATGAACTCGCGAAGCAGTTCGTCGCCGAACTGGCCGCGCATTGCCACGCGCATGATCCGCAACGCCTCGAACGGACTCTCGCCGTTCCGGTAGGGCCGCCGCGACGTCAGGGCGTCGAACGCGTCGACGATGGCCACGAGCTGGCTGTCGAGCGCGATGCCGGCGCCTCCGCGGCCGGCCGGATATCCGGAGCCGTCGCAGCGCTCGTGGTGCTCGGCGATGATGTGGGCGTAGGAGGGCGGAAAGCCCTGGGCGCGGACGACCATGTCGTAACCGGCCCTGACGTGGGTCCTCATCACCTGCCACTCGGCCGAGTCCAGGCCGCTGGGCTTGTCCAGGACGTCCCGCGGGACCCGGTTCTTGCCGATGTCGTGGAGGAGTCCGCCGCGGGCCACGTCCCTGATGGCCTCGACGGGGCCCAGCTTCACGAACCGCGCCAGGACGATCCCGTAGACCGCGGTGTTCAGGGCGTGGGTGTGGGTCGCCATGTGCTTCTGCATCGTCGCGACCATGGCCCAGACCATCTCCTCGTCCTCGATGAGATGCATCGTGATGGAGTCGATCGCCTGATGCGTCAGGACCAGGCCGTCGTGGTCGAGCGAGTTGTCGCGGTTGAAGACGGGAGCGAGGACCTTCGCCGCGATCGAGTAGGCGGTCTTGCTCCGCTCCGCGGGCGCGATCCGGCCGTTGGCCATGATCGCCGGGAGGGAGGCCGCCATCGCGGATCGGAGCAGGTCCGAATCGATCTCACGGACGAGAAACGACATGCCCCGCTGAGCCCGGGTCAGGACTCGACGCAGATCGCCGCCCCTCTTGGCATAGAGAACTGGCCTGGGACCTCGCCAGATGAAGAGGTCGCAGGGAAGCGTCGATATGTCCGTGAGGACTCGAGCCGGCACGGGCTCGTATCCCGGTGGCGCGGGCAACGCAATTGTCTGGAATGACATCGACGCTCTCGCTGACGATTGATTCTCCAGATGAGGTGTCGGGCAGGCGAGCCCGGCCTTGAGCAGCGGGCGCCTCGGCGGCGCGCCTGGACGGCGTGCCCGGCGGCGTGCCCGGCGCTGCCGTGTCGACGGCCGGCCGACATCGGGTCAACTCCTTCCCGGACCTGCCGATACCTACATCGATGGAGAACTCGACCCGGAGTGACAGGCCCATGGCTCTACCCGTGTTCGCGCCCGTCCCGGATCTCGATCCGGAGGCGTACGACCGCCTTGCCCGCGAGGTCAGGTCACTTCTCGGAGTGGATCTGAACCAGTACAAGCCCGCCCAGGTTTGGCGGCGAGTAAATGGCTTCGCGAGCGCCAAAGGACTGGCCAACGCGGACGCGCTCGTGGCCAAGGCCCGCCAGGACGCCCCCCTCCGCCAGGCCTTCCTGGACATGCTGACGATCAACGTCAGCGAGTTCTTCCGGAATCCGGAGGCCTGGGAACAGCTCGTCGCGCAGTTCCTCAAGCCCATGCTCCTCGGCCAGCTGTCCGTCCGAATCTGGAGCGCCGGCTGCTCGCTCGGGTTCGAGCCCCTGACGATCGCGATGCTCTCGAAAGAGATCGCGCCGAATACCCCGGTCTCGATCACGGCGACCGATCTGGACGAAACCGCCCTCGCCCGTGCCCGCCAGGGCGTCTACACCGAGCAGCAGATGCTCGGTGTCTCGCCGCTTCGCAGGTCGCGATTCTTCAACAAGCGCGAGAAGGACTGGGAAGCCCGCCAGGAAATCCGGTCGATGATCAGCTGGCGCCGGCACGATCTGCTCAAGGATCCGTACGACAAGCCCTTCGACATCATCTGCTGCCGCAACGTCGTGATCTACTTCACCGAGACGGCCAAGACGTCGATGTACCAGCGGTTCGGCGAGTCGCTGCGCCCCGGGGGCGTGCTCTTCCTGGGCGCCACCGAGTCGATCCCGAACGTTCGCGCGGTGGGCCTGATACCGGCCGGTTTGACCTTCTACAGGCGACCGTGACCTAGGTAGGGGGTCGATCGGACTGTGGCGGGCTCGGCCGGACACCCTGGAGGGTCCTGCGACCGGGCGGCATAGGTACGAGGACGTAGGGAGAACCCCGTGGTCCTGTCCAATACCATGCAAATTCCGCATGCCAGCCTACCCGGGCGTGGGCTACCCTCCGAGTCGCATGACAACCCCAACAGCGATCCACGACCTCTCATCGCGATCCCCGTCGGTGCTCATCATCGACGACGACGAGTACGTCCACGGGGCCCTTGTCGCGGCCCTTCGCGGTCTCCGGGTGCGTCTGCTGACCGCCCACACGGCAGCCGAGGGTGAGTCTCTGGCGCTTGCGAACCGCCCTGTGCTCGCCATCGTCGACGTCGGACTCCCAGATCGCGACGGCTACCAGCTGACCGCCGACATGCGCCGCGCCCCCGCGCTTCTCGGCATGCGGGTCCTCATCCTGACCGGCCAATCGCCGGATCCGGAAGCCGCCGAACGCGCCGGCGCAGATGGGCTCATCGGCAAGCCGTTCCGGCTCCACGCCTTCCTCGACATCGTCCGAGAGCAGCTCGGCCGCGACCACGCCGATGTGGCCATGCCGGCCCTCGCCCGCGGCGCCTGAGCTCCGAGCGTTCCTCCAGCGGCGCCTGAGTTCAAACGAGCGCGCCCGGCCTGCCGGACGCCGGCCCGCCACTACGGAAGTCGGTATACCGCGAAGTCCATGCGGTTACCGAACTCGAACAATCCCCGGTCGTCGAGGACCATGATTCGCTCCAGCAATTCGTTGAGCATGTCCATCGCCGGCTTGATCGCCCGCCAGGACGCATCGTCCATGACCAGGTATCCGCCTCGCTTCATCTTCGGCAGATATCGCTTGAGGTCGTCGAGGACCGGTGCGAGGTCGTGGTTTCCGTCGACGTGGAGCATGTCGATGCTGCCGTCGGCGAAGGTCGCCGCGGCCTCGCTCGAGGTCATTCGCAGCAGTCCGCTGTGCTCCTGGACACCGAGCCGGACCAGCCGGTCCGCCGTTTCCGCGTAGATCCCGTTCCAATCCGCCCCCATCGAGAACGTCTCGAACTGCTCCCGCGGAATCTCGTGATCGTCGTTCTGAAGGGCCTCCGTGGCGGAATAGGGATCGACTCCGACGACACGCCCGGAACCGATGGCCTGGAAGGCAAGGGCCTGAGGCACCAGAGAGCGGCCGCGATAGACCCCGATCTCGACGGCGAGGGACATCTGATTGCCGACGATCAGGGACGCCATCATCAGGCCCTTGAAGAAGCCGCATCCGCCGCCGAAGTCGAGGGGTACATCGATCATGGCGGCGAGAATCCGACGCGTCAGCCCGTCGGGCAGGACAGCCGGAGCTTTAGCCGGTGCCGAGGGACCCGAGGAAGTAACTCCGGGCCGTCCCGAACCTCGGCTCGCCGAGGTGGCCGCGTGCCGTTTGCTCATGTTCATCCTGCTTTCGGGTTCGGCCGCGATTGCCGATTGAGGTCCAATGATTCGAGCTCAACATGGCTTTCGGCGCACGACGGTGACTCCTCTATCGGAGTCAGACACAACAGACCCTGCCGTGTCCGAATAAGCAGCTTGCCGTCATAGGCAAGCGCGAGAGAGCCGGGAGGGATCGTCTCGAACTCGGCAAGCAACCCGGGATGACGGATGGGCCGGGCATCGAGGATCCGGACCTGCCTTCCATTGAGATAGCAGCTCGCCCCTTGGGTCCGGATGCCGAAGGCGCGTACCCGTCGGAGGATCTCGTCGTCGTCCATGGCCGTCAGGTCGAGCTCCATGTCGGAGCCGCGGCGAGTGTAGCTCGATGCCTCGCCGGCTTGAACCTCCCCGGCGTAGGCGAATTCGCTCTCGATCAGCCGGTCCATCCCTTCGCGAAATACCTGGGGCTCCAGCTCGAAGACCGCATGGTAGAGGAGCCCCAGATCCAGATCGTCGGTCACGTCGATCCGTCGCTGAGATATGAGCCTGCCACCGTCGATCTCGTCGCTCATGTAGTGCATCGTGGCCCCGGCCTTCGTGCGGCCGAACAGGAGCGCGCCGTTGATCGGGTGCATGCCGCGGAGATCCGGCAGCGGAGATGGATGAACGTTCACGAAGACCCGGCCGGGCCGGCGCAGCTCGCCGATCGGGATCCGGATCGGGCAGCCGTTCGAGATGAGGATGTCGAACGGCGTCTCGGCGAGCTCGCGGGCCAGCGTTGCTTTGTCGCCCGCGCCGAAGGGCCGGTAGGAGAGATGGCGCCGCCGCAGCTCCGCCTCGAGCGGGCTTCCGCGGAGCGCCCAGGTCCATCCGATCTCGAGTTGTTGGTACTCGCTTACGGCGTCATGAACGAGCGTGCGATTGCCGATGAAGGCGACCTTCCGCCGCGGCTGACCTCTGTCCGATTTCATGAAGCGGCCGCCCTTCCGCCGAACTCGCCGGCACGGTAGGCAGGAAAGTAGCTGTCCCCCGCCGACCCCCTCTCCTTCGTCAGCTCTTCATAGAGGCGCCGCGACAGGACACGACCGCAGAGATATGCCGGTCGCGTTCCGGTGGACCAGCCGGCCTTGAACCAGGTCAAGCCGTCGTCGGCACCGACGGAGCTGCCGAGACCCGCGCCGGCGCCCAGGTCGAGCCAGGCGGCCCGACCCCGGAAGTACTCGATCGCCGTTGAGTGGAGCGCATATGCCGCGCCGAGCTCGTAGCCGGCCGTGTCGAACGCCGCAAGGTGGCTGTAGGCAACGGCGGTCTCGCCCAGCCCGGACATTAGCCACAGGTGGGCGCCGACGGCCTTGCCAAGACGTCTGGCGGTGAAGAGCACCATCCCCGGCAAGCCCAGCTGCGCGGCGAACGAGGCGCGTGAGAAGGCCCGCATCCCGCTGATCCCATGCCGGGTCACGAGCTGAGCGTATAGCCGGAGCCACTCGTCGAGTGCCCCGCGCGGATCGGCGCTCACGTCCACCGTCACTTCGGCCAGGGCTCGGCGGGCGTAGTAGCGGTGGTGCTTCGATACGATCCGCTCGCTGGGCGCGGCAAGATCGGCGACGAAATGCGCCTTGAACTCCCGTACTCGATCGAACGACTCCCGCAGCACGGCTTCGTCCCAATCGCCGAATGGATCGGTCACGAGCGCGACCGAAACGAGACTGCTCTCGAGCTTCTCCAGGTCGGCCGCCACGGAGCGCCAGTGCCGGCAGGCGAACAGCGGATACGCGCCCATGGCGTCGCTTTGGCCGGTTCCGGGCACCGTACGCTGCAGCAGCCAGCCTCCGCTGGCCTCCAGGCGGAGTGGCCTCCCGAACTCCACCAGGGATCGGACATAGGCCTCCTGCGCGTAGCCTTCCGGGGACGGCCGCGAGCTCGGTCACGCATGCCCCTCCGCTACGAACCGAGTCTCGGATAGCGCCGCGTCAACGGCATCGGCGAGCCGCTCCATGTCGCCCGAGTCGTAGCGCTGGTCGCAAGGCAGAGTCAGGATCGAAGCCGCCAGGTCGTGGCTCGCGACGAAGGCGGCCGGGACGATTCCATCGATCGGCCAGTGGGTGGGCGCGAAGATCTGCTGCGCGAAGAGTGACCGCCTGACTCGATCTCGCCGGGCCAGGCGTATCGGGAAGCCGAGAGGGACGACACCCGCCGGCAGCTCCGGATAGAGCGCCAGGGCTCGCAAACGCTTGGCCAGCACTCCGTAGTTGGAGCGTCGGCGGCCGGCCACGAGCTCGTAGTCAACGCCGGTCGTCAGGACGTCCTCCGACAGAGGGCTCATCGAGTACGGCCCCACGGGCGCCGACGCCTCGACGGTTCGGAAGATCCCGTACCAGCCCCGGTCCGGCGATCCCCTATCGAAGGCCGCGCGACGCTGGGAGGCTTCCAGGGCCATGCTCCACCACTCTCCGGGTGGGGCCTCGAGCTCGGCGAAACCGGTACCGGGGGACCGGAGCCGCAGGATTCCCCCGTCCACTGCGCCGACGAATTTGCGAGGGCTGAACACGACCGCGTCGGCCCCTTCGCCTGCGGCCGCGGTCAGGAGCGCCTGGCTCGCGTCTTCGAGAACGAAGGCCCCGCGGCTGCCCGCCGCCGCCACGAGCTCGGTCTGGCGGAAACCGAAGTAGTCGATCACGACGACCAGGTCGGACGGCCCCGTTCTACCGAGCCAAGAGAGACTCTCAGCCTGGAGATCACGCCCGACCGGATACCACTTCAAGGCGACACCGGACACGGCGTCGACCAGCGCGGCACACAGATAGGAGGGCAGCCAGACGGTCGACGGCCGGACAGCCTCGACGAGGAGGCGCACCGCCGACCTGGCGTTGACCGTCAGGAGGGCCGGCTCGCGCAAGAATTCGGGCGTGGACCGGTCCGGCGGGAACCCTTCGCCTTCGGCGGTCGGCTCCGCCAGACCGAAGAGACCGCCGACCAGCGGTTCGGTCATAGAGCGCCTACACGGGCGGAGCCACGAACGGCTGACCGTTCGAGGCGGCCGGTCGCGGGGCATGTTTGCGCGAGGGCAGTCGCAGGGCATCCTCGACGACCGAGCAGACGATCTCACGCTGGTGGTCGGTCATGTCCTCGAAGAGCGGCAGGCAGAGGATGCGATCCGCGACGGTGTCGGTGACCGGAAGCGGTCCGTCGGCCCAGGCACGATAGGCAGGCATCGTGTGGCAGGGCCGGAAGTAGCGCTTGCTCTGGATGCCGTCCCGGCTCAGGGCTGCCTCGACTCTCGCTCTGGTGGTCCCGTCCGCGAAAACGACCGCGAAGTCCTTGTAGGTGCTCCGGTCGGATGCGGCGATCTTCTGGAACGTGAGCCCCGGCAGGCTTCCGAGCCGGTCCAGATACGCGGAGACGTGGCGCCATCGAGCGGCCAGCGCCTCCTCGATCCTGGCCATGGTCAGGATGCCCAAGGCGGCATGGAGTTCCGACATCTTTCCGTTGAGGCCGACATAGTGGGAGATGTAGTCGCCCTGGAAGCCGTATGCGCGCAGATACCGGAATCGCTCCGCGAGCGCCGGATCGCTCGTGGCGAAGATGCCGCCCTCTCCGGACGTAACCGGCTTGGTGCCCGACAGACTGAAGACCTCGGCGGACCCGAACGTCCCCACGTGCCTGCCGTCGTGGAGCGAGCCGTAGCCATGAGCGGCGTCGAACAGGAGAGGAATATCCGCGCGGAGGGCGAGCGACGACAGCGCCTCGACATCGGCGGGATTGCCGAAGACGTGAGTCGCCAGGATTGCCGCCGCGTCATTCAGCTTCGTCGCGGCGTCGCGGGGATCGATGTTGAGGGTGTCGGGGTCGATGTCGACGAAGACGGGACGATGGCCGTTCCAGAGAATCGAGTTCACCGTCGAGTTGAAGGTGAACGATGGGACGAGCACTCTCGACCCTGGCGGCAAGCCCAGTGCCTTGACCGCCAGAATGAGTGCGACATCGCCGCTGGAAGCGGACAGGAGACATCTGGCCCCCAGATACTGCCGGCTCTGCTCCTCGAGGCTCTCGGCGAGCGGCCCGAAATTGGAGAGCATGTGTGACGACCAGACTCCCTCGAGGAGCCGCGCGTAGTCGGCGAACGGAGGCAGCCACGGGCGGGTGATTGGGACCTTGTAGGCCATATGGACGCTCTCCGATCAGGCTGCTTCGGAACGGTGTCTTGCTTCGAGGTAGTGGCGGTAGACGACTTGCTCGACGTTGCCGATCCGGACGCCGGCCTCGAGCATGCGACGCCAGAGGTTCCAGTCGCCTGGCTCCAGATCGCGCCAGGCTTCGGGGTCGTAGCGGAAGAAGCGGAGATCCGCGGCATAGAGCGCGGAGCCGTGGCAGAGCCCTCCCTGGGCGAGCGGCCAGGAGCCGACCGTATCCCACGTTCCGTCCGGCTTCTCCATTAGAGACTGGCCGTAGACCATCTCGAGCCGGTACTCGATCGCGACGGAGAGGAGCGTCTCCACGTGGTCGGGAGTGAATTCGTCGTCGTCGTCGAGGGGGGCGATCCAGGCGCCGCGCGCTATCTCGAGTGCATGGTTGACGGCGTTCGTCCCGGCCACCTGCCAGCGGCGCTCGGGGTCGCCTGGATAGTCCGGGCGCGGCAAATTCACGAACTTGAGGCGCGAGTCCCGAACGGATTCGATTGCCGCGACCGTCTCGGGCGTGGCGCCGTCGCCGACGACCAGGACTTCGAGGTTTGAGTATGTCTGGGCGAGGGCTGACGAGATGGCCCGCTGCACCAGCAGCGGTCCGCGGTCATATGTCGGAATCCGGACGGTGACCAGAGGGTTCCGCGAAGCTGCCGAGCTCCAGCAGACGTCGCGGCCGCGGCGCAGGGAAGCGAGCGTCTGGCGTTCCAATTCTGCCCGATCCCGGGCGAGGCGACGATGGGCCAGGTTCGCCCTCGCTTCGGTTTCGACTTCAGCCTCCTGATCCGATCGAACGGAACGCGAGGAAGGCGCCGCGGAGTGACGGCCCAGCGCGCCCCTGCCGGCGTGTTCGGCGGCCCAGCGGAAGGCATCGGCCCACTCCCCCGCCCTGTCGCGGACGTCGTACTCGGCGATCACTCGCTCACGGGCCCGGCCGGCGAGTTCCTCGCGCAGGGTCGCGGAGCCGGCCAGGCGTCCGAGCTGCTCCCGCCACTGAGCCTTGTTGCGGGCAAGAAGCCCATCCACTCCGTCCCGGATGACGTCGTAAGGCCCGCCGCCCATGGTCCGCGAGGCGACCGTGGCCGCGCCGGCGAGCGAGTACTCGAGCCAGTGAAGCTCGGAGTGGGCACGGCTGAAGTCGTCCTGGCCTACCGGCGCCACCCCGATGTCCGGGTGGATGTCGGTCAGGCTCCGCGCGAACGCGGAAACGTCGCCGACGTAGGGCCGCGCGTCGTCCACGATCTCGCGAATCCCCGGTTCGTCGCTGCCGAGCCAGACGCGGCGGCCGGCGTGCTGGCGGGCGACATCGTCGACCACGTCCCGGCAGATGGCGTAGTCGCGAGCGCGGGCGCCGACGCCGTAATAGAGGAAGGTGAGCGGCTTGTCGTCGGGTGCCGCGACCGAGGCCGTGTATCGCTCCGGGTCGACGGCGTTCCGGATCACCCTGACCGCCGAGTTGTGGCGGCTGAGAGCGGTCGCGAGCACGGGGGTCGTCACCGTGACGAGGTCCGCTCGCCGCGCGAAGCGATCGATCAGGTCGCGATCGCCCTGCATCCGGTTGTAGAAACCGAGCCACGGCTGGGGGGCGAGCAGATTGTCGTCCAGCTCGTAGACCATCGCCCGGCCCTTGAGAACCGCCGGATCTCGCTCGATCGAGGCGAGCAGCGATCGGATGATGAAGTCGCGATCGGCCGGTCGATGGCCACGAGAACCAAGATGCTGGCCAAGTGAGGCTTCGTCCCGACCCGCGAAGTCGCAGTCCTCGCATGCGTGGACGGTGCCGTACCAGCGCCGAAAGACGACGACGTCGGCCCACTCGATGGGCGAAGTGTCGACCTGGGCCACGCCGTCGCGGATGGCGTCGCTCAGGCGGTTCGCGTAGGCGGGCGGGATGGAGACCCGGTAGTCGTTGAGCTCGCCCCAGGTTCGCAGCTCGACACCGTGGCCGGCGAGCAGATCGCGGTAGATCCCCAGGCGCACCGAATCGCAGGGCCCGTCATTGACCGAACCATAGACCAGCACACGCAGGGAGTCGCTCATGGCAGGTCGATGATCGGCGGGTGCCGACTGCTCGGTAAGGGGTCATGAGAGGCCCACGGTCGGGGAGGCCCGTAAGACCCAACGTGGAGCTTGGACCCTCGTCAGTTCTGGACGAGCTGCTCGGACCCCTCGAGGGAGCGGATGATCCGCTCGTCGTTGAGCAACCTGAGCTCTCGCCGGATCTGCTCGAGCTGGCATTGGAGCGAAATGAGCAGTTCGCGATCGTCGATCAAGATCTGCTCGAGGCGGCGCTGGATGACGCGCGCCGACCTGGGCCCCAGGGCCGCGGCCAGGGTCTCGGCTGCCACCAGGCTCTCGATGGGGGTTGCGCCGCCGCCGCCGATCATCGCCGGGCGCTCCCCCCGGCGAAAGCCCCGGCGCCGACCATCGCGCCGGCACTCAGAGGAGTACGCCGGGTCGTAGGATCGGGTTCCGTGCTGGCGTCGGTCATCTCGTCGAGCGGGCGAGCGGCCAGTTCCTGCCAGGCGTCGAGCAGGCCGCGCAGAACCTGGAGCGCTTCCTCGGTCGGCTGGGCGGTCTTGGAGACGTTGCCCTCGACCAGGCGTCGCAGGACGAAGTCGTACAGCCCGGCGAGCTGGACCGCGATCGGTCCGGCAGACATGTCCAGGGAGGCGCGCAGGGCCGCGACGATTTCCTGAGATCGGAGCGACGAACGGTGGGCCTGTTCGATTTCGTGGCGCTCGAGCCAGGCCAGGTGCTGCGCTCCGAAACGGATCGCGCCCTGGTAGAGCAGCACTATCTGGCCGGCGCGGCTGGCGCTGACGACTTGTGCCGTGCGATATGTGGCGGTGGGGTCGAGCATGGAACTGAGCCTCATGGGCTGCTTTAGACGGGCCGCCCCGTTGGCGGTTCCAGGTTAGGTATCGGCTCCTGTGGGGTGTCCCTTGACCGTTCGGGGCCTTTCGTCACCGCGACGAAGCCTCTGACCTTGGACGGCGCGCATGACCATGGACGCCGTCACTGGAGCCGGGCGCGCGGACACGAGGCCGCGTACACCCGGGATCTGAACAGTGCGAGACGGAGCGACGGGATCTAGCCCGAGCTGGAGCTGCTCAAGCCGGATCCGGACGAGGAGCTCGATGTCTGGCCCAGAGTCGCCGAAAGCTGTGACGACTGGGACTGGAGCATGGCCAGGGTGGCTTCCATCGTCGCGTACTGCGCTTCCAGCATCGCCCGGTAGTTGTCCACCGACTCCTGAATGTCCAGTTCCTGGCGCTTGGTGGAACTGATCTGGGCGGTCAGACCTGCCGAGTGCGCCTGAACGTAGGCGTTCGAGTTGGATGGGTCTTCGTATGACTTGAGCCGAGCGAGGACGGTGGCAAGCGGACCCGTGGCGCCGTCGAGAAGCGAGGCGACCTGGTTTGCATCCGTGTTGAGAACGCTGGTCAGCTTGGCGGAGTCGAGCTGCAGCCGATTCGTCGTTCCCGCCAGCGACCCGATGACCCCGGTGTTGAGGCCCAGGGCCCCGAGCGTGTTTATCGAGCCCGTTCCAGCCGCCGAGAAGAGCGTGTCCCGTAGCTGGAGGAACATCGACCTGGCCGTCGCGTCCGACGCGAGAGGACCCGAGCTGCCGGCGGTGCCGCCGGCGCTGCCTGGGGTCGACGCCGTCAGGCTATCGAGCGTATCTCCCAATGAGTTGAAGCTACTGATGAATTGCGAGAGTGCCAGCGAAATGGCGGCCGAGTCGACGCCGACGTTCAGGCTTTGCGTCTGACCCACAACGCTCTGCTTGGCAAGGTTGAGCACGACGCCGTCGATGGCGCCACTGACCGCGTTGCTCGTGCTCGTTATCGTGCGTCCGTCCAGCGTTATCTGGGCGGTCAGACCAATGGCCTGGGCGTTCGTCGAGCCGGGCGAGAGCCTCAGCGCCGCACCGAGCGTGCCCTGCGTGTCCTGGATATCGATCGCGACCGCGCCGGTGTCCTTGCGAGTCAGGATGAGTTGATCGTTGGTCCGGTCGACCGAGGCGACTACGCCGGCTCCCGAGTTGTTGATGCGACTGACCACGCCCGAGATCGAATCCGTGGTGGTGTCGTAGGCGATCGCGACGCCGTTGATGGTCAGGACGCCGGTCTTGGTCGAGGTGAGCCCGGTCAGGCCCGCACCGTCGAGGCTGCCGTTCATCCGGGCCACGCCCAGATTCGTCGTGCCGGTCAGCGTCGGGTTGGTGGCGCCGGAGACGTAGGCATTGGCGATACCGAGCATGCCGAGAGCGTTGCTTGTGTCACCCGCGGCCCCGAACGAGAGCGAATGCGCAAGACCGGCACCCGAGATGGACAGCTGCAGCTTGTTGCCGACCACGGACGCGCCGACGGTGGCAGTCGCGTCGGCGCCGACGTTCAGGCCGCCCCCTCGGAGCTGGGTCTGCAACGCGGCAGAGAAACCTTTGAGCATCTGGGTCAGGGTGGTCTTGGTGGGGTCGCCGACGGTGTAGTGAACGATGACGCCGTCGACGATGGCGCTGATCTGGCCCGCCGTTACGGAACCGGGCAGATTGAGCGACGCGAGCGATGGATCCAGATATGCGGCGCCTGTGATCGTGGCATTCTGGATTCCGGTCACGCCCTGGCTGTCCAGGCCGAGCGCGACGGCAGCATTGCTCGTGTCGCCCGTGGCCCCGAAGCCGATGTCGTGGGCGGCCGATCCGCCGGCGATCGAGAGCCGGAGCTGGCCGCTTGCGATAGACGCGCTGACCGTCGCTCCTGGATCCGATGTCTGGAGTTGCGCCTGGAGCGCACCGGCTATCCCGTCCATCACGCTCTGGAGCGTGGTCGTCGCTGGATCGCCGACCGTGAATTGGACGGCGGTTCCGTCGACCGTGAGGGTCATCTGGCCGGCCGTGAGAGGGGCGGCCAGGGACGCGTTGCTCAACGTCTTCGATGTGTCGACGGCGCCGGTCACGGCCGAACCCAGCGAACCGATCGAGGTTGCTCGGGTCGCGGTCGCGAGACGATCCACCGAAATCTGGTACTGGGCCACGGCGGCGCTGTTGCCTGCGCTCGCGGTGAAGACCGAGCTGTCCGACGAGCTCGCCACGCGGGCCGCGCCGGCGCTCGTCACGGTGAAGGCCTTGATCTTCGCGACTACGTCGTCGAGCGCGGAGCCGAGCTGGGCGTACCCCGACTTCTGCGCCGTCAGGTTCGCTTCCTGATTCTGCAGGTCCGTCAGCGGCTGCTTCTTCACCCCGACGAGGGCATCGACGATGCCCTGCGTGTTGAGGCCTGAGATTACGCCGCCGAACTGGATTGTCGACATGATTCGTGCTCCCGGGAACGACCCGGCCGCCTCTTAGAGGTAGCTGCTTGGGGTATCGGCTGAAGATGTCTGGAGCTTGAGGCCCGTGGAGCCCTTTGCCCACCCGGGTTCGCACCGAAAGTGACCACCAATCGCGGCGCTCATCGGCCGGACCGCTCTGCCTTGGGATGGGAGTTATGGCGGTTCATCAGCTCTCGAGTATTCGCGAGCCGCGAGCGCAGCAATTCCATCTCACTGCGCATGTTTTCGGCCGCCTCGCGGTCTCGATCGAGGATGCGGCGGATGCGGGCGTTGAGATCCGGCGGGCGCGAAGCGGGATCGCTTCTCACGAGGATCCGCAGCGCGGCCTGGCGGGCCTTCAACGCGGCGGCCGCGGCCGTCATGTCCGGATCAGGCCGCTTGCCGAGGGCCACCATGAACGCGTCGGTGGCGGCTTCCAGGGCGCTGATTGTTGCGATCTGGTGGGTGGTGTCCATTCTCGCCTTGCAGGAGAATGTCGAAAAGAAGGGGCCGGCGGATGACCGCCGGCCCCTTCGTTGACTGTCCGGCCGCCCAACGTGAGTTGGGCCCTAACCGAACTTACCGGAGCAGGGACAGGATGTTCTGCGGAGCAGAGTTGGCCTGGGCAAGGATCGCCGTGCCGGCCTGCTGGAGGATCTGGGTCTTGGTGAAGTTGACCATTTCGCTCGCGACGTCGAGGTCCTTGATGCGCGACATCGAGGCGTTGAGGTTCTCAGACGCGACCGAGATCGAAGCCGTGGTGTGCTCGAGGCGGTTCTGGACCGCGCCGAGGTTGCCGCGGGTGGTGGAGACGTAGCCGATCGCCTTGTCAGTCGAGGTGATCAGGGCCTGAGCGGCCGCAACCACGCCCGTGCCGCCGCCTGTGGTCGTGGCGGTGTTGAAGGTGTCGATGTCCGTGGAGAGCGTGCCGTAGCCGGTGGCGCTCATGCGGGCGTCGGCGAAGTTGACGGTCATGTAGTCGGCGGCGTTGGCCCCGACCTGGAAGTTCGCTCCGGCGCCGGCGCCGGTGGCGATCTTGTTGTTGCCCGTGTTGGCGAGGTCGGTGGCGAGGTCGCCAGCCGTCTTGCCAGAAGCGCCCACGACGGTCAGGGACACGCCGAGGTTGCCGAAGTTGATGGTCTCGGAGCCTGAGGTGCCGATGGTCGACGCGAGGGTGACGGCCTGGCTGTTGCCGGTCGCGTCCGTCAGGGTGACGATGCCGCCGGCGGTGGAGGTGATGGTGTAGGTCGTGCTGGCCTTGGCACCGGAGACGTCGATCGAGGCGACCGAAGCGGCGGCGGTGGTGGCGAGAGCGGAGCCAACCTTGAGCGAGTTGGCGGCGGCCGAGTCCTGGGACACGGTCAGCGAGTTCGTCAGGATGTTCTGGCCGTTGAACTGCGTCGCGCCGGCGATCCGGTTGATCTCGGCTCGGAGGGCGGTGATTTCGGTGCTGACCGACGCGGCGTCGGTCGAGCTCAGCGTGCTGTTCGAGGCCTCGACCGCCAGCTCGCGGATGCGCTGGAGCATCGAGTGGACTTCGTTGAGCGCGCCTTCAGCGGTCTGGACCATCGAGACGCCGTCCTGGGCGTTTCGCTGAGCCTGGTTGAGGCCCGTGACCTGCGCCTGCAGCTTCTGGCTGATGGCGAGACCGGCCGCGTCGTCGGCGGCACGGTTGATGCGGAGACCGCTGGACAGCTTCTCGACGCTCTTGGCGAAAGTCGCTGCCGTCGTGCTCAGGTTGCGCTGAGCGTTCAGGGCCTCGATGTTGGTGTTGATACGGACGGACATTGGGATAGGCCTCCTAGCCTTGGATCGATGCGGCGTCCTTGCCGCTGGCGGGCAATCTGCCTACCAGGGAGGTTGTCGGCCCGGGCCACTCCTACTTGAGGCTGCCTGGGCTTTGTGGGAGGCCTATTCCGGAGACTGCGGTGCCGCGCCGCCACGCCCAGTCCCCTATCTACCCCACCGCGGGACACAAGGAAGAGGCCGGCGAAATCGCCGGCCTCTTATCATGGATCGCTCGATGGATTACTCAACCGGGCCAGGTGCCCAGCTGACGCCGAGCCTTGGTGGCCCACTAGCGGAGCAGGGTCAGGATGTTCTGCGGAGCGGAGTTAGCCTGGGCAAGGATCGCCGTGCCGGCCTGCTGGAGGATCTGGGTCTTGGTGAAGTTGACCATTTCGGACGCGACGTCGAGGTCCTTGATGCGCGACATCGAGGCGTTGAGGTTCTCGGACGCGACCGAGATGCTGGCGACGGTGTGCTCGAGGCGGTTCTGGACCGCGCCCAGGTCGCCGCGGATCTTGGACACGTAGCCGATGCCGGTGTCGGTCGAGGTGATCAGGGCCTGAGCGGCAGCCACGATGCCAACGCCGGCGTTGGTCGAGGTCGCATTGGCGAAGGTGTCGATGTCCGTGGAGAGCGTGCCGTAGCCGGTGGCGCTCATTCGGGCATCGGCGAAGTTGACGGTCATCGAGTCGGAGGCGTTGGCCCCGACCTGGAAGTTGGCTCCGGCTCCCACGCCGGTGGCGATCTTGTTGTTGGCCACGGCGGCGAGGTCGGTGGCGAGGTCGCCAGCCGTCTTCGCCGAAGCGCCGACGACCGTGATCTTGACGCCGAGATTGCCGAAGTTGATGGTCTCGGAGCCGGTGGTGCCGATGGTCGCCGCGAGGGTGACCGTCTGGCTGTTGCCGGTCGCGTCGGTGAGCGTGACGACGCCGCCGGCCGCGGAGGTGAGGGTGTAGGTGGTGCTGGCCTTGGCGCCGGAGACGTCGATCGCGGCGATGCTGGAGGTGGCGGTCGTGTTGAGGGCGGCGCCCACCACGAGCGAGCCGGCTGCGGCGGTGTTCTGGTTGACCGTGAGGGCGTTGGTCAGGATGCTCTGGCCGTTGAAGGTGGTCGCGCCGGCGATCCGGTTGATCTCGGCTCGCAGGGCGGTGATCTCGGTGCTGACCGACGCGGCGTCAGTCGAGGACAGCGTGCTGTTCGACGCCTCGACCGCGAGCTCGCGGATGCGGTTCAGCATCGTGTGAACTTCTTGCAGCGCGCCTTCAGCGGTCTGGACCATCGAGACGCCGTCCTGGGCGTTTCGCTGAGCCTGGTTCAGACCGGTGACCTGCGCCTGCAGCTTCTGGCTGATCGCCAGACCGGCCGCGTCGTCGGCGGCACGGTTGATGCGCAGACCGCTCGACAGCTTCTCGACGCTCTTAGCGAACGTCGCTGCCGTCGTGCTCAAGTTGCGCTGAGCGTTCAGGGCTTCGATGTTGGTGTTGATTCGTACGGACATTGGATAGGCCTCCTAGCCCAGGATCGGTGCGGTGTCCTTGCCGCTGGACGGGCTCTTGCCCACCAAGTAAGGAATTCGGGCCGCGCAGCCTCGACTTGACAGTCCAGATGCGCGAAATCAGTGGGGTTTACCCGTAGATTTGGGGCAATTCGGGGCCGAAGGGGGCTTGGGACGGTCTTGAGGGGCCAATCGGAGGGCATGCCAAAGCCCCGCCGAAGCGCGGCTTTCGGCGGTTTCGGCTGGATTCCTCCCGGGTAGCGGGTGGCGCGCCGGGCGGCGGGAAGGGGCTTTCCGCCCCCTCAACGGTTTCGGGAGGCGCCGGACAAGCTACTCGGCGCGGCCCGCGTGCCCGGGGCCGGCCGGAGCGGCGCGCGCGGCAGGGGCTTGAGCGCGGCGGCGCCTCGGAGACTGCTTCTCCAGCCGTCGTGGCGTCCGGTCGATCCGTTCGCCCAGAGACTTCATCGGCGCCCGATCCGTTTCCAGCGCGACAGCCGGGACTTTCTCGCGGACAACGCGCGGCGGTATCGGCGGCAGGCCGACCGCGACCCGGGCGGCATTGCGTGCCACGAGCGCGTGTTCTGGCGAGGCCGCAGCCCTCCGTCGTGAAGTGATGTCGCGCGCGGCCAGCCTCCTGGCTTCGGCCGCGGCGAGGAAGTCCTCGATCGAGCGGCTGCCTCCGTAGTCACGACCCGACGACCAATCCGGCCGCGCGATCTTCGCCCGTGCCCGGGCCTTGCCGACAGCCGAGAAGTGCTCGGTCAATACCCCGGCGTAGTCGGCGTCTCGATCGAGGCCGGACCAATGGGCCGACATGAGGGCCAGGCGGAGATTGAACCGCCACAGGTTTCGCATTGTGCCCGCATGGGGCAGCAGCTTCTCTCTGACGTCCGCGATCGCCTGGTCGAGCGAGCCGTCCGTTATTGGCGCTCTGGGGAACTGCTTCTTAAGGAAGAACTGCGAGAGCACCAGCGCTTCGTTCGCGTCGAGCCACTGCCTCAGATGGAACGCACCGGCCGGCGAGCCAGACTCCACCGCGTCGACGAGGTCCTGCCAGCGAGGAATGCTGCTGAACGCGCGAGGGATCTCGGCGAAGGGAGACCCGGGCTTCTCGAGTGTCTCGACGAACCCGTCCCTTCTCGCCGCGTTGCTCAGGGCAGCGCGCATGTTGTTCTCGCAATTGAAGAGGATCGTCTCCGGCCAGAATTCGGCCACGGCCTCCGAGAGGCCCTCGCGTCGATCGGCGACGATCCACGACGGCACACCGGTCAGGGTCTTGAAGAAGTCGATCCAGGAATCCTTGTCGGATCCGCCGCCGAAACGGGCGTGGAAGGCGTAGCCGTGGCCGGGCAGCTCGCAGTCGGCCGCGACCATGATCTCGCCGGAGCCGCCCAGGCCCGGATCTTCGTCCAGGCCGAGCCGCTTCCGCCGAGGAATGGGCACGGATCCGAGCGCGACATACACAGGCCACGAGGCCGGCGCGACCTTCCGCAGGATCTCGGGACCGTATTGGTCCACGTAGTCCATGGCAATCGAGGCCGATCGGCTGGCATCCACTCGCCGAAGCGATTTGGGCGCCGAGTAGTTGTAGTTATCGCGCGGCGGAGGCGGACCGTTTGGAACCGGCTTCGGCGGGCGAGTGGGAGCGGCCGGCAGTTCGGCCAGCGGGACGTCCGGGAGTGCGCCCGTCTGTCGATCGAGCCTGGATCGAGCCCGGCCCGGATTGGGGGAACAGTGGCGCCTCGAGGCCGCATGGCGCAGATCGTGGGCGCAGTCGCGCAGCGGTCTGCCCTCCCCCACCGCAATCAGCAATCGGGCGATCTCAGGTATGGCGAAGGTGGACGCCTCGGGCACGATCGGGGCCGGCTGGCTCGGCTGTTCGAGTCCGCAGCCGCGGCAGGTCTCGCCGGCGCGGGAGCCCGACTCGACCGGAAGGCCGGCGATCGCGGGCACGACGAAGCGGTGCGTCCTGCGGGCTCCGGATGAGTCGAACCGCACACACGTGTAGCGGACGCGCTCGCGTTGCGCGCTCCAGCGTCCGTAATGGCCATCCAGCCAGATGGCATGAACCTGTCCGTGTGTCGGGCACTCGGACGGTCGCCACGTATCGAGCATGAGGGCAGGCATTGCCGGGTCCCCAGGTTCGGAGGTACGACCCATCGCCGCCACTTTCGGTGGCGTTGTGGATCACATTTGGAGTCCAGTCCGGCTTTTGATCGCTGGCTATCGATGCCCGCGAGCATCCGCCGGTATGGCAGTAATCGGTTGCGCGGGCCCAGACCCGGAGGCCTCAGAGGGGCGGAAGAGGGGCTTATTCGCAGCCGACGCAAACCCCACCGATTTCGCGCACGAAACCAGGCCGGGACCGACCGAACGGCGGCTTCAGCCACCCTCACGCCGGCGGCCGGCGCCGACGTGTTCGGCTGCCCAAACGTAGGCGTCAGCCCACTCCGTCGCCCGGCGAGCGACCGTGTAGTCCGCCTGGACGCGCTCCCGGGCGGCGCCGAGCAGTCCCGCACGCAAGTCGGGCGAGGCGGCGAGGGCTCGCAGATGGCGACGCCAATCCGCCGGAGTCCGGGCAATCAGCCCGTCGACTCCATCGCGCACGACGTCGTACGGGCCGGCGTCGGCGAACCCTGAGACGATCGCCGGGGCGCCGGCCATGGCGTACTCGAGCCAGTGCAGCTCGCTGCGGCCGCGGTTGTAGGGCGTGTCTTCGAGCGGGGCGACGCCGATGTCCGGGCGGGCCTTCACCAGGGCCCGGGCAAAGCCGGCCAGGCCGGCGACCCACGGAGAGGCGATGTCGACCACGGCCGCGATCTCCGGCGAGTCCGATCCGAGCCAGACCCGCTTCAGGCTGGGCATCTCGGCCGCCAGCTCGTCGAGGGCTGGGCGAGCCACGGCATAGTCCCGCAGCCGGGCTGGAACTCCGTGGTACACGACCCTCGGGTCCCCCGGCAGGTCGGGATCCGGGGTTGCCTCGTACCAGGCTGGATCGACGGCGTTGCGGATCACCCGGATCGGCGCCGCCGTCCTGGGCCGAAGCCGGTCCGCCAGCACCGGAGTGGTGGTCGTGACCAGATCTGCCAGCCGCAGCATCCGTGCCACGAGGTCGCGCTCGAGCACGTCCTCGGCGCCGGGCGGCACCTCGGCGGCGAACAGGTCGTCGTCGGTTTCGTAGACGATGGCCCGACCGCCAAGGACATCCGGCTCCGCTTCGAGGAGCTGGACGAGCGGCCGCATCGCGGCGTAGCGAGCCAGCACCACCTCATGGCCCGTCGCCGCGCCGTGGCCTCGCGCCTCGGCCGCATCCGCGGTGCGCATCCCGCAATTCAGGCAGGCATGCCAGGTCCGGTAGTGGCGGCGCATGACAACGACGTCGGCACCACGCAGCACCGACTCGAGCTCGCCAAAGGGATCGCTGCCGTCGGCGTACTCGGGGGGTGTCCAGCTGACCAGCTCGACTCCGGCGGCCGCGAGCCCGGGGGCCACGGCTTCGAACCGGAGCGCGTCCGAAACGCTTGCGGCGCCGGGCCCGATGACGACGACCCTGAGCCCGGGCGGGGCCGTCGCGGCGGGCTGGGCCGTCGCCGCAGGCTGGGCCGTCGCGGCGGCGGCGGTTGGTGCCGCGAGCGGGGCGGTCGCCGCGGGCTGGGCCGCGGCGAGACGCGACGTGCCGATCGCGTGAACGTTGCCCTCTCTGCGCCCTTCTCCCGCGTGACTCGCCGCCCACCGGAAAGCGTCGGCGAGTTCGCGCGCCCGGGCCGCGACGGTGTATTCGGCCAGGACTCGCTCGCGGGCGCGGCCCGCCAGTCTCCGCCCGCAGTCCCGGCGAAGCGGCAAGGGCCCGCAGGTGGCGATCCCAGTCGCCGGGACTGCGGGCGACGAGGGCGTCCACACCGTCGCGGATCACGTCGTACGGGCCCGGGCCATCGAATCCGGAGACGATCGCCGGGGCGCCGGCCATGGCGTACTCCAGCCAGTGGAGCTCGCTCTTGGCCCGGTTGAACGGTTCGTCGAGGAGTGGGGCAAGGCCGATGTCCGGCCGGGCGGCGACCAACGCGGCCGCGAACGCGGGCAGGCCTTCCACCCAGGGCCGGACTTCGTCGACGGCCTCCCGCACCAGGGGCTCTTCGGCGGCGCCGAGCCAGACGCGTCGGAGAGACGGCATCTCGGCGGCCAGCGCGTCCAGGGCGGGACGCGCAACCTGGTAGTCGCGCATCCGAACCGGCACGCCGTGATAAAGCACTCTCGGAGAGCCAGGTGCGGCGGCTACAACCGGCTCGGAGCCGCCGGGGCGCTGTTGGGCGCCGGTCTTCGCCCCCGGCATGTACCACGCCGGGTCGACCGCGTTGCGGATCACCCAGATTGGGGCCCGGGTATGTGAGGCGAGCCGGTCGGCCAGAACCGGCGTCGCGACAGTGACCAGGTCCGCAAGCCCCAGGATCCGTTCGATCAGGTCGCGCTCGCGAGCGGCGGCCGCCGCGAACCCGGTCCAGGCCGGGTAATCGAGCACATCGTCATCGGTGTCGTAGACGATCGCACGCGAGCCGAGCAGTTCGGGATGGGTCGCGATCAGCTCGACGAGCGGGCGCAGCATCAGGTCCGGGATCATCGTCCGGTGGCCGGCCGACGCCAGATGCGCCTCGAGGTCCGCCAATGCGCCGAAGGCGCGTCTCGCATTCGGTGCAGACCAGGTGCGTCGACCTCCAGCGGCGGAAGAGGACTACGTCGGCCCAGGCGAGGGCGGTAAGTCCGGCGGCTCGAAGTGCTTCGGCCGTTGGATCGAGGCGGTCAGGCGCTACCGGCCCGGCTGCGAATGGGTCCGTCGCACGAGCCTCGCCGGACAGATTCCCGCCGTTGGCCAGGTCATCCGCGAAGTCCAGCCAGCTTCGGACTTCGACGCCCAGCTCGGCCAGGGGCCGGACGTACACGCCAATACGAAGAGAGTCGGTGACGCCCGAATGGAGCGGCCCGTAAACCAGGACGTGGAGCGGGTGGTCCGAATTGGCCAACGCCGGAGCTCATAGAGGGAGTCGCGCGCGCTCTTGCCGCGACTACGGCGCTCCCTGGAGATCATGACCGAGTCGGCAATCTCGCACACGAACGCCTGTCAGGCGACTCCGGGATCCTCCGGATCGGGAGGAGTGACGATCGGCAGGAGCGATGCTGAGAGGCGCGAGCATGACCCGCAGCTTGGCTCTGGTTTCGGCGGCGTCCCGGACCTCGCCCGAGACCTGCTCGACGAGCTCCGAGCGAACGACGGCGACATGGCGGGGTGCGGCGATCCCGAGCACGACTCGGTCGCCTTCGATCCTGACGACCCGCAACTCAACGTTCGGGCCGATCCGGATCGACTGGTTGACCCGGCGGGTCAGGACGAGCATCAGGTGTGGTCCGACGACCGGCGCCTGGAGCGGGAACTCGGGATCTTCGAGGACCAGCTGCCGGGCGGTGGCGTTCTCGATGTCGATGACGATCGGGCCGGCGAGATTGGCCGTCACGCTCGGCGGTTCTCCGTGAACGGCCAGGATGGCCAGAACCCACTCGCCTTCCTCGACCAGGCCGCGCTCGACGCAGCCGCTCGGTCGCTCCGGGCCTTGACGCTGTCCGCGCGGGTCGCGATGAAGCCCATCGCCGGGTCGTCGTTGGAAATGAGCTCGTAGAGCGCTGAGTCGGGCACGGTGCTGAGGCGATGCCGGACGAGCTCGGGCAGGCCGACGAGCCCATCGGGAAACACGATGTCGGCTGCAGTCGATCAATCTGGTCACGGACTGTTCCTCGACGGACGGGCTGGATTCGGGTGGTCCGGTCGCCTCGGGCTGGCCGAGTCGGCCTACCTGAGGTAATCGATCAGGCTCGTCTGCATCACTTTGGCGGTGACCGCAAGCGTGGCCTGGTACGTGGTCTGCCGCTTGGTCAGCTCGGTGATCGCGGTCGGCATGTCGGCATCTTCGAGCTGGCTCAGGAGCGCCTGGTTGCTGGTGATCATGGACTGCCTGCGAGGTCTTGGCCTGATCGAGACGGTTGGCCCGCGCGCCGACCTGGGCGCGGAAGGAGAGCAGAGTTGTCGAGCGCCGCCTGGATCTTGGTGATCGTCGCCGGCTGAACCGGCGCTGCCGCTCTGGAGGTCGTCGTTGAGCTGGGTCAGGGCATCGATGGCCGGCTGGAAGGCCGCGTCGCCGGCGACGCTGAGTTGCATCGTGCTTGCCGGCCCAATTCGGGCGATCAGCACGCCATGGTCGCCCTGGTAGGCGCCCACGGTTCCGGGCCCGGTCACGGTATAGGGCGGCTTGTCGACCTTGAAGCCGCTGAAAATGTAGTCGCCGTTGTACTTGGCGCCGGCGTCCTGGGTGATCGATTCGATGAGCTGGCTGACTTCCTGGGCCATCGCCTGGCGGTCGGACGCCCCGAGCGCGCCGTTGGCGCCCGCGATGGCCAGCTCGTTGGCTCGCTGGATCACCTCGCCGACGCTGGCCATGGCGTTGTCCATCGCGTCGGACGCGCCCGGAGGCGTTGTCGATGTTGCGCTGGAACTGGTTGAGCTCGGCCAGCACGTCGCGTAGCTGGACCGCCGAGCGGACGTCGGCCGGGTTGTCGGACGGCCGGTTGAGGTCCTTGGTGGAGCTGACCTTCTCGGTCATCGCCTGGAGCGCGGATAGCGTGCTCGACAGGCTCTGGTTGGCCGAGTTGTAGATCATGCCTTCGGTCACGCGCATCGCATCAGCCCTCCGCTAGCGACCGACGAGGCCGGTGTCTGTTGATCAACGTGTTCGAGCATCTCGTCCATGGTCGTGATGACCCGAGCGGCCGCCTGGTAGGCGTGCTGGAAGCGGATCATGTCCGTTGCCTCTTCGTCGAGCGAGACGCCGCTGGATCTGCTGGACGCGCTGCTGGAGCTGGTCCACGACGAGCTGCTGGTTGTTGCGCCATCTCGATGGCCTGGCTGGAGGCGGATCCGATCTTGCCGACGAGCCCGGCGTAGAAGTCGGAGGTCGTCTGCGGCGGCGTGAAGAGAGACGCGGTCACGAGCGTGTTCTTGCCCGGGCGTCGTGAAGTCCGTGACCAGATCCGCGCCCGCCTTGGCGGCCGTCGGTGCGGTGACGGTGAGGCTGATCCCGAGCTGGTCGAAGTTGAGCACCTGGGTCCCGCCGGCGGCCATGTCCGCGACGTTGATGGTCTGCGTGGAACCGTCCGCGCCGGTCAGCGTCAGGCTCGATCCCGATCCGCTGAACGTCCAGGTCTGGGCCGTGGCGCTGGACGGCGGCGATCGTCATGAGGCGAGCCGTGGTGTTCGTCGTGAGATCCGTGCCGCCGACGATGTTCGGTCGCGGGACGCCCGGCCGCGTAGCTCTTGGCGTTGCGCAGGTCGGCGATCAGGCCGGCCACCGAACCGTCGCCCGGCGTATTCGGCGAGGCGGCCACGGCCAGGAGCCGCGGGTCCGCGGCGATCGCCGGGTTGACTGCCAAGTGTTCCGGCGACGTTGCCGAGGGCTGGTACGTGAAGAGGGCCTGGCCGGCATTGCCGTAGCGCGTCGATCGCCGCGCTCGTGGAGCGCGTTGGTGGCAGTCGGCGATCCCCTGGGCCAGCGAATTGAGCTGGGAGCTGGTAGCTCGGCGAGATCCACGTCCCGCACGTCGATGAGCGCCTTGAGAGCGCCCGAAGGCAGGCGTGAACGGCGGTTCCGTCGGCCCAGATCGGCTGGGCGTGGCCGGCGGAGTCGCTCTGGGTCACGACCTGGCGGGTGTAGACGTTGTTGACGAGGTCCGTGCCGCCGACGAGGACGTTGATGGTGCCGTCGGCGCGGGTCAGGACGGTCGCCGGGACGATCGCGCTCAGCTGCTCGAGCAGCTGCTCGCGCTGGTCGAGGAGGTCGTTGGGGTGGTCGCCGGTGACCTGGACGCGCTGGATCTGGCCGTTCAGGCTCGCGATCTGCGGTGGCGAGGTCGTTGATCGTCTGGACCTTGTCCTTCACCTGGGCGTCGATGCCGGAGGCGACGATGCCGAGCTGGGTCGAGTCGCGGTTGATCTCGGTGGCCAGCGCCTGGGCCTGCTCGGTCAGGGCGCTCCGGGCCGCCGTCGAGGTCGGATCCGCGGCGATGTCCTGCCAGGCGTTCCAGTACTTGCTGATGGTGCTGCCAAGGCCCGAATCGGACGGCTCGGGGAAGATGGCCTCGATCTTGGCCAGCTCCTGCTGGCGCGTGTCCCACTCGCCCTGCAGGCCGGTCTGCGCCTGGACCTGGAGGTCGAGGAAGTTGTCGCGGATGCGGGTGATCGAGGCGACGTTGACGCCGGACCCGATCTGGCCCGGGCAGGCCGCTGCGGTTGAACGCCGGGTACGTGTACGGCGGCGCCGCCGACGAGGCCGACTCGCTGGCGGGAGTAACCGGGCGTGTTGGCGTTGGCGACGTTGTGGGCCGCCGTATCGAGCAGCTGCTGGGCCGCTCGCAGCGCCGAGGCGCCGATGTCGAGTCCGAAGAATGGCGAGCTCATGGCTTACGCTCCCCGATCCACGTAGGCCGGCCCGGGAGCGGAGTTGTAGCCGCCCACCGAGTTGTCCGGACCGACTCGACCGACGCCGAGCAGAGGCGCATGAGAGCGGCGTCGACCGCCCAGGCCTGCTCGATGAGGTACGCGTTGCGGCGGGCCGCGGCGGCGAGCTGCTGCGCGCAGGCCGGGTATCCGGCTGGCGGGCAGCTCCGCGCGGTCCTCGTCGGTCAGAGGTCTCGGCGAAGCCGCCTGACTTCCTCGACGAGTGCGCTCGGCCAGCTCGTTGGAGCTCTCGAGGGCGACGCGGTCGTGGCGCGGTCAGCGCCTCGGCCACGCCGTCGGAGGCCGCCACGAGGCGGTCAGGGCAGACGCCAGGGCGGCGAGCCTCGGCGAGGGTTCGGACCAGCCGATCTCGGGGCGGTTGCCCGCGCTGCCGGCGAGCTCGGCGTCGCCCGGCGCGAACATCTAGGCCTTGGTGTCTAGGATCCCTCGAGCCACGACCTCGGCATTGACCGTGTACGTGCCCTGCAGCGATCCGCTGCTTGGCGTCGTTCACCTTGTCGGTCCGAACGTCGGGAGCTGCATTGGCCGCTTCGAGGGCGGCGTGCATCTCCCGGCTACGTGACGAAAGCTCGACACGTGCGGCCGGCTGGCTAACGGCGCGATTGTCCTGGGTTCGCTGAGCCTCCGTCCGGGCCGGGCCGTGATTGGCGGCGGCGGTCGGGATGGAGCGGCGACGAGGCTACGGACCGCGGGTCTTCGATCTTCATTGCTTTCCTCTCTTGGGCGTCATCCTAGAGTCGGCCTGGTACCCAGGAGACTTGACTCGCGGGAGGGGGAGAATCGTCATCGATTCGACGTATGCGTTGCTTGCGGCCCCGTTTTCGCCCGAAGCGAAGCGGGCGCACAACGCCGCGGCGCGCCAGCGCGACCAGCATGGCACCATCGCCGGGGACTCGGAAACGGCCCGTTCGGGGGCCTCCGATAGTCATGGCCTTGGTCGACGCAGGCGGAGTTCATCGCAGCCGCCCCAGCGCCATGGCGTCGCCGATCGTGCCGTCCTGCGAGGGACAGGGCCCGGGAGCTCATCTGGAAGCTGCGCTGGAGCGTGATCAGGTCGGTCATGGCCGTCGGCCAGGTCCGTGTTGCTGTTCTCGAGCGCGTTCTGGCGGATCTTGCCGGTCGCCGGGGCGAGCTGGCCGCCGGCGCTGTAGAGGTTCTCTCCGAGCCGGGTCACGCCGCCGGGAGGCCAGCCGACCAGGGCGATCCGCTGACCGGTGCCGTTGATCGTGCCGTCGGCGAGCGACGGTGAAGGGATGGCCGGGCTGGATGGTGTGGCCGGCCGTGTCGAGAACCGGATAGCCCTGCTCGGTGACCAGCGTGCCGGTGACGTCCAGCTGGAAGTCGCCGGCTCGCGTATAGGCGATGCCGCCGCCGGTCCGGACGACGAACAGCCCGTCGCCTTCGACCGCCATGTCGGTCTCGAGGCCGGTGACCTGGAGCGGCCCCTGGCTGACGTCGAGCTTGAGCCGTCGGGAACGGCGCCGGTGCCGAGCTCGCCGAGCGTCGGGCCCGAGCGAGTTCATGACCTGCAGCTCGAAGTCGTCCTGGGTCGTCCGGGACTGCTTGAAGCCGACGGTGTTGACGTTGGCGATGTTGTCGGCCACGACGGCCTGGCGGGTCATCGAGCGAGATGACGCCGCTCAGGGCCGTGTAGAAGCCACGGATCATGACCGGGCCCTCCGGCGGCCCAGGCGGGCGGCCACGTCGGGATCGACGAGCCGGCTGCGAAGCGCCAGGATGGCCTCGGTGTGGATCTGGCAGACGCGAGACTCGGTCACGCCCAGGACCTGCGCCGATCTCCTTGAAGGTCATCTCGTCCTGGTAGTACAGGGCGAGGACCATGCGCGAGCGCTGGCTGAGCCGGCCGATCTCCGCGATGAGCGAGGCGATCGAGTCGCGGCGGGCCGCTTCTTCGGCCGGGTCCACGGCGTTCGGGTCCGGCGGCGTTGTCGGCCAGGATCGCCGAGTCGTCGTCGCTCGTCGCGGGCGTCGTGCTCGTCGAGCGAGACCGTCACCACCGACGCCGCCTGGAGGCGCTCGCGGTATCGGGCCACCGGCAGGCCGAGTCGGCCGGCGATCTCCGATTCCGTCGGCGAGCGGCCCAGCTCGTGCTGGAGGTCGCGGATCGCGCCCTGGATGGCCCGGGCGGCTTCGCGGCCGGCCCGTCCAACGGTGTCGAGCGAGCGGACCGCGTCGAGGATGGAGCCGCGGATCCGCAGGATCGCGTACGACTCGAACGAGGCGGCCGATTCGGGCCGGTAGGCGTCGATGGCCCGCAGCAGGCCGAGGACGCCGGCCTGCATGGCGTCCTCGTGGTCGAAGAGCCCCGGGACGGAGACGCCGAGCCGGCCGACCACGTACTTGACGAGATGGGCGTAGCGGGTGACGAGTTCCTCGCGGCTCATCGTGGGAGCGACCACGGGAGCGCTCGTGGCCCCGTAGACCCCGTAGCCGGTCAGATCCTGGTCCTGGGCCTGTGCGCGGCGCCGCGGCGACGCCTTCGGTCGCGTCGGCGGCGGCCCCGGCTCTCGGTCGCGGCCGTGGCGGCGGCAGCGGCGGCGGCGGCCGCGTCCGCGGCGGCAATCAGATCCGTGGCGGCTTTCTCGAGAGCGGCTTCGTCCGCGTTTCCCTGCGGACCCGCGGAAGCGTTCCGGGAGCCCCCGCCTCCCCCGTCGGGCGGCGGCCCGTCTCCGTCCGAGACGCGGCTTCTCTCGATGAGCGGCTCCTTTACCAGCGGCTCCAGCACGGAGCTCCTCGGCCTCGAACCCGAGGGACGTTGGTCTCATGGCGACGGAACCCTCAACCGGTGCGGCGGTGAGGAGTTGCGGGTACATCGGTCGATCGAACATCGGAATGTCTCCTGCGCCTTACGCGGTTCGTGAGATGGTCGAGTTGGCCTGGGCGTTCGCGGCGGCGAGGCGCTCGGGTGACGGCGGCTTGCGGGCCTTGGACTTCTTCCGGGCTCGCTTGATCCGCATTCGGAGCATCTTTTTCTCGGGCGGTTCGAGCCAGCCGATGAGGAACCGGCCGGCGATGGTGAACGCGACCGCGCTGGCGAGCGCCCGATCGACGCAATCGATCGTGGCCGCGCCGGCCTGGTAGGAGACGAAGCCGACCGCCAGAGCGGCGACGATGGCGACCCGCATGGTCCAGGTGGCGACGAACAGCTCCATCTATCAGACCTCCACCTGGGCGTGAACCTGGACCGAGACGCTGGGCAGGATTTCTTCGTACGAGAGCACCGTGAGCTGCGGCAGATGCCGCTCCGTCAGGTTCCGGAGAGCCAGACGGATGCGGGTCGTGCACAGCAGGATCGGCTGGTAGCGCTGGAGCGCCAGCGACCGGATCGCCCGGTCGATCGACTCGACAAGGAGCCTGCTGTCGGAACCCGAAAGCTCGAGTCCAACGTATCCGGGCTGGACCATTACGGAAGCCCCCAGCCGGGTATCCAGGTCGGGGGCCAGGGCGACCGCATGGATCGCGCCGTCGGGGGCCCGGTACCTCATCGAGATGGCCCGGACCAGGGCGTGGCGGGCGGCCTCGGTCAGGAAGAGCGGCTCCTTGGTGCTGCGGGCGCCGTCGGCGACGGCCTCCAGGATGGTCGCGAGGTCGCGGATCGGGACGCGCTCGCGCAGGAGGCCCTGGAGGACCTTCTCCACGTCGCCCGTGCTGACCAGGGCGGGCACCATCTCCTCGACGAGCCCGGGCTGGTCCTTCTTGAGCCCCTCGAGGAGCTGGTTGGTCTCGGGCCGGCCGAGGATCTCGTGGGCGTGGCGGCGGATCGTCTCGGCGAGGTGCGTGGCCAGGACGGAGGCCGCGTCGACGACCGTGTAGCCGAGGCTCTCGGCCCGCTCCCGATCGGCGACGCTGATCCACGACGCGGGCAGGCCGAACACGGGTTCGGTGGTCGGGATGCCGCTGACGGCGATCTCGCCGCCGTTGGGATCCATGCACAGCATCTTTGTCGGATCCACGGTGCCCCGGGCGATCTCCGAGCCGCGGAGCTTGATGACGTAGGCGTTCTGGTCGAGGACCAGGTCGTCGCGGATCCGGACGGTCGGGCACGATCAGGCCGAGCTCGCCGGCGATCTGGCGGCGGATCAGGCCGATCCGCTCGACGAGGCCGCCGTTGGCGCCGCCCTCGACGAGGCCGACCAGGCCGTAGCCGACTTCGAGCTCCATCGTCTCGACACGGATGGCGTCGAGCGGGCTTTCCTGTGCCTGGCCGCTGCCGAGGGCCGGCAGGGACAGGGCTCCGCCCGGTCCGAGCGCTCCGGCGGCCGTTCCCGGCGCGAGGGCGAGGGCATTGGCCCTCTGGCTCTGGGACAGGAAGTAGCCGGCGCCGACGACGATCGCGCCGCCCAGGCCGAAGACCACGATCGGGAAGCCGGGGACGAGGCCGATCAGGATCAGCGCGCCGCCGACGACGATGAACAGTCGCGGCCGGCTGAGCAGCTGAGCGCCCAGGTCGGTGCCCAGGCCTTCCTCCGACCCGCTGCGAGTGACCAGGACGCCCGTGGCGACGGAGACCAGCAGGGCGCTGATCTCGTTGACGAGGCCGTCGCCGACGGTCAGGACGGTGTAGGTGGTGAGGGCGACGCCGATGTCGAAGCCCTTCTGCATCACGCCGACGGTCAGGCCGCCGACGATGTTGACGACGATGATCACGAGGGCGGCGACCGCGTCGCCCTTGACGAACTTGCTCGCGCCGTCCATGGCGCCGTAGAAGTCGGATTCGCGCTCGATGTTCGTGCCGCCGGGCCCGGGCCTCGTCCGGGGTGATCAGGCCGGCGTTGAGGTCGGCGTCGATGCTCATCTGCTTGCCGGGCATCGCGTCGAGGGTGAACCGGGCGGCCACCTCGCTGACGCGGCCGGCGCCGTTGGTGATGACCACGTACTGGATGACGACGAGGATCAGGAAGACGACGATGCCGACGATCGTGTTGCCGCCGACGACGACCTTGCCGAAGGCGTTGATGACGTCGCCGGCATGGGCGTTGAGGAGGACGAGCCGCGCGGCCGAGACGTTGAGACCCAGCCGGAAGAGCGTGGCGATCAGCAGCAGCGACGGGAACGAGCTGAACTCGAGCGGCTCGCGGATGTTGAGGGCGACCAGCAGGATCGTCAGCGAGAAGGTGATGTTGAGGACGATCAGGACGTCCAGCAGCATCGACGGCAGCGGGATGATCATCATCGCCACGATGCCGACCACGGCGACGGCGAGGATGCCGTCGCTGCGGTGGAGGACGCCTGGCGCCGCGGTTGCGGCCTGGGTGGTCATCGAGCGCGCTCCTCGTGGTCGGCCCTGTCATCGGCCGTGTTCAGCGTCCTGGATCGGGTCGTGGTATCGGTAGCGGTCGCCGGGTCGGGGGCGCCGGTTCCGCCGGCGTCGGTGATGTCGGTGATGTCGAGTTCGGACGCTTCCCGGAGGGCGAGTTCGGCCTCGTAGGCGGCCATCTCCTCGAGGCTGATGTCCTTGAGCTCGTCGGTTGCCATCGCCGCGGCGAGGGCCGTCTCGTCGACGTCCTCGGGCCGCAGGCGCGCGCCCTCGGCGGCCTCTCCGGCGAAGTCGAGCCACGCATCGTCCTGGTTCATTGGGCCGGCCTCGGAGACCGCCGATGCCGCGGTCGCCTGGTCGAGAGCTTCCGCATCGACGTCGTTCGGCCGAGCCCTGGAGTCCGGCACCGTAAGCGCGGCTGGCCATGGCCCCGTCCATCTCGCTCTGGCGGCCGATGACCTCGCCGCCGATCGCGCCCGTCCCGCTGCCGTTGGTCCACCACGGCCGCGAAGCCAGTCCACCGGCGGCGCCGCGGGCTCGGTCGGCGGTCCAGCTCGCGGTCCCCTGGCCATTGCCGCGACCGGCGGACCGGACGAAACGGGCCTGATGGACGAGGACGAGGAGCCGCGCGACGGCCCGATACAGATGGGCCGGGACTTCGGAGCCGACGGGCCGCGAGAACAGGGCTCGGGCGAGCGGCTTGTCCTCGACGATCGGGACCTTGTTCTCGCGCGCGATCTGCTTGATCCGCTCGGCCATGAGCCGCTGGCCCTTGGCGACGATCCGGGGCGCCTGCATGGTCAGCGAGTCGTACTTGAGGGCGACGGCGAGGGTCGTCGGGTTGGTCACGATGACGTCCGCGGTCGGAACGGCGTCCATCATCCGGGCGAAGGCCATCTGGCGGGCCCGGCGGCGCCGGGCGCCGCGGATCTGGGGATCGCCCTCGGACTCCCGGTACTCCTGCTTGACCTCTTCCTTGGTCATCCGGATCGACTGCTGGGCCCTGCGGCGCTGGACCACGAAGTCGACCAGGGCCACGACGGCGAGCAGGATCGTGATCGTGAGGCCGAGCTGGAAGATGGCCGAGAGGCAGGTTCCGGCGATCTGCTGGGCCGTGTTCCCCTGGGAGTTGACGATGGCGGGGACCCGGCTGCCGACGACCTGCCAGGAAACGAAGGCCAGGATCGCGAGCTTGGCGCTCGAAATGCCGAGCCGGACGAGGGCCTGGCGGTCGGCGATTCGCTTCAAGCCGCTGATCGGATTGATGCGGGAGAAGTCGAAGCGAATGGCCTTGAACGAGAAGACGAGGCCGCCCGACACCAGGTTGCCGGCGATGCCCGCGATCATGATCAGGACCGCGAGCGGCAGGATCAGCATCACCATCGTCAGAACCGCGTCGCCGGCCGCGCCGATGAGCTCGGCGTTGGTGGCGCGCGGATCGAGGTTCGTCGACGCTCGCCTGCGTCCGCGCGACCAGCGTCGCGGCGATGCCCGGCAGGAGGCTCGACAGCGCCAGCGTGCCCACTCCGAGCGTCAAGCCCATGGAGAATTCCGCGGACCGGCCGATGCCCTGGCCTTTGGCGCGAGCTTCGTCGCGCTTTCGCGGGGTTGGAGCTTCGGTCTTCTCGCCCATTGCCCGCCCCTACGACGTGACCGCGCCGCCGGTGGCGGCGTCGAAGACGAACCGGAAGATCGACTCCGCGCCGGAGATGAGGCTCGGCATGGCCATCGCGAGGACGACGATGCCGACCAGCATCTTGAGCGGCAGGCCGAGGATGAAGACGTTGATCTGCGGGATGGCGCGGGCCAGCAGCGCCACGGCCAGCTCGACGAGCAGCAGCACGAGGGCCACGGGAAGCGCCACGCGGACACCGAGCTCGAGCGCGAGGGCGATCGTCTGGGCGCCCGTCTGCGACAGGCGGCGGGCCAGCCGCCGCCCACCGGGTAGACGACGAAGGAGTTGGCGAGGGCCCGGACGACGGCGAGGTGGAGGCCCATGGCCAGGAAGGTCAGGCCGGCGAGGACCGAGAAGAACGGATCGAGGGCAGTGGAGGCTTCCTGCTCCGTCGGGCTGAAGACCGAGCCGAGCGACAGGCCGAGCTGGATCGAGATGACCTTGCCGGCGATCTCGATCGCCTGGAAGCCCATCGACAGGATGAAGCCCAGCGCCAGGCCGATCATGAGCTCGAGCGGCGCGGCCGCGAGGAGCGGCAGGCTGCCGGCGTTGACTCCCGCGCCGGCGGCGAGGGCGACGGTCAGCGTGGCCGCGAGGCCGAACTTGACCAGCGTCGGGATCGCGTGGTGGCCGAAGATCGGCGCCGTGAAGACGAGCCCGATGCAGCGCATCATGACCAGGAAGAGCAGAGAGGCCTGGCCGCCGGCGAGCGAGAACGTCATCGCCCCGCCTCCGCGGCCATCTCGAACACGTAACGCGGTGAAGTCGGTCGAGCTGGCTGGCCATCGAGGGGCCCAGCATCACGAGGACGAGCGGCGACGACGATGAGCTTGGGGACGAAGGTCAGCGTCGCCTCGTTGATCTGAGTCGCGGCCTGGATGATCGAGATGACGAGGCCGACGGCCATCGAGACCATGCACGATCGGGCCGCCGACCGTGGCGGTCGTGTACAGCGCTCGCTGCATGACGGCGCCGACGTCATTGGCTGTCATCGCCCGGTCCTAGCCGAAGCTCTTGACCAGCGACTGGACCACGAGGACCCAGCCGTCGACCATGACGAAGAGCAGGAGCTTGAAGGGCAGGGCGATCTGCGTCGGCGAGACCATGACCATGCCCATGGACATCAGCGCGGAGGCGACGACGAGGTCGATGATCAGGAACGGGATGTAGAGCAGGAAGCCCATCGTGAAGGCGGTCTTGAGCTCGCTCACGACGAAGGCCGGCAGCAGGACTTCGATCGAGACGTCGTTCGACGTCGCCGGCCGCGGCTCCTTGGACAGGTCGATGAAGACCTGCAGATCCTCCTCGCGGGTCTGCTTGAGCATGAAGGTCCGGAACGGGTCGATGCCCTTCTGGATGGCCGTGTTCTGATCGATCGAGTTGTTCAGGTACGGCTGGAGGGCGTCGTTGTTGGCCTTCGGGAAGGTCGGCGCCATCACGAAGAGCGTCAGGAAGAGCGACAGGCCCAGGATCACCTGGTTGGGCGGCAGGTTCGGGATGCCGATGGCGCTGCGGAGCAGCGACAGGACGACGACGATCCGGGTGAAGCTCGTGGCCAGCATCAGGATCGCCGGGCACCAGCGACAGGACGGTCATCGCGATCAGCAGCTCGAGCGAAAGCGCGAACTGGCCGTTGCCGTTGGAGGCCTGGCCGTCGCCGATCTTGACCGAGATGTCCTGCGAGCCGGTCGACGAGCAGCCGGCGGCGACCAGGGCGACGACGCCGAGGAGCAGCAGCATGCGGAGGTTGCGCGCGGGTAGTCATCGGGCACGGCCTCCGCTGAGCATCGAGGCCAGGCGACCCGCGAAGGCGTCGATCGGCGCGACCACGATGTTGAGCGGCGAATTCGCCGGTAGCAGCGGGGCGGACGGCAAGCGAGATGCGGCGGCGGTCTGAGCCGCGAGCTCGGCCGCGAAGTCGGCGGCTTCGAGCTCCTCGGCGTCGAGCTCGGCCAGCGAGACCATGCCGCTGGGCGTCAGCCCGACGACGAGCCGGCGATCGCCGATCGCGACGAGGTGGAGCGGCCTTGGTGGCGAGCGTCCGCGACTCGAGAACCTCGAGCCGGCCGCCGCGCTTGGTGCCCGTGGCCTGCATCCGGCCCAGGACCCGCAGGGTGATGAAGAGCAGCGCCAGGACGATCGCGCCCTTGGTCGCGAGGTCGATGAGGTCCCAGCCGCCGAGCCCCGGATCTATCGTCGAAGCGGCGGCCGGCACGACGGCCGCCGACGCGGTCGCGACCGGTGCGGTCGCGGCCCGAGCCGTGGCCGAGGCTGCGGGCGTGGCGGAGGCAGTGGCTGTAGCGGTCGCGGTGACGGTCGCGGTCGAGGTGACGGCGCCCGAAGGATCGGCCGAAGCGGCGGCAGTAGCGGAAGCCGTGGAGAGCGAATCGCTGCCGGACACCCGCGGCGGCTGGACCGCGCCGACCAGGGCGACCAGGGCAAGGCCCACGATCGCACCGGGGATCGCGATCCGGCGCCAGCCGGCCGGTCCGACACCCATCGGGCGCCGGGCCGTGGAACGCTGCGTCATCGACCGGCCGGAGTGAGACGCTGCTGGCGGGAGACGACGTCGGTGATCCGGACGCCGAAGTTCTCGTCGACGACCACGACTTCGCCCTGGGCGATCGGCCGGCCGTTGATGAGGATGTCGACCTTCTCGCCGGCCAGCTTGTCGAGTTCGATGATCGAGCCCGGGGTCAGGGCCAGGACGTCCCTGATCGGCAGCGTCGTCCGGCCGATCTCGACCGCGACCTGGAGATTCACGCCCGAGGAGCAGGTCGATGTTGTAGCGGGGCGCCGCCGGCCGGAGCGGGGGTCAGCTCGGGCAGCTGGGCCGGCCGGACGTTGACGTGGGGATCGACGAGACGGGCGCGGACATGACGGGCGCCGGCGGCGGCGCCATCGGAGCCGGGGCCGCGGGCGGGGGCGTCCGCATCTCCATGTTCCGGGCGGCGACCGGCTGAACCGGCGCCGCCGGGATCGGCGTGGTCGCTTCCGCGGCGAGCGCCTGGAGGGCGACGATGTGGGCCGACAGCTCGCCGGCGACGGCGTCGTCGTAGGCCGAGATCAGGACCAGCTCTTCGTTGTCGACCGAGGTCATCGGCAGGCGCAGGAGAAGCATCGGCGCGTCGGGCGCGGAGATCTCGACGGGATTGCCCAGCCCCAGGCCTTCGCCGAGGATCGACTCGAACGCGTCGCTCATGGCCTCGAGGACGAGGATCCTGGAGCTTGTCGGCGGTGTAGACGGGTTGCCGCCGATCTTGTCGCCCTTGGCCGGATCGAGGGCGCCCCAGGCGCCTCGCCGGTCCGTGCCCAGCAGCTCGAACGAGCGCGCCGGCAGAAGCGGCGTCGGCGCCTCGGAGAAGGAGCAGTGGCCGACGCTCAGCTCGCCCGACCGTGATCGGGCAGAGCGCGTCGGCCGAGACCGTCTCGGCGATGGCCGAGCGAAGCATCGGCCACAGCGGCAGGATCGACGCTCCGGCTCCGAGCGATGCGCCGTCGGCGGGCTTCCAGTCGAAAGATTCCCAGCTCATGTCAGGCCTCCATGGGCTGAAGTGGGCTCACCAGGCGAAGGGCGACGCGATCCCCAACTCGACCGGGGATCGCCCACGCCTGGGCCTGATCAGCAACAGCGATGAGGACGGGCTCGTCGAAGTGCTCGTCGAACCTGATGACGTCGCCCGGGCGCAGCTCCGTGAGAGCCTCGACCGGGATGTCGACGGCGCGGAACGAGGCGGCGATCGGGAATTTCCACTGCCCGGACCTCGCTCTCGAGGATCTCGCGGATCCGGAGCCTCCGGCGGCCTGGCGGCGCTGCGAGTACCACATCGTCGCGGCCAGTCGCGGGAGCAGCGGCTCGAGGGTTGCGTACGGATAGCAGATCGTCATCGGCGCGGTCTGGCCGGCGAAGCGGACCTCGTAGGTCATGACCGCGACGACTTCGGACGGGGAGGCGACGCGCAGCAGGATCGGCGTCAGGGCGGACTCGGTGACGTTGACGTCGAGTGTCTGGAGGTGCGACCAGCCCTCGTTGAGGGCGTGGGGCAGATGCCCGACGACCCGGGCGATGAGGTCGCTCTCGATGGGCGTGGGCTCGGTGCGTTCGGCCGGAATGCGGCCGGGGCCGCCCAGGAGGCGATCGACCGCGGCGAGGGCGAAGCCGAGGTCCATGTCGATGAGGAACGGACCGGCGAGGCCCGTGCTGGCCATGACCACCAGCTCGGTCGGCAGGCTCAGCTGGCTCAGGTAGTCGTCGAAGATGAGCTGGTCGGTTCCGGCGAGCTGGATCACGATCGGTCCGCGGAGCGACGAGGACAGACGCGCCGCGGCGACGCGGCCGACGTTCTCGTGGATCGCCTGAAGGGTCCGGAGCTGCTCGTTGGAGAACTTGGCCGGGCGGCGGAAGTCGTAGGTCTTGACCAGGCGTCCGTCGGCGCTGAGGGACGGCGGTTGATCCTCGCTCGGCAGCGTGCCATCGGCAACCGCGCCAAGGAGCGCATCGATTTCGGCCTGGGACAGCATCTTCTCGCCCGCCTACTGCATCACGAAGTCGGTGAAGTAGACATCGATGACTTCCTCGGGCCCGAGGATCTTGCGGAACGGACTCGAGCAGCTCGGTCTTGAGCTTGGCCCGGCCGTCCGGTCGAGATCAGGGCCGCGGAGTCGTGCGACGAGACCGTCGAGCCGAGGGCGTCGAGCAGCCGCGGCACCATGTCCGCGTACTTCTCGAGCTCCGTCGCTCTCCTTGGTCGTCCGAGCGGCGCCGTGGAGGTCGTAGAAGCCGACCGTGCTCGGGCGCATCTCGATCGAAACGCCGACCTTGGCGTACTTGTAGGCGCCCGCCGTGGTCACGTTCAGGTTGATGACCCGGTCGTCGAGGGCGAGCATCGGGCCGATCTGGCCGGCGCTCGGATCCGGGACTTCGCCGGCGCGCCGCCGGAAGCGGACATCTGCATGAAGACGAAGGCGCCGGCGGCGGCCAGGCCCAGGGGCAGCCCCAGGACCAGGATGGCGCGCTTCCCCTTCGGAATCGGGAGCTTCATCGATCGGACTCCAGGCTCAAACGGCGGTTCATGGGAACGAGGGCTCGGCGAACGGCTCGGCCGGCGTCGCGGACGGGCGTCGAACCGTCTGTCGGGTAGATCACCACGATGTCCACGCGTCGGTTCTTGGCCCGCGAGGCGTCGTCGGTGTTGGGAGCGAGCGGGTTGTACTGGGCGTTGCCGAGGGCGGACAGCCGGCTCGGGTCGATGCCCATGCCGACCATCGCCTCCAGCACCGCCAGGGCTCTGGCCGTGGAGAGGTCCCAGTTGTTGGCGTAAAGCACGCCGTCGGGCTGCTGGTCGTCGGTGTTGCCCTCGACCCGGACCTGGTTCGGCAGCGGCTTGACGATGTCCACGACCTGCTTGACGAGCTTCAGGGCGTGGTCGTCGAGGTGGGCCCGGCCGGAGGAGAAGAGCAGCGCGTCGTTGAGGCGGATGACGATCCCCTGCGGCGCCATGCCGACCTCCACCTCGCCGCCGAGCCCCTGGCCGATGGCGTAGTCCTCGAGAGCGGCCTTGATGGCCTGCAGGTCGGACTGGACGGTGCGTGGAGCCGGCCGCGCTCTGTCCTGCTGGACGGTCATGTCCTGCCCGTCGCTGATGCTGATCGCCTGCTGGCCGCTCATGACGTCGGCGTTGAAGGCGGCCGAGACCGACTGGGCCAGGGCGACGAACTTGCGGACGTCGGTGGTGCTGATGGCGTACATGACGACGAAGAGCACGAACAGCAGGGTGATCAGGTCGGAGTAGGTGAGGAGCCAGCGCTCGTCGTTCTCGTGCGGCCCTCGACGTGGCCGCGCTTGCGCTCTGGCCATCAGGCGGCCTCCGCGACGCGGGCGCGGCCGCGGCGCCGCCTTTTCGGCCTGCGTCGGCTTGGCCTTGTCGGGACCGGCGTGGGCGCGCGAGCTTCTGGGCGACGATGCGCGGGTTGTCACCGGCCTGGATGGCCAGGATCGCGGCCAGGGCCAGGCGGCGTTCCTTGGCCTCGGCCTGAGTCCTTGCTCTTGAGGTTGGCCGGAAACCGGCAGCCACAGGATGTTGGCCGCGCCGACACCGAAGAGCGTGGCGATGAAGGCGGTCGCGATCGACTCGCCGAGGCCCGACGGATCGGCCAGGTTGGACAGGACGCTGACCAGGCCCATGACCGTGCCGAGGACGCCGAAGGTCGGCGAGTAGCCGCCCATCTTGGCGAACATGTCGATGCCCTTGGCGTGGCGGGCCTGCATCGACTCGATCTCGATCTCGAGGATCTCTTCGACGGTGTCGGGCTCGAGGCCGTCGATGACCATCTGGAGGCCGTGGCGGATGAACGGATCCTTGACCGCTTCGACGTCGCTTTCGAGCGCGAGCAGGCCTTCGCGGCGCGCTCGCTCGGCGAACTTGACGAGCATCTCGCGGATCGAGCTCGATGTCGCTGACGCGCGGCTTCATGCTCATGCCGAGGAGCTTGGGGAAGGTCATGAACTGCTTCATCGAGGTCGAGGCGATCGTCGCCCCGAACGTCGCGCCGAAGATCAGCAGGATCGCGGACGGGTTGATGAACGCGGCAGGCGAGCCGCCGTCGAGCACATCGGCGACCATCATGGCGCCGAGCGCAGATCAGGATTCCCAGTCCAGCCGTCCATGGCTCGGCCCTAGCCTCGGCGTCGTCTCGCCGTAGGCGCGCAGGCGCCCGCGGTTGGGATGTTCGTACTGAGCCGGGATCCATCTCGGTCGGCGGGTCGTAGGCGCGGCGGCCGCCGAAGCGAGCGTCGACGTGGAGCGAGCGCTGGTAGTAAGTGGAACCGCGTCGCGACCTCGGTCGCGGTCTCGCGGACGAGGATCTTCTTGCCGTCGGCGAGGGTGATGACGGTGTCCGGGGTCTCCTCGACCAACTCGATCCGATCGGGGTTGACGAGGAAAGGCGATGCCGTCCTGGCGGGTGAGCGGGATCATGCCAGGCTTCCGGTGAGGGCCAGGCGCATCAGGCCCGCCCTGGATCGAACGTTGAGCTTGCGGCTCAGGTTGGCGCGATGAGCCTCGACGGTCTTGACCGAGAGGACCAGCGACTCGGCGATCTCGCGATTGGAGAGCCCCTGGCCGATGAGATAGAGCATCTCGCGCTCACGGGGAGTCAGAAGGGAGACGGGCCCTTCGTCCACGAGCGAGGCGTCGAGGCGCTCGTTCACGGACGGGAAACCGGCGACGATGGGGCCGAGGCCGTCCATGACGCGACGGATGACGACGAGGAAGGTTTCTCGATTGACGTTGTCCATGAGCATCGCGGCGTCCGCACCCACCGACAGGCAGTCGTTGGGCGAGGCTTCGCGGCCGCGGGCCACGAGAGCGATGAGCCGGGGCTTGGGCCACAGGGCGGCCAGCAGCCGGCAGACTTCGGCACCTTCGGTGGGCGTGAAGTCGAAGAGAACCAGCTGCGGATGCACGTCCGAGGCGAGGTGGAACGCCTCGTAGACGGAAGCCGCGCTGGCGACTTCGCAAGCCGAACCGCTGGTCAGCATCGTCGAGACGCCGAGCCTCACGATCTCGGCCTGGTGGATCACCAGGGCGTGAGTAACGACCCGAGCCGGCCTCGGAGGCTGCATGGGCGAGCGGCCCGACCCCCGGCGGTCTTGCGCGGGATAGCTGACGATCGACATTTGGCCAATCCTTGATTGCGATTTCGCTGGCTGGCAGGTCCTGGAGGAGCGGGTGTCGAACCTGTCTGTGGCTGACTGACCCTGTTCGGTCAGGGCTGAAGCATTCGGCAGGGAGGGCGTGTAGGTGTATTCCCGGCCTGAGGCATGCATTCAGGGAGTGACCCTAGTCCGCGTGCCTTGCCCTCGGTACTAACGCCTCCGGGCGGTGGTGCCGGCCCGTTCGGGGTATGCGGACGTGCTAGTCCAAGTCCCAATTACGTAGATGGCGGCCTCCGGCCTACGCAATTCGGCCCGGGCGGGGGGCCCGAAGGGTGCTAATGCGGGGCCGCCGTTACGTAGATGGCCCGCGATCCGTTCAGTTCAGTCTTGACTGAACTGCGCGAACTGCGCACAATGCGCCCTGCACACAAAACGTTTGAGATGCCGCCGGCGCGGTATCCCTGCCTTTGCACCGCCGCCCGACAGCCAGCCCGGGCCGCGAAAGTGACTACCGCTGGCATGAGCGGGGAAGCGAAATGGCCGACGTATTTCGAGCCAGAAGCCGCGGAATAGACAGCCGCGATCGATTCATCGGCGAGATCGGGCTTGTCTTCGAGGAGCTGCATCTGCCCCGTATCGCGGGCCAGATATTCGGAGCGCTGCTTCTCGCCCCGCCGAACGGCTATTCCTCGACAGACCTCATCGACATGCTCCAGGCGAGCAAGGGCTCGATCAGCGGCATGACTCGGCTGCTGATGCATTACGAGATGGTCACGCGGATATCGCTCCCGGGCGACCGGCGCGATCGATTCGTCGTGAAGCCGGGCGCGAGCGCCGAGATGGTGCTCGGCCGCATGGCCTTGCTGGGTCAGCTCCAGGCGCTGGCCCACGAAGGCCTGGAACTGCTGGGTCCCGGCGGAGACCCAGGGCCGCTCATGGAGGTGCGCGACATGTACGCCTTTCTGCAACGCGAGCTACCCCTCCTGATCGACCGCTGGGAAGAGCAACGTCGGACGGCGGGAGCCGTCACCTCCGGATCGAGCACGCAGACTTCACGAGAGCCGGCCTCGGCCGGACCACGACGGGAGGCCAGGCCATGACGCCGGCCATCGAGACGACAGGTCTCACCAAGTTCTACGGCAAGTCGCGCGGCATCAACGACGTAAACCTGATGGTCGAAAGCGGCCAGGTCTTCGGCTTCCTCGGTCCCAACGGAGCCGGCAAATCGACCACGATCCGCCTCCTCCTGGACCTCATCCGGCCCACCAGCGGGTCCGCCCGCGTGCTCGGGCTGGACGCCCGGAAGGACAGACTGGCGATCGACCGGCGCGTCAGCTACGTCCCCGGCGAGCTTTCCCTGTACGGCGAGCTGACGGGCCGCCAGCTCCTCACCTACCTGGGCAATCTCCAGGGCTCGGTTGACGCCGAATACCGCGAGAAGCTGGTCCAGCGGCTGGAGTTCGATCCGACCAAGAAGATCAAGAGCCTCTCGCGCGGCAACAAGCAGAAGGTCGGGCTGATCGCCGCGTTCATGATCCGGCCGGAGCTCCTCATCCTGGACGAGCCCACTGCCGGCCTGGATCCGTTCATCCAGATCGAGTTCGAGCATCTCTGCGAAGAGGCCCGCGACGAGGGCCGGACGGTCTTCATCTCGTCGCACCAACTTCCCGAAGTCGAGCATCTGTGCGACCGCGTCGGGATCATCCGCGAGGGTCGCCTGCTCGCGGTGGAATCGATCGCGTCTCTCAAGGAGCGGGCCCTGCGACGTCTCGAGATCGACTTCGGCGAGGCGGTTCCGGCCGAGGCCTTTGCCGGCATTCCGGGCATCCGCGACCTCTCGATCGAGGACGGCACGCTTCGCTGCACGGTCATGGGCTCGCTCGACAGCCTGGTGAAGGCCGCTGCCCGCTTCGAGGTCACGAATCTTCGGAGCGTGGAGACGAGCCTCGAGGAGATCTTCCTCGCCTATTACGGCTCCGGCGACGGGGTTGCCGCGTCCGGCTCGTCCGAGGACGGCGCGAAGGAGGCCAGCCATGCTGCTGCGTAACGTTTTCGGCAAGACCGTCCGCGACCTGCGCTGGCCCACCTTCTGGGTCGCGCTCGGAATGGGCGGCATGACCGGCTACTTCGCGGTCCTCTTTCCCACCTACAAATCGATCATCGACCTGAACGCCATCCTGGAGAAGATGGGCCCCGCCGCGAAGCTCATGGGCGCCAGCGTGGGCGATGCCAGTTCTCTGGTCGGCTTCCTCCACATCGAGCTTTTCTCGATGATCCTTCCGGCGTTGATGATCGCCTTCGCCGCGGGAATGGCATCCGGATTCACCGCGGGCGAGGAATCCCGTGGGACGATCGACGTCCTTCTCTCCTACCCGGTCTCGCGCCGGCGCCTCGTCCTGGAGAAGTCCGTGGCGGTCACGCTCGCGTGCATCGTCGCGGCGGTCGTGGTCTGGATCCTGGCACTCGCCGGGGCCGCCGCGAGCTCGAGCCCGCTGCCGGCAGACAAGCTGGCCGCGGCTCTGGTGATGCTCGTCCTGCTCGGGCTGGATTTCGGGGCGGCGGCGCTCGCGATCTCGACGTTCACGGGCAATCGGGCCGCCGCGATCGGCATTGCGATCGCGGCCATGGTGGTCATGTACCTGGTCGACGCTCTGGCGGCGATCATGGACAGCTTCAACACGATCAGGCCACTCTCTCTGTTCCGGTACTACATGGGCAGCGATCCACTCCGAAACGGCGTGAACCTCGCCGACGCCGCGGTGCTGACCGTCGTGGCCGTGGTACTGCTGGTCGTGGCATTGGTGACCTTCGAGCGGCGGGACCTCGCGGCCTGACGGCCGAGTGGCCTGGTAGCTCAGCAGCCGTGCGGCCCGGTAGCCGCGAATAGGAACCTTCACCGAATGTCGGGCGCTCCACCCCGGGCGCCCGACATTCATTTCTCGGAGCGGCCGGCGCGAAATCGGCGACTCATGCCTCGCCGTGGCCGCGTTTCCGCCGGATATCTCCAGTGGCGATTTGTGGGGCCGGGCGGGCTCGGTATTCGCCCGATATCTCCAGTGGCGATGTTGTCCGCGGATTGCGCTCTCGGCGCCTCCGCCGGCGGTCGTTCCGCGAGCTCGGCGGGCTCAACTGAGCGTGGTTTTCGGCCGGCGAGCCGGCCCTGGGACCTACTCCCGCGTCCAACATCTCCAGTGGCGATATCTGGGACTTTGCGCGATCCGAGAGCGAGGATCGGGAAGCTGCGAGTCGGTCGACCCCGACGTAGGTGAAAGAACCGCGGCCCGCGGCCCGGCCGGCGCGGTGCGGTGCGGCGCGGCGCGGCGGCGCGGCGCGCCAACGCGGCAACTCGTCAGCGGAGCGGTTTCTCGTACAGGCTGGCGAGCCAGGTCAGGTGGAGGACGGCGACGTCGCCCCGGTATTCGAACCCCGCGTCTTCGTAGTAACCCTTGATCCGGGCGTTGCCGGCCATACAGTCGAGGCGCAGGCACGTCGCGCCCCAGGAGCGGGCGGTCCGCTCGATCTCGGCGAGCAGAGCCCGGCCGAGCCCGCGATAGCCGCGCCGAACTGCCAGTCTGTGGATATAGACGGATCTGGAGGACGATGCCGTCCCTGGCTCGTCCTTTTGCTCCGCTTCAAGATCCTCGCCCGGCCAGAAGATCGGATCCCGCCGTTGGAGGGTGTAGGTCGCCACGGCAGTCGCGCCGTCCCAGGCTAGATAGCAGATGGCGCCGGTTTCGGGCGGAAGCAGACGCTCCGTCGGAAACGGGACCGGCCATTGCCCGTGCCCCTGAGCCTCGAGCCAGGCCGACACCTCGTCGAGGACCGCGGCGGCTGTAGGCAGCTGCTCGGGCGTGGCCGAGGCGATGCGGATGTGGCCGTACGGCCCGCTGGCGAGACCCATATGTCATTCCCCCCGTCTGCCGCATGGATCGGGAACGGGCAGCCCCACGCCTCTGACAGGCTGACGCCTCGAACGGGCTGACGCCTGCGTCCCGATCAAGTCATGTCTCGGTCAACCATAACGCCGCGGCCAACGGCAGGTCGACCCCCAACGGCCGGCGGCGTCGGGCCGGCGATGGCCCGTTCGAGGGCCCTGTCGAACTGAGCTCCCGGGCCAGATCGTTGCGAGCCGGCACGGAAGGGTTGCCGAACCGCCGCCTGCCATCGCTTTCGCGACACCGAACGTTGAGCCAACCGCATCCTTCTTGAGCCCCCAGCGTGACTGACTCCGGGCAAGCCAGCCGATAGCCTCCTGGATATCGCCGAGAACGGCTGGGCGAGACGCGATTCGGAGGCATCGAATGAACGATCTTGCGCTCGTCCTGGCGCTGATCCTCATCGGCGCCGAGATCGGGGCGGCCGGCGCGAATCTCGTCGGGCAGCCGCGGGTCGCCGGCCAGATCCTGGTGGGCATCCTCCTCGGGCCCTCTCTCTTCGGCGCGATTCAGACCGGACCCACGATCACCGCCCTCTCGGATCTGGGCGCGCTCGCGATCCTGGCCTCGGCCGGTCTGGACACGAACCTCAAGGCCATGCGGTCCGTCGGCCTCCCGGCCCTGTACGCGGCTTGCGGCGGCGTGATCGTTCCGTTCGCCGGAGGCTTCGGCCTTTCGCTGGCGGCAGGGTTCGACGTCCGGGCGTCGCTCTTCTGCGGCGCCATCCTCACCGCCACGAGCGTCGGCATCACCGCCGCGGTCCTGCACGAGCTGAATCTGCTGACCGGCCGAGCCGGAATGGCAATTCTCGGCGCCGCTGTGATCGACGACATCCTGGGCCTCGTGATCCTGGGCCTGGTGGTCGCCGACACGACCGCCGGCTCCTCGCCGCTGGCCACGCTCGCTCCCATGGTCATCACTCTGGTTCTCGCGGCGCTGGCCCTCCGCTGGCTTCCCGATCATCTGTCCGGCATCGTCGAGCGGCTTCATCTTCGGGGCGGCGGCCTGGCCGCCACGCTCGGCTTCATCCTGGCCGTCGGCTGGGCCTTCCAGACACTCGGCGGTTTGGCCGCCATCACGGGCGCCTATGTCGCCGGTCTCGCCCTGGCGGGGTCTCCACTTGCGGAGGAGCTGAAGCACGGCATCGGGCGCGTCGGCGAAGGCCTGCTGGTGCCCGTCTTCTTCGTGACCATCGGTCTCTCGGCCGACGTCCGGACCGTCGGTCCGGTGCTGCCCTTCGCTCTCGGCTCTCCTGGCGGTCGCGGTGCTGGGCAAGTTCCTTGGCAGCGGCCTCGGAGCCTTGATCGGGGGCATGCAGGGCGGCGCCGCGGGGCTGGTTGGAATTGGAATGGTGGCCCGAGGCGAAGTGGCCCTGGTCGCGGCGAGCCTCGGCCTCAAGAGCGGGGCGATCGACAGTCGGCTCTTCTCGGCGGCCATCCTCGTGGCCCTCGCGAGCACGGTGATCACCCCCGTTGCCCTTGGCCTGTGGGTCAAGCGGCCGGCAATTCCGCGATTGAGTGATGTCGCCCCGGATGCCGCAATGGCGCTCGCGGCAGGCAAGTCAGATGGCGAGTGAAGGGGCGGAGGAGATGACGATGACGACCACGACGGCCGGGACGCGACCGGATCCATATCGATTGCGCCCGGGCGCTTCGAAGATGCGCGTCGACGCGGCGACGACGCCCGAACCGGCGACGACGCCCGAACCGGCGACGATGCCGAGCGCCGGGCGAGAGGATGCTCGCCTGCTGTTCCGGGAAGGCCTCCGGGCCATGACCCACGAGCGGCCCGAGGAAGCTCGCGATTGCCTGGCGGCCGTCGCGTCCGAAGAGCGCCTCGCCGCGCTCGACCCCATGGCGATCGACGCGCTCGCGTACCTGAGCGGCGTCCGCTTCCAGCTCGCGGACGTGGCAGGCGCGACAGATGCCTCGGATCGAGCCGTGGCACTCGGACCCGATCGCTTCGCCCCCAACCAGAAGGCCGGCGAGATGGCTCTCCGCCTCGGTCTGACGGCCCAGGCAGCCGGCAACTTCCTGGCGGCCTTGCGAGCCAGCGAGCCCGGTACGGCCGAAGCCAAAGCGGCCGAGCGGAGCCTGCGTGAAGCGCGCCGCCGGTCCGCCAAAGGCATCCGCCATGAGTCGAAGCTGCCGATGGCGCGGCTATCGAGCGCGGTGGGACGACGATTGCGGGCCATGGCTCCCGTCCTCGGACGCCGGCGACCGGCTCCCGGGTCCGTGACGGCCGGGATCCAGCGCCAGCCCTAGCCCAGGCCGGCTCGGCTGAGGCAGGGCGATCCCCGTCCGAGCAGTTGTAGCAGCAGTCTCTCGGCGATCCCGTCGAAAGCCCATACCAGGCCGACCGTCTCTGCCTGGCCCACCCGGTGAGCGGGAGAAGTCTCACCGGTTCGTCACCCCATATCTTGGAGGAGGTTCTTTCGTGCTACCCCTATCCGGCAGAACGAAACCGAAATGGGCCCTGTCTTTCCGAGGCCTCGTCCTCGGCGGTCTCTTCGTCCTCATGCTCCTCGCCGTCGCGGGCTGCTCGTCGCAAACCAGAAGCGACAGCTCGACGAACGGCGATCCATCCGGCCTGAACAGCAGCAGCGCCCAGAACCTGGTCGGGCTCGCCCCCGGCACCATCACCGCGGATGACCTGACGGCCGCCCAGAAAGCCGAGCCATTCGCGGCGAAACTGGCCGACATGGTCGATCAGAACCGACTTGGCATCAACTTCACCTGGCTGCTGGTCTGCGGCTTCCTGGTCATGTTCATGCAGGCGGGCTTCGCCCTCGTGGAGACGGGCTTCACCCGAGCCAAGAACGCCCTCCACACGATGACCATGAACTTCATGATCTATGGCATCGGCATCGTGGGGTTCTTCCTCGTCGGCTTCGGGCTCGCCTTCGGCGGCCTCGGAACGATCGGCGTCGGAAACCTCGGCGGACTTCATCCGCTCAACAACATGATCTCGCTCGACATCGGCGGACACAGCTGGGGCATCGCCGGCGCGAGCGGCTTTGCCTTGCTGGGCGGGACCTATGACGTCGGCGTGATCGCCTTCTTCCTCTTCCAGCTCGTCTTCATGGATACCACGGCCACGATCCCAACGGGCTCCATGGCCGAGCGCATCCGCTGGAAGCCCTTCGTCTACTACGGCCTGTTCATCTCCGCGCTCCTCTACCCCATGTACGCGGCCTGGACCTGGGGCGGCGGCTGGCTCAGCCAGCTCGGTTCGATCGGCCTGGGCAGCGGCTACGCCGACTTCGCCGGGTCCGGTGTGGTCCACTCCGTCGGTGGCTGGTGCGCCCTCGCCGGGGCGATGGTTCTGGGACCGCGCATCGGCAAGTACAACAAGGACGGCTCGGCCAACACGATCCTGGGCCACAACCAGATCCTGGCCATCCTCGGCACGTTCATCCTGGCCTTCGGCTGGTTCGGCTTCAACCCGGGCAGCACCCTCGGCGCGAGCGGCAACGGCGCGCTCCGCATCGGCATCGTGGCGGTCGTCACCATGCTCGCCTCCGGCTTCGGCGCCTTCTCGGCCATGTGCTACACGTGGTGGACGGAGGGCAAGCCGAACCCGGGCATGATGGTCAACGGCATGCTCGCCGGCCTGGTCGCGATCACCGCTCCGAGCGGATTTCGTGGGCCCGATGGCGGGCGCGCTCATCGGCCTCATCGCGGGCGTCCTGGTCTGCGTGGCCGTGGCCTTCTTCGACAGGATCCACATCGACGACCCGGTCGGAGCGATCTCCGTCCACGGCGTCAACGGCCTGTGGGGCGTCCTGTCGGTGGGCATCTTCGCGGACGGGACGTCGAACTACGGCGGCTACTCGATCAGCGGCCTGGTCAACGGCAACGTCGGCCAGATGGAAGCCCAGATCGTGGGCGCGGCGGTCGCGTTCGTCTGGGCCTTCGGCGCCTCGTTCATCTTCTTCAAGCTCCTGAACAAGGTCTGTCATCTCCGCGTCAGTCCCGAGGCGGAGCTCGGCGGCCTCGACATCCCCGAAATGGGAAGCCTGGGCTACATCCCCGACGAACTGCCGGACGGCTACGACGCTCCCGCGCCGAAGCCCCGCCTGGCTCCGGACGGCCTCCCCTCCCCCGCGTAGCCCGGGTCCCGAGGCGGGCGCCGGACCACGCGCCCGCCTCGGCCCTCAATCCTGTGGCGTCCTCGTGGCGCCCGTAATACGAACGAGCCCGCCCCGGCTGCCGTGCCGAGCGGGCTCGTTCGACACCCGGCCTTCGACGCCCGGCCGCAAACATGTCGCAACCCGCCGGCAATCCGGGGAGTGGCAATCACAACTCCGCCGCTCCGAAACCGGTCCCGCGGCGTAGCTGATTTGTCCGGCCGCCGCACTGATCCTTCTCTCCAGGCACGGCAGCCAGACGATCCGGCGTTCGGATAACCCTCGCTGTCCGTGTTGGATGAGGAGTACGACGATGGCAGCGGCGCCAGGGACGGAAATGAAGCGAACCCTGACGATGACGGGGCTGACGATCAACGCCATGGCGCTGATCGCGCCCGGCGCGTTCCTCTGGACCACGTTCCAGGCGCAGGTCGTTCAGCAGAACGCGGGATCCACCACGGCATTCGACATGGTGCCGGGCCTCCTGTTCGTTCTCGTCCTGGCCTTCCTGACGGCCTTCTCCTACGCCGAGCTCTCGAACATCTACCCGGATGCCGGCGCGGGCTCCTCGTACTACTTCGCCGAGGCCGCCTTCCTGCAGAAGGAAGAGGCGGTCCACTACAAGTTCGCCCGCCTGGCGAAGTTCATCGTCGGCTGGGTTTCGCATCTCTATTACTGGATCTACCCGGGCATCATGGTCGCCTTCACCGCGACGCTGCTCGTCTACATCCTGGCGCCTGTTCGGCATCACGCTGAACACGCCGCTGGAGATCGCCGCGGCTTTCGGCTTCTCGGCGATGGTGGGTCTGATCGCCTATCGCGGCATCTCCGGCTCCACGATGACGGCCATCGTCATCAACGCCATCCAGCTCACCGCCCTCGTCGCCTTCGCGCTCCTGGCGATCGGCTTCCGGGTCACTCACCCCGACCTGCAGTACGCCCACTCGGGACCTGGCTTCGGTGGTCCTGCCGCACAACTTCACCAACGTCGTCTTCCAGGGCACCATCGCGATCCTGCTCCTGGTCGGCTTCGAATCCGTGACCGCGCTCGGCAGCGAGGCGATCAACCCCAAGCGGGACGTCCGGCGCGCCGTCCTGCTCTCGCTCGCGATCCAGGGCGCGGTCGCCTACGTGATCGAGTACGTCTCGGCCAACTTCTTCGTGAACAGCAGCGTGACCGCCACCACCGCGGCCGGCGCCAAGGTCTACGGGCTACGCGGCCGCGGCCGCCTCATCGGCGCCCGATCGGCGACATGGTTCGCTACATCGGCGACACCTGGCTCGGTGGCACCGGCTTCATCATGGTCCTCATCCTGGCCGCGAGCGTCCTGGTCGCCCTCATCGGCACCACGCTCGCCTGCCTCAACACGGGCGTCCGGATCACCTACGTGATGGGCCGCGACAAGGAAGTGCCCGGCATCCTGGGCATGCTCCACTTCCGCCACGCCACGCCTCACTACGGCGTCATCGCCCTGACGGTGGTCTCCGCGATCCTCGGCGGATACGCGGTCCTATCGGCGGACAACCTGCTCCAGATCACCCTGGCGAGCAACACCGGAACGTTCCTGGTCTACGGCATGACCAACGCCCTCGTGCTCTTCGCTTTCGGCGGCGTCCACAAGCGCAACATCCTCAAACACGTGGTCATTCCCGTCGCCGGCTTGCTCGCTAACGTCGGAATGCTCGCCGGGGTCATCTTCATGAGCGTCTCGTCCGGTGGCTCCACCCAGACGGACACGCTCATCGCGCTGGTGGCCGTGGGCATCTGGATCGTCATCGGCGCGGTCTGGCTGGTCCTCAACTCCGCGGCGACGAACACGAGTCTCCTCGTCAAGCCGGCGGTGATCAGCCCGGAACGATAGAAGTCACCCTCTCCGTGGGATAGAGATTGCGCCGGGGCTCGCTCCTGCTCCGGCGCAATCTCGCATATCTGTTGAGGTGGGAATGCCAGCGGCCGCTCGAACCGCGAACCGAAGAGCCACAACCGGCAACCCGCCGGCCGGCGTCAGCGACTCGGCCGCCGGCCGGGTCGACTCGTGCAGGCCGTGAGCTCGGCTCTCGCGGTCGACTACGCGGGTCTCACCGTCGTCGGCTGCGTCCGGGAGCACAACGAGGACCGGCTCGGCTGGGTCAGCCTCGACGGCGGAGCGCCGTTCGTCACGCCGCCGGCCGAACACGTCATCGACGAATCCTCCGCGGGCTCGGACGTGGGCCTCGTCTTCGCCGTGGCTGACGGCCTGGGCGGCTACGGCGGCGGTGAGGTGGCGTCCGGAATTGCGGTGGAAGCCACACTTGCGCAGGTCCAGCGAAAGCTCGTGGGCGGCGGGCGCGTCTCGGGCAGCGTTCGCGACGCCATCAATCTGGCCAACCAGACGATCCTCGACGCGGCGCATGTCGGCCAGGGTGGACGCAAGATGCAATCCACGTTGAGCGCGCTGGTTTTCACGCCCGGCGAAGCGCATCTCGGTCACGTGGGCGACAGCCGGATCTACCGCCGCCGTGACGGCGAGCTGGAGCTCCTTACGACGGACCACAGCCAGGTGATGGAACTGCTGCGCCTCCACATCATCACGCCCGAGCAGGCGGTCGACCATCCGGCTCGGTATGCGCTGACCCGCTCGATCGGCGGCGACATCCTGGTCCGCATCGACGTCCGCAACGAGGCCCTTCGCTCCGGCGACCAGTTCCTGCTCTGCTCCGACGGCCTGTGGAGCAACGTGACCTCGTCCGAGATCGCGGCGGCGCATGTCCGATCCGCCGGCGACCGCCTGCCGCAAGCTCGTCGACCTCGCCCTCGAACGCGGTGGCGACGATAATGCGACAGCCCTGGCGATATCGCGTGCGCGAGGCCGGCGAACGGCCCGACACAAAGCCGGGCTGGCGGAGGTTGTTCTCGTGACGGCGACCGAGCTGCAGCCGGGCACGAACCTGGATCAGTTCAAGATCGTCAGGGCCATCGGCCACGGCGCCTACAGCGACGTGTTCCTGGCCGAGGATCCGAGCGGCCGCCGTGTCGTGCTCAAGTGCCCCCACGAGTCGATCATGGGCGACGTCTCCACGTTCGACCGGTTCCGCCGCGAGCTCGAGATCGCCCGCCATCTGGACCATCCCGGCATCCAGCGGCCCATCGAGTTCACCGAGAACCGCAGCCGACCGTACATGGTCATGGAGTACGTCGAGGGCGAGCCACTCCGATCGCTGCTGGATCGCGAGAAGAAGCTCTCCGTGGAGCGGGCCGTGGACTTCGGCATCCAGCTCGCTTCGGCGATGGCCCACGCCCACGAACGCGGCGTCATCCACCGCGACCTCAAGCCGGAGAACGTGCTCGTGACGCCGGAAGGGCGGCTGGTCGTCACCGATTTCGGCGTCGCGTTCATGGCCGGCGCCCGGCGGCTGACCTGGCGCTGGTTCTCCAACGCGCTCGGGACGCCGGACTACATGTCGCCCGAACAGATCCAGGGCAAGCGGGGCGACGCCCGGACCGACGTCTACGCGATCGGCGTGATGCTCTACGAGATGCTCGCCGGCCGCGTGCCGTGGGAAGGCGACAACGCCCTGGCGGTCATGAGCCAGCACATCAGCTCCCCGGTCCCGCCACTCCACGAGTTCAACAAGGACGTCCCGCCGCCCATCGACGGCATCGTCCGCAAATGCCTGCGACGGGCAATGGACGAGCGTTACGAAGACGCCAAGTCGCTCGAATCGGACCTGGAGCACTGGCGCGACCTGCCGCTCTCGCAGTTCATCTTTGGCGACGAGGCGGTCGTAGCTCAGCCGGGCAACTCGGACACGCGGCTCGTACTCCTGATCTTCGCCATAAGCGCGGCATTCCTGTCCGCCAGCATCTTCCTGATTGTGCTGGCCTATCTCATCGGCCATGCCCACTAACCGCCATACCGGCGCACGCCGGTCAACCGGAGGACGACATGCCTGACAGAACCAGACGTTCGCCCGCGGCTGGGGCCGGGACGGGCGAGGAGCCTCGGAATCACGCGGGCGCTGCGTCTTCGGGCTCGGCGGCCAGCGGGTCGGCCGCAGGCGGACGCCGATCGACGGACGATCGAGCGCGTGCTTTCGGCCGTCCGGGACGCTCGCGTCCAGCAGGTCGAGCTCCAATTCGCCGACGTCACCGGCGCGGTCAAGACCGTGGCGATCCCGGCCCGTCGTCTCCAGGCCGTCCTGATCGACGGCGAATGGTTCGACGGCTCGGCCATCGAGGGCCTGGCGCGGGAAGTCGAGTCGGACATGTTCCTGCGGCCGGACCCGAAGACGTTCTCGATCATCGAACCCGCGGGCGTGCCCTGCGCTCGGCTCATCTGCGACGTCCTCGAACCGGACGGAAACCCCTACCCGGGCGATTCCCGCGGCGCGCTCAAGGCGCTCCTGGACCAGGCCGATGCCGCGGGCCTTGGTTATCTCGTTGCTCCCGAGATCGAGTTCTTCCTCTTCCCCGCGAGCGACACGCCCGAGCTCAAGCTCCTGGCCGACGACCCGAGCAGCTACTTCGAGCGCGGCCGCGGCCGCTCGCGAGAGGTCGAGCTGGAGATCGTGTCGAGCCTGGAGACGCTCGGCATGCGGATTGAGTCGAGCCACCATGAAGTCGCGAGCGGCCAGTTCGAACTCGACCTGCCGCTCCTGCCGGCTCTCGCGGCCGCGGACATGGTCACCACGCTCAAGCCCGCGGTGAAGGAGCTGGCGAGGGAACGGGGCATGCAGGCCACGTTCATGCCCAAGCCCCGTGTCGACGCGGCGGGTTCGGGCATGCACACCCACCAGGTCCTCGTCGATCGCTCCGGCCGCTCGGTATTCGACGACGCGTCGGACGCGTACGGACTGTCGGCGATCGCCAAAGCGTTCCTGGCTGGCCAGCTCGAGCACGCGCCCGGGGATGTCCGCCCTCGTCGCCCCGGTCGTGAACTCATACAAGCGCCTCGTTCCCGGATACGAGGCGCCGGTCGCGGGCTCCTGGGGCCGGCACAGCCGCGGCGCCCTCATCCGCGTCCCCACGCCGGTTCGCGGCGATACCTCGCCCAACGAATTCTTCGGCACGCGGCTGGAGCTGCGTCTCCCCGACCCGAGCTGCAATCCGTATCTCGCCTTCACGGCCATGCTCGCCGCAGGCCTCGACGGCCTCGACCGCGGTCTCGAGCTCGGTCCGCCGCTCGAGGAGCTGGAGCGTGGCTTTGGCGGTGGGCGCGCGTCGGCAGGCGGCGCCTCGCGTGGCGCCGGACGTGGCTCCGGACACGCGATGGCGGCCCTCGGCCACAGCGTCACGAGACCACTTCCGGCGTCGCTCGGGGAAGCCCTGAGCGCCCTCGAGGACGACGACTGCATCACGGCGGCCCTGGGCAGCGAGCTGATGGAACTCTTCCGCTCGGCCAAGAACCTCGAGTGGGAGGCGTACCGCCGCGAGGTCACTCCCTGGGAGCGCGACACGTACTTCCAGCGCTGCTGAGCCCGCGAGGACACTCCGCGCCGCCGCGCAACCACGATCGATGCCCTCGCCGCGTCTCGCCGCAGGCGGCACGCGCGCTAAGCTAGGGGCAGAGGGGCGCAACTTGGCCGTCACGTTCTCGGGTTCACGGAGGAATAGGTGCGCGTCTCGATCGGGATAGACCTCGGGTCGTCAAGGGTCAAGCTGCTGGCTCTCGACGAAAGCGGCGAGTGCCAGGGCGTCACGATGGCCTCCTACGCCACGGATTCCCGCCACGCCGGATATGCGGAGCAGAACCCGGATCGCTGGTGGGACGCCCTCCGTCTGGCCATGTCCGAGCTCCTTTCCCGACCCGCCCTCCGCGGCGGGACCGTCGTCGCGCTCGGACTCACGGGCCAGATGCACGGCGCCGTCTTCCTCGACGAAGCCGGCGCGCCCCTCCGCCACGCGCTGATGTGGTCCGACGCCCGCGCGGAAGCCGAGACCGAGGAAATCGAACGGCTTATCCCGCGGGAACAGCTCGTCGCGGTCACCGGAAACCGCTCGAACGTGAGCTTCACCGCGCCCAAGATCATGTGGGTCCGCGACCACGAGCCGCAGATCCTGGAGCGGACGCGCTGGATCGTCCAGCCCAAGGACGCTTTGCGAGCCCGACTCACCGGGGATCGTCGCCGGGGACGTTTCCGACGCCTCGGCCACGCTGCTCTTCGATCTGCGCGAGCGGCGCTGGTCCGACGAGATCTGCTCACGCCTGGGGATCGACCGGGCACTGCCTGGCTCCACTGTCCGAATCCGAGGCCATGGCCGGCGAGCTCCGCGAGGATGCGGCCCGAGCCCTCGGCCTGCCGTCCGGGATCCCGGTCGCGATCGGCGGAGCCGACGCTCCGGCGGCGGCACTCGGCCTGGGACTGGCGCGCGAAGAAGACGCCGCCGGGACGGTTCTGATTTCCCTCGGCACCGGCGGCCAGGTCCTGGCCCCGGTCGCCGAGCCAAAGGTGGATCCGCTCGGGCCGGCTCCACGGCCTGGCCCACGTCGTCCCGAACCAGTGGTGCGTCATGGCCGCGATCCTCTCGGCCGCCGCGTCCCTGGATTGGGTCGTGCGGCTGCTCCGGCCCGACGATCCCAACGGCTCCCGCGAGCTGCTGGCATCCGCGGCCAAGGTGCCCGGCGGGCACGGACGGGCTGATGTTCCTGCCCTATCTCCGGGGCGAGCGGACTCCCCATTTCGACCCTGCGGCGCGGGGCGCCTTCGTGGGTCTGCGGATCGGACACGGGCCGGCCGAGATGACCCGGGCGGTGCTCGAAGGCGTGGCCTTTGCCCTGGCCGAGGGTACGGACCTGATGCGCGAGCTCGGTGTCGATCCCAAGGCCGGCGTCGTGGCCGGCGGCGGCGTGAACCGACTCTGGCAGCAGATCATCGCCGACGTCCTGAACATGCCGGTCACTCTCGGTGCCACGGAGCACGCTTCGGCGAGGGGCGCGGCCCTCCTCGGCGCGGTCGTCGCGGGCATCGTCCCGTCCTCTGCCGAAGGCACGTTGCCGCTCCCCGCGGACACCCGCGTGATGGAGCCGATCGCCGCCAACGCCGCCCTGTACTCGGACATGGCCGCGACCTACCGCGAGCTCTACGGCCGCCTGCCCAGGGTTTAGTCGTCGCGCAACTCGCTCCGTCTCGCGTCGCGATCCTCCTTGGCCGCAAGTCGGGCCGCCGAACCTCCCGCCGATAGGATGTTGCTCACGCAACCATTGATGCTCCGGGAGATCCGATGACAAACCAGACGTATGCCGACTTCACGAAGTCCCTGATCGAGGACTTCCGCGCTCACGAAGGCAAGACCACGAACGGCCCGTTCGGCGAATCGGACCTGCTGCTGCTCCACACGATCGGCGCGAGAACCGGCGTCGAGCACGTGACGCCGGTCGTCTACTCGCGCGACGGCGACTGCCTGGTCATCGTCGCCTCGAAGGGCGGAGCGCCGACCCACCCGGCCTGGTATCACAACCTCCAGGCCCATCCGGTCGTCACGCTCGAAGTCGGCGCCGAGACCTTCAAGGCGCGGGCCACGATTGCCGATCCCGAAGATCGCAAGCGGCTCTATGCCGCCCACGCGGCCAAGTACCCGGGGTTCCTCGACTACGAGAAGAAGACCGATCGGGTCATCCCTGTAGTCCGTCTCCAACGAGTCGGCTAGTCCGCTCGTCGGACTTCTGCGCGCCCGCCAGCTCGATGAACCGGCAGAGGGCGTTGGCGAGCTGCATCTGGCGTGGAGTCCGGGCCCGAACCCGAACCAGGGCCGGGTTGGCCACGACCGCAGCCAGGCATCTTGCTCGTGACGTCGCCACGTTGAGCCGGTTCAGGCTGTAGAGGAATTCCATCCCTCTGGGCGCCTCCTCGGGAGAGGATGTGGCCATCGAGTAGATGGCCACCGGCGCCTCCTGGCCCTGGAACTTGTCCACCGTCCCGGCCCGAACTCCCGGCAGTGCCGCCGCGATTGCCGCGACCTGAAGGTTGTAAGGGGCCACGACGAGCACGTCGTCCAGGGTCAGGCGCCGGGTGCGGCCATGTTCATCCGTCCAGCTCGCCGCCGCCGTCGATCAGGTCTCGAATCAGGGCGGCGACCGACGGCCGCTTCCTCCGGCGAGGCGTTGCGGTTGCCCGAGTGTTCGACCGCCAGGAAGCGGACTCCGGATCCGGCCAGGCGCGAGCCCGGGGTGCCGGCGTCCAGTCCGCCCCCGATCTCGATCCGCTGGTGCTCGAGGCCATCGAGCGACTCCAGACGCCCCTCGTAGAACGCTTCCGAGGTGAAGCGGCAAAGATCCGGATGGAGGCGCCTGGTGCGCTCGAGGAAGAGCCCGCGATCCGCCGGCATCGTGGAATGACCGCCGAGCACATGGCCGAGAGCGGATGCCTCGGCTCCGGGCGGATGGGTCCCCCGGAGGGGCTGGTCGAGCTGTTGCGGGTCGCCCAGCAAGATGAGGTTTCCGGCCGCAGGCGAGACCGCCGCCGCGTTCGCGAGCGATAGCTGGCCGGCTTCGTCGATCACGAGCACGTCGACCGAACCCGCGAATTCCGGCCTTGACCACAGCCAGCCCGTGCCCCCGACGACATCCACCTCGCCATTCCCCAGGGCCGCGAGGATGTGGCCGTAGTCCGCGTAGGGCACCGCGTTTCCGCAGGTTCGATCGCCCGATCGATCGGTCTTCTGGCCGATTCGGACGTCAACGCCGCGCGCCTCGGCACGCTCGTGGATCTTGTCCAGCAGGTGCCCGATCACTCGATGGCTGTTGGCCGTCACGCCGACTTTGCGGCCGAGTCGAACGAGCTCGACCACGACCTCCGCGCCGAGGAACGTCTTGCCCGAGCCCGGCGGACCCTGGACGGGCAGCACCGTCCGATCCAGATGGGACGCGATGCGAAGGGCCGCTTCGAGCGGTTCCTCGGCCGGGAGGCATAGCGCCGTCTCGGCGTCCAGCCTGGGCGGCCGGCGCATCAGGAGCTCGCGAATCGCGGCGTAGGGGCCGGCGCCTTCGATGCCGTGCTCGGCCACCCACTCGCCGATGCTGAGGAGGCTCTCTTCGAGGCAGCCGCTGTCGACCCAATCCAGCGGAACGAGCGACGTGGGATGGACGCCGTCGGTCTTGGGGCCACGCCGCAGATCGATCGTTCGAGCGGCGCGGTCGACGGCGAACACGCCGCCCGGCGACGCGCCCGTGGCGGGATCGCGGACCGCCGTCTCCGTGTCGATCTCGTGCTCTTGCTCGGGATAGCTGTAGCGATAGAGGATCGATCGGCCGGTCTCGCCCACCTTGCCGAGCGGCGTCAGGCAGCCGATGCGGCTCGCGCTCTTCGACGCGCTCCTCGTCGGTGAGATCCATCAACTGGAAGTAGCGCCACCAGAACGACTTGTCCTCGCGGCGATGCCAGCCCAGAAGCTGGGCCAGCAGCCAGCTGGCGTGCTGGGCCGGGCTTCGATCCGCGGGATCGTCGGGAACGCCCGCGCACAGAGCCTCCGCAACCTCCGCGACATGGGCGAGCTTCTCCGATAGATCCTCGCGCGCGTCCGGCCGGCCTGGTGCCGGCCTCGGCAGAGGCTGGCCGAGCGTGGCCGCCAGCTCGATCCTGCGGCCTTCCAGCCAGTCCCGAAGGAGCCAGTTGGAGACGCAGTCGTCGCGGTTGTAGCCCTCGATGCTCAGGAGCGTCGGGTCTGTTGCGGGTCGCCTTGGCGCGGCCGACCCTTCCTCGACCTCCGCGAGCCAGGTCTCGAAGGCCACGATGCTCGAGCCGGCATCGCGAAGGTTCTCCTCGCGGACGAGTCCGTAGAGCGGCTCGAGCTTCTTGATGGAGTAGCTCTCCACCGATGCCCGGAGACCCTGGCGGACGGCCCGGAAGAGGTCCACGAAGACGTCGCCGCGAAGCAGCCGATCGACTTCCTGCTCCCGGGTCGCGTAGCGGCCCATCAAGCGGCCCGCCGCGGTCGGCTCGTACGGGGCGTAGTGGTAGATGTGGATGGCCGGATCGCGGGCGAGCCTGTCCATCATCAGATCGATCGTCTGCTCGAAGGCGCGCCGTCTCCGCCGCCGGCGTCACCTGGCCGTCTTCGTCGACCGCCCAGAAGGCGTGGAACGTGGGGCCGCCTCCGGGAGCGGCCAGCCCGGGCTCCAGGATCCCGAACAGGTAGTCCACGCCATCGTCGAGGGCGAACGGATCGCCTTCGATATCGAAGAAGAGGTCGCCGGGGCGCGGCTCGGGCAGGCTCGAGAGCCCGCGGTCCGGTTCGATCGTCCCGTCTCGAAGAGTCGCCGGCAGCAGCTCGTAGAGGACCTTGCCCGCGTCCGAGCCCCGAACCTGGAGGGCGGCCTGGTCCCGGGCCTTCTGGAGCGCCGCCGCACCCACGCCGTCGAGTGGCTCGGCGAGCGGCAGCTCCAGGGCCGCGAGTCCGCGGCGGCTGGCCACTCCCCTGCCCTTGAGGGCCTTGCGCAATCGAGTGGGAGCGTTGGCCACGATCGAGAGATCGTCGTCCGAGCGGCGCCGGGCGGCACACAGGACGCTCCAGCGGCAGACGCCGCAGTGCTCGACGGGCTCCGGGTACGTGTTGCGTGGCGGGTATGTGGCGCCCGCGTAGCCGCCGTCGGCGGCTACGCGGGCCTCGAACGCGGCCTTGACCGTCCGGTAGTAGGCCATGTAGTCCGCGACCCGATGCCGCTCCACCTTGCGGGCGCTACCCCCCAGCGCCACGTGCATCCACTCCGGCTCGACGCCCTGAAAGGCCGTGAGCTGCTCCACGTACGAACAGATCTGGAGGAGTGCCGAAGCCTTGACGTGGCGGGCGAGCTTGGTGTCCACGACCTCGTAGCTCCAGCCACCGAGCTTGCTGGGCCGATCCACTCGCAGCAGGAAGTCCGCCAGGCCGAGCCACCGGCCGTCGAAGAACGTGGCCTGATAGATCGCCTCCGCTCCGCCTCGCATCGCGTCTTCCGTGGCGGTGGCGGCATCGCGCAGCGCGGCGAGCCGGGCGGCCGGCTCGACGTCCCTCGGCGGCGCCGGAACCCGGACCACCCGTGCCACGCGCTGTTCGAGCCCGGCCAGGTATCTGGCCTCGTGCTCCAGACCGCGTTTGGCGATCAGGTCTATCTCCGGGTCGACCCGATCCGGGCGCGCCACCATTCCGCCCATCGCGGCCAGTTCCAGCCCGACGAGGTGCTCGCAGGCGAGGAAGCCGACCAGATCCGTGGCCGCGAACACCGGCGCGTCGCCAATGAGTTGCATCGCCACCCACAGTAGCGCCCGGCCGTGACAGCTCGCGTGTCACGCGCGCATCGGCCCTGGCACGCGGCGGCTCTTCGGCGCGATTCGTCCCAATAGTCGGTGCCGTGGGCCGCCGCCGCTCGGTCGTTCGGGCGCGCGCCTCCACGGGCACCGACATCGTGGCCAAAAAGGGCCGTTTGTTCCTTGACCCCGCGGCCCCCGAACTCGTTGACTTGGGCCCGATGCGACCGCTTGGGATGGCGCATCCTCCGCCGTTGGATCGCAGGAAGGGGTTCCCGTGGGTCGCCGTCTGGCACTCGTCTTCGCGCCGCTCGCTCTTGCCTCGACGCTGCTCGTGGCTTCGCCCGGCGAGGTCCGAGCTGCCAACGGGATGACCGAGACCGGGACCACGACCTACGAGGTCCTGCCCGCCCAGAAGCAGATCAAGGTCACCATCACGATCTCGATCGCGAATCACAAGCCCAGCGACGCCCAGTACTTCTACTTCTGGGACGCGACGCAGATCGCGGTCGAGAAGGAAGCGGGGGCCGTCTCGGCTTCCTCGAACGCCGGACGGGTGACCCAGAAAGCCGGCAAGTCGGACAACTACTATCGATACGTCGAGCTCGACTATCCCAAGGTCCTGTACGGCCAGACCCGAGTTGTCACGGCGTCCTACACGATTCCCGCCGCACCCAAGGCGGCCGGCGGTTTCCGAGCCGTGTCGGCGTACGCAAGCCTCTGCGCGGTGGGCAACGGAGAGGACTCGGGGTCGCTCTCGATCGTCGTCCCTACGGGTTTCGAGCTCTTCGTGGATTCCGGTTCGGACCTGACCAAGGGCGCCGACAAGAATGGAAAGGTCGCCTACTCCACCGGGACGAAGAGCACGCCCTACAAGCTCTGGACGTGTGTCGATGCCGAGAACACGGCCAAGCTGACGACCTCGGAGCTCACGGCCGGCAGCCAGCCGTTCACGCTCCAGAGCTGGCCGGAGGACAAGGCCTGGGCCGACCAGATGAAGCTGGAGCTTGCCCGCGAGGTGCCGGCCCTGGAGGAGTTGACCGGTCTGACCATGCCCGGTGACAAGGTCAGCATCATCGAAGCGGGCGCCCTGCAGCTCGGCGAATATGCCGGGACGTACAACTCGGAGACGAAGATCTCCTACATTCCGGAGACGATCGACAAGGCCACCGTCGCCCACGAGCTCTCGCACATCTGGTTCAACCGGAAGACGCTCGCCGACAAGTGGATGTCCGAGGGGCTCGCCGGGTACAGCGAGCGGGCGGCCGGCCCGGACAACTTCACCCCGTGCCTCAAGCCGGGGGCATATCCAGGCACCGGATCGCCTGACCTGATGGACTGGAAAGTCCTCAACGCCCAGCCCGCGAAGGTGGACGAGGACATTCTCGACTACGACTACCAGGCCGCCTGCTACATCTTCAGCAGCCTGGCCACGAGGATGGGCCCGGACAATTTCGAGAAGGTCCTGGTCGCCGCCACGGCCGATGCGATGGCCTATGGGACGGCCGGCGAGTCGACCGCGCCGAGCCTGCCGCTGACGTCCCGGGAGATGCTCGATCTCCTCGACGAAGTCGGTCTGGTACCGGGCGGCAACGCCGACCTCGACGCCACGGGCAAGCTGCTCGTCGCCTACGGCATCTTCGACGCGAGCGATCTCGAGGGCAGGTCGGCGGCGCGAGCCACGTACCACGCTCTCCAGACGAGCGCGGGCTCCTGGAGCCTGCCGCTCGCCGTCCGCGAGCCCATGTCGAGCTGGGACTTCGGGGCGGCTACCGGCGCGATGACCACGATCCAGCAGATCCTCGACGTCCGCGACCAGATCCGGTCCGCGGTGCCCGGGCTCTCCCTCGACAAAACCGCGATCCAGAAGGATTTCGAAGCGGCTGCCACGCCGGCCGACCTCGACGCGCTCCTCGCGTCCGCAAAGAAGGAAGCGGAGGCTGCCGGGGTCGTTGCTCGGGCGGTCGCCAGCCACGATGCCAGCAAAGACGTCCTCCAGAGCATCGGGCTCATGGGCGTGGATCTGGAGCCCAAGCTCGCGGCTGCGAAGGCGGACCTGGCCGCCGTGAAACCGGACCTCGCCATTGCCGAGGCACAATCGGTCATCGACACGATCGACAAGTCGGCCGATCAGGGCGCTCTTCGGGCCGGTCTCAGCCTCGGCGCGCTCTTTGCCGTCCTGCTGCTCCTCGGCATCCTGATCGTCTTCACCCGCAGGCGCGGACGAAAGCCGGTCTTGCCGATCGTCTCGCCGGGGTTCGCCGCGGCGAGCTTCGGTGCCCAGCCGGGCTTCGGTGCCCAGCCGGGCTTTGGCGGTCAGCCGGGCTTCGGTGGCCAGCCGGGCTTCGGTGCCCAGCCGGGCTATGGCGGTCAGCCGGCGCCCGGCGACCACTACCAGCCGTTTGGATACCAGCAGCCGGGGGCGCCGTTCGGCCAGTACTCGGCGCCGCGGCAATCGGACTCGTGGCCGGCCGTTCCCCGGCCGTCGCAGTGGCCGGCGGCCACGCCACCGCCGTCGCAGTGGCCCCTCTCGAGCGATGCCGGGCAGCCGTTCCTGCCCACGCCTCCGCTTACGGGCCCGCGGTGGGACCAGACCCTCGAGCCCGCGGCACAACCTCTCGCACCGGACCAGCCGCTTGCCCCGAGCCAGTTCCTCGCGCCGTCGCAGCCGCTGGCTCCGGCCTCGCCCGATCACTCCGGCACCCGAATGGCCGCCGCGACCCGAGGATTCGGATCCCGCGCAGTCGTCCTGACATCTGATGCGGTGCCGGCAACCAACGCCGTCTAGGTGTTTTCCCTAAGGTTGCGGCGTCCCCGTCCGACGTATCGACCATGAGCTCGATTTCCGCTGTCAACCCGACGACCGCCCAGCCGTCCCCGTCAGTCTCGAGCAATGCGACCTCCGCGGACACCGCGGTCGCCGGCCTCGGCCTCCCGCCCGTCGGGCTCGCCCAGGCCGCCTCGGTCAATACCGTCAACGCGGCGCTCGTCAGCAGCCAATGGGGTCTGGACCCGGCTTCCGTGGCCGGCGTCTACGGTGGCGCGGCACAGCCAGGATCCAACTGGTTCTCGAACGTGGAGCTGCTGCCGGCTCTGGCCCATCTGTCGAGGGGCACGGCCGAGCAGTCGCTGGCGCTCTTCGGGATCGCGACTCCCAAGCCCGGCTCAGGGAGTGGCTCCAGCAGCTCGACGCCTGCCAATACCTCCGCCTCCACCACGACTTCACCTCAGGCACCGATCCCGCCGAGCGAGACCATAGGCGCGGCGATCATCGATCCGCTGTGGGGCAAATCCGCCTGACCGTCCGAACCCGAAGCCGCCGGGGAGAACCAAAGGGCCCGCGTGGCCATTCAGCCGAGCGCCTGCAAGTCCGGCCGATGTGTGGCACCCTCCGGACCATGCCAACACACCCCGATCCCCGCGCCGGGGCGGTGACGACGCGCGGCGCCGCGTGACGACTCCCACGCCCTCCGCCGCTCCGGAACCCGCCGCCGAACACGCTCCAGACCCCGCCTCGGAGCCAGCTGCGGTCACGTCGTCTTACCGGGCCCTGCTCGAGGTTCCGTCACTCGGCCGGGTCCTGCTGGCCATGCAGATCGCGCGGATCGCGCAATCGATGATCAGCATCGTGATGATCCTGTTCGCGCTGCAGCGGTACGACAGCCCATCGCTGGCGGGGCTCGTCGGGTTCGCGAGCATCTTCCCTGGGATGGTAATCAGTCCCATCGCCGGTGCCCTTCTCGACCGGCATGGCAGGGTCCGGTTGATCATCCTGGACTACGCGGTCGCCGCGACTGCCCTCACGACGATTGCGCTCCTGTCGCTCTCGCACGACCTGCCGGCCGGACTGCTGGTGGCCGTCACCGCAGTTGCGTCGATCACCGGACCGCTCAGCAGCAGCGGTCTGCGCAGCCTCTTCCCGCTGCTTGCTCCCAAGGAGCTGTGGGAACGCGTCAACGCGGTCGATTCGAACGGCTGGGTTCTGGCGACCGTCGTGGGCGCCCCGCTCGGCGCCGTGGCCGCTCAAGTTGCGGGCTTCGAGGCTGCGATGCTCGGAATCGCGGCGGCCTATGTCGCGGCGGGCGTGGTCATATTCCGGGCCCCCGACCCGCGAACCGACGTCGAATCGACTGGCAATCTGCTGCGAGATGCCTGGCTCGGGCTCGTCTACACATGGCACAACAGGACGCTTCGAGCCCTGGCGATCTCTTTCTCAGTCATGAATCTCTCCGGAGGGGCGATCGAGATCGTGGTCCCGGTCCTGATCCTTCGGCATCTGGGCATGGGTCAGGAAGTCGTCGGCTACATGTTCAGCCTGATGGGCATAGCCGGCGTCATCTCCGCCACACTCTCCGGGCGACTCAAGACGGAGGGCCAGGAGCGGCGCCTCATCCTGATCACCGGGTTCGGCTTCGTCTTTGCCACGGCGGTGATGTTCGCCCCGGCCGGACTCGTGGCCATAGCGGCTTACATGATCGTCTGCGGGCTGCTCAACGGCCCGATGGACATCGCCATGTTCACGCTCCGTCAGCGCCGAACCGATCCTGCCTGGATGGGCCGGGCCTTTACGGTGTCCATGAACTTGAACTTCTCCGGGTTTCCGATCGGCCAGGCGCTGGCCGGAGCCATGCTGGCCGTCGTGTCCATCGAGTGGGTCGTAGCGTTTGCCGTGGCCGCAAATCTCGTCGGAGCGGTCCTCGCCTACATCATGCTGCCACGGACCGAAGCCGAGGCCGAGGTCGGGTTCGACCACGGGGCAGTGGCCACCTCAACCTGATCGGACAACGAAGGGCCCCCGGCGGAAGCCGGGGGCCCTTCGCTACTGCGTGGGACTTGGGACGTGGGGCTTGCGTCAGTGCCCGGCGAGTGCCGGCACGAACCGCGCCGCGTCTATCGTGCCGAGACCGCTCGCGAGGTCATAGCCACGGGTCGCGTTGAAGCCGACAACCGTGTAGGTGTTGCCGTCGCTGTTCTGGAATGGGCCAAAGGTGTTGTTGCCCATGGTCACGTCCACCAGTCCGTTGCCGTGGTCGCCGAGCATGGAATACAGCCGGTTGTTGAGGAGTCCCAGGCGATGGTGAGCGACCTGATCCGCCAGAGCCACCACTCCCGCGAACTCGGGGCTTGCCTCGCTCGTCCCGCCGACGAGGTGATAGCCCACTCGGCCGGGCACGAAGGAGAAGTAGAAGACCACCGCTCCATCGACGGCGGCGCTCATGCTGATGTCCGGGGTCCCGCGCATTCCGTCCACGACCCGGCGGACGCCGTTCTGGAAGCCCGGCCGGAAGAAGATCGCGGAGGTGCCGCCCCCGCCCGCACCGAAGCCGTCGTTCCAGACGACGTCCGGAGCCAGGCGGTTTCCGGCGTCGTCGAGCGTCAGCATCGTGCCGCCCACCGAAGTGACCAGCGGATCTGAGGACGGCCAGGAGTTCACCCGGTGGGTATAGAGGTCACTGCCGTTGAGCTGGAAGTCGGTGGCTCCTTCGTCGCCGGAGGCGCCCAAGACCGTCACGTTGTGAGCAGCGGCATTGAAGAACGCGCTCCGCAGCGAGAGCAGCGAGCCGACGCTCGGGAAGGTCTCTTCCGTGGCGCCGAAGCTCTGTGAGATCACGTCGGCCATGTTGTGGTTGATGACGAAGTTCTCGGCCTTGACGATCTCCGGGAAGCCCGTGACGCCTTCGGTCTCGCTGACCGGCGTCTCAACGAGCAGGATGTTGGCCTGTGGGGCGAAAACGTGGGACCACTCGACGTCGAGAGTCGTCTCTTCGGCCCAGCCGACCATGTCGCTATTGGTGGGGTCGAAGGCCGGGATGGGACCGGCCGGGGCCACGATCTTCAAGCTGGGCGGATCGGCCAGGCCGAAAGCCTGGTCGAAGACGTGGAGGTCGTTGGCGATCGTCGGCGAGCCGAACGAGTCGACGATGGCGATCGTCTGACCGCGGCCGGTGATGCCATGGGCGAAGAGCGGCGCCAGGTCGTAGGCCTTGACCAGCTGGGCAGGCTGGTAGCAATGGATGCCGAATTGGGCGAGGCACTGCGAGGTCGTCGGGGGCGTGGTCAGCGAACCGACCGTGGGTACGTTCCGAAGCAGCGGCACCGCCGCCACCGCGGGAGCGGCCGTCATCCCCGAAAGGAGCGTGGCCGCGGCGACGGCTACGACCACCTGGCTGCGAACGAGTCGACTCAGTCCGGAAGCCGGCGCGAATACGGTCCGGGCGAGGCGCGAGGCTGACAAAGGGCACCTCCTGGCACGCTCCTCGTGCCCCGGAGAGGCGACCGGCCCGCGGCCGCTGAGCCGCACGACTGCGACGCGGCCGTGCCCGACCCTCCTCCCGGGCCGAGACGCGAACTGGTTGTGCCGGCTGCGCCTACCAGCAGGGACGGTTTAGGGGCTCTGAATGCGGCCTGCCGACGGCGATGCCGGCGTCGCGACCAGCGCAACCTTCGACGCATTTCGTGGGCGGGCAAGCAGACGGAAAGCCGGGCGATTCGCCCGGCTTTCCGCGTTTCGACTTGCTCTCGCGAGCCCCGAACTAGGCCTCGGCGAGTTCGCCGTGCTGTTCGGGCGCCATTCCGAGCGCCTGCCGGCTCCGGACCTTGCCGTCCTCCACGAGCGAGTACACGACCGGGACGACGATGAGGGTCAGGAAGGTGGAGGTGAACAGGCCGCCGATCACGACCGTGGCCAGCTCGGAGGCGATGATCTCGCCTTCCGAGAGGCCCAGGCCGAGCGGCATGAGGGCCAGGATCGTCGCGATGGCCGTCATCAGGATGGGCCGGACTCTCGTCCGTCCGCCCTGCATCAGGGCGTCGTACATGGGCAGTCCGCGGCGACGATGTTGCTCGACCAGGTCGAGTAAGACGATCGCGTTGGTCACGACGATGCCGATCAGCATCAGGAAGCCGATGAGGGCACTGACACCGATTGCCCGCTGGGTGAGGAACAGAGCCGGGAACGCGCCGATCGTGGCCAGCGGCAGGCTGAACATGATGACCAGCGGGTCGATCAGCGAGTTGAAGACCAGGACCATGACGATGTACACGAGCAGGATGGCGACGGCCATCGAGACGAACAGGCCGCCAAAGGCCTCGTTCATCTGCTCCGTCACACCCGACAGCGTCACGGTGACGCCGTTGAGCTTGCCGCCGGCCTTGAGGTCGTCGATGACTTTCTGGACTTCGGTGGAGACGCCACCGGTGTCCTTGCTGATCGTGTCCGCGGAGATCGTCGCGGCGGGAGACTGGTCGACCCGGCTTATTCGACCTTGCACCGGAACCTGCTGGACCGTGGCGATCGAGGCCAGCGGCACTTTGGCCGTTCCCACGGGCAGCAGAGAGAGTGCGGCGACAGAGTTGAGATCCTTGGCCGCGATCTGGAGGTAGACGTCCGCGGGCCCGGTGGCCAGGTTCACGGTGCCGGCCAGGGTCCCGACCAGGGCGTTGTGGATTTCACCCTGAACCTGGGCCGTGCTCGTGCCCGCCATGATCGCCTTGTTCGGGTCCACGTCCACCTGGATCTCGTTGGTTCCGGTGGAGAGGTCGCTCTTGACGTTGAGGAGGTCCGGAAGGCCCTTGAGGGCGGTCACGACCTCGGTGGTCGCGGCGGCCACCATCTTGGGATCGGTACCGCTGACGACGACGCCGATGCCTCCGGCTCCGGTCATGCTCTGCTGGGCGACCTGGATCGTCCAGCCGTCGCTCTGCAGCTTGGAGAGCTGGCCGCTGAGCTTGAGCTGCTCGGCGTTCAGATCGACGGTCGTGTCGAGACGGGCGACGATCGTCGCCGTGTTGGCCGCACCGCCGGTGAAGGCCGCCGCCATCGCGGACAGGCCGGTATCCGTGTCGCCGGGCACGGTGGTCTCGACGAGGTTGACTTCCTTGTTGGCCTCGATCGCCGCGACGACTGTCTTTGCCTTGTCGAGAACGACCGCCGAGGGCGTGCCCGAGGGCGGGGCGACGCTGACCTGGAGGTACTTCTCGGAACCCGTGTTGAGGAACTGCGTGGGGATGTGCGGGACGAGGAGGCCGGCGACCACGACGAGGACCGCCGAGATGCCGATCACGCTCCAGCGGCTGCGCCGGTTGTACAGGGCCGCACGAAGGATGGGCGTATAGATCCGCTGGACGATGGAGTCGCGATGCTCCACGCCTTCATCCGGGTTGAGCTTGATGCGATCGATGAAGAGGCTGGCCATGACCGGCACGACCGTCAGCGCGCACAGCAGCGAGGCGAGGAGCGCGAAAGTCACGGTCAGCGCGAAGGGCAGGAAGAACTGGCTGACCAGGCCGCCGACGAGGCCGAGCGGCAGGAAGACGGCGACGGTCGTCAGCGTGGAGCTGGTGATCGCGCTGGCAACCTCGCGAGTACCCGAGACGACGGCGTCGCGCATCGGCTCACCGCGGCCGCGATGCCGGTAGATGTTCTCCAGGACCACGATCGCGTCGTCGACCACCCGGCCGACGGCGACCGCCAACCCTCCCAGGGTCATGATGTTGATCGTGACGCCGGCCACGAGCATGAGCGTCAGGGCCGACATGATCGAGACCGGGATGCTCACCGCGGCCACGAGCGTGGACCGCAGGCTCATCAGGAAGACGAAGATCGTGAGGATGGCGAACAGGGCGCCGAGCCCACCCTCGCGAACCAGGCTGTCGCGGGACTCGATGATGAAGGTCGAGAAGTCCTGGATCGTCGTCACCGAGAAGGTGGCCCCGCCCTGGTTCTGAAGGGCGGCCAGCTTCTCCTTGACCTTCTGGACGACGTCCACGGTGTTCGCGTCCGAGGTCTTGGATACGTTGATCACGAGAGATGGGTTGCCGTTGATCTGGGCGTAGCCCGTCGGGTGGACATCCACGAGCGAGACGGCCGCGACGTCACCGACTGTCACCGGAGTCGGGATCGTGACCGCGGAGCCCGCGGCGGGCATCTTCACGCCGACCGTCAGGTTCGTGATCTCGCTCGTCGAGCTGATCTGGTGCTGAGCCGAGACCGGGATCGAGAGGGCGCCGGTGGGCATCGAGCCCGCGGGCAGGATCAGGTTGTTGGCCTGCAGAACGCCCTGGATCTGGGCGATCGAAACGCCGCTTTCGGCGAGCTTGACCGGGTCGAGGGCGATGAGGACCCGGCCCGTCAGGGCGCCGGAGAGATCCACCTTGCTGACGCCGTCGATGCTCTGGAGCGCCGGGAGGATAGTCCCCGCCGCGGTCGCGTTGAGGGCGGTCTGACTGGTGCCGCCGGTTCCCTGGATGGCCACCGTGATGGGCGGCAGGGCGTTGATGTCCAGCGACATCACCGAGGGCTCGGCGCCGGTCGGCAGGCTGAGGGCCTGCAGACTGGCTTCGACCGCCGACTTGGTCGCCTTGACGTCCGTTCCGTAGGAGAACGTGGCCACCACGATCGAGAGGCTGTTGACCGAGCTCGAGTTGACGTGCGTGAGCCGCGCCGCGCTGCCGATGGACCGTTCCACGGGTTGCGTCACCTGGGTCGACACGTCCTGGGCGCTCGCCCCGGGCATCGGCGTGATGACCACGACATACGGGAATTGGATGTCGGGCAGCAATTCCTGCTTTAGCTGCGACCACGAGAAGACGCCGGCGAGAAGTGCGCCGAGCGTGATCAGCAGGGTCACGCTCCGTTTGCTGACGGCCAGCTTGGTCAGACGGATCACAGGTGGCTCCTTGGGGTCGGTGACGGTTTGCCTTCGATAGACTCGTTACGGCTTTCGACGGTTCGGCGGCGGTTGATTCCGGGGGTCGCCCCCCGGCCGGGTGTAGCCCTGCGCTCTCGTGCGCTCGGAAACAATGGTTATCAAGCGGGCCATGTCGGCCATCTCGTCTTCGGTCAGGACCTCCAGGAAGCGCCGCATCATCTCGAGGCGCATTCCGGATATCTGGTCCAGCAGATCGCGGCCGGCATCGGTGAGTCCGCATTCGACGACCCGCCGATCGTCGAGACGGTGCTGGCGGACGACGAGGCCATGACGCTCCAGGCGATCGACGGCGCCGCTTGCGGTGGGCAGCCCGACGCCGAGCCACTCGGCGACGCGCCCCACCGGCGAGGGGCCGTGCATGCTCAGGAGGAAGAGCAGGCGGGTCTGGCTGAACGTCAGTTCGTGGGCGACCCAGTCGGGGACGTCGGGCCCGCCGATCTCCCAGAGATCGCTGAGGGCGTCGATGGCGGCCTCTATTTCCCTTTGCCGCAGGTCGCGGTTGTCCGACGAAGATACTTCGCTCACAGGCGAACAGTATCAGGAAGACGAATAGATCGCCATGATGCGAATGAACCAGTACTGGAGGTGGCCGGGGCGATCCGTCAAACTTGCGCCCATGCCCCCCGATAGCCCGGAGAACCAGCGTCAGCTCGGCTACCGCTCATACAGCCAGTCGAGCCTGCGTCTCTACGACCTCTGGGTTCTGGGCCTTTCCTGTCACCTGCTCTGGAGATGCCCGACGCGCCACGTCTCGGATCTGTACCAGAAGAACGTGTCGGCGAACCACCTCGATGTGGGCGTCGGAACGGGCTACTTCCTGGACCGAACCCAGTTTCCGTCAGCATCGCCGCGGCTGGCTCTGCTCGATCTCAGCGACGCGAGCCTGGCATTCACGGCCCGCCGCCTGGCCCGATATCACCCGGCCGTCGTCCGGGCGGACGTACTCGCCCCATTGCCGCCGGACATCGAGCCGTTCGACTCGATCGGCGTCAACTTCATCCTCCATTGCCTGCCTGGGCCGATAGCCCGGAAGGCGGCCGCGTTCGACAACCTGGCCGCGCTCCTGAGGCCGGGTGGAGTCATCTTCGGCAGCACGCTGTTGAGTCACGGAAAGACGGTGCCGCTGCAAGCGCGACCGTGGATGGCCGCGTACAACGCCCTCGGGATCTTCGACAACCGCCGGGACACGGCCCGAGATCTTCGGTCGGCCCTCGAGAGCCGGTTCGTGGACGTGTCCATGACCACTCGCGGGGCAGTGGCCATGTTCTCGGCAAGGTCCGCCGGGTAGCGCCGAGTAGCGGCCCGGCCATCGATTCTGGTCCGGATACCCGATTCGGGGGATGGCGCGCTCGGTTCACAGGCGGCATCGTCGCTGCTACCTTTCGCGCATCAGTTCAGGAGAGACGGTGGTAAAGCGAGGGAAGCCAGAGGGCCCGATCCGCTGGACGACGATCGGGAGCGCCCCGTACCCCATGCCCGACGAACCCTGCTCCGGGTTCCTGCTCCAGGCCGGCGGCGCCAACGTGCTCGTCGACGTGGGCGGTGGCGTGCTCGGCCCGCTCCAGCACTACGTTCGCCTGGAGGATCTCCACGCGATCTGGATCAGCCACCTCCACGCGGATCATTTCGCGGACATGCCGCTCCTCTACTACGCCTTCGCGTTCTCGGAGAAGCGGATGCGCAAGATCCCCGTTCTCGGGCCTCCGGGCTGGGCCGCCCGGGTCGAGGAGTTCGTGAAGAGCTCGTCGGACCACCACATGAAGAACTACTTCCAGGTGGTCGAGCTAAAGGATCGCGGCATCGCCGAGATCGGCGATCTCCGGATCCAGGCCCGGTCCGTCGAGCACGGCGTGCCCGCGTTCGGCCTGACGGCCAGGTACGGCGATCGGAGGCTGGCCTACAGCGGCGATAGCGGCCCGTGCGAAAACCTCGTAACGCTGGCCAAAGGCGCGCGGGTGCTCGTCGCGGAGTGCTTCGCCAGCGAGATCGAGATTCCCTCGGTCCACCTCTCGCCGGAGGACGCGGGGCTGACGGCGGCCCACGCCGGGGTCACTCGGCTGGTCCTGTCCCACCTGTCCCCGAGCCTGCCCCCGGAGGAAGCGATCGAGCGCGCCGCGACCACCTTCAACGGCCCGATCGAAGTCGCCCGACCGGGGATGACGTTCGAAGCCTGAGGCCGAGGCCACCGAACCAGCGGGATGCGTGAGCGGCGCGGCGGGCCGGCTCGGCGAGCCTAGGCTTCTCGCCGATACGGAGCGTCGAGGACCACGAAGTCCTTGCGTCCGACCAGCGCCGCCCTTATTCGATGGACGTTCTGGTTGTACAGGAGGCGGTCCCACCAGTGGCGGGGCAGGTGCTCCGGCAGGAGGACGATCGTGAGTCTGTTCGGCTCCTCCGCCTGAGAAACCTCCAGATAGCGGACGAACGGCCGGACCAGGGCCCGGTATGGCGACTCGACCAGCACCACCCTGGCGCCCGGAAGCTGCCGCTCGACTCGGTCGCGGAAGCGCTCGCCCTCGGTGGCGTCCAGGGTCACGTGGACGAGCTGGACCTCTTCGCCCATCGTCTCGCCAACCTTGACCGCCTGGACTACCGCCCGGCTCATCGCCTGGGCCGCGATGACGACTCGCTGGCGGCGGTGCGGCGGGCCGAAGACCACGTCCGGCTGGACCTCCAGGCCGCGGCCCTCGAGGTCGTACTCGTGCTTGATGAAGAGCATCACGATCACCAGGATCGGCACGACGACGAGGATGATCCAGGCCCCGGTACTGAATTTGGAGACGGCGATGATCACGGTAACGATGGCCGTCACTGCTGCACCCAGCCCGTTGACGGCGGCGCTTCTTCGCCAGCCCTCGCCCTTCTCAACGGACCAATGCCGGACCATCCCCGCCTGAGAGAGCGTGAAGGAAGTGAAGACACCGATGGCATATAGGCCGATCAGCGCGTCTGTCGAGCCGTTGAAGGCCGCCACGAGCACGATCGACACGATGCCCAGTACCACGATGCCGGAGTTGAAAGCCAACCGCTCGCCTCGGAGCGCGAACTGGCGGGGGAAGAAGCCGTCGCGCGCCAGGATCGAGGAGAGGCGCGGGAAATCGGCGAAGCTCGTCTGCGCGGCCAGCACCAGGATGAGCATCGTAAATGCCTGGAGTAGGTAATACGGAAGCGTCGGGCCGCCGAATACGGTCCTGCCGATCTGCGAGAGCACGGTCTCGCCGTTGCCCGCCGGGCCGGTCGGAATCGCGCCGATGTTCACGGCGAGAAAGCTCGTGCCCATGTACATGACCATGAGGAGGATCGCGACCATGAGCATCGTTTGGCGGGCGTTCTTCCATTCCACAGGCTGGAATGCCGGAACGCCGTTGGCGACCGCCTCCGTGCCGGTCATGGCCGAGCAGCCGTCGGCAAAGGCGCGGGCCAGCAGGAACAAGCCCAGGCCCTCGGTGGGGATTCCGGTGGCGGGCGACACACCGGTAACCTGAGGCAGGTCTCCGAGCATCCAGCGGGAGATGCCGACCCCGATGAGCAGCATCATGATGCCGATGAAGACGTAAGTCGGGCTCGCAAAAAGGGTGCCGCTCTCCCGCAAACCGCGCAGGTTCACGACCATCACCAGTACGATGAAGAGTGCGATTAGGGGCACTCGGTAGGGTTGAAGCCAGGCCAGGTCCGGCACCGAATAGATCGCCGCGACTCCCGCGGCGACACTGACCGAGACAGTCAGGACGTAGTCGGTAAGGAGGGACCCCGCGGCAATCAAACCGGGCAGCACGCCCAGATTCGCATGGGCCACGATGTAGCTGCCGCCGCCGTTGGGATAGGCCCTGATGGTCTGACGGTAGCTGAATGTCACGATCATCAGCAGGGCGACGACAACGACCGAGATTGGCATCAGGTACATGAACGAGCCGCGGCCAGAGCCCAGCAGAATGAGCATGCTCGCCCCGCTCGCGTAGGCGACCGAGGACATCACATCAGAAGAGAAGACTGGCAGCGCCTTCCACTTGGGCAGCCTCTCGGTCAGCTCGGCCGAAGACGACAGCGGTCGGCCGAACAGGACGCCGCGCAGCCCCGCCATTCGACGCTGGTATTGGGTCCGAGGCGCCTGGGCTTCGAGCTTGGCTTCGAGGACGCCCGGGCCCAGGTATCGGAAGTACCGAGCGTGGGGGCGGTCCACGACGATGCGTCTGTCCGCCAGCTTTCGACCGCGGAGCGGCCGAACGTCATTCATTCGGTCTGACTCGGGTGACTACGATGTCGACCTGTCCTCCCGGCCGCACGACCGTTGGCAGGATCAGGACGTTCGCCTCCTCGGCCAGTTGATAAGCGCGCCACAACAGGCCCGGCCCCGAGGGGAAACAGGCGATGACGACCCGGGAAGCCACGCCCGCCTCGACCAGGGCGACCGCGGCCTCGATGTCGGCGAACCCGTGGGTCGCGGGGGGCGAAGGACATTCCGGCTCCGCCGCTGCCGTCGCCGGCGGGGCGGCCGTCGCTGTCCGAGTTGTCGGAGCTGTCGGGGCTTCCGAGTGGTACTGAGCCGGCCAGGCGCCCAGAACCGTGACGTTCGAGGCCTGCGCGTCCTCGGGATCGGGCTCGGGCTCGGACGTACGGCGACCCGCGAACCAGACGAAGCATGCTGTCGGCGAATGACATGCTCCCAAACTAGGACGGACCCCCACGAGCGAACGGGCCGCCTGCCACCCAATGGGGCTCAACAACCCCTCAACACACGGGCTCCAACCCGTCCCGGAGGGTCCGGGCGGGCTTACGATCGAGAGGTGAACGCGATTCGGTGGCGACTGCCCACGACCGCCGCGCTGGGCCGAATGCTCCTCCTGACTGTCGTGGCGCTCGGCGCCGCGACAGTCGCCATCGCGGCCCTCCGAGCGGTCGCCCACGTGACCTTCCCGGCCCCGGTGTACCTGCTCGCCGTCCTCGCCGTCGGCGTCCGCCACGGCACGCTCCCGGCGGTGATCACCTCCGTCGCCGCCTTTCTTCTGTACGACTTCCTCTTCGTCCAGCCGCTGTACACGCTGACCATCAACAGCCCGGACGAGTGGCTCAACCTGCTCCTGCTGCTCGCCGTGTCCGTGGCGATCGGGCGGATGGCCGCAGCCCTGGCCAGCCGCGCGACCGAGGCGGCCGACAGAGCCCGCGAGGCCGAAAGCCTGCACGACATCACCGGCATCCTGGCCGCCACACGGACCGTCGCCGAAGCTGCCCCGGCGGTCGTCTCCCAACTCAAAGCCCTGACGTCGATGGACCGTGTCTGGTTTGGACTCGGAGGGACCGCCGCGGAAGAGCGGGTTCTGGCCGATACGTCACCCGAAGAGCCACTGCCGCACCCCGGCTGGCAGGTGGTGCTGCAGCGGACGCCCGACGGGGAGGCTGCGGTGGGTCAGGGCCCACGTCCCGGGAGTGGCGAAGACGCCGCCGCGTCGCGCTCCATCGGATCCGTGTGGAGGTTGCCGGGGAGAGCCTCGGATCGCTGTGGGCCGCTCGAACGCGAGGCCGGCCCGAACCGGACCGCGCCGAGACCAGGATCCTGTCGGCCGCGGCGGACCAGCTGGGCCAGGCCGTGGCGCGCGACAGGCTGGCCCGGGAGGCGACGACCGCGGAGATCGCCCGCGAGAGCGAGGCCCTCAAGACCGCGCTCCTGGACTCGGTTTCGCACGACCTCCGGACGCCGCTGGCGACGATCCGCGCCGCGGCGGGAAGCATGCTGGATCCGGAGGTCCGCTGGTCCGAGGATGAGCGGCGGGAAGCGTTCGAGGCGATCGACAGGGAAGCGGAACGAATGGGCCGGTTGGTCCGGAACCTGCTGGACCTGAGCCGGATCGAAGGCGGGGCGCTGAAGCCGGACCTGGAGGCACGCCCTCTAGCCGAACTCGCCGAGCAAGCGATCGGCCGAGTCAACACGCTCGGCAAGGCCATTTCGCCGGACTTTCCACCGGAGCTGCCGCCGGTCCTGATCGACGAGGTCTATCTCAATCAGGTGCTCGACGAATCTGCTCGAGAATGCCGTCCGATATGGCGGCCAGTCGATCCGAGTCATCGGCCGGACGGCGCCCGGCAAGGCCGTCGAGCTGGTCGTGGAGGACGACGGCGACGGAGTGCCCGCGTTCGCGCTGCCGCGCCTGTTCGACAAGTTCTACCAGGCGCCGAGAGCCTCCCGGCCCGCCGGCCGCGGCATGGGGATCGGCTTGACCGTGGTCGCGGGCCTCGTTTCCGCGATGGGAGGAACCGTTCGAGCGGAGCGAAGCTCACCTGGCGGCCTGGCGATCGTGGTGTCCCTGCCCGCGGCGACGGTGCCGGAAGAAATCCCGGCGCTGCCGTGATGACGTCCACATCCTCGGGAAGCGAGCTCGGAGCTCCGCCATCCGGCCCTCGCCTGCTCGTCGTCGAGGACGAGGAGCCGACTCGGCGATCTCTGGCGGCCTATCTCCGCCATCGTGAGTATCGCGTCGACGAGGCCGGCTCGGTCGAGGAGGCGCTGCGCTGCTGGGACAGAGTCCGGCCGGACGTGATCCTGCTCGACCTGGGCCTCCCCGACCGTGACGGAGTGGAGGTAATCCGTCGCGTCCGCCGGGAGGCAGCGACACCGATCATCGTCCTGTCCGCGCGAGGCGAGGAGCGAGACCGCATCCTGGGCCTGGATGCGGGAGCGGACGACTACCTGGGCAAGCCCTTCGCCGTCGACGAGCTGAACGCCAGGATCCGGGCGGTTCTTCGCCGTATCGGCGGCACGGCGGCGGCTGGCGACGGCACGCTCCGTCTCGGCCCGGTGGTGCTGGACCCCGTGCGGCGGGAAGTGCTCGTGGCGGGCAGTCCGGTCCGCCTCACCCCCCACGAATACGAGCTTCTCAAGGTTCTGCTCTCGAACCAGGGCCGGGTAGTAACCCGGGAGCGGATCCTCCGGGCGGTGTGGGGCCTGGCCTACTCCGACGCGAGCGCCTACGTCCATGTCTACGTGGGCCGGCTTCGCCGCAAGCTCGCGGACGCGGGCGCCGGCTCCGTCGCCGGGCGGCTCTTCGTTACGGAAACGGGCATCGGCTATCGCGTGGCCGATGAGGACTCGCTGGTCGGAAACTGAGCGTTCCCGGCATCGGTGCCGTCAGGCGGCGAATTCGTTTAGGCCGGATTTAGGCCGCGATGGCAACCCATCGCCTCCCCCTCTTGGGCCCCGGATCGACGATGGGTCCATGGAAGCACAGCACGCAGCCGAGCTCGATTGGGCGGCCGAGAAGCTAGCCGGCGAGCTTGCGGACGTCGAAGCCTCTATCGAGCTCGTGGCGATGGGCGTCGCGACACGAGTGACCCTGACCGGGATGCGGTTCGGGCATCAGGTGGCCGACCATCTCCAGCAACTGGCCACTCGCGAAGGCATCGTCCTCGAAGCCTCGTTCTGGCCCGAAGACAGTGTCTGCGACATCAGTGTGGCCAGGAACACCGATGTCTGAGGCCGTTGCCCGCATTCTTTTTGTCGAAGACGACGAAAACCTCGCCGGGATCGTCGTCCGGCACCTGCGCGCTCGCGGACACGATGCTCGCGCGGTCGGCTCCGCGGAGGAGGCTGTCGAGGCGCTCGCGGAGGGCTTTCGGCCCACGGTTGTGCTCTTGGACATCAACCTGCCCGGCGCCTCCGGCTGGGACCTGCTTCGGACGAATGGCCTGCGGGCAGCGGGCTCGCCGCCGGTTTACGTGGTCACGGCCACGAGCGTCGCTCCCGCGCGCCTCCGCGAATTCGGCATCGCGGGGCTGCTCCCCAAGCCCTTTGCCCTGCTGACTCTGCTGGAGATCGTGGAGCGGAGCGCACCGTCAGTGGACGCGGATGCGGTGGTGGCCCGGGACAGCCTGGATGGAATGTGAGTTGGAGGCGTTCGAATGACCGATCCGCAGATCGGGCTGATCTTCGTGGCCTGCGTAGCCGCCCTGTGGGGCTACCTGGAACTCTGCGATCGGGTGCGGCGATGAACGTCCTCGACCTGATTGCCGGCCTGGCCGCCGCCTTCGTCTTCATCTACCTCCTGTGGGCGCTCCTACGCCCTGAGGACTTCTGACTATGCCCCTCGGCGACTTCCTGACACTGGCCGCCCTGGCGCTGGCAATCCTTGTCGCCACGCCGATCTTCGGCGGGTACATCTACCGGGTCATGGAAGGCCAGAGGGTCTTCCTGAGCCCGATCATTCGCCCGATCGAGAGAGCCGTATACAAGGTCTGCGGCGTCGACGAGGCCGCCGAACAGGACTGGAAGGGCTACGCCGTCGCGGTCCTGGCCATGGCCTTCGTGGCAATTGCCCTCGGCTACATCTTCCTCCGGCTGCAGAACGTCCTGCCCCTCAATCAGGGCGGGATTTCGGCGATGTCACCGGACCTGGCCTTCAACACGTCCGTCAGCTTCGAGACGAACACGAACTGGCAGAACTACTCCGGCGAGAGCGGGGCGACCTACGGAACGCAGGCGGCGATGCTGGCGGTCCGAAACTTCACCTCCGCCGCCACGGGCCTGGCCATCGCCATTGCCCTATTCCGGGGCCTCACTCGGCGCAGCACCAGAACGCTGGGCAACTACTGGGTGGATCTGACCCGCGGAATCCTCTACATCCTCCTGCCGGTATCGGTCGTCGGCGCCGTGGTACTCGTCTGGCAGGGCGTTCCGCAGACATGGAACCCGACTCAGGTCGTGACCACGCTCCAGGGCGCCACGCAAAGCATCGCCCTCGGGCCGGTCGCGTCCCAGGAGTGGATCAAGGAGATGGGCAACAACGGCGGCGGCTTCTTCAACGCCAACTCCGCCCATCCGTTCGAGAACCCCACCGCCATGACCAACTTCCTGGAGATGTTCGCCCTGCTGCTAACGGCCTTCTCGCTCACGTACACCTTCGGCAAATACGCCGGCAAGCAAGCGCAGGGTTGGACCATCTTCGCCGCGATGTCGATCATCCTCGTCGTCGGCGCGGTCTTCGCAATGCACGTCGAGGCCAGTGGCAACCCGCTCTTCCCGAGCTCCGTGGCCCAAGCGGACCTGGGCAACATGGAGGGCAAGGAGGTCCGTTTCGGCTCGGCAGTCGGTGGCCTGTTCATGGCCGCCACTACCGGCACCTCCACCGGCGCCATCAACAGCTGGCACGACAGCGCCCAACCGCTCGCCGGGATGGTCCCGCTGTTCAACATGGAACTGGGCGAGATCACACCCGGCGGCATCGGCGCGGGGATGTACGGGATGCTCACCATCGGCGCGATCCTGGCCGTCTTCATCGCCGGACTCATGGTCGGCCGGACGCCGGAATACCTGGGCAAGAAGGTCGAGGCCTACGAGATAAAGATGGCCATGATCACGGCCCTCGTGCTTGGGGCCAGCATCCTGGGCTTCACCGCCCTCGCGACGGTCACGTCACAGGGACTGGCAGGGCCGCTCAACGCAGGCCCGCACGGCTTCTCCGAGATCCTGTACGCGTATTCGAGCCAGACCGGCAACAACGGCTCGGCCTTTGCGGGACTGACCGGCAACACGCCCTTCTACAACATCACGGGGGCGTTGGCGATGCTGATCGGCCGCTACGGAATGATCGTCCCGATCCTCGCCCTGGCCGGGTCGATGGCCGCGCAAGCGACGCGTAGCGCCTTCGCTCGGGACCTTCCCGACGACAGGCGCCACGTGGACGGTGCTGCTGATCGGCGTCGTGATCATCGTCGGCGCGCTCACGTTCTTCCCGGCGCTGTCTCTCGGCCCGATCGCCGAGCAGCTGCTCCAGAACGCGGGAAAGGTGTTCTGAGATGAGTCTCTCTCGGATGTTTCCGACGGTCGACCTGGGACGCGGCACGCGTCGCTTCCAGCGGTTCGTGACACTTCGCGGCGCCAAGCCGGCGGGCGGCGCCCCGGCGCCCAAGCCTCGCGGCGTGCTGGATCCGGATCTGCTCCGGGCCGCGCTCCCCAACGCCTTTCGAAAGCTCGATCCGCGCCTGCTCATCCGCAACCCGGTCATGTTCGTGGTCGAGGTCACGGCCGCGCTGGTGACGATCATCTGGGTCGCGGACGTGACCGGCGCTCAGCGGGCAACAGGTCCCGCGGCCTCCGGTCCGGGGTTCCAGTTCCAGATCGGGATCTGGCTGTGGTTCACCGTCCTGTTCGCGACCTACGCCGAGGCAGTCGCCGAAGCACGTGGCCGTGCGCAGGCCGCAACCTTGCGCAAGACTCGCTCGGAAACCATCGCCCATCGACGCCGCCCGGACGGCACCCTGGAAATCGTCGGCTCATCGGAGCTGTGCCGTGGCGACGTGATCGTCGTGGAGGAGGGCGAGACGATCGCCGGCGACGGCGACGTCATCGAGGGCATAGGTTTCGTCAACGAGGCGGCGATCACCGGCGAGTCCGCGCCCGTCCTCAAGGAACCGGGCACGGACATCCGCAGCTCCGTCACGGGCGGCACCACCCTGACGAGCGATCGGCTCGTGATCTGCGTGACCACGAACCCCGGGGAAACCTTCCTCGACCGAATGATCGCCCTCGTCGAGGGCGCCAAGCGACAGCGCACGCCCAACGAGATCGCCCTGGCGATCCTGCTTTCGGGCCTGACGATCATCTTCCTGATGGCCACGGTCACCCTCCGGCCGTTCGGGCAGTACGCCGGGACGACGGTGGACACGGTGGCGCTCGTCGCGCTCCTGGTCTGCCTGATCCCTACGACGATCGGCGGCCTGCTTTCATCCATCGGCATCGCCGGCATGGACCGGGTCGCCCGGTTCAACGTCCTGGCGATGAGCGGCCGGGCCGTGGAAGCGGCCGGCGACGTGGACGTGATCCTGCTCGACAAGACCGGCACGATCACCTACGGCAATCGCCTGGCCGCGTCGATTACGGCGGCTCCCGGCGTTGCCGAGGCTGAAGCTTTGACTGCGGCCCTCGTCGCCTCGATCAAAGACGAGACGCCGGAGGGGCGCTCGATCGTGGAGCTCGCCCGCAAGCGCCTTGCTGCCATCGGCAGCCCCGGCGGCACGGACGACGAGACCGGCTTCGCGGCCCTGACCGCGACGATCGCCGAGGAGATCCCCTTCCGGGCCGAGACCCGGACAAGCGGCGCCCGGACCACCGCCGGGGCGCTCGTGCTCAAGGGCGCCGTAGACGCGATCGGCGCCAGTCTCGAACGGCGCGATGCCCAAAGAGGTCCTCGAGGCGGCCGATCGCATCGCCGACGCGGGCGCTACGCCACTCGCCATCCGCTCGGAAGACGCCGCGGACTGCCGCGTGCTGGGAGTCATCGAGCTCAAGGACACGATCAAGGAAGGGCTGCCGGCCCGGTTCGAGCAGTTCCGCAAAATGGGCATCCGGACCGTGATGGTCACCGGCGACAACCCTCGGACGGCCGCCACGATCGCCCGAGAAGCCGGCGTGGACGACTTCATCGCCGAAGCGAAGCCCGAGGACAAGATCGCCTACATCCGGGCCCAGCAGGCCGAAGGCCACCTCGTGGCAATGACCGGCGACGGCACCAACGACGCCCCGGCCGTGGCTCAGGCGGACGTCGGAATGGCCATGAACAGCGGCACGTCGGCGTGCAAGGAGGCGGCCAACATGGTCGACCTCGACTCCGACCCAACCAAGCTGCTCGAAGTCATCGCCATCGGCAAGCAGCTGCTCATCACCCGCGGTTCGATCACCACGTTCTCGATCGCCAACGACGTCGCAAAGTACTTCGCGATCCTGCCCGCGATGTTCGTCGCGGTGTACCCGGAGCTGGGCGCCCTCAACATCATGGGTCTCCACACGCCCCAGAGCGCGATTCTCTCGGCCGTGATCTTCAACGCCCTGATCATCGTTGCGCTGATTCCGCTGGCCCTCCGCGGCGTGGCCTTTCGCGCCGCTCCGGCCGCCGAGCTGCTGCGCCGGAACCTCCTCGTCTACGGCCTGGGCGGCATCGTCGCCCCGTTCCTCGGAATCAAGGCGGTCGACATCGTCGTGACCGCGCTGCACCTCGCCTAGGAGATCGAGATGATCGGCTTCCTTCGACACGTTCTCCGGCCGGCAATCGCGGTCTTGATCGCCATGACACTGATCACCGGCGTGGCGTATCCGCTCGTCGTCACCGCCGTCGCGCAAGCGGCCTTTCCTTCGCAGGCCAACGGCTCGATGATCGTCGTCGACGGCAAGACCGTCGGGTCGAGCCTGATCGGCCAGACATTCGACGATCCCAAGTATTTCTGGGGCCGGCCGTCGGCGGCGGGTCCGAGCGGATACGACGGAACTTCCTCCGCGGGCTCGAACCTCGGTCCGACCAGCAAGGACTTGATCGACACGATCACGGCACGAGTCGATGCCATGCGCAAGGCCAACGGCAACGGACCTGTCCCGGTGGATCTCGTGACCGCGTCCGCGTCGGGCCTCGATCCGGACATCAGCCCCGCCGCCGCGGACTATCAAGTCGCCCGAGTCGCGAAGGCGCGCGGCATGACCGACGACGCCGTCCGGGCCGTGGTCGCGCGCCACACGGAGCAGCCCACGCTCGGCTTCCTCGGCGAGCCCCGAGTGCACGTCCTCGAGCTCAATCTGGACCTGGACGGGCTGCTCAAGTGAGCACGAGCACAGAGCCGACACGGCCGACCGGCGACGAGATGCTCGCCCGGGTCCAGGGCGACCGGAAGACGCCGCGCGGCCGGCTGCGCATCTACCTGGGCATGGCGCCGGGCGTCGGCAAGACCTACTCCATGCTCGAAGAGGCCCACCGCCGCCACGACCGAGGCACTGACGTGGTCGTGGGGTTCGTCGAAACATATGGGCGCCGCCATACGGCCGCGCTTCTCGACGGTCTCGAGGCCGTCCCCCGCCGGCGCATCGAGTACCGCGACGTCGTGGTCGAGGAGATGGACGCCGAGGCGATCATCGCCCGCCATCCGGCCGTCGCCCTGATCGACGAGCTCGCCCACACGAACGTCCCGGGCTCGGCGCGCGAGAAGCGCTGGCAGGACGTGGAGGCCATCCGCGACGCCGGCATCGACGTCGTGAGCACCTGCAACGTCCAGCACGTCGATTCCGTGGCCGGAGCCGTGGAGACGATCCTCGGCGTGCCCGTCCGCGAACGCGTCCCCGACGAGCTGATCCGGTCGGCCGACGAGGTGGAGCTCGTGGACATGAGCCCGCATGCGCTTCGCCAGCGGATGCGCCACGGCAATGTCTATCCGCCCGAGCGAACCTCGATCGCCCTGGATCGCTTCTTCACCGAGCCGAACCTCATGGCCCTGCGCGACCTGTCGTTGCGCTTCGTCGCCGGGCAGGTGGACGAGGAGCTGGAAGGGACCGTGGCCGACCAGGGAATCGGCCTTTCGCCGGTGACGGAGCGGGTCATGGCCCTCGTCGACGAGTCCCGTGAATGCAGGCGAGCCCTTCGCCGCGCCGGCGCGATGGCGAGCGCGCTGCGAGTCCCCTGGATCGCGGTCGCCCTGGAGACGCCGGGGATCCAGCAGGCGCGCGACCGTCAGCTGGACCTCCAGTCGAACCTGGACTACGCGACGGATCTGGGCGCGGACATCGTCCGCGGGCGAAGCGACCGAACTGATCCGCGGCCTGGCCGAAGTCATCGCCGAGCACCGGGTCACGCATCTCGTCCTCGTGCACCGGCCGCGACGGGGACTGCTCGGCCGGCCCTCGCTGGCGGACCGGCTCCTCGACGAGATCCCCGGCCTGGAAGTCCATCTGGTCGGCGCGGCAGCACCGCCGCGGCGGACGCGTCAGGACGACGCTTGACGCTCCTGACGCTCTACGGCGCCGCGGCCGTGACTTCCATGGTCGTGTTCTACGCCCTGGAAGCGCGGGCCCGAGCGTTCGTTCTCGCTTTCGCACTCGCCTGCGTCGCGTCGTCGATCTACGGGTTCCTCCAGGGCGCATGGCCCTTCGGCGTGGTGGAGCTGGTCTGGTCGGGCGTCGCTCTCTCTCGCTGGCGGGCCATGTCCCGCTAGCATCACTTCTGTCTCTCCTCGCCGTCCCGCGCGAGAACCACCGGATCGTCATGGGCCGTCACTGGCGTCTCGGCCGGTCCGTCCACCGGTCAACCTGCCACACTCGGGCAGTGTTCAAGGGAGAGTCATCCGTGGCGGAGCTGGAGAGGGAGGCCCTTGTGGTGACGACCGAGGCCGTCACGCTCCCGCTCGGCTTCGCGAGGAGAGCCTGGACTCGCCTGCCACTCCGGACGCAGCAGATCGTGGCCGCGCTCGGGGGTGGTTCGCTCGGTCTGGCACTCGTGGTCGGCTTCGTCTTTGGCATGCAGACCGTGGCCCAGGCAATCGGTCCGGCGGCTACGCCTCCGCTGCTGGCCGTGGCCTCGGAAACGCCCGTGGCGTTGCATTCGACGACGCCGTCGCCGACGCTCACTCCGTCGCCGACGCCGCCACCGACGCCGGCCGCCTCCACTACCCCGAAGCCCACGGCCAGCCCCTCGCCATCGGTATCCGCAACCCCTGGCGTGACGTCGGCCGAGCATCCCGCGATCCTGGCCCGCGTGAGCTGCCTCTTCCTCGGTCCGGCGGCGACGATCAACGGCCGGCTGTATGTCGCCTGCGCCGGAAACGAAGTCCTCGCCATCGATCTCAAGACGAGCAAGGTGGCCCAGACCTACAAGCTCTCCCGTCCATCGAGCGCGGTCCAGCGGTCTCCGACTCTGATCGAAGTCAAGGATGCGCTATGGGTCCAGTGGAGTGATGCCCTCGTCCAGCGATACGACCTGAGCTCCGGCAAATTGACCGGCCAGGTTCTCGGCAACCGGATCGTGGCGGACGTGACCGGCGGCATCTGGATCGAAACGCAGGACGGGGCGATCCATGGGATGACGGCCAGGAGCGCCATTCCGGCGGCTCCGTCGGGCGCGGGCGGGATGCCCTCGACCTACGTGGGTTGCTCGTCGATCTGGCAGTTGCGCGAGGGATCGTTCTACGTATCCAGTCTCACGACGGGAGCGGCCCAGGGCAATTTCGCGGTGGAGAGCGGCTCCTCGGTCGCGAGGATCGGACCGGCCTGCTGGCTGGTGAAGGGCAGCGTTCGGGCGGGCTATCAGCTAACCAACCTGAGCACGCAGTGCACTGGCAGCCGAACGATGAGCTTCTCGGGTCTGCCTTTCGATCTTGGAGCCACGACCTGGATGCTCAAAGGCGGCGGCATGATCCAGCTCAGCCTGGCCACGGGCAAGACTTCGGGGTCGATCTGGCAGCTGCCGGGCGGCCTGAGCATCGACCAGCCTCCCGTCCACGCCGGCGGCCAGATCTGGACAGGCTCGGGCACGGAGCTGGTCCGGCTCGACATTCCGCTGCGGCCGCTCGCCGGCCAGGGCTCGATGACCCCCGTGGTTTGCCCGACGCCGAGTCCGACACCTTCCCCGAGCCCGACGCCGAGTCCGAGTCCAACGCCGGCGCCCTCGGCCACCCCGAGCCCCACGGCCGCGGTGACTCCAGCCCCAACGGCTTCACCGACCCCCGCGCCCACAGCCGCCGCGACTCCAACGCCCCCACGCCGACGCCGACGCCGGCGGTCACGCCGACGCCAATCCCCTGACGTTGGAGCCGATTTCGGGGGCCGATGTTGGGCTAACGTTCAACGCAGGGGCGTCGTTCGACTTGGCGCGGCGGGCAGAATTGGCGTCGAGTGAACGAAACGGCCCGGCCGCGTCGTCATATGGCGCATGGATCGGGCTGACACTGAGGGAGCGTTGAGGGTGGAACTCATTCCGCCGGCCACGGCCAGCGAGCCTGCCGACGTACTTGCCGCGTTGTCGCGGCGGGAAGTCGATCGAGCGTACCGGCTCGCCTGGGCGATCCTGGGGAATGAGGAAGAGGCTCAGGACGCCACCCAGGATGCCCTGACGGTTGCCTGGCAAAGGCGGGGCAGCCTGCGCGACCCCGACAAGGTCGATGCCTGGCTGAGCCGGATCTTGATCAACACCTGCCGCGACCAGCTGCGGCGACGGGCCCGCAATCGCGTCCGATCGATCGACCTCGGCCCGCTGCCGTTCGTGGCCGACGGCAGCCAATCCGCGGCCAGCCGAGACGAGCTCGGTCGGGCCCTCGAATCGCTTACGCCGGACCAGAGGATCGTAGTGGTGCTGCGTTTCTGGGCGGACCTCACGGTCGACGACATCGCCGAGCGCCTGCGGGTGCCCGCCGGAACGGTGAAGTCGCGCCTTCACAACTCCCTGCATGCGCTCCGAAAGGTGCTGGAGGATCGACCATGAACGACGAGGAGCTGGGCCGGCGCCTTTCCGACGATCTCCACTCCCGGATCGCGCCGCCGGAAGTCGCGCCGGAATTCCTGCATGAGCATCTCCGCGACCTCCGATCGATGGGAGCGGTTCGGAGCAGATCCCGTGGGCCTGCCGGCGCCGCCCGATATCTCTTTGGAGTCGCGGCGGCCATCGCCATTTCGGCGGTCCTGGTGGCAGGCCTGCTGGCCTCGCAGTCGCCCAGGAATCGCGCCGGAGCGTCGAGCGTGCCAGGCCCGAACATGCCTGCCGGCATCGAGATGTTCGGCCGGATAGACGCCCAGACGGCCTGGGCCGAAGCCGGCTCACAGCTGTACGTCACTCGAGACGGGGGCCACACCTGGTCCACGGGAACCGTGCCTGGCGGCCGTTCCCCCGGCCAGCAGTGGGGCTCCGGATACTCCGTGGCAACGCCTGAGGATGCGACGCCCACACCGATCGTCGCCGGCGAGTCACCAACCGGCGGCGAGGTCGGCGGAGCCAACCCTGCGCTGACTTCTGAGACCTATCCCGTGCACTTCTACCCGGACTTCATCGACGCCGACCACGGCTGGCTCGTGAGCTGGGAATCGCCGGCTTCATCCACGATCGCCAATCCCGAGTTTTCGATAACCGTCTGGCGGACGAGCGACTCCGGGCGAACCTGGCAATCGACCCGCCTGCCAGGGATCTACAAAGGGCCTGGACTGGTCCAGTTCGTGGACGACAAGCACGGCTGGATTACGCTAATTCGAAGCAACTCCCAGTACGAGACGGTCTCGGACTCGCCGGACGCCGGTGGCGGCACCCAGACTTCCACTCCACCACCAACCCCCGGGCCGGCGTTTCCTGCCGACGCCACCACGCTCCTTGCCAGTTCGGACGGCGGAACCAGCTGGTCGGTGGCCTCCACGATGGCAGCGACCGCGATGCCCCAATTCGTCAGTCCCACGGAGGCCTGGGGGCTCGCGCAGACGGCCACCGACTCCGGGTTCGATGCCGTGATCCATTCAGTCGATGGCGGCCGGACCTGGACCCAATCGGCGTTGCCAATGCCATCAGGCGCGGCGATCGCGAGATGGTCCAATCCTCCTGTCGTCAAGGGAGACTCCGTGATAGTGAGGCTCCCCCACGGCTCGGACTCCACCGCGGAAATCCTGAGCTTCTCCAGCAAGGATGGCGGACGAACCTGGAGCCTCAATTCCAGGGAGCCGGTCGTAGGCACCTCTCCGGGTTTCGGCTACTCAACGTTAGTCACACTTCCCGCCGAGCAGCCCTTCGCAGTCGCTCCGCTCGGCTCCACGCCAACCTCATTCCAGGCTACCTATGACGGCGGCAGGACGTGGACCAGCTATCGGACACAGACGCTGCCAGGTCCCATCAGCCAGGCCGAGTGGGTTTCGGCGGAAGATGTGTGGGTCCTCGCCGGCAACCCGTCGGCGATTGGGCCGGGAGCCACAGGTCTGTATGCCAGCCATGACCGAGGCGAGACCTGGACCGGGCTGCTCGGTCCACCGGCCCCGTCCGCTTCCTATTCCGCCGCCAATGAGCGACCCGACGCCGGCCCCCTCCGTGGACGCGGTTCGCAGCGGTCGGATCGTCCAGAGTGTGGGCCGGGTCGATTCCAAGGTGGGCTGGGTCGTGTCCACGGAAACGAGTTCGGGCAGCCCCTCCCTCCTCGTGACCGTCGACGGCGGTGTGACGTGGTCCGAGCCGCGCGATATCCCTCCTGCCTCGCAAGTGCAGTTCGTAGACGCGAACAACGGCTGGGCCGTTGGGCCCGGGCCGTGGATGGGCGGCGCCGCGGAGGCGTCCGCGAGCGTCTCTCGAACAAACGACGGCGGACGGACCTGGCTCGAATCGCAGGTCCCGGTGGGAGCACTTCCGGGCAACCCCGCGGGGACGTACGGGTCCTCGAACGTTCACTTCCGAGATGCGCTCACGGGCGAGCTCTTCGTGGTCTTTGGACCCGCGTCCGCCCTCGACAAGACCGCCGACGCGTCGCCTCCGCCCCAGGCGCCGGCGCCCATCTGCAGGCACTTCTCCACCACGGATGGCGGCGCCACCTGGGCTGAGAGAACGCCGGCCCCGTGCCTCGACCAGGTCACCTTCGTGAATCCGGCTCTTGGCTACGGCAGTGACGCAAGGTCTCCATCCGTCCTCTCCGTGACCCAGGACGGCGGACGGACGTGGATCACCGGCCATCTGTCCAGCCCGGTCATTCCTGCCTCGACCACGGAGGGCAACGGCACGGCCGGGTCCGTGAACGTGCGGCTGCTGGAACGCCGAAACGATGGCTCCCTGCGGGCGCTCGTCTCGTGGGGCAAGACCGGAATTGTCAGGACTGAGGACAGCCGGGATGGCGGACGAACGTGGACGATAAGCGGCAAGGCCGGAGGTTTTGTCCCGACGGGCTACCAGGCCACGACGCTCGGCGAAGGATCCTGGATCGCGACGAATGAACCAGGCTCTTCGGGTGCGCCCACGGGTCTCTGGACCAGCCATGACGCCGGGCTCACCTGGAGCGAAATCGCAACGACGGGTCTCGAAGGCTCGCCGACGACCATCACCTTCGTGAGCGCGACCGATGGCTGGCTGGCCACTTCCGAGGTCAGCTGCGCAACAGGCGCGGCCGGCGAGCTGCAGCCCTGTGAGGTGACGGGTTCCAACGTCTATGCGACGACATGACGGCGGCTTGACGTGGGTCCCGATCATCGCGCCGTAGCGAGGGGAGTCCGGCTACTCCACCACGATCCGGTAGCCGATGCCAGGCTCGGCCACGATGAGGCGACCGGCGGCGCCGCCCGGGTCCGCCGCGGCGAGCTTGCGGCGGAGCCGTGAGACATAGACGTGGAGGTAGTGGGCCTCGGCCGAGTACGCCGTACCCCAGACGGCGCGCAGAAGCCGGCCCGCGGTGACGACGCGGCCGGGCTGCGAGAGCAGCACCTTGAGGAGCTCGAACTCGCGGGGCGTCAGATCCAGGGGTGCGCCGTTGACGAGCGCCTGGTGACGGGCCACGTCCAGGGTCACGGATCCCAGCGTCAGGCGGCCCTCGGTATCGGCGGCCGGTCCGGCGGCCCGGCGGAGCACGGCGCGGATCCTCGCGTGCAGCTCGGACAGGCCGAACGGTTTGGTCAGATAGTCGTCCGCGCCGGCATCGAGCGCGGCCACGCGATCCTCTTCGCGACCGCGAGCGGAGAGGACGATGATCGGCGTGTTCGCTTCCCGGCGGACGCGCAGGATGACGGCCTGGCCGTCGAGATCCGGAAGACCGAGGTCCAGCAGGATCAGGTCCGGGCGCCGGTTGTCCCAGGCTCGGAGCGCGCCACGAACGTCTCCGGCCTCGTCAACCTCATGGCCGCGAGCGCGGAGATTGGCAGCGATGGCCACGCGCGCGGCGGAATCGTCCTCGACGAGCAGGACCGCGGCGGCGTCGGACATCAGGATTCCGCGCCGGCAGAGACATCGGATGGTTCGACGTCTTCGGCAGTGGCATCGGCCACCGACTCGGCGCCCTTCGCCGGCTCGAGGCCGTCCCCGTCTGCCGAAGTGACCGGCTCTGCCATCTTCTCGATCGGCAATCCGACGACAACCGCGAGCCCGCCGAGCGCGCTCCGACGCGCCAGCGCATAACCGCCCATCGCCTCCGCAAAGCCCTTCACGACCGCGAGCCCGATCCCCGACCCCCCGCCGGCTCGCGACCCCGGCCGGGCCGGGAGCCTGAAGAAGCGCTCGAAGATGTGGCTCAGCTCGGAGGCCGGAACGCCGGGACCCGCGTCCTCCACGACGAGCTCGACGAATTCCTCGGTCGCCCGCGCCGAAACGCGAATGGTCCGGCCGGCGCCGTAGCGGACGGCATTGTCGATCAGGTTCGTCGTGATCTGATCGATGAACATGGCGTCGACTCGCACGGCCGGAAGATCCGGCGGCATGTCGAACTCCACCTGACCGGACTCGACAGAGGGGCGGACACGATCCAGGACCGGTTCGGCCAGATCCGGCAGCGCGTACGCCTCCAACGAAGGACATAGCCCGCCGCCATCGATACGCCCGAGATCGAGCATGTTCCGAACGAGCCGGCTCAACCGCTCGGCCTCCCGGTCGATGGACATGGCCGCCCGGCGCTGATCGTCGACGGCCATTGACACGTCCGGGTCCATCAGATTCCCGGCCATCGCCCGGATCGCGGACAGTGGCGTTCGAAGGTCGTGAGAAACCGAGTCCAGCAGCGCCGACTTGAGCGCGTCGCCCTGTCGGGCCGCTTCCGCGGCCGTGGCCTCGGCCGCGAGCCGATCGCGAACGACCGACTGGGCCAGCTGATCGGCCGCGGCAGCCAGCAGGCGCGAGTGAGACCGGCCCGGGAACGGATCCGAGACCTGGCGAATCGCCCAGAGCGAACCCATCGATTCCGCCGCCAACGGCCATCGGCACGCGCAGGGCAATCCAGACGTCCGCCGCATCGCGCTTCGATGCGCCGCTCGAGCCGCGGCCCGCCGGCGCCGTGTCCCGAACCCGGATCCAGCTCGGTTGCTCGGCCCCGGTCGAGTGCAGAACCCATCGGGCCGCGATCGCGGGCCGGGGTTCCTCCGGAGAGCTGTCGGCGACGACCCTTTCCTCACGGATCGAGGGGCCGAGACCGATCCAGACCCGCGCCATCTGGGCCTCGCGGGCGAGCCTGGCGACCAGGAGCGAGGCTGCCTCGAGGGCGGTATTGGCCGTGGCGATGTCTCGGCTCATGGCGAACATGGCCAGGGCCTCCGCACTCCGAAGCTCGGCCTCCCGACGCCGCTGCAGCTGCAGAGCGCTCAGCCGGCCGATCGCCACGGCGACGACGAGGAAGAGCAGTAGATCCAGCCACTGTTCGACCGAACCGACCGCGAACGTATAGAGCGGCGTGACGAACAGGAAGTCGTAGGCCAGGAATGACGCGACGGCCGTCCCGACCGCGTACCAGCTGCCGTAGCCGAAGCCCACCGCAACCACTGCCAGCAGATAGACGATTGCCGCGTTCCGGACTCCGAGCGGGCCCTGGAGGAGCCCGGCGAGGAGCGTGGACAGGAGAAGTCCGCCGCCGGCCAGCGCCAGACCCGCGGCCGATGGGCGGCGCGACGTCCGTCTGCGTGCGGTGCCGAGGCTGTCAAGCATGCGTTGCATGGTAGTCCAGCGTGCCTGGGCCGAATCACCGGCGCGACGGCCCAGGGCCTGTGCCACCATTTCGGGATGAGCTCCTCTTCGGTCGCCGCCACCAGGCCAACGTCCCTCGCTTCCTGGGTCCTGGCGATCAGGCCGGCGACACTGCCGGCATCCGCGGCGGGCGTGCTCGCGGGTCTCGGCGCGGCACAGGCCGGCGGAGCTAGCTTCCGGCTCGACACGGCGTTTGGCTGCCTGCTGGCGGCCCTGCTCCTCCAGGCCTTCGCCAACCTCGCCAACGACCTGTCGGACTTTCGGCGGGGGGCGGACACGCCCGACCGTCTCGGACCGACCCGGGCCGTGGCGGCCGGACTGATTTCGCCGCGCAAGATGCAGGCGGGCATGTTGGCTCTGGCCGCGGCGGCCGGCCTCGACGGCGCCTTTCTAGCGTTCGTCGGCGGACCCGCGATCCTGGGCCTGGGAATTGCGGCCGTGATCGCGGCCATGGCATACACCGGCGGCCCCTGGCCGTTCGGCTATCGAGGCCTTGGCGAGCTCTTCGTCTTCGTGTTCTTCGGCCCTGTGTGCGTGGTCGGGACGGCCTACCTCCAGACAGGCCGCGTGGAACCGCTCTACCTGGCGGCCTCGATCCCGGCCGCGGCTTTCGCGACGGCGATTCTCGTCGTCAACAACCTCCGCGATATCGACACGGATAGGGCCGCAGGCAAGTGGACGCTCGCGGTCCGCTTTGGCAAGGGTTTCGCGAGGGCGGAGTACGCCGCCTGCCTGGTGTTCGCCTGGCTGATCCCCGTTGCCCTGATCCTCGGCCGAGGCGCCGGGATCGAAATCCTCGACCGGTCCGCTGGTCCTCCTCCCGTGGCTGGCCCTGCCGCCGGCGCTTCCCCTCGCCCGAACCGTCTTCGAGGACGGCGATCCGCGCCGGCTCAACCCGGCATTGCGAGGAACCGCGCGGCTCGGACTGCTGTTCGGAGGCTTGTTCGCGATCGGGCTCGCCGCGGGCAGGTGGCCGTTCTGACATCCCGCGTTTCGGGCAGGTCGCGTTCGGGCAGATCGCCGGGATGTGGCGCGTCATAGAATCCTGCCCGTGCTATTCAGGCTCAACTCGATTGTGCTTTCCGGTCGCAGCCGCCTGAGCGACGTCCTGGCCCTGGGGTGGTTGCGCGCGGGTTCCGCCAGTCTGGCGGTACCCATCGCCGCCGTGCTCGTCGTATGGAACTCGCTCGATCAGCTGGGCCGGCCAGTCCTGAACATACCCTTCGCGGCCTGCTGGGTGGTCCTCGCCGTCGCCATCGCGGCCGCGGGTTCGGTCCTGTTTGGCTGGACCGCTCGCACGGCCGCCGGGCTGCTGTTCGCCCAGATCCTGGCTCTGTGGCTGCTTTACGACTTCCTGTGGCTGCAGCAGCCGACCCACCTTTACGACCTCAACGTCTACCTGGGCTCGGCTTCGCGCTGGCTCGATGGCGGGCAGGCGTATCTGACGGCTCCCCTGACGACCTGGCCCGATGGACCGCGCGACGACTACTTCCTCTATCCCCCGCCCCTGCTGCCTCTCTTCGCGCTCCTCGACCGATTGCCCGAGGTGTTCGTGGACGTGGCATGGACCGCGGCGATGATCGCCTGCGCTTACCAGGCCTTCCGGATGCTCGGCCTGTCGCGCAACTGGGGCCTCGTCCTGCTGGCCTTTCCGCCGGTGGTGATCGGCTTCGAATCGGGCAACGTGGCCAGCCTGACGTTCCTGCTGTTCGCGGCCTCCGTTCGCGCCGGCGGGACGCTCGTTATCGATGGGATATTCAAGGTCCAGGCCGGCGTGCCCGTGCTCTGGCTCCTCCGAGAACGCAGGTTCCGCGCCTTCGCCACCGGCGCCTTCGTGGTGGCGCTGCTCGTGCTCGTGACCCTGCCGATCGTCGGGGCGGACTCGTGGCGGGCCTGGTGGCAGGGCCTGCAGTATCGCGGAACCTCGCAGCTGGAAGTGCCCGCCCTCTTCGGCTACTCCTACGCCAAAGAGGTGGCTCCGGCCGTGTACGTGATCCTCAGCGCGGGTTTCGTGGCCCTGGCGCTGCTGTTCAGAGGGCGCCGCGGATTGGCGGCTCTTGGCCTGGCCTCGATTTTCGCGTCGCCGGCCCTGTGGCCTCACGGCTTCGTGTTCGCGTTGCCGGCAATCCTGCTGCTCGAGAACGACGTCGCCGTGCTCGCGGTTCTGGGTGCGGGCGCGCTGGACCAGAACATGTGGCTGCTGTTCGCGGTCGGTTGGGCGTCGGTCCTGGCGGCACGACGCCGGCCGTCCGGCGCGCTCCACCCTCTCGCCGGCTCCGAGGGTCCGTGGCCCAGGCGATTGCTCCTGCGGCCCGCTGGCATCCCCGCACGCGCGTCCGGTAGCGCCCGCGGCGCAGCCGACTGACTAGCCGATGGCCTCGACGAGGGCCTCGGCGACGTCGGCGGGCCGATCCAGGTGGATGTCGTGGTCGCCCATCACCCACGCGACACGAGCGCGCGGCCGGTCCGCGATCAGATGCTCGGCCGCCAATCGCTTGGCGTATGTCCAGGCGGCGTCGCCCGTATCCGCGGCCAGGATCAGCACCCGCCCATCGAGCCGCGCCCAACCGGCGGCGACGTCCTGATCCCACAGCGCCCGCATCAGCGCCGCGTAACGAGGGGCCGTCAACCGCCACGAGACCGTGCCACCGTCGTCCACGTCGAAGCAGTCCAAAGCCGCGGCGAGCCGCTCCTCCGACCAGGATGGGTTGGTGCCGCGCAGATAACCGCGGACCTGGGTCAGAGGCATGCCGTTGACGGGTGGCAGCGCAAGCCGGCGCTCGCACTCCTCGAACGAATCGAACTGCTCTCGCGCCGGCACCAGGCCGCCCTCCACCAGAGCGATGCCTTCCCAAGCGTCGGCGACTTCCGGTCTCGCCGCCAGCGCAGCCAGGATCACGGCGGCGCCCAGGGAGTGGCCCACCACGATCGGTCGATCGAGCCCCAGTCCGTCGATGGTGCCGAGCAAGTCCGCGGCGAACGTGGGCAGGTCGTAGCCCGCTTCGGGTCGATCCGATTGGCCGTGACCCCGAAAGTCCAGGGCATGGACTCGATGACCCGCCGCCGAGAGGATCCTCGCCACCGGCATCCAGGCCATGCCCGTGGCCGCGATCCCGTGGAGCAGGACGTAGGTGCGTCCTGGCGTCGGCCTGGGCCGCGGCTGCAACGACCGGATCGCCAGGCTGCATCCAGCCAGCGCCAGAGGTTCCGTAATCGGGTCGACCATTCCCACTCCTTTCGGGCACAATCATGACTCCGCGCAACATCGACCGCCAATCGTCGGGGCGGCGCGGCGCTGCGTCCTTCGCCCGCCGGCACGATCCTGACCGAGCCACCGACCCACCGACCCCCGAACTCGGGCCTCCAGCCTCCAAGGCTGCGACGCCATCCTTTTCGGCGAGCATGTGATAGCCATTTCGGCTCTTTATCGCCTTGCCGGCATAACCGACTACCCAACTGAGGCGATGACCCATCGGAGCGTGCCTTCGCGACCCTGAGCGGGTTGCGCGCCTGGTCCACCATGGCAGGGCCGCTTCTCCCCCAGAGCGGCCCTGCCTCCACCCTCCGCTCCCGGCCTCGTGACCGTCCGAAGCCCGTGGAACTCAGGTCGGGCCACTCTTGGCGACTTGGACCCACAGGTCCATGATTGCGCCACGCCGAGGTCGCCCGGGGTACCTGCGATGTCCGATCATTGGGTGGATTCGGATCCGCTTCGCGACATGCTCGTGGAAATGGGCCGGCTGCCCGCGCCTCAAAGGCGCTTCTCGCTGCTCGAGATAGCGGTGGGCTGGCTCGTGTTCGACAATGAGCGGCAACTCGTGGGACGCGTGGCGGATCACCTGGACGGTTATCTCAAGATCCACCGCGCCCTGTTCGGCCACTACTTTCCGTTGTGGCGGGTCTACGTGCCGGCGTCGGCGATCCGGGAAGCGCACGAGGGTGCGGTGCAACTCAACGTGCCGCGCGGGTGGATCGGCAGGCTCGGCTGGGGCCGGCCTCCCCGCAAGCCGCCCGCGCGGTGGCAGCACTCCTGAGGAGCCGACGGCCGAGCCCGCATAGCCCGCAGGTAATCTCGCCTCTCGGCGCCATGGTCCTGACAGGCAGACTGGCGATCACGGCCGCAGCGTCCAAGAGATACTCTCAACCCATGTCTGAACTCATCTCGGAACGGACCTCGGTCCCGCCCCGCATCCTCATCACCGGCCCCGACCCGGCTCGCTCCAGGAACCCGGAGCTGAGCCGCCAGAAACTGGCTCTGTATGTCGCGGCGATCGCCCGGCATGGCGCGGAGCCGCTGCCGATCAGTTCGGCAGTCCCGCCGGATGCCTGGCCGGAGCTCTTCGCCCGGATGGACGCTCTGTTCCTGACCGGCGGTTCGGACATCGATCCGGCCCTGTACGGCGAGCAGATGGCCGGCTCGGAGGAAGTGGACGCGGAACGGGACCGGCTGGAGCTGGCCGCCTGGCGGGCCGCCGAGGAACGGGCGCTGCCGGTTCTTGGCGTCTGCCGCGGCCTGCAGGCGATCAACGTCTTTGCCGGCGGCAGCCTGATCCAGGATGTCCCCGAGCACGCGGGTACGTCATACGGCGATGGGGCGGCCGAGATCCACAATCTGGTCATCGACCCGGACAGCCGGCTGGCTCGATCGATCGCGGCCGCCGCCCCCGAAGGCCTGGCCGCCACGGACGAAGGCGACAGCTCCATCGAGCTGCTCGTCAACACATTCCACCATCAGGCGATCGACCACTCGCGGCTGGCTCCGAGCCTCCGCGCGGTTGGCTGGGCCTCGAGCTCGCACGGACGGCTCGTCGAGGCGGCCGAGAGCCGGGACGGCCGCTGGATCGTGGGCGTGCAGTGCCATCCGGAGCGGACGGAATCCACTCCCAGCGAATTCGAGGGGCTCTTCGGGGCCTTCGTCCGAGCGGCTCGCGAGGCGGCGGCCGAAGCCATCGGCTAGGTCGAGCCAGCCGGCGGCAGGGACATCTCCGACCGGTCGCCGTCCTCTCGCGGGCCGAGCGGCGTACGGCCGCGCACGGACGCCAATCCTGACTCACCCGCCGACGCTATCGTTTGCCCGTCGCGGTGCCGCGGACCTCGGGTCGGGCGGCCATCCCGTGTCGCGACCGGCGAGGAGGTTGTGGTGTTCGTTCCGCTATCGGTTCTCGATTTCCGCGATCGGGCCGAGACCTTCTTCGGCGAGAAGATCGGTGTCGTCGACGGCGACCTTCGGCTGACCTACCGGCAATTCGGGGAGCGCACCCACCGGCTCGCCAACGCGCTCGTCGGGCTCGGGGTCCAGCCGGGCGATCGGGTCAGCTTCATCACCTACAACACCCACCAGCTGCTCGAGGCCTATTTCGGCGTCCTCGAGGCGGGCGCGGTCCTGAACCCGATCAACATCCGCCTGACGCCCGGCGAGATCGCCTACATCGTCGGCCACGCCGGGTCCAGGGTCGTGTTCTTCCACCGCGACTTCAAAGCGCTCGTCGAAGAGATCGCCGCGAAGCTCGAGAACCTGCCTCGCTTCGTGATCATGGAAGGCGAGGCCGGCGGAGTCGCGACCGACGAGTACGAGGCCATGCTCGCCGGCGGCTCCACGGAGCCACTCCATCCGGACATCGACGAGAACTCCATGGCCGAGCTGTTCTACACGAGCGGCACCACGGGCTTTCCCAAGGGTGTCTCGATGACGCATCGGGAGCTGCATCTGCATGCCCTCTACGCGGAGGTCGGCCTCGGCTTCACGCAGGACGACGTCGTCCTCCACGTCGTTCCGCTGTTCCACGTCAACGGTTGGGGAACGCCGCACTTCCTGACGATGGTCGGCGGCCGGCACGTAATGCTCCGCCGGTTCGAGCCGGCCGCCCTGATGGCCGCGATCGAGAAGCATGGCGTCACTCGGATTCTGGCCGTTCCCGCGATCTTCAACGCCATCCTGCACCACGCCGACCGATCCAAATACGACCTCTCGAGCCTCAAGCAGCTGATCATCGGCGGCGCGCCCTCGTCCCCCACGCTGGTTCGCGGCCTGGAGGAAGCGTTCGGGGTCCAGACGATCGTCGGCTACGGGCTGTCGGAGACCTCGCCGATCCTGACACTGGCTCAGCCGCGCACGTTCCTCACGGAAACCGAGCCACCCGAGATGCGGATCGAGCGCCAGGCCAGGACGGGCTGGGCCCTGCCGAGCGTCCAGATCCGCGTCGTCCACCACGACGGCAGCGACGTCCGGCCGAACGGCGAGCAGATCGGCGAGATCGTCGTCCGATCCAACGTCGTGATGGACTGCTACTACCGCGATCCGGAGGCGACCGAGGCGACCATTCGCGACGGCTGGCTGCACACCGGCGACATGGCCGTGATGGACGAGCAGGGCTACGTCCTCATCAAGGACCGCTCCAAGGACATCATCATCCGCGGCGGCGAGAACATCTCATCCGTGGAGGTGGAGAACGCGATCCTCTCGCACCCGGCCGTCCTCGAATGCGCCGTCGTATCGGCTCCGGACAGAGCTCTCGGCGAGGCGCCGGTGGCCCTGGTAGTCCTGAAGCCCGGCGCGGAGGCGACGATCAAGGACCTGCGCGAGCACTGCAAGCTCAAGCTCGCCCGCTTCAAGGTGCCGCGGGACATCCACTTCCGCGACGCCCTGCCCAAGGGCGGTACGGGCAAGGTGCTCAAGGCGGAACTGCGCGAACCGTTCTGGAAGGGCCACGACGCCCGCGTCCAGTAGGCGCCTCGCTGTCCAGCCGTAAGCCGCCTAGTTGCGCGCGGCCCGCGGCGCCTGTCAGCCTCGGGTCCGCTAACCTGAGCGCGAGCGGGTCGCTCCTACGTCCACCGCCCGGACCCGGCTGCAAATCGACCGCGCACAAGGAGGATTCGGCGTGCTGTACGACATGCCTCTGGCCGAGCTCGAGCGCTACAGGCCGGAGCGAGACGAGCCTGCCGACTTCGACGCTTTCTGGGCTGACACGCTGGCCGACGCGCGCTCCCATCCCCTCGCCGCGACCTTCGAGCCGTACGAAGCCGGCCTCGCGACACTCGACGTCTCCGACGTCACCTTTGCCGGCTTCGGCGGCCAACCCATCAAAGGCTGGTTCATCGCCCCTCGCGATCCCTCGGCCTCGCCGTTCTTCAAGGACGGCAAGCTACCGTGCCTGGTCGAGTACATCGGCTACGGCGGCGGTCGCGGCCGGCCGGTGGACTGGCTCCTGCCTCCGTCGGCGGGCCACGCTCATTTCGTCATGGACGTCCGCGGCCAGGGTAGCAACTGGCGCGCCGGCGACACCCCGGACCCCGAGACTCCCGTGGTGGCGCAGACCGGCTGGTATCCGGGCTTCGCGACCCGTGGCATCGGGGATCCCGAGACTTACTACTACCGCCGGCTCATGACCGACGCGGTCAGGGCCGTCGAGGCGGCGCGAGCCAACCCCCTCGTCGACGCGACCCGAGTCGCGGTCACGGGCGGCAGCCAGGGCGGCGGCCAGGCGCTGGCGGCGGCCGGACTCGTGCCGGATCTGCTCCTGGCCATGCCCGACGTGCCGTTCATGTGCCACTGGCGGCGCGCCACGGAGATCACCGACGGCGACCCGTATCAAGAGGTCGTTCACTACTGCAAGATCCACCGCGAGCAGACGGACCGGGTGTTCCGGACACTCTCCTACTTCGACGGCGTCAACCTGGCCGCTCGGGCGAAGGCGCCGGCACTGTTCTCGGTGGCCCTGATGGATTTCACCTGCCCGCCGTCCACGGTCTTCGCGGCCTACAACCACTACGCCGGGCCAAAGACGATCGAGGTCTACCCGTACAACGGGCACGAAGGCGGCGAAACGATCCACACCGAGCTCAAGATGAAGCGCCTCGCCCAGGCGGCTCGATAGCGAAAGGACCGCAGTGAGGCACGGAGGGGAAACCAGCGTCGGCAGGACGGCACGCCCGAAAGCGGCGCAGGCCGCGCAGGCCGCGGGCCGAGCGAACGCCGTGGACAACGCCGCCGCCGTTGAAGCCGCCAATGTCGCCGGCGGCGGCGCCGGCGGCGCCGAAGTCGTGGCGCGGCGCGATGCCCGGATCCGGGTCCGGCCCCGGACTCTCGCCTTCGTCGTCACGCTGGCCGCGATCGTCGTCGCCGCGGCCGTTCTCCGGTTCGCCGACATCTCGACGAATCCGGGCGGGATGTACGGCGACGAAGCCTCCGAGGGCCTCGACGCGCTGCGCCTCCTCCACCAACCCGGTTTCCATGCCGACTGGCTCGTCTGGTTCCAGTCCGACGGCGGCCGCGAAGCGCTCTTCGCGTACGTGGTCGCGGCCGCCTTCTCGCTCTTCGGCGATTCCGCGTTGATCCTGCGGGAGACCGCGGCCGCGATCGGAGTGGCCGGAGTGCTGGCTATCGCCGTGCTTGGCCGCCGCTGGGGCATGGCGACAGCTCTCGTCGCGGCGGCCTGGGCGGCGGGCTCGCTGTGGCTCATCTGCGTCAGCCGCGACGGCATGCGGAACACCATCGTCCCGTTCTTCGGCGCCATCGCCCTGATAGCGATGCTCCGATGGGCGTCGCGGCCCTCGCGCGGAACCGCGATCGTGGCCGGGGCCGTCACTGCCCTCTCCACGCTCTACACCTACCAGCCACTCAAGCTGCTGCCACTGCTGCTCGTCGTGTGGCTCTTCTGGCTGCGCCGGGCCAACCGCGGCGAGTACGAGCGTCTCCGCCCCGGCATCGTCCCGGGGATCCTGGCCTTTCTCGTGGTCGGGGCGCCGATGCTGGCCGTCGCCATCACCGAGCCCGCGAGCTTCTTCGGCCGGGCCACGGCGGTGAGCGTTCTCAACCCCGGTGTCGTGGCGGACGTGCCCTATCCGATCCACATCCTGCGCACGATCCTGATGTTCGGATTCTTCGGCGACGGCAACGGACGTCACAACGTGGCTTCGCTGCCGTTGCTGCCGATCCCGCTCGTGCTGATTGGGTTGCTCGGGCCTGCGCCGGCTCTGGCGAAGCCGCAGGGACCCCGCCGAGTCCCTCATCCTGCTGAGCCTGCCGATCTTCATCCTGCCCCCGTTGCTCTTCCCGGACGGATACTCGCCGCACTTCCTGCGGGCGCTTGGCCTCGCGGCCCCGCTCGGAGTGACGATCGGGCTCGGAACGCTGGAACTCTGGAGATCGCCAGGCGTCGCTGGCCGCGCGCTGCGTACGCCCCCGGCCTGGCCGCTGCCCTCGTCGCGGCCACGCTCGCCGGAGTTGCCGTCTGGAGCGGCTTCGTCTACCTCGATCGTTCCGTGGCCGATCGCTGGGACTGGTTCAGCTACCCTGCCACAGCGATCGCGGACGCGGCCAGAGAACAGCCGAACACGGCCGTGATCCTGGGCGGCTTCGACACGGTGGACGTCGAGTATCTCGATTACCACGCCATGCCGGCGATGATCGAACCCGGCACGGTCATCCCCAACCCGAAGGTCTACTCGCGGATCCTGGCCCCGAGCCAGACGGATCTGGTCCGCTCCCTCGGCCCCGAACTGGGCGGCCGGGCCAAACCCGTGGCCTTCGATCCGTCGGGCCGGGCGGCGGTCTGGGCCGTCGTGCCGTGAGCCGGCTCGCCCCTTCGGCAGCCTCCGAACCGCGGCCCATCCCGAGCGCGCCCGGTTTCGGCACTCGCCTCGGCGGTCGCATCGCGGGCGCCGGGAGCCGCTCCGGGATCGGGGCTCGCCGCGGCGTCGCGCTGGCTGCCGCGCTGGGGGCGGTGCTCCGGCTGGCATTCCTGGCCCGCCAACCCATCGGCTTTGACGAGGACTTCACGGCCGTCGCGGTCCACCAGACTCCCGCCCGGATGCTCGACATCGTGGGCCACGACAGCGCCCCGCCTCTCTTCTACCTCCTCGAGCGCGCCGTGGTGGCCATCTTCGACGGCCTCGGCCTCGCGACGTTCGGCGGACCCGGCGGTCCTGTGGCCCTGCGCCTCGTCCCGGCCGTCGCGGGCATCGCCCTCATACCCCTCGTGGCCGAGCTCGCGCGGCGCGTCGCTGGCGACCGCGCTGCCATCTGGGCGGCGCTCTTCGTCGCGTTCTGTCCAGCGACGGTCTGGCTTTCCGGCTTCGCCCGAATGTACGGTCTGGCGGCCGGCCTGATCGTCGCCAGCGCTCTTCTGCTCTGGCAGGCGGTGGACAGTCGTACCGAACAGCCGTCGGGCGACCGGTCGCTGCGGCGGCCGGCGACGGTCTGGATCGCTTACGTCCTGTGCGCCACGGCAGCCGTCTGGGCCGATTACTTCTCGATCGTCGCCCTGGCCGGAGTCGGGCTCGCGGGGCTCTGGCTCCGACCGACCATTAGAAACGCCCTGGCCATCGCGGCGGCCACGGGGATCGCGGTCGTGAGCCTCGCGCCCTGGCTCGTGTTCGCGAGCGCGCAGCTCCAGCACTCCGGGCAAGGGTTCTGGGTCGGGCCGCTGAGCGTGTCTCAGCTGGCCGGAGCGCTGGGCCAGTTGCTGGCCGGTCCTCAGGTTGCGGGCGAGGTCGCGTTCTCCGGAGTCCTCGCCGCCCTCCAGGCCGCCACGATCGGTGTCTGGTTCGTGGCGCTGGTCTCGTTCGTCCTGTCATCGCCTCGCCTGGATCCGAAGACCCGCCGCTCGGCCGCATTCTGCCTGCTGTCCTGCAGCGGCATCCCGATCCTGCTCCTCGTCAGCGTCTGGCGGCCGATCTTCGACGCGAGGTACGCCATCCTCATGTGGATGCCGATCGCGGCCCTGGCCGGAGTCGGCTTGTCGCGGCTTCCGAGGCTTGCCGCCGTCACCGCGGTGGCCGTGGTCGCGATCTCGAGCCTCTCAATGAGCTTGCCCATTACCCACACCCAGGCGACGAGCCTGATCCCGGACATCGAGGCCCAGGCAGGTCCGCACGATCTTGTCGCCACGACGACGGACCAGTACCTGATCCTCCTCGACGAGGGCAATTCGAACCTGCGCGAGAAGCTGCACCTGCTGCGCCGGAACGACCCTCAGTGGTTCGCGGGAACCGCCGCCTACGCGCCTGGCGCAGTGCTACACGCGGTCCCGGCCGAGGTCATATCGAACGGCGGGCGGATCTTCTGGGTCGCCGCGCCGGGAACGCAGCCGTACGGCCTTCCGGCCGGCTACATGCCGCTCGAATCCCGCTGCGTCTTCCAGGCCTGCCTCACGGTATACGGGCCCTAGCCCAGCCTCATTTAGGACAGGTGTTGGCGGGCGGTGGCTTGCCGTACCAGAGACTATCCGTGCCGAACAGCTTCACGGAGAGCTCGGCGACCTTGTCGTTGAGCAGGCAGTTGGCCGCGTTCACGTTGCTCGTGCCGGTGACCGTGTATGGCGGTCCGAGAACGACCTGGGTGATGTTCTTCGCAGGAACACCCTGGCCCATAGCTATGTAGTCGGCCACCATGTTCGCCGGGAAGTCGGTTTCGACAGTGTCACCGAGGGTCTTGAATAGACTCGGCAGGGTGAGTATCTGGCTCGGGCTGGCCATCTTGTGGAGCAGGGCGAGGAGAATTTGCTGCTGCCGCGCCGAGCGTTTCCAGTCGCTGTCGCCCCTGCCGTGGCGGGACCTGATATAGGCCAGCGCCTGCCGCCCGTTGAGGTGATGGGGACCGGCGGATAGCTGGAAGCCGTATGGGCTGCCGTCGAGCCAGTCGTATGTCGGATCGTCGATCGGGTACGGAGCGACGATGTCTATCCCGCCGACCTTGCCGATCATCGTGGCGAAGCCGCCGACGTCCATGGCCGCGCGGTAGTTGATCGGGATGCCGACGAGGTACGAGACCTCTTTGATGAGGGTGGTGTAGGGAGTGTCCCCGGAGATGATCTTTCCCTGTCGGACGTAGACCGGCAGGGAGTTGATCTTGACGGCCGGTGAGTCGACGCCGCCGAAGTAGAAGGGGAAGCTGGCGCTGTCGCGCGGCACGCTGACCATCTGGATCGTGTTGTCTTTGGGGACGAAGCTGACCACCATGATCGAGTCGTAGGCGTTGTAGCTGGTTCCGGTGCCCCTCCCGGTCAGCAGGATCGTGACGCGGCCGTTGGGCTCCGGGGTTGGCAGAACCTCCGGCGTGGGAGTCGGGCCGGCCGTCAAGCCTGGCGACGGGCTCGGCGCCGGTGTCGGCTGCTCGATCAGGCTGATGTTCGCCGGATTGAAGACCTCCGAACCGGCATCGGAAAAGGCCATCAGGTAATAGCCGCCGGCCAGATGAGTCACGACGATGATCGCGGCCAGCGCCCCAAGGACGGCCCGGTCCACGATCCTGTGCGTCGAGCTTCGGTTCCCGGCGAGGAACGCGAGGACCACGGAGACGAGCCGCCAGGCCCCGAACAGGATCAAGATGCCGACCGCGGCGAGGCCGACGGCCCGCTCGGCGAAAATCTGGGCCGCAAAGACGATCGGCCCTCGACGAAGCCCGTACGCGAGCAGCAGCAGAACCACCAGAGAAGGGACGGCGAAAATCACCGCCAGGCGGCGATTGCGGATGTACAGCTGTCCAAGGCCCGGCCACAGGAACGAGAGGAAGGCGGCCAACGATGGCGACCGTCCCGATTCACTTTCGTGCGGCGCGCCCGACTCGGCAGGCACTCCCAATTCGGCGGGCGTGCCCGACTCGGTAGGCCCGGCCGGCTCGGTGGGCACTCCCGGTTCGGTCGCGCCCGGCTCCTCAGTCATCGGCTCCCTTTCGCGGCGAAGCGCGTCCTGGCGTGTCGCCGTCGAGTCCTCGGTGGCGATCCTCGATCGTCGCCATGGCCGCAGCGTAGTCTATCGGGCCGTGTACGTGCAGCGCGTGGACCACTCGGGGTTCATCCAGCAGCCGGCTTCCAAGCGCTGGCTTCGCGCCGGGCGCAAATCCTCGGACGCCGTGGCTCGGATCCTTTGCATGCGGTGGCGCCCGCCGGATTTGCATGCGGTGCAAGATTCCGACGGCCCCTGGGGCCGTTTGTTTGCACGGGACGCAAACGCGGGTCTGGGCCCGGAACGCACCCGGTTACGCTGCCGCTACGAAGCCGCCGGCTCGGTCGCGATCCACGTGGCTTCCCTGGAGCCAACCTTCACGATCAGCTTGATCGCGTGCGTCGAGCTGTCCATCTGGAATTGGAACTGGGTTCCGGATCCCGCGGAGTGGCCCGTCGCTGTACCAGTTGAACGAAGCGCCCGAGTAGCTCCCGGCGTTGTCGACGTTGCACAGGTACACGAGTCCACCGTTGCCGCAGGTGACGTTCGGCACAGGCAGTGGCGCCAAGGTCACCCTGGGCGTGGGCTTCGGTGTTGGCTTCGTGGTCGGAGTGGGCGTTGCTGTAGGCGTCGGAGTCGCCGCCGGAGTCGCCGTCGGGGCGGGAGTCGCGACCGGGGTTGGCGTCGCGGCCGGTGTGGCCGAGGGCGTCATCGTCAGCGTTGCCCGGGGCGTGGCCGTCGGCGTCGCCGAGACGGTCGGAGCGGGCGTCACGATCATCGTGGACGCCGTGGGGCCGGGAGACGCGGCATAGATGAGCAGCATTCCGCCCTCGACGCCGAGGAGCGCCACGGCGATAACGAGAGCCGCGATCGTGGCGTCACGCCGAAGCTTGCGGTTGCGCGCCGGACGGGCCGCGGCCACCGGCCGCGGAATCTCGGGGCCGGCCGGAGCGAAGGGCGGTCGAGGTCTGACTTCGCCTGCCATGGACTTGGCGACGCAAGTCAGGCAGCTGCGGCGAGAAGTGCTCCAGCACTCGTTGCAGACGAACTGGCGGCATTCGTGGCAGAAGCGGAAACTCTGGACGAAAGCCTGATAGGCCTCGTCGTCCATCTTGGCCAGCAGCTGGCGCTTGGCCGTGTCATACGCGCCACCGAGTCCCTCGTGGTGGCGGACGGTGCGTCCAACGCCCGAGCTCATGGCTCGGAACTTGCCGCCCAGACCGAGCTTTCGGCTCGAGGCCGGCAGCACGAAGCGGGTCTTGCAGCGCTCGCATGCGTACTGAATGAGCGCTGGGGCTTCCGAGGTCATATACGGTCCGGGCCTTCCCCTAAAGCGAGTTCATTGGACGTACCTGACGCTCAGGTCATGACTGGATGAAGGTCGTATTTGGGACGCTCTGTCGCAATGGGACAGTGGTACGCCGCGTGCCCATGCATGGCGTCGCGGACCTGGTACTTACGTACTATCGGAGCCACCTCACCGATAAGGTGTGGCCCATTCTACTCACCCGATGGGGAGAAGCGTCACCTACCCAATTCGATTGATAACGCCGGATTCTGGCCGCCGGCGCCGGACCCGATGCCCCGATCGTCAGGTAACCGCCTGACGGGAGTAGGACACGCCAGGCGGAGGTCCTTCCTGTACATTCGTCGGCGTCCGCGTGCGAGCCCGGGTTTCCGGTGGCTCGGCAGGCGACTCGGTCGCCGGGAGCGGTTGCGAGGCTGTGGCGTTGAACGTGATCGGAATCGGTTTGAGAGCTCGACGGCGGGGCATTGGCGTCCTGCTCCTCGTCTGCCTGCTCGCGCCGATGGCGGCCACTCCGGCCCGCGCCGCGTCGCCCGTGACCGAGGCGGCGGCCGGTTCATGGCTCGGCGCGCCGCAGACGTGGACCATGAACCTCTACCGAGGCGACGCGGTGCGCTGGCAGAACCCGGACTGGAGGGCCTGCACGGCGGCCGCGACGATGTCGATGCTGAACCTAATCGCCTACTCGACCGAGGAGACGATGCCGGTGATGGCCGGCTATGCCCCGGCAACGAACCTGCATTGGACGGTCGATACGTCGTTCGGTCGACAGGAAGACATCCTCACTTTCGAGCGCGACCACATGACCACGGGACGCTGGGCGGACGGGACCGATCCGCATGGCTGGCGAAACGCCCTCAACTGGTATGGCTGGGGGTCGCTGCGGGCCGGTGTCTACCAGGACAGGTCGATCGCGACCTTCGAAGACGCCGCGTGGCGAGTGGTCGCCGACCTCGCTCGGACTCGGAAGCCCGTGGGCATCCTTGCCTGGTCCGGCAGCCACGCCCAATTCGTGACCGGCTACGTTGCCACCGGGGCCGACCCGCGGGTAAGCGACAACTTCAGGGTCGACGCCGTCTACGTGACAGACCCATGGGAGCCCGATGGCATTCGGAACGAGCTGGTTCCTTACGCCACGTGGCGAAACGGGCCCTTGGATGTGCGCTTCGCCCCGTACTGGCAGAAGGACTACACGGGCCGCGACCCAATCGACGGTCAGGTCGGCCACGTCGAGTGGCGAGGCAAGTACGTGATCGAGGAGCCGCTCAGCTGAGGAGTCTCAGCCCCGGGCGAGCGTGAGCGCGGCAACGCCGATGGCGATGGCCACTACGCCGGATCGCTGGCGAACGGACAGCCGCTCGCGGAAAAGGAAGAACGCGGCGAGGGCGGTGATGCTGGCGAACTGGCTCGCCAGGATGGCTGTGACGGCGATGCTCTCCTTCGAGCCGACGACATACAGGGCATTGCCGAGGACTTCGCAGACGCCGATGAGGACGATCATCGGGACGGCGGGTCGGCTCAATCGAAGCCGCCCCGTAAGGGCCATTGGGATGAAGACGGCGATCACGCCGGCGACCCGGACCGGTAGGACGGCCGCGAACGGCGAATCGAGGCTCTTGCCCAGCTGAGCGGTGCTGAAGATCGAGACGCCGAAGGCGAGGGCGGCCAACGAGCCGAAGACCGCGGCCTGGCGTTGGCGCCTGACCTGGTCGGGGCCCTGCTCGTGGGACTCCGCGTCCCCGGACGCCAGAGCTACGACTGCCACTCCCCCGGCGAGCATGACCAGCACGATCGCGACTGGCAGCGTGAGCCGTTCGCCGGCCATGACGGCGAAGATGGCCGCGATGGCGCCCTCCGTCGAGGCCAGCGAGGCGACGACGCCCGCCTTGCCCAACCGAAGGCCACGATACGTGAGAAGGATGCCCACGACACCGCCGATCGCGGAACCCGCCAGCCAGGGCAGAATCGACGGCTGCAAGGCTGGAACCGGCCCGGTGACAAACGCCAGCGGCGCGGCGACGAGCACGCCCACGCACATCATCCAGGCGCAGGTCGAAGTGGCGCCGATGAGGCGCCCGGCGCGAGAAGACGTGAGCGTAGAAGCGGCCCAGAACAAGGCAGTGCCCAGGCCGGCAAGGATGGGTATCACTCGCCAAGTGTGAGGCACGCGGCGTTTGTTCGCCTTTTGGAGCTGGCCCATCAGCCGCTTGAATCGGGCTGAGCGGGCGGCGGCCCCTCGCCCGACGTTTTGGCGGATCATTGGTCCGGAGGTGAACCGTCACATGCGTCAGCCAGCACAGCGGACCAATCGCGTAACGCTACGGCGCCCCGTGCCGCTCCGCCAGGTTCATCTCGACTTCCATACCCCGGGCTGCGTCCGGCCCATCGCCGAAGCGTTCGATGCCACGGCCTTCGCCGCGACCATGAAGTCGGCCCGGGTGGAGTCGGTCAACGTCTTCGCCCGCTGCCACCACGGCTACTCCTACTACCCGACTCGGGTCGGAACCACGCACCCGGGCCTGGACTTCGACCTCCTGGGCAAGCAGGTCTCCGCGCTCCACGACGCAGGGATCCGCGCGATCGCCTACGTCACCATCGGCTGGGACGACCTGGCGGCGGAGGCGCATCCGGACTGGGTCGTCGTCCGGAAGGACGGCACACGCAACGCCCGAAAGCCGTTCACCGCGCCATCGATCACGGGCGGCCTCTCGGCCGGAGATCAGCCACCTGACGGCGGCCCGGGAGCGGCCCGCTGGAGCCTCCTGGATCCATCGACCGCCTACGGCGAGTACGTCCGAGATCAGGTCCGCGAGCTCTGCCGGGCCTACGACGTAGACGGCTTCTGGTTCGACATCTGCCTCGCCGTACCCAACTACTCGACCTGGGGAATGTCCCGCATGGCCGAGGCCGGCGTCGAGCCTTCCGACGACGCGGCCGTAGTCGGCTACGCCCGCAACCGGGAGCTGGAGTTCCTCTCCGGTCTGGCCGAGCTCGTCGAGAACGAGTCGCCAGGAGCTGATGTCTTCTTCAACGGCACGACGGATGCGGCGATGGCCGAAACCGTACGGTTTTCAGACTCACCTCGACGTCGAGAGCCTGCCAACGTCTCCGGGCCTGTGGGGCTACCTCCACTATCCGATCGCCTCGCGGCAGGCTCGAACCTACGGGCTTCCATTCCTGGGCATGACCGGCCGCTTCCACAAGTCGTGGGCCGATTTCGGCGGCATCAAGACCGCGGACCAGCTCGAGTACGAGGCGGGCACGATCATGGCCGCGGGTGGCGGTGTCTTCATCGGCGACCAGCTCCATCCCTCGGGAGCGCTCGATCCGGCGGTCTACCGGCTCGTGGGCCGGGTCTTCGAGCGGATGGAGAAGCTGGAGCCGTGGCTTCGCGGCACTCGATCGGCCGCGGAGGTGGCGATCGTGTCGGATCCGCGGACGGAGTCGTTCGGCGGTCAGCCCGCGACCACACAGAACCCAGACGTGGAGGGAGCGGCCCAGATCTTCCTCGAGACGGGCATCCAGTTCGACATCGTGGACGCGGATGCCGACCTGACGGGCTACCGGCTGGTTGTCCTTCCGGACGGCCTGCGAGTCGGCGCGCAACTGCGAGAGTCGCTGACGGCGCACGTCACTCGAGGCGGCAGCCTGCTGCTCAGCGGCACGGCGGCCCTGGGTCCGGACGGCTGGGACCTCGATGGAATGCCCGTGGAGCATCTGGGGGCCGCGCCCACCATGCCGTCCTATTTCCGAGTGGACGAGTCCCTGGCGGAGGGCTCGGAGCTCGCCACGGACTACGACTATGTCCTCTACGACCGCGCGACATTGGTCCGGCCGGGAACCGGGGCCGTCGCGCGTGGCTCTCTGTCGGCGTCCCTGTTCGACCGGACGTCAGAGCACTTCTTCAGCCACGCCCAGGCGCCGGTCGGCAGGCCGCTCGACGCCCCGCTGGCGGTCCTCGGCGCGGCCTCGAGCCCAGGCCAGGACGGGACGGCCGGCCGCGGGACGGATCGCCTACCTCGCGGCTCCGCTGTTCCGGGCGTATCGCGCTCACGACTACTGGGTTTACCGAGAGATCGTCCGATCGCTGGTCCGCGAGCTTCTGCCGGATCCGTTGATCCGCTTCGATGGACCTCCCTGGATCGAGGTCGGCGTCCTCCGGCAGGGTCCCGCCACGGACGACCCCGCCGACAGCCACACGGCCGACGAACCCGCCGGCAGCCCCGAGCGCTTCGTCGTCCACCTGGTCGCATACCACCCGCGCCGGACCGCGCAGGAAGTCCCGCACGTGGATGCCTCGTGGCCGGTGGCGGGTGCCAGGCTGGGGTTCCGGCTCCCTCCGGGTACGCCGCCTCGCTGCTATCTGGCCCCGGATGGCGTCGAGTTGCCGTCTTCGGCGGAGGGCGGCTACCTGTGGATCGACCTTCCGGATCTGCCGACGCACTCGGTCCTGGTGGTCGAACCGAATCCGCGGGCCCCAAACCTACGGCGAACTCCGTAAAGAAGGCCGTGGCGGCCCCCGGACTCTGGACGCGGAGGTCGGGCTGCCCAAGAATGGTCGGACCGCGCGGCTCCTTGAGCGGGGTTGGGGGCGCACCCGGTCTCCGGGAGACGACAGAGCGGCGTTCGGGGCAACGTCTTGTGGGGTTCGGAAAGACGGATGGAACCATCGGCGCCGCTACCACCGCGGGCCAGCCGGAACGACGCTGAGCCGGCGTCTGTCGCCGGGGCCGCGGATCGGGCCGTGGCCAGGTGCGCCGCGTTCGAGACTGCCTTCCAGTTGTCGACGGTGCCCGTAACCATCTCGAACCTGCGAACCGGGCGGCTGATCGAGACGAACGCCGCTGCCTGCGAAGCGTTCGGCTGGCGACGCGAAGACGTCCTGGGCAAGACGGCAGAGGAAGCGGGTCTGCTCCTCGACCCGGATGACCTGGCCGAGAGCATCCGGGTCCTCCACGCATCCGGTTCTCTCCGGGGACAGCTCGTCCGCCACACGCGCCCCGACGGCGTCCCCGCCTGGGCTCTGCTGTCGGGCTCGATCCTCGAAATGGACGGCGACGCCTGCCTGATGGCGACGATCCAGGACGTCAGCGAACAGCGGACGGTCGAAGACGCGTTGCGGGCCAGCGAAGCCAGGTTCGCGGCCGCATTCAGCGCCGCGGGCGTGGCGATGCTCATCTCGCGCCTCCGCGACGAGGGCCGCATCGTCGACGTCAACCGGGCCTTCGTCGAGACGACCGGGCTGACCCGAGAGCAGGCAATCGGCAAAACGGCCGTGGAGCTGGGCCTGTTCGACGATCCCGGCGACCGGGATCGGATGGCCGAACAACTGCGGATGACAGGCCACGTCAGAAACCTCGAACTGGCGATCCGGCGCCCCGACGGATACAGCACCCGCGGCCTCTTCTCGGCCGACGTCATCGATCTCATGGGCGAGCCCCACGCCATCGTCACCGTGGTCGACCTCGCCGAACGACGGCAGGCCGAGGAGAGCCTGCGGGCCAGTGAGGAACGCTATCGGAACCTGATCGAGCAGGTCGCCGACGGAGTCCTCGTGCTGAGTGACGAAGCCCAGATCGTGGACGTCAACCCGGCGATGGCGGAGTTCCTGGGCCGGAGTCGCGACGAGTTGATAGGCACGCTCTGGACCGGCTACCTCGAGCCGGACAACCTCACCGAAGTCCCTTTCCTGCGACCCGAGTTCGAAGCCGGCAGGCCGGCCGTCTTCGAGCGCAGGATCCGGCGGCCCGACGGCAGCGTAATCGAGCTCGAGGTCCACGCCAGGCGCTATGCCGGCGGGTTCTTCATCGGCACCGCCCGTGACATCGGGGCGCGAAAGGCGGCCGAACGCGAGCGGGCCCGTCTCATCCAGACGATCGAGCAGTCAACCGACTCGATCATGATCGCCGACCCGTCCGGCGCCGTCGTCTACATGAACCCGGCCCTCGAGCGCTCGTCGGGCTGGACCCGCGACGCCGCCCTTGGCCACAACTACCGAGACCTGCAGAACGAGCCGCAGCCCCAGACCTTCTACTCCGACGTGCTCGACAGCGTCATTCGCGATGGCAGCTGGTCCAGCGAGATCGTCGGCCGGCGAGCGGACGGCGTGCCGCTCGTGGAGCTGGTGAGCGTTACCTCGGTGAAGGACGAGAAAGGCGGCCTCGCCAATTTCGTCGTGGTCCGGCGCGACATCACCCGCGAGCACGAGCTCGAGGAACAGCTCCGCCAGGCGCAGAAGATGGAGGCCGTCGGCCGTCTCGCCGGAGGCGTGGCCCACGACTTCAACAACCTGCTGACCGCCATCTCCGGGTTCACCGAACTTGCCAGGAGCCAGGCCGTGCCCGGCAGCGACATGGCCGAATATCTCGCCCAGATCAAGAGCTCGGCGGACCGCGCCGCCAAGCTCACTCGACAGCTACTCCTCTTCGGCCGGCGGGCCGATCCTCGCTCCCGAAGTCCTGGACCTCAACCGCGTTGCGGAAGAGATCGCGCCAATGCTGCGGCGCATCATCGGCGAGAACATCGACCTGCGCGTCGCCTCCGAGCCGCATCTGCGGGCCGTCAAAGCGGATCGTGGCCAGCTCGAGCAGGTCATCGTCAATCTCGCCGCCAACGCGCGGGACGCGATGCCGGAGGGCGGCCGGATCCAGATCTGGACCTCGAACGTCTCTCTCGAGCCCGAACAGGCGCGGCTCTACCCGAGCGTTTCGCCGGGCGACTACGTCAGGCTCGCCATGGCGGACACGGGCGTGGGAATGGACGCGACGATGCTCGACCTGATCTGGGAACCGTTCTTCACGACCAAGGCAACGGGCAGCGGCGTGGGCCTTGGCCTCGCGACCGTCTTCGGCATCGTCCGCGCAGTCGGGCGGCCACATCCACGTCGACTCCCGGCCGGGTGAAGGCTCGACCTTCATGGTCGACTTGCCGGCGGTCACGGCCGAGGTCGGCGAGGCGGCCAGCGTGGTCGCTGAGCTGCCGGCGTCCAGTGGCCGGGAGACGATCCTGGTGGTCGAGGACGAACCCGCGGTCCTTGGGTTCTCCTCGCAGCTCCTGGAGCGGAACGGCTATCGGGTCCTGCGCGCGGCCAACGGAAACGAGGCCCGGGATCTGTCGCGAACGTACTCCGGACAGATAGATCTCGTCTTCACGGACATGGTCATGCCCGGCATCAGCGGCCACGATGCGGCGGCGGCGATCCGGAAGGATCGGCCGGAGATCAAGCTCCTCTTCTCGTCGGGCTACAGCGAGGAGATGAACGTGGCCCGCGGCGATGCAGGCCCGATTCCCGTTCGTGGCCAAGCCCTACTCCGCCGACGAGCTCCTGGCCGCGGTCCGGGCGGCGATGGATGCCACGCCGAGAATTAGCCGGGTTCAGCTCGCGGCCGCGAAGGTCGAGTCAGCCGGCCCGACCCAGCCGACTCGACTCAGCTGGCCCGATCCGCGGCCTTTCGGCGTCGACGGAAGAGAAGCAACAGGCCGCCCAGGCTGCCGACGATCATCGCGCCGCCAGAAGCGACGGTCATCGGTCCGTCCCGGCCGCCGCCGAGGGTCGAGGCAGGCATCGAGTCCGCCCCGGCGGCCGAAGATGGGACCGCGCTGGGCCGGAGCTGGGCAGCCACGGGCTCGCTCGCCGAGGGGCTGGGAGCGGCCGTCGGCGTCGCGGTTGGCGTCGGGCTCGGGGTCGGGCTCGGGGTCGGCGTCGGGGTCGGGGTCGGGTCGGAGAGGCTGCGGGCGCGGCGGCCCGCGTCGTGACAGGCTTCGGGGTGGCGGCCGGAGGGGCGGGGGTCCGAACCTGGGTCGGGGCCGGCGTCGGGAGCGGCGTCGCCGAACGGCGATTTGGAGGGAGGGGCGGCCACGCCGCCGGGCGCGGGGCCACCGGCGGCGAAGATGCAGTCGTAGAAGATGGTCGATCCGCCCGACGACCAGGCGCCGCACCCGACTCGGTCGTAGGAACCCAGGATGATCGGCGCGTGGCCGCTGGAGCCCATCCAGGCCGCGACGATGTGTCCGGCCGTGGAGTACGTCCACGTCGACCAGCCCTTGTAGGTGTAGAGGAACTTGCCGCTGCCGTAGCCGCCGTTCATGCCGATGATCTCGCCGACAGAGGCGGCGCCGTAGCCGAGCTTGGCTCGCAGCGTGTCGATGAACTTCGTCGTCGAGACCTGATAGGACGGCCGCGGCGCAGTTGCGGAGCAAGTGGTCTTCCTGGCCGAAGGCGGCAAAATCCTGGGCCCGGCCGGAAATGCTGCCGCCCGTGTCCGGGCACGGGATGGCGCCGTTGGACGCTTCGGCGGCGAGGTAGAGGTCCACTTGAGCGCGGACTTGCCCGCGGCCGCCCGGGAACCGTTGATCAGTCGGACCGCTTCATTCGCGTCGGCCCGGGCCTCCGTCGCTCCTATCGCCACCGGCAGCTGGGCCAGCAGCGACACTCCTATGAGGGCAACCGCGACGGCCGCGGAGTTGCGGAGCACACGGATGCGCGGGAAGGTCTTCTGCACAATTCTCCTCCGGCAGAGCGAGCCATTCTCGGGGGTGACGGGACCACTACCGGTAATGATGGCTCACAGCGAAGCCATCGCCACAGTGTTACTTCGTTGGACAACCACCCTTTCGGGTGGCCACCCCTCTGGTGAGCCGTTCTTACGTCAACTTCGAGCGTGGCCGTCGGAGTCTAGATAAGAAAGCCCAACACGAAAAGGCGTCAGACTTCACCTGACCCCCGCGGCACGGCCGGATGGCCTTTTTCTGTGGCGTGGACGCACCAGATGGCGCTTCTCGAAGTGATGCACGGCCCGGTCCGGGCCGGGCAGGGCCTCGCCGAAACCGCCTCGGAGTCTGGTCGAGGCCTTGAAGCCGGGCTAACCTGCACATCTCGAAAGTGCCGCCGAGGGAGACGATGGAATCAGTCAGGTCCGCGGAAAACGCATCGGGGTCGAAGCCGGGCGGGGTCGATGATGGCCTTGCGGCGAGGCCGTTCGACGGCTACCGAGCGCCACTCGAGCGCGCCGCCGAGCTTGCTCTCGACTATCTCGAGACGTCTTCCGGACCGGCCAGTCGGAACGGACCCTGCCATCGCCGCCGAAATCCTGGACCGGCTCTCGTCTTCGCTCGGCGAAGACGGTGTCGAGCCGGAGCGAGTGATCGCGGAGCTCGCGGCCGCGGTCGAACCTGGCCTCACGGCCATGAACGGGCCTCGATACTTCGGTTTCGTCATCGGCGGGACGCTGCCGGCCGCACTTGCCGCGGACTGGCTGGTCAGCGCCTGGGATCAGAACGCGCCCATGCGCCTGCCTTCGCCGGCGGCCGCCGCGGTCGAGCTCGCCGCCGGACGATGGCTCGTGGACGTGCTCGGCTTCGCGGCGGACACGAGCGTGGGCTTCGCCACGGGCGCCACGACGGCCAACCTGACGTGCATGACCGCGGCGCGCCACGAAGTCCTGCGCCGGGCGGGCTGGGACGTGGAGTCGAACGGGCTTCAGGGCGCCCCGACGATCACGGTCGTCGCCGGCGACGAGATCCACCCGAGCATGGTCAAAGCCCTCCGGATGGTCGGACTGGGTGCGCGGACGGGGTTGCGGGTTGGCGTGGACGGCCAGGGCCGGATGCGGGTTGACGCGCTGCGCGAAGCCCTTCGGCGGAGTCGGTAGCGGTCCGGTCATCGTCCTGCTGCAGCTCGGCAACGTGAACAGCGGCGCCTTCGACCCACTCGACGAGATCGTCCCGATCGTCCGCGAGCTGCCGAATGCCTGGGTCCATGTGGACGGCGCATTCGGACTCTGGGCCGCGGCATCGACCCGGTATCGCAGCCTCGCGGGCGACCTCTCGACCGTCGATTCGGCCGCCACGGATGCCCACAAGTGGCTCAACACACCCTACGACGCGGGCCTGGCGTTCATCCGCAACGAGGCCGCCGTTCGGGCGGCCATGAGCATTTCCGCGGCCTACCTGCCGGGCGTGCCCGGCGAGCGCGATCCGATGGAGTACGTGCCGGAGATGTCGCGGCGCGCCCGAGGCTTCACCGTGTACGCGGCGCTTCGCTCGCTCGGCCGGCGCGGCCTGGCCCAGATGATCGAGCGGAGCTGTGCTGTCGCGTCGCTCATGGCCGAACTTCTGGCGGCCGAGCCGGGCGTCCGGATCCTCAACGATGTAGTCCTGAACCAGGTTCTCGTGCGCTTCGGCGACGACGACGCGATCACCCGCGACGTCATTGCCCGCGTCCAGAAGGACGGCACGCTGTGGGCCGGAGGAACGGTCTGGCACGGTCTCGCGGCCATGCGGATCTCCGTGTCCGGTTGGTCCACCAGCCAGGCCGACGCGGAACGATCGGTCGAGGCCATCCTGCGAGCATTCCGCCAGGCCAGCGGCCAATCCGGGGCCTAGCGGCCTGCCAGACCCGCGCTCCACGCTGCCGGCCGCGTCCCGGTGGTCTTGTCACAACTTCGAAATCCCGCGGTTCCGACCTTCGCCACTCCGAAAGATGCCCGAGAGCATCCTCAACCGGCACGTTTTCGAGTGGCCGCAAGCCGATCGGTCGGCATCGAGCCACCGAAGGAAGGAATGATTTACATGCTGGACATCCCCAACATGACACTCCTGACCTGGCTCGTCGTCGGCGCGGTCGCGGGCTTCCTCGCCAGCGTTCTCATGGGAACGCGCGAGGGTCTGATCACGATGGTCGTCCTCGGCATCGTTGGCGCGATCGTCGGCGGCTGGGTGGCCAGTGATCTACTCCACGTCGCGGACGTGACCGGTGTCAACGCCACGAGCATCCTCGTAGCGACCATCGGAGCCATCATCGTTATCGCCCTCGTCAGCAGCTTTGGGCCCCGCCGCGGCCGCTGGGGTCGCGGATACTTGCGCTGATCGAGGGAACTGAGCGCCGACGGGCGCAGCCGTAACGAAGACCCTCGGCCGCAAGGTCGGGGGTTTTCGTATGCCCTGGTCGGCCGAGCCGCGGCCCTAGCCGTTGGCGGAGTGGATGAGGCTGCTGACCACGAAACCCAGCAAGGCGGCTCCGAGCCCTATCGCCACGAGCTGTATGCCGTTCCTTCGCCAGTCGCCCACCAGCGTGATCGACGAGTAGACGCCCACGCCGAAAAGCGCCAGGGCCGACAAGACGATCGCGGTGACGAGGGCCGGGGTCCTATCGAGGAAGAAGAACGGCGCGAGAGGGATGAGATGGCCGATCAACGTCGCGACGGTGATCACCGTCGCACTCCGGAAGATGGCGGCATCCTGGATGGGGCGCAGATGCAATTCCTCGTCCATCATCGTTTGAAGCCACTGGTCGCGGTTGGACGTGATCGTTTCGACGATGCGATCGAGGAGCTCGCCGTCGAAACCCTTGGCCGCGTAGATCTCCCGAATCTCCTGGCGTTCTATGTCCGGGACGTTGTCGATCTCCGAGTTCTCGCGCTCGCGTTCCGAGAGGTAGTAGTCGCGCTCGGAAAACGCTGGAGGTGTAGCCGACAGCTCCCATCGAGATGGATTCCGTGATGGCGGCCGCTATGCCCGTCGCGATCAGGACGGTCATGGAACCCCCGCCGGCGATCACGCCCAGGATGATCCCGAGCACGTTTACCAGCCCGTCCTGGCCGCCCAGGATCACGTCCCGGAGCCAGTTCTGTTTCCGATGCGGCTCGGGATGCCTTGGAGTCGCACGCTGACGGCTTCGCGGCGAAGTTCCGGCTGGGTTCTTGTCGGCGGTCACACGCTCCTCGAAGTAGAAGCCGTCCGAGTCGACGATCGTACCGTCGGGGCGACCGTGCCCGGCTCACGGGCGGGCGGGAGTCTCGCGCAGCGCCGGGTGGGAGGGGCAAAGGCCGAAGGCGATGCCGGCGCTACTTTCGGGAGACCCGGTCCGGCGTTCTGCCTTGCGGCTCGGCGACTTCGTGACCCGGCCGCGCCATCCGGTAGCCGGCGCCATATACGGTCTCGATAACCTGCGTCGGCGTCACCAGTGCCAGGCGCGCCCGAAGGCTGCGCATGGTCACCTGCAGGAGATGGACGTCGTCACCGTAGCCGGGTCCCCAGACCGTGAGCAGCAGCTCCTTGTGCCCCACGACCCGATCCGAATGCTCGGCCACATACTGGAGCAGCCGGAACTCCGTCGGCGTCAGGTGAACTTCGGCATCGTCGAAACGCACCTCGCGCCGGGCGGTATCCATGTCGAGAAGTCCGGTCCGGATGTGGACGGGTACATCTGTGTCGTGCTCGCTCGTCGTCCGAGCGTCCACCCACTCGACGAGGGCGCGGTAGATCTGCTCTTCTTCGAGGGCCGTGGCCGGCGCCGGAATATCCGCGGCGCCGGCCCTGCGGATTCGGTCGGCTGACGATGATCACAGGCGGCGACTGCCGAGCCATCGGAGTCCGCGACGCCGGAAGGTCGCAGATCGGGTCTGCGATGAGCCAGCCAGGCTTCGACCAGATCGGCGAATGCTCCTTCATCCTCGAGGATTACGACGCGGGGACCTACATCGCCGAGCCGATCCGCCAACGGACCACTCTTCCTTCCGGGAACCGAAGTGCGGAGCTACGAGAAGCGTCGGGCAAGGATTGTTCACCCGCCGAACTTACGAGTCAACGGGCCAGCTACCTTAATCGGCAGCCGCGACGCAAGAGCCCGCTGGCCGATCGCGGGGTTGTCATAACACACGCCGCCAACAGGTCCCCAACTCGTTGCGGGATTTGTGTCCGGGTCTGCGATCTTGCGAAACCTCTGAGAGTTATTTGACGTGCCGCGCGGTCCGACCGACCTAGAGTCTGTGGTCGAAGGCGCGTTCGCCCGTGAGACGCCGGGCTGCACGGAGTTGCGTACTCACCGGAAAGGAGGAGTGAGCGCAGCACCACCAGCTCCGGTGCGCTATCGGTTGCCATGCGCACAGTCAGACGCCTCCTGGATCCGCACCTGTTGAAGCCGGGTGATCGGTCAGCCGTCAAGCACCGACATCCGAGTCCATCCAAGCCGTTCGGCCCAATGCGCACGCAAACCTGCGATTGGGACATCTGGGAGAACCTCGCATGACCGAGAAGTTCTTGGCGGAAGTGTTCGGTACCGCGGTGCTCATCCTGCTCGGCGATGGCGTCGTGGCAGCCGTGCTGCTGGCAAAATCCAAGGCCCAGAACTCGGGCTGGATCGTCATCACCATGGGATGGGGTCTGGCCGTGTTCTGCGGCGTGGTCGTGGCGGGACCGCTCAGCGGCGCCCACCTGAACCCCGCCGTGACGCTCGGCCTGGCCGTCATGGAAGCAATGAAGCAGGGCAGCACCGGCATAACCTGGGACAAGGTGCCCTGGTATGTCGCCGGTGAATTCATCGGGGCGATGATCGGAGCGGCGCTGGTCACGCTTCATTACTGGGATCACTTCAAGGCGACAGAGGATCAGGGCCTCAAGCTCGCGGTCTTCTCCACCGCGCCAAACATCCGCAACTACTGGCTCAACGTCGTCTCGGAGATCATCGGCACGTTCGTGCTCGTCTTCGTGATCTTCGCGTTTGGCCAGGTCGCGAGCCCCGTAGGCCCGAGTCCCTGGGCCCTTGGCGCACTGCCCGTGGCACTCCTCATCGTCGTGATCGGGCTCTCGCTGGGCGGCACTACCGGATACGCGATCAACCCCGCCCGTGACCTCGGACCGCGCATCGTCCACGCCGTCCTGCCGATCCCGGGCAAGGGCGGATCGGACTGGGGGTACTCGTGGGTACCCGTGGTCGGCCCGCTGATCGGCGGCGCTCTCGCGGCGGTCGTCTACAACGTCGCTTTCACCAACTTCATCGTCCTCCAAATCGGTAAGTAGTCCGCGCGGCCCCCGCCGGCGCAGGTTCTGCGCCGGCGGGTTGCTCGCGTCCCTATTGCTTACTGAGTTCGAGGAGTCGTGAGATGAAGAAGCTGATCAACGCGCCCGACAGGGTCGTCGACGAGGCCCTGGCCGGTATGGCGGCCGCTCATCCGGACCTCATCCGGGTGGAGCCGCCGAACATCGTCGTCCGCAAGGACGCGCCTCGGAAGGGCAAGGTCGGCGTCATCTCCGGTGGCGGATCCGGCCACGAACCGATGCACGGCGGCTTCGTCGGGCTCGGAATGCTGGACGCCGCCTGTCCCGGAGCGGTCTTCACCTCGCCGGTGCCCGATCAGATGCAGGCGGCCACCAAGGCCGTCGACGGTGGAGCCGGCGTGCTCCATATCGTCAAGAACTACACCGGCGACATCATGAACTTCGACCTCGCCGCCCAGCTGTGCGAGGCCGACGGTATTCCGGTCAAGTCGATCGTCATCGCCGACGACGTTGCGGTGAAGGACTCGCTCTATACGGCGGGCCGCCGCGGCGTGGGCGGCACCGTCCTCGCCGAGAAGATCGTCGGCGGCTGCGCCGAAGGCGGAGCCAATCTGGACGCCGTAACGGCAATGTGCCAGCGGGTCCAGGACAACGTCCGCTCGATGGGCATGGCCCTGACGAGCTGCACGCTTCCTTCCGTCGGCAAGCCGACCTTCGACCTCGGCGACGACGAGATGGAAATCGGCATCGGCATTCACGGCGAGCCGGGCCGCAGCCGCATGAAAGTGGCCACGGCCGATCAGATCGTCGAGATGCTCCTGACGCCGATCCTCGAAGATCTGCCGTTCCGATCCGGCGACAAGGTTCTGGCCTTCGTCAACGGCATGGGCGGCACGCCGCTCATCGAGCTCTATGTCGTCTACAACGCCGTAGCCAAGATGCTCAAGGGCAAGGGAATCACCATTGCCCGCAACCTCGTCGGCAGCTACATCACCTCTCTGGACATGGCCGGCTGCTCGATCAGCCTGCTCAAGCTCGACGACGAGATGACCCGTTTCTGGGACGCGCCCGTCCTGACCCCGGCGCTGCGCTGGGGCATGTGACGGCAGGCGTGTGACGGACTAGCCGAGGAGACCAATGTCGTTCGACGAGTCGGGCCAGCTGTCCTACGACGACTTCGCGGCCTGGGTCCGCCGCTTTGCCGGCGTGATCGCAGACAACAAGACGTACCTGACCGAACTGGACGCCGCGATCGGAGACGCCGACCACGGCATCAACATGGATCGCGGCTTCCAGGCGGTTCTGCCAAAGCTCGACGTCCAACCCGCCGAAGACATCGGCGCGATGTTCAAGGTCGTCGGGTCCACCCTCATTTCGACCGTTGGCGGCGCGAGCGGGCCGCTCTACGGCAGCTTCTTCCTCCAGCTCGGCATCGCTACCGCCGGCAAGACGACCGTCGGCCTCGAGCAGCTGCTCACGGGCCTCGACGCCGCCGTATCGGCGCTCCAGCGACTCGGAAAGGCCGAGCCGGGGGACAAGACCATGCTCGACGCCCTCATGCCCGCTCGGGACGCGCTACGGCGCGCCGTCGAGGGCGGCGAGAAGCCAGCGAACGCCATGTCGGCGGCCGTCGAAGCGGCCGACAAAGGTATGCAGGCGACGATTCCCCTGGTTGCCCGCAAGGGCCGGGCCAGCTATCTCGGCGAGCGCAGCGCCGGCCACCAGGATCCGGGAGCCACCTCGGTGGACCTCCTGATCCGGGCCGCCCGCGATCAATGGACGAGCTGACCCACGGCCTTCGGTGTCGTCGCGGTAGATCGACAAGCGACAAGAGGTGAGCGAATTGGCTCAGTACGTAGGAGCCCTCGACCAGGGCACAACGAGCACGCGCTTCATGATCTTCGACCACTCGGGAGGCGTCGTCGCGATCGACCAGAAAGAGCACGAGCAGATCTACCCGAAGCCCGGTTGGGTCGAGCATGACGCCATGGAGATCTGGACGCGCTGCGTCGAGGTCATCAAGGGCGGTCTCGCGAAGGCCGGGATCAAGGCCATCGGATCTGGCGGCGGTTGGCATCACGAACCAGCGCGAGACCGCGGTCGTCTGGGATCGGCGAACCGGCAAGCCGGTGCACAACGCCATCGTCTGGCAGGACACCCGGACCGACGTGATCATCAACGAGTGGGCCAAGGATGGAGGCCAGGACCGCTTCCGGGCCAAGGTCGGGCTGCCGCTGGCGACCTACTTCTCCGGCCCGAAGGTCAAGTGGATCCTCGACAACGTAGCGGGCGCTCGCGCCGCCGCCGATGCCGGGAACCTCCTCTTCGGCAACATCGACACCTGGTGCATCTGGAACCTCACCGGCGGACCCAATGGCGGCGTGCACGTCACGGACGTGACCAACGCCAGCCGCACGATGCTGATGAACCTCGAGACCCTCGACTGGGACGCGGACATGCTCAAGATCATGGGCATTCCGCGCTCCATGCTCCCGGCGATCAAGGCTTCCAGCGAGGTGTACGGCAAGGGCGTCGGCGACCTGGCCGGCATCCCGGTCGCGGGCGACCTCGGCGACCAGCAGGCGGCGCTCTTCGGCCAGACCTGCTTCGGCACCGGCGAGGCCAAGAACACCTACGGCACCGGCTGCTTCATGCTCCTCAACACGGGCACGAAGCCGGTTCCCTCCAAGAGCGGCCTGCTCACGACCATGGGCTACAAGATCGGCAGTCAGCCGGCTGTCTACGCGCTCGAGGGCTCGATCGCCATCACCGGCGCTCTCGTCCAGTGGCTGCGTGACAACCTGGGCATGATCAAGACCTCGCCCGAGATCGAAGAGCTGGCCAAGACCGTCGACGACAACGGCGGCGTCTACTTCGTGCCGGCGTTCTCCGGCCTGTTCGCGCCGTACTGGAAGAGCGACGCCCGCGGCGTCATCGCCGGGCTGACTCGCTACGTCAACAAGGGCCACATCGCCCGCGCCGTCCTCGAGGCGACCGCCTGGCAGACGACGGGAAGTCCTCGATGCCATGAACGCCGACTCGGGCGTGAAGCTGACGGCCCTCAAGGTCGACGGCGGAATGGTCTTCAACGACCTGCTCATGCAGTTCCAGGCGGACGTCCTGGGCGTTCCGGTGATTCGACCGAAGGTTGCCGAGACCACCGCCCTCGGCGCCGCCTATGCCGCCGGCCTCGCGGTCGGCTTCTGGAAGGAAGTCGAGGACCTGCGAGCCAACTGGCAGAAGGATCACGAGTGGACGCCCAAGATGGACGCTGCCACTCGCGAGAAGGATCTCAAGCTCTGGAAGAAGGCGGTCACTCGAACCTTCGACTGGGTCGAGTAGCCTTCTTCGTCAATCGCCTCGTCAATCGCGCGGCGGGCCGGCCCTCGAAGGGTTTCGGCCCGCCGCTTCTCTTGGTCCGATCGCCGATCGCCGCCACCCTGGAGGTAACCTTCCGATGGCGGCGATCGCCTTCCGCGTTTCAGCTGCCCGGACAGGAGGAGTGGCGTGACCGATACGGCCGGATCCCGTGTTGGGATCGTCGTCGTCTCGCATTCCGCGCAGATTGCCCGCGGGGTGGTGGAGCTCGCGGCCCAGATGGCGCCCGGGATCCGGCTGATCGCCGCCGGCGGGATGGCCGACGGATCGATCGGTACGGACGCCGCGCTGATCGCAGATGCCATTAGCCAGGCCGATTCCGGCGCCGGGGTCCTCGTGCTGGCCGACCTGGGCAGCGCGGTATTGAGCACGACCACGGCCCTGGAGCTGATGGTCGATCCGGATCTGGCGGCCCGGGCTCGTGTGAGCGAGGGGATGAGCGTCGCGGGAGCGATTGCCGCGGCCGTCCAGGCAAATCTCGGCAGCTCGATGGAGGAGGTCGAGAAGGCCGCGCGAGGTGAGACGACCGAAGGCAGCCGCGGCCGGAGAGAGTGGCCGTTCGTTCGAGATGGAGGTCCGCAACCCGGCGGGCCTGCATGGCCGCTCGGCAGCCAACTTCGCCACCACGGCTGCTGGTTTCCGCTCGGCGGTTTCCCTGGAAAACCTGACGCTCGGCTCGGCGCCGATCGAGGGCAAGAGCTTCAACGCGGTGATGCACAGCGGCACGGAACAGGGCCACCGAGTCAGGGTCACGGTCACGGGCGAGGATCAGGATGCGGCCTTCGAGGCGCTCCAGCTGCTCGCCAGCTCGGGCTTCCCGGACCTGGCCGCGGCCGGCACAACCGCGCCCGGCACAACCGCGGCCGGCACAACGGCGGGCGGGGGCGGCGCGAGAGTTCGAGGCGCCGGGAGAGCTGGCCCAGCTGCGCGTCCGCCCGACAACCCAGAGCCCCAAGGCCTCCCCCGCGAGCACTCGGCCCAGCCTGCCCGGCGCCCTCGCCGGCATCCCGGGCGCGGCCGGTATTGCCGTCGGGCCCGTGTGGATCTACAGGCCCTCCCCACCCGTCGCCGACCCCCGGGTCTTCGCCGGCCCGGAGGGAGCCCGGATCGTGGAGGCCGCCGCGGACAAAGCCTGCGCCGAGCTCGAGAGGCTCGCGGCCCGGGTCCGATCCCACGGCCGTGAGGAGGACGGCGCGATCTTCGAGATGCAGGCGCTGCTCGCCGGCGACAAGGAGCTCGTCAGCCGGGCGATCGAGCTGACCGCAACCGGAAAGACCGCGGATTCGGCCGTGGAGTCGGTCTTCGCCGAGGAAGCCGCCGGCATGGCCGGCATCAAGAACGAGCTTCTGGCCGCGCGCGCCGCCGACTACCGGGACGTCGGGGCTCGGATTGCCCGCATCATCCGGGGCGAGACCATTTCCCTGCCGGAGGTGCCCTCGATCGCGGTGGCGGAGGACCTGCCTCCATCGATCGCCGAGGAGATCCCCGAGGACCTTCTCCTGGGCGTCGCGATCCAGGCCGGATCGGCCACAGCCCACGTCGTGATCCTCTCCCGTGGCCGCGGGGTGCCGGCGGTCGTCGGAGTCCCGGGTCTGCTCGAGGCCGCGTCCGGCGGCCGCCGAGATCGCGATCGACGGCGAAACGGGCGAAGTGCTCGTCGACCCCGACGCCTCTGCCCGTACCGAGCTCGAAGCTCGGGCCGGCGCGCTCGCGGAACGACGTCTCGCGGCGGCGAGTCTGCGTGGCAAGCCCGGGTCCACCGCGGACGGGCAGCGCATTCCACTGCTCGCCAATATCGGATCGCCGGACGAAGCGGCCCGGGCCATAGAGGCGGGAGCCGAGGGCGTTGGGCTCTTCAGGACCGAGTTCCTTTTCATGAAGCGGCCCGCTCCCCCATCCGAGGACGAGCAGGCCGAGGCGTATCGGCAGGCGCTCGAAGCGTTCGGCCCGGATCGCCCGGTCGTCATCCGGCTCGCGGATATCGGCGGCGACAAGTCGATCCCCTACCTCGGACTGCCCGCCGAAGCCAACCCGTTCCTGGGCGTGCGAGCCATTCGCCTCGCCTACGCCGATCGCCGCCTGCTCACAACCCAGCTGCGAGCGATCTGGCGCGCAGGCGGAGAGGCGGGCGTCACGCCGCACGTCATGGCACCCATGGTCGGAACCCTCGCCGACGCGCAGCTGCTCATCGCGCTTCGGGACCAGGCTCGGAGTGAGGTCGCCCGAGCCGGTCGACCGCTTCCGGATCGGATGGCCACGGGCGTCATGGTCGAGATTCCGTCGGCCGCGCTGATCTCGCGGGAGCTCGCCCGTCTCGTGGATTTCTTCTCGATCGGGACGAACGACCTGACCCAGTACACGATGGCGGCCGATCGATCCAATCCTGCCCTCGGCAGGCTGCAGGACGCCCTTCACCCGGCCGTTCTGCGGCTGATTGCCCGGACCGTGGAAGGTGCGGACGAGGCGGGCATTCCGGTGGCGGTTTGCGGGGAACTTGCCGGCGACCCAGTCGGCGCCCTGGTGCTGGTGGCGCTCGGCGTCGACGAGCTCTCGGCGGACGCGAACTCACTCGACGAAGTACGAGCGGCCCTGGCCCGGGTCACCCGGGCGCAGCTCGACGAATTGGCCTCGGGCGCGCTGGCGGCCCCGGACGCGCAGGCGGTGCGGGAGCTGGCGGCCGGCCTCCTCGAGGGCTGAGCCGGGCAACGGACGACGGGCGCGCGCAGGCGGCCCGGCCCAACCCCCCGCTCGCCGAGGAATCGAAAGGCGGCGGGCGGCGCCCTGGTCCGGGCGTGCCCGCCGCCTCGACAACTATCGACCTAGAAGATCCGGATGGAGACCTCCGCCGGAGCCAGGAGCAGCTTCTTGAGCTCGTCGTCCACCTTGAGCATGCTCAGGTGCGCGCCGGCCATCTCGAGCGAGGTGCAGTACTCGCCGACATAGCTGCGGAAGACCTTGATGCCCTTGGCGGCGAGCTTCTTGTGGGCGATGCCGTAGAGGAGATACAGCTCGCTGATCGGCGTGCCGCCCAGGCCGTTGATCATGAGGGCGACCTCATCGCCGCTCTTGAAGGGCAGGTCCGGGACGACGGCGTCGAGCAGGATGTCCACGATTTCGTCGGCCGTGGCCCGCTTGCGGCGCTCGCGGCCGGGCTCGCCGTGGATGCCGATGCCGATCTCCATCTCGTCGTCGGCGATCTCGAAGAGCGACTTGCCTCGAACCGGCGGGATGCAGGACGAGAGCGCGATGCCCATCGTCCGAACCTGGCCGATGACCTTGTTGCCGATGCGCTCGAGCTCGGCCAGCTCCGCGCCCTGCTCGGACGCCGCACCGACTGCCTTGATGACGAAGAAGTTGCCGGCCACGCCGCGGCGGCCGATCGTCCAGGTGGAATCCTTGACGGCGACGTCGTCGTTGACCAGGAGGTAGCCGATCTTGTAGCCCTCGGCCTCGGAGAGCTCCTTGGCCATCTCCCATGCGGTCCGGTCGCCCGTGTAGTTGTTGACGATGTAGAGCACGCCCTTGGGCGAGTTCATGAGCTTGGTGGTCTCGGTCACGAACTCGACCGGAGGTCCGGCGAATACGTCGCCGGGGCAGGCCGCGTCGAGCATGCCGGGGCCCACGATCATGGTGTGGGCAGGCTCATGGCCCGATCCGGATCCCTGGATCACGGAGACCTTGTTGGCCTTGGGCATGTCAGCCCGGTAGATGAGGTTGTACTTCGGATCGAACTTGAGCTTGCCGTCCGAGGCCAGGGCCACGCCCTCGAGGAACTCCGTCACGAACTTCTTCGGGTCGTTGAGGAACTTCCTCATGTGGTGCCCTTGAACGGTCTCCTGCTCGACAGCGCTAGTCATGCGGCTGCTCCTTTTTTGGCGTACTTCTCACGCCACGCCTGGGCGATTGCCTGGAGGATCACGCCGATCGCGGTCGCGCCGGCGTCAACCGATCCCTTGCTTCTTTCTCCGGTGTAGGCGGCTCGGCCGCGCATGGCGACCATTGACTTGGTGTCTTCGGCAGCCTTGGTGGCAACGTCGGCGGCCCGCTGGATGGCCGGGTAGCCGTGGTCGGCTGCCATCGCCGGGTCCGTTGATCGAAGCCTCGAGGCTGTCGGTCGCCGGAACGAGCGCGTCGAGGAGGGTCTTCTCGCCAAGCGAGGCGCCACCGCGGGCCATGATTCCGGCGATAGCGGCGCGGAGCATGGCGATCACGTCCTCCGGCGTCAGCTCCGTCTTGTCGCCCGCGGTTGCGCCGGCACGCAGGAATGCCGTGCCCCAGATGGGGCCCGACACGCCTCCGACCTTGCCCGAGAGGACGACGGCGACCTTCTTGAGGACCGCTCCCACGCTCGACTTGTCGAAGGTGTCGTAGTCGGCGTCCACGACCTCGAAGCCGTTTCGGAGCGAGAAGCCGAAGTCGCCGTCGCCAACGATCGAGTCGAGCTGGGCGAAGTACTCCGCGTTGTCAACGATCGTCCTGGCCATCGTCTTGATAACGAGGTCGACCTCGTCGAACGACGCCTGTGCCATCCCGACCTCCTATTGGGGTTGCGGAGAGACGACGGAACCGCTGGTGGCGAGGCAGGCCTCGAGGTCGGCGATCGTCAGCCACGTTCCCGGCCGCGCGGCCGAGCGATTGGCCATGACGGTCATCCTTTCTCCGTCGGGATCTCCGAGTGATGAAACGACGAGCAGCGCCTCCGAGAAGTCCTCCTTCTCGGTATAGCCGTTCACCGTGACGACGCAGCGCAGGCCCGCGGCGGTTGCCGCTTCGAGGCCGTTGCGGGAGTCTTCGATCACGAGGACCGAAGCCGGGTCGACACGGAGCCGCTCGAGAGCGAGCAGGTAGATGTCCGGTGCGGGCTTCTTGTGGGCGACGACGTCGCCGGCAAGGACAACGTCGAAACGAGCCGCACGCTCCGGCCCGGCCGCGTTGTCCAGGATTGCCCGCACGGATTGCTCCGCGGAAGTTGACGCCACGGCCAGCTGCCAGCCCGCGTCCTGGGCTTCGGCAATGATCCGTGCCACTCCGGGCCGGGGCGGAAGCTTGCCCGCCGCGACCATGTCCGTGTAGATCTGGGTCTTTCGCTTGTGCCATCGCGCCACCTCGGCGGCGAGGGCATCGGGGTCGGACGGCAGGTTGTTGGCCCGGACGAACTCGGGTGTGAGCTCGCTGGCCATTCGCTCCTTGCCACCCGCGATCTGGAGCTTGCGGCCGTATTCCTCCTCGGACCACTCGAGAGGCAGGCCGAGCTCGCGGAAGAGCTGGTTGAAGGACGGCAGGTGACCGTACCGTTCGGTGTCGGACAGCACGCCGTCGCAGTCGAAGATCAGGGCGCTCACGTCCAGGCCTTGCCTTCGCTGCCGAAGAGCTTGATGTGATACCTCGCCATGTCCATGACGGCCGCCCGCTGGGCGGTGAAGATGGACGGCGGGTCGTATTTCTCGGGGTTCGCCGTCATGTAGTCGTAACCGGACTTCATGAAACGCGATCTTGAGAGCCGTGGAGATGTTGACCTTGGCGCAGCCTCGAGCGATGAGATCGCTGAACTGCTCGGGGCTCATGCCCGTGCCGCCGTGCAGGGCGACCGGGATGCCGGTGGCTTTGACGATGTCGGTGACGCGTTGGGCGTCGAGCCTTGGGGCCGTCTTGTAGGTCCCGTGGGCGTTGCCGATGGCCGGCGCGAAGACGTCCACTTTGGTGGCCTCGACGAAGTCGACGACCGACTCGAGCGACTGGACCTGCTCGGCTTCGTCGCCGGTCATTTCTTCGGTCCGCTTGAAGCCTTCGATCTCGCCTTCGACGTCGGCGCCGTAGCGGCGAGCTTCGGCGACGACTTCGATGCATTGACGCTTGTTCTCTTCGACGCTGAGCTTGCTGGCGTCGAAAAGAACCGAGTTCCAGCCTTTGGCCAGGCAGGCGGAGATGACATCGCGCTCTGGGCAATGGTCGAGGTGCAACGCGACCGGGACGGACGTCCGAGGCGCATACGACATCCAGATCGCGTACATCGTGTCGATGCCGGCCATCTTCAGATGCTTGACCGAGGTCTGGAGGATCACCGGCGCCCGCAGCTCGTCCGCGGCCGCGAGTACCGCCTCCATGGTCAGGTCGTTGACGACGTTGAACGCGGCAACGCCGTAACGATCGGCGAAGGCTCGACTGAGGATCTCCCTGGTAGGTACGACAGGCATTGCGGCTCCTCCCGCAGGAAGTCACGCGGGATCCAGGCGGGGCCGGGCCGGCATTCGCCGTCGCGGACCCGCACGCTTGGCTGATCCACTACCTCCGCGAATCGGGTTCGACCACCTCCCCGTCCCGGTGGAGGAATGTCGGCGTCGAGGCGCGCGCGTATCGATGGGCCGCTCCGCTCAGCCGGGCCAGGCCTGAGCCGCAGACCTCCGAAACCGGAGCGCGAACGAGTCGCTCGCCGGGCGATCCGCACCCGCCTCGGGACTTCGCTATTCGAGATTGCGAGCGGCGCGGGAAAGTGACGCTTGCGCTCGCCGCGGTCCTGTCGCATCGAAACGACTTCCATGCTCACGACCGACCTCGAACGTGAACCCGAATGGAAGTCTAGCCACGTGGTTAGCCCGTGAACTACGTGGAGCGCAGGGCGGTCCAAATAGGTAGGCAAACGCCGGAACCGCGACTCCGGGCGCGCAGATCGCGCGGCCTCGCCGAATTGGCCGGCCCGCGGACGTGGGGGCCTCGTTGCCGGATCGAGTAGTTACGAATTGACCACGATCGTGTCGCCTGGCTGGTAGCTGTGAATCAGGAGCGTCCGCCCCGACCATTCGGTCATGGTCCGTCAAGTCCCGCGCTATTTCGTACTTCCCCTGGCGCTGGTCCTTGTGGCTGCCGCCTCGTTCCTGGTCGTGGGCGAGACGGTGGCACTGCGCGTGTCGAGCCTGATCGACACGAGGAACATCCAGATCAGTCTGCCCGGGCCCGCCCGAGCCCTCCAACACCGTGTGGCTCTGCAAGCCTGGCATCGCCCTCGACCCATGCGCGGGCGACCTCAGCTCCACGGTCATCGCCGCGAACGGCTCGTCACGCCGCGAGACGGCCGCGCCCGGCAAAGGACCCGCCGATCGACTGCTTCTACGTCTACCCGACGGTGAGCCTCCAGAAGACCGTCAACGCGAACCTGAGGATCGAGCCGGAAGAGCGAAACGTGGCCAAGGCGGAAGCTTCGCGCTTCTCGCAGGTATGCAAGGTCTACGCGCCCATGTACCCCCAGCTGACCAAGGCCGCCATCGACGACCCGGGGCACATCAGCGTCAACGGCTTCCTCGACGCGTACGAGGCGATCTGGAAGGCCTTTCTGGACTACAAGGACCACTACAACCACGGCCGCGGCATCGTTTTCATCGGCCACAGCCAGGGCGCGTTCCTGCTGAGCATGCTTCTCCAGGCCGAGGTGGACACGGAACCGCAGATGATGGACCGCTTCGTGTCCGCGCTTCTGCCGGGCGGCAACATCACCGTCCAGGCGGGCAAGAACACCGGCGGCGACTTCCGCAACATTCCGGCGTGCGACAAGGAAGATCAGATCGGCTGCGTGGTCGCCTACTCGAGCTTCGCCTCGACGCCCAACGAGGACAGCCTCTTCGGCCGGGTGAATTCGCCGATCAACCCATTCCGCCAGGACACGCCCACGAAGCTGAGCGTGCTGTGCGTGAATCCGGCGGCCCCGGCGGGCGGCGTCGGCGCGCTCATGCCGTACTTGCCGACAGGCAACCTCAACTCGCTGCTGGGAGCGGGCGCGTGGCCGTCGTTGAACGCGGGGACTCCTTTCGTGGCCTATCCGGACGAGTTTTCGGCCCGCTGCGAGACCGACGGCGATGCGACCTGGCTCCAGGTCGACAAGACGAACGCCCGAGCCCCGGCTCGCCTCCGGCTTTCCGACGTCGAGAGCTGCCCGGTGGGGTCTCCACATGGTCGACATGAGCCTGGCCATGGGGAACCTCGTGAATCTGGTTCGGGCCGAGTCGGACGCGTACACCAGGACTCCACTGACAGGATCCACTGACGGGATCCGCACGCCGGTCCGGGCGGCCCGGCGTCCGGCGTCCGGCGGTCAGCGTCGGGGCCGCTCCGGAACGTATCATCGCGGGGTGTCAGGCCAGACCTCAGCCGGTGCCGATCGGCCCATCTCCGAGCTTTTCGCGGAGGGGCAGGCGCTGCGTTCCCTCGAGTTCTATCCGCCCAGGGACGCCTCGGGCGTTGAAGCCCTGCGTGAAACCGCAGCCGCGCTCCAGCGGATCGAGCCGGATTTCGTGTCGATCACCTATGGCGCCGGCGGCAGCACGCGAGAGCGCACCGCGGCGATGTCCGCCCTTCTCCGGGACGAGTTCGGCTTCACGGTAATGCCGCATCTGACGGCCGTGAACCACTCCAGAGCCGAGGTCGCCGCCGTCGCGGAAGGGCACTACGAGCGGGGCATCCGCAACATCATGGCCCTCCGCGGGGATCTGCCCAATGGCTCCGCCGCCTCGGACGCGTTCAAGGACGGCCTGCGGTACGGATCGGACGTCGTCGCGTTGCTCAAGGAACTCCATCCGGATCTCTGCATCGGAGTCGCGGGTTACCCCGAGAAACACCCCGAAGCGCCCTCTTTCGATGCGGACCTGGCGAACCTCAAACGCAAGATCGACGGCGGCGCCGCGTTCGTCACGACCCAACTGTTCTTCGACAACGAGGCCTACTTCCGCTTCGTCGATCGCGCTCGCGCCGCGGGTATTGGCGTGCCGATCGTGCCGGGCATCATGCCCGTGCTCTCGCTCAAGCAGATCACTCGCATCACGAACATGTGTGGCGCTTCGCTGCCCGACCGACTTGTCAGACGGATCGAAGCCGCCGGCGACCGGCCCGAGGTCATGGAGGCCGTGGGCGTCGATTGGGCGCTCAATCAGATCCGCGAGCTTCTCGCGGCGGGGACTCCCGGCTATCACCTCTACATCCTCAATCGGGCCCACGCCGCGCTGACACTCGCCGCCGGGTTGGCGGCCTGAGGCTTTCGCCGGCGCCGGGGGCTCGCGGCCGGCCACCGGGCGAATGTAGGGGCAAACCCTAAGGTTCCTTGGGGCCGCGTCCGACTCCCCGAATATGGATGGTATCGGCGCAATCGGTATGCTCAGCGCGGCCGCGGCTCGGCCGCTCTCGGCCAGCCAGGCTGCTCCCGTGTCCGGCAACGCGAGTGATCAGGGGGCGAGCCAGAGCGGCGCCACCGCGGAGCTGTCGAATCAGTTCGCGATCGGCGTGCTCGGCAAGGTGATGCACGCGAGCGCCGATCAGGCGCTGAGCCTCATCCAGATGCTGTCGCCCGAGTCCGCCCCGCGCTAACCGGCCACCGACTGACCGCGGGCGAGTCGCAGCTACCCGAAGGCCTCGGCGACGAGCGCCCGCTGCTGGGCGCGGTGTGCGGCGACGTAGCCTTCGGCCGGGCTGGACCTCTCCGGCCGCGACACGTCGTGGAGGGCCACCTTCTTCGGGGCGACCTCGCGTATCTCCGGCAGCACGAACTTGCGGCCGCCCATGTTGCGCGGCTCTTCCTGGGCCCAAACCACCGTCTCGAGCGCCGGGTAGGCCGCGATGAGCCGCCGCACTTCCTCGGCCGGGAATGGGTACAGCAGCTCGATCCGGCCGATCGCGACGTCGCTTGCCTCGGCCCGCCGCGGCGAGGCGAGCAGGTCGTAGTAGAAACGGCCGCTCGTCAGCACCAGCCGGCGGACCCGATCGCGTGCCGTCGAGCGCTCGGGGTCGTCGAGGACCGCTTCGAAACGGCCGCCGGTCAATTCCTCGAGGGCCGACGTGGCGGCCGGGGCCCGGAGGAGGCTCTTGGGCGTCATGAGGACGAGCGGCCTGGCCGCGGTTCGGAGCGCCTGATCCCGCAGCAGGTGGAAGTACTGAGCCGGCGTCGTGCAGTTGGCGACGCGCAGGTTGTCCTCCGCGCCGAGCGCCAGATAGCGCTCGAGGCGACCGCTCGAGTGCTCGGGTCCCTGACCTTCGTAGCCGTGTGGCAGGAGCAAGGTCAACCGGGATGTCTCGCCCCACTTGGCCAGGCCGGCGATGATGAACTGGTCGATCACGACCTCCGCGCCGTTGGCGAAGTCGCCGTATTGCGCTTCCCAGAGCACCAGCGCCCTGGGCTCTTCAACCGCGAAGCCGTATTCGAAGCCCAGGCAGGCAAGCTCGGACAGCGGGCTGTCGTGCAGCTCGATCGTCGCCCGCGCGCCATTGAGGTGTTCGATCGGCGTGAACCGCCGGCCGTCGGTGGGATCGTGGAGGACGAGATGGCGCTGGCTGAACGTGCCGCGTTCGGTGTCCTGGCCGGTCAGCCGGATGGGCACGCCTTCGAGCAGGAGCGAGGCCAGTGCCAGGCTCTCGGCCTGGGCCCAGTCGATCCGTCCACCCGCCCCGAGCGCCTTGCGCCGCCGTTCGAACTGCGGGGCGAGCTTGGGGTGAAGGGTGAAGCCCGACGGAATGCGCATGAGGTCGTCGTTTATCGCCCGCAACGTGGCCGCCCGTACGACGGTCGGATGGCCTCCGGAACGTGAGCGCTTCGTGCGCGGACCGGGACCGACGAGAACGGCCGGCTGACCGTCATTGCCCGCTTGGTCATCGCCGACGGCACCGGAGCGAACGGCCGCCGACGCCGGCGCCGACATCCCTGGCTACCTGCTCGCGGACCTCCGAAAGCCGCGACTGGGCCAGCGCCGACCATCGCCTCGCCCGCCGCCGCGTCCAGGTCGCCCGCCTCGACGAGCCGGCGCATGTAGAGCTCGCGTACCGTCGGGTGCTGGGCGATCAGCTCATACATGCGAGGCTGCGTGTAAGCCGGTTCGTCCTCCTCGCTGTGGCCGTGGCGCCGGTAGCCCAGAACGTGGATCAGGAAGTCGCCGTGGAAGCGGTCGCGGTAGGCGAGGGCAAGCTGGACGGCCGAGAGGCAGGCTTCGGGGTCGTCGGCGTTGACGTGGGCGATCGGCACGTCGAAGCCCTTCGCCAGATCGCTGGCGTAGTCGGTGGAGCGTGCTTCGGACGGCTCGACGGTGAAGCCGAGCTGGTTGTCGCCGATGAGATGGATGGTGCCGCCCGTGGTGTAGGCGGCCAGGCGAGCCAGATTGAAGGTCTCCGCGACCACGCCCTGGGCCGCGAAAGCGGCGTCGCCATGGATCAGCACCGGAAGGGCGAGCCGTGGATCGGGACCGACCGTCTGATCGGTGAAGTCCGTCTGCTCCGCGCGGGCGCGGCCTTCCACCACCGGGTCGATGGCCTCGAGGTGGCTCGGGTTGGAGGCGATCGTGACTCGCACCGGTCCCCCGTCCGTGGCGCGGGTTCCGTTGGCACCCCGGTGGTACTTGACGTCGCTCATCTCGCCTTCGGCCGCCGGATCGGCCTGGACGTTTGGCCGGCCACGCTCGAACTCTTCGAGGATCGTCGCCTCGGGAATCCCGACCACAGTTGCGAGGACGCTCAGGCGGCCCCGGTGCGACATGCCGATCTCGACGGTCTTCGCGCCGGCTCGGCCGGCGAGCTCCACGATCCGATCCAGCATCGGCACCAGGACATCGAGGCCCTCGATCGAGAAACGCTTCTGGCCCAGATAGCTTCGGCCGAGGAACCGCTCGAATGCCTCGACGGCGGTCAACCGCTCGAGGAGCTGGCCCTTCTCGGCCCGTGTGAGTCGAACTCGATGCTCGCCCTGTCTCGATGGTCCGGCGCAGCCAGGAACGCTCCTCGTGGCTGTTGATGTGCTCGACTTCGTAGGCGATCTTGCCGCAGTAGGTGGCGCGCAGCTCGCGAACGACATCGTCGAGCGTGTCGCCGGGCAGATCGACGTGAAGCTCACCGGCGGGAATGCGTGCCAGCTCGTCGGGGCTCAAGCCCCAGGTGGCGGGATCCAGGGCCTCGTCGCCCGGCGGCGGGCTGCCGAGGGGGTCCAGGTCCGCGGAGCGATGGCCGAATTGCCGGATCGAGCGGACCAGGTTGACCGCGGCGGCGATCTCGGCGACTCGGGCGTTCGAAACCTCGGCCGTGTCCGAGGCCGCGGCACGTGTGGCGATCGCGGTGCCCGAGCCCGCGCCCCGAACCGGCGCCGGCATGACCGGCAGCCGCACTCCGAGACTCTCGGCGATGGACTCGTAGAAGCCGTCGGCGCCGCCGAGGAACTGCTCCACCGCCGCGAGGAACCGGCCCGACTCCGCGCCCTGGATGACGCGGTGGTCGTAGGTGCTGCTGACGGTCATGACCGATCCGGCCGAACCGGGCCGGATGGCGCCCGTCGCGACGATGGCACCCTGGCCCGGCATCAACCGCGCGACCGATGCTGTCGTGCCCACCGTCCCGGGATTGGTGAGCGTCAGCGTGGCGCCGGTCATGTCGTCGGCCGAGAGGCGGTTCGCTCGCGCCCGGTTCACCAGGTCGTCGTATCGATCGCGGAATTCGGCGAAGTCGAGCTCGTCGGCGGCGCGGACCACGGGCACGACCAGGAAAGGCTGGCCGTCGCGGCCGACGACGTCCACCGCGAGCCCCAGGTTGATGGCGCCCGGATCGACGCGATGAGGTCGTCCGTCGATCTCGGCGAAGTGCGCAGCGCAGCGGCGTGATGAACACCCGTAGCCTGGGCCACGGCATAGGCGATGAAATGCGTGAACGACAGCCGGGCCGGGGCGATCGCGGCGTTGAGCTGCTTGCCGCCGGGCGACCAGGACATCCACCGGGTATGTCGCGGAACGAGGTCGCCGTCGGGATCGCCAGGCTGGCGGTCATGTTGGCAACCAGCCGGGCGCCGGCGCCTTGAATCGGCACCGGCGCCTGGCGGCATGGGTTCGCGAAGGGCTGCTGGTCAGTCATCGTCGTACGCATTCTCGGACGCCAATCGGCAGCTTCTACTGAACCTTCAAAGGCAGCGGCTGCTCATCGAGGAAGCCGAGCATCTCACTCCGAGTCGACTGACGCGCTCCGCCTCCCCGACGGCATCTGTGAGCGCAACGAGGTCGCCCACCGGGCTCGCACCGGCTGACAGATCGGCCGGCATAATCAGCCACGAATCGATGGCGATTCCGGACATGAAGTGAGGGTCGAGCATGAGTGACGGCAGCGCCCAGGGCAGCGTCCTTATCCGTGGGCCGCGGAAGTTCCCCGTTCGACGTCCTCGCCCTCGATGCCATGGGCGTCATCTATCGGAAACGGGGCCCGACCTGGACGGAGACGGCCTGCCGACCCTGCGAACCATGGACGGCCTCGACGAGACGTTCAAAGGTGCCACCGCGGCGTGACCCGGCTCGGCCTGCTCAGCCCTCGCGGATCGGCATCGCGGCGTAGGAACCGGTCATCTTCGCCACGACCGCGGACTCCATTCCACCTCGGCGGTGAGCTCGATCCGGGCCGGGCGGCCGCGCTCCAGCGCTCTCAGAAGCCGGATCCAGGCCGCCTCGTCCGGCGAATTGGAGGTCGCGCTGAAGGCTCCGTCGATCGGGGCAAGGTAGTCCATCGCCCCTCGCTGGATGACGATTCGGGCGTCGGCGTCCGGCGGCGCGGACGCGCAGGAGGACCAGGGACCAGGCCGCCAGCATCGCCACGGACGCGCAGCTTCCGCCGAAGACGGTGCTGCGGTGGTTGATGTTGGGTTCGAGCGGGGCACTCAGCGTGACGCACTCGAGGTCCGCACGCACAACCGCGATACCCATGTGGTTGGTGATCGGTATGTGCTCGTGCAGGTACGCCTCGAGGTCATTCGGCTTCAAAGTGGACTCCTTGTCGGCTCGCCTCTCGGGCAGTCACCATTCTGACGGCCGGCGCAAATCAGAGCCGCGGACGATATCCTCGGGGCCGATCCCCTATTCGGGCGGCAATCATGATCAAGCTGTGCGGCCGGCTCTTTGCCCCGGAAGACCGCGGCCTGTGCCTGGTGACGATCGACGATGGCGTCGTCGCCGGGATCGAGCCCGCGAGCGAGCCGAGCGACGGCTGCCTCGGCGGCAGATCGACTCGGATTCTTCCGGGTCTTGTCGATGTCCAGGTCAACGGAGCTTTCGGCGACGACTTTGCCGATCCTCGGGCCGACATGGACCGCATCTGCAAGGGGATGCTCGGCTTTGGGGTGACAGGCGTTCGTCCCGACTGTCGTCACCTCGCCCGCCGCGACGTACGAGCCGGTGCTCGCGAACCTGCGGCGTCCCCACCGACCGGGCGAAGCTCGAGTGCTCGGGGTCCACATCGAGGGCCCGTTCATCGATCCTGCCCGTGCGGCCTCCCACGATGAGCGTTATGTCCGCCTGCCGAACACCGATGAACCGACCCGCTGGATCGCCCAAGGCGATATCCGGCTCTTCACCCTGGCACCCGAGCTTCCCGGCGCGCTCGAGCTCGATCGCGTTTCTGGTCGAGCGCGGCGTTCGCGTGGGAATCGGGCATACGAACGCGAGCTGGGCCGAGGCCACGGCGGCCGTCGAGTCCGGCGCGGCCATGGTTGCGCACATGTTCAACGCCATGCGGCCGTTCCACCATCGCGATCCGGGCGTGGCGGGCTTCGTGCTGGCCACTCACACGCCGGCAAGCTTCATCGCCGACGGCCACGCCATCGACTTCGAGACGATCCACATGCTCGTCCAAATCAAGGCACCTGACGAGCTGGTCCTGATCTCCGACGCCATCGCCGGCCTCGGCATGCCTCCGGGCAGGTACCCGCTCGCCGGCCGCGAGTACATCTCGGATGGGACGTGCGGTCGCCTGCCCGATGGGACATTGTGCGGTTCGCTGCTGCCGATGAACCGGGCGATCCGCAACCTGGTCGAGAAGGTCGGCGTGGATCCGGCGGTCGCGGTCGGCTTCGCCAGTCGAACGCCGCCCGCGTGATCGGCATGGAAGACACCCTGGGTCACGTCCAAGTCGGTCGCCCCGCCGATCTCGTCCTGGTCGACGACGCCTGGGAAGTCGAGACGACGATCGTGGCCGGCGAGGTGGGCTACCGGTCGATTCAATGAGCGGCTGCTGAGTCGGTTCCGCGCGGGCCCGATCTGCGTAGACGATCGTATTCAGATGGGCGGCGGCCTGACCGACTTCCCGGACAGGACGCTCCAGAAGTCCACGGCCCATGAGTATCGACCAGAGTCCCCGACGCCTTGCGTAACCGCGCAGATCGGCCCCGATGACCAGCCCCTTCGTCCGCAGCGCGGACAACCCGATCATCACCGCGAATAACCTCCCCTACCCGGCGCATGCGGCGTTCAATCCGGGCGCCACCCGTCAGGGAGACGAGATCGCGCTGCTCCTGAGGGTCGAGGGCTTCCGCGGTCAATCGCATTTCGCGGTGGCCCGCAGCTCCGACGGGGAGCACGACTGGCGGTTCGATCTCGCCCCGGCGCTCGAAGGCGACACGACGCTCTATCCCGAGGACGCCTGGGGCATCGAGGATCCGCGAGTCGTCTACCTGCCCGAACTGGCCTCGTACGCGATCACATTCACCTCGTACTCCGAGCGCGGGCCGCTCGTGTCGCTGGCCCTGAGCAAGGACCTCGTCACCTTTGAGCGACTCGGCCCGATTTGCCCTCCGGACGACAAGGATGCGGCGCTCTTTCCCCGGCGATTCGGAAACGACTGGGTCATGCTCCATCGCCCCTACGGCGGCGGACCGGCGAACATCGTGCTCTCCCGCTCGCCCGACCTGCGGCACTGGTCGGAGCCAGAACTCGTCCTGCCGGCCCGCGAGGGCGGTTGGTGGGACGCGGGCAAGGTGGGCCTTGGACCTCCGCCTCTCGAGACGGCCGCCGGCTGGCTGCTGCTCTACCACGGGGTCCGACTGACGGCGTCAGGTGCGCTCTACCGGAGCGGTCTCGCGTTGCTCGACCTCGACGATCCGACCAAGGTGATCGCCAGGACCGACGAATGGCAATTCGGGCCGGAGACCGCCTACGAGCGAACCGGCGACGTGCCCAACGTGGTCTTTCCGAGCGGCTGGGTGCTCGATCCTTCGGGCGAACGGCTGCTCATCTACTACGGGGCCGCCGACACCGTGATCGGCCTGGCCACGGCCTCCGTGTCTGGCCTGCTCGCGACGCTCGGAGTCTCTGCGGCAGCGGCCTGACACCGCCCCTGGTCTGCCTCACGCCTGGCGTGCCGGACACGGAGTCTCGCGTGTCAGCCTCCGGCGGCCTGACCCCCGTCGATGTGGAGAATCTCGCCGGTGACGAATGAGGCTCGTTCGAGATAGAGGATCCCGTCGACGACGTCGCCGATCTCGCCGACGCGGCCGAGGGGGTGAAGCTCGGCCATACCTTCGTACGATGCCGGATCGTGTGTCGGGGTCTTTATGACTCCGAGGGCCACCGCGTTGACGCGCACTCCACGTGACGCGTACTCGATGGCCAGCGACCGGGTGACCGCCGCCAATCCGCCCTTCGTCAGCGAAGCGAGCGCTGAGGGCCGCTTGCTCTGCGGATGGTCCACGAGGCTGGTGGTGACGTTGACGATGTGGCCGCTGCCCTGCGCGACCATCTGCTGGATCACTCGCTGGGTGAGATGGAAGAAGCCCGCCAGGTTCACCGAGGTGATCGCCAGATAGTCCTCGAGCGTGTAATCCGTGAATGGCTTGCCGATGAAGATCCCGGCGTTGTTGATGAGGGAATCGATCCGCCCGAACTGACCGACCGCCCGTTCCACGACCGTCTGAGCGGTCTCGACATCCGCGATGTCACCCGGCAGGTTGAGGATGTCTGGCTGGTGGGAGGGCCCGATCGAGCGTGCGGTCGCTACAACGGAGTACCCGGCACCGCGGAATGCGTCAACCAGCCCTGCGCCGATGCCCTGTGACGCACCGGTGATGATGGCGACTCTTCCGCCCGCGGGGGGCGGATCCAGCGGTCCTGTCACGACGCCGAATATACGGGCCGGATCGCCGAGATGGCTCTCCGTCTCGCGCGTCGCGCAGAGGAGCAGGGTCTGTACGTCCGGCAGGCCGACCGCCGCGGCGCGGACCGTTCTGCCCAACGCCTGTGGCAAGGATCGGATGACGAACTATGTCCGGTGAGAGGCGCTGCCGCAGCCCGGCATCTGCGACCATCCCGGTCGTGAAGGCTTCAACCGCCACGGCAGGTGGCGCCGGCCGGGCCCGTGACCCCGACGCGGCGCGCACGGTCGAGCGCACCTACCTGGTCCTGACCCTGCTGACGACCCTCTCGGCGTCGTTCATCTGGGGCATCAACACGCTGTTCCTGCTCGATGCCGGGCTCAACAACGCCGAAGCGTTCGCGGCCAACGCGTTCTTCTCGGTCGGTCAGGTTCTGTGCGAAGTGCCGACCGGAGTGGTTGCCGACACGCGAGGCCGCCGCCTTTCGTTCCTTCTCGGCGCCGCGACCTTGCTCCTCTCCACCCTCCTCTATCTGGTGATGTGGCAGATCCACGCCGCCTTCTGGGGTTGGGCCATCGCCTCGATCCTTCTCGGCCTGGGATTCACCTTCTTCTCGGGCGCGACCGAGGCATGGCTGATCGACGCCCTCAACGCGACCGGCTTCACCGGCGAGCTCGAGACGGTGTTCGGGCGAGCCCAGACGGTCAGCGGTGTGGCAACGCTCATCGGATCGGTTGGCGGCGGAGTGATCGCCCAGGCGACCAACCTCGGAGTTCCGTACGTGGCCCGCGCGGCGATGCTGGGCGTGACGTTCGTGGTCGCGATCGTCTTCATGCGCGACCTCGGTTTCACTCCCCGGCGCGGAGCCAACGTCGCCGCCGACGTGCGGAGCGTCATCCGCGGCTCGATCGACGGCGGGCTGCGCAACCGGCCGGTGCGCTGGCTGATGCTGGCCGCGCCGTTCAGCGCCGGAGTCAGCTTCTATGCCTTCTACGCGCTCCAGCCGTACCTGTTGCAGCTCTACGGCGACAAGACCGCCTACGGCATCGCCGGCCTGGCAGCGGCCCTGATCGCCGGAGCTCAGATACTGGGCGGCCTGATCGTTTCGCGCGTCCGCAGGCTGTTCGTGAGGCGTACCGACGCCCTCCTGATCGGCGGCGGACTGGGAGTGCTGACCCTGGCTCTGCTCGGGCTGACGGGCAATTTCGTCCTCGCGCTGGTGCTCGTGGCGATCCAGTCGCTCGTCTTTGCCCTCCAGATGCCGCTGCGCCAGGCCTTCATGGCCGGGCTGATCCCCTCGAGCGAGCGGGCGACCGTCCTGTCGTTCGATTCGATGATCGGCTCAACGGGCGGCATCGTCGCCCCGCCGATCCTCGGCCGAACCGCGGACGTGAATGGCTATCCCGCCTCGTACGTCGCCTCCGCCGCGATCGCCGCGCTGTCGCTGCCGTTCGTCTTCCTGGCTCGACGGGAGCACGCGGTCTCGGATCCGATCGACCCGTCCGGCGGTCCGGGCAGTCCCGTTCCGCACACGGCCCCGAACCTGCTCGACGAAGCCGGCGTGCCGATCCAACCGCCAAAGGTTGAATAGGGCTCTCGGAGGCGCGCGCCCGATCTAGCGCAGCGATTGCTTCGATCGACGGATCGCGAAGGCAACCGCCAGGCCGCTCGCTGCCAGCAACAGGAACAACGGCGCGGCCGGCGCTCCGCCATCCGATCCGCCACCGGCGCGAGTGCTCGAAGTTGGCAGGGTCACGGCCGGGCTGGGCGTTAGGCTCGCAACCGGGGTTGGAGTGGCGCTGGGCGTCGCGGTGGGGCCTGCCGTTGGCGTTGCGGTGGGTGTGGCGGTGGGCGTCGGAGTCGGGTCCGGGGCCGCCGCCACGACGATGAGGCTTCCCGTGCCGGGGTCCCCCGCCCCGCCTTCGTCGGAGGCGACGGGTCCCGTGGTGTTCTGGTGAGTCCCCGCCGCTACGCCTGTCACGTTCACGGTAAATGTGCAACTGCCACCGGCGGGCAAAGAAGCTCCGGAAAGCGTGACCGAGCTCGAGCCCGCCGCCGCGGTGATGGTGCCGCCGCCGCACGAGCCGGTCAGGCCGTTGGGGGTGGCGACGACGAGTCCGGCCGGAAGCGTGTCCGCAAAGCCAATGCCCGCGAGGCTGCCGAAGAACTCGGAGATGGCATTCGGACCTGCCTGAGACGCGGTGAACTTGGCCGGCTGCGAGTTCGGGTTGGTCACGGTAAAGGTGAGGCTCGTACTGCCGCCGAACGGGATGGAGGCTGTCCCGAAGACGGCCGTTGTTATCGGCGCGAGAGCGACCGTCAGTTGCGACGTGGCAACGTTGCCGGTTCCTCCCTCGTTTGACGTCACGGGGCCGGCGGTGGAAGTCTGCGGGCCGCCCGCGATTCCGAAGACGTCGTAACTGAAGATGCAGGCCGAACCGGCAAGGATGGTCCCGCCGGATAGGGTGATCTGAGAGGGTGCCGTCGAAATCGAGCCCTCGCCGCATGAGCCCGTGAGGCTGTCCGGGTTGGCGAAGATGATGCCCGCCGAAAGGGTGTCAGTGAACGAGACTCCGCTGAGATCCGTTGCCGGATTGGGATTGGAGACGAAGAAGGTCAGGGTGGACCAGCCATTGACCATGCCAATCGCCGGAGTATCGAAGAAGGTCATGATCGAAGGCGGCGCGACGTCGGCCGCCTTCGCCGTGGAGGTTCCCGAGATACTCCCGGCGAGCGCCATTACGGCAGCCGCCACAAAGATGCTGGTCGACCGGCGAGACAACGTGACCTCCAGTGTTGGCATTGCCGTTGGTCGTCCAAGGGTAACGTCCGTGGAGGCGAATTACTACACGAACGGGTAGGCACGGCGGTCGGAGAAAGGGCGGCGGGTCGCTGGAAGACACGACCATTTCGGTCCCAGTCGCTTCGCTCAGGGTTGGCCCATTCGACCGACCTCGCGACCCGACCCAAGGGGGTGGAGGTGTTCCGCATACTCGCTTCCAGGGAGCGGTCAATGGGACGGGGGCGGCGATTTCCGGGCCGTGGGCGTATATCACGGGCCCGGCGGAAAGCCGCCGATAGGAGGTGCCCAAGTGTTCCACGATCGTAGAAAGACCCCGCTCCGGATCGCAGCAGCGATCTCGCTCTTTGCCACTCTGGCGACGCTGGGCGTTGCCTCGGTCTTTGCCGCGGCCCCGCCGAGTGTTGCGGTCGGCACGGGCTCGAGTCCCACGTTGGGCACGATCCTGACGGGTCCGAGTGGCAACACGCTCTACACGCTCTCGTCCGACCCCAACAACGGCAGCAGCTGCTCCGGGGCCTGCGCGACCGCCTGGCCGCCGCTCCTCGTCGCGGCGGGCGGCTCGGTAACCGGGCCCGCGGGCATGAGCGGCTTCAGCACGTTCACCCGGGCCGACGGCACCACTCAGGTTGCCTTCAACGGCCGCGCTCTCTACTACTTCATCAAGGACACGGCAGCGGGCATGACGAACGGTGATGGCATAGTCGCCTTCGGCGGCACCTGGCACGTCGTCAGCGCAGCGGCGGCAGGCTCGAGCCCGTCGGCCAGCGTCGCCGCGTCGGCCAGCCCGGTCTCCTCTGTCGCCGGCGTGACCAGTGCGCCTGGGGCTGCCTCGCCGCCTCCGACCTCCACTCAGCCGTCCGACAACGGCTCCGGTTCTTCCCCATCCACCGGCAATCCTGCTGGCGCTCGCCGCGGTAAGTTCGCTTCTCGCGCTCGCCCTGATCCGAGTCCGGATCACTCGCCGCTAGCGGACCGAGTCTCTCCTCTGAGCGGGCGGCGCCTCCGGGCGTCGCCCGCTTCTTGCTATGCGGTGCGGGCCAGCCGCCCTAATTGGGCGCCCGCTTTCTGCGATCCTTTCCTCCAACAACGAATCACGGCAAGGCAGGGCCGCCGGATGGTTCGCATCGCATAGGAGGATGGACCGTGCGCTATCGAGTTCCCGTGCTCGTCGCCACCGTCGCGGCGATGTGCATCGTCACGGCCGCACCCGTGCTGGCAGCTCCAGTGCCCGGCACGATCGATCAGCAGCAGGCCGACAACAGCTGGAGCGCGGTCGGCTTCGGGAGCGCGACCCTCGGCCAGAGCTTCACCGTGGGCCACGCCGGCAGCCTGACGGCCGTCGCCGTCGACGTGAATCCTTACGCTCCGCAAACCAGCACCGGTGCGACCCTGTCCGTCTTCGCGGTGGACGGCAGCGGCCTGCCCACGGGCGTAGCGCTTACCTCCCAACAGACCACTGCCACCAATGGCATCATCGCCTTCGTGTTTGCGTCGCCCCTGGCGGTAACCCTGGGCGAGAAGCTGGCCATCGCTTTCACCTGGGATCAAGGCGAAAGCCTCGAGTGGCGCGGCAGTTGCGGCAGCACGGCCTACGCCGGGGGTGAAGCGCTTATCAGGGAGTCTGGCGGGCCCGGCTGGGAGACGTTCGCCGGCTGGGTGAGCCGTCGGGAATTGCCCGCGGAGACCTATTGCGTGCAGGACTTCGCGTTCCAGACGTACGTTCTGGCGGCCGCCGATCCCACTGCGACGCCCACTCCTACCGCATACCCCCACGCCCACTCCAACCGCCAGTGCGACGGTGACCGCGGGTCCGACGCCGACGGCCGACGCCGACGGCCACTCCGACGGCCACGCCGCTGCCGACACTGCCACCCACCAACGGCAGCCGGCCTATCGATGGCACGGGCTCGAGCCTGCCGCTGCTCTTGATCTGCGCCGGCTTCGCGCTCGGTGCGGCCACGCTGATAATCCGGCGCAGAGAGCAGACTCGACAATAGACCTCGCAAAGGGGCCGGCGGACCGCCTCCGGGCGGTCCGCGGCCTACAGGAGGTAGCGTGAAGATCGGGGCGGTATTGAGTCCGGTGGCGGATATCGGTTCAGTACTGGTGGCGGCACGAGCCGCCGACGAAGCCGGCCTCGATGCGGTCGGGCTGTGGGATCACTACCACTCGCAGCAACCGGATTGGGGTTACGTCGCCGGCTGGTCGGTGCTGGGGGCGATCGTGTGCGACCACCGAGCACGTCAAGGTCGTGCCGATGGTGCTCAACTCCCTTCACTACGAACTCGGCACGATGGCCAAGGAAACGTCGATGCTGGCGCTCGCGAGCGGCGGCCGCTTCGAGCTCGGCATCGGCGCCGGCGATTGGCCCGCTTCGTTCGCGGCATGGGGCAGGCCGTTCCCCGATTCGACCGCCAGACTGGCGATGCTCAAGGAGAACGGTGGCTTCACTCCGGCAGATCTGGTCGGGCGGGCCAGTGACCGTCGCAGGCGGGCACGTCAACCTGTCGGGCGCCATCTGCACGCCTGCCCCGGCCGCCGCGCCCCGGGTCGTCGTGGGGGCAGGCGGGTCGAGGCGAACCATGACCGACGCGATCGGCTATGCCGACGAGGTCAACGTCTATGAGGACCTGGGGCTCATCGAGATGGCCCGTCGCCTGGCCGCGTCGTCCGAGTCCCACCCCGCCGTTTCGGTCTTCATGGATTGGTCGATGATGCAATGGCCGGCCGATCCAGAGGTCCGCCTCGAGCGTATGTCCGCCGCGGGCGTCGACCGGGTATTCGTGGGTATCGGCGGCCCGGACATGCCGGCGCGGATCGCGCTTCTCGCCGAGATCCAGTCCCGAGGCTAGGCGCGAGGTCCCACCTTCCTCGCCACCAGGAAACCGAGCGTGACCCGGCGCCAGGTCACGCTCGATCGCGGAGCACTCCTGTGGTTTCTCCTTCACCTTGCGAGCGCGGGCCCGATCGCCGAGCCAGCGCTCATCTGGTGGGGAGGCTATTCGGCCGCCGATCCCGGACACAGCCAGGCAGCGGGCGTCTTCCTACTGGTGCTGGCCCTACCCCGATAGCTGAGTGTCTCGTTGAAGTAACGAGCGGCGGGCATCGAGCGCCGGGCGATATGATCCACCAAGCTCGCCCCACCGAGGAAGGCCGGTCCTGGCCCTGGGGCACGATCGGGTGCCTTCAACCCCGACGATGACACCCAAGGAGACGCGACATGGATCAGCGGTGGGAATGCCTCGACGGTAACGAAGCGGCTGCGAGGGTCGCCTACGCGCTGAGCGAGGTGATCTCGATCTTCCCGATCACTCCCGCCTCACCCATGGCCGAGCATGCCGACGACTGGGCGGCCGCTAATCGGCCGAACCTCTGGGGCAAGGTTCCGGACGTCGTCGAGATGCAGTCCGAGGGCGGCGCCGCGGGCGCGATGCACGGCGCCCTCCAGAAGGGCGCCCTGGCGACGACCTTCACCGCGTCCCAGGGCCTCCTGCTGATGATCCCGAACATGTTCAAGATCGCGGGCGAGCTGACCCCCGCCGTCATCCACGTCGCTGCCCGGACGCTGGCGACACACGCGCTCTCGATCTTCGGCGACCACAGCGACGTGATGCACGCCCGGGCCACGGGCTGGGCGATGCTGGCGGCGGGCTCCGTCCAGGAGGCGCACGACTTCGCCCTGATCTCTCATGCCGCCACGCTTCGGTCTCGGATCCCGTTCCTCCACTTCTTCGACGGCTTCCGGACCTCGCACGAGGTCAACAAGATCGTCCTCCTCGAAAACGACGACCTGCGGGCCCTCGTTCGCGACGAAGACGTGTTCACCTTCCGCAGCCGCGGCCTGACCCCCGACGCCCCGATGGTGCGCGGCACCGCGCAGAACCCGGACGTCTTCTTCCAGGCGCGCGAAGCCGCGAATCCGTTCTACCTCGCCGTGCCCGGGATCGTCCAGGAAGTCATGAACGAGCTGGCGGCCCGGACCGGCCGCAAGTACGGGCTCGTGGACTACCACGGCGCCCCCGACGCGGAGCGTGTCGTCATCGTCATGGGATCGGCGATCGGCGCCGTTGAGGAGACGGTTGATGCGCTCGTCGCCGCCGGCGAGAAGGTCGGCGTGCTCAAGGTGCGGCTGTTCCAGCCGTTCCCGACCGAGGAACTCATCGCCGCGCTGCCGCCCACGGTCCGCGCAATCGCCGTGCTGGATCGAACCAAGGAGCCGGGCGCCGTCGGCGAACCGCTCTACCTCGAAGTCGTCGCCGCGCATCGCCGAGCGAATGGACAGCGACACGCCGCCATTCGCGACTGTGCCGCGCATCATCGGCGGGCGCTACGGGCTTTCTTCGAAGGAAGTCACTCCCTCCATGATCAAGCCGATCTTCGATGAGCTTTCGGCCGACAAGCCCAAGAAGCACTTCACGGTGGGCATCTATGACGATGTGACTCACCTGAGCCTGCCGATCGACACCGAGTTCCGCCACAAGCGCCCCGCCGGCGAAGTCCAGGCGATGTTCTTCGGGCTCGGCTCGGACGGCACCGTCGGCGCGAACAAGTCCTCGGTCAAGATCATCGGCGAAGGGACCGACCTGTTCGCCCAGGGCTACTTCGTCTACGACTCCAAGAAGTCCGGCTCGGTCACCGTCTCGCACCTGCGCTTCGGCCCCGAGCCCATCAGGTCCGCCTACCTGGTCGAAGGCGCGGACTTCGTCGCCTGCCACCAGTTCGGCCTGCTCGAGAGAACCAAGATCGTCGAGTTCGCCAAGCACGGCGCGACATTCCTGCTCAACTCGCCATACGGACCCGACGAGGTCTGGGATCACCTGCCCAAGACCGTCCAGCAGCAGATGATCGACAAGGCCATCGACCTGTGGGTCATCGATGCCTTCGCCGTAGCCGAGGAAGTCGGCATGGGCAATCGCATCAACACGGTCATGCAGCCCTGCTTCTTCCATCTCGCCGGCGTTCTGCCCCCGGCCGAGGCGATCTCGCGCATCAAGAAGTTCACCGAGAAGACCTACGCCAAGCGTGGCCGGGCCGTGGTGGATCGGAACTTCGCCGCCATCGACATGTCGATCGGACGGCTTGGGCACGTGACCCTCGGCAAGGCGGACAGCGTCAAGTCGCCCATGTTCTCGGTGCCGGACAGCGCGCCCGACTTCGTCAAGAAGGTGACCGCCGTCCTGATGGCCGGCGACGGCGACATGCTCCCGGTCAGCGCGTTCCCCGTGGACGGGACCTTCCCGACGGGAACCACCAAGTACGAGAAGCGGGCCATCGCCCAGTCGATCCCGGTCTGGGATCCCTCGATCTGCATCGACTGCGGCAAGTGCGCCATGGTCTGCCCGCACGCGACGATCCGGATGAAGGTCTACCCGTCCGCATCTGCCACGAGCGCGCCGGCAGGCTTCCTGACCAAGGAGTTCAAGTCGCGCGAGTTGACCGACCACCTGCTCACCATCCAGGTTGCACCCGACGACTGCACCGGCTGCGGCGTATGTGTGGACGTCTGCCCGGCCAAGAGCAAGACCGACTCGAGCCACAAGGCCATCAACATGGAGCCGGTCGAAGACCACGTCGAGGTCGAGCGCCGGAGCTGGGACTTCTTCCTGTCGATCCCGCAGCTGGACCGGAGCCTGCTCCCGCACGACACGGTCAAGGGATCTCAGGTCCTGGAGCCCCTCTTCGAGTTCTCGGGGGCGTGCGCCGGCTGCGGTGAGACGCCCTACCTGCGGCTCGTCAGCCAGCTCTTCGGCGATCGGATGATCGTGGCCAATGCCACCGGCTGCACTTCGATCTACGGCGCCAACCTCCCGACCACGCCCTGGACGACGAACGGCGCCGGCCGCGGCCCGGCTTGGAACAACTCGCTGTTCGAGGACAACGCCGAGTTCGGCCTCGGCATGCGCCTCGGCCTGGACGCGCAGCACGATCACGCCCGCCAGCTCCTGGAGCGGCTCGCTCCGGCGGTCGGCGAAGGGCTCGTCCGAGAGCTTCTCGACAGCCCGCAAGACACCGAACCCGAGATCGAGCTCCAGCGTGCTCGGGTGGCGCAGCTGCGTGAGAAGCTTGGAAAGATCGACGGCGCGAGCCGCATCGACTCCCAGCACCTGCTCGGAGTAGCCGGAGATCTGGTCCGCAAGGGCGTCTGGATCGTCGGCGGCGACGGCTGGGCCTATGACATCGGCTTTGGCGGGCTCGACCAGGTCCTCAGCTCGGGCCGGAACGTCAACATTCTCGTCCTCGACACGGAGGTCTACTCGAACACGGGCGGCCAGGCATCGAAGTCCACGCCGCGCGGAGCGGTTGCCAAGTTCGCCGCGGCCGGCAAGGCGACCGGCAAGAAGGATCTGGGCGCCATCGCCCGGTCCTACGGCAACGTCTATGTCGCCCAGATCTCCATGGGAGCCAACGACGCCCACGCGACCAAGGCACTCCTGGAAGCGGACGCGTGGCCGGGGCCGTCCCTGATCATCGCCTACGCCACCTGCATCGCCCATGGAATCGACATGACCAAGTCGATGTCCCATCAGAAGGATGCCGTTCGGAGCGGCTACTGGCCTCTCTACCGCTACCAGCCGAGTGAGAGCGAAGCCGGCCAGCCCTTCAAGCTTGACTCGCAGGCACCATCGATCCCGGTCAAGGACTTCGTGGCCACGGAGACGCGCTTCGCGATCCTCCAGCGCACCAACCCGGAGCGCGCGGCGGAACTCGCGGCCCTCGCCCAGGCCGACATCGACGAGCGCAGGCGCTTCTACGAGCAGCTGGCGGGCATCCACCGCAGTGTCCCGCACATCGACGGAGCGGTCGACCTGGCCGCCGGCGCATCGAGCGCGGGGGAGGATCAGGCATGAGCGTCGATCTTCGGACTCGGTATCTGGGCCTGGAGCTGCGGTCGCCGATCGTAGCTTCAGCGTCGCCCCTGACCGGCGAGCCGGATACGGCTCGCCTCCTCGACGAGGCCGGCGTGGGCGCCATAGTCCTGCCTTCCCTGTTCGAGGAAGAGATACTCAACGATGAGATCGAACTCAATCGGTCCCTCGAGGCGGGCACCGAGCAGTTCGCGGAAGCGCTCGACTACTTCCCGGCCGTCGACGCCCTTCCCAACATCGGCGAGCGCTATCTCTCCCGGCTCGGTGAGATCAAAGCGCAGACCAAGGTGCCCGTGATCGCCAGTCTCAACGCCGCGACGAGCGGCGGTTGGGTCCGATACGCCAGGCTCATCCAGGACGCCGGCGCCGACGCGATCGAGCTCAATCTCTACCGCGTGGCCGCGGATCCGACCCGAACCGCATCCGAGGTGGACGCCGCGGACCTGGACCTGATAGCAGCCGTAAGAGCGGCGATCACCATTCCACTGGCCGTCAAGCTCAGCCCGTACTACTCGGCCTTCGCCAACTTCGCCCGCCGAGCCGTTGAGCGCGGCGCGGACGGTCTCGTCCTGTTCAATCGCTTCTACCAGCCCGACCTCGATCTCGAGAGCCTTGAAGTGGTCCCAAAGGTGGAACTGAGCAATTCGCCGGACCTGCGACTGCCGCTGCGCTGGATCGCAATTCTTCGGCCCCAGCTGGGCCCGGACGTCTCTCTGGCGGCCAGCTCCGGTATTCACAGCGGCGCAGACGTCGCCAAAGAGCTGCTCGTCGGCGCCGATGTGGCGATGATGACTTCGGCCCTGCTGCGCCAGGGCCCCGAACACGCCCGCACCGTCGAAACAGAACTGAGAGCCTGGATGGTCGAGTGCGAGTACGAGTCGGTTGCCCAGCTTCGAGGTAGCGCGAGCCAGGCGACCGCGGTGGACCCGTCCGCCTTCGAGCGGGCCAACTACATGAAGACACTCCGATCCTGGTCATCCCCGAGTACTTGACGGCCGGCCGCGACGCCGCACTGGGGGCCGGCCGCCCATTCGGATCGGCCGACGTGAACTCGCAGGGGCGTTTCTGTGTCTTACTGACCGGAAATCCGCGCGAGGGAGCCGAGACGCGACATGTCGAGCCAGATCAGAGCCGAAGGTGCTCCGCGAGAAACCGAGGCGACTCGTACTCCGGAAGCCTTCGTCGCCCTGGCGACAGCGCAGGCCCAACCGGCCTATCGGCTCGCAGGATTGATCCTCCGAGATGCCGTCGAAGCCCAGGACGCGACGCAGGAGGCATTCCTTCGAGCCTGGCAGGCCTGGCCCAAGCTGCGTGAGGCGGAGCGTTTCGAACCCTGGTTCTCGCAGATCCTGGTCAACGTATGCCGCAATCGGCTGAGAAGTCGGCCACCGGTGCGATGGACGCCACTCGAAGACGATCAAGGCGGCCCGACGGTCGCCGATCCCTTTCGAGCCGCGATCGCGAGAGATGAGCTGGGGCGGCTCGTGGCCAAGCTGAGCCGAGACCATCAGATCGTCGTTGCCCTGCGCTTTTGGGCCGACTGGTCGCTGGCGGACATCGCCACGAAGCTCGACGTTCCGCTCGGAACCGTCAAATCGAGGCTTCACAACGCCCTTGGCGCGCTGCGCAAGGAGCTCGAATCACAGCCAGGGGGCTCGGAGAAATGAGCACGCGGCGGCTGGGCGAGGACGAGATCGAACGGCGCCTTCGGTCGCTGAGCGCCAACCTGGATCCGATGACGCCGCGCGACATCTACACCTACATACGCGCATTGCCGGACGAGCATCCCATCCGCGGTCGCGGTTGGGCAAATCCGATGCGTGCGGCCCTCGGGCGACCCGCCACGGTGGCGGCCGCCTTTGCCTCGCTGGCCCTGACAGCGTTCATCGTCCTGAGCCTCGTGCTCTGGTCAGGCCACTCCGCCCCGCCGGCCGGGCCGGCGACGCCTTCAGCTCCGGCTTCGGCTTCGGCTTCGGCCTCGGCCGAACCGTCGAACACCGCCCCGGCGCCGGCCACACCTGGAAACCACTTCACTCCGACGGGAGCGATGCCCGAATACCGGCTTGGCTACACGGCCACGCTGCTCAACGATGGCCGCGTTCTGATCGCCGGCGGTTTCGCCGACGGACCGGATCTGACCCTCGCCGAGTTGTACGATCCCGCGACCGGCACCTTCAGCCCGACCGGCTCGATGACCATCGGCCGTGAGTACCCCACTGCCACCCTGTTGAAGGATGGCCGCGTGCTCATCGTTGGCGGTGGCGGTCCCATCGACACCGCGGAGCTGTACGACCCTGCCACGGGGAAGTTCAGCCGGACAGGCTCGCCGATCGAGGGGCGCCAATTCCACTCGGCCACCTTGTTGAAGGACGGCCGCGTGCTCATCGTTGGCGGTGGCGAGACCAAAACGGCGGAGCTGTACGACCCGGTGACGGGCAAGTTCAGCCCAACCGGATCCATGAAGAGCGTTCGCTACTTCCATACAGCAACTCTGCTCTCGGACGGCCGCGTGCTCGTTGCCGGCGGGCGGACGGTCGGCACGGGCGCCGCCCCGGAGGACGATGTGGCATCTGCCGAGGTATACGATCCGGCGACCGGGAAGTTCAGCCCCACCGGGTCGATGTCGCGGCCACTGGAGGGTGACACTGCCACGCTCCTCCCCGACGGCCGCGTACTGGTCGCGGGCGGAGACCCCCTGCAGCAAGCCACTACCGGCGTCGACGGAGAAACGTCCAGGTCGGCGGAGCTCTACGACCCGGCGACCGGGAAGTTCAGCCCGACCGGATCGATGATCACGGGCCGCACGAACCACACCGCCACGTTGCTGAAGAGTGGCAGAGTGCTCATCGCGGGGGGCCAGACCGACGCGGCGGAGTCGTACGACCCGGCGACTGGCACCTTCAGCCAGATCGGGAAGCTCACGAAGGAGGCCGACGCCGTGTCCGCCACCCTGCTGGCTGACGGCCGAGTCCTCTTCCTCGGCAGCGACACCTGGGCCTCGGGGCCACCTTCAGCCGAGCTGTACATGCCGTAGGACGGGCATCGGTCCTCGAGGCCGAGGATCGCCACCACCGGCGCCGAACCACAGCGAACACACTGGGATTCTGGGGTTGAGGACCGTTGCGTGGCACAAGTACTTGTGCCCCCGCCCCGGCAACGACCACCGTCCGTACGATCGCTGAATGAAGAAGATCGGGTTCCTCTCGTTCGGGCATTGGTCCGCATCACCCCATTCGGAGGTGCGTTCCGCGTCGGACGCGCTGATCCAGTCGATCGAACTTGCCGAGGCGGTCGAGGAGATCGGCGGCGACGGCGCCTACTTCCGGGTCCACCACTTCGCCCAGCAGCTGGCGTCGCCGTTCCCGCTGCTGGCGGCGATCGGCGCCCGAACCAAGCGCATCGAGATCGGGACGGCGGTCATCGACATGCGCTACGAGAACCCGCTGTACATGGTCGAGGACGCCGGGGCCGCCGACCTTATTGCCGGCGGTCGCCTGCAGCTCGGGATCAGTCGCGGGTCGCCCGAGCAGGTCATCGACGGCTTCCGGTACTTCGGCCATTTGCCGCCGGAGGGCGCGACCGACGCAGACATGGCCCGCCAGCACACGGAGGTCTTCCTCCAGGCACTGAGCGGCGCCGGATTCGCCCAACCCAGCCCTTCCCCGATGTTCCCGAACCCGCCCGGGTTGCTTCGCCCGGAACCGCACTCACCCGGGCTGCGAGACCGAATCTGGTGGGGTGCGGGAACCCGCGCCACGGCCGAATGGACGGCGCGGCAGGGCATGAACCTGATGTCGTCGACGCTGCTGACCGAGGACGCCGGCGTGCCGTTCCACGCGCTCCAGGCGGAGCAGATCCGTCTCTTCCGTGAGGCTTGGGCCGCCGCCGGGCACACGCGCGAGCCGCGGGTGTCGGTCAGTCGCAGCATCTTCGCGCTCGTGGACGATCGCGATCGGGCGTACTTCGGGCGCGGCAATCAGGAGTCGGATCAGGTCGGCTACCTGGACGCCCAGACCAGGGCGATCTTCGGCCGGTCCTACGCCGCGGAGCCGGACGTCCTCGTGAAGGAGCTCGCCGGCGACACGGCGATCCAGGCGGCGGACACGCTCCTGCTCACCGTCCCGAACCAGCTCGGCGTCGAGTACAACGCCCACGCGATCGAGAGCATTCTGAAGTTCGTGGCGCCGGAGCTTGGCTGGCGGTGAGCTGGACCGAGGCGCTTGTGACGCCCTCGCAGGCCCGGACTGGAGCCATTCGCTCGACGTAGTCCACGCCCTGTGTTCACGGGTGGCCCTGTCCAGGAGCCCGGCAGAGGTCCCGCCTGGCCCTGCGTCCCGGACATCATCACCAGGCGCCGCGGCCGCTCGTCGTTGCTGACGCCGATGGAGGGCAGGCAATGGGGATGGCGAAGAGACCGACGGCGGTCCTAATGTTCGTGATGTGCGTGGTTCCGGCGGCCTGCGGGGCGCCGGCCCCGACCATGCCGTCCGCGGCAACGCCAATCGCAACCAAGAGCGATTCACCCAGGCCGTCGGTCGCGCCAACTGCGGCCGGTCCATCACCCAGCCACGCCCTGCCGGCTCCGGCTAGTGCCACGCCATCCCTTCCGGGCATATCGCCCGCTGCCGGATGTGCTGCGTCCGAGCTGGTCGGATTTCGCCTCGTCTCGCAGGGGTGTATGCCAACAAGCGGAGGCTTCGCGGATGCGGTGCCGCTTATGGACTCCCCTAGAGAGCTCCTGTTGTTTGAGGCGGGCGAAACCGGGCAGGTGCAGTCTCTGGATCCTACCAATGGGGTCATTTCCGCGCCGCTGGAGCTGCCGACGTCTCCGGCATACTTGCGGTGGACGCTGCTGCCCCACGATCGGGTGCTCTTCGTAGGTGACGCCAGCCATCGGGGCGCCTGGGTTCTGGATACCCAGACGTGGTCAATCAGCGCAACGGGGTCGACGCACTACCCCGTATCTCAATTCACGTTGACGACGTTGGGCGACGGGCGCGTCCTCTTGACCGGGGGCATCCGCGACGCTGTGTCGGCACAAACCACCTACACAGCGGAAATCTGGGCTCCGGGCACAGGTCGCTTCACGCTTACCCGACACGGAATGATGTCCGCACGCTGGAATGACTCCACCGCCGTCCTCAGGGACGGCCGGGTGCTGGTCATGGGAGGGCTGTACTGGGAGGACTCAGGTGCCACCACCCTCGGATCGGCGGAAATCTACGACCCCACCACGGGTTTGTTCACACGGACCGGTTCGATGACCCCCAGGGTGGGAGCCCTTGCGGTGACGCTGTCCACAGGTAAGGTCTTTGTGGCCGGCGGTGCTAACGGCGACTGCGCCAGGCAGTCGTCAGCGTGCACGACGCGCTCCGTTGACGGCGGCAGCCTTTTCGATCCAAAGACCGGCAAGTTCACGACGCCGGATTGGATGCCCGCCCATGTGGCCGTTGACCGTGCGGAGCAGCTTGCGGACGGTCGCCTGTTCCTGTGCTTTGCCTCGGACGCGGATACATCCGCACCGAGCCGAATCGGTTACTACGATCCTGTCTCGGACACCCTCGAGTCCACGGACGATCCAGTCGACGGCGAAACGTACGGTTTGGCCGATGGAAGCATCTTCGTCGTGGCTCCGGGGCAAGACCGCATAGGCGGCACGTGGTCGAACTGGACGCCGACGCAGTGACCCGACCCCAATGGCCACTCAGTCGGCCGGACTCGAAGGGAACTGGAGCGGGAGACGGGTCTCGAACCCGCGACATTCAGCTTGGAAGGCTGACGCTCTACCGACTGAGCTACTCCCGCTCGTTTGCCTTGGATTATTAGGCAACACGTGCAACTGGCCTAATGAACCGCGGCTCCTGCCTGGTGCCAGGCGCTGTGGGAGCGCTGTCATGGTTAGCACCACGCTCCCAGAGCGTATAACTGTAGCCGATTCCGAGCATTTCACGCTCAGCGCACAGCGTCTAATTACACGCTGTCCGCTCTAAGGCGTCGAGGCCGAGGACGAAGGTGGGTGTGTGGAATGGTGGGTTGGCACCACCCCAGGTGACGCGGAAGGACACACGCCGCGCTGCCGCTAGACCGTCGGGAACTCCGCTCCCCCTGTCTCGAAGTGCCAGCGAATGAGTGCGAATCCATACTTGACAGCGGCTTCGACCTTCTCGCGAGGGATCTCGCCATTTGGGTCGATGAAGGGCATGAAGCCCGCTGCTCGGGGGTTGACGGCGACCATCCGGCCTACGAGCCGCCGAACCTCATCGACGTCCCGGACGAACTCGGGTCGCAACTGCACATCTCGCCCCCGCAGTCGGACGCGTATCGCCCCATCCTCCCGAAGGTTCAGCTTCCACTTCCCGCCGCCAGGGGTGAGCAATGTGTCACCGTCCTGGGTGTAGCTCACCGGCTGCCGGTACAACTTGCCGGTCTTTCGGCCGCGGAACCTGAGGAGCATCAGCGTATTGCTGAGCGGCGTCGCGAACGGAAGTCCAAGAATGAGCCGCATCGGTACGTTCACCGCAGCCATGATCCGGGCTCGCCGCGCCATCCCGCCGGGCCGCACCACGGGTTCTGGGGATCCGAGGGTCGTCATCGCGGATCGCTCCTAACGCCGGCTCGATCGGGGCCTGCGGACGCACGAGCACGGCTCACCGAGACGATTACCTCGGGTTGCCGCTGGGCCGGCGCCTCCGAGCCGGCCGGACCGCGCAGCGGCTGCTCACGGAGGAGTAGCGCCGTCACCAAGGCCAGGGCAGCGATCGGAGCTGCAACAAGGAATACCGTGTCGGCGGAACGCACGACGGCGCTGACGAGTCCATCGCGGATTGTCGGCGGTAACGACCGGATGGCGGCTGGGCTCATCTCGAGGACGCTCGGGTCGAGCTTCCTGCACGTCCCACCCGGCACGAGCTCCGGGATCCAGCGCGCAAGCTGGCTAGAGAACACCGCTCCATAGAGAGCCACGCCAAGGGTTCCGCCGAGGGCCCTGAAGAAGTTGGCGACGGCGGTCGCTGTGCCGAGGAGTCGACGATCGACGGCGTTCTGGAGGGCGACCTGTGGGCGGCCGAGGGCTTCTCTCTGAACCGACGCCTCGACAATCATCGAACGACCTCCATCAATGCCACCCTGCCAGCACGTACACGGCGGTGAATAGGACGGTGTTGTGGGCGATGTGGAAGACAATGCCGGGCAGGGTCGAACCCGTCCGCTCGCGAACCCAACCAAGCCCGAGACCGAGGCCGAAGCCCAGCGGCATAAGGATCGGCAGGATGTGGATGCCGCCAAACAGGGCCGCCGTAGTGAGGATCGTCGGCCAGGCGCCATATCGGCTCCTGAACCAGCCGAAGAGGGCGCCGCGGAACAGGAGCTCCTCCCCAATCGGGGCAAGAAGGCAGGCGCGGGCTAGGCTCAAGCTGGTCGTAAATGGATCGAGTGAGCCCAAGCGGCCGCCGTCGGAGCCGAGCCAGGCGAGCGCGTCAACGAGGACTCCAAACGCGCCAATCGCCGTGTAGACGAGCGCGACGGCTCCCCAACAGAGCACGCCAGTCGCGACCGCGAGGGCCACATCATTGACCGAGGCGAATCGGATTTGGAGGATGTCCCGAAAGCCACCACTGCGGCCCAGGAACAGGTACAGCGATGCAATCAGGAGCGCGTAGACCTCGAACACGCTGATTGCAGTGATCGCCTTAGTGAGTCCTGCGGAAGCCGGCGCGACCGCGCTCGCGGCAGCGAAGGTTGCAGCGCCGACGACCGCAGAAGTTCCGACCCAGACGACCAGCGCGCCGGCCAGGCGAGCGCCTGGCACGGCACCAATCGACGTTGACGACATCACACGCGAGCCTCCGCCTGGCAATCCGACCGCGCCGGGGCTCTCGGACTTGTTACCGAGCACCGCCGCGTCGTTCGTCTGAGTTGTTCTCATGGCGCCCACAGCCGCCCTCTACCGGCCCGCCGGCGGATTGGGCAAGCTCCTTCGCTGGCCGAGGCCGCTCGATTCCGGGCATCCCTACAACTCAGCCACTACGGGGATGACTTCGCGGCCCATGATCTCGAGCGGCGTGATCCGGTCGACGTTCACTACCCAGCCAAAGACGGTTTGGATCCCCATCCCGCTGAGCCAGCGCAGACGCCCAATCAGTTCGCCGACCTTCTCGCCGTCTTCGCCAACATCGAAGCCGAAGGGGGCCGTCTTCTCGATAGCGTGGTAGTCGCGCCGTTCCACCTCGCAGAGTCGACGGAGCAGCTCGAGCTGGCGCGGGATCTCCGGCGATGGGCGCAGGTTGCAGGCGTCGGCGTAACGCGCCACTAGAGGCAATGTCCGACGTTCACCCGATCCCGCGATGAGGATCGGCGGATGCGGCCGGCTCAAGCTTTGAGGCGCGTTGAGCGGGTGCGGCATTCGGACATGCTCGCCGAGAAACGGACTCTCGTCTCCACGCTCACCGTCCCACATCCGAAGGCAGGCCTGCACGGTCTCATCGAGCAAGTCGAAGCGTGTACCGAGCTCCGGGAATGGCAATCCGAGCCCCTCCGCCTCCTCGGCGTAGTCACCGGCGCCGATCCCGAGCATCGCCCGACCGCCAGACAACACGTCCAGCGTCGTTACCATCTTGGCGAGCAGGCCGGCGGGTCGATAGGGGACTGCCGTGGCCAGTGCCAGGAGCCGAACACGGTTCGTCCGAGCGGCGATGAAGCCGAGAGTCGTGTATGCCTCGATCTGGCTTTCGGTCGGCCCGCCCATCAGCGGGTGCTGCCAGACATGGTCGGCCACGTCGATGGCATCGAAGCCCGCTGCCTCGGCCGCCTCGACGATAGCTGCAAGAGTGGAACCAAGCCTCGAAGGGCCGCCCTCCCACGACGTGGCGGGGATGTGCAGACCGAGTCTCATGATGCCTTCGCCTCCGCGCCGGCGGTCGCGCCTTCACGCGAGCGACCTGACAGGATTCGACCGGCGACGAAGCCCGTCGCTGCCGCAAAGCCGAGCACGACCAGCGACGGCACGAAGTCCGGCTTGAGCGTCATAAGCCAAACGATCCCCAACGCGATTCCGACCCGCATGGCATAGAACACAGCGAGCGACCTGTCTCGAACGATGTGCAGGGTCTGCTCATTCAGAAGTCCCTGCGCCTGGCCTAGTGCTTTGCCGGCCACGGCCATTCGGCTCAGGTTGATCGCCGCGCCGAGGATCGCGATGACAACGAAACCGACGAAGGCTCGCGCCGATCCACCCACCCGGACTATCGACATTCGCGGCAAGGTAGATGCCTGGGAGCAGGATCAAGCCCAGCGACGCCGGCCCGAGCATCCGCGTCGGCCGCATCAGGCCAAGCCAGGCCGCCCTTCGGCGCCGGAGGTCGCGCGACGAATGCCCCAAACGGCGACGCCCTCAATTGCCAACGCAGCGAACATCGCGAGCGCCCCAGTGATGTGAAGGAATAGCGCGAGGTTGTAGGCCGAGGCAGCGTCCATGTTCTTGCCCTGAGCGGATCTAGGTCGGTCAGGCTATTACACTACTTGGAGCACTGCAATAGTCGTATCACTCCTATGGTGGCACCAGTTGAAAGACCTGGCTCGTTCCGCTAGACTGCGCCAGTGGCCGATCCTTCCAAGCAGAGAACCGAGCTTGCCGCCGCGATATGGCGACGGATCTTCGACTTCATCGTTGCCACCTCACCCCAGCGCATCGACCTACTCGCCAGCAAAGGACTCACCCCCAATGACAGCCGGGCGCTCCAGAGCCTGAGCGAGGACCCGGCCGGGCGTCCGATGAGATCGCTGGCCTCAGAGTGGCAGTGCGACGCTTCGACGGCGACCTTTATCGTCGATCGGCTGGAGGCCAAGGGCCTGGCCGAGCGGCGACCGCACCCGACGGACCGGCGGGTGAAGCTCGCTGCTCTAACCGAACGCGGAGCCGAGACTCAAGCCGCCCTCGTCGCCGGCACGTACACCCCACCCCCGGAGCTGCTCGAGTTATCTGACGAAGCTCTCGTGACGCTCTTGCGAGGCGTCGAGCTGCTGCCCAATCTCGGGGGGACGAGATAATCCGTAGCCGTCTCCGGATGCTCCAGCTCTGACGCAGGTGTCGATGGCCGCTCTCGTGGCGACAGGAGTGGGCGTATTTTTCGACGCGCTGTATGCCTGCTTGCTCGGGCTCGGCCCACCGGCCCGACACCCCGTAGTAGTCGGTCATCCCGATGCCCGCCTGTCGCTCCACGACGGCGAACTCGCCGGTCGCCACGAACTGGTCGGCGAGGCCTGCAAGAGCTGCCGCCTCCGCGTAGCGCTGCCGGTAGGCGGCGAGCACCCGCAGCGCGTCTTCCTCAGATTTCCCGCTCCTGTCCCAGCCGGGCCAGTCGAACGCGGCCGCCACGGTCCGCTTCTTCTTGCCGAACTCGACCATCACGCGGATTGAGTTGTCCATCACCCAACCTCTGCGAAAGATCTCAAGTTGCTCATCATCCCACGGCCCGACCATTCCACCCCGCTGTGGACCGGGTGCACGCTGAGATGGACGGTCGCCTTAGGTATTCCCGGGATGTCGATGCGCCGAGCTGCGTCGACGTCAGCGTGCGCTTGTGGCCGCCTCGAGCAGGCGGAGCGCATGCGATCGGAGGGCGTCGGCCAGTTCGTCGGGGGCCCGGATCTCGAACGCCCAGGGCATCGCGGCCAGGAGCCTCGCGGCACCGTCGAGGTTCGCGGCCTGGAAGCGGACGATCGTGGACGAGCCGGTTTCGCGGAGCTCAGCGATGGTGCCCGGCAGAGTCGCGCGCACGTCCGCGGCCGACGCGGCGGCGACGACCTGGATCTCCCATCCCCACGGGACGCGCGCAAGCGTCTGCTCAACGAACGCGGTCGCGTCGAAGCCGACAGGGACCTGGGCGGGCAGGCCGAGTTGCGCGATCGCGGTGATGCGGTCGACACGAAACGTACGAAGATCCTTCTTGACCTGATCGAAGGCGGCCAGGTACCACCGGCCCCGGATCACGACCAACCCGTAGGGATCGATGTCCCGGCTCGTCGCCTCTCCATCGCGCGCCGAGTAGCCGATGCGGATGCGGCGTTGAGCAGTCATGGCGCGAGCGAGCGAGAGCAGGGTAACTGCCGCTACGGCCTCACGCTCCGGACCCGAGTCCGCGAAGGCGAGGGACGCCTCCAGGTGCGCGATGTCCTCGCTGAGTCGAGATGGAAGCACGCGCCGGATCTTCGCCAGCGCCGCCTCAATGGCCGGTGCGGAAAGGCCTAACCCGGAGCGCTGGGCCGCCCGGAGGGCCAGGGTAACCGCTGTCGCCTCGTCGTCAGTCAGCATCAGCGGTGGGAGCCGATAGCCCGGGCGCAGCCGATAGCCGCCGTGCCGGCCGAGCCTCGAATTCGACCGGGATCCCGAGGTCCTGAAGTCGCACCACATCACGACGGAGCATGCGCAGGTCGATCTCGAGCTGCCGGGCAAGCTCCGGGCCCGTGGCCCATTCGCGGCCCTGAAGCAGGTGCAGTAGCGAGAGAACACGCGACGACGCTGGCATGTCGTCAGGGTAACCACAAATGAGGACATTAGTGGCCCTCATTAGTCGATATCGTGAGGGACACTCGAGCGGATCGATGCGCGTGTTGTCGACATCGGACGGATCGACCAACGGAAGGTAGGACATGGCCACATTCGTCCTCGTGCCAGGCGCCTGGCTTGGCGGAGCGGTATGGGAACAAACCCGGAGGCAACTAGAGGCGGCGGGCCACGAGGTCATCGCGGTCACGCTGCCCGGGCTGGGCGACGAGGCCACTGCTCCGGCAGCCGCGATCGGCCTCGGGACGCACGTCTCGCACGTCGTCGACCTGCTCGAGGCGCGCGATCTCCGAGACGTGGTGCTTGTCGGGCACTCGTATGGCGGCGCCGTCATATCCGGCGTTGTTACGCATGCGGCTCCGCGCATCCGGCGCCTCGTGTACCTGGCCGGCGCGGTTCTGCCTGCAGGTAAGTCGATGTTCGACCTGATGGGCCCGGGCGCGGCGGACGGGTTGACGGCCGCGGCAGCCGCCGCCGGGAACCCGGATCGACTGCCTGTCCCGGTGCCGGCCGAGCTCGACATGTTCTACGGCGAGCACGGGCTCACGGGGGAACTGTTCGACCGCTTCCGCGACAACGCCGTTCCGCACCCGATCGAGACGTTCCGCGAACCCTTGCTTGCAGGAACGTTCGCGAGCGATTCAGTGCCGCGCACGTACCTCCACTGCGAGGCGGACGGTGCCGTCCGCATCCCGACCGACGCTCCGGGCTGGACGATCCAGGTTCTCCCGACCGGGCACTGGCCCATGCTCACGATGCCGGTCGAGACCGCGGTCGCCCTCGGAAACTGAGGCGTCGCTCGGGGTTCAGGTAGATGGCCGGGCGGCAGGTGCCCTGCCGTTCCATTCCGGGTCCGGTGAGTCCGAAGCGCGACGGCTGGGATCACCGGTCCCGGCGACCCTCTACTGGGCGATCCTGCGACGGTAGACCCTCATCGCGAACAGATACGCGACGATGAGGATGCCGACGCACCAGGCCAGCGCGATCCAGATGTCGGTGCCGACGGGCTGCCCTGTGAGCAGGTTGCGGATCGCGTTGACGATCGAAGTCACGGGCTGGTTCTCAGCGAAGGCGCGCACCGGACCGGGCATAGTGGCGGTGGGCACGAAGGCCGAGCTGACGAACGGCAGGAAGATGAGCGGGTAGGAGAACGCGCTCGCGCCGTCCACGGACTTCGCGGTCAGGCCTGGGATGACGGCCAGCCATGTCAGCGCCAGCGTGAACAGGATCAGGATCCCGGCAACCGCGAGCCACGCCAGCACTCCTGCCGGCGAGCGGAAGCCCATGAGGAGAGCGACGAGCACGACCACCCCGAGCGAGACCATGTTGGCGACCAGTGACGTCAGCACGTGCGCCCACAGCACGGATGACCGGGCGATCGGCATGGACTGGAACCGCTCGAAGATGCCGCTCTTCATGTCGAGGAAGAGCCGGAATGCCGTGTAGGAGATGCCCGAAGCGATCGTAATGATCAAGATGCCGGGCAGCAGGTAGGTCACATACGAGTCGGACCCGGAGTTGATCGCCCCGCCGAACACGTAGACGAACAGCAGCATGAACGCGATCGGCATGACCGTCGTGGTGATGATCGTGTCCAGGCTGCGCGTGATGTGGCGCAGGGACCGTCCCGTCAGGACGGCGGTGTCGCCGAAGAAGTACGTCATCGTTGTTCCCTACTTGCTTTCGTTGATGTTGCCGTTCGCGCCGTCGCCGGTGCGCCGGCCGTCGCTGCCGCCGACGAGTTTGAGGAAGATGTCCTCGAGGGTCGGCTGCTTCTCGACGTATTCCACCTTGGCGGGTGGAAGCAGGGCCTTGAGCTGGGCGAGCGTGCCGTTCACGATGATCCGGCCCTCGTGGAGGATCGCGATCCGGTCGGCCAGTTGTTCGGCCTCGTCGAGATATTGCGTTGTGAGCAGCACCGTGGTGCCGTGCTCGGCGAGTTCCTTGACCGCCTGCCACACCTCGATGCGGGCCTGGGGGTCGAGCCCGGCCGTCGGTTCATCGAGGAAGATGACCGGCGGATCGCCGATAAGGCTCATCGCAATGTCGAGGCGGCGCCGCATGCCACCCGAATACGTCGACACCCTCCGCGCGGCCGCGTCGGTCAACCCGAAGCGCTCGAGCAAGCCACTCGCGATCTCGCCCGGGTCCTTGAGGTGTCGCAGCCGGGCGATCAACACGAGGTTCTCCCGCCCGCTGAGGATCTCGTCGACAGCCGCGAACTGCCCGGTGAGGCTGATCGACTCCCGCACGTGTGCAGCGTGTGTGGCAACGTCGAAGCCGTTGACGCTCGCAGTCCCCGCGTCGGCCTTGAGCAGCGTGGATAGGATGTTCACCACGGTGGTCTTGCCTGCCCCGTTCGAGCCGAGCAGAGCGAAGATGGCCCCACGTTCGATAGCGAGATCCACGCCGCGCAGCACGCGCAATTGGCCGTAGGACTTCTCCAGGCCCTGCACGTGGATCGCAGGCCCGGCGAGTTGATTGATCACCATCAGGACTCCGTTCGCTCCTTCAGTTCTGTTATCGCTGTACGCATACGGCGTATACTGTTCCGACAGTCTAGGTATGCGGCGTATACTTGTCAAGCGATGGAACCAGCGAACGCGACAGATAAGGTGCCGCAGGCGCGAGAACGGCCGAACCTGACCCGCGAGGCCGTCGTTGCTCGCGCGCTCGAGATCGGCAATGTCGAAGGCCTGGAGGCGGTCAGCCTGCGGCGCCTCGCCCAGGAGCTGGGCGTCACGCCGATGGCCCTTTACCGCCACGTCCGAGACAAGCAGGACCTCATCAACGCCATGACCGAGGTCGTCCTGGGAGGGATCGACCCCATTGCCGGCTTTGGACCAGAATTGTCCTGGACCGAAGGGCTGCGCCTGGCTATCGACAACTACAAGGAGCAGCTCGACGCCCGTCCCCTTGCCCTTCCTCTCAGCATCGCGTACACCGGCGACGGACCCCCGTCCTTCTGGAGGGTGCTCGAGCAGCTCCTGGCCATCCTGCTCGAGGCAGGCTTTGCGCGACGCGAGGCAATCGTTCTGATCCGGATGATCTCCAACCTCCTCGCCGGCTACCTGCTGCTCCTCCAGCAGGGCACGCCCTCGGAGGCCATGCCACTCGATTTCCACCAGATGGACCTGCTGCGGCGACGCTTCGCGCTCGGCCAGATGAGCCTGCCTCGCGACGAGTTCCCGAACCTGGTCGAAAGCGCGGAGGACACGGCTGAGGTCTGGCTGACCGATCCGAACTACTGGTGGCGGAACACGGTCGACCTGATCATCTTCGGACTTGAACGGATGCTCGAGCGTGACCGACAAGCAATGCCGCCGCAGGGGAGCGCCTCGCAACCGGGCGCCTTGAAGCCCTAGAGAGTGGGCGGCAGCCCGAACGCCCCAAAGCGCTCCGGACGGAAGGTCGTGATTTCGGCGATGACACCTTCCCGGATCCGCAGGACGTCGAGCTTGAACGCTCGGAAGACACTGTCGCCCGGCTGACGCAGATAGCTTGCCGCGGTGGGCATCCGATTGGCCCACGTCGGCACCAGGCGCCAATCGCCCATGCGCATCGCCTCTCCGAGCAGGGGCCCGATGGCCCCCAACCCCTCATAGAGGTACGGGAACGGCGGCATCGTGACCCGCAGGTCCTGCGCCGAAATCGAGACGGCCAGCGCCGAGTCTCCGCGCTCGTGGGCCGCAATGAACTGCGATAACAACTCCCGTTCCGTCTCGCTCGACTCGGGGGCGGACCATTCCGTCCGCTCGGGTGGAAGGTGTTCCCGCATCTTTGCGCGGGCCCGCTGGAGGGCGCTGTTCGTGGCGGGGATGCTCGTCTCGAGCAGCGCCGCCGTCTCGCTCGCCCGCCAGCCGAGGACGTCACACGCAATCAGGGCCGCCCGCTGGCGAGCGGGCAAGACCTGGAGTGCCACCAGGAAGACGAGCGAGATCGTCTCCCGCTCGACGGTTACCGCATCGGGCTGCTCATCGGCGGTCGGCACCTCGTCGAGCAGCGCGTCGGGGTACGGCTGAAGCCACGGCACGTCGCGAAGGGTCGCGATGCCGGTCCCCCGCCGTGGCCGGCGCCGCAGCGCGTCCAGGCAGACATTGGTGGCGATCCGGTAGAGCCAGGCTCGGACCGACGAGCCATCGAACTCGCGCTGGGCGCGCCAGGCCCGGAGGAAGGCCTCCTGTACGGCATCCTCGGCCTCGTCGAACGAGGCGAGCATCCGGTAGCAATGGAGATGGAGCTCTCGCCGGTGGCGCTCGAATAGCGCCGAGAAGGCGGATTCGCCTCCTGCCATCGCGGCGCTGACCTCCGGGGCGTGGGAGGTGGTCATGCGAGGCATCTTCGCATCACGCCTCGGCCCTCGCGCGGTTCACCTCCTGAATGAGCCAGGTGTTCCCGTCCGGGTCCTCGAACGAGGCGAACGTGTTGTAGTTGCGGCGTTCCGGATCAGGCCCCGGCTCCTGGCCAGCCGCGCCGAAGTGGAAGAAGTCGCTGACCGCCACCCCTCGCTCCACGAGGTCCGTCCGGGCGGCCTCGATGTCGGGGACGATCACATGCAGTCCGTACATCGAACCCGGCTTCATTGGCGTGCGGTCCATGAGCGCGATCGCGCAGGCCGAACCCCGCGGGGTCAGCTGCACGACGCGCGTGTCGGGGCCGACGCGGACGTCGACGAGTTCGCTGAAGTTGGCCTGGTCAACGTAGAACGCCTTGGCCCGGTCGATGTCCGACACGGGCACGACGATGAGCTCGAGGGTCCAATCCATGGTCACTATCTCCTGCATGTCATCGGCCGGTAATGCCGATCGTCTGCTCGTAGAACGACGGCGCCCACGTAAACTCATCGGCCGAGCGGACGGGGAACCAATTCCAGGGTTTCGCGGCCCTCGGGCGTCGGATGGATTCCTGGCCGGGACGTTAGGTTCCCAATTCATCTGCCCAAGCCTTCGCCAGCGCTCAGGCTCCCCAACGCGTCCTGCCTGGGTCTTGCTGGCCGGTCCGTCCTTCCGTGCTGGAAGCCGGATAGAGCTGCGATGACATCGGCGGGAACGGTTGGCGGCTGAAGATGGCTTCGACCGGCAGTCCGAAGTACTCGGCCGCCCGGAGGGCCAGGTCCAGGCTCGGGTTGTACTCTCCGCGCTCCAGATAGCCGATCGTCTGGTAATTCACGCTCAGCGCGTCGGCCAGCTCCTGGCGCGACAGGCCGCGTTCGGCCCGCAGGACGGCAAGGCGGTTGTGGAGGACCGGTTCCGTTCGGTCGGCGGTCTTCGTCATCAGACTTCGGCCGGCGGGTCAGGCTCGAGCCAAGCCATGACTGCCATGGGGAGCATGTTCAGGCACAGGCACAGCACAGCCACGCCGCAGGCAAGGGCGATGATGCTCGTCAGGTCCAACGTGATCCCTCCCCAGGAGCCTAGGGGGAACAGAAGCATCACCACGCCCGGGGCAACGAGGAGCGCTACAGTAGCCGCCGCCACCCCTGCGACCACGATCCTGTGGCTGAGGTTGGTGGCGGTATCGCGAAGCTGCCGCTGGCGCTCGTCCGGGCCCATCGGGCCGATCGCCGCTCTCCAGCCCTGCTCGAGCACCGCTCCGGCTAACCCCGCCTGAAGCACGGGCAGGAGCTCCGTTGACGAGACGCCCCAAACGACCGAAGGCTGTGCCGGCACCCCTCCATGCAGCCAGAAAATGATCATCGCCTCCGGAAGCGCCAGATATGCCACCGCCACGATCAAGCGCCGACTTCTTCGAGACAGATGAGCCACCCGCTCTGAGAAGGAGCGGCCAGGTGCGGGCCCGGATCTCGACGACTGCATTTATGAGCCCTCATGCGGACGAATGTAGAGACATGTCGAAATATATGACATATACAACACTGTGTCAAGTCTACGATATGCCCGCTGCCACCATCCTCGTCGGCCGGCGGTGCGGAATTTCCTCGGTAGCAGGTGCCCGGACGCTCACCATGATCCGCGGCTTGCGACAGGCCGTCCGTCAGTCATCAGTCGCTGGACGCTGAGCCGGATCGACGCCGATCATCAAAAGTCACAGGTTGCTTTCCAAAGGAGCAGGCGTTGGCCAACCCTGTTCGCGTGCTGGCCGAGTCCGGCAAGAAGAAGGTAGTGGCGGTGGCGTTCGACTGGCCGGGCTGGGAGCGTACCGGACCATCTGAGGACGAGGCCAGGAAGGCGCTCGAGGGGTACCGGTCGCGCTACGCAAGTGTGGCCGCGCTCGCTGGGCTTGCCGCGGAGTTCGCCGAGGCCGGAGACCTCCGGATCGTCGAACGGGTCGAGGGTTCGAGCACGACCGACTTCTTCGGCATCTCCGTGAAGTCGGCGACTGCCGAGCACGAACGGATGAGCGACGCTGAGTGCGATCGCAAGCTCGCCCTCCTGCAGGCTTGCTGGGCCTACTTCGATGGCGTGCCGGGGCGCGTCTCAGCCGAGCTTCGCAAGGGCCCTCGAGGCGGCGGGCGCGATCGGAATCAGATCGTCGCTCACACGCGCGGCAGCGAACGTGAGCTCGCCAAGAAGGTCGGCCTCTACGAGGAGCACGACCAGGTGCACACGCCGGACGGCCTGCTCGCGCATCGTGAGGCGTACCTCGAGGCGATCCGCCGATACCACGCTCGCGGCGCCGAAGCTCGTTCGTGGACGCTGCAGTTCCTGATCCGGCGCTCCGCCTACCACATGCTCGATCACGCCTGGGAGATGGAAGACAAAGACCTGTCGCCGGAGCGAGCGGACACGACCGCCCGTGGGGGCAGCTAGTTGCGGGTGAACGTCATGTGGGTGACTCCGCTCGGCGATGAGGTTGCCTCGATTTTGTAGTCCTTCTCGAGCCCTTCCAGCCCGTCCCACAGGCGCACGCCCCGGCCGAGCAGGATCGGGACCACCACGATGTGCATGTGGTCGATGAGCCGCGCTGCCAGGAACTCGCGGATCATGGTGGCTCCCCCGCCGATGCGGACGTCCTGGCCGTTCGCGGCCGCGCGGGCCATTTCGAGCGCCTCGCCGGGCGACACGTCGATGAAGTGGAACGTCGTGCCGCCTTCCATCTCGATCGACGGGCGCACGTGGTGGGTGAGGACGAAGACCGGCGTGTGGAATGGTGGGTTGGGACCCCACCAGCCCTTCCAGGCGGGGTCCTCATGCCAGCCGGGAGGTCCGAACTTGTTGGCGCCCATGATCTCCGCGCCGATCCCCGGATCGTGGAGCCGCAGGAAGGTGTCGTCGATGCCGCTGGTCCCGCCGGGCTCGCCGACCGTCTTACGCCACCACTGGGTTACGAACATCCATTCGTGCAGCCTTTGGCCGGCGTGGCCGATCGGCGCGTCGAGGCTCTGGCCAACGCCGGTGCCGAACCCATCGAGGGAGATCGAGAAGAACTGGACGCGAGCGAGTGACATGGCTCGTCCTCATCTTGGGTAGAACGTCACGAGGGCCCTGCCGCTCTGCCGTGCTACGGCGCGGCCCGTCAGGGCTTGGCTCCGCCGGCGCGTGGCGGCCCCACCAGAATGGCCGGAACGTAATCCAGGAGCTGGATGCGACCATCGAAGGTGCGGCTGGCGATCATGTCGAGGCCAACATCGGGCTCCCGAACCGTGGGTGGCTCGCTCGTCGAGGCTGTAGCATTCGGCGCGGCGATCCTGTTGGGGTCAGCCAGGTCGGCGACCCCGCTCCCCCGTCGGATCCACGAACCGGACCACTCCCGCCAGGCGAGCCGCGCGCGGGATGAGGGCGTTGTCCGCGGCCTCGTGAACGAGTTCCTCGAAGAGCGCGGCGTTGGCCTCCACGTCGTCCATCGACCGCACCGTCACCCAGCGCGCGAGCTTCGTCACGCCCTCGCCTTCGAGAACTCGCATCGGGTCGCTCATGTGCACGCCGCGCGGGAAGCCGAGATGCACGTGCTCGGGCTGGGCCATGATCCAGGCGAAGAACACGCTGCGCCGACGCCGAGCTACCCGGCCGCGCCCCGCTCGACTTCTTCCCGCCCCCGAGGAGTCCGCACCGCCGTCGCTCGCGGGTCCGAGGCCGAGTGGCATGTCATAGCCGATGATCCGCCAGCCTGGCCGCACCGCTTCTATCGCCTCGGGCTCGGCGCGTTTGACCAGCGCCTGGAGGGCGCGCGCCAGCTCCGGCATGGGGTCGGGCAGGGCGGCGAGGAGCGAGTCAATCGGGATCTGGTTCGCGAGCAAGGTGTCCTCGAACAGGTCCCGATGAGGATCCGCTTCCCGCCCACGTCGGTCACTACCTCGTCGCGACATCTGACGCCGGCGGTGCGCCCTCCGCAACCCTCGCCCGTCGGATCGCTGTCCGGCTCGCGCGAGTCGGATGCGGCGATCTAGGCCGCCGGCCGACGATCCAAGGCCACAGCGAGCGGCTGCGGACGGCCGAAGAGGTAGCCCTGACCGAAACCGACGCCTAACGTGGCGAGCATGTCCGCCTCCGCTTCTGTCTCAACGCCCTCGGCCAGGACCGCGCAACCGACGTTGGATGCGAATCCCACGATGCTTCCGACCAGGGCCCGCTTGGCGGGATCGTCGTCCACGCCGCGGACCAGCACGATGTCGAGCTTGAGGATGTCGGGCTCGATTTCGAGAATGTGCCGGAGGCCGGCGTAGCCGGCGCCCACGTCGTCCACCGCGATCCTGGCGCAGCCGCGGAGTCCGCTCAGCGACGTGCGGAGTTCGACGTAACTCTCGACCGCATCCCGCTCCGTGATCTCGATCACGACCGGGCATCGCGCCTGTTCCAGCAGGCCTCCGATGCCGCCGCCGGTGACCAGTTCGGGCGACGCGTTCAGGCTGAGGTAGGTGCCCGCCGGCAAGCCGGCCGCGGACCCAAGAGCGGCATCGATCGTCACGCGTTCAAGCGCGACACCCAGCCCGGCTCGCGCCGCCTGGGCGAAGCGCACGTCGGGCGGAACGCCGTCGTCGAACCGGGTAAGCGCTTCGTGCCCGACGATCCGCCGCGTCGCGAGGTCGATGATCGGCTGGAACACGATCCGAAACGCACGAGCTTCAATGATCTGCGCCAGCTCCTGACGTACGGTTCGCTCGCGCGCCCGCGCCTCCAGCTTCGCTCCGAGGATGGCACCGGCGAGCAGGCCGAACTGGCGCGCGGTCTCGACCCGCTCCTCACGGACGTCGCTCCGGCCGTCGACCGAAGCGAGGCTGATCCTGCCGAGCAGGCGCTCGCCGAACAGGACCGGACCGCTGCAGGCCATGTGGAGGCCGCCTCCTCGAAGCGCCCCGGCCCACGGATCCGAGCGGTCCTCGAGCGACTCGTACCAGGCGCCAACCATGGCTCGTGTGCGAAAGTCGGCGGCGACTTCGGCGGGCTGGGTTTCCCCGATGACGGCGCCGGGCACCGGGCCCACCTGGGCAAGCAGCGTGCTGCTGCCGTCCTCTTCGAACGCGAGAATGGCCGCCTGGGCAACCCCCTCGGCCTCGACCGCGAGCTCGCAGATCCGGCGTGCCATATCCTCCACCGTTCCGCTCGCGTCGAACCGGACGAGCGAGGTCAGCACCAGCGAGCGGTGACGGATCTCGCGGGCGAGCTCGCCGGCGGCTGCGATCGACTCGGCGTGGGCGGCGCGCTCGCGGATCACGAGCAGCCACTGACGTACGAGCGCGAGCACGACGACGGTCACCGCTGTGACCTCCACGAGGGGCTCGGCGGGCGTGGAGTGGGCAAGCACGATGGCCACGACCGATCCGCCGACGGCGAGGAGCGGATAGACGTCGACCATCGTCCGCCCGTAGCGATCCAGGGCGGCCGTCGGTTGGGGTCGACGGTTCCACGTTACGCAGCCCCAGGCCACGCTCAGGATGGCCACGGAGAACCCCCAATCCAGGGGCGTGACTGGCGCGGTCCGTCCGCCGACGAGCATGTCGAGCCAGAGCAGCCACATCGCGCCGAGAAGGAGGAGGCCGTCAAGCACGGCGTAGGGGCCCCACACGGACGGCGTCAGTCCGCCGGCGAACAGGACGAGGTAGCCGGCGGCTGAGCACGCGACGAACGCCAGCGCCACCGCCGCGGCGGCGGGTATCGCGGGATCGGGATGGGGCATGAGAATGAGCGGCTGCCAGGCCGGAGCGAGCACGCAGGCTATGGCTCCGGTCACGATCAGGTAATCGAGGACGAGTTGTCCGAGCGTCGCGCGATCGAGGTAGGCCGCGAACGCCCGGAGGAGGACGACCGCCGCGATCGCGAGCGCGATAAGCAGCAGGATCGCCGCCGGACCACCCGCCATCGCCTCCGAGTCGGGCGCGATTCCCCACGCGGCCATCCCGACGCTCCCCACGCCGAAGGCGAGAGCCAGGCCGCCCGGCAGCCAGCGCCGCCCGGCTCGTGCGGCGCGCCACATCACAAGCATCGCGATCAAGGCCGCGACCGTCGTCGCGACTTGCTGGAACACGTCGAGGGGAACGGCCCAGGATCGTGGGCCCAGAGCGGCTCCGACTGCGGTAATAGAGATAGCCACGAGGGCAGCAAGGAGGGATCGACTTGCCAGACGGAGCGCCCTCGGGGAGAGGGACGGCTCCGCGCTTGGGATCCCGATGGAGCCGTCCTGGCGCATCACCGGCCGTCTCGCGTCGCGAAGCACTCGCGCATGACGGCGCCGCCCCGGTGGCGCGCGCTATTCACACCGGTTCCGGCGAGCGGGGGACGACGACAGCGCTGGAATGACCGCATGAGGAGGCTTCGGCTGGAGACGGTGATGCTTGACCCCGCGACCGACCCCTGGCCCGCCCGGCAATCGGGCGGGTGACCGACGCGGGCCGCACTCCGGGCACCAGGCTCTCTGGCCAGCCGCCAAATGGGTCCGTTGCGGGCCCGGCCACAATCGCCTACCCAATCGGAACACCGACTGCCCATTCGTGGAGGTGCGCGGGGAGGTGTTCTCGCTATCCGCAACGCTCCGATCGCGCATGGAACGACCCTTGAGGGTGGCTGCCACCTCGATCGATCGTATGGACTCAACCCAGTGGTCAACGAGCCGAGGCCCGGAAAGCCCGTCGACGACGGCATTCGCGGCCACGCTCTCATCCAGTGTCCTCAGGAGGATGAGCCATGACGGCTGTCAGAAGCCGTGTTGTCAGGACGATCGGCTGCGGGATCGCGAGCCTGCTGATGGTGGCCGCGCTGCCTTTGGCGGCCTTCGCCGTGACGCCTGTCGTAACCCAATACGCGATGTCGCCTTCGCCCATCGCCGCGCCCGCTTCCCTTGCCGCGGGCGCAAACGTTTCGATCACCGTGTCGGCCGAAACGGCCACCAATAGTCTGGTTCCCGGCGCGGTCATCTTCCTGTCGTTCACCCAGGCGACTGGAGGCGGAACGGCCTCCGTCGGCACGACGAGCCTCGGCAAGACGCCCGTTGCCTTCACCGCGGCATCGGGCACGGTGACGGTCACGTACACCGCCCCGGCCGTGTTGCCGGCTAACGGCCGTGACACGCTCAAGGCCGCCGACGCCAAGTCGCTGCCCACGATTTCGACCACGGACACCTACGACTTCGCCGCGCCGCTCAGCTACGTGTGGTCGCCGGATCCGATCGCCGCGCCCGGTTCCGTGGCTGCGGGTAGCACGGTTTCACTCACCGTGACCGCGGAGAACGCGACGGCCGCCCCGGTCCCGAACGCGACGGTCTATCTGTCCTTCGTCCCGGCGACAGGCGGCGGTTCGGCGACGGTGGGTACCACTGCCCTGACCGCCACGCCGACGGCCTTCGTGGTTGGGGCTACGGGCCAGCTCGCGGTCACCTACCAGGCGCCTGTGGCGTTGCCGGCAAGCGGCACCGACACGATCGCGGCCCAGCAGACGCCCACGAGCGCCAAGCGGACCGACAGCTACTCCTTCGGAACGCTGGGCTCGATCACGTTCTCTCCCAGCCCAATCGCAGCCGCGGGTTCGCTGACGCCCGGGCAAACCGTGGCGGTCACACTCGAGGCCAAGGATGTCGGCGGTAATCCCGTTGCCGGCCAGGCGCTCTTCCTCACCTTCGTGCCGGGGGCCAATGGCGGCACGGCGATGTTCGGGACTCGGGCGCTCTCGGCGACGCCGATTCAAATCAAGACAGACAGCGCCGGCCAGGTGGTGATTCAGTACGCGGCCCCGACCATGGCGGGTGCGACCGGCACCGATACCCTCACGGCCGGCGACGCCAAGACCAGCCCGACCTTGTCGGCAACCGACAACTACAGCGCCTCGGCGGGTAGCGGCGGGCCCGGTCCGCTCAACCACCTGGTCCTGAGCCCGGCACACGCGACCGTGAACCCAGGAGTGGCCCAGGCTTACACCGCTGCCGGTTTCGACGCCAACGGCGTCGCTCTCGGCGACGTGACCTCGGCTACCACCTTCACGATCGCCGGCGGCACGTGCACGGCCAACTCCTGCACGGCCACGGCGGCCGGAGATCATACGGTCACTGGCACGGATGGCTCCGCGACCGGCACCGCGACACTTACAGTCAGCGGCGTTCTCGGGGCGGTTTCCGGCGATACCTACCATCCAGTTACCCCCGTCCGTCTCCTGGACACCCGGGCCGGCAACGGCCACTCGGGGCAGCTCGTGGCCAACACTCCCATCACGTTCCAGATCACGGGCCGCGGCATCCCGGCCGGAGCCACCGCGGTCACCGGCAACCTCGCCGTGACGGGTTCGAGCGCGTCCTGGGCCGTCTACCTGGGCCCAGATCCGGTCGCCTCACCTTCCAGCTCGACGATCAACTTCGAGAAGGGTCAGACCACGGCAAACGGACTGACCGTCGCGTTGAGTTCCACAGGCTCCCTATCGGCGACATACATATCCACCGCGGGCAACACGACCGACCTCGTGTTCGACGTGACGGGTTACTTCACGACCGATACGACGGGAGCCACCTACCACCCGATGGACCCGGCTCGCCTTCTCGATACCCGAGCGGGCAACGGTCTCTCGACCCGGCTGAGCGCCAACACGCCGGTGACCTTCCAGATCACCGGCCGCGGCGGGGTGCCGGCTGGCGCCACGGCGATTACCGCCAACGTCACCATTGTCGATGAGACGGCCGCCTGGGCGGTCTACGTTGGCCCGATCCCGACCGCCAGCCCGACCACTTCGACCATCAACTTCAATGCCGGCGACGTCAAGGACAACAACTTGACCGTGGAACTGGGAAGTGGCGGCACCTTGTCTGCCACCTATCTGTCGAACGCGGGCAACACCACGGATCTGGTTCTCGATGTGACCGGCTACTACACCGCGGACCTCACCGGTTCGGAGTTCGTGCCGATCACCCCGACCAGGCTCCTGGACACTCGCTCCGGCAACGGCTTGTCCGGCATGTTTAGCGCCAACACCCCGCGATCCTTCCAGGTGGGCGGTCGCGGCGGCATACCGGCAAGCGCCACGGGCGTGACCGGGAACGTCGCCGTGGTCAACGAGACGGCCTCCTGGGCCGTCTTCGTGGGGCCCGATCCGATGGCCAGCCCAACAACTTCAACGCTCAACTTCATCGCGGGCCAGGTGGTCGCGAACGGGATGACCGTGGCTCTCGGGTCCGGCGGAACCCTCAGCCCAACCTACATCTCCACGGCGGGCAACACCGCCGATCTGGTCTTCGACGCCACGGGCTACTTCGTGGCAGCGGGCTAACCGCCACAACGCCTTGGAGTGACTAATGACGGCGCCGGTCCAGGCGATGAGCGGGACCGGCGCTGTCATTACCTGGTATACCGGCCGGAGCCTGGCCTAGCCTCCGGCGGCGGCGGTGTCGCTGCGATAGGCAGTCGGCACGGCGGCTGGATCGGTGTCCTCTCCGAGGGCCTCGACCGCCTCGCGGATCTGTCGGTCTTCGGTCTCGCAAAGATCGACGAAACGGAAGGCGACCAGATGCTGCGTAAGCCGCGGCGACGAGCTCAGCTCGTCCACCCGGACCACCTGGGCGCGGCAGTCCAGCGCTTCGTGGGGAGTCAGTTGCACTTCGACCCGGAACACCCCGCCGACTTCGAGCGGCGCGGAGGTCAGGCACACGAAGCCGCCCCGGCTGATGTTCGTCGTCCGCACGGCGAGCAACGGCCTGTCCGCGGACAGATGCAAGTACGCAGGGATGGCGAGCGTAAAGCGTGCGGCCGTACGCCGGTCGGCGTCGTTCTGGTTCGTGGCTGAGCCCTCTCGAGATCTCTCGGCCGATCGTCTGAGCGCGACTAGCTTAGGCCACGGCGCGGTGACGCGGGAGGGCTGGCGGTACCGGTAACATCCGACCCTTTGGTCCCCCAATTCGGACTAGAAGGCCCGGTTCGCGACCAATCGAGCGCCCCAATCCGCCGCCACGGCCGGGAACTCGTTACGGACCTGCGGCCAGCCATGGGTGTAGGCCGAGTCGATCGCCTTGTACCTGTAGCCGTCGGCCTTGAGCAGCTGCTCGAAGTTGGCGGCCTCCGGGCCGTAGAACGGCTGGCTCGGGTCGGCGACGACGACCAGATAAAGGGAGACTCGAACCTGCGGGGCGAGCGTCGAGATCAGGCGCGCCGGCGAGTAGGCGGCAAGAGCAGCCGGCGTAACGAAAGGTCGGGCGGAGTTGGAATTCGCCGATCCGGCCTCGTAGTAGCCGGAGAACGAGATGGATGTCCCGAAGACGTCAGGGTGTCGAAGAGCGAGCATCGCGGCGCAGAAGCCACCCGCCGACATGCCCATGATGCCGCGTCCGGCGGGCCGGGCAATCGTCCGGTAATGGGAATCGACATACTCGGGGACGGTCTTAGATATGAACGTTTCCATCTTCATCTGCCCGTTCGTGGAATTCGCGCACTCGGAATCCGGGAAGGGCGCGCCCCACTCGTCGATGAAGACGACGATCGAGGCCGGCATGGCTCCCGAATCGATGAGCGAGTCGAGCGCCGCGGTGGCTCCGGTGCCTTTGTCCCACAACGTGAAGCCGGTGGGTGCCTCATAGAGGACCGGATACGAACGGCTGCCCGCCGGGTCGTAGCCGGGCGGCGTGTACACCGAGAAATCGGCCACGGTGCGAGTGCCGCCGGTCCAGGGCGCGGGAACGTCGTAGTTGACGACCCGGCCGGCTCCGGAAGGCCGCCAGGCCAGCCAAGGCCTGCTGCCGCCCGCGGAGCTCCCGGGGGCTGTCGCGCTCCCCGGAGTCGACGTCGAACCGGTGGTCGGACCCGCGCTCGGGTCAGTTGTGGAACCCACGGTCGGGCCGGTAGTCGCGGTGGCTCCCCCACCTCCGTCGCTGGGCCTGCTCGCCGCTGAAGACGGTGCGCCACCCGATAGCGGAATCCGCTCCACGCCGCCGAGCATCAGCGCGTCCGGCGAGAGGTTGACCATGTCTCCGAACGCCGGGACGGTCACGACGAGAAGGATGAGGACCAGCACGGCCACGATGGGCCGGCGCAGGCTGGCGACCCGGTCGCGGCCCCCGCCGAGGAGTAGGCCCAGATCCGAGCCCGTCGCGATGAGGGCCGGCCGAAGGGCCACGGCCAGTGTCGCTCCGGCCGCCGCGGCGAGGGTCCCGATCACGGCCAGCGTGGCCAGCGTAACGATCCAGCCGCCCGGCGAGAAAGATCCCAGCGCGCCCGTGGCAGCCAGCGCGTTCTGCGTTTCCGCCACGAACGTCTGGAGGTACAGGGCCGCGACGCCCGCGATCCCCAGCAGCGTGGCAAATCGGGTCCGCGGTGCCGCAAGGGCCGCCATGGCCGCGACGACGGCGCCCACGACGAGAGCCGTGATCAGCTGGGCGCGGTCCGGATCGAAGCCCATGACGACGAGCGCCACGTCCGACGACTCGACGGTACCGGAAACCACCGCTCCGACGACGACGACGGCCGCGAGCAGGATGCCTGCCAGCGTCGACGGCGAAAAGGTGGACGAGCGCGCGTCTCGACGGCGATCGGGGTTGGGCCGCCAGCTCGCCTGGCTCACGTCGCGGCCGCCTGTCTGACGGTCTGCCGTCTCCAGGGCAGGTGTATGGCATCCGCGACATGCACCCAGAGAAGTCCGGAGACGAACGCGATCAGGTCCCGGCGATAGCGAACAGCTCCATACCTGGGCACCCAGACCGGGTCGAACTTGCCCTTGAAGAAGGCCAGCCCCTTCACGTCGTACCAGCGCTGGACGAGGCGGCCGCCCGTCGCCAGCAGCCGCTCCTCGAGTGGCCCGTTCGGATCCAGGCCGGCCAGGGGTGCCAGACCGAGCGAAAGAGAGGACGCGCCCGCGTTTCGGAAACCCGTGGCCGCCTCCGCGATGCATGCCTCGACGACGCCCGGTGGGCTGCCCGTCATGCGCCTCATGAGATCGAGCACCCAGCTGCCGTCGGCGCCGGTGCGCCGGAAGGTGGCAAAGCCGATCGCCCGGTCATCGGGACCGATCGCGACCGAGATCGGCTGCCAGCCGATTGAACCCCGCTCGTACCTGCCGATCGTGAACCCCATCTGCGGCCCCGCGCGCTTGCGCCAGTCCGCATCGACTGCATCGAGCTGGTCGGCGAGGCGACTCTCCTCGGCCGGAACGCCGGCGGGGAACCAGCGAAAGCGCACGCCATCGCGCTTGCATCGGGTGATCGTGTGGCGCAGATTCGCCCTGCGGGACCCGCTGGTATCGAACGTCCGCAGGTCGATGACCGCCTCCTCGCCAACCTTGAAGGTGCGAAATCCCAGGGCCGCCAGGCGACTTCGGCCGCTGGGACTGGCCTGGTAAACAACCGGGATTCGATCCTGCCTGCGGCTGCGGGCCACGAAATCGGCGAGGAGGCGGATGGCTTCCTCGTCCGGCCCGATCGGATCTCCGAGGACGACGGCCGTGCGGCCGGCCATTCCATAGACCACAAGGCCATTCGAATCGGGTGGGTCGAAGACGTACTTGTCCTCACCAAGCTGGAACGGCAGCAGCGCTCCGGAGCCGTAGCGCTCCGCGATGGCTCGGGCCCGCGATCTGGTGGTTGGGTCCGGCGGCGGTTCGGCCACCCGGCTCAGGACCCCGATCGCCGCAAGCACCATGGGCAACCGCGCCAGCACGATCAGCAGACCCAGCAGGGCATCGCGGCTGGTGGCCTGCAGCACTCGCTGGCCCGCGTCGTCGCTCAAGCCGAACGCGTTGGCAATCGCCCAGGTGAAGTCGCCTGCGCTCGCGAGAGGCCGCGGCCAGTCGTTGGTGGCGATGATGATCACAGAGGTTTCTATGGCCAGGGTGATCAGGCTCACGATGAAGAGCCAGATGATGAGGCGTTTCCAGCCAACACCGGTCTGGACCTCATAGCGGCGACGATCGGCGAGCAGCACCGAGAACGCGATGAACGCGGCGACTACGACGACGGGGTGAGCCAGGAGGTCCGACTGGGCAAGCAGCGCAACGCACAGGGTCACGAGGGTCAAAACCCAAGCGATCGTCTTGCTTCGAATGAGCCCGACGGTCAGGGCGCCGAGGCCGGCCGCCGAGAGGAGCGCCAGCGCCGGGCTGGCATCGTTGGGGTCGAATGGCAGGATGCCGTCGAGCGCGTCGGTTGCGGCCTGGAACAGGCCGAACGCGTAGGCCAGGGATGCCAGCGCGCAGACAGCCAGGAAGAGGGCCGGCGCATAGGTGTAGGCCGTCGCCGCTATTCGGACTGGCAGGCCTCGCCTCCGATGGACAGGCTTCGCCATGCCGTCCCAGCTCCGATTGGTAGGAGCCGCTCGTCCCCTGACGGGTAGCTTCATCTTCAGAACCAACCACCTCATCCGCTTCGCGGAAACCGATCGCGAGGTCGCGGTGTCGACGCATACGATCGGATTTCGGTTTCGTCGCGAAGGAGTCGCACCAGCGGCGTCTCACCACCCGCGACCCCAGGTCAATGGCTCCAGGCTAAGGGCGCAATTCAGATTGGCCGTGTTTGGGTCGAGGCGCGGCTGCACGGCCGAGTGTCCCAGGAGGGAGGTCGCCCCGTTGCGTCGGTCCGCGGGCCGGTTCCACTGCCAGACTAAGCCGAGGCTGTCGGCTCCGAGCGTGCAGCGGCGACGCCGCGGCTCGTGTACCGTCCGAATCGCACGAGGCCGGCGCACGAAGCGCCAGCCACGAGCCACGACGAACGAGGGATCGGATGGCGGCGGACGTCGTCGAGCTTGCGGATCCGGGCTGGTCGCGCCACGACTTCTACATGCGCCTCGCCATCGTGGTCGAGTCCGGAGCCAAGTGCCTGGGATCGCGCGTGGGGGCGGTGATCGTCCGCGACAACCGAGTCCTCGGCAGCGGTTACAACGGCACTCCGGCCGGCTATCCGAACTGCACTGAGACGGAACGCGGCTGCCGCCGCTGCGCCCTGCGCCTTGAATCGCCCGACACACAGATCGCCGGCAAGCTCTACGACATCTGCCTGTGCGTCCACGCGGAGCAGAACGCGATGCTCACGGCCGCCCGCTTCGGCACCGCAATCGATGGCGCCGTGCTCTACACGACGGTCCAGCCGTGTTTCAACTGCCTCAAGGAGATCATGCAGACGCGCATCCGAGGCGTGGTCTTCCGCCGCGAATGGGAAGCGCGCCACCCGGACTACGCCTGGGTAGCCTCCGAATACGACCGCCTGGTCGAGCACTATCGCGCCGCCGGCAACCTCTTCGCCCGACTCGCCCAGGCCGAAACTCTGACCGCGGTGCAGCTCGAAATCGGCCGTTAGGCACGGGAGACGGCGGCGCGCTGACACGCCCGGCCCGAGCCTACGAGATGGCGATCATCCGCTCCAGGGCCTGTCGGGCGCGGCCGGCGACATCTTCCGGCACGGAGATCTCGAACTGGTCCAGCGCCAGCGAGTCGCGCAGCTTCTCGAGCGTGGTCAGCTTCATGTACTGGCAGATCGCCTCGCGGTTCACCGGCACGAAACGCTTGCCCGGTGCCTTGAGCGCGAGCCGGTGGAGGATGCCGATTTCGGTCGCGATGAGGAATGCCGGCGCGGCCGAACGCTCCGCGTAGGTGACCATGCCCTCGGTCGAGAGGACGTGGACGTCTTCACCCGCGGCGGCAGCGGCATCGATGACCTGGCTCGTGCAGCCGCACTCCGGGTGGATCAGAAGCTCGGCGCCGGGCTCCGCGCGATGCCACTCCTCCACGTCCGCCGGCCGGATGCCCGCGTGGACGTGGCACTCGCCAAGCCAGAGGATCAGCTTGCGGCCGGTTACTCGCCGGAGCCACATTCCCAGGAACAGGTCCGGCAGGAAGAGGATTTCGCGGTCGGCGGGAATGGCCTCGATGACGCCGCGGGCGTTGCCGGAAGTGCAGCAGTAGTCGCTCTCGGCCTTGACGGCGGCGCTCGTGTTCACGTACGAAACCACGACCGCGCCCGGATGCTCGGCCTTCCAGGCCCGGAGCTGATCCACGCTGATCGAGTCGGCGAGCGAGCAGCCGGCGGCCAGGTCCGGGAGGAGAACGCGCTTCGAGGGCGAGAGGATCTTGGCGGTTTCGGCCATGAACGCGACGCCGCAGAACACGATCGTGGACTGGCGGGCGGACGCGGCGACGCGGGAGAGCATCAGGGAGTCGCCCACGTGATCCGCCACGTCCTGGATTTCCGGCCGCTCGTAGGAATGGGCCAGGATGACGGCGTCGCGCTCGGCCGCAAGGCGGCGAATCTCGGCCTGGAGCTCGGGGAAGGTCGCGGGATCTCCCGCGGGCGGGATGGCCGTCGAGCGGGCGGCCTCCAGGCGCGCGAGCTGGCCGGCCGAGACGTCGACGGAGGACGAAGCGGTCGATGACGCCGAGGCCGAATGTTGGTCGGTCACCCGATTACCTCGAGCGAGACGTCGAGCGCCTTGACCGAATGCGTGAGCGCCCCGAGCGAGACGAAGTCGACGCCGGTCTGGCCGACCGCGCGAAGGTTGTCGAGCGTGATGCCGCCGGAGGCTTCGGTTTCGACCCGGCCGCCGACGATCTCGACCGCGGCGCGCAGCATCTCGACGCTCATGTTGTCGAGCAGTATCCGGTCGACCCCGGCTTCGAGCGCTTCGCGGACCTCGTCGAGCGTTTCGGCCTCGACTTCGAGACGCAGCTGTGGCGCGATGTGCGCGAAGGCGGGCGACCGCCGGAGCGATGCCGCCGGCGAGGCGAAGGTGGTTGTCCTTGACGAGGAGCGCCTCGCCGAGGCTCATCCGGTGGTTCGTGCCGCCGCCGCACCGGACCGCGTACTTCTCGAGCTCGCGCAGACCGGGAGTGGTCTTGCGAGTGTCGAGCAGCGTGGCGCCCGTCCCTTCGAGTTCGGCGACGCATCGGGCGGTCAGCGTTGCGATGCCGCAGAGGCGGCCGAGGATGTTCAACGCCGTCCGCTCGCCCGCGAGAACGGCTCGGGCGGGACCTGTGATGCGGGCAATCTCGGCGGGAACATGGTCCACTCGCTCGCCGTCCTGGACCTCGGCCGTGATCGTGACCGCGGGATCGAGCGCGGCGAACACGGCCCGGACGACCGGCAGGCCGCAGATCACTCCGGGTTCCTTGACCAGAAGAGAGGTGCGGGCGATGGCCTGGGCCTCGAACAGGCCTTCTGAAGTGGGGTCGCCCGCCGCCAGGTCCTCGGCGAGGGCCAGGGCCACGACCCGCTCCACGGCCTGCGGGTCGGGCGGGCGGACGAGGCCGGGAGTGACGGCGGCTGCGGCGTCTGCTGCGGCTGCGGCGGCCGCCGCGGCGGCGTTGAAGGAGTCCACGAGTTCGCCAGACATCAGGACCAGTGCTCCAGGGAGAGTTGCTTACCCGGCCGGAGGACGAAATGGCCCTCGAAGGCCGGATCGGGGGCGGGGGCGTCGATACGGTAATGGACGCCGCGACTCTCGCGTCGGGCCAGGGCGAACGTGGCTACGAGCGCGGCAACGGGGTCCGCGACGCAGGCGAGATCCGCGAGAGCCAGAGGGTCGCGCATGACGCCGGCCTCACGCCAAACCTGGTCGCGGAGCTCGTTCGAGACGACGCGCTCGTGGGCGCGGGTGTGGCCGGGGCCGGTGCCGTGGCCGTGGCCGGCCGTGGCCGTGGCCGGGGCCGCAGACTTCGCCGCCTGGCCCAGCGCCGCCAGGTCGTTCGCCTGCGCGAACCGGGGCCGACTCGTCGAGCGCCGCCAGGGCCGCGCGCCTGCCGAAGACCAGGCATTCGAGGAGCGAGTTGGAAGCGAGCCGGTTGGCTCCGTGGACGCCGGTCGCGGCGCATTCGCCCGGCGGCGTACAAACGCGGAATGTCCGTCCGGCCGTCGAGGTCCGTGACGATGCCGCCGATCGTGTAGTGGGCCGCCGGCGAAACGGGCACCGGAGCGCGGGCGGGGTCGTAGCCGGAGCGTTCGATCTCCGCCATCAGGCCCGGGAAACGGCCTCGGTCGATTGCCCGCAGATCCAGGAACACCCGGCCCTGGCGAACCATCGCCCGGGCAACCTCGTCGCGGGGCGCCAGCTCGTCCACGAAACGCTCGCCCGCCGCGTCGAGGAGCGTGGCGCCCTCGCCTCGGAGGGCCTCGGTCAGGAGCAGCCGCGAGCCTTCCAGCACCGTCGGATGGAATTGCATGAACTCCATGTCCGCGACGGCCGCGCCGGCACGGACCGCCAGCGCGATCGCGTCCCCGATCTGGCCCATCGGGTTGGTGGATCGAGCCCAGAGCGCGGCGGCTCCGCCCATCGCGAGGACGGTGGCGCGGGACCGGATCGTTCCGGTGGCGGTCACGACGCCGAGACACTGCCCGCCTTCCACCCACAGGCCTCGGACGTCGGTCTCCTGCGTGATCGCGATCCGCTCGTCGCGAACCGCCCGTCGCTCGAGCAGGCTCGTGACCGCCCAGCCCGTGACGGCCCCCTCCACGCTCGAGACGCGCCGGCGCGAGTGGCCGCCTTCGAGGCTGAGCTCGGGATCGAACGGCACGCCGAACGCGATGAGCTCGCGAACCCGCTCCGGCCCTTCTTCGACGAGGACGTGGACGGCGCTCGGCCGGCACAGGTCCCGCCCCGCCCGCTCCGTGTCGATCTGGTGGAGCGCCGTGGTGTCGTCGTCGCCCATCGTGGCCGCGATCCCGCCCTGGGCATGCCAGCTCGAGGAGTCGGGGGCGTGGCCCTTGGTCACCATCAGAACGGACGCGCCCTGGTCCGCGGCGGTCAGCGCGGCGGTGAGTCCGGCCGCGCCGGAACCGACGACGAGGACGTCGGGAATGTTGGAGGTCACCTCAGCGCTCCCGGCGCAGCGACACGGCTCGCCGGTAGCTCGCGATGTACTGCTCGGCCGGGCCCGCTTCCCACGACCAATCGATCGACATTCCGCGATCGAGGAGCGCGGCCCACTCGGGGCCTCCGGCGCGGTAGCGGCGAATCGCCCGCCGGCACGCTTCGACGAGGGCTGCCGGCGTGTCGGCGGAGTGGACGAAGCCCGTCCCGTCCTCGGGCCGATCGTCGACGTCGACGACCGTGTCGGCGAGACCGCCGGTCCGGTGGACGATCGGCGGCGTCCCGTAGCGCATGGCGATCATCTGGCCCTGGCCGCACGGCTCGAATCGCGACGGCATGACGAAGAAGTCCGAGCCCGCGTAGATGCGCCGTGCCAGTGCCCGGTCGAACTTCTCGATGACGGCGACGGACGGTCGGATGGGCGGCGGCGACTTCGCGAAGGCTCGCCACGAGCTTGCGATCGCCGGTCCCGAGAGCGACGACCCGGGCGCCCATGGCCACGAGCTCCGGGGCCGCGCTGGCCAGGAGATCGAAGCCCTTCTGCGGATCGAGCCGGCCGACCATGCCCAGCAGCGGACCGTCCGAGTCGAGGTCGAAGCCGAGCTCGGAGAGCAGCGCCCGACGGCACTCGGCCTTGCCTGCCGGCTCCGTCCGGGAATAGCGGGCCGGCAGCGCGTCGTCCGTCTCGGGATCCCAGATGGCCATGTCCAGGCCGTTGAGTATCCCGCCGAAACGGTGGCCAAGGCCGCGAAGGACGCCATCCATGCCCATGCCGTTCGCGGGCTCGAGGATCTCGGCGGCATATCCGGGGCTGACCGTGTTGGAAAGCTCGGCTCGAGTCACGCCTTCGCGAAGGAGCAGGAGTGCCGTCGGCTCCGGGCTTCATCGCCTGCGCGAGCTCGTCCGGGAACGCCATGCCGGCGGCCTGGTCCCGACTCAGCCAGCCCTGATACGCGAGGTTGTGGACCGTGGCCATGATCGCGGCCCGCGAAATCAGCGGATAGGCCTCGTAGGCGACGTCGCGAAGGACCACGGTTGGCATGGCCTGCCAGTCGTGAAGGTGGATCACGTCGACTGGGCGTTCGTCGAGGAGCAGCGCTTCGATCGCGGCCCGGCACAGCAGCCCGAATCGCCAGCCATTGTCCGGATAGTCCCCCGCCGGCCCGCCGTAGTAGTCGTCGCGATCGAACGCGGGCGCGTGGTCGATGAGGCGGACGCGGTAGCCGCGCGCTTCGAACTCGACCAGCTTGACGTGGGTGATGCCCGAGGGCGCCAGCGGATCCGGCACCGCCAGCGGCCGGATCGTCGCGTTGCCGGGCACGACCATGCCCCGGTACTTGGGCAGGAACACGTCCACCGGCGGCTCGATCTCGCCGAGCGTCTCTGGCCTTCGCTCCCGACGCTCACGACGGCGCCCGTTCCGAGCCAGACCTGCGACTGGGGCAGCCGGGCCACGCCCGCCGGTGGCGGCTCGAGGTTCTCTTCGTCGGAGGTGTCGACGGGCGAAATTTGCGCCGGTCTTTTTGGGGCGGCCTTGCCCTGCTTGCCGCCGCCCGGCCGGGCAGTGGACGCGGCGGCTATGGTCGTGGCCCCGGTGGCTCTACTCGTGGCTGCGGTGCCGGGTCCGGTCGCGGCGCCGACGGCTCGCGCCAGGGCGTCCACCACGTCGCCGAGGCCCCCCGTCTTTGCCCACGGCTCGCACTCGGCGCTTATGCAGACGACCCGCATTCTCGGCTCCCTTGACGGTCCGATCGCAGACCTCGACGCCGTATTGACTCGGCCGCCCTCCGAGCGGGCTTTTGAAGCCTCGACGTGGACACTCATGGTAAGCGTCGGGCCGGATCGCTGGCGAATGCGGGCGACACGGGCCATCGGGCTGCGGCGCGGGGGCCGGCGATGCGGGAGCGGCCGCCGCGAGCCGAGGCCGGCTAACCTCGCCGCCTCGACGCAGCGGCCCGAGACTTGCCCTGGCCCGATGCGAGGAGACATTATCGTCAACCGATGGAAGTGGTGCTAGCGAAAAATTGGCATCGGCCCAGGCCCGGAACCAGCCCCTGTTGGGGGTAGAAGGAACCCGCGAAGGGCCCGATTTCCGGGCTCCAGCCCGTGCACCGGAGGCACGCTGGCGGCGCGGGCGGGCTCGGAGGCACAATGGTTTCTCGGTATCACCACCTGGGTTGGTATCTCGGAGAAACGGTGGGGCGAGGCGGCGGCGCGCGATGAGCCCCCTGGCAGAGACTGGCCTTACGCGCGGCGCGCGACAGTCCCGCGCCGCTCCTGCGCCACGGCGCCGCCACGCCCCACGCCCACGCCCGCGGCCGGAGGTCATGCGCCGCGCTGCGCACGCCACCTGCGCCGCCACTACGCTCCGCCCGCGCCGCCACGACGCGGCACCGCACGCCCCGTCCGACTAAACGACGGCTAAACGGCTGGTAGACCGGTACCCAGGCTCGAACAGCCCGTCGGGTTCCGTCCGCTATCATGGCGCGGAATATGGACCGAGCCGTGCAGGTTCCGACTCTCCCGGGCGCGTCTTTCCGGCTGCCCCCGCAACTCGAAGGGCTGCGCCGCCTTTCGTACAACATGTGGTGGGCCTGGAACCCGCGAGCCCGGGCGCTCTTCAGCCGTATCGATGGCCTGTCATGGTCTCGATACCGCAACCCGGTGGAGGTCCTCTCGCAGCCGATCGCCTGGTCGGAGCTGCTCGACGACCCGGCCTTCATGGCCGAGTACACCCAGATCCTCGCCGAGTTCGACCGGTACATGGCCGGCGGCCGCGAGCACTGGTTCAACCGTGAGTACGGTGGGGCGCTCTCCAAACCCATCGCCTATTTCTGCGCCGAGTACGGCTTCCACGAATCGCTCGGCATCTATTCGGGCGGTCTCGGAGTCCTGGCAGGCGACCACATCAAGTCCGCGAGCGACATGGCCATGCCGTTTGTCGGCGTGGGCCTGCTCTACAAGCACGGGTATTTCCGCCAGACGATCGACGCCGACGGCCACCAGGAGCACGCCTACCCGGACTACGACCTCGCCGAGCTGCCGATCCTGCGGGTCCTTGGACCAGACGGTGAGCCGCTGACGGTCTCGGTCGAGTTGCCGGGACGAGACCTGTTCGCCGCCGTGTGGCTCGTCCAGGTTGGCCGCGTACCCGTCCTGCTGATGGATACGGACATCCCGGACAACGCGGAATCGGACCGGCCGGTCACCCAGATCCTGTACGTCCGCGGCCGCGAGATGCGCCTCCACCAGGAGCTCGTCCTGGGCGCCGGCGGTGTCCGAGCTCTCAAGGCCCTCGGCATCGACCCCGCCGTCTGGCACCTCAACGAAGGCCACTCCGCGTTCCTCCTCGTCGAGCGAACGAGGGCGCTCGTGGCCAAGGGCGTGCCACTCGAAGAAGCCCTGGATCGGGTCCGATCCAACTCCGTCTTCACCATCCACACCCCGGTCTCAGCCGGTAACGAGCGCTTCGACGCGGACCTGGTTCGCCGGGTCGCCGGGCCTCTCTACGAGGGCGACGGCCGAAAAGGCACCGGCGGCGTGCCGATGGATCGCGTCCTGGAGCTCGCCCGCGGCGTGGACGGCGACACTCGCTCGCTCGACATGACGGCCCTCTCGCTGCGCATGTCGATGGCGGCCAACGCCGTGAGCAAGCTGCACAGCGTCACGGCCAACAACACCTGGCAGGGTCTGGGCAACAAGCAGATCCTCGCCGTCACGAACGGCGTCCACATGCCCACCTGGGTCGGCCAGCCGATGCGCTATCTGTTCGAGCGCCATCTCGGCGCCGAGCTCGACAACGTCGACGCCCGCGACGGCGCGGGCGCCTTCTGGGAGCGGACGGACCAGATCCCGGACGTGGACCTCTGGGAAGCGCACCAGCGCCAGAAGCTCGAACTGATGATCTTCGCCCGCAACCGGCTGCGCCACCAGTTCGCCCGCCACGGCGAATCGCCGAACACGCTCGAAGAACTCGAAGACGTGCTCGACGTCGGCACGCTGACCATCGGCTTCGCCCGCCGGTTCGCGACCTACAAGCGGGCCGCGCTCATCTTCTCGGACATGGATCGCCTCGCCCGGCTGCTCTGGGACAAGGACCGGCCCGTCCAGATCATCTTCGCCGGCAAGGCCCATCCCGCCGATCGACCCGGCCAGGGCGTGATCCAGGAGATCTTCGCCCGGTCGCGTTCGCCGCAGCTGCGCGGTCGAGTCTTCATGCTCGAGGACTACGACATGCGCGTCGCCCGGTTCATGGTCCAGGGCGTGGACGTCTGGCTCAACAACCCGCGCCGCCCCCTGGAGGCGTCGGGGACCAGCGGCATGAAGGCCTCGGCCAACGGAGTCGCCAACCTGTCGGTCCTCGACGGCTGGTGGGACGAGGGCTGGGTCGGCGACAACGGCTGGGCCATCGGCGGCCGCGAGACGAACCCCGACGAAGGCGCTCAGGACTACAACGACGCCCAGGATCTCTATCGCCTCCTCGAGCAGGAAGTCGTGCCGCTCTACTACAACCGAACCGAGGACGACGTGCCCGAGGGCTGGACGGCAGAGATGCGCCGCTCCATCGGCAGCACGCTCTGGCGGTTCTCCACGGTTCGGATGCTCCACGAATACGTCGAGTGGATGTACATGCCCGCCGCCGGAGTCCAGCCGAAGAAGCCTTCAGGCGTCCCCGGCCGGTAGGTCAAGCGGGCAAGGGACCATTCGAGGTTCGTCTTGCGCGGCGCCTCGCCAGGTCGACCGGCAAGCGCGGTGGGGCTTTGATGGAGAAGGCAATGGCGGACTACCAGTGCGGCGCCTGCGGCGCGCGAGTGACCGGAGATACTCTGGTCTGCCCGGCATGCGGCCACAAAGCCGGCCAGAGCTGCGTGAGCTGCGGGTTCGTGACTTCCCGGACGGCATTCATCGGCGAGCCGTGCCCGAATTGCGGCTCTACCGCGCACCTCCCCAAGGCTCGGGCGGGCGACTGGTCCGGCGTCCTGAAAGCGGGTGCGTTCATCCTGGGCGTCGTGCTGGTGGGAACGATCCTGGCTTTCGTCCACGGCGAGTTCCAGTCGCCGCCAGGCATCAGGGGACCCATGGTCGAGGCGCGGAGTGGACACACGGCCACCGCGATCGCCGGCGACCGCGTGCTCCTCGTAGGCGGCGTGGGTGGTAATGGGCCGCTCGCCACGGCGGAGATCTTCAATACCGCTTCGCGAACGTTCACCGCTACGAGTTCCCTCACAACGGCCCGGAGCGGCCAAACCGCAACGCTGCTCGCCGACGGCAGAGTCCTGATCGCGGGCGGCCAAGGAGCGTCGGGGCCGACGACGAGCGCCGAGATTTACGATCCCGCGGCGGGCATGTTTAGCGCGACCGGCTCGATGCAGACCGCGCGGACCTCCCAGACGGCAACGATGCTCGGAAATGGGCTCGTCCTGCTCGCCGGAGGCCAGGGAGCTTCAGGGCCTCTCGCGAACGCCGAACTCTACGATCCGAAGACGGGATCCTTCTCTGCCACGGGGCAGATGACGACCGCGCGTGTCCGTGCCACGGCCACGGCTCTGGGCGACGGTCGCGTGCTGATCGTGGGCGGGCAGGGCGCGGCCGATCTCGCCAGCGCGGAGATCTATGACCCCTCGAGCGGCAGCTTCACCGCCACAGGATCGCTAAAGACCGCCCGCCAGAACCACACCGCGACGCTCTTGCCCGGCGGCAGGGTTCTGGTCGCAGGGGGCGGGCAGATGTCCTTCGGGAGCACGTTGGCCTCTGCGGAGATCTACGACCCCGCTACCGGGACGTTCAGCGAGACCGCGCAGATGAGCGTGCCTCGAGAGAACCACACAGCCACTCCCCTGCCCGACGGTCGAGTTCTGATTGTCGCCGGCGAGAACAACGCGGTCGACCTCTCTTCCGCGGAGATCTACGAGCCAAGCTCCGGCAGGTTTACCACGGCAGGCGTGATGCCGTTCGCATGCGACAGCCAGACCGCAACGGCGGTAAGCGGAAAGGTGCTGATCGCGGGCGGCCGAGCCGGCAATCCGCTGCCGACGGCCATCCTCTTCGACCCGGCTACCGGCGCGTTCCAGGGTCTCGACAACAGGTAGACCCGGCGCCACGGCACTCGACGGGCGGCCGCGCGAGGCCTGCGCACCGGCCCTAGGGCTCGCGCCCCGCGGGGGCCCAGAGTCCGCCCGTTTCGGTCATCCAATCCCCGACTCGGTCGCATGCCGCGGCCACGTCGTCGTCGGAGACATCGAGCTCGAGCACCGGCAGCTTCGATTCGCGCGCCAGCGAGCGCAGCAGTTCTTGCTCGGCGAGGAACGGCGCGAGGTCGTCGTACTGGCCTGGATTGCCCGAGACCTTCAGCCGTTCGGCCCGCGCCGCTTCGAACGTCTCCGGCCGCCGGACGCACAGGACCAGGTGGAAGCCGAGGGGCAGCAAGCGCTCCTCGAGCCAGGCAAAGTCGTAATCGACCCCGCGCTCGGTCCGCTGGCACGCCCTGGTCGAGAGATGGAATCGGTCGACGATCCACGAGTAGTAGGGCATCAGCTCGAAGAGATGGACCCACGCTTCGTAGGTTTCCAGCGCCCGCGCTTCCTCGTCGGCGGCGAAGTTGATGATGCCGCGGCCCCACGGGAATGGCGTGAAAGCACACCACTCGGCTGAGATCAGCGGCGAGTGGTAGGCGTAGCGGCGCGGCCCGACGATCCGCGGATGCTCGTTGAGGGCGAAGGCGATGTCGGTCTTGTGGGTCAGCCGAGTGCCTTCGAGGATGATCTTGGGCGTCAGCTTGGCCACGTTGCCTCCACTTCAGCTTCTGAGAGATCGAGCCAGGCGGCCGAGTCCGGCGCCAGCCCGACGGGGCCGACTTCCCCGCTCGACAGCAGGACTCGGGCCCCGGCCGGCAGCGGCATCGGCTCGATTGACAGGTTGACCGCGCAGGCGAGGCTCCGGCCACGAGCGAAGAACAGCGTGTCGGCCGGCGATGCCAGCCATCGAAACGTCGGTCCCTCGAAATCCGGATGCTCCCTCCTCAACCACAGGGCGGCGCGATAGAGCTCGAGCATCGAGGCGGGATCGTGCGATTCGGCCCCAACGGACAGCTCCGCCCACTCCGCCGGCTGCGGCAGCCACGGCCGCGAGTCCTCCGGCCCGAAACCGAACGGCGGCCGATCGCCGCTCCACGGCAACGGGATGCGCGTGCCATCGCGGCCTATGTCCGCGCCGCCGGAGCGGCGGAAAGTCGGGTCCTGGCGGACCTCGTCGGGCAGATCCAGGACCTCGGGCAATCCCAGCTCGTCGCCCTGATAGATGTACGCGCTTCCGGGCAGGGCGAGATAAAGAACGGCTGCGGCGCGGGCCCGAGCCACTCCCCTCGCCCGATCGGACGGCTCGCTGCGGAGCCACGCATTCCACTCCGTTCCGGCGGGCGCGGACGGTCGCCCGTACCGGTACGTGGGCCGCGCCAGGTCGTGATTGCCGATCACCCATGTTGGCGGCGCGCCGACGGCCGCGTGGGAGGCCAGCGTCCCGTCGATCGACTGCCGTAGCGCGGCCGCCTCCCAGGGACGGAGCGCGAAGTCGAAGTTGAACGCCGTGTGCAGCTCGTCGGGGCGCAGGTAGGCGGCCGCGTCGGCGGCCGGCAAGTGGATCTCGCCGCAGAAGACGGCGCCGCGGGGGTTCGCGATCGCACGCCAGCGTCGATATATCTCGTGGAGGCCATCCATGTTCTCGTACGGATGCGCGGCTGGATCCCAAGCCCCCGGAACGTCTGCCCGGGCGATGCCTTCCGACGCATCGATGGCGTCCGGCAAACCTGGGGCTTTCAGCAGGAACGAGGCCACGTCGATGCGGAAGCCGTCCACTCCGAAGTCGAGCCAGAACTCCAGGATGGACTCGAACTCCGCGCGGACCTCCGGGTTGTCCCAGTTGAGGTCAGGCTGGGCGGAGTCGAACAGGTGCAGGTACCACTGCCGCGGCTCGACGCCGTCGTCCGGGACCTGCGTCCAGGCCGGTCCTCCGAAGATGCTCCGCCAGTTGTTCGGCGGGTCCTGGCCGCCCGGGCCCCGGCCGTCGCGGAAGTGATAGCGGGATCGGGCGGTGGATCCGCGCGGGGCGGTCCAGGCCTCGCGGAACCAGCGATGCTCGCGGGAGGTGTGATTGGGGACGATGTCGATGAGCACCCTCAAATCGAGACCGTGCGCATCGGCTATCAACCCGGCCGCCTCGTCGAGAGTGCCGAAGCGGGGATCGATGGCTCGATAGTCGGACACGTCATAGCCGCCGTCCGCCATGGGCGACGGGTACCACGGCGTAATCCAGACGGCGTCCGCTCCCAGGTCGCGCAGATACCGGAGCCGGCTCCGGATCCCGGCGATGTCGCCATCACCGTCGCCGTTCGCGTCGGCGAAGCTGCGAATGTAGATCTCGTAGACGACGGCGGTCCGCCACCAATCCGCCGACGTTTCCTGGGTTGGGATCTCCGGCATGACTCCATGATGCCGCATGACTTCGCCGTTGAGCTTGGGCCCGGAGCGACTTGAGTTGACGGACGGAGCGCTTCGGCTCATGGTCTCGCGACAAGGAGGCGGCATGGTCCGGTCGGGCAAGCGAGCGATTCTGATAGCCATGGTTGCGGCGGTCGTGGCCGGTTGCGGAACATCGACCCCCTCAGTCCGGCCGAGCTCGATCGCGTCGCCCGCTCCGTCGGTCGCGACGTCGCCTTCGGCCTTCGCCTCGACCGTCCCGTCCACGCTGCCATCGCCCGCGGCCTCGGCCTCTTTCGACCCCTACGGCGCGCCCTCGTCACAGCTCGCGCCCCTCGCCTACCCACATCGAACCGTCTTCGTCCAACTCTTCGAATGGAAGTGGACCGACATCGCCACGGAGTGCGAGCAGTGGCTCGGGCCGCACGGCTTCGCCGCGGTCCAGGTCTCACCGCCCAACGAGCACGCGCTCATCGACACGGCCACGAACCAGTTCCCCTGGTGGGAGCGCTACCAGGCCGTGAGCTACAAGCTCGAGAGCCGCGGCGGCACTCGGGCCGAGTTCGCGGACATGGTCAAACGCTGCCGCGCGGTCGGCGTCGACATCTACGCGGACGTCCTCCTGAACCACATGGCGGCCGGTTCCGGCACCGGCAGCGCCGGCACGGTCTACACCAAGTACTCGTATCCGGGGCTCTACGGACCGGCGGATTTCCATGCCAGCGCCAATCCGGCCTACCCCAAGACCAGCTGCGACCACGGGATCAACGACTTCAACGACCCGACCGAGGTCCAGACCTGCGAGCTCTCGGGTCTGGCCGACCTTCGGACCGAGGAACCGAAGGTCCAGGACACGCTCGCCAGCTACATGGCCGACCTGTATGGCCTGGGCGTGCGAGGCTATCGGATCGACGCCGCCAAGCATATCGACCACTCGCAGCTCGCCCAGATCCTGGCTCGACTGAAGGCGAAGCTTCCGTCCGGCTCAACCTTCTATGTGGACCAGGAAGTCACCGATTTCGGCGGTGACGCCGTGCCCAAAGACCTCTACTACTCCACCGGCAGCGTGGATGACTTCGTCTATACCGCCGACATCGCCGCGGCCTTCACCCATACCGACGAGACGCTCGCCGCACTGGCTCACCTCGACACGGCCGGCTTCATCGGCCCGAGCGACAAGTCCGTGGTCTTCACCGACAACCATGACTCGCAGCGAGGCCACGTCGGAAACGGTCTGATCCTGAGCTACAAGCGCGGGGCCGTGTACACGCTCGCGAACGTCTTCATGCTCGCCTATCCCTTCGGCTATCCGCGGGTTATGTCGAGCTATGTTTTCACCGACACCGAAGCCGGGCCGCCCTCGGACGCCGCCGGCCACACCAACTCGATCTACGCGGCCGACTCCGCCGCCCCCAACTGCGGTCTCAAGCCGGGTCAGTGGGTTTGCGAGCAGCGCTGGCACGCCATCGCCGGCATGGTCGGCTTCCGCGACTTCACCGCCGATTCGCCCGCGGTGGCCAATTGGTGGTCCAACCCGAGCGACCCGAACCAGATCGCTTTCGGCCGCGGCTCGGCCGGGTTCGTGGCGATCAACAAGTCCACGAAGCCGCTCTCCCAGACGCTCCAAACTGGGCTGCCCACGGGCACGTACTGCGACGTCGTGAGTGGCGGTCTGGCCGCGGGCGGAAGCAGTTGCACCGGGCTCGCCGTCGCGGTTGCCGCCGATGGCACGGCCCACCTCGAGATCCCCGCCCTGCGGGCCGTCGCGATCCACGTCGGCGCGAAGCCGGCGGCCAAGTAGCGCCGGCCCAGGGCGCGGTCGCCCCCGCCACCCGCGGTCACCGCCGCCGCGCGCAGTCGCGGTCGGCGCGCGCGCCCTCGGCCGCCGGACTCCGCTTCGGCACCCACCCCTCGCCCACCCTCGGCCATTTTGGCGCCGAATTCGTATGCCGCTGACCACTTCGGCCAGTCGGAACCAGGTGTGACGGATTTGGTCTTGACACCCCGTGGCGGACCGGCTAATTTCCGCGTCGAACCGGTTTATTGAACCGGTTCAATTGGAGGAAGGCACCAGTCTTGATAGCCGGACCCTGGCCCGGGTCCGACCCCGACACGCAGACCGGTGAGGAGCTTTGGAGCAGCAGCGCGCTCGACGTCCGCGGATCAGCGACGTCGCCAGTGGAGCAGGTGTATCCAAGTCGACGGTTTCGATCGCCTTCAACAACCCTGAGCGATTGAGCCCCGAGACCACAGCCCGGATTCGTGCCGTCGCGGACGCATTGGGCTACCGGCCACATCCGGTGGCTCGGATGCTCGCCCAACGCCATACGAGCACCCTCGGCATCCTTACGCCGCAGGCCCTCGTTGTGGCGTTCGCCAATCCGTTCTTCAGCATGTTCAGCCAGGGCGTAGCAAGCGTGGCCGAAGAATTCGGCTACAGCCTTCTGTTCGTTTCCCCGCTCCACGGTTCTCTCGCCCGTGCGGTCGGACGAGCCAGCGTCGACGGCTTCGTGGCCATCGGCCTGGGCGAAGACCATCCCGAGGTCGAGCAGATCCGAAGCGCCCGCCTGCCGATCGTCCTTGTCGACTCGGCGGCGTTTCCGGAGCACGGCTCGATCACGGTCGATGACGAGGCCGGCGCATTTGCCGCCGCCGAGCATCTTCTCGACCTGGGTCACAGGAATTTCCTGGTCCTCGCGGTCGAGCCGCCTCAACTCGGCATCGAGAACACCCTTGCCAGCCCGACTCTCGACAGCGTTTCTTCACGCCGCCTGCACGGCTACCGCCAGGCGCTCGCAGCTCGAGGGATCGAGCTCACCGAAGACCGCGTCGCCATTGGCTCGCCGACACTCGAAGGCGGCGCGGCGGCGCTGAACAGGGCCCTCGACTCGGGAATCGACTTCACGGGGGTTCTGGCAATGAGCGACGTGATGGCGATCGGCGCCATCCACGCCGCTGAGAAGCGAGGGCTGAGGGTCCCCGAGGACATCAGCCTTGTCGGCTTCGATGACATCGACGAAGCGGAACACACTCGCCCACCGCTCACCACCGTGCGCCAACCCGTCAGGGAGAAGGGCGCGGAAGCGGCCAGGTTGCTGCTCGCGGCGGTGGACCGACTCGATTTCCAGCAGCCGGAGCACCGGCGCCTTGGGACTCAACTCATCACCCGCGCGTCGACATGTTCGGTCGGCCCGCGGGCGAAGGAGGTGACACCACCGATCGAAGACGAGCAAGGAGTCGTCGGGACGGCCAACTAGACGTCCTTGGAACTGCCCGACGAAGCAGGTGCTCTGGGCCGGTATACCCCGGCCGTGCCACGTGGACGTCCATGAGGAGAGGAACGTAAACGAATGAAGACTCTCGCCAAATTGGGTTCGCTCGCCGCCGTTGCGGTCCTGGCGGCCGCGTGCTCATCCGCCGCCGCGTCGCCCACGCCGGCGCCGGTCGCAACCCCCGCCCCCGGCACCCCAACACCGGCCGGCGCTACGCCCACACCCGCCGGACCGGCCACGCCGGCGCCGCTGAGCGGCTCCCTGACCATCTGGACCGCCTACGGTTCGGGTGGTAGCGCCGAAGGCACCGCGATGGACACCGTGCTGACCAAGGCCAAGACCGCCTTTCCCGGCCTGACGATAAATCGCGTCGAAGTCCCGTTCAGCGACCTCTTCACCAAGGTTGAGACGGCGTGGAGTGCGGGCGAGGAAACGCCTGACATGTTCATCGCGCCCAACGACAGCCTCGGCAAAGAGCAGCGGATGGGCATTCTGTATGGGCCGCTGGACGACGTCCTGGCCCCATACACGAGCAACTTCACCCAGATCTCACTCGACGGCTCCAAGGTCAATGGCCACTTCTACGAGATCCCGGAGAGCATGAAGGCCGTCTCCATGTTCTACGACAAGTCGAAGGTAACCGCGGTTCCGACGACGACTGACCAGCTCCTCGCGCTTGCCAAGGCCGGCACCAAGATCGGCATCGCCGAGTACGCCTCCGGCTACTACAACTGGTGGCTCTTCAACGCGTTCGCCGGCGGCCCAATCATGGACAAGACCGGGAAGTGCGTCGCGACCACCAATGGCACCGCCGACGCCTTCGCTTATCTGAAGGCCCTCAAGGACACCGGGAACGTCAAGTTCTACACGGACGGCCCGAGCTTCCAGGCTGATTTCAAGACCGGCAAGTCCCAGATCGTGATCGAAGGCCCGTGGGCCACCGGCGACTTCGAGAAGGCGCTGGGCGCCAATCTCGGCATCGCCAACATCCCCGCCGGCCCCAAGGGCAAGGCGCTTCCGATGTCCGCGCCGGACGGCTGGTACATCAACGTCAACGCCAGCGACAGCCAGAAGGCTCTCGCGGTCCAGTTCGCGCTCTGGGAAGTCAGTGCCGCAGGCGGCGAGCAGACGTTCGCCGACTCGGCCGGTCACCTTCCGGCCGCCAAGGCCGCGACGGTCTCCGACCCGATCTCGAAGGGCTTCCTGACGCAGATCAACGACAGCTTCCCGCGCCCCCAGACCAAGCAGCTCGACAACTACTGGACCAACTTCGGCAACGCGTTCGACTCCGTGGTTGTCAAGGGCACCGATCCGGCCGCAGCGGTCAAGACCGCCTGCGACGCCATGAACAAGGCCAACGGCCTCTAGGCGCTCGAGCCGACGAAGGGCGCCGGACTTCCCGGCGCCCTTCGTCCATCCCTGCCGGCAGCGCGGATCTGAGACCGCGACTGGCGCAAACCAAGGAGCAGCAACCGACTAGCGGTCGTCGAGGCCGTCGTCAAGCGACGTGGAGGGCTTGACCTTGAGTGCCCAAGCGAGGGCGACATATATGCCCAGGCGCCGCCTGTTCGGCGCCGACGCGCGAGTCGCTTTCCTCTACCTGATTCCTGCCTTCGCCGTGATGGCGATCATCACCTTCTACCCACTGCTGTTTCAGGTCTGGATGTCCTTCACGGACTTTGGCCCCCAGAACCTGAACGCTCGCCACCCAGCTCCGCTCGACTGGGTCTGGTTCGGGAACTACGTCAAGATCCTGACCAACGACATCGCCGGAATCCCCAACTACGACTTCTTCCGGATCGTCTCCTTCAACCTGTTCTGGGCGTTCAGCAACGTAATCATCCACCTCATCCTTGGCGTGGCCATCGCCCTGCTGCTCAACCAGAAGGCCCTGGTGGGTCGGTCGATCTACAGGGCGGTCTTCGTGCTGCCCGTCGTCATCCCGCCGATCATCGTGGCGACGGTCTGGCACAACATGTTCGACCAGAGCAACGGCGCCATCAACTTCCTGATCGCGATCATCGGCAGACAGCCGCCGGGGAGCGTCAACATCGCCTGGTTGACCGATCCGGGCAACCCGATCTCGTTCTTCCCGCTGCTGCCCCTGTCCTACTTCGCCCTGTTGACGGCCAACGTGTGGCTCGGATGGCCACTGAACGCCGTCGTGGCTACCGGAGCCCTGCAGAGCATCCCGAAGGACCTGTACGAGGCGGTCGAGATCGACGGCGGCGGGGCCTGGATGAAGTTCCGATACGTGACCCTGCCGTTCCTTCGCCCGGCGATGCTGCCGTACGCGATCTACGGGTTCGTGATCACGTTCAACTTGTTCTACCTGTCCTTCATCATGTCGAACGGAGGGCCGTTCGGCCGTACTGAGTTACTCGTTACGCAGGCCTACCGCCTCGTCAACCAGCAGGCGCTGTACGGCGTCGGAGCTGCCTTCTCCGTGATCATGTTCTTCATCTTGCTGACCCTCACGATCATCACGAACCGACTCACGAAAGCGACGGCCAGCTATGTGGACTGAGAATTGAGAAGCCGCCGTGGAGCCCTCGCCGATCGCGCACCCGGCAATCGCACGGACCGGCCCGCAGGCGATCGCCGCGATGCGCCGCCGCAGGCTTCTGCGAGGCATCGGCCATCAGGCCCTGCTGCAGGCGCTCTGCATCTTCGTCGCCATCACCGTCCTGTTTCCGATCGTCTACGTTTTCGGCGTAGCGCTCGACCCGCGAAACATCGCCCGGCCCGATGGCCTCAACTTGATCCCACCGAACCCCTCGCTCGACGCCTTCAGCCGGGCCATCGCGAAGCCGTCCCCGAACAACATCACTTTCCTGAACCTGGCGTTCAACAGCCTCAAGCTGGCGGTGGCCACTTCTCTAGTAAGCGTCGCATTCGGGGTGAGCGCGGCATACGCGTTCTCGCGGCTGAAGTTCAAGCTGCGATCGTTCCTGATGATCGCCGTGCTGGCCGTGCTGATGCTGCCGGCGGTGGCCACGATCGCGCCCCTCTTCGTGCTCCTCAATGGCATCCGAATCGGAGACTTCGTGCTCCGCAACTCGATCCCCGGAGTTGCGCTGGCACTGATCTCCGGCGCTCTTCCCTTCGCTATCTGGAATCTGAAGGGATACCTGGACACAATCCCCAAGGACCTGGAGGAAGCGGCGGCCATCGACGGCTGCACACGCAACCAGTCGTTCATCTACGTGGTCCTGCCACTCGCCATGCCAGCCCTGGCGGTCACCGCCTTCCTGGGTTTCGTCGCGGGCTGGACGGACTTCTATTTCTCCTGGATGTTCCTGGACCATCCTCAGGACTTCACTCTGACGATGGCTCTGTATGCGATGGTTGGCCAGTACGCGTCCACCACGCCATGGAATGTCCTGTCAGCGTTTGCCATCCTCGTCTCGCTGCCGGTCTCACTGGTCTACCTGTTCTTCCAGAGGTGGATCGTGAGTGGCCTGGCAATCGGAGGCGTGAAGGGCTAGAACCCGACCATTTCCCCGGTGGCGGGCGCCGCGGTTGCTGTGACCAGCCCGGCGCCCGCCACCGGGCTTCCACTCGAACGCGTTCCACGCCGCGCCGCGCTAGCATTCCCAGGGCGAGCCGGATCGGGGGCGCGATGCCAGCTGCGCCTGGAACTCAGCCAAGAACCCAGCTTCCAAGCGGCCTCGATAGCTGGAGTCCATTCCCGTGGGACCGACCGTTTCCCTGTCTCTGGTCGTGCACAACCACCAGCCCGTCGGCAATTTCGGCTGGGTCATAGAGGACGTCTTCGATCACGCGTACCAGCCGATGCTCGACGCCCTCGAGCGCCATCAGGGCATTCGCCTGGGCCTCCACTACACGGGGCCGCTGCTCCAGTGGATGGTCGCGAACCGGCCCGATGCGATCGATCAAATGCGCCGCCTGGTCGCCCGCGACCAGATCGAGATCGTGGGCGGCGGCTTCTACGAGCCCATCCTGATCACGCTGCCGGACCGCGACCGCAACGGTCAGCTGGTTCGCATGGCCGATGAGCTCGAGGGGCTGTTCGGCCGGCGGCCCCGTGGCGCGTGGCTAGCGGAACGGGTCTGGGAGCCGTCGCTGGCCAAGGACCTCGCCGCCGCCGGGTATGAGTGGACCGTCCTGGACGACAACCATCTCCGCGCGGCGTCGATCAAAGAAGACGAGATGTGGACCTCGTTCACGACCGACGACCGCGGCCGCCGCCTCACGGTCTTCGGCACCGAGCAAGGCCTGCGGTACCGGATCCCGTTCCGACCCGTCGAAGACGTGATCGGCTACTTGCGAGAGCGAATGACCCCGGACGGCACGAACGTCGGGATGATGGGCGACGACGGCGAGAAGTTCGGTGCGTGGCCGGGGACCTGGGAGTACTGCTGGAGCCGCGAACACTGGGTCGACCGCATGTTCGACGCACTCGAGTCCAACAACGAGTGGCTCAAGATGGTCAAGCCGTCCGAATGGATCGACGTCCATCCGCCCACCAAACGGATCTACTTCCCCACCTCCTCCTACGTGGAGATGACCGAGTGGGTGCTGCCCCCGGAGGAGACGCCGGTCTTCGTCGACCTGCTCGAGACGGCCCGCGAGCGCGGCGATCCGGCTGCCCGCTTCCTGCGCGGTGGCTTCTGGCGCAACTACGCCGCGCGCTACCGCGAGATCAACGAGCTCCACAAGCAGATGCTCCGGGTTTCGGACAAGGTGGCCGCGATGGCGCCCGGACCCGAGCGGGACCGCGCCCTGGACCATCTCTACCAGGGCCAGTCCAACGACTGCTACTGGCACGGGCTGTTCGGCGGGATCTACATCGTCCACATGCGGATGGCCACGCTGTCCCACTTGATCGCGGCTGAAGATCTCGCCGACGCCCAGAGCCTGCGTCTCGGCCTCGGCGAGGGCGTTGCCCCGTACGGCGCCCGGCTGTTCGACACGGACCTCGACGCCATCGACGAAGTGCTCGTCTCGTCACCGGGCCAGACGATCATCGTCGACGTGGCCGAAGGCGGGGCGCTGTCGTCGTGGGATCTCCGCGCCAGCCGCGTCGCTCTTGCGTCGGTGATGCGTCGCCGGCCGGAGGCCTACCACGCCCGGCTCATCGCCCACGAAAGCACGGGGCCGGCGGGTGCCGCGGACGCGCGCGAAGCCGCTTCGGGCGGCCCCAAGACGATCCACGACATCGTGAGCGTCAAGGAGCCCGGACTCTCGGCCCTCCTCCACTACGACGACCACGAGCGGCGAAGCGGCCTCGTGCATCTGTTCCGGGTGGACGTGGCTCCCGACGCCCGCCAGCTCGCGGCCGGCGACTATCGAGAGCTCGGCGACTTCGTCGAAGGCAGCTTTGACGTGGTGTCGTCCGAGGACGATCGGCTGGTGCTCCGGCGGGCCGGTGGCTTGCGTTCGGAGGCCGGCGCCGCCGGGATCGCCGACTCGCTGGTCGTGACGAAGAACTACCGGTTCGGCGGCGGGCGACTCGATCCAACCCTGGATCTCGAGACGGCCATCGAGAACACCGGCGACCGAGCGGTCGAGTTCGAGCTGGCGGTCGAATGGAACCTCGATCTACTCGGTGGCGGCCACAACCCGTCGGCCTACTACGAACTTCCGTCCGGCGAGCGGACGACGCACGATGTAGCCGGTGAGCTCGGCTCGGCTTCGTCGATCGTCTTCGGCAACGACTTCGAAGGGGCACGCGTCGAGGCCCACGCCGACCCCAAAGCTCGCCTGACCTGGTATCCGGTCGAAACCGTCTCCAACTCCGAGGCAGGTTTCGAGCGCTCCTACCAGGGCAGCTGCCTTCTCTTCCGCTGGCCGATCGAACTTGCGCCCGGTGAGCTCGCCCTCAGAGCCGTTCGCATGCGAGTCGAGCAGTCTCGGGACCAGGCGGCTGAGGAGTCGCGCTGAGCGAACACGCGGGCAGTGTCGAGATTCGGCGAGCCGTCCCCGAGGACGCCGCGGCCGTGGCCGACGTCTACCTTCGCTCCTTTCGGGCCGCCCTCCCGTCGATCCAACTTGCTCACACCGACGATGAGGTTCGGGACTGGATCCGGGAGCGGCTGATCCCGAGCGCCGGGTGCTGGGTCGCGGTCGAAGGCCCGGCGATCGTGGCGTTCGCCGCGCTCACCCCCGGTTGGCTGGACCAGCTCTATGTCGCTCCTGACCGGTTGGGCGAAGGTATCGGCCGGCGGCTGCTGGACCTGGCGAAGGAGCGCTCGGACGGCCAGCTCGATCTTTGGACGTTCCAGGTGAACACCCGCGCCAGACGCTTCTACGAACGCAACGGTTTCACGGCCGTCGAGTTTACGGATGGAGCCGGAAATGAGGAACAAGAGCCCGACATCCGATACGAATGGAGACGGATGTGACCCGGCCGGCAATCTACTCGCCGAGCGGCGCGGGATTCCAGTTGCGGCCACCGTCCGACGTCACGTAGACACGGCCGGAGTCCGCGAAGGCCTGGAGGATGCCGGTCCGGGCGAGACCAGCGGGATTGCGAGCAAAACCGCAACGAGCGTCACGACCGCCGCCAGTCCGACCAGCAACGGCCGGCCGAACCTCCGCCCTATCCTGGTGCTCATGTCCACAGCCCTCCCGACATGTCCATCACTTCCTGTGAGGGTCGGCCCATCTCAGAAGTGACGTTCACGGCGCGCGACCGTTCAGCTCGCGGCTCCGACAGGGGGTCCGCCAGAGCGGGCAGTCGGACCACCACTTGCGGGGCCTGCCAACCCGCCAGAGCGTCCGGTACCATCCGCCGAGTGAGTCGACCGAAGCTCGCCGTTCATGGGCATTTCTATCAGCCTGAGCGGCGCAACCCGTTCACCGGCGAGATCGCGCCCCAGGCCGGCGCCGCGCCGTACCGCGACTGGAACGCGCGCATCGACGCCGAGTGCTACAAGCCCAACGCCGATCACGGCAATCTGCGCCACGTCTCGTACGACCTCGGGCCAACCCTGGCCGACTGGCTGGCGACCCATGACCCAACGACCCATCATGGATTTGTCGATTCGGACCGCCCCGGCTCGCGGCCGAACGACGACGACGGCCGATACGCCCCCGACACCTCCGACCCGGGCGAAGGCAACGCGATGGCCCAGGCATACCACCACGCCATCCTGCCGCTCGCGTCGATGGCCGATCGCAGGACCGAGATCCGCTGGGGCCTGCGCGACTTCGAGTTGAGGTTCGGTCGGCGGCCGACCGGCATCTGGCTGCCGGAGACAGCCGTGGATCATCCGACGCTTCGGATCCTCGTCGACGAAGGGGTCCGATACACGATCCTCGCTCCCTGGCAGGCGACCGATTCCCGACTCGACACGCGCCGGCCGTATCGAGTCGACCTTGGCCGGGGCAAGTCGATCATCGTGGTCTTCTACGACGCGGCGTTGTCGGCGTCCGCCTCGTTCGAGTCCGACGCGACGATGAACGCCGACTCCTTTGCCCGCGACCGAGTGCTGCCGCGTCTCGCCGGACCGAGCTTCGCGGACGGAACTCCCAGGATCGCGGTCATCGCCACCGACGGCGAGCTGTACGGCCACCACCAGAAGTTCCGCGATCTGTTCCTTGCCCGGCTCGTCAGTCCAGGGCCCGACATCGCGGATCGCGGCTTCGACGTGACCACGGTTGGGCAGCTCGTTGGCGCGGCCGCTCCCGGGTTGTTCCCGGCCACGCAGGTCGCCGAGCGGACCTCATGGAGCTGCCACCACGGCGTGCTCCGCTGGTACGCGGAATGCCCGGACGCGTCGGACGGCCGCTGGAAGGGACCGTTGCGGGTGGCCCTGGAGCGGCTCGCTTCGGCGATCGACACGGTGGCCGTGGGACTGGCCGGCGAGTTCATGGACCCCGCGGCTTTGTGGCCGGCCCGCGACGAGTATGTCGACGTGATCTTCGGCGCGGAGTCGGCCGAGGGCTTCGCCCGGCGGTGGCTGCCTCTGGGCGACGAGGCTCAGCGCGACGGCCTCATGGCCCTCATGGAAGCGGAGCGGTGGCGGCTCGCGATGTTCGCCAGCGACGGCTGGTTCTGGGACGATCCTATTCGGCCCGAGAGCAAGCAGGTCTTGATGTGCGCCGCGAAGTCCTCTCGCCTCATCGACGCGCTGGCCGGAACCTCCCTGGAGGCGCGTCTGCGCGACGATCTGTCGTCGTTTGTCTCTCCGTCGCCGGCCGGATCGATGGGGCGGGCATCTACGACGAAGCCCTCAGCGAGGCGAAGCAGCCGGTCCGGTAATGCGGGCCTGCTGGATCTGCGCGCGTGCGGCCGCGTTCGCCCGGGTTCGTTGGCCTGAGGCGCCTCGCGGGGCCGCTGGCTGCGGATCGGGCCGCCAGAACCTGCCGGATACCGACGCCGAGCGGACGGCCACCACCAGAAGTTCCGCGATCTGTTCCTGGCCCGACTCGTCAGCCAGGTCCCGACATCGCGGATCGGGCTCGACCTGCCCACCGTCGGGCAGTCGTCGGCGCGGCCGCTCCCGGCTGTTCCCGGCGACGAAGTTCGCCGAGCGGACCTCATGGCTCTCCATTCGGCATTTCCGACTTCCGCGGACTCTCGGCCGCGCCCGTCGGTCGCGATTGACCGCTGCGCGGGAACTGCGGCGGCTACTGCGATCGGCAGGGCCGGTGGTCGCTGGCGGACGAGCTCAGGATCCCGCAGCTCTGAGGCCGCCCGCAGAATACGTCGACGTGTTTCCGCTCATCCGCGAGGTACGACTCCGACGTCTGGAGAATGCTGGAGGCCGGTTTCGGTCGAACCTGATCTCCGCTCTGAGCAAGTCGGCGAGTGGTGATCGCGACCAGCCTGCTCGACGGTCGAGTTCGCTCGCCCGACGAGCAAGAGGCCGCCGGCGCGCGAGACCGCGACGCTCGGGTCGGGATCGAAACGGCTCCGGGACGATGGCGCCTCGCGGCCGCCGCGGCCCAAGGTCGGGATGACGCCTGGCACGGCCGGCTCCCGCGCGGGCCCGGGGCGAGCGCGGCACGCCGTGTCGCGCAGGGAGATGAGCGGGTCGCCCCGCTCCGCCCGCCTGCTAGACTCGGCAGAACCGGCCGCGCCCCCTGCCGACTGATCGACCGCCGAAACAGCTGCTGAGTTCGGAGCGCATTCGTGGCATTCGAGTTCCACATCTCGAGAGCGGCCCGCGACCGCTACGACTTCGATCGCGCCCTCTTCCAGACCAGTGGCAACGTCATCATCCCGGACTTCCCCGCGGCGCGGCTCTTCGCCAAGCGGATGAACGAACGTGCGGACCCGGTCCGGTACCCCGACCGCGTGGTCCACGCCGCCGAGCTCAACGCCATGGGCCTGATCGACGAGATCAGCCACCACGCGGTCGAGATCTACCGCCGGACCGTCAATCCCAAGCTCATGGCCGAGGCCGTCGATTCCATCGCGCGGCAGCTCGACCCGGCCGCGTTCGACAAGGCCCTGGGCCATTTCGTCGAGCAATTTCCGCCCCTCGCCGTGTACGTCCAGGGCTCGGACGTGGCCACGTATCTCGGGGGCGAGACCGAAGGGATCCCCAACCGCGAGATCGCGCTCGAAGAGCTGCTGATGCTCTGGCTGGCCAACGCCAATCCCGCGTTCGGTACGTTCGATGAGCTCTTCGACGACTGCGACCTGGCCGAAAAGACGGACTACGAGCAGGTCATCACAGGGCTCCAGAACTACTTCGACAGCCAGCCGAAGTTCGGCCCCGAAGGGCTCAGCCTGATCGCCTTCCTGCGGGCCCCGGCGCTCGCGGAACCGAACTCCCTCGCGGCCCAGCTGCGCTACATCCGTTCGCGCTGGGGCCTGGTCCTGACTCCGTTCCTGAACCGTCTCGTCGTGACGCTGGACGTCCTCCACGAAGAAGAGGTCGCGCTGTGGATGCGGATGCATCCCAAGCCCACTCCCGACGCCCCGACCGCCGGCCCCGGCCTCGGTGGCCTTGACAACGAGTACGAGCGCTTCAGCACCGACCGCGAGTGGATGCCCAAGGTCGTGCTGCTCGCCAAGACGACGTTCGTGTGGCTCGACCAGCTGTCCAAGCGATACGGCCGCTGGATCCACCGGCTCGACGAGATCCCCGACGAAGAGCTCGAGGCCCTGTCGCGGCGCGGCTTCACGGGCCTGTGGCTCATCGGCCTCTGGGAACGGAGTACGGCCTCCCAGAAGATCAAGCAGTGGCGCGGCAACCCCGAGGCCGCGGCGAGTGCCTACTCCCTCATGGAATACCGGATCGCCGACGAGCTCGGCGGCGAAGAAGCCTTCCAGACACTGCGCCACAAGTGCGCCCAGCGTGGCATCCGGCTCAGCTCGGACATGGTCCCCAACCACATGGGCATCGATTCCCGCTGGGTCGTCGAGCATCCCGATTGGTTCCTGAGCCTGCCGGACGCGCCCTACCCCTCGTACAGCTTCACGGGCGGCAACCTGTCCGACGACGAGCGGGTCATGATCCAGATCGAGGACCACTACTGGAACGCCAGCGACGCGGCCGTTGTCTTCAAGCGCACGGACACCTGGACCGGCGACGTCCGCTACATCTACCACGGCAACGACGGCACGAGCATGCCGTGGAATGACACCGCCCAGCTGGATTACCTGAAGGCCGAGGTCCGCGAAGCCGTCATCCAGACCATCCTCCACGTCGCCCGCCAGTTCCCCATCATCCGCTTCGACGCCGCGATGACCCTCGCCCGCCGCCACATCCAGCGGCTGTGGTTCCCCGAACCCGGCCAGGGCGGCGCCATCCCGTCGCGTGCGGAGCACGCCACTCCACGCGCCGTCTTCGACGAGTTCATGCCCAACGAGTTCTGGCGCGAGGTCGTGGACCGGGTCGCCCTGGAGGCGCCGGATACCCTGCTCCTCGCCGAAGCGTTCTGGCTCCTCGAGGGCTACTTCGTCCGGACGCTCGGCATGCATCGCGTCTACAACAGCGCCTTCATGAACATGATGCGCGACGAGGAGAACGCCAACTATCGGCGGGTCATCAAGGACACCCTCGAGTTCGATCCGGAAGTGCTCAAGCGCTACGTGAACTTCATGAGCAACCCGGACGAGCGAACGGCGGTCGACCAGTTCGGCAAAGGCGACAAGTACTTCGGCGTCTGCACGCTCATGGCCACCATGCCCGGCCTGCCGATGATCGGCCACGGGCAGGTCGAAGGCTTCGCCGAGAAATACGGCATGGAGTACCGCAAGGCATATCGGGACGAGCATCCGGACGGCTGGCTGATCGAGCGCCACGAGCGCGAGATCTTCCCGCTGTTCCACCGCCGCCATCTCTTCGCGGGCGTGACCGACTTCCTCCTCTACGACGTCTACGATCCGGACGGCTGGGTCAACGAAGACGTCTTCGCCTACTCGAACCGAGCCGGCGAGGAGCGCAGCCTGGTCGTCTACCACAACCGATATGCCGAAGCGCGCGGCTGGATCCGCCAGTCGGCGGCGTACTCCACGCCGGATGGATCGGGCGGACGGCGCCTGACCCAACGCTCGCTCGGCGAGGGCCTGGGCCTCCACGCCGACGGCAAGTGGTTCGCGCTGCTGCGCGAGCAGCGTTCCGGGCTCCAGTTCATACGCCGCTCCTCGGACCTGTGCCGCGACGGGATGTATGTCGAACTGCACGCCTATGGCTGCCAGGTATTCACCGATGTCCACGAGGTCGAGGACGTCGACGGCCGCTGGGCCCAGCTTGCCGAACGCCTCGCCGGAGAGGGCGTCCCGAGTGTCGAAGCGGCTCTTCGCGAGATGGAGCTGGAGCCGGTCCACTCCGCCGTCCGCGCCCTGGTAGAGGGCGGCGCGGTTCTGCGATTGACCGAGATCGGGGCGGCGCGGGCCCGATCCGCCTGTCCGGCGGCTGCCGCTCGAGGCCTCGATCTCGGATTGCGCGGCCCGGGGGCCCGGACCGGCCCCAAGCCGACGCCGGCGGCTGGAGAGGCCGCCGCTCAGGCGACGCCGAAGGCCGAAGCGCCGACTCCCAGCCCGAAAGTCGAACCCACCCCGCAGGAGATCGCTTCGCTCGTCGAGTCCGCCGTGACGCGCGTCGCGGACGCAGTCACATCCGCGGCTCAGATCAGCCACTCCGATGCGGACGTCGACGCCATCACCGCTGCCTTCCGCTCCCGCCTCGAGGCCGCGCTCCGCCTTCCGGAAACGAATGACGAAAAGCTGTGCGCGGGCCTGGCCGACACCTGGGCCTGGGTCGCTCTGCTCGGCCGGCTCGTCTCCGAGGCACTCGTCGCGGCCACCAATGGAGCGGAATCGAAGCTCGACAGCGGTTTGGTGTCCCCTTCGTTCGAGTCTCTGGAACTCGCGCCGGTACTGGCGAGTGTCTTCAGGGACCTGGGTCTCGATGAAGGTGCCGGGTGGCGGCTGGTCGGCCTGATCCGGATGCTCAGGACGCTTCCCCTGCCGTCCTCCGTGGCGGCTCGGCCGGCCAAGGACCGGCCGGCGGCTCTCGTCCGGGCGCTGCTTTCCGGAGACGCGGCCCGAGCCTACATGGGCGTGAACATCTGGGAAGACGTGACCTGGTTCAACCGCGAGTCATTCAGCCACGTGCTGTGGTGGATGTTCGCCCTCGAGGCCCTCGACGCCGTGCCGGCCGGGGCCGGGCAGGAACCGGCGCCACCCGACTCGCCGAAGCGCGCAAGCTGACGGGCGCCCTCGCCCGTGCCGCGGAGCTGTCCGGATACCAGCTCGATCGCCTCGAGGCCAGCGCTGCGGAGGCGTAGCTACTTCAGGAAGTATCCGGTGACGTCGAAGACGAGATCCGTGGTCGCGCCCGACGGACCCATGTAGGTTGCTGTCAGCACACCTCCAGGGCCAAGGGCGACGGACAGGCCGTTGCCCTTGGATTGACCGCCCAGGAAGTTGACCGTCGAGGTGCCGGGCGAGGCTTCGGCGACCGGGCCCAGGTAGACGGCCCAGCCCGACTTGTCGTTGACGACCGTGACGTTGCCGGTGACCGCGAGAAGCCCATCGGGGAGGGCGGCCTGTCGAGCTATCGGGAAGGTGCTCGGACTGTTGGCCAGCAGGCAGCTCGGCAGACCCAAGTGGGCTCGCGTGTCCAGCAGCCGAGTTGGCGCTATCGGCACGAAGGCCGAGCCCGACATGTCGGCCGTATAGAAGCCCGTGACGTCGAAGACGAGATCGGTTTTCGCGCCGGCGGGTCCCATGTACGTCGCGCACAGCCGTCCCGCGGAGTCGAGCGAAACGCTCAGGTTGTTGCCGGCAACCTGCCCCGACGTGAAGTTCACAGCCGAGGTCGATGGTTTGCTCGTGGAGACCGGCCCGAGATAGACCGCCCAGGCCGCCGACGGATTTACCACCGTTACGTTGCCGGTGACCGCCTTCGCCTCCAGGGGAAGTCCGTTCCGACCGGCCACCGAGAAGCACGCGGGCGTGTTAGCCGAGAGTCTCGCCGGGAGACCGATCGCGTGCCGCGTATCCAGCGAGCGCACAGGATCGATCGGGTGATAAGTCTGGCCGCTGGCGTCCGTGGCGTAGAAACCGGTGACGTCGAAGACGAGGTGGGTCGTCGCCCCGGCCGGGCCCATGTAGGTCGCCGACAGCGTTCCATGGCTGGACAGGGCGACGGTCAGGCCATTGCCCGCCGTCTGGTTGCCGACGAAGTTGATGGTCGAGGCCGGCGGATGGGCGATTGGATCAGGCCCGAGGTAGGCCGCCCAGGGGGCCGACGGACTGACCACGGTGAGGTTCCCGGTGACCGCGATCGCCTTGTCCGGAATGCCGCTCCGGCCGGTGATCTGGAACGTCTTCGGGCGTGTTAGCCACCAACTTGCCCGACAGCCCGTTGCCGGATCTGGTGTCGAGGAGCCGGACAGGGTTGATGGGGTGATACGTAGACGAACCGGCGGGCAACGAGATGACACCACCGACGGAGTTCGAGGGCGCGGAGGCCGGGCCCCAACCCACGGCGTTGCCAGCCTGAACCGTGAAGGTGTACGCCGTGTTCGCGGCGAGGCCCGTTGCCGTGCAATTCAGGGCACCGGTCGTGGTGCATGTCTTGCCGGCCGGCGAACTCGTAACCGAGTAGCTCGTGATCGCGCTGCCGCCGTCTGAAGCGGGCGCGGACCAGCTTACGGTCGCCCCGCCGCTGCCGAGAACTGCCGTGACACCGGTTGGGGCACCCGGCACGGTCATCGTCGCGCTGATGGTGACCGTTACCGTGCCCGTGGCCGTCCCGCTTTTGCCGTCCGAGACCGTGTAGGAGAACGAGTCCGACCCCACGTATCCCGACTGCGGCGTGAACCTGATCTTTCCCTTATCCGTGCCACTCCCGACGATTACGACAGTCCCGTGATCGCCACTCGAGACCGCCGTGACGCTCAGGGTGTCGCCGTCCGGATCGCTGTCATTGGCGAGCAGCGTTGCCGGCGCGATGAGGAGTGCCGTGTTCACGAGCGTGCTCGCCGCGTCGTCGACCGCCACCGGCGGATGATTTGGAGTCACGGTGATCGAAACGGTGGCCGTGTTGCTCTGAAGGCTGGCGTCGCTGGCCACGTAGGTGAACGAGTCCGAGCCGGAGAAGCCGGTGGCTGGAACATAGTTGATCGTGCCGTTGACGACGGACGCCGTGCCGTGTGACGGCTGAGTCACGAGCGTGGCCGTCAGGCTGTCTCCGTCGGCGTCGGTATCGTTGTCGAGGACGCGGATGGTGACCGACGATCCCTGGGCCGTGGTAGCCGAGTCGTCGACCGCGATGGGAGCATGGTTGACCGTAGCAACCGTGACCGTCACGGAGCCCGTGGCCGTCCCGCCCAGGCCGTCAGACACGGTGTAGCTGAACGAGGCGGGGCCCAGGTACGCAGCCTCCGGGGTGAACAGGATCTTGCCCAGGTCGGCGCCGCTGGCGACGATTTCGACCGTGCCGTGGACGGGGCTCGAGACCCCCGCGACTGCCAGGACATCACCATCGGGGTCGGTGTCGTTGGCGAGTAGTGTCGCAGGCGCGATCAGGAGCGGCGTGTCGATGACGGTCGTTGCCAGGTCGTTACCCGCCACCGGCGGATCGTTGACCGGAGTGACCGTGATCGTGAAAGACTGAGTCGGGCTCGCGTCTACCCCGCCGCCCGCGGTTCCGCCGCTGTCGACGAGATGGAGGACGAGCGTGGCCGATCCGTTGGCGTTGGGGGCCGGCGTGAAGCTCAGGGTCCCAGTAGGGTCAACGGCAGGGCCGGCGCTGAAGAGTGCGCCGTTCGTGTTCGAGTCGATCACGAACGAGAGGTTCTGGCTCGCCTCGTCGGCAGGACCCGCGCTCATGCCCGTGGCCCAGCCCAGGAGTGAAGCCGGACCCGAATCCTCGGCGACGGTCTGGTCCGCACCCTTAGCGAACGAGGGCGGGTCGTTGACCGGCGTGACCGTGATCGTCACGGTGGCCGTGTTGCTTGGAAGGCTGCCGTCGCTCGCCTGGTACGTGAACGAGTCGGCGCCGTTGAAGTTGGCCGCCGGGGTGTAGGCGAAGATCCCGTTGCTCAAGAGGTTGCCGGTGCCGTGCGTTGGACCGCTCACGAGAATGGCGGTCAGGCTGTCGCCGTCGGCGTCGGTGTCGTTGGCGAGGACGTGGATGGCGACCGACCCGTCCTCGGCCGTCGTGGCGGAGTCGTTGACCGCGACCGGGGCATGGTCGACCGGCGCCGATGGCGTGACGGCTCCGGACGGGTCCGATTCGGGTCCGTCACCGACGTTGCTGTGGGCCCGAACGGTGAAGGTATAGGCCGTCCCGTTGGTGAGGCCCGGGACGTCGGCACTCGTCGTGTTGCCGACCTGGACGACCAGCCCACTCTGAGCCGTCCCGCCGACGTACGGCGTGACGACGTAGTGGTCGATCGTGCCGCCGTTTGAGGGTGCCGCCGTCCATGTGACATTCGCGGTCGCGTTCCCCGCGGTGGCGCTGACGGAGGTCGGTTTGCCCGGGAGTTGGGGCGTCACACTCACCATGTCGTACGTGAGATCGAACTGACTCGAAGCGTCGGTCTCGTACAGGCCCGTCCAAGGGTTGTAGGTCCGCGCGTGGATGCGGTCATTGTCCGGATCGAACACGTAGTAGCGGAGCGTGCCCATCGTGTTCGTCCCGGTACCCATCGAGCGAGACTGGTAGTCGCTCAGGACTTGATACACCGGCGTCGAAAGGCAGGCCGAGTTCGTATGCATGTCGGTCCGGTGCGCCTCGCCGCTCGTGTAGCTGTCGTCGTCGTAGTTGTGGCCGGCGATGACCAGGAAGACATTGCAGCGCGGCGCGATCAGGTTCGTGAACACCGTCGCGGGGGTTGTGGCGGAGGCGCCGGGAATATCGTCGTACGAAGGCGGGTCGGTGGAGTAGTCGGTCATCCGACTGCCGTCCGTCTCGAGGAAGCCGTGCGTCGCGATGATCGCCCGGTAGCCCGGATGGGCGTCGAGGACGCGTCCCGCCCAGGCCACGGCGAAGTTCGGGAGCCCGTATTCCAGGTTGACGACGAGGAAGTCCATGCCGCCGGCGGTGAACGTCCCCCAGTTGTCCATGCTTTCCCTGTCCGGGTCGGTGCTCAGGGCGTAGGGCTGTCCGGGGCCGAGATATCCGCCGTATTGAGCCGTGCTCCATGCGCTCTGCCAGGGGGAGCGGGATGAGAAGCGGCTCGGCGGGAAGGTAGATTCGAAGAGAGCCGCGTCGCCATCCGCTAGACCCAGGTCGTGGTTTCCCGGGAGAACGCTGTAGGGGAAGTTGGCGTTGTCGAGGATCTTGAACGCGTTGCTCGCCGTGGTGTACGCCGACTGGCTCGTGTTCGTGTTGACCACGTCGCCGAGCTGAGCCGCCCACACCGAGCGCAGCGACGCCTTGCTATCGGCGATCCATTGAATCTGGGCCACGCCCCGCTGACGCTCGTCCGAGTCGCCCTCGAACATGTTCTGCGTGTCCGGGATCGCGACGAACGTGAACTCCGTGGAGCCGACAGGCGTCGTCGCGGCGAGGGCGGGCGGGGCCGTGAAAGCCTGCAGCAATCCTGCCCCCAGGGCAGCCACGACGACGATCCGCCGAGCTCTGCCTGCGGCGGACTGCCGACCGGCAACAGGCACCGTAACCCGCGGCACCCGACCCACCCTGAACACCAAAGGCCTCCTCACCCCAAGTTCCAGCCCCCCGGCTGGACAGACCCTGCGATCACCGCGACCGCTCAGACGCGCCGGTCCGCGAGGGCCGGCGAGGCCGAGCCATTATCGTCCGGTACTTTCGCTGCTGTACAGGTACTTTCGGGTGGGATTCCGGTGCGTGCTGCCACCGCGGGGCCACCGCCGAGCGGGTGGGCTCAGCGAGGCGGCGCCGGCCGCTGCCATGCCTTCAGCGATGGGAGATCAGGGCACGTAGTAGCCGGAGACGTCGAAGACGAGATCGGTGCCGTTGCCGGGGTTCGACATATACGTTGCGGACAGTGTTCCGGACCCCGCCAGCGCCACGGTCAGGCTGTTGCCACGGACCTGGCCCGCATCGAAGTTGATCGACGACGTCGTCGGGGCCGCCGTCGCGTCCGGGCCGACGAAGACCGCCCACGGACCCGTCTCGTTGACGACGGTCAGATCGCCCGTGACCGCTCGCGCGGTGGCCGGCACGGCGTCCTTGCCGCCGATCTGGAAGGTTACCGGCGCATTGGCCCGCATCGGGCCCGCAACGCCCGCCCCGCTACGCGTATCGAGCAATCGGAGAGGCGTGATCGGCACGAAGGAGACTCCCGTCCCATCGGCCGTGAAGTAACCGGTCACGTCGAACACCAGGTCGGTGCTATTGCCGGGGTTGGACATGTACGTGGCGCTCAGCGTGCCGCCCGAGCCGAGGGGAACGGTAAGGTTGTTGCCCTGCGTCTCCCCGGCCGAGAAGTTGACCGTTGACGTGGTGGGCGCGGCGCTGGGCACGGGACCGAGAGCCACGGCCCATGCCGAAGTGGGATCCACCACCGTCAGATTGCCGGTGACCCCTACGGCGTTCGAAGGGACTCCATTTCGGCCGGCCACCGCAAAGGTCCGCGGCGTGTTGGCCAGGAACCTGCCGGTCAACCCGTTGCCGGCTCGTGTATCGAGCATCCGCGTGGGGCTCATGAGGTGGAATGTGTCGCCGGACACCGGGGCGAAATAACCCGTGACGTCGAACACGAGGTCGGTGCGACTTCCCGAGGTGGACATGTAGGTAGCCGAGAGGGATCCGGTCGGCGACAGCGGCACGGTCACGCCGTTGCCCGCGACCTGACCGGCGGCGAAGTTGATCGTCGAAGTGCTCGGCGTCGAAGTCTCCTGCGGTCCAAGGAATACGGCCCAGCCGTTGGTGGATCCGGTCACCGTCAGATTTCCGGTCACCGCGGTCGCGTTCGAGGGTATGCCGGCTCGGCCGGCAACCTGGAATGTCGCCGGCGTATTCGCCTGAAGGCTCGCGGGCAGGCCATTCCCAGTCCGGGTGTCCAGAAGGCGAGTCGGAGCGACGGCGTGGTAGGTCGACTTCACGATGGGAGCGGCCGGTGTCGCCGGCGCGGAATCCGCCGAGGGCGGCCCTTCACCGGCCAGATTCGCCGCAGTCACGCTAAACGTGTACGTCGTCCCGTTGATGAGCCCCGTGATGGTGCAACTCGTGGCGCCGCTGGTCTGGCAAATCTCTCCGGCCGGGCTGGAAGTGGCCACGTAGCCGGTGATGGGAGATCCGCCGTCGCTGGCGGGAGCGCTCCACGAGACCGTGGCCGATTGATCGCCGGCGATGGCCTGGACGTTGGTAGGAGCACCTGGCGGCAGGGACGGTGTAGGCGTCGGGGTCGGCGTCGGCGTTGGGGTCGGGCGCGGGGTCCTGATCGGCGTTGCGGTGGCGCCTGCGACGGCATTGTGACAATTGAGGGTCCCGCTGTCCGTGAACGAACCTGTCGCGTCGATGAATTTCCAGCTCATGCTGGCCTGGTGCAGGGTCATCGCCAGGATGCCGAAGCTCGTCGTGTCCTGGACGACGCTGTTGGGCGCCAGCGCCGCGATGCCCGTGTGATTGGAGCCCCCGGTGCCTACCGTGAACTGGGTGATGCCCGTGGTCATGTCAACCAGGCCGGTTGGCGTCTGGGGAAGGAACCGCTCGTAGATGTGGTCGTGGCCATCGAGGACGACGTCGGCTTGAGCCGCATACAGCTGCTGCCAGAGCGGCAATGAGTTGATCGAAGCTCGGCCTCCGGAGCTGAATAGCGGGATATGCCAGTAGGCCAGCGTGCACTGTCCCATGTGAGATCCAAGGTCACTGGCGAGCCACTTGCTCTGCGGCGACCCTGGTTGGCATCCGCCAACATCCGCGCAGTTCGAGTTCAGGGCGATGAGGTGCCAGGCTCCCACGTTGTAGCTGTACCAGCCCTGACCCGGGGTTCCAGCTGCCGAACCGAAGTAGCCAAAGTAGCCGGCTCCGTTGAGATTCGTTTGATCGCAGCCGGTGACGGTGCCGCCTCCGTTGTCTGTCAGGTACTCGTGGTTGCCGGGCACCGGATGCGTGATCGACTTCACCCTGCCCCAGCTGGTGTCATAGGACTGCTGATACGCGGACAGACTGCCGCAGTAGTACTGGTTGTCCCCCAGTGACAGGACCGCCGAGTAGCCGTGACCGGCCAGAAGGTCAGCCGTCGCGTTCTGCTCGCAGCCAGTTCCGGTGCCGCTTCCACCGCGGTAGTTCGGGTCCAGCGGATCGCAAGCGATGTCGCCGGCGGCGGCGATGACCGGGTCTCCGGCCGCGGCCGCGGCCGAGGAGACGGACGCGTACTGAGCGAGCCAGGGCACGACGGTGAAGGCGCTCACAGCCAGGGCCAGACCGGCGATCATCCGCACGGCTGCAGTGGCCACTCCGGGAGTTGATCTTCGGCCGCCGCGTTCAACCCGGCCGGCCGGGCTTGCGTCAAAGTCGGTACGGGTGGGGCGCAAACGCATGCGGTCCTGTCCTTACGTTGGCCCCTCGCTATGGACGACGGACTGCCTCAGGCGAGCAGTCGCCACGGAAAACGGGCAGCGGGATGGGCGAATTGCTTCGCCAACTGTGGGCCCACCACCGGGCCGCGCGTACACCGTCCTGCTTGGCGGACGACTCGATCCGCAAGGCGCGATGACCGGCTCTGAGGCTCGCAAAGAGGCCACTCAAGGGAGTAGAAGCGTTGCTACCCGGTCGGCCACCGAGCCGGCGGCGAGAAACGAGGCGTCGGTCCAGGTGGCCGCGGCTACCCCTACCTATTCCCCGAGAAGGATCCGCCGGATGAGTGGCATCGGTGGCGAACCATGGGCGATGACCGACTCGAGGTGGGCTTTGTACGAGAAGCCTGGCGTCTCACCGAAGCCGCCCACGACGCGCGGCGCGGGCACGGCCGCGGCGCCGCGCGGATCGCCCGAGGCGACTGCGGCGCGGACTCGGAGATCCCGCTCCAGATCCCACATGCCCATCGAGCCGACGAAGTACGTGGATAGTTGCGTGGAGGTCAGACGGGCCCGGTCCCATTTCTTGCGCGCCTCGGATTCCTCCTGGAAGCCGCCGCGAACCATGAGGTCGAGCGCTTCGTCCTCGGTCATCGTCCCGGCGTGGATCCCGATGTCGATCATCGCGTTGGTGATCGCCCGCAGGTAGAACTTCCAGTGGATGAGCATCAGCGCGGGATCGTCCGCCTTGAAGCCCGCGTCCATCATCACCTGGGTCACGTAGACGGCCCAGCCTTCGATAAAGACGCCACTGCCGAACACGGCGCGGACCTTCGATGGGCAGCGGTTCGAGTAGACGAGCTGGAGGTAGTGGCCGGGCGAGCCTTCGTGGATCGTGGTGAGGTCGATCTGGCGGTCGTTCTCTTCGGCGAGGTAGGACTCGATCTCCTCGGGACCCCATTCCTCGGGCGGCGGCGTGACGAAGTAGAAGGTCTTCTGCCCTTTGTCCAGAGGCCCGGGCGAGTCGAGCATGGCCCCCGCGAACTCGCGCAGGAAAGGGGGCGTCCAGTCGATCTCGAGCGGCTCGTCCGGCACCGTGACAAGATCGCGGGAGCGGATGAAATCGACGATGCCGCGGTAACTCTCCCGGCAATACTCCACGAGCTCGGCCGCCCCGTGATGGGCTTGGCCTATCGCCGCCGTCACGGACGCGACGGCCAGCTGATCGGCCGCTTCCTGGCTTCCCTCGCGCTCCGCGGTAGGAATGGGCTCGCTCGGCACCCAGCGGCTCCAGATCTCGCGGGCGATCCGGATCATCTCGGCCCGCACTGCCGGATACTCCACGGCCGCCCGGGCCATGATCTGCTCGCCGGTTATGTCGCTCCGGAAGGTGTGGCGCAGCTTCCGGGCAAACAGTTCCGCCCCGAGACGGCCCTCACCGGACGATCGGGGCAACAGGTCGTCTCGCAGGAACACTTCGAAGTCGGCGATGGCCGCGGCGGCGGTCGCGGTCGCGGCCTGGAGGCGAGGCAACAGATCGACGAGCCGATCGTCCGCGGGGGCGCCGGCCTCTGCCTGGGCAATGGCATCCGTGGCGAGGGAGGCCACTCCGGCCAGTTGCTTGATCGCCATCTCCGTATGGAGCCGGGACGCCGGACGATCCGGGAGCGAACCAAGCTCCACACGAGCGGCCGCCAGCACTTCCGGCACGCCCTCGAGGCGGCCCGCAACCGAAGCCAATCGCACCGAAAGCGGCGCGAAGTCGCGCGCAAGGAGCGGGAATATCCCGCCGCCGATCAGATAGACGTAGCCGAGCGGATCCCAGGCGTCTTCGCGAAGCTCGGCCTCGTCGAACCGATACGCCGCCAGCTCCGAGATGAGCAGCTCTCGGTCGACCCGATCGTCGGCCGAGAGACTCGCCGGTGCGAGTGCTTCGAACTCCGCGGACCAGCGGTCGATGAACGCGAGCCGGGCTTCGCGGCCGGCGGGCCCGACTCTCCCCCACTCCCCGTCGTACTCGTGGTTCCCGATCGCCGTCGCGGCCACGGGATGCAGCCGGAAGAACTCGTCGAGGAACGCATCGACCCGCGCTCCGAACTCGGACATCGGATTCCTCCAGTCGCGTGGCCCGAACAGTGCTCGACCGAGTGTAGCGCGCAGTCGTGGACCTTCCCCAACCAGCCACTTACGACAGAGGCGTCGAACATCGGGTCCTGCCGCGCGCTAGCATCCAGAGATGCGACGCCGCCTTTGAAGGCGGCACGAGCCTCTGGAGGACGCCCATGATCGACCTGATCTTCAAGGTCGCCGTCAACGCCGCGGCGCTGCTGGTCGCGGCCAACGTCGTGCCGGACTTCGTGCTCAGGTTCGACAAGAACAAGCCCGAGGATTGGGTTCAGGTCGCCGTCGTGGCCCTGGTGTTCGCATTCGTCAACAGCTACATCAAGCCCATCGTCAAGACCCTGGCCCTGCCCGATCGGCTTCCTGACCATGGGCCTGGTCGCGTTCGTCATCAACGCCGCGATGCTGCTGGCCACCGCCGCCGTGATCGACCAGGCAAAGGGTTCGCTCGACATCGTCTTCACCGTCGGCGGCTATCCCCCGACCTGGGGCTACGAAGCCATCGGCTGCGCGGTCGTCGGATCCATCGTGATCAGCATCGTCGGCACCTTCCTGGACCTGGTCCTCGTGCCGCGCAGGATCATGGGGCTGTAGGCCGAGATTCATGCCAGCCGCGAACCCGTCCGCCAGTTCGGCGCGCCTCGCGGACTTGTTCGCGGCGAAGCCTTCCGCGCCGTCACCGGTCCTCCGGGCACGCTGACCGAGAGGGAGCGCTTTCGGATTCGACTCCGGAAGCGGCCATTCCTCCTCGACGGCGCAATGGGCACGCTGCTATTCAGCCGCGGCGTGCCACAGCGCGCCTGCCTCGACGAACTGGTCGCCAGCCGTTCGGACCTGGTGTCCTCGATCCACCGCGAGTACATCGAGGCCGGGGCCGACGCCATCGAGACCAACACCTTCGGTGCCAACCGCTTCCGCCTGGCCCCGTACGGCCTCGAGAAGACTGGCCGGCCGGTTGAACCGAAAGGCGGCCCAGCTGGCGCGCGAGGCTCGTGAGACGACGGGCAAGGATGTCCTCGTCGCAGGCTCGATCGGCCCGCTCGGTCCCGGCAATCGACCCGCCACCCCACATCCGGGCATCGCCCGGGCGGCTTTCCGCGAGCAGATCGAGGGTTTGCTCGAAGGCGGCGCGGACCTCTTCGTGCTCGAGACGTTCGAGCGTCTCGACAGCCTTCTGCAGGCGATCGAAGAGGCGCGCCGGGCCTGCGATCTGCCGATCATCGCCCAGATGACCTTTGGCGAGGACATGCGCGGCTTCGACGGCGCGACGCCCGAAAGCGCGGCCGCCACTCTCACGAGCGCCGGAGTGGACGCGCTCGGGATCAACTGCGGCGCCGGCCCGCTCGTCTGCCTGGAAGCGCTCGTCCGGACCGGGCCGCCGGCGGCGGGAGTGGCCCGATCCATCGTCCCCAACGCGGGCCTGCCACAGCGAATCGAAGGCCAGTTCGTCTACTCGGCCGGGCCGGAGTACTTCGCCGAGATGGTGCCGCGGATGCTGTCGGCCGGAGCCCGCATCGTCGGCGGCTGCTGCGGAACGACGCCACTCCACACCAAAGCGATGCGGGCCGCCATCGACACGCTGAGCCGCGGTGAGCGCGAGCGTTCTACGCCGGCAACGGCCCCGGAGGAAGCCGACGGGGCTCAACCCGGAGAGGACGAGCAGGATCCCGCCGCGGCAGCCGCCCCGCGCACGCCCCGAATCGAGACCTCGGGGAGTGGCGAGGCGGCCGTACCGCGACGACGCTCCATCCGGCCTCGCCCGGAAGCTCGCCGCCGGCGAGTACGTGGTCTCCGTCGAGATCGACCCTCCCCGATCCATCCGCATCGACCGAACCGTGGAAGCGGGCCGCCTGCTCAAGGAAGCGGGCGTGGACCTGGTCAACGTCAGCGACTCGGCCACGGGCCGTGTCCGGATGGGCGCCCTGGCGGTCGCGTTCGGTCTCCAGCAGCGGCTGGGTCTCGAGTGCCTGATCCACCTGACCACTCGCGACAGAAACCTGATGGCCCTGGAGGCGGAGCTTCTGGGCGCCCACGCGCTCGGAATTCGCAACGTCCTGGCCCTCACCGGCGATCCGCCTCGCGTCGCCGACAGGCCCGGCGCCACGGCCGTCTGGGACGTGGACGCGGTCGGGTTGATCGGGATCGTCGAGCGGCTTGAATCGCGGCGAGGACGCCGCCGGAGGCTCGATCGGGCAGGCCGCCGGCTTCACGATCGCCTGCGCGTTCGATCCGACGTCTCCCGAATCCGGACAAGGAATGGGCTCGCCTGGAACGCAAGCTCGCCGCCGGATCGGATCTCATCATGACCCAGCCCCTCTACTCCGAGGCTCAATTCGAGGCGATGCTGGCTCGGGCGCGGAGCGTGTTCGGCCAGGGCGGCTTCCCCGTGCCGGTGCTCCTCGGCGTGCTGCCGCTCCATAGCGCTCGCCACGCGGACTTCCTCCACAACGAAGTTCCGGGCATCACCATTCCGGACGAGCAGCGCGAGGCGATGCGGGCGGCCGGCGAACGGGGCGCGGAAGTCGGCCTCGAAATCGCGCTGAACCTGTTGAGCCATTCGCGAGGTCACGTGGCCGGGACGTACATCATGCCGAGCTTCGGCCGTTACGAGCTCGCGGCGGAACTGGTGAGGCGCCTGCGCGCCGGCACCTGAGTCCATCGGCTGGAGGAATAGGCCGCCACAAGAAGGGTCCGATGCCGGGTCCGCGGCGAGCGCGACCACGGCGGCATCGGTCGATTCCACGGTTCGACGGCGCCTCTGGCCACGGTTGCCTGCCGGAGCGGCTACACTCGCCTCATGGGCGCTGTCGACACGATGGAAATGTTCTTCGAGCTCCTGAACGCGGGCAATCGCGAGGGAGCCGTGGCGCTCATGGACGAAAAGGCCGAGCTACGGGTTCACATCGCCGGCAACGCTCGAACCCTGCGGGGCTTGCGTGAAGTCGGCGGCTGGTTCCTCCGTGCGGAGCCTGGCTTCCGGATGATCCCGGGCGACGTCCGAGACATGGGCAACACCTACCAGGCCAATCTCCTGGTCGTGCGACCCGGCGCTCCGACGCAGGCGCTCGACGCAAGCTTCCGCGTCGAAGCGGGCAAGATCACCGCGATCAACCTGACGCCCAGAGACTGAGTTCTCGAGGGCGCAGCGACGCGCGGAGGGCTCACTGAGGCGCCGACGGTCTGACTGAAGCCTCAAGTCCGTGGGCGGCGGCAACTCCGCCCCCATCACCCGACGAGCTAACGCGGGGTAGGCGTTGGCGTTGGCGTGGGCGTCGCCTTGGGCGTGGGCGTGGGAGCGGGCGTGCTCGGTGGCGGGGTCCAGCCAACCGGCGGAATGTAGAACTGCATGCCATCCCAGATCACGTTGACGTTGTCGATCGCATAGCCCTTGTCCACGTTGAACGCCACGATCGCGGCTGGGCTCGTGTTGAATTTCTGAGCGACGGCGGTCATGTTCAGGTCGCCCTTCTTCACGTTGACCGTGTAGAGCTGAAATGAAGGCCCGGCGGTAGGCGTGGAGGACGCCAAGGTCGGCGACCCGACGGCAACGTCAAAAGAGGAACTGGAATTCGGACTGCCGCTCGCGTTCGGAGGAGTCCCTCCACCGTGGTTGCTGAAGATGAGGGGAACCAGGACCAGCGCCACCATCAGGACGGCGACGCCGACAGCGGCACCGATCAGTGGGGCATTGCTGCGTCGCTCGTCGCGGCTTCGAAGTCGTGGGAAGTTCTCGAGGTGCGGCGGATTCTCCCAGCCCGGATGGGTGGGTCCACGACGGGCCATGGCGACCGGCGGGACCACGATCGTGTTGGGAGCCGGCGGAGCAGTCGGCGTCGTGCGCTTGGTGCCGCCCTCGTTGCTCCACAGCCCGGCGCTCGCTTCGGCGGTCCGGCGTGAAGCCTCGGCCGGGACCGTCGCCTTGGGTCGAGTGGAGAGAAACGCCGGAGCGGCCTCGTCCCCGAGCGCGGCGGCCGCGGCCACGGCGCCGTCTGTCGCGCCGTCCGAGCGTGCCACGCCTGCGGCTTCCTGTCTGGCCCAATCGAGGAACACGGGGCAGCCGGTGAATCCGGCGCTCAGGCAGTAGTTCTCCTGATGAGGGAAAGCCCGTGGCTCGGGCTCCGCCGATGCGAAGCAGCGATGCCGGTAGTCGGGCGCATCCGACCGGTGGTCGCGATCGTCCTCGAAAGCGACGAACGGACAGGCCGCGGGCTCCGCATCGAAATGCGGGTCAAATTGGTCAGTCACGAGCAGATCATACCCGGGCTTCGGGTCGTCGCGCCAATTCCCGGGCGAATCGAGCTCGGGCGGCGGCGGAACGCGAATGCCCGAGCGTCAGGCCGGTATCTGGCTGAGGGCCGACTGGAGGGATTGGATGTAGCCCTCGCTCGTGTACGTAGCGCCTGAGACCGTGTCGATTTGGGCGCTCTGGGCCTGGAGGACTTCGCTGCGAAGCTGCGGCGCCGCGTACGAGCTGATTTCGGATGAGTGGCGCTGGTCCGAAGGCATCTGGAGCGCCTGGACGTCGGTGATCTTGCCGTTCTGGAGCGTGACCTGGACCTGCACGGTGCCGAACGGAATCTGGACGGCCTGGCCGGTCACCTGGCCCGTGTAGCTGCTCTTGGTCCCGGTTCCGGTGGTCGTACCGGTACCTGTCCCGGTGCCTCCGCCCGACCCGGATCCCGTTCCGGTGCCCCCGCCCGAGCCCGTGTTGCCGGTATTGCCCGTGTTGGCGTTGTTGCCGTTCGCGCCGGTAACGTTGTTGTTGCCCAACGCGGTGTTGCCGCCCTGGTTGGACGTGAGGTTCGTGACCTCGGGCGTCTTGAAGCTGAGAAGAAGGGCCAGACCGGCGGCGGTCAGGAAGCCCGCTATGGCGCCACGTTTCGGGATCATGGTTGTCACCTCCGCCTCAGAAACCGAAGCGTTCGTAGTGGATCTGGTTGGCTGGGATCCGCAGCCAGCGAAGGCCGGTGAGGACCCTTTGCATCATTGCGGTCGGCCCGCAGACGTAGATGTCGCGCTCGTGGATGTCGGGCACGAGACGCTTGAGGGAGCGCGGCTCGAGCGGATCCATCGGCATCTCGTGCGTCCCTCGCTTGCCCACGAGGTAGTGGATGGTGGCGCCTCTGAGGCTGGCCAGCTCGTCGAGTTCGCGTTTGAACACGAGGTCCTCGGGATTGGTCGTTCGGTAGACGAGCGTCAAGTTGCCTCGCGAAGCCGGCAGCTCTTCGAGCAGGGCCCGCAGGGGCGTGATTCCGATGCCGCCGGCGATCATCAGCACCCGGGCCTTGGTCCGGGAGGCACCGGTCAGGACGCCGTACGGGCCCTCGAGGAAGACGCTCGTCCCGATGGGCATCCGCTGGAGCTTCTGGGTGTAATCGCCCAGCTCCTTGACGGTGAAGCGCAGGTACTTGCCGTTGGGAGCGGCCGACAGCGAGAACGGATGGGCTCGATACCAGCCCTCCGAGGTCATGAATCGAAGGCGGAACCACTGCCCCGCCCGAACCGCGAGCTGGTCGAGGTCGCGGCCGGTCACGTACAGGGAAGCGACGCCGGGCCCCTCCTCGACCACGTTCGCGATCTTCGGCCGATGTCGGAGCGTGATGGCGATCGGCTGGCCGAATCGAAATGCGAGCAGGGTTCCGAAAGCGAAGACGTAGAGGAACAGCCAGTAGCCCTGGGCGACGGGATCCGAAACGAAGTCCACGCCAACGAAGAACTGGTGGAGCGAGGCGAGGACTATCGCGAGGTAGGTGTACAGGTGGATGCCGTACCAGGTCTCGTATGACATCCGGCGCCGGGCCGCCCGCATCGAGGTGAAGCCGATCAGCACGAACAGGGCCAGGCCCACGGCCGACCAGAGGACGTACGGATACGAGGTCAGCAGGGTGAGGAATTCACTGATGACGTCCGTGTGGGCGGCCATCGCGAAACCGACGGTCGAGAAGATGAAGTGGGCGAAGATGAGCCAGATGGCCGCGAAGCCGACCCATTTGTGAGCGTCGGTGATGCGGTCCTGGCCGAAGACCTGGTCCAGCCACGGACTTCGGGACATCAGGATCAGCTGGATCAGGATCAGGTAGGTCCCGTACAGGGCACTCCACTCGCCGAGCGCCGTCACGATCCCGGCTGGATTGCCCAGCTCCGAGATCCCGCCGTGGCGGATCCACATCCCCATGATCAGGACCGCGTTGCCGCCCAGAAGCGCATAGACGTCGTTCGCCGTCACCGGCCAGATTCGGGGCAACGGCACACGACGCGCCGCCTTCTTTGGCGGCGTCGCCGTGGTCTGTTGCGGTCGGGTCGGGTAGGCGGGGCTCATCTGAATTGAGGTCTCGGGGCTCCGGTTGGTCGATGGCTCTGCTGAGCTTGGCGCGGGAGGGCCACGAGGGTGACGTCCGTCATGCCTCGCGGTATCCCTGAACCGGATCATCGAACCGATGTCTGTAGCCAGGCTGAAAGCGCCGGGCCCGATTTGTGGATTTCAGGTGGAGGCCGGATGGAGGGAATCTGGAGCCGGATGAGCACGAATACGGCCGCCGCGGGCCGCGTCGGTTCGAAGGTCGGGCCTGGCCCGGGCGTTCGATTGACACGCCGTTCCGCGCCCTCAACACTTCGCTTGCCGAGGCTCTGTTTGCTGCCTGCTATCCCCTGCCTCGCTGATGTCCCTAGCCGGGAGGAGTTCCGATGTCCCGTGTAACCCGCTGGCTGAAGCCGGACACCACCGTTTACGCCCACTGCGACATCCCGTGCGGCATCTACGACCCCCATCAGGCGGAGCTGGCCGCGCGCACAGTCGCCCGGATGGTCGAGCTGATCGGCCAGATTCCGGCCGGCAGTACCGAAGTGTCCGACCGCCAGAAGTTCGTCCGCTGCGTGGCCATAAAAGAGCAGCACGCCGAGATCGTGAAGCACGAGATCCAGGTCATCTGGAGCGATTACTTCAAGCCCGAGCACATCGAGCGCTACCCGGACCTCCACGACCGAACCTGGAAGATCCTCAAGCTGGCGAGCAAGAACAAGCAGAACGTCGACGCCCAGGCTGCCGCCGAGCTCGAAGCCGCGGTCAAGGAATTCGCCGACATCTTCTGGTCGACCAAGAAATAGCATCGAGATCCGGGGATTAGCGTCGAGCCGACGACGATTCGATTGAAGGCGGCGCCGGAGGACGGCCTGCGGGCGTCTCCGAACGTTAAGACAGCGACGCCAGCGGGACCTCCGAGGAGCCCCGCTGGTCGCCTGCGCCTGGCTCGTCCGCGGGGATTACCCAAACTCACCTTCCGGGGGCACGAGTCGTCCGCCGGAGAGGGGCCGCTCGAAGCAGCGGCCCGGCCGCCCGCCAGAGAGTGGCCCGCGCCGCCACGGCCGCCCGCCAGAGAGTGGCCGGCTGCCCTGCTCCGCGCGATCGACGGAACCTGGCGCGTGGCAGTCGCCGAATCGAGCATGACTCCCAGGCTGCTGCCCGGCGACTGGCTGCTGCTGGATCCCACGTGCGGGACCTGGCCGCGCCGTGGCTCCATCGTCGTCTTCCGCGAGCCCGGCACCGACACCCTGGCGATCAAACGAGTCGCCGCCAGGCCGGGCGATCGAATCCGCATCTCCCAGGGGATCCTTCACCTGGCCCCCGACGAGGCCTGGCTTCTCGGCGACAACCTCGGCCCCTCCGTCGATTCTCGGCGCTACGGCCCCGTTCCCGTGGACGCTCTCGTTGGCCGCGCGTGGTTCCGCTACGGCCCTATACACCGCCTGGGCCTTATCCGCCGAGGTTGAGCGCCAGCCCTCCTCGGCGAGTGGCCGCGCGCCGAGTGGCCGAGTGGCCGAGTGGCCGAGTGGCTAAGTGGCCGAGTGGGATCGCGGGCCGGTCGCGTGGCCGAGTGGCATCGCCGGCCGGCCGAGTGGCCGCGTGGCATCGCCGGCCGGCCGCCCCGGAGGCGACCCATTTCTCCGAGATACGCTTGGACGTGGTGCTACGGAAATCCCACCGGATGTGCGACCCGGGACCCATCTGGGACCGATGCCTCAGGCGACCCAAACCGAGCCTTTTCGGGACTGCGGACCCGTCGAGCGGCCGATTTCAGACTTCGGAGGCCGCAGAATTGAGGCAACTCGGTTTGAGAAGGAGGCTAGGGGCACGGGCTCGGCGTGATCTCCCTTATCACCACCCGGATGCGTATCTCGGAAAAGCCCGCGGCTCTGTGCCCTCGAGCCGCCTTCGGCTCCGCCAGGCCCACCCTCGCCCATCTGCCCGCCCCTCAGCCCAGCCCAGGTCGGCGTGGCCCGTCGCTTTGCGACGTCCAGGGTCGATTTCGGGCGGCGGAGTCCGTTTCCGACGTCGGAAGTCGCTATCGGCCGGGTGGCCGGTCGCACTCCGACGTCCAGGGTCGATATCCGGCGGCGGAGTCCGTTTCCGACGTCGGAAGTCGCTATCGGCCGAGTGGCCGGTCGCTTTCCGACGTCCAGGGTCGATATCCGGCGGCCGAGTCCGTTTCCGACGTCAGACGTCGATATCGGACGGGTGGCCGGTCGCTTTCCGACGTCCAGGGTCGATATCGGACGGCCGAGTCCGTTTCCGACGTCAGACGTCGATATCGGACGGGTGGCCGGTCGCTTTCCGACGTCCAAGGTCGCTATCGTGCCGCCCGGTCCGTTTCCGACGTCAGAAGTCGGTATCGGACGGGTGGCCGGTCGCTTTCCGACGTCCAAGGTCGATATCGGCCGGCCGGGTCCGTTTCCGACGTCAGAAGTCGGTATCGGACGGGTGGCCGGTCGCTTTCCGACGTCCAGGGTCGATATCGTGCCGCCCGGTCCGTTTCCGACGTCAGAAGTCGGTATCGGACGGGTGGCCGGTCGCTTTCCGACGTCCAAGTCGATATCGGACGGCGGAGTCCGTTTCCGACGTCAGACGTCGGCATCGGTCGTGTGCCGCCGGGCCTGCGGCCCCCTGCGGCCCCCTCCCAGGCTCGCCCGCCGCGGGACCCGCCCGCCAGCCGGCACGCGCCCGCCACGCTCCACCGCGGCTCAGACCCGGCCTATCAACTCCGCGGCGGCAAGTTCGATCATGTCGAGGTCGCGAGGCAGGAGGTCCTGGAGCATCAGCCGCTCCGCACCTGCCTCGGCGAATCGTGCCACCGTCGCTCGCGCCTCGTCCGGCGTGCCCATGACCCACCGGGACCGTCGGGCGTCGAGCCAGGCCCGAGCGTCGCTGCCGTCGGCCCCGTCGTCCTCGACCATCGCCATCTGGGCCGCCGCGCGCTTCGCCATCTCGGCCGGGCTCGATGCCATCAGGACTCCAGCCATGACGGACCGGCGGATCGAGCGCGGGTCCCTGCCGGCCCGCTGGCACTCCGCGTCCAGACGGCCGAACACCTCACGACACTCGTCCGCGTCGGCGCTCGACATGTTGTATTCGTCCGCGTAGCGAACGGCCATGCGCAACGACCGCGGGCTGCCCGTCCCACCGATGATTATCGGAGGGTGGGGCCGCTGCACCGGTCGCGGCCGAAACAGGGCCGCCTCAACGTGGATCTGGTGACCCTCGTAGGACCAACCGTCGGGTTCCGTCCAGAGGCCGTGCAGGATGGCCAGCTGGTCCTCCATCAAATCCGCCCGCGCCTGGATGGGCGGGAATTCCAGGCCCAGGGATCGATGCTCGACCTCGTTCCAGCCGGCCCCGACTCCCACGTCCAGACGACCGCCGCTCATCTCGTCCACGGTCGTCACAACTTTGGCGAACGCGCCGGGATGGCGGAAAGTGACCGGCGACACCAGAGCACCAAGCCGAATGCGGTCGGTCTCTCTCGCGAGCCCCGCCAGGACGGTCCAGGCATCGGTGGTGGGTCGTCCCGCCGCGCCCGGGAAGCTGCGTGTAGTGATCGGAACGGTAGAGCGTCTCGTAGCCGCTGCGTTCGGCGAGTCTGGCGATCGCGAGCTGTTCTTCGTAGGACAGGCCCTGCTGGGGTTCGATCATCAGCGAGATGCGCATTCCCACACTCCGAAAGGTTGCCGCGACTTCTATTCCATGGTTGCGATGCCATGATCTCAGGCATTGAGAAAGGCGGCAGACATCCTTCCAGGTGGCCCGCGAGACAACGCGTTTTCGAGACTTCCCGCAGATTTGGCCCAAATGTCGATAGATCACGCATGCGGACTATGCGGACTTCCTCGCGGGCCGCTAGACTTGCGCCCGTTCCGACGCAATGGGGGCTCGGACAAGGGGACTGACAACTCGGCAAACAAATTCACCATTCCTTTCGCATTGTCCTCAGGCGGGCCGGCTCCCCCTCACCGGCCCGCCTTCTTCTTGCGTGGCGAAAGGTTTGGCACTCTAACCGTCCTGTATGGCCGGGCCGGGCGAATCGGCGATACTTAGCGCATGGCCGAGAAGCTGAACCCGCCCAACCCGCCGCCCTCCGATGGCGTGGTCGCCATTCGGCCTTTCCGCGCCGAAGACGCGCCGGCGATCACCGAAGCCTGCCAGGATCCGCAGGTTTCGCGATGGATCCCTCTCATTCCGGTCCCCTACACCGAGGCCGACGCACGGCGCTTCATCCTCCTGTCACTCCAGGCGTGGAGCGACGGCAGCGGCTACGAGTTCGCGATCGCGGACCCGGCCACCGACAGGTATGTGGGCTCCGTCGGAATCCAGCCCGGGACTAATCCACGACGTCACGCCATCGGCTACATGGTCGCGCCCTGGGCGCGAGGTCGAGGCGTCGCCACTCGGGGCGTGAAGCTGGCTGTTCGCTGGGCTTTCGAGAACCTGGACATCGAGCGTCTGGCCCTCTGGACGCTGCCCGGCAACGTCGCGTCGCAACGGGTCGCGGAGAAGGCCGGCTTCCGCTGGGAGGGGCTGATCCGCAACTGGGAGGCGGGTCGGGACGGGCATCCCGTCGACGTTGTCATGTACTCGATGACGCCCGAGGACCTCGAGGAGGCGGACAAGGCGGCGACCGAAGACGCCGAATCCGCGGAAGCCGCGGCCGACGCCTCCGCCGGGAAGGCGGCCAACCGGCGGCCGACGCGCGAACCTGCCGATCGTCGCCCCGTTCCCCCGCGAGCTCCGAGCCGTCGGGACGCGGGCCGCGCCCTTCGTGGACGTCGCCGCGATATCGGACCTCGCGCCCGGTTCGATGCGGCGAGTCACCCTGGCCGGATTGGATCTGCTCGTCGCCTGGACGTCCGATGGGATCGTGGTCACTGACGACCGCTGCCCGCATATGTCGGCCCCGCTGTCGATTGGCGATCTCCAGGATTGCGTGGTCGCATGCCCGCTGCACGAGGGCAGGTTCGATCTGCGTACCGGCGAGACGGTCCGGATGCCGACCACCGGCGGTTTGGACGCCGACGGCGACTACCACTCCCCGTGGTCGCCGAGTGGCGCCGAACCACGGCCGGAACCGCCGAGCAAGAAGCTCGAGGCGCGCCGGCTGACGCGGGTCCAGCGACTCCGCTACTACCCGGCGCGGATCCGAGCGGGACGGCTCGAAGCCCAGGTACCGTTCCTGCCGGAGTAGCGCGGCCGCTGCCGGGCCCGCGCAGCGGGCCGGTCCGGCCTAGAGGTGCCCGGGGGTCCCGTTGGCCGCGGATGCGCCGATCGCCGCTTCCTCGGCTCGCTTGTCCGAAGCCATGGTCAACCAGCGGCAGGCTTCGTCCATGTCATCGGTGCACTTCATGAGCTCCAGGTCGTCGGGCCCGATGTTGCCCCAGGCGATTGCTTCCGTGCGGAGCCAGTCGAGCAGGCCCGGCCCAGTATTCGGTCCCGATCAGGACCACCGGGAAGTGCCGGATCTTGCCCGTCTGGATGAGCGTCAGCGATTCGAAGAGCTCGTCGAGCGTTCCGAAGCCACCCGGGAAGATCGCGAAGCCGTCGGCGTACTTGACGAACATCGTCTTTCGGGCGAAGAAGTAGCGGAACTCCACGCCGAGGTCCACGTACGGGTTGACCGACTGCTCGTGCGGCAGCTCGATGTTGCAGCCGATCGAGAGTCCGCCGGCCTCGTGGCAGCCGCGGTTGGCCGCTTCCATGATGCCGGGCCCGCCGCCGGTGATGACCGCGAAACCTTCGTTTGCCAGATTGGCCGCCAGCTCGCCGCGCTTTGGCGTACCACGGGATCGTCTTCGTGGATCCGCGCCGACCCGAAGATCGTGACCGCCTTGCCGACTCCGGCCAGGGCGTCGAAGCCCTCGACGAACTCGGAGAGGATCCGCAGCGATCGCCACGGGTCTGAGTCCAGGAAGGCCGGCCGGTGGCGCGGCGAGAGAAGCCGCTCATCCTCGGTCCGGGTCTGCGTCTGGAGCATCGCCGCGGCTTTTGTCCGGTAGGTGACCCGGCCACTCCGGCGCCGGTCGTGGCCGTTGCCGTTGCCGTTGTGGCCATTCCGTTGCCGTTGCCGTTGGGCCCGGCGCTGTTGAGCGAGGCGCTGCCGGCAGCTTGACCGTGCGGCACGGAAACGTGCGCCGTCGCGGTTGGATCGGCCGGTCGCTGGCCGTCTGGTTCCGCCGCCGCGTGCGGGCGGCCCTTCTCGGACGGCTTGCCGCCGCCCTTCCCCTTGCTTTTCGAATGAGGCATCTAACTCTCCTAGGTACGAGAGGAGCATGCCACGCCGGCAGTGCCGCTGTTTACGCGACGAAAGGGGGATCGACGGCCGGACCCCCAACGATCACTCGATCCGCTACCCGGAACGGGCCGCGGCCGATAGCCGAAGCCGAGGGAGGAGTCGGCTCCTCGCGGCGCTCCTAGAACTTCTGGGCCGTCAGCCAGGCCTTCCAGGTCGCGTCGGAGGGACCCGCGGTAAAGGCCTGCCCGAAGCGGACGAGCGGCAGCCGCAGCAACTGGTTGTCGCCGAGCAGGCGTTCGACGATCTCGTCCGGCTCCAGGCGCATGTAGCCGAGGCCGAGGTCCTTGTAGCGCTTCGACTCGGTGTCGAGCAGCGCCGCCGCACCAACCTTCTCGACGAACCGGCGCAGTTCGCCCGGCGCGATCGGCTTTCGCCGAAGGTCCACGAACGTCACCTCGATCCGCCGCTCTTTGAAGAAGCGGAGCGCGGCTTGAGTCGGCCGCGAATCGGCCGTGCCGAAGATCTGGATATTCGGAGCCGGCGGAACGGGCATGGGCAGAGGCTAGCGGGTTCGAAAGCCGCCGGTTGGTGCGTCGCGCGACCGCGCCGAACCTTCGGCCCGGGACCCCTAGGCCCGGTCGAGGCGGCGGGACCAGGCGTCGATGCCGACCGCGAGCAGGAGGATCACGCCCAGCGTGATCTGCTGATAGAAGGGGTCCAGGCCGAGCAGGTTGAAGCCGTTGCCCACGAGGCCGATGAAGAGGCAGCCGATGACGGTCCGCCACATCGCGCCTTCGCCGCCCAGGATGCTCGTGCCGCCCACCACGACCCCGGCGAGGACCGTGAACGTCAGGAATCCGCCCTGCGAGGACTGCGCGCTCAGGACGCGGGAGGCATCGAGGATGCCCGCCAGGGCCGCGGCGCCGCCACTCAGGACGAACGTCGTCACGCGGATCCCGTCGACACGAACGCCGGCCATTCGCGCCGCCGTGGGGTTGCCTCCGGCGGCGTAGACATACCGGCCGAACGTGGTTCGGGCCAGCAGGATGCCCATCGCGATCGCGACCAGGATCATGATCCACGAGGCGCTGGTGATGCCGAAGAACGTGCTGGCAGCGAGCTGCTGGAAGTCGGGGTGGTCGAAGGCTACGACGAGGTTGCCTTTGGTGGCCAGGGCGCCGACCCCGCCAACCACATACGTCATGGCGAGCGTGCCGATCAAGGCGTTGATCCGGAACTTGGTGACCAGGACGCCGTTTACGAGCCCGATCGCCAGACCGAAGCCCACCGCGGCGAAGACCGCCACGAGAACGCCGGTCGAGGGAACCAGCTGGGTGGCCATCGCCCCGCTGAGCCCGTAGACGGCTCCGACCGACAGGTCGATGCCGCCGGCGATCAGGACCAGGGTGGCCGCCGCGGCGACGATGATGATCGACGACTGCTGGTCGAGGATGTTGGAGAGGTTCTCGAAGTGCGAGAAGGAGGGGCTCGCGATGGTGAGAATCAGGAACGTGACCAGGAACGGGATGGCGATCCCGCCCTGGCCCACGCCGCGTGTGGCGAGCCGCCGGAAATCGCGCCGAGCCAACCAGCCGCCCTTGGTCGAGGCGGCTTCGCCATCCTCGAAGACGGCGTCGTTCGTGGTCAGATCGCTCATGCGGCCACTGGGGCGGCCCCAAACGCCGCCTGCAGCACGGCGCTCTCCGTCATGGTGTCTCCTTGTAGTTCGGCGACGACTCGCCCGGCCCGCATCACCAGGACCCGGTGCGAAAGACCCAGGAGCTCCTCGATCTCGCTCGAGATCAGGAGGATGCCCACGCCCGATGCCGCCAGGCCCACCAGGTGCTCGTAGATCTCGCGTTTGGCGCCGACGTCAACGCCCCGCGTCGGCTCGTCGGCGATCAGAACCCGGGGCCGTCGAAGGAGCGCCCGGGCGAACATGAGCTTCTGCTGATTCCCGCCCGACAGGGAGACGGCCGGCATCTCGATCGCTTTCGTGCCACTCACCCGGGCCAGGCCGTCGCGGACTGCGGCCGTTCTCGACCGAGCGCCGCATGAAGCCCGCGCGGCTCAGGATCGGGAGGCTGGCGAGGCTGACGTTCTCTCGAACCGGCCGCCCGAGCACGAGCCCCTCGTCCTTTCGGGATTCGGGGATCATGGCCAGGCCGGCGTCGATGGATCCCGAGGCGCGCCCACCGAGGACCACCTCGCCCAGCAACGCCCGGCCTCGATCGATGGCCACGGCGCCGAAGATCGCCCGCGCCAGCTCGGAGCGTCCGGCGCCGATGAGACCCGCCAGGCCCACGATTTCGCCGGCGTTCACCGAAAGCGAGACGTCGCGGACGCCGGGCGCGCTGAGATGCTCCGTCCGGAGCACGGGGCGAGCATCGGGCTGGGCAAAGACCTTGGGCGGAAACGCCCGGCCGAGGGACCGCCCGAGCATTCCCGAGATGAGGCTCGCCTCGGTCTCCGACTTCGCCTCGGCCGTCCGGATGACTCGCCCGTCGCGAAGGATCGTGACCGTGTCCGCGAGTTCCAGCACTTCGCCGAGGAAATGGGAGACGAGGATGACCGTTCGCCCGGACGCGGCCAGCGATGCGAACCACCCTGTGGAGGCTCTCCGCCTCCGAGGCCGAGAGCGCGGCCGTGGGTTCGTCGAAGACGATCAACTGGGCGTCGCGGGCAAGGGCCCGCAGGATCTCGACCTGCTGCTGGCGGCCGACCCGCAGCGAGCCGACGGGGGCGTTGGCCGGCAGATCGAAACCCGCCTCGCCGGCCAGGCGCCGGTACCGCGCGACGAGATCCCTTCGATCGACGAAACCGAACCGGCGCGGCTCCGCGCCCAGGAATACGTTCTGGGCCACGGTCAGCTGAGGGACGAGGGCAAGCTCCTGGGCCACGAGAGCGATGCCGTGTTCAAGGGCCTGGCGCGGCGAACGGAAAGCCACCGGAGATCCGTCGGAGGATCAGCTGCCCTTGATCCGGGGGAAAGACCCCGGCGATGATCCTGCCGAGGGTCGATTTGCCGGCGCCGTTCTCACCCACGAAGCCGTGGATGGAACCGGCGCGGACCGAGAGCGAGACGTCGTCGACGGCGCGAATGGTGCCGAAGGCCTTGCTGACCTTCTCGACTTGGAGATGCACCGTGGCGTCCATCGACGACGTCCTCCACTACGGCCCGACTCGAAACGCGGGCGATCAGCCCGGCCAGTCCGCCAGGTTCAGGAAGTTCGCCACGTTGGACTTGGTCACGACGCCGCCGTCGGCGAAGCTGGACAGGACGTCCACGCCCGGGACCGGCTTGCCGCTCCGGATCGCCTGGATCAGGTCGGTGACTCCGACCTGGCCTTCCATCGCGGGCGCCTGCATGACCGTTCCAAATCGATCGCCCGAAGCGATGCCCTGGAGGGCCACTGCGGCGCCGCCGTAACCGACCAGCTCGACTTTGCCCTTGAGCTTGGCCGCGGTGACCGCCGCGAGCGCACCTGTGATCGACTGGTCCGAGCCCGCGATCACGCTCAGATCGGGATGCGCGGTGAGCATGTCCTGGGAAGCCTTGAGGCCGAGCGCGACCTGGTAGAACAATTCGCCCTGGGCCACGATCTTGATGTTGGGATTGGCCCCGATGGCGGTGTTGAAGGCGGTCCAGAGCGCGCCGTCGAGCCCGGAAGCCTTGACCGAGTAGATGTAGCCGACCTTGCACGGGTTGGCGTTCTTGGCCGCGCAGGCCTGGACCGTCAGCTGGCCCATCTTGGTGCCCATCTCACTGGGCACGAAGACCGCGTTCGCGGACAGGCCGGGGACCTGGGAGCTGGCCGTGGTGAAGTCCGCGCCGAGGATCTGGTCGATGTTGCCGACTGCCACGTGCTTGGCGATGGCCGCCTCGACACCGGTCACGAGGCCGGCGCCGTAAATGGGCTGCAGAACGATGCCGTCGTACTTGCCTGACGCGACGGCGTCCTGGAGCTGCTTGGTCTGGGTTCCGGGGTCGTTGTTGGCGTCGAAGACGGTCAGCTGGGCATTGCCGGCGGACGCGGCCGCTTTGGCCGCCGCGAGCATGGGCGCGTCATAGCTGTTGGCCACGGCGAACGATAGGTAGGCGAGCTGGAGCGTCTTGCTCGACGTTGGCGCGGGAGTGTTCTGGGCCGCGGCGCTCTGCAGCAACGGCGGTGCCGGCGTGGCCGTGGCGCCCGCGACGTTCTGCGCGGGCGTGGCGGCAGCGGAGGAGCATGCGGCGGCAACCAAGACCGCCGCCGAGCCGAGCGCGGCTAGCCGCGCCCAGATCGGACCGATGGGAGTGGGACGCATCTGGACCTCCTCGGGAAGGCCGGCTGCCTTCGGCGCCGACTTCCGACATTCCGAAAAGCACCCCGAGCGGAGGCTCCATTGGAGGGCTTTCCTCCCGCCTCGCACGCTGGGGTCGAACTGGCATGCCTGGCCGTAGCGCTGCTCGCAGACCTCACCGTCCCCGCCGGGGGCTGCTCCAATGGCGCCTGGTTCATCCGCGGCGCCGATGCCGCCCGGGGTTTGGTGATCGCGGGAGTGTGCACTATTACTGGATGGCTTTGAATAGCTGTTGCACAGATCGCGCAGTGGAGTTGCACCTACTGCGTAGTGACGTTGTCCGCAGAACTACTCTGGACAGTGGCATTGAACAGACGCCTGGCCAGTCCGGCTGGGCATGGGGCAGCGCCGCGCGATCCTGTGCGGCCTCGTCGACTCGATCGAGGCACCCACGACGCCACCGTCGTCGCCAGGGAACCCGTAACGCTGCGAGGCGATACGGAACAACTCAGGGATCGCTACCATCGCACCAGGAGGTGCGGTGTGATCTGGTTCACCGTCGAGCTTAGTGACAGCCCGGGATCCCTCGCGAAGATGGCCGCGGCGCTGGGCGACCGGGGGATCAACATCGGCGCGATCGTCGGCATCGCCGAGGACACGGGCGGAGCGCTGATGCTCGCCACGAGCGACGCACCCGGAACTCGAGAAGCCTTCGACGCGCTCGGCCTCGCCTTCGAAGAGCATGACGCGGACGCGGGCATCGCCCTCGACGACCATCCCAAGGTCGCCCAGGGCCTCGCCGATCGCGGCTTCGACGTCGGCTGACCGAAGCGAAGCGAGCCGTCACGTGGCCAAGTCCGAGCATCCCGAAACGACCGTCGCCGTACGGCTCGACTATGTCGATCGTCCCTCGGCCCTCCCCGAGATCATGGATGCGGTGGCGGCGCGCGGGCGGGACGCTGCGAACCCTGAGCACCGTCCGTCGCTGGCACAACGAGGCGGACGAGGGGCTGGTCGAGGTGGAGCTCGAAGTCGTCGGGCTCTCCGAGACCGACGTCACGACCATCGTCGACGGCCTCCCCTCACTGCGCGGTTGCCGCCTCACCCAATCCCTGGACAAGGTCTTCGGCAAGCGGCTCATCGTCGTGGGCGGCGGCGCGCAGATTGCCCAGGCGGTCCTCGGAGCCGTGAGCGAAGCGGATCGCCACAACCTCCGGGGCGAGAAGATCAGCGTGGACACGATCCCACTCGTCGGCGAGGCCAATCTGGCGGCCGCGGTTCGGGCCGTCGCGGACCTCGACCGCGCGCGAGCCCTCCTGCTTGCCGGCTCCATCATGGGCGGCGACATAACCAGGGCCGTGCGGGAGCTGCAGTCGGTCGGGATACCCGGTGATATCGCTGAACATGGTCGGATCGGTCACGGAAGTGGCGGATCTGGTCGTGACCGACCCGGTCCAGGCCGGGACCATGGCGGTGATGGGCATCGCGGACACGGCCAAGTTCGATTTCGCGCGACAGAAGGGCCGGCGCTACTAAGCGCCAGTGGAGGCAAGGGTGGATCGGCCGTTTCTCGACAGCACGCGGCAGCCCGACGACGAGGCGATGGCGGCGGCGCTCGGCGACGCTTATCCAGCCTATCGAGCGATTCTCGAGCAGTCGGCCGGCTTCATCAGCGAATGGAACTTCTCGCGAAGCAGCGGCTGGATGCTCAAGGTTCGCGATCGCAAGAAGGTCTTGTTCTACCTGATCCCGCTGGGCTGCGGCTTCAAGATCTCGCTGACGATCCGCGAGATCGAGCGCAACCACTTCCTCGCCGATCCGGCACTGGACGCCGCCAACCTGGCTCCGGTCAGGGAGGCGATCTCGGCGCCCGGAAGTACCCGGAAGGCTTCGCCATCCAGTTCGAGATCGGGGCCGGGCCTTCGTCCGAGCCCGTGGCGCAGTTCCTGGCGAAGCTCGTCGCCGCCCGCTCGGCCGCGGCCCCGGCCCGCGCGGCCGCACTCCCGGCGCCCGAGGCCGTGGTATCGGCAGAGGCCGTGGTATCGCTCGAGGCCGCGGGGGTGGAGGCCGCGGTGCCATCGCCGGCGCGGGCGCCCGCCTCCGCCGCCATCGCCGACTGAGGACTCAGATGCGTGCCGCGACCTGGAACGTCAACTCGCTCAAGGCCCGGATGGACCGCGTGGAGGAGTGGCTGACGCTCCGCTCCCCGGACGTCCTGCTGATGCAGGAAACCAAGCTCGCCGACGAAGCCGCGCCGGAGATGCCATTCAGGATGGCCGGCTACGAGCTGCTCCACCACGGCGAGGGGCGGTGGAACGGCGTCGCGATCGTGAGCCGCGTCGGGATCTCGGACGTTGTGACGAATTTCGGCGATGGGCCCGTTCGCCACTCCCCCGGGCCGGATTCGGTCGCCGAAGCCGTCGAGGCGGAAGCTTCTCTGACGCCTACGGACGAAGCCCGAATGGTCTCGGCGGTGTGCGGCGGCATCCGTTTCGTGAGCATCTACGCGCCGAACGGCCGGGCGCTCGACACGCCCTTCTATCGGGCCAAGCTCGCCTGGTTCGACCGCCTGGCGCGCTGGCTGCGCGAGACTCGCTCGCCGGATGAACCGATCGTCATCGGCGGCGACTTCAACGTCGCTCCCGAAGACATGGACGTCTACGACATGGCGGCCTACGTCGACTCGACGCACGTTTCGGCGCCCGAACGCGCGGCCATGGCGGCGCTTCGCGATTGGGGCCTTGTGGACGCGTACCGGATGCATCACCCGGAGCCCGGCAAGTTCTCGTGGTGGGACTACCGGGCGGGCAACTTCCACAAGGGCCTGGGCATGCGCATCGATCACCTGTACGTAACCCGCTCGGTCGCCGAGCGCTGCGTTGGCGCCGAAATCGATCGCGACGCCCGCAAGGGCAAGCTGCCCTCGGACCACGCGCCGATGTACATCGACCTCACGGACTGAGTTCGTGTGGGCAACCTCCCGGTCCGGACGGCGCTGGCCCTGGCCCAGGTCGAGTCTGCCATTGGAGCGGCCTGGGACCAGTACAGGCGCGAGAACCCGGACGCTAACGAGACCGAGCTGGCGAGCAGGGTTGCCGAAGAGCCGAACCGGCACGATTGGCGGCTGGTCGACGCCGCCCTCGATCGACTCAACTGCCCGGAATGCTCGTCGTCCCTCGGTCGTGGCCCACGTGGCTGCGCTTCCTGCGACTTCGCCGACGGCTTCCGCTTCGCCGGTCGCGAAATTGACAGGCCGGGCGTCCCGCCCGGCAACGACCACGCCATCCGCGTCTCGAGCGCCGTTCTCCGGGCACCGCACAGGTATCCGAACGCCGCCGTCAAGGGCAATGAATTGTTCCTGCCCCTATTCCTCGAAGGGCAAATGCCGACCCGCGAGCAGCAGGAGCGCTTCGACGCGGCACTCAGGCGAGGGCAGCCTGCCCGCACGGACCTGACTCGGGCCGGGACATTTGCCGAACTGGTCGAGATGGCTACCGCCCGGTCGCGGAAGGTCCCTGGAGGCTCAACTCGCGGCGTCTGAACCCGACTCCTACTCGGGGTCGGAGTTGCCCGCCGAGGGGCGGCGCGTCCCAGTTCGCAGCGAGGATTTGACTGTGGCCATCGAAAAGATCATCGACAACGATTACGCGACCCTCTCGTACCACACGGATTCCAAGGTCGTCCATCACGAGTTCAAGAAGTTCGTCCACGGGCAGCCGTTCCGGGAAGTCCTGACCGCCGGCTGGGATCTGATGAAGAAGAACGGCTCCACGAAGTGGTTGTCCGACGACCGCGGCAACTCCGCGCTGGGGCCGGACGACGCGCAGTGGGCCCAGACCACATGGTTCCCCGGCGTCAAGGCCGCGGGCTGGAAGCATTGGGCCGTCGTGATGCCCGAGAAGGCTATCGGCCAGCTCAACATGAAGCAGTGGATCTCGACGTACGCGGCCCTGGGCATCAACTCCCAGCTCTTCACCGATCCCGCCGCCGCCCTCACCTGGCTCGAGAAGCAATAAGCCGAGCCGCATTCCAGCCACCGGCGACGTCCAACGGCGTCGGCCTCCGAAATCGAATCACCGTCAGGTCGAAGCCGCGAGCCCTCTCCGCTCGCGGCTTCGATCTGTTGCCTGCGGCTACTTCCCGACGACGATCAGATTTCCGGTGAGCGAGGCGAAATCGTCGGCGGACATACCCTTTCCGGTCGCCTCCCACATCGCGGCGCCTTCCGCGGCGGTGAAGAGGTGCCACTCCCCGTTCCCGCCCAGCAGGGTCGCCACTCTGTCGCCGAACATCCGCTTGCCGATTCCCAGGCCCTGGCGCATGCACACCGCGTCCGCGGTCTCGCAGAACGTGCCCTCCATCAGGGTCAGCGTCTGGCCGGCAGGCCCCTGGTAGCTGATCGTCACGACATCAGCGTGCTCAGCACCGGATAGCTCGGCGTTGTTGCTCGAGACCATCGACCAGCCGGCCGGCAGGACCGGACAGTAGACGTCGAAGGACGTGACCATCGCGGCGCCTTTGTAGAAGCTGGACACCATCTCGATCCTGACTGCAGGCCGTGGCCTGATGCCAGGCGGCGGGGCGAGGCGAAGGCGTGGCGCTCACGATCGGCCGACCGGCCGTGACGATCGCGACCGCGGGATAGGGGCCCCCGTCGAACACGGTCCTATCTCCCAGGGCCTGATCTAGCTCCACGACAAAGTAGGTCGGCGACGGAGCGGGACAGGTCTGTGGTCCAGTCGGGCTCCGGACCGCTAGCGTGATGACGACCCGGTCGCTCGCGTACTGAACGTTCTGGACGATCCGCCCGGCCGCGACTTCGAAACCGTGGCAGGCAATCTCGTCCACGAACACGTGGATGTCTCTGGCGTCCGCCGAGAACGGGACCGTCGTATCGAGCGTCCACGTCGCGGCACCGTAGCCATCCGGCGGCACCGCCATGTTCGGGCAATCGTTGAGAGGGCCTCCCGGGGTCGGAACCCAGCCAGGCCCCTGGCCAAAACAAGCGACTCGACCCGTGAGTTGATAGGTGGGGGCGCCCGTCGCTCGGTGATGCCGCGGGCTGCCGGCCGGAAGCGAAGCCAAGGGCCCATATCGCCACCCCGACGAGCACGATCAACGCCAGGGCCGGCAGTGCCCGGATCGGAGTCCGAGTTCGGATGGTCGGATGGCCCGAGCCCACACCCAGGCTCGGCACGAGCGGGGCAATGAACTCGGCCTCACCCGGTTCGTGGCCGGGCAGGCGGCGGAGCGGTCTCTCGTACAGAGGCTCGTCCGACGGCCGGTTGCGCAGCGCGTCGACGATTCGATCGTCATTCATCTTCTTGCTCCTCGCCCAGACGCCGCCGCAGCGTCGCCAGACCCGTGGAGGCGTGGCCGCGGGCGGCTCCGGGACTGATGCCGAGCGCGATGCCGATTCGGTCGTAGGACATGTCCGCCCGATATCGCAGATAGACCACTGCCCGCTGGCGAGCGGGCAGCAGATCGACCGCCCGCCACACCGAGTCCGTCTCCAGGCGTCGCTCCGGATTGCCGTCGTCCTGGCGCCGCCAGACCCCCACGGCCGCGAGGCGATCGGTCAACCCCTCGACACGTCGTCGCAGGCGGTGGCGATCCATGACCAGGCGGTAGAGAACGCGGAAGGCCCAGGCGTCGGGATCGGCGAGGGCCGTCCCCCGGCCGAGCTCGCGGACGAGCCGAAGCATGGCTTCCTGAACGGCATCCGACGCGTCTTCGTCGGACAGCCCGAGACGGCGGGCGAAGCCGAACATCTGCTGCGAGCGGCGCTGGTACAGGACCTGAACCGTTGCCTCGCACGAGGTGGCATCCGCGACGACCGGCGCCTCAGCTCCCATCCTGGAGATTCCCTCTGCGATCACAGCCTATTGACGCCCGAACCGGGCCGGACGCTCGGTTGGCTCCCGGCTTCATTGAATGATGCGCCGTCGCGGGTCGGGTCAGGAGTCGGCGGCACGATCTGGCCGGCCGAGGACTTCTGTACCCGCGGCCATGGACCGGCGTCGAACAGATCACGGGCTCCCATAGGCTCGTCGAGGTGGATCGTCGTGAGGACCTGGTCAGTGTCTGGGTCCCAGCACCGCGAGGTCTTGGCCATGACTCGATCGGCGAAGTCGAGCCCCTCGAAGACGCCGACTTCGACCGACGAGCCGTCGGCCGACACGCTCGCCACAAAGTCGGCGGGATACTCATGCCGCCGACAGTCGATCGTGACGAATACGTGGATGTCGGTCGCGGCCAGGTCGGGCGCGCTGGCCAGGGTCCAGGTAGTGGCGGAGTAACCAGGCGGCGGGACCGCCATGAGATTGCACGACGCGTACGACGATTGCCAAACGCCGGCCTCGAGCTTGAGGTCGGCCTCGGCGTAGGCCAGGGGTCCACCGGTGGGCGCGACGTACGCCTGTTCGCTCGGCGAGTCGAGCACCAGCATCCAGCCCTTCTGGGGCAAGCCCGAGTAGTAGATGGACGAGCGGAGCACCGCCGCCTGAGGGGAAGTGGCCTCTTCCGCGCCCGGGCTGGCGGATATCAGCGCCCCGCGCGGGAAACCGGCGAGGTCCCGCACCGGACCTGGCCGCTGGAGGGGACCGGGCCACGTGATCCGCGGGCGCCAGGATCGGTGGCCGATACGGTTGAGCTGCCACCACCAGCCCGGAACCCGCGAGGACCGTTGCGACTGCCCCGAGCACGATCGTTGAAGGAGAGAGCGAACCAATGCCTCGACCTGCCATCTTCAGGCGACGCCGGACGTAAGCCGCCGATGCGCGGAAACGTCGGTTGGACGGGCCGGGTATGTCGCCTCCGAGCCCGCTCACCGCCGGCAATTCGTCCGCCTGGGTCGCCCTCTCCTCAGTCACATCTAGACAGACGCGGGCGGCGGCCCAAACGCTAGGCCGTAGTTGCCGTTGGTTGCGGCCGGGGTCCGACGGGCTCGGCCCACAATCCGGCCGGAGGGGTGGCAACATGCGCGCATGGAAATCCGCTTCCTCGGCGCTGCCAACACCGTCACCGGGTCCCAATTCCTCCTCATCACAGACCGTGCCCGAGTCCTGATCGACTGTGGAATGTTCCAGGGCGGGCCGCATGAAGTCGTCCGAAACCGCGTGCCTCTCGCCTACGACCCCGCGACCCTGAACGCCATCGTCCTGACCCATGCCCACCTGGACCACTGCGGGCTGATCCCGCACATCGTCGCCGAAGGCTTCACCGGCCCCATCTACTCGACCCGCGGCACCGCCGATCTGGCGGCTCTGGTTCTTCTCGATTCGGGCAAGCTCCAGGAGGAATACGCGAAGCGCCACAAGCACTGGGCGGCCAAGAACCCGGACAAGGCGGCCCGCGAAGACGCGCGAGAGACGGCACAGATCGTCGAGGAGGAGATTCAGGCCGAGATCCAGGACGAGTCGCTGGCAATCGACGCCGTCACCGGCAAGCCGATCGGCCCGCAAGCCGGCGACCTCACCGCCGGCGGCGACGTCGTGGCCTCCGGGGTGGACGAGCTGGTCCTCCGCGACGAGCAGGGCCTGGGTACCCGGATGGGCTTCCCGCCCTTCGGCCATCCGAATCACGAGGCCGCGATCACCGGCAGTCCCGACCGCCCGAACCTCGTGCTGGAGGAACCCGTCTACGACCTCGCCCAGGCCACCAGCGCCCTGACGCATTTCCGGCCCGTCAGCTACGAAGCCCAGGTCGCGGTCGCGCCCGGCGTCACCGCCGTCTTCCACGACGCCGGCCACATCCTCGGCTCGTCGATCGTGGAGTTCACCGTCGTCGAGGGTTCGGAGACTCGCAAGCTCGTCTTCTCCGGGGATCTCGGTCGGAAGGATGCGCCCATCCTTCGCGATCCCACGCCGATCGCCGAGGCGGATTACGTCTTCATCGAGTCGACGTACGGCGGCCGCGAGCACGAACCGGAGGACGAGTCGCTCGAGCAGCTGGCCAAAGCGGTCAACGACGTGAAGGCCCAGAACGGCGTCCTGCTGATCCCCGCCTTCGCGATCGGCCGCACCCAGGAAGTGGTTTGGGCCCTTCGCCGGCTTCTCGATGCCGGCCGGATCTCGCCGGTTCGGCTCTACCTCGACTCGCCGATGGCCTCGAAGGCGACCACGATCTACAAGCAGCACAGCGACTACTACGACCAGGATTCGCTGGATCTCCTGGCCCGGGGCAGTGGACCGATGGCTTATCCGAATGCCCTCGAGACGCCGCTGGCAAAGCAATCCGAGGCGATCGAGCGGGCGAAGCGTCCGTACATCGTGGTCGCGAGCAACGGCATGCTGACCGGCGGCCGTGTCCTCAATCACCTCCGGAACCTCATCGGCGACAGCCGGGCGATGATCCTGTTCGTGGGCTATCAGGGTGAAGGGACGCTGGGCGCCAGACTCCAGGACGGCCTCACGTCCGCCCGATGGACGGCCAGGAATTTGCGGTTCATTGCGCCGTCCGGTCGATCAGTGGTTTCTCAGCCCACGCGGACGAGCCGGGGCTCCTCGCCTGGCTCGCCAACTTCACCAGGGGCCGCAAGCCGGGCGATCCCGGCATCCCCCGCCGCGTGTTCATCGTCCATGGCGATCCCGACGCCCAGGCGGCCCTCGAACCCAAGATCCAGGCCCTCGGCCTGCCGACCATGGCCCCGCACTGGCATCAGCACGTGGTCCTCGACTGACCGGCGAATCTCGAGGCGGCCGTGGTGATCCGCGAGGACGATTCGACCGATAAAGATGATGAGACCCGTGGGGGCGCGGGTTCCGTCATCTAGGGGTATGAGACCGGCGGGGCCGGGTCAAGCCGATCATCTGCCAGCCAGAGCGGACAACGAATGAAGAAATCGCTCGACCGGGGTTTCGAGCCGGAAATGGACGACCGGGACAGGTCCATCGCCGAAGCCCTGACCATTGAGGCGCTGGAGCCCCGGCGTCGCAAGCACCGCAATGTGGTGCTGGGTCTCGCGCTCGTCGTCGTCGCGGGCATCGTGGGCGCCGGCTTTGTCAGCAGGGCTGCCGGACTCGGCGGCGAGTCCACTCCAACGCTGGCCGCTCCCACACCGATCACGTGGTCGGCGGAAACCGTCGACTTCACCCCGGCGCCTGCGGCGAGCGACGATCCGGCCGGCGCCGCCGCGCCCCTTGGCCCCACCCCGCACCCGAGAACGGCGATCAACGTGTCTGTCTCGCTACCGATCAGCCATTGGGAGAAGAGCCACGGCAACGAGTTCACCGTAAGCATCTCGAACAGGACCGGGCTGGAGATCCCGCTCGATCCGTGCCCGGCCTATCGGATGTACATCGCCGGCACAGACGTCACGGCGGCACCGCTGCGGCTGCTCAATTGCGCGGCCCTGGGCCGCGTCCTGTCGATGGGCCAGACCGTGACGATGCAGATGGTGTACCAGCCGTCCGCGGACGATCCCGTCGGGCCTCAGGTGGTCGTTTGGACGTGGATCAGCCCGGACGATTACCAGGCCACTCAGACGGCGAAGATCTTCCTGTCCGAGTAGCGCGCGCCGCGGTCCGTCAGCCGGCCGGCGGCGTCGTGGGCGTCGTCGTGGACGGGGCGGGGCCCGGTCCCGTTCCCGTGCTTCCCGGCGCGTGGAGCGGCACTCCCGCGGCGCAGGCCGGGCAGGTTTCCGGACCCGGTTCGTAAGTGGGCAGCTGGAGCTGCCAGAGGGCCCGGAGCGGGTAGCTTCGTCCGGTCGCGGGCGACGTCAGAGACGCGATCCCACCGGAGCGATCGGCCATGACCGCGCAGGTCACGATCTCGCCGCCGAACGCCTCGACGGCGGGCAGCATCGCCAGCAGCGAGCCGCCAGTGGTCAGGATGTCGTCGACGAGCAGGACTCGCTCTCCGGGCGCGATCGAGAATCCGCGGCGAAATTCCCGGCGCGCGGTCCCGTCCGCATCCTTCACTTCTTCGGCGAAGATCGCTCGAACGCCCAGCTGGCGCGCCGTCTCGAACGCGAGGATGACGCCGCCCGTCGTGGGCCCCGCGACCACGTCCACCATGGGCGTCCCGTCCTGATCGCGATGTCGCGCCGCCCAGAAACCGCACAGCTCGCTCGTGGCCGCCGGATCCTGCAGGACCAGGAACTTCTCCAGGTAGCGCTCCGAGTGCTTGCCGCTCTTGAGCAGGAAGTGGCCCTCGCGCAGCGCTCCGGAGCTCTTGAACAGGCCCTCGGTCCGCGACGCGATGGCCCGCGCGGCGGCTTCCTGTGCCTCGGACCGGATCGTGGTCATCCTCGCCTCCTCGACGTTTCGCGGTCGCTCTTCAGCCCGCGCATCAGACCTCGCGTCAGTCCGCGGGTCATGGCCGGTACTCGACGCCCTTGGCCGAGGGCGTGCTCATTCGTTTCGGCAGCGCGGTTCCGATGAGCGGCCGATACGACGCCAGGCCGCGCCGCAGGCACTCCGCCCGCAGCTCGTCGGCGAGGTGAACCGGCAGCTCCGGATCGGCGAAGATCGCCGTCCCGATCTGGACCGCGACCGCGCCGCAGGCGAGGAAGTCGAGCACGTCGTCGAGCGAAGTCACCCCGCCGATGCCGATGATCGGGATGGAGACGACCTGCGCCACTTCATAGACCACGCGCAGGGCCACGGGCTTGATGGCCGGTCCCGAGAGCCCGCCGTAGGTATTGCCGAGGAACGCCCGGGTTCGATCCGGCGAAACGGCCAGGCCGCTCAAGGTGTTGATGGCGCAGATCGCGTCCGCGCCCGCGTCCTCGATCGCTTTGGCAATGGGCCGGACGTCCGCCACGTTGGGCGAGAGCTTGACGAGCAGCGGCAACTCCGTGGCGCGTCGAACCGCGGCCGTGACGGCCCGCGCCGCGTCGCGATCGATGGCGAATTGGAGCCCGCCCTTGCCCACGTTCGGGCAGCTGATGTTGAGCTCGATGCCGGCGACTCCGGGCACGCCGTCGACGCGCCGCGCGACCTCGACGTAGTCCTCGATCGACTCGCCGGCGATGTTGACGATGACGGGCACGTCCCAGCCCCGCCAGATCGGCCCGTACTTGTCGATCACCGCATCGACGCCCGGGTTCTGGAGGCCGATCGAGTTGAGCATCCCGCCCGGCGTCTCGGTCACGCGCGGCGGCGGATTGCCGATCCTCGGCCGAAGCGTGGTCCCCTTGCAGCAGATCCCGCCGAGAAGCTGGACGTCGACGACCTCGCCGTATTCGACGCCGTAGCCGAACGTGCCGGACGCGACCATGATCGGGTTCGGCAGCCGGAGGCCGCGATCGGGTGCAAGCTCGACGGAGACATCGATTCGATCCAGCGCCTCACGTTCGGCCAGCGTCGGACGCGCCGGCGCGGGTGCCCCGAGGTCGGCCACGGCAGCCCCGCCGGTCTCGACTCGCGTCCTCTGAGCAGCCGGGCTCACCGGCTTGAGCGGTACGACCGCGCTCTTGATCGTCCGGGCGGCTTCGCGGCTCGTGCTTCTGGCGGTGGCCTTGTACTCGGTTATTCGGATGGCTCGCGGGTCGCCGGAGATCGTCGACCTGTCTTCTTCGGCCTTCACGGCATCGACTCCCAGGCGATCTCGTCCGCGGCGAACACCGGGCCCTCCCGGCAGACCCGCAGCGGCCCGTCCACGCCCATGACCGTGCATCCCAGGCACGCACCGACCGCGCAGCCCATCGTCTGCTCCATGGAAACCTGGAGGAAGGCCTTCCGACGGGCCGCCACGGAACCCGCCGCGTCCGTCTTGCCGCCGCCCCGCTTGCGTCCGAGCTTCGCCACTCCGAGCCTTTCCCGGCGGCCGCCGGCGAGATGGGCCAGCCGGGCGAGCATTGGCTGCGGGGCCGCAGGCAAAGGCCTGGTCCGCCCAGGCCTCGTAGTCCGGCACGAGATCCGTGACGAAGCCCCGGTGGCCGAGCGAACCATCGTCGGTGGCGACGATGTATTCCACTTCGTCGGGCAGCAGGCTCGAGGGGTAGACGTGGTTCGCGCTCGAGCGCGCCGAAGAGGATCGTGACCTGGAGGCCGTCACGGATCGCCTGGTCGGCGAGCATCCGCACGCCGGCCATCCCGAGGCCGCCGGCGACGAGCAGCAGATGCCGGCTCCGCGGATCAACCTCGAACGGCCGCCCGAGCGGGCCGAGCATGTCGAGCGTCTCGCCCTCACGCAGGCGAGTCAGCCACTCGGTGCCGCGGCCTACTGTCCGGAAATGGAGCGTGATCGTTCCCGAGGACGGGTCCGCGGTATTGATCGAGAACGGGCGGCGCAGCACGAGACCCGAGTAGTCACCCGTCCGAACGTGGACGAACTGCCCGGCCCGAGACCCCGTAGCAAGCTCCGGCGCGTGGAACGATTGGATCCACTGACCCGGCAGAATCTCCCGGCTTTCGACCAGCTCCGCCGCGACGAGGCGCATGGTCACCGGCGATCGCCGTCGACCTCGCCGGGCTGATCGTCGTCGGGATCTTTGTCTTCGACCGGCTCTACGGGTTCGTCGTCTTCCTCGCCTTCGCCGGCGGCCTCGTCTTCGGCCCCCTCGACGTCGGCGGGCTCGCCAAGGGCCGGGAAGGATTCCGCGAGGGTATCGGCCAGGTCACCGAAGACGTCCGTGGGATCGTAGAACTCGACGATCTCGTCAGGGGTGCCGAGCTTGCGCCACTTGCCCGATTCGGCATCGTCTTCGGGCACGACTTCGGCGACGAACGATCCGGAGGACTTGAGGGTCAACCGCTCGTCTTCGTCGTCGACGATGATGAGGTCGCCGAGCACTGAGGTGAGAGCGGCCGCGGCCGTCTCGAACTGCTCGAGAAGGTCCGCTTCGGTCTGCTGGCTCCGTTCCTGGAAGGCGAGGGCGAGATCGTAGAGCCGCTCCGCGGCTTCTTCCTCGTTCTCGGGGGCTTCGTCGTACTCGTGCCCTGCCGCCCACTCGTCGGCGGCGCCGGCGTAGGGGTTCTCGAGCGGGACCGTGTCTTCGGGAGCTACGTCGGCGGTCTTGAGAAGGTCGGCCGTGGCCGTGGGCTCGCCTTCCAGGCCGGCTTCGGTCTTGGAGGCTTCGGCGAAGGCCACGAACACGTCGGCCAGGTTATATAGCTCGACGAGCTCGGCGGCGTTCTCGATTACTTCAGTTTCACTGACCCACTTGCCGGTCGCTTCGTCGAGGTAGCGGCTGCGGCTGCGGAATGTCAGATCCGGGGCAATGGCGAGGTAGTCCGCCTCGTCGTCGATCAGAACCAGGCCGCCCAGGTCCGAGATGCGGTCGGCATTGGCATCGAGGAACTTGTCGAGCTGCGCGGCGGCCTGCACGAGGAAGTCCGAGTGCTCCAGCGAGGCGTCCGCGGCCAGTTCCCCGAGCAGGTCGTTTCGGCTCGTATCCATCACTTGGCCTCCTAACCCTTGAACTCCAGGTCCGGGCCAATTCGCTCCCGGAGGAACATGGAATGGTGCCGTTCGAACATCCACTCCCCGGCCCGGTGGCCGAGCGCTCTCGTAGCCTCGTCACGCTCCAGCTTGTCCAGCGTGGCGTAATCCGGCAGGTCCAGCAGTATCACGTTGTCGAAGTCCCAACCGTGAGCGACGTTGTACCAGCCGATGAACTTGATTCCGAACTTCTCGTTGTACTGCTTCATCTGGCCGGGAAACAGGGTGCGCATGAAGAACTTGAAGAACGGATCCCGACCCCGGCGAACCGAGAAGAACGTAGCAAGGACTGGCACGGACTCTGCGTCTCCTCACGTCTGAGCGCTAGCGGGCGTCAAACCGTCGACCCGCCGACGGTCGTCGCCGCGCGGCCCCCTATTCTCGCACGAGTGACGGTCTCGACGGGATGGGCTCAGTCCACGTCCGCGGTGGGATCCTCATAGGCGAGCCGCCCGCCGGCGATGGTCAGGACGACACGGCCGGGAAGGGTCCGCCCGAGAAGCGGCGAATTCTTGCCCTTCGACAGCAGCGAGGCTTCGCCGACCAGCCAGCCGTCCGAGCGGTCGAACACGACGAGGTCGGCGGGAGCTCCTTCGACGAGACCTCTCGGCCGCGCGGCGCTCGATTGCGCGCTGCCCGGCCAGCTCGCGACAACGCCGGCCGGACCCGTGGTCAGGACCGCGATTGCCTTCGCGAGCGAAAGCTTGCCCGCATCGACGAGCGAGAGCAGGATGCCCAACGCCGTCTCGATGCCGCTGATCCCGTTCGACGCCCGGCCAAACTCGACTTCCTTATCCACGACCGTATGAGGTGCATGGTCCGTGGCCACGGCCGCGGCCGTGCCGTCGAGCAGCGCGGCAAGGCAGGCCGCGGCATCGGTGGCGGCGGCGAGCGGTGGATTGACCCGCAGCGACGTGTTGTATGGAGTGGCGGTCAGGATGCCGTCCGCCCATGGGTCCCGGGCCGTTCCATCCGCCCCCAGCGCCTCCCAGGCCCAGCGCCGCGATCCGGCGATCCACTCGTCCGTGAAGGCGAGATGGTGGGGCGTGACATCACAGGTGACCGGCAGCCCATTGGCCTGGGCACGTCGGACCAGCTCCAGGCCCGCGGCGGTCGAGACGTGGGTGAAGTGGAGCCGAGCGCCCGGTTCGTCGCCGATTGCGTCGGCAAGAATTCCAAGGTCGCGGGCAATGGCGTTCGCTTCGGCGGCGACGGGCCAGCCGGCAAGGCCGAGGACCGAAGCGACGTACCCCTCGTGGGACTCGGCGCCCGACGTCAGCTCCGTGTCTTCGGCGTGCTCGACGATCGGCCGGCCGAGCATGCCGGCGTAGATAAGGGCGCTGCGCAGGAGCCGGGCGGTCCGCACGGGAGCGCCGTCGTCGGAGAAGCCCAGGACGCCCGCGTCCGCCAGCTCCCCCATGGCCGAGAGCTGCTCACCCGCTCTGGCGGCCGAAACCGCGCCGTGAGCAAGCACTTCCACCGGCGAACCCGAGGCCCGAGAGGCCAGCCGGATCCGTTCCAGGACGCCGGGCTCGTCGAGAGCCGGGGAAGTGTTCGGCATAAGGGCCACGGCGGTGAAGCCGCCGTGAGCGGCCGCGAGACAGCCGCTGGCAACTGTTTCCGCGTCTTCGAAACCGGGCTCGCGGAAATGGGCGTGCAGGTCGAAGAAGCCGGGCGCCACGACCACGGCCCGGTCCGTGACGCCATCCGCTTCGGCACCGGCCAGCCAGTTGACGGACTCGAGGATGCCGTCGACGACGACGATCTCGCCCGGGCCCTCGCGACCCGACACGGGGTCCACGAGCCAGGCCTTCTCGAGTTCGAACCGCTCCACCGTCTCTCCGATCCCGGGGCCCCGCCCGACGGAGGAACCGCCGGCTGGAGCGGACCCGGCGGCCGAGACGGAACCGGTGGAGCGCTCTTCGCCGCTCGTCACCTGACGATCTCCGTGTGGCCTTCGATGTGCGTTCCGGCGAGGAGATACAGCAGCGCCATCCGAACGGCCACGCCGTTGGTGACCTGTTCGGTGATCACGGCGCGGCCGCTCACGGCCACGTCGGGCGCGATCTCGACGCCTTCGTTCATTGGCCCGGGGTGCATGACGATGGCGTCGGGCCTGGCCTGGGCCACGCGTTCCGCGTTGATCCCGAACCGCGCCGCGTACTCCCGCAACGACGGCAGGAGACCGCTCTGCATCCGCTCGCGCTGGATCCGCAGGGCCATCACGACGTCCGCGTCCCGGACGGCGACGTCTATGTCGCTCGTCAAGTTGAACCGGCCGTGGCCCGGGGTCGCGCCCGCGGACCAGGCCGTCGCCCAGCGCTCGAACCCTCGCAGAAGCGTGGCCGGACCGCACAGCCAGAGATCGGCGCCGGCGGCGGTCAATGACCAGATGTTGGAGCGGGCCACCCTGGAGTGGAGGATGTCGCCCACGATCGCGACCTTTCGACCGCGCAGATCGCCGCCCGGGATATGCTCCCGCATCGTGTAGAGATCCAGGAGCGCCTGCGTCGGGTGGGCATGCCAGCCGTCGCCGCCGTTGAGCACATGGCCGCCGAACACCTGAGCGGCAAGGTAAGGCGCGCCGGAAACGGAGTGGCGCATAACGAGGATCTCTGCGCCGAGCGCCTCCAGGGTGCGGATCGTGTCTACCAGGGACTCGCCCTTGGTCACCGAAGACGTGGCCGTGGACACGCTCACCACGTCCGCGGAGAGGTTCCGCGCCGCCGTCTCAAAGGAGACGCGGGTTCGCGTGGACGCCTCGTAGAACAACGTCGTCACCCGGCGGCCGTTGAGGGCCGGAACCTTCCGGATCGGGCGCGCCAGAACGCCCTTCATCTCGGCCGTCGTCCGCATGATCAGCTCGATCTCCGGCCAGGTGACGACGTCGAGGTCGATGAGGTGTCGGTGGCGCCAGGCCACCGGGGCGTCAGGCTTCACCGCCGCGGCCGGTACGGTCGCCGTCATGACTCGGCCACCGTGGCCGGTGCCGGCACCCGGCGCGTGATCGTCACTTCGTCCGTGGCGTCCATCTCGGAAACGTGGACGTGGACGATCTCTTCCTTCGAGGTGGGCACGTTCTTGCCGACGTGATCCGCCCGGATCGGCAGCTCTCGATGGCCGCGGTCGATCAGCACCGCCAGGCGAATGGCCCGCGGCCGCCCGAAGTCGATCAGCGCGTCCATTGCCGCCCGGACCGTGCGGCCCGTGTAAAGGACATCGTCCACGAGCACGACGGTCATGCCGTTGAGATCGAAGGGCAGGTCCGTGCCTTTGACGATGGGCTGCTGGGCGACGAGCGAGAGGTCGTCTCTGTAGAAGGTAATGTCGAGCGCGCCCACGGGGAGACGAACGCCTTCGTGGTCGAGCACCGCCTCGGCGACACGGTGGGCGAGCGGCACGCCGCGCCGCTGGATGCCGACGAGAGCGAGGTTCTGCGTCCCTGCCTGCTTCTCGACGATCTCGTGGGAGATCCGGAGAATCGCTCGGCGGATCTCATCGCCGGTCATGATCTGCCGGTCGGTCATCGGATGTCGGTGCCCTGCAACGCGCAGTCCTCCTTCCCGGCCTCACGGTGCCGGTCGTTAAAGGTCGTGGGGAAGGATACAGCGCCGGGCCTGCCGCCGCCCGAGCTCAGAGTGAGATGGCCGCCGTCAGTTGCCCGGGCGATCGGTCGACAACGGCGTGGGCGAGGCCCCGAGCTCGCCCGGGTTTGCGCTTGCACTTGGCGTTGGCATCTGCGGCTTCCCGGCCGGGATGGCCTGCAGATACGTCTTGCCGTCGACCGCCGACGTGTATACCAGATGTGAGGCGTCGAACTGGATGCTCGCCATGACGCGTTCGGCTCCCAGGAGCTTCTCGGTTCCGAGCTGATCGTCGTCGCCATTGACGCCGAAGAGGGTCAGCCTGCCGACCTTGGAACTGCCCTTGTCCGCGACCCAGACCGCGAAATGTCCGCCCGTGCCATCCCAACGGACCTGCCAGGTCTTCACGGAACCCGATCCCGAGGCCACCGGCAGCGACTGCGGAGAAGCGGCGGGCGTGGGGGTGGGGGAAGGCGTGGGGGTCGCGCTCGGCGGCTGGCTCGACGGCGACGCTGAGGCGCCTTCAGCGGCCGGGCTCGCAGAGGTCGCACTCGGAGACGGGGCGACGGGCTCAGTCGTCACAGGGCTCGGCGATCCTTCGGGGACTGGGCGAGCTCGTGGAACCCGGAGCGTCGGTCTTGATCGGTCCCGGCGACGCGGTCTCCTGGCTCGGCCCGACGGGTTCGAGAACGAGATTGGACCACTTGTCCAGATAGAGGTCCCCGGCGCCCGGCTGCCAGAGCCCCGTGGTCGGATCGAATTCGACCGTTCCGGACCAGTAGACGACGAACTGGCCGCTCGGGTCGATGACGGGCATCAACATGGGGCGAACGATTCTCGACTCCTGTCCGGTCGCCGGATCGAAGACGTAGGCGGTCGAAACGACCGAACTCGGAGGCGGCGAAGCGGTCCCTTCCGAGGGTCCGGACGTCGAAATCTGGCTGATCATGATCCTCGTGCCGTACCAGCCCGAGAACAGATCCGAGTGGCCAGATGTGATCGGATAGGCCTGCCGGTCGCCAGCATGCCAGATGAAGACGTCCGGTCCGGTGCTGTGGTCCGACGGCCGGGCCGAGAACGCCACGATCTTCCCGTCCGGCGAGAATTCCGGGTCCGGACCGACGATCTCGAAGCCGGAGAGGATGGCCAGGGCGCCGTTGGAACTGGGAGCCGGAGTTGGTTTGACGGTAGGGGTCGGGGTTGCCGGAACGGGCGTGAGAGTCGGTGTGGCCGTCGGGGACGGGACCGGGGTCACGGCCGCCGGGCTCGAGAGCGGCTGGGACGGGCTCTGCGAAGCTCCGGACCTGGCCGTGGGCGTGGCGATCGGTGTTGCGACGGGCGTAGGAGTGGGCGTCGCGGCTGCCGTCGCCGAAGGGGTGGGCACGGGCGTCGGCGACGGCGTCGGCGCCGTGGTGGCGGCGATGGTCGGCTGAGGTGTAAGGAGGTCCAGCGACACCGTGGCCCCGGCGTCGGTCAGAGGCAGGATGGCAACCTTGTCAGTGGTCCAAACGGCGGCAAGGCTGGCGTTGGGGGCGAGTGCCGCGGAGACCGTGGCGTCGCTCGCGATCGTGCCGAGGGTCTGACCGCCGCCGTCGCTTACGGTGCAGCTGCTGTCGCCCGGATCGCAACCCGAGACTCCGCCCTTGATCTGATAGACGCCGTTCTCACCGGAGATCCAGTAGCTCGTGCCATTCACCACGGCAAGCGGCGATGTGGAGTTGTCCGCGGGAGTCAGTCCACTCGAGGATGGGGTGGTTGGCCCCAGGCCGCCAGTGCCTGGAACCGGCCGGGAGATCGGCGTCTGCCCCAGGAGGGACGCGCCCGCGACGAGGACCACCACCGCGACCGCGACCGACGATCCGATCAGGGATGAGCGGCTCTGGAATGTCCTGGGACGAGCATTGGGCCGGTGCGCCGAGGAGTCCACGGCATCCAGCGCGGCTCGAGTCCGAGCCCAGAGGTCTCTCGGGGGTTCGGGCATGGCCAGGCCGGCGAGTTCGAGATGGATGGCCAGATATTCCTCGGCCACACCCCTGCAATCCTCGCAGGCTGCCAGATGAGATTCGAGCCAGGCGGCTTCGGGCGAGGTAAGCGGTCCGTCCAGTGCCTCCGCGGCGAGAGTCCGCGCCTGCTCGTGAGCGAGGAATTCATCACGAGTGGACTTCACCGGGGCACCTCCCCGGTGTCGTCGGACGGGCGGCGCGTGTCCGCCGCGCGGACCTTCTCGGAAAACGCGGCATCAAGTGCGATCTCGCGGTCCTTCTCTTGCTTCTTCTCGTCCGCGAGTGCCTGGCGAAGACTCTCGCGCGCTCTCGTGAGGAGCGCCCGCGCGGCCACGTGGCTGATCCCGAGTGCCTGAGCCAGCTCCAGGCCGGTCAGATCGTTCACTTCGGCCATGAGGAGGGCGGCTCGCTGTCTCTCGGGGATGCGCCCCAGAGCCCGGGCCATCGGCCCGGAAAGTCGCATCTCCATCGCGAGATGCTCGGCGGAGGGAGCCGATCCGTAGGATTCCCCGGTCCAGGGCAGGAAGCGGACGATGCGGCGCCGGCGCATTTCGTCGAGCACCACGCGGTGGGCGATCTGGTACAGCCACGCCCGGGCCTTGGCTCGATCCTCGAGCATGTGCTGGGCGCGGTAGGCCTTGATGAAGGTGTCCTGGGCGAAGTCAGCGGCGAGGTCCGAGTCGCGGACCATGCGGTAGATGTAGGCGTAGATCTCCGCGTGGTGGAGGGCAAAGAGCTGCTCGATGAACGTCCGATCGCCGGACGTATCCGTGGCGCTCACGCCACGCTCCATTTGCCAGGTGACAGCGCTGATTGACACTCGTCCGCCGCCGATCCGATTAGGGCTGAATACCACTGCCCCCCGCGCCAGGCACTTGTGACGGCGTCGAATACGCGACTGTTACGCGGCAGCCCCGGCCCCCCGATTTTCATGGCTTTTCCTGGTCGCTCCCGTCGGCGCTGGTCAGCAGAAGCTCTTCGACGGCTTCTTCGGGTGAGACCGGATTCACGGGCAAGCCCGTCCCCAGCTCCAGACCCGCGATCTCCCGGAGCCGCGGGTGTATCTCCCAGTGCCAATGGTACGTCGCATCGACGCGCTGCCGGACCGGGGCGGCGTGGAGGATTAGGTTGTGGGGCGGGCCGCCGAGCCGAGCCAGCCGGCGAAGAACCTGGCGAAGCGCCTCGGCCGTGGAGGCGAGGTCTGCGTCGCTGGCCTGCCCGAAATCCGCCAGGTGGCGTCGGGGCACTATCCAAACCTCGAATGGCGATCTGGACGCGTACGGAGCGAATGCCACGTTCGATCCATCTTCCCAGATCATCCGCGTTCCGGCCCGAGGCTCCTCCCGGACCAGCCGGCAGTACGGGCACTCCCCTTCCTTAATCACGTAGCGGGCCGCCCCGCCTATCTCCTCAGCCACGCGATGGGGGATTTGAGGCAGGTCGTAGATGTCCAGGCAAAGGTGATTCGTCCGCGCGCCGGCCTGGGCGCCCCAGTTCTGGACCACCTGCAAGTACTCGGTCTGGCCGAGACGCGAAGCATCGACGAAGGCGGCCCGAACGCGATCCAGCATCGCGCAGACCAGCTCCGCTCCTACCATCTGGAGGGGCCGATGCTCGCCGGGAGGCGCGACGACCGTCCGCCAGCTGCCAGAGGCTCGCGCCTGGGCGAGCGCGACCTGCGCCAGATTCCAATCTGTGGCCCGCGCGTCTTCCTCCGCTCCGACCACATGGAACGCGTAATCCTTCAGGGTCCGCAGCCGAACGCCGTCGCCGGGGGGCTGGCTGCAGTTCTGGCACTCGCCTCCATCGTCTACGGAACCCGCGGCGAGGGAGAAGCGGCCCCTGTTGAACTTCCGATCCACGACCGTTGCCACCCACCATCCGGTGATGGCATCGCGCCTGAGCTCGAACAGACCGGCCGCCATCAGTGGCTTCCCAGCCCGACCGGCAGGTCCGCCAGCTTCGCTTCGAGCCCGGCACGAGCCCGAACCGGGTCGGCGTCCGGCGGAAGGGTACCCGAAATGGGGGCGCCCAACGCCTGCCCCAGGGCAACGGCGAACGAGCGGGCGGCGTCCGCCGACGGAATCGGTCGTCGCCGCGACGTGGACACCGCGCTCCCAATCGATCGAAGTCGACTCCACTCCGGGCATGCCGCAAGCGTCTATCAGCTCGAAATCGGAGAGGTTCGCACTGACGTTCAGGGCGATGCCGTGGTAGCTGACGCCATGCTCGATCCGGATGCCCACGGCTCCGATCTTCCGAGTCCCGGCCCGGCACCAGCACCCCGGAAAACCGGCCTTGGGTCCGGCCTCCACGCCGAAGTGAGCACAAGTCTCGGCGAGGGCGGCCTCCAGGGCGCGGACCAGCGGCCGGATGAGGAGGCCCCGGTCGGCGAGCTTGAGGATGGGATAGGCGGTCAGCTGGCCCGGGCCGTGGTAGGTCACTTCCCCACCCCGCTCGGTTCGAATCAATTCGATGCCCCTCGCGGCCAGCTCGTCGGGACTTGCCAGAACGTGGGCCGGATCGCTGTGCCGGCCGAGCGTCAGCACCGGCTCGTGTTCGAGCAGCAGCAGCTGATCGCCGACCCGGCCTTCGATGCGTGCCGCTACGAGCTTGTGCTGCAGATCCCATGCCTCGCGGTAGGGCACCCGGCCAAGCCAGCTGACTTCGATGGCCGCACTCGCGCCCGGTAGCGTCGATGCCTCCGAAATCCTCTCCATGCCGGCACGATAACAGGAGGAGCCGCCGCGTTGGGCAGTCATCGGCCCTTTGGCGTCCATCGGCGACACCCTAAAGAGTCAATTGCGGGACCATGACCGCCGACTATCCTGATGAGAAGCATGCGGCTCCGGCTGCGGCATGTCCTCGCCCGCGGGCCGCCTGCCCGTAAACCGGTTGCCAGGTACGGACCATGGTCGGCGCCCGATCCAACGAGATCCCGAAGACTGCAGCAGCCGCCGGACGAGCCTGGCGGTCATCCTCGCACCGCCGTTCGCTGCCAGGGCCGGGTCCCCTCGTCCTCGGATACGTGCTGTCGATCGCGTTCTTCGTTGCGAGTGCGGTCCTCTGGCTGGTTGGCCTCGACGCCGCCGGAACGGCCGCAATTGCGCTGGGGCTGGGCATTGGAATCGGATCCACGGTCACCCACCTCGCGGTCCGGCGGGCCGTGGACCGGCCACTCGGCGAGATGGCCGATTCCCTGGAGACTCTGGCCGCGCGAGACGTGCTGGCTCTGGTGGACGAATTCGCCAACCTGGCCCAGGGTGATCCGCCGCGCCACCTGACCGTACACGCGGAGCCAATACGCCTCCCCGCCGAACCCGGCGTCCGGCGAGTGGCTGAGGCCCTCAACGCCACGATCGCCAGGCTCCAGGTCGGTGCCTCGCAGTTCCACGCGGCCGCGGCCGAGCCATGCAGCCGTCTCTTCTACGTAGGAGCGGACGACTACCTGCTGGGCTGCACTTCCGCCGAGGCGATGGGCAGCTTGCTGCCTGAGGGCGGACAGGTCCTCCTGCTTTCGCCCCAGTTCCGCCATGCCGGTGTCGAACTCCGCCGTCGAGGCTTCGAGAGTACCGTCCTCGAACGATTCCCGAACATCCATGTCGCCGGCGTCGTCGAGAGCGTCTTTGGCACACCCGCGGAGGCTCCACGCACGGTCCATCTGGTCAGGTCCTTCATCAAGACGCATCCACGCCTGGTCGGCATCTACAGCAACGATGCCTATGGAGCCCTCGGCGCGGCAGAGGCCCTGCGCGGCACACCGCTCGAAGGCAAGACCGTCGTGATCGGGCATGACATCCTCGACACGACCACGGCCGCGCTGCAGTCCGGCTTGATCAGTGCGGTCGTCACCCAGGATCCGTTTGGGCAGGGCCACGACACAGCCATCCACCTGTTCAACGCCCTTGCCCACGGCTGGCGGCCTGCGGACGCGAGAATCATCACCCACTCGGATCTCGTCACCCGCGACAACTACCACGAGTTCTGGCGGCCCTACGAGGGCGTCGTCGAAACCACCGCCATGAAGGACCGGCGGGCCCGGCCCCTGGGGCCTTCGCGAAATCATCTGCGGATTGCGGTCCTGGGAATCGACGAGGGCTCCTTCTGGGAGCCGGTTCGCCAGGGAGTCATCGCCGCCGCGCATGAGCTCGAGAATTGCAACGCGACCGTGGAATGGCTGGTGCCGGAAGCGGGCGTCGAGCTCGACCTGGGCGCCCGCGCCGCGACGGTCGAGAGGCTGGCTGAGCGCGGATATGACGGCATCGCAACCCCGATCTACGACCCAGAGGTGGTCCCGTCCATCAACCGTGCGGTCGCCAAGGGAGTCATGGTCGCAACCTTCAACTCGGAGGCATCGAGCCTTCAGGGTCTGGTGGCCACGCTCTCCAAGGAGCGCCGGCGCCTGGAACTCGCGGCCGGTTCTCTGGAAGTCGCCGCTCACCACGATGCCTTGACGGGCAGCTTCAATCGGCTGGTCATGGACGCCGATCTCGAGGATGCGGAACGCCTGACGGCGGTCTCCAAGCGTCCGACCAGCATCATCATGATCGACATCGACCACTTCAAGGCCTACAACGACATGGTCGGCCACACCGCCGGGGACGAAGTCCTTCGCATGGTGGCCCAGCGAATCCAATCGGAGGTTCGGCCCGAAGACCGGGTGTATCGGTACGGTGGCGAGGAGTTCCTCGTCCTGCTCCGCCAGACGAGCCTCGAGGAAGGTGAGGCCGTCGCCGCCCGGATTGCCAACGGAGTGGCCTCACTCGGTCTGCCGCACAACGAGAACAAGCCGTGGGCCGTGGTAACCGTCAGCGCCGGGGTATCCGTGATGGACGTCGACAATCCGCTCGTCTCGGACGCGGTTGCCGCGGCGGACACGGCCCTCTACCGCTCCAAGGCTTCGGGCCGCAACACGGTGGCTACGGCACTTCCGGAGCCACGACCGGAGTCGCACCGACGTTCGGCGATCCGGAGCCACCCCCACTGACGAAGCGGGCCTCGCCGGGCCGCGGGCTCGCCGTTCCGCGCACTCGCTCGCGGCCGTTACCGCGACCGCCCGTCGGTTTGTAGCCAAGCTGTAATTCCTAGGGGCTTCCCAGCCACGTGCCGCGAACCGTCGCTCCGGACCATTACGGCATGACATCGGGCATTGAACACCACCCCAACGGCGGCAATCCCGGGGCAGCGACGCCGTCGAGCGTGCCCGTCACGCTCGACGTTCGGGATTTCGACGTCTTCATGGCCGGCCTGACGCGTCGTTTCGACGATCTCACGGCCCTGTCGAACCTTGACTTGCAGGTAAAGCCGGGCACGATCCTGGGGGTGATCGGGCCGTCCGGAGCGGGGAAGACCACCTGCCTGCGCATGTTGACCGGATCGCTGCGGCCGACCTCGGGGTTCGTCCGGGTTCTCGGCGAAGACCCGAGTCACCAATCGCGCCGCAACCGGCGCCGGATCGGGTACATGCCTCAGCAGCCGACCCTCATGCCCGAATTGACCGCCCGTGAGAACGTCGACCTGGCGGCGAGTCTCTTCGGCTTGCTCTGGCCCGGCCGTCCCCGGCGCGTCCGCGAAACCCTACGGCTGGTGGATCTGACGGGTGCCGAGAGCCGCCAGGCTCGTTTCCTGTCGGGCGGCATGAAGCGCCGCGTGGAGCTGGCCTCCACGCTCGTCCATGACCCCTACCTGCTGTTCCTCGACGAGCCGACGGCCGGCATCGACCCGATCCTGCGCGAGCGGATCTGGGACGAGCTGCGCCGCCGCCGCGACGCCGGCAGAACCATCGTCGTGACGACCCAGTACGTGAGCGAAGCGGAGTGGTGCGACGTGGTCGCCCTGATCGCCCATGGAAAGCTCGTGGCCTACGGCACCCCACTCGAGCTGCGGCGGCTGGCCGGCGGTGGTGACGTCATCGTGGTGGAAACGACGGGCACCTTCGATGGTTCCCGGATCGCCGGCGTGCCGGGCATCCGCCAGATACGACAGCTCGGCCTGACCGAGTTCGAAGTCACGGTAGACGACGCCGGCAAGGCAACTCCGAACATCGTCGATGCGGTAACCGCACAAGGTGGAGAGGTTGCCTCGACTCGCGAGTGGCGGCCCGACTTCGAGCACATCTTCACGACCCTCGTGGAGCGGACCCTCCCGGCCGAGGCATCGGAACGCCCATGAGCCTTCTTCAGAGCGCTACCCGGATCCTGGCCTTCGTCGGGGCTGAGCTCATTGCCGTGGTCAGACGGCCGAGTGCGCTGCTGAGCCTCGTATTCGGGCCGTTCCTGATCATGGCCGTGTTCGGCCTGGGCTACCAGGGCGTCCGGCCCGACGTCCGGGCCGTGGTGGTGATTCCGCCTTCATCGCGGATGCCGGCCGACCAACAGACAAACCTCAGGAGTGTCTCGGGTCTCAAGGTCGTGTCGGTCCAGCCAACGATTGGCTCGGCCGAGCAAGAGCTCCGCGACCACGCCATCGACGCGGTAATCGTCTATCCGGCCAACTTCATGGATCGCTTCATGGGCGGACAGCAGGCGACCATCCAGGTCGAGGTCTCGATCGCCAACCCGAACCAGCTGGTATACGCGGACGACCTCGCCAACCAGCTCGCCACATTCACGAATCAGCAGCTCATCGCCCACGTGGTGGCGGCCGGTGAAAACATCGTCCCGGGAAAGACCATTCCGCCGGACGTGGTCGCGGCGCCAATGCGGGCGGAGGTCCGCGACCTGGCTCCGGTTTCGGCCGGGGTCGTGTCGTTCTACGGTCCGGCCGTGTTGATCCTGATCCTCCAGCACATGTGCATCACGCTCGTGGCGCTCTCGCTCCTCGCCGAGAGGAAGAGCGGCATCTTCGAGGTCTACAGGATCAGTCCCACGAGCGCCTGGGAGATCATCGCCGGCAAGCTCGTCGCCTTCGCGCTCATCGGCTCACTCATCGCCGCGGCGAGCCTGGCATTGATGGTCCTGGGGCTGCATGTCCCGCTCCTCGGAAGCCTGGGGATGGTGGTCCTGATCGTCGGCCTGGTGCTGATCGCGTCCATCGGCATGGGCTTGCTGCTCGGCGTGGCGGCGGATTCTGAGCGAACCGCGGTTCAGGCCTCGCTGCTCATCCTGCTCGCCTCGGTCTTCTTCTCCGGCTTCATCATCGAGCTCAACCTCTTCCTGCCGGTCGTCCAGGGTGTGGCGCAGGTCCTGCCGGCAACGCACGGGATCGCGCTGCTCCAGAACGCCCTGCTCTTCGGCACGATCGACGGACTGACCTGGCTGCTGGCCGCTCTGGTAGCGATTGCCGCGGTCACTATCGTTGGCGCCTGGGCGCTCCTGCGTCGATCGATGGCCGCGATCGCATGACCGGCGAGCGGTCTCGGAGCCGTATGGCCGGGAACCTGCTGGTCGGGGTCGGACTCGCCGGCGTGGTGCTATTCGGACTCTTGACCGCCGGCCTGCTCACGACGATGCCATCGCTCCTCGGCTCCGGAGATCCGGCGACCTCGCTTCGCGACGCCCGCAAGCTCGTGACCGACGCGGCGGCCACGCTCCACGAGGTGGACCTGACGCTGGGCACGTCGACCTCGGCGACCGAGGACACGGCCGCCACGCTGAGCTCGATGGCGGCGACGATGCGGCAGGGATCCGCGGCCCTCCAGATCGATGTCCTGGGCCAGCGTCCATTCAGCGCCGTCGGCGATCTATTCAATCAAACGGCCGATCGAGCCGATGCGGCCGCGCGCGGCGTGGCCTCGACGTCGGCCTCCATCGCCTCCACGCGGGCATCGATCCAGGCCATGATCGTCGACCTGAATCGGCTTTCTGCGGAACTCGACAGCGTGTCCGCCGGACCCGCTTCGCTCTTGAATCCATACCTCTGGCTGGGCGTCCTGGCCACGCTCGTGTGGCTCTTCGTATTGGCGGCGGTGGCACTCTGGGCGGGCTGGCTGCTCCGAAAGGGAGAGCTGGCCTGACCTCGCGCCGGGTCCCCGGTAGGTACACTTAGGCATCAGCAGTGCCACAGCAGCGGAGATGACCCGTTGGCAAGGGGACCCCAGCGCAAGACGATAACCATGGCCGACGTCGCGGCCGCGGTCGACCTGTCGCCCGCCTCTGTCTCGCTGGCCCTGAACAACAAGCCGGGCGTCTCCACGGCCACTCGGACACGAGTACTCGAGGCCGCTCGAAGGCTTGGCTACGATCCGCCGTCCGGCTCCTCCGCACGCGCTCGCGGCCCGGCGACGGTCACGCTCGTGATCCGGGCGCTACCCGACGCACGCCCCGACGCCAACGTCTTCTACGGTCCCATCCTGTCCGGGATCGATGAGCGGTGTCGCGGGCTCAACATCCGCCTCATGTTCGCCACGATGCCCGTCGACGAGCACAACCATCCGCTCGAGATCCCGGCTTCCATGACCGATCGACGGACGGACGGCTTGATCCTCGTTGGGACGGATTTCGGCCCTCAGTCCGCCTCGCTGATCGGTCGCGGCAAGCCGCCCGCCGTGCTCGTGGACGGCTACGCCGAGAACGAGGTGCTCGAATTCGGTCGACATCGACAACACCTTTGGCGCTCGAGCCGCTGTCCGCTACCTCATGAGCCGCGGCCATCGCGAGATCGCCATCGTGGGGACCGCGCCGGACGCCTTCCCCGGCATCCGAGAACGGCGACTCGGTTACGAACAAGCCCTGAGCGAGGGCGGCCTGACTCCCCACTTCGTCGACGTCCCCTACTACGACCACGAGCGGGCGGCCGCCGCGGCGGTGCAGTACGTCCTCGCGAACCCGGAAGTGACCGCCATCTTCTGCGCCAACGACCTGGTCGCGATCACGTTCCTGCAGGTTGCCCGCCCGGCCGGCATATCGGTCCCGGACCGAATCTCCGTCATGGGCTTCGACGATATCGACCTTGCCCACATCATCGCGCCGGCTCTGACCACCATGGCGGTCGACAAACCGGGCATGGGCCGGCTGGCCGTGACGCTACTGCTTCACCAGCTCGAGGTGGGGAAGGTGTCCGGAGCCAAGACCCTGATGAAGCCGACGCTCGTCGAGAGGGCGACCGTTCGGACGATCGATCGGACCACGGAGCCTACCGTCAGCGCGCCTCGCCGCGGTCCTGTGGCGACACCGGCATAAGGCGGACGCGGCTCGGCTGCGGATCGGCCTTGGGTCAGAGGGAGACGCTCGAGCCGGCCCGGTAGCGGCTACGGTGCGAGCCTCGCCAGAGCGTCACGCGGCCGCGGCCCTGCACCTGCCAGGTCCCGTCCAGGCCGACGAGCGCCGTGTCCTCATCGATCCCCACGACCACCGCACCTTCGGGAGCGGCGAGCGCGAGCGGCACGACCAGGGTCTCGGGCATGGCGTCGTAATGAGGCAGGACGACGATGCCGGCCACGAAGCCAAGCGCGTCCTGCCAGCCGAACGGCGGCTGCAGGAACCCCCGGCCGCCCACGCGGATCTGGTGGCCGCCGAGCACCATGGCCCCGGCCGAACACCCCGCGATCACGACCCCGCGAGCGTACGCATCGCGAAGAGCGGTTCCGGTCGCGGTGTCCCGAAGAGCCGCCAGCAGGTGGCCCGGCTTGCCGCCGGAGAAGTAGATGACATCGCATCCGGCGAGCAGAGCCGCGCCGGCCTCGTCGTCGGCGGACTCCCGATCCCGGATGAGAACCGGCACGGGCGTTGCTCCCAGACCCGCGAAATGAGCCTCGCCCATGTCCGCCCAACGTTGGAAGATCGCCGGGCCGTCCGGCCATGAAGCCGTCGGGACGATGGCGACGCGCGGCCGCTCCTGTCCCGTGGCCGACAGCAAGCCACGATCCACCTCGGCCATGGCGGGTGTGAATTCCCCGGATCCGACCAGCGCGATGAGGCCGCCCATGGATGGAGTCTAGCCGTGGCTCAATGGGCGTTGCGCGGCGAGCACCGGGCCGGCCGGACCGGCCGCTCGCGGCCCGGGCTCAGAGATAGTCGGTAGTGCTCGGGTCCTGGTCCCAGATGCGTCCACGCCGCAGCCCGCCGATGGCGGCCATCTCGGCGGGTGTCAGCTCGAAGCCGAAGACGTCGAGGTTCTGGAGAATCCGCTCGGGTCGCGTCGAGAACGGGATCGGCACCGATCCGCCTTGGACGTGCCACCGAAGGACGATCTGGCCCGGCGTGACGCCGTGCGCCGCGGCCGCCTCGACGATGACCGGCTCGCCGATGAACGCGTGGCCCCGACCCAGCGGACTCCAGCTCTCGGTGACGATTCCGCGCTCGGAGTCCGATCGCAGCTGCTCGGCATTGGGGAAGAGCGGATGGCGCTCGATCTGGTTCACCACAGGGAGGACGCCGGTTTCGCGGCCCAGCCGCTCGATGAACGCTTCGGTGAAGTTGCAGACGCCGATCGACCGGACGAGTCCCTTCTCGCGAAGCTCGATCATGGCCCGCCAGGTGTCGACGTACTTGTCGTAGCCGGGGTTCGGCCAGTGGATCAGGTAGATGTCGACGTAGTCGAGGTTCAGGGCCAGTCGGGATCGCTCGAAAGACTCGAGCGTCTCGGCGTAGCCGTGATCGCGGCCCGGCACCTTCGTCTGGACACGGATGTCCTCGCGCGGGACGGAGCTCTTGTTGACGGCCCGGCCGACGACGTCCTCGGTGCCGTACGCCTGCGCGGTGTCGATCAGGCGGTACCCGGCGTCGAGCGCCAGCCCGTACAGCTCCTCACCGCGCCTGGCGTCTACGCTCGGGTTGCCGAAGCCGATCGCCGGGATGGTCGTGCCATCGTTGAGCTTCTTGACTGGTATTCCCCTGGCGGGTATCGCCGTCACGTCTTGTGCCTCTCGTTTGGACGCGCGGTCGCGGCGGTCGCGGGGTGAGGACCGCGGCCGCCGCGGAGGGGTTGGCTGGACAGGGCTAACCGCGTTTGCCGCGAGCGCCGGGATACCAATCCTCGACGGTGTTCTCGGTGACGGCAATGAAGACGTCGTCGGGTCGCACGCCCTCGGCCTCCAGCCGCCGGGCCACGGCTTCGTACATGCGGTTCTTGGTCGGCGTGTCGTACATCCGGACCATCAGGATTCGGACGAAGACCACGTCGCGGCGCTCACCGCCGAGGTAGTGCGGGTCGGCGATGAGGTGGCTGGCGGGCAACGCGTGGATGACCTGGAATCGGTCGTCCGCGTCCATGCCGAGACCCTCGGCGAGCCCGGCGTTGACCGCGTCCGCATAGGCGATACGCTTCTCTTCCGGCACCGAGTCGGCGACCTCGATCGTGATCAACGGCATCAGGCCCAGACCTCACTCTCTACTCGAACGTCCGCTCCGGTTCGCACCGATTGCTCAATCGCGAGACCGAGCGCGTGATCCTGACATCCCTGCGCGAGCGGATACGGCGCCGGGCCGTCGTCACGGGCCCAAAGCCCCACGGCGGCGAGGTGGCTGGCGACGGCGATGTCGTCCTCGGACAGGTTGGTCCCGACCCACGGGTTGCGGTAGACCACGTGGCCGTCGAAGGACGCGTGGACTACCTCATTGCCCTCGAGGTTCATGTCCACGCCGGTGCGGCGGTAGACGATCGGCGAGGTCACGGGGCCCTCCGCCGTGAGCCGGACAACCGCGTCGTCCACGATCTCCCCGAGCGAACCGCGGATGACGATTCGGCGGGCTCGCAGCGGGTTCCACCACTGGTTGTCGACGAAGTTGTAGAGCCCCATCCGACCGCCGCCGAAGTCGAGCGTGGCGATGGTCGTGGCCTTCGGCCCCGGCTTCGGGTCGCTGACCCAGCCCTTGAAGCTCAACGGGTCCACGAGCGGTGCGGTGAACGCCCTGGCGTTGACCACCACCGGCTCCATATCCACGCCCAGGAAGGCGCGGACGAGCGATACGGCGTGGTAGAGATGGGTGGACGCAACTTCGACCGAGGTCACGGCTCCGATGGTCCCGGCCTGCGTCACGGCCAGCCGCGAGGCGTGGCCGGGCATGCGGGTGTACTGCTCCCCCACCTGCACGAGACCCGAGGCGCCCACGTCGTGCCACAAGGACCGCAGGCCTTCGAGCTCCGGCGCCGGCGGCGTCTCGGCCATTACCTTCGCGCCGGCCGCGACGAGTTCGCGGACGATAACGGGCATGGCCGGCCAGGAGACGGCCGAGATCACGAAATCCGGCCCGAGGGCGAGCGCCTCGGCGGTCGTCCGGACGGTCTTGACAGCCCAGCGAGCGGCGATCCGCTGAGCCTCGGCGTCGGTCTCCGTGACCACGGCGACCACCTCGAGCCGGTCCGGCGCGGCCTTGGCCATGCGGATGTGGAACTCGGAGCGCCAACCGCTCCCGACGATCGCGAACCTGACTGGACGCGTCACTGGACCTGCTTCCTTCCGTTGGGATGCACCCGCGGCAGGGCGACTGGCGTCCTGGCGGGCATCGTTCAAACCTGGCTCATGCCGCCGTCTACGACCAGTTCGGCGCCGGCGACGAACGACGATTCGTCGGACGCGAGGAACACCACGGCGGCGGCAATTTCTTCGGGCCGACCGACGCGGCCGACGGGGATCATGTTCACGATCTGGCGCTCGAACTCGTCGGAACCGCCCGTGAACTGGGCGAAACCAGCGGTATTCGTGGGCCCGGGGCTTACGGCGTTGGCGCGGATGTGGCGATCTCGCAGCTCGGACGTGAGCGTGCGGGCGAGGGACCGCACCGCGGCCTTGGTGGCGTTGTAGATCGCGTGCCCGGGGCCGCCGTTATGGCCCGCGATCGACGAGATAAGCACGATCGTTCCGCCGTCGCGCATCAACGGGACGAGGGCGTTGACCGTGAAGAAGGTCCCCCGAAAGTTGAGGTCCGACACGAGGTCGAACTGCTCCGGAGTGGTCTCGACGATGGGCGTGGCCGCGACGTCCCGGCCGGCGTTGGCGACGATCGTGTCGATCGGCCGTCCGCCCGCCCGTATGGCCGCAGCCAGACGCTCTATGTCGGCGGTATCTGCTCGCGTCGCCCTGGACGCCTGTCACGTGCGGGCCGAGCGCGGAGATCGTGTCGGCGATCTCGGCCTCGAACGGCGAGGTGACGATTACGTCGGCGCCCTCGGCCACGCAACGAGCCGCCACCGCACGACCGATGCCCGCGGTTCCCGCCGTGACGACGACGAGCCGGCCATCCAGCAAACCCATCACGTTCTCCTCGTCGGATTCGGGTCACGTCCGAGGCGCCGCTCACTTGAGGGCCCCGGCGCGAGGCCGCGCTCGAAGTACTTCTGCAGGAAGAGGTATACGAGGATCTCGGGCACCGCGGTAATCACCGCCGCGGCCAGCACGCCGGTCTGGTCGTTCGTGTACTGGCTGACGAAGAACGACGGCAGCAGGGTCACGACCTGCTTGCTCTGGTCGTTGAGCATCAGCATCGGCAGCAGGTACGCGTTCCAGGAGTTGATCAGCGTCAGGACGACGATCGTGGCCGCGATCGGCCGGGTCAGCGGCATGACGATCTTCCAGAAGACCTGGGCGATGTTCGCCCCGTCTACGCGGGCCGCTTCCATGAGCTCGTTCGGTATCCCGTCGAAGAAGTTGCGGGCGATGAGGATCGTGAACGGCACCTGCATGGCCGCCAGCGGCAGGATCACCGCGGCGAGCTCGTTGTACAGGTCGAACGTGGAGGCCACGACGAAGAGCGGGGTCAGGAGCACCGCCTCGGGCACGGTCAGAGCCGCGAGAAGGACCCAGAACCAGACTTCCCGGCCCATGATCCGGAGCTTGGCGAAGCCGAACGCCGCCAGCATCGTGCACACATAGACGATCGAGATCGTGCAGGCCGAGATGATGATGCTGTTCGTGAAGACGGTCGTCACGATCCCGGTGTTGAAGACCTTCTGGTAGTTGCCGAGCCCCAGGCCGCCGAGCGAGCCCTGGATCGCCGCGATGAGCGGAAACAGGAACGGCAGGACCATGAGCGTGGCCAGGAGTCTGGAGGCCGATGCGCGAGGCGTCGGCCGTGTACGTCGAACATGCTCCTAGCCCCTCCCCGCCCGGCGGTTGCGCACGCTCATCGCCGCCCCGCCCGCCACCGCGAGCACGAGCAGCGCGATGGCGATCGCGGCCGCATAGCCGAAGTGTTTCTGCTGGACCATGGTCTGGTAGATCAGGGTTCCGAGGAACTCGGTGCCATGGTTCGGGTCCGCCCTTCGTGACCAGGTACGGGATGTCGAACGTCTTGAGGGCGCCGATGAGTCCCAGCACGGCCAGCGCGGCGGTCGTACCCCGGCACATCGGCCAGACGATCGAGCGCAGCACGCGGAAGCTGCTGGCGCCGTCGACTCGGGCAGCCTCGAGGATCTCGGGCTCCACCTGGGCCATCGCGGCGTAGTAGAGGATGAACGTCAGGCCGGTCCACTGCCACATGGTGATGAACATCACGACGGGCATCGCCGTCGCCGGATCGGCGAGCCATGGCCGCGTCAAGGCGTCGAGGCCGACGTGGCTCAGCAGCCAGTTGAACTGCCCGTACTCGTCGAAGATCTGCCGGAAGACGGGCGCCATCGTGGCCGGGAGCGAGGACCGTCGGAATGAAGATGACCGCCTTGTAGACGACCCCGAGACGGATCTTCGAGTGCATGACGGCCGCGAACGTGAAGCCGATGACCGTCTGGATCGAGAAGGTGATGACGTAGAAGTAGACCGTGTGCGAGAGCGCGGTCCAGAACACGTCGTCGCCAAACATCTTGGCGTAGTTGGCGGTCCCGACTTGCGTGGGGGTCGAGAGGATGAAGCCGTTCCAGTTGAGGGTCGAAGCGTAGGCCGTGAACCCGATCGGGAAGTAGATCAGGCCAACTACCAGCACGATCGCCGGCAGGATCCACGGGAAGCCCGGCGAGCCGCGACCCGATGTGGGTGGATCGGCTTGCGGGCCGGCCGGTCCTGACGACCGGCCGGCCCGACTGTCTCCTGCGCAGACGCTGTGCTCATCGCATGCCTGCCACAGGCGAGAGGAGGAGGAGCGGAGAGCTCATCTGAAGGAGTGGAGGTTTAGCGCGTTACTTGGAGGGCGGGATTGCCTGCAGGGCCGCGAGGGCCTGGTCGGCGGTCTTGTCACCCGTCGCCACGCCGATCAGGGCGTCGCGGAAGGCGGTGTTGAGGTCGGCGCTGACGGTCGCGAAGCGCGGCTCGGTCGCGGCGCTGGCGGCCTGCTGATAGGCCTTGAGCGCATCCTGCTGCTTGGTCGGGTTGACGAGGTTGATCTGGTCCCACTGGGCGCCGATGCCCTTGAGGGCCGGGATCTGGTTGAGCGTGTTGGCCACGGCCTGCTGTCCGGGCTGGCTCGTCGCGAGCCACAGGGCGAATGCCTTCGCGGCATCCTGCTGGCTGGACTTGGCGCTGACCGCGAAGCCGTAGTCGGCGTCGCCGAACATCGAACCGGTCTTGCCCGTGCCGGCGAGATCCGGGAACGGGACGGGGGTGATGGTGATCGGAGTCGGGTTGCTGACGCCTGCCGCGGACATCGCCGCGAGCATGCTGTCCTTGACCGCGTACTGCGTGTACCAGGTGCCCATCATGACCATGGCGTACTTGCCCGACATGAAGGCGTTATTGGCGTCCGGGTACTGCTGCAGGCCCGACGGCGCCCTTCTGCATGATCCCCTCGATCGAAGAGGGACTTCCAGATGCCCATGGCCTTGACGAAGCGGGCGTCGGTCCACGGGACCTTGCCCTGCGAGGCCTGGATGTAGAGACCGGGCTCGATGTTGTCGCAGATCGCTTCGAAGGTGTCCATGTCGAAGGCCCACTGGGCCGCGCCCTGGACGAAGCAGCCTGACGCCGTTGGTCTGGAGTGTCGAGCAGACGGTCTTCCACTCGGCCAGCGTGGTCGGGGCCTTGAGGCTGTACTTGTCGAAGATGTCCTGGTTGATCCACATCCAGCCGGAGTAGACCGCGCCCACGGACAGGCCGACGAGCTTGCCGTTGCTGGTCATCGGGTCGACACCGGCGGCCGCGACCTTGGTCTTCCAGTCGCTGCCGAGGGCCGCCGTGATGGCGGGGGTCAGGTCGATGGCGCCGGGCCCGAACGTGTTGACGCCGCCGTTGGCGGAGCCGGGCGCAACGTCAAATACGTCCGGACCCTTGGACGACGTGATCGCCGGGCCGAGGACCGAGTCGTACGAGTCGATCGGCTTCGAGACGAAGGTCACCTTGATGCCGGGGTAGTCCTTGTTGAACGCCGCGATCAGCTTGGTCGCGTTGGTCGCGTCCGGCGTCCATCCCCACCATGTGATGTCGCCGGTCGTGGCCGCGCCGGCCGACCCGGGCGCACCACCGGAAGCCGGCGCCGCCGTCGGCGAGCTGCTCGAGCACGCGCTCACGACCGACCAGCGTCGACGACCATAACCGCCGCGGCCGCTGTCCGGCGGAGACTGCGCCGCCCCACTCCCCACATCTCCATGTTGCTCTGTTCCTTTCCGCCCGAACTCGGGCAGTAACGGCGGAACCCGCGCCGGTGGGGAGGACGGTGTCCCGAGCCTCCAGACACGGCGACCGCACGGTTGTCGCGGAGCGGTCCAACGGACTTGGACGGTCACTGGGCGAGGATCCGGCGAGCCTCCGGCTGCCCGATCCTTCCTCGTCGCGTTCCGCTCACTGAAAGTTCCAGCGCAACTTGCGTTGCAACAGTACGTTATAGTGCCAGAAAGCGATCGTCAATGGGCGCCCGGCGCGACGCTAGAATTCGTCCATGACCGCTTGACACGAACCTAGATTGGAGAGGTGGATGGCCGGCAAAGGCGTCACGATCGCCCAGGTCGCCGCGCTGGCGGATGTCTCGGTTCCGACGGTCTCGACGCGTCCTGAACGGCCGGGCGGGCGTCTCCGCCGAAAAGCGGGAGCTGGTCGAGCGATTGCTCCTCGAGCACGGCTACGAGCGCCGGGGCCGGCCGGACCGGCGGCGGTCTGATTCACTTCGTCATCAACGACCTCGAAACGCAATGGGCCACCGCCCTGCTCCGGGGCGCGGAGGCGGAGGCCAGCCGGCTCGGCGTCGACCTGATCGTCAAGACGACGCACGGGGGCCCGGTCGGCACGCCGGATTGGGTCGATCAGCTCGTCGAGCGCGGGTCCCAGGGCGTCGTGATCGTCGTCTCGGAGCTCCTGGACGCCGGCCGCGCGGAGCTCGAACGCCTCCACGTACCGGTGGTCGTGGTGGACCCGGTGGGGACGGGGCCCCAGTCGCCGACGACCATCGCCGCCACGGACTGGGCCGGAGGGCGAGACGCGACCGAGCACCTGATCGGCCTGGGCCACAGGCGGATCGGCATTCATCACCGGTCCACTCAGCGAGGAATGCCATCGCGATCGCCTGGACGGCTACCGGGCCGCACTCCAGCGCGCCGGGGTCGAGCCCGATCCGGAGCTCGTTCGGCACGGCGATTCGCTCGTGGAGGGCGGCCTCCGCGGCGGCGGCGAGCTCCTGCGGCTGCCCGATCCACCCACGGCGATCGTCAGCGGTTCCGACGAGCAGGCATACGGCGTCTACAAGGCGGCCCGGGCCCTTGGCTCTGAGCATCCCGGATGACTTGTCCGTGGTCGGGTTCGACGACGTCGAACTGTGCCAGTGGGTCTCGCCGCAGCTCACGACCGTCCGCCAGCCGCTTGCGGAGATGGCGAGGGAGGCAACTCGCATCGTGATCGAGCTGTCCAGAGGAGGCGCGCGCCCGAACCAGCGGATCGAGCTTTCGACCTCCGTGGTCGTTCGCGAATCCACTGCCCCGCCGAAGCCCCGCGAGAGAGACGCGGGAGGAACCCCGCGAGCCGAACGGCCCGCGTAAGAGGCAGCCGCAGGTCCCCGGACACTGCGACCGGCCGGAGACGGTAGTACTCCGGCCGGCCGAGCGGAAAGCGACGATCAGTAGGGGAAATCCAGCGCGCTCGCTGAAGCGGCTGCCCCCAGATACGGCAGGCCCCAGGCCTGCTCGATCGTCCGGAGCACCGAGTAGTGGTTGTACGTCGCCGTGGCTTCGAAGCCGGGCGTCATGTGCGGGGTGATCGCGATCGTCACGATGTGACCGCCCCCGTTGGCGTTGGAGCTGCCCTCGTCCCAGGTGATGACGAGCAGGCTGTTGGCGAAGCTCGGGCTCGTGGTGATCTGGGGTACGAACGCCCGCAGGAACGCGTCGCCGTCCGTGGTCGAGCCGTCGTGCATGTCGTTGATCTCGTTGGGGGTGATGAACTCGAAGTTCGCGGCAGCCGGATCGAACCCGGCCAGGCCGACGATGTTCGAGCACTGCGCGGCGTTGCCGCTCACGCTCGTGAACAGGATCGCGGGGTTGTGCTTGCGGGCGTAGGAACCGGCGAGGCCCGTCCCGTCCGCGACCGAAGAGGCTGAAGATCCGGCGAAGCAGTTGCCGGGATCGCTCTGCTCATAGGCGCGCCATGTTCGGCCGGACGCGGATACCTGTGCGAACAGATTGTCAGCGCCCAGGTCGTAGTGCCCGTCGCTCGTGACGCCCTGCGTGCCACCCGACACGAAGGCGACGTAGTTCGGCTCGGACGGATGTCCGATCGCATACGAGCTGGTGGCGAGACCGTACTGGGCGATGAGCGAGTTGATGTACGGGGCGCTGCTCGAGCCCACGATGCTCGAGTACTCGCGGTTTTCCATCATGATCACGTAGATGTGGCTGAAGTTGGGGACGCCGGCGGCCGACGACGGTGGGGTCGGGGTGGCCGGCGACGGAGTGGCCGGCGACGGAGTTGCCGGCGCCGAGGTTCCGCTCGGCTGGGGAGCATCGGTCGCGGTCGAACTGTCGGTGGGACCTGGTGTATCTGTCGCCGTCGAATCGACGTTCGCGACGATCGCCAGGGTCGACGTGGCAAGCAGGTCGGCATCGTCGGTCTTGGCCGAGATTCGCCCGCGGCTGCCGACATCCGCCGAGTCCGGGATCTTGAACAGCTCGGTGAACGAGCCCGACGAGGCGACGAACGAGATCACCTTGCCGCCGTTGTAGGTCAGCATGCCGACCTGGTCCTCCTGGAATCCGCTTCCGCTTACGGTCACGGTCGAGCCTGGAGTTGCCTGAGACGGCACTTGCAGCGTGGCGGGTCCCTTCGCCGCGACGGTCACGGCGGCCGAGAATCCAAGGATGACGACGGCCGCCGTGACGAGCGCGCGACCGGCGACGTGGGCACCACCATGTGCCCGGCGCTTTTCGTACATGAGCTTCTTCCTCAAGCGAGTTGCACACCGTGGGGGGTTATGGCCGCGCTGTCGCATCTACCGGCACGAGTCTCACGATGCGGTCCGCCCCACGAGACGAGCGTCACAGACGGGCGCGCCAGACCCTGCCCGCGTCCGGCCCCCGTGGATCAGCACGGCGCCGGTCCCCACGGTTGCGGCGGCGGGCACGTTTCGGCTGCTAGCCGGCTTGCATGGTCCAGTAGTGGCAAGGAAGTAATGCCAGTCGGAACCGAAGTAACCGCCGTCAGGCCAGCGGACCTTATCTGCCGCTTATCCCTCGACCTTATCCGCGGACCGTCCAGACTGGCCGACCTACACCGGGGCCGAGGATGGCACCGCTCGTCACGACGCCCGCGCATTCGCATTCCCGCCTGTGCGCCTCGCAACTTTCCTCGGCGCATCAGGGCAGGGCTAAAGCTCTCGCCCGCCACGCACCAGGAGGTGAGCCATGAGAAGGAGGCAGTTTGCCCTCGCACTGCCGACGATCTTGGCTGTCGCTGTAGCCGTTGCCCTAGTCGCTCCTATCGCGGACGCACGTCGCGGGCATCACCACGAAGGACCTTCACGAACGGCTCGGGCTACGGAGACCATCAGGCCCACAAATCGGCCGAGCACAACCCCGGCGCCGTCAGTGAGGCCCAGCTCCACGCCGACCTCTCGCCCGACTGTCAGCCCTTCCAGCCCCACGCCGAAACCCACCGTCCGCACGACGCCCGGGCCCACGCCCAGCCCGACCGCGAAGCCCACGGTCGGCACGACTCCCGCGCCCACGCCGAGCCCGACGGCTCGTCCGACAGCGGCGCCTTCCACGCCGGCTCCTTCTGCGCCGGCCACCGCTGGCTGGAGCCAGGTCTGGAACGACCAGTTCGACACCTGGAACCCGAGCAAGTACTTCGTCTACCCGCAGGGTTGGCCCGACACGACCGGTGAGGGCGTCCAGACCCCGGGCATCATCTCGGCGTCAGGTGGCAATCTGCAAATCCACATGCAGACCGTGAACGGCGTCCACGAGGTCGCGGCGTTCTGCCCGGCCCTGCCCGGCTCGCTGTCGAACACGAGCAACGGCAATCTCGGCGACCTGCTGGGGATGCGCTATAGCTTCTCAATTCGGGCCGACAAGATGGCCGGCTACAAGGGCGTGCCTCTTCTCTGGCCGCTTTCCGAGAAGTGGCCGCGTGATGGCGAGATCGACGCGCCCGAGTCCGACTTCAACGCTCAGCCGGCGGCCTTCATGCACCACCAAGGCGGAACCGGCGCCAACGACGAGGATTACTACAACACGCCGGCCGGCACCAACTGGCAGGATTGGCACACGTACACGATCGAATGGGTGCCCGGCGTGCGGGTCGATGGCTGGATCGATGGCGTTCACTGGATCCACGACACGACGCGCATCCCGAACACCCCGATGCATCTGGTGATGCAGTTCGAGACGTCCACCGATGGCGTCGTCCCAGCGGCCGCCACCCAGGGCTACGTCCAGATCGCCTGGTTGCAGGTGTGGAAGTACACGCCGGCTAAGGACTTCGATGCGCCGGCCAGAACGCGAGCCCCCGGATTTCGGGGGCTCGCCCCTTCATAGCCGTCCGGACGATCTGCTATAACTTGGGCCTGACCGGCGAGCGGGAGTAACTCAGCTGGCAGAGTGTCTGCTTCCCAAGCAGAATGTCGCGGGTTCGAATCCCGTCTCCCGCTCCAAAACCCGTTTCACGCTCCGAGAGCCCCTCTAGATGAGGGGCTCTGCAATTCTCTGGGCTGGCAAGCCAGCACTCGCCTGATCGCTACTCCTCTGATCGCTCAGCCCGCCCGCAGGAAGTCGGCATAGCGCTGCTCGAGCCGCTTGCGAGTCCGGGCGATCTGACGGGCGCCGGGGAAGGAGCAGCAGCTTGCCGTGGATTTGCTGCAGGCCAACGACGAGCATCGGGCCGTCGTGCTCGGCGAGGATCGAGGGCTTGACCTCGATCACGTAGTCCGGCCGGACCGCGAAGAAGAGGCGGTCGAACGCGGCATGATGCAGCTTGCAGAGAGCGACGCCGTTACTCACCACGGGCTCGCCTTCGGGGTGGCTGTCTGGCGTGATGTGGGCCGCATCGAGTAGCTCCTGGTGCCGGAGGCTGCATAGCGCGCATCTCTCCTGGTACGCACGCAGGACCCGCTCGCGGAACAGCTGCTGGTGGAGCCTCTGGCGCACTGCCCGGGTCACATACTCGCGCCGCGCCTCCGCGCCGCTGTCGGCAACCTGGTTGGTCGCGTTCGCGTAAGCAGCCGAGATGTCGTCCACCTGGACCGCGAACCTCAGGGCGGCCGGGTCATCGCCCACAACGAAGGCCGGATAGGCGGCGACGTACGAGCCGGGTTCGACCGAATGGAAGTAGACCAGCGGCACTCGCTCAGCCAGCGCAGTCCGCAGGCCGACGTTGTCCCTGTGATCTGGATCGGTGCGGCGATAGGCGTAGGAGAGCTTTCCTGTCCGCTCGTCGAAGGCATCGGGATAGGGTCCCGGTCGACGGTCGTAATCGACAGCGGAAGCTCGCAGACGGCTGGCTTCCAGATCCCCTGCGGACCCACAGCGGGATCCGCTTGCCGTCCAGCGAGAACGACTCGAGCGAGGCGCGCGACAGCGCCTCCCCGTGCTCCTGGCGCTGCTCGGTCAGCCAGTCGAACACGGCCCGCCTGATCGTGATGTCCCTCGATCCGATCATGTCGCCAGAATAGGATAGCGCAGGCATCTTGGACGCACTAGATGGGGAGCATCTCGGCGATCGCACGAGCGTCGTTGTCGCTTCGAGGCTCGACCTACTTGCGCCCGCTTCGCGAGGACGCCGACGGTCGCGCGGTTCGGCAGTTCTCATTCATGTGGCGCGAGCGATGGCGAGGCACGCAGACTAGTAGCGGATCTCCCAGGAAGTAGATATCTCAGCCGTCGCGGCCAGCGTCGATGCTGGACGATCAGAGGCCAGGCGTCGAGTGCCCCACCCTGTATCGTGAGAGCCACGTTGGGCGCCGGCCGAACCGTGAGCGAGCCGTTTGCCGTTGGCTCGATGAAGAAGGCTGCGCGGCAGTCGGGCACTTGACCGTTCATCTACGGCATCGACAGCCGATCGCCTCCAAGAGCACCCAGACCCTTCCGATGCGGCGGTCGAGCGCCGCAAGTGGTCCATGGCGTACTCGACGGTTCACGTCCGGATAGTCATGAGCCTTGGGGGCGAGGTCCAGCACCTTTCGACCTTTGGCCTGGATTTCGGCACCACTAAACGATCGGGATCACCTGGTCCGCCGTCGTGCATCCACTTGAGAGCCAGATTGTGAGGGCAAACAGCACCGAGTCAGGACCAAGATCACCGACACAGCGACCCAGAACGAGGGTGGCACTGGGCCTGTGACGAGCGCGACAGAAGCCACGAGACTGACCAAGGCGCCAAGGCAGAGCATGGCGAGAGCCGTAGACAACTTCTATCCTTGCGCCATGGCGGCCATGCGAGGGGTGACCCTCGGCCGGACTGGCCGCGGCGGAGCCGCCGGCCTTCCAATCATCTGCGCTGGTCAGGGGCTGCTTCAGTTCCTCGGCTGGAAGCAATCGGCTCGGTCCACCTCACGGAAGTGTGACAAAGGAAGGAGCGGGTAGAGCCGCTCTACCGGCGCCCCCACTCCATCCTCTTCGGGTCCCAGACCCCATTTGCAGTGCCCTGAAGGACTGGGTCGACGAACGGCCCGAACAGTCAGAAGCGCCGAGTCGAGATCCCGCTCGGACAGGTCAGGGACGTCTCGGGCGACTCGCGCGTAGCCCGATCGCCAGGAGCCCGTGGTTGGTGTCGGGAGCGTGGCCGGGAGCGACAGTCCGCGCCGGCTGACCTCGGACATTAGAGCGACCCGTAGATCGGCAGCGGCGATCACCTCCCGATGAGCGATGACCGCCAGGTCCGCGAGATCGCGATATCGAGTGCTTCCTTGGCCCGTGCCACCGACGCCCGGATGCCTTTGCAGGAAGGCCACGATCTTGTCGGCTACATGGTCGGCGAGGGGGTAGATCCTGTAGTGAGTGCTCCTGAGGCCCAGCGGCTCGACGGCAACAAGAGGCAATCCGTCGTCGGGTTCGCCGGTCATTGCGATCCCGACGATGACATCGACGTGGAAGCTGGCGAACTCGGTCGCACCCAGATAAGCAACGACAGGAACTCGTCGGACGACGCCCGTCTGAGTGACCGGTCGTCCGGGGCTCAGTGTGAACCGGAAGAAGTCGCCAACGTCGAGCGCGACTGCTGCGCGGAGAGCAGCCTCCGCCTCTTCGAGCCCCGACTGCTCACGATAGAGATCGAGGTCGAGCGTGTGGCGGGCGCGGGCATGCAGGCGGGCGAGAAGTGCCGCGGCACCCTTGAGGACCCATCGATCGCGATCCGGCGCAAGGAAGACGCGGGTTAGGAACCGGTCATAAGCGAACTGGCGCTGCAGATCCGTGAGCTGCAGCTGCGGGTCTTCGCCGACGAGGACCCGGAGCCGGGCGTTGATCGCCTGACGTAGCGCCGCGGGATCGGCAAATCGATGCTCGGTCATCGGCTGGCCGCCTCTGCCAGCGATCCGGTCACGGTCGGGATTGCCGGCTCGAAGAAGGAATTCGTTCGAGCAGTCTGAGGCCATCAGTTCGGCGGCAGACCGAAGCGAGCCGAGTACGGCGAGAGAACGTCCGCCACGAGAGCGCGGGTAGTCGAGGGTACGGTCAAGAACCTCGGAGGTGATCTGGGCGACGGCGTCCGGATCGACCCGATCATCAAGGAGCTGGTCGATGACCCAAGCCGCCCGAGTGACCGGAAGACCGCCGAGGACGACCCTCCGATCGTCAGGGATGCCGACCTCGGTGAATGCGAATATCGGGCCGTCGGGTCTGGCGGCGCATCGGGCAGCGTGAACTCGTGCACGTCGGCCCGCAGGTCGCCGACGCCGTAAATGGCCGCCGCCGACGTGTGCGAGACGACAGCAACCGCAGGATCGTCGAGGCGCTGCCAGGCCGGCCGGCCAGGGTCCAGCTGAAGCCAGGCGGCGCGAAGCGCGAGATGATCCGGCTCGGGGGCGCCGCGGAGCCGATAGACGCCATGAGCGACCCGCTCCAGGAGCCCTGCGTCCACCTGCCGCGCCAGCGACGGCCAGGCCAGTCCCGCTGCACGGGCCTGTCGCAGCGTGACCAGGCCCCACTGGCCTTCGGCGATGTCCTGAAGACGCGAGATCGGGCTCGGCATACTGCGAAGTATAACGCTGAAGTGATACTTTGCAGCAGTCGAAGCGGGACGATCTACCTGCCAGCTTCTGACAGTCCGGTCGGAGGGTATGCTGAATGCCTCGCCTCGCTCGCCTTCGGGCTCGAGCTCTCCACCAACTCTCACTTCGTCGCAAATCCTGACCGCCAGTAGGAGTCACAACGTGGAGGGCATGACGCTTGTACTGATCGTATTCGGGACCGTCGGCGGGGGACTCGTCGGAACGCTGCTTGCCGCGCGCGGCGCGCGGCAGTGCCGCAAGCCGTCGCATGGCGCCGGCCGCGCCGTGCTGCACCGCATGAACGTGGGCCACGCCGACCTGACGACTTGGGCGCTGAGCCACGTGCAGATCGGTCCTGCGTTTGCGATGCTCGACGTCGGCTGCGGCGGAGGCCGCACGATCGAGCGCCTCGCGTCGGCGGCACCTGACGGCAAGACCTACGGCATCGACTACTCAGAGGAAAGCGTCGCAGTCGCGCGCGAAACCAATAGCGCGCAGATAGAGCGCGGCCGGGTTGACGTTCGCCAGGGCACGGTCTCCAGCCTTCCGTTTCCCGACGCCACGTTCGATCTCGTTGTCGCGGTGGAGACGCACTACTACTGGCCCGATCTGCCAAGCGACGTCCGCGAAGTGATGCGAGTGCTCCGCTCGGGCGGCACGTTTCTGCTCGCCGCGGAGACGTACCGAGGACGAAGAAACGACTGGATCTATCGCCCGGTGATGCGGCTGATCTACCGCGCGACCTACCTGAGCGTGGAGGAGCATCGGCGTCTCCTCAGCGACGCCGGCTACCTCCGCGTCGAGGTATTCGAGGAGCGGAGCCGCGGATGGATCTGCGCGGTAGCGCGGAAGGCGTAACCACAGGAGTCCACTGGCCAACCCGCAAAACCACTCGTGACGAGCCCTCTGGCTGAGGGCTCGACGATTATCCGGGCATCGATGGCGGGAGCCGCCTGACCCGGCACAGCGCAAAGTCGCGATCTCACGCTCAATCGGTCGGCGGATCGGACGCAACTTACACTGCCCAGATGACCCCAAGGGTGAGCCAGCGGAGGGATGGTCGGTCGATGCGGGAAGCCAATCTGCTGGGACCGCGTCCGCTCGCGCTTCTCGTCGATCTCGACGACACAATCGTCTCGGACTCGGATCGGGCCTCGTCCAACTGGGCGGCTGCGGTGGACGCGGCGGCCGCAGTTGTGCCACTCCCGGTCGCGGCCGTCAGACAGGCCATCGAAGTCGAAAGAGACTGGTATTGGAGCGAACCAGAGAGACACCGCATTGGTCGGTCCGACCTGATTGCTGCTCGTCGGTCGATCGTCACCGCGGCGCTACGCCGGGCCGGCATTCCGGAGGCGGACATGTCCACGGCCGTTGTGGCAGTCGTGGCTGCCTACGGAGCCCGCACCGAGGCTGATCGCCGGGTGTTTCCCGGAGCGCTGGAGGCGCTCCGAGCCTTTCGCGAATTGGGAATCCGGCTCGCTCTGGTGACCAACGGCTCAGCCGAAGTCCAGCGCGCCAAGATCGAGCGCTTCGGACTCGCTCCGCTTTTCGACGCGATCGTCGTTGAAGGCGAGTTTGGCGTAGGCAAGCCAGAGCCGGCGATCTACAGCCACGCGCTCGCGTCTCTCGGTGCTTCGGCCAAGGATGCCTGGATGGTCGGAGACAACCTCGAGTGGGACGTCGTGGCGCCTCGAAGGCTCGGCCTGCGCGGGATCTGGATCGCCAAGGCTGGGGAAGTCAGGACCAAACACGAGTTGGCCGACGCGATCCTGCCCGATCTGCCCGCCCTCGCAGAGCTGCTCGCATCGATGGCCCCGCAGTGATGACCAGGGGCGGGATCGACTATGGCCGCGTGCGCCTGGTGGCCACCGACCTCGACGGCACACTTCTGAGGTCCGACGGGACGGTATCCCCTCGCGCCGCAGAGGCTCTAGCCAGGCTCGAACCGACCGGAATCGATCTTGTGTTCGTAACCGCTCGACCGCCACGGTGGCTTGGCCGGATAGCCGACGCGACTGGCCACCACGGCATAGCCATCTGCGCCAATGGAGCCGCGACGTACGACCTGCGAACCGAATGCATCCTCGACTCCTATCCCGTGGCCCAAGAGACTGCGCTCGAAGTCGTGAGACGCTTACGAAGCGTCGTTCCCGGCGGGACATTCGCCGTCGAAACGATCGACGGCTTCGCCTGCGAACCAGGTCATCAGCGGCACCAATGGGATGAGGATCTGCGCCCTCGGCTTGCCGATGCCGAACGGTTGCTCGAGTCGCCTGCTCTCAAGCTTCTTTTCGGTCATCCAGCCTGGTCGGCCAATGATCTGCTTGGGACCGCGCAGGACTCGGTTGGCGCCCTGGTCGAGCCGACATATTCCAACCCCGAGAGATCGGCAATCGAACTTAGCGCGCGCGGCGTCAGCAAGGCCACAACGCTCGCACGGTTCTGCGAGGCTCGATCGATCGCTGCTTCCGAAGTGCTTGCCTTCGGGGACATGCCCAACGACCTTCCGATGCTCGCCTGGGCTGGCGCGGCGGTCGCTGTCGCGAACGCACATCGGCAGGTCCTCTCCGCGGTCGCATATGTCACGGCGAGCAACGACGATGACGGGGTCGCGCAGGTTCTCGAGCAAATGCTCGGGAGCCAAGGCTGAGTCCTGACGCGCCGGAGACGAGGGCCGGAAGACCGCGCGCAGGACAGCTTCCAGATTAGAGGCTGTCCCCGAAGTCGGCCTTGAACTTGGCGACCAGGCGCTGCTGCCAGTCGCCGATCGGGCGGAGTGTGCCGTAGAAGAAGCGGAGGATTTCCGGCTCCTCGACCCATTCGAGGCCGCCAACGATGGCGCGGTTCTGGTACAGCCACGTGATCCGGTCGATCGCGTACTTCACCTGGGAGAGCGTGAAGACGCGCCGCGGCAGGGCGAGCCGAACCAGCTCCATGCAGGCGAGTGGCTCCGTGCCATCTGGTTCGCGCTGCTCGGAGAGCGTGCCGCGCTCCATGCCCCGGATGCCGCTGGCGATGTACAGGGCGGAGGCGAGGGCACCACCGGAGTACTGGCTCTGCGGCACGTGGTCGAGGAACTGCAACGCGTTGATGTGGCAGCCGAGACCGCCCGGAGGCGTGATCACCGGGACGCCGCGGGCATCGAGCTCGCGGACCATGTAATCGATGAAGATCGGCCCCTGGCTGATCATGTCCTCGTCCATCGTCTCGTCGAGGCCAACGGTGAGGGCTTCGATCTCGCGGACGGACATGCCGCCGTAGGTGAGGAAGCCTTCGTACAGCGGGACGAGGGCTCTCATCTGCTTGTACAGATCCTCGGACCGCATCGCGATGGCGCCGCCACGGGCGCAGCCGAGCTTGCGAGCCGAGAAGTACGTGATGTCCATCAGGCCCGAGATCTCGAGCGTGATGTCGCGGATGGAGGCGTTCTTGTAGGCCGCCTCGCGGGTCTTGATGAACCACAGGTTGTCGGCGAGCAGGCTGGCGTCGAACACCAGGATCAAGCCGTACTTGTCGCACACCTTCCGGACCGCGTGCATGTTCGCGAGCGAGATCGGCTGACCCCCGATCAGGTTGGTGCCCGCCTCGAGTCGGACGAACGCGATCTTGTCGGCGCCGTGCTCGGCCACGAGGGCCTCGAGCTTGGCGATATCCATGTCGCCCTTGAATGGGTGGTCGCTCTTGGTCTCGAGGGCGACGTCCGCGTAGATCTCTTCGACCGAGCCGCCGTTGAGCGTGATGTGGGCCTTGGTCGTGGTGAAGTGATAGTTCATCGGCACGATCTGGCCGGGCTTGACGAAGACCTGGCTGAGGATGTTCTCGGCCGCGCGTCCCTGATGGACCGGCAGGAGGTACTTGGTGCCGAATATCTCGCGCACCTTTGCGTCGAACCGCGCGTACGTGGCGCTGCCGGCATACGAGTCGTCGGCGACCATCATCGCGGCCTGCTGGCGGTCGCTCATGGCGTTCACGCCGCTGTCCGTGAGCATGTCGAGGAAGACGTCCGCATTCTGGAGCAGGAACGTGTTGTTCCCCGCCGCCGTGACGCACTCGAGGCGCTCGTCCACGGGCAGCAGGTTCAGCTTCTGGACGATGCGGACCTTGTGCATCTCGAGAGGCACGCTCTCGCCCTGGAACTTGACGAACGCCATTCCCATCCTCCTACGGGTTCGTGAGCGCCCACTCCTCGTCCGAGCCTGAGGGCAACGCGTGCGCGAGGCCGGTGACGGCCGGCCGAATCGGCACCAACGCAGGGTACGCCACGGAGATGGCGCCGTGTGCCTCGTCCGGCGCGGCCGGTGCGACGTCACGCAACGTCAGGACGGGGCCACACCCGATCTTCCCGCCGTCGGAACAGCAAGAGCGCGACCGCGGCAGAAAGAACGATCACTCCGCCCGCTAGCACGAAGGCGCCCCGCAGGCCGATCAACGCCGCGACGACTCCGGACAGGCCCATCGAGGCGATCGTGGCACTCGAGTTGACCGTACTCAGGGCTGCCGCAGCCCTGCCTCTCATCTCATCGCTCACCGATGTCTGGATGATCGTCGTGATGGCCGCCTGTAACGGAGCGATGATCCATCATCTCGATCCAACGACCGGAACGTTCGCGGCGACCTGCGACATGGCGGTCTACCGGTCCTGGTATTCGGCGACACTCCTCGCCGACACCACCGGAGGAGGGTGACGTCGCGTTTGAAGGAGCGAAATGGGAAGGATCGTCATGAGCGAGAACGTCTCGCTCGACGGAGTCATCACCTACGAGCCGGTCCGAGAAACCTGACTGCCACCGCGAAGAGGGTCGAGATGCAACCCGTCCTAGTTTCGGGGGCCACCGGCCGAATCGGGAGCGCCGTCGTCGCCGAGCTCCTGGCCTCGGGCGTGCCCGTTCGCGCGCTCTCGCGCAACCCCGGGACGGCAGATCTGCCGGCGAAGGTCGAGATTGTGGCGGGCGACTTCACCGAGCCAGCCTCGCTCGGCCCCGCATTGCAGGGTGTACGAACGGTGTTCCTCCTCTGGACGGCCCCGGTCGACAGCGCTGCCGCGGTCATCGAGCGCCTGGCGTCGGAGCCGCGGCGGGTCGTCTTTCTCTCCTCGCCGCATCGGACACCGCATCCGTTCTTCCAGCAGCCGAACCCAATGGCTCGAATGCACGCCGAGATCGAACGCTTGATTGCGCGCTGCCGGACTCGAGTCGACCTTCGTTCGGCCCGGGATGTTCGCGTCGAACGCGCAGTTCTGGTGGGGCCCCGCGATCCGGAAGGGGGACGCGGTCCGGTGGCCGTACGGTGCGGCCGAGACGGCCCCGATCGACGAGCGCGACGTCGCGGCCGTAGCGGCGCGCGTCCTCTCCGAGGACGGCCACGCGGGGCGCGACTACGTCCTCACGGGCCCCGAGTCGCTGAGCCAGGCGGAGCAGGTCAGCCTGATCGGGGACGTGCTCGGTCGTCAGATTCCGTTCGAGGAGTTGTCGCCCGAGGAGTTCCGCGGCGAGACGGCGGCTACCTGGCCGCTCCCGTCGTCGACATGCTGCTCACCGCGTGGGGCGCGACGATGGGACGCCCGGCCTATGTGACCTCAACCGTGGCCGACGTGGTCGGAGTGCCCGCCCGCACTTTTCGTGAGTGGGTATCAGATCACGAAGACGCGTTTCGGACCGCCGAACCCGAGTAGCCACATTTTCGGCTATGAGGGATTCGCGACCTCACCCATGAAGAGCACGGCGCCGGAGGCGGTATCGCGGATGAAGTAGAGGAAGGGCTTGTCCACGTGGAAGACGGCGTGGGGCGTCCCGGGACCCATCATGCTCCGACCGGTGACGACGGTGGCCGCGGCAGCGGTGGTTCCCGATTCGTTGACGTCGATGTTGGCCTGATGGATGACCTTGTGGATCGCCAATTTGTCCGCTTTGGTGATGCCGGAGAAGTCCGCCGACGCGCTGAAGGCGGTCGGCATTCCCATCGCCCGCAGAACTTCCGAAAGGTCCACGCGCAAATCGATCGCGAAGCGCGGGAGCGTGAAGTCGAGCTGGTAGGTTCGCTCACTCGCCACGATTGCCTTCAGCTTCGCGGCGGTCAGGGTCTGAGTGAACGAGGCCATGTTGTCGGGGACAACCACGGTCATCGACAGGTTGGACCACGCGTACTGCAGGTCGACCGCCCGATAGCCGGCCCCCACGGCGTATGGCCGCAAAGCGCCGCTTGCCATCGTCGGCACAGTGACCTTGGATCCGGACGACGTCGTGAAGGCGAGCGGCTTCGTGCTCGCCGGGTCGAACGGGTCTTGCCATGCCGCCTTGAGATAGATGGCATTGGCCAGCGCGAAACGCGTCAACTCATCGACGTCGCCTGGCTGCAGGATCTGTGGAATTCGGCCTTTGGTTTGCCCAGCGATCCAGTTGTTGATTAGTTTCCTGGCGGCTTCGGGATCCGATCGGTAGTCCAGAAGTCCGACGCCCGCGCCGAAACCGGAGCTCAGCTGGTCCAGGTAGGCGGGTTCGAACGGCATTCCGGTCTGCATGAACGCCTGGTTCGCGATGCTGAGCACGGGATCCTGGTCGTGCAGAGTGGGATCCGGCGCTTCTCCCGGCAGCTGTTCGTGAGGAACCGCCACCGAACGGAGGGATTTGATCAGGGCGGCGATCTCCGAGGCCTGGCCCGCGCGACCTAGATCGTGGAGGACCGCGTCCATCTCAACCGCCGTCTGGCCGCCGGCCCCTGCTCGGGCCATCGCCAGGGCCAGGGCGATACTTGTCGGCGAGACGCACGCATTGCTCTTGGAACCGACGGCCCGAAGCAGGTCGAAGCCGAAGTCGTTGACGCGTGCCGCCGCCGCGGCTCCGCCGTCCTGAGCGGGTGCGGACAACGGGGCTACGCCCATGGCGACGTCGAAATCGTCTCGGGGCGAACTGGATGGCCGGGCCGGGGATGGCGAGGGGCTTTGCGGGCCGGGTGTCGCCGGTGGCAGCGTGAAGGAGGGCCATTCCGTCGGAGATGGCGACCACGACCCCGGTGCCGAGGCGGGCGCGAGCGACTGGGAAGGGCTGCCAACGGGATAGCTGCCGCCGGGAGCGTTGCTGCCAGGAGGCGTCGCGGGAGGCGTCGCGGCCGCTGCCGAGCATGCCCCCACGGCGATGGCCACGGCGACCGCTGCGATCACCGCGCGGGCTCGGTGCCTGTTCGATCCCGTGTCCGCTGACCGTTCGCCGCCCGTTCGTATCGTCCGGCCGCTCATTGCCCACCTTCCCTCTGCCGCGCGCGTTTCCGTGCAAGCGCGAGCATGGAGACGCGGAGATGGCACGAGTTGTACCGCGGCCGGGGCCCTGGACACAAAGAGGATGGATGGCAGGGTCGAACTCGCGCTCATTGGCCCCCAGGCGGAGTAGGCTAAGAGACATGGAAGAACCCGAGAAGAAACCTCGTGCACCCGTCGTACAGAAGCTTCGCTGCGGCCGCGATCTGACGGTAGGGATTCTGGCGCCGCTGCCGGCGACGCTGAGCCACAAAGAATTGATCGCGGCACTGACCGACCTCGGCGGCGATCATGCCAACCTTCCGGAGTGGCTGGGGCAGAGGCTGTTCGACGTGACGGGCAGGTCCTATGTCGTCGAGGTGGACTTGCGGGGCTGCGAACAGAAGGGTGCGTTCCTGGTCTACGAACCGGTCCGCATCCGGGACGCCGACCAGTCCGAAGTTCCGGCACCAACACCAAAGGGGTAGGTCCGTCGGGGCCATCGGCTGCCGGGACCAACGGGCGGTGGTGCCTTGCCGGGTAGCCACCTAGTCTGGCTCGACCAAGCCCTCCCGAGCGGCTTTCGCGCATCGCGCGTTCGTCCGGTCGCTCCCATCCTGTGCCGACTGGCGCAGAGGGTGCCGTCACATGCCCAGACTGTTCGGATCCGCACCCGCGTCCTCCGCGGGCAGCTCCAAGCCGGGTCCCGGCATCGCCCTGGTGGCGGCGTGGTTGGTCACCGCGCTGGTCTTCTCGTCGTTCTTCCTGACGGCTACGGCTGTCGCCTTTGCCGCGTCCACCGATGGCAGCGCAGCCACCGCGAAGGCCGCGGCCGTCTACGGCCTTGCCGCGGCGAACCTCGACTCGCCGTCAGCGCCCACGATCCCGCACGGACCCACGGCCACGCCGACCCCCACGGCCACGCCGACCCCCACGGCCACGCCCACGCCTACCGCCACCCCGACCCCGGCGCCTACCGCTCCGCCGACCCCGCTGCCGACCGCGGCTCGGCGGGCCGCGCCCGCCGCTCCCGTGGTTCGAAACCACCTCTCGATACCGGCCCTTCGGATCAACTCGAGCATCGGGACGACGGCTTGCGGCAGCTGATCCCGAACGGGATCTGGAGCTGGCCGTGCTCGGGGGCGAACAATCTGTACCTGCTCGGCCATGCCTGGGGGGTCTTCAAGCCCCTCCATGACGGCTACCACGCGGGCTTGCTCCAGCCCGGGCTGGCCGCCACTTACACCGACGCCGCGGGAACCGCGCACGCCTACAAGCTCGAATGGGTCAAGGATCTGCCGATCGCGACCTGGGGCAAGGGCGAGGTCTGGGCGGCGACCGCCGGACCGGTGATCACACTGCAGACCTGTGACGGCGCCAAGGACGACTATCGAATCATCGTCCGGTTCGTGCCCGCCTGACCTCGTCGCGCTCGCGTGGCTCAGCCAGCCGCCGGCCGCAAGCCCCTAACCGTGATCCGTGGTTCGAGGTTCGGCCGCGTCCACGACGCAGAACCGGTTTCCTTCCGGGTCCTCCAGGATCACGTAGTCGGCGTCGGCAGGGCGACGAGACCACTCGACGCGGGCGGCGCCAAGACCCACGAGCCGCTCGACTTCCGCGGCCTGGTCCGTGGCATAGAGATCCAGGTGGATCCGCGGCGGCAGCTTCTGCTCCGAGCGAACGTGATCGAGCGACACATTCGGGCCGTCGCCGTCGCGCGGCTTCAGGAGGACGAAGTCGTCGGGCAACTCGTAGCCGGCGACATAGTCCAGGGCGGCCATCCAGAACGCCTTCTGCCGGGCGAAATCGTCGACACGGATGACTACGGATCCGATGCGCAACACAACTCGAGGATACGTGGTGTCGAGCAAGATGCGACTCAGCACGCACCCCTAAATCGGCCTGCGCTACGCCTGCGCAGAAGTCAGCCGATCTCGCGCGGGTGAGCCTCGTCGTCGATGGCGACAGCACGAAGCGGCCGGTCGTCGTGATCGTCCGTTCGGCCGTGTAGCGGTCCTCGGCCTCGAGGATCACCTCTACCACGAGCGACGTGCGTCCCACGGCCGTGACTCGCGCGCTCGCCTCGAGAGGGCGCCCATCGGCACCGGGTGGTGGAAGTCCACGGCGTCCACGTGGGCCGTCACCACCGAGCCATGGGTGTATCGGATCGCGGCCATGGCGGCGGCCTCGTCCATGAAGCGCATCGCCTCCCCGCCGAACAACGTCCCTGCGGAGTTCGAGTCGGCGGGCTGGACGATCCGGGCGATGTTGGTGATGGGTCCCGGCTCTGGAAGCGGCATTGGCGGCATTGCGGCAACGTGACCGATAGGCGCGACGGCGTCAAGCGGCCGCCTCCCGCCGGGCGCTCGACCTCTTTCTGGCAGGTGCACCGCGGCTTGACGGCCGCCCGGGCCATCCATCGTGCGGATCAGCGCCCTATTCCTGCCCAAGGAGTCCGCGATGTGGGCTCTCGGTACGCCCGCTCTCGAGCTCGTCTTCCGAGCGTCGGTCATCTAGTCGCCTTCTTCGTGGCGCTCCGGCTCTTCGGCAAGCGCGAGATCGGGCAGTTCACGCTCTTCGACCTGGCCCTGGTGCTGCTCGGGCCAATGCGCTCCAGCCGGCGATGACGGGACCCGATTCGTCGCTCACCGGCGGCTTGATCCTGGTGGCGACGCTGTTCGTCATCGACGCGCGTCCGTGGCTCTCCGCGTTCGCTTGCCGGTCGTCCGGCGACTGCTCGATTTCCAGCCGACCGTCGTGGGTCGCGACGGCCCCTGGAACCTTCGCGAGCTGGTCCGGCAGGGGCTGGACCTCGTGGACGTCGAAGCGGCCCTCCGCGAGCACGGGCTCGAGAGCGTGAAGCAGATGAAGCTCGCGACGCTGGAGGCCGACGGCTCGATCAGCATCGTCGCGCACGACGACGGCGACGCCAGGAGCCACCTCGCCGAGGACGGCGCTATCGGCGGCGATTGCGGGCTGCAGGCGCGCTCGATCTACTTGCCCGCCGGAATGAGCCCAGCCGCCGCAGCTCCTCGAGCAGAGCCCGGCCGTCGATCGGCTTGACCAGGAAGTAGTCGCACTGGCCCTGGATCGCCTCGAGGACGTTGTCGCGATCGGCGTGGGCCGTGGTCATGATCACCTTGGCCCGCTTGTCCGCGCGTCGAGCCCGGCCTCCTCCTCGAGCTGGCGGATGCGCTTGAGCGCCTCCTGGCCGTCCATCTCGGGCATCATGATGTCCAGGCAGATCAGGTCGAAGGGCTCGCCGGCCTGCAGAGCGACGCGAACCGCCTCGACGGCCTCGGTGCCGTTCATGGCCACGTGCGGCGGCCCGAAGCGCTTGAGCAGCTCGCGCAGCAGCACCCGGCTGGTCAGCTCGTCCTCGACGATCAGCGTCTTCACCGCATCGCCCCCGGCTCGGCTCCCCTGGCCGCCGCGATGCTCGACCATGGCTTCGCGGAGCAGGGCGAACTGGGATTCGAGATCGGGCATGCGCGGCCATGATCGCCTGCCAGGTCGCCGGCCTGTCCAGCCTTCTCCGCCTCGAACGCGACGGCTCGCAACGCCTCGCCGCCGACATTCGCCGACGCGCCCTTGATCGAATGGGCCTGGCGGCGCGCGCCGGTGGCGTCGCCCGTCGGTCGACGAGCGCTCGAGGCGTCTCGATCTCGTCGCGGCATCTCCTCGAGGAACCCGTCGACGACGGCCGTCGAGCAGATCCTCGTCGTCCATCAGGCGGGCCATCATGCCCGCCCGGTCGAACACGGGCGCCGCGACGTCGGCGCCTGGGCGCACGGCGGGCTCGGCGCGCCGGCCGGCTCGGCGCGGCCGACCGGCGGCTGCAGCTCGGCGGCCGCCGACTCGGCCGCGCGGGCAGCCACCGCTCGAGGGCCTGCGCGAGCGCCGCGGCGAGACCGGCTTGGTGACGTAGTCGTTCATGCCCGCGTCGAGGCATCTGTCGCTGGTCGCCCTGCAGCGCGTGGGCCGTCATGGCGACGATCGGGAGCGCGTGGTTCAGGACCGCGGACCGCGGGTCGCGGATCCGGCGCGTGGCCTCCAGGCCGTCCATCTCCGGCATCTGGACGTCCATCAGGACCAGGTCGTACGGGCTGCGTCTCGAGCGCGCGCGACGGCCTCGGCGCCGTTCGACGACCGCGTCCGCCCGCAAGCCCGAGCTTCGCCGAGCATGCCCAGCGCGACCTGCTGGTTCGTGGCGTTGTCCTCGGCCAGCAGGATGCGCATCGCCGCCAGCCGGCCGGCGTCGCAGTCGAGCACGGCGCGGCGGCGTCGAGCGAGCGCGGGCGCATCGGCCGCGCTCAGCTCCGGCACCGGCGATCACCGACGGCCAGGCAGTCGAAGAGATCCGACTGTCGGACGGGCTTGACCAGATAGGCGGCGAAGCCCAGCTCCTCCATGCTGCGCCGCGATCCCGCGCTGGTCGCCGAGCGAGGTCATCAGGACCAGGCGCGATGGCGCGAGGGTCCGTCCGCCTTGATCGATCCGGGCCAGGTCCTCGCCGTCCATCCCCGGCATCTGCATGTCGAGGATCGCGGCGCCGAACGGATCGCCGGCGTCGCGGGCGGCGCGGAGCGCCCGCAAGCGCCGGACGGGCCGTCGGCGGCCTCGTCGGGCCGCATGCCCCAGGCGTCGAGCTGGACCCGGAGGACTTCCCGGTTGGTGGCGTTGTCGTCGACGACGAGGACGCGAACGCCGGCGATGTCCGCGGGCAGCGCGACGGCCGTCTGCCGGTCGCGCCTGCTTGCCGAAGCGCGCGGTGAACCAGAACTCGGAGCCCTGCGCCCTCGTCGCTGTCCAGGCCGATCTCGCCGCCCATCAGCTCCGCGAGCTGCTTGGAGATCGCCAGCCCGAGGCCGGTGCCGCCGTACTGGCGCGTCGTCGAGGCGTCGGCCTGGGTGAACTTCTGGAAGAGGATGCGCCTGCTTGTCGCGCGGAATGCCGATGCCCGTGTCCGCTGACCGAGAAGCGCAGCAGCACCTCGTCGTCGGTCTCCGACACGAGCGATCGTCCGGACCGCGACCTCGCCCTGCGTGGGTGAACTTGACCGCGTTGCCGGCGAGGTTGAGCAGGATCTGGCGCAGCCGGCCGGGATCGCCGACGCAGCTGGCTCGGCACGTCGGGATCGGCGGAGCAGACGAACTCGAGCCCCGCCTCCTGCGCCCGGACGGCCAGCACCGCGGCGAAGTCGTCGAGCAGAGCCGCGCAGGTCGAAGTCGATGCGTCTCGAGCTCCAGCTTGCCGGCTTCGATCTTGGAGAAGTCGAGGATGTCGTTGATGAGCGCGAGCAGCGAGTCGGCGCGACGTCCGAACGGTCTCGGCGTAGCGGCGCTGCTCGTCGTCGAGCGGCGTGTCGAGCAGCAGGCCCGTCATGCCGATGACGCCGTTCATCGGCGTGCGGATCTCGTGGCTCATGTTGGCCAGGAACTCGCTCTTGGCCTTGTTCGCGCGCGTCGGCGTCGGCCGCCAGCTCGATCGCCCGGCTCATCGCGATCGCGAGCTGGAAGTTGTTGTCCCGCATCTCCGTCTCGGCTTCCTTCTGGCCCGTCACGTCCCAGCTCGTGCCGTCACGTGATGCGGAAGACCGCATCGCGCCCTCGCTGGACCACCGCCATCGCCCGCAGGTAGCGGTCGTGCCGTCGGGCCAGACGACGCGGAAGGTCGTGTCGAAGTCTTCCTCGCCCTGATCGCGGCCATGCATCTCCTCGTCGACGCCGTCGCGTCGTCGGTCTGCACGACGCCGAGCCAGCCACGTAGGTGCCGTCGAGCTCGTTCCAGCGCGCCGTAGAGGCGAGACAAGCTGGGCGTCCCAGCGGAAGACATCGTCGACCGGATCGAACTCCCAGATGCCGATGCTGCCGGCTTTGACGGCGAGGGTCAGGCGTTCGCTCGCCCGCCGAAGCCCGTGCTCGGACCGGCGGGCCAGGGACATCGCGACGTCGGTCCGACATGACCAAGAAGGCGATCAGGCCCCAGGCGAGGAGCGAGATCGGCGGCCGCAGACCATCCTGGGCCGCGAGCACGGCAATGCTCAACGGCGGCAGCATCAGGGCGCGCGTCATGATCAGCCGCCGCGCGCGTTCGATGCGCCGCGAGTCGAGCACGGGCGCGAGCGGACCTCGGCCGATGGGTGGGCGACGCGGCCGCCCACAGGACCATCGAGAGCATCCAGAAGCCGTCGGTCGGCGAGGGATCGAGGTTGAAGTCGGTCAGGCCGATCCCGAGATTGAGCAGATCCGCAGCGATGAGCGCGCCGATCCCGGCGAGGAACGCCGAGCCAGAGCGGCGCATGTCGCCGACGAGCATCGAACGCAGGCGACCGCCGCGAGCGCCACGTCCGCGATCGGATAGCGAGCATGGTGAACAGGCCCAGCCGGGGCCGTCGTAGCCCTCGAGCGAGGGAAGGACCAGGAATTCGAGCACGATCGACAGCGCCGAGATGGTCACGATGAGCGTGTCGAGGAAGCTCGCCGGCTCCGGACGGGCCCGGAACAGCAGGAGCGCGCCCGCGATCATGAGCGGATACTCGGCGATGAAGAACACGTCCGAAACGGAAACGCTGGTGCTGCTTCTCGGCGAACGAGCCGGGATACCACATGAAGTCGCCGATCGTGATGGCCAGCATGCCGAGCGCGAAGAGCATCCAGCCGGCGGCCCGGGGAGGCCGCGTCAGCAGCACGCCCGAGAAGACGATCGCGACGGCGGCGAACTCGATGCCAAGATAGCTGAGCGTCTGTCCCGCGGGGCCCAGGAACGGCAGGAAGTGGAGGACGATCCCGCCCATCCCCGCGAGGACGATCAGCAGACTGGCATGGGCTCGGAGACGGCTTGCCCGCTCGTCCCCCAGTGGCGATCGGACGCGAGTCAGTAGGTCGGTCATCGGACTCCCGAGGACGCCACCCCTCCGGCGACGTTGCTTGGGCGGCTCAATGCGCCGCCCTGAGCCGTTCCTTGGCTCTCGATAGGTATCGGCGCGGCGGCCCATTCGCACGACCGGCGAAAAGTAAGCCGGCGGCCCGAAATCGGGCCGCCGGCCGGTACTACCGCGAGGGCCGAGCGTCAGTTGGTCGGGTTCGTCACCGTGCTCGAGTAGTGGTTGGTCGAGAGGCCGTTGATGGTGAGCGGTCCCGGCCTTGAAGAGGCCCCAGTACTCGTTGGAGACGTGGTTGTCGGCCACCATCGACGGTCACCGGCACGACCGCGCTGAAGATGGCGATGCCCGTGGGATGGCCGCTGCCCGAATCCGGGATCGATGCCGTTGCCGGAGACCCAGTTGCCGACGATCGACGTTGCCGGACACGTTCTGGCCGGGGGCATGGGCGTGGATGCCGACGCCGGCTTCGCCGTTGTTCTTGAGCACGTTGCAGACTGACCGGTGTTGTCGTAGGAGGCGGTGCCCGGGAACGGGGCGAACATGCCGACGCCGGCGCCGCCGTTGCCCATCGAGACAGTTGTCGAGTCACGACGTTGTCGTACATGCCGCCCTTGGTCGGGGTCGGCACATGGCCAGGGCGTCGTGGCGCCGAAGGTAGAGGGCGACGCCTCAGTTCTGGGCGTTGTTCTTCGCGACGTTCCAGGAGATGGCGTTGTGGGCGCTCGGCCCGACCTCGTCGGTGACGAGGATCCCGCCGACGTTGTTCTCGATTGGACGTTGCCCGTTGACGTGGGGACCAGGCGACGCTCAAGAGAGGTGGAGACCTTCGCCGCAGTCGCACGGGATGTCCCCGCGCGGGCAGTCCCAGGGTGAGCGTGGTGTCGAAGCCGGCGTCATCGTGGCGGATCACGTTGTGGGGCGATGTGTCACTTTCGACGTGCCCGCGACGATGATCCCGTCGTCTCGAGAGCGTTCTTGACCGGCGAAGTCGGTTGATTTTTTGTTCCCATGTGTGCCGTAGGCGTAAAAGCCGAAGATGAGCAGGCCGTAGCCGACGATGCCCATGCCGGCGAGCGGCTGGATGCCGCCCTTCTGGCCGGTGGCGTCGATGACGGCCTTCTCCCCAACGAGGTTCAGCTTCTTGGTCACGGAGACCGGCGCCGGCGTAGGTCCCTTCGTCGACGCGAATGGTGGCACCGGCGCCGGCCATCGAGATGGCGTGGCCGATCGTCAGGCAGGGCATGGTCGCCGAGCACGGATTGGCGTCGCTGGCATGCTCCTTCGAGACGTAGAGGGTCATTGGTGTCGCAGCCGAGGCCGTTCCCGCGAACATCCCCAACGCCATGGCCGAAGCCACGCCGATGGCTGCCAGACGAGCGAATTGCCGATGCGATACGAGGGTCATGTAGCCACTTCCAGTCAAGGTCGTGCGGCGCTATGCTCCGCAACCGAAGCACGGCGAGTCCAAATGCTTCGATAGGCTCGTTTCATGGCCCATGGAGGCATTCTGTGGGGTGCACACTGCCCGACGCATGCCAGTTTCGCTGCGTCCGGCGTGCCGGCGTGGGTTTCGAAGGGCAGGCTCGTCGCCGGCCATGAGGTGACAGCCCTAAAAAAGCGGCGGAACAGCTAGCCCCGGCTGGGATCGTCCGGGACTCCGAGAGGTCCCTTCTGGAGCCAGCTTGCCCACGACCAGACCAGGTAGATAGCGGCCGTTCCATCGCGCGACCCTCGAATTGCGGGCGGCGGCGGGGCCTGCCAAAGGTCGGAGCCTGGGTGAGAACGGACCGCTACAGCCGGATGTTAGCCCGCCTGAGGCCAAAAAAGTGGGAAGGCTCAAGTTGCGGGCTCTCGCTCGGGCGGCGGTGATAAAAAGTAGCGATCGGCGCGGATGGGGGCGGCCGAGTTACTTCAATGGTTAAAATCAAAAATCCGATAAAAAAAGGCCCGGTCAGCGCCGGGAGTACCGCCCCAAAGTGGTGGTCCTCGGAGATGTGGTCGTGGACGTGGCGCTCGTCCCCAGGCACCCAGCTCGAGTTCGGGCACGGGACGTGCCGGGCAGGGTGATGCTCCGGCAGGGGAGGCTCGGGCACAACCACGGCCCGCGGGCTCGGACGGACGGGAGCTCGCGACGGTGCTGGATCGGCTCCATCGGGCGCGATGCCGCGGGGCGACAGTTCGTCCGGACGGGTCGAGGCGGACGGTGTCTCGTCGCCCGTGGTTGCCGAATTGCCGGGCACGCGACGGGCCGGATTGGTGTGTTCGAGGGCTGGTTCGACGGCGAGCGATCCTTCGTCCAGGACCGGGCGGCGGCCCTGCTGCTGGCACCGCTGTCATCTGAGGGAGTTGTGGTCGCGGTGCCCTGAGCTCGTCCACATACCCACCTACTCGCTGCTGGGCTGCCCGCTCGGCGAACTGGGTTGGACGCGGCCGAACGAGCCACGCGGCCGGTCCGCCGGTGATGGTGGACCTGGCATCGCAGCCGACCGCTTCTGGCGCTGGGGCGGCGAGCCGGCCCTGGACCTGGTAGGCGCCGCGGCGCCGGACCTCATCTTCACCGCGGGCTCCGAGGCGGAGTGCTCTGGTCCGGAGGCGAGGAAGGGCTTCTCGATCTGGCGCCTATCGCCGTCATCAAGCGCGGGGCCAGAGGCGCGACGGTCTTGTTCACCGAAAGCCGGAGCTGCTCGAGCCCCTTGACGTAGCGGCCACGCTGATGGCCGTCCACGGAGACCACCGGCGCCGGGGATGCCTTCGACGCCGGGTTCATCCTTGGCTGGCTGCGAGCTCGCCGTGCGGGCAGGCCTCTCGCCGTAGTCTCTCCGACTCGCGGCCACGGCCGGCAATCGGCTGGCGGCAAAGCATCTGCTCGAGCCCAAGCGGGAGCTCGATTTCGACTGATCCGGATTGAGACCGCGTCGGGCGTCACGGCCGGCACCCGGCAGTGCACGCCTGCCGCGCCGGCGCCGGGCAGGTCTCGCGGCTTCCGCCCAGGGAAGCCTCTGGCCCGCCACCTGTACCATCGCGACATGCAGACACCCAGCTCGTCGACCGGCTCGTGGAGTCCGCGACCGATTGTCCGTCGCACCCGAGGTCGCCGAGGCGATCGCCGCGCATCGACCCGTGGTCGCGCTCGAATCGACGCTCATCAGCCACGGCCTCCCCTACCCCCAGAACGTGGAGGTGGCTCGCGCGGCGGAGGCCGCGGTTCGCGAGAGCGGCGCGGTTCCGGCGACGGTGGCGATCAACGGCGGCCGCATCCTCGTTGGCCTCGGCGAGGAGCAGCTCCTGACCCTGGCCACGACGAGCGGCGTCATGAAGGCCTCCCGGCCAAGCCTCTCCGCGGCGCTGGCCGGCGGTGGCTGGGCCGCCACGACCGTCTCGGCAACGATGATCGCCTCGGCTGCCGCGGGTATCGGAGTCTTCGCCACGGGCGGGATCGGCGGCGTTCATCGCGGCGCGCTCGGGTCCGGAAGCGCACTTTCGACATCTCTTCGGACCTCGAAGAGCTGGCCCGCACTCCGGTCGCCGTGATCTGCGCCGGTCCCAAAGCGATTCTCGATGTGCCGGCGACCCTCGAGTATCTCGAGACGCGCGGCGTGCCGGTGGTCTCCGTCGGCACGGACCAGATGCCGGGCTTCTGGTCCCGGGAGAGCGGGATAACGGCTCCCGCATGGGTGCCGGACGTGGCGTCCGCCGCCACGCTCGTCGCCACGCACCTGGATCTCGGGCTCGGCTCGGGGTTGCTGCTGTGCGTTCCCGTCCCGGAGGCGGAGGCCTATCCCCTCGCTGACGCGCGAGCGGCCGTGGGGCGGGCAATCGCGGAGGCGGTCGCGGCCGGGATCGACGGCCCGGCTCTGACGCCGTGGCTTCTCGCCCGGATTGCCGAGATCACGGAAGGTGGCTCGGTGCGGGCCAACGTCGCCCTGATCGTCAACAACGCCCGCGTCGCCGGCCAGATCTCCGTGGCACTCGCGGAGCTCCGATAGCCCGCGGCACCAAAGGGGCGCGCGAAACGGAACCGCCGTGACCGCACGGACTCGCGCCGCGACTCGGTGCTAAACCTTCATCGGAGGGTATGGAGGCTCGGAGGTTGCGTGGATGTTCAGGCGCCCCAACGACCTGGCCGAAGACGACCAAGCCGCAGGACCGCTCGGGCCTGCCCGATGACGGCGATCTCACCACTGCGGCGGCTTACCACTCGGGGCTGGCTCATCCCGCCGATCGTGTCCATCGCGCTGATCGCGAGCGCGCTCTTCGGATTGGTTGGACTCGGGCTCGGTTACCGCCTGGGCCAGGTCTCGACCGCAACCGCGACCGCCGCGGCGACGCTCGTCCAATCGGCGATCGCGGCCTCAACGGTCCGCAAGACGGAAACCAGCCCGGTGGACCTCCAGCCAGCCGCCGTCAGCGCACGGCTCGAGCGCGCCTTCCAGGCTTCGTCCGGAGGTTCCTGGGCAATCTGTGGCCTGGGCCCGACGATCGCCTGCCACATGCTCATCCCCAGCGTCGACCTGGCCCGTTCCCGGGACTTCGATCCTCACCCACGGCAACGCCGATCTGGCGGAGCTCGACCATCCCCGCATTCCGCGAGGCCGCCTCGCCCTGGCCGCGAACGTTGGCGAAGGCAGCGTCCTGGGCAGCCTCGTGGCGTTGGATAAGAGCGGCGGACAGCTCGCCAGCCACGAGCTCCGACCTCTCGATCCGAACGGCTCGGGGGTGGATTTCCTCGATCTCGGGGACCTGGCCGACGGGACATACACCATCCTGCTGAGCCACGCGTCATCGCCGCCGCCCTCCGGCCCGGCCACCGCAGACAGCTACGTCACCCTTTTCGTAGTCGAAGGCTAGGCTCACTCGAAGGCGCGCGCCGGCGCGGTCGACAGCCCGGCGGTCGAAGGCTACGATTTTCTCGTCCCCGCCATTCATTGCCAGCGCGGGCCGCGCCGTGGACAGGGACTGGCCGGTGGACGAGGTGGACAGTTGACGAGATCGAACCTGCGATCCGAGGCATGGCCGCTACTCGGCCTGGGCGGCGCGGTGCTGCTCTGGGGCACGAGCTTCGTCGCCACCAAGGCCGCCCTTACAGGCTTTGGCCCGCTCGTGGTCGTGGGCATCAGGATGATCATCGCCTCGGCGATGATGACCGCCCTCTGGCCTCGCTGCCCTCGCCGCAACGGCGATCAGGCGACTGGCGGCTGCTGGCCGTTCTGGCGGTCATGTGGCCGTGCGTCTATTTCGTTCTCGAGGGCAACGCCCTGCAGCTGACCACGGCGTCGCAGGCGGGCACGATCTCAGCCCTGGTGCCGTTGCTCGTCGCCGTTGGCGCCCGAGTTTTCCTGTCCGAGCGACTGGCCCGCGTGGCCGTCGTCGGGCTCGCGATCTCCATGGCCGGGGTGTTCGCCCTGTCGGTCGGAGGACCCTCGGAGAGTGCCGCCAGCAACCCGGCGCTCGGCAACGGCCTGGAAGTGCTGGCGATGGCGTGTTACGCGGTCTCGACGCTGACTCTCAAGAGCCTGGTCGGCCGATACAACTCCTGGCTGCTGACAGGACTCCAGTGCCTGGCCGGCGCGGTGGTCTTCCTTCCGGCCCTCATCCTTATGCCACTTCACGAGTGGCAGTCGGTGCCATTCGACGCGTGGGCCGGCGTTCTGTACCTCGGGCTGCTCGTGACGCTCGTCCCGTCCGGCCTCTACAACATGGCCGTCAGCCGAATGCCCGCCGGTCGGGCGGCGATGGCGATCAATCTCGTGCCGGTCGTGGCGCTGGCCTCGGGTTGGGCCATCGAGGGCGATTCGCTGTCGCCGCTCCAGGGCCTCGCCTGCCTGGCCATCCTCGGCGGAGTGTTGCTCGGCCAGGTGCGGCAGCCATCCGATGCTCCTGGGTCGGCGCGACGCCGCGCCCACGCGGCCGCGGCGCCGCGACTCCGCCCGCGCTGGACCATCTGACTTCCGTCCCGGTTGAACCGATCGGAGACCCGACGCCGACGACGCTTCGCACTCTGGCAGCAGCTTGGCTTGATGCCGAAGCCGGGTCCGAGCCGGGCCGCTAACGAGGGCCGCTTCAGTCGCCCAGGCAGGTCCCGAGATTGCGCGCCGATTGGACCCAGGCGTGGTCCCTGGGCACCATCTTTCGCTTGCCCGCGACCTGTTCCAGGGCGACAGGTTCCGTGCCTTCCCCCGGGCCGCGACCATGATCCCCGAAGCACCCGACTGGATCAGGTCCGCCGCCACCGTGCCGAGACGCGTCGCCAGCAGGCGGTCCGGTGCGGAGGGAGTGCCTCCTCGCTGCACGTAGCCCAGGATCGTGACCCGCGACTCGAGCCCTGTCAGCCGCTCCAGCTCGCGTGCGAGCCGGAGCGTGTTGCCGGCCTGGGCCTGATCCACGGCTGCCTGGCCGGCGAGCGCTTCCGCCTCCTCATCCGGGCTCGAGGCCGCCTTCCGGCGAGCTTCCGCCTCGCGCAGGGCCTGCGAGTCTCGAATGTTCCGAGCACCTTCAGCCACCGCGACGATGCTGAAATTGGAGCCGCTCGCGACCCGCCGCGCGATCGCCTCGGCGATCGCGTCCTCGCTGTATGGGATCTCGGGAATAAGAATCGCGTCCGCGCCGCCGGCAAGGCCCGCGCCGAGGGCGAGCCAGCCGGAACGGTGGCCCATCACCTCCACCACGATGACCCGATGGTGGCTGTGTGCCGTGCTGTGAAGACGGTCTATGGCGGTGGTCGCGATATCCAGAGCAGTCGCAAAACCGATCGACGCGTCGGTCATGGCGATGTCGTTGTCGATCGTCTTGGGGACCTGGACCACGCGCAGGCCCGCCTGCACGAGGCGCAGGGCGTTCTTCGCCGTTCCGCCGCCGCCGAGACACACGAGAGCATCGAGTCGATGCTTCTCGTAGGTCCGGACGACATCCGTCGTGCGGTCGACGACTTTGCCGTCGACCGCCATCCGGTGAGGCTTGTCACGACTCGTGCCGAGGATCGTTCCGCCAACCGTCAGGATCCCCGACAGGCTGCGATTGGCCAGCTTCTCGGTCCGATCGTCCGCAAGACCGCGGAACCCGTCACGGAAGCCGATCACGGACATGCCATAACGGCCGGTGGCGGCCTTGCCGATGGCCCTGATGGCGGCGTTCAGCCCCGGGCTGTCACCGCCGGCGGTCAGTATCCCGACACGCATCGGTCAACTCGCGACATCGCGGGCGCTTCGTTCGGCCCGCGGACTCCCGGGCGAGCGCGATCGAGGATCGCCTGGCTCAATGCCCCGCCGCGACGGGCTCGCGCATCCCGTTCTTCTGGGAATGCTCGGGCTCGGCCGTGGCCTCGGGATGCTCCAGCCAGTTGGCGACCGACTCGAGCAGCTGTGTCATCTCGTCGGACGTGCGCGCCGCCTTGTCCTGGATGGCCTGGAGCTGGCGCTGCCTCTTGGCTTCCGCCTTGCGCAGTTTCCCGAGGCGCCTCTGGAGCGGAACGAGCCCCGTCGCCTTGGTGCGAGTGGTCGCCTTGCCCGCGACCGGCCCGGCGGTCTCGTCCGGCGCGGCCGAGGCGGTCTCTTTCGCCGGCTTTGTCTGCTTGGTCTTGGCCATGTTGCTCCTCCTGATCCGCCATCGGGTCAGCCAACCACTGCCTGGTGCGCAACGGTCCGGGACACATGCGGCCGGACCAGCATATTCAGGCGGTCGGACGATTCCAGGGATCTGGCAGGTCCGCAACCTATCTGAAACGGTCGTCCCACCCGCCCGAACGAGTATGTAAGGCGTCTTACCCGTCGACCCTGGCAAGTCCCCTGAACCCAGCCCGCCCCGTCAGTCGATCGCCTCGCCCGCGGCCGCCCGAACGCTCGGGTCGTCCGGGGACCCGTGGTGGCCGCATGAGTCTCGGATCATCAGCTCCACCGGCAGGGTTACGGCCCGAGCCGGGCCGTCCTCACGGCCCTCGATGCGGTCGATCAGGAGAGCCGCGGCGCGCATCCCAAGCTCGTTGGCGGGCTGATGAACCATCGTCACGCGAGGACGTACGACGTCGCTGAGCTCGAAATCGTCGAAGCCGATGACCGCCAGGTCGTCCGGGACCGACACGCCGAGCCGGCCCAGCGCCGCCAGCACGCCGATGGTGACCCGATTGCTGACACAGCAGATCGCATCCGGCCGATCCGGCTCCGACATGAGCTCGACGGTGGCAGCACTGGCGCCCTCAACGGTGGGCTCGATGATCCGGACCCGCTCCGGGATCCCGGCGGCATCCAGGGCGGCGCGATAGCCCTGCAAACGCGTCGCGTACGTGTAGATATCCGTGGGCCCGCTCAGGATGGCGATCCGGCGGCAGCCGTGCGCCACCAGGTGAGCGGTCATGGCTCGCATCCCGACCTCGTTCTCGACGAGCACCGCGTCGCTGTCGAGGCCGAGGAGAGGGCGGTCCAGGGCCACGATGGGCAGGCCACGGCCGCGCTCGCTCGAAAGGTAGCTGTGATCTCCGGCGGTCGGAACCAGCAGCAGGCCGGCGATCCGCTGGCGCACCAGCAGCTCGACGTATTCCCGCTCGGCTTCGAGACCCTCGTCCGACGCGCTCAGCAGGACCGAGTAGCCCCGCTGCCTGGCCACTCGGGCGACACCCTGGGCGCACGCGGCGAAGAACGGGTTGGCAATGTCGGCGATGACGAGCCCGATCGTGCGGGTCGTGCCGAGCTTGAGAGTCCGGGCGACGTCATTGCTGCGGTAGCCAAGCCGGAGGATGGCCTCCTTGACGCGGTCCCGCACCTCCGGGCGAACGTACTTCTCTTCGTTGAGCACCCGCGAAGCCGTCTTCTGCGAGACTCTGGCCTCCCTGGCCACGTCCTTGAGGGTCGGCCTGGCGGAGTTCGCCAGGGCTGGCTTCATGCCCGCGACGCCGTTGTCCCCTTCCACTAGGCCACCTCAGCCCCGAGCTCGGAGCGTCATCCCCGCAGTCCTTTCAGTTCCGCCCGATCGCTCGAAAGGATACGTGGCGCCGGTCGTGGCTTCGGCCGCTACCGAGATATGAGAAGTCTGTAGGGTCACGGCCGGTACTCCTGCTGGCACTCGAGGCCGGTCGTGGACCGAATCGCCCTCGACTTGCCGGACCGCGAAGACAGACGCCCCGGCCGGCGTCTCCGATCAGGCGGACCAGATCTCCCTATTCACGGGGTTCTCGAACAATTCCTGGCGGCCGGAGGCCGGCCGTGGATCGATCTCGCCGGCGAGGACGCGCTTCGAAATCGCCTCGAGCGAGGCTGCCCGACAGAATCGACTTGCCGAGGTCGTCGGACCAGCCCTGATATCGCTCCTCGCGCAGACGCTCGAGGTCCCCACGCTCGATCATCGCGGCCGCGACCAGGAGCGACCGGGCGAGCGTGTCGATCCCGCCGATGTGGGCGTGGAACAGGTCGACGCGATCCAGGCTCTGGCGGCGGAGCTTGGCGTCGAAGTTGAAGCCGCCGTCGGTCAGCCCGCCGGCCCGCAGGATCTCGTAGACCGCCAGCGACAGCTCGTCGACGGAGTTGGGGAACTGGTCGGTGTCCCAGCCGTTCTGGGGATCGCCGCGGTTGGCGTCGATGCTGCCGAGGATTCCGTGGGAGGTCGCGTAGGCGACTTCGTGATGGAAGCTATGCCCGGCCAGCGTGGCGTGGTTGACCTCGAGGTTGAGCTTGAACTCCTTGTCGAGGTGGTGGCGGACCAGGAAGCCGTGGACGGTCGCAGCGTCGTAGTCGTACTGGTGCTTGGTCGGCTCCTGCGGCTTGGGCTCGATCAGGAGCGGGCCCTTGAAGCCGATCTTGTGCTTGTACTCGGCGACCATGGTCATGAAGCGGGCGAGCTGCGCCTCCTCACGCGCCATATCGGTATTGAGAGCGTGTCGTAGCCTTCGCGGCCGCCCCACAGGACGTAGTTGGCGCCGCCGAGCTTGTTGGTGGCGTCCATCGCGGACTTGACCTGGGCCGCGGCAAAGGCGAAGACCGCGGGATCGGGATTGGTGGCTCCGCCGGCCGCGTATCGCGGATGGGAGAACAGGTTGGCCGTCCCCAGAGGAGCTTCACGCCAGTGCGGGACATGTGGGCTTCCGCCTCGCCGACCATCGCGTCGAGGTTCGCCTGCGTCTCCTTGAACGTGCGCCCTTCGGGGGCGATATCGCGATCATGGAACGCGTAGAACGGGGCGCCGAGTTTGGACACGAACTCGAACGCTGCAGCCATCTTGGACCGGGCCGCGGCCATCGGATCCGCGCCGCCGTCGAGCCAGGGGCGTTCCCAGGCGCCCGACCCGAACATGTCCGCGCCCGGGGCGTTGAACGAGTGCCACATGCAGACCGCGATCCGGAGGTGATCCTCCATCCGCTTCCCCAGGACCAGCCGATTGGGATCGTAGACCCGATACGCGAGCGGATCGGCGGCGCCCAGCCCTCCGAACGGAATGTTGCCCGTGACCTGGGAGAAGAATTCGCGATCCATAGCCCAACACTCCTCGCCGATCTTGCCCGTGACGATTTATCGGTCAATTTGCTCGCCGGACGACGCGACCCAGCGCTCGCCGATCTCGGTCCCGGTGAAGATACGAGTCTACAGGGATCTGACATCGCAGTCATATGGGTTTCGGATGGGGGCTCGGCTCGTGAGACGCAACAGCCGGCCGAAAGCCGGGTAATCGCCGGAAGCGCTCTCGGCGAGGCTCCTACTCCACCACCCGGAGCGTGCCCGGCAGGTTCATCCGAGCCAGGCGGCGCCATGTCAACAACGGGGCCATCGCGACGGCGAAGATGCCAAGGCCGACTGCCGCGGCGATGGTTTCCGACCGAGATTGACGGGTCCAGACCGAAGTCGGGCATCGTGTCCGGAACAGGACGTAGACAAGCCACGAAAGTGCGGCCAGCCCGCCGGCGATGCCGATCAACGTACCCAGGACGCCGACGATGCCGCTCTCGATCATGGCCGAGGCCATGACCCGCCGAGCCGGAAGGCCGAAGGCGAGCATCGTCGCCACCTCCCGAGTTCTCTCGTCCTCGCTGATCGTGGCTGAGTTGTAGGCCACCAGGACCGCGAGGGCGAGGGCGAAGAGGGCAACCACGGCCAGGATGTCGGTGTGAACTGGGAAATCAGGTCTCGCATGCTGTCGACCGCCGATCTGGCGCCGCTGAGACTCGACGATCCTCGTGGTCAGATTGAAAGCGGCGAACGTCGCCCCGGCAAGCATGAGGAAGGCGAACATGGCGAAGAAGCTCTCATCGTTCTTGGCGTCCCGGACCACCATCCGACGGGCCGTTTCGTCCGGGCCGGAGATCGCCGCCGCGCCGAGATCCGGGATTGCCTTGGCACCCGCGACCCCGAGCTCGTCGCGCACGTCATTGGCCAGAGACGGATCCGACAACCTGACGACCAGCTCGTTGACCATGCCGGCCGGACATCTCGCCCGCGGTCCCCACCGGGACGAAGACGACGGCGAAATTGGCCTCGGCCATGATGTCGCCCGGCTGGCGAAATGACCAGCAAGGCCATGCACGGTACGCACTCCTTATCGGCCGGTAAGGTGTGCGCTCCCCGAGGCGCTGCGCACTCCGCGCTTTCTCCGGGCCGAGTTTCGGGCCGTATTTGGTCGTCGCCCCAGGGCCATATGTCCCAATCGGCCGGCAGGCCGAATGGCCTGTTCGGAGGCTCGCGAGCCGGCTGGCCGCCAATAACCTGCCACGCCCTGTCATGTTGCCGCCGTATCGTGGCAGTCGTTGGGCCGTCACCCTGGAGGAGCACGAATGGTCATCGACATCGCGTATTGCGGGCTGGATTGCGGCGCGTGTCCCGCGTTCCACGCCGCCGAGCGACTGACCGTGGAGGAGCGGCAGGCCGTCGCGGACAAGTGGAACGTGGACTTCGGCGGAACTCACACGGTCGCCGACATCGACTGCGTTGGCTGCACCCACGACGGGAAGCACTCGCCGTACTGCGACACGATGTGCGACGTCCGTGGCTGTGCCGTCGCCAAGGCCGTGGAAACCTGCGCGGAGTGCGCGCGAATACGGCTGCGACAAGCTCGCGGCTTTCTTCGCCCTGGCTCCCGAAGCGAAGGTCAACCTGGAGGCCCGGCGGGCCAACTGAGGCCGGCCGGGTTCGCCTCGGTCGACGTTCGATCGCGCCGAGCGGTCGGGCCGGACCACCCGGCCCGGCGACCGAGTTGTCCACCTTCAACGAACAGTCGGCTGCGGAAACAGCCAGCGAAGCCATGGGGTTTTTCCCTACCCTTGACCGGGCCCGGGCCGCCCCCCGTTGGGCGATCCGTCACGCCCGGGATCGCAGGTCGGAGGAGGTCGCTACATGGCAGCCGCCATCGGATATATCCGTGGCATGTTCCAGTGGACCGAGAAACGGGAAGGCATCATCGCGCCCGACGAGCGGCCGCCGGCCGCTCAGTCGGTGGCGCTGGGGCTTCAGCACATCTTCGCGATGTTCGGGGCGACGGTCCTGGCGCCCATCCTCATGGGTTTCGACCCGAACACGGCGATCTTCTTCTCGGGCATCGGCACGCTGATCTTCTTCGTCTGCGTCCGTGGCCGGGTGCCGAGCTACCTGGGCTCGAGCTTCTCGTTCATCGCCGTCGTCATCTCGGCCGAGGCGATCGCCGGGAGCGGCGCGGGCCCGAACATCGCCGCGGCCCTCGGCGGCATCATCGCCTGCGGCGCCGTCTACGCGATCATCGGCCTGATCGTCATGGCCGTCGGCTACAAGTGGGTCGAGTGGCTCGATGCCGCCGGTCATCACCGGCGCCATCGTCATGGTCATCGGCCTCAACCTGGCCCACGTCGCCGTCGCGGACCTGAGCGGCGTCGCGAGCTGGTTCGACAACCCGCAACGCTAGACGACGACCTTCTTCGTGACGATGGGCCTGCTCACCACGGCTCGCCGTCGCTGCTAGTGGCCGTCTACGCTCCCGGGATGCTTCGACCGCCTGCCGATCCTCATCGGCGGCGTCATCGGCTACGTCCTCTACTTCGTCTGCGACCAACGTGCCTGAACCTCGGACCCGCTGGCGCCGGATCAACTTCAGCGACGTCTAGACGCCGCCTGGCTCGGCCTGCCCAACTTCACCCCGCCCACGTTCGATGGCCACGCGATCACCCTGATCGCGCCGATCGCGATCGTTCTGGTCGCCGAGAACCTGGGCCACGTCAAGGCCGTCGCGGCGATGACCGGGCGCAACCTCGATCCGTACATCGGACGCGCGTTCCTCGGCGACGGCATCGCCACGATGGTCTCCGGTCGGGCGGCGGCACCGGCGTCACCACCTACGCCGAGAACATCGGCGTCATGGCCGTGACCAAGATCTACTCCAGCCTGGTCTTCGTGATCGCCGCTTTCGTGGCGCTGGCGATGGGCTTCTGCCCCAAGTTCGGGGCCCTCATCCACACCATTCCGGGTCCGGTCCTGGGCGGCCTGGCGATCGTCCTCTTCGGCCTGATCGCCGCCACCGGCGCCCGCATCTGGGTCCAGAACCGGGTCGACTTCGCCGTGAACCGGAACCTGTCACCGTGGCGGCCGCTCTGACGATCGGCGCCGGCGACCTGACGCTCACCTCGGGCGACTTCTCGTTCGGCGGCATCGCCATCGCCATGCTTCGGCGCCATCATCGTCTACCAGATCCTCGGCCTGTCAGGTCGGCGACGTCGCAGCGCCGGTCGAGGAGCGGCGGCTACACCCTCGGCCGCCGCGCGTGGCGAGCCTCCTGACGATCCCCTCGCGGAAACGAGGAAGCGGGCGGTCGAAAGACCGCCCGCTTCCTTATTGGCGAGGATCCTGGCGGCGCGGCGCCGCCCGAGAGCTCGGAGCTAGTGCCCCGTGCCGAACTGGCGGTCGCCCGCGTCGCCGAGGCCCGGCATGATGTAGCCCCGATCGTTGAGCTCGCGGTCGACCGCGGCGCAGTAGATCTCCACGTCCGGGTGAGCGGCCGTGACCGCGTCCACTCCCTCGGGCGCGACGATCAGGTTCACGAGCTTGATGCGGGTCGCGCCCCAGCGCTTGAGCACCTCGATCGCGGCCGTGGCGGAGCCGCCGGTGGCGAGCATCGGGTCGAGGATCATGCACAGATCCACGGTCGCTGAATCCGGCAGCTTGTTGTAGTACTCGACCGGCCGGAGCGTCTTCTCGTCGCGGAAGAGGCCCAGATGCCAGACCTCGGCCGTGGGCATCAGCTCGAGCATGGCGTCGACCATGCCCAGACCCGCCCGCAGGATGGGCACCAGGCCGATGCGCACGCCGAGCTGGTGGGCGTCGGTCACTTCGATCGGCGTCTGGACGCGCAGCGGCGTCACTTCGACGTCCGACGAGCGCCTCGTAGCCCAGCAGCCACGACAGCTCGCGAACGACTTCGCGGAACTTCTTTGGCTCGGTCCGTTCGTCGCGCAGGATCGCCAGCTTGTGAAGGATGGCCGGGTGCCGGGACACGTGAAGGGCCGGCCAGGAAGCGTCACGGATGGGCAGTGGAGAACCTTCGGCCACCGGCTACTCCTCTTCTCTCGGGCGACGGACTGTCAATCGATCGACGGGACGTGTTGGGGTCAATCGTAGCGTCAGGAACCGGTCGCGGCGCGAGAACTGAAAGCAACCGTGGTCCGCCAGTTGGCCAGGTCCAGCCGGGCGCCGGAGGCGACGCGCCGGAGGTCTCCCCACGTCCGCACGTCCACGAGGGGAAGCGCCGCGAGGGCGATCGAGAGGCCGCCGTACCAGAGCGCCGGCAGAGCCAGCATCGGCCGCGATCGGCACGGCCCAGCGATGGTTCTTGAGCGCTCCCCAGACGACGAGCACCAGGGCGAAGGGCAGCCGCACGGCGAACGGGATTGGCACGGCGGCCCAGGTTCCGTTCTTGCCGAGGTTGCTGGCGAGGACCTGCGGCCAGCGCCACCAGGCGTCGGGCATCAGGGCGAACGAGACCGCGGTCACCACGGCCGTCGCGGCGAGGGCGATCCCGAGCGAGCGCCACTCCCGCCGGACCGCGAACCAGAGCAGGCCGATGCCGGGCGTGATCTTCGTCAGCAGAACGAACGACCAGGCCGCCGGCCAGCGGAACCCCAGGACGATCGCGAGCGCCACCAGAAGCTCGATGTTGCCGCCCCAGATCTCCATCAGCCCGAACCAGGCCAGGCCCAGCAGGATCAGCCGCGGACCGGTCAGGTAAGCCATCGCGCGCCATCAGGATGGCCGCCCAGATGCCCATGAACGCCTGCCACGGCAGCAGCCGGATCGGCTCGAGCAGCTGCAGGAAAGCCGGCGAGTACGGATAGGCGATCTGCTCGGTCCAGTTGGAGTGGAGGTACGGATCGGCCAGCGTGGGCAGCCAGTAGCAGCGGGCATCCATGCCGGACGGGAGCAGGGTCTTGCCCCAGGGTTCGGCGAAGAAGACGATCCCGATCCAGGCCGCGATGCAACGCCGCTGCCCCGGCCACGGCGACGAGCGAGACTCGATGGCCGGCTGAGCGCGAGGCACGCGTTCTCGGGACGGGCTCAGGACTCGCTCCTTGGCTGGACTCACTGGACGGCGGGATGCTACACCAGCCGAGCGCCGGCCGGCGACTCGCCGCCGTCCCCATCTGTCGGGCGAACCTAGAAGAAGCGGTCGATCAGCGCGGCGCCGGAACCCTCGCCCCGGGCTCGCTCGGCGACGGCCGACCGCCCGAGCCGGTCGCCGCGCTCGCCGGGAGTCGACGGCCCGAGCAGGCTCGGCCAGCCATCCGAGAGAAGCATCTCGAGCGTCAGCGCGGCCGCCGTCAGCGTGCGCTCGGCCATGTCCGACGCCTTGCCCTGGAGCGGCAACTCGGCCTCGCCGCCGAACGGCGGCTCGCAGCGCGCCCGGCGCCGGCCGCGATGGACGCCAGATCCGATGCCGCCGCCGCGACGTCTCGCACGCCCGCGGTCCAGGACGAGGGAGCCGCCTCCGACCGACAGCGCCGTCGAGAGCGCGGCGCCCGGCGGTTGGACTGCCCAATCCGACGACGGGCCCCACGATCACGAGATCGTGGTCCGGGAAGACGAGCCGGCGCAGATATGCCTGGAGCAGGACCGCTCCCGTCTCGCTTTCGCCCGCGATCCAGCTCGGAATGCAGCTCAGCAGGATACGTTCCGGGCCGAGCCCGTCGGCGAGGGCGAGCTCGACGCCGAGCGCCTGCAGCGCGAGGGCGCGGCCGGCGCGGGCGGCGGAATCGGAGGGGACGCCGGCCGCCACGTCCGCCCCGAGCGCCAGCGGCCCGGCACCGAGGAGCAAGTGGCTGCCGGCCCGGACCTCGATCCGATGAGCGAACGAGTGGTCCGCGAGCGCCCGATCCGGATCCACGTTGTCTTCGACGATCTCGCGGATCGGGTCCGACTCCACGTAGTCGATCCGCTCGAAAGCGGCCACGACCGCCTGCTCCGGCGCGGCGAAGGCCGACGTCACCGTCATGAGACTCGCGTAGCAGCTTCGCTCCGCGCCGGCGTCGTCGGCCGCTTTGCGCAGCTCGGCGAGGCCGCGCTGGCTGCCCGCCGGAACCGGCGAGTCCACGGCGATCGTCGCGGCGGTCTCGCGCTGGTCCGCGGCTCTGCGCCGAGCCCCGAGGCGGGCCCGCTCGGCCGCGGCCCGGCCCACCGACGAGAGGCCGCGCGCCGGGCCCCTTGCTCCGATTCGGGATCCGGGGACCCGCCCTCCCGGCACGCGTCCGGCGGCCGCGGCAAAGCCGGACGTTACGCGCAGCCGGCGTCGGGGCCCGGCTGGCGCCTCGGCCTCCCAGTTGGCGGGCACGCGTATCTCCACGACTCCGGCGCCCTGCCTGACCAGTGAACGAACCTCGCCCGCGGCGGTCTCGACTTCGGAGGATCGGACGGCCACTCCCAGGCGCGGCTCCGGCGGCAGTGCCGAGCACTTCGCGCATCTCGCGCGTCGCCGTCCTGTTGGCATCGATCCGGGCGGCGGCGGCCTCGAGCAGGGCGAGTCGCGCGCTGTTCGGCCAGGAGAAGCCGGTCCGGCCTGGCGAGCAGCTCGCTCTCGAGCCGGAGGTCGATGGCCCCGGACGCGATCTCGAGCGCCACCTCGCGCGCCGGCAGGTCGTATTCGAGCATCGCGGCGGTGAAGCGGCAGGAGCACGCCGCCCGCGAGACGGTCCAGGTCCGCGCCGCAGTATCGATCGCCGACCGAGGCGGCGAGCGGCCGGCCGGCCCGATCGAGCCCGTCGACGCCGAGCATCCGCAGGACGGCCCGTTCCTGGGCGATCGAAGCCGAGGCCCTCGACTGCGCCGACAGGCGCGCCGCAAGATCGGCGGCTCGCTGCCGGACGAGTTCCACGCCGCTCGAGAGTCTGTCTGCGCTCAACCGCACCTCGATCGGTTGGTCCGGCGGGGGACGAGATCTCCCGGGCCAACCTGCCTCACGTAGCCTACCTGAGGGAACCCGCGCGATGGTGGGCAGTGTTGTCCGAGGCCCACCATCGATTGTCCGGCGCGGGGCCTCAAGCCAGCCCTCGCCGACTCCGATTCTCAAAGTGAAGCGCAGATCGATCGGCCGGTCTGGCCGATCGGAAGTTCCGGTGCCCGCGACGGCGGCTCCCTGCACGGCCGAGGACGATGATCGAAACCAGCGCCAAACCGAACGTCCACGACCAGGTGCTCGTGGAGGCCGAGATCGACGATCGCGTCGTCGGCTTCCGAGCGGTGGTCATGAACGTCACGCCCGACAGCCTCTGGCTGGGCTTGATGAAGTCCGACGAGCGGCTCGCAGCAGGTCCGCCGGGGCGATCCCGTCGTGCTCACGTTCCGGCGCAACTCCGCCGGCATGGTGGCGTCCGAGACGTTCCTGAGCCATCTGGGCACGTCGCAATCGCGGCTGTTCGCCGTTCGCTGGCGAGAGGACTGCGAGCTCGTCCAGCGCCGCGCCTATCTGCGGATGAACGCCGAGTGCGCGATCGAGTATCTGGTCGTCCACAGCGAGACCGGCGAAGCCGGGCAGTGTGGCGCGGGCCTCACCCGCAACATCAGCGCGGCCGGACTCCAGTTCCGGATCGGCGGCCCGGCGTCGAAGGCGATCGCGCATCGACGACATGCTCCAGATCAGGCTTGCCGTGGCGAACGGAACGGTTCTCACGGACGCGAAGGTCGTCCGCATCGACGACGCCACCGACATCGGGATGGACGGCCGGCCGATTCCCCCGAACAAGGCCACGCACGAGCCGCAGACGGATATCGCCGTCCAGTTCGAGTCGATCCCGGAGGCCGCCCAGGACCGCATCGTCCGCCTGATCTTCGCGCTCCAGCGGGCCAGGCGCGACAACCGCCCCGGGCGTTTCCGCGAGCCGGCACCTCGCCGGCGCTAGTCCTCCGGGGCGCGGTGATACACGCCGGCGACACGGACCATGACGGCCTCGCGCAACAACGCGGCCAGCGCGGCGGCGCAATCGGGCGAGTCCGGATCGGCGTCCATGTCCGCCCAGAACACGTACTCCCAGCGGACTCCCCTGCTCGGCCGAGACTCCAGGCGGGAGAGGTTGATCTTCCGTTCGGCGAAACAGCCAAGGCAGCGGTAGAGGCTCGCCGGGGACGTTGCGGACGGCCCACACGAGCGTCGTCTTCATCGGGCCCGCCACGGTGGCCGGGGTTGAACCATGCCTCGGGCAGCTGCTCGCGGGCGAGGACGGCGAATCGAGTCCGGTTCGATTTGCCCGTCTGCACGTCCGCGGCGAGGACCTCGAGGCCGTAGATCGGCGCGACGCGCGGCGAGGCGATCGCCCCCGCGCCACGTTCCTGGCCGTCGGCGATGGATTTGGCCGCGCCGGCGGTGTTGTAGCTCGTCATCACGCGCCACGGCCGTGAGCGCAGGAAATCGTCCGCCTGGTCGAGCGCCTGGGCGATGCTGTAGACGCGTTCGATGTCGTCGAGCGTCTGGCCCGGCAGCGCCAGGAGCGCCAGGCTCACCGGAACGGACACCTCACCGACGATCCGGATCTCGTCGAACTTGAAGAGCAGGTCGTAGATTTCGCGAACGCTGCCGCCGGCCGATCGCTCGATGGGCACGACCCCGGCGTCCACCGAGCCATCGTGGACGGCCTCGAAGACGGCCCGCCACGTGGGCAGGGCTACCGCCTCCGGCGAAACGAACGCCGACAGGACGCCCTCCTCGCTGAAGGCGCCCGGCTCTCCCTGGAAAGCGACGCGCGGAGATCCGACGGGCGCCGAATCGCTCGTCGTGGTGGATTTGCCATTCATGGCGGACGTCACGCTCCCCCTGCCTCCGCTACGTGGTCTGTTTGGGTCGTGGAGACACGGAGCCGCCCGCCGGAGCCGCCGTGGTGAAGTGGCGCTCGTCGCGGCGGCTGACCTCCGCGCCCGACTTCCAGATGGCGTACTCGAGGGAGTCGAGCAGTGCCTGGCACGAGGCCGAGATGATGTTCGTGCCGCTGCCCATCGTCGACCACTCGCGGGTGCCGTCGGAAGAATCGATGATGACCCGGGTCTGGGCGCCGGTCGCTTCCTCGCTGTCGAGGATGCGGACCTTGTAGTCCACGAGATGGACGGCGTCGAGCTGCGGGTAGAACGCCCGGAGGGCCTTGCGAAGCGCGGTGTCCAGGGCGTTGACCGGGCCGTTGCCGTCGGCGGCGGTGTGGAGGACTTCGCCGGCCACTTCCACCTTGACGGTGGCTTCGGCAAGCATCTCGGCGCCGCCGCGCTGCTCGACGAGCGTGGTGTAGTCGCAGAGGGTGAACGGGGCTTCGTAGCCGGCCTTGTGGCGCTTGATCAGCAGCTCGAACGAGGCTTCGGCGCCTTCGAAGGCGAGGCCGTCGGCCTCGAGCTGCTTGATGACCTGGCTCAGGACCTTGGGATCCACGCCGTCGAGGTGCTGGCCGAGCTGCTCGGCGCGGATCTGGGTGTTGGCCTTGCCGCCGAGCTCGCTGACCACGAGTCGCATGACGTTGCCTACGACGGCCGGGTCGATGTGCTGATAGGCCCGGCTGGTCTTGGCCACGGCGGCTCCGTGCACGCCGCCCTTGTGGGCGAACGCGGAACGGCCGACGTACGGCTGGTGGTCGTCCGGGGCGATGTTGACGATCTCGGCGACGTACCGGGCGAGCTCGGTGAGATCCGCGAGGCGCCCGGACGGAACGGGCTCGAACGGCGTCTTGAGCTCGAGGTCCGCGAGGATGCTGACGAGATTCGCGTTGCCGCACCGCTCGCCGTAGCCGTTGATGGTCCCCTGGACGTGGCGGACGCCGTTGGCGACGGCGGCCAGGGAGTTGGCCACTGCCAGCTCCGAGTCGTTGTGGCAGTGGATGCCCCAGGTGAGAGGCGCTGACGCGTCTCGGCCGGCCGCCGCCTCAGCGCCGCCGCGGTCGATCGCCTCCATCGTCGCCCGCAGGATCGCCACGAGCTCTTCGGTGAGCGTGCCGCCATTGGTGTCGCAGAGTGCGAGCGTGGCGGCGCCGCCGGCTCGGGCGGCCCGCAGCGTCGCCAGTGCGTAGGCCGGGTCGTCTTTGAAGCCGTCGAAGTAGTGCTCGGCGTCGTAAACGGTCTCGCGGCCGTCGGCGCCGACGAATGCGAGAGAGTCGCGGATCATCGCCAGGTTCTCGTCGGGAGTTGCGCCCAGGACATCCTTGACGTGGAGAAGCCAGCTCTTGCCGAAGATCGTGACGACCGGGGTCTGGGCTTCGACGAGGGCGATCAGGTTGGGATCGGCTTCCGGGCGGTTGCTGCGGTGGCGGGTCATCCCGAAGGCGGCGAGCTTCGCGTTCTTGAAGACGATCGACTTGGCGGCGGCGAAGAAGTCCGCGTCCTTGGGGTTGGAACCCGGCCAGCCGCCTTCGACGTAGGCGAAGCCGAACGCGTCGAGCCGCTTCACGATCTTGATCTTGTCCGCGAGCGAGACGATCAGGCCTTCGCGCTGGGTGCCGTCGCGGAGCGTCGTGTCGTAGAGAACTACCCGGGCACTCATCGCATGACCCCTTCGGGAGCCCCGAGTCCGGGAGGCTCGGTCGAGTTCAGGGCCGCGACCACGGCGTCGGCCATCGCCTGCGTGCCGACCTTCCGGGTGCTGGCCATGCTCGCCGATCGCCGCGACGAGATCGGCGGTCCGGTAGCCCGAGTCCAGTGCGGCTTTGACGGCTCGCTCGATGGCCTCGGCGGCGGTGGGCTGGCCCAGGGACCAGCGCAGCATCATCGCCGCGGACAGGATCGTTCCGAGCGGGTTGGCGATGTCCTGCCCGGCGATGTCCGGCGCGGAGCCGTGGATCGGCTCGTACAAGCCGAACAGTCCGTAGGCGGTCCGTCTCTCGCCGAGCGACGCCGACGGCAGCATGCCGAGCGATCCGGCCAGGACGCTGGCCTCGTCGCTGAGGATGTCGCCGAAGAGATTCTCCATGACCATGACGTCGAACTGCGCGGGCCGGGTGACCAGCGACATGGCGCAGGCGTCCACGAGCCGGTGCTCGAGCTGGACGTCCGGATACTCGGGCGCGACTTCCTCGACGATCGTCCGCCACAGGCGGCTCGACTCGAGGACGTTGGCCTTGTCCACGCTGGTGAGCTTCTTGCGGCGGCCGCGAGCCAGCTCGAAGCCGAGCTTCACGACGCGCCGGATCTCGTGTTCCGTGTAGCTGAGGGTGTCGACGACCTCGCGTCCGGCGGGAGTGACTCGCGTCTCCGACGGCTTGCCGAAGTACAGGCCGCCGGTCAGCTCGCGGACGATCATCAGGTCCACGTCCTTGACCAGCGACTCGCGCACGGGCGAGCTGGCGGCCAGGATGGGCTGGACCGTGACCGGTCGAAGGTTGGCGTACAGGCAGAGGTCCTTGCGGAGCCTCAGAAGCGCCTGCTCGGGCCGGACCTTCGCCTTCGGGTCGCTGAACCGCGGATCCCCGATCGCGCCGAAGAAGACGGCGTCCGCCGCGGCGCACTTGTCCACGTCCTCGTCGCGGACGCCGACGCCGTACGCGTCGATCGCCACGCCACCGACGAGGACTTCGGTCCACTCGATGCCGAAACCGAAGATCTTGCGCGGCCGCTTCCAGGACGCGCTTGCCGCCGGCAATGACTTCGGGGCCGATCCCGTCGCCGGGAACGACGACGAGCTTGTAGACAGGGGAACCGGGTACTCCTGCGGGCGCATCGCCGGACGCCGTCCCGCTGGACGGCGTCCCGCCGGACGCATGGTCGCTCATGACAACCTCAGCTCGCGGCTGTTACTCGGCCGCGGCCTGGGGCTGGCCTTCGACGATCTCGACCGGGTTGAGGAACGGCATCGCCTTGCGCAGGCCGCGCCGACCTTCTCGATCTGGTGATCGCGCCCGGCCTCGCGCATCTTCTTGAACTCGACCTGGCCGGCCTCGTTCTCGGCGATCCAGTTGGCGGCGAAGGTGCCGTCCTGGATCTCCTTGAGGACCTGCCGCATCGACTCGCGAACCTGCGGCCCGATGACGCGCGGACCGCAGACGTAGTCGCCGTACTCGGCCGTGTCCGACACGGAGAAGCGCATGAAGTTCATGCCGCCGCGATAGAACAGGTCGACGATCAGCTTGAGCTCGTGCATGACCTCGAAGTAGGCCAGCTCGGGCTGGTAGCCGGCCTCGACCAGCGTCTCGAAGCCGTTGCGGATCAGCTGCGTGACGCCGCCGCAGAGGACCGCCTGCTCGCCGAAGAGGTCCGTCTCGGTCTCTTCCTTGAACGTGGTCTCGAGGACGCCGGCGCGCGTGGCGCCGATGCCTCGGGCGTAGGCGAGGGTGCGAGCTCGGGCGGTGCCGGTCGCGTCCTTCTCGACGGCGAAGAGAGCCGGAACGCCGCCGCCCTGCTCGAACACGGAGCGGACGAGATGGCCCGGGCCCTTGGGCGCGACCATGCCGACGTCGATGCCCGCACCCGGCTTGATCCGGTCGAACCGGATGTTGAAGCCGTGGGCGAACATGAGCAGCTGGCCGTCATGCATGTTCGGCAGGATCGATTCCTCGTACACCTTCTTCTGAAGCGTGTCCGGGACCAGGATCATGATCACGTCCGCGGCCTTGACCGCGTCGGCGATGTCGGCCGTCTTGAGGCCGTGCTCCGCGGCGATGGCGCGGGCCTTCGGGTTGGCCTCCACGACGGTGACGTCGTAGCCCGAGTCGTGCAGGTTCTGCGCGTGGGCGTGGCCCTGGCTGCCGTAGCCGATGATGGCGATCTTCTGGCCGGCGAGCGCCTTCGGGTCTGCGTCTGCGTCGTAGTACATCTTCGCGGTCATCGTTTAACTGCCTCCTCGATCGACCCGGCACCCCGGGACATCACGACGGTTCCGGAGCGGACCAGCTCCTTGATGCCGAAACCTCGCAGGAGGGCGATCAGAGCGTCCACCTCTGCCTCCGTGCCGGTCGCCTCGACGATGAGGGACTCGGCCGCGAGATCGACCACGCGGGCCTTGTACATCTCGGCGATGGTCAGCACCTCGCCGCGGTTGCGCTCGTCCGCGCGGACTTTGATGAGCGCTATCTCGTGCTCGACGATCGGGTCGCCGGTGACGTCCTGGACCTTGAGCACGTCGATAAGCCGATAGAGCTGTTTCGCCGCCTGCTCGACCGCCACGTCGTCTCCACGCAACGTGATCGTCATGCGGCTGACTTCCGGCTGATCAGTGTGACTGACCGCGAGCGTCTCGATGTTGAAGTTTCGCGCTCGCATGAGGCTCGCGACGCGGTTCAGCACGCCGGGCCGGTTGAGAACGATGGTCACGAGGATGTGTCGATGCTGCTCGCCCTGGCCCGGGAGGGCTCGGACCGGCGGTGCGGTGTGCGCGGGCGACGAGTGCCCGTCGCCGGGGTTGGTGCCGGTGGGGGTCATAGCTTGGGCTCCTCGAACTGTTCCTCGAGCAGATCGGAGAGACCCTTGCCGGCCGGCATCATCGGGAAGACGTTCTGCTCTTGGGCTATCTGGAAGTTGACGAGGGCCGGGCCGTCGACCGCGCGGGCGGCGGCGATGGCGCGATCCACCTCGTCCGGGGTCCTGGCGGTAAAGCCCGGAATGCCGTAGGCGTCGGCGAGCTTGATCCAGTCCGGGCCCAGCAAGTGGCTCGAGTGGTAGTTGCCCGCGTACACGAGCTCCTGCCACTGCCTGATCATGCCCAGCTTGTGGTTGTCCAGAAGGGCGATCTTGACCGGGATGTGGTCCTGGACGAGGGTCATGAGCTCCTGGACCGTCATCTGGAGGCCGCCGTCGCCGACGATCGCCCAGGTCTCCTTGTCGGGCCGGCCAACCGCGGCGCCCATGGCCGCCGGCAGACCGAAACCCATCGTGCCCAGGCCGCCGGAGCTGATGTGGCTGTTCGGCCGGCGGAAGCCTGTGTAGCGGGCCACCCACATCTGGTTCTGGCCAACGTCCGCCACTACCGTGGCGTCGTGGTTCGTGGCCTCGCCGATCCGGCTGACCACGTAGTCGGCGGAGAGCTGGCCGTTGCGCCAGGCTCCGGAGCCGTGCCACGAGGTCCTCTCAGATTCCACTCGCCAGGCCGCGAGTTCGGCGAGGTAGGTGGCCCGCTTCTCGGGCGCGACCGGCTCGACCTGCCCGATGAGGGCCCGCAGCACGCGCCGAACATCGCCCACGATGGGCACCTCGACGGCCACGTTCTTGCCGATCTCGGCCGGGTCGATGTCCACGTGGACGATCCGCGCATAGGGCGCGAAGGTGGGCACGTGGCCGGTGACCCGATCGTCGAAGCGCATGCCCAGGGCGATGATCAGGTCCGCGGACTGGATGGTCTTGTTGACGTGCTTCCAGCCATGCATTCCCACCCAGCCGACGCTCAGGGGATGGGTCTCGTCGATCGCCCCGATGCCGAGCAACGTATGGGCGACCGGGATCTGGGTCTTCTCCGCGAACTCGCGAAGCTCCTCGACGGCGTTGGCGATCAGGACGCCGTGGCCGGCCAGGATGACCGGGCGTTCGGCCGCGGCGATCTCCTGGGCGGCGAGCTTGACCTGGCGGTAGTTGCCGTCCAGGTTGGGCTTGAAGCCGGGCAGATCGAGCTTGTCGGGGTGTTCGGCCGTGCAGGCGCCCATCAGGGCGTCCTTCGTCAGGTCGATGTGGACCGGCCCCGGCCTGCCGTTGGCGGCGATGTGGAAGGCTTCGGCGAAGACGCGAGGGATGTCGTTGGGATCGCGGACGAGGTAGTTGTGCTTCGTGCACGGCAGCGTGATACCCGTGATGTCGATCTCCTGGAAGGCGTCCTTGCCCAGGAGCGAAGAGACCACGTTGGCGGTGATCGCGACCATCGGAACCGAGTCCAGCATGGCGTTGCCGATGCCGGTGACGAGGTTGGTCGCCCCGGGGCCGGATGTGCCGAGGCAGACGCCCACTTTTCCAGAGGCCCGGGCGAAACCGTCGGCCGCGTGTGCCGCGCCCTGCTCGTGACGGACCAGGATGTGTCGGAGCTCGGGGTAGTCGCCCAAAACATCGTAGAGAGGCAGGAGCACGCCGCCCGGGAAACCGAAGATGACGTCGGCGTCCTGGCGGAGGAGCGCCTCGCAAACCGCGTCGGCGCCGATCCGGGGCCGGGTCAGGCCGCGTTCGGCGAGGCTCTTGATCTGCAACCGGCGAGTGTCGGTGAGCATCTCCCGCCGGCCGGCCGATATCTCCTCGGCACGAGCGCTGCCGGCGCCGGGCATGTGGTTGATGCGGGAACGGGCCGTCGGCCCCGCAGTCGCGCCCGGAGAGCTTGCCGGCGTGGCATCGGTTGCGCCGGCGCCGCCCAATTCGACCGGATCAGCGGTGGCGCTGGCCTCCGTCGCGGTTCGACTTCGGCCCGGTCCCGCCAACGGTGTTGGCGCGTCGTCCCTGGTCCCCATCGCTTGCCTTCCTTTCGCTGGCCCCTCCGCGTTGGGAGGCCCTCCCGATCGATCGCCGCTTTGCTCGGAGCGTTCAAGTCACGAAAAAACCCTCGCCTTCCGGCGAGGGTTCAGGATGGTTTGGGTTCTGCGCCGCTAGCGCCGATCCCTCCGCCCATCTCCCCGCCGGGAGCCGGTAATGAGTACGAATACGCGCTCAATGCCGAACTCGAGGGTTCGAAGGAAGCCGAGAAGGGATACGTCGACCAGGCCGAGATTGTCCTGGGGCACCTGGACACGCCGGCCATCGGAGCGAATCGCGATCGCGATGTGGCGGCGGTTGCGGTTGTTGAACAAGCCCACCGGGTTCTCCATGCGACAAATCGGCCGATCCGGGGACCGGCGACGTCTGGCGAGTGTAGCAGCACGGGTCAAGGCTTGCGCCAGTACCCGAAAGGGTTGCCCCCCATGCACCGGAGGTATCGTCGACCGACCGGATTATCTGGAGCCAGCCTCGGTGGAACCTGAAAGCGAGGCTGGTATGGGGCTCGCGATCGTCCACGATCTACGAGCGGGCTCTGTGGAACGGCCACCAGGCCCGGTCGCCGACGGCGGCCGTTATCGAGGGCACGAGCAGGCTGCGGACCACGAACGTATCGATCAGGACGCCAAGCGCCACGGTCAGCCCGACCTGGAACAGGAGCGTCAAGGGCGAGGTGAGAAGCGCGGCGAACGTCCCTGCGAGGATCAGCCCAGCCGAGGTGATGACGGTTCCGGTGCGAGCGGAGGCCACCCGGATTCCTTCCCGAAGGGGGCGGTTCGCGCTCTCTTCGCGGACCCGCGACATCAGGAAGATGTTGTAGTCCGAGCCTAACGCGACGAGCAGCACGAAAACGATCAGCGGGATGAAGTAGTTGATGCCCGCCTCGCCGAAGAGCCGCTGCAGGATGAAGGCCGACAGCGACAGGCTGCCCCCGTACGACAGCAGGACCGTGAGCACGAGATAGGCCGGTGCCACGAGGGCACGAAGCAAGATGATCAAGACGATGAGGATGCCGAGGATCGTGAACAACGCCACCCGGCTGAAGTCGGCGGTGATGGTCGACTGGACGTCGGCGAATTCCGCGGTCGAGCCTCCGACGTAAACCTGGGCCTCCGGCGAAATCGAGCCTGCCTGGGCGGCGACTACCTCGCGAAGCTGTTCCACGGCCTCGAACGAGCGGGTGTCGTAAGGGTCCGTGGCGGTCGTCACGTACAGCCGCGCGACGGTGCGGTCCGCCGATTCGTACGCGGCCAGCAACTCCGGCGGCGCATACAGATCGGTCGGGCTGAACTGGGCCGCGAGTCGGGAGAGATCCGCGGGCAGGTTGCTCCGAGCCTGCGCGACCGCCTTGCCCGTGGCGATCGCCTCCGCGCTCGGGGCCATGGTCGCGGGAGAGAAGTAGAAGTGGGCGGGCTGCGCGTCGAACCAGGCGGCCAGGCTCCGGAGCCCGGCCAGGAGCTGCATTCCCGCGAGCCGGTTCGATGGGTCGGACCGCAGCGAGGTCAGAGACGCTTCGATCGACGCGTACGGCGGTTGCGACTTCACGGCCGGCAGGACGGTACCCAGCTCATCGAGGTAGGAGCTCAATTGGGCGAGTTGAGCCTGGACGCTGCCGCTTGAGTTCGAGGTGCCCGATTCGATCCGTGTGGCGATCCCGGCCAGCTGGTTCGAGACATCCGCCTGTTGCCGCATGGCCGAGAGCCCAGAAGCCAGGGTCGTCAGATCCTCGCCGGCGCGAGAAAGGTCCGATCCACCGGCAAGCTTCGGGAATGCCGGCCCGAGACCGGAGACGTACGAACGCGCCGCCTCGATCGACGCCATCGACGCGTCGCTCAATTGTGTGTTCAGGTCGGACGCGGCGGGAGCCGTGGCGAACTGCTTGGACATGGCCGCGAGCTGAGCGCCGGGCTCGAGCGTCTCGGAGATGCCGCCCACGCCACCGGGATCGACCACGCTGCGGACGGTCTGGACGTTGTCAATTCCGGATATGGCCGCTTCCAGGCCGCCGATGGCCCGAAGCGAGGCTTCGCCGTCGAGCCCGCCATCTGGCACGGACACGAGGACCGTCAGCGGCATCAGCTGGCCCGGCGCGAGATGCCGGCTGAGTGTCTCGAAGCCGGTCCGCGATTGTGCTCCCGCGGGCAGTTCCTGGAGCACGTCGAAGTTCTGCCGGAGTTGCGGCAGCGCCAGAAGTGGCCCGGCGAGGACAACTATCACGACCGCCGAAATGAGCCCCGGCCTGTTCGTTATGCCCCGGGCAAGCGCGGCCCAGAAGCCTCGCCGCTCGTCCGAGACCGTGCGGGTCTGCTCGTGGAGCGGCCAGAAGAGGTGGCGGCCCGAAACGGCGAGCAGCGACGGCGTGAGCGTCAACCCGGCGAGGAGCGTCGTCACGATGACGATCGCGAGAGCCGGCCCGGTCGTCTGGATCATCCCGAAGCGAGCCACGACCATCGAGGTCAGACCCACGACGACGGTCGCCGCGGAGGCCGCGATGACGGCCCCGATGCGACTCACCGTGACCCGCACCGCCTCGTCGTGGGGATGGCGTCCCAATTCCTCACGGAAGCGTGAGAGCAGGAAGATCGTGTAGTCGGTGCCAACCCCGAAGGCGAGAACGACGATGAACGAGTCCAGGACGGATGACAGCTGCCAGCCCCCCTGAGCCAGGAAGCCAAGGAGCCCGCGGGATACCAGGAACGCGACCCCGATAGTGATGAGGGGTATCAGCGCGGCGAGCGGGGCTCGGTAGATGAGCAGCAGGACCAGCACGACAAGGAAGACCGTGACGAGCGTGGTGCTGTCGGTGCCGTCCTGGATTGCCTGCAGGTAGTCGCGGCCGATCCCAGCCTGGCCCGTGACCTCGGCCTGGAGTCCCGCCGGCAGCGTGCCGGGCGCGGCGAGATGGGCACGGATGGCGTCGATCGCCGCGTTCGTCGCCGGGAGGAAGGACGGCGAGCTCAGGTCCACGCGGGCGAGCTCTATCGCCCCGTCGGAACTTCGAAGCATCGAGGCGAGCTGGGGCGAGCCTTCGGCCGTGACGTACCGAAGCACTGTGGTGTCCCGCTCGGCGCCCTCGAACCAGGGACGGAGACCCTCGATGGCGGCCCGATCGGCGTCGCCGAGACCGCCCGTCCGCGAGAACACGATGAGCGCCTGGGAAGGCGCGGAGTCCGACGGGAAGGCGTTACGGCTGACGACCCGGGCGGCCAGGGACTGCGAGTCCGCCGGCAGGAAGCTCGTTTCGTCCGCGGAACCCACCTTCGAGAGAGACGGTCCGAAGGCGCCGAAAATCGCGGCCGCGATCGAGCCAGAAAGCGATGAAGAACCACCGGAGACGGAGCACCAGGCGGCCGAGGCGATCGAACATCGGGATCCCCTGCGTTGGGAGACGCCGGAAGCGGATCTATTCGGGACGCGGTGCGGCAATTCTAGCGAGGTGGACGAAGTCGAACGGCGGACGATGCGGTACCGCTGGCCTCTGGCCGAGCCGGCCTGGTTCAGCGCTTGCGCTTCGGCCTGCGCCTCAGCCACCACAGCGCGGCGACCGCTCCGACCGCGAGAGGCACGACCCAGTAGCGGCCGCCCGGATCCTCCGGACCGGCCGCGATCCCCGTCGCTCGGATGCGGACCAGCGGGAATGCGGCGCACCGCCGCTCCAGCTCTTCGGGCGTTTGCTTGTACGGATTCCCGAGACCGAAACCCGATGCCACGACGCCCAGGCTCTTGATGAGGGGCGGCAGCACCCGGCGCCGCTCGTCGAGATCGGTGACCTCCTCGGCGCGGCCGGAGAACGATCTGCCCGGCAGCAGGACCTCGACTCGCGGGTCCGCCACGATGTTCTGGAGCCAGTGGGTCCGAGCCCCGAAGCCGGCCAGGCAGTAGACGGCGTCGCCCACGACCGTGTAGCCGAGCGGGGCATCGCGCATCTCGCCCGACTTGCGACCGCGGGTCCGCAGGATCATCAGGTAGCCGGTCAGGGGCGTCGACATGTAGCGGCCGAGGCCCATCTTGAGCGCCGGGACGCTGATGTACTTGTTCATCGGCGTTGAACGCCGTCGTGGACCGCGGGCATGCTTCCCTCGATCCATTCCGGGTATCCCAGACCCTGACCCCAGACTCTCGAGCCGGCCGGATTCGGCTGATCGCCGTGGCCGTCCTGGCCGTCGACGCCCTGGTCGCCATCCACCCGATTGGTCAAGTCGATTGCCATGTCCCACCTCTGGCTTCGCTGCAGCGAACGAGCTAAGGGTAGCCTTCCGTGTGCCGGTCGGCGACCGCATCGTTGCTGGAGAGCTGAGGGCCCTCGCACCGCCGGCCGGCGGGCCGCCCGGCGAGTACGGATTCACCGGCCGTCGGCGCCCCGTTCGTACGTGCGGCCTTCCCCGGCGCTCTCTCGAAAGGACCAGATGAGACAGCCCACGCAGCATCCCAGGAACCCTGCGGCCACTACGGTCGCCGCCGGGGCGGCCGCCGATCTCGAGTCTGTCGTCCGGTCACTGTCGATCGAAGAGCGTGCCCAGCTCACCTCGGGCGTGGATGCCTGGCATGCGGCCGGACTGGATTCGATCGGGCTCGGGCAGATGCTGACCCTCGACGGCCCCAACGGTGTCCGGGCGGTCGCGTTTCCGAAGGGTTCGTCGGCAACCTGCACGCCGTGCGGGACCGGGCTCGGGCGCCACCTGGGACGTCGAGCTGGTGGCCGAGGTGGCCGCCCGGATCGGCCTGGAGGCTCGATCCGCGGGCGTTCACTACATGCTCGGCCCCTTCGTGAACCTGGTCCGCTCGCCGCTCGGGGGCCGCGATTTCGAGGCTTTCTCCGAAGACCCGATCCTGACCGCCCAGCTGGCCTCGGCCTACGTCCGCGGCATGCAGTCCGAGTCCGTGGCAGCCTGCCCCAAGCATTTCGTGGCCAACGAGTCGGAGGCCCAGCGCACGACGGTCAACTGCATCATCGACGAGCGGACCCTTCGAGAGGTCTATCTGGTCCCGTTCGAGGCCGCGGCGAACGCCGGCGCCTGGTCGATGATGGCCGCCTACAACCTCGTGAACGGCACGCACTGCTCCCACAACGTCGATCTGGTGCGCGGGATCCTGCGCGACGAATGGGGCTGGGACGGCGTCCTGATGTCCGACTGGCATGCCACGCACGACACCGCCGGGGCGGCCATAGCCGGGCTCGATCTCGAGATGCCGGGACCGCCCAATCGCTTCGGGCCCGCTCTGGCGGAGGCGGTCCGCCGAGGCGAGGTGCCCGAGGAAACGCTCGACGAGATGGCGCTCCGGCTGCTCCAACTCGCGACCCGCGTCGGAGCCCTGCCGCGTGGCGACGCAGCGGGGAGTGGCGCGGGGAGTGCCGGCACCGCGGGGAGTGGCGCCGGCGGGCGGCCGGCGCTCCAGGCCCCGGGCCCGGTCCAGCTCTCCGACTCCGCGGCCGCCGCCCTCGTGAGAAGGGCGGCCGCGGAGTCGTTCGTGCTGCTGCGCAACGACGGCATCCTGCCCCTCGACGTGCGCGGCTTGAAGCGCATCGCCGTGATCGGCCCCATGGCGGCCACTCCGAGCATCCAGGGCGGCGGCGCCGCCAACATCACCGCGCCCTACGCCGTCAGCCCGCTCGACGGGCTTCGCGCGGCCTTCCCCGGCGTGGAGTTCGTGCACGAGCCGGGCTGCGAAATCCCGTTGATGCTCCCGTCGCTGTCCAGGCTGACCGTGACCGACCTCGACGGCCAGCCCGGCCTGACCGAGGAGTTCTTCGTCGGCCAGGAACCCGCCGGCGCCCCGGTGGCCCGCTTCAACACGAAGTCGAGCGACCTTCATCTGTTCGGAGATCTGCCGTCCGGCATCGCCCAGGACAACTTCTCGGTTCGGCTTTCCGGCCTGGCTGACGCCGCGAGGTCAGCGGCACATACCGGATCGTCATGCGCGGCTTCGGCGGCCGCCGGCTGCTCGTGAACGGCCAGGTCGTGGCCGAGGACTGGGATGCCCCGGCCGCGGTGGACGTCCCGACGGCCATGTACGCGATCGGCGAGGAGGGCGGCAGCTTCGAGCTGACGGCCGGCGAGCGAGTCCTGATCGCGGCCGAACTCCATTCGAACACGCCCCGTGTCAGCCTGCTGTCGATCGGCTGCGCCACGCCGGACAGCCGGGACCTCATGGAGGCCGCCGAGACCGCGGCCGCGGAAGCCGATCTGGCGATCCTCGTCGTCGGTACGGATTCGGCCTGGGAAACGGAGGGTCGGGATCGCGCCTCCGCCTCTCTTCCGGGCCGCCAGAACGAGCTGGTCGAGCGTGTCCTCGCCGCAAATCCCCGAACGGTCGTCGTCGTCAACGCCGGCTCGCCGTTCAACGTTCCCTGGGCCGACCGCGTCCCGGCGGTTGTCTACGCCTGGTTCGCCGGGCCAGGAGTTCGGCAACGCCCTCGCCGACGTGCTATCCGGCGCGGTCGAACCCGGAGGCCGGCTGCCGGTCACCCTGGCGACCCGCGATGCGGACTACCCGGCCTTCAGCACCCTGCCGGGCCCCAACGACGAACTCGTCTACGCGGAGGGCCTCAACGTCGGCTACCGCGGCTTCGAGGCTGTCAGGCGTGGAGCCGGCCTTCGCCTTCGGGCACGGTCTGGGCTACACGACTTTCGAATACGAAGCACTGACCCTCACTGGCGGGCGGAACGAATCGGAGCCGGTCGAGCTCCGCATCCGCCTTCGGAACACCGGAAGTCGGCCCGGCAAGGAAGTCGTCCAGGTCTACGTGGCTCCGCAATCGCCGTCGGTGCCGCGGCCGGCCCACGAGCTCAAGGGCTTTGCCGTCGTCCGGCTCGGGCCCGGCGAGACCCGGGAAATCGGCCTGGCGCTCGAACACCGCGACCTGGCCTACTGGGACGTCGACCACCATCACTGGCAGGTCGAACCCGGCCGCTACGAGATCCAGGTCGGCCACTCCTCCGCGGACATCCGCCTCCGCGAGACGTTCGAGCTGGACTAGGGGCCTCGACGCTACCCGCTGACCTGCTCGCCGCCTGGATTCCCGCCCAGCGGTCAATCTCGACCGCCTGACCGGCCAACTCGAGACGATCGGTCGATTCTGACCGGAAGTGAACGCACATTCGACCTGAGCCGCTCCCGCAGGACCCCGACCCGGTCGATCTTGTACTCGCAGACGGTCAACCTCGACCCCGTGGCCCGGCGAGGGTTCACGAACAGGTGAATCGCGGTCGAGATTGACCACCCAGCGGGAAGGCATGCGGGACCGCCACCTACGGCGCGCCAGACGTGCCACTTCGTCGTCCGCCACTTCCCGCCGCCGGTTTGCGGTCATCTGGTAACCTCGGAAACCCCCGTCCGCTGTGAGTCGGGGCAGTAACAGATCGCGAGTGGAACATGGCTGAGAGACCGCGCACCCTTGTGGAGAAGATCTGGGACACGCATGTCGTGGCGCTTGGCGCCGACTCCGTGTCCTCCGAGCCCGGCGCGCCGGCAATTCTCGCGATCGACCTTCACCTCGTCCACGAAGTGACGAGCCCGCAGGCCTTCACCGGCCTCCGCCAGCGCGGCCTCAAGGTCCGCCGGCCGGACCTGACCGTGGCCACCGCGGACCACTCGATCCCCACGACGGATCCGAACCTGCCCATCCTCGACGAGCTCGCTCGCAAGCAGCTCGCCCAGATCGAGGAGAACTGCCGCGAGTTCGGCATCCCGTTCCACGGCAAGGGCAGCGCCACCCGCGGCATCGTCCACGTGATCGGGCCGGAGCTCGGGCTGACGCAGCCGGGCATGACCATCGTCTGCGGCGACTCCCACACGGCCACGCACGGCGCCTTCGGGGCGCTCGCGTTCGGCATCGGGACGAGCGAGATCGAGATGGTCCTGGCCACGCAGACGCTCCTGCAGCGCCAGCCCAAGACCTTCAAGGTCGAAGTGACCGGACAGCTCCAGCCGGGCGTCGGTGCCAAGGACATCATCCTCGCCGTGATCGCGCGCATCGGCGTGGGCGGCGGCACGGGCCACGTCTTCGAGTTCACCGGCGACGCCATTCGGGCGCTCTCGATGGAAGCGCGGATGACGCTCTGCAACATGTCGATCGAAGGCGGCGCGCGAGCGGGCCTCGTCGCCCCCGACGAAAAGACGTTCGCCTATCTCAAGGGTCGAAAGCACGCGCCGCAGGGCGCCGCCTGGGACGCGGCGGTCGAGGCCTGGCGAAAGCTGCCGACCGACGAAGGCGCGAAGTACGACCGAACGCTCGTCATCGACGGCGACAAGCTCGAACCGATGGTCACCTACGGCACGAACCCCGGCATGGGCGTCTCCGTCACGGGCCACGTGCCCACGGCGACCGAGGTCGGGGCGGCGGCCGCTCCGGACCTCGAGCGCGCACTCACCTACATGGGCCTGACCGCTGGCCAGTCGATCGCCGGCCAGAAGCTCAACGTCGTCTTCATCGGCTCGTGCACCAACGGTCGAATCGAAGACCTCCGCGCCGCGGCCACGATCCTGAGCGGCCGCCGCGTCGCCTCGGGCCTGCGCGTCCTCGTCGTCCCGGGTTCGCAGCAGGTCAAGAAGCAGGCGGAGGCCGAGGGCCTCGACAAGGTATTCACCGCCGCCGGCGCCGAGTGGCGCGAGAGCGGCTGCTCGATGTGCATCGCCATGAACGGCGACCAGCTCGAACCCGGGCAGTGGGGCCTGAGCACCTCGAACCGCAACTTCGAGGGCCGCCAGGGCAAGGGCGGTCAGAACGTTCCTCGCCTCGCCGCTCACCGCCGCCGCGAGCGCCCTCACCGGCGTCGTGACGGACCCGCGCACCGTGGCCGGCGTTGCCGCTGCCGGCGCCGCCACCGGAAAGGCCAACTGAGATGCCCGACGCTTTCGCCCGAACCACCAGCCGCGTGATCCCGATCCCGCGCTCGAACATCGACACGGATCAGATCTGCCCGGCGCGCTTCCTCAAGATCACGGACAAAGCCGGCCTCGCCGACGCCCTCTTCTTCGACTGGCGCTTCACGCCCGACGGCGCGCGCCGGGTGCCGCCGTCCTTCATCGACGAGCCGCATAACCAGGGGCGCGAGTTCCTGCGTCGTCGGCGACAACTTCGGCTCGGGGTCTTCGCGAGAGCACGCGCCGTGGGCGCTGCGCGCCTGGGGCATCCGGGCGATCTTCTCGACGAGCTTCGCGGACATCTTCAAGGGCAACGCGCTCAAGAACGCGCTGCTCCCGATCGTGGTCTCGCCGGAACGGCTCGCCTCCCTGCAGGCGCTCGTCGCCGCCGATCCGGACGGCGAGTGGACCGTCGATCTCGAGACCCAGAAGGTGACTCTGCCCGGCGGAGAGACGTTCGACTTCTCGGTCGATCCGTTCTCCCGGACGATGATCCTGGCCGGCACCGACGAGATCGGCTACGTGATGGCCAATCTCCCGGAGATCGAAGCCTGGGAAGCCGGACATCCGGCCCGCATCGATACGCGCTCGGCGGCCGCCGTTCGCTGAACCTTCGCACCACTCGAGGCCCGTCGGTCCGCGCCGGCGGGCCTTTCGATTCGCCGCGGGGTGGCGCCGGCCCCGCCGGCGGTCCGACCCGCGCCTCGCCGAGGGGTGCGCACTTTTCTCACTGACGTGAACAGGATCGCGGCACGTCGTGGGTTTCCGGCCCGATCGCCGCGTTTCGGACCTTGCGGCGCCGGTTCCGACGCTGGGAGGCTCGCAAGGAGCCTCGCCACGACCGACGACGGCCACGAACTGCCCTCGCCGGCCTCGCTCCGGCGGATCCGCCGCGTCTCTGTTTACCACGGAGAGAAAGCTTGCGGGCTCGGCGTCGCGGCTTCGGGCAATGCCCGCGCCGAGCGAATTGTCCGATCGGCGAGAATGTCGTCGCGGGGACGATGAGGAGGGGAAATGGACGAGGGAATTCGAGGAGAACGGATCTCAGGCGCCGGTCCCAACGAAGAACCGCGGAGCGCATAGCCGGCGGAAGTGGATCGTCGCCGCCGCGGGGTGCCTCGTGGTCGCCGCCCTCGCCTCGACCTACCTCTACTTCGCCAATGTCTACATGCCGTTGCAAGTGACCGGCGATGGCCCCGATAGCGCGTCGGGAAGCCTGTTCGTCCGGACCGCCAACGGGGAGTTCGCCCAGCCGCGGACGCTCGTCTACTGCTCGACCGCGAACGGCCGGTTTGCGGCGGCGTTCTTCATCATCAACACGGGTTCGTTTCCGGTAACGATCCTCGGGGCGGATCCTGGTCCGGCCGGACCCATCACGGATCACACGAATACCAACGGGTTCGCCCTCGTAGACCTCGCCGGCTATCGGGCTGCGCCACAAGACAATTCGAGCGCTCCGACCGACCCGCGCAACGTCTCGGCTCTGGCGCCCACGACGCTGCAGCCCCGGGACGAGCTCGACGTCTGGGCCCGCTTCCAGATGGGCTCGATGCCGCTCCAGCCATCGACCTCCATCCAGGTTCAAACAATCTGGATCCGCTACTCGACCTTTGGCATACAACGCACGGCAGAGCTGCCACTCCGCGACGAGATAGCCGTGACGGGAGATTGCGGCCGCTGAGCCCGGCGGGAGGTTGGCAGTCAGGCGGCCGGAGGACCCGGAACCCTTGACATCTGCCGAGCGCGCGGCTTAGTCTCTACCTCGTAATAGGAGGTAGAGGGATGGCACGGTCTGGCATTCGGACCCAGCTCCTGAAGGGGACCACTCCGCTCCTGGTTTTGTCGGTGCTTCGCGACGGCGAGCTCTACGGCTACGAGATCGCGCAGCGAATCCGGGAGCGGAGTGGTGGAGCGTTCGCCCCGAGCGAAGGCAGCCTGTATCCGGCACTCCACGCGCTCGAGGCCGAAGGCGCTCTCAAGGCCGACTGGCGGGTCAGCGACAAGGGCCCGCGCCGCCGCTACTACGGCATCACGCCCAAAGGCAGCGGCTTGCTCGCCGAACACGAAGCCGAATGGGCGGCCTTCTCGACTGGCGTTGGCCGGGCGCTTGGGGAGCCGAGCCATGGATAGGAACGAGCCCGAACCGCGCGCGACCCACCCCGTCGCGAAAGGCGAGCCCGGAGCCACCTCACTCGCCACGCCCTCAGCCACGTCTCCCGCCGAGCCGCCGCCGGAGGCGCCGCTGCCCCCGGAAGTCGCCGACTACCTCAGCCGCATCGATTCCGGCCTCGACCTCCCGGCCCACGTGCGGGCCGAGATCGCCGACGAGATGGCCGATCATTTCCGCGACTCAATCGCCGCGATCACAGCCGAGGGGCTCGAACCCGAGCGCGCGGCCCGCGAGGCCATGGCCCGCCTCGGCAGCCCAACCGAGCTCGCCGCCGAGCTGACCCGAGCTCACCGCACCACGCGTCGCCTGCTGGCCGGTGCCGCGGGCGGCGTTTTCCATGCGACCGTCGGAGCAGCCGGCGGCATGCTCCTGGGTATCGCGATCGTCACGATGGCCACTTGTGCGTTCATCGTCGTGGCCGGGACAGTGCTCCAGCCCCTCAGGGAAATCGGCGAGGCGAACCTGCCCGCCCTCCGGGACGCCTTGCACGGCATGCCCATGCTGACGACGTTCCTGGCCTGGGCGGCCTGCGTCGGGGCCTACTTCGCAGCGCGGCGAGGCGTTGCCGCATCCATCCGCCTGAGCCGTCGTTCGCCGGCGGCCGTCCGCCGGATCTGGGCCGTCCTCGGTTTCGGCATCCTCACGTTCGCCGTGATCTTCCTGGTTCCGGCCTATCTCAACCTGCTTTCGATCGTCTCGCTTCTGGCGATTCCTGCCGCGTTCGCCGCCGGAGCGCTGATGCATTCCAGGCCCAGGATCTCCGTCGGCCGCTGGAAGATGCTCGGCGCCCTCGCGATGGTGGTCATCCTGGGCGCGAGCTATGCGGTCAACACTCCAGCCTGGCGCGGAGATCCCGGAAACCCTCCCGAGCCGGCGCAAGGCCGCGCCGACCAGCTTCGAGCATTCGACCGAGTCGCGCCGGCCTGGGCCTACGACGCCAAAGGGCTTCCGTTCCTGGCCGAGGGAGGCGGCCTCTGGGGCACCGGCGTCATTACACAAGACGTGGGTGTGTTCGGGAACTTCTGGGCGCCTGGGCCTGCCAATGCGGCAGCACTCGCGCAGTTCACCGACATCCGCTTCGAAGCCTGGCGAGCGATCCGAGACGCACGCTACCCCAGCTGGGCGGAGTGGATCCCGGATCCCGCGTACTCCGCTCCATACGCCACGGCGCCGGCTCAGTTCAATGGCGGCTCCGCCGAGGTCCAATTCAACGTCGGCAACGTCCGCACGACCGATTGGCTCGTCTTCGTCACGGCAACGGCTCCGGACGGGCACCGCTACCGCCTGAATGAACCCGAGTGGAACCTGGGCGGCGGCTATCTCCAGTCCTGCTTCACGGGCACGATCTGGCAGTGGCTCACGGCTGGAGCGTAAAGCGATGAGCAATCCCACCGGGCTGCCCGCCGACCGCGTCGTGGCCGTCATCGGCAGCGACCGCCTCTCGGGCTTCGAGGTCCTGGTTCGACTGACCGCTTTGGGCCCGGGCGACGTGGAGGCCGGGCCGGCGACGCCCGCTGCCCCGCCCGAACCCCTCCTCTACCCAACCCTCCACCGACTCGAAGCGCTCGGCCGCCTCCGGGCAACCTGGTCGACCGACGGATCGGGTCGCAGACGCCGGCTTTACCGGGCGCGAACGGGCGCTCGTGGGTAGCCGCCTCGGGGGCTGGGCTACCCTGGCCGGATTGGCCGGCCTGGCCATCGGCCTGGGAATCCTGGCTTTTGTGCCGGTCCTGCTGGGCCATCCCGGCTGGATGACCGTGACTTCCTCGCTCGTGGCTCTGACCTGGGCTGCGGAGATCCATTACTGGGGGTCTGTCAGGCAACGGCGCCGAACGCTCGGGAACCGGCAGGCGGCGGCATCGCCCACGATCGGTCTCGAATGCGCCGCCTACCTCGACAGGCTCGAAAGCGGCCTTCGTCTGCCGTCCGACCTCCAGCGCGAGATTCGAGCCGAACTCGAGGCTCATCTCGCCGACTCCATCGCGGGCCTCGAGCGGGAAGGCCTCGCCGACCGCGCCGCGGAACGCGAGGCTCTGGCCAGACTCGGCAACGCCGAGGAGATGGCGCGTCAGCTTCGGGCCGCTCATCAGACCACGAGAAGGCTTCTCGCCGGCGCCGCCGGCGGCGTCTGGGCAGCCGGGACCGGCGCCGTCCAGGCGTACCTCGCGGTCTTTGGCATCTTCCTGCTCGCCCTGGACGTGGGTGCCATCCTCTGGCAGAAGCGCCTGAACGACATGATCGACTACTTCACCGGTCAGGGTTTCGTTTCCTCGAACTCCGCCGAGATGGGCACGTTTACGGTGGCCGCCCTGAGCCTGCCGCCCGCGTTCCTCGCCGGCCGCCGGCTCCTGGCCGCGTTCGCCCGCCTGAGCCATCGCGCGCCGGGCAAGTTGGAGCGCGCCGCGGTTCTGGCGTTGGTGGGTGGTATCGCCTGGGTCACCATCTTCGAGCTGCGGATGCTGCAGAGCTGGATGGGCGCCGTAGCGCTCACGGCAATCCCGGTTGCGTTCGCGCTCGGCGCACTCGTTGGAAGCGACCTGAGCGCGTGGCTGCCTCCGGCTCATCGTCGGCTCGCGATCGTCCCGGCGCTCGTGTTGTGCGGTGCCGTCGCCCTCGGGGCGATCGTTCCGTCGAGCCTCTTCTCCGCCAATCACCGCGGCTGGCCCTATGAGGGTCCGACCTACGAGGCGATGGGTCCGCTGGCGAAGGTGCCCTGCAGCCCAGCCAATCCGAGCCCCGTGCTCACGGACGGGAAGTGCGTCATCGTCGATGGCATCAGCACCGACGACGGCTACAACGGCCGGGATGGGCAGTTCCTGTCACAGGGCTGGGGAGTCGGGAACGTGCCCGCTCTGGCCGAATATCGAGACGTCCGCTTCGAGATCTGGCGTGGCCAGAACGTCTCGGACGACGGAATCTTCGATCTGGATACGAGCGCGCCCTCCCCGTACGCAACCGTCCCTGCCGTGCTCCGCGGAAATGTCCTGGAGTTCAGGCTGGATCTCCGCCACCCCCGATGGCAATCGTGGCTGGTCGTCCCGACCGGCGTGGGCCGCGATGGCATCCGATACCGCCTCGGCTTCCCGCTGTCATTCCAATCGATGTTCTCCGGCACCGTCTGGGACTGGCTGACGGCGTCGGATTGAGAGCGTCCGCCCGAAACGACGAGCCGCCACTACCGGAAGGCGGCAGTCGCCGCTAATCTGAAGCGCGACGGCCGGTGCCTCGTCACGGCTCGGACGGCTCATCGAGCGGGAGGGCAAGGCGCTGGACGATAGGATTGTCCGAGCCATCATCGGGGCGGTCCGGGAGAAGGATCGTTCCGGATACGAGATCTGGCGCTGGCTGGGGGCGACGCACGGCAGCCACGGCGCCGAACTGAATGAGGCCAACCTCTACCCGACGCTGTATCGGATGGAGGCCCAGCGGATCCTCCGGGCGGAGTGGCAGGAGGGCGAGCGAACCCGCCGTCTCTACCGAGTAGCTTCCCGAGGGGCCGTTTTGGCGGACCGGCATGGCTGGCGCCCGCTCGGCCATCCAGTCGCGCCGGACCCTCTCGCCGAAGCGACGGCCCAGGACGACGCCAACGCGGCACGCGCACTGCCGTCCGACGTGTCCGGTTACGTCGACCGCCTCGATCCCGCGCTCGCTCTCGCGCTCAGCGACGATTGCCGGAGCGACGTGCACAACGAGATCCGCGACCATCTCGGAGACGCTTCGGCGGACTACGAGCGAGCGGGCCACAGCCCGGAAGAAGCCGGGGGGCTGGCGATCCGCGGACTCGGCTCGCCGGAATTGCTCGCCTCGCGGATTGCCAAAGAGCAACTCACGCGAAGGCGGCTGGTCTCCGGGTCGAGCAGCGCGATCGTGTCCGCTCTCTTTGGCGCAGCCATCGGCATCCTCGTCACGGGCGTGGCTGTTTTCGCCGCGCCGCTGCTCGCCCGGATACTGTTCAACGCCATCGCGACGGTCGGCCTGCATCTCTACCTTCCGGACACGTCGGAGTGGCACTCGCAGCAGATCGGCCTGATCGTCTCGTTCGCGGCTTTCTTCGCCGCCCGCCGGAGCACCCCCCTCGCGTCCGAGTGGACCCGCCGCTCCGTTCCCGCGATCAGGCCCGGCTGGGCGCTCGGCGGCGCCGTCCCGCTGGCGGCGATCGCCCTGCTGCTGCCCGCCACCCTGGACCCCCTCGTTGCGATCGCATACCTGGCCATACCCGCGGGTTGGCTGCTCGGGACCTGGCGTTGCCAGGGCCACGGTGACGATCTCATCTCGCGCCGGGGAATAGTCCAGTTCGCGCCGCTCGTGGCCGTATTTCTGTTCCTGCCGGGAATGCGGTTCTGGTACTTCACGCCCTCGACCGCGGTGTCAACGCCGCTTCCCACGGCCACGTCGAACGCGAGCATCTTCGTCGATCCCATGACCGGCACCCTCCGCGTCAGCGGCACCGACGGCTGGAGCGACGTCAAGATCGAAGGCTGGGCGGCCACGAGACAGGGCCTGGAAGTGAGGCCGGACAAGACCCGGACCGATTCTGTGTTCGAGGCGGCACCCGACAGAGGCTTCACCTTGAGCGACCTGCCCGACGCCCCAAATGATTGGTGGCTGGTCCTGACCGGCGTCGGCCAGGACGGCTCCCGGCGAAATCTGGGCGTGGCCGTGCTGCCGAGCAACCAGTCGCTCCACCTCCAGAGCATCTTCGGCTGGCTCGTCGGGCCGAAGTAGCCGAGACGCACCCGGCTCGGCGGGAGCATCAACCGTTCCCTCGGCCGCGGCGAGCCCTAGACTTTGCGTGCCTCAAGAACCTCTGCGCCCCCGGAGAGTAGCCAGCATGTCCGAAACGCCTCGTCCCCTGCCCTACGATCTGCCGTCCGACCCGGCCAAGCGCCACAGTGCCGCGCTGACCGACGGACCCGATCGCGCCGCCGCGCGCGGCATGCTCAAGGCGATCGGCTTCAACGACGAGGATCTGGCCCGGCCGCTCATCGGCGTCGCGACGACGTGGATCGAGACGATGCCCTGCAACTACAACCAGCGCCGTCTCGCCGAGCACGTCAAGGCGGGCATCCGGGCCGCCGGCGGAACCCCGATGGAGTTCAACACCATCGCGGTCTCCGACGGGACCTCGATGGGTACCGAGGGCATGAAGGCGAGCCTCATCAGCCGCGAGGTCATCGCCGACTCCATCGAGCTGTGCACGCGGGGCCACATGCTCGACGGCCTCGTCTGCCTGGTCGGCTGCGACAAGACGATCCCGGGCGCGATCATCGCCCTGGGCCGCCTCGACGTCCCGGGCGTGATCCTCTACAACGGCACGATCTATCCGGGCGTGTACAAGGGCAAGCGCGACGCCACGATCGTGACCATCTTCGAGGCCATCGGCGCCTATCGCGCCGGCAAGATGAAGGCCGAGGAGCTCTACGAGATCGAGTCGGTGAGCTGCCCGGGCGCAGGGGCGTGCGGCGGCCAGTACACCGCGAACACGATGTCGATGACGCTCGAGATCCTCGGGCTTTCGCCGGCGGGCCTCAACGGCATCCCGGCCGAGCATCCGGACAAGGACGACGCGGCGCACAAATGCGGCGAGATCGCGATGGACCTGGTCCGGCGCGACGTCCGTCCCAGCACGTTCGTCACCCGGCAGTCGATCGAAAACGCCATCGCGTGCATCGCCGCGACCGGCGGCTCGACGAACGGCGTCCTGCATCTCCTCGCCATCGCTCACGAGTACGGCATTCCGCTCGAGATCGACGAGTTCGGCGAGATCGCCGATCGGACTCCGATCGTGGGCGACCTGGTGCCCGGCGGGCGCTACGCCGCCGCGGATCTGTTCGAAGCCGGCGGCCTGAGCCTGGTCACCCGCGAGCTGCTCAAGCGCGGCCTGCTCGACGGGTTCACCCCGAACGTGGACGGCAGCACCATCGGCTCGAACGCGGCGGCGGTCAAGGAAACCGAGGGCCAGAAGGTCGTCGTGCCGATCGAGACACCGCTCAAAGAGACCGGCGGCCTCACGATCCTCCACGGGACGCTGGCGCCGGACGGCTGCGTGATCAAGCTCGCCGGTCATGAGCGCCGCTTCCACAAGGGCCCGGCTCGCGTCTTCGACAACGAGAACGCCTGCTACGCCGCGGTTCGCGCCCAGCGGATCGAGAAGGGCGACGTCATCGTCATCCGCTACGAGGGCCCGGTCGGCGGACCCGGAATGCAGGAGATGCTGTCCGTCACGGCGGCACTCGTCGGCGAGGGCCTGGGCGAGCACGTCGCCCTGCTCACCGACGGGCGTTTCTCGGGCGGCACCCACGGGTTGATGATCGGCCACGTCGCGCCGGAGGCGGCCCTGGGCGGTCCCATCGCCCTTGTCGAGGAGGGCGACGAGATCGTCATCGACGTCGATCGCCACGCCATGGACCTCAACGTCGCTCCGGAAGTCCTCGCCGGGCGCCGGTCCCGCTGGACTCCGCCGGCCCCGCGCTACAAGACCGGTGTCATGGCCAAGTACGCGGCCATGGTTTCGTCGGCGTCGCTGGGAGCGGTTACGACCGGCGAGCGCATGCAGGCGCAGCTCGCGAGCGCTACGGCGACACGGCGCTGAGTCCACTCGACAACCTCCCGCCTGCGCACGCAGGTTAGGAGGGAACGCCGCTCTCCAGGTCCGCTTGCTCGGCGCCGCCGGCTGCGGGATCTCCGCCGTCGGCTGCCCCTGGGTCGTCGTCGGCTGCGGTCGCGTCGCCGTCGGCTGCCTTGTCGCCGAGCGACCGTTCGATCATCGGTCTTGCGGCGCGAATGATCTCCTTGACCTCCCGGTCGAGGCCCCCCGACTGATAGAGCCCGATCAGCGCCGACGCGGCCTCGCTCCGCAGGGCGTTCTCATCGGCGAAGAGCTTCGTCACGAGCGCCCCAACTTCCGGTGAGCAGCCCAGCCCGGCAAGGACCGCAGCGACGTGAGAACGCCAATCGTCCACGATCCATTGGGCGTCGCCGCGAGCCTTCGAGCCGGCGAGCATTGCCAGCATCGGCTCGACCGACGGCAGGCCGATCTTGACAAGCGCGTCGAGCGCCGGCTGCGGCTTCGAAGTCAGTAGTTCTGGCAACAGCGCCGGGATGGCGCGCGGATCCTTCATCTCGGCAAGCGCCTGTGCGACCGTCTTGACGACTTCCGGATCCGGGTCCCTCAGCGCGCCCGCCAGCGCGTCGCCGCCCGAGAGACTGCCGATTTCGCCGAGGGACTTTGCAGCTGCCTGGCGAACGACGGCCACCGGGTCACGAAGCGCTCGCGTCAAGGGCGCGACGCCGCGCGGGTCCCCGATCAAGCCGAGGACCTTGGCGACTCTCCGCCGCTTTCCGACCTGCTCATCGTCAAGGGCTTCGCTCAACCCGTCGATCGCATCCGTGCCGATGTCGGCCAGCACCTGGCCGGCGGTCTCCCGGGTCTCGAGATCGGCATCAGTCAGCAGCGCGATCAGCGGCCCGATAGCCGGCCGGCCAATGCCCGCGAGAGCTCCTGCGACCGCGACTCTGACCACCTTGGAATGCCACCCGAGAAGGGCGATCAGGGGTTCGACCGCGGAGGCTCCGAAGAGGACCAGAGCGTCGGCGGCGGCCGCCAGGTCGTCCCAATTGTGCTCCCAGTCGTGGTTCTTCAGAGCCAGACTGAGCGGCTCGACAGCACGTGGATCGCCGAGCTCGCCGAGGGCGGCGGCAGCACTCCGGCGGACCTTCACGTCGCCGTTGTACCCGAGCGCTCGGATCAGCCCCTGGACGTCGCGCTTTGCTTTGAGCGACGCGACGTCGGGCGGCCCGAAGAGAGCCATGCCCAATCTCCGTTGACTAGGCGACCGACCCGGATGATCCGTGGCCGCTAGCCTCACGGATGTTCACGCGCAATCGACTACGTGTCGACTAACCTTTTGTCCCCCTACCTGGCCCCGAAACGACGACACCCCGGCTTGCGCCGAGGTGTCGCCTGGAGGAGGGAGGACGAGTTTTGGGTCGGGCCGCGTGGCCGGGCCGCGTGGCCCCAGGGTTACGCCGCCGCGGCGCCGAGGCCGCGCTGACCGAGCGAGATCGGCTCGCCGCCGGCCGGGTTCGCCGGCTCCGAAACCGACCCGATCGTCTCGACGGTCTTGCCCGTCGCGCGGCCGGGGAGGAAGGCCAGCGCGACGAACGTGCCGAGGAGCGCGAAGCCGACGCCGATGATCGAGGTGAGACCCATGGCGCCGACGAAGGCGTCCTTGGCCGCGCTGACAAGCGCGTCGCCTTGAGGGCCGCCGAGCTGGGACGCGACGGCCGCGGCGCCGGCGAACGAGCCCGACACCGCCGAGCCGGCCGTCGCCGGTAGCGAAGCCGCGACGGTCGTCATGCGGGCGGCATACCCGCTCGAGAAGATGCTTCCCAGGATCGCGACACCAAGCGCGCCGCCGACCTCGCGAGTCGTGTCGTTGACCGCGGAGCCGACGCCGAACTGCTCCTTCGAGAGCGCGCCCATGACCGCGTCCGTGGCCGGCGTCATCGCCAGGCCCAGGCCGATCGAAGGCACGAGCAGGACGCCCATGATCTGGAGATCGCTCGAGTCGACGCCGATCGTCGCGAACATGCCCATGCCGACCGCCACGACCGCGAGCCCCGCGGTAGTCGCGATCCTCGCCCCGAAGCGCTGCGTGAGCTTGGCGCTGAACGGCGAGGCGATGCCGACGCCGACGGCGATGGCGATGAAGCGGATGCCGGTATCGAGCGCGCTCAGGCCCTTGACCTGCTGGAGGTACATGGTCAGGAAGAACATCGCGCCGTTGATCGCGAAGAAGCAGAGCGTGACCGAGATGCTCGCCGCGCTGAAGCGGCGGTTGCGGAAGAGGTTGATGTCGAGCATCGGGTGGTCGATGTGGCGCTCCCAGAGGATGAAGGCGGCGCCGGTCACCGCGGACAAGCGCGAGCAAGCCGAGCGTCTGAACGTCGAGCCAGCCGCGAGCCGGGGCTTCGATGATCGCGTAGACCAGCGAGACCAGGACCACGATGCTGAGGGCCGCTCCGAACGGATCGAGCGACGTCTTGCCCGGAGCCTTCGACTCGGGGACGAGCAGGACCGCCGCGACGATGCCGACGAGGGCGAGCGGAACGTTGATGAGGAAGACGGACTGCCAGGCGAAGTGCTCGAGCAGGAAGCCGCCGAGCACGGGCCCGATGACCATGCCGAGCGAGAAGACGCTCGACCAGACCGCGATCGCCTTGGGCCGCTCGGTTTCCGTGAAGATGTCGGCGACGATCGAAAGCGTGGACGGGCTCGCGAGGGCCGCGCCGAGTCCCATGAAGGCTCGCAGCGCGATCAGCTGAGTCGCGTCACTGACGAACGGGGTGATCGCGGAGCCGATGCCGAAGACCGTCAGGCCCATCAGCAGCAGGCGCCGGCGACCGTATCGGTCGGAGAGCGCGCCGGCAACGAGGAGGAACCCGGCGAAAACGAGGATGTAGGCGTCGACCATCCACTGGAGCTGGCTGACCGAAGCGTCGAGGTTCGTGGCGAGCGTCGGCAGCGCGACAGTCAGCACGGTGTTGTCGAGCGCGACGCCGAATAGGGCCAACACGAGGACCCCGAGTATCTGCCACCGCCTGGGGTGGCCTCCCGCCTGTCCAGCCATCGGATGTCTCCTCCCGCATTTCGTCGTTTCGTGGAATGACTGGAGTGTGCCGGTGGGACAGTCCGGCAACGTCAGACCGAAGGGTCGAAAACCGGGGCGTCGTGTCAGACCCGAGATGCCGCGGCGCTGGACTTGAGGCGGACCCCCGCCGATACCATGGGATGGTCTCGACTACTCCGCGGCGCCACCTTGCGGCGAATCCGGCGAGCCCCTCCCGCCCCTGCCCGGTGGCCGCAGCGGACCCGCGTAAGCGATCCGAACGCCCCTCACGTCCGCGGGCGCGAGCCCGGATTCCTCGGCCGCGGGCCTGTTCGATGTAGGTCCTGGGCAGAGGGCCGAGCGATAAGGGATTCAGCGTCCTGCGCCACCTGGCAGCACGAAATCGGGCCCGCCGACCTTTGGGCGGCCGGCCCCGCGATACTCCGGCGATGGCACCGCTTCCGCCGGCTCGCTACCTGCTGACCGCACGCGACTTCGCCGATGCCCGCTTCTCCGACTCGATCGGCGTGGAGGACATGGCCCGCTGCGCCGGTCTGTCGCGGGCGCACTTCAGCTCGGAGTTCAAGCGTGCGTTCGGTGAGTCGCCTCACGAATACCTGCTGACCCGGCGACTCGAGCGGGCCGCCGCGCTCCTGAGAACGACCGACTACTCAGTCGCAGACATCTGCATGGAAGTCGGGCTCTCCAGCGTCGGCTCGTTCACGACGAGCTTCCGTCGAATGTTCGGTCGCAGCCCCACGGCCTACCGGGCGGCCTTTCCCCCGGCCGCGAATCTGGCGCTGATCCCCGCCTGCGTCCTGCGCGCTTACGGGCGGCCGCAAAACCGAACGTTTCGAGAAGACGGACGAGAAGGCCATTTCGTAGCATCGGATAATCGATCAAACAACGCACATCGAGGAGCAGTCCCGATGATCAAGATCGGCACCACCCAGCTCTGGGTCCACGATCAGAACGAGGCCCTCGAGTTCTACACGAAGAAGCTCGGCTGGCAGGTTCGCGCCGACGTGACCGTTCCGGAGATGGGCAATTTCCGATGGCTCGCCGTTTCTCCCGCCGAACAGCCGGACATCGCCGTCGTCCTGATGGCCATCCCAGGCGCCCCGGTGATGGACTCCTCCACTGCCGCCCAGGTCCGAGGCCTCATGGCCAAAGGGTTCGCCGGCACCATCTTTCTGACCACCGACGACTGCCAGCGCGCTTATGAGGAGCTGAGCCGCCCGAGGCGTCGAGTTCACGGAGAAGCCCGAAGAGCGGCCGTACGGACTGGACTGCGCCTTCCACGATCCGTCGGGCAACAGCATCCGAATGGCCCAGCTCCGCCCGATCGAAGGCGCCAGCTTCGCCGATCCGCGAGAGACCGCAGCCTCGCGCTGAGGACTGGGCTCAGACTTCGAGCTTCGAGACGTCGCGAACGGCGCCCTTGTCTGCCGAGAGCGCCATCGCGGCGTACGCACGGAGCGCCGCCGACACCGGCCGCTGCCGGGTCGCGGGCTTGTAGCCGCCGTTCGACTCGAGCTTCGCGCGGCGCGCCGTGAGGGTCGGCTCCGGGACGGCCAGGCTGATCGAGCGCGCGGGAATGTCGATCTCGATCGTGTCGCCGTCTTCGACGAGGGCGATCGCCCCGCCTGCCGCTGCTTCGGGCGAGACGTGGCCGATCGACAGGCCGCTCGTGCCGCCGCTGAACCGGCCGTCCGTGATCAGGGCGCAGACCTTGCCGAGGCCCCGGCCGTTGATGTACGACGTGGGGTAGAGCATCTCCTGCATGCCCGGGCCGCCGCGCGGACCCTCGTATCGGACCACCAGAACGTCGCCCGGCTTGACCCGATCGGCCAGGATCGCGTCGACCGCCTCCTCCTGCGACTCGACCACCACGGCCGGCCCGGAGAAGCGGTAGATCGAGGGATCGACCCCGGCCGTCTTGACCACGCCGCCGTCGGCGGCAAGGTTGCCGCGGAGAATCGCGAGGCCTCCATCGGCCGAAATCGGGTGAACGGCATCGCGAACACAACCCGCGGCCACGTCCAGATCGAGCGTCTCGAACCGCTCCGACTGCGAGAACGCCTCCGGCGAGCGCTTGCGTCCCGGGGCCGCGCGATAGAGCTCGGTGGCCGCGGCCGACGGCGAGGCAGCGCGGACATCCCACTCGCCGAGCCACTCGCCGAGCGAGGCGGCGTGGATGGCGTGGGCGTCGTGGCTCAGCAACCCCGCCCGGTCGAGCTCGCCCATGACCCGCGGTATTCCGCCGGCGCGATGGAGATCCTCCATCAGCCAGGGAGCGCTCGGGGCGATCTTGCAGAGGCAGGGGACCTGCCGAGAGCGCGCGTCGATGTCGGTCAGGGTGTAGTCCACGCCCGCTTCTCGGGCGACCGCGAGCAGGTGCAAGACCGTGTTCGTGGAGCCGCCCATCGCGATGTCGAGCGACATGGCGTTCTCGAACGCCGCCCGCGTCGCGATCGATCTTCGGCAGCACGGACTCGTCGCCGGCGTCGTAGTAGCGGCGGACGAGATCCATGATCGTCTGGCCGCTCCGCTCGAAGAGCGCCCGGCGGTCCGTGTGCGTCGCGACCAGGGTCGCGGATCCGGGCAGCGACAGGCCCATGGCCTCGACCAGACAGGCCATCGAGTTCGCGGTGAAGAGCCCGGCACAAGACCCGCAAGTGGGGCAGGCGGCCTCTTCGATCAGGGCCAGATCCTCGTCCGAGACGGCGTCGTCCACGGCAGCCGTCATGGCCGAGATGAGCTGCAGGCGGTCGAGCTTTCGGCCGTCCGACAGCACCATCGAGCCGCCCTCCATCGGGCCGCCGGGAACGAAGATCGTCGGGATGTTGAGCCGGAACGAGGCCATCAACATTCCGGGCGTGATCTTGTCGCAGGCTGTAATGCAGACCAGGGCGTCGGCGCAGTGGGCGTTGGCCATGTACTCGACCGAGTCCGCGATCAGGTCGCGGGAAGGCAGCGAATAGAGCATCCCGCCGTGGCCCATGGCGATGCCGTCGTCGATGGCGATCGTGTTGAACTCGCGAGGTACTCCACCCGCGGCCTTGACCGCTTCGGCGACGACGCGGCCCACGACGTTGAGCTGGGTGTGGCCCGGCACGAACTCCGTGAAGCTGTTGGCGATGGCGACGATCGGCTTGCCGACGTCCTCCTTCGCTACGCCGGAGGCCCGCAGGAGGGCCCGCGCGCCGACCATGTTTCGACCCTGAGTGACGGTTCGCGATCGCAGTTCTGGCATGGCCCGCATGGTAGCGCGCCCGATCGGGCGTCCGTGACGGCTCCGCGCGTCGCCAGTCGAAGGCCGTGCCGTTATGCTGCGGGCGATGCGGTCGTCCGAGCCCCAACGACTCGGACGCACCTGCAGCGAGGGCAAGCGCGACATGAACTCCGAGTCGGCTCGTCAATCGAGTGAGGCCTCGAACTTGCCCATCGCGGGCTCCGCGCGCAAGAGCGGCCCGACGAGCGGACGCCGGAACGCGCGGGTTGCCGGAGGACTCGGACTGCTGTCGCTATCCGTGTTCGCCGCGGGCACGACGCTGCCGCTGCTGCTGGCTCCGAGCCCAACCGGACTCGACGACCTGTTGGGGCTATGGATTGCGTCCGCGCTGCTGGTCCTTTTTGCCGGAGCCGCTGCCCTCACCGGTGCGGTGGTCCTCTTGTTCCGGCATCGCGCCGCGCCGGCGATAGCTGGCGTGGCCTTGTGCGCCGTGGCGGCACTCTTGTCCCTCGTGGCGGGCGCTCCGATCTTCGCGTTGCTGCCGAGCCTTGTCGCCCTCGTGCTTCTACGGAGTCTCTGGGGCGCTGCCGGTGGACCGGATACGAGTAGCGGGAGGCGCCCTTAGGGATGGGCTCGGACCCATAGCCCGCCAGCACTGCGGCCCTGGCTCACCAGGCATCTGGGATATGCTCCGTCGGGGTAGAGCAGCTTCAGCAGGGAGACGCTCATGACGGTCGAGTTCGGCGGACAGGCCACGCTGACGGACGCGGAGCTCCTCGAGCTGGTCGAGCTGCTGCGCTCATTGATACGGATTCCGAGCGTCAATCCACCACTGCCAGAAGCGCCGGACGGCGAGCTGGTCGTGGCGAGATTCCTCGAACAGACCCTCGAAGCCGAGGGCCTCCGACCAACGGTCGTCGAGCCCTTTCCCGGGCGCGGGTCCATCGTCGCGCGAGTCCACGGCGATGGAACCGGCGGCGAGCCGCTGCTCCTCCTCTCGCACCTGGATGTGGTTCCGGCCCCGCCGGAGGAATGGAGCCACGATCCATTCGCCGCCGACCTCGAAGACGGCTACGTCTGGGGGCGCGGCACGGTCGACATGAAGGGCATGGTCGCGATGGAGACGCAGGTGATGCGCCGCCTCGCCCGCGCCGCCCGCGCCGCCGGCCTGGACCCGGCCAGGGATCCAATCCCGGGGCTTCGGCGCGACGTCATCTTCTGCTGCACCTCGGACGAGGAAGCGGGCGGCGTCGAAGGCGCGGGCTGGCTCGTGGACAACCACCCGGAGTGGCTTCGGGCCGCCGCGGCTCTGAACGAGGCCGGCGGCATCGAGATGAAGTACGGCGGCGTCTCCTTCTACCCGATCCAGGTCGCGGAGAAGGGCTTCGTCGTATACCGGATCCACGTTCACGGCCGCTGGGGCCACGGCTCCGTCCCAACAACGGACAACGCCGCGGTCATCGCGGCCCAGGTCGTTACGCGGCTCGCGGAGCCCGGGCCCGTCCGGCTGACCGCGCCCGTGGTCGCGTCCCTTGCCAAAGCGCTCCCCCACCTGACGGCTCGGGCCGCCGCCGCGATCCAGGCCCTGGCGGCCTCCGGGGCCGCCCCGGACTCGGCCGCGATCGAGGCGACCATCCGCCAGCTATGCGATCCCGTGATGGCCAGGACCGTATCGGCGATCATCCGCGACACGGTCTCCGTGGGGATCATCGCGGCGGGCGTGAAGTACAACGTCATCCCGGGCGCGGCCGAGATCGAGATCGACTGCCGGACCCTGCCCGGCACGGACGAGGCGGCGATGCGGGCGGAGCTCAAGCGCCGGATCGGCGAGGAGCTCTGGGGTCGCATCGACGTCGAATGCGTCCTCGTTGGGCTGCCCGCGGAAGCGCCACTCGACGGACCGATGTATCCGCTCCTCGAGCAGGTGCTCCGCGACCACGACCCCAAGGCCGTGCCGCTGCCGTTCCTGGCCCCCTTTGCCACTGACGCCAAGCACCTGGCCCGGATCGGAGTGCCCACGTACGGGTTCTCGCCGCTCCTGATGCGAGGCGACGACAACTTCCTGACCATGCTTCACGCGGTCGACGAGCGGCTGAGCGTGGACGCACTCCGCTTCGGGCTGCCGGTGCTCTGGGACACGGTCCTGCGGTTCTGCGCCTGATTCCGCGGCTTCGGGGTGCGGCCTCGTCGGGCGACGCGGTCGGCACGGCGGCTCCGTCAACCTGGGAGAGTCGGCCCCCGAGCCGGTAGGTAATGCGGCCCTATCGACAGGCGGCCGCGCTGCCCGACAATTCATCAAAAGCCGCGACCAGTCGCGGCCAGTCGCCCGGCGCCCTACGCCGTTCTATCGCCGCTCCGCCAACGAATCCATGGTGGGACAACGAGGCTCGGGATCTCTCAAGCCGCGTACCACAACCGGGAGAGAGAAATGGGTCAGCCGTTCGTCGTCCAGCTCCCAAACCGCCCTGGTGAGCTCGCCCACCTCGCCAAGGGCCTGTGCGCCCGCGACATCAACATCGTCCAGATCCAGGGCAGCACCGCGGGCGACCTGGCCTGCGCCCTGATCTACACGGATTGCGAGGACGACACGGCCGAAGTCCTCAAGAGCATGGGCTACTCCTTCGTCAAAGGCAGCACGCTCCTCGTCGAGATCGAAGACTCGCCATGCGCTCTCGGCGATCTGACGGAGAAGCTGGCCGACGGCGGCGTGAACGTCACCGGCTTCTGCAAGATCGGCGTCCGCGAAGGCTTCGCGACCTGGTCGCTCTCGACCAGCGACGAAGACCAGGCCCGCCGAATCCTCGGCCTGCCGGAGATCTACTCGCTCGCGGGCGCTCCGAACAACTAGAGGCGACCTGGGCCCACCGCACGCGCGGCTCCGGCGGCCGCCACCTCAGGGTCGAGAGCGCGACCTGGGCATCTTGATGAGATGGCCGCGCTTGGATATCGAACTCGTGGACAGCGCCGCGACGCCCATGGCGACGACGGCTCGTTCTCGCGTGGCGAGCGGCCTGACGATCGCCAGGAACTCTTCCGCGCGGGCCCGATCCACGCGGCCAAGGACCGCTTTGCCGCGTCCCGTCATGGCCAGCGTTCGAATCCGCCTGTCCTCCGAGTCCTGACGCCGTTCCACTAGCTGACGCGTGACGAGCGAATCGACCAGCCGGCTCGTCGCGGAAGGCGATCTCCCGATCGTGTCCGCCATGTCGGACACGGTCATGGTTCCGCTGTCTTCGAGGGCGTACAGGGCCGCGAGCTGGGTGAAGCCGAGATTCAGCTCGCCGAGCTGGGAGGCGAAGCCGATGACCAGATCCCGCCAGATCGCCCGGCCCATGGCGATCGAGTCCGAAAGCTCGCGCGGGTTCTGCATCCGGGGACGGGCGGCTTCGGCGGGACCGGCCAGCAGCTCGCGGGCGGAACTCTCGATTGCCGACCAGCTCGGAACGTTGATCGTGGGCAGGTGGAGGAACGGCCGGGGCGTTTCCCGGAAGGCCTTGAGTCTCGCCTGGGCAGCGGCCCTGGCCCGTGGCGCCTGACCGGAGAGCCCGCCCGAATACACCTGCGGCGTGGCTTCGGCCACGACGGATAGGGACGACGCGCCGGCAGGCTCTCCCGCATGCGTCCCGATGTCGGCACCTAACCCCATGTCGGTGCCGGGCCTCGTTTCGGGCGGCACGACGGTCGAGGCCGATGCGTCAGGCGCCCTCTCGGGCTGCTTGGAACCGAGCGCGGGCAGCTTGGGTCTGAACTGGGGCATGGCCCCAGATTACGCTCAGGGGCCGATGGTTGCAAACCTGCATGCTTTTTTCGCACGAGTAGTTGAGCGTGCACTAACCTGCGATCCGAAAGAACCGTGGCTCCGGGACCCCCGCCCCGAACTGCCATATCCGCTCCGCCCGGAACGGACCACCGCCCGCCCGTGCGGCACCCGGGCTCAGGGAGACAAATACCGCAAATGGATCGAATCGCGTTCGTCTTCCCCGGCCAGGGATCCCAGTCAGTAGGCATGGGCAAAGCCCTGGCAGCTGCCTCTCCGGCCGCCGCCGCCGTCATGGCCGAGGCCGACGAAGCCCTCGGAGCGCCGATCAGCGGCCTGGCTTTCGAGGGTCCCGCGGACCAGCTCGACCTCACCGTCAACGCCCAACCCGCCATCGTCGCGGTCTCGGTCGCCTTCCTGGCCGCTCTCCGCGAGCGATGGTCGCAGGCCGGCATCGACGCGCCGGCTCCGGCGTTTGCCGCCGGCCACTCGCTCGGCCAGTACAGCGCCATGGTCGCCGCGGGCGTCCTGACCCTCGCCGACGCGGTCCGCCTCGTCCGCGAGCGTGGACTCCAGATGCAGGCATCGGGCCAGGGCCGCGCCGGGGCCATGGCCGCGATCATCGGCCTCGACGACTCCCGCATCCCCGATCTGCTCGCCCTGGGCGCCGCGGGCGGCAGCGTCACGCTCGCCAACCGGAACTCCCCCGGCCAGATCGTCATCTCCGGCGATCGGGCCGCGGTGGAGGCAGCCGCCGCGGGCGCGAAGGAATTGGGCGCCCGACGCGGCATCGTGCTGCCGGTTTCCGTGGCCGCCCACTCGGCGCTGATGGCGGAAGCGGCCGAGGGCATGGCCCGCGTCCTTGCGCCTATCGCCTTCTCCCAGCCCACCATCGCACTTCTCGCGAACTCGGACGCCCGGCCCGTCGAGACGGGCGAGGCGGCGCGGGCCGAGCTGATCGAGCACCTGACGCGCGGTGTCGATTGGGTCACCGCGGTCAACCGGATGACCGCCGAGGGCGTGACCACGTTCGTGGAAGTCGGCCCCGGCAAGGTCCTGACCGGCCTCATCAAGCGCATCGCCCCCGAAGCGGCCGCCTTCGCGACCGACGAGCCCTCAGCAGAGGGCGCCATCGCCGTGCCGTTCATGGGCGCGGCCTCAGCTACATGACCTCGCCAGCGGCGATACCGCAGCGCAGCAACACCCCAGGAGGAACTGAACTCGGTGCGCAAGCCTGATTACTCCCGACGAGTCGCAGTGACCGGACTCGGCGTCGTCAGCCCCATCGGCAACGACGTCGACGCGGTCTGGGACAGCCTCATCAACGGCCGCTCCGGGCTCGGGCTCATCACTCACTTCGATACCAGCCCCTACGAGCACAAGGTCGGCGGCGAGGTCCGCGACTTCGACGTAACCAAGTTCTGGAATTTCAAAGACGCCCGCCGCTCCGAAACGACGGTCCATTTCGCCGTTGCCGCCGCCAAGATGGCGGTCGCGGACTCCGGCCTCGAAATCACGGACGAAAACCGCTACGACATCGGCGTGATCTACGGATCCGGCGGCGGCGGCCAGGGGCTGTTCATCAACAACCAGGCCGTCTGGAAGACCAAGGGCGCCCGGCTCGTAAGCCCGTTCTTCATCGCCAACGGACTCGTGGACGCGAGCTCGGGCACTATCGCGATCGAAACCGGCGCGAAGGGCCACAACTTCTGCCCGGTCTCGGCCTGTTCCACCGGCACGACGGCAATCGGCGAGGCGGCCGAGGCAATCCGCCGGGGGGACTGCATCGCCGTTATCGCGGGTTCGGCCGAGTCGCCGCTTCTCGAACTCGTCCACATCGGCTTCACCAACATGCGCGGCCTCGGCTCGCCGCTGCCGGACAAGCCACTCGGGACCGCCTGCCGGCCGTTCGATCGCACGCGCGACGGGTTCATCCTTGGCGAGGGCGGCGGCGCGCTGATGCTCGAGGACATGGACCTGGCCAAGGCTCGCGGCGCCAAGATCTACGCCGAGGTCGTCGGCTACGGCTCCGCCGCGGACGGATTCGACATGATCGCTCCGGCGGACCACGGCGAAGGCTCGACCCGGGCCATGAAGGCGGCCCTGGAACGGCGCGACGTACCTCCGGACGAGATCGACATGATCAATCCGCACGGAACGGCGACGCCTCTCGGCGATCAGCGTGAGAGCGAAGCCATCTGGGGAACGTTCGGCAGCCACACGCCGGACATCCTCATCTCGGCCACCAAGTCGATGACCGGCCACATGATGGGCGCGGCTGGCGCGTTCGAAGGCATCGCCACCGTCTTGAGCCTTTACCACCAGACGGTTCCAGGGACGCTCAACTACCTGGAGCCGGATCCTGAGTGCAACATCAACGTCGCCACCGAGACGATCGAGAAGCCGCTGCGATACGGCCTCTCGAACAACATCGGCCTCGGCGGCCACAACGCGGCCGTCATCTTCAAGCACTACGTCGGCGACTAGGACGCCGATAGCGCCGGCCGTCGGCGTGGCCGCGGTTCAGGCGGCCCGTCGGCGACGCTCCGCGACCGACACCGGCGCGCTCGCGAGAGACGAGCCGGAGGTCTTGAAGTTGGCCACGAGCTCGTCGAGCGAGGCTGCCCGTCGAGCCAGATCCTCGGCGACGGACGAGACCGTCCTGGCCTGCTCGGACATTCTCTCCGTGGCCGCCGACACCTCGTCGGACGCCGCCGAGTTCTCCTCGGAAACGGCCGCGATCGATTCGACCGACGACGCCACCGAGGACGCGGATGAGGTCATCCGGCTCGCGGCTTCGTCCGTCTGAGCGGCGATGGAGGCGATGGCGTCGGAGGCGGTGACGACTCGACCCGAGGAGTCGCGGATGTCTTCGAGAGCTCGGAACACGCCGGCCAGGACTTCGTCACGGGCTTCGGCGGCTTCGGCGATGGCCCGCAGCGCCGCGGCCGATTCCTCGGCGAGAGCGCTGCCCGAGATGACTTCCGACGCCCCGGATTCCATGGCCGCGACCGCTTGATCGGTCTCGTGCTGGACCTGCGCGATGAGAGCCGCGATTTCCCGCGTGGCGAAGCTCGAGCGCTCGGCCAGTTTGCGAACCTCGTCCGCGACGACGGCGAAGCCCTTGCCCATCTCGCCTGCCCGGGCCGCCTCGATGGCGGCGTTCAGGGCGAGCAGGTTCGTCTGTTCGGCGATGTCGTTGATCGTCTCGACGATGGCCCCGATCTGACCGGACTTGGAGCCGAGCTCGCTGACCTTGGAGGACGTGGCCTCGACGGCTGACTTGATCCTGCCCATGCCGGCGGCCGCGTCGTTGACCGAACGAGTGCCGTGGGACAGGGCTTCCGAAACGCGGGCATTGTGCGGAGCCATCTCCCGGCTCGCGCTCTCGGCCTGTCGAACCGCCTGCGCGGTGGCCTCGATCGCCGCCGCGGCCTCTTCGATCCTGCGGCTCGTCTCCGAGGCGCTCGAACGGACCTGATCGATGACCTCGATGAGCGCCTGGGCACTTGCGCCGGTGTCGGAGGCGGCCCTGGCCTGGTCCGAGGCTCCGGCCGCCACCTGGCTGATGGTCCGCGAGATGGAGGACGTGGCGCCGCCGCTCTCGGCAGCGGCCTCACGCAGCTGGGAGCTCGTCGTGGCGACGGCCGCGGCCGCGCCGCGTACCTCGCCGATCGCGAGGCTCAGCTGGTTGCGGGCAAGCTCGTAGCTGTCGATCGTGGCCGCGATACGGTCCACGAGGACGTTCGTGGCTTCTGCCACGTCGCCGATCTCGTCGTGGCCGAGCTTCACGATCCGGGCGGAGGGAGGAGCCACCGTGACCGTCAGGTCGTTGTTCGCCAGAGCGGCCATGGCCGTGGCCAGGTCCGTGGCGGTCTGATCCGCGAGGCTCGTGATCGCCCCTCGGACGGCGTGGACGTCGCGGCGAATTCGATGGGCGATGAAGACTCCGACCCAGAACCCGGCGACGATGGCAATGCCCAGCAGGATCAGGACGAGCTTGACCGCGGAGTCGAAGAGTCCGCTCGCGGTATTCGCGGTCGCGTCGGCGCCGGCGAGGATCTCCGCCTCCCAGGCCTTCGACGAGGTGTTGAGGGCATCCCACGTGTCGTTGGGCGTCCCGTCGTTGAGATACTGGTAACCCTTGAGCGACTGACCGTCACGGGCCATCTGCTGGATGGTCGCGGTCTGGTCACGGTAGGCGTGCCAGAGATCGGTCATCTGCTTGAGAGAGGCCCGGTCGGCTGCGTCGCTGGCCAGCGGCGCGTAGGCCGTCAATGCGTCGTCGATCGCCTTGGACGTGGAGGCAATGTCGTCTTCGGCGGCCTGCTGCTCGGCGGCCGGCGACAGGAGATCGATGAACTGGCGCCGCCTGAACGTTCCGATCTGCTGTTCGATCTTGAGCACGGACGTGACAGCCGGCATGCGTTCCGAACGCATCAGCTGGACCTGTCCATTGATCGAGGACATCTGTGCGATGGCAACGACGCTCACCGCGACTTCGAGCAGACAAACGAACCCGAAGGCAAGAAGCAACTTCGCTCGGATGGATAGCGCAGGCATTGGGCAAACCCTCGCAGGCGGTCGCAGGGAACGCACGCCTCTCGGCGCGATCGCCTATGTGCGGGTCTTCGGCACGACTTCGGGAAAGGCGTAGCTGGCAGCGGTTGGTTTAGGGGCATTCCCCTAGTTGCCGCCTCATGCCAGTGCGGGCGGGGTGCGATTCCCGGCAACTGCCCCGATCCGGACTGCACCTCGCGTCAGCTAATGCTTAGTGGCCAACTCAATGATAGGATCGCGCCATGGTCAGCAAAGTTGCCGCTGCGGGGGTGAGGCCGCGTGCGGAGGCGCTCTCGGCGGAAACCCTGGAGATCTGCAGGCTGATCGTGGACTTCCTCCACGCCGCCTACGCGACCCGGCGCGAGTCGGATCTGCAGGCGCCCGAAGAGATCTCGATCGGGCCGCTGGACAGTGGAAGCCGGGCGGAGCCGGAGACGGCTCGGCGGAATGCGGGCGGACGCTCCAAGCCGATCTGCGCGTCCGGGCTTCCGACCGATGTCCGGCCATGCGGTCCGGGCGGCGATTCACGTCCTCCAACACGGCGAGCGGACGATCGGCCAGCTGGCCGCGGGCCTGGGTATCTCCTACGGCTGGGCGAGCCGCGTCGTCGACGAGCTCGAGGCTGCCCACTACGTGATCCGAGAGCGCGATCTCTACGATCACCGCATCGTCCGGATACGCCTCGATCCGGCGGCCGTCCAGGTCGTCGAACAGGCCTATCGGTGGCGCGAGGGGGACGTCCGAGAGGCCCTCCGGCCGCTTTCCGACCAGGAGCGCGATGCCGTCCGCGTCTTTCTTCGGACCGTGACGGACCGACTTCGTAAGGGACCCGATGACGACGAGGGAAGCGGCAGTCCGGCCTGACCCCTTACAATCCCCTGGCCGGTAATAGCGGCCCGAGCGGGGCTGGGCTGAGCCGGTAGCCGTCCCACCGGCAGGCGAATACGCTCGCCGGGGCAGTCAAGTCGGACGCCGCAAGGGGCGTCCCCGCGTGCTTCACGTCCTAGGAGATGGCCCGTGCCAACCCGAGATCCAGCCCGTCGCGCCGTCGTCACCGGCCTTGGGGCAGTAACACCGATCGGAAATACCGCACCGGTGTTCTGGCAGAACTTGCTCGCGGGCGCCAGCGGCGTCGGGCCAATCACCCAGTTCGACGCGACAGGGCTGGACGTGCGCATCGCCGCCGAGGTCAAGGACTTCGACCCGAGCGTCGCGATGGACCGCAAGATGGTCCGGCGGATGAGCCGATTCATCCATCTCGCGGTGGCCGCCGCGACGGAAGCCGTCGGCGACTCGGGCATCGACTTCTCCACCTACGATCAGGACCAGCGCGACCGAGTTGCCGTCTGCTGCAACACCGGCGGCGGCGGCATGGATCAGGTGATCATCGGGACGCAGGTCATCGCCGACAAGGGCCCGGGTCAGGTCTCCCCGTTCGCCATCCCCGCGCTCTCCGGCTCGATGGCCGCCTGCCAGATCTCGATGAAGTACGGGATCACGGGCCCGGTCATCACCCAGGTCGCGGCCTGCGCCAGCAGCGTGATCGCGTTCATCGACGGAATGCGCATGATCCGCGACGGCGAGATCGACGTCGCCCTGGTCGGCGGAACCGAGGGCTCGCTTCTGCCGATCGCCTTCGCCGCGCTCGGCAACATGGGCGCGCTGTCCCGGCGCAACGACGACCCGACGCACGCTTCCCGACCGTTCGATCGCGAACGCGACGGCTTCGTCTTCGGCGAGGGGGCGGCGCTCGTCGTCCTCGAGTCGGCCGAGCACGCCATGGCCCGCGGCGCGAACATCCTCTGCGAGGTCATCGGCGGCGGCATGACCGCCGACGCGTTCCACATCAGCGCGCCCGACCCGACCGGACGCGGCGCCTCCGCGGCGATGACCAAGGCCCTCCGAAACGCCGACGTCGCCCCGGACGAAGTGGACTACATCGTCGCCCACGGCACGTCCACGCCCCTCAACGACGTCACCGAGACGAGGGCCATCAAGACCGCCTTCGGCGCGCACGCCTACAAGGTCGCCATCAGCTCGCCCAAGTCGATGGTCGGCCATCTGCTCGGCGCCGCGGGCGCGGTGAGCGGCCTGGCCGCGATCGGGGCCATCCGCGAAGGCATCATGCCTCCGACGACGAACCTCGAGAACCCCGATCCCGAGTGCGACCTGGACTACATCCCGAACGTCGCGCGGGCCAAGAAGGTGGACACGGCCATCATCAACGGCTTCGGCTTCGGCGGCCAGAACGCCGTCACGGTCTTCCGCCGCTTCGAAGCCTAGGAGCCCGAGGCTCGGGGGTCGCGGCCCCAATCGTCGGCTGCGCGGATCGTCGGCCGGCCGCGACCGGATTGGTGGCGCACGCCAGGACCGGTAGTTGCCTCTGTGGCGACGGGTCTGTCCGCGTGGCCGTACCAACCACGGTTCGGGTTGTAGGATTCCCTGGTGTTACGCGGAAAGCTATTGCCACCGTGGCTCCGGCACGGACTCGAAGCCGGGGTCGTGGGCGCCCTTCTGTCGGCCGGAACGCTCGTCGCGTTCCAGGTCAGCCGGCCGGCGCCCCGCCTCGAGGTGCCCAGCGGCATCGACGGCTCGATGATCCTGACGCCCGCCGTGGTCGCCCTGGGCGTGTTCGTGGTGAGCTACCCCACGCTGCTGGCTTCGACGCGCCAGGAGGCGGTCCTCGGGGTCGTGGCGGCCTTCCTGATCGCGTCCGACGTCCTGATGCTGATATCGCTCATCCAGCCGGACGCCGTCACCGTCCACGCGCTGTCACGCAACGAGCCACTCGGCCTCATCGGGGTTGTGCTCGCGTTTCCGGTCGCACTCGTCGCGTTGCTGGTCGGCCAAACCACCGCGCCGCTCGGATTCGGGCGTTCGGCCGGGCTTCGATCGACGATGGCCGGCGCGGTCGTGGCCCTTCTCGTCGTCCTCGTGGGCGCCTACACGCTGTAGCGCGGGCGCGCCGAGCTTCAGCTGGGCCGCACCGTGGCGGGCCGTGACTCGTTCGCCTCGGGTCGACTGGGAGCGGCCAGCAGCCGCCGGCCGGCTCGTCGCAGCCGAAGCGAGTTCGTGACGACCGTTACCGATGAGGAAGCCATTGCCGCGGCGGCGAGTGCCGGGTTCAACGTGATTCCCCAGATCGGATACAGCACGCCCATCGCGACCGGGATGAGGACGACGTTGTAGCCGAAGGCCCAGAAGAGGTTCTGGCGAATGACCCGCATGGTCCGCCGCGAAAGCTCGATGGCGCGTTCGACGCCACGCGGATCCCCTCCGACAAGAGTCACGTCCGAGGCTTCGAGGGCCACGTCCGCTCCGGTTCCGATGGCGATTCCGACGTCGGCTCGGGCGAGAGCCGGAGCATCGTTGACCCCGTCGCCCACCATGGCCACTCGCCGGCCTCGCGCCTGGATGGCCTCCACGGCGTCGGCCTTGCCCGCCGGCAGCACCTCCGCCAGAACGAATTCCGGGGCGATGCCGACGGCCGCGGCGACGGCCCGGGCGGTTCGCGCCTGATCGCCCGTGACGAGCCAGACTTCGATCCCGGCGGTCTTGAGCCCGCGAACCGCGGCCGCGGCCTCGGGCTTTATCTCGTCGATCGTCGGCAGGAGACCCGCGGCCTGCCCATCGACCGCGACGTACGTGGCCGCGGAGGCATCGTCCGGAACCACCGGCAGATCGGAGATGTCCACGCCGTTCTCGGCGAGGAACGCGGCGGTGCCGACCAGGATTGCCCGACCCTCGACGCTGCCGCGCACGCCACGGCCGACGACGGCGGCGAATCCCTCGATCGGCCGCTGGCCGAGTCCGCGTTCATCGGCAGCCGCCAGGATGGCGGCGGCAAGCGGATGCTCGCTACCGCGCTCGACCGACGCCGCCAGATCGAGCACCTCGTCCGCCTGGAAACCAGAGGCGGCCACCACCGTCCCCAGAGACGGCCGGCCGCGCGTCAAGGTCCCGGTCTTGTCGAAGATGACCGCATTCACGCCGGCCGCGAGCTCGAGCGCCTCTCCGCCTCGGATCAGGACGCCCGCCTCCGCGCCGGCCCCGGTGCCGACCATGATCGCCGTCGGAGTGGCCAGACCCATCGCGCAGGGGCAGGAGATGACCACGACCGTGATGAACGCCACCAGGGCATGAGTGGCGTGGGGCTCCGGACCGAACACGAACCAAACGGCGAAGGTCAACGCCCCGACGATGAGGACGATCGGCACGAAGATGCCGCCGATGCGGTCCGCCAGCTGCTGGATCGGAGCTTTGGATCCCTGGGCCCGGCGGACGAGCTCCACGATCTGGGCAAGGGCCGTGTCTCGGCCGACGCGCGTGGCTCGGAAGAGGAAGGTCCCCTGGCCGTTCATCGTGCCGCCGATCACCTCGGACCCGGCCGCCTTGTCCACCGGCATCGGCTCGCCGGTGAGCATCGACTCGTCGATCGAGGACTCGCCCTCGGCCACGCGGCCGTCGACTGGCACGCGCTCACCCGGCCGAACCCGAACCAGGTCCCCGACGCGGACCTCCTCGAGCGGCACGTCTATTTCCGCGCCTCCACGAACGATCCGCGCCGAGCGCGCCTGCAGCCCGATCAGGGCCTTCACCGCGCCGAGCGTCTGGGCCTTCGCCCGCGCCTCGAGCCAGCGGCCCAGGAGGATCAAGCCCACGATGGCCGTGGAGCTGTCGAAGTAGGCCACCGGGTCGATGCCGGCCGACTGGAGGACCGATGGCGCCAGCGTGACGAAGACGCTGTACGCCCAGGCGGCGCTCGTTCCGACGACCACGAGCGTGTCCATGTTCGTGGACAGGTGGATCGCCGAGCGGTATGCGGCCCGGTAGAAACGGTCGCCCGCCCAGAACTGCACGAACGTCGCGGGGACGATCAGGATCCACGCGGTCTGCTCCATGGTCAGGGGCAGGTTCGGGGCGTACATGAGGAACATGGCGAACGCGGCGACGACCAGGGAGACGGCCACGCGCAAGCCCAGGGCTCTTTGTTCGCGAGCTCGCCCCGCGGCTTCGGCATCGGCGTCGTCGATCAAGCTCGCTCGACTGCGATCGGCGGACTGCGGTAGCTGCCGGACCTCGTAGCCGGCGGCTTCGATCGCTTTGGCGAGCTCATCGAGGCCGGCGGTTTCCGGCAGGTATCGGATCGTGGCCACCTCCGTGGCCAGATTGACGTTCGCCTCGGCCACGCCCGGGGTTTTGCGCAGGTAGCGCTCGATCCGGTTGACGCACGAAGCGCAGCTCATGCCCTCGATGGGCAGCTGGATCTCAACGGATGGGGCGGCGGTCGTGTCGGCGACGGTTCCCGGGAGGGCGGCGGCTGGGTTGGTTTCGGTTGTCTGCATACTCCCGGGGAGTATATGGCACGCGTCAAAAGGCGGCAAGAGAGCGTCTCGCGCACGCCGCCTTCAGGCGAGCGCGGACTCGAGGCTCAGGCCTGTCTCCCGCTCCGAGAGCTCCCAGAGGGCGGCGTGCTCTTCGGCGTTCGCGATTCGACCGCCTACTTTCCGAACGACCGGCGAGCCGAAGCTCATCCAGCGCGGCGCGTACAGCTTCCCGCCGGTCGCCCGCGGATCCGTGGCGGCCCGCAATTCGGGCAGGGCGCCCATGTCCGCCGACTGGGCCATGACCAGGGCGGCGACCCAGAAGCGGTGCTGGAGGCTTCGCATCGATTCCGCCGAAGTGGTCTGGAGCTGGGTTCGCGAGAATCCCGGGTCGGCCGCGAAGCCGTGGATTCCGCGCGGTCCAAGGCGTCGATCCAGCTCGAACGCGAACTCGAGCATCGCCCGCTTCGAGATGCCGTAGGCCGTCCAGGGCTTGTAATGCCCGCGGAGCTGAAGGTCCGCGAGGTCGAACTTGCCGGCTGTTGTCCGGGCGATCGAGGTCATGCAGACGACCCGAGCCTCGCCCGTTTCCGCCGCGGCGGCCGACAGGGCGGGCAGCAGCCGCATCGTGAGGGCGAAGTGGCCGAGGTAGTTGGTCCCGAACTGCGTCTCGAAGCCGTCGGCGGTCGTCCCCTCCGGGACGGCCATCAGGCCCGCGTTGTTCAGGAGCACGTGGATTTGGGGATGGGCCGCCGCGACATCCGAAGCGAATGACGCCACGGACGAGAGGGAACCAAGATCGAGGTGGTGGATCTCGACCTGGGCATTCGGCGTTTCGGATCGGATCTGGCCGCAGGCCGCCTCCGCCTTGGCGAGATTGCGAGCGGCAATCACGACCAGGGCCCCATGGGCGGCCAGCTGGCGAGAGGCCGCCAGACCGAGGCCGCCGTTTCCGCCGGTGACCACCGCCACTCGGCCCGACAGATCTGGGATGTCGCTCGCCTTCCAGCCCACTACTTCTCCTCGCTTCCCTGTCAACTCGGTGGATCGCCGGTTCAGATTGTGCGGCGGCCCCGCGATTTCGTTCTTCGAGCTCCATCTGCTCGAGCGCGATCGCGATCGCCAGGCCGAGAGCCACGTCGAAGTCGGGCGCGATCCGGATGCCGTAGGCGCCCCGGAGGCTGAGCCACTTCCGCGAGGCCGCCACGACTTCCTGGCCGCCCTGGGTGACATGGAACTCGTGGTCCCAGATATTGCCCCGGATCTCCATCTGCGACCCGTTCGCGAGCGCGACCTTGAACTTGTCTCCGAAGAAGGTCATGAGGGCCTTCTGGATCGTCGCGACGATCTGCTCGCCCTTCTTGATCTCGAACGTCGGACGGAGGTGCATGAGGGACGCGTTGATCTGGTAGATCGGCTGGCCGTCCAGGCCCAGGAGAACGAGCGTCCGGCGCATCGTGAACGCCTTGCCGTCGACTTCGAAGGCGCGCTGCCCGTTGGCGTCCTCGATCCACAGGTCTCCGCTGAGGGACATCAGCTTCTCCTGAAGGACGTAGGTTCGTTCGAGTTCCATGGCAACCCCTCCGGTGGCGGATGCGATCCGCATGAGCGTAAGGCATGGGCCCAAGTGGGACGGAACCGATTCTCGCGGCGAGCTAGGCTTGCGGCATGCGGGCACTCGAGCTTGTCCATCCGGGGCCGATCGCCGGCTCGCCTCTGCGATTGGTGGAGCGACCCGAACCCGAGCCGGGGCCAGGACAACTGCGGCTTCGCCTCTCCGCCTGCGCGGTCTGCCGGACCGACCTCCAGCTCGTCGAGGGCGACATCGAAGCCAGGCGAACGCCGATCGTGCCCGGGCATCAGGCGGTCGGCCGGGTCGACGCTATCGGCGCGGACGTCCACGGCTGGTCGATCGGGGACCGAGCCGGTGCGTACTGGCTGTTCGGCGCAGACGGCACGTGCCGCTTCTGCCGGACGGGGCGCGAGAACCTGTGCGAAGCGGCCGAGTTCACGGGCTGGGATCGCGACGGCGGGTATGCCGAGGCGATGATCGTTCGGGCGGACGTGGCCGTGCGAATTCCGGACGGCTTCGACGACCTCGCCGCCGCGCCGCTGCTGTGCGGTGGCGTGATCGGCTACCGGGCATTGCGCGTATCGGGGATCCAGCCGGGCGGCCGGCTCGGCTTGTTCGGTTTCGGAGCGTCGGCGTCGCTCTGCATCCAGGTCGCCCGACACTGGGGTTGCGAGGTCCACGTCCGGGTCCGCTCGGAGTCGGAACGGCAACGGGCATTGGAACTCGGAGCCGCCTCGGTCGGCGGGTACTCGGACGGGACACCGCCACTGGACGCCGCCGTGACCACCGCCCCCGCGGGCGAGGTCGTCCTGGCGGCTCTTCGGTCCGTGGATCGGGGCGGCATCGTGGCGGTCAACGCCATCCACCTCGATCGCGTGCCGGAGTTTCCATACGAATGGCTGTGGTGGGAACGGCAGCTGCGCAGCGTGGCCAACGTGACCCGCCGCGACGCCGTGGAGTTCATGGAGCTGGCGGCGTCCATCCCCATCGAAACCCGAACGCAGCCCTATCCACTCGACGCCGGGAACGACGCCTTGAGAGCCCTTTCCGATGGCCGCGTCGACGGAGCGGCCGTGCTGACGATGGGCCGCTGAAGGTCGCCGGAGCCCAGGGACGGCCCTTCCCGGGTCACGATCGGCGCCACGTCTGTCCCCCGCCTCCGTCCCCCGGCCCTGGCGCGCCACCTACCCGAAACGGCGGTTGCTCCGTACGCATTGAAGGCCAGCTGGCCATGGCTCCCATTCCTGGTCCGATGGAGCGCATGCGGGGGTGTTCGGGAGCGTCATCGGCCGATAGCGTGGAGACCGTCAAGCGAGCTCCGCTCGAGGGCCCGCGAGCCGAGGTCCAGGAGGACCGCCTCCCGCGGGAGACGTGCCTTCGAGAGGAGTCGCCGTGAACCTGCTGCATCTCCACGACCGACAAAGAAGCCAGGCCGCCGTCGCCGCAGTGGGCTCACTCGTGCTGATGGCGGGCCTGGTCATGTCGGGCGCGGCGACCAGCCAGGCTTCGAGCACCGTCACGCTCAAGGCCACGGCCAACTCCTACGCCGACTCTTCCGCGCCGACGACTGCTTTCGGCGGCGGTACGCAGCTCAGGATCGACGGCTCCCCCGCCGTCTACGCCTTCATCCACTTCGACCTCCAGGCGGTGAGCGGCACGGTGAGCCACGCCGTTCTTCGGCTCTACGCAAACTCCGCTTCCACGATGGGCTACGACGTGGTGATCGCCGGGAGCGGCTGGACGGAAAGCGGGTTGACCTGGGCCACGGCACCGGCGATTTCCGCAAACCCGCTCGGCTCCGCGGGTGCCTTCGCGGCCGGCGCGACCGTGGACGTGGATGTGACGGCCGCGATCAAGAGCGGCGGCTCGGCCGACTTGGCGATCGTGGATCGCAACGGCACCGCGATCAGCTTCGGCAGCCGCCAGTCGGTCAACCCGCCGACGCTGATTCTGAGCCTCGGCTCGATTGGCTCGACCGCCCCGACGACCATCGTTCCTTCGACCCCGCGCAGCCCAACCCCTACCCCGACCTCGAAGTCGTCGGCTTCGCCGGTCGTCTCGACTCGGCCGAGCGTCTCGGCGGCGCCAAGCCAGGGAACCCCGACCCCTGGCATCACGACGACGCCAAAGCCAACGGCCAGCGCAGCGTCCGGAAGTGATCCGGTCCTCGTGGGTGCGGGCGACATCTGCGTGACCTCGATCATCGGGGACGCATCCTCGACGGCCAGGCTCATCGAGGCCCGCCCTGCGGACAAGGTCTTCACCCTCGGTGACAACTCGAACGATACCGGGACTACGACCAACTACTCGAGTTGCTACGCCACGACCTGGGGACCGTTCCTCTCCCGAACCCGCGCAACCATCGGCAACCACGACTGCATGACCGCCAACTGCGCGCCTTACTACGCCTACTTCGGCGCCGCGGCCGGGCCCGCGAACAAGGGTTACTACAGCTACAACCTGGCCAACAACTGGCACGTCATCGTGCTCAACAGCCAGTGCGAGCAGATCGGCGGCTGCAAGAAAGGCTCGCCCGAGGAGACCTGGCTCCAGGCGGACCTCGCGGCCAACCCGGGCAAGCACATCCTGGCCATGTGGCACATCCCGGCCTTCAGCTCCGGTGGAGTCCACGGCAACAATGCCAACTACCTCGTCTGGTGGCAGGACCTGTACGCGGCCCACGCGGACCTGATCCTCGACGGCCACGACCACGACTACGAGCGCTTCGACCTCCAGTCGCCTGCCGCGGTCGCGGATCCGAACGGAATTCGCGAGTTCGTGGTGGGGACCGGCGGGGCGGGCCAGCGACCCATGGGCACGATCCGGGCCAACTCGCAGGTCCGAAGCAGCGGAACCTATGGCGTCCTGGTGCTGACCCTCCACGCCCACGCCTACAGCTGGCAGTTCGTTCCGGTGGCGGGCAAGACCTTCACGGACGCGGGCACCACCGCCACGCACAGCTAATCATCCAGCCGCCGGCCGCGCCCGTCACCGGCCCGCGGCGAACCTGTCCGTCACGGCGCCGCGCCCGTCACCGGCGTCACAACAAGAGCCCGCTCCGGAGTTCCGGGGCGGGCTCTCTATTTCGACGCTGTGGCTTAGGAGGTGAGCGGGGCGTCCATGTCCTCGGCGCCCTGCGGCTCGCCCGGGCATATGCCCCGCAGGTCGATGTGCCGCTCGTGCTTTGGGCTCGGAACGACCTGGCTTCGTATCACGCCGCATCTCGAGCAGACGGCGAGCACACGAACCGGGCTCTGGGCCAGGCTCCCGAAGTTGCCGGCGCTGACCCCAAGCGCGACCGCGTTGATTTGCCATTCATGCATGCGACTATCTTGCCATCCAGGTTCGGGCGTCGTGAGCTCACCTTCGGCGTGCCCTTGGAGCGTGGCTAGAGGATACCTGCCGGCACGCATTCCCAGGCGGAGGGCATCGGCCCACATTCGTGCTCGGGCCGGTGATCGCGGCGCGGTCGGCCTACGGAGGGGGTGGCAGGATCGGGCTCTGCCAGGTGGCCGTTACCTCTGTGCGCCAGGCGGACACGGCCCGGCAGATCCCCGAACTGAAGAACAGGGCGGTATACGCGGTCCAGCCGATCGGTCCGGCAAGGGTCAGGACCACCGCGCAGGTGCCCGCGCCGGCCGCGAACGCGAGCGACGTCTGCGACACGAAGTGGCTCTGGCAGCGGACCCTCAGGTCCGGCGGCGCGAGACGGTACAGCCTCTCGTTGGCCGCCAGGTTGCCGGCGTTGCCGGCGCCGTTGAATAGCGCCGATCCGAGGGCGAGGATCGGGAGCGCGAGTGGATTGCCGGGAATGGCCGCGGCGCAGATCAGAGCGGCGGCGGCTCGAGCGATCAGCGAGGCGCGGAAGACGCGGCTGGCGGAGCCGCCGAGCAGGAACGACCCGGCGGCCAGCGAGCCGATGAGCGCCCCGGCCGAGGCCGCCGCCGAGAGCGTCACCGCGAACCCCGCGCTGGCATGGAGAGCGCTGATGGCGTAGAGCGACAGATAGGGCAGGATGCCCTGCCCTATCGACGCGATGGCCGAGGCACTGGTGAACCTCTTGAAGACTTCCGGGAGTGGGGCACTCGACGCTTCATCGGTTCGCACGAGGACGCGTCCTGGCGGCGGAAGGTGCGACACGGCATACGGAGTCAGGATCGAGGCGACTCCGCCGACGGCGAAGAGCGCAGCGTAGGCCCACACGCCGACGGCCCGCAGCCCGGCATCGAGAAGGACACCCGTGGGCAGGAGCAGCAGAGTGGACAGGGCCATCGTGGCCGCTCCCATCCGCGGGCCCACGAGCCGGCGCTCCTCCTCCTTGAGCACGACCGCCGTCCATAAGTTGATGTTCGAGCCCGAGAGGGCACCCGCCGTCTGACCGATCGCGACGGTCGCGGACACGAGGAGGATCGCGATCGGCGCCGAGATCAGGCCCGCGGCATAGGCGGCCACGATCGCGGCATGAGCGAAACCGCGTATCTCGAAAAGGGTCAGGGCCACGGTCAGGCCGCGCAGATTGCCGCCGAACCGCCGCAGGATCTGAGGCGCCAGGGCCTGGACCACCGAGCCGGCGATGGGGATCGAGCCGACGATGGTGACGAGCTCCGGCGGCGCACCGAGCCTCAGCAGCAGCGGCACGAACAGGGCGTCGGAGGCATAAGAAATGGTGCAAGCCTGGCCAATCGCGATCGCCTGGAACGGCCTGTACTTGGCCGCTCCGAAAGCGCGCCAGCGCTCGAATTGGGGGAGACGCATCACCCCTCATGATGCGGCAAGGCGCACGGATCGTCGTGCGAGCGTACGCCAGGTCAGGTTCTTGCGGTCCGCCAGGATTGCCGGCGTCCGACTTACGCGGAAAGCAGAGCTACTGCCGGGCCACCGGGCGCATCGCGTAGACGCCGATGACTCCGGGGCTGCAGGGATCGAGAAGCATCTCGCAGCCGACTTCGCCGGTCCGGATCAGGTCGCTGAGGAAACGCGCTTCCTGGGGCGGGAGGCCGACGAAGATCGTGCCTCGGTCCGTGGGGACCGGGTTGACGTCGTCCTCGAAGCCTTCGATCTCGAAGCGGCGTCGAAGCTCGTGGATCGGGACGTAGGGGCGGCTCTTGATGAAGCGGCGCATCTGAGCCATGGTGCATGACGCTTTGGAGGGGTCGCGTCCAATCGCGACGGGTTCGGCCTCGGGCTCGACGACGGACGCCTCCACCGCCTGGTGGACGAGCGGCGCCTCCGGCAGCGGGACCTCGAATTGCGGGGAAGGCGGCACTCCAGCTCGCTGGCCACCGCCCCTGTTGCGGTTGCGTTGACGGCGAGGACGCTGCAGGCCATCGCCCGCCGGTTCCCCCTCGAGCGGCGCATGGCCGTTCGCCGCGTAGCCGTTCGTCGCGCCGCCGATGATCGGGCGGCCGCTCACCACGACCGCCGGCGCCATCTGATCGCGCGGGGGCTCGAGCGCGGCTTCGTGCAACACGCCCGGCTCGAGCGCCGTCGGGGCCTCGAGCCCCGGCGACGGGCAAGCCCATGCCGCCGCCGTGACCCCGGCCGCGCCTTCTTGGGCTCATCTCAGCGCGCCGACGCCAGCTCGACGGCTTTCTCGGGGGCAGTGCCCGAGAGGACCTGGCGGGCGTACTTCGCGGCAAAGGAGCTGGCCGCCTGCTCGGGCTCGATCGCCTTGATCGAGCTTTCGTCGAGCCCGTAGCCGTACTTGATCGCGGCGATGTTGTCCTCGACGTACTTCTTGGGCAGCACCGCGCGAAGCGCATCGTCGGTGAAGTCGACGTCGCAGACGCACAGCAGCCGGCCCAGCGCGATCATGTTGCCGAAGAGATCGCGCCCGAACTTGTCGACTCCGAGCTGGAGGAAGGGGATCTCCTCGCCGCGCTCGCCGGGCTTGATCAGATCGCAGTCCGCGATCACGTAATCCGTGGTGAGATGCGTCGGCCCGCGGTCGGCCAGTCGAACGACGACGTCGGCGCATTCGACCACGAAATTGGAAATCGGCTCCCGGTCGTAGGTGAGAAAAGCCTCGCTCATGCCGCCTCGGACCGACGAGTCGTAGTCGAAGAGCAGCGTCACGTGGTAGTCCATGACCGCGAGCAGGCTGGCCATGGTGCTGCCGATGACGCGCACGCCCTGGCCGCCTACTCCGTCGATGACGATGAACTTGCCGCCGCTCATGCCTTCTCTCCGTCGGTGGACGGGCCGGAGGGCTTTGCCGCTCCGACCGGGACCGGCTCGTTCTTGATGATGCCGAGCTGCTTGGGCTCCAGGCGAGTGGCGCCGCGCGGAGCCGCCCTGTAGTTGGTCTTGTAGTCCTCGAGCATCTCGAACGCCGAGCCGAAGCCGATGCGGCGGCCGTTGTTCTCGATGCACTGGCTGGCGATGTCCACGAAGGCGAAGCCCGGCCACTCGATCGCTTCCTTGATCGCCCGGCGCATGGGCCCCTGGTGGTAGACCGTGGTCTTGGCGTAGAAGGCGTTCGGGTTGGTGTTGACCAGGCCCTGGAGGTTGATCGGCGAGTAGCCGGCGCCCGCCGGCGACGACAGCGTCGTGGTCCCCTTCGGCGTCGTCGGCCCCGTCTGGCCGCCCGTCAGGCCGTAGATCTCGTTGTTGTTGCAGAGGACCGTGACGTTCGGGTTGCGGCGGATCGAGTGGAGCAGGTGATTGCCGCCGATGGACGCCGTGTCGCCGTCGCCCGCGACGACGATGACGTTCAGCTCGGGCCGGACCGTCTTGACCGCCTCGGCGACCGGCAGCGTTCTTCCGTGCAGCGTGTACACGGACTCGAAGTTCATGTAGGCGCCCATTCGGCCGGTGCAGCCGATGCCCGTGATGATGACGGTGTTGGTCTTGTCCAGGCCGACCTCGTCCATGACCGCGGCGAGCTGCTGCATGATCAGGCCGATGCCGCATCCGGGGCACCAGATCGTCGGGAACAGATCCGTCTTCAGCTTGTCCTTGACAGCCATCAGTTGTCCTCCGGGCCCGTCAGCGGACCGGTGACGCGGCCGCGTCACCGTGAGCTGAAGCCGTAGCGCCGGCCGCGGCGGCGCCGGATTGCGTGGATTCAGTGGGAAGCAGGCCGACGCGATCGAGCCCTTCGCGGACCGCCTCGAGGCTGATCCGGCCGCCCAGGAGCGGAACGCGCTCGACCCGGCGCAGGAGCATGTGCTCCACGACGCTGGCGTATTGCCCGTCGCTGCCCTCGATCACGACGATCTTCTTGTAGCGGCCCGCGATCTCCGTCAGCTCCTTGCCCAGGACCGGCCAAAGCCGGATGGGCCGGAACAGCGCGAAGTGCGGGGCCAGCGGCTGGGCGACGCGGCGGGTGATGCCGAAGGCGATCACGAGCGTGTCCGAGTCCTTGTTCCAGCCGTATTCGTAGAACGCGTACTTCTCGGAGGTCGCCAGCCGTCCCTCGCGGGTCTCGAGGTACTGCCGGATGAACTCGTCCGAGTCCGCCGTGGCGGGTTCGCCGTCGGCGTACGTGGCGACACCGGAGAAGAGGCGCGTGCTGCCCGAAGCCAGAGGCTCGAGCGTCCGCGGCACGACCGGCACCTCGATCGTATCGAGGTCCACCACTTCGTTGAGGTGGCCCAGGAACGCGTCCGAGAGAAGGATGACCGGCGAGCGAGTCTCTTCGGCCGCGTTGAAGGCGTGGATCGCGTACTCGTAGCACTCGGCCACGGTGGACGGATAGAAGACGAAGCTCGTGTAGTCGCCCGTCGAGCCGTAGCGGGCCTGCATGATGTCGCCCTGGCCGGGCATGGTGGGCATTCCCGTCGCGGGCCCGACCCGCATCACGTTGACGATGACCGTGGGAATCCCGACCTTGTGCCCGTAGCCGACCGCTTCCTGCATCAGGCTGAAGCCCGGGCCGGACGTGGCGGTGAAGGACTTCGCGCCGGCGAGGCTCGCGCCGAGAATCGCGTTGGCGCTCGCGATCTCGTCCTCCTCCTGGAGGAACCGGAACTCCGGATGCTTGGCGGCATAGCCGGAGGCCTGGGCGAGGATCTCGGAACTCGGGCTGATCGGATAGCCCGCGAAGTAGCCGGCTCCTGCCTTGATGGCCCCGAGGAACACGGCCTCGTTACCCTGGACGAGTCGCTTGGTCATGTCTTCTCTCGCTCAGCCTTCGATGTCGCGGCTGGTCTTGTCGGCGTTGGCGGCATCGGGGATCTCACTGTCCGACAGGCCCCGGTGCGGATCCGTGCCCGCGATGGCGGGTCCGCGAGCGGCCTCGGGAACGGCACCGTGCTGGTCCTCGCCGCCTTCGTCCGCGGCAAGTTCGGCTGGCAGGTTGCCGGCGGCGTCGCGCTTGGGCAGGACCTCGATCGCGAGATCCGGGCAGTAGCGCTCGCACAATCCGCAGCGAATGCAGTCATTCGCCTCGATGATCGCGTCGTGCGTCAGGATCAGCGTTTCCTTGGGGCAGATCTCGACGCAGATATTGCAGCGCTTGCACCATTCGTCGACCCATCGGATGTTGACGAAATCGACGATGGTGGGCGCGCGGTGAGGTCGTCTTTCGGCAGCGTATGGGGTAGTCGTGGCTGTTCTCCGGACTCCGTCGTTGGCCCGCGTTGAGAGTACGGGACGCCAAGTCTACGTAATCGAGCGAGCGCCCGCAGGTTCATGCGAGTTGGACCCGCCCAGCGCGTCCAAATCGCAACCTTGGAACCGCTCGAAAGGGGGTCTCGTGGGGCCCGGAAAGTGAGGGCGGCCGAACTACTGAACGCGGACGATCGTCTTGGCCTTGGCCCAGTAGCGCTCGAGCTGGTAGTAGTCGCGCTCGGGCACGGCGAAGATGTGGACGATGACGGCGCCGAAGTCGAGCAGTGTCCAGTGCGAGTTGGAGCCACCCTCGCGCCCGATCGGCCGGACGCCGTCTTCGCGCAGCTTCTCGGCGATGCCGTCGCCGATCGCGCCGAGCTGCCGCTCCGAGCCGCCCGAGCAGATGACGAAGTAGTCGGCCATCGAGGTGAGCTCCGAGACCTCCAGCAGGACGATGTCGGCGGCCTTCTTGTCCTCCGCGGCGTCCACGATCTTGCGGGCGATCTCGAGCGGCGTGAGGCGCAGGCCACGCTGGCGAAGCGTCTCGCTCGAGCTCGGCCTCGGTCGCCTCGCCGGCCTCGGCCTCGTTCGCGCCGGACTCCTCCGCGGCGATCTCGGCTTCGAGCTGATCGGCCAGGGCCTCTTCCTCAGGAGTGATCGGTTCCTTCGCCTCGGTCTCTTTGGCGGGTGCGCGGCGCGTCGCGGGCTTGCGGCGGCGTGGCAATCCGTCGGGGCTGGGCAGGGATTCGATCGGGTCTGAGTCGGTCCTGGAATCGGTCACTTCAAGTTGTCCTCAAAAGTTTCCGCGAACGATACAGCCGATGTTCGCGAATGTAGTCGTCGACTGCCTGGGGTACGAGATATCGGATCGAGCGGCCGGAGATGGCCCGCTCGCGGATGTGGGTCGAGGAAGTTGCGAGTGGCACCGTGTCCACTACCCGGACCTCGGCGGTCGCCGCGGCGGCGGGCGGAAGCTGGGCGCGGACCCACTCGACGTCCGGGCCTGGAGAACCCGGCCGCGGCACCACGGCCAGGGTCGCGCAAGCGAGCACTCGCTCCGGATCGTGCCAGTGCCGGAACTCGACGAGCGCGTCGGCGGAGAGGATGAAGGTCAGCTCGCGGGCCACTCTCTGGCGGGCGGCCTCGTCCGCGAGCTCTTGCAGGGTATCCGCCGTGTACGACGGTCCCTCACGCTCGAGCTCGATCCCGCACAGGCTGAATCGCGGATTGCCGGCGATGGCCAGAGCCACCATGGCGGCACGATCCTCTGCCGCGGTCAGGGTTTCGTCGAGCTTGTGAGGCGGCCGCGAGGCGGGCACGAACAGCACGCGCTCCAGCTCGAGCGCCTCGGCCACCTGCTCGGCGATCGCCAGATGGCCGTAGTGGATGGGGTCGAAGGTTCCGCCGAGGATGCCGACGCTCTCGAAGCTCGGGCTCGAGTCCAGCGTCGAGCCGGCCGCGCTTCGTCACCGGTCGTCCCAGTCGTCGGGCTCCCATTCGAGCTCGGAGGTGCCGATTCGGACCGTCTTGCCGGGCTCGATGCCGGACCGGCGCAGCTCGTCGTCGATGCCCAGGCGGGCCAGCTCGCGCTGGAAGCGCTCGGCCGATTCTTCGTTGTCGAAGTTGGTCTGGGAAGCCACGCGTTCGATCCGCTTGCCTCGGACCACGAACACGCCGTCTTCCAGATCGACACGGAAGTTGTCGCCGACCGATTCGATGCGGTGGACCACCACGCCCGACGGCACGGCCGGCTCGGCCAGCTCGTCCGCGCTCGGCAGCATCGCCGCCAGACTCGCCCGGAGTTCCGGGACGCCGGTCCCGTCGGCTGCGGAGATGGCCAGGACACGGAGCCCCTGCTTCTTGCGCTTCTTCTCGAAGGCGCGCCAGGCTTCCGCGGCGGCCGGCTGATCCATCTTGTTGAACGCCACGAGCATCGGCTTGCTCGAGGAGAGCGGGATCGTGGGCGGCCAGCTCGTCGCGGATCACTTCGTAGCTCCACTCGGGATCGCGATCCGAACCGTCGACGACGTGGACGAGGATGCGAGTGCGCTCCACGTGGCGAAGGAACGCGTGGCCCAAACCGGCCCCGGAGCTCGCGCCTTCGATCAGACCGGGAACGTCCGCGATGGTGGGCCGGCGGTTGTCTTCCATGCCCAGGTCGAGCACGCCCAGGTTCGGTTCCAGCGTCGTGAACGGATAGTCGGCGATCTTGGGCAGGGCCGCGGTCAGAGCCGCGAGCAGCGTCGACTTGCCCGCGTTCGGCAGACCGACCAGTCCGACGTCGGCGATGAGCCGAAGCTCGAGGCTGATCCAGCGCTCCTCGCCCGGTTCGCCCATCTGGGCGTGGCGCGGGGTCTGGTGCGTGGAAGTCGCGAAGTGGACGTTGCCGAGCCCGCCCCGGCCGCCTCGGGCGACCATCAGGGTTTGCTCGGACGCCACGAGGTCGCCCAGGAGCTCGCCCGAGTCGCCGTCGAAGATGCCCGTCCCCGGCGGCACCTTGAGCATCAGGTCGTGGCCCGCCTTGCCGTGCTGCTTCTGGCCGGAGCCGCGGCCGCCGGGCGTGGCCTTGAAGTGGTGGGCGTGGCGGAAGTCGCGCAGGCTCGTCTCGCCCGGATCGACGGTCAGGTAGATGGAACCGCCCCGGCCGCCGTCGCCGCCGTCGGGGCCGCCGCGAGGCACGTGGGCTTCGTGCCGGAACGTGGCCGCTCCATCGCCGCCGTCGCCGCCTCGGACCCAGATTCGAACTCGGTCAAGAAACATGGATCAATTCTCGCATGCGGTCACGCGCGCGGCAGCCTGCGGCAGCGGCCCGCGGCAGCAGCCGGCGGCAGCAGCCGCACGCGGGTGAGTCTCGAACGGCGGCCGGCGGCCGGCCACCGATAGCGCTGCGATCGAGCTACTGATCGAGCGACTTGGTGAGGGTCGCCAGGAACGAGACGTTGTTGTCCGTCTTGGCGAGGCGGTTGAGCAGCAGCTCGATGCCCTCGTTGGTGCCGACGGCGGAGAGCATCCGGCGCATCGTCCAGACCATCTTGAGGACCGGCTCCTCGAGGAGCAGCTCCTCGCGGCGGGTGCCGGAGCGCTGGACGTCGATCGCCGGGAAGATGCGCTTCTCGGCGAGCTTGCGGTCCAGGATGAGCTCGCGAGTTGCCGGTGCCCTTGAACTCTTCGTAGATGACGTCGTCCATGCGCGAGCCGGTGTCGACGAGGCACGTGCCGATGATCGTCAGCGAGCCGCCCTCTTCGATGTTTCGAGCGGCGCCGAAGAAGCGCTTGGGCGGGTACAGCGCGATCGGATCGAGACCGCCGGAGAGCGTTCGGCCGGAAGGCGGCAGGGCCAGGTTGTAGGCGCGGGCAAGGCGCGTGATCGAGTCGAGCAGGACCACGACGTCGCGGCCCGTCTCCACCTGGCGCTTGGCGATCTCGAGCGCCATCTCGGCGACGTGGGTGTGGTTCTCCGTCGGCTCGTCGAACGTCGAGCTGATGACCTCGCCCTTGACCGAGCGGCGCATGTCCGTGACTTCCTCGGGCCGCTCGCCGATCAGCGCGACCATCAGGAGGACTTCCGGATAGTTGGTGCTGATGCCGTTGGCGATGTGCTTGAGGAGCATCGTCTTGCCGGCTTTCGGCGGGCTGACGATGAGGGCGCGCTGGCCCTTGCCGATCGGGTTGACGAGGTTGATCAGGCGCTGGGACAGGTTCTTGGGATCCGTCTCGAGGTTGATCAGCACGTCCGGGTGGACCGGGGTGAGGTCCTCGAACTTGGGCCGGCGGCGCGCCGTCTCGGGATCCACGCCGTTCACTCGGTCGACCCGGATCATGCCCCAGTACTTCTCGCCCTCGCGAGGCGCCCGCACCGAGCCGCTGATGCGGTCGCCGATACGGAGGCCGAAGCGGCGTACCTGGCTCGAGCTCACGTAGACGTCGTCCGGCGTGGGCATCAGGCCGTGGCGGCGCATGAACCCGAAGCCGTCTTCGACGATGTCGAGGATGCCGGTCGCGTACGCGTGGCCGGCGAGCTCGCTCTGGCGGGCCAGGATGCGATCGACGAGATCTTCCTTGCCGGCGCCCTCTTCTTCCATCTCCAGGTCGCGGCCGACAGTCTGGAGCTCGCCGACACTCATGCCGCGAAGCTCGTTGATGTCGAGGTCGCGCGCGTCGCCGTCAGCGAAATCGTCGTACTCGGCCATTTGGGTCGGGCCGGCAGGGCGACGCCGCGGGCGACGGTTTCGGGATCGGGGATCGGGTCCGTTGGCAGGCATGGGGGTAAGCTCGTGTGGGGAAGAGGTGCCGTGCAGGATCGCGCGGAATCAGGTTCGCAGCGGAATGCACGATCGGGGCGACGCGGAGAATACCCGGCGGAAAGCTGAACGTCAACGGGGATCGTTGCCGGATGACCGATCGATGCGGCCGGAACTCGATTCAGGCGGCTTCCAGCTCCCCTGGGGTGGTCGTCAACCGTCGGGCGGAAATGCTCGCGCCGGCGCTCGCCAGAACGACGCAGCCGATGGCGAAAAGGTCCGGCAGGCGCAGGACCTGGCCAAGGGCAATGAAGCCAACGAGGGCCGCGATGGCCGGCTCGAGGCTCATGAGCACGCCGAACGTGGCCGCCGGAAGCCGGCGCAGGGCCGCGATCTCGGCGGTGTAGGGAATGGCGCTGCTGAACAGGGCCACAACCACTCCCCCGGCGAGCGCCAGCGGCGCCGCGAGCAGCGGCCTCATGTCCGAGAGGACCAGCGTCACCGGCAGCACGGCCATCGAGGCCACCACCATGGCGATGCTCAGGCCGCGGCCGTCCGGCCAGTGTTGGGCCACTTTGCCGTCCGACGAGGATGTACGTCGCCCAGCAGCCGCCGGCGATTATCACGGCCACGACCCCGAGGGCGTCGTCCGTGGAGGCCCGCGCGTCGGCCAGGACGTAGATTCCGGCGGCCGCGAGGCCGACCCAGACGAGATCGCGCCAGCGCCGCGAGCCCAGGACGGCCACCGCGAGCGGTCCCCAGAACTCGATCGTGACCGCGACTCCGAGCGGGATCCGCGAAATGGCCACGTAGAAGGTCGAGTTCATGACCGCCAGGATGATGCCCAGCGCGACGCCACTCGCGAGAGCGACCCGGGTCACGCCGCGCAGTCGAATCGGCTGGAAGGCGAGCAGCAGCAGCGCCCCGAAGACGATGCGCATGGACACGACGGGCAGCGGCCCGTAGTCCCGTAGCAACGCGGTCGCGAGACTGGCCCCGCATTGGACCGACAGCGCGCCGGTGATGATGAGCACCTCCGGCGGAACGGCGTCCAGACGCGAAACCGCCGCCGGGGCAGGAGTGTTGGGCGCCTGCCCGTCGGCGACGGTCACATGCTCACCTGTGGTCTCCCGCCGAGGCGGGACGGATTCGGACGGACTGTCAGCCCTTGGACGGCGTCTTCGACGCGGCAGCCTGGCGGGCCGACTCCCAGTCCTTCTTGAACTGGACGATGCCCTTGTCCGTGAGCGGGTGGTGGACCATCTGCTGCAGGACCTTGAACGGGATGGTGGCGACGTGCGAGCCGGCAAGTGCTGCCTGGGTGACATGCAGCGGGTTCCGGATCGAGGCGGCCAGGATCTCCGAGTCGATGTCGTAGATCGAGAAGATCTCCGCGAGCTCGCGGATGATCGTCATGCCGTCCTGGTTGATGTCGTCGAGCCGGCCCACGAACGGGGAGATCAGACTCGCGCCCGCCTTGGCGGCGAGGAGGCCCTGGTTCGTGCTGAAGACCAGCGTGCAGTTGGTCTTGATGCCTTCCTCGGCGAACCGTGAGATCGCTTCGAGACCGTTCTCGCTCATGGCGACCTTGACGACGATGTTCGGGGCGAGCTTGGCGAAATGCCGGCCTTCGGTCAGCATCCCCTCGACGTCGTCGGCGATCACTTCCGCGGAGACAGGCCCCGACGTGATCGCGCAAATCTCCTTGAGGATGTCGTCGTACGACCCGCCCACCTTGGCGTAGAGGGTCGGATTGGTTGTGACACCGTCGAGGATGCCCCACCTGGCGGCAATCCGGATCTCTTCGATATCCGCGGTGTCGAGGAAAATCTTCATTAGGCAGCTCCTGGCTCGTTGGGACGGGCCTTGCGCCGCATCGCCTCGTCCTACTGCCGGAATCGTATCATCGGCGACCGGCCTGGCGGGCGAGCTGCGTCGGGGGGTTCCGATGCCTCTGCGTGGAGGGATTGGCGAGGCCGCCGCCTCAATCGGACCCGCGTTGCGGGCGCCCGGTCGACCTCGCCATCGGATCTGTCCATCCAGAAGACGAACGAGAGACCCAAATGGTTTGGCCCGGCCGAAAAATCGTGCCGGATCGCCTCCGGGGCGGCGAGAGCGGCCCCGATCAACCCTCGGCGGCGCCCTCGAGCAGCATGGCCGGAGATGCCTGACCCGTAACGCGTGCCCGGAACTCCGGTTCACGGCCCTCCGCGAGAGCTACAGATGCGCCGATGAAGCCGTCGAACAGCGGATGCGGACGGTCCGGACGGCTCCGGAATTCGGGGTGGAACTGGCTGGCCACGAACCACGGGTGGTCGCGGAGCTCGACGATCTCGACCAGGCGGCCATCCGGCGACTGGCCCGAGAGGATCATGCCCGCGCCTTCCAGGAGCACGCGGTACTGGTTGTTGACCTCGAAGCGATGGCGGTGCCGCTCGTAGATGAGCTCGCTGCCGTAGACGGTCGCGGCCTTGGAGCCGGGCGTGAGTCGGGCCGGGTACAGGCCCAGACGCATCGTTCCGCCCTTTTCCGCCATCGTCCGCTGATCGGGCATGAAGTCGATCACCGGATGCTCGGTGAACATGTCGAATTCGGTCGAGTTGGCGTCCTCGGTGCGGAGGACGTCTCTCGCGAACTCGATCACCGCGCACTGGAGGCCCAGGCAGAGGCCCAGGTACGGGACGCGGTTCTGCCGGGCGTACTTGGCCGCGAGGACCTTCCCTTCGATCCCTCGATGGCCGAAACCGCCTGGGACGACGATGCCGGCCAGGCCGCTGAGGCGCTCGGCCGCCGTCTCGCGAGTGACCGTCTCGGAGTCCACCCAGCGGATCTTGACGTCGACTTCGTGAGCCCAGCCGGCGTGCTTGAGCGACTCGATCACCGATAGATAGGCGTCGGGCAGCTCGATGTACTTGCCCACCAGACCGACCTCGAGCGTTGGCTTGGGACGCTTGATCAGGTCGACGAGCTCGCGCCAGGTGTCGAGGTCTGGCGCGTGGGCGTCGGCTTCGAGCCCCAGCTCGCGAACCATCAGGTTGCCGAGGCCGGCCTCCTCGAAGAGGAGCGGCACTTCGTAAATCGTGTCGGCCGTTTCGGCGGGAATGACCGCCTCGCTCGCGACGTCCGTGAACAGGGCGATCTTGTCGCGAATCTCCTGGCTGACCGGATGATCGGAACGAAGGACGATCACGTCGGGCTGGATGCCGATGCCGCGCAGCTCCTTGACCGAGTGCTGGGTGGGCTTGGTCTTGAGCTCGCCCGTGGCGGCCAATGCCGGCAGCAGGGTGACGTGGACGTAGACGACGTTGCGGCGGCCCACGTCCTTGCGCATCTGGCGGATGGCCTCGAGGAACGGCAGGGACTCGATGTCGCCGACGGTGCCCCCGACCTCGACGATCACCACGTCCGCCCGGCCGTCGCGAGCCAGCGTCTGGATCCGCTCCTTGATCTCGTTGGTGATGTGCGGAATCACCTGGACGGTGCCGCCCAGGTAGTCGCCGCGGCGCTCCTTGCCGATCACGGCCTGGTAGATGCGGCCGGTGGTGACGTTGGAGAGCTGGGAGAGGTTCTCGTCGATGAACCGCTCGTAGTGGCCCAGGTCCAGGTCCGTCTCGGCGCCGTCGTCGGTGACGAAGACTTCACCGTGCTGGTAGGGCGACATCGTCCCCGGGTCGACGTTGATGTACGGGTCGAGCTTGAGGACGGAGACAGACAGTCCCCGGGCTTTGAGCAACCGGCCGATGCTGGCGGCGGTGATGCCCTTACCCAGCGAGGATGTCACTCCTCCGGTCACAAAGACATACTTCGCCATCGCGCATCTCCTCCGGGGGTTTTTCCAATTCTAGTGACCGAGGCGCCTCCCTGCACACTGGCGGCGGCGCGAGGCAGGTTGCCCACTCGTGGCCGAGGCGCGGGAGCGGTCGCCGACACCGAAAGGCAACGGTTGGCGAGCTATGCGTTGCGCGGAGCGGGCGGATCGGCGAGGCCGGGTCCCCACAGCTCCGGGCCGCAGATGAACGGCCGGGGCTTGTGGAGCGGCAGCGTTCCTGAGTCTGTCCGCCAGGCCGCGACGGCTTCCTGGAGCCAGCCGGTCAACTCGGCGAAATCGCGCCATGGTTCGAAAGCCCAGCCTTCTACGAGGCACAGGGCCGTGAGCTCGTCCTTGGCAAAGATCAGGTCCGAGTAAGCGGCGCCGTAGCGGTCGCTCTCACCATCGCCGATGAACACGACCGATCGGCCGGCAGCCTGGTGGGCGAGCACGCGCTGCCGCTTGCAGGTTCCGCAGACCAGGCAGTCGGGATGGCCATTTGGATACTCGATCCGGGCGCGGCCGCCATCGAACGTAGTTCTGTTGGTCACGACGGGCACGGGCGGTACGCCGAGCTTCCGGAGTGCCGGCTCGATGAAGAACCCGAGGCCGTCGCTGACGATTTCGACCGGGATTCCCACACTCAGAGCCGCGGCCACGAAGCCGGGGAAGGCGGGGTCGTGCGGTTGGGCTTCGGCGATCTCGATGACGGCAGCGGGGTCGCCGGCGAGCAGCTTGACCTGGCTCGTGAAGAACGTCCGCGAGCCGATCTCGCCGGCCAGATACCTCGCGTCCGCCTCCCCGACCTGGTCCCCGATCAGGCCGTACATGACCTTCTCCGAGACGTCGACCTGCGAGATAGTGCCGTCGTAGTCGATGAGGATGGCCAGCGGAGGCTGGCCGGGCCGGAGCGGCGGCACGCCGGCCGGCACGGCGGCCTGGGTGGCGGCGGATGGCGTGGCCTGGGTGGCGCCGGCGGGGGTTGGCGCGGTGGTCGAGCCGGCGGTAGTCAAACTGGCCGTGGAGGGCCTGTTCGGGCTGTGAGTCATGGCCGCAAGGATACCGGTGACCCGCCGGAGAGCACGGCCGTCGCGGGCGGCGCGAGTGGGACTGTCCGCTTACTCGCCCCAGCTTTCTCGCTCTCGTGAACACAAAATCGCCGTCGCCGCCTCCGAAGGGCGAGCTCACCTTCCATGCAGGCGTGGAGCAACCGTCACGGTCCCGTCGTCGATCGAGTCCCGGTCAATCGCCAGCCAATCGCGGGTAAACCGCCGGGGCGTAGCGTCTCGGAGACCCCCGACACCGGCGCGGACCCGTTTCGAGCGGGTCGTCGGGGCCAACCTGTTCACGAGGGAGAGAAGAGTGCCGTACCGCGCGGTGGAGGCGGAGACCAACCGATTGGCCATTGCCGCGGGGCTGGCCATTCGCACGGAACGGCTGCGACGAGGCCTCACGCTCCGCACGCTGGCCGATTTGGCCGAAGTAGGCGTCTCAACCGCCTATGCGGTCGAGTCCGGGCGCATCGCGTCGCTGGAAACCTACGTCAGGCTGGCCATCGCCCTTCGTCTTCGGCCCGAGCTCCTGGTATTCGACCCTCGGCGGCGCGGCATGGTCAAGCAGCGCGAAGAAGATCCGGTGCACGCCGCCATGGGCGAGCTGGAAGCCGCCCGTCTCCGAAGTCTCGGCTTCGAGGTCGGCCTCGACGAGCCGTTCCAGCACTTCCAGCACGCCGGCCGGGCGGACGTCGTGGCCTGGTCGCGGAACCCGGCCGCCCTTCTCCATCTCGAGAACAAGACGCGGATCGAGAACCTGCAGGGTCTCTTCGGGACCTACAACGCCAAGCGGGCGTATCTGGCCGCCGAACTGGCCGGTCGAGTCGGGGTCGAGCGGTGGGCGAGCGAGACGCACGTCGTAGTCGGCCTCTGGTCGGCCGAAGTGCTTCATCAGATTCGACGGCACAAAGCCAGCTTCGAGGTCGTTTGTCCGGATCCGAGCACCGTTTTCGCCTCCTGGTGGACCGGCGTTACGCCCGAGCCGGGCAAGAAATCGACCCTGGTCATTCTCGATCCGGCGGGGTTGGGCGCACACCAGTGGTCCGGGCTCGAAACGACGGGTTGGACGCGGCCGAGGTATCGGGACTATCGAACCGCCCTGGAAGCCCTGGCGAAGACCCAGTGAACCCGGTTGTGGGCCGAACCGCCAGTCCGCCCCGGCGCCAGACCTCGCCTGACCTAAGGCTGAGCCGCGAAGGGTCGGCGAAGTCGCGCCCGGCTGAGGGAGCGGCCGCTGATGAGGATGCCGGCGACGATGACCACTCCTCCGAGGACCTGGCCGAGCACGATGGACTCGCCGAGGAAGACCGCCGCGGCCACCACGGCGAAGGCGGGCACGAGGGACTGGAAGAGGGTCGTGCGGGCCGGGCCGAGGACCTTGACGACCTCGAACATCACGACGTTGGAGGCGGCCGCCGCAAGCAGAGAGCAGAACAGAAACAGGGCAATCGTCGACGCATGGACGTGTGAGGGCTCGAACGAGGGCAGCTGGAGCAACGCCAGGGGCAGCATTCCGAGGCAGCCGAAGCCGATCGCCCAGGTCGCCATCCGCAGCGGTGAGTGGCGGCGCAGGACCGGCGCGCCGAAGGCCACGTAGAAGGACCAGCAGACCGTGGCCCCGAACGTCATCAGGTCGCCCGCCGATGCGCCCGCGAAGCCGAAGCCGTGCGTGACGGCCACGACGCCTACGGCTCCGGCGAGCGCAATAGCCGCCCCCGACTGCCTTGGCTCCGGTGATCGTGTCCGAGCCGATCGCGGCCGCGATGACCATCGTGGAGACGGGCGTGGCGGCGGTGATCAGGGCCGAGTTGGAGGCGGTGGTCTGGCCGAGCGCCGTGGCCCACAGATCCTGGTAGAGCCCGAAGCCTGCGATTCCGAGGAGGAACATCGGAATCACGTCTTCACGCGGCAGGCCGACACTGCCTTCGCGCCACCGAAGGAAGACGAGAAGCACCAGGAAGGCCGTCGCGAAACGGGCGCAGGCGAACAGGATGGGCGGAAGGTCCGACAGGATGGCCTTGACCGCGACGACGTTGCCGCCCCAGGTGAGCATCACGAGCAGGGCCGAAATCTCGGCGACCCGCAGCGCCGTTCCAGGCAGCAAATCGCCCGGGCCGATGGACCCGGGCGACCTATCGGGGGCCGCGAGGCCCGCCGACGAACTTACCGGCGTAACTCGCCTGACGGTCAGATGTTCTCCTGGTCGAGCTCGAGCGACTCCTCGTCACCCTCTTCGGTGAGCTTCAGCCAGATGAAGAGCCCGGCAAGGACCAGCAGCGGGATGATGACCAACGCGGCCAGGATCACCAGCAGCAGTGTCGCCATGATCTTGAGCAACTTCATTCGTTACCTCCCTGCCCGATCGTCCGGACCTGCCGTCGCTCAGGTCGCGGCTTGCGGCTTCGCCTTCTCTCCCCGATATTCGGGAGCCTGGGCGATCAGCGTCTCGATTTCTTCACGAGTGAACTCGGCAATCATGTGCCGACTTCCCGTCTGCGTCGACCGAAGCAGCCTCAGTACGAACGCACCGTCCTGCTCGAAGAAGAATGTGTCACGGGGTTTCTGCTCGTCTATGTATCGGCCGACCACCCGCATGGCCTGCTCATAGTATCCGGACTGACCCCAGGTGACCGCCCGCTGCTGATTGTCGCGCCTGGCGTGGCCTTCTTCCATGAAGCGGGCGATGTCGTCGTCGAGGAAGGTGAAGGTGTCTTTCGACTGCTGGCCCACGTGCTCCGACCACGCGCCGACAGAGGCCGCTTCCACGACCAGACCCTGAACGATGAAGCCGTCCGGCGTCTCGACCACGAGGATCTCGCGCATACCTCGCTGATCGAGGAACGCGCCGATCGAGCGCAAGACTTCCTCATAGTTCTGCCGCGGACTTCCTTCGTATATCCGCATTCGTTTACCTCGCGGTCCGCAGGTCGCAGGTTCGGGCTTCGTGACGCCGGCCCGATACTCCACGTCCGCCGAGTGTAACAGTCCCGGTCCACGTGGCAACGCAAACAAATGGCGAATCCGGCGGCCCCATCGGTCCCTTTGGGCAGCCGTTGGGCAGCCGTTGGGCGGGAGAAGGAGATGGGCCGCCGGGGAACGGTCCACGGTGTGATGCTGCCATTGCAGGCATGACTTGCCGCGTGAACCTGGGGCCGCGCGCCGTCGGAAGAGGCGCGTTCGGTCGTAGAATTGGGCCTCGTTCGGCCAGCCCGGGAGACCGGGACGCCGGCGATCGAAACATCAACCGGTCGAACCGGTCGCCTGCCCACCCGGATTGACAGCCCGCGAACTGCCTGCGGACTCTCGTTCGGCGGGGCCACTGGGACGAACATCGCATTCGAGCACAGCCTGCCTCGCCACCGTCTCGGAGAGCGGCGGCGACACGGGCACAACGAGTCTGACCGGCCCACGCTGCCGGAGGGCGACATGAGCGGCGGCGAGCGCGAGAGCGCCGGCGAACGCACGAGACCGCAGGAGACGTGATGACGCAGGTGGTCGAGGGTTTGGACCAGCTTGCAATCGACACCATCCGGACGCTGTCCATGGATGCCGTCCAGAAGGCCAACTCCGGCCATCCCGGAGCGCCGATGGGCATGGCGCCGATGGCCTACGTCCTGTGGACCCGGCACATGCGCTTCGCGCCGACCGTGCCGGAGTGGCCAAACCGCGACCGCTTCCTGCTGTCCGCGGGGCATGCCAGCATGCTCCTCTACTCCCTCCTGTACCTCACGGGATATGGCCTGAAGCTCGAGGACCTCGAGCAATTCCGCCAGTGGGGATCCCTCACTCCGGGCCATCCGGAGCACGGCGTCACGACGGGCGTGGAAGCCACGACCGGACCGCTCGGGCAGGGCTTCACCAACGGCGTCGGCATGGCCATCGCGGCCGCGGCACCTCGCCGCTGAGTTCAACCGCCCCGGCCACGACATCGTCGATCATCTCGTCTACGCGATCTGCTCCGACGGCGACATCCAGGAAGGGATCACGGCCGAGGCCGCCTCGCTGGCGGGCCACCTCAAGCTCGGCAACCTCGTCTACCTGTACGACGACAACCACATCCAGCTCGACGGCCCCACCGCGATGGCGTTCTCGGAGGACGTCCTCGGCCGGTTCGACGCCTATGGCTGGCACACCCAGCGCGTCGAGGACGGCAACGACGTCGAGGCGATCGATCGGGCGATCACGGCGGCCAAGGCCGATCCGCGACCGAGCCTCATCGCCGTCCGGACGCACATCGGCTACGGCGCACCCACCAAGCACGACACCTCGAAGGCCCACGGCTCGGCGCTCGGTGAAGAGGAGGTCCGCGGCGCCAAGCTGGCCTACGGCTGGGATCCCGACAAGCACTTCTTCGTGCCCGACGAAGTCCTGGCCGCGCTTCCGCCGGGCCATTCCCGAGGGCGAGAGGCTCGTGGCCGATTGGCAGGCGAGGCTGGCGCCGTATGCCAAGGAGTATCCCGCCGAGGCGGCCGAGCTCGCAGCGCCGTCTTGCCAAGAAGCTGCCGGACAACTGGGCCGCGACGCTCAAGACGTATGCCACGACGCGAGTCGGTGGCGACGCGCATCGCGAGCCAGCAGGCGATCAACGCCCTGGCGGGGACGCTTCCGGAGCTCTTCGGCGGCGCCGCGGACCTCTCCGAATCGAACATGACCGACATCAAGGACGCCGGCCTGTTTGGGCCGGACAACGCGGCGGGCCGAAACCTCCGTTTCGGCGTCCGCGAGCACGCCATGGGTGCCATCTCCACCGGCATCGCGCTCTCGGGTCCCTACATCCCCTACTGCGCCACATTCATGGTGTTCAGCGACTACATGCGCGGCGCCGTCCGTCTTGCGGCCGTGAGCTGCCAGCGAGTCATCTACGTGTGGACGCACGACTCGGTCGCCGTCGGCGAGGATGGGCCCACCCACGAGCCGGTCGAGCAGATCGCGGCGTTGCGGGCGATTCCCGGCCTCGACGTCATCCGCCCCGGCGACGCGAACGAGACCGCCGCGGCCTGGGTCGCGGCGATCGAGCGCCAGGACGGCCCCACGGCCCTGGCCCTCACCCGCCAGAAGATTCCGGTCCTCCAGGGCACCGCGGAGCAGGCCCGTGAAGGCGTCGCCCGAGGCGGCTACGTCCTCAAGCGCGAGTCCGGCGGGGACGGCGCGAAGGGCTCGCTTCCGGATCTGGTGATGATCGCCACGGGTTCCGAGCTGCAGCTCGCGGCGGCGGCCGCGGCAACGCTCGAAGCCGAAGGCATTCGGACGCGCGTCGTCAGCCTGCCCTGCTGGGAGCGGTTCGAGCGCCAGGACGCGGCATATCGCGAGTCCGTCCTGCCCCGGGCCGCCCGCAAGAGAGTGGCCATCGAGGCCGGCGTTCCTTTCGGCTGGGAGCGCTACGCCGGCGACGACGGCGCGATCATCGGCATCGACCATTTCGGCGCGTCGGCTCCGGTCGAGGAGATCATGACCCGGTTCGGGTTCACGCCCGAGCGTGTCACGGACATCGCCAGGAAGGTCGTCCGCGAGGACTTCTACGGCTTCGTGCCGACTCTCGTGAACAACCCCGAACACTGCTGAGCCCGCGAGAGCAACCCGCGAGAGCAAAGGGAGATCTGATGCGCATCGCCTTTGCCGGAGACCACGCCGGAGCGGAGCTCAAGGATCAGCTCATGACGCGGCTCGCGCCGCTCGGCCACGAGTTGATCGACCTCGGCGGAGACGGCTCCAACACCGACGACGACTATCCGGACTACAGCCGGGAATTGGGCATGGCCATCCTCGAGGGCCGAGCGGACCGCGGAATCCTCGTCTGCGGCAGCGGCGTCGGCGCCTCGATCGCCGCCTCGAAGCTGCCGGGCGTAAGGGCCGGGCTATGCCACGACACCTATTCCGCCGCCCAGGGCGTCCAGCACGACGACATGAACGTGCTTGCGCTCGGGGCCCGAGTGATCGGCATCGAGACGGCCGTGACGTGCTCCACCGCTTTCCTCGCGGCGAAGTTCAGCGGCGAACCGCGCCACGTCCGGCGGCTCGCCAAGGTCCGAGCCATCGAGGAGCAGGCCGCCGCGCTGGAAGCCGCTCGCCGGTAGCGGATCAAAGGAACGGGCCGGGGATTCGCGCTCGCCTTTGGGCGACTCCCTGTATCTTTCAATACGCTCCGATTCCGCCGTCGACTGCCTGACGAGCGGTGGGACGATTGATACGGGCCACACATGGACCGAGTTCGCGCTGGGCACGGAGTACCCGCCAAGTCACGAGGCTGCCAGCCATGACCGATTCGACCCTCGCCGGTTCGCTTGCTCTGGATCTGACCCTGAAGGATTCGGCCCTCGAGTCGGCGCTCGCCGAGGTTCGGGACCGCGCCCGAAACGAGAAGTGGGCGGACCGGGCGATCGGCCGTCGCGACCCCTCGGCGTGGACGCAAGACGAGGTCGTGAAGCGGGCCATCGCCGAGCGGCTCGGCTGGCTGGAGGCGCCATTCCACTTCGCCGAGGAGACGGCCGAGCTCGCGGCCTTCGGCAAGGCCACCAAGGACGAGGGCTTCACGGTCGCGGTCCTGGGCGGAATGGGCGGCAGCAGCCTGGCCCCGGCGCTCCTGGCCGAGGTCTTCGGTCCCGGTCAGGCGGGAATTCCGGTTCGGGTACTCGACTCGACCGATCCGGCGGCGGTCTCGGCCATCCTCGACGATCTCAACCCGACGAACACGCTCTTCATCGTCTCGACCAAGTCGGGCACCACGGCTGAGTCGCTGTCGTTCCAGGCCTACCAGTGGGCCAACCTCGAAGACGCGCTCGAAGATGCGCATGTCGGGCGGCCAACCCAGCCCGGCGACTTCATGGCCGCGATCACGGATCCGGCCAAGAGCCTCAGCTCGATTCCTCACCACGATCAGCTGCGCGAGGTTTTCCTCAATCCGCCGGACGTGGGCGGCAGGTATTCGGCGCTGACATACGTGGGTCTGGTCCCCGGCGCGCTGATGGGCCTGGATCTCGAGGCGATCCTCGAACGGGCGCGGGCAATGGTCATGGCCTGCGGCGTGGACGATCCGGCCCGCAACCCGGGTCTCGCCCTCGGCCTCGTCATGGGTGCCTTCGCCAAAGCCGGCAGGGACAAGCTGACCTTCGTGATCGACCGCGAGCTCGCCGCCTTTGGGCCTTGGGTCGAGCAGCTGATCGCGGAGAGCACCGGAAAGGCGCCAATCCGCTCCGCGGATGGGCGAGGCGTCGGCGTGGTTCCGGTGGACGCCGAGCCGCTCGGCAAACCCGAGTCCTACGGCCAGGACCGAGTATTCGTCCGGATCGCCTTCGCCGGATCGGCGGGCCCCAAGGACGTCGTCGGCACCAACGTCGACGCCCGCCTGCGAGAGCTCGCCGCGGCCGGCCATCCGCTCGTCCGGATCGAAGTCGCCGACAAGCTGGACCTCGGCGCGGAATTCGTCCGCTGGGAAGTGGCCACGGCGCTGTCCGGCATAGTCCTGGGCATCGATCCATTCGACCAGCCCAACGTCGAGGAAGCCAAGACCAACACGCGGGCCGTCCTCGCCTCGTTCGAAGGCGGCCAGGAACTCCCGACGGCGACGACGCGCTACCGGCCGCGGATGAGGCGGCTCTGACCGCGGCGCTGAAGAGCCAGCTCGCCAAGCTCGCGGCGAACGGCTACTGCTCGATCCAGGCCTACATCGCCCAGACTCCGGCGCGGGACGCCGCCCTGAGCACTCTGCGGACGACGCTTCGGGATAAGACCCGCCGGGCGACGACCGTCGGCTACGGGCCGCGATTCCTGCATTCGACGGGCCAGCTCCACAAGGGCGGGGCCCCGATCGGCTGGTTCCTCCAGCTGGTTTGCGAGCATCCCGACGATCTGGAAATCCCGGGCAAGGAATACAGCTTTGGCCAGCTGATCGACGCGCAGGCAATCGGCGATGCCCGGACGATCCAGGACCACAAGCTGCCGATCCTTCGCGTGAATCTCGGCCCCGACCCGGATTCCGGCCTGGCAGCTCTCCAGCGGGCCGTGGCTGAGGCACTCAAGGAGGCTTAGGCGATGGAACTGGGTTTCATCGGGCTCGGGCGCATGGGCGCCAACATGGTCCGCCGCCTGCTTCTCGACAAGCATCACGTCATTGCCTACAACCGGACCGCGGAGAAGACCCGCGAGATCATGACCGAGGGCTCCGACGGTGCCTTCACGCTTGCGGAGCTGGCCTCCAAGCTCGCCACGCCGCGGGCCGTGTGGGTCATGGTCCCCTCGGGCGACGCCACCGAGTCGATGATCGACGAGCTGCTCAAGATCCTCGAGCCGGGCGACACGATCATCGACGGCGGGCAACTCCAACTTCCACGACTCCATCCGGCGGCATCAGAAGGTGACGGCCGCCGGCCTGGAATTCGTCGACGCGGGCGTGTCGGGCGGAGTCTGGGGTCTCAAGGTCGGGTACTGCCTGATGGTCGGCGGCGAGCCCGAGCCGGTGAAACGGCTCGAGCCGATCTTCCACACCCTGGCCCCCGAGGGCGGCTATCTCCACGCCGGCGGCCCGGGTGCGGGCCACTACGTCAAGATGGTCCACAACGGCATCGAATACGGCCTCATGCAGGCCTACGCCGAAGGCTTCGAGATCATGCACGCCAGCGACTACAAGCTGGACCTCTCCGCGATCGCGGATCTCTGGAACCACGGCTCCGTGGTCCGGTCCTGGCTGCTCGAGCTGGCAGTGTCCGCTTTCGCCCAGGACCAGGACCTCACCCAGCTGCGTGGCTGGGTCGCGGACTCGGGCGAAGGCCGCTGGACCGTCCAGGAGGCCATCGACAAGGACGTGCCCGCTCCGGTGATCACCCTGAGCCTGCTCAACCGGTTCCGGTCCCGACAGGACGACAGCTATCAGGCCAAGGTCCTGGCCGCCCTCCGGAACGAGTTCGGCGGGCACGCGGTAAGGACCGAATGAGCATGGCCCGATGAGCCCGACCGAACCCGGCCACCAAGACCTACGCCCCCAAGGCCCCCAACGCCGGCCGGCACCCGCCCGCGGCCCCCCGGCGCCTCCCGGCTCGGACCGCTCGCCAGCTGCGTGAAGCGGCGGCCGCTCGTCGGCGCCAACGACCGGACACCGAGATCAACCCGCTCCGCCAGGGGCTTCGGCAGGAGCGCGTGCCGGATCCGTGCGCCGTGGTCCTGTTCGGAGCCACAGGCGACCTCGCCCACCGTAAGGTGATCCCCGCGATCTATCAGCTCTGGCGGACGAACCTGCTGCCCTCGGAATTCAGCCTGGTGGCGGTGGCTCGTCGGCCGTACACGGACGAATCGTTCGCGGCCGAGATTCGCGCCTCGCTCGAGAAGTATTCCCGCGTCCTCCCGATCGACGAGGACAGCTGGTCCGAGCTGGCCAAGCGGATCGTCTACCACCAGCTCGACTTCGGCGACGACGGCGGCTTCAATGGGCTGGGCGACCGTCTCGACCAGCTCGACAAGGATCGCGGGACGGCCGGCAACCGGCTCTTCTACCTGGCCACCCAGCCGTCCCAGGTCACCGAGATCGTCCGCCAGATGGGCCGGGCGGGACTGGATCACGAGGTTCGCGGCGGAGGCTGGCGGCGCGTCGTGGTCGAGAAGCCCTTCGGCCGCGATTACGAGTCGGCCCGCGCGCTCAACCACGAAGTCAGCAAGGTCTTCCGGGAGTCGCAGGTCTACCGGATCGATCATTACCTGGGCAAGGAGACCGTCCGCAACCTCATGGTCTTCCGGTTCGGCAACGGCATCTTCGAGCCGGTCTGGAACCGCAGCTACGTCGACCATGTCCAGATTACGGTCGCGGAATCGCTCGGCGTGGAGGCGCGTGGCTCCTTCTACGAGGAGACGGGAGCCAGCCGCGACATCCTCCAGAACCACCTCCTCCAGCTGATGACCCTCGTGGCGATGGAGCCTCCCTCCTCGTTCCAGGCCGATGCCCTGCGCGATCAGAAGCTCGCCGTCCTGCGGGCAATCACGGCCCCGGATCCCGAGACCGTGAAGCGCGACGTGGTCCGCGGCCAGTACGGACCGGGCTGGGTCCAGGGCGAACCCGTGCCGGGTTATCGCCAGGAAGAGGAAGTGGATCCCGATTCCGAGACCGAGACGTTCGTCGCGGGCAAGTTCACGATCGACGACTGGCGCTGGAGCGGCGTGCCGTTCTACCTCCGCGCCGGCAAGCGATTGCCAAAGCGGGCCACGGAGATCGCAATCCAGTTCCGGGAAGTGCCGCTCAAGCTCTTCCGCGACTCGCCTGGGGATCCGGCGCCCAACGTGCTGGCCATGCGGATCCAGCCCGACGAAGGGATCATGCTCCGCTTCGCGGCCAAGGTTCCGGGCCTCGGCCTGGACGTGCGGACGGTCAACATGGACTTCGCCTACGAAACGTCGTTCGTGGTGGACTCGCCGGACGCCTACGAGACGCTGATCCTCGACGCGCTCCTGGGTGACGCCTCGCTGTTCACCCGAGCCGACGAGGTTGAAGCCGCCTGGTCCATCGTCACGCCGCTCCTCAACAACTGGGCGGACATGCCCGCCCCGCACTTCCCCAACTACGCGGCTGGATCCGTGGGGTCCGGAGGCCGCGGACGACTTGCTCGAACGGGACGGACGACGGTGGCGCCGGATCTAGGCGACGGCCACTCCAACGGGTCCGGGCCCGGCCACGAGCTCGAGGATCGCCACTGGGGCGACGCCGTCGAAGAAGCGAACCAGGACGCGGAGGCGGCCGAACCGATCCCCGTACCGACCGACGCCGACAAACGCGGACCGCTTCCCGCGGCATCCGTGGGCGAGGTCCAGGCCCGCCTCTCCCAGCTCTGGGCGCACGCCGCGACCGTGAGGCTGGAGGCCGCGCGGGCCGAAGAAGCGGCGATCGCGGAACAGGCCGAAGCCGCGGCCCGGGCGGCGGCGGCACTTGCCGCCGCCGAGGCGAGCGATTCGGAAGGCCGCCACGTGGCGGCCCGCTCCAGCGTTCTGAACCTCGTGGTGATCGCGGGCGACCGGGCGACAGCCGACCATTGCGCGGCCACGATCGCGGGCACGGCCGGACGGCACCCCTCGCGCTCGCTGATCCTGTCCGAGGAAGACCCCGACGGGCCGGCGGGGCTGGAGGCTTCGGTGGAGGCCATCGCTGCCAACGCCGCGGGCCGGCGAGCCGACACGGGGGCGGAGATGATCTTCGTCAAGACCCGCGGCGAGACCGGCCGGCATCTCGCCTCGATCGTCGTGCCACTCCTGGTCCACGACCTGCCCGTGGCCATGTGGTGGCCAGGTCAGCCGGCGCTGATCTCGCATCGCGCCGACAGGCTCCTGCCGATCGCCGATCGCCTGATCGTCAACGGCTCGGAGTGGGATGACAGCGGCCTGGAGCTGCTGGCCGAGCTCGCCTTCGTCTGCGAGACGCGCGGGGCCGGCGGCAGGCTGGCCGAGCGCCGGCCGCTCGTCGTCGTGGACTTCGCCCTGCTTCGGCAGTCTCGATGGCGCGAAGCCCTCGCCTCGGTATACGACCTGCCGGATCTTCGGCCCCATCTGGGCGCGGTACGTTCGATCAACGTCACGTACGCGGCCTGCGAGGAGGGAGATCCCGAGGGTCGAACCAACGTCGTCCGGCCGCTCTACCACGTCGCCTGGCTCGCCTCCCGCCTTGGCATGACCGTCGTCGAGCCGCTGAAGCGGAACCCGAGCGGGCATCGGACGGCGACGTTGCGGCAGCGCGATCACGAGGTGTCCGTCTCGCTGCGGCCCAGCATGTCGGACCTGGGCGAAGGATCGACGGTCCGCGTCGAGCTGATCTCACGCCTGCGCGGCGCCAAGGTGGTGGGCGTGGTAACCGCCGGCGACTGCACCGTAGAAGTCGTGATCACGCGACGCGGGCCGAGAACGGGTCCGCCGAACCTACAACGCTCCCCGCCTCAATGACGTGGACCTCCTGGTGAGGGCCGTCGCCGAAAGCGGAGCGGATCCTCTGGCCGTAGATACGCTCTATATGGCCCGGCGAATTCTCGGTTCCGGGCCTCGATCGAAGGCGCCGGCCGGGGCAGGACTGGGGCGCGAGCCTCGGCGAACCATGGAGCAAGGGCGGCAGCTTCAGCCACCGTCTCCCGTCCTCCAACGGCAAGAAGCGGCAGGCACAGGCAAGGAGCGCCGAGAGTGAGTGAACGGGAACCGGATCTGGTAAGCGAGCCCGGATATCCACACCGGCGTGGAGCCGTCGGCGCTTCCCGCAGCCAACAAGGGCGAGCCGGAGCTGATCGTCGCCGCCGGTCCGGATGAGGCCGCGAGCGTCGCCGCCGACCGAATCGCGGCCCTCTTGATCGCCGCGGTCGAACAGCGGGGCCGGGCCCACTTCTGTACGACCGGGGGCAACACGCCGGTCCCAATCTACAAGCTGCTCTCGCGCTCGCCGCTCTGCGATGCGATTCCCTGGTCCAACGTTCACGTCTGGTGGGGCGACGATCGCTTCGTCCCCCGCGACCATCCCGAATCGAACACGACCTCGCTGGACTTCGTCCTCCTTGGCGGAGAGGGCGTGGGCGTGGAGGGTGGCGCGCCTCTGCCGGCCGCGAACATCCACGCCGTCCCTGTGGATCGCGCGCTATCCGAGAGCCGGGACAATGGTTGGTGCGCCGCCCGCTACGCCGACGAGATGGCCTCCTCCCTGCCCATCGGGGAGGGCAACTGGCCGGTCTTCGACGTGATCCTCGTCGGCGTGGGCGACGATGGCCACGTCCTTTCGTGCTTCCCGAACTCGCCCGCGTTCTCCAGCAGCGCCTGGGTCATGGGCATCCCCGCCCCCACTCACATCGGCCCGCATCTGGATCGGGTATCGATCAATCCGAGGATGCTCGAGGCGTCGCCGGTCATGGTCGTGACGTGGGGCGCCGGCAAGGCGGAAGCGCTGGGCCACGTCTTCGGCGACGTTCGGGACGACCGCCGCTGGCCTGTCCAGCGAACCCGCCGGACGGGTGCCATCTGGATCGTGGACGAAGCCGCCGCCGGCCGGATTCCAGCCGAGCGGCGCGGCTGACGACTGCGGCAGGCGAAAGCCGCGGGCCAATGCTGCGGGCCAGGCCGCTGCCAATGCCGGGGGCGAGCCGCCTACCGAGCGGACTTGCCCGCCGGGATCGCATTCACCCGCGAGCCGCCCCGTTCTGGCGATCTCGCCGAGGAAGCGAGCCGAGGGCCGGACGATTCGTTCCTGCGTGGCCCGGTCGACGCCGACCAGCCCGAAGTTGGCGCCATAGCCCGTCGCCCACTCGAAGTTGTCCATCAGGCTCCAATGGACGTAGCCGCGCAGTCGGATGCCGTCGGCGATGGTCTGGTGGAGCGCGGCCAGGCCACGGGCGATGAACTCCACTCGCTCGGCGTCGTCCGAAGTCGCCACGCCGTGCTCCGTCACGACTAGATCCTTGTCCGGGTAGACGGCCGCGATCCGGCGGACCACCGCGGCGACGGACTCCGGCCGGTATTCCCAGCCCATCTGCGTGATCCGGGTGCCGGCCGGCGCGTCGGCCCGGCCGGATATGTCCTTGATCCGCATGATCCAGGGGACGGTAAAGCGATCCAGCGGTCTAATCGCCAGCGCCGCTCGTGTCAGTGGCGCCATGACGCGGGGCATGCGGAACCGGTGCCGCGTGTAGGTCTGAACGCCGATGAAGTCGTCGTCGGCGGCCGCTTCGAGGTAGACGTCCTCGTTCCAGCGCTGGCTGTACTCGTTCGCCGGGCGGCCGCCCGGGTTCGAGGACCTCTCGATGCTGAACACCGCGAGCCCGGCCCTGGCCTCCGGTCGAACGTCATGGATCGCCGCGAGCGAGCGCTTATGGCCCTCGACGAGCCCCGCGATCGCGGCCCGCCAGCCACGCAGGTCCACCGTCCCGGGCGGAAAGCCCCAGCCACTCAAGTAGCCGCCGGTGGCGACGGTCGTAGGCTCGTTGATGGTGCAGTACCAGGTAACCGCGTCTCCCATGGCTTCGACCACGCGCCGCGTGTACCGCTCGAACAGGGCGGGCGTACGGGGCGAGGTCCAGCCTCCCTCGCGCGCGACCCAGCGTGGCAGCGTGAAGTGGTTGAGCGTGACCATGGGCGTGAGGCCGAGCGAGCGGGCGTGGTCTACGACGGCGCGATAGTGAGCCAGCTCAGCCGGCGTCGAACGTCCCTTCGGCGGGCTCGACGCGAGCCCACTCGACCGAGAAGCGGTAGGTGTTCAGACCCAGCGACGCCAGCAGCTCGAGATCGGCCGGGTAACGCGAGTAATGCTCGACCGCGGCCCCGCTCGGCTCGCGAACCGGCGTGCCGGCCTTGCGCTCCCAGTCCCACCAGTCGCTGTTGACGTTGCCGCCCTCGACCTGGTAGGCGCTCGTGGCGGCGCCCCAGAGAAAGTCGGGCGGGAATGCGAGATCGGTCACGCGGCCAGCTCCTGTGCCCCAGTGCGTCGGACCGGCGGCAGACGCCGACCTGGGCGGCCGCTGCCGGCCAAACGGCAACGGCAATCTGCCACGGAGAACGGCGCGTCGCTCGACCGAGCCCGCGAATGACGGATGGCGGACTCAGGGCACGAGGATAGCGCGACTCGGAGTCAAGGTCCTGGCAGTGTCCGCGGGGTCGTCACTGTGCCGTCGCCGCGGCCACCGGCGAGGTGTCGCCGTCCGGTCTAGCGGTGCCGCGAGAACTCCCGGTGCGGGTAGCTCGTTGCCGGCCATGTCGCGAGGCGGATCCGGGACGAGACCTTCGCGGACCGCTCGGGCGGCCAGCTCGGCTCTGTTCTGGGCGTGCAGCTTCTCCACGATGTTCTTCAAGTGGAACTTCACCGTGTTCTCGCTGATTCCCAGCTCGGCCGCGATCTCGCGGTTCCGCTGCCCGGCGGTTACGAGCCGCAGGACTTCCAGCTCGCGATCGGTGAGTCGCTGCGACGGCGCCGGGCTCCCGCCCGGGCTCCGGAGGAACTCGTCGATGATGCGGGCCGCAGTGGCCGGCGTGATCGCCGGTTCGCCGCGAGCGACGCCTTCGAGCAGGGATCGGAGCTGCGGAGCTTCGAGGTTCTTGAGCAGGTAACCCTGCGCCCCGGCCTTGATCGCGCGGAACAGATCGGCTTCTTCCTCGCTGACCGTGAGCATCACGATCGCGACTTCAGGATGGCGTTCCTTGATTCGGGCTGTCGCCTCGAGGCCCGACACGTTGGGCATCCTCACGTCCATGAGGACGACGTCCGGCGAGGTCTCGTCGACCAGCTCGACGGCCTCTGCGCCGTCCGATGCCTGGCCCACGACCTCATGCCCCCAGGCGAGCAGGAGCGAGGCGACTCCGTCGCGGAAGAGTGCATGATCATCTACTAGGACGGTTCTCATTTGCTCAGTCTGCCTCCGAAGCGGCGGGGGCGGACGATCGGACCGCCTGGTGCCGCGATGGGGAACGTGTCGTCCCGTGGGGTGGGGTACTCCCTTCTAAAGCATGGTGGCGAGTTGTTCCGCCTACCGGAACGTGTAGCTCTACCTGAGTACCTGCCCCCGGTCGGCTTTGCCAGGTAACGCGGCCGCCCACGGACTCGGCCCGCTCGCGCATGCCGGCCAGGCCGAAGTGCGGCCAGCGCTCTCGTCCTCCGACGAGCAGATCGGCCTCGAAGCCGACGCCGTCGTCCTTGATACGCAGGATCACCTCGCTGCCGGCGCGGCGCATCTCCAGCGACACGTCGTGGGCTCGGGCGTGCTTGCGGACGTTGGTAAGGGCCTCGCGGGCGATGCTGAATACCTCGGCCTGGGTGGCCGCGGAAAGGGGCGCCGAAACGGCCTCCGGAGTGGCTTTGAACCGGACCGCGAGGTCGGACGATTCCGCGAAAAGGGTCGCGTACTCCTCGAGGGCCTGGGCCACGCCACGCTCCGGCGCGCAGCGTGCCGGACAGGTTCAGGATGGCCTCACGGACATCGGCGAAGACCGCTCGAGCGGCCGCTCCGAGTTCGGCGAGTTGCACGCGGGCTTCGGCGATGCGGCCGTCTTCGAGCATCTGCGACACGGCCTGCGACTTGGTGTTGACGTAGCCGAGTACCTGGGCGAGACCGTCGTGCATGTCCCGGGCGATCCGCTCACGCTCGCGCTGGACGGCCAGCTCCTGCAACTCGTCCTGAAGGCGGGCGGCCTCGATCGCCAGACCCACCTGAGTCGCGAGGGCGGACAGCGTTTCCACCTCGGCGGCCTCGAGGCGCGGCGCCGTCTTCGCGGCCAGGGCCAGCGTCCCGACCCGCCTGTCGCCGTGCTTGACAGGGGAGGTGGCGACGATCTCGAACCCGGGCTGGAGGAAGCAATCGAGCTCGTCGTAGTCGGGCGGCGACTCGCCGGTCCTGGCCCGCTCGACCACACCCTCCGCCGCGTTTACCGCACGCAGCCGCAGAAAGCCGTTGGGCGTGTCGAGGGCCACGAGAGCGGCGTCCACGCGCAGCAGCCGGCGCGCGTGCTCGACGATGACCTCGATCGTGTGCTCGGGATCGGCCTGGCCGGAGACCGACACGCTGACGTCGTACATGGCTCGAAGGGCCGCATTTCGCGACTCCAGCGCGGCGTTCCGCTCGAGCAGATCCCGGCCGAGTCTGTCGATGCGGCCGAGCGCCAGCCAGGCCGAAGCGCCGACGACCGCCGAAATGATCACGGTGACGAGCAGGGGGCGCCAGGAGCTCTCGACGGAGGCGTCGAGGGACGAGTCGATCAAGGTCTCGACGATGCCGATGAATGCTACGGCGGCGACAACGGCCAGCCAGCGATGGCGGAGCATGCGGATCTCCGAGGTGGCATCGAGTCGCAAGCCGATACCTGAGCCGCCAGGCGTTTCCGACTGAGTGAGCTCAATCGTGCCGCCGGTGTCGATCGGCCCGCGCCACCCCTACGGGCTGGCAATATGGTCCCCAAATGGATCTCAGGTACGGCTAGGTGCGAGTAGTTCTACGCAGCGGCACGTTTGCTCCCCAACGGAGTAGCAGGCGGAACTAAGCGGCGTTGCTCTGAATCTCGCTCTCCGGCTCCACTGCTTCTTCGGGCAGGCGCCAGCGAGACACCAGTCGCCGAAGCTTTTCGGACATGTTGGTAAGGCTCTCGGCGGCGGCCACGACCCCCTGAGATTGGTCGGTCAGCTCTTGCGTGGCGGCGGCAACCTCTTCGGCGGACGCCGAGTTCTCCTCGCTGATCGCGGCGATGGATTCGACCGCGTCGTTGACCCTGAGAGCGCTCGCGCCCATCGTCCGGGCAGCTTCGTTGGTGGATCGAGCGATCTCGGCGATGGTCTCCGAAGCCGAGACGACATTGGAGGACGCGGCCTCCATCGCCTGGACTGACACCGTTATGCGAGCCAGGGCGGTGTTCGAGGCCGCGACCGCCTGGGCGATCTCGTCGAGAGCGTCCGCCGAGCGCTGCGCGAGCGCCGAACCGGATTCGACTTCCGAAGCGCCCACTTCCATCGCCCGGACTGCCTGGCTCGTCTCCTTCTGCACCTCGGCGATCAGGGACGCGATCTCCTTGGTCGCAGTCCTCGAGCGCTCGGCGAGCTTGCGGACCTCGTCGGCCACGACCGCGAAACCCTTGCCCTGCTCGCCGGCGCGGGCGGCCTCGATCGCCGCGTTGAGGGCCAGCAGGTTCGTCTGATCGGCGATGTCGTCGATCGTCTCGACGATGGCCCCGATCTGCTCGCCTTTCGCTCCGAGGCTCGTGACGACCTGAGCGCCCGTATCGACGGCCTTCTTGATGCGGGCCATGCCCGAGGCCGATTCGCGGACCGTCAGGGCGCCCTTTTCGGCGGCGGCTCCGGCGGCCGCGCCGGCCTGGTTGACGTCGCCGGACGCGACCGACGCCTCGTGGATCGCGTCGGCCATCTGCCTGATCGCGTCCGCCTGCGCTTCGACGCTCGCCTCGGTCTGGGCAGCGCCGTTGCCGACGTGCTCGATCACCTGGCCGAGATCGATCATGGCCATGCTCGTGTCGGTCGATGCCCGAGCCTGATCCGCCGCGCCGGAAGCGACCTGCGAGATCGTCAGCGAGATCTGGCTCGTGCTTGCCTGAGACATGGCCGCCGCGTCGTCCATCGTTCGCGCGGACTCGGCGATGCTCGCTCCCGCCTTGTTGAGCTCGACGATCATCTTCCGCAGCCGGCCGATCATCGAACGGAAGGCCTGGGCCAGGAAGTCGTTCTCCGACTTGGGGTTGACCTCACGCGTCAGGTCGCCGGCGGCAACTCGGTCGGCCAGGGCCGCCAGTTCGTCCATGTATTCGCGAATGCCGTCGAATGCCTTCGCGAGGTGGCCGAGCTCACCGTCCGTCTCGAGAGCGGCGTTGTCCTGGCGATGCAGATCGCCCGTCGCCACTCGGGCAGCCTGTTCCACCACGATCTCCACAGGCCGGGATACCTCGCCCGCGACGTTTACCGCGGCCACGGCGGCAATCGCAACCACGACGATGCCGAGCGCGTTGAAGTGGCCGGAGAGGCCATCGATCGTCATGAGGGCGAGCACCGGCAGGATCCCCGCGACCAGAATGCGGGTCCGGATACGCCAGTTGCGCGGATGGGTCGGCCGGAAATCCTCGGGCCGGGGCAGGTGGGCCTCGCCGCGAAGCAGGCGGCCGGGATACGAGGCGATCGCTCCGAGCGATCCCAGCACGAAGCCCCGCAGCCAGACAACGCTCGCCCTGAACACGTTCATCGACAATCCGCCTTCCAGCCGCCTATCGGCCGTGAGCCCCGGTTGGGCAATGAGCGGCCGCGCAAGATTTCTGATGAGGTATCGGTGAAAACCCCTACACCTGGGGCCTCAGTTGGCCACGCCGTTGTCGCCATTCGGCCAGCGACGATGGGCGCCGGCCGCGCACGCCTGTCTCGGGCCTCCGCTCCGGGCCCGAATATGTCGTAGCGATCGATCAGATCTGTTGACTGGCGGACGGGCAGAATCGATAGTCGTTGCGACATGGTCGTCACGAACTCAGCCAAACCGGAACCGCAGACCGCGCCCTCCGACCGCGAGATGGAGTCTGCCGAGCTGACGCCCGAAGGGGCGGCACGGCTCATTGCCGGCCTCTTCCCGGAGGTCTACCGGCGCTATCACTGGGCCAATCGAGTTCGCGACGGAGATCTGCCGGTCACGAGACGCGCGCTCGAGGTGCTGCAGCACCTGGCGGCAAGCGGTCCACTGACCGTCGGCGAACAGGCCCAGCACCTGGGATTGAGGCGCAACTCCGTTTCGGAGCTGCTGCAGCGTCTCGAGGTCAAGGGACTGGTTGGCCGCATCCGCGACGAGCGCGACGAGCGCAGGGTGCTCGTCTGGCTGACGCCGGCCGGCGCAGGACGTCGTTTCGCGGGTGGGCCAGGTTCTCGCGCCGGATCTCTTGACCCAGGTCATGACCAATCTGTCGCCGCAGGAGCGCGCAGCCGTCGTCCGCGGCTTCGAGCTGCTCGCTTCCACGGCACCCGCGATAGACGCTTCGCCGGGTTCGTCCCCTGAACCGGCTCAACCGAAAGGACACCCCGATGCTCGCGATTAACTGCGAATCCTGCGGCATGCCGCTTGCCGGAGCGGAAGACCACGCCCTGGCGGACACCTCGATCCCCTACTGCATCTACTGCGCTCCGGAGGGCAAGCTCTCGCCTCCCGAAGAACAGCTCGAGCGGTTCACGCAGTGGACGATCCGGCAGGACGGCCTCGACTACGCCGCGGCCCGAGAGAAGGCCCGGGCGTACCTGAAGTCGATGCCGGCCTGGAAGGACGCCGCCATCTAGGCTCTGGAGCGCACGCAACTTCGTCCCAGGGTTGGAGGCCGATTCATCCCGAGGGCGGACCGGCGAGGACGGACGGGCCGACTACCATCGGCCCGTCTCTCGATCAGTCGTCGTCGCCGGATAGGAGTTCAGTTGCCGTGCCGAACATGGATGCTCTCGGTTGGATCGTCGTCGGGTTCATCGCGGGAGCACTCTCGGGTGCGGTCGTGGAACGGGGCCCTCGCGGCTGCCTGGCGAATACCGTCGTCGGCATCCTCGGCGGGCTCCTGGGTGGCTGGTTCGCGACGCAGCAGCTTCACTGGGGCCAGACGCAGCGGCTTCATCGGCGCGCTCGTGGTGGCGTTCTTCGGCGCGGTGGTCATTCGGCTGATTCTTGACGCAGTCGACGGCGACGATCGCCGCCGTCGCCGCTAGCCCGCACGGCTGCGTGCCTACCCGTTTCGCCAGGGTAGACGACTGAGCCGACCGGGCATCGCTCCTTCTCGATCGCGGTAGCATGCACAACCTCGATCGACCCCGGGTTGCCGGACATGGTCGGAGCCGCCTTGCACCAAGCCCGAAGGAGGGCGACATGACGCCGAGCAACACCGAGAACGCTCCTTCGAAGCCGGACGTCCCGGCGGCATCGACGCCTCCCGCGCACACGACCCCGGCGGCCAAGCCCATGGCTGAACGACCTTATTCGCCCGGGCTCGAAGGCGTCCTCGCGGCCGAAACTGCCATCGGCTACGTTGACGGCGCCAACGGCCGCCTCCTCTACCGCGGCTATCCGATCGGCCAGCTCGTCGAGAAGGGCACCTACGGCCAGGTCGCCGAGCTCCTGTGGACCGGCGAGTGGCGAAAGACCGCCCGCCTCGTCCCGGCCGAGCTCCCCGAGCCCGTGATCTGCGCCCTGCACGAGCTTCCGGACCACACCCACCCGATGGATGCCCTCCGCACCGCCGTCTCGGTCTGGGGAGCGTGGCGCCGGCCCCACTGGCCGCCCACCGTCGACCAGGTGCGCGAGCTGACCGCCTTCGCCCCTTCGGCCCTGGCCGCCTTCCACAGGATCCGCAACGGCCAGGAGCCCGTCGCGCCGAACCAGAAGCTCTCGCTCGCCGGCGGATTCCTCCAGCAGCTGAACGGCAAGGATCCGGATCCGGCGGCCGCCCGAGCCCTCGACGCCTACTTCGTCGTGGGCGCGGAGCACGGTCTCAACGCCTCCACGTTCACCTGCCGGGTCATCATCTCGACCCGATCGGACCTTGCCAGCGCGGTCTGCGGCGCCATCGGCGCGCTCAAGGGTCCGCTCCACGGCGGAGCGCCGGCGGAAGTCGTCAGCCAGCTCCACGAGATCGGCTCGCCGGAGAAGGCCGACAAGTGGGTTCGCGAAGCCATCGCCCGCGGCGACAAGATCATGGGCTTCGGCCATCGCGTCTATCGCGCCTACGATCCCCGGGCCGCCGCTCTTCGCAAGGTCGCCGAGGGCATGGCGGACATGGCCGATTGGCTCGACACGGCGGTCAAGGTCGAGGACGTCGTACTCCGCATCTTCGGCGAGCTCAAGCCGGACCGGGTGATCAAGACCAACGTCGAGTACTACGCCGCGGCCGTTCTGCAGGGCGTGGGCCTGCCGCCGGACCTGTTCCCGCCCACGTTCGCGCTGGCTCGAATGGCCGGCTGGGGCGCGCACGCGATCGAGCAGGCCTCCGCCGACAAGCTCATCCGCCCGGACGCCCGATACGTCGGCCCGCCCGGAAACCGAGGTCCCGAGCTTCGGCCACTAGTTCCCCGCGCCGGCCGGGCCTTTCGACCGTCGCCGCCGCTTGCGCAACCCCTTCGAGCCCGCTACTCCGTCGGGTCCACCGCCACGGGGATGCGCTCGGCAGGCGGCGACTCCGCGGGCCTGATGGTCATCCGGGAGAAGGCGACCGCCAGCACGACGCCGAAGGCCACGACCGCGGCGGCCACGAAGAAGACGCTTCTGCAGGCCGCTCGCCACGACCGCGGCGCCGATCGCGGGACCGGCGATGCCGCCCAGGTAGAGCGGCAGGTAGATCAGGTTCAGCGTGGCCGAGCGTCGCTCGCTCGGTACTTCCGTGGCGAGGATGCCCGAGACCATCGCCCCGACGACGGCCTGGAAGGCGATCGCCGCGCCGTAGAAGACCGCCAGCCAGGACGTGGATGGGGCGAACGGCATGGCGCCGAAGGCCACGGCCAGGCCGGCGATCGAGCCCACCAGGACGCGCCGGAAGCCGACGTGATCGGCGATCCAGCCGCCCACCGGAGACAGGGCCGCTCCGAAGATCGTGGCCATGCCGAGGACCAGGCCGATCGAGCCCGCCACCTCGATGGGCGTGCGCTCGACGTCGTGGATCGAGCAGCGACAGGTACTGCGCGGACATCTGCCGGCCGACGAAGACGATGCCGTAGACGACGAACAGCCATCGGACGATCGGGTCCGCCATCACGCCGCGAACCGCTCCGAAGGCGAGGCTGAGCGTGCTTCCCGTCGGGCACCACGTCGGGCCGCACCTCCGACGAGCCGACCGCGAGCAGTCCGGCCACCGCCAGCGAGAACAGCGCGGCCGTGGCGAAGACAGCGGCACTTGTCAGGTGCAGGTGGTCGAGCATGAAGGTTCCGAGCGTCGGCCCGGCGCCAAAGCCGAGCGGACTGCTCGCGGCGAAGATGCCCATCGCCAGGCCGAGCCTTCGGCGAGGCGTGACGTCGCGGATGGCGGCCATCATCACGCCGGTGTTGCCGAGCTGGAACCCGACGAGGAGCATCGCCGCGACCAGCTGCCAGAGCGACTGGCTGGCCGCCACGACGCCGAACACCGCGGCCTCGACGAGGGCGCTCCGGATGATCACGGCCTTGCGGCTGTACTTGTCCGCCCAGACGCCCCACAGCGGAATGAACGGCAGCCCGGAGAGGAAGAACAGCGCGCCGAGGATGCCGACGAAATGCTGCGACATCGCCTGTCGCGAGGCCGACCTCCTTGAGCCGGTTGGGCAGGAACGCGTAGATCTGCGAGACGCCCAGCCCTTCCACGAAAGACGTGATCCAGTAGACGGCCAGCAGTCCGCGCCAGTCGGGCTTGTGGAGCATCTGCATCACGGCAGCCTAACCGAGGAAGCCCGTCGCCTGGGCAGGCCGAGAGGCACGGGCACCGCCGACACTCCGGCCCGGTCCGGCGACGTCCAGGTGGCGATGGCACATCGAATTTCGCATCCGGAAGCCCCGTCCGGGCCACCATCCGCGCGGCAAATCTGCCTCGCAAATGGCCGGCAACCGGGCACAGCCGCGTGATTTCCCGTAGGCTCGGTGCGCTGCGCGTTACCTGAAGAGGCTCCGAGGCGGTATCTTGTGGCCGGTCCGTCGCAAGTCGGCCCGCGGATCTAAGCAGGAGGAACCTGGTGGACGACAGGGTTTGGAGAAACGTATCGATTGTCCTTGGCGTCGTGTGCGCGGCGCTCATCGGCATCGCCGGCGTTCTGGTTTTCCTGGGCAACAAGGATGGATCTTCGTCTCCGAGCGACGGTCCGCAGAGCAGCCAGATCGCGGAGGCTCCTTCCGCTTCACCTTCGGCCTCGCAGCCCCGTCCGCCGCCATCCCCTCGGGCTCGACAAAGACGCCATCGGCGTCTGCCACCCCCGCGCCCGTTACCGACGCGGCCCCGGCCACGATCGAGTTCCAGGGCCTCCAGCTCGACTCCGAGAAGGCCTCCGGCGCGAGCGCCCGAACCTTCACCTACACCAGTGACGGCACAGGGCCCGGTGACCGTCGCCGTGACGAAGACCTCCGCCGGAGCGTCCACCCGGCTCTGCCTCAAGGTGGGAACGAGCAAAGCGGCCTGCAAAGTGGGTACCCTGCCGAACTTCCTGACCGCCAAGGCGGACGGCCCCCACGACCTCTGGACCGTGACCCTGATCGGATACGGCGCCACCAAGCCGACCGTCAACGTGACCTTCACCTGGCCGACCGGGGCGCCGCAGATGACGCTCAGCCACGGCCGCCTGCAGGGCAGCGCCACGGCCGGCGTTGCGGAGTCGCTCAACGGCTTCAGCGCCGTCTTCAAGCCGCGAAAGGCCGGGGTCCTCAACGTCCAGGCTTCCTGGACCGTGATCACCGCGGACATCGACCTCACGCTCCTCGACTCGACGACTCCCCCGGCGGTGACGGTCGACGATCGCCTGTTCAAGGGCGTCACCTACATCAACCCGGCCTACACGTACAACGTCGATCCGACGAAGTCGTACCTGATCAAGCTCAGGGACAAGTCGCCCGATAGCGGCAAACCGGACCTCACCGCCCAGATCGCGTTCCCGTAGGTTCATGGACGAAGCGCCGGGCCCTGCGGGCCAGCCAGGGCCTGAGCGCCCGGAGCCCTCGGGGCCGGACGACGGGAATCCTGCCGATGGGAACCCGTCCCTGGGGAATCCCGCGGAGTCTGACGCCGGGGCGCCTCCCGGCGGCGACTCGCCATCGTCCGAGCCCGCGCCGCGCGCCGAATCCCGATTCGGAGGCATCTCCCGAAGCAAGACCGGTAGACGCGCCGCCTGCGACGACTCCTCCGGACGAGGCGACCCCTCCGGCGGCGGCGACAGGACCCCTGGCCATGGTCCGGCGGCATGGCCGTATCGCGGCGTTGATCGCGGGTTTCGTTCTCGTCGCGGCCGTGGCGTTTCTCGGCGGTCGATTCCTGTTCGCCTCGTCCGGTGCCGGCACCCCGACTTCGACCCCATCGCCAGTGTCCGCGTCGGCCGGGGCCACGCCGACTCAGGGCGACTCCTCCGCTCCGTCCGTGCGCTGCCGCGGCCGCCGCCGTCAGCGCCGGGGTCCGCGCTCGCCTCGGCCACAACTTCCGACTCGACTCCGCAGCCCGGACCGACCGAGGATCTGCCTCCTCAGACCGCCCCTACCGCCCATATCACCTTCAACGAGCTCGTCCTCGACCCGAGCGGGCCGGCCGTCGGCCAGGCCCGCACCTTCAGCTTCGTCAGCGACGGACCGGGGAAGGTCACCGTCGAGGTCGTGGCGAGCGCCCCGACCAATTCGAGCCGGGTCTGCCTCTCCGGAGATGGCGGCACGCCGGTCTGCTCGTCCGGGGCCACGCCGGCGGCCTCGTTCTACAGCCAATCCAGCCAGTCGAAATGGACCGCGACGGTGATCTCGGGGAACGAAATCGCACCAATCGTCGACGTGGCCCTGACGTGGCCGTCCAACAAGCCCTCGGTGACCGCGACCCAGGTGCCGTTCGAAGGCGAGCCAAATCCCGACTCGCTCCGATCGCTCACGGCGACGGTGGTGGCCCGCTCCAGCGGCCGACTATCGCTCGAGGCGGCGTGGCCGCCGTCTCCGCTGAACGCCACTTTGACGATAGTGGAGATGAAGTCGCCCGACCCGGTCACGGTAGACCAGGCCACCTTCAAGGCCGCCACGTCTGTGGCGCCAGCACACGCCACGAACGTGAAGGCGGGCGCCACGTATCGGATCACGTTGATGAATCAGAGCCCGGCCGGGATCGTCCCAAGGCTGACGGCCACGATCGCGTTCCCGTAGGTTCGACGGGCCCGCGCGCCGGCGAGCGTCCGATCATTCTGGCGGCTTCGGCGCCTCTTCGACCTTGATTACCCGTCCGAGCACCCTGGCCTTCGCGTCGGACCAGACGCCGGAACGCCAGTACACGTCGGCGTGGATGATCTCGAGGGCCGCCTCCTCGGTTGGCGCCCGGAGCAGGATGAGCGCGCTCGACCAGTCCGCGTAACCGCCGGCCTCGACGATCACGCCTTCATCGCGGAGTCGGGCGATTCGGGTGAGGTGTTCGGCCCTGACGGCCGGCCGCCGCGCCGGAGCGTCGGGCGCGTACGCGGCTTCGACGACCCAGATCGGCTCGATCGCAAGACCTTCGGGCAATTCCGACGTCATCAGTTGTGCGGGCCCTCCTGGCCTCCCTGGAGCGGCGCCAGACCGCCGAGCCAGGGCTCGGTCTCGTGCCAGCCGTCGCCATCTTCGGCGCCCTCGGCGGGCTCGGCTTCGCCGGGATCGAGCACGACCACCAGACGCTCCCCTTCCTCGTCGCCGTCGAGTTCGTCGGCTTCTTCGTCGGGCTCGACCGGGGCAGTGCTCAGCTCCGGCGATCGCCGGCTCGGCCGCTTCCAGCTCGCCCGGCACCGTGGACTCGGCGGGTCGGCCGGGCTCGGCGGGTGCCGGCTCGGAGACAGCCGGCTCGACCGGCGCGGCGGCCTCCGCGGGTTCCGCCACGTCTGAGGGCTCGGCGGCTCCGCGGGTTCAACGGGTTCCACCGGCGGCGAATCGACCGCCTGGACCGTGGCCTCGGCCGGAGGTTCTTCGGGAGTCTCCACGGCGTCGAGTGGGTCCGGGGGCGGCTCGACCGCCGTCTCCCCTTCGGCCGGTTCGGCATCGACCCCGACCTGGGCGGTCGCAGGCGCAGCGGCGTCGGCCTCGCCTTCGGTCGGTTGAGCACTCACGTTGGCGCTCGTCGCCCGCGCCAGCGCCGCGGCTTCCGTGTCCGTCGGGCCGGGCAGGGCGACGACGCTGTCGGCCAGGCCGTCGTATCGATTGGAGCAGGCCAGGTAGATCACCTGGAAATCCGACGACAGCTCGCGCAGCAGCAAGGCCGCTCGTGAGGCGCGCGCGTCGTCGAAGGTGACGAACGGATCGTCGAGGATCAGCGGCGGGCGGCGCCCCTGCGTAACCAGCCGGACGAGACCCATTCGGGCGGCGAGGAATATCTGATCGACCGTGCCCTTGCTCAATCGGGTCGCCGAAACCCAATCGCCGAGCTCGGCGGCCCAGACGGAGATGTCCAGCGTCTGATCGTCGATGGCCACCCGGCGATAGCGACCGGCGGTCAGCCGTCCGATGTCGCGGCCAACCTGATGCTCGAGGAAGCGCGTTGCCTTGCGCATCGTGCCGCTTTCCGCGGCCTGGATCATCGCCAGGGTCTTCTCGTAGACGCGCACTCGGTGCTGGAGGGCGCCGAGCTGTTCTCGCCACGTGACGAGACGCTCCGCTTCGCCGGCAACCTGTTCCGCGTCCACGGGGTTTGCGTCCACGCGCGCGGCAGCGGCCGCTTCGGCGTCGCGAGCCCGCTCCAGGGCCGCGTGCCGGTCCCGGACCTCGGCCTCGAGCCGCTCCCGCGATCGCGCGTCGGTGGCCAGCGGCCCAAGCGATTCGAGAGCCGACGACTTCTGTTCGATCTCGATGGCCGCGCGGTCTCGGAGCTCTTCGACGGCCCCCGGGCTGTGGCCGGCCAGCAATGCCGCCACCTGGACCTGGAGCGTGGCAATCTCCTGGCGCCTCGACTGCTCGCCGCTGAGGAGCTTCTCCGCGGCCGTGATGTCGGCCACGCCAAGCTCGCGCAGGATGTTCTGGACCGCGGACGAGGCCACTCGAAGGCCTTCCTCCGTGCCGACGCGGGTTTGCCTGCGGATGGTTCGGTCACGTTCGCGGCTTTGATTGAGGCGCCGGACGTTCAGGGCAACGGCTCGCCGTTCCCAGAAGCGAGTGCCGATGAATGCGCCGACGGCCAGGCCGATCGCGCCGAAGAGGATCAGCACGAGGAGGGACCGCAGGCCGCCCATGACCACCAGTGCGAGGCCCATGCCCAGACATGCGGCGGTCAGGATTCCGAGGTTCAGGAACGCCGGCTCCGGCTCGTCGGGCTCCACCTCAGGTCCGACCTCGTCGTGGAGCGTCTCCTGCATCACCGACACGCGGCTCTGCATCGTGCGCATCCGGTCGAGCTGGTCCCGCAGCGCGGACATCGGCCGCTCGGGCATGGCCTCGAGGTCCTGGAGGCGCTTCTGCGCGTCGGCGGCCTGGCGGAGCCGCTCGTAACGCTCGGCGATCACGGCGCGGTCCGTGCGCAGACGCTCGGCCTGGCGAGCCAGCTCCAGCAGGTTCCGGCTTTCGGTCAGCTCTTTCTCGGTGCGCAGCCGGCCGTCGCGGGCCTGGGCCAGGGCGTCACGATCGTGCTCGAGCTTCTCGAGCATCGCCTCGCCGTTCTTGAGCGCCTGCTCGGCTCGGGCGACCGCCTCCTCGGCGATCTTGAGGCGGCCAGGGTTCTTCTCGCCTTTGGACTTGAGACCCCGAATCGCGTCTTCGAGCCGGCTCTTGGCCCGTGAGGAGCCGCGATCGCCGCCCCCGATGCTGGCCTGGAGCCGATCCCGAAGAGCCCCTTCGTCGCGGTCCAGATCGTCGAGCTCCTGGTGCCTGATGGAGGCGGTGGAGCGGAAGAAGGCTTCGTTGGGGATGCCGGTCAGCTCGCCGATGATCTCCTCGGCCCGAGACGGATCCGTGTAGGTGTGGCCGTCGTACTCGAGCGTGACCTTGCCGTGGGAGCCGCGGAACTCCTTCTCCAGAGTTCCGGAGCGCGTCTCGACCCCGCCGTCTTCCTTCTCGTCGTCGACGATGAACTCGATGCGGGTTATCGACCGCTCGTCTTCGCCCGCGCCCCAGGAACGGAGGAGACTCGAGCTCGGACGCGGTGGCGGTGGGCTTGCGGAACATGGCCAGCTCGAGGGCCCGCTGGATCGTCGTCTTGCCGGCCTCGTTGGGGCCGCGGATGATCGTGAAACCGGAAGAGAGCGAAACGTCGAGGGCGCGATGGCGTCCGAAATCCCGCAGCTGCAGTCGAGTGATCCTCACAGCGTCACCTGCCGCCCTTCGAGAAGGTGGCGCCCCAGGCGCTCGACCTCGCGCAGCTCCGCGGCCTGTTCGGCGGCGGCCGGGTCGTCGGATCCGGCCAGTTGCGCGAGACGCGCATCCACGTCCTCGCAGAACGCGCCAAGAACGGTGTCCGGAGGAGGCGGCGAGCCTTCCGGCACCGCGGGGATCGTCTCGTCGCGAACGCGGAGCCTCAGGAACGAGGCCGCGAGCGCTCTCTCGACTTCGTCGAGGTCGACATCCAGCTCGTCCGGATAGAGCCCGACCAGGCGGACGTCCAGGACGAGGTTCGCGTCGGCCGAGCGGCCGATGGTGTCGATGAGATCCGGCTGGCTCTCGACCGTCGAGATGTCCAGTTCCATCCGCTCGATCAGCGTCTCGCCGACGCGCTTCGGCTCGATCGTGACCTTGTGATAGCCGTCGCGATCGTCGAGCGTCACGAGCAGGACCTGGCCCGCGCCGTCCTGGTCGAGGGCGACCGGCTCGGGCGAGCCCGAATACGCATAGGCCGTGAGACCGGCGTGGCCTTCCATCGCCGAATGCCAGTGGCCGAGGGCCAGGTAGTCCAGGCCGGTCTTGGAGATCTCCTCCTCGGTGAAGACGACGCTGTCGCCCTCGGTTTTGCCGGGGATAGCGAGCGAACCGTGGACCATGCCGATCTTCCAGCTGGCGCGCCGTTCCGTGTGAGCGTCGAGACCGGCCAGAGGGCTTCGGGGCGAGCGCTTCGAGTCGAAGACCCGGCCGTAGACGATCACGTCCAGCGCGGGGAAGACGATCTCGGGCACCGTCGGCGTCAGGACGACGACCCAGTCGCTCGCGGACCTGGCCATGCTGGCGAGGTCGTAGGAGCGGTAGATCGAGGCCCCGTCGTAGACGTCGTGCGTTCCCGGGATGATGAGCGTCCGGATGCTCGCTCGCGTGAGTCGGGCGATCTCCGCGGCGACGCGCTCGACCGAGCGGCGGGGTTGGGTGTTGGAATCGAACAGATCGCCGGCGATCAGGAAGAGATCGACGTCTTCCGACAGCGCGAGCTCGACGGAAGCGCGGAACGCGGCGAACTGGCGCTCCCTCAGTACGGCGGCCCTCTCGCCTAGATCCGTGTGCCTGGCGCCCAGATGGACGTCGGCGGTGTGAAGCAAGCGAAGCATCGGGCTCTTTGGTACCTCTCAGAGCTCCGGACCTCGGGGAGCCGCAGTGACGGTGAAACTCGTAGCGCCGAACGAAGCGATTGTGCCAGTTTCCGATACGGCCGATCAGTCCCCCGCGAATACCGGTCTGGGCCCATCCAGATGGCGTGTTTTTCGCGGGACGAAGTGGGCCGTTTTGCGTGCCGCCGCGCGTCGCACGGCCAATGAGACGACCGTTCTGCGGGGCAGAAACCTCGTGTATTCTGCCGCCCTGCCGGTGCGTCCCAGACAGGCACATCAGACAACGGACACTGTCTTACCGGATCGATCGAGGCCCTGGCGCAGCCTCGGGCCGGTCGGTCGGTGTCGCGCCTCGTCCCGGAACTCGGCTTCGAACTGCGGCTCCGGGAGGAGAAAGTGACGTACACCGATCGAACACTCACCTGCGTCGACTGTGGCGCCGTCTTCGTGCACTCGGCCGAGGACCAGGAGTACTACGCCACAAAGGGCTTCGTCTCGGATCCGAAGCGCTGCCCGAGCTGCCGAGCCGCCCGGCGATCGATGAGGGAAGCCGGCGACGGACCGGCGGGCGGCAGGGCGCCCAAGTGGCGGACCTCGGGAATACTTCGCCGCCGTCTGCTCGCGCTGCGGCAACCAGGCTCAGGTCCCGTTCAAGCCACACATGGACCGGCCCGTCTACTGCTCCGACTGCTTCAGAGTCGTCCACGCTCAGGGCGCGTAACCAGGGCCCTCGCCCGGGCGTAGGCCCGGGGGCGTGGCGGTCCGGAATTCCTCGCAAAAAGAAGCGGCGGTCGCCTTCCGGCGACCGCCGCTTTCGTTACGGAAGGATCAGGCCTTGGTCGGCTTGCCGGCGGCGACCCACTCCATGTAGGCGGCGTAGACCATGAGGCCACCGCCCACCAGGACGGCGATGGTCGCCAGATACAGGGTGATCGGCTTGGCGTTGTTCACGTACTGGCCAAGGATCGAGTTGCAGAGACCACCGCACGGGTCGAAGGTGAAGGCCTGGAAGAGGCCGATCAGAGCGGCGACCGCGACAACCGCACCGAGGATCAGGAGGATCATCGTCAGCGGAAGCGGCCAGGCGACGGTGGACGTGGGCGAGTACTTCAGATACAGAACGACGATCGCGACGATGGCGCCGGCGACTGCAAGGAGACCGAGTGTCTGTGCGCCGGAGCTGCCGTACCAACCGCTGGTCAGGATCAGGCCGAAGACCCAACCGATGACCGCGATGACAGCCCCAAGTCCGATCAGCTTCTCGTTCTGGTTCATCTTCGCCAGAATCTCGTTGAGCACCTAGAGAGCCTCCTTCTCACAGGCCGGGACGCTCCCAGAGAGCGGCCGCGTCAATTCTCGTTCGACCTCAATGACGGGCGAGGCCGGATGAGTACGGGCGCAGCCTACACCGCGGCCCACCCGCTTTCCAGATGGAATTGCGACTGGGGGACTACCCAATGGGACAGGGAGGGGCCGTCGAGAGGTCCGGGGTGGCCGCGCCGAGCGTATCTAGCCGGCCTGAGGCCCGGTTTCCCTCGCGAGCGGCACGATCTCGGAGGTCGTGCTATCGCCGTCGATCTCGCGCACCGAAACGGTCGTATCAGGTTGCGAGACGTGGTCGCCTTGCGTTCGCTCCATGCCGTCCGTGTCTTCCGTCTCCGCTGACGTTGGGTCGCCTCCGGTAAGCGCAACGATCCTGGCCGCGGCATTGCCCCTCGGGGCCGGCAGCTTGGCCGGCAGGCGCCTGTCCGAATGCATCCTCTCTTCCGCCCTCTTCGTCGCGAATTCGAGGTCGGAGGAAGCGTTGGGGCTCGACCAGCCGATCGCGAGTCGAAGCGGGACCGCGGCCGAGGAAAGCCACGGCTCGCAGATCTGGCGAATCCGCTCGACGTAATTGATTGCGGCGATCTCATCCGTCTCCGCGAGAAATGCCGCGAAGCGACCGTAGCCAACTCGGGCGACCCAGTCCGAGGCCGCGCGCCTCCTGGTGGAAGGCGCCGGCCACGACTGGCAGCAATCGGGCGACGGGTTCCTCGCCAACGCGTTCGGCGAGTCGGCGAAGGCCTTCGATCTCGGCCACGATGATCGTGGAAGGCCGGCGGTATCTCAGGAGCCGGGCGTTCTCCACCTCGACGATCCGACTCCAGCTCTGCGGACCTTCGAGGCCCGTAAGCGCGTCGAGAGCGATTCCGCCATCGAGAGGGCCGGCGGGGCCTGGGCCCACACGAACGAGCGTGCCGTGGGGAACCGGGATGCATGCCGTCCGCGAAAGCCATCGCGGAAACCGTTTCCGCCGCGCTGACCGCGCTCCAGCGTGTCGGTCCGAGGACCAAGAGACGCCGGTCGAGCCAGAAGGTCCGCCAGGTCCGGTGGAAGCGCGGCGCTGTCGGGGCCAGAGGACGCCCCTGCGGGCATGCCAGATCTTTCCGAGATCGTGGGCTGGCTCTGGCCGGCGATGAAGAGAGCCCGGCGGCGATTCGAGCCTGCGTCCCGCAACGCGCGCTCGGGCCAGTCCGGTCTCGCCGGATCCGGCCGGGGCGGCCAGTGGATGGTTACGTGGTCCGCGCGAGCCAGCCACAACAAGAGCGCGGCGTTCGCCAACACGCTCAGTACCAGGACACCCACGAACAACTCGACGGGCACCCGACTCGACCCCCTTGCAGCTCCTCCAGTGACCTAGTGTAGGACCCATCGACCGCCAGCGCGACCTATTTATCCAGACTCGATTTCGCGCGAAACGACCACTGTCCACGCTAAATCCACGGGCCCGCAGGGCCGAGCGACAGAAACCGGTCCTGGGCCGAAATCGGCATTTCTGCTAGAATGCCTGGGTTTCCCAATCGGCGCGCGCGGCTGTCGGGCTGCCCGCACCTTTCCGTTCGCGCATTCATCCCGTTTCGTCGTTTCCGCCACCGACACGGAAGCGGAGGAGGACACATGGCACGGCCTGTCCGGACTGCAGTCGCCCCTAATCCCCTTCGACCGGTGAAGTCTCACCTGATCGAGGAGTACAACGCGCGCACCAACATCGTGCGCTGCGATTGCGGCTGGTCTGGAAATGCCGACGACTTCGCCGTGCATCGCCGCGCGGTAGGCGCCGCCAGCCCGTCCTGAGCTCCCGTCAATCACCGGCGGGATAGCTTTCCGTCGACCGTGACCCAGGCGCCGGACGATCGTCCGACAGCCGCCGGGTTATCCGTCGCGCCCGCTCGCGACCTATGAAGATCTGGCGTATCGCGACGTCTTCTGGGCGGCCCGCGCGTACGAGGACGCATGCGATCGGATCGCGCTGCGGGCTTTCCTGCCTCCCCAGGGCCGCCGGCTGATCGAGGCCGGAGCCGGCTTCGGCAGGCTGGCGGGCGAGTACGCGGGCTACTCGGAAGTCACGCTTCTCGATGCCTCGGAACTTCACGTGGCGGAGGCGACGCGGGCGCTGGCCGGGAACGACGTCGATACACGTCGAACTCGGTGACGTCCTCTCGCTGCCGGCCCCCGACGGGTACTTCGACGCGGCGGTCATGATCCGCGTCCTGCACCACTTCGCCGACCCCGAACCGGTGGTCCGGGAGCTGGGCCGCGTCATCAGGCCCGGCGGAGTCCTCGTTCTCGAGTACGCCAACAAGCGCAACCTCAAGGCGATCGCCCGACACGTCCTGGGGCGCCAGCCCTGGTCGCCCTTCGCGCCGGGCTCGGTCGCCTACCGGCCATTCCACCACGACCACTCCCCCGTTTCGGTCGGGCGTGCTTTGCGCCGCGCCGGTTTCGAGGTCGAGAGGACGCGGTCGGTGTCGCTCTTCAGACTGCCCGCGCTCAGCCGCCGAATGCCCGAACTGCTCGCCCGGGCCGAGGCCAGACTCCAGGAGCCGCTGGGCTCGATCACGCCCGGTCCTTCGGTCTTCGTGCTGGCACGGCGCCGACCAAGGTAGGTGCCGGTGCGGACGCCCGCGGGCCACGGCGGGCGGGGCTTGACGGGGGGCGCGGGCTCGCGAGGTCAGGTGGCCCTGGCCGGGGCGCCGGCCTCTTAGTCCCCGGGCCGGCCGTTGGCTTTCTGGACCGGCCGATACAGGTGGTAGTTCGCCGCGCAGGCCGCCTCGTTGCCCTCGTGGACGGCGGCGCTGATCTGGTGGTTGTGAGGGTGCGTCACGTCGCCCGCGGCGTAGACACCGGGCAGGTTCGTGTGCTGATTCGCGTCGACGACGATCTGGCCTATGTCGTCGAGCTGAACCCCGAGCATGGTCGCAACCTCCGCGCGGGCCACCGGTCGGTGGTACTGGAAGACCATGTCCACGTCCAGCCTCGTGGCCGAGGCGTCGGCGAGCACGACGCCGTCGATCTGACCGCCCGTACTCCGGTAGTCGGCCACTGGATGGGGGTAGGTGCCGATGCCGTTGGCGGCCAGGTCCCGCAGACGCGATTCGGGGAGCCGGAAGCCGTCGCTCGGTGCCCGCCACGAGGGTCACGTCTGGGCGTGAAGTCGAGCAGCTGGAGTGCGGTCTCGGCCGCCTCCTCGTCCGCCCCCACGACCGCAACCCTGTGCCCCATCGTCTCGTAGCCGTCGCAGTTGATACACCAGAACAGGCTCCGGCCGACACACTCGACCCATCCGGGGAACGTGGGAAAGCTGTCCCGCACGCCCGTTGCGATGATCACCGTGCGGGCGCAGACCCGAGCCGGCTCACCAATTCGTCGTTCCCCGAGAGACCGGCCCACATCGAGGTCTCGGGCCGCGTTGCCGGGGCGTCCGGCTATCTCACCCTCGCGCGGATCCGGGCACGGGTCCAGATCCAGCTGGAAGTAGCCGTTCGCGGCGCCCATGACGCGGTCCGCTGTTGCCGTGGCACCCGTGGCGCCCGAGGCGCGGTCACTCGCGTTGCGTTCGCGGCCGACGGCCTCCTCGCGGCTGGTCTCCGACTCGCCGACGCGCCCGGTCCCGCCGCCCTCGCCTTCTCGCCAACCGGCGGCGCTGACGTGTGCGTGGATGAATCTGGCCCCGTATCGCGCCGCCTGCTTGCGACCGGCGAGGCGGATGTCCGCGGCGGGGATGCCGTCCGGAAATCCCAGGTAGTTGCGATTCGTCTGGCCCCACAGCGAGCGGCCGTCGCGATCGTCGACGATGACGACGCTCCGTCTCATCCGGCCGACGTTCACGGCCGCGGAAAGCCCCGCGGGGCCGCCGCCGATCACGACGCAATCCACGATTGACGAGATGGGTTCCCGGCCCGCGAAGTCGCGGCCGGGCTCGTTGTCCGTCCCAGGCTTCATGGTGTAATTCTGCCATCCGTCGTCGAGTTAGCCAGGCGCGTAAGGTTGAGCCTGCACGACAGATTCGAAGACCCGGGTGCCGCGCGGTTCGTTCCGCGCATCAGGCCTGCGTGGATCCAGGGCGTGGTCGCCCCGGTTGCGTGGAGCGGGCGGTTGAGCTACTTCGACAGGGCGTATGAAGGCACCCCACCTGGGACACGGGCCGGCCCCAGGCGGCGATCGTGCGACTCGCCGGGTCGGGGCTTCTGTGCGGGTCCGTTCTCGACGTCGGTTGCGGTACCGGGGAGAACGCGCTCTATCTGGCGGGCTTCGGCTTCGAAGTCCTGGGGGTGGATCTTGCCGCCGCGGCAATCGAGAAAGCCAGGGTCAAGGCGGTCGAGCGCGGCAGCGCCGCAAGGTTCGTCGTCGGCGACGCCCTGAGGTTGGCCGAGCTCGGTCGGACGTTCGACACGGCGATCGACGTCGGTATGTTCCACACCCTCCAGCCCGATCTGCGAGAAGCCTATGCCGCGAGCCTCGGCGCGGTCATCGAGCCGGGCGGTCGCGCCTTCCTGCTCTGCTGGAGCGCGCGCAATCCGTTCGGCTATGGCCCCGAGCGGATTCGCAAGTCGGACATCAGGACCAGCTTTCGAGAAGGCTGGATGGTCGAGGACATCGGCGCCGAAACGCTGGACAGCCTGATGGAAGTCGGGACGGTCCACGCCTGGCTGGCTCGACTGCGCCGCAAGTAGCGCCGGCGCCCGAAACCGCGGCCCGAGGCCCGAAGCTGGAGCCCCGATCCCGGCTGCCACGGCGGCCACCGCGGCCACCGCGGCCACCGCGGCCACCGCGATGGAACTGCGTGTGCCGCGGCCCGCCGATGACTCTCCGATACACTGAGCGCAGAAGGAGGCCTTCCCACCGAGATCTACGCTTCTTCAGCCACGTCCGCGCCTGCCGGCGGCTCGCCCGCTGCCCAACCCGCCCAGACACCGGCTCCGCCAATTCGGACGCGTGAGGAGCGCATCGCCCTCCTGCGGCCCCTCCTGGAACAGCGGATCCTGGTCCTCGACGGCGCGACCGGGACCCTCATCCAGCGGTACGGCCTTTCCGAGGCCGATTTTCGGGGTGAGCGCTTCCGCGACCATCCTCGCGACGTCCGGGGCGACAACGACCTGCTCACCCTGACGCGACCCGATGTCGTCCGGGCGGTTCACGATGCCTACCTCGCTTCCGGCGCCGACATCATCACGACGGATACGTTCACGGCCACACGCATCGCCCAGGCCGATTACGGGCTCGAGGACGTGGCCTACGAGATGCACGTGGCCGCGGCCCGGATTGCCCGCGAGGCTGCCGACGCCGCCGAAGCCGCCGATCCAACGCGTCCCAGGTTCGTCGCGGGCTCGCTCGGCCCGACGAACAAGACAGCCTCGATCTCGCCCAACGTGGCCGACCCGGCGGCACGTTCAATCACGTTCGAACAGCTCGCCTTCGCCTACGCGGAGGCCGCGCGCGGGCCTGATCACCGGCGGCGCGGATCTGCTGATGGTCGAAACCATCTTCGACGTCCTCAACGGCAAGGCCGCGATCTACGGCATCGAGCAGGCCTTCGACGAGCTGGGCGTCCGGCTGCCGCTGTGGATCTCCGGCACGATCACCGACGCGTCCGGGCGGACACTTTCGGGGCACACGGTCGAGGCGTTCTGGAACTCGATCCGCCACGCGCGGCCGCTCATCGTCGGCTTGAACTGCGCCCTCGGCGCGCGGCAGCTCCGGGCCCACGTCGAGGAACTGGCGGGCCTCGCGGACACGTTCGTGGCCGCGCATCCCAACGCGGGCCTGCCCAACGAATTCGGCGGCTACGACGAGAACCCCGAGGCCATGGCCGCGGTCGTGGGCGAGTTCGCCAGCTCCGGGCTCGTGAACGTGGTCGGCGGCTGCTGCGGGACGGGACCCGCCCACGTTGCCGCGTTCGCCGAGGCAGCCCGAGGCTGCGCGCCGCGTATCGTCCCCGAGGGCGCGGCAAGCGCGCTCCGGCTGGCGGGCATGGAGGCGCTGAACCTCTCGGACGGCAGCCTGTTCATGAACATCGGCGAGCGGACGAACGTCGCGGGCTCGCGCGCCTTCGCCCGGCGGATCGTCGAGGGCGACTTCGACTCGGCGCTCGACATCGCCCGCCGTCAGGTCGAGGCCGGCGCGCAGGCGATCGACGTCAACATGGACGAAGCGATGCTCGATTCGGAGGCGGCCATGACCCGCTTCCTGAACCTGGTCGCGTCGGAGCCGGCCATCGCCCGCGTCCCGATCGTCGTCGATTCGTCGAAATGGTCGGTCATCGAAGCCGGGCTTGCGCTGCATCGGCGGCAAGCCGATCGTGAACTCGATCTCGCTCAAGGAAGGCGAGGAGGCGTTCCTCGCCGCCGCGCGGTCGGCCCGCCGCTATGGCGCCGCCGTCATCGTCATGGCCTTCGACGAGAAGGGCCAGGCCGACACGGTCGAACGCAAGGTCTCGATCTGCCGGCGCGCCTACCAACTGCTGACGGACGAGGTCGGCTTCGCACCCGACGAGATCGTCTTCGATCCGAACGTCTTCGCCATCGGCACGGGGATCGAAGAGCACGCCGCCTACGCGGTCGACTACATCGAAGCGGTCCGGCGGATCAAGGCCGAGATGCCCGCGGCCCGGGTGAGTGGCGGCGTCTCCAACGTGTCGTTCGCGTTCCGCGGCAACGACGTCGTCCGCGAGGCGATCCACGCCGTGTTCCTGTACTACGCCATCGCGGCCGGCATGGACATGGGCATCGTCAATCCAGGGGCGCTGGCCGTCTACTCGGAGATCCCCGCCGAACTACTGGAGCGCGTCGAGGACCTGGTCCTCAACCGCCGGTCGGACGCCACCGAGCGGCTGCTCGAGATCGCGCCCATGTATGCCGCGGGCGCCGGAGCGGCCGAACGATCGGTCGCGGACACCGCCTGGCGTTCGCTGCCGGTCGTCGATCGACTCCGGCACGCCCTCGTCGAGGGCATCGACACGTTCGTCGTCGAGGACACCGAAGAAGCCCGGCTGGCCGCCGCGCATCCGATCGACGTGATCGAAGGGCCGCTGATGGCCGGCATGAACGCGGTCGGCGACCTCTTCGGCGCGGGCAAGATGTTCCTGCCGCAGGTGGTCAAGAGCGCCCGGGTCATGAAGAAGGCGGTCGCTCATCTCGTGCCGTACCTGGAGGCGGAGAAGGTCGCGGCCGGCGACACGCGGGCCCGTGGCCGGATCCTCATGGCCACGGTCAAGGGCGACGTCCACGACATCGGCAAGAACATCGTCGGCGTCGTGCTCCAGTGCAACAACTACGACGTGATCGACCTCGGCGTGATGGTGCCCGCCGGCCCGCATCCTCGAGACGGCGCGAGCCGAGAAGGTGGACGCCATCGGCCTGTCGGGGCTGATCACGCCCTCGCTCGAGGAGATGGCGCACGTCGCCGGCGAGATGGAGCGCGAGGGGTTTGCGCTGCCGCTGCTGATCGGCGGCGCCACCACGTCCCGTGCTCATACGGCGGTCAAGATCGCGCCGCGGTATTCCGGGACGGTGGTTCACGTTCTGGACGCGTCGCGGGCCGTTGGCGTGGTCTCGGGGCTGCTGGGGGACTCGGCCGTCGAATACGGGGCAACCGTTCGGGCGGGTCAGGAGTCGCTGCGGGTCGAGCGGGCGGGCCGGCAGGAGCGCGTGACCCGCGTCTCGATCGAGGCCGCGCGGGCCAATCGGACGCGGTCGTGGACTTCTCGGTTCCGGCGCCGCGGCCATCCTTCCTGGGCGTCCGCGCCTTCGAGTCGTGGCCGCTCGCGGACCTGGCCGAGTGGATCGACTGGTCGCCGTTCTTCGCGGCATGGGAGATGCGCGGCTCGTTTCCGGAGATCCTCGACGCTCCCAGGGGAGGCGAGGCGGCGCGAAAGCTGTACGAGGACGGGCGCCGGCTGCTCGACCGGATCGTGGCCGAAGATCTGCTCGAGGCGCGCGGCGTCGTGGGCTTCTGGCGGGCCGCGTCGGTCGGTGACGACATCGAGCTGTTCGACGAGGGCGCGCCGTCCGGGCGCGAGCCGATGGGCGTCATCCACACGCTCCGCCAGCAGATGGAGAAGCCGCCAGGCCGTCCGAACGTGGCGCTGTCGGACTTCGTCGCTCCACGTTCCGCGGGCGTCGAGGATTTCATCGGCGGCTTTGCGGTGACCGCTGGCGGCGGATCGGACGCTCTCGTGGCCGCGTTCGAAGCCGAAAACGACGACTACTCGGCGATCATGGTCAAGTCGCTGGCGGACCGGCTGGCCGAGGCTTTCGCCGAGCGATTGCATGCCGAAGTCCGCCGCGAGCTGTGGGGCTACGCACCCAGTGAAGCGCTGGATAAGTCCCAGATAATCCGCGAGGCGTATCAAGGTATCCGACCGGCGCCGGGATACCCGGCGTGCCCGGACCATACGGAAAAGGAGACCCTGTTCGCGTTGCTCGACGCCGAGGCGCGCGCCGGGATCCGCCTTACCGAGTCGTTCGCGATGCTCCCGCCGGCGTCGGTCAGCGGCTTCTACTTCTGGCGCCCCGAGGCGCACTACTTCGGGTTGGGGCGCATAGGCACGGACCAGCTCGAGGACTACGCGCGCCGCAAGGGCTGGCCGCTGGAGGTCGCGGCGCGCTGGCTGGCCCCCAACCTGGACGACTAGCTTCGCCACGCCTTGAGTAGGGCCATCTGGCGATCCGTCGATAAGTAGCAGCCAATCGGACACCTCCACTATCCGCGCGTGAACGACGTGCAGTCAGGTGCGGTCTTCCGAGCGGTCCGGCTTCGGCGCGGCTGGAGCCAGAGTGAGGCGGCGACTTCGGCCGGGATTTGCCGTTCCGTCGTCTCGAGCATCGAGCGGGGAAGGTTCGAGGAGACCTCGCTCCGAGCCGCGCGACGCCTGGCTGCCACGCTCGGGATTTCGCTGACCGTCGAAACCCGATGGAGAGGGGCCGAGGCGGCGCGGCTCCTCGACGAAAGGCATGCCTTGCTCGTGCGGACGGTGACCGGCCGGTTGGGTGGGCTCGGATGGAAACCGATCCCGGAGCACACCTTCTCGATCTACGGTGAGCGCGGGTCGATCGACGTGCTCGGCTGGCGCCCGACCGATCGAGCCGTGGTGGCGATCGAGGTCAAGACACGTCTGCCCGATATCCAGGACCTGCTCGCGACGATGGACCGGAAGCGCCGGCTTCTTCGGACGATCGCCCGCGAGGAAGGATGGAGCCCGCTCGTCCAGGCCAGCGTTCTCGCATTGCCGGACGAGACGTGGGCCCGGAATGCCATCCGGCGCTTCGAGCCTCTCTTCGATGCCACACTGCCGGCGCGAACGGTCGCAGTCCGGCACTGGCTCGGGCGGCCGGAGCACGACCTCCGGGGCATCTGGTTTCTGCTCGATGACGGCACAGGCAGCAGAAAACGGGACCTGCACGGGTCGATGCGAGTTGCGACGCGCCGGACCGTTGCCTCGCCCGCCGGTCCACGCTCGGCCGCGGCAACTGACGCGGGTCCATCGAGCGAATTCGGATCCCGATGACGAGACGAGCGCCCGAATCGCCGTCTTCTGCTGGCCAGGCCGACATCGAGGGGAAACCGCGGGGTTGGCACGCGACGTCGGCCCGGACGGCACCGAGCGGCAACCGAACGGCAACCGAACGGCGAGACGCTGCACCGGCAAGTGCGGCGCCACCCGGCCCTGGCGCGCTGCGTCGGCCGACCCGGGCGCCACCCGGCCCTGGCGCGCCGCGGCCGGCCCTGGCGCGCCGCCCGGCCGATCTGAGCCTGGCGCGGCGAAGCCGCCGCGCAAATGGGATGCGGTTACGGGTGCCGCCGGCCCGGCCCGAGCCAGCGGCAAGCCGGTAGAATCGGCCGACCAGAGGGAGCAGCGGAGGTCGCGCATTGGCAGACGAGGTTCAGGTGGATCCGATGGGTAGCGAGATCGCGCTCGAACGAGGCGCAGCCATGCCGGGGGCCGAGATCGCGGCGGACCTTCCCGAGCTCGTCGCTGCCGCGGATGAAGTCATCGTCCTGGACTTCGGCAGCCAGACCGCGCAGCTGATCGCCCGCCGCGTCCGAGAGCTCAACGTCTACTCCGAGATGCTCCCCTTCGACACTCCATGGTCGGCCATCGCTCCCCGCAAGCCGAAGGCCCTGATCCTCTCCGGCGGCCCCTCCAGCGTCTATGAAGCTGGCTCGCCGCATCCCGACCCCGCCATCTGGAGCGCGGGCATCCCGATCCTGGGCATCTGCTACGGCATGCACCTCATGGCCCATCACCTGGGCGGACAGGTCAGGAACTTCTCGCGCAAGGAATTCGGGCCCGCGTCCGTCGAGATCGGCGGGGCAGACGGTTCGGCCGGGGCCGCCAACGCTCGGCGGCGGCCACACGGTTCGGCCGGGGCCGCCAACGGCTCGCCGGAGGCAGCCGACGGTTCGGCCGAGACCCGAGGAGACCGCCTGTTCCGCGGCCTGGAGGCCAATCAGCAGGTCTGGATGAGCCATGGCGACTCCATCGAGACGCTCCCGACCGGCTTCCGCTCCACCGCCCGGACAACCTCCACACCGTTTGCCGCGGTCGCGGACCCGGACCGACGGTTCTACGGCATTCAGTTCCATCCCGAAGTAGTCCACACCCAGAGTGGCAAGCGAATCCTCGCCAACTTCGTCCTCGACGTCGCCGGGGCCAGACCGAGTTGGACGCCCGCCAACTTCATCGCCTCGACCGTGGAAGAGATCCGGCGCCGCGTCGACGACCACAGCCGCGCCACGGGCACCGACGGCCGCGTCCTGTGCGCCCTCTCCGGTGGAGTGGATTCGGCCGTGGCGGCAACCCTCGTCCATCGCGCCGTGGGAGATCGACTGACCTGCGTCCACGTGGACCACGGGATGATGCGCAAGAACGAGACGGAGTCGCTCAAGTCCGCCTTCGAGGAACTCGGCGTCAAGACGGTGATCGTCGACGCCCGGGAACGCTTTCTGCGCAAGCTCGAAGGCGTGACGGATCCGGAGCGGAAGCGCCATATCATCGGCAACGAGTTCATCCGCGTTTTCGAGGAAGAGGCGGTCAAGCTCGGCCAGATCGACTTCCTGACCCAGGGGACGCTCTATCCGGACGTGATCGAATCGGCCACTTCCTCCAAGGAGAAGGCCGCGGTCAAGATCAAGACCCACCACAACGTCGGCGGGCTTCCGGACGACATCGCCTTCCAGCTCATCGAGCCGCTGCGCTACCTCTTCAAGGACGAAGTCCGGGCGGTGGGCACGGAACTCGGCCTGCCCGACTCGATGGTCGGCCGGCAACCCTTCCCCGGTCCCGGCCTGGGCATCCGCATCATCGGCGAGATAACCCAGGAGCGACTCGACACCCTCCGCGACGCCGACTGGATCGTCATGGACGAGATCAAGGCCGCGGGGCTCTACGACGAGATATGGCAGAGCTTCGCGATCCTGACGCCGCTGATGTCAGTGGGGGTGATGGGCGACGGCCGAACGTACGCCAACGTGGTAGCCATTCGGGCGGTAACGTCCGAGGACGCGATGACGGCAGACTGGGCCAAACTCCCGTACGAGCTTCTCGGCCGGATCAGCTCACGCATCGTGAACGAGGTCCCGGGAGTCAACCGGGTGGTCTACGACATCAGCTCCAAGCCGCCCGCCACGATCGAGTGGGAGTAGAAGACAAGCACTCATGACCGGTCCCGGGCTCGACCCCGAACCAGCCGCAAGTTCGACCAACGATGCCTGCCCGTGGTGTTCCGCGGCTACACCGGTGGCCGCCACGCATTGCCCGGCCTGCGGTGCGTCTCTCGCGGAGCGCGAGTCTCTCGGCGGCATGGAAATCCCCGGCGTTACGGAAGTCGATCCAGGCGTCATCGCGGCCGAACGACGGGCGGCCGGCATCGTCCGAGCGAAGGTTTCGGGCGCCGACCGGGCGGGGTTCGCTTCGACTCTCGTGAGCGGCTTCGTGCCGGGAGGCCCGATCCTCGGCGCCGCGATCAACCTCGTGGCCACTGGGCTGAGCCATTCCGAGGCCAGCTCGATCGGAGATCCGAGCAGCGCCGCGCTCCAACTCGCCTCGAAATTGGACCTGGAGCAGTCGGCCGCGGAGGGCCACCGAACAGTCCCGAGTCCGGACGGCGAACCCGACGCGTCGGCACCTGCCCCCGATCCCTGGGCGGACCTGCCGACCGGAGTCATCGAGACTGCCCCGGTGGCGAATGAGCTCATCACACCACTGGGAGCGCCGCGGCCAAACGAGCTGAGCTTCTTGACGTCCGGTGCGAATCAGGACGACCCTTGGGCCGGCGCGAGCGATCCGTGGACCGCGGGTCCCGCGCCAAATGCGGATCCTTGGGCGACCGCGGGAGGCCCGTGGTCAGCCAGCCCCGACGGCCAATCTGCCGGCCCATGGTCCACATCCCCAGATCCGTGGGCAACTCCCGCCACGACAGAGCCGAGCCAAGACCCTTCGTCAACCAAACCCGCTCCCGGGCGGAAGAACAGGGGCCGCTAGCGCGATGGAGAACATGGAAGACGAACGAGCGGACATCGAGTCGAAGACCACCGAGCCAGTTACCGAAGAGCGCGCGGCCACGCCGGCCACGCCGACTGAGGGAGCGGCCACGCCGGCCACACCGACCGAGGGAGCCGCCACGCCGGACCCTGCCCCGGTCGATGAGTCGGACCCGGGTCCAGGGTCTGCCGCCGATCGGATCCGGCACGACCGAAGGCATGCCCGTTGTCGGCGCCTTCTCCGCGACCGAAGGCTCGCTGGTAGTCGCCGGATTTGTTCCGACCGCGGGTTCGGCCGTGATCACCGGGTTCGCCGCGTCGCCGCCCTCTATGCCCGCCGCCTCGGCCGTGCCTGAGGCCGTCGCCGATCCCGCGGCCCCGGTCGCCGCCCAGCCCGAGACGATCGCCGAGCCCACGACCGAGTCGCAGGCAGCGCCGCTGCCGCCGGGCTCCGAGGACTGGCCGCGCTGCCCGTGGTGTTCGAGCCCGACGCCGCCAGGATCGGAGAAGTGCCCGTCCTGTGAAGCCGCCCTGATACCCGCGGCGGATGAAGCGAGCCAGAGCATTCCCGGCCTGACCGAAGTGGATCCCAGTCTTCGCAGCTACCAGCCCAAGCCGCAGAAGCCGCAACGGATCGTGGACGTGCTGATCACCTTGCTGGAGACCGACGAGCCCGCGGAGGCAGCCCGCCAGAGACTGGCCAAGCCTTCGGACCCGAAGAAGAGCGACGGCTCCGGCCCGGCGACTTCCCAGGATGGGCCCGCGGTGCCTTCCGACGCTGTTCCGGCCGTGGCGCCCGGGGCGGCTCCCGGCGAGGCTTCGGCCGTCGCGTCGGATTCGGGCCTCGACCGGCCGGACTCGGACCTCTAGCCGGAATGGGTTGGCGACGATGACCGGCCGGCCGAGATTCCCTTCGCCGGGACCCTCGTTCATCCGCGAGATGACCCTGCGCCCGAACGACGACCTCGTCGTCGGCATGTCGATGCCCCAGAACCTCGAGGAATGGTGGGTCGCGATGCTCTGGTGCGAGCGCGGCCACTCACTCGTGGACTTTGCGGACCTCGCACCCGCGTACGGGATACCGCCAGGCTCTCCGCTCCTCCGTCTCGGGCCCGGGCATTTCCGGCTCGCTGTCCGGCCTGATCCTCGAGGAGAACGGCCGCCAGCAGCTCCGGCTCCGGCTCGGCCAGCCGCCGGCAAACCCCGAGGATCCCTGGCACTCGCCGCTCGTTGTGATCCTGGCACTCCGCTTCGAGCCCGCCAGGCTGCTGACGATGCGAGATAGCGAGGTCGCCCAGACCGTCCTGAAGGCCTTCAAAGAGGCGGTCCTGCGGCTTTCCTACTGAGAACGCGGTAGCGACGACTGCCCCAAATCGCGAGCGTTAGCTAGACTCATCGCATGCGCGACATGTTCGACGAGTTCATGCAGGAGCTACGCCGCCGCCAGGCCGAGCTGGAGGCCAAGGGCGGGAAGGACAAGTCACCGGGCGACGGCGCCGATCGGCCGGGCGGCAGCTCCGAGAGCACAGATACGGATTCCGGCGCCAACGGCGCCGAGGCCATCCACGAAGGGGGCCGGACTCGGCCCGATACCGAGTCTGAAGAGGAGACTGATGTGACGTCCAACGGGACCGATTCCGGCGACGACGATCTGTCGGGCGACACCGACGAGCAGCCGACCTTCCGGCGCCCGACGCCCTTCGGCGGCGGCCGGGGCCCCGGCGGCCGGCGCGGCGGACCCTTCGACGAATACCCGGAGTTCCACATCAGCCGCGGCTGGATCGTCGTCGGCATCGTGTTCGTCGCCATCTTCGTTCTCGCCGGCCTGTTCTCGCTCTCGGTCGGGTCTCGTCACGGACGCGATCTGGTTCAACAGCGTCGGCTTCGGCAACGTCTTCTGGACCCGGATCGGCGCCCAGGTGGCCTCCTTCGCCGTCGGTACGCTGCTCGCCTTCGCGTTCGTCTGGTTCAACCTCTGGCTCGCCGGGCGGTTCATCCCCAAGGGCCAGCTGCGTCGCTTCTCCATCGACGATCTCCTCGATCGCTTCAACATCGAGCGCTACACCGGTGGAAGCGGCTTCGGCGGCGGACCCGTTCGGGTCGCCACCGGCCCGACGTGTCCGGACCGCCGGCGAAGGCGTGGAGGTGCCGAATGTCGGACGACCCGTCTTCTGGATCCTGATCGCCATCGGCGCCTTCGCGGCCCTCGGCCTGGGCGGCCTCATGGCCACGGACTGGAGCACGATCCAGCTCTTCCTGCACCGCGCGCCGTTCGGCCAGACCGATCCGACGTTCGGCCTGGACATCAGCTTCTTCCTCTTCGAGCTGCCGTTCTTCCGGCTGCTCCAGACCTACGGCAACTCGCTGCTGCTGCTGGCCGTGGTCCTCTCCGGCGTCCGATACCTGGTCGCGGTCGTCTCGGGCGCGTCGATGCCGACGTCCGCCCGCGTGCACCTTGGCCTGCTCGCGCTCGCCTACCTCTGGTCGATCGCCATCGGCTACCAGCTCGACCGCTACGAGCTCGTCTACAGCACGCACGAGCGGCATCTTCCAGGGCGTCAGCTTCACGGACGCGAACGCCCGGATGCTGGCCATCAACGTGATGACCGGCATCGTCCTCTTCATCGGCGCCATGGTCGCGTACCTCGCCTACGCCAAATCGGCGACGCCGCTGGCGCTCGTCGCTGGTCGCCTGGGTGGGCGCCTACTTCGTCCTCGAAGTCGGCTATCCGCTCGCGGTCCAGCGGCTCACGGTCGTGCCGAACCAGCAGGCCCAGGAGTCGCCCTACATCACCAGACAACATCGACATGACCCGGCTGGCGTTCAACCTGGACGGCTGGTCCGTCCTCGAGTTACTCAGCCTGCGCCGACGATCACCCAAGCAGGCGGTCGCGGCCGAACCCGGAACCATCCAGAACGTCCGCCTCTGGGACGCCGACCCGCTCCAGAAGACGCTCGACCAGGTCCAGATCATCCGCAGCTACTACACCTTCACGAGCGTCAACACGGACCGATACACCTTCACGGACCCGGCGAGCTGCTCGCCCAACCCGGCGCCGTGCGTCCGCCAGGTGATGCTCGCCGGCCGCGAGCTCGACCCGACCAAGCTCGGATCCAGAGCTGGGTCAACCAGCACATCACCTACACCCACGGCGTCGGCCTGGCGATGGTCCCGGTCAACGACACCGGCACGCCAGGGCCAGCCGAATCTCCTCATCCAGGATCTGCCGCCAACCTCAGATCCGGGCACTCCCACGATCAAGCAGGGCCGCATCTACTTCGGCCGCCAGGAGAGCAACTACGTCATCGTCGACGCGGCGAGCCAGGAGTTCGACTATCCGGCGTCGGGCGGGCGACAAGACCTACAGCTGGACCGGCACCGGCGGGATCAAGCTCGACACGCCGCTGATCGCGGCTGCTGTACGCGGCCAAGTTCGGCGACCTGAACCTCCTGATCAGCAACCAGATCACGGGCAGCAGCCAGCTGCTCTACAACCGCTCGATCATGGATCGCGTCCAGGCGATCGCGCCGTTCCTGCGCTACGACAAGGACCCATACCTGGTCGTCAGCCCGGACGGCCAGCTCTACTACATGCTCGACGCGTACACGACCAGCGCCGCGTTCCCGGACGCCAGCCCTTCGACCCGAGCGGCAGCGCCACGCCGACCGGCCTCGCCGGCGATCCGTTCAACTACATCCGCAACAGCGTCAAGGTCGTGATGAACGCCTACGACGGCACGATGTCCTTCTACGTCGCCGACTCCGAACGACCCGATCATCAAGGCCTGGCAGGGCGTCTTCCCGGGCATGTTCAAGCCGATCTCGGAGATGCCGCAAGCGGCGCTCCAGGATCACATCCGCTACCCGCAGGACATGTTCGACGCCCAGACGGTGCAGTTCGGCAAGTACCACGTCACCGACCCGGGCGCGTTCTACCAGGGAGTGCAGCTCTGGCAGGTTCCGCACAGCAGCGCCAACAGCAACGGCCCCGAGCAGCTGCCTATCGAGAGCTTCTACGTCGCAGATGCGCGTGCCGGGCAAGCAAACCGACGACTTCATGCTGCTCCAGCCGATGGTCCTCAACGGCCGGCAACAACATGATCTCCTGGGTCGCCGCATTCAACGACTACCCCGCCACCTACGGCCAGGTGAGCGTCTTCGACTTCCCGGAGAACTCGAACATCTTCGGGCCGGTACAGATGCAGTCGCTGGCCCAGCAGAACAAGGACATCAGCCAGCAGACTCTCTCTCTGGGAAGGCGCCGGCAGCCACGTGGTCCTGGGCAACCTGCTGGTGATACCGCTCCAGAACACCCTCATGTACGTGGAGCCGGTGTATCTCCAGGCCCAGAACAGCCCCCTGCCCGTCTTCCAGAAAGTCATCGTCGGGACGCCGACGCAGGTGGTCTGGGGCAACTCGCTCAGTGACGCCCTCGCTCAGATCTACGCGGGCCAGGGCACGACCGGGACTACGCCCGGTGGCTCGCCGACACCCGGCGCCTCACCCACGCCGGCGGCTTCGGGAGCGAGCACGCCGGTGCCCACGCCTGCCGGGCCGCTGCCAAGCGTCAACCTGACGGGCACTCCCCAGCAGCTGATCGCCGAGGCAAGTGCCCACTACGACGCCGCTCAGGCGGCGCTCCGCGCGGGCGACCTCGGGAAGTACCAGACGGAGATGAACACCGTCGGCCAGATCCTGGCCCAGGTCCAGAACCTGATCGGCACTCCCGCACCTTCCCCGGCACCGAGCAAGTAACTTCTCGCAATGGGCGAACCCGGCGGCCTCGAGAACGCGCCTCCTTTGGCAGAGGCGGTTTCGGCCCGGCCGTCGGTTGGGGCCGGGTCCGCTCGTTGGCCGAGTCGGATGCTGGCCGCCGCTCAATTCGGGGTCGGCAGCACCGACACGGTCGTCGTCGGGCTGGCGGGTTTCCTGATCCGGGGCGGGATCGTGCTGCTGGCCATCCCGAGCGCGATCTTGCCGACCGTGCTGGGGGTGGCCGCTCTCTTCAACGTCAACGCTCTCGGGATCGACGGCCGCCCGACCGGCTGGCTCATCTCGATCATCGTGCTCGCCTGCGTGGCGGGCTGCCCTGTGGCTGGTCGCCGCGAGCGTCGATCGGCTCGGTCGTGGACGTGTGGCTGATCCGCGCGGCGCTCGAGTCGGACGCGACAACCGTGAGCCGGCCTCAGCCCCTGCCCGGCCTCGGCCTGATCCTCGACATGGCGGCCATCCGCGTGGCCTGCCTGGTGCCCGTCGGAATCGCCATCGCGGCGGTGGCCTCGTACTTCTACGACGCGGCATACGGCGAGCTCACCCTGCCGACGAATCTCTCCCAGCCAATCCTGCTGCGAATCGCCATTCGGGCGACGGTCCCGATCGTGCTCGTGGTCCTGCGTCTGGATCCTGACCGAGATGTTCGCGGCCGTGGCGGTCCGCCGTCTCGTCATCGCCGGCGGCGGGGTGTGGGCGGCCTTGAAGGGTGCCGCGGGCCAGCTGATCCGCCGGCCGATATCGAGCCTGCTGACGATGTCCTTGACCACTCTCGTGAGCGTCGGCGGCGATCGGGCTGGCGATGGCGGCCACGGCGCTCGCGTTCAGCTGGTGCCTGGATGCGGCCCGGCAACCCAATCCGCTGGAGCTGGCCATCTCGGTAGGGCCCGGTGCAACTGAGCCGCGACCTGCGGCCGGCGCTCTTCGTCGGGGCGGCCCTGGCCCTGGGACTGGCCTGGGTGGCAGGTCTCGTGGTCGCCGGCGCCACTTCCGCCTGGCGGAGCGCGGCCTGGACGGGCGAGACGGCCGGTTCATGGCGTCGGGCGCAGCCAGCCGCTGGCCATGAGACCGCCGGAAGGAGCGCCCGTCCCAACGTCACCCGGCTCGCCGCAGCCACGTCACAGGGCCGGCTTCTAGCTCGGATTTGGGCGGCAAGTCGGAAGTGCCCAATACTCACTGGTAGACTGCACATATTCCGGAGCGCCTCCCGCGGCGCCCGGCAGGCAAGCCGTCATGGCTGATCGGGAGTTCGATGCCTAGTGATCTCGGGGGCCAGCTCGGAGGGGCATTCGACGCGTTCGTCTCGAGCACCGTCGTCCAGCTCTTCCTGACCGCTCTCGTCTTCTACCTCTTCGTCGTTTGGCTCGCGGCCGCGTTCTGGGCCTTCCGCGACATGCACGAACGGAGCGAGAACCCGGTCCTGCCGTACCTCGCCTCCACGCTCATCATTCTCTTCACGCCCTTCCTGTTCTACCTCGGCGTGGTCGTCTATCGCGTGATCCGCCCTTCGGAGCGGCTCGGCGAGGTGTACGAGCGAAACCTGGCCGAAGAGGCTCTCCTGGCCGAGGTCGAGGCCATCAAGACCTGCCCCGGCTGCGACAAGCGCGTCGATCCGGAATGGATCATCTGCCCGTGGTGCCGGAGTCGGCTGAATCGCGTCTGCCCCAATTGCGAACGGCTCGTTGGACTCGATTGGACGATCTGCGCCTGGTGCGGCAAGGATTTCGAGCGGGCGGCCGCAGAACGACAGGTACGAGTTCCGGTCCCACAGGCGGCGGCACAGGCGGGGATGGCGGCTACACAGCCGGGATTGGCGGCCGCGGCGTCCCAGGCTCGGCCGGCGGGCGGTAGGATCTCCGACAGTAAGCCGGCCATCGGAGGCTGAGCTTCTAGCGGAGGCTCCGACAGGCCCAGATGGCCGACGATCGGCGCGAACCAGAGGGCGGCGATTTCGCGTCCGACGTGTCGAGGGTGGACTCTGGGGCGCCCTCGGCGACCCGCCGATCAGCCCCGAAACCGCCGGGCCTGCGCTGGGCAAACGAGCATCAGCCCGCACCCACCACCCACAACCGGCATCCGGGCGGCGGCGCGGCCGGCCCGCCAGCGCAGTGGCAGCGGCCGGGTCAGTGGCCGCCGGGGCCCTCGGGCCGCCGGGTCACTGGCCGGGGCAGTGGCCGGGTCAGTGGCCGGCGACGCAGGTGCCGCCCCCGGCCTGGACTCCGAACTGGACCGGCGGACGCCGCGTTGGGGCTGGCCCACAGCCGGCCCGGCAGGCGCGGGCCTGGGACCCGCATACTCCGGAGGCTCCTGGGCAGGTGCGAGTGGTCCGGACTGGCCAAGTCCGATCGCGGCCTTCGGCGCGCCGTCCTCATGGCCGATCGGGGTGGTCCCCTGGGGATACGCCAAGGCACCGCCCGTGCCGTTCGTCCCGGAAGCGCCCGGTCGGTTCCATCCTCGATCGCCCGCCCGGCGCATCCTGTCGCTCGTCGGCAGAATCTCGCCCCGCACCTATCTGCTCGGTCTGGCTGTTGGGCTTCCGGCGGGCCTGGCGCTGCTGGCCTGGGAGATCGCCGCCCGCGGCGGCTTCAAGCTCAGTTCGACGGCGGTGCCGCCGTGGATCCTCCTCGAGCTCCTGAGTCTGGTCGCGGCGCTTGGACTCATCGCGGGCGCCATGGCCCAGGGCGCTCAACGTCGAGCCGACGGCTGGCGGGACTTCGCCGGACCTTCTCCGCTTCTCCTAGGCGCCGCGCAACAGGCTTCCGTGCTGGCCCTCGGTTTTCCGGCGGCCCAGTTGCTCTCGTGGCTGCACGTCGACTCGAACTCGGCGGTCTACACCCTGTTACTCATACCCGTGTACCTGGCCACCTACTTCGGACTGGTCCACCTTCTGGGAGTCAGGCGGGGGGCAATGAGCTGGGCGAGACATCCTGCATCCCCGCCACCTCACGCCCGACCCGGAGGAATGGACGCCGGCGACGCTTCGAGCCAGGCTCGGTCGTTCGGTCCCCGGCTCGCGGCTCCGACGAGTGATGCGCGGTTCCCTCGGCGACTTCCTCCTGGCCGCCTCGATGCTGCTTCCAATCCTGATAGCCACGGGTCTCGTAAACGCGACCCTCACGGCGGTCCTCGGGCTCAACCCCAAAGACATCGAGAACGCAGGTCCCGATGCACCCGTCGGCGGTGGACGGCGTCATCACCTTCATCTCGATCGCCATCCTGATCCCGATCGGCGAAGAGGTCTTCTTCCGCGGCTACGTGACCAACGCCTGGGCGCGGTCCCTCAGCCGCCCATCGGCCCTGCTGCGAGCCGGCCTCTTCTTCGCCTTCATCCACGTGATCAACACCACGAACACGGACTTCGGGACCTCGCTCAGAGTCGCCGCGTTCAACTTCGGGGCTCGCGTGCCGGTGGCCCTGGCCCTGTGCTGGATCTACATGCGACGCCGCTCGCTGATCGCGTCGATCTCGCTTCACGGCTGCTACAACGGCCTGATCGTGCTGATCTCGTTCCTGGCCACGTACCCGAGCTGATCGCCTCAGGGCACGTACTTCCACACCTGCAGCCACGCGATCTGGACATTGCCCTCCGTGGAATCTGCCGGGTGGACGCCATCGGTTGACGTCTCGAACTGCATTACCAGGTGCATCGGGGTGTCGGGAATGCGCTTGGTGTCGTGGATCCATTGGACGCCGTCGATCCAGCCGTCGACTCTCACGCCGGGCACCCATTCGATCGTGTACGTGTGCCAGTCCTGCCAGGAGGTGCCGGAAGGCGAGTTGAAGTAGTCCTCGTCGTTGGGGCCCGTCCCTTGCTGGTGGTGAATGAACGCGGCCGGGCGAGCCGTGAAGTCGGACTCGGGCGCGTCGATCTCGCCGTCGCGAGGCCACGTCTCGGAGAGCGGCCACAGGAGCGGCACGCCCTTGTACCCGGCCATCGAGTCTGCCCTGATCGAGAAGCTGTAGCGCATCCCCAACAGGTCGCCGTGGTTCGGCGACTTGGACAGCGAGCCGGGCAGGGCCGGGCAGAACGCGGCCACCTGGTGGACGCCGTTGACCGTCTGGAGGTGGACCAGAAGGTTCCCCCCGGATGCCGAGATGATGCCCGGGGTCTGGACTCCGTCGCCGGTCGTGTCCGTCCAGCCGAGCGGGTAGACGAAGTACTTGCTCGGGTTCCAGCTATTGAACTGGTCGTTCCAGACGAGGCTCCAGCCCGGCGCGGCTGCGGCCGTGGGTGCGGGCGTGGGCGCGGGAGTCGGGTTCGGGGTTGGCTTCGGCGTAGGCTTCGGCGTAATCACGGCCGTGGGCCTCACCGTAGCGCGCAGGGTCGGCGCAGCCGAGCGAGCGATGGCCGAGGTCACCGTAGGACGCGACGTTTGAACCGTTGAGGCTGGAGGTCGGGTCGCTCGAGGGGCTGGACAGTGCCGCGGCCGAGGGACTGGACGTCTGGGCCGCCGACTCGCTGGGCGACGAGTGGGCCGTCGGGAGGGGCGTACTGGGGACCGTGCCGCAGGCCCACACGACTGCCATGACAAGGGCCAAAACTGCCGCTCGTGCCTGTGGGGGAGCTTTGAGGACCTGACGGTTCCGCGGGCGGCGGTCCGTGCCGCTCACATCGTTTGGTCGCTCGGTGAAGCGTCCGAACATGCTTTGAGTCTGGCACACAACCGCAAGCCCGGTCTGGCAGTGAGTCCTGCCCCGACAAACGCGGACCGATCGGCCGGCCCGGCGAATGCGGCGATAAGCGGCAAGTAAGCGCGAGATTGCCCGCCGCCAATTGGCCGTAGCTAGTCTGCCTTCGTTCCCGGAGCCTGGCGGCGGGGGGAATCGGCGGGCTCTCGTCGCCGGCTCCAGGAGCGCTCATACCGGCCGTATGCCATATGCATCAGGAGATTCCGCCGAGAAGGGCCGCGCATGAGTGGACGTGTAGCCGCAGATCGTCGAGCGGCGGAGGGACCGGCGGGTCTTCTGCTGCCCGCGGAACGGCCCCGGGAGCGACTCGCGGCGCATGGAGCCGGCGCTTTGAGCGCCGCGGAATTGATCGGCATCCTGTGGGGATCGGGGACCCGCGGCCACAGCGCGATGGACGCGGCGGCCGACGCGCTGCGACTCCATGAAGGCCTCGTCGGGCTGGCCAGGGCATCCGATTCGGAGCTCGAGAACGTGCTCGGCGTGGGACCCGTCAGAGCCGCCCAGCTGGTTGCGGCATTCGAGCTCGGGCGCCGCGTCGTGACGGACTGGCCACAGGGACGGTGGACGGTGCGAGCTCCCCGGGACGTGGGCGACCGGCTCGTGCCCCAGATGGGCTATCTGGAGCGGGAGGAGCTGCGGGTCGTCCTGCTCAACACCAGGAACGCCGTCCTGAAGCTCGTGACCGTCTATCAGGGCAACGTCTCTTCGAGCCTCGTCCGGATCTCGGAGCTCTTCCGCGACGCCGTCCGCCTCAACGCCAGCGGTCTCATCCTCGTCCACAATCACCCCTCCGGCGATTCCACGCCGAGTCCCGACGACCTGCGGTTGACCGCCGAAGCGCTGGCCGCGGGTCGCCTCCTGGACATCTCCGTACTGGACCACCTCATCGTGGCGGGTGACGGCTTCGTCTCCATGCGGGATCGTGGAGTGGCCTTCGACCGGAAGGGCTGACCTTGTGGTAGCTGCTTCCGGCGGGTCCGGCTGGGTGGATTGCCGCCGATTACTGAGCGCCCGAGACGACGGCGTAAGCGGGACGGGTATACTGCTGGCGCTTTCCGGGTTGAAAAGGGGGCTCTCTGCCACTCGACTGGGCGGCAGAAACCACTACGATCGGGTTGACCCGCCCCACTAGAGCTTCAGATACGAGTCGGCGGCCCATTCCTTTCCGTCCGAGTCCGCCGGCAAACGCAGAAGGAAACGCTTCGAATCATGTTCGGCCTGCACACACTGCTCGGCCTGTTCTCGCGCGACATCGGCATCGACCTTGGCACGGCCAACACCCTCGTCCACGTTCGCGATCGAGGGATCGTCATCAGTGAGCCGAGTGTCGTGGCCATGGATGCCAAGACCAGGAAAGTCGTCGCCGTCGGCGCCGAAGCCAAGCGCATGGTCGGCCGCACGCCGGCCAGCATCATCGCCGTCCGGCCGCTGCGCGACGGAGTCATCAGCGACTTCGACGTCACTCAGCAGATGATCGCGTACTTCGTGCGCAAGGTTCACGACCGCATCGGCATGGTGCCGCGGCCTCGAATGCTGCTCGGCATTCCGTCCGGCGTGACCGAAGTCGAGAAACGCGCCGTCCGCGACGCGGCCATGAACGCGGGCGCCCGCTGGGCCGGCCTCATCGAAGAGCCGATGGCGGCCGCCATCGGGGCAGGCCTGCCGATCAACGAACCCACGGGCAGCCTGATCGTGGACATCGGCGGCGGAACGACGGAAGTCGCCGTCATCAGCCTCGGCGGCATCGTCGTGAGCCGGAGCATCCGCATCGGCGGCGACGAGATGGACGCGGACATCGTTGCCTACGCCCGCCGCGAGTACAACCTCTTCCTGGGCGAGCGGACCGCCGAGGACATCAAGATCGCGATCGGGTCCGCGAGTGAAGGCGACTGGGACGCCCAGCGCGTCACCCTCCGCGGCCGCGACCTGCTGACCGGCCTGCCGCGCGCGGTCGAAGTCGGCGGCGAGCAGATCCGCGAGGCCATCGACGCGTCGCTGCAGCTGATCGTCGACACGGTCAAGGACACCATCGAAGAGACGCCACCGGAGCTCGTCGCGGACATCATGGACCAGGGCATCGTCCTGGCCGGCGGCGGCGCGCTGCTGGCCGGTCTGGATCGCAGAATCGCCGAAGCGACCCAGATGTCGGTCCACGTCGCCAACGATCCGCTGACGTGTGTTGCGCGGGGAACCGGAGTCGTGCTAGAAGAGCTCGACTTGATGGAAGAAGTGCTGGTAGCGGATACCTACGCCCGCCCGCGCTAGAGGCCCGCTTCGCGAGCGCTTCCGCGCCTCGGCAGTCGAGGAGACCCCATGAACACGATCACCGCCACCCGGCGAACGATCCGCCGAGAGTGGACGTGGTTCGGAACCCTCCTGATCATCAGCGTCGGGCTGATGGGCGTGTCCGGAACGGATCCCGTCCAGAAGCTGGAATCCGGCATCAACGTCGCCCTCAACCCGGTCGAGACGACGATCAACAACTTCGCCGACACGGTCGACTCCTACTGGTCCGCCCTCATCCAGCTCGATCACCTGCGGACGGAGAACCAGCAGCTGGCGGACCAGAACCGGACGCTCCAGGAGCAGCTGAGCCGCATGGGAGCGATTTCCCAGCTCAACACCGACTGGACGGCGATCACCGCCACCCAGCAGTCGATCCCGTATCAGATCCACGCAGGCCCGGGTGATCGTTCGCGACACTTCCTCGGTGTCCAAGAAGACGTTGATCATCAACAAGGGCAGCCGGGACGGCCTGCAAGTAGGCGAATGCGTCGTCGACGCCGGCGGCGCGCTGATCGGGCGCATCTCTCAGGTGGACGCCACGGTGTCCGCGGTGCTCCTGGTCACGGACCCGACCGCGATCGTCGTCGGGCAGGAGGCCAAGTCCGGCGCGACAGGCACGATTCGCGGCTCCATCAGCGGCGAGCTCACGATGGACTACGTGGACGCCGCGGTGCCCCTGACCAAGGGCCAGGCCGTCGTGACTGCCGGCGAGGGGCTGCCGGGCGCCGGGGTGAACGCGAGCCCGAGTCCCACTCCCACCGCCACACCCAGGCCGACCGGGAGCCTCAAGCCCGCTGCCAGCGCCAAGCCCAGCCCGACGCCCACGCCGGCGTCGAACGGCGGATCGGAAGCCACGATGCGTTCGCCCTATCCGCCGGGCCTCCTCATCGGGACGATCACGTCGATCGACACGGATCCCAACTCGGTCGTCCAGAGCGCCACGATCAACCCGGCGGCGCGCTTGACGGACGCGACGTTCGTGCTGGTCATCCTCAACTACCAGGGCGGCTTCGTCGCTCCGGCCGCGAACTCGACCCCGCTGCCGCAGCTGACTCCCGCGCCCTCGCCTTCCGCGCTCGGGTTCGAGCAAGCCCAAAGCCACTCCGACGCCGGGGTACTAGCGGTCGCCCATGGCGGCGCGGAGCCGGGAGCGCCCGTGAAACGGCCGTAGGGACCTGCTAGGCTCTTGGGGACCCGTTTCTTGGAGGCCCGGTGAAGGGAGTCGTTCTCGCGGGCGGCACCGCCACGCGCCTGTTCCCGCTGACAATCGTCACGAACAAGCATCTGCTGCCGATCTACGACCGGCCGATGATCTACTACCCGATCGCCACGCTGGCCGGCATGGGGATCACCGAGGTCATGGTCATCGTCGGCGGCAAGAGCGTCGGTGACGTCGTCGAGCTGCTCGCCGACGGCAAGCATTTCGGGCTGGACCTGACGTACCGCTACCAGCGCGGAGCCCTGGGCATCGCCCACGCCATCGGGCTCGTGCGCGAGTTCGTCGGCGACGACTGCTTCTGCGTCGTCCTCGGCGACAACATCCTGCTCGGGCCCGCCGCTCGCGGACGTGGCCCGGGAGTTCGAGAACGGACCGTGGGGCGCCGGTACGCTCCTCTACGAGGTCGCCGATCCGGAGCGCTTCGGCGTCGCCGAGCTCGACGCCGAGGGCAACGTGGTCGGCTTCGAGGAGAAGCCCGTGAAGCCCAAGAGCAACCTCATCCCGATCGGCGTGTACTTCCTGCGGCCCGAAGCCTTCGACGTCGTCGACACGCTCGAGCCGTCGCTCCGCGGCGAGCTCGAGATCACGGACGTCCTGAACCACTACCTGCCCGGCAAGCTGTTCGCCCGCCGGTTCGAAGGCATCTGGACCGACGCCGGCACGGTGACCTCGCTCCTCCGGGCGGCGGAGCTGGCGGAGCAGGAGTCGCTCGGCGGGCGGCTCGCCGATCCACCAACGAGGCCCGCACCGTGACCGAAGAGATCGCTCCGCGCTATCCACGCCTGCTGGTCACCGGCGGGGCGGGGTTCATCGGCTCGTGCTTCGTCCGAGACCTCCTCGCCCGCAAGGACGGCACCCGGGTCGTCGTCCTGGACAAGCTGACCTACGCGGGCAATCGCGCCAACCTCGCGCCCGTCGACGCCGATCCGGAGCAGGCCGCGCGGCTGCGACTTCGTGGCCGGGCGACATCGCCGACGCAGCGGTCGTGGGGCCGCTCGTCGCCGGCGTCGGACGCCGTCGTCAACTTCGCCGCCGAGTCCCACGTGGACCGCTCCATCCTCGATCCGGAGGCGTTCCTGCGGACGGACGTGCTGGGCGTCCACGTCCTGCTCGAGGCCTGCCGCGCGCGAGCTCGAGCGCGTCCGCGCCGGTGAGCAGGCGCCGCCGCGCCGCGCTTCCTCCAGGTCTCCACGGACGAGGTCTACGGCTCGGTGGAGACGGGCGAGAGCCGCGAAGACGACCGGCTCGAGCCGCGCTCGCCGTATTCCTCGGCCAAGGCCGCCGGCGAGTTGCTGGCGCGCTCCTACTTCGTCACCTACGGCGCTGGACGTCGTGATCACCCGCGGCTCCAACACCTACGGCCCGTTCCACCATCCCGAGAAGCTGATCCCGCTCTTCGTCACCAACGCCATCGACGACCAGCCGCTGCCGCTGTACGGCGACGGCCTCCAGCGCCGCGACTGGCTCTACGTCGCGGATCATGCCGGCGCCATCGGCCACGTCCTCAACCACGGGGTCTCGGGCGAGATCTACAACGTCCCCGGCGACAACGAGCGGACCAACCGCGACGTCGTCGCGGCCCTCCTGGATCGGCTCGGCAAGCCGTGGTCGCTGGTCCGGACGGTCGAGGATCGGCCCGGCCACGACCGCCGCTACGCGATGGACGGCGCCAAGCTCGCGGCCCTCGGCTGGCGCAACCGGATGGCCTTCGAAGACGGGCTGGCCCTGACCGTGGACTGGTATCGCGACAACGAGCCGTGGTGGCGGGCGATCAAGTCCGGCGACTGGGACGCCTACTACCGCCGCCAGTACGAGGCCCGGCTCGCCGGCTCGACCGCGGCCGGCGCGACCGGCGCGACGGAGGAACGGACCTGATGCGGGTTGCCGTAACCGGCGCCGGCGGCAGGCTGGGAACGAGCCTCGAGAACCGAACTGGAAGGCAAGCCGTTCGTAGACGCGCTCTTCGCCTGGGACATCCCGGAGCACGATCTCGACGATCCGGCGTTCGGCCGACAGGCTGGTCGGCCGCGATCGGCCCGACGTGGTCGATCCATGCGGCCGCCTGGACGGACGTCGACGGATGCGCCCGGCAGCCGGACCTGGCGATGCGCCGCAACGGCACCGCCACCGGAGAACTGGCCGAGGCATGTGCCCGCTTCGGCGCCGGCCTGATAGTCATCTCGACGAACGAGGTCTTCGACGGCACCCGAACCGACGGCCTCGGCTATAAGCCTGATGACCGGACGAACCCGATCAACCCGTACGGCGCGAGCAAGCTGGCCGGCGAAGAGGCCGCCAGACGCGCGTTCGAATCGGCGGCGGCAGTCGGTCGGCAGGACGGCGGGCAGGACGCCGCCAAGGCCGGCCCCCAGCTCGGCATCGTCAGGACCGCCTGGCTCTTCGGTGCCGGGGCACCGGACTTCCCGGCCAAGATCCTGGCCGCGGCACGGCGCGCCGCCGACGCCGGGGAGCCGCTCAAAGTCGTCGCCGACGAGTGGGGCACTCCCACCTATACCGTCGACCTCGCTCGTGGGATCGTGAGTCTCATCGAGTCGGGCCGGTTCGGCGGCACCCACCACATCGTCAACGGCATGTTCGCGACGCGATCGCATTGGGCCATGTACGTGATCGGGCGGGCACAGCTCGAGGTCGAGGTCCAGGAAGTGCCGGCCTCGACGTTTCCGCGCCCGTCGTCCCCGCCGCGCTGGGGCGTCCTGGAGCCGACGCCGCTGCCGGGCGGCCCGCTCCGCATCTGGCCTGACGCGATGGCCGAGTACGCCACGACCTTGCTCGCGAGGAGGAATTCTTGACCGGTCAGCCCTCCCAATCCGCGGTCGGCGAACCCGGGCCATCGATACTGCCCGGCGTGCGCTATGGCCGTCTGACGACCTTCGCCGATTCCCGGGGATCCTTCACCGAGATCTGGCGGGCTTCACTCTTTGGCGAGCTGGGCCTGGCCGACACCGGTATGCCCGGCGCCCGCTTCGTCCAGGCGAATCTGTCGCGATCCGCGCAAGGGGTCCTGCGCGGCCTCCACTACCATCGCCGCCAGCTCGACTACTGGACCGTGGTCAACGGCAAGGCCCTCGTGGCGCTCGTGGACGTGAGACCGGTAGTGGCGGATCCGGCCGCTCACGCCGTCGTTGAGACGCGAATCCTGGAGTCCGGCGAGAACGTGACGATCCCCACCGGCGTGGCCCACGGGTTCCTCGCCATCGAGCCGCTGGACCTGCTCTATCTCGTGACGAACGAGTACGACGGCAGCGACGAGCTCGGTTTCGCCTGGGACGATCCCGCCGTCGGAGTTCCGTGGCCGGACGTGCCCGGGACGCCGGACGGTCGACCGATCCTCTCGGGCCGGGACTCCTCCAACCCGACCCTTCTCCAGCTCGTCTCCAGCCTGCGCGACTGACGCTCCGACTGCCGGGGCCCGGAATCGCGCTCCGAGGCCGGCCGCTGTAGGCTGCACGGAGAGTCCGCATGCGCGGGACAGTCGAGCGGAGCACGGCCCAGCGCCGGGGAGGAGGATCGAGATGAGCGACGATCCGCAGGCCAGCGGTTCCAAAGGACCCGGAGTCCGCCCGCCTCGCCGGTCGAGCCGCAAGGCCGATGGGCCGGCAGCGGTGACGTCCCCAACCGGCGGCGAACCAGCCGCAACCAAGCCTGCCGCGAGCAAGCCGGCCGCCGGTACTCGAGCCTCAGGCCGTCACGTGACTTCCGATCCGGACGAGGGCGCACAGCCGGCTGCCGTAGCCGCCGGGAGCTTCCAGCGAGTCGAGGCCAAGAACGTGACCATCACCCAGGGCGGGGCGGCGGAAGTGGAAGCCGACACGATCACCCTGACGCAAGGCGGCATCGGAGCGGCGTCCGCGGAAGACATCACCGTAACCATGGGCGGCATCGCCCGCGCCCAGGCCGACGACATCGCCGTCCGGATCGGCGGCGTAGGAGTGGCGCGCGGCGAGCGCGTCTCGGTCGAGCTCGGCGCGGTCGGGATAGCGGTCGGTGGCGCCGTTTCGATCCGCCAGGGCTTCACGCGGGCGATTCTTGCCCGCGACGTCCGCATCGAGCAGGGCGGAGCGCAGACCGTGGTGGCCGGCAACGTCACGTTCGGTCCTCGGAGCGGCGCCTTCATGGTCCTGGCCAGGCGGATCGAAGGCGACGTCAGAACGGTTCTCGACTGGCGCGGGGCAATCGCTTTCGGAGTCGCGTTCGGCCTCGTCGGCGGCCTCGTGGCGCGGGGCGCTGCCAAAGGATCCGCCAAGAGCGCGGCCAAGGGATCCGCGAAGAGCGCCAAGCGGCTCAAGTAGTCGGAGCCCCGGCAATCGGCGCTTCAGGGCTCTCGCCCGGGGCTGTCGGTATAATCTGGACCCGCTGAAGCGCGTCCCGAAGGGACCTCCGCTCGCCTCCGACCCGCCACAGGAGCCCTCAGTGATCGACCCCACGGCGCGGGTGCATGCCTCCGCCGAGCTCGAAACCGACGTCACCGTCGGCCCGCGCTCGAGCGTCTGGAACCGGGCAGTCCTTCGAAATGGGGCGACCCTGGGCGCCGAATGCGTCGTCGGCCGCGACGCCTTCATCGACGAGGGCGTCCGGATCGGAGACCGCGTCAAGATCCAGAACGGGGCGCTGATCTACCACGGGGTGACCGTTGGCAACGGAGTCTTCATCGGTCCGGGAGCGATCCTCACCAACGACCGGTTTCCGCGCGCTATCACGCCAACCGGCGAGCTCGCCAGGGCCGACGATTGGACCGTGAGCCCAATCGACCTGCGCGATGGCTGCTCCATCGGCGCGGGGGCGGTCGTGGTCGCGGGCACCGTCGTAGGCCGTTTCGCGACCGTGGGTGCGGGATCGGTCGTCACTCGCGACGTGCCGGACTTCGCCCTCGTGGCCGGCAACCCGGCTCGGAGGCTCGGCTGGGTATGCGCCTGCGGAACTCGACTTGCCGGCCCGGACGGCACGGTCTCCGGACCGGATCCCGCCTCCGACTCTCCCCTCGCCTGCCCGCGATGCGGACGCAGCTATCGCTTCAACCCAAGCCAGGGATCGCTTAGCGAGCGCCCTGCGTCGACAACAGGAGTCACCGAATGATCCCGCCCGCTCGCCCCGATCTCGGCCCCGAGGAAATCGCCGCCGTCACGGAAGTCCTCCAGAGCGGCATGATCGCCCAGGGCAAGAAGGTTGCCGAGCTCGAGGAGCGTTGGGCTGCCTACTGCGGCACCAAGCACGCCATCGCCCTGTCGAACGGCACCGTCGCCCTGATGTCGATCTGGGCCGGCCTCGGGCTGGAGCCGGGCGACGAGGTCATCACCGTCTCGCACACGTTCAACGCCACCGTCAGCGCGATCCTGTTCACCGGCGCGACTCCCGTCTTCGTCGACATCGAGCCGGACACGTATCTCATGGACGCGGGCCGCATCGAGGCGGCGATCACGCCTCGGACCCGAGCCATCTGCCCGGTCAGCCTGTTCGGGATGGTCGCGGACATGGACGCCATCCAGGCCATCGCCGACCGCCACGGCCTCCTGGTCGTCGAGGATGCCTGCCAGGCACACGGCGCCCTCTATCGGGGCCGGCGCGCGGGCAGCTTCGGCTACGCGGCCTTCAGCCTGTACGCCACGAAGAACATGACCACGAGCGAAGGCGGCTTCGTCAACACCAACGACGATCGGCTCGCGGATTGGATCCGGCTCTACCGGAACCAGGGCATGAAGGAGCGCTACCGCCACGAGATCCTCGGCTACAACTTCCGGATGACGGACATCGCCGCGGCCATCGGACTCGTCCAGTTCGACAAGCTCGAGGCCAACACGGCCCGCCGCCAGGCGATCGCCCGCCGCTACGACGAGGCCTTCGCGGACCTGCCGATCAAGCTGCCGATCTGGCCGGACGGCCGGACGCACGTCTACCACCAGTACACGATCGGCGTAGGCGTGAACCGCGATCAGATCGTGGCCGAGATGAAGGACGCGGGCGTCAGCTGCGGCATCTACTACCCGATCCCATGCCACCGGGCCACGTACGTCCAGGAGCTCGGCATCGAGGCGGACCTCCCGAACACGGACGTCGCCGCGGCCGAGAGCATGTCGCTGCCGATGTTCCCGGGGCTCACGGAGCAGGAGCAGGGCCAGGTCATCGCGTCCCTCCGCGCGGCCGTCCAGCGCAACGTGGTGGAAGCGGTCGCTCGACGATGACGGCCCCGAAACCCGTGCGCCTGGGTCTCGCCGGCCTGGGGTCCATGGGCCGGAACCATCTCCGGGTCATCTCGAATCACCCCGAGACGACCCTCGCCGCGATCGCCGATCCGGATCCGGCGGCCCTGGAGGCGGCCACGTCCCAGAGCGGCGCCGCGGGTTACGCCGATCCGCTGGAGATGATTCGCGAGGCGGACATCGACGGCGTCGTCCTCGCCGCGCCCACGATGGCCCATCACGCTCTCGCCCTCGCCGCGATCGGGCGCGGCCTGCCGGTGCTCGTCGAGAAGCCGCTCGCCGGGACGGTGGAAGAGGCCCTGGAGATAGTGACCGCGGCCCGCCGGGGCAACGTCCGGGTCCAGGTCGGCCACGTGGAGCGCTACAACCCCGCCGTCCTGGAAATGGGCCGGCTCCTGCGGGCCGGCTGGCTGTCCGCGATCTACGCCATCACCAGCCGCCGGTCCGGGCCCTTCCCGGCCCGCATCCGCGACGTGGGCGTCACCGTGGACCTCGGAACTCACGACGTGGACATGCTCTCCTGGATCGCCGGCGAGCGGCCGGTTCGCGTCTACGCGGAGACGGCCCAGCGGCTCCACGCCACGCACGAAGACCTCACGTTCGGGTTGATGCACTTCCCGTCCGGGGCCACGGGCTTCCTCGACGTGGACTGGCTGACTCCGGCCAAGCGCCGCAGCCTCGTCGCGATCGGCGAGGAAGGCATGTTCGAGCTCGACTACCTGACCCAGAAGCTCACCTTCACCCGATCCAACGTGGACCGGCCGCTGATGATCGGCGGCTACGCGACCACGTTCACCGGCGACGTGGCCGAAATCCCGGTCACGAGCGTCGAGCCGCTCCGGGCCCAGCTCGACGAGTTCGTCCGCGTCGTGCGGACCGGCGATCGGCCGTACGTCGACGCCGAGGACGGCCTGTGGGCCGTCGCCATCGCCAACGCCCTCCTTACCGCGGCTTCCGAACGCCGTCCCATAGACCTGTCCGATATGCCATCGAGGCTCTCCACGCAATGAGCATCGTCGATCGACCCTCCCGCGTCGTCAGCCTTCTGGGCGGCGCGATCACGCCTCCCGCGAATCCCTGCCTCCACAGCCCGGCCGTTCCGGTGGAGCCCTGGACCGGCGAAGCCGGCACCGCCGGACGCGCGGTCGTAGTCGGCGCGGGCAAGATGGGCCTGCCGCTCGCGGTCCAGTTCGCGCGCCACGGCTGGAACGTGACCGCGGTGGACGTCAATCCGGCCGTGGTCGAGGCGATCAACGAGGGCCGCTCGCACGTGGCCGAAGAGCCGGGCCTCGGCAAAGGCGTGGCCGAGATGCACGCCGCGGGGCGCCTGCGGGCAACGACCGACGCGGCTGCGGCGACCGCACAGGCGGACGTGGCCGTCCTGATCGTCCCGGTCATGCTCGACGACGGCAACCAGCCCAACTACCGCTACATGGACTCGGCGGTCGATTCGATCGGCGGGGGCATCCACGCAGGGCTCACGGTGATCTTCGAAACCACGCTTCCCGTCGGCGACACCCGCGGCCGGTTCGCGCCCCGAATGGAAGCGGCCAGCGGCCTCAAGGCCGAGCAGGACTTCTTCGTGGCCTTCTCGCCCGAGCGCCTCTTCTCCGGCGCCGTATTCGCCAACCTGGCCACGTATCCAAAGCTCGTGGGCGGGATCGGGCCCGAGTCCGGTCGTCGCGCGGCCGCTTTCTACGACTCCGTGCTCGACGCCGAGATCGTGGCCATGAGCTGCGCGGAAGCGGCCGAGTTCAGCAAGCTCGCGGACACGACCTACCGCGACGTCAACATCGCCCTGGCCAACGACTTCGCCCGGTACGCGGACCGCGTCGGCGTGGACATCCAGGAAGTCATCGACGCCGCGAACAGCCAGCCCTACTCGCACATCCATCAGCCGGGCATCGGCGTCGGCGGTCACTGCATTCCGGTCTACCCGCACCTGATCCTGAGCCGCGCGCCGGACCTCGAGGTCATCGCCGTCTCGCGCCGGACCAACGACGAGCAGGTGGGGCTGGCGATCAAGGCCCTCTCGAATGCCCTCGGCGGCCTCGACGACGTCCCGGTGCTCGTGCTCGGGATGACGTATCGCGAGAACGTCAAGGAGCTCGCCTACTCGCGGGCCCTGCCGCTGATCGAACGGCTGTCCTTCCACGGCGCCAGCGTCTACGCCTACGACCCGCTCCTCGACGACGCCGACATCGAGCATTGCTGCGCCACTCCCTATCACTGGGGCGAGCCCGGACCGTTCCGAGCCATCGTCACCCAGACGGCCGACAAGCTCTGGACGGCGATCGACTACTCGCTCTTCCCCAAGCTCGAGGCGGTCCTCGACGGGCGGAACAGCCTGCGGGAGGTCGAACTGCCGGCCGGGGTCGACTACATGGGCATCGGCGTCCAGGCGGCCAACCGCCGGCGCGGCGCGGCCGATCCCATTCCGGCGCCGAGCGCGCCGGAAGCTCGCTAGGCCGCGCCGGCGATGCGGATAGTCAGCGTCGCCGGCACGCGACCGCAGCTCATCAAGGCCGCCACGCTCCAGCCGGTCCTGCGGCGAAGCCACGAGGAAGTGTTCGTCGACACGGGCCAGCACTACGACGACGCGATGGCGGGCAACTTCTTCGCCGAGCTGGGGCTGGCGCGGCCGGACCACTCGCTCGGCATCGGGGGCGGCGGCCAGGGCGATCAGACGGGCCGCATGCTGATCGCGCTCGAGCCGGTGCTGCGCGACGAGGCGCCGGACGCCGTCCTGGTCTACGGCGACACCAATTCCACGCTGGCCGGGGCCCTGGCCGCCGCCAAGCTCGGGATCCCGGTGGCGCACGTGGAGGCCGGCCTGCGGAGCTTCGATCGGGCGATGCCCGAGGAGCTGAACCGGATCGTCGCCGATCATCTGTCCACGCTGGTTGTTCGCGCCCACGCCCGCGGCGGTCGCCAACCTCGCCGCCGAGGGCATCTCTCGGCGGAGTGGTCGAGGTTGGCGACCTGATGCTCGACCTGGCGGCCCGCGTCTCGGCCGAAGTGCGCGAACCCGCGGCACTCGCCGAGCGTGGCCGGCGCGGCTCGGCTCGTGGCTCCGGCCCGGGCGGTTATCTCTTCGCGACCGTCCACAGGGCCGAGAACCGCTCGCCCGAGGCACTCCGCGCCTGGACCGCGCTCCTCGGCGCCGTCGCCACGCCGGACCGTCCGGTCGTGCTGTCGCTTCACCCGGGAACGCGCGCCGCGCTGCGGGAGGCCGCGCGTCGAGCTGCCCGGACGGCATTCTCGTGATCGAGCCGCAGGGCTATCGCACGTCCCTGACGCTGCAACTCCACGCCGCGGCCGTCCTGACGGATTCCGGCGGCGTGCAGCGCGAGTCGGCATGGCTGGGCGTGCCCTGCCTCGTCCTGCGATCCACCACCGAGTGGGTCGAGATCCGTCGGCTCGGCGGGCAGCTCCGCGGTCCTCGTCGGTCTCGATCGCGAAGCCGCCGCTCCGCGAGCTGGAGAGCCCGGGCGCCGCTCGCAAGTTCGGCCGCCCAGGCGGCGCGATCGCGCCGCGAATCTCCGTCTCGCGGGTTCCGGCGCGGCCGAGCGCATCGTCGCCGCCCTCGCCGCGAGCTCCAGGCCGGCGCCGGCCGCCGGAGCGAGCCCCGATGAGCGCAAGCGCCCGACGAGAGCGCGGCCACGCCGAGCCTGCATGATCGTCCACGCCTACTACGAAGAGGACGCGAGGGTTCGGCGCGAAGCCGAGACGCTCGTCGCCGCGGGCTGGGAAGTCGACGTCTTCGGTCTGAGCCGTCCGGGCGATGGCCCGCGAGCCAACGTCCAGGGCGTGACGCTGCACCGACTCCCGGTCGGTCGCCACCAGGGCGCGGGCCTGCCGGTCTACCTCGCCGAATACGGCGCGTTCCTCGTCCGGTCGATGTTCGCCGCCACGGCCGCCCACCGCCGCCGCCATTACGACCTCATCGAAGTTCATTCGCTGCCGGACTACCTCGTCTTCGCCGCGCTGCCGCTCAAGCTCGCCGGCGTGCCGGTCCTGCTGGATCTCCACGAAGCCATGCCGGAGTTCTTCCGCAGCCGCTTTCCAAAGGCGGCCAACCCGATCAGCTACCGGCTCCTGCTTCTCCAGGAGAAGCTCTCGATCGCGGCCGCGAACGAGGTCCTCACGGTCAACGAGCCACTCGCCGAGCGACTCCGGGCGCTGGGAGTGGACGGCGACCGTCTCACCGTCATCCTCAACAGCCCGGACCTGCGGCTCTTCGACGCCGAGCGTCCACTTCTCGCGACCGTTCATGGCCGACGGCACCGTCCGAATCGTCTACACGGGCGCACTCACGCCGACGTACGAACTCGACGTCGTCCTCCGTGCGGTCGCGGCGATCGTTCGGCGACCGCCCCGAGCTTCCGATCGCGGCCGCCTTCTACGGCCGCGGCGACGCCCAGGCCGCTCTCGAGGAGCTCGCGACGGAGCTCGGAATCTCCGATCGGGTCTCATTCCCGGGCCGGATCCCCATCGAAGACGTGCCCGAGGCAATCGCCGGCTCGGACATCGGGGTTGCGCCCACACGGCTGGACCCGTTCACCGGGATGAGCCTGTCGACCAAGCTCCTCGAGTACGCGGCCATGCGCAAACCCGTCGTGGCTTCGCGGCTGCCCACGGTCGAGCGCTACTTCGCGCCGGACACGATCTCCGTCTACGAGCCGGGCGACCCGCAGGACATGGCGCGGGCCATCCTGGCCCTCGTGGACGACGCCGCGGAGCGCGAAGCTCGCGTCGAGAACACCTGCCGCCGCGTCGACGAGCTGAGCTGGTCGCGGCAGGCCCGCTCGTACCTCGACGTCGTCGATCGGATGGTCAAACGCCGGCGAGATCGCGGGTGAGGCACGTCCTTCGTCGGACCCGAGGGCGATCGCGCAGGCACGGATTCCACTGGCCTTCAGCCTTTTCAGGGAGCGGAATGCGGTAGCATACGGCTCCGTTACCCCCGGCCTGCTCGCCGGACCACACGTACCAGGACGCCCAGATGACCTTCCGCACCCGAACGGCCCCCCAGACCACCCGCCGACGGACGCGCCGCAGACGACTCGCGCCGAGCGATCTACGTAACGCTCGACGTTCTCGCTCGCCATCGTCGTCGCCCTCGCGATGCTCGGCGGAGTCTTCTTCGCCAGCTACTACACCAGTCACTGGGCGCCGGTCGCCGGAGTCAACGGCCAGGGCATCAGCAAGGACGACGTCTTCGCTCGAGCGAAGGTCAACCTGGCCCGCTATGACCGCCAGCTCGCGGACTACACCACCCTGCGCAATCAGGGCAAGATCACGTCCGACGAGTTCAGCAAGTTCCAGAGCGCCATCGAGAACAACAAGACGGGCGTGGTGGCCGCGGCACTCACCGAGATCGAGAACGAGCTCGCCGTCCGGCAGTGGGCCGCGAAGAACGGCGTCTCGGTCACAAGCCAGCAGGTCGACGATCAGGTCAAGGTCGACGCCACGATTCCGGAGATGCGCCACGTCATGGTCATCGGCGTGGCCCCGGAACCCGTTCCGCCGGCGTTCTCCATCACCGCCGGCCGCCGAGGAGACGGCCAAGACGCAGGCTCAGGCGTACCTGGACGAGGTAAAGGGCGGCAAGAAGTGGACCGACGTCGCGACCGAGTCCCACGCCGGGAACGGTGGGCGGATCGGGAACCACGGGCGATATCGGGCTGGTCAAAGAAGACGCGCTGGGCCTCGATCCGGATCTCCGGCAAGCCATCTTCGCGCCTCGCCAAGCCGAACGACCTGACCGCCCTGTTCAAGGGCTCAGACGGCATCTACCGCTTCGCCACCGTTACCGAGATCGTGCCCAAGTTCGTGGACTCCAACTGGGAGAGTTCAGTGGGCAGCGCTTCGAGCGGCGGCAGCTACCGAAACCAGGCCGAAGGCGAGGCGATCAAGACCGCGGTCAAGAAGGCGATCGAGGCCAAGTACATCACCAGCCCCACGGTCCAGCGGCGGGTTCTCGAGATTTCGATCTCGCCCGGATACGGCACGCCCGGCGACGGCGACGAAGTCCAGATCCGGATGATGGTCTTCGCCCCGGGCCATTCCACGACCAATGCGCCCACGCACCGCCGCGACGGATCCGACCTGGACCGACGCCAAGAACCGCGCCGACGCCGCGGTCGCGAAGCTGCAAGGCGGATCCCTCGCAAGTTCGACACGATGGCCCGAGACACGACGGTCAACGACGACACCGTACTGGAACAGCAGCGGCGGCTTGATCCCATGGATCCCGGCCGACCTCTTCATGGACCAGACCCAGAACGGCCAGACCGGGTCTCGGCCTTCCGAGCGTCCAGACCGCCGTCTTCGCGAGCGGCCTGACCGCCGGCCAGATCATCGGTCCCGTCCTCGAATCGAGCCAGGGCTACGTCGTCGTCCAGTTCGAGGGCCGCCGGCCGGCCCCGGATCAGCGGATCGCCGAAGCGCAGCTCGCGATCAACTCGGGCGCGGACTTCGCCACGGTCGCCGCTCAGGCCTCCGAGACGGTCGACGCCGCCACCGGCGCCGAGCTCGGTTGGGTCTCGCCCTACATGCTCGACGTCCCGCAGACGACCGCGATCTTCTCCGCGCCGGTCGGCAGCGTGACACCGATGCTCGACGACAACGGCTTCCATATCTACAAGGTCCTCGAGCAGCAGACGCGGGTTCAGGATGCGGCCGAACAGGCCAGGCTCAAGGACGTCGTCTTCCCACGCTGGCTGGCCGAGCTGCAGTCGTCTTCGCTGATCTGGACCAACCAGACGGCCGTGGCCGCCCTCGCCTCGGCGACGCCGTAGGATCGCGCGGGACTCGTGCTCGACGCCTTCGTTGCCGAGGCTCGCATACGCTGGGGACTCGACCCGTCCGCGGGCCTTCAGATAGTCGCGCCTGAACGGCTGGGATCCTTCCCGCTCGAACCTGCGCGGCCGCTCCTGCTCGTGCCCCGGCGATGCTCGGCTGCCGGGCACGACGCCGATCGCCGAGCCCGAGCCGCACTCCCCGACCGCGATCCCGGGCCGGCACTCGCGCTCGCCTGGCCGCACCGGCGGACGGCGGCGCCGTCGCTACGCTTCGGCGGCTCTACCCGGCGGACCACGTCGTGGGTCGGATCGGCGTCGTGGACACCGCGCCGCTCGGCCGAGCTGACCGATGCGATGCTCGCCGCGCCGCTCTACCTGCCGCCGCTGGATCCCGTGCTTGCCGTGGCGAGCCCTGGTCCCTGCCCTGGATCTCGTACCGGCTCCGTCTCCCCGACGGCTGCCCATGGGATCGCGAGCAGACCCACCAGTCGCTCAAGAAGCACCTGCTCGAGGAGGCCTACGAGGTCTACGACGCCCTCGACGGCGGGCGCCTCGATGGATCTGGCCGGCGAGCTCGGCGATCTGTACCTGCAGATCGTCCTGCACGCCCAGCTCGCGGCCGAAGCCGGCGTCTTCGACATGACCGACGTCGTACGACGCGATCAGCCGCAAGATCGTCCGGCGCCATCCGCACGTCTTCGGCGAGGCCACGGCGGCCACGGCGTCCGACGTGAACCGCCAGTGGGAGCAGATCAAGCGCGCCGAGCGCGAGGCCGACGCCGAGGCGACGCCGACTCGGCCCCGGTCAAGAGCGCCCTCGACGGCATCTCGCGGTCCATGCCCGCCCTCGCGGCCACCCAGGAGATGTCCGAGCGGGCCGCGCACCTCGGCTACGACTGGCCGGACATCGTCGGCATCCTGGACAAGGTCCAGGAGGAGCTCGACGAACTCGCGGCCGCCACCACGGACGAGGAGAAGCGCGAGGAGGTCGGCGATCTCCTGCTCGTCGTGACGAACCTCGCCCGGCGCCACGGCGTGGAGGCCGAGGGCGCGCTGCGGGCCGCCGCGGACAAGTTCCGCGACCGTTTCCGGCGCGTGGAACGGATGGCCCGCGAGCGAAACGTCCAGCTGCGCGAGATGAGCTTCGCCGAACTCGACGAGTTGTGGGATGCTGCCAAGGCCGAGGCTCGCGCCGAGGCCGCCAGCCGGGCCGAGGCCGCCAATCCAGCCGAGGCGAAGGACGCCACCCAGGAGGTTTCGAAGTGACCATCGGAGCTCAGCCGGTCCAGCGGGCCGACGGCCGCCTGCCCGGCGACCTGCGGCCCGTGACCCTCACGCTGGGCGTCCAGAAGTGGGCCGAGGGCTCGTGCCTCATCAAGGTCGGCGGCACGGAAGTGCTGTGCGCGGCCACGATCGAGGACAAGATCCCGCCCCATCTCCGCGGCAAGGGCACGGGCTGGGTGACGGCCGAGTACAGCATGCTGCCCCGCGCCACGAGCGAGCGGAGCGTCCGCGAAGCGGCCAAGGGCAAGCTCGGCGGCCGGACCCACGAGATCCAGCGCCTGGTCGGCCGGTCGCTGCGCGGCGTCGTGGACATGGCCAAGCTCGGCGAGCGGACGATCACGATCGACTGCGACGTCCTCAACGCCGACGGCGGCACTCGGACGGCGTCGATCACCGGCGGCTGGGTCGCCCTCGCGGCGGCGCTGCGGACCTACGGCATGGAGCGCTGCCTGATCGGCAAGGTCGCGGCCGTGAGCGTGGGCATCGTCAACGGCGTCACGTGCCTGGACCTCGACTACTCCGAGGACTCCAAGGCGGAGGTGGACTTCAACGTGGTGGCCACGGACGCCGGCCGCTACGTCGAGCTGCAGGGCACGGCCGAGGGCAAGCCGTTCGAGCGCGTCGGACATGGATCGGATGCTCGACTTCGCGAGCGCCGGCCTCGAGAAGCTCTTCGCGATGCAGGCCGAGGCGTTCGCCTCGGTCAAGCGCTAAGCCCGCCGCGTGGCGGGTCGGCGGCTCCGAGGGCCGAGCGGTCCGCGCGCGCCCGCGAGTCGCTCGCGGCTGCTCGTCGCGACGCGCTCCGCTCACAAGCTCCGCGAGCTGCGCGAGCTCCTCGACGTCCACGCGGAGCTCGTCGATCTCGACGACGTCGGCATCTCCGAAGAAGCGGTCGAGGACGGCGAGACGTTCGAGTCGAACGCGTCGAAGAAGGCGCGCTTCTACTGCGCTCTGTCCGGCCTGCCGACTCTGGCCGACGACTCCGGGATCGAAGTAGACGCGCTCGGCGGCGGGCCGGGCGTTCGAACGCGGCGCTACGCCGGCGAGCACGCCACCGACGAGGAGAACAACGTCAAGCTGCTCGGCGGCGCTGTCCGGCCTGCCGGCCGAGCGGCGCGGCGCCCGATACCGCTGCGCGCTGGCGCTGGCGTTGCCGGAGGAGCGGGGCGCGCGAGGCGGGCTGCCGCTCCGGTTCGCCCGCGGCACGCTGCGAGGGCCGCATCGCGGCGGCGCCCAAGGGAGACGGCGGCTTCGGCTACGACCCGATCTTCGAACCCGCGGCGGAGCCGCCCGGCGGCCGGACCCTTGGCGAGTGGTCCGCCGAGGCCAAGAACGCCATCTCCCACCGCGGCAAAGCCGCCCGCCGCATGAGGAAGACGCTCTTGGCGCTCGGGTTCTAGCCTGGACCCGATCGCTGCGACGACCACATGATCTTGGTCCCACAGACGGCAATGTACCGCATCTCTGACGACTACCATGGCCGCGTGAGTGACATCGACGAGTCGGGCATTGCGGTTGCCCGCGCGGTCAGGACGGCAGTAGGCGGGCCGCCGACGGTAGATCGCTACTTCGACGTGAGCAACGCTCACTGGGTGGATGTCATGCACTGGCACGACAGACCCGCGTCTGGCCTCGACACTCACTCAACGCTGAGTCTGCACCGAACGCCCAATCTGCTGGACGGTTCCGACATTCGGATCGAAATCGCCGGAGTCGCGGATTCATCCGCGGCCGAGTTCGTCAACCTGCTCTCGACGGCAGCCTTCTTCGTCATGAAGGACAGGTGGCTGTGTGCTCCGGGCGTCGTGTTTCCGGACCTCATCGCCCGCTACTATCCGGGCCTGTCCACCAGCTTGCGTCATGTGCTGTTCGTCGAGCCCTTCCCATGGCAGGAACTCTCGACACTCTCGGTCGGCCCCGATTTGGATGTCCACTGGCTCCTGGCAATGGCGATCTCCGATGCGGAGCGCCAGTACTTGAACCACCACGGATACGACGAACTGGAGGCCCTGTTCACGAGGCACGAGGTGGCCTACTTCGACCTCCGCAGGGACTCAGTCGCCTAGCCCGGTTCTTGCCGCGCCGCGGACCGATGTGCGTAGGCGAATACACGTCAGCGACTTTCGACCTCGAGGACGCCGCTGAATTGCCGGTTCTGTGCCGCCGATGCACATCTACGTGTTCGGAAGCCTCGAATCGGCGCTTCCGGGCCCAATTCGGCGCCTCCAGGGGGCGATTTCGGAGCCCGAACCGGCCCCAGGGTGCGTCGTGTATCTGCCGGCGCACACTCCGTTCGCGGCCTGTGCGGATCGCGCGGCAGCCCGGGCCGCGACCTAGTTCCTGAGTCGGCGACGCGAACGGGCCGTCAAGGTGCCCAGCAGGGCGGCCGCGGCGAACACGGAGCCCAACAGCCACAGCGCCAGGCCGCCGGGCGAGGCCGGCAGCAACGGGATCGTGGCCGTCGGCGGCAGAGTGGCAAGGCCAGCGGCGAGGCCGGCTGAAGACTGGTCGTTCTCCCTGGGTTCGGCGTTGCCTGGGGTCGAGTTCGGGTCGCGCTGATCGCTGGCCGCGACTTCGGCGACGTTGGTGATGGAGCCGGCGGCGCCGATCTGAGTCGTGAGCGTCAGGGACACGGAGGCTCCCACGGCCAGTTCGCCGACGCTCCACACACCGGTGTGAGGATCGTACTTGCCGCCCTCGGCCGCCACGAAGCTCAGGCCATCCGGCAGCTGGTCGCGGACGATGACTCCGCTCGCGGTGTCCGGTCCGGCGTTGTGCACGGTCAGCTTGTAGACCGCCTGGGTGCCGACTCGGCTGCCGCTCGAAACCAGCTTGTTGGAGAGGCTGAGGTCCGCGACGCCCTTGCTGTTAAGCGCCACGCTCGCCTGGTCGTCCTCACCGGCCTTGCCGTTGCCCGGAGTCGAGTCCGGATCGGGCAGGGTCGAGGCCATGATCTCCGCGGTGTTGGCGATCGGGCCTTCGGCCGTGACCTGGGCGATTACGTCAGAGCCGCCGTCGCGCCGTCTCGGAGCTCGCCCACAGCCCACTCCCCCGACGCCGAGTCGAACGTGCCCGTGCTGGGGGAACTCGAGACGTACGCGAGGCCGGCCGGCAACACATCGGTGACTCGGACGCCCGACGTGTCGTTGGGACCGTGGTTGGTGGCCTTGATCGTGAAAGTCACGTTCTCGTTGAGGTTGGGAACGCCGACGTCGGCGGCCTTGGACAGGCTCAGATCGGCGGCCGGTGGAACGTCGAGGCTGGCGGATGCCGAGTCGTTCCCCGCGTCGGGGTCGCGCTGGAGGAGTCCGGAGACGGCGGCGGTGTTCACGATCGACCCTGAGCCCGCAACCTCGGCTTTGAGGTCGAGCGTCGCGTTTGCGCCGTTCGCGATTGGGCCGATCGTCCAGTCGCCCGTCGTCGGCGAGTACGTTCCAACGCTCGGGGCGGCCGAGACGAAGGTCAATCCGGCGGGCAGCGGATCGTGGATCACGAGTTGAGTGGCGTCGTCCGGGCCGCCGTTCGAGGCCGTGACCGTGAACGTGACGTCCGTGCCCACGGCGGGAGTGGCATGGTCCGCTGTCTTCGCGACCGCAATGTCTGCCACTCGGGTGGAAAGCGACGCCGACGCCTGGTTGTTGGCGGAGTTGGGGTCGTACTGGTCGGAGTGCGTGACGCTGGCCGTATTCGTGTAATCGCCGGCCGCGGCCACGGAGACGTGCATCGTCAGCGTGGCGCTTGCGCCGTTCGCGAGCGCGCCCAACGTCCAGATGCCCGTAGCGCTATCGAAGCTGCCCTGGCTGGCGGTATTGCTTACATAGGTCGGACCGGCGGGCAGCACGTCCAGGACGGTCACGGCCGTGGCATCGTCCGGTCCCGAGTTGGTCACCGTCACCGTGAACGAATCCGCGTCGCCCAGGTCGGGGCGAGACGTGGCGACGGTCTTGGTTACCTGGAGATCGGCCAGGGGCGGCGTGACGGTGGCGCCGGCCGAATCGTTGGCGGTCGACGACTGGGGTTCGTCGAGCGACTTCACGGAAGCACGGTTGGTAGCGGGGATGCCGGAGGTGACGGTCGCGTGGAGCGTCAGGGTCGCCGAGCCGCCGTTGCCGACGGTGCCGATCGTCCAGTCACCCGTGGCCGGGTCGTAGCTTCCCGCGCTCGGCGTGTCCGAAACGAACGTCAGGCTCGCCGGAAGCGGATCGGAGACCACGACGTTGTGGGCCGTGCCGGGCCCGGAGTTCGCGACGGTGACGGTAAACGAGGCAACCGAGCCGACGTTGATGGCCGCGACTTCGACGGTCTTCGTGACCACCAGGTCGACGAGCTGGGCGGTGCCGGTGCTCGCGCTGTTGTTGGCGGCGTTCGGGTCGTACTGATTGCCGGCGACGAGGGCGGTGTTGGTGATCGTTCCCGGTGCGGTGACAGTTGCCACGATGGTCAGGGACGCCGAGCCGCCATTCGATAGACCGCCGACGGTCCAGATGCCCGTCCCGGCGTCGTAGCTCGCCGGCACTCGCGGACGAGGACTTGTAGTTCAGGCCCGCAGGCAGGTTGTCGGTGACGTTGACGCCCGTGGCGTCGTCCGGGCCCGCATTCATGGCCGTGATCGTGAAAGCAACGTCCACTCCCACGTCGGGGTTCGGGTCGTCAACGCTCTTGGCCATGGCCAGATCCGCAGCGGTGGGCGTGACCGTCGCCGATGCGATGTCGTCCTCGCCCCCGGCCCCGTTTGCCGGAGTGGAGTCTGGATCGGGAAGGTCAGAGGCCGAAACTTCGGCCGTGTTGGTCTTCGGCGCCTCGACGGTCAGCTTCGCGACGAGCGTGAGGGTCTCCGTGCCGCCGTTCGGGATCGCCCCCACGCTCCAGATCTTCGTGACCGGATCGTAGGCGCCGGAGGTAGCCGGTACTCGAGACGTAGGTCATGCCGGCCGGCAGCGCGTCGTGGACCGCTACGCCGGTCGTGGCGTTCGGGCCGTGATTCGTGACCGCGACCGTGTAGCTGACGTTCGAATTCAGGTCCGGCGTCGAGTCATCGACCGTCTTGGTCAGGCTCAGGTCTGCCGCGTTCGGGGCGTCCATGGTTGCCGTGGCGGAGTCGTTCGAGCCGTTCGGGTCGCGCTGGAGCAGGCTGTCGAGAGACGCGGTGTTGGCCAGGTGTCCGGAGGCGACCACGCGGGCCTTGATCTGGAGCGTCGCGTCGGCGTCGACCGCCAGACCGCCCAAAGTCCAGGATCCGCCGGCGGGATCGTACGAGCCCTGGCTGGGCGTGGCCGAGACGAACGCGAAGTCCGCGGTCAGGGCGTCCCCAACGACGAGTTGCGAGGCCGGGTCCGGTCCCGCGTTGGTGGCCGTGATCGTGAACGTCACGACCGAGCCGACGGGCGGCACGGGCTTGTCGACCGTCTTGGCGATCGAGATGTCGGCGACTCGCGTCCAGACCTGCGCCGCGGCCGAGTCGTTGGCGCCGGCCGGGTCGAACTGGTCCGAGTGTGAGATTGTCGCGGTATTGGTGTAGTCGCCGGCGGCAGCGACGCTGACCTGGACGGTCAGGGTCTCGGTGTCGTCGACCCCGAGCGAGCCTACGGTCCAGACGCCGGTGCCCGAGACAAACGCACCCTGACTGGCCGAGGCGCTCACGAAGGTAATTCCGGCCGGCAGGACGTCGGACAGGGCCACGTTCGTCGCCGTGTCCGGGCCGTGGTTCGTGACCGTCACCGTGAACGTGTCCCCGTCGCCCACGTTGGGCCGGGCCGCGGCCACGGTCTTGGTCACCGCCAGGTCCGCGTGCGGTGGAGTGACCGTCGCGGAGGCCGTGTCGTTGGCGGTGCCGACCTGCGGCTCGTCGACGGCTTTGACCGAGGCCGTGTTGGTCATCGCCGCGCTGCCTGCGACAGTCGCGTGGACGGTCAGCGTGGCAGTTCCGGACGAAGCCACGGAGCCTACCGACCAGTCACCCGTGGTGTGGTTGTAGGCGCCCTGGGATGGCGTGTCCGACGACCAGGTCAGGCCAATCGGCAGCGCATCGTGGATCACGACGCCCGTGGCGACGCTTGGGCCGGCGTTGGAGACGGTGACCGTGAACGTGGCGGTGGATCCCACGTTGGGTGCCGTGTTGTCGACGGACTTGGCCACTGCCAGATCCACGAGCTGGTCGAAGGACGTGGCATCGGAGTTGTTGGGGGCGACCGGATCGAATGGCGCGCCGGTGACGTTGGCCGTGTTGGCGATGCTGCCGAGCTGGGTGACGGTCGCGACGAGCGTCAGGCTTGCGGAGGAACCGTTCGTCAGCGAGCCGACAGTCCAGATGCCGGTTCCACTCGCGTAGCTGCCGGCGGTCGCCGAAGACGACTTGTAGGTCAGACCCGCCGGAAGGTTGTCCGTCACCTTGACGCCGGTCTCGGTATCGGGGCCGCCGTTCGTGGAGATGATCGTGTAGGTCACGTCTTCGCCGACGTTCGCATGCGACTTGTCGGCGGTCTTGGTGACGGACAGGTCGGCGACGTTTGGCGCGATGCCCGCGCTCGCTATCGTCCTCGCTAGTGACGCCATTGGCGGGAGTGGAGTCCGGGTCTTCCTGATCGGAGTGGGTCACCTGAGCGGAGTTGGTGACGGGCGTGGAGGAGACAACCAAGCGGAGATGGTGAGTGTCGGCGAGGAGCCGTTGTTGACC